>NZ_CP150349.1:3355000-3870000 GCF_051521405.1 Sorangium sp. So ce726 | reverse complement strand
CACCGTTTTCGCGGCGCGTTATCAGCTTACACTACCGGCATAGCCCACTTCGTTCTGAACGCTGCTACCCGAGCGAGTTCATCCGTGTTGGGACACGGAACTGCGCAGGTCGCGAACATTCAGATCGGCCGCTTGCCGCCAGCGACGGAGGCCCAGACATGCCGGGCACACGCTGTACGGCTTGCTGCGGTTGCCTGCCGCATCGGCATCGTGGCAACCAGGGAGCGCGGAGGATACTCAGGAGACCGGCCAGGTCAACAGTATTTTTCCGACCTGTTCTCTCCGGCGGAGTCTGCCTTGGTCCTCGGGACGCTCACTACCCGGGCGCGCTTCTCGGTCCGTCGCCAGCGCCCCTGCGCGTCGCCTCGCTCGTGCTGACGTTCAGGTCTCCGGGTGCTCGTCTGCGAACCAGCGGCCCATGCGCTCGCGGATGAGCAGCATCTCCGCGCCGCTCGGCAGCCGGATCCGGAAGCCTTTCTCGCGCGGCCCGAGGCCCACCATCGAGCCCATCACCTCGATGGGCTGCCAGCCACCTGCGCCGCGGAGGCGAGCGGGGCGCCCACGATCCGAGGCCTCGGTCTCGACGTCGACGCAGTACCACCGCGCGGTGCGCGACGTGCTCCAGCCGGCCTCGGCGCACAGCCGCGCCTCGGCCTCCTGCAACGCGCGGTGGGACGCGGCAAAGGCAGCCCGCGGGTGCAGCACCAGGACCAGGGCGTACTCCGGTTGCAGCTGGCGCACGATGTAGCTCTTGCGGTGCGCGCGCACCGTGATCTGGCGCGACACCCCCAGACGTGTGTCTGCGACCTCGGCCAGCACGATCTGCCAGTGGGCCGCGGTCACCTTCACATCGAAGGGGTCGAGCCCGCCGGCGTAGTCGATGGTCTCCCCCTCGGAATCCACGAGCGCGGCGGCGTGTGCGCCCGGGATCGCGCACAGGAGATCCTCGAGGATCGACGTGAAGGAGGACGGCGCCTGGTCACGTGGAAGCCGGCGTCGGGTCCGGTTGCGAGCTCCGTTGCGCGAGGTGGTCATGGCTCGATCCGCACGAGCTCGAGCAACGCGTCGACGGCCCCCGCGATCTTCGGCTCGCGCCGTGCCACCTCGAGGAACCTCGACTGGGCGGCGCGCGCGCGGTCCGCCACGACCTCATCGCGCACCAAGCCGCGTCGCTCCTCGACAGGCACCACCTGCGCCGGGATGCGTTCGAGGAGCATGATGACGTGCACGCCGAAGGCCGATGTGACCGGTGCGGTGAGATCTCCGCGCGCGACGAGGGACGCCGCCGCGCGGGAGAAAGCGGGGTCAAACTGCTGCGGCTCCGGCGTGAGAACGCGTCCCGCCTCCGTCACCGGCGCGAGCGCCTGCACCACGACCTCGAAGCCCTCGGCAGGGACGCCCTTCGCGGCGCTGATGAACGCCTCTGCAGCCGGATCGGGGGGCGGTTGCGGCGTCCCCGCGGCGCGGGGCGGCTCGGTGCGCTGAGCGACCTCGCGCGAAGACAACACGGCCGTCCGGATGGCGTCGGCGATCGCCTTCGCCTTGTCACGGTTAGCCTCGCTAGCGTCCTCCGAGAGCTTCACGATGGCGTGCACGGTGCGGTACCCCTCGGGACGATCGAGATCGAGCCAGTGGCGCTCGGTGGCGACGCGCAGCTCGTCGTCGGTCACCGGGCCGGCGTTCGCCGCCTCCTCTTTCAGTTGGTGGAGCATGCGACGGGCGAGCACCAGGCTGATCTCGCGCTGCACGTCAGGCTCCTGTTCGAGGCCGCGGGTCCGTGCCTCGGCGGCCCAGAGCGCGTCGCGGACCGCCGCGTCCCGGGCCTGCGCAGGCGGGATCTGCTGCACCGCCGCGATGCGCGCCACCGAGTCGACGGCGACGTCGCTCGCGCCCACGCGGGCCGTCACGTCGGACGGCAGCGGCGCAGCCCCCCTCGCGGACGTCGATAGAGCAGCCCAGGCCGCGCACGCGCACAGACACGCGACGGCCGCGATCGCTCGGCGCCCAGGGCTCACGCGCTACCCCCGCGGGGACGAAGGATCTCCGTGGACGCCTTGAGCGAGAGGCCGCCGATCACGAGGAGGTAGATCGCCTTGAAATCCTGGCGATCACCGAGCGCGTGAACCCCGAAGGCAAAGGAGAACGCTGCGGCGACGAGGAGCAGAACCGCGAACACATCGACTGCGCGGGACACGCCCGTGAGTGTAACGCGATTTGGTGAGGAACCGGCGGGGATGCGGGGACATCAAGGAGCGGCGGCAGCCGGGAGGCCACGGCTGCGCCGCCGCTCACCGCAGCGTCATCGCGACCGCCCCCAGGACCGCAAAGACGATCAGGACCACCAGGTGCCGAACGGCTCGGTGGGGGAGCCGCCGTGCGCCGGCCGTGTGCCGGCGGCCACGGGCCACCGCGACGCCGGACGCCGCCGTGATCAGCGCGACCGCGCAGGCCACTGCGACGGCCTGGGCCAAGAGGGCGCGCTCCGGGTCCCGGATGCGCCACGCGAGCACCAGGATCGCGAGGCTCACGAGCGCTCCGAACGCGACGATCGCCGTCGCGAGCGGAGGAAGGTGGGCTCGGGCCTGCAGGAGAGGGGCGTCTGGTTCCGGCTCCGGCTGGCGCCGAACATCCCAGCGATCGCGCCAGGAAAGCGCGAAGATGCCCCAGGCGATCGCGCCGATCGCCGCGCGGACCGGGTCGAGGCGGGATGGCTGAAGGGAAGGAGAAGCCAGCAGCCAGGTCAGCGTGACCAGCGCGAGGAAGACGGAGATGCCGAGGTGCCGCGCGACCCGACGGTGCGTGGCGGCGAGCAGCGGCGCAGCGACGCCGCACAGGAAGGCGAGCGAGGCGGCGATGCTGGCGAATACGGGCGCGCCACGGCCGAAACCCGCAGGCGCGACCGTGATCATCCAGGCGACGACCGCGGCGAGCAACGCCTGCGGGGCGCGCCCGCCGCCCAGACCCAGGTCGAAGCGCGCCGCCCCGGGGAGCGGCGCCTCCGGGCGGTCCGAGCCTGACGCCCCGTCGACCCCGCGCGTCAACGCACCGCCGCGACCGACGGAGGCCGACGCGGTGGACTCCTCTTCGCGCGGAGCGCCGATCGAGAGGGCGCCGGGGGCATCCGTGCTCATGAGCGAGCGCTAGGCCAGGTTTCTCAGGAGGTTGCCGACGGGCAGCACGTCCGGCGCTGGCGCACCCGCGCCTGCCTCGTCGCCTGCGCTCCCCTCTTCCCGGGCGACCTCGAGCCCGAGCCGCTTCCAAAGGCCCGTGTCAAAGAGGTGGCTCGGGCGCACATTGCCGAGGGCGGCGAGCATGTTCTGCCGCGTCCCGGGGTGGCGCGCGTCGAGGTCCGCGAGGAGCTGGCTCACCGCCTTGCGCTGGAGGTTGTCCTGGGACCCGCACAGGTCGCAGGGAATGATCGGGAACCGCTCCTCGGCAGCGAACGCGGCGAGCTCGGCCTCGGCGCAGTAGATCAGCGGACGGATCACGATGTTGTCGCCGTCGTCGGCGATGAGCTTCGGCGGCATCGATTTCAGCTGACCCGCGAAGATCAGGTTCAGGAGCAGCGTCGTCACGGCGTCGTCACGGTGGTGGCCGAGGGCGATCTTCGAGCAGCCGAGCTCGCGCGCGATGCGGTACAGGATGCCCCGGCGCAGGCGGGAGCAGAGAGAGCAGTACGTCTTGTTCTCGGGGATCTTCTCGGTGACGATCGAGTAGGTGTCCTCGGAGATCATCCGGAACTCGTGGCCGCCCGCCGCCATGTAGTCGGTGAGGAGGTGTCCCGGGTAGCCAGGGTGCCCCTGGTCGATGTTGACCGCGATCACGCTGAACCGGACCGGCGCACGCCGCGCAAGGTCGACGAGCAGCGCGTGCATCGCGTAGCTGTCCTTGCCCCCCGAGACAGCACAGAGGATCCGATCGCCGTCGGCGATCATGTCGAAGTCGGTGATGGCGCGCCCCATGGCGCGCGCGAGCTTGCGGCGGAGTTGCACGGTTTAGCCGGTGAAGCCTTCGATGAGGCGGAGGAAGGTAAGCACGCCGTGGCCCGTCCCGCCCTTGGAGAAGATGCCGTACGGCTTGTTCGCCATGGATGGGCCAGCGATATCCACGTGGATCCAGGGAACATCCCCCACGAACTCGCGCAGGAACAAGGCCGCGGTGATGGCCCCTCCCCAGCGGTCGGCCGTGTGCTTGATGTCGGCCCAGTCGCTCTTGAGGCCGTCGCGGAGCTCTTCGATGAGCGGGAGCTGCCACATCGACTCACCCGCGGCCTTCGCGGCGCTCCGCAGGCGCTCCGCGAGCTCCTCGCGGTTCGAGAAGAAGCCCGACACGGTCGGCCCGAGGGCCACGACGCACGCGCCCGTGAGGGTCGCGTTGTCGACGATGAGGTCCGGCTTCAGCGCGCGCGCATAGGCGAGGCAGTCGGCGAGGACCAGGCGCCCCTCTGCGTCGGTGTTGATGATCTCCACCGTCCTGCCATCCAGAGAGCCGAAGATGTCGCCGGGCCGGTAGGCCGCGCCGTCGGGCATGTTCTCTGCCGCGCCGATGATGCCGTGCACCTCGACGTTCGGCTTGGCGGCCGCGACGGCGGCCATCAGCGCGATCACGTTCGCGGCGCCGCCCATGTCGCCCTTCATTTCTTCCATGCCCTGAGCTGGCTTGATGCAGAGCCCGCCGCTGTCGAAGGTCAGCCCCTTGCCCACGAAGACCAGCTTCCCCTTCGGCTTCCCGGATGGAGCGTAGACCATGTGGACCAGCCGGGGCTCCCTCGCGCTCCCCTGCCCCACCGCCATGATGAGCTTCATGCCCCGCTTGATGAGCGTGGCCTTGTCGAGCACCGTCACCTTGAGCCCGTGTTGCTTGCCCACGTCCACCGCGACACGCGCGAGCGCCTCCGGATAAACCTCGTTCGGCGGCTCGTTGACGAGGTCGCGCGCGACGCAGATCGCCTCGCCGACCTGCTGGCCGAGCGCGACGGCATCTCGCGCCGCCTTGCCCACCTTGCCCTCGATGACCACGGTGCCGCGGGAGAGCTCGACCTTGGGCAGACGATCGCCCGTGAAGTAGCGGGTGAACCGGTAGGCCCCGAGCACGAGCCCCTCCGCGGCGGCCCGCTCCGCGCGCTCCACGCCGGGAGGCACCACGACCGCGACGCTCTCGGCACGCACGCCGTTCGCGAAGCGCGCCCCCTTCGCCGCGAGCAGCCTGCACTCGACGTCGGTGACCTTGCCCGACCCGAGCCCGAACAGCAGCACCCGGCCGGGCTTCAACGCGCCGTGCGTCGCGAAATCGATGCTCTGATCCCTCTTCCCCGTGAAGTCGTCACGCTTGACCTGGTGAGCCACCGACTCGCCCAGCGCCGCCACGAGCCTCGCCAGCACGCCCTCACCCGTCGAAGCGCCTTCAGGCACGCCGATGACGACGACGTCGACGGCGAGGCTCAGCGGGTCGGACGAGGCGAGGTTCACTTTGATCGGCATGCGGTCTCCTGAGCCCGGGATGTGGAGGGTGTCCAGCGCGGCATCTAATCACGAAGGGCTAACCCCGTCGACGTGGACGATGCCCGCAGGCGGTCGGCCCGAGGTGCGGGCGGGAGAGCGCTCCCGCTCCCAGGCGCGCAGTCCCGCACGGTTCCGCGCGGTTCCGCGCGGTCCCCCACGGTTCCGCGCGGGCTTCGCGCTCTGCGGCGCGCCGTCGGAGCGCCTTGTTCGATGCTGCCCACCGGACTGCGGGTCCGAGCGGGCCCGGCCCGAGCGCTGGATCGAGGGGCGTCAGCGCGCCGACCCGTAGATCCGGATCACGTCGGCGAGGAGCTGCAGCGCCTCCGCGCGTGGGCGCTGGAACGCGTTGCGCCCCATGATCGACCCGAAGGAGCCGCCTGCGGCCATCTCGCGCACCTCCTCCAGGACGGCGTCGGTCGCCTTGGACTCGCCTCCAGAGAAGATCACCACGCGCTTGCCGCCGAACGTCGCCTGCACGACGTGCCGGGTCCGGTCGGCGAGCGTCTGGATGGGAATGCTGTATTTCTCGTACATCTTTTTCGCCTCCTCCTGCTCGATATGAGCCGTCGGCGGCTTGACCTTGATGATGTGTGCGCCGAGCTGAGCCGCAATCGTCGCCGCATAGGCGCAGACATCGATGGCCGTCTCGCCCTGCTTCGACAGTCCGGCGCCGCGCGGATAGCTCCAGACGATGACGACCAGGCCCCTGTGCTTGGCCTCGAGGGCGATCTCGCGAAGGTCCTCGTACATCCGGTTTCTCGCGCCGGACCCGGGGTAGATCGTGTAGCCGACGCCGACGCAGCCGAGGCGGAGCGCGTCCTCGACCGAGCCCGTCACCGCCGACACGGGCTGCTCCACCTTCGCCAGCGTGTCGCTGTTGTTCAGCTTCAGGATCAGGGGCACCTGCCCCGCGAACCTGGCCGCGCCAGCCTCCAGCGATCCGAGCGGCGCCGCATAGGCGTTGCACCCGGCGTCGATCGCGAGTTGAAAGTGGTAATCGGGGTCGTAGGCCTCGGGGTTCGGAGCGAACGATCGCACCGGACCGTGCTCGAAGCCCTGGTCCACTGGCAGGATCACCATCTTTCCGGTGCCCGCGAGCGCGCCATGGTTGAGCAGCCGGACGAGGTTCGTCAGCGTGCCTGGGTTCTCGGAGGCGTACCAGGAGAGGATCTGCTCTACACGGGTGGTGAGCGCCATGAATCACTCCGTCGAAGGTGCTGCTGCGCCAGGAAGCGCGTGGCCTGCCCGGGGCGTGAACCCACTGCCCGCGGCGCCGTGTCAGGGCGCTCGGGCGAACGGGCTCGGGCCGCATCTTCAGGACTTGGACGAACGTATCGAGCCCAACGCGCTGGCGGTCCAGCGCCCCGAGGATGTTGTACGAAGCCATCGGATACGCAATTCTCGAAACTGCGCCGGTCCGCCCTGGGGGGCCACAGCGGCGGACGCGAGCGCGAGCACGCGGCGGGGCGGTGACGTCCTCGCCGACAACGCGGAGGGATCATGTCGGACCAACGGGATCTGAGCTGGAAGCCGCCGGAGGCGCCGTCACGCATCGGGATCACGCTCGAGACGTACATCCTCGAAGGAATGCTCGGGTTCCCCGCGGCGACAGGGGCGTTCACCTCCCTCCTGAACCAGTTCGGCCTGGTGGCGAAGCTCGTGACGTCCAAGGTCCGGCGGGCCGGCCTCGCCAACGTCCTCGGATACACGGGACAGACCAACGTCCAGGGCGAGGTCGTGCAGAAGCTCGACGAGGTCGCCAACGAGACGCTGCTCAGCGTGCTCGGAAGGCGCGGGCACTGCGCGGCCGTGGTGAGCGAGGAGCTCGGCGAAATGAGGCTCCTCTCCACGGACCCACGAGCGAAGTACATCGTCGTCGTGGATCCGCTCGACGGCTCGTCCAACATCGACGTGAACATCTCGATCGGCACGATCTTCGGTGTGCTCCGAAAGAGCGACGCCAAGATGGGCGCCGATCCGTCGGATTTCCTTCGCCCCGGCCGCGATCTGGTCGCGGCTGGCTACGTGCTCTACGGCTCGTCGACGCTGCTCGTCATCACGACCGGCCTCGGCGGCGTGCACGGCTTCACCTACGACCCGACCGTGGGAGAGTTCTTTCTCTCTCACGAGAACATCCGGATCCCCGAGCGCGGCTCGACGTACTCCATCAACGAAGGCCACAGCGCGCGATGGCCGGAGGACGTGCGCCGCTGGAACGCGTGGATCAAGGAGGACAGCAAGCACGAGGGACGGCCGTACGGCGCACGCTACGTGGGATCGCTGGTCGCGGACGCGCACCGGACGCTGCTCAAGGGCGGCATCTTCGCGTACCCCGCCGATCGAGGCGGCCAGGGAAAGCTGCGGCTGCTCTACGAGGCGAACCCGTTCGCGTTCATCTTCGAGGCCGCGGGCGGAAAGGCGAGCACGGGGGCCGAGCGCATCCTCGACAGGGTCCCGAGGTCGCTCCACGAGCGCGTGCCGCTCGTCCTCGGCTCGCCCCGCGACGTCGAAGATTTCGAGCGGTTTGTGCGCGGCGAGCGCTGAGGCTGCGAGAGAAGGGCGCCGCCCCCACCGGCACGGAGCCGCAGCGCGCGGGGGGCGACCCGCGGGTCAGACCCCCTGCGCGTCTGCTCCCCAGATCACCTTGTGGAGCTGGACCTGCACCCGGACGCGAAGGCCGTCGTCGAGCACCCACTGGACGAGCTCCTTCGGCGGCAGCTTGCCCCAGACACACGAGGCGAGCAGCGTCACGCTGCGCGCGTCGAGGCGCCGCTCGCGGATGGTGTCCCGCATCCACGCATAGTCCGCCCGATCGGCGAGCACGAACTTGATCTCGTCGCGCGGTGTGAGGTGATCCAGGTTCGACCAGCGGTTCCGGTGGGATTCCCCCGAGCCAGGCGCCTTCAGATCCATGATCTTGTGCACGCGCGGATCGACGCGCGACACGTCTGCCTCGCCGCTGGTCTCGACGAGGACCGTCCGGCCTGCGTCGCAGAGCTCCGCGAGGAGCGGGAACGACCCGGGCTGAAGGAGAGGCTCGCCCCCCGTGAGCTCGACGAGCGGCGTGCCGGGGGCCAGCGCGCGCTCGAGGACCTCGCCGCGGCGGATCCGCTGGCCGCCGTAGAAGGCCTGCGTCGTGTCGCACCAGGTGCAGCGCAGGTTGCACCCGGTGAGCCGGACGAAGGTGCACGGCAGCCCGGCGAACGTCGATTCGCCCTGCACGCTGGCGTAGATTTCGTGGACGACGAGGGTGTCTTCTTTCAAGGAAGCGACGCCTCCGAGGAGCCTCGGTCGGCCTCGGCGGCGCCACGCCGCCGGCGACCCGAGGTGGGGCGGGAGCTTTGGCCGCGCCGAGCGCGCAACGCAAGCGGCGCGAGGCGCTCAGCTGGAGATGACGCTGACCTCGCCCGCCGCAACCGCCCGGAGGATGCCGTCCACGCCGCGGACCAGCAGGTGCCCCTCCGGATCGATCCCCGCCGCGACGCCGACCACGCCGGCGACCTCGACGCGACGGCCGAGCAGCCAGTCCATCCGGGCGAGATCCTCCGCGAAGGGCGCGAGCTCGCCTGCCTCGAACCTCGCCGCCGCGTCGCCGATCGCCTGGAGCAGCTCCGCGGCGAGGCGCTCGCGCGGGACGTCGTCGATCCCGAGCATCGCGAGCGACGTGGCCCGCGCCGACAGCTCCGGCGGGAAGCTCGACGCATGGACGTTGAGCCCGACGCCGACGATCACGCTGCTCACCGACTCGCCGCGCAGCTGGGCCTCGACGAGGATCCCCGCCAGCTTGCGGCCCCCGGCGAGCACGTCGTTGGGCCACTTGAGCCGCACCTCGACGGCGGAGCCGTCGCCCGACGCGCCGCGGGACGGAAGCGGCGCGAGCCGTCGCTCGATGACGGACGCGACGGCGAGCCCCATGACCAGCGCGATGGGGGCCACGCGGCTCGCCGGCAGGCTCGGGCGCAACACCACCGACAGGTAGAGGTTCTCGCCGGGCGGAGAGTGCCAGGAGCGCCCGCCGCGCCCCCGACCCTGCGTCTGCGCGTCAGCCAGGAACGCAGCCCCGTGCGGCGCGCCGGCTGCAGCCGCGCTCCGCGCGTCGTCGTTCGTCGACGCGGTCTCGGCCGCCACGGCGAGCGGCCTCCCGAACGACGCGCCCAGCCGCGAGAGATCGCGCTCGATCGCCTCCCCGTCGAGCCGCCTCACAGCGAGAGATCCAGCGCGATGTCGGCCGCGCGCGCCGAATGCGTCAGCGCCCCGACGCTGATGACGTCGATGCCCGCCGCGACGAGCTCGGGGATGCGCTCCAGCGTGATGCCGCCGGAGACCTCGAGGAGAGGCCGGCCGTGCTGCGCCGACCGCACGCGCGCGGACGCGGCCTTGACGTCGGCCAGCGTGAAGTTGTCGAGCATGATGATGTCGGCGCCGGCGGCCAGCGCCTGATCGAGCTCCTGCAGCGAGGCGACCTCGACCTCGACCTTCGTCGTGTGCGGGGCGCGCGCCCGCGCGCGGGCGATGGCGGTCGCGATGCCGCCCGCCGCGACGATGTGGTTGTCCTTGATGAGCACGGCGCTCCCGAGGCTGTCGCGGTGGTTGTGCGCGCCGCCGACACGCACCGCGTAGCGCTCCAGCCCGCGGAGACCGGGCGTCGTCTTGCGGGTGTCGGTGATGCGCACGCTCGACCCGGCCGGGATCGCCTCGGCGTAGCGGCGCGCCTCGGAGGCGACGCCGCTCATCCGCTGCGCGAGGTTGAGCGCGGTGCGCTCCGCGCTGAGCAGCGAGCGCGCGCGGCCACGCACCGTCCACAGCACTGTGCCGACGCTGACGGCGGTGCCGTCCGCGACGAGCACCTCGCCCTCCACCTGCCGATCCAGGCGCTGAAAGACGCGCAGGAACACGTCGCCCCCGCACGCGACGAGCGGCTTGCGCGCGACCGCCTTCGCGGTCGCGCGCGCGGAGGCCTCGACACAAGCCTCGGTGGTGAGATCGCCTCCCGCGAGGTCTTCTTCCAGAGAGCGATCGATCAGGGCATCGAGCAACGGCGCAGCCAGCACGGGCATCTCCTCGGCGCCGCTCCCACGCGGCGCTCCCAGGTATACTCGGTCCCGCACGCGCGCATCAGCGCTGTCGCGCCCACACGGACCGCAACAACGCATCGCGTCATAACGAATCCTTGTGACGGCACGTGCACCCTGGAGCGTGCGACCTCAGCCGTGGGGGCGCCCAGGACGGGACGCGGGCGGACATGGATGGGGCTCGCTGCGCTGAAAAGCAGGGCGGATCGCGATCATCGCGACGCTGTGTCGCACAAATGGGGCTGACGTTCGTCTACCAGCCTGTGAGACTCTCCGAGCAACTCCAGCGCCCTCAACGGAGATCGATGCGTCCGCAGGCAGGCCAGGTCATCAACAACAAGTACCGACTCGTGCGCCTCATCGGCGATGGCGGCATGGGGAGCGTCTACGAAGCCCGCCACGAGGTGCTGGGGACGACGGTCGCCCTCAAGTTTCTCCACCCCGAGCTGTCCCGCCGCTCCGGCCTGGTGCAGCGCTTCCTTCAGGAAGCGCGCGTCTCCGCGCAGATCCAGAGCGCGCACGTGGTTCGCGTCAGCGACGTCGACCAGACGGCGTCCGGCCTGGCGTTCATCGTGATGGAGTACCTGGAGGGGAAGACGCTCCAGACCTTGTACGAGGAGCTCTACCGGGCAGGCGTCCGTCTCGGGTACCCCGATGCGCTCGAGTACACGATGCAGATGCTCGAGGGCGTCGAGGCCGCCCATCGCGCGGGCGTCGTCCACCGGGACCTCAAGCCGGACAACGTGATCATCACGAAGACGGCCAAGGGAGAGCCGCTCATCAAGCTCCTCGACTTCGGCATCGCCAAGCTGAAGGTCACGGGGGAGCTGGATCGCGGGTTGACGCGCCCCGGCGTGATCATGGGCACCCCCGAGTACATGGCCCCGGAGCAGGCCTACTCGGCGGACTCCGTCGACGCGCGCGCCGACATCTTCTCGCTGGGCGTCATCATCTTCGAGATGCTGGCCGGCCGCCGGCCGGTCGGCGGCGATGAGCCCCAGCAGATCGCGGGAGCCTACCTTTCGGGCCAGATCTCGAGGCTCTCCGACCTGGCGCCGGAGCTCGCGCCCGGCCTCTGCGCCGCCGTCCACCGCGCCATGGCGGCCTCGCCGCCGGATCGCTTCGCGACCACCGCCGAGTTCCGCAGCGCCCTGGAGCCGTTCGCCCGAGCCGCCCGCGCCCCGTCGGCGCTCACCCCCGCGCCGTCCGAGGTCAGCCTGGCGCGGTCTTCCGGGGCCGCCCTGGCGGCAGCCCTCGCGGCGCCCGGGATGCTCACGCCTTCCGCGGCGGCGCCCGCGACCAACGCGATGGGGGACGGTCGCACCAGCTCCGTTCCCAAGACGATTCCGCCGGAGGACGGCGGCGCGCAGCTCGCGTCGAGCGGCCTCCCGGGCGGCCTCGGACCCTCGACCCCCATGGGCGGCTTTTCCTCGGATGCCCGAGGTCCCTCGGCGTCAGCTCCGGGGTTCACGCCGAGGCCAGAGCCCTCCTCAGGCCCGTACTTCGCCCAAGGGGGCTATCCCCAGATCGCGCAGCCGGCGACCGTGAGCGCCGCCCCCTACGCTCTCCCGCAGGGGATGCCCGGGGTGCCCGCCACGAGCCACGAGCCGGGACCCTTCGATGTGTCGCCGCGCCCGGGAGGGACGGCCGTCGGAAGCGCGCCGTTCATGGACAGGGGCGCGGCCCAGGGCGGCGGATTCAACGGCGGGCCAGCGCCCGGATATGGCGGCGCATATGGCGGCGGCGCGCAGGGCTACATCCCTGGGACGGCGCCGATGGATCCGCTGCCGAGGATCTCGCAGAGCGCCTCGGCGCACGGCGCGCAGCGGCCCGCGCGAGGCGGGACTTCGCTGTTCGCCATCCTGCTGCTCGCCACGGGGATCACCGGGGCGGTCGTGGGCGGCCTGTACATCGCCAACGAGCTGGGCCGGAAGGAGCAGGCCGACGTGGCGCCGGCCTTGCCGACCCTCCAGCCGGCCAACACGGTGCCTTCGGATCCCAGCCCGCCCGCGACGACGCCCCCGGCCGTGACGCCACCTCCTGTTGAGCCGCCCGTGGTCGCCAAGCCTCAGCCCCGGCCTACGACGACGGCGAAGCCCCCGGCGACACCGAGCACGACAGGAACGCCGCCGACCACGACGGCGCCGACGACGCGCCCCAGCGGGACGACGATCATCCCCCAGCTTCCCTGGGTCATCCCGTCGACGCTGCCGCCGTTCCCGTTCCCTGCGCCGACCAGCGCACAGCCGCCGGCCAACCCCCAGCCGAACACGACGAGCCCGCCGACGACGAGCCCGCCGACGACGAGCCCGCCGACGACGAGCCCGACCACCACCACGCCGTCGGACAGGCCTCGACGGCGCGTGATCATCGTACCCAACAACTGACGCGCCCGGCGCGTACGGTAGGTAGGATGCGATCTCGATGAGCAACCAGAATAGCGGTCCGCCGCCGGGATGGCCTGCGCCCCCGAGCGGCATGTACGGCCCTGGCAAGACCGTGCCCGGCGAGCCTCCGCTCGCAGGGCCCAACTCGCCGCAGGGCGCCTTTCCCGTACCGCCCGGCGCCGCGCCGCACGATCCGAACGCGGCTGGCGCAGCCGTCCCGCGGACCCTCGTCGAAGGCGGGACCAACACCGCGCCCGGCACGCCCGGCCCTTACGGCGCTCCCGCAGGCCCGTACGGCGCGCCGCCACCTGGTGCACCCGGCCCGTACGGCCCCGGTGCGACAGCGAACTACGGCGGGCCACCTGGAGGAGGGGGCGCTTACGGGCAGCCGCCCCAGCCTCCGAGCCCGTACGGCGGCTCGCCGTTCGGGGCCCCAGGGGCCGCCGGAGCGCCGGGGTTTCACGCGGGCGGCGCTCCCCAGCCGCCGGGGAGCGGTGCGCTGTACCCGGCGCCGATCCCCGCGCGGCCTCGCGCCAAGAGCTCCGGCGCGACGCTCGCGCTGATCGGGATCGGCGCGTTCGTGGTCATCGGAGGCCTGACGACCGCCTTCTTCGTGATGCGCAGCCGAGGGGCGTCCGAAGATGCCGCAGCGGTGACGCCCATCGAGGCGCCCCCGGCGCCTGCGTCGGTCGCCGGCGATCCGGCGCCTCCCCCGCCGACGGCCGCCACACCCACGGCGACCGCGCCGGAGCCGCCCGCGCCGGCCCCCGTGGCAGCCCCGAAGCCGACGGCTCAAGCACAACCCAAGCCGACGGCGACGACCCCTGCGCCCACTGCCACGACGACCACTCCTGCGCCCACCGCCACGGCGACGACCCCTGCGCCCACCGCTACGGCGACCACGCCTGCGCCCACCGCCACGGCGACGACCCCTGCGCCTACGCCTTCTACGTCCTCGACGGGCCGTCGAAGGATCGTCCTACCGGGCAGCCACTGAGCTCTCCTGCGCCGCCCGCTGTGCCACTGGCAGCGGCGCGGCGGGTCCGTGCCGAGGTCGCCCGAGCCCGCTTGACAGGGCGGTCACGGTGATCAGGTTCCGATGCCATGAGCAAATCCGGGATCGCCGCAGTGCTTTCTTTCCTTATTCCGGGCGTTGGGCAGCTCTACAACGGCGCGTTCCTGCGCTGCATTTTCTGGCTGATCGTCACCCCCGGCCTGTGGATCGGCTCGGGCGGCTGGCTCGGCTGGATCTGCCACCTGATCTCCGCCTACACCGCGTACCAGTACGCGAAGCGCGCCGGCGGCTGAGCCGCGCTCCCCGGAACGGCGCGCCGGTTCGCGCGGCGCGCCCGCTCACGTAGCCTTCGCGAAGATCCGCTTCAGCACCTCGCCCGTCGCCGTCGGCTGACGCGCCACCTCGCGCGGGGTGCCCTCCGCCACGATGCGCCCGCCGCCGGCGCCGCCCTCCGGGCCGAGCTCCACCACGTGATCCGCGCACGCGATGACCGCCGGGTGGTGCTCGATGATCACCAGCGTGTCGCCGCGCTCGACGAGGCGATCGAGGACGCGGACCAGGCGCGTCACGTCCGCCAGATGCAAGCCGGTCGTGGGCTCATCGAGCACATACAGCGTGGGCTTGGGCCGCGCGCCGGCCGTCAGCTCCGCCGCGAGCTTGAGCCGCTGGGCTTCGCCGCCCGAGAGCGTGTGCGACCCCTGGCCGATGTGGAGATAGCCGACGCCGAGATCGCACATCGTCGAGAGCGGGGCGCGGATCTTCGGGTGGGCAGCGAAGACCTCGACAGCCTCCTCCGCGGTGAGGTCCAGGAGCTCGCCGACGGACAGGCCGAGGTAGCGCACGTCGAGCGTCGCCGGCTCGAAGCGCCCGCCGCCGCACGCCTCGCACGGCGTGGTCACGTCCGGCAAGAACGACATCTCGTGCGCGATGACGCCCTGCCCCTCGCACGCGGGGCACCGCCCGCCGGACGCCGTGTTGAAGGAGAACCGCGCAGGGCCGTAGCCGCGCACCTGCGCGTCGGGGCAGGCAGCGTAGAGCTTGCGGACCTCGTCCCAGACGCCCAGGAACGTCGCGGGGATCGAGCGCGGCGTCCGCCCGATGGGCGACTGATCCACAGCCACCGACCGCAGGATGCTCTTCGGAAGCCGGAGCGCCTTGTGCGGGCCCGGCTCGGGCGCCTCCAGCTTCAACGCGCGGCGCGCGGCGGGGTAGAGCACCTTCTGGATGAGCGTGCTCTTCCCCGAGCCGGATACGCCGGCGACCACCGTCATCCGGCCCGCGGGGATCCGGAGCGTGTCCCCCTGGAGGTTGTGCGCGCGGGCGCCGAGGAGCTCGATGTGCTCGCGCACAGGAGGGCGCGCCGGGCGCGCGCTGAGCAGCGCATCCTCGCCGGCGAGCGCCCGGGCGGTCGGCGAGTCGGGGTTCGCGAGCACCGCGCGCGACGGCCCCGCCGCGACGATCCGGCCGCCTTTGCGCCCGCCCGAGGGGCCGAGGTCGATCAGGTGATCCGCCGCGCGGATCGTGTCGGCGTCGTGCTCCACCATGAGCACGGTGCTCCCCATCCCGGCGAGTCGCCGGAGGTTGCCGAGCAGCCGGTCGGTGTCGCGCGGGTGCAGGCCGATGGTCGGCTCGTCGAGGACGTATAGCGCCCCGGTGAGGCCGCTGCCGAGCTGCGCCGCGAGCCGCAGGCGCTGCATCTCGCCGCCCGAGAGGGTGGCCGCGCGCCGATCGAGCGTGAGGTAGCCGAGGCCCACCTCGCAGACGAAGTCGAGCCGGCGGCAGAGCTCCTTGTGCGGTGCCACGGCGATCAGCGCGCGGTCGCCCGTGAACTGGAGCCCCCTCGCCCACGCGGCCGCGGCCGCTACCGACCGGCCCGACGCCTGGTGGTAACGCTCTCCCGCGAGCCGGACCGCCCGCGGGATCGGCGCGAGGCGCGAGCCGCCGCAGGCCTCGCACGGGTCGGGCGTCGCGAGCGCATCGTCGTCGAAGTCCGAGGCGCCCGTCCCCTCGCAGGACTCACACCGGCCCTGCTTCGTGTTGAAAGAGAACCAGCGGGGATCGAGCTCCGGGACACCGACGCCGCAGCGCGGGCAGGTGCGCGTCGTGGAGAGCAGCTGCTCACCGCCGCGGCCTCCGACGAGCTTGACCGCCCCACGCCCGAACGCGAGGGCGCGATCGAAGAGGGCGCGATCCAGGCCGTCCATGCGCCCCTCGTACATCACGAGATCGATCGAGTGCTCGCGGCGCTTGTCGAGGCGGGGAGGGCTGTCGGTCGCGCACGGCTCGCCGTCGGCGAGCGCGCGGGTGATGCCGGCACGGGCGGCGGCGGTGAAGACGTCGAGGTACGTCCCCTTGCGCGCCACGACGGCGGGGGCGAGGAGCGTCCGCGCGCCGCGCGTCGAGACGAGCGAGCGGTAGACCTCGTCCGGCGAGCGCGCCGCGATCGGCACGTCGCAGTCCGGGCAGTGCGCCTCGCCGACCTTGGCGTAGAGCAGCCGCAGGTAGTGCGCGATCTCGGTCACGGTCGCGACGGTCGAGTTGGCGCCAGAGCGCGTTGTGCGCTGCTCGAGCGCGATCGAGGGGGGGACGCCGGTGACGCGATCGACGTCCGGCCGCGGCAGCGTGGGGAGGAACTGGCGCGCGTAGGGGGTCAGCGTCTCGAGGAAGCGCCGCTGGCCCTCGGCGAAGACCACGTCGAACGCGAGCGTGCTCTTGCCAGAGCCGCTCGGGCCGGTGACGACGACGATCTCGCCGTGCGGGATCACGGTCGAGACGTCGGCGAGGTTGTGCTCGCGGGCGCCCTCGACCTCGATCCGCCCCCGGTCGAGCGACGCGCGCGCGGTACCGCCGCCGCCGCGCTTGCCGGGCTTCGGGGCGGCCGGGGCCGCTGCCGTACCGCGCCGCGAGCGCCGAGCGCCGCCGTCGCCCCGCTGCGCGAACCACTCGGCCAGCGAGACGCCGGTCCGCGTCGCCGTCCGGGCCACCTCCTCGGGCGTCCCCTCCGCGACGACGCTCCCGCCCTCGCTGCCCGCGCCTGGGCCGAGATCGACGACCCAATCCGCCGCAGCGATGACGTCGAGGTCGTGATCGACGACGATCACGGAAGCGCCCTCGGCCACGAGCACGGAGAGCGCGGCGTTGAGGTGCGTCACCTCCTCGGGGTGCAGGCCGGCGCTCGGCTCGTCGAGGAGGAAGAGCGCGCCCGCGCAGGGCTCGCCGAGCGCGCGCGCGATCTTCAGCCGCTGCGCCTCACCGCCGGACAGCGTCGAGAGCGGCTGGCCGAGCGTGAGGTAGCCGAGGCCGAGCTGCTTGAGCGGCGCGAGCGCCCGCCGGACCGCGGGCTGTCCCACGAAGACCTCGAACGCCTCGTCGATCGAGAGCTCGAGCACGTCGGCGACCGAGCGGCCGTCGAGCTTCACCTCGAGCACCTCGTCGCGGAACCGCTTGCCCTTGCAGGTCGGGCAGGTCAGCGACACGTCGGCGAGGAACTGCATCTCGATCGTCTCGCTCCCCTCGCCCGCGCACGCCTCGCAGCGCCCGAGCGCGACGTTGAACGAGAAGTGGCCGGGCCCGAGATCCCGAGCCGACGCCTCCGGCTGCTCGGCGAAGAGCGCGCGGATGCGGTTCCATGCGCCGGTGTAGGTCGCAGGGTTGCCCCGCGAGGTGCGCCCCAGCGGCGCCTGGTCAACGAGCGTGACGGTGCGGATGTCGGCCGTACCCTCGATGCGCTTGTACAGGCCGGGCGCCTCGACGTCCTTGTAGCCGCGCGCCCTCGCGATGTGCCGGTAGAGCACGTCGTTCACCAGCGTGCTCTTGCCCGAGCCGCTCGGCCCCGTGATCGCCACGACGACGCCGAGCGGCACGTCGACCGTGACGTCGCGGAGGTTGTTCTCGCGCGCGCCGTGGATCGTGATCTTCCCGCTCGGCGCCCGGCGCTCCGCGCGCGCCGACGCCAGCGGGCCGCGCGCGGCGAGCCCGTCGGGCGGGCCGTCGAAGGTGACGCGCCCGCCCTGCTTGCCCGCGCCGGGGCCCAGCTCGACGACACGATCGCTCGCCCGGACGACGAGGGGCTCGTGCTCGATGACGAGCACGGCGTTGCCGCGATCGGCGAGCTCGCGCATGGCCGCGATGAGCGGCGGGATATCCGTCGGGTGCAGGCCGACCGTCGGCTCGTCGAGCACGAAGAGCGCGCCCGTCAGCGACGTGCCGAGCGCCGCGGTGAGCGCGACGCGCTGCGCCTCGCCGCCCGAGAGCGTGCGCGCCTGGCGGGCGAGCGAGAGGTAGCCCAGCCCGACCCGCTCGAGGTACCCGAGCCGCGCGATGAGCTCGCGGCGCGCCATCTCTCCCTGGCCCGTCTGGGGGCGCTCGGCCTCGAGGCGCGCGCGGGCGTCGCGGAGCTCGAGCTCGTGCCACGCGGCGAGATCCAGGCCGCCGACGCGGTAGAGGAGCGACTCGGGGGCGAGGCGCTTGCCGTTGCACGCGCTGCACACGTCGTAGGTGCGGTAGCGCGCGAGCAGCACGCGGACGTGCATCTTGTAGGTGCGCGTCTCGAGCCAGCGGAACCAGGCCTTCACGCCGGGGTACTTCCCCTGGGTCCATGAGCCCTCCCCCTCGAGCACGAGCGCGCGCTGCGCGTCGGAGAGGTCGCGCCACGGCTTGTCGGTGCGGATGCCTTTCCGCTCGCAGAACGCGCGGAGCAGCTTCCGCTCCCACGTCGTCGAGCGGCCGTTCCAGGGCCGGATCGCGCCGCCTGCGATCGACTTCGAGGCGTCCGGGATCACCTTGTCGTAATCGATGCCGAGGGTGCGGCCGAAGCCCCGGCACGAGGGGCACGCGCCGGTCGGCGACTGGTACGAGAACAGCCCGGGGCGCGGCGGATCGAAGGCGCGCGAGCACGAGGGGCAGGCGAGCCCGCGCACGAGCCGGAGCCGCGTGGGCGCCGCCGCCTGGCCGCCCTGCTCGTCGGCCTTGCGCTGCAGGTGGAGCGAGGCGTCGCCCCCGCTGCCCTTCCACGCCTCCTCGATGGCGGCGCCGAGGCGCCGGCGCTCCCGGGGGGCGACCCGGACGCGATCGACGATGACCTCGAGCTTGTCCACGCCGCTCATCGCCTCGGACGGCGCCACGGCGTCGATGTCGCGCGCCTCGCCGCGGACGAGGAGGCGCCGGTAGCCGGCGGCGAGCAGCGACTCGCGCACGTCGAGGAACCGCTCAGTTCCAGCGACCGCGATCGGGTACGTGACGAGCGCGGTCGCCCCCTCGTGCGCGCTCGCGGCGAGGTCGGCCGCGCGCGCCGGGTCGGTCCGCGCGGCCGGCGCCTCGCAGGACGGGCAGACAGGCACCGCCTCGCGCGCGAAGAGCGCGCAGAAATACGGCTCGAGGTCGGCCATCGTGGCGACGGTCGACCGCGAGCTCTTGACCGGCGCGCGTCGATCGACGGCGACGCCGGCCGCCACCGGCTCGAGCGCGTCGATCGGCGGACGCTCGAGCCGCTCGAGGAACTGGCGAGCGTACGGGCTGAAGCTCTCGACGAACCGGCGCTGTCCCTCGGAATAGAGCGTGTCGAGCGCGAGCGACGATTTGCCAGCGCCCGAGACGCCGGCGATGGCCACGAGCTCGCCGGGCCGGAAATCGAGGTCGATGCCCTGAAGGTTGTGCGTGCGGGCGCCGCGGAGACAGATCGAGTGCATAGGAGGCGCGGTAGGGTGAACCCGCGGGGACGCCGTCCGGAGTGGACAGGCCCGCGTGAAAACCGCGAGTGTTTAGCCCCCTTTCAGCCCATCGTCGCGAACGATCGTACGTGGGCGGCGTGCCGACCCAGCGCGCGGGGGCATTGCGTTCTGCGCTGTCGAATTCTCACGGGCTGTGGCGAGGGGCGCGAGCGCGCACGACGCTCAGGCGCCCCGGCGAACCGGGCGCGCCCGGCAGGGCGCCGCAGCTAGCCGTTGACGAGGAGTATCGAGAGGTAGCCGTAGTCGTTGCTGGTCCAGTTCGGGCTGAAGGTCTGGCCGCACATCCCGATGTTGTAGGTGCCCGCGGTGAGATTGGTGATGACGGCGCTGAGCCCAAAGGGGACGCGGGTATCCGCGGGAACCCGGCCGCCGGCCATGCCGAGGCCGACCGCCTGGACCTCGTCGAGCACCGGGCCAGACGGCCCGGAACGAACCCGCTGGTAGCACATGTAGAGCTTGAGGCTGTCCGCAGGCGAGCCGTCTGTACCCAGGTACCGATGCGCGGTCGCATAGATCGACTGGCTCGTCGATGAGACCGCCACCGACGCTGTCGGCCCGAAAAAGTCGATAGGCCTCCCGGCCGGCAGGGTGGTGTACGGACCGACGCCCTGGACCGTCAATGTCAGCACGACCCCCTGGGGCCCGGTCGGACCAGCGGGGCCAGTAAACCCGCGTGGCCCCTGCGGACCGGTAGGGCCCACTGGCCCCTGCGGACCGGTAGGGCCCACCGGTCCCGTGGCACCGGTAGGGCCCACTGGCCCCTGCGGACCGGTAGAGCCCACTGGTCCCGTGACACCGGAAGGGCCCGCTGGTCCGATGGGCCCGATCGGACCCTCTGGCCCGAGCGGGCCCATCGGACCCTCTGGTCCGATCGCGCCCACCGGCCCTTCTGGTCCCCTCGGGCCCATCGGACCCTCTGGCCCGATCGGACCCTCCGGTCCGATCGCGCCCACCGGCCCTTCTGGTCCCCTCGGGCCCATCGGACCCTCTGGCCCGAGCGGGCCCTCCGGTCCGGTCGTGCCCATCGGACCTTCTGGTCCCATCGGGCCATCCGGTCCGGTAGCGCCCATCGGGCCCGCCGGTCCCATCGGACCTTCTGGTCCCATCGGGCCATCCGGTCCGGTCGCGCCCACCGGGCCTTCTGGGCCCACCGACCCTTCTGGCCCCATGGGCCCTGCCGCACCTGCGGGCCCTGCCGCGCCCTCCGGCCCTCTGGGTCCAGCCACGCCTTCCGGCCCCGTGGGCCCGGTGGGGCCTGCGGTGCCCGTCGGCCCAACCGCTCCGGGCGGCCCGGCCGGTCCTGTCGGACCAGCAGCGCCCGCAGGACCAGTCGCACCGATCCTCCCCTCCGGCCCCGTCGGTCCAGCCGGGCCCGCTTCACCGGCCGGACCGATCGGTCCAGGCAGCCCCTGCGGGCCCTGAAGCCCCGCCGGCGAGCCGACCCACTCGCCGTTCTCGTCGATCACGAGGACGCCGTTCACGATGATCCCGCGCTCGCCGACCACCAGCGTGTTGCCGCTCGTGGTGTTCACCGTGACCGAGGTCGGCGTGATGTCGCCGTTCACATTGCCGGCGAGCAGCGCGTACGGCACGCTCGCGACCGTCGCGCGCGGCTCCAGCTCGACATCGTCGCCGACGGTGATGCCGAGGTACCGCTCGGCGCCGTCGAAGATCGCTCCCTCGAACGGGACGATCGATCCCAGGCGCACCGAGAAGAAGCCGTCCTCGAACGTGATCGAGTGGACCTCGCTCCACAGGGGCGTCGAAGCGTCGCGCTCGTCGTAAAGGGCGAACACGACATCGAGCGTCGCGCTGATAGGCACGTCGCGCTCGTCGTAGAGCCGGCCTTGATGGGTGATGGTCGGCGGGACCGCCGCAGCCGCGGTCCCTGCGACCACGACCGCGCCCGCCGCCAGGGCGGATGCCGTCATGCATCGCGCGATCATCGATGTCCTCATCGCCAGCTCCTCGTCATGGCAAGCTCCCGTCGGCTCCGATGAGCCCTCCTCGCATCCGAACCTTGGGTGAAGTCGACGTCCCCTGGTTCTGCGTCGGCTGCCCGAGCGTGAACACCATGCGGTAGCGCGAGCTCCTCGCGACCTCGCCAGCCGTCACTGTCTCGGTCGCCCCGACGCGCCTGGGAATCTGCGTGCCCCCGCCCTGCCCGGCGCCGCCCTGACCGCCCTGCCCGCCGCCACCCTGCCCGCCCTGCCCGCCGCCACCCTGCCCGTCGCCGGCCCACCCCCCATCACCGTCCACGGTGCCGGAGTCCGTGGCGACGCCGCAGCTGCAGCTGCACCCGGGGAGCAGCGCAGAGCTCACCACGATCGCCCCGAGCCAGGCCGAAAAGCGCAGTCCGCGATTCACTGAGTCCTCCAGGCTGACGGCAGGTCGTGCGAAAGGACCATTGGACGAGCGGCGGCGATCGGCGTCAAGCGATGACGCCGCCACTGCGGCGGGACGCGCCGCGCGAGAGGCGCACATCGGCGGCGCCGCGCGGACGCGGCCCTGTGAAGCGGTGTGGACAGGCGGCGGCGCGCGCGCTATGCGGCCGCGTGAGCCGCGCTGGCAAAGAGAAGGAGCGAGAGGGGGAGAAGCTCATCGTGCGCAACAAGCGCGCGACGTTCGACTACACCCTCGACGATCGGTTCGAGGCAGGGTTGGTGCTGCTCGGCAGCGAGGTGAAGATGCTCCGCGACGGCGCGGCCGAGCTCACCGACAGCTGGTGCGCCATCGAGAACGGGGAGGTGTTCCTGAAAGGGGTCAACATCCCCGTGATGTCCGGCGCGGCCTTCGGGCACGAGGCGAAGCGCCCGCGCAAGCTGCTCCTGCACGAGAGCGAGATCGAGACGATCCGCAAGAGCGTGGAGCGGGAGGGCATGACCGTGATCGCGACCCGCCTCTACTTCAAGAACGGCCGCGTGAAGGCCGAGATCGCGCTCGCGAAGGGGAAGAAGACCGTCGACAAGCGCGAGAGCCTGAAAGAGAAGGACGCCGCCCGCGAAGCCCGCGCGGCGATCGAGCGGGCCCGCGGCGGCGCCGCCCGCGGGCGGAGCGCCGGCCTGCGGAGGCCGGAATGACGTCGCACCTCACCTGGTCCAAGGGCGGCGAGGCGGAGCTTGTCGAGATCGACGGCGATCGCGTGCGGCTCCACTCGACCGCCTCCTCGGCGCCCGGGGCGCGCGTCGAGGGCGCGCTGCAAGCGACAGGGACGGCGATCCGGGTGAAGGTCGCCCGGTGCCGCCTGCGCACACCCACCGAGCCCAACGACGCAGCGCCCGGTGAGCGTACCTACGAGCTCGAAGGCCGGCTCATCGATGCGACGCGCGAGGTCCGCGCCGAGCTGGCGCGGCTCGTCGGCGGCGAACGCACGGGCTGAGCCACAACGATCCGTCCAGCAGCGAACGCCCAGGCTGTTCTGTAGCGGCAGCGCGGCGCAACTCGTCTGGCGGCGAGTGTTGCGATGGCTCAGCGCGACCCATACGCTGGCTATCTATGAAAATTACGTCGCGCCCTCGTGTAATTCTGCGCCGCTGCTCG
Source organism: Sorangium sp. So ce726 (assembly GCF_051521405.1). Taxonomy (NCBI): domain Bacteria; kingdom Pseudomonadati; phylum Myxococcota; order Polyangiales; family Polyangiaceae; genus Sorangium; species Sorangium sp. So ce726. The sequence continues at coordinate 3,846,756 of NZ_CP150349.1, read as the reverse complement.
ACGTATGACGTGACGAAGATCCGCAGCATCGTGCGCAGCGGTCTCGAAGAGCTCTCGCTGCGCCCGCACGGCCGGACGCTCATCAAGCCCAACGTCGTCGCGTCGGGCGCGCACTTTCCGCACGCGTACACGCGGCCCGAGTTCGTCGAGGGGGTGATCGGCGCGCTCAAGGATCGCGACGACGGGCGCGTGAGAGAGCTCGCCGTCGGCGAGCGGTGCGGCATCACGCTCCCGACCCGCATGACGTACGAGAGCGCCGGCTATTACCCGATGTTCCGCCGGACCGGGATCAAGCACTACCACTTCGAGGAAGAGCAGCAGGTCGAGATCCCGCTCACGCACGAGGGCCGGCTGCGCGACTACGTGTTCACGCCGGAGCCCGTCGCGAAGGCCGACTTCTTCGTGAACTGCCCCAAGTTCAAGTCGCACCCCTGGACCACCGTGACCTTCTCGATGAAGAACTACATCGGGATCCAGGACGATCGGCACAGGCTCATCGATCACGATCACCGGCTGAACGAGAAGGTCGCCGACCTCCAGTACATCGTGCAGCCGCAGTTCATCGCGATCGACGCCATCACCGCTGGCGAGGGCCGGATGCTCACGCCCTCGCCGTTCGACCTGGGCCTCATCATCATGGGGAACAACCAGGTCGCGTTCGACTCGGTCTGCTGCCAGATCATCGGCGTCGATCCGAGGAGCGTCGAGCACATCCGCCTGGCGTCGGAGCGCGGCTTCGGCCCGATGGACCTCGGCGAGATCGAGGTCACGGGGGACGTGACGCTCGAGGAGGCGAAGCACAAGGCCAAGGGGTTCAAGGTGGGCCTCGTCCGCGTCGAGAAGTACTTCGAGGGCACGAACATCACGGCTTACGCGGGCTCGCCGCCCGAGCCCGAGCGCACCGACTACTGCTGGGGTGGCTGTCCGGGGGCCATCGAGGAGGCGATCGAGATCCTGCGCGAGTACGACAAGGAGTGCGACGCGAAGATGCCGCGGATGCATGTCGTGTTCGGCGCCTACGAGGGCCCCATCGACGCGAAGCCGGGCGAGAAGGTGATCTTCATCGGCGACTGCGCGACGTACAAAGGGAAGATCGGCGATCAGCTGGTCAGCATCGAGAGCCTCTACCGGGAGCGGAGCGCGCGGGACCCCTACACCGCGAAGCACGATGACGTCCTCGCGAAGATGGTGAAGGTGACGACCAAGCTCGCGATGGCCCGGAACGAGACCACCCTCCGGCTCGAGGGCTGCCCCGTGAGCGTGGCGGAGCAGGTGCTCACGCTGGTCACGCTGGGCAAGACGAAGAACCCCTACTTCGCCCCCGACCAGCTGCTCGACTTCAACAAGGCGTACGTCGCCTGGCGCGGGGCTTCACTCGCGAAGCGGATCGCCGGCAAGCCCTACCAGGTCCACGGCGCCTGCTCGCGCGGCGACGCGGCGCCCGAGCTCCCGTCGGAGCCGCCTAGCCCGCCGGCCGGAGAGTGAGGTCGAAGAGGATGTCGAGCTCGTCCCGCACCTTGAAGGCGCCGAGCGGACCCTTGACCTCGCGCACGCCGAGCGCAGCCATCGACAGCTGACAGGTACCCGTCACCCCGATCGCTCCGTCGCCGCGATCGCGCGAGGAGAGCCGCGCCACCAGCGAGGCGCTCCCCGAGGCGACCTGGACGCGCACGTCGGCGCGGTCACGCGTGGCTCCCGAGGCGCGCACCGCCACGATCTCGGTCCCCGCGAGCACCTCGCCGCGCAGGCGCCGCTCGATGTCGCCGCGATCTCCCGCGGAGAGCGCGTCGGGATCGAGGCGCTCGCCGCGCAGGACCCCCGCGACGGAGAGCTTGGCCACGGGGACCTCGAGCTCGGCGGTCCATGACTCGCCGTCGAGTTGCGCCCGACCGCGCAGCTCGGACGCCGTGATCTCGAGGTCGTGCGCCAGGCGCGCAAGCATCCCTACGGCTCGGGTGTGGATCGTCAGACGGGACGCGTTCGGATCGAGGTGCAGCTCGCTCATCGGATGGAGCTCCTTTTCATCATCATGCAAGGGCGCGCCGGTCAGCGGCGCTTGGAGCGGCGCGGGCCGTCGGGCACGAGCACGTAACGGCTCGACGACGGCTCGGGCTGCCGGAGGAGCTCGGCTCGGAGCAGCGCCTCCGCGAGCCGCGCCTCGATGACCTCGTCCGTGACGCCTGGCTCGAGGGTCACCACCGCGGCCTGGATGTCGCGCGCCAGGGCGTCGAACTCCGCGCTGTCGAAGGCGTAGATGTCGTCGGGGAACAAGAGCGCGAGGGGCTTCCGCTCCACGGCCGTGTTCGTCAGCGCCGCCAGGTCGCTCTCGACGATCAGCATGACGCGAGCCCGCAGGCACATCCCCCGGCAGCGCGTCGCCAGCGCCTCGGACGAGCCGACGAGCAGGACCGATCGAGGCGCATTGACCGCCTTGGTGGCCTCGTCGTCCCCGTGCTCCTGAGTCATTCCCTGAAGAGTACGTGAACGAGCGGATGAAGCCATCCCTCTTGCGCCGCTCACGCCATCGCCGTGGACGTCAAGCAGCCGGTCGGGGCAAGGCGAGCCGAGCTATAGCGGCCCCGGCCCGCGCGCTATTCCCTGCAGCGAGCCGCCGCGGCGAGCGCAAGGACAAGGGCGCTCGACGCGAGCAGGGCGGCGCTCGCGGGCTGCCCGAGCCCGAGCGGCGACGGGCCGCCGAGGAGGTTGACGGCGTTGCCCCGGGGCAACAGTGCGCCGATCACCCCGGCCGAGCCACCGAGCAGGAGATCGGCCGCGAGCGGCACGAAGCGGCCGAGGCCGCGCCGGAAAAAGGTCGCACCGAGCGAGAACCAGCCAGCGTAGGCGGCCCCGGTGAGCGCGCCGATCCACCCACTGACGAGCATGTCTCGGACGAATGGCGCAGCGCCGGGACCATGGGCGACAGCGACAACAACGGCGGCGAGCAGCGCTCCCACGAGGGCGGAAGCGAGGGCCGTGGCCAGGGCGATGCCGAGCGCGACATGGTGGGACGAGGCGCCAAAGCGGGCCACCGGCCAGGCCGCGTCGCGCAACGTTGTGCGATCGGCGGCGTCAGCGGCGAGGGCGAAGATCGTGAGCGGCGTCGCGAGGCGGAACGTGGAGAGCAGCGCCCGGTCCACGGCCCCGGAAGACCCGAACGCGATCTCGATGACCGCGGCCGCGAGCGCGAGCGCAGCGCCGAGCCCGAACGCCAGCAGCGGACGCCGCGCGCGGAGGCGGCTCAGGGTCATCTCCATCCCGAGGCGGACGCCCGTCAGCGCGGGCCCGCCCTGCTCGGCTCGCCCTTCCGCGGGAGGAAGCGGCCGCGCTGCGGCGCTCGATGCGCTCTCACCCACCATCGTGGCGTCCTGTCTCCGTGGCGTGCGGCGAACCATCGGCCCCCGGCGAATCGGCCCCGATCCGTCCGCCGGCAGCGGCATCGCTGTGAGCCGACATCGGCGCACCAGCGGGCGCGGACGGACCGTCCGACGGCGGGCTGAGCGGCGCTGCCGGGCCGAGCGGCGCCTGTGCGTCGAACGCCGCCACGGCAAACGGCCCCTGAGGCGCGCTCGGCAGCGGGGCAGCGCCCTCGATCGCAGGTGCGCCGAAGGGCCGGCGCGAGCGAACGGCAGCGAGATGAAGCGCGGTCGCCGCCCGCACGTCGTGCATCGACGGGGGCGGCGAGGAGATCGCGATGAGCGTGACGTCCTCCCTCGCGGCCGCATCCAGGATCGCGAGCGCGGCCGCCTCCCTGTCCGCGGCCCGGATCCGCAGCGTCGACGATGTCTCCGCCGGCCCCTGCTCCCACGCGCCCGCGCGCACGGCGGGAGCGCTCGCGAGCGCCGCGGCGAGCGCGCGAGCGCCGGGCGCGTCGGGCGCCCGCTCGTGGACGAGCACGTGGATCTCGACCTCGGGCCGCCCCGCGCCCGGCGGGTCTGCGCCCGGGGCAGCGGCGAGGCGGTCGCCGGCGCCAGGCTCGGTTCGCGCGATGACGCCGCGATCGAGCACGTGGATGCGGTCGGCGAGGGCGCTCGCGTCGACGGTCGAGGACGTGACGAGCACGACGCAGGCGCCAGCTGCAGCGAGGGCCCGCAGGCGCTCTCGGACCGGCTCCGGAGAGGGCACGGCGACGTCGGCGAACGGCTCGACGAGGCAGAGCAGGAGCGGCCGTGGCACCCCGAGGGCAAGCGACAGCTCGACCGCCCGGGCCTCGGAGAAGCTCAGCGAGGCCGTGCGGCGGGCGAGGAGCGGCGCGACGCCGAGCGGCTCGAGCAGCGCCGCGGCGCCGCTCGCGGGCGCGCCGCGGGCCCGGAGCGCGAACGACATGGAGGACGCCACCGACGCGCCCTCGGGCAGCTCCGGGGTGGCGGCCAGGACGCCGATCTGCGCCCGCGTCGCCGCGCTCCGGAACGGGTCGCGCCCCCCCACGAGGACGCGGCCGGCGAGGGGCGCTGCGCGCCCTGCGAGCACCTCCGCGAGGGCGAGCGTCCCGTCCTCCGGGGCGCCGAGCACCGCATGCACGCCCGGGCCGAGCGCCAAGGACAGGCCCGAGAGGGCCCCGCGAGGGCGCCCCTCTTCGCCGGCGCCGTCGCGCGCGCGCACGCCCTCGAGCACCACGACGGGGGCGCCCGGGCTCATCCTGCAGGGCCTCCCGCCGAGCGGGCCGCAAAGGAGAGGAACGCGCCGAGCGCCCCCGGGATCGACCACCGCGAGTCGCCGGCGAGATCGGCGAGCCCCCAGGGGACGAGGGTCAGCACCAGGAACAGGGCGCGCCCTCGCGCCCCGGCGACGCGGCCGCTCGCCGCGGCGAGGCCGCCGAGCGTCACACCGGAGACCGCGCCGAACAGGGCGAGCGCGGCGCCGTACGCGAGGTGCTGGAGGCCGAGCAGCAGGGAGCCGGAGAGGAGCGCCGCGAGCACCGAGAGCGCGGCCAGCGGGAGCGCGACGACGCGCGCGACCTCGAGCATCGCGGCGAGGCTGCGCACGCCGTGGAGCGAGGCCCGCGAGATCCCCCGCGCGGCGGCGAGCGCCTCGATGCCGTCGCGGCGGTCAGCCCCGGGGCGATCGTGCGCCGCGGCGAGGGCGATGGGGCCAGCGGCCGCCCACGCGAGCCCGCACGCCGCGGACCCGAGCAGCCCCTCCAGCGAGGTCGTCCCGTCGTCCAGGCGGAGCACGAGCGCCATGACGCCGCACCCCAGCGAGATGAGCGCCGCCATGGCGAGGCCGAGCCGCCCGCCGCGCCCGCCGCGGAGCCGCGCGCAGCCGAGCGCGACGGCTGCGCGCAGCGAGCGCCGCGCCGCCGCGCGCCGCCGCGCAGGATCGTCCGGACGCTTGCTCGGCGCGTCGCGCGGTTCGGGGTCGTGCGGGCGGGTCATCGGAGGGAGCGTGTGGACGGCGCTGCGGCGACGCGCGCTGCTAGCGCTGCCCTTCCAGGCGCCCGGGCGCAAGGCGAATATGCCACGGGCCGGAGCGCGCCGCCGGAATGTGGTGCCGCCGCGCGCCAGCGCCACCCGTTGCGACGGCGTCGCGACAGCGAGCCCCGAGCCCCGGTGCGCTCCTCGCGACGCCGAGGGGCCTCAGTCGTACGAGAGCCCGCGGCGGCCCTTGTGCTTGCGCTTGCGCTCCTTGTCGGCGACGCCGATCTTGCCCCACTCGTAGGTGATTCGACGGCGGAATGCGCCCAGCGCGTCGCCGCCGTACAGGAAGAGCTCGCGCGGCGAGTCCGTCTCGCCGATCGTGGGCTCCCAGAGATCCGACGGGACGAACGCGAGCAGCGTCGGCGCGCTCATGCGCATGCGGCCGATGAGGAGCCCGCACGTCGTCCCGTCGCCCGGGCGCGCCCGCTTCGTGCGCTTGGCGCGGCTGCGCGGCGCCCCGTTCACCCCGGCCGGCCGCGCACAGCCGCCGCCGAGCACGAGCTCCTCGTTGCCCCGGGGGTGCCAGGTCCACATGCGCTCCACGTTGAACGTCCCCTCGGCCGACCCGGGCCGGGACGCGTTGCGCACCTCCTCCGGCGCGAGCGCCGCGAGCTGCGCCGCCGCGCGCGCGTCGACGAGCGGCTCCAGCCGGAGCGGGCGATCGCGCGTCACCTCGAGCACCACCTCGAAGCTGTTCACCTCGCCGGCACAGCAGCGGACGCCGACCTCGGGGCGGCGCGTGTCCGGCTTGGCGCCGCGCCCGTGGGCGCATCGCCCCACGAGCTCGCCCGTCGGCCCATTGCCTCCGCGCAGCGTGACGAGCCCCGGCTTGCCGCTGTCCCGCTGCCACTGGCTCGACGTCCAGGTCCATACGCCGCCATGGAGATCGTGCACCCCGAACGCGCTCACGCACCCGGCGTTCACCCCGTTGGGCGTCAGGACCCGGCTCTGCCCGGTCGCGCAGACCGGCGCCTTGTACGTGTCGCCGTACTCGTACGTGGTGTTGTCCGGCCCCTTGCAGGCCCGCTCGATCTCGAGCTCCGTGCAGAGGCGCTTGCCCTGCGCCTCGCACAGCGCGCGCGCCTCGTCCTGCGCGATGTTCGTCGTCGGGATCGCGCCGACCTCGTTGGGGTACGAGAAGATGTCGATGTAGAAGCCGTGCATCACGACCTGCGCGCCCGCCATCTCCTCGTCGGCGATGCGCGGCAGCCGGTCCGGCGGCGTGCCCGCGATGAGCACGCCCTTCGGGATCCACGCCATGCCGGGGCGCGGCTCCGGCTCGGTCTGGCTCACATCCCAGGGCGGGGCGGCGTCGAGATCGGCGTCCGTGCCCGGCGGGGCGCCGCCGCGATCGCAGCCGGGGGAGGCCGCGAGGAGGCCGGCGAGCGAGGCGGCGGCGGCGAGGGCCTTCCCCCCCGGCGCGCGGACGGAGCGCTGCTCGCCGAGGCCCACGGGCTCACTCGGCGTCGCGCTCGCGGAGGTTCAGCTCCTTCATCTTGAGCTGGAGCCCCTTGCGCGAGATCTTGAGGAGCCGGGCGGCGTGGGTGACGTTGCCGTGCGTCTGCTTGAGGGCGCGCTCGATGAGGTCGCGCTCGAGCTTGCTCATCGCCGCCTTCACCTGCTCCTTGAGGCCGTCGGGCGTCGACGGCGCGGCGGAGGTGTCCACGGCAGCGGCCGCGAGCGGCAGCGACACGCCGGGCGTCGACGTGGCGCCGCTGCGGATCTCCTCCGGCAGGTCGTCGAGGCGGATGCGCGCGCCGTCGGCGAAGAGCAGCGCCCGCTCGACGACGTTCTCGAGCTCGCGGATGTTCCCCGGCCAGGCGTGCGAGGCCAGGCGCTCGAGCGCCTCGGGCTCGATGCCCTCGATGCTCTTCTTGAGGCGCGCGTTGAACTTCGCGACGAAGTGGGCGCAGAGGTGGGGGATGTCGCTCCTGCGGTCGCGCAGCGCGGGGAGCGCGATCGGGACGACGTTGAGCCGGTAGAAGAGGTCTTCCCGGAACGTGCCCGCCGCGATCTCCCGCTTGAGGTCGCGGTTGGTGGCGGCGACGAGCCGGACGTCGACGTGGATGGTCTTGATGCCCCCGACCCGCTCGAACTCGCTCTCCTGCAGGACGCGCAGGAGCTTCACCTGCATCTCGTTCGGGATCTCGCCGATCTCGTCGAGGAAGAGCGTCCCGCCGGAGGCGAGCTCGAAGCGCCCCGGCTTGGAGGCGACCGCGCCTGTGAAGGCCCCGCGCTCGTAGCCGAAGAGCTCCGACTCCATGAGGTCCTTCGGGATGGCCGCGCAGTTGACCTTGATGAACGGCCGGTCGCGGCGGCCAGAGTTCTCGTGCAGCGCCCGCGCGACGAGCTCCTTCCCGGTGCCGCTCTCGCCGCTGATGAGCACCGTGGTCGGCGTGTCGGCGACCCGCTCGAGGATCGCGTAGAGCTCCTGGATGGGCGGGCTCTCGCCGATGATGCCGAACCGGTCGGAGCCCCCCCGGGGCTGCGCCGCGGAGACGTCCCGCGTCGCGTCCGCGCTCGCGAGATCGCGGGTGCGGAGCGCCTTCTTCACGACGACGCGCACCTCGTTCTGATCGAACGGCTTCGTGATGTAGTCGAACGCGCCCGTCTTGAGCGCCTCGACGGCGTTGTCGACGGTCCCGTGCGCCGTGAGCAACACAACAGGCCGCGACGGGTCGTCGCGGAGCGCGGCGCGGAGCAGGTCCATGCCGTCGACCTTGGGCATCCGGAGATCGGTGATGACCAGATCGATGTGGTGCTCCTTCAGGAACGCGAGCCCCTCCTCGCCGTCTTCAGCGGTGTGGACCTCGTAGCCATCCCGGCCGAGCTGGGCGCTGAGGACCCGCCGGAGGTTCGCCTCGTCATCCACGACGAGGATCTGCTTCTTTTCGGGGAGCATCACCGGGCGAGACTAGCAGAACCGGAAACCAAGCAAGCGCCGGGACCGTCCCTCGACGCTCCGGTCGGCCGCCCTGGCGCCGCGCGGGCGCGCCGGCGGCGTTCCCGTCCCGCTCCCCCCACCGCCGCTTCGCTCGGCGCTCCTGTGCCGTCCCCCGGCCGTCGCTTCGCTCGGCGCTCCTGCCCGGCTCCCCTGGCCGCCGCTTCGCTCGGCGCTCGCCACGCCGGTCGACAGGCCGAACGCATTGCCTCGAGGTCCGCAACACTTCCTTTTTCTCGCTGCCGGCGAGGCGGATCAGTATGCTGCGGCCACTTCTCGCGGAGGGCGGCTCGGATGCGTGTGCTTCGGACTTGGCTGGTCGGTCTCGGCGCGGGGATATTCCTCGCCGCGGGGTTGGCCTTAGCAGGAGATCCGGCCATCGAGTACCCCGAGTGCTACCGCACGGCGACCGCCGCCGACCTGGAAGGCGCCAAGGGGGCGCACAAGGCCGCCACACAGTTCTACGAGCGCGCTGACTACGATCGCGCCATCCAGTACTGGAAGGACGCTTACCAGCTCGACTGCTCGGCGCACGGCGTGCTGATCAACATCGCCAACGCCTACGAGAAGAAGGGCGAGCGGGCCGAGGCGGTCACCGCGCTGGAGACGTACCTGGCCCGCACGCCGGACGCGAGCGACGCGCAGACGATCCAGGACAAGATCCAGAACCTCAAGAACGCCCTCCGGCCGGCGCCGAGCGCCAGCGCGAGCGCTTCTGCGTCGGCGCCGGCGGTGCTCCCGACGGCCCCCACCGCCTCGGCGATCCCGGACCGCCCCAAGGAGGAGCCTCCGCCGCAGCCTCCTTACGGCTATTCGCCGTGGGTCGCGACGGGCGCCGGCGTCGTCACGCTGCTGGTCGGCGGGATCCTGACCTCGAGCGGCGTCGCGGACATCGACTCCGCCGAGGAAAGTTGCCCGTTGCGCAAGGGCTGTACGGAGGACGTGGCCGAGAAGGGCAATAAGGGGCGCACGCACGCGACGGTCGGAGGCGTCCTGCTCGGGTTGGGCGCCGCCGGCGTCGCCGGTGGGCTCATCTGGGAGTTCGGGTTCAATCAGCCCTGGCCCAGCAAGATCCAGCTGACGCCGGTCGCTGGACCTGGCGCGGCCGGGCTCGGCATGACCGGCCGCTTCTGAGGGCCGGCTTCCTGGCGACCCGCTGCCTGGCGCCAGACACGACGGCAACGTGGTCGGGCGCCCCGGCTGCACGCGACGACGGGGAGGCAGAGACTGGCACGCGAGCGCCGCCTCGCGAACGAGCGCTCACCGGCGCATCGTCTACTCTCCTGTCGTGCGTCTCAGCTCCTACGCCCGCTCGCCCCTGACACGGCGCCGTCTGAACAGGATCGCGCTCCCCTGCGCGCTGCTCGCCGCGCTCACGGGTACGATGATGGCGGTGCTCGCCGATGGCGACGCCCCTGCGCCCGCGATCTCGCGGGTCGGCCGTCTCCTCGTGCCCACAGCCGTCGCGGCGCCCGCCGCGCCCGCCGATCCCTCGGCGCCACCCAGCGTCGCGATCCTCGCGACGCCTCCGGGGGCGGCCCGGACCACGCTCCACATCGCCCCGGTCGGCGGCGCCAAGGCCGGACCCGCGCTCGCCACGCTCCGGCACCTCAGCGACGCCGTGGTCCGCGCCCGCGTCGTCCCGCGAACGCGGCTCGTGGTCGCGACCGCCGAGACGAGCCCGACCCGCGACCGCTCGTTCAACGCGAGCCTCTTCCGGATCCAGCCGGGCGCAGAGCCCGTCGCGCTCTGCGACGGCGTGGTCCACGCGAGCCGCCCGCTCGTCACCGCCGCGGGGCGCGTCTTCGTCTCGCGCGGCGCCGCCGGCCCGGAGCCGGAGCCCGACAACAACCCCGCGCAGCTCCGGGTCGACGCGCTCACCATCGACGAGGTCGACCTCGCCACCGGCGCGATCCGCACCGTGCACCGACACACGGGCCACCTCGCCTTCCTCGCCGGCGAGTGGAACAGCGAGCTCGTCCTCTACCGCGTCTCCCCGGCGTCGGCCGACATCGTCCTCGTGGACCCCGACTCCGGCGCGACGCGGGTGATCGCCCCGTCGATCCCGCCTTTCGCTCGCGATTTCTCGATCGACGCCGCGGCGGGCGCGCTCGTGTTCCAGGAGCGGCACGAGACCGACCCCGGCACGTGGGTCATCGATCGGCTCGATCTCGCCCGCGGCAAGCGCACCCGGCTCGAGGCGAGCGCGAGCCACGGCCTCGCCCCGTACGCGTGGCCGGGCGGCGGGCTCGCGTACACGCCCGAGCGCGCCACCGGCTTATTCGTCGTCGGCGCGCGCGCCACGATCCGCAGCCCGCTCGGCCCCGGCATCGACGCCATCCAGGCCGTCTCGCAGGACGCTGCGTGGGTGGCGGCGCTGCACACGAACCCGTCCGCGTTCGCCGTCCCCTTCGCGATCCGGGTGGAGAGCGGCGAGGTCGCCACGATCCCTGCGCCCCCCGGAGCGCGCATCGCCGTCGCCGGCTTCACCGCCGCGAAGGAGGAGCCGTGACGGGCCGCCTGCTCCTGATCCCGGCGGCGCTCTCCGCGGCCGCGCTGGTCGCGCCTGCCGCGCGCGCCGCGTACTGCCCCTGCTTCACGGCGTCGAGCGCGTACAACGATCGCGGCTGCGCGATCGAGGCCGTGCCCGGGATCAACCCCTCCGTCGCGGAGTGGAACGCCATCTTCGACCGCGTCTCGCGGGGCCCCGCGGCCTGGGGCGACGCCGGCCCGGAGGCCTTCGACCTCGGTCAGGGCTGCGATCTGCCTGAGGCGCGGCATGCCGTTCCCGCCACGTTCCCCTGCGAGCTGCTCAAGGCGATCGCCATGCAGGAGTCGGGGTGGCAGCAGTTCTGCGCGCCGGACCGGCCCATGGACCAGGCGGGGGGGAGCTCGCGGACGATCATCTCCTTCGACTGCGGCTACGGCGCCTCGCAGATCACGAGCGGCATGCGGAGCGGCGACAACCCGGATTTCGATCCGCGCCGCGTGGCCGCGGAGCCGACCTACAACGCGGCCACCGGCACGCAGATCCTGGCCTCGAAGTGGAAGGCCACGCGCTGCATCGGCGACCGGCAACCCGCGTTCATCGAGCACTGGTACAGCGCCGTGTGGGCCTACAACGGGCTCGCGTACGTCAACAACCCGAACAACCCCAACTACGACGCGGGCCGCGGCGTCTACGACCCGGCGATCGGCGGCGCCGTTCCGTACCAGGAGCGGGTGTTCGGCTGGATGGAGCACACAGGGGGGCGCTGGGAGAGGACCGAGGTCGCCTACCCTGACCTGGGCGAGATCGGCGGCACAGGCGCGCCGCCCGCGCTCTCCGATCCCCGCTGCGCGTCGCCGACGGACTGCACGCGGAAGCGTCCCCTCCATCTCACGCGCTGCGCGGACGACGGCGGCGAGACGGGCGGCGGCGGCGCAGGCGGCGATGGCGTCGCAGGCAGCGGCGGCGGAAACGGCGGGAGCGGCGGTGAAGGTGGCGGCACGGGAGGGCGCGGCGGCGCAGGCGGGAGCGGCGGCGACGCCGGTGACGCCGGCGGCGCGCCCATCACGACCGCAGGCCACGGGGGCGCTGGAGCCCCGGTGGGCAACGACGATGACGACGACGAGACGACCTCGACGACGGTCGGCATCTACGGCCGATGCTCCTGCGACGCGCCCGGGAGCGGCGCGGCCGCTGGCGCGGCCTCCTGGCTCTCGCTCGGCGCCGGAGCGCTCGCGGTCGCGTGGCGCCGGAGGCTTCCGAGGCGACGCCGCGCGGACTAATCTCGCGATCCATGCCGCCTTCGCTGGGATCCGAGCACATCGCAGCGTGGGCCGCCCGGCGCGGCCTCGCCTTCACCGCGCGCCCTGACGAGGCCTGGTTCCGCCGCTGGGAGCCTTACGACACGATCGCGCCCCCCTCCGCCTACCTCTCCGCGTGCACGTGGACGGTGAACCCCGGACACGCGGTGATCGCCGAGCCCTGGTACGCCGAGGGCGAAGCCGAGCCCCTCGAGCGGACGCTGCTCGGCTTCGCGGCGCACCCGGCGCTCCAGCGCCGCGCCTCGATGCGCGTCGGCGAGCATTTCCTGACGCGCGTCGCCTTCATCGAGAGCGCTCCCCCGCCCCGGGTCACCCTCGACGATGCGCTCTGGGACGCCCACGTGACGACCTTCGCCGCCTCCCAGCGCGAGGCCGCGGGCGCGTTCCATCCGCGGCTGCGCAAGCTCCTCGCCCGCCGCGGCTTCCAGGGCCACCTCGAGCTCCGCCCTGGCGGCCTCGTGGTTCACTGCGCCGGCCTGCGGCCCACCCCGGAGCACTACGAGCGGCTGCTCGGCGTCGTGCGCGACCTCGTCAACGCGGCGATCCCGCACGCCTGAGCGCGCACGAACGCGGCGATCGCGACGCCCGCGAGCCCCCGCAGGGGCGGGGCCGGCCAGGCCCCCTGACCAACGACCAACCCCGCCGACCAGCCCTGTCGACGCGTCCGCCGCGCCGTTCTAGGCTCCCCGATCATGGCCAAGGTCCTGGTCGTCGAGGATGAGCCGGCCATCGCCGAGTCGATCGCCTACTTCCTGCGCCGCGATGGGTTCGCGGCCACCGTCGCCACCACGCTCGCGGACGCGGAGCGGGAGATCGACAAGGCCGACCTCATCATCCTCGATCTCATGCTCCCCGACGGCAGCGGCTTCGACCTGATCGGCCAGGCGCGGCGGAGCGCGGCGCGGGCCGCGATCATCGTCCTGTCGAGCCGCGACAGCGAGGCCGACCGCGTCGCCGCGCTCGAGACCGGCGCCGACGACTACGTGACCAAGCCGTTCTCCCCCCGGGAGATCGTGGCGCGGGTGCGGGCTGTCCTGCGCCGCGCCGCGCCGCCCTCGCCGTCCGCCGCCGCGCCCGCGCCGCTGCCGCTCGTGGTCGACGAGGCCACGCGGCGCGCGCACGTCAACGGCCAGAAGGTCGACCTCACCCGCGTCGAGTTCGATCTGCTCGCCTGCATGCTCGCCGCGCCGGGCAGGGTCTTCACGCGCGCGCAGCTCATCGATCGCGTCTGGGGCGACGGGTTCGCGATCACCGACCGGACCATCGACTCGCACGTGAAGGGGCTCCGGAAGAAGGTCGTCGAGGCCGGCGGCGACGCCGACCTCATCGAGACGGTGCGCGGCGTCGGCTACCGCGTCGCGGACAAGCCGGGCCCCGCGGAAGGCGGCGGCTGACGCATGCTGCGCCTCGTCGTCACCGCGGCGGCGGCGGTCTCGCTCATCCTGCTCGTCGCGCTGTTCGCCTCCCGCCTCGTCCGCGCCCGGACGGCCGGGATGAGCATCCGGATGCAGATCTTCATCGCGCTCGGCGGCATCGTCGGCGCGTTCGCGTTCGGGCTCGGGCTGCTCGTCATCGATCGCATCGAGGCGCGCGCGACGCTGCTCGCCGAGGGCAGCGCGCGCGACGAGGCGGCCGCGTTCGCCGCCGTCGCCGCGATGGAGATGGAGGTGCGCGGCGTCGATCTCGCGTCGGTGCGCGCGCTCGACGGCGAGGCCGAGGGCCCGACCGCCCAGAGCATCGCGCTGCTCGATCCCGAGGGCCGCGTGCTCCGGGCGCGCGGCGCCTCGCCGGGCGAGCCCGGGACCGTCTTCGTGACCGCGCCCATCCAGGTCCGCGGCCAGCGCGTCGGCAGCGTGCAGGTCGTGAAGCCGACGATCGTGGTGCAGCGGATGGTCGCCGACTTCGCCCCGCCGATCCTCGTGCTCAGCACGGTGCTCGGCGCCGCGGCGGCGATCTCGTCGTTCCTGATCGGCCGCACCATCGCGACGCCGATCGAGGCGCTCACCGAGTTCGCGGTGCGCGTGAGCGAGGGCGAGGTGCGCGCGGCGACGCCGCCGGCGCAGGGCCGCGAGGTCCAGCGCCTGACGCGCGCCATCGACTCGATGCGGCGCCAGATCGAGGGCCGCCCCTTCGTCGAGACGTTCGCCGCGGATCTCTCGCACGAGCTCAAGAACCCCGTCGCCGCGATCCGCGCGAGCGCCGAGGTGCTCTCCGAGGGCGCGCTCGACGACGCGGAGGAGGCCGCCCGCTTCGTCGCGCGCATCCGCGAGGCGACCAAGCGCATCGAGGCGCTCCTCGGGGAGCTCCTGTCGCTCGCGCGCCTCGAGGCGCGCGGCGTGGAGCAGGCCGCGGTGGTCGATCTGGTCGCGATCGCAGAGGCCGCCGCGGCGCGGGCGCGAGAGCGCGGCAGCCGCGTCGAGCTCGACGCGCCGAGCTCGGCGGCGGTGCGCGGCGACGAGCAGTGGCTGTCGCGCGCCGTCGACAACCTGCTCGACAACGCGCGCACGCACGGCGACGCCGCGGCCACCGTCCAGATCGCCGTATCTCGCGTGGGCGGACAGGTCGCGATCTCGATCCGCAACCGCGGCGAGATCGGTCGGCACGTCGCGGGCCGCCTTTTCCGCCGTTTCGTGACGACCCGCGCCGACCGGGGCGGCACCGGCCTGGGCCTCGCGATCGTCAAGGCGATCGCCGAGGCCCACAGCGGCTCGGCCGAATGCACCCACCGCGGGCCGCCCGAGGTCGAGTTCAAGCTCTCGCTGCCGGGGGCCTGATCCTGTGAAAGGATGAGCTCTCTCGCCATGCCGCCCCTCGCCGGCGACCCTTTTGGTTTCCGGGAGGTTTCCTCGGTTTGACAGCGCGCCGGATCGGTGGTGCGAAGGCGCGGCGGTGGTCGTCGGGCGAGCGAGCGCGTGCCAAAGAGCTCACGCTATCGTCAGCGGGCGGAGCGCCTTGAGCTCTCCCGCGCCATCCTCCACAGAACCTCCACGATCGCATCACCGTCGGCCCCCCTACCGCGCCCATGCTCGGCGCAGAGTCTGTCGTCGTCCCCACCCAGGAAAGCCCATGACGTCCAGCAATCTCCCCAAGCACGTCGCGATCATCCTCGATGGCAATGGCCGCTGGGCGGCGGCGCGGGGGCTCCCCCGCATGCAGGGGCACCAGCACGGGGCGCAGGCCGTGCGCCTCTCGGTGCGCGCCTGCCGCGATCGCGGCATCCCGTACCTCACGCTCTACGCGTTCAGCGTGGCGAACTGGTCGAGGCCCAAGGACGAGATCGACGCGCTGATGCGCATCTGCCAGGAGTTCGCCGAGGGGGAGCACGACGAGCTGATCCGCCGAGGGATCGCGGTCCAGGTGGTCGGCGATCTCGAGGACATCCCGACGCCGACGCGGCGCGCGATGGAGAAGCTCGTGGAGGACACCGCTGGGGGCACCGAGATGACCCTGGCGCTCGCGCTGAGCTACGGCGGTCGCCGCGACATGGCGAACGCCATGCGCGCGCTCGCGGTCCGCGCGCGGGCCGGGCTGGTCATCCCGGAGGAGATCAACGAGAAATCGCTCCGGAACTTCCTGACGACCAGCTCGATGCCGGATCCCGATCTCATCATCCGCACCGGCGGAGAGAAGCGCCTCAGCGACTTCCTGCTCTTCGAGGCCGCGTACGCGGAGCTGTTCTTCACCGACACGCTCTGGCCTGATTTCACCGAGGCGACCTTCGATGAGGCGGTCGCGACCTACAGCCGGCGACAGCGGCGTTACGGCCGGACCGGCGAGCAGGTCCGGCGCCTGACCGCGTCGACCTGATCGGAGTTCGCCGGGGCGCTCCCCGCGCCCACGGCGCTGGAGACGCTCGTGACGCTCGTAGCGCTCGATTCCGCGTCCGCGATGAAGTACGAGAGAAGCGCTTGTCGTCCAAGCGCCCGTAGCTCAGCTGGATAGAGCAGCGGCCTTCTAAGCCGCGGGTCGCAGGTTCGAATCCTGCCGGGCGTGCCGAACGTCCTCGGTGCGTCGCTTGACGCTGCTGCCCGCCGCGGATCACCATGTCCCTGACGCCATGGACAAGAGGGTCGTGCTCGTGCTGGGCGGTCTGGTGCTGGGCGCGGCCGTCGCGCTCGCGGCGGGGCGAGTGCGCGCCCAGGGGCTCACGCCGAGCGTCCCCGCGCCGCGGTGGGAGCAGGACTGCGAGCAGGCGCACGGCGTGGACGAAGCCCGCGCCATCGCGAAGGCGCGGGGCGAGGGCGGCTGGGAGCTCGTGGCGCTCGACGACGGCGTGATGTGCTTCAAGCGGCCGGTCCCGGCGCCTCCAAAGCCGGCCGATCCCTGGCCGGGCTACTGACGCATCGCCGCTCCCCTGCCCGCCGTTCGAGGCGGAGGAGCGCCTGTGGCGGCGCAGCGACGGCCCTTCTCGGCCCGCGCGCTGCGTGTCAGCGTTCGGCATGATCGAACTCGGCGATCGGCGCTATGCGCTGCCCGCGCGCAAGACGGTGGTGTTCTGCGTCGACGGCTGCGGGCCGGAGTACCTCGACCAGGCGCTCGCGGACGGGCTGATGCCGCGGCTCGCGGGCACGCTCGCCGCTGGCGGCCTGTACGTGCGCGGCCGAGGCCAGGTCCCCAGCTTCACGAACCCGAACAACGTATCGATCGTGACCGGCCAGCCGGCGCACGTGCACGGCATCTCGGGCAACACCTACCTCGACACCGCCACGGGGGAGGAGGTGCCGATGAACGATCCTCGGTTCCTGCGCATCCCGACGCTCTTCGAGAAGCTGGAGCAGGCGGGCGTCAGGACCCTCTGTGTCACGGCCAAGGACAAGCTCCGCGCGCTCCTCGGCGCCTGCCGCGAGGGGGGCCCTCGCCCGATCTCGCTGTCGGCGGAGAAGGCGCACGAGCAGGCCATCCCGGAGCACGGGATCGGCTCGATCACCGCCGCGGTCGGCCGCAAGAACCCATCGATCTACGACTGGGACATCTCCCACTACGCCATGGAGATGGGCCTCGCGCTGCACGAGCGGCTCTCGGCCACGCTGCTCTACGTGTCGCTGACCGACTACGTGCAGCACAAGGAGCCGCCGCGCGGGCCGATGTCCGATCGGTTCTACGCCCGCTTTGACGCCCTCTTCGGCGAGTACCTCGACGCCGGCTTCGTCTGCGGCATCACGGCGGATCACGGCATGAACGACAAGACCGCGCAGGACGGCTCACCGAACGTGCGCTACCTGGACGACGCCCTTCGCGAGGCCGGCCTCTCGGGCTTCCGCGTGCTCCTGCCGATCACCGACCCGTACGTCGTGCACCACGGCGCGCTCGGGTCCTACGCGACCGTGTACCTCGGCGCGCCGGACGATGCGCGCGCCGCGCAGGTCCTCGAGCGGCTCCCGGGCGTGGAGCTCGTCCTGACCCGGGAGGAGGCCGCGCGGCGCTTCGCGCTGCCGCCGGATCGGATCGGCGACCTCGTGGTCCTCGGCGATCGGAGCACGGTGCTCGGCAAGAGCGCGGCCTACCACGACCTCTCCGCCGTGCAGCGCGGGCTCAGGTCCCACGGCGGCCTGCACGAGGCGGAGGTGCCGATCCTCGCGAGCCACCCGCTCCGGCCCGGGGAGCGCGCCTGGCTCTTCGGCGCGGAGGCAGCCGACGCGGACGCCGCGCGCGGCCGGCCGAGCGCGCTGTCGAACGCGGACGTCTTCGATCTGGTGCTCAACCGACTCTCGACCGCCATGGCCTAGCGCCAACGATCGAGCGCCTGAAGTGGGGGGACAGGGATGGGCTCGATGCTCTCAATCGATCGACCAGCGTTCCATTTTCCGTGCCTGATCGGGGGAAGACCGGTGAGCCGGGACGAGGTCATCCTCGTGCGCTACCCGTTCACGGGCGAGGTGATCGGCAGCGTGCCGAGGCTCGACGAGGACGCGGTGCTGGAGGCGCTCGCGAGCGCGTCCTCCGGCCCGCCGCGGCTCTCTCGCCACGAGCGCAGCGAGATCCTGCTCCGCGCCGCGGCGCACATCGAGGCGCAGGCGGGGGCGGTGGCGCGGCTCATCACGTGGGAGAGCGGGCTCTGCCTCAAGGACACGGCCTACGAGGTGCGGCGCGCGCTCGACGTGCTCCGCTTCTCCGCGTACGAGGCGCTCCGCGACGACGGCCAGTGCCTCGCGTTCGACATCTCGGCGAACGGCAAGCCCCGGCGGGGCTACACGCTGCGCGAGCCGCTCCGCCTGGTGACGGCGATCACCCCGTTCAACCACCCGCTCAACCAGGTCGCCCACAAGGTCGCGCCGAGCATCGCGAGCGGCAGCTCCATGGTGCTCAAGCCGTCCGAGAAGACGCCCCTCTCCGCGATCTACCTCGCGTCCGTGCTGCACGAGTCGGGGCTGCCGCCCGGCATGCTCAGCGTCGTGACCGGCGATCCGGCGGAGATCGGGCGCGCGCTCGTGACCCACCCGGCGGTGGAGCTCGTGAGCTTCACCGGCGGCGTCGAGATCGGCAAGCGCATCGCCGGCCTGCTCGGCTACCGGCGCGCGGTGCTCGAGCTCGGCGGCAACGACCCGCTCATCGTGCTCGAGGACGCGGATCTCGACGAGGCCGTGCGGCTCGCGGCGTACGGCTGTTACAAGAACTCGGGGCAGCGCTGCACGGCGGTGAAGCGGCTCATCGTGAGCGAGCGCGTCGCCGACGAGTTCGCCGGCCGCCTCGCCGCCGCGTCGGCGCAGATCAAGGTGGGCGATCCGCTCGATCCGGCGACGGACATGGGGACGGTGATCTCCGAGGCCGCGGCGCGGCAGCTCGAGGCGGCGGCCGAGGACACGCTCGCGCGCGGCGCCCGGCTGCTGTTCGGGAACGAGCGCCGCGGGGCGCTGTACGGCCCCACCGTGATGGATCACGTCCCGCGGGACGCCCCCTCCGTGCAACACGAGACCTTCGGCCCGCACGCGCCCATCCTGCGGGTGAGGGACATCGACGAGGCGATCGCTGTGGCGAACGGGACGAGCTACGGCCTCTCCGCCGGCGTCTGCACGAACGACCTGGGGCGCGTCCACCGGCTCGTGCGGGAGCTCCGCTGCGGCACGGTGAACGTGCGCGAGGTGCCGGGGTACCGGTCCGAGCTGTCGCCGTTCGGAGGGATCAAGGACAGCGGCATCGGGATCAAGGAGGGCGTCGTCGAGGCGATGAAGGCGATGACCAACGTGAAGCTCTACACGGTCCCCTGGGAGTGAGGGGGCGCCGGCGCTTCCCCGTACCGCCTCGGCGCGCGCCGTTGTAAGCGGATAGGCATGAGCGGAGAGCCCCTATCGGAGCGAGAGTTCGACGACGTGGCCGATCGGTCGCTGCGCGCGCTGGATCGAGCGATCAACGAGATCCCCGACGGCGTCGAGGCCGACCTGCAGAGCGGCATCCTCACCCTGGAGTTCGAAGACGGCATCAAGTACGTCGTCAACAGCCACCGCGCGGCGCGGCAGATCTGGATGGCCGCCGAGCGGGCCGCGTGGCACTTCGACTACCGGCCGTCCGAGGACCGCTGGGTGGCCCAGAAGTCGGGTGAAGAGCTCTGGAGCACGCTCGAGACCGTGTTGTCCCGGAAGCTCAGCCGCGCCGTGAAGCTCGCTCGCTGAGCCGCGGTCCGCGGGCGCGGTGCATCACAGGGCGAAGCGTATGCCGAGCCCTCCGAGCACGCCCGTCACGGAGGCGCCGACCCGGAGGTCGAACGCGACGCGGTCCCACGGGCGAAGCGCGAGCCCGATCTCGGGCAGGACGAGCCATGGATAGACGAGCGGACGCAGGCCTTGAGGCCGCCCCTTGGGACGGGTGAACCAGCTCGGCTCGACATAGCCGGGGTAGTGATCCGCGTCGTAATCGAGCTGGTTGCAGTACCGGAAGCTCCCGATCGGGTTGTTGGGTCCGCGGCATTTCACATAGCGGTACGGGTCCCCCGGCACGAAGGAGCCCGGGTCGCCGGGCACCGCGTCGCCGGGATAGGCCTGGGTCCGGTAGAGGTCGCCCATGAACGTCCAGCCCACGCCAAGGCCGGCCCCGACGCGGAAGGCGAACAGCTCGTCCCGATCGAGCGGGATGTTCCAGACCAGTCGGACCCCCGCCTGGAGCGCCTGGAGATCGCTCTCGACGATCTCGTAGTCGGTGTCCGGGTGTCCCTTCGGCTTGAACGGCGTCTCCTGCATCCGGAAGCGCGCGTAGGCGACCGAGAAAACCAGATCGAACCGCCGCCCGAGCCGCGTCGACAGCGAGATATCTCCGCCGGGGACGAGGACGTCCCGCCCCCCTTCTCCGAGGAGCTCGAACATGAGCTGAGGGATGAAGAAGCCCTGGAAGCCTGCGCCGAGCCACACGTCGCGCTGTCTGCGCGGGCTGGGCGGCGTGGGCTCGGGCATCTCGACGGCGGGTTTCGGCCTCTCGTCGGCGCCCGTCGCGACGCGCGGCGTGTCCTCGGCCGGCTTCTCGGCGGCGCGAGGCGGCTTCTTCTCCGGTGGCTTCTTCGCGACCGGTTTCTCCGGCGGCTTCTTCCCCGGCGGCTTCTTCGCGACCGGCTTCTCCGGCGGCTTCTTCCCCGGTGGCTTCTTCGCGACCGGCTTCTCCGGTGGCTTCTTCGCGACCGGCTTCTCCGGTGGCTTCTCCGCGACCGGCTTCTCCGGCGGCTTCTTCGCGACCGGCTTCTCCGGCGGCTTCTTCGCGCCGGGCTTCGGCTTGAGGCGCAGCTTGATCTCGCGCCGCTGCTTCTCCTTCAGCGTGATCTTCTGCGTCGCCTCCTCGTGGCCCTCGGCCCTGGCGACGATCACAAGCACCTTGCCCGGATCGAACCGGTGCGGCGCCGACGGTTCGCTGATCACCTCCCCGTCGATCTCGACCACCAGCCCCTCGTACGGCTCCGCCGACGTAACGACGAGCGTCGGGATGCGCGCATCGAGCTGAGCTGCCTTCTTCTTGGCCGATGTGATGGCCGCGACATCCCGCCCGTTGTAGCCGGGCGCCTTCTTCTCGCTCGCGACCTTGTGATAGATCTCGCTGGCCTTCAGCAGCTCGCCCTGCTTGACGTAGCAGTCGGCGAGCGGAACCGCCGAGCTCGGGCGATGCCGCTGGCTCTCGGCGGACTCGAGCAGCGGGATCGCCCGCTTGCAGAAGCCGCCTCTGGCTGCGTTCATGCCCTGGTTCGCCTCCTTGTCGCCGGGTCCGGCGAACACCGGAGGGGCGAGCAGCGCAGCCAGGAGGCCGAAGAGAGAAGCGATCGGAAGGCGCAAGAGGCGCTCAGTCTACCATCGCCCCCGCGACGCGCGCGGGACGGACCGGGCGCTGCGACGCTACGACCGCGGATGTCGCGAACGGCGCGGATCGAGGTAAGGCGCAGCGCCAGGGATCGCCCACATTGGCCCCTGCGTTGCCTGGCAGCTGGCTCGACGGAGCGAGCGGGGCCTGGACCGCCCACCGTCCGGGCAGATACCGCAGACCCCGGCGAAAGCGCGGGATCTCGTCAGGATCCGAGAGCGCTCCGCGGCGCGCCGAGCGCCGCAGACGAAAAGCTCGACGGATTCCTCTTTACACCTTCGACGCTGGCCGAGAGCCCCTGTAAGCTCCCCCGGAATGGCTTCCGGCGCAGGTATCGAAGGACCGCACGGGCTGGGCGAGAGCACCAGCGCAGAGGGATCGGGCGGCGGTGTTTTGTCCGGCCCCGTGCGACGCACATTGAAGGCAGGCGAGATCCCGAACACGCTGATCGAGTGCACGCACTCGGTCGAGTGCGCGGGCTGTCCGCTCATCGCGGGTGATTACGCGGAGCAGCTCGGCACCAAGCGTGCGCGGGTCGTGTCCGCAGCCGCACACTACCCATCGCTCGGGCTGCTCCAGACGAGCCCGGTCATCCCGGCCGATCCGATCACCGGCTATCGCGGTCGAGCCAAGCTCATCGTCGCCCCCTCCGGCGCGATCGGGCTGTACGGCCGCACGGGACATCACGAGGTCGTCGACATCCCGGGCTGCCGGGTCCTCACCCCGGCCCTCGCCGCGGTCACCTCGCGGCTGCGCGAGCTGATCGCGTCGCCGCCGCCGGAGGTCCGGCCGCTGCTCCTCCCGTACGATCCAGCGAGGGGCGGCGTGCTCCGCGCCCTCGATCTCCGCGAGGTCCACCTCGCGCCCGGGACGCCGCTCTTCGCGGAGGTGGGGGCGACGGAAGACAACCCGGCGTTCGTGCTTGTCACGTTCGTCCTGCAGCGCGAGCGCGCGTGCACGCGCGACGAGCTGCGGGAGGCCGGCCGCGCCATCCGCCCGATGCTCCCGCGCGTCATCGGCGTCGCGGCGAACTTCCACGACGCGGAGGCGCCGCAGATCCTCGGGCCCGAGACGACCGTGCTCGACGGCACCGCGCACGCGGAGGACCGGATCGGGCAGACCTACCACATCGCCGCGTTCGGCTCGTTCGTGCAGGCGCACCGCGCGCAGGCCGCGCGCGTCCACGCCCTCCTGCTCCGCGAGATCGCGTCGCTCGAGAACGACGGGCCCGTCATCGAGGGAGAGGCCGCGCTCGGCCCCGCCTCCCGGCGCAAGGAGCCGCCGCGCATCCTCGATCTTTACGGGGGCTCGGGCGCGATCTCGCTCGCCCTGGCGCAGGGCGGGAACCGGGTCCTGATGGTCGAGTCCTTCGCGCCCGCGGCGGCGAACGCCCGCGCCGCGGCCGAGGCCCAGGGCCTGAGCCAGCGCGTGGAGGTCCGCACCGGCGACGTCGCGGAGATCGTCAGCTCCCTCGTCAACAGCTCGGAGAAGTTCGACGGCATCGTGGTGAACCCGCCGCGCCGCGGCGTCTCCCCGACGGCGCGCGAGGCGATCGCGCGCCTCGGCGCGCCGCTGCTCGTCTACGTCTCGTGCGATCCCGACACGCTCGCGCGCGACCTCGATCACTTCTGCCGCCTCGGGTACTCGTCGACGGAGCTCACGCCGCTCGACATGATCCCGCTCACGGAGGAGATCGAGACGATCGCCGCCCTCCGCCGGACGGCCCCGCCCGCGCCGAAGGTCATCTACGACGACGACGGCGTGCTGGTCGTCGAGAAGGGCCCCCACGAGCCGGTGGCGACGCAGCCGGAGTACCTCGGCTCGCTGCTCGCCCGATGCGCCCGCATCCCGGGCAGCACGACGACGCCCATCATCGTGCACCCGCTGGATCCGGGCACGAGCGGGCTGGTCATGCTCGCGCGGAGCGAGGAGGCGGCCGCGCGCTGGGGCGAGGCGCTCACGAAGACGGGGCGCCTCATCTACCTCGCCGCGGCCAAGGGCGTCACCCCGGGCAAGGGCGCGATCACCCGCGATCTCCGCGAGGGGACGCGCACGTACACGGCGCGCACGCGGTACCGCCGCCTCGCGGTCGCCTCGGGCCACTCGATCCTCCGCGTCATCCCGGACGGCGGGCGCACGCACCAGATCCGGCGGCACCTCGCCGCGATCGGGCACCCGATCCTCGGCGACGAGCGCTACGGCCACGTGCCCACGAACCGGTACTTCGAGGAGAAGCACGGGCTCGATCGCTCGTTCGTGCACCTCGTGCGCATCGAGATCGAGCACCCCCGCACCGGGGTGAAGATGATCATCGAGTCGACGCTGCCCGGCGATCTCCGCTCCGCGCTGGAGCGCTCGACTGGCCCCTCGGTCCTCCGCTTCCTCGAGCAGAAGC
Source organism: Sorangium sp. So ce726 (assembly GCF_051521405.1). NCBI lineage: Bacteria > Pseudomonadati > Myxococcota > Polyangiales > Polyangiaceae > Sorangium > Sorangium sp. So ce726. The sequence continues at coordinate 3,822,926 of NZ_CP150349.1, read as the reverse complement.
ACGCCCTCGGCGAGCAGCGCGCCGTGCCCGTCCTGACGACCACGAGCGACGAGCCCGCGCCGAGCAGCAGGATGATCCCGCTGCGCCCCGAGGACGCGGAGTCCGCGCCTCCCCCCTCCATCCGCAGCCCCGGGCCGATCTCGATCCGCGTCCCGGATCTGGACGAGTCGCCCCGGACCATCCGGCACCCCATCATCTCGACCGGCGACGAGGACTGAGCGGTCTGCGCCGCCGCTCGGCCACCCCGGCGAGGCGGGTCCGCTCCTGTGCCCGACCCGCCCACCTTGGTGCGATGCGCTGCGAGCGGATCTGGTAGGCTTGCCGGCCGCATGTCCACGTTTCCAGAAGACCGCCCTCGCATCCTCGTCGTGGACGACGAGAAGGTCATCCGCGACATGCTGGCCGACTTCCTCGGCATGGAGGGCTACTACGTCCGCACGGCGGAGGACGGCACCAGCGCGCTGAGCGAGCTCACGAAGGGTCACTACGACCTCGTGATCAGCGACCTCAAGATGCCTCGGATGGGCGGCATCGCGCTGCTGGACGAGATCGGCAAGACGGCGCCGAACGCGCTCACGGTGATCATGACGGGCTTCGGCACCGTCGAGACCGCGATCGACGCGATGAAGCGCGGCGCCTACGACTACGTGCTCAAGCCGTTCAAGCTGGACGAGGTGGTGCACGTCGTCCAGCGCGGGATCGAGAAGCAACGGATGGCCGCCGAGAACATCCGGCTGCGCGAGGCGGTGTCGCTCTACAAGGTGAGCGAGGCGATCGCGGCGAGCCTCTCGCTCGACCAGGTGCTGGAGACCGTCGCCGACAGCTGCCTCCACGAGGTGTGCGGCGATCTCATCTCGACCTGGCTCGACGACGGCGAGGGGGGCTTCTTCGAGCGCCAGCACCTCCGCGGCCCGTCCATCCCGACGGGCACCGACCTCGGGCGGCTCGACCCGACGCTCGTGCTCGACCACTTCCGTCCCGACGCGCAGCTCCTCGAGCAGGGCTTGAAGGGGCTCAGGTTCTTCGCGGCAGAGCCGGCGCTCCCGCTCCAGTCGCTCGTCGCCGTGCCGCTCCGCATCCAGAAGCGGCTGATGGGCTTCCTCGCCGTCGCGTCGTTCACGCGGACGAGGCGCTTCGACGAGGGGCAGCGCAAGCTGCTCAGCATCATCGGATCGCGCGCCGCCGCGGCGATCGAGAACGCGCGCCTCTACCAGGACCTCCAGGCGACGTTCCAGCAGACGATCGAGGGCCTCGCCAAGGCGATCGACAAGATGGACCGCTACACCGCGGGCCACTCGGATCGGGTCGCCATCTACGCCGTGATGCTGGCGCAGCGGCTCGGCCTCGGCCCGCACGAGATCGAGATCGTCCGGCAGAGCGCGCTCATGCACGACATCGGCAAGATCGGGTGCGTGCTCAACCTGAACAAGCCGGGCAAGCTCACGAACGACGAGTACGAGGTGTTCAAGCGGCACCCCGCCTACGGGCGCGATATCCTCGACCCGATCAAGTTCCTGCACCCGCTCATCCCCGGCGTGCACCTGCACCACGAGCGCTGGGACGGGCGCGGCTACCCGCTCCGGATGCGGGGCAACGAGATCCCGATCATCGCGCGCATCATCTCCGTCGCCGACACGTACGACGCCATGACGAGCGACCGCTCGTACCGCAGAGCGCTCCCCCACGAGGTCGCGGTGACCGAGATCGAGCGGTGCTCGGGCTCGCAGTTCGACCCCGAGGTCGCGGCCACCTTCACGACGCACATCGAGGCCTACCGCGAGGAACGGCGGACGCGGGGCGAGAAGGTCCCGGAGTAGCCCCATGCCGACAACCTCCCTCCGCGACCTCCTCCAGCCCGCGAACGGCCAGGTGACGACCGTCGAGGCGCCCCGGTCGAGGCGCGCGCGCGCCGTGTGGATCGGCCGGCGCCGCTATGCGCCGATCCACGATCTGCAGAAGCAGCTCGTCGAGGCGCGCGCGCAGGGGCGGATCGGCGACACGATCCTGCTCCTGGAGCACGATCCCGTGATCACGCTCGGCCCGCGAGCGAACCCCGAGAACGTGCTCCTCGACGCCCGCGCGCTGGACGAGCGCGACATCGACCTCGTCGCGACGGGGCGCGGGGGCGACGTCACCTACCACGGCCCCGGCCAGCTCGTGTGCTACCCGCTGCTCGATCTCAGGCCGGACCGCTGCGACGTGCGCAGGTACGTGCGCTCGCTGGCGGAGGTGATGATCCTGCTCGCGCGCGAGCACCACGTCGAGGCCGGCGTTGTCGACGGCATGATCGGCGTCTGGGTCGATCGCGCCGCCCCGGAGGCGTGGGGCGGCTCCGAGTGGGCGCGCGAGATCGCGAAGCTCGGCGCGATCGGCGTGCGCCTGTCGCGATGGCTCACGATGCACGGCTTCGCTTTCAACATCGCGGTGGACCTCAAGGCGTTCGAGCTGATCGTGCCCTGCGGCATCCGAGACCACGGCGTGACGTCGCTCCACCAGCTCACCGGGCGGAAGCTCACCGTCGCCGAGGTCGCCCTCGCCAGCGCGCCGCAGCTCGCCCGCGGGCTCGAGCTCGACGTCGCCTGCGTCGAGGATCTGTCGGCGGTCACGGATCTCGCGGGCGCGCTCCTCCCCCCGGAGGCCGGCGCCGCCGAGGGCCGGAGCGCGCCCTAGCCGCGCGCGCCGGCTCGGCGCTCGTCGACATCACACGTCGCACGGCGCGCCCTCCGCGGGCGATGCCGGCTTCCGGGACGTGGAACACGCTGCGTCGCGGAGGCAGTGTCGCTCGGCCGTGCCGTGGGCTAAAAGCCGTCCCGTGTGCGCGCAGCCCACCCCACGGCCCCGTGAGCGCGACGGGAGCTCCCCGCTCCACCGCGACGCCTCGCCCGCGCGGCCGCTCTGGCGGCGGCCCCTCGCCCTGGCGCTCGCGGCGGCGGTCGTGGCCGTACCCACGCTCGCGCTCCTTGGCCCCGTCGCGGCGGTCCTCGTGGGCACGCGCACCGCCGCCGCGTGCCTCGCCTCGATCGAGGCGCCGCGCGGCCCGGCGCTGCCCGACTGCAGGGCCGAGATCCGCTGGTTCGCGCTGCCCTCGCGGCTGCGCTGGACCTACAGGACGGCGAGCGCGCTGGCCGAGGAGCTGGGCGTGCGCGCGGCGGTCGCCGACTACACCGACGCCGCGGTCGGCCGGCCGGATCCCGCGGCGCTCGCCGGCGCGACCGAGGCGGTGGCGACGGCCCACGCCATGGTCGCCGCCGGGACCGGGCGCATCACGTTCGATGAGCTCGGGCCCGCCTGCGGCGCGCCGAGCCTCGGCCGCGAGGCGGCGAGGCTCGGCGATCGCCGCACGCTCCTCTCGCAGCCGGACCGCTGGACCGACTGGCACGTGCGCGTGCACACCCTCCGCGCGGCGCTCACCGAGGGCGACCTGCAGCGCGCGCTCGCGATCGCCAAGGGGTACGCGGCGATGGAGCCCCGCGACGAGGATCTGCGCACGACCACCGGCGCGATCCTCTGCCTCGGCGCGAGCGCCGAGGCGAAGCGCGGCATCGAGCTCCTGACGCTCAACCAGGACGACCGGGCAGCGAGGCGCTACGCCGGCATGGCGCGCAACTGGGGCGAGGTCCGCGCCGTCCTCGTCGCCTGCGCCGCCCGGGCCGGCGTGGAGCCTCCGCCGATGCCAGAAGCCCCCGAGGCCGGCGTGGCCGACGCCGTGGAGGTGCGGCTCGCGCAGCGCGCCCGCCTCGCCGCCGCCCGGAAGGACGCCGCCGAGGCGAAGCAGCGCGCGACCCGCGCGATCCGCGACCTGCTCGGCACCTCGGCCGCGCTCGAGCCCGAGGCCCGCGGCGATCTGCTCGCCGTCGTTCTAGCGGAGGACGAGGCGCTCGACGCGGCCGAAGCCGCCGCGCTCGCGCGGCCGGAAGACGATGGGGACGAGCCCGCGGCCGGAGAGGCAGGCCTCGACGGCGCCCCGGCGCGCGCGGAGCCCCGCGCGCCGACGGCGCTGCCTGCGGGCTCGCTGCGCGCGCTCGACTGGCTCCCGGAGCGCGGGCTCGCGAGGCCCGTCATCGCCGGGTCGTTGCGCGCGCGCGCCGCCGCGCGCGCCGCCGAGCTGGCCGCCGCCCCCGAGCTGTCGCCGTCCCAGGCCGACGCGCTGCGCGCCGCCGCGGGAGCGCTCGCGCTGCGCGCCGCCCGCGAGCTCGCGCTCGAAGGCGACGCGCCCCGGGCGGTCGACGCGCTGGATCGCCTTGGCCCGCTCGCGCCGGAGCTCGCGCCGGAGGCGGCCCGCGCGCTCGCGCGATCGAGCGTGTGGGCCCTCGTCGGCGAGCGCGATCGCGCGCTCGATCTCGTCGAGCGCGTCGACCTCTCCGCCGCGCCGCCGGCGCTCCGCGCGGCCGTGCTCCTGCAGCGCGCCGAGCACCTCGCCTCGCGCGGGCGCCGGCGCGACGCCGCGCGCGCGGCCGTACTCGCCGACGAGGAGGCCGCCGCGGCGCGCGCGGCCGTGCCCGCCGGCGAGGCGCCGCCTGCCCGCGCGGAGCTCGCCCTTCTCGACGCGCGATCGCGGTGGACCCGCCTCGCCCTCGCCCTCCCTCCGGGCGACTCGCCGCTCCGCCAGGGCAGCCCGCCCGCCCAGCTGCCGGCGGATCACGGCGCTGCCTGGCCGTGGGTCGGCTTCGCGAGCCTCGACGCGCCCTGGGCGCGCGACGGCCAGCCGGCGCTCTCGCGCGCGCTCGCCACCTGGAGCGCCGCGCGCGACGCGCCGCCGCCCGCGCGCCGCGCGCTCCGCTACGCCGCCCTCCGCGGGCGCGGCGACGCGCCGCCCGCGCTCATCCCGTACGCCGCGCTATCGGCCCAGCTGCTCGGCGACGGCGAGGGCGACCCCGAGGTGTGGCTCGACGCCTTCCTCGCGATCGACGCCTCGCGCTTCTCGCTCCGGCGCTACGCCTTCGCCCGCGCCGAGGCGGCGCGATGGCGCGGAGATGAAGGCAGCGCGGCCGCATGGCAACGCCGGTACGACGCCCTGCGCGCCGTGGCCTCCGACCCGGCGAGCGCCGAGATCGCGCGCTACCTCGGAATCTGACGCCGACCGACGCCGACCGACGCCGACCGACGCCGACCGACGCTGATCGACGCCGACCCGCACGGCGTGCCCGCGAAAAACCTGGAGATCCCGCGGCCGCACACCTGGCGGCGGAGGGGCTTCATTCCTACGCTACAGCCTGGCTCGCGAAGATCTGCTCGCGGGGGAGTCCTCAATGTGTCCTCATTGCGGAAAGAACGCGCCCGTCATCCACCGCGGGCTCGCCGCGTACTGCACCGCGTGCGGTAGGGAGCGCCTGCCGTTCGCGGGGAAATCGGTCAGCCTGGCGGGGCAGCCGTCCAGGGTCGGCGGGGCGGTCGCCGGCGTGCTCGGCTGGCTGGTCCTCATCGGCGGGACCGCGCTGGCGCTCCTCCTCGGCCTGGGCGCGGCCGCGCTGTTCCCGGGGTCGATCGCCGGCCTCGCGATCGGCCTGCCGATCGGGTTCGTCGCCCTCGCCCTCGGCCTGCTCCTCCTGCTGGGCGGACGGAAGCTCTCTCGCTCCGGGGCGAAGGCCTCGCGCGACGCCCAGGTTCAGGCGATCTTCTCGCTCGCCTCGCACCGCCGCCGCCCGCTCACGGCGCAGGAGGTCGGCGTCGCGCTCGACCTGCCGGCCCCGGAGGCGGACGCCCTGCTCACCGAGCTCGCCAAGGAGCGCCCCGGCGACGTGGGCGTCGAGATCGGCGAGCGCGGCGAGATCCTCTACACCTTCCCCGGGATCTCGGGGGCGGCCGCCGTCCGCTTTCCCCGGCCGTCGCTCCGCATCGATCCGGGCGAGGGCGCGGCCGACCCCGCGGCGCGCATCTACGCCGACGAATTCGACGACGAGGACGCGGGGGCGTCGCGGGCCCCCCGTCGCCGCGAGCAGCTCCGCTGAACATGTCCTGCGGCGCGCGTGCTAGCCTCGGCCGCGCGCGCCCATCGAGCGCCCGGCGCGCGCCGTCGTCGCCCTCGATCCATGGTTCGTCACGGGGGCGCTCCGGGCTGCTCGCCGCAACCGACCATGAGATGCTCCCCTGTCGCCCTGCTGACCTCCGCCGCGCTCGCGCTCCTCGCGCTCCTGGCCCCCTCTCGGGCCGACGCCTTTGAACGGCAATGGCACGCCGGCGCCGGCGTCGGGTACGCGCTCCTCGCGGACGGCGGGACGTACCCGGGGATCGGCGGCAGCCTGCACCTCGCCTACGGGCTCACGGACGCCTTCAACGCGGTCGTCGAGGTCAACACCGCGTCCCACCCGGGGGGCGACCTCATGCTCCTCGGCGCATCGGCCGGCGCCACGTACGTCATCGATATTCTGCAGTGGGTCCCCTACGTCGGCCTCATGACCGGCGCATACGACAGTGTGCGCCTCGCGCCCTGCGGCTCGTCGGGCCAGCCGGGCTGCCACCGGGGGCAGTTCGGGGTCTCCATCCCGTTCGGCATCGACTACGCGTTCAACCGCGAGTTCGCCGCCGGCTTCGCCGGCAAGTACACGCTGCTCCTCCCTGGCGCGGGCGACGGTCCGGGGAGCTATTTCACGGCGTTCGCCCGCGCGGAGTTCCTCTGGGGATACTAGAGCGGGTGCAGGTATCGTGGGATACGGGCTCGACCGCCAGGCAGGCGAGCGAGGCGTGCGAAAGTATGCCGCAGCGAGCCGAACGCGGCGGATGAGCCCGTAGCGCACGATACCTGCACCCGCTCTGGGCCGTGTGCGCCTGGAGAGAGGAGGAGCGGACCGTGGAACAGCTCTGGCAGCGCATTTCCGAGGGCCGGCACACGGCCTTGCTGAACATCGTCCCCGGGGATCCGCCGGCGCGGCTCGGGCTGCGGATCGTGCGCGTGCGCTGCGACGTCCCCGAGATGACGCTCGGGCCGCTGCGCGACGCGCGGACCCAGATCGAGCGCCTCGCCGGCGGGGCGCAGCCGGCGCTCGATCAGGCGCGCAGCCGCAGCGCCGCGGGGCTCCGGCGCCGCCTCCTCGGCGACGTGCACGAGCTGATGGTGGACGCCGAGTTCATCGAGACCGCCAACCGCCTCGCGCAGCAGGCGGATCGCGCGTGGGCCATCGTGTTCGACGCGGTCGAGCACGCCGACCCTGCCACGCTCGACGTGCTGCGCCGGGTGGTGTCCCGCCCCGACGCGCTCCGCGTCGCGCTCGTCCTCTCCTTTCGCCTGCACGCGCCGACCGGCCCCGCCGGCGGCCTGGTCGACGCGGTGCGCGCCGCCTGCGGGGCCGACGCGCTCCTCCGGCCGGCCGACGGCGCGACCACGCTGACGAGCGCGACCTCGCCCCCCCCGCCGCCGCCGCAGGTCGCCGTGCGCGAGCTGCCCGGCGAGGTGCTCCGGGTGCTCCGGGCCGGCGCGATCGTCGGCTCGGGGTTCGAGAGCGAGCTCGTCGCCGCGCTCCTCCGCGTCGACGCGCTCGACGTGCTCGAGGCGCTGCAGCGCGCCGCGGACGCAGGGGTTCCGGTCGAGGACCGCGGCGACGGGCGCTTCCATCTCCCGCAGGAGACCGTCGAGGCGCTCCGCGGCTCGATCCTCCCGTCGCTCGCGCGCGTGTGGCACCGGCGGCTCGCGACGCTGCTCAGCGAGGAGCGAACCGAGCTGGATGCGCAGGCCGCGCGCGAGCCGCGCGCGGCGTCGGGCGTCGTCGCGGCCGAGCACCAGGCGACCCACGCCGCGGCGGCGCCCGCCCATGCCGCGGTGGCGACGGCCCATGCCGCCGCGCCGCCGACGCAGAGCGCGGCCATCCTCACGTCGACCGTCGAGCGGCACGTCATCGGCGGAGCGAGCCTTGGCGTGCCTCGCGGCGACGACCCGACCGCGAGGGCCGCCGCCGGGCTGACGAAGGCCGGAGCGCCGCCGCTCTCGACCGCGCCGCCGTCCGCGTCGTTGCCCGCCATGGCGACGCCGCGCACGATGGCCGCTGCGCCCCCGCCGGCGGGCCCGCCGCCGGCGATGGCATCACCAGCGGCCGCTTCGCCCGGCGCGCCCGTGGCTGGCGGGCCGACCGCCGAAGCCGGCGGCGCGTCGACCACGGACGAGTGGGAGAAGACCGCCGACCCCACGCTCTCGGTGCCGCGCGGCGGTGTGCCGCGGGCGGCCGAGACGCTGAGGCCGCCGCCAGCCATGGCCCATACGGGCGGTGCGTCCATGAGCAACACGCGCCGCGCACCGCCGCGCGTCACACAGGACAGGCCCGCGCCGATGGCCCCCGGGGGGCCCGGCAATCCCGCGTGGCCCTACGCCGATCTGTTCCACCGCGGCCCCGAGAGCCGCCGCGTCTCGGAGCCGCCCGAGTCCATCATGTTCGACGCCCCGCCCGACTCGCTCGACGCGCCCATCCCGGGGCCGATGCGGGTGCCCCGCGACCTCGCGTCCCTCGGCGGCGCCTTCCCGGACGAGCCGAGCCGGTCGGCCCGTGGAGCCTCGCTGCGCGTCCCTGCCGCGCTGTCGGAGCGATCCTCTTCTGGATCCCGCCACGCCTTCTCCTGGCCGGCGGCGGCCGACTCCGTCGCCGGGCGCGCCGCGGCCGAGTCCCTGCGCGCCGCAGCGCCGCTCGGCGTGTCCATGTACCCGGCGCCCGCGGCGCCCGATCGCGCCGAGGCAGCGGGCGCCGCGAGCGCGGCGGCGCACGGCGCTGGGCGCCACCTCCACGACGTGCGCGCGGCGGCGCACCTGACCGAGGCGGGCGAGCACGAGGAAGCGGCGCAGCGCTACTGCGCGGCCGCGGTCGAGGCGGCGGCCATGGGCGCGTACGCCCAGGCCCTGAGCTACGGGCGGAAGGCGCTCTCGCTGCTCGACGGCATGCCGGCCACGCCTGCGCGCCGCCGGCTCCGCATCGGCGCGCTCGCGGGCATCGCCCGGGTGCAATGGCAGGCCGCCGGCCCGGACCCCGCCAGCACGCTCGCGGGCGCGCTCGAGGTGCTCGACGCCGCGCGCGCGCTCCTCGCGCAGGGCGACCCGCCGGAGCTGCACGCCGAGGTCGCCGCGCTCATCGCGGGTGTCTGTTACGACATGGGCGACGCGCGCTCGCTGGAGCGCGCGCTGGAGGAGCTCGCGACCGCGAGCCGCCTGCTGCTCGACGCCGGGGACGCGCTCGGCGCGGCCCGGCTGCTCAACGATCAGGCGGCGGTCCACGTGCGCATGGGCGATCCCGTCCGCGCGACGCACCTCCTGATCGAGTCGCGCCGGACCTTCGAGGAGCGGGCCCGGGTCGATCCGTCGGCGCGCGTCGAGCTCGCCGAGACCGACCACCTCTTCGCGCGGATCCCGCTCCACGTCCCCGCCCGCCCCGGGCGCGAGTCCGACGCGCTGTCGATGGGCCTCGACCACGCGCTCGCCGCGGAGCGCGCCTACAAGCAGCTCGGCGACACCCGGGAGCTCGCCCGGGTGTGGGAGACGATCGGCCGGCTGGAGCTCCGCAACGGCCGCCTCGACCGCGCGACGCAGCGCCTGACCGCGGCGATCGAGGCCGAGGAGGCGCTCGGCGATCTCCTCGGCCTGGCCCGCTCGACGGCCGCGCTCGCCGAGGTGCTCTCGGCGAAGGGGTTGCACCGGGAGGCGCTGGCGGTGCTGGCCGAGTCGATGGTGATGAACCTCGAGAAGGGCTCGCCGCTCGGGCTCGCGTACAACCGCCGCGCCCTGAACGCGCTCGTCCCGAACATCTCGCTCCAGGGCGAGGAAGCCGAGGAGCTGCGGAAGCTCGCGGCGCAGCTGGCGGCGGCGGAAGCGGCCCTCGGCCGCGCGAAGCTCCCCGGCGAGCCTGACTGAGGCGGGCCCACGCGGGGCGGCCTCTGACCTTGCCGGCGCCGCGCGGCCTTTGACCTTGCCGGCGTGCGCCTGCTCCGGCGAAATGCGCCGCATGTCGTCCTCCTCGACGCGGCGCGGGCGCCATGAGGCCGCGCGGCGCTCCTTGCTCGGCTTGCTCGGCTCCCTCGCCCTCTCGGCGGCGTGCGCGACGGCCCCGCCGGTCTCTCCGGCGGCTGCGCCTCGCCCTGCCGCGTCCGCGCCTCCGGCGCCGCCTTCGCCCGCCGGACCGCCGCGGGCTGCACCCGCGCCGGAGCGGCCCGGGTACGCGGGGCACGGCGCGGCGAGCATCTCTCCGGAGATCCTGGCTCGCTACGCGCCGCCTCCGCTCCCGGACGACGTCTCGCGCCGGATCCAGGCCATGCTCGACGTGCGCGCTCCTTCCGGAGGCGTCCTCGGGCCGGATGGCAAGGCGCTCTACTTCACCTGGACGATCACGGGGACGAGGCAGGTCTTCCGGCTCGACGGGCCGCAGCGCTTCCCGCTGCAGCTGACAGGCGGCGAGGATCCGACCGTCGTGGCGGACGTCACGCCGGACGGCGCGCGCCTCGTCCTCTCGCGCGACCGGAAGGGCGAGGAGAACCCCGGGCTCTATCTACAGGACGCGAAAGGCGGCCCGCTCGTCGCCATCCAGCACATGCCCGGCGTGCAGACGCAGCTCCAGTTCGTCTCCGACGACGGGCGGCACGTTTACTATCGAGCCAACGACGTCAAGAAGGACGCGTACGTCATCTACCGGTACGACATCGCGTCGAGGCAGCGAGAGGTCGTGTTCGATCGCGAGGGCATCTGGCGCGCCGTGGACGCCACGGGCGACGGCCGCCTGCTGCTCGCGAAGGACGTGGGCTCCAACATGAGCGAGTTCTTCGAGTGGGCGCCTGGCGCGAAGGCCGCTCCGGGCGCCGACGCGCTGATTCCCCTCTTCGGGCAGGGCGAGCGCGAGGACTACGAGGCCCTGTACGGCGCGGCGCCCGGCGAGGTCCTCGTGCTCACGCCGCGCCTCGGGGAGCACCGCCGGCTCTACAGCTGGAAGGCGGGGAAGCTCACGCCGATCTCGCCGGAGATCCCGTTCGACGTCAGCGCGTTCTCCATCGATCGGTCGAAGAAGAGGATCCTCTACACGGTGAACGAGCGGGGCTACACGCGGCTCCGCGCGCTCGACGCGAGGTCGCACCGCGAGATCAAGCTGCCCGCGCTCCCGGCGGCCGATCACGTGATCCCGGGCTCGACGACGCGGGACGGCCGGTTCACGACGCTGCTCGTGGAGACCTCGACGTCGCCGGCGACGGCCCATGTCCTCGACTGGACGACTGGCAAGCTGGCGCAGTGGCACGCTCCGAGCGTGCCCGAGATGGCGCCGGGCGCGTTCTCGGCGACCACGCTGGAGTCCTATCCGGCGCGCGACGGCGCGCAGATCCCGATGTTCGTGCGCCGCCCTGCGCGGTGCGAGCGGCCGTGTCCTGTGGTCGTCCATTTCCACGGCGGCCCGGAGGCCCAGACCAGGGCTGGGTTCAGCGCGCGGGCGCAGATCTTCGTGGACGCCGGGTTCGTGTTCGTCGAGCCGAACGTCCGCGGGAGCGACGGTTACGGCAAGACATGGCTGCACGCCGACGACGGCGCGAAGCGGCTCGACGTCATCACGGACATCGAGGACGCCGCGAAGTTCGTCAAGGCGAGCTTCGGCCACGAGGGCCGGCCGCCGAAGGTCGGCATCTTCGGCGGCAGCTACGGCGGCTATTCTTCGCTGATCGGCATGACCATGTTCGCTGGCGCCTATGACGCGGGCGCCGCCGTCGTCGGCATGAGCAACCTCGTGACGTTCCTCCAGAACACGGCGCCTTACCGGCGCATCCTCCGGATCTCCGAGTACGGCGATCCCGAGAAGGATCGGGACGCGTTGCTCAAGCTCTCGCCGATCACGTACCTCGATCGGGTGAAGGCGCCTCTGTTGATCGTGCAGGGCGTGTCGGATCCGCGGGTCCCTGCGGGCGAGTCGGTGCAGATCCAGCAGGCGCTGGAGGCAAGGAAGATCCCGTCGGAGCTCATCCTGTTCGCCGACGAGGGGCACGGCGCGCAGAAGCGGGACAACCAGGTGCTCCAGTACGGGCACCTCGTTAGGTTTTTCCGGGCGCACCTCGGGGGCGGGTAGGAACGAGGGGATCCCGGGCTGCCCGGCCCGAGGAGAGGGTGTTCTCGGGGCGGGGTGGGGGCCCCGCCGAACTCGCCTGAGGCATGCCTCCTCCGGCTCTGCCGGAGGAGGCATGCCTCAGGCTCAGACATCGGCCCATCCCCCACCCCGCCCCGAGAACACCCTCTCCTCGGGCCTACCGTTTTCTTATTTCCTCATCAGCTCAGGCATCGACACTCGCCGCGCCGTGCGACGACCCCTGGGGCCTACGGAACTGAAGGGCACGAGGCCACGTGTCGGCGCGGGTCAAGCTCCGGAGTGAGCAGTGGAATCGTCACGCGTGCGCGGACGCGCTGGCGGGTGGGCGGCGCGCGGCGGTAGCCCCCGCGGCGGCGCGAGGGGCGCGCGGGAGATCGCCGAAGATCTCTGGCATCAACGACGTCTTGCCGTGGAGCCGGAGCACACACTCGACGAGGAGCTTCGCCGCGCGGTAGGTGTTGAGCCACTCGTCGCGCGCGGCCTTCATCTCTGGGGTCACGGTGCGGCGCGCGAGCCGGGTCTTTCGCACGCTCCTGATGAGCGGCTCGAGGGCGTCCCGGGAGCGCTCGAGGTCGGCCGTCCACGCCTCGCGCTCGGGCAGCTGCACCTCGTGCTGATCGAGCACCTCGATCGCGTGCGTCAGCGCCGCGGCGAGCGCCGCGGGGCGGCGGCGCAGCACGGTGGCGAGCGTCTGGCCCTGGAGGAGCTCGCGGGCCAGCGCGGCCCCGTTGGGCCGCGAGGCGGCGTGCTCCACGAGGCGGCGCAGGAGGCCACGGCCCGCCACGACCGGATTGGCCCGGCCGCCCCTCGAGCCGCGGGACGCGCTCGGAAGCACAGGAGCGGCCGTCGCGTCCAGCTTCGCTTTGCGCAGGGCCTCGGTCGCGGCGTCGAGGCGCGCCGTGACGGTGCGCAGCGCCGTCACGAACCCCGCATCGACCGGCAGGACGAGCTTCTGGATCTGCGACGCGGTGAAGCGGCCGTACGTCTCGATGTCACGCTGGTAGATGTAGGGATCGGGCATGGGAGCGACTCCACCGCGCGCGGGCGCGTTCAGGGCGGGCGCCATCATACCTGGCGCCGGCGTTGACGAAAGGAGTCGACCTCGCGAGAGTGGGAACGGCGGGGCAGACGACGACGGCGATGATCACGAAACAGCTCAAGAGCCTGCTGATGATCCCGTCGCCGAACGCGCCGCGACCCCGGCCTGGGGCGCCGACCTCGGCGGCAGCGGCGCGCGCCCCATCGGAAGCAGCCGGCGCTGCTCGCGCGGAGGCGCCTGCGCCGCCCGAGCCGAGCGAGGCGCACGCGCCGCGGCCGACCGGCGAGCCGGCCGCGAGCCGCGCGCCGGCGGTGCCGAGCTACCTGCGCGCGGCGACGGACGCGCCCTCGCCCGCCGCCGCGTCGATTTCGCCCGGTGCCGCGGCGCTCTCGCTCGTGCCAGGGGGGATGCGGCACTTCAAGCTCCACGGGACGGAGCGCTCCTCGGACGCTCCCACAGGTCCGGCGCTGCCCTTCAAGGCGGGCGACGCCTCGACGTCCACGGCGCATCCCGAACCGCACCGCTCGCCGCCGGCGCCGGTCGACGCAGCATCGCTGGTGCCGCCTGGCATGCGGGGGTTCACCGAGCTCCGTGGCACGCAGCCCGCCTCCGCGGCCGCTTCCGGTGCGCCCGTGCTGCCGTTCGGCCCCCCTGCCCCGCCGGAGCCCGCGCGCCCCGCCCCGCCGACCGCGGTCTTGCCCGCCCTCCCTGCCCCGCCGGAGCCCGTGGAGCCCGCCGCGGCGATGGCCCTGGTGCCGAAGGGCATGCGCGGCTTCACCAGCCTCTCGGGGACGCACCCGACGTCCGGAGCGCCCTCCGGCGCGCCGTTGCCGTTCGCGTCCGGCCCCCGCGCCGCGCCGGCCGCTCCCTCGAGCCCGCCGCCGGCGCCGGCGCTCTCGCTGGAGCAGTACGCGTCGCTCTGCGCCGATCTCGCCGCCTCTCCTGGCGACGCCGAGGCCCTCTTCGCGCGGTACGGGCTCGGCCGGCCCGAGGAGCGCGCCGCGGTGGACGCCTTCTGGCGCGATCGCCTCGCGCGCGACCCGGCCGCGCACCGGCGCTGGCAGGAGCTTTACTCGCAGCACCGTTCCCGCTCCGCTCCCGCCGGGGAGAGCCGCAACGAGCCGAGATGAGCGCCGCGTCCCCGCGGCGCGCCACCCGAGGAGACCCGACCATGGCCATCGACGTGAGCCTGACGTTCCCCCGTTCCGGAGTCACCGGGTTCGAGGTCCACCAGATCGAGTACCGGGACGCGCTCAACGAGCTCTTCGAGCTGACGCTCGACGTGGTGAGCACCGATCCGGAGATCGACCTCTCCAGCGTGGTGGGCGAGGAGATCGTCGTCGAGCTGAGCACGGAGCCGCTCCTCAAGAAGGTTCACGGCATCGTGCGCCGGGTGCGGCAGGTCTCCGCGGAGCCCAGCGGCGTGTCGCGGTACGAGCTCGCCGTGGTCCCGCCCCTCTGGCTCGCCACGCGGAGCGCGGATCACCGCATCTTTCAGGGCCTCACGGCGGACGGCGTCTGCAAGGTCGTGGCGAGCGCGTACGGCGGCCGCATCCCGGCGCCGAGCTCGCTCGTCGCGTCGCCGGACCGGCCAGCGCGCGAGTACCGCGTCCAGTACGGGGAGACCGACTTCGATTTCATGTTCCGCGCGCTCGCGGAGGAGGGCCTCGTCTCGTACTTCGATCACGGGCCTGGCGGCAGCGACTGGGTCCTCTCCGAGGACACGGCGTTCACGGACGACGGCGCGCCCCGGGTGCCGTTCGTGCCGCCGGTGGACGCGGGCATGAACGCGGCGGGCCCGGCGGTCTCGTTCATCGCGATCACCTCGTCGATCGAGACGTCGATGGTCACGGTGCGGGACTACGACTTCAAGAAGCCGGAGTACGTCCTCGATCAGCGCGCCGAGACCTCGCAGCGGGCGTTCGTCCGCGAGGCGACGCTCGAGCGGTACGAGTTCTCGACGAACCGGTTCACGGCGGCCTCCGAGAAGCGGGGCGAGGCGCTGGCCAAGCAGTACCTGGAGGAGGCCCGGTCGGAGCGGCGCACCTTCGAGTGCCACACGAGCTTCGCGCTCGGCGCTGGCGCTCGCTTCACCGTCGAGGGGCACCCACGGGCCGACGTGAACGGCCAGCTGCTCGTCATCCGCTCCCGCTGCGCCGTGACCGAGGGCTCAGGCGGCCGCCCCGTGCGCCGGAACGTCCTCGTCTGCGTCCCTGCCGGCGATCCGTGGCGCCCCGCGCGCCGGCCCAAGCCGCGCATCTTCGGCACACAGACCGCCTTCGTCGTCGGCAACAAGGCTGGCGTCGACGAGATCGACGTCGACGAGCACGGCCGCGTCAAGGTCGAGTTCCGCTGGGATCGCCGCGAGCTGCACGAGGGCAACCCCACCCGCTTCGTCCGCGTCTCTCAGGGCTGGGCGGGCCTCGACTACGGCTTTGTCATGCTCCCGCGCGTGAACGAGGAGGTCATCATCGCCTACCTCGACGGCGACCCCGACGAGCCCGTCGTCGTCGGCCGCCTCCACAACGCCTGGAGCGTCGCCCCCCTCAAGCTCCCGGCCGAGAAGACCCGCTCCATCTGGAAGAGCAAGACCTCGCCCGGCGGCGAGGGCTTCAACCAGATCATGATGGAGGACAAGAAGGGCGAGGAGCTGCTCGAGCTCCACGCCCACCGCGACAACCTCGTCACCGCCGGCGCCAACCAGACCGTCGATGTGGGCGGCGACCAGAAGGTTCACGTCGCAGGCAAGCGCGAGGACCATGTCGAGGGCGCGGTCAACGAGACCTACGACACCTCCCTGACGACGTTCATCGACGGGCAGCAGAAGACGACCGCCAACGACGTGATCGAGCGCTACGCCAGCCAGGACACCGACATCGTCGGAAAGAAGCACACGAAGGCGCGCGACGTCGACGAGGACTTCGCGAGCCTCAAGACGACCGTGAAGGGGCTGCACGAAGAGAAGTTCGAGACGATGAAGCTCGAGGGCGGCAAAGTCGGCTGGAAGGTCGGCGCGCTCGGCTGGGAGACCGGGGAGCTCCAGTGGACGCTCAGCGGCAGCGGCTACATCAAAGCGCCGAGCTTTGTCATCGATTCGCCGGAGTTCAAGGTCACCAACGCGGGGAGCCACAAGGAAACCAAGGGCTTCTGGGAGACGCTGTCCGCGTCATACCACGAAACCACGGCGCACAAGGCGGCATTCCTGACGTCGGACACCAAAAGCGTATACCACGAATTCAAGGTCTTCGGCACGAGCGCCAACGCCGGCTCTATAAAGGTGGACCTCACCGCGATGAAGATCGACCTAACCGGCCTCAGAATCCAGAACAGTCCGATTGATCTAGCTAAAACGGTAACCAAGCTCGCCACCAACGCCATCCATAACGTGCGAGCAGATATCGTCTCGTTCTTCTGAGAGCACTTGCACCACCGCACCATGCAGAGCCTGCATACGACGACGAGGCAGCCAGACCATTGACGGAGACGTGGGGCTACCATTCGCGACGAGCTCGTGTTCCAGAGGCAGACCATCACTCCAGAACAGAGGGAGTCGACTGCGCGTGAGCCGTGGCTGGCTTCCCTGGAATCATCCACGCCCGCACCTTGCCCCCTTCGCCGCCAAGCTCCGCGAACCGCTGTTGGCTGATTTGCCGGAGCACAGCACACCCGAGCACGTTGGCCGCGTGGCGCGGCGGAGTGAGTAGCACCTCCGCAGTGCCGGAGCCCCGCGCGCCCCATGGACCATGTAATCGACCGATCACCTCATGCTCGCGACGGCAGATGCGCGCGTAGCGCCAGCTACCCCAAACAACGTAGCCGAACCAAATACAGACGAGTGCGCAAAGGCTGCCAACACCCGCCACCCAGGGATCCCGCTGGGTCTCCATCGCAGCCAATCCAGCGGCGAAGAATACAGGCATCGCGACGCTCACGATGACGATGCCGATTGCCCCGGCGAGTCTGGTGAAGCTGTTGATCTCTGCCGGCTCCCGCCGCGGGTCGTCCACCACGTGCACCGCCAGCCACCACCGCTTCTTGATCCGCGGCGGGTGCAGCGCAGCCCACACCGCATCCGGCAATGCCACCCGCGCCGAGCAATAGCCGCACGGCACGATCCGGCTCGACCCGTCCGCCACGAGCGGCCCTCCGCACTGGGTGCAGGCGACGTGCACCGGCTCGCGCGGCCGCTCTTCGGCCACCGCCGGCTCGTCGCTCACGAAGCCCAGGACAGGGCTGTTCTCCGGAAGCCATGGCGGCTTCGGCAAGATCGCCCGCCCCGCCCCGCACGCGGGGCAGACGCATCCCCCCTGCGGCGCGAGGCGCATCGGCTGTTGGCAGCGTAGACACGGCGGGGCGTCGTGGCCGCGCTGCCACTCGACGTGCGGCCCCGGCGGCGGGCCGCCCTCGCCCCACACTGGGCCGTGGCGCAGGTACCCGTTCGCGAACTGCACAACGTCCTTCTCGACGCCGCTCAGCGCTTCGTCCCACACCGACGGCGGCAGCGCCGACTCCATGAGACAGCTCGAGCAGCGGGACCGGTCGGTCAACGTGTTGACCGCCATCGGCGCGCTGCAGTGAGGGCACGGGCTCAGGAGCTCGATGCCAGCAAACTCGACGGTCGCGGTGCTCATCCTATGCTGGGTCGACGGCGCCTCCGAGCGCGTTGCGTGCATCGTACACGAAGCGCTGCCCCGGAGCCCAACGCGCTGCCCCGGAGCCCAACGCGCTGCCCCTGACGCGCTTCGCGGCTTCCGTGGCTCCAGCCGTCAGCGCGATCGCAGCAGCCGCCGGCGCCTCGAGTTGGCCGAGCCACCCTCTCGCACCCGCCCAGCGACCACGCCCTGCCCGAGCCCCCTCTCGCAGCCCTGCCATGCCGACCCACGCAGTCGGGCGCTCTCCGAGTTCGCTGTCGCGCTGGCCAGCCAGCCGGTCCCTCCGCCAGGCAGACCCGCGACCGCTGCTCACGGGCAGCAGGTGAAGAGCGCGCTCGTGTCGTGCGCCTCGGGGCAGATCGCGGTGCCGGAGTTGTACCAGATGCGGAAGATCCGCTGCCCGGCGTCTGCGCACAGGGCGCTGGCCTCGTCACCGAGCGTCGACTGCGCCTGGCACACGTCCCCGTGGTCGATCTTGGTCGTCCAGCACAGGCGCGACGGCAGCGGATCCGCCGCCGGGCAGCACGCATAGACGGCACCGGTCGTCTCGCTGAGCCCGCACCCGGCGGCGCCCCGCTCGTAAGTGAATTCGGTGAGATCCGCGCCCTGGTTGCTGCACGTGATGTAGGCCTGATCCTTCAGATCGCCGCTGTCATGACAGGTGAGGCCGTCGCCGAGCCGGCCGCTCCAGCACTCGGTCGGCTCACCGTCGACGCACGTGGGCTCGACGCTGCGGTAACCGCCGTCTCTGCACGGATCGAGCAGCTTGACGTCGCCGAGGACGAGGCCCTGCGCATCGCACATCGCCTCGGCCTTGCTCGTCAAATCCTCCGCCGTCGGGCAGCCCGCCTCTTCCTGCAGACCCGTCGGCTTCTCGTGGGGCTCCGCCGTCGCCGCGCCATCCGCCCCCTCGGCGCTGCTCTCGGCGCTTCGCTCGCCCTTTTGCCCAGCTGCCTCCGCCGGAGCGCTGGCGCCGCCGGTGCCTCGGCTCCACGAGGGGAGCTGGCCGCGCGACGTGTGGAGCGGCGGACGTTCCAGGGCGTCGACCCACCCCGGGCTCGACGGGGGCGCGACGGCCGGCGGCTGGGCACGCGCGTGCGACGGCGGGGCTGGGGTGCGGCCTTCGGGGAGCTCGCTGCTTCGCTGGCCTTCAGGCGCGTCGCGCGCGTCCGGCGGCGCTGCCGAGCTGTGCGGCGCAGGGGGGGAGGTCTTCGGCGGCGGAGCGAGCCGGCGGGGCGGCTCCCGGAGGAGCGGGGCGAGGATCCGGGGCGGCGCCGGCGGGTGGCCCTCGGCCGGCGTGCGCTCCGGGATCCCGCCGTCCGCGCGGGAGCGATCGCCGACGATCCCGATCGCGGGATCGTCGGCCGGGCTGCGCGCGGAGACCTCGGGGGTCGCCGGGCGCTGGAGGGCGGCGCCGAGGACGACCGCGGCCGTTCCGGCGGCGAGGGCCAGCGCGAGCGGGCGTCCCACGCGCCGGGCGAGGGACGGGCGTTCCCCGCGCAGCTGCGCGCCAAGGCGCGCCGCGAGCCGGGGCGATGGAGTCGCCGCCGCGAGCCGCGCGTCGACCTCGTGCAGCAGCGCGAGCAGGTCGCGGTCTCGCGTCATTGCCCCACCTCCCACCCGGCGTCGCGCAGCCGCGCGACGGCCCTTCGAATCAGCTTGCACACGTACCCTTTGGAGTGGCCAAGGACGCTCCCGATCTCCTCCTGCTCCTTGCCGTCGAGATAGAACATCGAGAACGCGACCTGCTCCTTGGGAGGCAGCGTGCCCAGCGCCTTGAACGCCCGACGCAGATCGTCGCGCGCGATGGCCACCTCTTCCAGCATCGGACGCGGATCGGCCTCGTCCTGCCCGAGCAGCCAGCGGATGGGCGCGAGGTCGAGGAACCGGTCCCGCCGCAGGCGGTTCAGGCAGCGATTCGAGGTCGCCCGGTACAGCCATCCTTCGAGGTTGTCTCGATCGGTCAGCGTCGCGAGCGCCTTCATGAGATCGAGAAACACGTCCTGCGTCACGTCCTCGGCCCAGGCCACGTTGCCGCGGCCGTAACGGAGGGCGAGGCGGTACACCAGGAGATGGTGGCGGCGGTACAGCGCCTCGGCGTCCAGCGCCGCTGCGCCCGAGGCCCGCACCCTGGACGCCGAGAGGTCCTGGGACGACATGGGAGCGATGTGCTCGGGCGGGTCGTACCGCTCGCCGTCTGCGGGACGGGGGAGCAGCTCCTCCGCCCCGGCCTGCGGGCCGAGCCGGGATCGCGCGGCGAGGTTCACGGGAGCCTCGGCGCAAGGGACCCGTCCGCCGCGATGCACCATGAGCCGACCACCAGCGCCGTCATCTCGCACTCTACACAACCGAGATCGCCGCCGGTTTCCTCTCCGCGCGCCGGCGGTGACGATCGCGCGGCTGAACCCGGGGACGCTCGCGGCGCGCGCCCCGTCGCGGAGCGCGCCTCCGGCTCGCAGCGGCTGGCGCCACCCATGGCTCAACCGTCGACCCGATCGCCGCGTCGCCGCGGCCGCCCAGGTCTCGACCTGGCCGAGCCCTCGTCTCTCCCCTGCGCCAGAGGCCTCGACCTGACCAGCCCCTCGTGTCCAGCCTGCCGCTGAGGTCGCGCTCTGGCCGAGCCCTCCTCTGCCGGCTGCCGCCAAGATCTCGACCTGGCCGAGCCCTCCTCTGCCGGCCACCGCCAAGATCTCGACCTCGCGGATTCCTCCTCTACACACCTGCCGCCAAGATCTCGACCTCGCGGATTCCTCCTCCCGGACCCGCCCCAGAGGTCTCGACCTCCCCAGGACACGCGCCACGACGCAACCCCAAGGTCTGGATCTGGGCGTTCCTTCAAAATTCTACCGAGCCCCGGATCGCGACCCTCTCGTGCCCACGGTGATGAGCGCGCGCCACGGTCGCGACGTTCCGGATCCCCGCTCTGCACTTGGGCGACGCGGCGCTGGTCCTGGAGCTCCGGCCCGACGCAGCCAAGGCCCCCTCCGCACGCGCTCCGATCCTATGTCGTCATGCTGTGTGCGCCCCCTGCATCACGACCCCGCGAACTCGCCCCATCCATCGACGCAGTGGAGCTACGGCGCGGCGAGCAGAAACTCCCAGATCGTTCTCTGTGAGTCCTCAGGAAGCGTGTGACCGAGCTCGTGCTGCCACCACCACGTCGGCTTGGTGCAGCCTTCGTAGGCGACGCACAAGCCCGAGCCCGCGGGCGACGTGCCGGACCCGCATTGGTTCAACGCCACGAACCTGTCCCGGCTCTGGATGCCGGAGTCGAGCGGCTCGGCGTCGTCCGCCGCGCCGTGGACGATGAGAGCGCTCACCGGTCCGGCGCAGTTCCCTGCGGGAGGCCCGCCCGCGGCGGAGACAAGCGCGCGCACCTGATCGCCCAACGCGCAGCCCGCCTGGGCCGACATCCAGCCACCCCAGCTGAAGCCCACCAGGAAGACGCGCGAACGATCGATACAGTGCGACGCCGCGGCCTCGTCGATGAGCGCCTTGGTGAACGCAACGTCGGGGGACGTCGTGCTGCGATTGTCCCATCCCACGGCATCGCCGTACCAATCCTGCGGCACGCCATCGGGGAACATCAGGACGGCTTGTCCCTCCGTGGTGTCGCGGAGGGCGAAGGTGGACACGTCACCCTGGCCCGTGCCGCTGTGCCCGTGAAAGCTGATGACGAGCGGCGCGGGCGACGTCGTCGTCGCGGGAACGAGATAGTAGCGGCGGGTCGTGCCGCCCACCTCGATCGACCTGTAACCTTCGGTTGCCTGGTCCGGCGTCGCGCAGCCGTCGCTCGGGTCACCGCCGCCAGCGCCCGTCGCCGGGCCGCTGCCACCGCTGCCGCCGCTGCCACCCGAGCTCGTCGAGCCGCCGGTCGACGCTCCTTGGCCGCCCGAGCTGCCGTTGCTGCCGCCGCTGCTCTGGCTGCCAGAGCCGCCCTCCGCCCCCGAAGTCCCTCCGGAGGTCGAGCCCCCGCCGCCAGCCTCGCCGTCGCCGGAGCTCGCGCCGCCGCTTCCGCTTCCGCTGCACGCGGCCACGCAACCGCCGATGAGGGCAGCCAGCGCGATCGACGAAACCACGCCATCACCAAGCTGGTACTTCAAGAGCCACCTCGCCCCTTCCACACGCTGGACATGCCCCGCATCACCCGCAGGCTGTGGAGTGTATCACTGTCCATTCGATGGGGACCCTGAGGTGCGGGGCGGTCCGAGCTCGGCACCCTGGGTCAGCTCCGTTGAGCCGAGGCGCTCAATCGCAGGCCAGGTTCGCGCAAGGGTCACAAACAGCGGGCATGCAGTGGCCGTCGACCACGATATTCCTCGCGCAGAGCGCGTCCAGCACGCTGCCGAACGAGCTGTCACCGGGGTTCCCCGAGAGCGAGACCCGCGCGCAGCGGTCGAACACGACGTCGTTCAGCGGAGACGCGTCCTCGATCAGGTTGTCCGACAGATCCAGGATGCCGATGCGCTGAACGCCCAGGAGGGGCGTGAGGTCGGTGATGGAATCGGAGCGCGCCTCGATCCAGCTGAGGCCCGCGAGCCCCGTGACCCAGCTCAGATCCGCGCCGCTCGCGCCGATCTCGCTGATCGTCACCCCCCTCAGCTGCGGGTAAGTGGAGAGCAGGGACGTGTCCGTCAGCGGATTGCGAGCGAGCCCCAGGTGCTGCAGGGCGGGCACGCTCGCGGGGTCGAGCCCGGCGATCGACGCGATGTGATTGCCGCTCAGGTGCAGGTTCGCGAGGGCCGGAAGAACCGCTCCGAGGCGCACGTCCTCGACCTCCGCGTCCTCCAGGAGCAGCGTCGTCAGGGAGTGGAGGCCCGGCAGCGTCGCGAGGCTCGTCACCTTGGTCTCGGTGAAGTTCGCGTTGTCCAGCGCCGGAAACCTGGAGAGGCTCGAGAGCTCAGCGACGTCGGTGTGGTCGACCGAGAGATGGAACAGGGCATGTGTACCGTCCAGCCCTTCGAGGGCCTCGAGCGGATTGCCCGACAAGTTCAGGTTCTGAAGCTCCGGAAGGTCGTTGAGGTCCCTCGTCGACGAGACCAGGTTGTCCATCGCGGACAGCGTCATGAGCCGCTGGTGCCCGGAGAGCGCGCCCAGCGAGACGATCCGATTCGAGTCCAGGTGCAGGTTGTAGAGCCGCGGCAGGCGCGCGAGGGCCGAGATGTCCTCGATCTGATTGCCGTGGAGGAACAGCTGCTCGACCGACGTGGCGCACTCGAGGCCGCTCAGGTCCTCGATGCCGAGGTCGGCGAGGAAGAGGATGTCAGGCGCGGCGACCGCGGCCCCCGGAATCGGTTCGCCGGCGCCGAGGCCGAGTTCCTCTCGCAAGCCCGCGGCGAGCGCTGGATCCGGCACGTCCAGGATACCGTTGCAGCCCTCCGGAGCCGGCCTCGGGTCGATGCTCGGGTCGCCCGGAGCGCCGCTCGGCTCGCTCGACGCGTCCCCCGTGCCCTCGGCGCCCCCCGGAGGACCGTTCGACGCGCTCCGGTCGTCGACGATGGTGGCGCAGCCGAAGAGGGAAAGGCACGTGGCCAAGACAAAGAAGCTGCGCGTTCTGGTGAGCATGAGGCGGCTCCAGCAAACCCGGTGCCGCCACGGAACACAGCCAACCTTAGAGGATCTCGTTCATCGCCCTGCCCGATGAGCCAGCCTGCGCCAACGCCCCTGTGCCACGTCGCAGCCTGCTCGCTCTACGCGCGCGGTCCTCGGCGGCGCGCCCCCTTCTGGTGCGGCGACCACGGCGATCGCCCCGATTTATCGGTTCATCTAGTATTTTATCTCATGGGATAGACAACAGGCCGGCGGGAGACGCCGGCTGCCCGCGCTCTCGCCCGTTCCCCCGGGGTTTCTGCGGTCGGCACCCGCGGAGACCGCCTTGGCATCCGACCTGCAATACCCCCCAGCGTCCACGCCAGAGTAGCTCAGCGGTTAGAGCGCGAAAACAACTCCGGACGGTGTTCTCCGGCGCGATGAGCGCCGGCAGTGAGTTCCGGGGTTACTTCCCTTCTCAGGACGAGGTCGCGGGTTCGAGTCCCGCCTCTGGCACCAGGGCACAGCGCGGCAGTGAGCGTCACGGTTCCTTCGTTTTGACACGACCAACCCCGTGACCACCATCCTCCGCGCTGCGCCCGTTTTCTACGAGCGGGGCGCACCTTGAAGGTGCGCCCCGCTCTCGACCCCTCGCCGCGCGTGCGTCGAGGATGGAGGTGTCATCATGGCGTTCTTTCAGCATCTCAAGCGTCAGGACAAGCGCAGCGCCGACTCGCACCTGAACTGGATGGGCGGCCGCTCCTTCGATATCGCCGATCCGCTGAAGCGCCTCCGCCTCGCGGCCTCGTCGTGCTTCTTCGGCGAGCCCATGTACTACCACCGCGAGCCTGCGGATCCGCGCCCGGCGAAGGCCGTGAACGCGGCGAAGGCGAAGGTGTCGGCGAAGGCGGCGAAGAAGGCGGCCGCCCGCGCGCGCCTCTCGGACGCCGAGGTGCGGCGCCTGCGCGAGACGCTGGGCGCCGTGGACCCGGCCGAGTGGCGCAAGCTCTCGCCGGCGGCGCTGATCGAGAAGGCCATCGACGAGGCGCTCGCGGCCGATCCGGAGGCGACGCTCGCCGAGGCGGTGCGGCTGCGCGAGGAGGAGCATATGCGCACGACGCCCCAGGTCATCCTGGTGCGCGCGGCGAACACCGCCTCCGTGCGCGGGACGGGCCTCGTGCGCAGCTACGCGCCGCGCATCCTGAAGCGCGCGGACGAGCCGGCGGTCGCCCTCGCGTACCAGCTCTACCGATTCGGCAAGCCGGTGCCGAACGCGCTGAAGCGCGCGCTGCGCGACGCGCTCGAGCGCTTCGATGATCACGCCCTCGCGAAGTACCGGCTCGAGGGCAAGGGGAGCAAGACCGTGGACGTCATGAACCTCGTGCACCCGAAGAGCCCCAGCGTGGACCGCCTCGCGAAGGGCGCCCTCCGCGCGACCGGCCGCACCTGGGAGGCGATCGTCTCGGCGCGCGGCTCGAACCGGTGCGCGTGGCGCAAGGCGCTGCCGGTCATGGGCCACATGGCCTTGCTGCGCAACCTGCGCAACCTGATCGAGGCGGGCGTGCCGTTCGACCAGTTCCTGCCGAAGCTCGTCGAGACGGCCGCGGAGGGCAAGCAGCTGCCGTTCCGGTATTACAGCGCCTATCGCGCCGTGAAGGGCTGCGCGCCGGGCGCCGTGCTCGACGCGGTGGAGAAGTGCCTGCACCGCTCGCTCGGCCTGGTGCCGTACTTCCCCGGCCGCGTGATGGTGCTCTGCGACAACAGCGGGTCCGCGCAGGGCACGACCACGAGCAGCCTCGGGACGATGCAGATCTCCACGATCGCGAACCTCACGGGGGTCGTGGCCGGGATGCGCTCGAGCGACGGGCACCTCGGTGTGTTCGGTGACCGGCTGGAGACGTTCGCGGTGCGCAAGCAGGAGAGCGTGTTCTCGCAGCTCGAGAAGGCGGAGCACATGGCCCGCACGATCGGGACGGCGACCGAGAACGGCGTGTGGCTCTTCTGGGATCGCGCGATCCGCGAGCGGCAGCGCTGGGACTCGGTGTTCGTGATGAGCGACATGCAGGCCGGCCACGGCGGCCTGTACGGTACGCGGCCGAAGGACTACGCGGACTTCGCCTGGAACGGGCACTACATCGACGTGGCGAAGCTCGTGGCGACGTACCGCGCGCGGGTGAACCGCGACGTGCGCGTGTTCCTGGTCCAGGTGGCCGGGTACCAGGACACGCTCGTGCCCGAGTTCTACGACCGCACGTACATCCTCGGCGGCTGGGGCGAGGGGCTGCTGCGCTTCGCCGCGGCGATGGCGAACGATTAGCTCCACGCAGAGGACTCCGGCGAGAGATCCGGGGAGAGATTTCAACGCAAAGGCGCAAAGACGCAAAGGCGCAATAGAGAATAAATGCCTTGCCTTGCCTTGTTGCGTCTTTGCGCTCTTGGCGTCTTTGCGTCAAATCTCGCTCGGCTCGCGAGGCAGAGCCCTGGCAGGATCTCTGACCCGCGGTACCAGGCGCGCGATGGTCGACGGAGGCGAGCGTTGACTGACGTGAG
This sequence comes from Sorangium sp. So ce726, assembly GCF_051521405.1. Classification (NCBI taxonomy): domain Bacteria; kingdom Pseudomonadati; phylum Myxococcota; order Polyangiales; family Polyangiaceae; genus Sorangium; species Sorangium sp. So ce726. The sequence goes on along the minus strand of NZ_CP150349.1, from coordinate 3,797,130 downwards.
CCGCTCGGAGACAGTGCGCCGCGGCCCCGGGCGACGTCGTCCCCGGGGCCGTGGACCCGCGCGCTGGCGGCGCGAACCCCTTCTCCGATGAAGACGATCAAGCCCCAGAAGCTCGGCCTCCTCCACAGGGTCTTCGAGGACGGCAGCGACTGCTATCTGTCCGTCACGGTCCTCGCGTTCTTCTCGTTCGGCCCGCCGGCAGCCCTGCTCTCCGAGATCGATCTCTGGAAGTTCACCGCGGCCGAGCTCGGCAAGGACGCGGTGCTCGACATGGGGATGCCCAAGCCGCGAGGAGAGCTCCTGATCTCGGGGCGAGCGTACCCGCCCGGGGGCCGCGCGCCGGCCTGCGCGGTGCGAGCGCGGCTCGGCGCCGTGGACAAGACGCTCTACGCCATCGGCGACCGGATCTGGCGGCGCGGGGTGCCCACCGAGCCGGAGCCGTTCACCGAGATGCCCATCGCCTGGGAGCGCGCCTTCGGCGGCCCGGAGTTCGCCCAGAACCCCGTGGGCAAGGGGGCCCAGCCGGTCGAGACCGAGCGGGGCGAGGTCCACCCGCTCCCGAACATCGAGCTGCCCAGGCCGCTGATCACATCGCCGAGCGACCAGCCCGCGCCCGCGGGCTTCGGCCCGCTCGACCTCATGTGGCCTCAACGCTTCGGCAAGATCGGCACGTACGACCAGAAGTGGCTCAAGGAGCGGTTCCCGGGCTTCGCCGAGGACACCGATCTCGGCATGTTCAACGCGGCGCCGGAAGACCAGCAGATCCAGGGGTTCTTCCGGGGCGACGAGCCGCTCTTGCTGGAGAACATGCACCCGGAGAGGCCCGTCATCGAGGCGGGGCTGCCGGGCGTCGCGGCGCGCGCGTTCATCAACCGGAAGAGCGGAGGCGAGGAGACGTTCGGGGACGTGGCGATGCGCCTCGAGACAGTGCACCTCTTCCCCCACGCCGAGCGCGGGGTCCTCCTGTTCCGGGGGATCGCGCTCGTCGACGAGGACGACGCGGCCGACGTGCTGCAGATCGTGATCGGCGCGGAGGCGCTCGGCGAGCCGAGGCCCGCGGAGCACTACCGCGAGGTGCTGAGGCAGCGGCTCGACCCCAAGGCAGGGCACCTCGCCTCGCTGCGCGAGAGCGATCTCCTGCCGGCGCTCCCGCCCGGAGCGCGGCCGCCGCGCGACAAGTCCGACGTGGAGCGGCTGCTCGAGAGCGACGATCTGCTCCGGAAGAACCTCCAGGGAGGGGCGCAGCGCAGGGCGGAGGAGAACCGCCAGAAGGCGCGCGCGACCGTCGTGGAGCTCGGGCTCGACCCGGCGCAGCTCGGCCTCGAAGGAGAGGAGGAGCCCGTCGTGGAGCCGGCCATCCCCGACATCGAGGAGCTGGGGCCCTTCGTCGAGGAGCTCGAGGCGCGCGCGGAGCGGGAGCAGGCCGAGGCGGAGGGACGCCGGGCGAAGGCCGAGGCCGAGGCGCGCGCGGCCTATGCGGCGGCCGGGATGGACTACGACGCGCTCCAGGCAGAGGCGATGAAGCAGGCCGCCGGCCCGCCGCGGTTCTCGGCGAAGGCCGAGCGCGAGCGGCTGGAGGATCTCGCGACCCTGCTCGCGAACGCGGGGTACCCGAACGCCGAGCTCGAGGCGACGCTCGCGGATCCTGCCCTCGATCGGAAGCTCGCCCAGATGGAGGCGCAGGTGATCGAGGGATACCGGCAGACCGCGCACTTCGGCCCCGAGGCCGGCCGGCTCGCCGGCGAGGCCACGCGGCGCCTCCGCGAGGAGGTGATCGAGGCGCACCGCGCGGGGCGCTCGCTCGCCGGGCGCGACCTGACCGGCGCGGATCTCTCGGGCCTCGATCTCCGGGGCGCGACGCTGACCGGCGCGCTGCTCGAGGGCGCGAGCCTCGCGGGCGCCGACCTCACGGGCGCCGACCTGGAGAAGGCGGTCCTCGCGCACGCCGACCTCTCGCGCGCCACGCTCCGGGGCGCGAAGCTCGAGGAGGCGAACCTGGGGCGCGCGAAGCTCGTGGGCGCCGATCTCTCCGGCGCGGACCTGTCAGGCGCGGTGCTCTACCAGGCAGATCTGACGGGCGCGTCGTTCCGCGGCGCGGAGCTCACGCTGGCCGACCTGTCCGAGGCCACGCTGCGCGACAACGACCTCTCGGACGCGCTGGCGCAGCTGCTCACGCTGCTCCGGGTCGATCTCTCGGGCTCGAAGCTCGCCGGCGCGGATCTCTCGCGGTCCACCTTCATCGAGTGCAAGCTCGGCAGCGTAGATCTCACGGGCGCCCGGCTGATCTCGACGGCGTTCTTCTCGTCGGAGGGCCGAGGCGCCGTGCTCCGGGGCGCCTTCGCGGAGAACCTGCGCATGGTCAAGGAGTGCGACTTCGACGGCGCGGACTTCCACGGCGCCACGCTCACGGGCGCGAACCTCCGCGGGGCGAGCCTCGCCGGCGCCGATTTCACCGAGGCGCGGATGAACGGGAGCGATCTCAGCGAGTGCGACCTGCGCGGCGCCAGGATGGCGTGGATCGCGGCGCGCGAGGCGCGGTTCGTCCGCGCCGACCTCGGGGACGCCGATCTGACGTGCGCCGATCTGATGCAGGGCGTCCTGCAGAAGGCGAAGCTCATGGGCGCAGACTTCAGCCGGGCCAACCTCTTCCGCGCCGATCTCGCGAAGGTGCTCGGCGACGATCGGACGCGCTTCGAGGAGGCGAACCTCCGGGAGGTGCGCTTCGTGCCGCGGAGGCCGCGTGGACAGGGCTGAGCTCATCGCGAAGATCAAGGGCGGCGAGACGATCGAGGGCGCCTGCCTCGACGGCGAGGACCTCGGCGGCGCCGACCTCTCGGGCGGGCTCTTCGAGCAGGTGAGCTTCAAGGGGGCGTGCCTCGCCGGGGCCACGTTCAAGGAGTCGATCCTCACCGCGTGCGACCTCACGGGGGCGGATCTGACCGGCGCCGACCTGCACCACGTGGCGATGCACCGGTGCGCGCTCGCGCAGGCGAAGCTCGCACGGACGACCTGGGCGGCGGCGCAGGTCGCCGAGTCCGACCTTTCGCTCGCCGATCTCTCCGAGGCGGACCTGGTCATCGCGGCGTTCGCGAGCTCGCGCTTCGCGGGCGCGAGGCTCGCGCGCGCGAACCTGGATCGCACGGTGCTCGTCGACGCGAACGTGGAAGAGCTCGATCTCTCGGGCGCGCGGCTCGAGTTCACGCACCTGATCCGGGCGGACATGACGTCGGTGGCGCTGGCAGGGGCGCGCTGCCGGAGCGTCGTCTTCATCGGCGCCCGGTTCGCGGGCATGGACCTCTCGGGGCTCGATTTCACCTTGAGCCAGTTCACCGAGGCGGATCTCTCCGGGGCGAACCTGACCGGCGCGGACCTCACGCAGTGCGGCTTCAAGGGCGCGAAGCTCACCGGCGCTCGGCTCGACGACGCCAGGGCGGCGAACGCGATCTTCGTCGAGGCCGATCTGACGGGCGCGAGCCTCCGCGGGGCGCAGCTGACGCAGGCGATCTTCGTGGACGCCGCGCTCGGGGGCGCCGAGCTCGCGAGGGCCAGCCTCGAGCAGAGCATCTGGCACCGCGCGCGCTGCGAGCGCGCCCGCTTCCCTGGCGCGGAGCTCACGTACGCTGACTTCTCCCACGCCGACGTGCGAGGGGCGGATTTCACGGGGGCGGCGCTCTTCCGGGCGCGCTTCCACCGGACGCGGGACGAGGGGGCGATCTTCACGAGCCGCGCGCTCGCGCTGGGCAACGACGAGCCGCTCGCCGAGGCGGAGGCGTGGCAGGACAGGCTTCGAGGCAAGGCCGGCTGAGCCGGCGCGGGAGGCGCGGTGCGAAACAACGTTGCGAGGAAGATCGAGACGATCGAGCCCGAGGCCACGACCCAGGAGGCGGGGCGCGTGGTGCGCGCCGCGGGCGGCGCGTTCGTGGTGTCCACCGGCTCCGCCGAGGTCGAGGCGCGCCGCGCGGTGAGCTGCATGGTCGAGCCGGCGGCGGGCGACGTGGTGCTCGTCTCGGTGCTGCCGGAGCACGGCGCCTACATCCTGGCGGTGCTGGAGCGGCAGGGGAGCGACCTCTGCGTGGTGCTGGACGGGGACCTGCACATCAAGCTGCCGAGAGGGCGGTTCGTGCTCGGCGCCGCCGAGGGCGTGACGCTCGCGTCGGGCAAGGAGGTCGGGGTGGTGGCCGGCGAGCTGAAGGTCAACGCGCGCCGCGGCAGCCTCCTCGTGGAGAGCCTGTCGTACATCGGGACGGCGGTGCAGGCCGAGATCGAGAAGGCGAAGGTGAAGGCTGCGGCGTTCGACGCGTCGTTCGAGCGGGTGACGCAGCGGCTGAAGCGGGTGTACCGCTTCGTCGAGGAGCTCGAGCAGCTCCGGGCGGAGCGCGTCGACTACGTGGCGAAGAAGAACATGAGCCTGCGCGGCGAGAACACGCTCGTGACGGCCGAGGAGCTGGTCAAGCTCGACGGCGCGCAGATCCACCTCGGCTGAGCCTCACGAGGCGAACGGGACGAACGGGAGGAGAACAGCGATGTTTGCCAATTCGCAGATGATGGGCATCGACATGGGGCTCCCGGACGTGTGCTTGACGCCGTCGCCCGCGCCGGTGCCCGTGCCCTACCCCAACATCGCCGCCGGGCCGATGGGCGTGCCGGCCGTGTACAACGTGCTCTTCATGGCCGCGCCGGCGCACAACCTGGCGACGACGATCCCGCTGACCAACGGGGACAACGCCGGCGTGGCGATGGGGGTCGCGTCGGGCACGGTGATGGGGCCGAGCCGCCACCTGACCGGCGCGTTCTCGGTGCTGATCCGCGGGATGCCGGCGAGCAGGCTGACGAGCATGTCGCTCCAGAACAGCACGAACTGCCCCGGGGTGCGCGTCGTGCCGAGCCAGGTGAAGGTGCTGATGCTGGCGCCCTGAGGGACCGGCGCGGCGACCGCAAGGGCCGTATCAGGGGCACATCGGGTTGGCCGCGGCGCAGTCCTCGCTCGGCGGAGCGATGTCCGTGCACTTGCTCGCCGGCTGCAGGCTCCAGATGCAGAAGTTGTTGTAGACGAAGCCGTCGACCCGCGTGAACACGACATCGACGCTCGAGTAGATGGGCCCCTTGTGACAGGCGCTCTGCGCTCCGCCGATGGTATAGAGCTTGTCCCCCACCTGCACAGGGCCGCCTTGAAGGTGGATGTTCCCGTAGGCGCCGACGACGGCGCCCTCGCCCGCCGCGTCGGTCCGCAGCACGGGTTCGAAGGCCCCCTCCAGCCGGACCTTCACGCCTCCCCACGCATGATAGAAGGCCGTCTCGGCGGGTGAGCCGAGCTTCACCGCCTCTTCGGCCGTGACGACATGCGGCGCTGGGACGTCCGTACGCCCCCTCCGGGTGGCGCTCTTGATCCACTCGATCTGGTACTGCCCCACGGCGCTCTGTCCGATGAGCTCAGGGCTCGCGCCGCAGTCCTGCCTGCAGCTCTGCGCCGTCTCCGGCGGGTCACCGGCAGGATCGCAGAGAAGATCGCCGCATGTGTCGCGACAGGAGGAAGAGCTGAAGTAGGTCGTCTCGCCGATGACATCGAGCAGATCTCCAGGCGCGACGTCGTCTGGGAAGGGATCGCCCGCCGACGCGCTCTCCAGGTTCGGACAGGCGGGCTCGCCGTTCTCGTCGGTCAAGGCGTCGCTGCGGGAGACAGCCAGGATGCCCGAATGGGCCGCGGTCTCGGCGAGATCGGGGCTGGACAGGAAGACACCCCAGAGACAGGCGCCTGATCGGATGCTGTCGATGAAGAACTTGGGGCTCATCGCCACGACGCCCTTCAGCTCGACGACCGTATCCCCCGCGATCGCCCCCGTGGTGATCTCCTCGATCGTCACCACCCGTGCAGCAGAAGGCTGCTCTCCCCGTCCCCCGCCCTCGTCTCCGCTCCCGGTCGTCTCCGCCCCCGCCTCTCCCGCCCTCGCGCCCTCTCCTGAGCTCACCTCGACGCCGCCGCCCTCCCCGGTGGTCCCTCCGGGCCCCGCCGGAGCGAAGGTGTCCCCCTCGGGCTGGCACCCGCCGCCGCTGATGGAAAGCGCAACGGCGCAGAGCGCGCCGAGCACCAGCAGCCCAACCTCCCTGCGACGCATGCGAACCTCCCCGCCATGAGCGGCGCCGTGGGCTCCCGACAGAGCGATCACGACACCACAATGCAACACGCCGCGAGCAGCCTCACCGACCGGGTCGGGGGCCGCTCACGGCGAGCGCATCACGACGGTAGCACGGGTTCGGTCAGGCTTTGCCGCCGAGCCCGAAGCCATCGTGCAGCGCACGGACGGCGAGCTCGGCATACTTCGTCGAGACAAGGCACGAGATCTTGATCTCGCTCGTGGAGATCGCCTGGATGTTGATCCCATCCGCCGCGAGCAGCTGGAACATCCGCGCCGCCACGCCCGCGTGCGTCCGCATCCCGAGGCCGACGATCGACACCTTCACGATGTCCTCCTCGTAACGGATGCTCATGGCGCGCACGGCGCTGGCGACCTTCTCCATCACGAGCTTCGCCCGCGGGAGATCCGCCTTGCCGACGGTGAACGTGACGTCGGCCTTCACCTCGCCCGAGGCGCCGCGCGTCTCCAGGCCGTAGCTCGGCGCGTTCTGGATGATCATGTCGACGCTGATGTTCTCCTCGGCCAGCGCGCCGAAGATCTGCGCCACCACGCCCGGCTTGTCGTCGACGCCGACGAGCATCACCCGCGCCTCGTTCCGGTCGAGCGCCACGCCCGTCACCGTCACGCTCTCGAGGGACTGCTCCTCGCTGACGACCCACGTGCCCGGCACGTCCGAGAACGACGACCGCACATGCACCGGGACACCATACTTCATCGCAACCTCCACGCTCCGTATCTGAAGGACCTTCGCTCCCAGCGAGGCGAGCTCCAGCATCTCTTCGTAGCTGATCCGCTCGATCTTCCGCGCCGTCTTGCAGATGTTCGGGTCCGTTGTGTAAACGCCGTCGACGTCCGTGTAGATCTCGCACTCGGCGCCCACCGCCGCCGCGATCGCCACGGCGCTCGTGTCGCTGCCGCCTCGGCCGAGCGTCGTGATGTTGCCCGCGTCGTCCACGCCCTGGAACCCGGCGACCACCGCGATCTTCCCCCCGGCGAGCGCCTCGTGCAGCCGCTGGGCGTCGATCGCCTTGATCCGCGCCTTCGTATAGGCGCTGTCCGTCAGGATCTTCAGCTGGTGGCCCAGGAAGCTCCGCGCCTTGCCCCCCTGCGCCTGGATCGCGATCGCCATCAGCGCGGCCGAGACCTGCTCGCCGGTCGCCGCCAGCGCGTCCATCTCCCGCGCGTCGGGCACGGGCGCGATGTCCGAAGCCAGCTTGAGCAGGCGGTTCGTCTCGCCGGACATCGCGCTGACGATGACCACGACGTCATGACCAGCCTGCTGTGTGGCGAGCGCCCGCGCGGCCGCCCGCTGGATGCGCTCGATGGACCCGACGGACGTGCCGCCGAACTTCTGGACGATGAGGCTCACGCGAGGTGTGGCCAACTAGTCCAACGCAGACGCCCCGGTCAAGGAGAAATTCGACAGCCGCGCGCGCCGGGCGAGCCCGTCCCACGCACAACACGTCGCGGAGGAGCCGCCGCCATCCCGCCAATCCGGGGATAGCCCGGACAACCGAGCCCGATGCAGCGCCGATCGCCGGGAATAAAGCCCTGGCTCAGCGGCTTCGGGTCGGCGCTGTTGACAGAGATCCACCCGTCGCTACGATGGCGCCGCCTTTCGCCTGGGTAAAGGGTGATCCAGGGTGTCCCGACGGCGTGCCCGCCGGTCAGGGCGGGGGGAATCGCCAGGGGCGAACGACGGAGCAGGGCGCTCCGCTTTTCAAGGAACCATCTAAGGAGGTCATTTTGGCTAGCGATGTGATGATCGAGGCGAGCTCGCTGACCAAGCGCTATGGGTCGCTGCGCGCGCTCGACAAGGTGAGCTTCGAGGTCCATCGCGGCGAGGTCGTCGGCTTCCTGGGACCGAACGGGGCCGGCAAGTCGACGACGATGCGCATCCTCACCTGCTTCCTCTCGGCGTCGGCCGGGACGGCGCGGGTCCACGGGTACGACGTCTTCGACGACCCGCTCGATGTCCGGCGCAAGCTCGGGTACCTGCCCCAGCGCGCCCCGCTCTACGGCGAGATGAACGTGTGGGAATACCTCTCGTTCGTCGCCGACATGCGCGGCCTCGATCATTCGCTCTTCAAGAAGCGGATGAAGGGGATCGTCGAGGTGTGCGGCCTCGCCCAGGTGCTCGGCAAGGACATCGGCACGCTCTCCCACGGCTATCGCCAGCGCGTCGGCCTCGGCCAGGCGCTCGTCCACGACCCCCCGATCCTCATCCTCGACGAGCCGACGAGCGATCTCGACCCGAACGAGAAGGCGGAGGTCATCCGCTACATCAAGGAGATCGGCAAGGAGCGGACGATCCTCCTCTCCACCCACAACCTCTCCGAGGTCGAGGCCGCCTGTGCCCGCGCCATCGTCGTCTCCAAGGGGCGCGTCGTCGCCGACGGCCCGCTCGACGACATCCGCGCCAAGAGCGGCAAGGTCCGGTACGTCGTCACCGTCCACGAGAAGAAGGTCTTCGAGGGCGGCGATGGGTACCGGTCGGGCGCGCGCAAGCCCCCGACGGCCCAGGAGGTCCAGGAGGCGCTCTCCGGTCTGCCCGGGGTCACCAGCGTCACCGAGCTGCCGACCGGCGACAGCGCCCACAGCTTCCAGCTCCTCGGCGCGCTCGGCGGCGACATCCGGCCCGAGCTCTTCCAGCTCGTCGTGCAGAAGGGCTGGCTCCTCCTCGAGATGCGGCGCGACTCGCAGAGCCTCGAGGACGTGTTCAAGGCGCTCACGCGCGGCGACGAGCGCAAGGACCGCGGCCGCAAGCTGATCACCGACGACCTCGACGACGAGGACGAGGCGAGCGCGCCGGCCGACGACGAGGACGACGAGGAAGAGGACGAGGACAGCGCGCCGGCCGACGACGAGGCCAAGGACGGCGGCGACGGCGACGAGGACGAAGGCGCAGAGGAAGAAGCGCCCGCCAAGAAGAAGGGCTGAACGGTATGAGCACCACCCTGACCATCGCGAAGCGGGAGTTCCGCTCCAACTTCGATTCCCCACTGGCCTATGTCGTGATCTGCTTCGGGCTGATCGCGCTCGGCGTCATCTTCTTCTTGATGAACGGCGGCTTCTGGCAGGCGGACCGCGCCTCGCTCGTGCAGCTGTTCAGCTGGGCGCCGATAGGGCTCTCCTTCCTCATCATCCCCGTCATCACGATGCGGCTCCTCGCCGAGGAGAAGCGGAGCGGCACGCTGGAGATGCTGATCACGCTGCCCGTGCAGGATCACGAGGTCGTCCTCGGCAAGTTCCTCGGCGCGTGGGGGCTCGTCCTCGTGCTCGTCTTCTCGACGATCCTCTACCCGTTGATGATGTTCGTGTGGCCCTGGCACCTCGGCGCGCTCGACAGCGGGCCGGTGCTCTCGGGATACATCGGCCTCGTGCTCTACAGCGCGGCGGCGGTCTCGATCGGCCTCCTCATCTCGTCGCTGACCGACAGCCAGGTGATCGCGTTCTTCATCACCTTCCTGGTGCTCGGCTTCCTGCACGGCGTGGACAACCTCGCCGACTACGCCCCGTCGCTCATCCGCGACGTCCTCTCCTTCATCAGCTTCGACACCCGCCTCACGCCGTTCGCGCGCGGCATGGTGTCCACCCGAGACATCGTCTTCTTCCTCTCGATCACAGCGGGCTGCCTCATGGCCTCGTTCAGGGCGCTCGAGCGCAGGAAGTGGGCGTAAGGACCAACCATGGAACGGAAAGCCAAAGCCGCGACGCAGACAGGCGTCTACCTGGCCATCGTGGCCGCCATCCTCGTGGTGGCCAACGTCATCTCGTACGGCGCCTACAAGCGCTTCGACATGACGAAGACCGAGAGGTTCACCCTCTCGAAGGGCTCGGCCCACCTCGTCCGCGAGGGGCTCAAGCAGGATCTCCAGATCGACGTCTACGTCACCCGGGGGCTCCCGAAGCACGAGGCGTTCATCCAGGACCTCACCGACCTCATGAACGAGTACGAGCAGGCCTCGAACGGCAAGCTCCACTACGCGATCATCGAGGCGAAGACGGACGAGCAGCGCGCCGCCGCCAAGGAGGCGGGCCTGCAGGAGGCCGCGTTCGGCGAGGGGAGCGAGACCGGCCAGGATCAGGCCACGATCACCCGCGGGTTCATGGGCATCGCCTTCAAGTACGGCAGCGAGAAGGAGGCGATCCCGATGCTCTCGCCGGACCAGGCGCAGGGCCTCGAGTTCTGGATCACGAACACCATCCGCGAGATCCGCGACAAGGCGGACGCCATCGACACCAAGATCGGCGTCGTGACCGGCAAGGATGAGATCAAGCTGGCGGACCCGAACCTCGTCGCGTCGCAGGGCGGCCGGGGCGGCCCGTCGATGCGCGCGCTGCTCGAGCACCACTTCCCGTTCTACAAGTTCGAGGACGTCGACCTGAAGGGCGGCGACGGCGAGATCAACAAGGAGCTCGCCGGCCTCGTCATCACGCAGCCGGGCAAGGAGTTCACCGAGAAGGAGCTGCGCCGCATCGACCAGTTCATGATGCTGGGCAACAAGGCGCTCGCCGTGTTCGCCGGCGCGGTGAACCTCAAGGCGTCCGATCCGGCGATGAAGGCGTCGCTCAACACCTGGGGCCTCGAGAAGCTGCTCGACGGCTACGGCGTCGAGATGAAGAAGGAGGCGATCCTCGACTGGAGCCGCTCGATGGCGATCCCGGTGCAGACGCAATCGGGCCAGATGATGTGGTTCCGCGCGCCGGGCATCCTCCAGCTCCAGGAGGACAGCCGCTTCGACGAGAAGGAGCAGATCCTCGACTCGTCGTTCCCCGGCTTCTTCCGCCTCCCCGAGCTCTCCTTCCCCTTCCCGTCGACCCTCGTGCCGCACCCGGAGAAGCAGCCCGAGGCGACGATGAAGGTCGTCGCGCGCTCGACGCCGAAGACGACGGTCGACGTGTCCGAGGCCATCGACATGAAGTTCTCGGCCGACTGGAAGCCGAAGGGCGAGTACGCGCAGCGCGCGATCGCGGTGACGGTCGAGGGCAAGCTGAAGAGCGCCTTTGGCGGCCAGGAGGGGCTCGGGATCAGCGCCCCCGCGGAGAGCGCGGACAAGGGCCGGATCCTCGTGCTCTCGGCGTCGCAGTTCCTCGCGAACCCGTTCGCGCGCTCCGGCAACCCGCCCCCCATGCCGCCGCAGATGGCGATGATGGGCGGGATGGGCGGCGACGAGGATCTCCTGATGCTCTCGCAGCCGTACGCGCAGAAGTACCTGACCGCCACCATCCTGGCGTTCAAGAACACCCTCGACTGGATGGCGGGGGACAGCACGCTGCTCGCCGCGACCGCGAAGATGTTCGGCGAGACGAACCTGACCTACGCGGGCATCGAGAAGCCGAAGCAGGAGGCCACGGACGACGAGGCCACGCTGGCCAAGAAGGCCGAGGAGTACCGGGCGGAGCGCAAGACCGTGCAGCAGCGCGTGCAGTGGACGCTGACGCTCCTGCCGGCGGCCCTCTTCGCCGTGTTCGGCCTCATCCGGTGGCGGCGTCGCGAGAGCGCCCGCGAGAACATCACGCTCGACTGAGCCAGAGCCCCAACGGGTGAAAGAGCCATGAAGACCGAGCACAGAATCTACATCGCCCTCGCCGTCCTCGCGCTCCTCGGCCTCGGCGTGTACTTCACGCAGAAGAAGCAGAAGGACGAGCTCGCCGCGCACTCGGCGACCGCCGCCACGGCGGATCTGCCGACGGTGGGGGTCTCGAAGGAAGACGTCGAGAAGGTCACGAAGATCGCGATCAAGAACGCCGACAAGTCCGACGTGACGCTCGAGAAGAAGGGCGACACGTGGGAGGTCACGAAGCCCGTCAACGCCAAGGCGAACGCGGCGAACGTGCGAACCCTCCTCGACAACCTGAAGGAGCTCAAGCTGAAGGAGGTCATCGACCGGACGAACGGCACGTACCCTCAGTACGAGCTCACCGACGAGAAGGCGGTCCACGTCGTCGCCTACAAGGGCGAGGAGAAGGCGCTCGACCTGTACTTCGGCAAGAGCGGCTCGCGCGGGCAGATGGCGCGCGTCGACGGGAAGGACGGCGTCTTCGTCGCGGGCGGCTACTCGAGCTACCTCTACACGCGGGAGCCGAAGAACTGGCGCGAGACGTCGATCCTCAAGTTCGAGGACGAGAACGCTATCCAGGTCTCGGTCGAGAACAAGAACGGCCTGTTCAGCTTCTCGAAGAACGGCGACAAGTGGGCCGGCACGTTCGCTCAGCGCGACAAGGGCGGCAAGCTGGGCGCCGCCTCGGCGAAGTGGGAGAAGTTCGACGAGGCCAAGGTGAAGGACCTGCTGCGCGCCTACAAGAACCTCAACGCAGAGGACTTCGGCGACGAGAAGTCGGACACCGGGATCGACGCGGCGGCCTCGAACGGCGGCATCATCACGATCAAGCTCAAGGACAACGCGGGCGACTTCGCCGTCAAGGTGGGCAAGACCGCGAAGGGGTCGAGCCGCTACGCCACGAAGGAAGGCGGCGACGGCACGGTCTATGTCCTCTCGTCGTGGTCGGCCGACTGGGCTGTCGCAGAGCCGAAGAAGTTCGAGAAGGCCGAGAAGAAGGACGACAAGAAGGGCGAAGACGCCCATGAAGATGAAGCGGCAGGCCACATGGGCCTGGACGACGCCGAGTAGCCGGCGACGTCGCGCGTGAGAGCGGGAGGCGCTGGGAGACCGGCGCCTCCTTGCATTTTGTGCGCCCGCCGCCCGAAGCCACGTCGCCGTCTCGCCGACGCAACCAGGCAATCTCAACCTGGGTCGGCGCCGGCAACCTCAAACTGGGTCGGCGCCGGCAACCTCAACCTGGGTCGGCGCCGGCAACCTCAACCTGGGTCGGCGCCGGCAACCTCAACCTGGGTCAGTGCCGACAGCCTCAACCTGGGTCGGCAACCTCAACCTGGGTCGGCATCGGCAGACCTGGCACACCTCAACCTGGGTCGGCAAACCTCAACCTGGGTCGGTGCAATCTGCCCGGTGTGGCTCCCGCGCCACGCGAATCTCAATTCGCACTCAGGGACCGATGTGACGAATATTCGACGCACTCTGCGCACGATTTTTCGTCACCTATGACGGTCGCGCCCGGTCGAATCCGAGACGTACAAGGCGGAATCAAGCTCAAACCCTGGATTCCCGTGTTTTCTGTTTGCCCTGGCTCGATTTTCGCTTATGGCTGCGCTCACTCAGGCCCCCCGCTGTCCTTATCGGACGGATCACGACGTCCGGCCGGCCTGAGCCGCCAGAGAGCCTATGCGCACGTTCGTCGAAGTCCTTCAGCAGAATTCGGTGCACGCCGACCGCGCAGTCACGTTCGTTCGCAGCTCCGGGGAGGAGCGAGCGATCACCTACGCCGAGCTCTGGCTCGAGGCGAGGCGCCGGGCCTACGCGCTTCGCAAGCTCGGGCTCCGCAAGGGCGACCGCGTCGCGCTGATCCTGACGGAGGCCGACGAGTTCGTCCTGACCTTCGTGGGCGCGCTGACGGCAGGCATCGTCGCCGTCCCGATGTACCCGCCGCAGTCGCTGGCCAAGCTCGAGGCGTACGGCGAGACGGTGCGGCACATCCTCGAGGCGTCAGGCGCCAGCGTGCTCGTCACGAACGAGCAGCTCAAGGAGATGATCGACGCCTACCTCGCGGCGAACGGCGAGAGCCGTGAGGCCCTGCCAGGGCTGCGCGTCGTCCTCGAGCGCGACCTGCGCGCGCGCGATGGGTTCGAGGCGTTCGACGCATCGGACGCAGCGGAGCCCTGGCGCGTGTCCCTCGACGACCTCGCGTTCCTGCAGTTCACGTCGGGGAGCACCTCGCGGCCGAAGGGCGTGATGGTGACCCACCGCAACCTGACGGTGAACAGCCACGCCATCATGTTCGACGGGCTGCGCTCCACCCCGGAAGATCGCGGCGTCAGCTGGCTGCCCCTCTACCACGACATGGGGCTCATCGGCTTCGTCATCGCGCCGCTCTACGCGCTCGTGCCGGTGATGTTCCTGCCGACGACGGCGTTCATCCGCCGCCCGTCGCTCTGGCTCGACGCGATCCACAGGTTCCGCGGCACGATCACCTTTGCCCCGAACTTCGCCTTCGCCCTCGCCACGCGCGCCGTCACCGACGCGCAGGCGGGCAGCTGGGACCTCTCCTGCCTGCGCGCGCTCGGGTGCGGCGCCGAGCCGATCCAGGCCGACGTGCTCCGCGCGTTCCTCCGCCGCTTCAGCGAGCGGGGGCTCCGCCCGGAGAGCATCCTTCCCTCGTACGGCATGGCCGAGGCCACGCTGGCGATCACGTTCAGCGACCTCAAGGCCCCGCTCACCACCGATCGCGTGGACGCGAAGGCGATGCAGGCCGGCAAGGCGCGGCCCGCGAACGGCGGCGCGACGCTGGAGCTCGTCTCCTGCGGCCGCCCCCTCCCCTGCCACGAGCTCATCATCGCGGGCCCCGACGGATTGCCGCTCGGCCCGCGCGAGGTCGGGGAGATCTGGGTGCGTGGCCCAAGCGTCGCCGCCGGCTACTTCAACGAGCCCGAGGCGACCGATGCGGCGTTCGGAGGGGGCTGGCTGCGGACAGGCGATCTCGGCTATACCGTCGCCGGCGAGGTGTACCTCTGCGGTCGCTCCAAGGATCTCATCATCCTGGGCGGCAAGAACTACTTCCCCCAGGACATCGAGCGCATCGCGTCCTCCGTCGAGGGGGTGCGCGATGGCCACTGCGTCGCGTTCTCGTGCCTCACCGCCGAGGGGGCCGAGCGCGCGATCGTCGTCGCCGAGGCCAAGCGGAGCGTCGCCGGCGTCGCGCAGGCGATCACCCAGGCCGTGCGCGCCCAGCTCGGCGTGCAGCTGTCCGAGGTCGCGCTGATCAAGCGGGGGACGCTGGCGAAGACGTCGAGCGGCAAGGTGCGGCGCCGCGAGATGAAGCGGCGCTTCGAGGACGGCGAGCTCGAGGTCGCCTCGGACGTTGACGAGGGCGCGACGCCCTCTCCCCATGGCGACGTGGGCCGCGCGGGCGGCCCTGTGTCGCGAACCGAAGGGGGCCGCGCGGGCGGCGCCCCGGCACGTGTCGAAGGAGTCATCGATGGGATCCAGTAAGGCCGAGGTCGAGGTCAGCTACGACGTCTCGAACGAGTTCTTCAGGCTCTGGCTCGACGAGCGCATGAACTACACATGCGCCGTCTACGAGTCCCCCGAGCAGTCGCTCGAGGCCGCGCAGCTGAACAAGCTCCGGATCCTGTCGGACTTCGCCAAGGCGGGGCCCGGGAAGAAGGTGCTCGACATCGGCTGCGGCTGGGGCGCGGCGCTCGAGTACGTGGCCACGACGCGCGGCGTGACGCGCGCGGTCGGCGTCACCCTGTCCACCGCGCAGGCCGCCGAGGTGAACGCCCGGAAGATCCCCGGCGTCGAGGTGGTCGGCGGCGACTTCCGGACCTTCGCGACGGCCGAGCGGTTCGACAGCCTCATCTCGATCTGCATGATCGATCACCTGTGCTCGCCGGAAGAGGCGCGCCAGGGCAAGGCGATCGACATCTATCGGGCTTACTTCAAGAAGGCCTGGGAGCTCACGAACAAGGGCGCCTGGTTCGGCCTCCAGACCATCCTCCGCAACCGGACGCCGCGGATGACGCCCTGGGGCGGGCTCCCCGGCGGCACGAGGAAAGAGCTGGAGGACATCTACTTCGTCACGCGGGAGATCTTCCCCGGCGGCCTGAACCCTCGGCTCGAGGACATCATCCAGGCGGCGAACCCCTACTGGGAGGTGATGCAGGTGAACACGCGGCGCGAGCACTACCAGCGCACCACCGCGGAGTGGCTCCGCCGGCTCAAGCTGAACGAGAAGACCATCCGGTCGACGTGGGGGGACAAGGTCTTCGACGACTACGATCGTTACCTGTCGACGTGCGTGAACGCGTTCGACAAGCACTACAGCTCCCTCGCTCAATACGAGCTTCGCAGGATCGACTGAACCATGACGGACAAGACCAATCTGCTCGAGATGTTCAAGACGGTTGCCGCCCGGGT
The DNA here is from genome assembly GCF_051521405.1 of Sorangium sp. So ce726. NCBI lineage: Bacteria > Pseudomonadati > Myxococcota > Polyangiales > Polyangiaceae > Sorangium > Sorangium sp. So ce726. Next base: position 3,780,998 of record NZ_CP150349.1, on the reverse strand, counting down.
GGACAAGCGCGAGTTCCCCAACGTCACCGCGACCTCCGTGATCACGGAGCTCGGCATCGACTCGCTCTCGATGATGCAGATCGTCGGAGAGATGGAGACCGAGCTCGGGGTCATGATTCCGGACGAGGATCTGGTCGAGCTCATCACCGTGGGCGACCTCTGCAAGAAGGTCGGAGAGCGGCTGGAGGCGATCGTATGAGCCAGCTGGAGGAGAAGATCTTCCAGGAGTACATGACGTTCTTCGAGAAGGCGGAGCGCGAGCGCCGCTGGAACGTCTTCCAGGACATCCCGTGGGAGCGCGTGAACAAGGACGCGAGCGAGGAGCTCGCCCTTTGCGCGGAGACCTTCTGCTCGGTCGAGATGTACCTGCCCGACTACGTGTCGAACGGCATCAACCTCGTGCGGAAGTACTTCGGCCAGGCGTGGTTCCAGGCCAACTGGGCCTATGAAGAGTCGAAGCACTCGCTCACGCTGATGCAGTACCTCCTGCGCTCCGGCAAGCGCACGGAGGAGCAGCTCAGCGATCTGCAGCACCAGATCTTCGCGAAGAAGTGGGACCTCCCGTTCCACACGCCGCGGCAGATGACGTTCTACGGCTGCGTGCAGGAGATGGCGACGTTCGTCATCTACGTGAAGCACCGGGAGCGGGCCGCGACGGAGGGCGACGAGTGCCTGCGGACGATCTACGACTACATCGCCCGCGACGAGATCGCCCATTGCCGCTTCTACCAGAGCGTCGTCAAGGTGCTGCTCGAGGAGGACCGGCCGGGGACGCTCGCGGACATGGCGCACGTGTTCGCGAACTTCGAGATGCCGGGCGTCGGGATCGTCCCCGACTACGACTCGCGCATCCTGAAGATGCGCGAGGCCGGCGTCGACCGGAACGTGTTCATCCAGAAGGTCTACATGCCGATCCTCAAGTACCTCGGCGTGGGCCGGCACGAGATGCTCGCCGCCCAGCGCGCCGCGCTCGATCTGCGCCGCGGCGGTGAGCGCCGTGACACCTCGATCGAGGGCCTCGCAGGCGCTACCAACCTGGGCAACACTGCGCCCCAGGCGCTGTCCGCCTGAACCTTCCACCTCCCTCCCCCAACGAGCAGTCCGATGCGAAGGCGCGTCGTCGTGACCGGGATCGGCGCCGTTTGCCCGCTGGGCAACGACGTCGCCACCACCTGGCAGAACCTCCTCGCCGGCCGATCCGGCGTGGATTACATCCGCGATTTCCCCGTCGACAGGCTCCGCAGCGACATCGCAGCCAGCGTGAAGGGGTTCGACGTCGGGAGGTACCTGTCGCCCAAGGAGGCGGAGATCTATGGCCGCGTGACCCACTTCAGCCTCGCGGCCGCTGTGGAGGCGCTGCGCGAGGCCGGCATCGTGCCGATCGAGCGCGCCCCTGCCGCGGACGACGAGGCTGCGGAGCGCGCAGGCGCGCCGCCGCTCGGCGCCGCGGCGTCGGCGAGCGGCCTCGACCGGACCCGCGTCGGGTGTCTGATGTCCACGGGCATGGGCTCGGTCGAGATCTTCGAAGAGCAGGTCGGCAGGAGCGCGGCGCGCGGCCCGCGGGCCGTGTCGCCCTACTTCATCCCGGGGGTCATGCCGAACGGCGCCGCGGCGCTCATCGCCATGCGATACGGGCTCATGGGGCCGTCGTACAACCTCGCGAGCGCGTGCGCGACGGGCACGCACTCGATCGCGACCTCGGCCCTCATGATCGAGGCGGGCGAGGCCGACGTGATGGTCGCGGGGGGCGCCGAGGCCGCGACGCGGCTCAACACCGTCGCCGGGTTCGGCAATGCGAAGGCGCTCGCCAGGGCCGTCGACGGCGACCCGGCGCGCGCGAGCCGCCCGTTCGACCGGCGCCGCCAGGGCTTCGTGATGGGCGAGGGAGCAGGCGCGCTCGTGCTCGAGGAGGAGCAGCACGCGCTCGCGCGCGGCGCGAAGCCGCTCGCCGTCGTGGCCGGTTTCGGGATGACCACGGACGCGGAGCACCTCACGCGGCCGCACTCGGGGGGGCTCGGGCTCGCGCTCGCGCTGCAGCGCGCCCTCGCCAGGGCGGGCACGGCGCCGGAGGCGATCGGCTACATCAACCCGCACGCGACCTCGACGCCGCAGGGCGACGCCGCCGAGGTGCTCGCGCTGCGGCGCGTCTTCGGCGAGCGCCTCGCGCGCATCCCGATCTCGGCGACGAAGTCGATGATCGGGCACCTGCTCGGCGGCGCCGGCGCCGTCGAGACGATCGCGGTCGTGTGCTCGCTGCGCGACCAGCTGCTGCACCCGTCGATCAACGTGGATGAGCTCGATCCGGAGTGCACCCTGGACGTCGTGCGGGAGCGGCGGGCGGTCGATCTGCGTCACGCGGTGAAGTGCTCGGCGGGCTTCGGCGGGCACAACTGCGCGCTGGTGCTGGAGCGGGCGTAGCGCCGGCGACCACCTCGGGACGGCTGGCGGCCCCCCGCGCCCGGCTCTACGTGAGGCCCATGGCAGCCCACAAGAACAGGCTCGCGAGCGAGTCGTCGCCGTACCTCCTGCAGCACGCGCACAACCCGGTCGCGTGGTACCCGTGGGGCGCCGAGGCGCTCGATCTCGCTCGCCGAGAGGACAAGCCGATCCTCCTGTCCATCGGCTACGCCGCCTGCCACTGGTGCCACGTGATGGAGCGCGAGTCGTTCGAGGACGAGGCGATCGCCCGGCACATGAACGACCTCTTCGTGAACATCAAGGTCGACCGGGAAGAGCGGCCCGACCTCGATCACATCTACCAGCTCGTCGTGCAGCTCATGGGCCGGAGCGGCGGCTGGCCGCTGACGGTGTTCCTCACCCCGGACCAGCGCCCCTTCTTCGCGGGCACGTACTTTCCGCCGAAGGACGCGCTCGGCATGCCCGGCTTCCCGAAGGTGCTCGACAAGATCGCCGACGCCTTCAGGAACCGGCGCGACGACGTCGAGCAGCAGGCGCAGGAGATCACCCAGGCCATCGCGCACGCGCAGCGCGCGCCGGCGCGCGCTGCAGGCGTCATCGCGCCCGCGTCGTCCGATCTGCTCCGGCGCGCGTCGCGGCAGCTGCTCGCGCGCCTCGATCCCCGCCACGGCGGCATCGGATCGCGGCCGAAGTTCCCGAACACGATGGCGCTCGACGTGCTGCTCCGCCGCGGCGTGCTGGAGGGCGATCGCGTCGCGGCGGAGGGCGTCGAGCTCACGCTGGACAGGATGCGGGACGGCGGCATCTGGGATCACCTGCGCGGCGGCTTCCACCGCTACTCCACGGACGAGCGCTGGCTCGTGCCCCACTTCGAGAAGATGCTCTACGACAACGCGCTCCTCCTGCGCCTCTACGCCGACGGGTTCCGCGCGTTCAAGAAGCCGATCTACGCCGAGACGGCGCGCGAGATCGTCGGCTACCTGTTCGCCGAGATGCGCGACCCGGAGGGCGGCTTCTACGCCTCGCAGGACGCCGACTCGGAGGGGAGCGAGGGCAAGTTCTTCGTGTGGACGCTCGAGCAGCTCCGCGCCGCCGTCGGCGAGGATCAGCTCGCATACGACGTGGCCCGCCTCGTCTTCGGCATCACCGAGGAGGGCAACTTCGAGGACAGCGGCGCGACGGTGCTCTCGCAGCACCGCACGCTCGAGCAGGCCGCGGCGGTCATCGACGACGGCGCGGGAGGGGGCTCCTCGACCCACCTCGATCGGTGCCGCGAGGCGCTCGCGCGTGCCAGGGTCGCGATGCTCGCGGCGCGCGACGCGAGGCCTCGGCCGGCGCGCGACGACAAGGTCCTCGCGAGCTGGAACGGGCTGCTCATCGGGGCGCTCGCCGACGCCGGCCGCGCGCTGGACGAGCCCGCCTGGGTCGACGCCGCGGCGCGCGCCTTCGCGCTGCTCGAGCGGAAGCTCATCCGCGGCGGCCGCGTCGGCCGTTATCTCAAGGACGGCGCGCCCGCAGGCGCGAAGAGCGAGAGCGAGCGGGGCGGCTCCGGCGCGGCCCTGGGCGACGTCCGGCCGGGGTTCCTCGATGACCAGGCGTACCTCGGGAACGCGGCGCTCGACCTGTACGAGGCCACCTCCGACCCGCGCTACGTCGGCGTCGCGCGCGCGATCGCCGACTCGATGATCGCGCACCACTGGGACGAGGCCGCGCCCGGGTTCTTCTTCACGCCGGACGACGGCGACGCGCTGATCGCGCGCACGCAGGACATCTACGATCAGGCCGCGCCCTCGGCCGCCTCGATGGCGGCGCTCCTCTGCCTGCGCCTCTCCGAGATCGCCGACGAGCGTTACCTCTCACCGGCAGAGCGGCAGCTGGACGTCCTCGCGCCGACGGCGCTCGAGAACGCCTTCGGTCTCGGCCAGACCGTGTGCGTGCTCGACCGCCTGACGCGCGGTGGGGTGACGGTCGTGGTGGTCGGCGAGGCGGGCTCGGGGGCGGCAGCCGAGCTCGCGCGCGAGGCGTTCAAGGCGTACCTGCCGAACCGGGCGATCGCGCTCGTGGATCCGGCTCGGCCGGAGAGCGCGGCGGCGGTGAAGGTCGTCGCCGAGGGCAAGCCCGCGCGCCCTGGCGGGGCGGTCGCCTACGCGTGTCGCGGGCGGACGTGCTCGGCGCCCGTCACGACGCCGGCCGACCTCAAGGCGCTGCTGGGGTAACGCGGCACGCGCTGAGCTCGCACGGGCCGCGATCCGGGGCGCTTCCGCAGGTGCATCCGGACACCGGGCCCGGCGCGTGGGTCTGCGCGCATCCACGTCCGACGCCTTCGGCGCGGGCGTCGCTCGGAGCGCAGACCTCCACGTCGAGCCTCGAGTCGTCGTCGAAGTCCGTGACGAAGGTGCAGCTGCAGCGGTAGGGCGTGCCCTGCTCAGGGCGGCACGCCGACGAGAGCACCACGCACAGCAGGGCTCCCGCGCGCGCCGCCCGGACGGCCCAACTACGGCGTGACGGTGCCGCCACCCTTATCGCCGCCGGCCTTGTTCCCACCCGTGTTGCTCTCGCGGATGTGGAACTCGACGCGCCGGTTCTTCTGGCGCCCGGCCTCGGTGTTGTTGTCCTCGATCGGCCGCTTCGGGCCAAAGCCCGCCGCCGTGAGCCGCGCCGGATCGATGCCGCCCCGCTCGATCAAGTAGGTCCTGACCGAGTGAGCGCGATCGTTCGAGAGCTTCTCGTTGAGCTGGTCCGAGCCCCGGTTGTCGGTGTGGCCCTCGATCGCGACGAGCGTGATCTCGGGGTTCACCTTGAGGAGCCGGACGACCTCGTCGAGGATGCTGTAGCTGTTCGCCAGGATCCTCGCGCTGCCGGTCGCGAACTGGACCTGCTTCAGGATCTGGATCTCGCTCGACCCCGTGATGCGACGGATGAACTGCGGGCAGCCGTTCTTCGTCGGCTCGGGGCTCGGCTGGCCCGGCTCCTTGGGGCAGGCGTCCTTCGCGTCCGGGATGCTGTCCTCGTCGGCGTCGTCCTCCGGGCAGCCGTCGGCGTCGTTGATCTTGTCGAAGTCCTCGGGCTGATCCGGGCACTTGTCGCTTGTGTCGGGGATGCCGTCGCCGTCGCGATCGGGCAGCGCCGGGCAGCCATCGTCGGGGTTCGGCGGCTTGCCGTCCTCGGGATCGGTCGGGCAGAGATCGATGTCATCCGGGAGCCCGTCCTTGTCCGTATCCGCGGCGCGCGGCGGGACCGCCTGGAAGCGCCTGCCAGGAGACACGGGCTCGACATCCTTGATGCCGAACGAGTAGCCGACGACCGCGACCATCCGGAAATCCGGCGCGTAGCCGCCCGACAGCCGCGTTCCGGCGCCGACCCCGAGCCACCCCTTCTTCCGCTGATCGAGCGCGAGCCGCCCCTCGGCCATCCACTCCAGCGGCGTGTTGTCGCCGGTGAACGTCGTGCCCCGGCCGAGGCCGGTCGATCCGAAGATCTGCGCGCCGAGCCGCAGCGTCCCATTGCGCAGCGGGAGGAAGCCGCCGATCCCCCACCGCCACTCGTTCGTCACGGCGAAGTCGTTGAGCGATGAGTACGGACGGAAGTGCACCCCGGTGTTCAGGACGAAGAACATCGACTTGAGATCGATCTCGCCCGAGAGCCCGATCATCGCGCTCGCGGCGTTGTCGCCCGAGAACGAGAGCTTGCTGCCGGTCGGCACCCACGCCGTCGCGTTGGCGCCCAGCTTGAAGAAGCGATCCTCGGTGCGGTACAGGATCGCCCGCCCGTCGAGCCGGATGTCCATGAGCGCGGTGGTCGACGGGCTCGCCGCGTCCTCTGCGCCGGCGACGCTCGGGTCGTTCGTCGGGTTGCTCGTCTGGAGGGCGATGATCGGCAGCCCCACCTGGAACGAGAAGCGGTCGAGGAGCTCGACGCCCCCGTTGAAGTAGCCGATGAGCTGCGAGGACACCGGCGCGCCGTGTTCTCTGCTGAACCGCCCCGCGGCCTGCTCGTCGTTCAGCATGTTCTCGACCCGGAAGGGATTGAGGCCGAGGCCGAGCCCGAACTGCCCGAAGAAGCGCGTCTCCGGCGCCACCTGCGGTCGCCAGAGCGCGATCGAGTCGTCGGGAGCGCCGGCCATGTAGAGCCGGTCCAGGTAGAACGTTCTCGTCTGCGCGCTCACAGGGAGCGCGCTCAAGAACAAGGCTCCCGCCGCAGCAGCCGCCAGCGCGCGTCGCTTGACGCCCCGTGCGGGCGCGTGCTGCTTTTCCCCCTCATGTCCTCCGGTGCGCGTCAAATTCCCTCCTGTGACCCGCTTTTGAACGGCCGTCGCGGTCGATCGGAGGCTACACGCTAACCCAGGCCTCTAGAAAGGTGAGAGAGAACGGCGAACCCGGGCAACGCGCGTAACGGCGCGTCACCGCGTCGTCTGGTGTTGACCTGGACCAAACGTCGTGCTTTCTTGCGCGCCCGCTTGACGTGCGGCCAGGATGCCGCCGTTTGCGGTCCAGACCGAGGGACCACCAGCCATGAAGCGCACCTACCAACCCCATAACACCCGCCGCGCCCGGACCCACGGCTTCCGTGCGCGTATGGCGACCGCCGGCGGTCGCAAGGTCATCAACAACCGCCGCCGCAAGGGCCGCGCCCGGCTCGCACCCACCATCTACAAGAAGTAACGCGGCGGTGATGGCGCCAGCGCACCCGCGCTCGTCGGCGTCCTCCTCCTCGTTCCCGCGCGAGCGCCGCATTCGCAAGCGGGCAGAATTCGTCCGCATTCAGAACGGTGGTCATCGCGTCAGCACCCGCCACCTGCTGATCCTCGTCGCGGCCCCCACCGAGGGCGCTGCTCGCGGCGGCGCCCACCGCGGCACGAAGAGCGCTGCCGCGCCTGTCCCATCGAGGGCACCTCGCCTGGGCCTCGTCGCCTCGCGCAAGGTGGGCGGCGCTGTGGCGCGCAACCGCGCGAAGCGCCTCCTCAGGGAGGCGTTCCGGAGATTCCCGGAGCTCTTCCCGGAGCGCGTCGACATCGTGGTGATCCTCCGCACTGGTGCCGGCTCGCTCGGCCTCGATGACGTCCTCGCGGAGCTGCGGGGCGTGGTGCCGGTGCTCCGCCGCCGGGCGAGGGAGGCGCTCACCGCCGCGCCGCGCGCGCGACCGGAGGTCATGGCCGAGCGCAGCGCAGGCGATCCGGCAGCGCCCGTGTCAGGCCAGACCGACCCGACCGACAGCTAGAAGATGGCGCGGCATACCTTGCGCCGTGGTGCGCTGGGCCCCAAGCTCCTCGCTCTCTCACGGCTCACCGCATGCTGGCGAAGCTCCTCCTCGCGCTGATCCGCGCCTACCAGATGACGCTCTCCAGGCTCATCGTGGCGTTGATGGGCCCGGTCTGTCGGTTCGAGCCCTCCTGCTCGCGCTACGCCGCCGCCTGCATCGTGGACCACGGGGCGCTCCGGGGGAGCTTGCTTTCGCTCAAGCGACTGTGTAGGTGTCACCCGTTTCATCCAGGCGGGTTCGACCCTCCGCCACCACCTCGTCTGCGCCGTGCCGCGGCTGCTCGGATGCCGCGGCAACGGGACGCTGACCCGCGGGATACGACACGCTGTTCGTCTACTGGCGCGGAGCTCGCCTCGCACGCCTCATCCCCTTGTCGAGCGGGCTTCAGCGGCCGGGTCACCCTCATGGACTAATCCCGCTCGGCCATCGACAAGGCCCCCTCTGCGGCACGGCGCCCGACACGCCGCGGAGCGAAGCTCGCACGGAGCGACCCTGGGCAGCCTCGTGAGGCGTCACGAGACGCCCGCAGCGAAGGGCGCGGCTCGAGATCCTGGGATCGACGAAGGACTTCATGGAACGCAGCAATATCGCCAAATGGCTGTTCCTCGGCCTCGCCATCATCCTGTTCTTCCAGTTCGGCAAGCCGCTCCTCTTCGGCCATAGCGCGCCGCAGCTGCAGCCGCTCGACGTCATCGACAGCACGGCCCCCGCCGAGCGCGCGCCAGCGGAGACGTGCGTCATCGACGGAGATCGCTTCAAGGCTGAGCTGTCGACGCACGGCGGGTCGCTCCGGCACCTCTGGATGACGGACCCGAAATACACGACGGGGAACGGCGAGCGCAGGCCGATGGACCTGGTCACGACCTCGCTCGAGTCGCGGATGCCTCTCAGGACGGATCTGCGCCTGCCTGGCGGCAGCGCGCCGCAGGTGCCGTTCGACGATCTCGACTGGAAGCTCTCGGCGCAGGACGGCAAGAGCTGCACGTTCACCTACGCCGACGACGCGACGAGGCTCACCAAGGTCGTCGCAGCCACGGGACGTCCCTTCGAGCTCTCGGTGCAGATGACGGTCGAGAACCTCTCGCAGGAGCCGCGCAAGCACCGGCTCGCCGTCGAGCAGACGTCGTGGCGAACCCAGAAGGAGACGGAGGGCCATCTCGGCCTGATCTCGGAGTGGATCACCGAGACGGTCGCCGCGACCGACCAGAAGACCGAGCGTCAGCACCCCGACGCCTTCGAGCCCGGCGACTTCAAGGACCCGGAGTTCACCGCCGAGCGCTGGCGGCGCACCCCGGGCAACGGGCGGTTCGCCGCTGTCTCGAGCAGCTACTTCAGCAAGATCGCGATCCCACTGGAAGGGCCAGGGCAGCCTACAGCCGAGACGCAGATCGAAGACATCTGGGATTCATCGAAGTTTCAGGACAAAGGCAAGGACCCGAACTACGGGCATGTCTATCGCGCGCGGCTCGCCTATCCGGAGCACGAGCTCGCGCCCGGCGGCGCGGTGACCTACAAGCTCCTGTCCTTCACCGGGCCGAAGGAGCGCGATCTGCTCGCCGCCGTCGATCACGGGGCGAGCGAGGTCATCAACCTCGGCTGGTTCTCGCCGATCGCGAAGCTCCTCGTCTCGTACCTCTATGTCCTCCACCGCGCCGTCGGCAGCTGGGGGTGGGCGATCGTCCTGCTCACCATCACGGTCCGGCTCCTGCTCTTCCCGCTGAGCATCCAGCAGATCAAGAGCGCCGCGGCGATGCGCAAGCTCAAGCCGGAGATGGATGAGATCAACGCGAGGTACAAGGACGACGCCGCCCAGCGCGGCATCGCGATGCAGGAGCTCTGGCGCAAGAACAAGGTCGCGAACCCGGTCATCGGCTGCTTCCCGATGCTGCTCCAGATGCCGGTATGGTTCGCCCTCTACACCGCGCTCCAGACCGCGGTGGAGCTCTACCACACCCCGTTCGGCCCCGTGATTCCGGACCTGTCGGCCCCGGGAAAGTACTTCATCATTCCCATCGTCCTCGGCGGCTCGAGCTTCATCCAGCAAAGGCTCATGCCCCCGCAGGGCGACCCGGCGCAGCAGAAGATGATGATGTACCTGATGCCCGGCATCTTCACCGCGATGATGCTCTTCCTCCCGGCCGGCCTCGGCGTTTACATGTTGACGAACACCTGGCTCGGCATCGGGCAGCAGCTGCTCGTCGAGCGCTACCTGAAGGCGAAGAACGAACGAGCCGGCGGCATCCAGGTGCGAGAGATCGCGAGCGCGGAGCCCCAATCCGCGATGAAGAAGACTCCGGGCGACGACGACAAGTCGACCCCTGCTCTCGGAAAGGGAAAAGCACGTGTCCGTGGATAGTGAAGTTGCCGAAAGGGGAATCGACGCGGCGGACGTCGATGTCGATGCGGAGGCGCAGGGCGCTGGCGACGCGGCCGAGTTCGAGGAGGACGGGCGCGCCGACGTCGCGCTCGACTTCGTCATCGATGTGCTCGCGGCGATGGGCATGGACTGCACCGTCGACCTCCTCGAGAACGAGGAGGAGGATCCGCCCGAGGAGATCCGGCTCGAGATCGAGGGGAAGGACGCGGGCCGCGTGATCGGCAAGAAGGGGCAGACGCTCTCGGCGCTGCAGTTCCTCGCCAACCGCGTGATCAACCGGCCGGGCAAGAAGCGGCGTCACGTGATCATCGACGCCGAGGGCTACCGGCAGCGGCGCGAGGACACGCTCTCTTCCATGGCGCGCAGGCTGGGCAAGCAGGCGGTCGAGGAGGGCAAGATCATCACCTTCGAGCCCATGAACCCGCAGGACCGCCGCGTCGTCCACCTCGCGCTGGCGAAGTTCCCCGGCGTCGTCACCAAGAGCGACGGCGAGGGAGAGGCCCGCCGCGTGCAGATCATCCCCGTCCGCCGCTGAGGCAGAAGGCCCGGCACGGAGCGCGCCTCAAGAGCGACTGCGCCGCTGCCGGCGTTGACACCGGATCGCCCGCATGCATAATGCCGCACCTCTCCGGTACCCCCCGGGGAGGTGCGCGGGCACGCGCTCATGTTCTCCCGGAACCGCAACCGGGTTCCGTCTGCGTTCATCGCGTGAAGCACGAGGGCCGCGCGGCCCCCGCTCCGCCGGACGCAGTCCACGAACGGCGGCGGCCCAGCCCCCTTGAGCACGGGCACGGGACCGTGAAGACGGATCCCCGACCCTTTGAAGGATTGACCGACCATGCAGACCTCGAACATCCTCGCGAAGATCGAAGCTCCCCTGTTCCGCGAGGGGATCCCGGATTTCCGGGTCGGCGACACGGTGCGCGTCCACTACCGGATCGTCGAGGGCGAGAAGGAGCGCATCCAGGTGTTCCAGGGTGTCGTGCTGAAGCGCCACCGTGCCGGGGTCCGGAGCACCTTCACCGTGCGCAAGGTGAGCTTCACGGTCGGCGTCGAGCGCATGTTCCTCCTCCACAGCCCCCGCATCGACAAGGTCGAGATCGTCTCGCGTGGCGTGGTCCGCCGCTCGCGGCTCTTCTACCTGCGCAACCTGGCAGGCAAGGCCGCCCGCGTCCGCGACGCAAAGGATTGATCCCGCCGGCCGGCACCCCGGCCGCTCGGAGAGCGCTCCCGCAGAGCAGATTGTCAGGGGGACAGCCGGCTCCCTGCTTCGATCGCGCGCGCGCGCAACCATGGCGCAGCGCGGAAGCAGCTGCGCACTGGACGCCGGCGTGTGCATGCGCGCGCACGCACCGCGTTGCCGGCGTATAGCAAGGGTTCCCGCATACTTCTTCCTTGATCCTCGGCCGAGCGGCCACGGTATGCTCGCGGCGGCGGTGCCCCAGCGCCGCGAAACCCGAGAAGGATCACCATGCTCTGTCCGCGTTGCGGTGCGCCCGCGACCCCCGCCGATAAATTCTGCGCTGTGTGCGCCTCGCCGCTCACCCCGTCCGGGCCTGGAGCGTTCGGGGCTCCGCCTCCGCCGCCGCCTCCTCCTCCGCCGTTTCCTGCTCCGGGCTTCGGGGCGCCCCCCGAGCCCCCCCCGAACTATGGCTCGCCGAGCGGCGGTTTTGGTCCGCCCCCGCCGGCGCCCTTCGGGGCTCCTCCGGGCGCGCCTCCCGGGTTCCCGCCGCCGCCCGAGGGCGGCCCGGCCGGCTTCGGTCCGCCTCCGCCCTTCGGGTCGCAACCTGCCTTCGGGTCGCAACCTGGCGGTTACGGAGCGCCCCAGCCGCCTCCTCCGGTACCGCTGAAACCGCCGCCGTTCCCGCCGGAGCCGCCGGTCTTTGGCGCACCGGGCGGCGGCTACGGCTCGGCTCCGAGCTTCCCGGAGCAGCAGGGCAGCTATCCCGGCCCTCCGCTCCCGCGGCCCGGCTTCGGCCCGCCCCCGCAGCCCGGCTTCGGCCCGCCCCCGCAGCCCGGCTTCGGCCCGCCCCCGCAGCCGCAGGGCGCGCGCTGCGTGCAGGGGCACGCGATCCCGGCGGGCGGCTCGTTCTGCATGGAGGGAGGCCACCCGATCGCCCTCGACGGCATCCAGATGAGCGGCGATCCCTTCAACCAGACGGCCTATGCGCCCAACCAGCAAGGCGCGTCCGCGCCGCCGCCGATGCCGCAAGTGAGCGGCAGCGGAGCCTACGGCGAGCCGCCGCAGCCTCAGCAGAACCTCGCCCCGCCGGGCCCGCCGCCCGCGTACATCCCGCCTCCTCCCGCGGTGCGCCCGCCGACGCCGGCGCCGCCGAGGGCCGTGGGGCAGGAGGGCCGCCGCGCCCTCGCCGGCTTCCTCGTCAGCTTCCAGGACGACGCGCTCGGCAGGTTCTGGCCGCTCTGGCAGGGCAAAAACGTCGTCGGCCGCGCCGAGACAGGGCAGAAGGTCGACATCGAGATAGCGCACGGGACGACCTCGACGCATCACGCGACGGTCGAGGTCGACGGCGGTCGGCTCGTCCTCGCCGACCTCGGATCCACCAACGGGACGTTCCACAACGAGGAGGCGATAGGCTTCCAGGGCCGACGCGAGCTGCGCGATGGCGACAAGATCCGCTTCGGCGGGTTCAGCGTCATCCTGCTCAGCGTGGCCGCGCGGGCCTGACGGGCCCATCGCACGAGGAGAGGCGTTGCCGAGCCTGGCCCCCTTCCCCCGCGACGTTCGACCGGCACCTGGCGCCCCGGCCAGGCTGCGTGAAAACCAACCGGATAGCCGCCGCCAGCGCGCGGCGGCCGCCCCGCTCGCGCGGAGAGCGCTCCTCTGCTCCCTCGCGCCCGCTGGAGATCCCCACGCATGACTCCCTCTCATGACGCGACTCGCCCGATCCACTCCATGAGCGCCTCCGCCCGTCGCGGCAGGCGCGGGGGCAAGGCCCTGCGCTGCGCACCGCTCCTCGCTCTCGCGGCCGCGATCCTCGCGCTCCTCGCCGGGCAGCGCCGCGCCGAGGCCGCTCCCGAATCGCACATACTCCGCATCGACCCGCGCGCGAGCACCGCGGACGGCTCGCCCGTGCTCACGACCGTGCTCGAGGTCGTGCAGAACAAGCGGCTCAGCGACATCACCCGCAACTGCGCCGCGCTGACGGGCGACGCGAACCTCGACTGCGTCGCCGACGCGCTCGAGCAGCCGTCGGCGCTCTACTCGTCGTTCGACTTCCCGGACAAGAACGCGATCCTCTCGGTCACCGTCGACGGCACCGATCTGCCGGCGAAGTTCGAGTCGAAGGCGCGGTGGGGTGACAGCGCCGGTCAGCCGGGCGTCGGGACGGCGTGGCTCATCCTGATCGACGCCGCGTCGAGCATGGGCAACCGCTTCGACGAGGCGAAGGCGGTCGCGAGCGCGTTCGTCAACGCGATGCAGCCGAACGACATCGTCGACGTGATGTTCTTCAACGATCGCGGCATCGTCGAGGACTCGAAGTGGGTGAGCAACAAGCAGGCGGCGGCGCAATCGATCGCCGGCGTCGCGCGCACCTACCCGACGCAGGGCCGCACGCGGCCGCTCTTCACGATCATCAAGAACGCCGCGACCGACGCGTTCAAGGAGCTCGGCAACGCAGGTCAGGGCGTCACGGTGCCGATGCACCAGGCGATGGTCGTCCTCTCGAACGGCTCCGCAGGCGCGGACCCGACGTCGAACGCCGCCGCGTCGAACGAGCTCCGGAAGTTCCTGACGGCGGGGCGGTTCGAGAACAACGACGTCCTGCCCAAGACGCCGGTGCCCATCATCTCGATCTGGTTCCCGAGCCGGCTCGTCGAGGAGTTCTCCGCGAACTCGCGCGAGTTCATGGAGGCGATGGCGAACACCGAGATCGGCGGCTTCTTCAGCGTGGTGCGCGACGGTCAGCAGCGGCGCGCGGCCAACCTCGTCAACGCGATCCGCACCCGCTTCAACAAGATGCACATCGTGAAGTGGCGGGTCTCGTGCGTCGCGCCGAGCATGACCCAGACGTTCAAGCTCGCCTTCATCAACACGGATCCGCCCATCGCGGGCGACGCCACGTTCCAGAACGTACCCCTCGGGGTTGATCCGACCGCGTGGCCGCTCGACATCGACCGGGAGGCGACCGACCGCGCGGCGAAGAAGACGCCGCTCTACCCCGGCGGCACGGTGAAGATCTTCGGCAACTTCTGCTGGGGCGGCAACGCGCAGCGGGCCGAGATCTACATGCTCCCGAAGAACCAGGCCGCGCCGCAGTCGCTCCAAGGCGGGAACCTCGAGGACGCCAAGAAGGCCCAGCGGACGCTGATCGAGGCCGGGATGCGCGGCAAGGCGATCACGGCGGGCGACAGCGTCGTCGAGTTCGAGCTCCCCGGGGACACCGACAAGTTCCTCGTCGGCAAGGGCGATCAGATGACAGCGCGCCTCGTCATCTATGACAACCAGGCGCGGCGGACGAGCGCGGTCACGGCCGACAAGATCCTCACGCTGAAGGCGAAGGAGGCGCCGCTGCCGTACCTGCTCATCGGCGGCGTGACCTTCGGCGGCGTCGTCATCGTGCTGCTGCTCGTCTCCATCTTCCGCGGCGGCGGGAAGCGACGCGGCGGCACCGTGGCGGCCGCGCCCCCGAGGCCCATCGTGGCGGGGAGCGGGCCGCCTCCGCCCTACGCCCCCGCGCCGCCGCCGCCGGGCGACTTCGGCTATGGCGGCGGGCCGATGATGGGGCCTCCGATGGGCGGGGCCAGCCGGGCGACGCTCTCGGGCCCGGCGGGCATCTTCACCGTGCACCCCGGCGCCGAGGTGCGCGCCGGGCGCGACGGCGCCTCGTGCCTGATCGCCCTGTCGGAGCCGCGCGTGTCCGGCACCCACGCGAGCGTGAAGCTCGAGGCCGGCCAGCTGTTCGTGCGGGACGAGAACTCCAACAACGGGACCTACGTGAACGGCCAGCGCATCGCCGCGGCCGTGTGGACGCTCGTGCCGCCCGGCGCGTCGTTGCGGTTCGGCCCCGTCGAGTTCAGCGTCCGTTTGGAGTAGCGTGTCCGGGGCCCGTTCTCGCGCCCCGAGCGACGCCCACCCATGATGCCCCCGACCGAGTCCTCCCCGCACCTCAAGATCGAGTTCGCCCAGGCCAGCGATGCTGGTCGGGACCCGAACAAGCAGGTCAACGAGGATTCCTGCGGCTACGCCGAGACCCAGTTCGGTTACCTATGCGTCCTGTGCGACGGCATGGGCGGACACTATGGCGGCAGCGAGGCGAGCCGCACCGCCATCACGACCATCTTCGAGATGATCGAGCGCACGCCCGCCAGCGTGGGTCCGAGCGGGGCGCTCAAGGCCGCGATCGAGGAAGCGGGGCGCCGCGTCTACCAGCTGGGCGGGCCGCCGGAGAACCGCGTCCGGCCCGGCTCGACCGTCGTCGCGATGGTCCTCCACGAGCGCGGCGTCGATGTCGCGCACGTCGGCGACAGCCGCGCGTACGTGATCCGGAGCCACCAGATCTATCCCCTGACGCGCGACCACTCGATGGTGCAGGGGATGATCGACGCGGGCATGATCACGGAGGCGCAGGCGATCGGTCACCCCGACGCGAACAAGATCACGCGCGCGCTCGGCATGAGGCCGGAGGTGGAGGTCGAGGTTCGACCCGAGCCGATGGAGCTCTACCCGGGAGACGTGCTGATCCAGTCGAGCGACGGGCTCACCGACCTCGTGCTCCCCGGCGACATCCTCGGGTGTACGCGGCAGGCGCTCGCATCGGGCTCGGTCGATCACGCGTGCAGGATGCTCGTGCAGCTCGCGAACCACCGCGGCGGTCACGACAACATCACCGTGCAGATGGTCCGGGTGATCGAGACAGGCAGCCGCTCGCTGACCATCGCGCACGGGCCCCCAGGGGCGGCCAGCCCCGGCGACGGCGTCAATCCTGCGCGCGCTTCGCGCCCTCAGGAGACCGTCGCGATGACCCGGCCCGAGGCGGCGATCGGCCAGCAGCACGCCACGAGCACGCCGCTCCCCCACGGCCATGGCGCCCCTGCAGTCGCGGGCGGCGCGGCGGCGGGCATGGCCGCCGCGGGGAAGGCGCCGGCGCCGTACCCGGCGTCCATCAACAACGCGATCACCGTGGTCCCGACGGGCTCCCCCGACACGCCGCGCCCTGCGTCCACCAGCGACGCGCTCACCGTGATCCCGGCAGGATCCACCGGCGCGCCGGGACTGCGTCCAGCGTCACCCCGCACCCCGGCG
Source organism: Sorangium sp. So ce726 (assembly GCF_051521405.1). NCBI lineage: Bacteria > Pseudomonadati > Myxococcota > Polyangiales > Polyangiaceae > Sorangium > Sorangium sp. So ce726. The sequence goes on along the minus strand of NZ_CP150349.1, from coordinate 3,764,679 downwards.
ACCGCGGCTTCGACGGGGTCCGACAACGTGCCGGCCGTCGCGCAGACAGCCACCGACAACGTGCCGGCCGTCGCGCCGACGGCCACCGACAACGTGCCGGCCGTCGCACCTGGCGCTGCCCATGGCGCGCCGGGGCTTCGCCCCATCACCGTCGACAGCGCGCCGGCCGTGAGCCCCACGGCCACCGACGAGCTGCCTCCGGTGGCTCCGGCCGCTGCCCTCAGCGCGAAGGCCGTGAGCCCCACGGCCGCCGACATCGGGTCGGCCATGACGCCCACGCCGATGGACTCCGCGCTGGCGCTGCCTCCAACCGTGCCAGGGGCCCATCCCCCGGTGGCTTACCCGAACGCGCCCGACGCGCCCGCCGTGCTGTCTCCCCTTCCCCTGAGCGCTCCCGCGCCGCCTCCGATGGGCCGCGCCGCGCCAGCTCAGCCTGGTTCGTTCGGGGCGCCGCCTCACCCAGGCGCCACTTACGGCGCTGCGCCCCACCCTGCCGTCCCCTACGGTGCGCCGCACCATCCTGGCGCCGCGTACGGCGCTCCGCCCCCTCCTGCCGTCCCCTACGGTGCGCCGCACCATCCTGGCGCCGCGTACGGTGCGCCACCGCACGCCGGCGGCGCCTATGGTGCGCCTCTTCAGGCGACTGAGCAGGATGTTCCGCCGCCTTCGGTGGCCTTCCCGGGGCACAACCCAGCAGCGCCAGGTGGTCCCCCCGTCGCCGCCGCCCCGCCCCCTCACCTCGCGCCGCTGCATGCTCACGCGTACGCCGCGGCCGGCCCGCGCCCCGCGCCGGCACCGAGCTTCTCCGGACCCATGTCGTCGGCTGGCGCATCAAGCGTGCCGAGCACCGTGCGCGCCCCGCGCGGCGTCTACATCGCCCTCATCGCCTCGGCCTCGGCCGTGATCCTCGTGCTGTTCGTCTTCCTGCTCTGGAAGCTCCTCGGCAGCTGAGCGCGGAACGGAGCGGAACGGAAAGGCCAGCCCTACGCGCTGCCACGCACAGCAGAGCGGAAACCGCGACGGCGACGAAAACGAGGACCGGGCTCGGCCCATCAGACGAGCGCCGCGCAACGGCCCCGCTCGCGGAATGCGATTGAAGAGAGATCGGATTCCGGATTAGCCTAACTTTCTGGAGGTCACTCCATGCCTGGCGACCAAGAGCTCGAGCACGGCGACGACCTGGATGGCGCGCCTGCGGATCTGGAAGACGTGCCGGAGCCGACCCCTACACCCTCTCTCGAGGAGGCCCGCGCCGGCTTCATGCTGCTCGATCTGTGACCCGCTGAACCACCTGGTTCCCGGAAGTCAGGGCGCTCCGCGCTGACACTCCGTTCGTTCAACGGGCGAGAGTCTCCCGCCGAACGGCACCCACCGCAGCGCGCGCGCAGACAAGCGCTCCTCTCCCGCGAGCGGCACCGCGCCAGCGTGGCGAGAGGCGACGCACGGCACGCGCCTCTTCCCTTGCCCTCCCCGACGGCCTGTGGTGAAACGCGGCCCGCATGATCCCGGGGCTAGGTAAACAAAGCGTCACGATCGGCAGCGCCCCCACCTGCGATGTGGTGCTCGTCGCTCCCGGCGTCCTGCCCGAGCACGCGCGCATCGTCAATCATGGGGGTGGCAAGCTGCTCTTCTCCTGCGGGCAAGGGCCGGCGGCGGCGAACGGGCGGCCCCTCTCGCCGGGGGAGCAGGTCCCGTTCGACTTCCGCACCCAGTTCGTGGTCGCGCAGACGCCGGTCCCGCTGAACCATCCGGCCATCACGCTGATGCTGGCGTCGCCCGGGAGCCTCGCGCCCGCGCCCGGCCAGGTCGTGATCGGACGAGACCCCGGGCGCGCCTCCCTGGTGCTCCAGCACCCGAGCGTCTCGAGCCAGCACGCGACCGTCACGCTCGATCGCATGATGGTCATCGACCACAACTCGACGAGCGGCACGTACGTGGGCGCGCAGCGCATCGCCGCTGGCGCGCCGACGCCCATCGATCCGCAAGGCGCCATCGCCTTCGGGCCGGTCCCGGTCCAGGTCAGCCTGCTCGTCCAGCTCGCGCAGGCCGCCCGGCAATCCGCGCTGCCGGCCACCTCGGGCGCCCCGCCCGCGGCGAGCGTCCTGCCGCCGCAGCCTGCCGCTGGAGGCTACGCGCCGCCGCAGCAGCCCGGCGCCGGGGGTTACGCGCCGCCACAGCAGCCCGGCGCCGGGGGTTACGCGCCGCCGCCCGGCGCCGGGGGTTACGCGCCGCAGCAGCCCGCGCACGCGGCGTCCGCGGTGCCCGCCGCCGGCGCGCCCGGGAGGAAGAACAAGACGGTCCTCGGCCAGCTCGACTTCTCCGGCGGTGGATCGAACGTCAAGAAGATCGGCCGCACGCCCGACAACGACATCGTGCTCGCCCACCCCCAGGTGTCGAGCCACCACGCGCTCCTGCACTCGATCAACGGGCAGCTCTACGTCGAGGATCGCGGCAGCGCGAACGGGACCTACGTCCGCGGCAACCGCATCGCGCCCGGCCAGAAGATCGCCGTGCAGAGCGGCGAGAAGATCTACATCGGGCCGATGCCCCTCCAGATCGAGATGGGGGGCGCGGGCGCCGTCGAGGTCGTCCAGGAGGAGTACTCCGCCGATCGGTGGGCAGGGCGCCCGCTCTACGAGATCGAGGCCTGGAGCCTCGCCCTCCAGGTCCCCGATCGGGACAACCCGAACGAGCAGAAGACCCTCCTCGACAACGTGTCGTTCAAGGCGCTGCCGGGCGACATGATCGCGCTCATGGGGCCGTCGGGCGCCGGCAAGACGACGCTCCTGCTCACCCTCAACGGCTACCTGCCGCCGACGAGCGGCGTCGTCCGCATCAACGGCGAGGACCTCTACAACATCTACGACACGCTCCGCGGATCCATCGGCTACGTGCCGCAGGACGATCTCGTCCACCCGGAGCTCACCGTCTTCGAGGCCGTCCGCTACAGCGCGAAGTTCCGCCTCCCGCCCGACTACACCGAGGCCGAGATCGACGCGCGCGTCGAGCAGACGATCAAGGATCTCGGCCTCGAAGGCGTCAAGAACCTCCAGATCGGCAAGCCCGAGAACAAGATCCTCTCCGGCGGGCAGCGCAAGCGCGTCAACATCGCGCTCGAGCTCGTCACCGATCCCGTCATCCTCTTCCTCGACGAGCCGACCTCGGGCCTCGCCGCCGACGACACGACCGCGCTGATCAGCCTGCTGCATGACCTCACGAAGGCCACCGGCAAGACGATCATCATGACGATCCATCAGCCGGCGAAGGACGAGTTCGAGAAGTTCAGCCACGCGCTCATCCTGGGCTACGGCGGCATCCCGATGTTCTTCGGGCCGACCCGGCCCGACGCGTACCGCTTCTTCGGCAGCTGGAAGGAGCGGCACGGCCAGCAGAACGACGTCGACAACCCGCGCGACATGTTCGAGATGCTCGCGCTCCGGGAGCGGCCCATCTTCGATCAGCTCCGCGCGCGGAACCCGAACGCGTCGCGCGTCGAGGCGAGGAAGCTCGCCGCCATCGAGTGGCGCAAGGAGTTCTTCAGCGACGGCAACCCGACGTACCGCCGGATGTACTCCGGCCGGCGCGAGATCGGCACCGGCCAGGGGCAGCGCGGCATCCCCGCCGGGCGCGCCACGACCAAGGGGCAGCTCGGCCTGCTCCTGTCGCGCTACTTCAAGGTGAAGAAGCGCGACATCGGCGGCACCCTGATCATGCTCCTCCAGGCCCCGATCATCGGCATCCTGCTCGCGGGCGTCTTCGGCGGGCAGGAGAAGGCGATCCCGGCGTGGTGCCTCGGTGCGCTCCAGGAGCTCGGCCGCCGCGCCGGCGGCGCGGACAAGAGCAGCGACGTCATCAAGGGTATGGAGGTCACCACCGATCACACCGCGGCGATCTTCTTCCTGGTCGTCGCCGCGGTCTGGTTCGGGACCTCGAACGCGGCGCGCGAGATCGTCAGCGAGCGGGCCATCTACCTCCGCGAGCGCATGGTCAACCTGGGGCTCGTCAACTACGTGCTCTCCAAGTACCTGCTGCTCGCCGGCTTCTGCCTCATCCAGTGCACGGTCCTGCTCGCGATCGTGTTCTTCGCGCTCGGCTTCCACGGCGGCATGCAGGCGTTCGGCATGCAGCTCGCCGCGCTGACCGCCACCTCGCTCAGCGCCGTCGCGATGGGGCTCCTCCTCTCGACGGTGGTCGCCTCGTCCGAGGCGGCCATGGCGCTCACGCCGATCGCGCTCATCCCCCAGGTCGTCCTCGGCGGGCTGATGGTGCCGATGACGACCGTGCCGCACCTCCGGTGGCTCATGTACATCATCCCGGCGCGCTGGGGCTTCGAGGGCGCGATCGCGCCGGAGCGGCTCGCGACCGCGGACGATCCGGCGTGGGTCATCGATCTGCACCGCACGGACACGAGCGCTGCAGACTTCATCGAAGGCGGCAAGTTCAAGTGCGCCATCGCGCAGATGGCTGCCGACAACTACGCAGGCGCGTGGGGCTTCACCACGTACGATCAGACCTGGATGCCCTATGCGGTGCTCGCCGGAATGACGTTCCTCATCCTCGTCACGCTCTGCGCGGTGCTGAAGCGGCGCGACCCGGTGTGACGCCGTGACCGCGCAGGAGCCCGCCGCCTCCATTCGCATCGATGACCGGCGCCCGCGCGCGCGAGGCGACCGCAGGCCGACCGCCGCGGCGCTCCTCTCGCTGCTCGCCGCCCTCTCGCCCTCCCCGGCGCGGGCGCAGCAGCAAGGCCAGGAGGGGCAGGCGACGCCGCAAGCGCCGGAGAGCGGGGCGGCCGTGCCCCGAGGCCCCGGCGGCGCGATCGTCACGCCGCCTGCCTCCACGGCCGCGCCGGCGGGGAAGGCGACGCCGCCGCGGGCGCTCAACTACACGCCCCCGGAGTACCCGCCGGAGGCCGAGAAGCAGGGGCGCGAAGCGTCGGTGACCCTGCAGCTCGACATCGACCGCGACGGGCGCGTGAAGCACGCCGTCGTCGTCGAGAGCGCGGGGCACGGGTTCGATGAGTCGGCGCTGGCCGCGGCCCAGAAGCTCGAGTTCGAGCCCGCCCGCCGCGCCGACGGGACCCCCGCCCCGGCGCGCATCCTGTACCGCTACTCGTTCACCCTGAAGACGGCCTCGCCGCCGCCGGCCGCCGGCGAGCCCGCGAAGCCCGCCGAGAGCCTCCGCGGCACCGTGCTCGCCAGCGGGGGCGACGTCCCGCTCGCCGGCGCGACCGTCTCGGTCGCGCGCGTCGCCAGCGCGGGCGCGGGCGCGGCGACTGCCGCCGCGCCGCCGGAGCTCACGACCGACGAGGGCGGCGCCTTCGCCTTCGCCGCGCTGCCGCCGGGGCGCTACCAGGTCACCATCGCGGCGCCCGGCTTCGAGCCGCTCGCCGTCGAGGAGGCGCTCGCCCCCGGAGAGCAGCTCGAGGTGAAGTACCGGCTCCTGCCGCAAGGCGACGGCCTCGAGGTCACGGTCCGCGGCAAGCGGCCGCCGCGCGAGGTCACGAAGCGCACGATCGAGCAGCGCGAGATCAACCGCATCCCCGGCACGAACGGCGACGCCCTGCGCTCGCTCCAGAACCTGCCGGGCGTCGCGCGCCCGCCCAGCATCGCAGGGCTGCTCATCGTCCGCGGCTCCGGCCCGCAGGACACGCAGACCTTCGTCGACGGCACGCAGGTGCCGCTCATCTACCACTTCGGCGGCCTCTCCTCGGTCGTGCCGACCGAGATGCTGGATCGGATCGACTTCTACCCCGGCAACTTCAGCGCCAAGTACGGCCGGGTGCAGGGCGGCATCGTCGACGTCGCCCTCCGCTCGCCCAAGGAAGACGGCAAGCTCCACGGCCTCGCGCAGATGGACCTCATCGATGCGCGCGTCCTGCTCGAGGGCCCCGTGCCGTTCCTCGACAACACGCGCTTCATGGTGGCAGGACGGCGGAGCTACATCGGCGAGTCGTTCGGCCCCGTGCTCGAGGCCGCGGGCGCAGGCGTCACGCAGGCGCCGGTCTATTACGATTACCAGGTCCTCCTCGAGACCGAGCCCACGCCCTCGGCGCGGCTCCGCCTCACGTTCTTCGGCTCCGACGACGCCCTCGAGCTGCTGCTCAGCGACCCGGCGCCCAACGAGCCGGCCCTCTCCGGCAACGTCGGGCTGCACACGGCGTTTCAGCGGCTTCAGCTCCGCTACGATCACGAGCTCACCGACAAGGACCGGCTCGACGGCGTGCTCGCGCTCGCGCGCGACGACGCCGATTTTGGGATCGGGCCGATCTACTTTCAGCTCGATCTCAAGACGATCTCCGGCCGCCTCGAGTACGCGCGGCGTATCTCGAAGGGCACGGTCTTCAACGCGGGGCTCGACGTCTTCGCCGGCCTCTACGCCGTCAACCTCCGCGCGCCCGGGCCGAACCGACCTGGCGAGCCGCCGAACCAGCCGTTCTCGACGCGCACCCTCCAGGAGGTCTCACGCGACGGCGACTTCTTCTACCCCGCGGCGTACGCCGAGCTCGAGCTCGCCCCGACCCCTCGGGCGAAGATCGTCCCGGGCCTGCGCGTCGACTACCAGGACCTGAACCAGCAGGTCACCGTGAGCCCGCGCGTGAACGGGCGCTTCGACGTCGTCCCCGGGTTCCCGCGGACCACGGTGAAGGGTGGCCTCGGGGTGTTCCATCAGCCGCCGCAGTTCCAGGAGGTGATCCCGCCGCTCGGCAACCCCAGCCTGAAGTCGACGCGAGCGCTGCACTACGCGGCCGGCGTCGAGCAGGAGCTGACCCGGCACATCGAGGCGTCGGCCGAGGGGTTCTACAAGCAGCTGGACGAGCTCGTCGTCGGCGTGAACCGACCCGGGTCGATCCAGCTCGACTACCAGAACGTCGGATCGGGCAGGGTCATCGGCGGCGAGTTCCTGCTCAAGTACAAGCCCGACGATCGCTTCTTCGGCTGGGCCGCCTACACGCTGTCCCGCAGCACGCGGGTGCCCGAGCCCGGCGAGCCGGAGCGGCTCGTCTCGTTCGATCAGACCCACATCCTGACGGTGCTCGGCAGCTACCGCCTGGGCGACGGCTGGGAGTTCGGCGCCCGGTTCCGCCTCGTCTCCGGCAACCTGGTCACGCCCAACGTGTGCAACGTCAACGAGCAGAGCTGCGACCCGTACCGCACCAACGCGCTCTTCTACGCGCCCACCGGGACCTATACCCCCATCCCGTTCTCCGGCCCGAACAGCGAGCGGCTCCCGGCGTTCCACCAGCTCGATCTGCGCCTGGACAAGACGTGGAGGTTCAAGACCTGGCGGCTCTCGGCCTACCTCGACGTGCAGAACGTCTACAACAACGCGAACAGCGAGGCGATTCAGTACAATTACAACTACACAGCCCGTCAATACGTCACGGGGTTGCCCATCCTGCCGAGCTTCGGCATGCGAGGAGAGTTCTGAGATGCGCGGGGCGCAGGCGATGGACGGCGCATCGAAGCGCGACGGCGCGGGGCGCGGGCGCCGGTGGCAGCGCGCGGTGCTGGGGACGCTCGCGCTCGCGGCGATCGCATCGCCGGCGATCGCGTCGGGGTGCGTCGCGGGCTTCGATCCGCCGAGCCTCGTGAGCGGGCTCCGCGTCCTCGCGGTGGTCGCCGACAAGTCTTACGCCAACCCAGGAGACCGGGTCACCTTCCGGATCCACTACCAGGACGGGCTGGGCGGCCCCGAGGACGGGTCGCGCCCGGTCTCGGTCTACTGGTTCGGCGGGTGCGAGAACCCCGTCGGGGACGACTACTACGGCTGCTACGCGCAGCTCGAAGGCATCACCTCGGAGATCGAGGCGTGGGTGGAGCAAGGTGACCCGACGGTCCCGCTGCCCGACCTCAACGGCGTGCGTCCCGGCTTCGGGGACACGTACACGATCACGATCAGCGACGACATCCTCGCCGGCCGCAAGGCGCCCACCACGGGGGGTCCGGCCTCCGGGAGCGCGTACGTCTTCTTCGTCGCCTGCACCGGGGAGCTCGGCCTCGTGGAGGACCAGGGCACCGGCCGCGCCGGGACGTTCCCCGTCGCCTGCTTCAAGGACGGGCGCCGGCTCGGTCCGGACAGCTTCGTGCCCGGCTACACGCAGATCTACGCCTTCGAGGGCGGTCGCGCGAACGCGAACCCGGAGATGCAGGGGCTCACGCTCGACGGCGAGCCCTTGCCAGAGGACTTCGCCGACATCCCCACCGTCTCGCGCTGCCGCGTGAGCGCGGAGGCGCGGCGCGAGGCCGGATGCAGCGCAGAGGATCCGTTCGTCGAGTGCGACGCCTACGAGCTCAACGCGCTCGTCGACCCCGACACGGTCGCGGAGGACGATCCCAGCGCGCAGCAGCAGGCGCTGAAGGAGATCGTCTGGGTCGACTACTTCGCCGATCTGGGCGACCTCGACGGGAGCATCAAGCTCGTGAGCGACGCGAACGAGGGGTACATCGGCGATCACGCCGTGAAGTGGATCCCGCCGGCCGAGCCGGGCGTCGCCACGATCACCGCGGTGCTGCGCGACGCGCGCGGCGGCTCGTCCGTGGTGCAGCGCCGCGTCCGCGTCGAGTGACAGCGACCCCCCGGTCGCCTGCGGCGGGGGCCGCCACGATCAGCCGCAGCCCGCTTCGATCTGCGAGAGCTGCTCGATGAGCTGCGCGGGGTCGCGGGCAGCGCACAGCGCGTCGGCGGCGCCGAGGCTTGCGAGCCTGGCCGCCTGGGCGAGCAGCTCGAGGTGCGCGCGGCCCCCCTCGCCGCAGACGAGGACGACGAACAGCCGGAGCGGGGCGCCGCCCGGCGTCGGCACCGCGAGCGGCTGGGCCAGCGTCGCGAACACGGCCGCCAGGCACGCGCCGGGGACGATCGCGTGCGGGACCGCGACGCCGTTGCCGAGCGCCGTGGGCGACTCGAGCTCGCGCCGCAGGATCTCCTGGGCGAGCGCGCTCGCCGCGAGCGCGCCGCCGGGGGGCGCGAGCCGGGACGCCGCGACGTCGATGACGTCCTCGATGTCCGCGCACGAGAGGTGCAGCACGACGCGCTCGGGCGTGAGCAGCTCGCTGAGCCGCCGCGCGGGCGCCCCCCCGAAGGCCGCGCTCGCCGGGAACTCGGCGTCGATGAACGCCTTGACGCGCGCGAGCTGCGGGCCGGTGAGGTTGCGCCGCGCGAGCTCCATGCAGAGCGCCTTCGCTGACGGGACGCGATCGAGGTAGCGCGAGACGAGCGGCTCGACCTGGTGGCCGAGCTCGAGGAGCACCGCCGGCGGGAGCTCGAGCGCGCCCGCGATCGCCGTGAGCCGGTCGGGCGTGGGGATGGCGTCGTGCCCATGCTCGACGCGGCTCAGGTAGGCGCTGGAGACGCCGATGCGCTGCGCGAGCGCCCGCAGGCTCAGGCCCGCCTCTACGCGGAGGAGCCGCAGCGCGGCCCCGAACTCGGCGACCGCGCGCGCGCGCGCGGCGCCGTCAGCATCGGACATCGCTGGCATAATCAGGTGCGATCGGGCTCGGCCGCGAGGGCGGTCGAGAGGATCTGCGGGGCGGGCGCCGTTGCCGGCGCGCGCGCGGTGGCGGGCTCATGGTGACGCACGACGAGCAGCGAGGTCGGGCACCCCTGGATGATGTGCTCGGCGCGGATGCCGAACCTGCGCTGCGCGAGGCCCCACTCGGGCCCGACGCCGACGAGGACGAGGTCGTAGCCGCGCGCCGCCTCTTCGAGCGCCGCGTCGGCGGGAGAGTCGTGCTCCACCACCTTGAGCAGCACCTTGGACTTCTGCAGGGCGCCGCCCTCCTCGCCCTCGAACACCTCGTCGACCGCCTGCTGCGCGCCGAGCGTGTCGTCGGACCTGCGCTTCGGCTTGACCACGTGGAGGATGGTGACATCCGCGCCAACCTGCTGCGCGAGCCGGCGGGCCAGCGAGAGCGCCGCCTTGTCGTGCAACGTGCCGTGGAACGGCACGAGCAGCTTGCGGACCGCGGCGAGCCCGCGATCGATGAGCACGCCGACGTCGGTGTGGGCGCCGCGCATGACCTCGTAGACGGTGCCGCCGAGCACGGTCTGGCTAAGGAGCGGCTTGTGCCAGCCGACCAGCACGAGGTCTGCCTGCTTCACGTCGGCGACGTTGCAGATGTCGTGGCTCGGCTTGGGCGAGACGAAGGAGAGCGGCCGGACCTCGGCGCCCAGCTCCTTGGCCCGCGACAGGAGCGGCGCGAGCGCGGCCGCCCCTTGCCGCTCGGGCCCCTGGTCGAGGTAGAACGAGCCGCGATCGGTCGGCGGGATGAGGCGCAGGGCGTAGAGGCGCCTCGCCTCGGGACCGGGGCCGGCGAGGGCGCTCGCGAGCGTCACCATGCCGGGGCCGGAGCGCTCGTAGGAGACGCACATGAGCACGGTGAACACCTCTGCTGCAGTGGGCAGAGGCGTCCGCTCCGGCACGTCGGCGAGCTCCTTGGCGAGCTCCTCCGGCGGGTAGATCCAGCGCAGGAGCGGCGAGGTCATGAAGGTGGTGACCAGCGCCATGAGCACCATCATCGTGAACAGCTTGGGCGAGATGATGCCCAGATCGAAGCCCAGGTTCAGGACGATCAGCTCCATCAGGCCGCGGGTGTTCATGAGGATGCCGACCGCGCTGGCCTCCCGCCAGCTCTGGCCAGTGAAGCGGGCGGCCACGGCGCTGCCGCCGAACTTGCCGAGGCAGGCGATCAGGATGATGAGGCCGCACATCATCCAGCCATCGGCCGAGTTGAGCAGCCCGATGTGCGTGCGCAGGCCGCTGTAGGCGAAGAACAGCGGGAGCATGAAGACCACCGCGAAGTCCTCGAGCTTCTCGGCGAGGCTCTGCGCGAAGCCGGTGCCCTTCGGCATGATCGCGCCGAGCATGAAGGCCCCGAACAGCGGGTGGATGCCGATCATCTCGGTCAGCCAGCTCGACACGATGAGCAGGAGGAGCGTGATCGCGACGAGGTCCTGCGAGAGCCCTTCCTTGCTGGAGCCGCGCTCGCCGAGCCGGACGAGGAAGGGGCGGACCAGGAACAGCATGCCGACGATGTAGACGACGGCGAAGACCGTGGTCCAGACGGCGCCCACGAGCCCCGTTGCGCGCGCGATCGAGACGACGAACGCGAGGATGCACCAGGCGGTCACGTCGTCGACGGCGGCGCAAGTGATGGTGAGAGCGCCGACCTTCGTGCCCAGCAGGCGCCGCTCGGTGAGGATGCGCGCGAGCACGGGGAACGCCGTGATGCTCATGGCCACGCCCATGAACAGCGTGAACGACGAGAACGGGACGGAGCTGTCGGAGAGCCGGGGGTACAGGTAGAGCGCGAGGAGCCCGCCCAGCGCGAACGGCACGACGATGCTCGTGTGGCTGATGATGACCGAGGCGTGGCCACGCCCGCGCAAGAGCTTCGGATCGAGCTCCAGCCCGATGAGGAACATGAAGACGATGAGGCCGACCTCGCTCACCAGCTTCAGGAGCGGCAGCGAATCCTTTGCGAACAGGACCGCCGACGTATCGGGAAAGAGCCAGCCGAACAGCGACGGGCCGAGCAGGATGCCCGCCGTGACCTCGGCGATGACCATCGGCTGCTCCATCCGGCGGGCCACCAGGCCCACGAGCCGCGAGCAGGCGATGATCAAGAACGCCTGGATGAGGAAGCGGGTCAGCGAGTTGTGGATCAGAATCTCCATTGGGAGCGCTCCCTCCTGGTGGTAAGTGTTAAGTTATCGCTTATCAGCGGGCTGTCTCGACTGTCAAGGCAGGGATGCGTAGCGTCAAGCGGCCTCAACAGGCCGTCGGAGGCGCGCAGACGGCGCGTCAGCCAGGCCGAGCGAGCGAGCGGAAGCCCCGGGCGAGCGGACGGGCGGATCCAGCTCGACCCATTCGTCGCTGAGCACCTCTCGCGGGCGGTTGTCGGGCGAAGGAGGAGCGGCGCCCTGGGCGGGCGGCGCCTACCAGTCGGTCGGCATGTAATCTTTGAAGAACTGGCCGGACGCGTGCTGGCCGCTGAGCAGCCCGAAGAAGATGGGGTCGCAGATGCGGGCGGCGCCGTCGACGATATCGAGCGGCGGGTGAAAGCCGTGCTCCTCGAGCTTGCGGGCGGCGAGCGCCGCGGGGTCCTCGTCGGTGACCCACCCGGTATCAACGCTGTTCATGAAGATGCCGTCCTTCGCATAATCGGGCGCGGACGTGCGCGTCATCATGTTGAGCGCGGCTTTCGCCATGTTGGTGTGAGGGTGCCTGTCCGTCTTGTAACGGCGGTAGAACTGCCCCTCCATCGCCGAGACGTTGACGATGTGCCTGTCGAACGTGGGCCGTCGCATCATGAGCGGCTTCAGCCGGGAGTTCAGGACGAAGGGGGCGACCGCGTTGACCAGCTGCACCTCGAGCATCTCGACGGTCGGGACCTCGGCGAGGGTGAGCCGCCAGCTGTTCAGCGTCCGGAGATCGACCTGCTGGAGATCGGCGTCGTAGCGCCCCTTGGGGAAGAGCAGCTCGCCGAGGCGCTCATCACCCGGAGCCGGGATCTGGGAGAGCAAGGCGGGCTCGCGCAGGCCCGCGGTGGGGTCGGCGCCGGCGACGAGGGGGAGTGTGCCGCACGCGCGGAGCGCGTCGTACTCGCGGAGCGGGGGCTGAGCCCCCTGCGGGAGGGCGTGGACTGGCGCGGTCTCACCCTCGATGAGGTGGCCGTAGAAGCCCGGCGGTCGCCGCACGGTCTGACAGGCGTTGTTGATGATGAAATCGAGCCGGTCGAGCGTGTGGAGGAGGTGGCGCGTGAAGAGCTCGACGCTCGGCGTGTGGCGGAGATCGAGGCCGTAGATCGCGAGCCGTGATCCCCAGGCGTCGAAGTCGCGCTCTGCCGAGAAGCGGCGAGCGGCGTCGTGCGGGAAGCGGGTCGTGACGATCACCCGCGCGCCGGCGCGGAGGAGCATGATCGCCGCCTGATAACCGATCTTGACGCGGGCGCCCGTCACGAGCGCGACGCGGCCGTCGAGCGGAGCGGTCTGGCTGCGTTTGCTGTAATTGAAGTCGCCGCACGCCGCGCACATCGCGTCGTAGAAGAAGTGGACTTTGCGGAACTCGGCCTTGCAGACGTAGCACTTGCGCGGCCGCGCGAGCTCCGGCGCGCCGGGCTCGGGCGGCGGCGCGGGCTCCTCGGTGGGCTCGGGCTGCGACGCGGGCTCCTCGGCGGGGTCGGTCCACGACAGCGGGGGCGCGACCGGGGCGAGCGCGTCCGGCGTGCGGAACACCGGCTCTCGGCGGGCGACGCGGATGCCGACCGCATCGAGCAGGGCGGCGTCGGCGGACTTCTGCGCGTGCCGGTCTCGCTTGCGGAACGCCCTGGCGAGCTCTCGCTGCTCGGCGCGCTCGGGGCGCGAGACGCGGCCGGCGGCCAGGAGAAGCCGGCGGCGGTCCTCCGAGCTGATGGAGGCGAGCTGCGCACGATCGAGGGCCAAGGCCTCCAGCACCTTGAGGCAAGCGTCGAGATCGGCGGCAGTGAACGGCCGGCCTGCGCCGGCGGCTTCGCGGTCGGGACTCATCGAAGCGTGCGTGCATAGCACGCGGGAGACCGCGCGCGAACCGCAGCGGCGCTTCGGGCCCTGCCGGCGCCACCCCTGGCCGCGCCGCGCGCTCCACCCCGCGCTCCGCCCCCGCGGACGAGTCGCGCGAGCCACGTCCTGTTCGCCAGCTAAGGATTGTACACTACGTCCGCGCGTCGTCCTGGGCCCTCGGAAACTCCAGCAGAGGATCTTATGCTCGAGTCGCCAAGCAATCTGTTCGCGACGGAATTCATGCCTCATGGCCATTGCTACTTCTGGCAGCCGGGCATGGTCTGGCTGCAGGTCATTACCAACCTGGCGATCGGCTTCGCCTATCTCTCGATCTCCCTGACCCTCGCCCATCTGGTCCGGCGCATCCGGGACATCCCCTTCCAGCGGGTGTACCTCGCGTTCGGCACCTTCATCGTTGCCTGTGGATTCACGCACTTCATGGATGTGTGGGTCATCTGGCAGCCATTGTACTGGCTGGACGGGGCCCTCCGGGCCATCACGGCGATCGCCTCCGTCGGCACCGCGATCCTGCTCTTTCCGCTGCTCCCCAAGGTGGTCGCGATGGCGGGCGCGGCGCGCGTCGCGCGCCAGCACGATCTCCGGAGGGATGAGCTGAACCGCCAGCTCTCGGCGCTCTACGAGAACACGCGGGAGACGCTCGCCGAGGCCATCCCCCAGCTGGTATGGACCGCGACGCCGGACGGAGAGCTCGACTACTTCAACCGGCGCTTCACGGAGTACCTCGGCGAGCGGCCGCCCAGCGGCGCAGCCTGGACGGCCGCCATCCACCCCGAGGACGTCGATCGGGTCGAGGCGCGCTGGAAAGAGAGCTTCGTCAGCGGAGACGCCTACGAGATCGAGTACCGCATACGGCGCAGCGACGGGGTCTACCGCTGGTTCCTCGTGCGCGGGTTGCCCCTGCACGACACGACCAGGCGGATCGTGAAGTGGTTCGGCACCTGCACCGATATCCAGGAGCAGAAGATCGCGGCCGAGGAGCGCGAGGCGATGCTCCAGCAGGCGCGAGAGGCCGTGAGGGCACGAGAGATCTTCCTCGCCGTCGCGGCCCATGAGCTCAAGACGCCGATCACGCCGCTACGCGCCGAGGTGGAGAGCGTGCTGCGCGCGGCGCGCGCCGCGCGAGCAGAGCGCCTCACGCCCGAGCGCCTGGTCATCAAGCTATCGGTCGTGGAGCGGCAGATCGATCGCCTGGAGCGGCTCGTCTCCGACCTTCTCGACGTCTCGCGCATCGCCGCTGGACGGATCGAGCTTCAGATACAGGAGGTCGACCTCGCGGAGGTCGTGTGCGACGTGGTCGAGCAGCACAAATACGACCTCGCCAGGAACTCGATGTCGCTCCAGCTCGCCGCCGACGCCACGGGCGGCTGGGATCGCAGGCGGCTCGACCAGGTGGTGAACAACCTCCTCACCAACGCGCTCAAGTACGGCCGCGGGCGTCCGATCACGATCACCGTGTGGTCAAACGATGTGCGCGCCTGGCTCACGGTCACGGACCAGGGCATCGGCATCGCGCCCCACCAGCAGGCCATCATCTTCAACCAGTTCGAGCGCGCGGTCTCGGAGCGGCACTACGGCGGGCTTGGCCTCGGACTATGGATCGTGCGGCAGGTCGTCGGGGCCATGGGTGGGACGGTGTCCGTCGCGAGTGAACCTGACGTCGGCTCGACCTTTACTGTGGAGTTGCCTCGACAACGTGGGAACCTCGATGACACCGAGATAAAATCTCCTTAAACTGGCATGATGAAGCACATCCTGCTGGTGGAGGACAACGAGGATATTCAGACCTCGCTCCGCGATGCGCTCGAGGAAGACGGTGCTTACAGCGTCATGACGGCCGGAAACGGAGCGGAGGCGCTCGCGCTGCTCGAGCGCGGCGAGCGGCCGAATATGATGCTCGTCGACCTGTTGATGCCCGTCATGGACGGTGTGGAGTTGATCGACCGGATGCGGCGCGACGCGCGGTTCGCAGGCATCCCGGTCGTTGTCCTGTCGGCCGCATCGATCACGTCCCCGCCGCCCGGAACACCGTTGCTCAGGAAGCCGATCCGCTACGAGGCGCTCCTTGGAGCGGTCCAGAAGGCGTGCGGGTGCTGAGCGCGGTGCGCTCGCGGCACAGAGAGCGCTACTTGCCGGCGGGCTCGTAGGGGCAGGAAGCGCCGCCTTCGCCGGTCTCGGCGATGGCGCCCGTCGAAGGATCGATGGTGAGTGTGGTCGGGAAAGGGTGAGCGCCCGGTCCCTGCGACCCTTCGGAGACCGAGAGCAGGAGCGTCCTGTCGGCGCGCTTGAACGCCCCCTTGCGATGGACGATGCCCGACCAGACGCACACCACATTCGGCGGGCAGGGAGAGACGCGATCCTCGGCGACGAAGCTGCCGTCTTTCGCGAGGGAGAGCCGGCGCTCGTACTTGCGCGGGGCGCACGCGGCGGAGCTCCACGTGCCGAACAGCGCTTCCTCGCCGGACGTGGTCCGCGCTGTCGTGGCCGGCGCTTGGGTCGTCGGGGCGACCGTGGCCGAAGCTTGCGGCGCGGGTGTGCCCGGCGCCGCGGTGGACAACGGCTCCGCGGGTGATGACGGCTCGGGCGCCGGCTCGCGCGGACCGTTGACGGTGCACGCAGCGAGCGGCGCCAGCAGCGCCGCGAGAGGGAGAATGAAGGTTCGCATCACACCCGCTCATCCCATGGCGGCTCAACGCGCGCAACGCGTGCGCCGCCAGAGGCCGCGGCGATGCGCCCGCCCCGCGGGCGACGACACGACGGGGAGCGCCTCGCGGAAGGCCGCGATCGATGTGCGCTACCCCAGCAGCGCGAGCAGATCCTCCCGCGTCAGCGAGGCCGCCCTGTCCGCCTCGCCCAGCGCGGCGCCCGCGATCGCGCGCTTCCGCTCCTGCAGCGCGAGGATCCCCTCCTCCACCGTGTCCTTCGCGACGAGCCGGTGGACCATCACCGGCCGGTGCTGTCCGATGCGGTGGGCCCGATCGGCCGCCTGATCTTCGACCGCCGGGTTCCACCAGGGATCGAGCAGGAAGACGTGATCCGCCGCGGTCAGGTTCAGGCCGGTGCCGCCCGCCTTGAGCGAGATGAGCATCACCGGCGGGCCACCCGGCGACTGGAACTCGTTGACCACCCCGGCGCGGTCGCGCGTCCCGCCGTCGAGGCGGCTCCACGGGATCCCCGCCGCGCCGAGGTGCGGCTCGACGAGGTCGAGCAGCGAGGTCCACTGCGAGAACACGAGCGCCTTGTGGCCGTCCGCGACGCACTCCTCGAGCGCCTCGATCAGCCGCGTCACCTTGGAGGAGGGCGCGGTCCGCGCCGCCGGCGCCGCGCCGCCGGCGCTTGATCCCGGGATCAGCGCCGGATGGCAGGCCGCCTGGCGCAGGCGGAGCAGCGCCTCCAGCGCCGCCATGACGCTCGCCCCCTCCGCGAGCTTCTCCACCACGTCCTTGCGGGTGGCCGCGCGCACCGCGTCGTAGAGCTCGCGCTCGGCCTCCTCGAGCTCGCAGTAGAGCACCATCTCCGACCGCGGCGGCAGCTCCGGCGCCACCTCGCCCTTCAGCCGCCGCAGCACGAAGGGGCGGATCTTCTGCCGCAGCTCGGCCGCGGCGCCCTGCACGCCCTCGGCGATCGGCCGGCCGTAGCGCTCCTGGAAGGCGCTCCGCCCGCCGAGCAGGCCGCGGTTCGCGAAGTGGAGCAGGCTCCAGAGCTCCTCGAGCCG
Organism: Sorangium sp. So ce726; assembly: GCF_051521405.1. Classification (NCBI taxonomy): domain Bacteria; kingdom Pseudomonadati; phylum Myxococcota; order Polyangiales; family Polyangiaceae; genus Sorangium; species Sorangium sp. So ce726. Next base: position 3,747,407 of record NZ_CP150349.1, on the reverse strand, counting down.
GTTCTCGACCGGCGTGCCGCTCAGCGCCACGCGCAGCTCGGCGCGGAGCGCGAACGCCGCCCGCGCCGCCTGGCTGTCGGGGTTCTTGATCGCCTGCGCCTCGTCGAGCACCACCGCCTCCCAGGCCTGCGCCGCGAGCAGCTCGGCGTCGTTGCGGAGCACTGCGTACGTCGTCAGCGTGATGTCGGCCGCAGGATCGAGCGCGCGCCGCGTGCCGTGGTAGACCGCGAACCGGAGGCCCGGGCGGAAGCGCCGGATCTCGTCGGCCCAGTTGTGGACGACGCTGCGCGGGCACACGACGAGCGTCCGCCCGCGCAGCGCGCAGAGCGTCTGCAGCGTCTTGCCGAGCCCCATGTCGTCGGCGAGCACCGCGCCTAGGCCGGCGTCGCGCAGGAACGACAGCCAGTCGACGCCGCGCCGCTGGTAGGGGCGCAGCGTCGCGGTCAGGTCGGCGGGCAGCGGCGCCTCCGGGAGCGACGCGAAGCCGTCGAGCAGCGGCATGAGCTTGTCGAAGCCCGACGGGCGCGGGTACTCGATCTCGTCGCACAGCGCGGCCAGCGCCGGGAGCGCCGCGGGCGGCACCTCCTTGTCGTCGCGCCGCGCCGCGAGCAGATCGGCGACGCGCGCGCCGTATTTCTCGAGCCACGCCGAGGGCAGCGGCGCCCACCCGCCGCCGAGGAGCGGCACGAGCGGCAGGCCGTCCTGCCACGCCCGGATCACGGCCGTCGCGTCCGCGCGCTTCGGGGGCGCGCCGGCGCCGTCGCCTTCGTCGCCCGCGCCGTCGTCGCGCCCCGCCGAGAGCTCGAACTCGACGTCGAAGGCCCGGTCCTGGATGACGAAGCGCGGCACGAGCGCGGCCTTGCCAAAGATCTCGCCGCGCGCGTCGGCGAACGCGCGGGCGTCCCACGACTCGAGGCGCGAGGCGAAGCGGATCGCCTCGACGCCGTCGAAGTCGACACGGCGGCCCGGGATGAGGTGGAGCTCGTCGCGCAGCCGGATGAGCAACACGCGCTCCGCAGGCTCGTCGCGGACGGGCACGGCGCCGGACAGGTGCACGAGCCGGCCGTTCTCGATGCGCGCCTCCGGCGGGTCGCCGTACACGAGGCTGGGCACGACGGAGAGCGTGTGCTCCTTCTGGCTGAGCTCCAGGAGGATCCGCGGCCGGGACGCGCCCCCCGCGCGGGGCAAGCGCTGGCTCTGGACCGTAACCGGGACGCGCTTGGTCAGCTCCGGCAGGACGTCGGTCACCAGCTTGCCGAGGTCCCCCCGCGAGAACACCCGCCGGAGCGGCAGCCGATCGAGCTTCGGCCCCGTGAGGTCCATCTCCCGGAGCAGGTGCAGCGTGCCGCCGCACCGCACGACGCCCGACGCGATCACCTCGTCGATGCGCGGGTCCCGCTCCACGACAAGCGCCGCGCCGTCGTCGTGATCGCGCACCGTCGCGCGAGGGCCGATCGCCTCGCTGGAGACGCGCACGGGCGCGCCATCGAGCTCCACGTCCGCGACGCCTGCCAGCGCCGCGAAGAGCTCGGGCTGACGATCCGAGGGGAAGTAGCCGTGCTGCTTCGTGCCCACGAGGCGGTCGATCGCCAGGTCCTCGTGCGTCGGGTAGAGCTCGGGCAGCCTCGGCCCCGGCCGCTCCGGGCTCGCTGGAGCCCTCACGGCGCGGCCAGCGAGGCTGGCGAGCGAGACCCGGAGCGGCTCCTCGGCGCCGCTGGCGTGCACGACCATCCGCTCGAGCGCGAGCACGAGCCCCTTGCGCCGGAGCCGGTACCGCAGCCGCGCCGGCGGCGCAGCCGCGGCGATCGCGCCGCCTTGCGCGGCCGGCTGCCCCTGCGCCCGCGGCTGGCCCTGCGCCGCTGGCTGCCCCTGCGCCGCCGGCCGGCCCTGCGCCGCCGGCGGGTCCTGCGCCGCCAGCTGGCCTTGCGCCGCCGGCTGGCCCTGCGCGACCGGTTGCGAGAGCGACAGCGTCGCCGCGACAGCGTGCGCGCAGGGATCGATTTTTCCACCGCAGTCGCACGTCCACTCGGCGTCCGCTGGGTAGAGGGTGACGGTTGGTGCAACGGGCTGCCCGGCCGCCTTGATGCGGACCACGATGGCATCGCCGCGATCCTCCCGTCCGAAGGCAGCGCCCTCACGGGCGAGCTTGACGCCCTGGGACCAGAGGCCCGGAAGACAGGCTTTCCTGATGGCTTCGAGAAGACCCTGCACTGAGACTCCAGACACCGACGGCTGGCCGCCGTAGCTCGCGCGCTCTCCGAGGACCAGCGCCACTTCTTGGGATGTTCACAGAAAGACGAACATGACGGAAAGAGGTTCAGGCGTCTTTTTCCGCTGTCTCGCCTTCCAGATTCCGGGAGCTTGCCCGGCACGAGCGGGGCGCTGCTGTAGCAGGTATCCGCGCGGCATCACGCCGCGAGCTCTACCGACGCGTCAGGTGCTCGCGGTAGCGCGTCGTGAGCTCCATCCAGCGCAACGTGAGGATCGGCTCGCGCTCGAGCCGATCCTGCCAGCTGCGATCGACGGCCTTCCACAGGTCGCGGTCGGCGATGCCGTGGCGCAGGAGCGCCTGGTCGAACGACGAGGCCGCTCCGATCGACGACTCGGCGCAGAGGACCGCGTACTGCTGAAGGCTGAGCGAGGGCAGCGCGCTCCGCGCGCCCGGAAGGTCGCTCCGCGAAGCGGGCGCAGGGGCGGCGACGCTCGGCGGCGCCGGCGCAGACGCGGCCGGCCCGGCACCGCTCGCGTCGAGCTCGCCGGGCGGCCGCCGGAGGGTGACCCCCGACCGCGCGTTGCCGCCATCGAGCTCCAGCAGCTCGGCCTCGGGCGGGAGCTTGATCGAGGGCAGCGGCATGGCCCGCGGCACCTCGACGGTCTCGTCGGCCTCGCCCTCCGAGGGGAGGCGTTTTCCGCTCGCCATCGGGACGATCACAGACTGCGGCGGCGAGGCCGCGCGCCGCGGCGGCGCGGAGGAGGCGCTCTCCCGGCCGCCTCGCCGTGAGCCGGCGCGCTCGCCGTCGGGCGCCGCGAACGACAGCACTGGACCGGCGTCGGTGATCTCCATCTGCAGGATGATCTCACCGGTCCTTCCGCGGACGACGAGCCGATCGCCCGCCGACGTCACCTCCATCTCGTAGCGCCGCCCGGAGGAGAGCGAGATGGTCGCCGAGGGGACCGGCGCGCTGCTCGCCGCCCCCCGCGAGCCCATCTCTTCCTGAGGACGGAGCCCGGCCTGATGCAGCCCGCGCTCGGTATCGGGTGGATCCCCACTCATCAGGATCTGAGCCTAACGCAGCAAGCGTACGCCCCGCGAGCGCTTTCGACGCGCTCGACGCTCTCGACGCTCTCGACGCTCTCGACGCGTGATTCAAGCGTCGGAGCCCAGTCCCAGTACGCCGCCTGGGGACACGCGGCTCGCCTTCGCCTTTCTGCGATCGGGCGCGGGCGCATCCGAGGCCAACCGACCCCCTCGGACTGTGCGCTCGGTCGCCCTGGCTCGCGCCTGAGCGCCGCGGCCTGCGCTCGGTCGCGCACGGTTGCGCAGGAGCGCGCTCGGTCACGCAGGAGTTGGGTCGAGGGTGCACCCCGACACAGAGCGATTACGTGGCCCAGCGTGTCTTCATTTCACGAGGTGCGTCGCTGCGCTCAAGCCCGGGCTGCGCTGACAAAAATCGCCGAGGTCGGCGTTCTCTTGGAATTCGCCGGCGCTGATCGCAATGCGTCCAGATGGGTCATTCCTCGTGTGTCCCGGCCCATCTTCGCTTGAAACGGTCGCCTCTGTAGTAAAGCGGGCTGCAAGCTCTTCCCGACAGGAGGTCTATGAAGACTACCTTTCTCGCGCTTGCGCTGCTGTTCACCGCGTGCCTCCCAGGCTGCTCGTTCTACACCAGAGAGACCATCGAAACATGCGACACCGAGTGTGAGAACGTGCCCGACCAGGAGACGTGTCTGACGGAATGCAGGACGTGCGTGGATCAATGCCAAGGCGAGCCCTTCGGGCCCGACCGCTGGGATTGCATAGCGGAATGCCGGACGTGCGCGAAAGTGTGTAGAAACCAGCCCGACCGCAACGCGTGCATCTCGGCATGCGGGACGTGCAGCGGCGATCAGTGTGTCCAGCCGGCTCCGGAGGGCTTCTACGGCCCGGCGCTGCTCTGGGTCGGCAGGACGGTGGACGAGCCGCAGTGCCCCGGCAGCGCCCCGACCACGGTGTACAGGGGGTACGAGACCGCTGACTTCCCCTTCGCGTGCAGCCCATGTCGGTGCGGCGAGCCAGCCTGCGCCTTGCCCGACGATCTCAGGACGGCCGCCTCGCTGAAGTGCGGTGGCCCGGCGGTCTCGGTGCATGAGCCCCGGGACATCCTGAACGGCACCTGCGTGGTGCCCAGCGACGCCGTGGTGAACGATCACCAATCGCTCGTCCTCGGCGCGACCCGAGTGACGCCTTGCGAAGCCAGCATCGAGCCCCCCCCGGTGCCACAGTTCACCTTGCGGTGGTCTCGCTCCGGCGTGGCGTGCGGAGGCCTCGTCCAGGAACGCACGTGCGCCTCTCCGTCGAAGACGTGCGTGTCGCCCGAGCAGGAACACGGCTTCGCTCAGTGCATCATGTACCTCGGCAAGGGCGAGGTGACCTGCCCGGAAGATTACCCCGAGGACGTCGTCCTCTACGACGGCATGAGGGATGAGCGCCACTGCACGCGGTGTGAGTGCGGTCCTCCGACAGGCAGCGAGTGCTCCCTGATGCTCCTTTCCTTCCGGGACGGCGTGTGCAGCGAGCTGATCACCGCTGGCACCGCGTCGAGCCATGCCCCGGGCTGCGTCGCCGCCACGCCCGGAGAAACGCCCAAGAGCATGATGGCTGTCTGGCAGGTCAACCAGCCCGGAAGCTGCGAGCCGAGCGGCGGAGAGCTGCGAGGCGAGATCGTCCTCACCGGTCCGAGCACGTTTTGCTGCCAAACACGTCCAGGCGAGAACGGGTGACGGTCATGCGCCGCGAAGGGCGGCGCAGCGCCGCCCGAGCCGCACGACTCGGGCTTCTCCTGAACCACAGTCGGGCTTGACCAGAACCTGCGATGTCGGGCAAAGGCGTCAAAACCATGGATCCGTGGGCATGACGGAAAAATCTCTCGATAGGGAGAAATTGACGAGCCAAAACGCAATGCGACCCGCGCGCTCGAGAGCGCACACAAAAGCCTTTACGTGCGCTCCAAAGTCAGTATCTACAGGATCACGACGTGGGAGCGGCGACGTCGAGCCGCCTCCGTCACGCGGCAGAGGTGCACTGTCCTACGGGCGCCGGAGACGTTGAAGAGGGGGGCCACATGGCGGGGTGTTGCGGCCGGACGGGAGACAGCGGCGTGCATCGGGTCGAGGTGCCCACTCCGCTCCGTACCGCACCGATCCCGCCCTAGCCGGGACGCCGATGCGACGCGCCGGTTGTGCCGCCGTGCTCGTTGTCTTGGTGGCGACGACCCCGGTGCACGCGGATACGCCTCGGTCTGAATCGGGACGGGAGACTCAGGAGGACGACCACATGTTCCGCGGCGAGATCTCCGCGTCACCGCTGCTCGCGGTGGGCCTCCTGCCCGCGCTCGGCGGAGGGGCCTCTTTCGCCACGGCGTTCCGCTGGCCCAGCCTGTCGATCGGGGTCGAGGCGCGGATGTTCACCTCCCTGGCGGACACCTTCGCGGACGGCGTCCTGGTCCATGCGAGCCTGGCAATGCCGACGCTCGACATCTGCGGTCATCGCGGGGTCCTGTCGATGTGCGCCGTCTTCGACGCCGGCGAGCTGCGGATCACGAGCGACCCCGGCGTCAGCATTCAAGCGCGCCAGCCGTGGGTCAGCTCGCTCGGCCTGCGGGTCGCGGGCGACTGGCGCTTCTCCGAGCAGCTGCTCCTGCGCGGGTTCGCCGAGCTGCACACGAACCACAGCCGTCCGTCCCTCTGGGTGAACAACAGAGAGGTATGGCGGGTCCCTCCGCTCTCCGGCGTGGTCGGCGTGGGGCTCGTGCTCCCCGTGGATGCGTTCTAAGCGAGCCACCTGGGCCGCTCCCTGGACGGGAATGCGGCCGATGACACCTGGCCTGAACAAGCGGTCACCACGCCGCGATGAGCACCATGTCAGCAGCATCAGCAAGAGACACCGGGGCTGACGCGGCAGCGCAGGATCGACCGAGGGTCCGAGCGCCGTGGTGGCTCGTCGCTGCGGCCGCGGCCCTGCTGTGGCCCTGGCGCGCCGGCGCCACGCCGCCCCGCGCCGCCGTGCAGCTCGAGTACCGGCGCGCGCCAGGGGCCGAGCGCTGCCCTGGCGAGGGGCTCCTGCGCGACGAGATGGCCAGGCAGCTCGGCTATGACCCGGTGGAGCCCGAGGCGGCCGCGCAGGCCAAAGCCCTTGTCTTCCGCGGACCAGGGAGGGAGATACACGCCACCATGGATCTCTACGACGCGGATGGCTCCATCGCATGGTCACGGCACCTGGTCGTCTATCACGACGACTGCAAAGAGCTTGTCATGAACATGGCGCTCTCGCTCCGGGTCGCGCTGGATCCGAGCCTCCACGTGCCGCCCGCCCCGCCCCCACCGCCGCCCTCCCCTGCCCCGCCCCCACCTGACGCCGCTGCCGCCGCGCCCGCGCGGCGCGGGTGGCCCGACGTCAGGGTCGGCCTTGCGGGGTCCGCGGTGTTCGGAACCCTGCAGGAGACGACCGCCGGGACGGCGCTCCATGTCGCGCTCCGCTATCCATCCTTCTCCCTCGGCATAGAAGGCCACGTTCAATTGCCGGTCACGATTCAGCTCGATGAGGCGATGAGCATCTCGACCTGGCTCGCGGCGGCGAACGTGATGCCGTGTTCGCAGCGCCGCCACCTCTTCGCTTGTGCCGTCGCGTCGGTCGGGGTCGTGACCACCTCCAGCACCGACGCCAGGATCATCGACACCTCGTCGCTCTGGCTCGCCACAGGGCCGCGCGCCGGCATCGAGATGCCGATCTCCGATCGGCTCGCCCTCCAGTTCTATGGCGACATCGTGCTCCGCCTCTCGGAGTTCCGCGTCGAGAGCCAGGAACGTGTGCTCTGGAACCCGCCTGCTTACGGTGGGCTCGTGGGCCTCCGTCTGGACGTCAATCTCGATCCGCGGAGCGAGGCGCCCGCGCGGCGCGCTGCCCTCCCTCGGGGTGCCGAGGCAGCGCATTGACCAGCTTCGCGACGACGCCGTCGCCACGCTCGAGGGGGGAACAGAGATGGGGTCACAGTCACGCAAAAACACATCCGCAGAGCCTTCCCACGCCCGCATGGCGGAGATCGCCGACGAGCACTTCTCGTTCATCGCCCGCTACCTCGCTCGCCTCGGGGTTCGCGCGCAGGACATCGAGGACGTCGCCCAGGAGGTCCTCGCCGGCGCCTACCGTGCGCTGCCGCGGTTCGATCCCAGCCGGGGCACCGTGCGGTCGTGGCTCATGGGCATCGCGACCCACCAGGCGTCGAATCATTTCCGACGGGCCCACCGCCGCCATGAGCGCCTCCGGCCGTTCGACGATCTCGCGGCGCTGCCTGACGTCACCCCCGACTCCGAGCAGCACGCCATCGCGAGGGACCGGCGCTGCGTGCTCGACAAGCTGCTCCAGGAGATGCCCATGGAGCGCCGCTGCGTGTTCGTCGCCCATGAGCTCGAGGAGATCGAGATGGCCGAGATCGCCCAGCAGCTGTCGATCCCCCTGAGCACCGCGTGGAGCCGGCACCGGCTCGCCTGGGTCGACATCGAGGCGGCGATGCGTCGCTGGCAGGCGCGGCAGCGCGGCCGCGGGCTCGCGCTCATCCCCTTCAGCGCCGGCGCGCTCGTCCAGGAGGCGCGCACGGAAGGCGAGGGCGCGCCAACGCTGCTCGCGAGGCTGTACCGCCGCATCCGCGGGGTGTTCTCTCCGTGGCCGTGGAAGCTCCCGATCGAGGGCAGCGCGCCAACGCGGGCAGGCTCGCTCCACATCGCAGCGAGCATCGCAGTCCCGCTGGCGAGCGCCGCGGCCGTCATCGCGCTCACGCTGGGCGCGCTGCGCGCCGCCTCGACCCCTGCCGCCGCCGGAATGCGGGCCGCGACCGGTCTCCCCATGGCGGTCATCCGGACGCCGCCGCCCCCGGCCACGCTGCCAGCGCCGTCCCCGGCCGCGCTGCCAGCGCCGTCCCCGGCCACGTTACCGCTGCCATCCCCGGCCGCATTGCCGCCGCCGCCCCCGGCCGCATTGCCGCCGCCGCCCGGCGCAGCTGCAGCGGCGGACGCTCCCCAGGGCGGCCGGATCGCGGGCGCCGGGAACCCGCGAGCGACCAGCGCGGCGCTGCTCGCGCGGAAGGCCGCGCCCCGTCCGGCGGGCGGAGCAACCTTGCCCCCCGCGGGACCGTCTGGGGCGTCGAACGATCAGGAGATCGCCGCCGAGCGCACCCTCCTCGACGGCGCAATCACGGCGTTGTCGCGCGGTCGCTATGCGGAGGCGAAGCGCCGCCTGATCGAGCACCGAATGAGGTTCCCAGCTGGCCGCCTCACCGCCGAGAGGAACGCGGCGCTCCGCGCGCTCCGCGCGAGGACCGCAGCCGCCGCCCCCCCCCCGCTGCTCTAGAGCGACGGTCACCCGCTTCGGATACGGGCCCACCTCGACGTTTTCGGTGCTCAGCGCACCTGAGTGCGCTTGCGCGCCGAAAACGCCGATCTGGGCCCGTCTCCTGTGCGGGAGACCGCCGCTCTGCTCGGCATGGTGCAGAGGTGGGCGGAAACCGCTGTGGAGCACTGCTCGGATGGCAAGGCGCTGAACCGCCGAGGACGCCAAGAGACTGGAGCCCTGGCTCCTCTCGACCTCTCGCCCCCTCTTCTATCTGAGCCGCCGTAGCACCCGCAGCCGAGATCCGGTCGAGAGCGATTCCCCTGTTCAGCTCTCCGCGTCTGCAGTGCTGCTCTCCTGCACAGGATACAGGCATCAGCCCAGCCATCGCCGACAGCTGCTCTCCTGCACAGCAGACGCTCCATCCCACCCCCCGCCGACAGCTGCTCTCCCTCACAGAAGACGCTCATCCCACCCCCCGCCGACAGCTGCTCTCCCTCACAGAAGACGCTCATCCCACCCCCCGCCGACAGCTGCTCTCCCTCACAGAAGACGCTCATCCCACCCCCCGCCGACTACTGCTCTCCTGCACAGGAGACGCTCCATCCCAACCGCCGCCGAGCGCTGCTCTCCCGCACAGGAGACGGGCCCAGATCGACGTTTTCGGCGCGCAGGCGTGCTCCAGCACGCCGAGCACCGAAAACGCCGAGGTGGGCCCGTATCCGAAGCGGGAGAGCAGCGCTCCCGTCCGCGGCGCTTGGGGGTGGGGTGCGGGGGATCGCGCGCGCACAGAAGATCATTTTTCAGAGCCGATGGCTTTTTTTTGAGATGGGAGATCAGCTCCTCCTAATTAAGCGAGCATGGGACAACCGCATCGCACTCTCGCACCGTCGATGCCGCTGGATAGACAGCGGGCCTTCGTCCGGCTCTTTCGGGGGAAGACCTACGACTCCGTATGGAACTGGCTTAGGCGGCTCGGGGTCCCACGCCGCGATCGGCGAGACATTCTTCAGGATGTGTTCCTCGCCGGATACCAGAGCTTCCCTTCCTACGACCCGCTCCGCGCGCGACCGGAGCGGTGGCTCAACAGGATCACGGTCCACGTGGCCGCCCACTACCGCGACCGCGCGCACCACCGGCGCGAGGAGCTGTCCTCCGGCCACGCCCCGCGCCGCGTCGCCGACGAGCGCCCGAACGCCGAGGAGCAGATCGACGCAGAGCAGACGCGCTCCCTCATCCTCTCGCGGCTCAGGTCGCTGCAGACCGACGAGCAGCAGATCCTCATCCAGCACGACATCGAAGGCGTGCCGATGGCGACTGTCGCCGAACAACACGGGATCCCGCTGTCGACGGCGTACAAATGGCGCACGCGCGCGCTCGCGTCCCTGCGTGCGCTGCTCGAGGAGCCCCGCGCAGAGCGCAGGCAGCAACGACCGCAGCGACCGACGGCGAGCGACGTCGCCGAGGCGGCGGCGCGCTCGGCGAAGGCCACACGATCGACGAAGACCCCACGCCGGACGGCGCTGGCAGAGCGGCCCGTCCGCTCGACCACTGCGGGCACGAAGCGACCGGCGGCGCCCTGCAACACGCAGCCGAAGGGCGCCCCGTTCCTGCGGCGGCCGGGCGGGGAGCGGGCGCACTCGCCAGCACGCATAGCAGGATGACCGGCGGAGGCCGCCAGCGCGGTCGGGCCAGCGCCCGCGCGAACGCCAGCGTCACCCTGGATCCGACGGCCCCCGATGACCCGATAGCCCGCCCGCACCCGCGAGACAGATCTTCAGGCCGATCGCAAGCCGTACGGGAGTACGGGACGCCGTACAACGACCAGAAAGTGCCTCCGGGCCACGCGCGGGTAGTCGGGGCGTATGTCGTCGCGCTATGCTGGAGCCTCAACGATGTACTACTCGACCGACGACCTTCGTATTGCAGGGCTCAGGCCCTTGATCCCCCCGGCGATCCTTATCGAAGAGATCCCCGTCAGCCCCGCGGCCTCCGAGACCGTGGCCTTCACGCGCAAGGCCGCCGAGCGCGTGATCTCGGGCGACGACGACCGGATCATCGTGGTGGTGGGCCCCTGCTCCATCCACGACCCCAAGGCCGCCCTGGAGTACGCCGCGCAGCTCCGGGAGGCGCGCGACCGGCTGAGCGACGATCTGCTCGTGATCATGCGCGTGTACTTCGAGAAGCCGCGCACCACGGTCGGCTGGAAGGGGCTGATCAACGATCCCGACCTCGACGGGAGCTTCTCGATCAACAAGGGGCTCCGCGTCGCCCGCGGGCTGCTCCGCGACATCGCCGAGCTCGGGCTCGCGAGCGCGACCGAGTTCCTGGACACGATCTCGCCGCAGTTCATCGCTGATTTCATCTCCTGGGGCGCGATCGGCGCGCGCACGACCGAGAGCCAGATCCACCGCGAGCTGGCCTCCGGGCTCTCGTGCCCCGTGGGCTTCAAGAACAGCACCGAGGGCGACGTCCAGATCGCGGTCGACGCCGTGCGGGCCGCGCGCGAGGCGCACCATTTCCTTTCCGTGACGAAGCAGGGGATCTCGGCGATCGTGGCGACGCGCGGCAACGCGTCGTGCCACGTGATCCTGCGCGGCTCGCAGCGCGGGCCCAACTACGCGGCCGAGCACGTCCGCGAGGCGGCCGACCGCCTGACCAAGGCGGGCCTGCCGCGCCGGCTGATGGTCGACTGCAGCCACGGGAACAGCCAGAAGGATCCGGCGCGCCAGAGGATCGTGGCCGAGAGCCTGGCCGACCAGCTGCGCTCCGGCTCGCGGGACATCCTCGGCGTGATGATCGAGAGCCACCTCGTGGGAGGCCGGCAGGATCTCACGCCGGGCAAGCTGCCCATCTACGGCCAGAGCATCACCGACGCCTGCCTCGGCTGGAACGACACCGTTCCGGTGCTCGAGCTGCTCGCGCAGGCGGTGCGGGACCGGCGGGCCAGCAAGGCGGCGTGAGCCCTCCGCGCCGCGCCGGCGGCCGTGCGTGACGGCGCGGCGGTCACCGCGCGCGGCGACGCGCCGATCGCCGCGCGTGGCGGATCCCTTCAGAAAATTTCATCATAAACGCAATTCGCGACCCGCGGCACGCTGCAGCCACGGCCGCTAAGGTTTCGTGCACCGCGGGCCCGGTGTCGCTGCCGTGCGGGCGAGCGACACGCTATGCCTGCACCCGGGAAAAGCCGCGGAGGGAGCCGCCATTCTCTCGGAAATCCTCATCATCCTGGCCCTCGTGCTCGTGAACGGCGTCTTCTCGGGCGCCGAGATCGCGGTCGTCACGGTCCGCAAGACGCGGCTCGACCAGCTCGTGCAGTCGGGGAGCCGCCGGGCGCGCGCGGTGAAGCGTCTGCGGGGCAACCCGGAGCGCTTCCTCGCCACCGTGCAGATCGGCATCACCGTCGTCGGCGCGACAGCGAGCGCCTTCGGCGGGTCGACCCTCGCGAAGGACCTCGCGCCGGTGCTCCGCGCGGTGCCGTGGATCGGGGACGCGGCGGACGAGCTCGCGTTCGCCGCGGTGGTCGCGCTCGTCTCCTTCCTGTCGCTCGTCCTCGGCGAGCTCGTCCCGAAGTCGCTCGCGCTCCGCGCCTCCGAGCGGTACGCGATGCTCGTCGGCCCGCCGCTCCGCGGGCTGTCGTCGCTCGCCCGCCCGCTCGTCTGGCTGCTCACCGCCAGCTCCAACCTGGTGCTGAGGCTCTTCGGTGACCGCACGAACTTCGTCGAGGCGCGCCTCTCCCCCGAGGAGATCCAGCAGATCGTCGACGAGGCCGCCGAGGCGGGCTCGGTCGACAAGCGCGCCGGCGAGATCGCGTCCCGCGCCATCGATTTCGCCTGGCTCACCGCGCTCCAGGTGATGCTCCCCCGCGTCCGCGTCGTGGCCCTCCCGCGCGACGCGGACGCCCAGGAGGTCCAGCGCGCCGTGCTGGAGCACGGCCACACGCGGATGCCGGTCTACGTGGGGTCGAACGACAACGTGATCGGCTACGTCACGATGCCCGAGGTGCTCGCGCTCCTGTGGGGCGACGGGCAGTTCTCGCTGGAGAGCATCCTGCGCCCGGCGTACTTCGTGGTCGGGTCGATGCCGGCCGTCGATCTCCTCGCCGAGCTGAAGCGGCGCCGGCTCCAGCTCGCCGTCGTCGTGGACGAGCAGGGCGGCATGATCGGCATCGTGACGATGGAGGACCTCGTCGAGGAGCTCGTCGGCGAGATCTTCGCCGAGAACGAGGCGCACCCGCCTCGCGCAGACACGATCCGGCGCGAGCCGGACGGGTCGGCGCTCGTGCCCGGCGACATGCCGGTCCACGAGGTCAGCCGGCAGCTCGCGATCGCGCTGCCGGACGATGTCCGCTGGTCGACGGTCGCGGGGCTCTGCCTGGGGCTCGCCCGGCGCATCCCCGCGCCAGGCGACGTCGTGACGACCCCGGACGGGGCGGAGCTCCACATCGTCGACGCAAGCTCCCGGCAGATCCGCACGGTGCGGGTCCGCGTCCCGCCCGCGCAGGCGGGCGAACCCGAGGACGAGGAGCGCCGCGGCGAGGGCTGAGCCGGCGCGGCGCGTCAGGACGCAGGGACAGGCGCGCCCGCGGACCTCCGCTGGAAGTAGTCGACCACCACGTAGCGCCGCGCGAGGAGGCCGAAGACGACGGCCGCGATCAGGATGAGCCCCGCGAAGAAGAGGTATTGAAGCGCGCCCGTGAACACGTTGAGCGCCGCGACGCCGGCGGTGATCAGGTTGCCGACCGTCACGGTGAGGTTCCAGAAGCTCATGATGGTGCTCTTCATCTCCCGCGGCGCCTGGGAGTAGGCGAACTCGAGGCCCGTGGTGGACACGAGCACCTCGGCGAACGTGATGAGCAGGTACGGCCCGGCCTGCCAGAGCACGCTCGGGCGTTGACCCGAGGTCATGGCGAGCTCGATGGCGGCGACCGCCACGAACGAGAGCCCCGTGATCGCCATGCCGGCCGTCATGCGGCCGAGCGCCGTGAGGCGGACGCCGCGCCGCTCGAGGGCGGGGTAGAGGATCATCGTGTTGAAGGGGATGATCAGCATCACGAGCAGCGGGTTCAGCGCCATGAGCTGCGACGGAGCGAGCTTGTGGCCGAGGACCTCGAGATCCATGCGGGTCGCCTGGACGATCCAGGTCGACCCCTTCTGGTCGAACAGCGCCCAGAACACCGGGATGGGGGCGAAGATCGTCATCACCCGCAGGACGGCCTTGGCGCCGTCGATCGCGCCCTCCGGGTGCCTGCCGCGCGCCGCATCGAGGAAGTGCACGCGCGCGGTGCTGCCATGCGCGTCGCGCCCTACCCGGACGGCGTCCCAGAGGACGCGAAGGAACGAGTGCGGGTTCTTGCCGGTCGGCGGCACGTGCACATACCGGTCGCGCCCACTCCAGAACACGAGCGTCGCGATGAACATGAGCGCGCCCGGGATCCCGAACGCCACCCTCGGCCCCCACCACTCCAGCGTCTTCGGGATCAGCGCCGACGCGAAGAACGAGCCGAAGTTGATGATCCAGTAGAAGAGGGCGAACACGCTCTTGACGAGGTGCTTGTTCTCCTCGGAAAACTGGTCACCGACGTGCGCCGAGACGCAGGGCTTGATGCCGCCCGAGCCGAGGGCGATGAGCGCGAGCCCCACATAGAAGCCGGCCGGGCGGCTCTCGAAGATCGCGAGGCAGGCGTGCCCCGCGCAATAGACGAGCGAGAGCCAGAGGATCGTCCTGTACTTCCCGAGAAAGCGGTCGGACAGGAATCCACCGAGGAGCGGGAAGAAATAGCAGGCGCTCACGAACAGGTGGTAATTGGCCTTGGCCACATGCTCGTGGATCAACATGTAGTTGATCATGAAGAACGTTAAGATGTTCTTCATCCCGTAGAAGCTGAAGCGCTCGCACCCCTCGTTTCCGATGATGTACTTGATCTGAGGGGGGAATCGGTTGGTGCTCGGAGCAGTTTGCGTCATGGCGAGGCCCTCGCGCGCGCCATCCATCCGTAGACCGCCTCCCGCGCCAGGGCAATCCGCGCTGCCTCCCTCCCCTCCGGAGAGCGCCGGCGCGGCCGGCGGTCGAGCGCGGGGCGCCCGAGCTGCGCACCCTGTGGTCAAGGTGTACGACGGTGGCAAAACGGCGCGCGCGCGCGCGCCAACGACGCCGACGCGGACGCCGATCGACGATCTACGCGTGGGATTCAGGCTGCAAGCATTGACACCCTGGAAGGCCATCGTCGTATCCTCCCGGTAGCTCCGCGTTACGACCCCCGTCGTCGGCAACTCTGCCGAGGGAAGGTTCATGGAAAAGCTCAAATCGCGCTTCAGGCTCGCGCCGACGTATACCCTGCTCTGGCTCGCCGCGGCGGCCCTCTCCGCCGTGGCATCGTGTTCGGACGGCGGCCCCAGCACGAGCGCGTGCGTCGCGCCGGAGACGGAGTGCGACGGCATCTGTATCAACACGGGCACGAGCACGAGCCACTGCGGCGCGTGCGGCGTGGCGTGCGGCAGCGACCAGACCTGCCGCGACGGCGCGTGCGTGGCCGCGTGCGACGACGGCCTCGCAGCGTGCGGCGACAGCTGCGTCGACACCGAGAGCGACGAGGCGAACTGCGGCCGCTGTAACAACGCCTGCGAGGAGGGGCAGACCTGCGAGGCCGGCGAGTGCCAGGACGAGGGCGGCTGCCCCGCGGGGCGCACCGACTGCGGCGGCACGTGCGTCGACGTCGCGTCCGATCCGAGCAACTGCGGCGAGTGCGGCGCCGCGTGCACGGACGGCCAGACCTGCGAGTCCGGCGAGTGCCAGGACGGCGAGTGCTCGCAAGGGCTCACCGACTGCGACGGCGCCTGCGTCAACCTCCGGAACGACGCCGCGAATTGCGGCGAGTGCGGCATCACGTGCACGGAGGACCAGACGTGCGTCGCCGGCGTGTGCCAGGACGGCTGCGGCTCCGGGCTCACGGCCTGCGACGGCGTCGACGTCTGCGTCGACCTCCAGACCAACGCCGAGCATTGCGGCGAGTGCGGCACCGCGTGCAACGACACGCAGGTCTGCCAGGCCGGGGCGTGCGCGTGCACGGTGAGCCCGGGCACCGATCTCGGCAGCGCCGTGCCGCAGATCGTCAACGGCACGACCGCGGGCCAGGCGAACACCTATTCCCCGACGTGCTCCGCCACGAGCTCGGGCGAGCGCATCTACTCGTTCACCGCCGCGACCGCGGGCGTCTACTCGTTCGACAGCACGAACTCCGGCTACAGCGTCGTCCTCGCCCTCCTCGACGCGACGGGCTGCTCCGAGCTCGCGTGCAGCGCCGACCCGAGCGCGGTCATCACGGCCGACCTGGCCATGGGCCAGACCGTCTACATCGTGGTCGACGGCGCGGAGGGCCAGGCGGGCACCTTCGAGCTGAGCGTGACGCGCGCGAGCGCACCCAGCTGCCCGGCGGGGACCCTCGCCTCGTCGGTGCCGCAGACGATCACCGGCAGCACGGTCGGCCGGCCCAACAGCGTGCGGCCGACCGTGACGACGGCCTGCCGCGCATCGCTCAGCCCCGACGCGGGATACGCGTTCACGGCGCCCGTCGCCGGCGACTACACCTTCGATACGTTCGGATCGGCGTTCGACACGATGCTCCACGTGCACGACGCGGACTGCAGGGGGGCTCAGCTCGCGTGCAACGACGACACGGACGTCGAGCAGTCGGAGGTCACGGTGACGCTCGCGGCGGGTCAGACCGTCGTGGTCGTGGTGGACGGCTCCGCCGACACCAGCACTGGCGCGTTCACGCTCAACGTCAAGCGGGCCGTCCCGCCGCCGGTATGCGACGGCTCGGGCACCTGCGGCGACGGCGGCTCGGGCTGCACCCGGTGCGCGTTCGAGAGCAGCTGCGCCGACGAGCTCGCGGCGTGCACCGACAGCATCCCGTGCATGGAGTACGTGAGCTGCTTCCGCACGTGCGACACGGCCACCTGCAAGGAGGGGTGCAGGACGGCAGACCCGGCAAGCGCGGCCATCTACGACGCGATGCTCCAGTGCGCCCACTGCGAGGTGTGCCGGACCGATTGCAGCGGCTCGGAAGTCGTGTGTCGCTGAGCGGGCGGGTGAAATAGAAACGCTGCGTCACCCGTGTTACGAACGGGTTGATGCAGCGCATCCTCCACGGCCACTTCTGGACGGTCGCTCCCTGGCTCAAGCATCAGATTCGCGCCCCGCGGCTCCCCCCGTCTTCCCCCTTCGCGGTCCACGTCGATGAGACTCCTGCCGGGCCCGTCCGGGTGCTCGGCAGGATCCGCCACCGAGACGAGGCGGGCTCGATCCTCGTCGTCGTCCACGGGCTCGGCGGCACGAGCGAGAGTTATTATGTGCTCGAGGCCGCCCTGAGGGCCGAGCGCGCCGGGCTCGCCTGCCTGCGCATCAACCTGCGCGGCGCCGGGGGCGACGGAGACGACATCTACCACGCTGGCCTGTTCTCCGATCTCCACGCCGCCATCACCTCCCCCGAGCTCGACCGGTACGAGCGTGTGCTCGTCCTCGGCTACTCGCTGGGCGGGCATATCGCCCTCCGTTACGCGGCCTCGGGCTCGCTCGACGGGCGCGTCCACGCCGTGGCGGCGGTCTGCCCGCCGCTCGATCTGGAGCGAGCCGTCGCCGCCATCGATCAGCCCGAGCGGTGGGTGTACCGCAGGCACGTGATGTCCGGGCTGAAGGAGATGTACACCGCCGTCGCCTCGCGCCGCGCCGTGCCCGTGCCCCTCGACGAGGCGCTCGCCATTCGCACGATCCGCGAATGGGACCGTCGCATCATGACGCGACGCTTCGGCTACCAGAGCGCGGAGGCCTACTACGCGAGCGAGAGCGCCGCCCCGCGCCTCCGCGACGTCGCCGTCCCGTCGCTGATCGTCGCGACGGAGGCCGACCCGATGGTGCCGCTCGCCACGGTGCGGCCGGCGATCGAGGCGCACCCGCGCTCGCCGCTGCTCGACGTGCAGTGGCTCCGGCACGGCGGGCACGTGGGCTTCCCGCGGACGCTCAGCCTCGGGTTCGGGGCGGCGCCGGGCCTCGAATCCCAGGTCATCCACTGGCTCACGAGGCATTGACGCGCGGGCGCGGGCGCGGCCGTGCCCGCGGCGCTCTGGTTCGGGCTCCCCAGGGCATCGGGGCGCGGGAGCGCGATCCGATCACCGCGCGGCCGCGGCGACGTCACCCGCGCAGCGCGGACGGCGTCAGCGCATAGACGTCGACGTCCACGCCCGGGCTATAGAGCACGTGCGGCGCCCCCGTCGGTGCGGGCAGGCCGGCCGCGGCGACGACGCTCTCCTCGACGTGGGTCACCTCGGCCTGGTGGAGCGGATAAGGCGCGTGGTGCACCTGCCCGATCTTGAGCGCGTCGCCGCTCGAGGCGAACAGCAGGTAGCGCTCGGCCAGGAAGTGCTCGAAGGTCCCCGGCGCCGCGGCGCGGCCGTCGATCGCCGCGCCGACGCGATAGCGCGCCTCGAAGCGCGCAGGCACGGGGCCCGGCCAGCGCCGCGCGCTGCGGTAACGGACCTCCCCGTCCCTCGATTCGAGATCCATCGACGCGTAGTGATAGGGCAGGTGCCAGCCGACCCGGGCCGCGACGACCGCGATCGCCTTGGCCGCGTCCAGGCTGAAGAACCATACGCCTGGCGCTCGCCCCTCCTGGTGAACGTAGGTGCGGACGTTGAGCTCGTGGAAGTTCGAGATCCCCGGCACGCTCGGCGACCACCAGGGGCTGACGTCGCGCATGGTGAAGGCGACGACGCCGACGTACGCCCTGCCCTCGAAGGTGTCGAGTTCGAGCGCAGGCGGCACGACGGCGCGCAGCGCGGCGATCGGCGTCTCCCAGTGCAGGAAGAGCAGCTCTCTCCAGCGCTGGAAGCCCGCCGGGCGGCCAGGGGGGCGGAGTGTGGGGGCGATTCGGTCCACGGCGACCTCAGCATAGGACGGCGCGGTCAGAAGATCTCCTCTCGCGGCGGGCAATGGCATGGGGATATCCTGCGCGCGGGGCCGAACGGGCACGGAGCGGAGGCACGATGAAGAAGCTCATCAATGCGCCGGACGATCTCGTCGATGAGGCGCTCGAGGGTATGGCGGTCGCGCACGCCGAGCTCCTCCGGGTGAACGCCGCGCCGCGCTTCGTCACGCGCGCGGAGGCGAAGGGCAAAGGCAAGGTCGCGCTGCTGTCCGGCGGCGGCAGCGGGCACGAGCCGCTGCACGCCGGGTTCGTCGGGCGCGGCATGCTCGACGCCGCCTGCCCCGGCGCCGTGTTCACGAGCCCGACGCCCGACCAGATCTTCGAGGCGACGCGGGCCGTCGACGGCGACGCCGGCGTGCTCCACATCATCAAGAACTACACCGGCGATGTGATGAACTTCGAGATGGCCGCCGAGCTCGCGCGCGAGGCGGGAATCCCGGTGGAGGGCGTGCTCGTGAACGACGACGTGGCGGTCGAGGACAGCCTGTACACTGCCGGACGGCGCGGCGTGGGGACGACCGTCCTCGTCGAGAAGATCTGCGGCGGCGCCGCCGAGGCGGGCCGCCCGCTCGAGGAGGTGGCGGCGCTCGGTCGACGGGTCAACGCGCGCGGCCGCAGCATGGGGGTCGCGCTCTCCGCCTGCACGGTGCCGCACGCCGGCAAGCCGTCGTTCGAGCTCGGCCCGGGTGAGATGGAGGTCGGCATCGGCATCCACGGCGAGCCTGGCCGGCGGCGGGCCAAGCTGGAGCCGGCCGACCGGGTGGCCGAGATCCTGATGCAGCCGATCCTCGACGACCTGCCGTTCGAGCCGGGCGACGACGTGCTGCTGTTCGTCAACGGCATGGGCGGGACGCCGCTCCTCGAGCTCTACGTCGTGTACCGCAAGGCGTGCGCGATCGCGCAGGGCCGCGGCCTCAAGGTCGCGCGCAGCCTCGTGGGGTCGTACATCACGTCGCTCGAGATGGCCGGCGCGTCGGCGACCCTGCTCAAGCTCGACGACGAGATGGTCCGCTGGTGGGACGCGCCGGTGCACACGCCGGCGCTGCGCTGGGGGACCTGAGCCATGGACGCCTTGAACGGCGTGCACATCGCGGCGTGGCTCGAGCGCGCGGCCGACGTCATGGAGCGCGAGAAGGTGCTCCTGACCGAGCTCGACGCGGCGATCGGCGACAGCGACCACGGCGTCAACATGGCGCGCGGCTTCACGGCGGTGCGCGTCCGGCTCGGCGGCCTCGATCACGGCGACGTCGGCGCGCTGCTGAAGGGCGTCGGGATGATCTTGCTGTCGACCGTCGGCGGGGCGAGCGGCCCGCTCTACGGCACGCTGTTCCGCGACGCGGGCCAGCGGGCGGCCGGCGCCGCGGCGCTCGACCTCGCGGCCCTGGCCGGGTGCCTCGAGGCGGGCCTCGACGGCGTGAAGCGGCGAGGCAAGGCGTCGCCCGGTGACAAGACGATGGTCGACGCGCTCTCCCCTGCGGTCGACGCGCTCAAGGCCGCGCTGAGCGCGCCGGCGCCCGCGGGCGAGCCGGCGCGCTCCCCGCTCGTGGACGGGCTCGCTCGCGCCGCCGAGGCGGCGCAGGCCGGCGCCCTTGCGACCGTGCCGCTCATCGCTCGCAAGGGCCGGGCGAGCTACCTCGGTGAGCGCAGCGCTGGGCACCAGGACCCCGGCGCCACGTCGTGTTCGCTCTTGCTGCGGAGCCTGGCCGCGACGGCAGGCGTATGAGCGGGGCGGCGGGCCGCGTCGGGCTCGTCCTGGTCTCCCACAGCCGGGAGCTCGCCGGGGCCACCGAGGCGCTGGCCCGCCAGATGACCGGCGAGGCGGTCGCCATCGCGTGCGCGGCGGGCACGGGCGACGGCGGCGCAGAGCTCGGCACCGACGCGACCGCGATCGCCGCGGCGATCGAGCGCGTCTGCGGGCCGGCCGGCGCCATCGTGCTGATGGATATCGGCGGCGCGATCCTGAGCGCCGAGACGGCGCTCGAGCTCATCGATCCAGCCATCGCCGCGCGCACGCGCCTCACCGGCGGGCCGATCGTGGAAGGGGCGATCGCGGCCGCCGTGCGGGCGGCGGCGGGCGGCACGCTCGATCAGGTCGCCGCGGAGGCGCGGCAGGCGCTCGTGCCGAAGGCCGAGCAGCTCGGCGAGGCGGAGCGCCCCGCGGCGGCGGCGGTGGCCGCGACCGATGCGGCCGCGCCGGCCGCGATGGTCGAGCTCGCGATCGCCGATCCGGGCGGCCTGCACGCCCGCCCTGCGGCGCGGCTCATCACGCGCGCGGCGGCCTTCGACGCGGCGATCACCCTGGAGAACGTGACGGCCGCGCGCGGTCCGGTGCCGGCCTCGAGCCTGATCGCGCTCGCCTCCCTCGGGGCGCGCCGGGGCGACGTGCTGCGCTTGCGCGCGACCGGGCGGCAGGCGGGCGAGGCGGTCGAGGCGCTCGCTGCGCTCCTGCAGCGCGGCGCGCCAGCGGCCGCGCATACGGCGCCCCCCGCGTCGTGCCACGCGATCCCCGTCGCGCCCGGCGTCGCGCTCGGCCCCATGGTCCGGCTGGTGCGGTCGATCCCGGAGGTCCCCGAGACCACGGTCGACGATCCTGCGGCCGAGGCCGAGCGGCTGCGGCGGGCGCTCGATCTGGCAGCGCAGGACCTCGGCAGCGCGCTGCGCGGTACCGACATTCTCGACGCCCATCAGGCGCTGCTCTGCGACCCGGCGCTCGTCGACGAGGCGATCTCGCGCATCGAGCGGGAGCGCTGCAACGCCGCCTGGGCCTTCCGCCAGGCGATCGACGCCGCGGCCGCGATCTACCGGCAGCTCGAGGACCCGTACCTGCGGGCGCGCGAGGCCGACGTCCACGACGTGGGCGACGCCGTGGTGCGCGCCCTGCTCGGCGGCGCCGCGGCGGTGCTTCCCGACGGGCCGCCGGCCGTCGTCGTTGCCGAGGACCTCACGCCGTCGGAGGCCGCGCGGCTCGATACGGGGCGGGTGCTCGGCGTCATCGACCGGCGCGGCGGTCCCACCTCGCACGCCGCCATCCTGCTGCGGGGCGCCGGCATCCCCGCGGTCGCCGGGGCCGCGGCGCTGCTGCCGGACACGGGCGGCGCGCGCGCTGGCCTCGACGGCGCGACGGGCGAGGTGTGGCTCGACCCGGATCCCGAGACCACGATCGAGCTCGAGCGACGGCAGGCGGCCCTCCGCGCGTCACGGCGGCCGCCAGGCGCGCGGGACGGCCGGTTGCGCCTCGCCTGCGGCCGCGAGATCGAGCTCTGGGCAAACGTGGCTGGCCCCTCGGACGCGCGCGCCGCGCGCGAGGCGGGCGCCCTCGGGATCGGGCTCCTGCGCACCGAGATGCTGTTCCTGGACCGCGTGGACGAGCCCGGCGAGGACGAGCAGGCGGAGCTGCTCGCGGAGACCTTCGCGGCGTTCGCCGGCGCTCCGATCGTGGTCCGCACGCTCGACGCCGGCGGCGACAAATCGCTGCCGTACCTCGAGCTCGACGCTGAGGCGAACCCCAGCCTGGGCGTCCGCGGCGTCCGCCTCTCCCTCGCGCGGCCGGCGCTGCTCGAGGCGCAGCTCCGCGCGATCCTGGTCGCGGGGCGCGGCCATGACATCCGGGTGCTGGTCCCGATGGTCTCGACCGCCGCGGAGGTGAGCGCCGTGCGCGCCGCGCTGGAGCGCGCGCACGAGACGCTCGCGGCGACGGGCGCGGCGCACCGCTGGCCCGTGGCCACGGGCATCATGGTCGAGGTGCCGTCGGCGGCGCTCATGGCGGAGCGCCTCGCGCGCCAGGCCGACTTCTTCAGCATCGGGACCAACGATCTGACGCAGCACACGCTGGCGGCCGAGCGCGGTCACCCGCGGCTGCACGCGCTCGCGGATCCGGCGCACCCGGCCGTCCTGCGGCTCGTGCGCGGGGTGGTGGAGGCGGGGCACGCCGCGAAGCGGCCGGTCTCGGTGTGCGGCGAGGCCGCCGGCGATCCCGACGTCGCGCCGCTCCTCGTCGGCCTCGGGATCACGCGCCTCAGCATGAGCGCCTCCGCGTTCGACGCGGTGGAGGACGCGCTCGCCGGCGCCTCGTTCGCCGATCTCGCCGCCATCGCCGAGGAGGCGCTCGCGGTCGACGACGCGGCAGCGGCCCGCGCCGCGGCGCGGCGTCCGGGCTGACGTCGCTGCTGTGACCGAGCAGCCAGACGCCTGGCGACGGACCGCCAGACGTCTGGCCAGTCCGGCGCCCGATCTCCCGAGCGATCCGGCCGCGACCGTCGATGCGCCGCTCGCTACAGCGCCCCCGCCGGCGCGGCGCCCTCGCGCGCGGAGCGCGCGGTGGTGTCGCCCGAGGGCTGACTTGCCCGCACCGGGTGTCCCAGCATGCACGCGCCTTCTTCGGGCAGCTCCGTCGCCGCATCGCACGCCGCGAGCTCCCAGCCGGTCGCCTGTTCGGCGTCGCTCCCGGTGAGGTCGGCACCTCGGAGGTTGGCAGCGGTCAGATCGGCGGTGACGAAGGTCGACTCCATCAGCGCGGCGCCCGAGAGGTCCGCCCCGGCGAGGCGCGCGTTCCGGAAGCTGCTCTGGGTGAGATCGGCTCGGGAGAGATCGAGCCCCGACAGATCCAGCCCGTCGAAGCTGCGGTGACCGCTCCGCGCGAGGAGACGTACGGCGGCGGACCGTTGCGCGGCGTCGCCCGAGGCGAGCGTGGCGCGCAGCCGGAAGACCGCCAGGCGCGACGGATCGAGGCCGTAGACGAGCGTCGCGGCGAACGCGGCGAGCACGAGGCGGGCGCCCAGGGAGCGCGCGGCGTCGCGCTCGGTACCGAAAAGAGGCAGCGCGAAGGTCAAGAGCGCCGCGCCCAGCACGCTGCCGGCATGCGCTGCCACGAGGAGACCGCGCGGAGGGATCTTCGCCAGAGCGACGGCGGCCGCGAGGACGAGGAGCAACACGCCGCCGGCGAGCGCGAGGCGCAGCTCGGTCGGCCGCGTGAGCAGGGGCGCGTCCGGCGCCCTCCGAGGGCCACCGGACACGGCGGGGCGGCGGCCCGGCGGAGGCTCGCGCTCACCGGCAGCGCGGCGCGAGGCGCTGGCGGCCACGCCCTGGCGGGGCACGTCGGTCGCGAGGGGCATCCGCTGCGACTCGGGTGGCGCCGAAATCCGTTGCGATGACCACGCCGCCTCCATCCGCCGCGAGTCCGGCGCCGCCTCCAGCCGCCGCGAGTCCGGCGCCGCCTCCAGCCGCCGCGAGTCCGGCGCCGCCTCCAGCCGCCGCGAGTCCGGCGCCGCCTCCAGCCGCCGCGAGTCCGGCGCCGCCTCCAGCCGCCGCGAGTCCGGCGCTGCCTCCATCCGCCGCGAGTCCGGCGCCGCGGGGCGACGGCTCCGCTCCGCGCTCTCGGGGACCGCGTCGGCGCTCGCGAGGGCGTCGCGCAGCGGCGAAGGGAACGACGCGATGTCGTCGAACGACGCGCCCGCGCTCGCCAGCGCCAGGATGGCCTCCTCGTCGAAGCCGGAGCGCGTGCACGCCGAGGGATCGACGCGCGCGCCCACGAGCGAGCCCGCCGAGGAGAACGAGCGCGGGAGCTTGGCCCCGCGCAGGTCCGCGGCCGCGAGCAGCGCCCCGCCGAGCAGCGCCCCCGAGAGATCGGCCCAGCGCAGGTCGGCCCCGGTGAGGTCGGCGTTGACGAGCGACGCGGCGTCGAGCCGCGCCCCCCCGAGGTTCGCGCCGGTGAGCTTGGCCCCGTCGAGGCGCGCGCCTGCGAGGTTCGCGCCCTGGAGGTCGGCGCAGCGCAGGTGCGCAGCCGCGAGGTCCGCCCCCGGGAGCTCGATGGCGGTGCTCTCGCCGCCGCGGCGCGACGAGAGGGCACCGAAGAGCGTGTGGAGAGCTGCGGTGTCCATGGCGGCGCCGCCTACTCATCCGGGTCGATGGTGCCGATCGTGCTGGCGAACACCACCTGCCCGTCCTTCATGTAGCCGTCCAGCGCGAACCACGCGTGCGTATTGTCCCCGTCGAGGTCGCCTCGCGCATAGGCGGCCCACCTGCGATCCTCCGGCACGTCGTCCGGAAAATGGTTGACGGAGACGGGCATGGGAGAGCCGCCCAGTCGATATCGATACTGGTACGACTGAGGGTGGGTGACCGCGAACGCAAGGCACTTCCAGCCTACGGTCGGGCTGCCGGTGTTGTAGTCAACACCAGGGCTGGGGTCGGGCTGATATTTCTTCCCCTGGACACGAGAGAACCCGTTGGGCACCGTGACCGCATCGCTGCACAGCGGCTGGATCGCCGCGGTGCCCGACATCGCCTGAAGGCGTTCGGCCGAACTGACGACCGCCCTGGCGATGCCGCCGATCGTCTGCTTGGCCTCGGCCGATTTGGCGAACACGAGGTACTTGGACACCCCCTGGGTCGCCAAGGCGGCCAGGATCGTCACGACCCCGCCCGCGACCATCACCTCGACGAGCGAGAAACCTCGTTGACCTCGCCCTCGAGCTGCCCACTCCACGCCAGGTCGAAAATTTCTTGCCACGATACAACTATATACCGGGGCTGTTCATCGATAAACAAGCACAACCCAGAGCGCTCTGGCCCATGGAAGGCTGTTTGGTCGGGGGTTGTGGGGAGTTGGGTCGTGCGGGCGGCGCGACTCCCACGTAGGCCCCGGAAGAAGCGATGTGGCGGCGCGGTGAGCGCGCGTGGTGCATCGTGCGCTCGGCGTCGTGCCAGTCGCTCTGGTCGCTCCGGCCGCGCCCGTCGCTCCGGCACGGCGGCGAGCGCGGATGGGCGGTAGCTCAGGCGCGCGGGCCAGCGGTCTTGGGCGGCGGATCCCCGGCGAGGAACGCTTCCAGCGCATCGGCGATGCGCTCGCCGGTCTTGCCGTCCCATCCTTCAGGCACGGAGCCTCGCTTGGCGCGGCCGTCGAGGATCGCGTCGACCTCGCGCGCGATGAGCGCGGCGTCGAGCCCAACGACGATGTTCGTGCCCTGCGTCACGGTGATGGGCCGCTCGGTGCCCTGACGCATCGTGAGGCACGGGATCCCGAGCGCGGTCGTCTCTTCCTGGATGCCGCCGGAGTCGGTGGCGACGAGCAGCGCATTGCCCATCACGGTCACGAAATCGTCGTATCCGAGCGGCTCCATGATCCGGAGCCCCTTCGTCTCGCGGAGGCGCGCCGACAGCCCGAACGACTCGGCGCGGGCGACGGTGCGCGGGTGGACGGGGAACACGGTCGGCAGGCGCTGCGCGATCGCCTCGAGCGCGTCGAGCGTCTCGGCGAGCCGCTCGGCGCTGTCGACGTTGGCCGGGCGGTGGAGCGTCGCGATCGCGTACTTCTTCGGCTCGAGCCCGAAGCGCGAGAGCGCGTCCGTCTGGCGCTTGAGGGCGTAGTGGACCGAGTCGATCATCACGTTGCCGACAAACCGGATTCGCTCGGGCGGGATGCCCTCCGCGAGCAGGTTGGGGTGGGCGTCGTGAGAGGGGGTGAGCAGGAGATCGGAGAGCTGGTCGGTGAGGATGCGGTTGATCTCCTCGGGCATCGTCCAGTCCCGCGAGCGCAGCCCGGACTCCACGTGGACGACGGGAATGCCGAGCTTGGACGCCGCGAGCGCGCCTGCGAGGGTGCTCGTGACGTCCCCGACGACGACAACCACCTTGGGCCGGTGCTCGATCATGTCGGCCTCGGCGCCGACGAGGACCGCCGCGGTCTGCTGGGCGTGCGAGCCGCCGCCTGCCTTGAGCGTGTGATCCGGCGTCGGCAGGCCGAGGTCCCGGAAGAACACATCGCTCATCGTCGTGTCGAAGTGCTGCCCCGTGTGGAGCAGCCGCATCGGTAGACGGCGCGCCTTGAGGGCGCGGCAGATGGGGGCGAGCTTCATGAAGTTCGGGCGCGTCGCGGCGACGAGGTAGATCATCTCGACCGAGGATGATGCCGTGGTACTCGGCGCAGCACCAGCGTTTTGACGGAGCCGCGGGCGCGGCCGGCGCTCGATATCCTCACTGCTTCCTGGCTACTTCCCGGCTACTTCCTGACTACTTCCTCACTACTTACGATTACGATACCTAGGCGCCGCGGTTCGCCATCGCGCCCGCGACGCCGCCCACGTCGGACGGGTCGGACCTACGCTCGCGCTCCGCCGAGCGCCGCGCCCTGCGTGTGCGCCACCACCGCTCGACGCTCATCACCGGCAGGATCGACATCGCCACCAGCGTCGACTTCACCCACGCGTCGAGCGAGAGCGGCGCCGAGCCGAACAGCGTGTGCATGAACGGCGCATAGACGAAGCAGAGCTGCAGCGCGAGCAGCGCGCCGATCCCGACGTACACCCAGGGATTCGAGAACAGCCCGATCTTCAGCATCGAATCGCGCAGCGACCGGCAGTTGAGCACGTAGAAGATCTGGAACAGCACGACCGTCGTGACCGCCGCGGTCTGGGCCTCGCGGTAGGCGATCTCCGAGACGACGCCGCCGCGCACCTCCGTGAAGTACTCGTAAAAGAACAGCCCGATCGCCCCGGCCGTCATGAGGACCGCGACGATCGCCGTGCGCACGAGCACGAACCGGCTCAGGATCGGCTCGCCGGGATCCCGCGGCGGGCGGCTCATCACGTCCTTCTCCATCGCCTCGAACGCGAGCGGCAGGGAGAGCGCCACCGTGGCCACCAGGTTGACCCAGAGGATCTGGACGGCCGTGATCGGCATGAGCGGCGCGCCCCCGACGATCGGGAAGCTCATCACCGCCACGAGCAGGATCAGCGCTTCGCCCAGGTTCGTCGGCAGGACGAACGCGAGCGACTTGACCAGGTTGTCATAGACGCGGCGCCCCTCCTCGACCGCCGACCGGATGCTCGCAAAGTTGTCGTCCGTCAGGACGACGTCGGCGGACTCCTTCGACACCGCGGTCCCCGTGATCCCCATGGCCACGCCGATGTCCGCTTGCTTGAGCGCCGGCGCGTCGTTCACGCCGTCGCCGGTCATCGCGACGACCTTCCCCTCGGCCTGCAGCGCCTTCACCAGGCGGAGCTTGTGCTCCGGCGCGACGCGCGCGAACACGTGCGTGGACGTCGCCGCCGCGCGCAGCTCGTCCTCCGAGAGCCGCGAGAGCTCCGTGCCGTTCATCGCGCGCGCCCCGTCGCGCACGAGCCCGAGCTGCCCGCCGATCGCCCGCGCGGTCGCCAGGTGGTCGCCCGTGATCATCTTCACGGTGATCCCGGCCGCGTGGCACGCCTTGATCGCGTCGATCGCCTCGGGCCGCGGCGGGTCGATCATCCCCTCCAGGCCGAGGAGCTCGAACCCCTCCGGGAGGTGCTCCTCGTCGAGCGAGGCCGCGTCGCGGCCCGCCGGCCGCGACGCCACGGCGAGCACGCGCATGCCCTGCGCCGCCATCGCCTCGACCTGCGCCATCACCTGGGCCCGCCCCGCCTCGCCGATCGCGGCGCGGCCGAGCACCGCCTCGGGCGCCCCCTTCATGAAGATCACCCGGTCCCCGCCGGGGACCTCGTGGAGCGTCGCCATGAGCTGCCGCTCCGACGAGAACGGGACGACATCGACGCGGGGGTGCTCCCGCCGCGTCCCCTCGACGTCCACGCCGAGCTTCTGGGCCGCGACGACGAGCGCGCCCTCGGTCGGGTCGCCCTCGATGCCGCAGGCGTCCCCCTCGCGCGTCATGCGGGCGTCGTTGCAGAGCAGCCCCGCGCGGAGCAGCGCGCGCACCGCGTCGGGCACCTCGCCGACCGGCGCGCCATCGCGGCGGAGCTCGCCTTCGGGCGCGTAGCCGACGCCGGTCACCTCGAGCGCCGCTCCGGCCTGCTCGAACGCCGCCTCCCCTTGCGCGCCGGCGGCGGGCGTCCACAGGGCCCGGACCGTCATCTCGTTCCGCGTCAGCGTTCCGGTCTTGTCCGAGCAGATGACGCCCGTGCTGCCCAGCGTCTCGACCGCGGGCAGCTTCCGGATCACCGCGCGGCGCCGCGCCATCCGCTGCACGCCGATGGCGAGCGAGATGGTGATGATCGCGGGCAGCCCCTCCGGGATCGCGGCGACCGCGAGCGAGATCCCCGCGAGCATCGCGTCGACCGGCGGGTAGCCCCGGAGCAGCGCGACCCCGACGATGAGCAGCGCGACCGCGACGATCGCGATGGTCAGCACGCGGCCGACCTTGGCCATCGAGCGCGTGAGCGGCGTCTCGATCTCGGTCGCCTCGTGGAGCATCGAGGAGATGCGGCCGAGCTCGGTCGCGGCGCCCGTGGCGACGACCACCGCGGTGGCCGCGCCGCTGGTCACGAGCGTCCCGCCGAAGGCGAGGTTCTTGCGGTCGCCGACGCCGGCGTCCTCGGAGACCGCCGCGATATGTTTGTCCGATGGCACCGACTCCCCGGTGAGCGCCGACTCGTCCACGTGGAGGTTCTTCACCGAGAGCAGCCGGGCGTCGGCGGGGACCTTGTCGCCGGCGTCGAGCACCACCACGTCGCCGGGGACCACGTCGGCGGCGGGGATCACGCTCCGCTGGCCGCCGCGCACGACCGTGGCCGTCTGGGGCACCATGTCGACGAGCGCCTCGATCGCCTTGCCCGCGCGGAGCTCCTGGACGAAGCCGATCGCCGTGTTGAGCACCACGACCGCCAGCACGACCGCGCCGTCGATCGCCTCGCCCATGGCCATCGCGAGGGCCGCCGACGCGAGCAGCACGTAGATGAGCGGATCGTTGATCTGACGGAAGAGCAGCTTGAGCGGGCCGTCGCCCTTCGCGCGCTGGATCACGTTGGGCCCGACATCCTTGAGCCGCCGGGCGGCCTCGTCGCCCGCGAGGCCGGCCTCGGCGCTCTCGATCTTGAAGAGCACATCGGGGGCAGGCAGGCTGTGCCAGGCGATCGCGGCCGACGGGGTGAGGACGCGTTGGGACATGGAGTCATCTCCTGCGGTGGCAGCCGCGCTGTGCGCGCTGATCCGACCGGCTGTGGCTGCTCATCACGTGGTCTTCACGTGGCTGGCGCGCGGTTCCCCCGTCTTTCGGCACGTCTCATGCCAGACCGCGCCAGAGCGTAACCGGGCTGTTCAGCACCCTGGGCGGCTCGCGCGGGCAGGCTGTCGGCGGGACCTTTTCACCCCGGCGGGGAATTTTGCCCCATAACGCTCTCCCCGCCCGTCCGGCGACACGTCAGAGAGGGGCGCGGGCTCGCGGCGCTTGCTGGTGCCTGCCTACCCGCGCGCGTAGGCGAAGGTGCCGTCGATGTTGAGCAGCCGCGTCGCCTGGACGAGCTCGGCCACGGTCACGCCGAAGCGCTGCACGAGCCGGTCGGCGACGTCGCGCCGGAGGATGTCCCTGCGAACGATGTGCAGCGTGCGGGGGGCGAAATACCCCTCGAGCTCCGCGAACGTGAGGCGCTGGTAGTCGGCGGTGCCGGGGACGGGCCGCCGCGACACGAGATCGTAAAAGAAGAAGATGCCGCCCGGCCGGAGCAGGCGGAGCGCCTTGTCCATGAGGCCTCGCTTGAGCTCCGCGTTGGTCACCGACGACAGGACGGCGAACATCATCACCACATCGAACGGGCCCCCGACGTCGGCCGTCAGGAAGTCGCCCGCGACGAAGCGGATGCCAGCGAAGCGCGAGCGCGCCGCTTCGGTGCGCTGCGCGACGAGATCGATGCCGGTGAGGCGCGTCGGATCCGCGCCGAGCTCGACCAGCCAGGCCAGGTTGGATCCCGACCCGCAGCCCACGTCGAGCACCGACATCTCGCGCAGCGCCTCGGGCGTGCGCACGCCGCACGCGACGAGCGCCTCGCGCAGGCGGCGCTGCCGCTGCCGCGCGACGAGGTACGGGTGGGCGTTGAGCAGGCTCGCCCAGGGGTTCCCGGGCAGGAAGCGCTCGGTGTAGTGCCGGTTGATCGCCGCGAGATCCCGCTCGAAGCCGCCCTCTTCAGCCATCGGTCCGCCTCCCTCCCCTGCGCCGCCTGCCCGCGCTGTCACGGCTGCCCCACGGCCCACGCCGGCAGGCGCTGGACGCCCCAGCGCACCGCCTTGAGCAGCCCGAGCGCCACCGTTTGCTCCACCGTGAGCCGGCGATGCGGCTTCCGCCGCGCGAGGTACGCGTCGAGGTAGCGCAGGAACTCCGGGTCCGGCTCCATGCCGCCCACCTCGCGCCGGATGCGCCGGTACTTGCGCGTCTTCCAGATGAAGTTCTCCCAGCTGTCGAAGTAGTCGTGCCGCATCAGGAGATCGGGCACGTAGACGACCCGCAGATCGGGGAAGTCCTTGGCGATCCGGTAGACGAGGTAGACCCCCTCGGCGCCGTAGAACTGATCGGGAAAGCCCCCGGTCGAGAGGTAGATGCCGCGCCGGATCGCCATGTGCCCCTCGGTCGCGAGGACGTCGTCGACAACGTCGTCGCCGCGGTCGTAGTGCCCCGCGAGCGTGCAGAAATAGGGGTGCTCCTTGGGGATGATCCGGCCGCGCATCGCCGCGATGCGGGCGTCCTGGAAGACGCGGCAGACGACCTCGACGAACGTCGGCGCGATGAGCCCGTCGTCGTCGATGAAGGCGACGTACTCGCCCCGCGCCCAGGCGATGGCGGCGTTGCGCGCGGCGTTCAGCGGGATGCCGTCGGTGAGGCGCAGCTCGACGTCGACGAGCGGGGCCGAGCGCGGCCGCAGGTGCTCGATGCCGCCGCTGTCCGCGAGCAGGATCTCGAACGGCACGTCGAGCGCAGCCGTCTGGCCGCGCGCGTGCTGGAGGCACTCGATCAGGTAGTCCTTCGCCTTGTACGAGATGACGATCAGCGTGAGCTTCGGCGACTGGACCTCGCGCCGCACGATGAGCTCCTTCACCTCGGGCGCGTACTTCGCGCGCCACGCCTCCTGAAGGGCGCGCTCGGCCTCGGGGAGCCCCGCTCGATCCTGGAGAAGATGGTCAGGCATCGCGGGCTCGCATGCCACGGGGGCCGCCGCGCAGGCAAGGATGTCGAGCGGGCGCCGCCCGGGGAGCGGCGTCGGCGCGCGCGCCGGGCGCGGCGTCAGCCCCCGCGGCTCGCCGCGACGTGCTCGAAGAGGCGCGCCAGCACCCCCGCGCTGGCGCGCGCGCTCAGCGCGGAGAGCGCCGCGGGATCGGGCTCGACGAGCGGCCGACCGGCCGCGCGCGCGTCGAGCGCGTCCTCGATGCGGCGCTCGATCGCCGCGGCGTCGCCGGCCGCGTGCGTCCAGCCGAGGCGGGTCGCGTCGAGGATGCGCGCGACCTCGGGGGACGGCGAGACCGCGAGGATGGGCGCGCGCGCGAGGAGGTAGTCGTAGAGCTTGCCCGGCAAGAGGTGGGGCTCGTCGCCGAAGCCGGTGAGCAGCGCCAGGTCGGCGCCCGCGACGAGGCCGAGCCCCTCGGCGTACGGGAGCACCGTGCGGTGCTCGAAGAGCCGCGACACCCCGAGCTCCTCGGCGAGGCGGAGGTCGCTCTTCGCGACGCGCCCCAGGTTGAGCAGCCGGATCGCGCCCGGGCCGAGCGACCTTCGGCGCGCGACGGCCGCGAGCGCCCGGACGAACGGCGCGAGGGTGCGCTCGCTGTAGCAGTTGCCGAAGTGCACGAGCGTCACCACCTCGCCGCGCTGGGAGGCGACCGCCGCGTCCGGATCGAAGCCCGTCCGGATGCACTCGACGCGGCGCGCGATCCCCCGCTCGGCGTAGGCGTCGCGGGTCATCTCAGACGTCACCGTGAAGGCCGCGGCGGCGCCCACCACGGCCCGCTCGACGAGCGCCGCGGCCGCGCGGCTCCACGCGGGCCGCGTCGCCATCACCGGGCCGAACGACCACGGATCGCGGAAGTCGACGACGACGGGTCGGCCGATGGCCCTCCCGGCCAGCACGCCCGCGAGCACGGTCTCCCACGGCGCCCCGCTCGCGAAGATCACCTCGGCGCCGACCTCGCGGGCGAGGCGCGCGATGCGGACCGCCAGGGCCGGGACGCGCCCCGTGTTCGGTCCGATCACCGGGACGTAACGGACCTCGGCGGCGAGGCGCGCGAGGCCTCTGCGGCGCGCGATCGGCGGCGCGGCCTCGGTCGGCGCCTCCTGGGTGCCGTCCGAGCCGAGCACCCGGCGCGGCATACGCGCAAGCTCGGCCTCGGAGAGGTAATCGCGGCGCACGTCGCCCGCAGGCAGCGAGCCCTCCGCGAACGACGGATCCAGCCGCTCCCCTGGGGGCGGCCTCGCGGTCAACACCGTCGCTGCCCAGCCATGCTCGGGTAGAAATTTTGCGAAGCGGTACGCGCGCTTACCGCCGACGCTGAACCGCGGTGGAAAGTAGTAGCTCACGAGGAGCGCGCGCCTCATGGCCGCGCCTATATCACGGCCGACCCAGGCGCCGCGCGCTCGCCTCGGGAGGCCGCTCCTGCCCGCGCATGTGCTACCGAGCCGCCATGCAGGACGAGCAGCCCGCCCCGGTCGAGCCGAGCGCGCCCTCACGGGCCCCGGAGGTCGCGCCGGCTGCCAGGGAAGCGCCGCGCCCGGGCGAGGCGCAGAGCACGTCGCTGGCCGACCGGATCGGGATGATCGTCGGCGGGCAGTTCGTGAACACGCTGATCGTCCTCGTGCAGGGCGTCGTCGTGGTGCGGCTGCTCGGCAAGGCCGAGTACGGCGTGCTCGCGTTCGCGACGATGCTGTTCATGACGGGGCGCGATCTCGCGCAGCTCTACCTCCCGGAGTCGTTCCTTTATTTCGCGCCCAAGGTCACCCGCGCCGAGCTCCGCGGGCTGGTGCGCCAGAGCATGCTGCTCCTGGTCGGCCTCGGGGCGCTCTCCGCGCTGGCCTTCTCGGTGTTCGCCCTGGTCCCCAGCGTCTTCCTCGATGGCCGCGAGGGCGTCACGCAGCTCCTCCTGCTCATCGGCCTCATGAGCGTGATCTCCTACCCGGCGAGCGTGTTCGGCCCGCTCTTCATCGCGACGAACAACCACCGCAAGTCGGCGGGGGTCGCGCTGATCGTCACGCTCTCGAGCGCCGCGGGCGCGATCGTCCCCGCGGCGCTCGGGTGCTCGATCGCCTGGATCGTGGCCGCCCAGTGCGCGGCGCAGGCCCTCCGGCTCGGGCTCTCGTACCGGCTCTACGCGCGGCTGTTCCAGGACGTCGCCGCGGCCCCGTTCCCCGGCGGCGTCAGGGCGCAGCTCGCTTACGCGCTCCCGCTCTCGGTGACGCGCTTCGCCGGCCTCTTCAACCAGAAGCTCGACAAGTTCGTCATCGGCCTGTTCTTCAGCGCCGGCCTGTACGCCGAGTTCTCCGTCGGCTCGCAGGAGCTCCCGCTCGTAGGCGTCCTCGCCTACTCCGTCGCATCGACGATGCTCCCCGACCTCGTCGCCCGCGTCGAGAACGGGCGGACGCCCGCGGAGGGCGCGAGGGCGGCGATCGAGCTGTGGCACTCGGGCGTCCGCAAGACGACGCTGATCATGCTCCCGGTCGCGGCGTTCCTCCTCCTCTTCGCCGAGCCGCTCATGCGCACCATCTACGGCGACGCCTACGCCGGCGCCGCCGTGCCGTTCCGCATCTACTCCGCGCTCCTGCCGCTGCGCGTGACCGCGTACGCGATCATGCTGATGGCGTTCGGGAAGACGTCGTTCATCCTGCGGATCCAGGTGCTATCGATGGTGTTCAACGCCGCGGCAAACCTGGTCCTCCTGCCCACGATCGGCATGGTTGGCGCGCCGCTCTCGGCCGTCCTGACCCAGGTGCTCGTGATCACCGCGACGGTGGCCTGCATCGCTCGCTTCTCGGGCGTCGGTCTCCGCGGCGTCTTCCCGTGGAGCCATTACGGGCGCGTCGCGGCCACCGCGATCGTGGCCGCGGCGCCGCTCGCCGCGTTCCTTCTCACCGGCGCGACCGACAGGCGCCCCGCGCTCTGCCTCGCGCTCTGCGCCCCGCTCTACGCGGGGCTCTACCTCGTGGCCGCGCGGGTCACCGGCGTGCTCGCTCCCGAGGACCGGGCGTTCGTGGCGCGCTGGCTGCGCCTCGAACCGCT
The DNA here is from genome assembly GCF_051521405.1 of Sorangium sp. So ce726. Classification (NCBI taxonomy): domain Bacteria; kingdom Pseudomonadati; phylum Myxococcota; order Polyangiales; family Polyangiaceae; genus Sorangium; species Sorangium sp. So ce726. Next base: position 3,712,888 of record NZ_CP150349.1, on the reverse strand, counting down.
GCGCAGCCGGCACGGCTGACGCATCCGCGCGCGTCGCACCCTCGCTGTCTCGGGCGGCGAACGAGGGCTGCCGGCGTGGAATCCGCGCGCGCTGCTTCAAAGGGCCCTCGCCTGGAAGGCGGAAAAGATTGACAGTCGTCCGGTCGTCGCCAACGTGGCGCCCGCCTTCGGGTGGATTTCCCGCCGATCGGTGTTCTAGGCTTACTTGCCGGCCTCATCGGCGCCTTGTGCGATGGAGACGACCATGAGCGAAGACCAGGAAGCAGGGCTCGTCCTCCGGGTCATCTCGGGCCCCCTGGCCGGGCAGACGGCGCGTATCCCTGGCGACCGTCCGCTGCTCGTCGGCCGCGCGCCTGAGTCGGATCTCTCGATCACGAGCGACGGTGAGCTCTCTGCGCTGCATTTCTCGGTGGAGCAGATCGACGGCAGCTACCTCCTCCGCGACCTGGGGAGCCGCAACGGGACGCAGGTCAACCGAGAGCGGGCGCGCGAGGTGTCGCTCCGGGACGGCGACGAGATCCGCGCGGGGGGGACCCTCTTCGCGGTGGTGCGCCGCGAGCTGAACCGCCGCTACGCGCCGACCGAGCCCGCGCCGCCCTCGCGCCGCGCGCGCAGGACCGCGGCGCTCGCGACCGGGGCGCCGTTCGCCGCGTCGGCGCGGGCGCGGCTCCGGCAGGAGCGCTCGCCCCTCTTCGCGGTGGTCGACGCCGCCCGCGACCCGCGCATCCGGCTGCTGCTCGGCGAAGCAGGCGAGCAGACCGCCTCGCTCTACACCGGCTTCCAGGGCGAGATCCTCGCGGACGTCGGCCCCACGCTCGTGCACCTCCCGCACGGGTCCAGGCTGCTCGACGCGCTGGTCAACGGAGGCTGGGGCGACTGCTGGGGCGTCTTCCTGACGAGCGATCGCCCGTTCGGCGACGTGCGGAAGCACCTCCGCCGATTTCTCCTGGTCGAGAGTGGGACAGGCAAGCAGCAGTATTTCCGGTTCTACGACCCACGCGTGCTCCGCGGCTTCTTGCCCACGTGCGGACCTCGAAAGATCGAGGCGCTGTTCGAGGAGGTCGAGGCCTTCGCCATGGAAGCTGAGGATCCGGGGAAGCTGCTCCGCTTCACCGCCCGGGGCGGCAAGGCGCTGCGCGAGGAGTCGGCGCTGGAACGCGAAGGCTGAAGGCGCGCGCCGGCCCCGCGGGCCGGCGTGGATCAGCGCAGCGGCGCGCCCGCGGCGCTGCCTGGGTCCTGGGCCGGCAGATCCCAGGCGATGATGCGCAGGAGCTCTGCCACGCTGAAGGCCTGCGCGAAGCTGCCACCAGGGTGGTGCGGCGGCTCGCCGGAGGCGACCTCGGGCACCTGGCCGAGCGCGATCTCGTTCGCGGCCGCGGAGGCCGCGAGCCGATGCAGCAGCGGGATCACGTGCTCGCCGAGCGTGGAGAAGCGCCGGGCGGCGCGCGCGTAGAACCCGAGCAGGAACGGCCAGGCCGTGCCCTGGTGGTAGGCGCTGTCGCGCGCCTCCGGGCTCCCCTGGTACCGGGGCGTGTAGGCCGGATCGGCCGGCGAGAGCGTGCGCACGCCGGCGGGGGTCACGAGCTCCAGGCGGACCCGATCCAGCAGCGACGCGGCCCGCTCCGGCGTGAAGCAGGCGGGATCCACGGCGACGGCGATCAGCGCGTTGGGGCGGATCGACGCGTCGCGGAACGCGCCCTCCCCCTCCGCGTGCTCCGAGATGACGTCGTACGGGTAGCCGGTCTCCTCGCACCAGAAGCGGGCGGCGAAGCCCTGGCGCGCCGCGCTCGCGGCCGCCTCCGCCCGCCGCGCGAGGCGGTCGTCGCCGGCGGCCCGCGCGAGGCGCGCGAGCGTCTCCGAGCCCTTCGCCCACAGCGCCGTGAGCTCCACCGGGCAACCGGCGCGCGGGGTCACCGCGCGGCCCGCGACGCGCGCGTCCATCCACGTGAGCCCGTCGATGGCGCCCTCGCCGAGGCGCCCGGCGGCGAAGAGGCCGTCGGCCGTGACGTGGATCCCGTTCCGGGTCCCGCGCACGGCGGCCTCGAAGGCATCGCGGAGCGCGCCGAGCAGCTCGCCCGTCACGAACGGGTGCGTGTCGCCGACCGCGTCCGCGAGCAGGCGAGCCGCCTCGAACAGCCAGAGGGTCGCGTCGGCCGCGTGGAAGTCCGCGGCCTCGCCCGCGTCGGGGAGCCGGTTCGGCACGAGGCCGTCCTGCATGGCGTCGATCATCGCGCGGAGGACGCGGATCGCGGCCTCGGTCTTGCGCGGCACGAGGTAGAGGCCGGGCAGGGAGATGAGCGCGTCGCGGCCCCACACCTCGAACCAGGGGTAGCCCGCGATGACGCCGGGCCGCGCGGCCGCGTCGGCGCGGAACGCCTCGGCCGCGATGGAGAGCTTCCGCTCCAGGAGCGGGCGCCGGGGCCCGGGGTCCTCGGCGCGGATCGCCGCGCTCGCCGCCGCGAGGAGGTTCTCCGGCTCGTCGTCCGGCAGCGCGCCCACCGCGACGAGCAAGTGAACGGGCTCGGGGCCGATCACCGTCTCGAAATGGCCCGGCGTCCAGAGATCCTCGAGGAAGTCGAGGCCCCGATCCTGCTCGCCGAGGTACTCGAAGCGTCGCCACCAGTCCTGCGAGCCGACGAACGTGCCCTGGTAGCGGAAGCAGATCCTCGGCAGCGCGCGGTTCGGCTGCACCCGGACCTCGCCCATCACGGGGCGGTCCCGCCCCGAGCCGGGCTCGCCGCGCGCCGCCCCTGCGCGCAGCTCGACCTTCTGGGAGATCCCGCCGTTCTCGCGGAGCAGCTGGTGAATGTGGCGGGCGGCGAGGAGCGGGCGCAGCGTCAGCATCACCGGATCCGCCCCGCTCCAGGAATAACGGAGGACGGCGGCGTTCTCGCCGCGCACGAGGCCGAGCGTCACCTCGAGCTCGCCGCCTGGGACGGCGTACGCCCAGCGCGGGAGCGGATCCTGATCGAAGCGCTCGAGGTAGAACGAGCTGCTCTCCGGATCGATGCCCGGGAACTGGTGCTTGGCGAGGTCCCAGCGCGGCCACAAGGTGCGGCGCTCGGACGGCGCGCCCTGCTGCCGGACCGGGCGGACGCAGACGTCGACGTGCGAGAGCATGACGTGCCGGCGCCGCGGAGGGTCGAGGGCCGCGACGAGCAGGCCGTGGTAGCGGCGGGTGTGCATGCCGGCGATCGTCGAGCTCGCGTAGGCCCCCGCGCCGTTCGTGTGCAGCCACTCCTTGCGCGCGATCGAGAACTGGCCCCGCACGTCGACGTGCGGCCACGGCGAGGCGTGCTCCAGCGCGGCGCCCTGGCCGCGGGGCGCCGCGGGCGTGGACGACAGCGCGTCGTGGGTCGGGGAATTCCGCCGGGATCCGTCCGAACTCATCGACCGCCGGTTGCCTTCCTGAGCGAATCCTCGGCGGCGGCGCGCATCACCTCGACCGGCGCCGGGAGGCCGGTCCAGAGCGTGAAGGACTGCGCCGCCTGGCCGACCAGCATCCCGAGCCCGCCTGCGGCGCGGAGCCCTCTCTCGCGCGCCACCCGGAGGAAGGGCGTCACCGGGGGGTTGTAGACGAGGTCGTAGAGGCACACGCTCGGCGAGAGCGCGTCCCACGGGATGATGCTCGTGACCTCCTCCCCGGGCGGTCCCCCGAGCATGCCGGCGCTCGTGGCCTGGATGATCAGGTCGGCGGCGACGGTGAACTCGCTCCAGTTGAGCCGCAGCGCCACGGAGGACTTGCTGCTGATCGACCTGTCGGTCGGGATCGGCCAGGGCGCGGTGAGCGCGCCGAGCTCGGACGCGCGCTGCCCCGCGGGCGACTCGAGCATCTCCTCGGTGCTGGTCCACGAGCGGGTGGTCACGCTGATGAGGTGATAGCCGAGCATCTTGCACGCGGCGATCGCCGCGAACGCCGCGCCGCCCGCGCCGATGATCACCGCGCGCTGGCGCGGGCTCGAGCGCGCGCCGTACGGCCCCTCCGGATCGTCCCCGCGGGGCGGGGCGGATCCCAGGAGCAGCGCGAGCTCGTCGCGGAGCGCGACCACGTCGGTGTTGTACGCCGTGACGCGCCGCGACTCGGTCGCGCAGAGGACGTTCGCGACGCCGACGTCGGCCGCGCTCGCGTCCACGTCGTCGACCATCGACATGATCGCGCGCTTGTGCGGGATCGTGACGTTCGCGCCGGCGATAAGGCCGCTCCGGATGTCGCTGACGAAGCGCGCGAGCTCCGCGCCGGTGGGCACGTCGAAAGCGCTGTAGATGTGCGGCAGGTGGTGCGCCCGAAACGCGGCCGAGTGCATCGCCGGCGAGACCGAGTGGCCCACCGGGTGCCCCACAAGACCGAACATTCGCCGCTCAGCGTTCGACATGGTGCCTCTCCTCAGGGCCGGCCTCCGCGCCGCCCTGCCCCACCGAGACCTGGCCGACTGCGCCCGCGTGACCGAGGGTCGGGGCATGCTCGTCGGCCGCGAAGCCGAGCCCGAGCTGCTCGCACGCGGGAGCGCCGGGCTGCGTCCTCTTGCGCCTCGGCGCGCGGCCGGACGCGGCGCGCGGGCCGCCGCCCTGACGCGCAGGCGGCGCAGGCGCCGCCGCGGCCGACGCAGCCGCCGCGGCCGGCGCGGGCGCGTGGCCCTCGACGAGCGGCTCGTCCGGACCTGCGGTGACGACGACCCGCGCGAGCAGCGCGCCGTGGTGCACGCGCACCGCGATCGGATCTCCCGGCGCGACCTCGCGGTGATCGCGGACCGCGCGACCCGACGCGTCCGTCGCGATGGCGTAGCCGCGCGCGAGCACGCGGAGCGGCGACATCGCCTCGAGCCGGGCCACGTCGCCCGCGAAGCCCTCCCGCAGGAGGGCGACGTGGCGGTGCGCGGCGGCGGCGAGGCGCACCGACAGCGGCCTGAGCGCCCCGCGGGCGCCCGCGAGCACCGCGCGCGGGTGGCGCGCGGCGAGCCTCCGCTCGAGGCGCTGGAGCCCGGCGCGGTCCTCGACGAGGATGCGTTCCATGCGGCGCCTCAGCCTCGCCATGGCGTCGTCGATCCGCTGCTGCGGCTCCGCCAGGATCTGCGCGGGCGAGCCGAGCCGGGCGCGCTGCCGGTCGAGATCGGCCCGAGCGCCCCGGAGCCGGTGGGCGATCGCGCGGCGCATGCGGGCCTCGAGGTGCTCCAGCGCCGCGCGCCGCGCGGCCGCGTCCGCGACGAGCATCTCTGCAGCCTGCGAGGGCGTCGCGGCGCGCGCGTCGGCGGCGAGGTCGGTCAGCGCGACGTCGATCTCGTGCCCGACGGCGCTCACGATCGGCACGCGCGCGGCCGCGACCTTCCGGACGACGATCTCCTCGTTGAACGCGCTGAGGTCGTCGGCCGAGCCGCCCCCGCGCCCCACGATGATCACCTCGATGCCCGGAAACTCCTCGAGCAGCGCGATCGCGCGCACGATCCGCTGCCCTGCGCCGGCGCCCTGCACCGGCGTGCGCGCGAGGATCAGCCGTGCGCCGCCGCGGCGGAACGCGACGGTCACGATGTCGTGGATCGCCGCGCCGTCGCCGCTCGTGACGACGCCGATGATCTGCGGATCGACGGGCAGCTTGCGCTTGCGCTCCGGCGCGAACAGCCCCTCGGCGGCGAGCTTCTCCTTGAGTCGGAAGAGCGCCTCGAGGAGCGCGCCGCGGCCGGCGAGGCGCGCGTCGTCCGCGGAGAACTGGAGCCGGCCCCGAGGCACGTAGACCGTGGCGCGGCCGGTGAGCACGACGCGCGCGCCGTCGGCGAGCAGCTTCCGCGCGCGCGGCGCCGCGGTCCTGTACATCACGCAGTCGATGGCCGCCTCTTCGCTCTCGTCCTTGAGCGTGAAGTAGGCGTGGCCGCTGCCCACGACGCGCAGGCCCGAGATCTCGCCCTCGACGCGTACGTCCGCGGTCGACCCCTCGAGGATCCGCTTCAGCCGGCGATCCAGCTCCGCGACCGAGACCACCTCCGGCTCGGCGCCCCGCTGGCGACGCGAGGGCGGCGGGCTCGTGAGCTCGCGAGGCTCGGCGACGGGAAGGGCCGCGAACGAGAGCTCGGGCGGGATATCGCGGCGCTGCACAGGGCAGACGTACCCTTTTGCTCGGCCTGTGGAAAGACTCTCGCGGGCCTGATCCCGCGTCAGGCGAGCCCGCCGTCGGGCGCGCGGCGAGGCTCGGCGCGGAGCGGCGGAGCGACGTGCCGTTCGCGGAGGTGATTTCGTGTGAGAGGGCCGGCCCGTGATCCGCAAGGTCCTCCTCCCGAACCGCGGCGAGATCGCTGTCCAAGTCCTGCGATCGCTGCATGAGGCCGGCCTCCAGGGCATCGCCGTCTGCAGCGACGCGAACAGCGACAACCTCCATGTCCCCCTCGCGAGCGCGTCGTACGCCATCGGCCCCGCGCCTACGGCAGAGGGCTACCTCCGCTTCGACCGGATCCGCCATGTCACCAGGCGTTCCGCGGCGGGCGCTATCCATCTCGGGTACGGAAAACCGCGAGTTCGAGGAAGCATGCGAGCGGACCTCGTCGGGTTCCTCGTTGCCGAGGAGGGATCGCCGTTGATGCCCTCGCAGGAGCCAGCCGCCCTCACCAGGGCGCCCCTTGCTGCAGCCGCGCCCATGGGAGGGCGATCACTGGCATGCGCGTTCTGCAACGCGGCGTGACACGTCGCAGCGCACACCATCCACGACCCGCCGGGGACGTCCTCGGCAGGTCGTAACCGGTCGTAACCGGTCGTAACAGATCGGGTCATCAACAACGCGCAACCCCCTACGCAGCGCGTTGTCCCAAAGTCCCCTCGCTCCGGCCTCGGTCAATGCTATTCTACCGCCAACTTTCGATCGGGGTGGAGGTGCGATGGGACGCGAGGCGAAGGGCCAGAAGGACCCGCTTGGGTCCGTCGCGATGCTCCCGCCGATCGAGGTCCGAGCCCACGAGCCGCCCTCTGCGACAGGCAGGCCGGCGACGCAGCGCGCGGGCGAGCCGGCGAGCGACGCCGCCGTGACGCCTTCCCCACGGGCCCGGTGGTTCGACGCGACCGCTCCCGACGTGACGCCGGCGGGGGGCACGGACACTCGGCGGCGCTGGGCGATCCCGCTCTTCCTGGCCGCGCTCGTGCTGGTCGTGACCGCGCGCGGCCTGATGCTCCGTGCGCTGTTGCCGGTCGCCCTCGTGACGGCGGCGGTCGCGCTGCTCGCGCGGGGACGGCGGCAGTTCCCGCCCCCTCCGCAGGTGAGCCGGCGCGGGCTGAGCCTCGAGGGCGATCAGCTGCTCCTTCGAGGCCAAGGCAGCGCTGCGCAGCACGTGCTGCTCACCACCCGCGAGCGGTTCGGCGTCACGCTCCTCGCGACGCCGCGCCGGGATCGCATCGTCGCCCTGCTCAGCTCCAGCGCCGGGATGTCCTCCATCGGGGCCGGCTTCGACGGCCCCTCGCGGCGCACCTTCGCCGCGCTCCTCGACCACGCGTCCGTCGTGGGCTCCGACGAGGTCGGGCTCGAGGCGATCGGCCCGGACGGCGAGCCGATCTCGCTCAGCCCCGCGGCGCTCGCCGCGCTCCTCGAGGAGCTCACGCTGCGCTCTCCTGGGTGCCTGGAGCGCTTCGTCCTGACGGACGCGCGCGGCGCCGCCCTCGGCCTCGACAGCCGGGAGCTCCGCGCTGGCGGCCGCGTCTTCGATCTGACGGCGCCGCTCGAGTGGCGCGCGTTCGTGTTCCAGGAGGCGCTCGGGCAGGCGATCGCCGTGTACCAGGGAACGTGGGTACGCCAGGGTACCAACGAGCTCTCCCTCGTCTGCCTGCTCCCCGCGATGACGCCGGCGCTCGACGGGCTGGGGGCATCGCTCGGCCCGCTCGATCGCGGCGCGCTCCGTGACCTGCGGCTGATGCAGGGCATACCGGAGAGCCCGCCGCCCGCCGATCAGCGCGTCGCCATCGATCGCCTGCTGATGGTCCCGATCCGATCCGCGCTGGACAAGGCGCCCCGGCCCGCCGCGCAGGCGCCGCGCGCGCGCGCATGACGCATCCACCGTGAACCCAACCACAGGGTTGGCCTGATGGGTCGACGAGACAGCGCGCCAGGGTTGGCCTGACGGAGCGACGAGCCCGCGCGCGGGCATCGTGCTTCGCTTGACTCCCGCGCGCTGGCACGGGTAAACCGCGCTCGGTACCAGGCGATTTCGAGTCACCACGTCCCACACGACATCCGGAGGCGATCCATGGCCGTCGATATCCAGAAACTGTTCAACGAGGAGCTGCCCGCTGCGCTGGCGAAGCACACCGACGCGGCCAAGCAGATCGGCGGGAAGTACCAGATCAACGTGACGGGCGAGGGCGGCGGCGAGTGGCTGATCGACCTGTCCGACAGCGGGCCCAAGCTCTCCTCGGGCAACCCTGGCAACGCGGATGTCACGATCTCGCTCACCAGCGAGGATTTCCAGAAGCTGCACGAGAACCCGCAGGCCAACTCGATGCAGCTCTTCTTCGCGGGCAAGCTGAAGGTCACCGGCAACCAGATGCTGGCGATGAAGCTCCCGAAGCTGTTCCAGCTCAACGCGGGCTGATCCGGCGCCGGCGGAGATCCGGCGAGCCCACCTGCGCCGCGGCGCGCGGCGCGCGCAGCGCGCGCAGACGAACGGCTCGCTGGTGGATCGCAGCCCTTGCGTCCGCCCCAGCCAACCTCGGGTGCCTTCTGCGCGCGGCGCCCCCTTCGCTCAATCATTCCTCGATCGCTCGATCCCTCGACGGATCTCGCGCAACGACAGGAAAGCCGCCGTGCGCCCGCTCACCGACACGCGCATCCTCGATCTATCGAGGCTCTTGCCAGGCCCCTTCGCGACCCTCGTGCTCGCGGATCTCGGCGCGACGGTGGACAGGATCGAGGACGTCGCCGGCGGGGACTTCCTGCGTCAGCTCCCCCCGCAGATCGCCGGAGAATCCGCGGCGTTCCAGCTCTTGAACCGCGGCAAGCGAAGCGCCCTGCTCGACCTGAAGACGCCTGAGGGTCGCGACGCCTTCCGCCGGCTCGTCGCCAGCTACGACGTGCTCTTCGACCAGTTCCGCCCGGGGGTGCTCGATCGGCTCGGGCTCGGTCACGCGGCGCTGCGCGCGGACAACCCGCGGCTCATCGTCTGCGCGCTGACCGGCTACGGTCAGACGGGCGCCCTGGCGGCGCGCGCGGGGCACGATCTGAACTACGTCGCGCGCGCGGGGATCCTCGGCGCGCAGGGGCCCGCCGAGGGGCCGCCGCAGGTACCGGGCTTCCAGGTGGCCGACATGAGCGGCGGGATGTGGTGCGTGATCGCCATCCTCGCTGCGCTGCGCGAGCGGGAGCGGACCGGGCAGGGCGCGGTGCTCGACATCGCCATGACCGACGGCGTGCTCGGCTTCGCCCTTCCCACGCTCGCCGCCGCGCTCGCGAGCGGCGGAGAAGCCGCCGGGGAGACGGCGCGCCCGGCGGGCGGCGAGCCGCTCACCGGCGGGCTCGCGCCGTACAACACCTACCTCTCGAAGGACGGGCACGCGATGGCCCTCGCCGCGCTGGAACCGAAGTTCTGGGCCTCGTTCTGCGAGGGCGCCGGGCTCGATCCCGACCCGAGCGCGCTCGTCCCCGGGCCCCACCAGGCCGAGCTCAAGCGCAAGCTGGCCGCCGTCGTTCGGGAGAGGACGCGCGCCGAGTGGGAAACCCTCGCCGCCGAGCGCGACTGCTGCCTGGAGCCGGTCCTCGATCCGCGGAGCGCCGCGGCGGATCCCCACCTCGCCTCGCGCGATCTCCTGTTCGAGATCGCCTCGCCGCGCGGCCGGATCCCCCAGCTCAGGACGCCGGTCACGCCGGCGGGCGTCGCGTTCGCGCCGGCGCCTCGCGCCGGCGAGCACACGCGCGCCGTGCTCCGCGACGCGGGCTTCTCGGAAGCGGACATCGATGCGCTGATCCGCGCTGGCGCGGCGCGGGAGGCGCGCTGACGGCCGCCGTTCGCGAGCGCGCCGCGCGCCGTACCGAAGGATGCGCGCGGCGCGCTCGCGAACGGCGGCCGACGCTCCTGCTTCGCGTCAGATCTTCTTCAGCTCGTCGACGAACTCCCAGTCGGCGATGAGGTGCTTCTTGAGCATCAGCGACAGGAGCGCGGCGAACATCGCCTCCCAGCGCACGTTGTTGCCGAGGATCTCGCTCGCGTCGGCGCCGTGAGACACCGCGCGCAGCGCGGAGACGAGATCGCGCGCAGTGAGGCCCGAATCATCCGCCGTGGGAGGAGGAGGCAGCTCCGACTGCGAGGTGGCGCGGGGGGACGGGGCTTCTTTCCGCTGCTGCTGCTGCTGCTGGGATTTGGACCCGCGCGCGGGGAGCGTGAGCGTCGTCCCGTCGAGGAGCGTGAGCGAGACCATCCGTCGGCGACCGCGGCCTTGCGGCGCGGGGATGTTGCGCACCTCGCGCTCGCTCGGGGGCTCGTCGCCGTAGTCGGGCACGCTCTCCGGGACGGTGCGCGCCGCAGCGCTGGCGCGTCCGAGCACGGCGCCGAGGAGGGCCGCGGCCGGCGTGCTCGACGTCGGTGCCCCGTCCATGGTCGGCGCCGCGTCGCCGGCGGACACCGCGACGGGCCCCGGCGCGGTGCTCGGGCGCAGCGTCTTCCGGCGCTCCGGCTGCGCCGCCTGCGAGGACGGCGCCTGCGCTGCCTGCGAGGACGGCGCCTGCGCTGCCTGCGCAGCTTGCGCGGGCTGCGCGGATCGCGCTGCCTGCGCCGCCGCGAGCAGCTCGGGCGTCGGCGCGACCTTCAACGTCGGCCGCGAGCGCTCGTCCGGGCGGCCGCGGATCTGCCGCTCCTCCGGGGAGCTGCGGACTTCTCTGGCCGCGGGGCGAGGCGGTTCCCACGCCAGCTCGTCATCCATGACACCCACGTCGGAGGGGTCGACGTCGGAGGTCTCGATCGCCGGCCCCGAATCCTCGACCAGCCGCGCCCCGGATCGCACTGCGGGCCTGGTGAGCAGCAAGGGCTCCGGCGTCGATGGCGTCAGCGGCGTATCCTCCGCGTGGCGCGCGGTCTCGGGTGCTGCGGAGAGCTCGGACGAAGGCGGCGGGTCGGCGGGGCGCGCCCGCGACTGCGGCTGCGGCTCGCTCACCTGGGCCTGCTTCGCGGGCGCGGGCGGCGGCGCCGAGCGGGCGCGCGCTCCGTAATAGACCCGGATCGCGTTCCGGATGTCGCTCGGCGGAGCGATCATCGCGCGCACGGGCAGGCCGGAGAACGCCATGCACTCCTTCATGCCGTCCTCGTTCGTCGGATCGTCCATCGCGACGTACAGCGTCTCGCCCTGGTTGCGGACGTGGCGAACGTAGATCGGGACGAGGCAGTAACGCTCGGCCACGTCGTGCGGGACGAGGTTGAGCAGCTGCCGCGAGAACTCGATGTGCAGGAGCGACACCCAGGGAACAGCGAGCTGGTGCGACAGGATCTGCGTCAGCTGGGTTTCGTTGATGAGCCCTTGCTCGACAAGGAGCGTCCCCAGCCGCCGGCCATCCGTGCGCTGCTGCTCCAGGGTCCTCTCGAGGGCGTCCTGGGTGATCATCCGCGCGTCGACCAGGAGCTGACCGAGACGTAGGCGAGGCGTAACCATCGCGCCCGAGGTTACCCCAAGAAGGATCCAGGACCTAACAGACGGCTGGACGAGCCCCCCCGCCCCCTCCAGACGGCGCTCCCGCGGGCCGTAGGGAGACCTCGACTCCAATCGCTATCCCGAACGTGGTAAGGTCCCGCGCGTGTCCACAGTGGTCTGCCCGCAATGCGCGAATCCGTGCGAGCAGGCGCACAAATTCTGCCCGGTGTGCGGCTTCCCGATCTCGGAGTTCAACCGGACGTCCGATGATCCGCTGATCGGGACGACGCTCCCGGGCAACTACGTGATCCTGGAGCTCGTCGGGGTGGGCGGCATGGGCCGCGTGTACAGGGCCGAGCAGAAGGCCCTGGGGCGCACCGTGGCCGTCAAGATCATCCACCCCCACCTGCTCGGCGACGAGAGCGCGTCGGTCCGGTTCATCACCGAGGCGCGCGCCGCGAGCCGCCTCAACCACCCGAACTCGGTCGGGGTCATCGACTTCGGTAAGAACGGCGGGCAGCTCTACCTCGTCATGGAGTTCCTGCGCGGGCGCGACCTCGCCCGCGTCGTCTACGAGGACGGCCCGCTCCCGTTCCGCCGCATCGTCGACATCCTCTGCCAGGTGCTCGCGGCGCTCGCCGAGGCGCACCACCTCGGCATCATCCACCGCGATCTCAAGCCCGAGAACATCGTGCTCGAGCCGATGCGCTCGGGCGGCGACTTCGTGAAGGTCGTCGACTTCGGCCTCGCGAAGCTGAAGGGGGAGGTCGCGACGACGAACATCACGAGCCCCGGCATCGTCTGCGGGACCCCGGACTACATGGCCCCGGAGCAGGGGCGCGGCGATCCGATCGACGCGCGGAGCGACCTCTACGCGTGCGGCGTCATCCTGTTCCAGCTGCTCACCGGCCGGCTCCCGTTCGAGGCGGAATCGCCGACGCAGGTGGTGCTGATGCACCTCTCCTTGCCGCCGCCCGATCCCGCCCTGCTCGCGCCGGAGCGCGAGATCCCCGAGCCGCTCGTCGAGGTCACGCTGCGGGCGCTCGAAAAGGACGCCGCGCGCCGCTACCAGTCGGCGGACGAGTTCGCGGCGGCGCTGCGCGCGGCGCTCGGGACGTTCGACACCCCCTCGGGGCGCTTCTCGTTCGCCGACGCGACGGTCATCTGCGGCTCGTGCCGGGCCATCGTGCCGCGCGGCCAGAAGTTCTGCGGCGAATGCGGCGCCAGGATCGCGCAGGCGCACTCGCCCGCCCCTGCGCCGCGCGCGGCGCCCCAGGCCGCCCGGCGCGATCGCGCCCCCTCGGCCCCCCCGCTCCCGCTCCCGTTCGCGGCGCGCGAGGACGACCTCGCGTGGCTCGACACCTGCCTTGCCGACGTCGAGGGCTCGGTCGTCGCCGCGCGCATCGTCGGCGAGCACGGCGTCGGCAAGACCCGGCTCCTCCGCGAGTTCCTCGACGTGGCCGCGAGCCGGGGCGACATCGTCATCCAGACCGGCCCGGACCCGTGGGGCGCAGAGGTCGGCTACTACGCGCTCCGCTGGGCGATCGCCGGGCTCGCCGAGCTCCCACCCGACGGCGGCAACGCGTCGAACTGGAACGGCGCGACGCCGGAGGCGCGGCGCGGGCTGCTCGAGATCTTCGGCAAGGGCGACCGCGGGAGCGACGTGCGCAGGCACGCGTGGAACAAGCCGACGGCGGGGGGCCTGTCGCCCGACGATCGCCGCTTCATCGCCGCGGAGGCCCTGCGCTGGGCGCTCTCTCGCGCGCAGCAGACCGCCTTCCCGCACCGGGTCCTGCTCGCGATCGACGATCTGCACGCCGTCGACGGCGCGAGCCGGAACGCGTTCGCCGACGTGATCGCGGAGCCGCCGCTCGCGGCGCTGCTCATCGTCGCCAGCCACACCCCGGGCTTCGAGCCCGAGTGGGGCGGCGCCGTGCGCGCGCTCGGCGGCCTCCCGAAGGACATCGCGCTCTCGCTCCTCCGCAGCAGCGTGGGCCTGGACCACCGCGCCGCCCGCAAGACGCCGCAGAGCGTGGGCGGCCTGCGGCTGTCGCCGCGGCGCGATCCGCCGGACGGCGCCGCCGATCAAACCCCGCTGGCGCTACCGCCGAGCGCGGCGAGCCCGGCCGTCCTCGGCGGCGATGCCGCCACGGTGCCGCCACTCTACATCGACCAGCTGGTCCGCTACACGCTCGAGGGGGGCAGCGATCCGCCCGCGCGAATGGCCGACCTCGTCGCCGCGCGGATCGAACGGATGCCGCAGGACGCGCGCCGCACGCTGCAGGCGCTCGCCGTCATCGGCGACGCGGCGGACCGGTCCACGCTGCAGCGCCTGCTCCCCGACATCCGCGCCTTCGACGACCTGCTCGGTAAGCTCGCGGCGGCGGGCATGATCGAGGAGCACTCGAGCGGCATCCGCACGGCGCACCCGCTGCTCCGCGACGTGACGCTCGCGACGATCCCGGCCGGCGTCCGGCGCGATCTGCACGCCAAGGCGACGTTCGACAGCGCGGGCGACCCGCTCGCGCTGCCGCTCGAGGTGCAGGCGATCCACGCCTACCACGCGCAGAACGCGTTCGTCGCGCTGATGCTCCTCGAGCAGGCGGCGGACCGCTCCGCCGCGCGCGGGGACAGCGCCGGCAGCGTGCTCGCGCTGCGCCGCGGCCTCGATCTGGCGCGGCGGGAGATCTTCCGGGGCGAGCTCGACGATCCGGTGCGCGCCGTCCTGATCTTCAGCCGGAAGCTCGGCGAGGCGCTCGCGCGCGCCGGCGATCTGACCGACGCCGACGGCGTGCTGCGCGAGGCGCTCGACCTCGCCGGCCCAGGCGGGCCTGATCGCGCGCTCGTCCTGGGCGCGCTCGCGCACGTGGCGCACCAGCGCGAGCGCACGGGCGAGGCGTCGATGTACCTCCGCGAGGCGATGGACCTCGCCCGGCAGGGCGCCGACAGCGACGTTGTGCAGTCGCTCGACAAGATGCGGCGCGAGTGGATGGCGCGCTGAGCGAGAGACGGTGAACGACGAGGAACGATCGCGAGGGCCCCGATCGCCGGCGAACGCAGCGGCGCCGCCGCCGCGCGCGCCGTTCATCGCGCGGTGGGACCTCGACAAGACCTACCTTCGGACCGACTTCGACACGCTGCGCGACCTCGTGCGGACCGCGATCGAGCGGCCGGATCAGAAGCGCACCGTGCCGGGCGCGGGGTCGCTCCTGCGCGAGCTCGGCCGCGCGGGCGTCGAGACCCACATCCTCTCGGGCAGCCCGGAGCAGCTCCGCTCCCGCATCGAGCAGAAGCTGCGGCTCGACGGCGCGCGCTGGGCGTCGCTGACGCTGAAGCCCAACCTGCAGAACATCCTCCGGCTGCGCTTCCGCGCGCTGCGCGGGCAGCTCGGCTACAAGCTGCCCGCGCTGCTCCAGCGGCGCTGTGAGCTCGCGGATCAGCGCGACCCGAGCGGCGCGCTGATCCGCGAGGTGCTGCTCGGGGACGACGCCGAGGCCGACGCGTTCGTCTACTCGCTGTACGCGGACGTCTGCGAGGGCCGGGTCACCCCGCTGGAGCTCGGCGAGGTGATGCGGCTCGGGCACGCCTATGACGACACCATCGTCGATGCGATCCGGTTCGCGAGCTACGTCGAGAAGGGCCCCGTCGTCGAGCGCATCCTGATCCACCTCGACCGCCAGTCTTCTCCCTCGGATTTCCGGATCTTCGGCGACCGGGTCGTCCCCTTCTACAACTACCTGCAGGCGGCGTTCGTCCTCCACGAGGACGGCCGGATCGCGGCGCACGCCGTGCTCCGCGTCGCGCAGTCGCTGGTCGTCGCCCACAACTTCGACAGCGTCGCGCTCGCGCGGAGCTACGTCGATCTGTCGCGCCGCGGGCACGTCTCCGGCAAGGGCATCGCATCCCTCGCGGCCGCCTACGGCGAGCTCGCGCAGCGCAGGGCCGCGGGCGCGAGCGATCTCGGCGCGATGGTCGCGGAGCTCACGCGGCTCTGCAGCGATCTGCGCCCCGCCGTGAGCCGGCCGCACGCGGAGATCGACTACCGCGCGCTCGCCGCCGGCCACAACCGCCGCTCGAAGCGCGGCCGCTGACAGCGGGCGTGCGAGGTGGCCGCACCTGTCTGGAGCGGGGTGCAGATTCGTGGGATACGGGCTCAGCCGCTAGGCAGGCGAGTGAGGCGTACGAAAGTACGCCGCAGCGAGCCGAACGACGCGGATGAGCCCGTAGCGCACGAAGATGCGCCCCGCTCTCGGCGTCGGCGCGGGCGGAGCGCCGCCGCGGCGACGCCCATGCGCTCACAGCCAGGCGTTGTTGAGGATCTCGCCGACGCCGCCGGCGCCCGGGACGATGTACTGGATGCTGTTCAGGCCGCGCTCCTCGTCCCAGTGCGTGCCTGGCTCGGTCTTGAGGATGCGCGCGGGCGAGAGGCCGCGATCGAGCCGGAGCGCGTAGATGATGGCGTCCGGGTGGGCCTCGGTGACGCGGCGGATGTACTCGGGCGTGACGATGAGGTGCATGGCGATGCACTTGGCCGGCCGCCCCTCGAGCGCGGTCTTGTAGTACGTCATGGCGCTGACCATGGACGAGCCGGTGGCGCCCATCGGGTCCGGGAAGAGCACGTGACGCCCCTCGACGTCGCGACCGATCTTGGCGTCGTGCCAGGTCGCGCCGACGACCTCGCCCTGCTCGTTCGTCTGCCGGCTCATGAACAGGTGATCCTGCCGGACCAGCGCTGGGTCGAGGACCTCGTTCAAGAGCTCGTAGACGACCTGGGAGGGCATCGTCCCGGCGCGCGCGATGCCCACAGTGACGGCCTTCGTCGCGCGCGACAGCGCGGTGCCGCGATAGACGGCCTCCGGGTGGGAGGAGATCATCCGGGTCGGGACGTCGACGCGCGCGCGCCCCAGCTCGGCGGCGAGGACGGCGCGCGCCAGGTTCTGGTAGAGAACCCCGACGAGGCGCCCGACGTCGGGCTGGACCGTCTCCGGGGAGCAGGCTCGAGCCAGCAGAGTCCATGCGAGCGGGTCATCGAGCAAGTGCACGCCCGGACCGTACCGGTGGGCGATTTCGGGGGGCCGGAATCGACTCTCAGCGTACGCAACGTCGACCATCGTTTTTCTGTTACACTACCTGGCCCGGCGCGGGGTATTCCTCCGGGTGCGCGCCGGTGCTCTCCCCGGGAGCGGAGTGGTTTCGAAGCGATGAGGGCGCCCGCCCAGCGGGCTGTCCCGGTGGACTTGCAAAGGAAGGGATGTTCGGTGGATAGCGACCTTGCCGAGTCGGTTACGGCGCTCAAGGATGCCTTTGTCCGAAGAGGCATCCCTGCGAGGTTCGGAAAGGCGGCTCCAGCGGCGGTGGAAGAGCTGCGCAAGACGCTGCGGGTGCCCGCGAGGTACCGCGCTTTCCTGCAGGAGGCCGACCCGCTTGACGTCGAGACGGTGACTCCGGTCGAGCGTGTACGCCTCATCCCCTCCGAGAGGCTCGCGGCCGAGCAGCAAGCGAACGGCGGCGACAGCTCCCTCGCAGGCTGGCGCAAGAGCTGGATCCTCATCGCTCGAAGCGCCCTGCTGGGAGATCCCTACTTCCTCGACATCTCGAAGCTGGACGCCGAAGGGGACTGTCCCGTGTTCACCTGTATGACGGGGACCGAGTCGCTCAAGCCGGAGCTCTGCGCGTCGAGCTTCCAGCAGTTCCTGCGCATCCTCGCTACCTCGATGGAGGTCGCGTCCGGCTTCGGAGAGAGCGGCCTCGACGACGACGACGAGGCCATCTTCCGCGAGGCGCTCGCGCCGAAGATCAAGACCATCGACTCCGCGGCGCTCCGCGCGGGCCACTGGACCTGACGTAGCCTCCACGGCGCGCTGCTCGCCGGGCGCGCCGCGGATCGAGCTGATCGCGCCATGGCCAGGTGCCTCGTATGCAACGCCGAGAACCCGGGCTCCGCCCGGTTCTGTGTGGCGTGCGGCGCGTCGCTGGCCGCGAGGGAGGCGGGCGTCGGCGCGGCGGCCTCGGCGCCTCCTGCGCCCGGCCCGCGGACGACCGTCCCTGGGCAGCCGTTGCTGGGCGCGCTGGTGCCCGAGGATGCAGCGCACGGGGCCAGCCTCTCGGCCCTCGCGGCCGGCGGCGCGAACGGGCCCGCGGCAGCGCCGCATGTCGTCCCGGCGCCGCTGGCGGGCTCGCTGCCGCGGCGCGCGCCGGGCGGCCACCTGCCGGCGGGGACGCTCGTCGATCAGAAGTACGTGGTCGAGCGGGTGCTCGGCGAGGGCGGCATGGGCGTCGTCTACCTCGCTCGGGACGTCCACACCGGTCTGCACGTGGTGCTGAAGGCGGTGCGCCAGGAGCTCGGGCACCGGCCGGACGTGCGCGCGCGGACGCTCGCCGAGGGCCGCGCGCTGGCGCAGATCGATCACCCGAACGTCGTCCACCTGAAGGCGGTGGTGGCGGAGCGAGACGACCTCTGGCTCGTCATGCAGTACATCGACGGCGAGAGCCTGGAGCAGACGCTCGCCAGGTACGCCGAGGAGCGCCGGCGGATGCCCCTGCCCGAGGCGCTCTCGATCTTCCGGCAGATCGCCTCCGGCATCGCGGCCGCGCACCGCGAGGGGGTGATCCACCGCGACCTCAAGCCAGCAAACGTGCTCATCCGCGGCAAGGACGGCGTCGCGAAGGTCACCGACTTCGGCATCGCCAAGGCCGAGGCGGACGCGCTCGCGGGGCGCGGGCTGACCAAGGGGATCATCGGCTCGCTCTATTACATGTCGCCGGAGCAGGTCCTCGGGCGCCGCGACCTCGACAAGCGGGTGGACATCTACGCGCTGGGCGTCGTGCTCTACGAGATGCTGGTGGGGCAGGTGCCGTTCGACGCCGAGAGCGACATCGAGATCATGCGGCAGCACGCGGAGGTGCCGCTCCCCCTGGTCAGCGCCGTGCGTCACGATGTCCCTCCGGCGCTCGACGCCTTCCTCCAGAAGGCGTGCGCAAAGGAACGGGCGGATCGCTTCGCCAGCTGCGAGGAGCTGCTCGCCGCGCTCGACGCGATCGCCCACCCTGGGCCGGCCGCGACCGCTGCGCCGCTCGGCGGGTCGAGCCGCCCGCCGCCGCCCGCGGCCACGACGGTCGACGAGGTCCGCGAGCGGCTGCGGTCGCCGTCGGGCGCTGCGCTGGCGAGCGGGCCTGCGGGCTCGCAGCGCGCGCGCGGCTCGTGGCTCGCGATCGGCGCCGGGGCCCTCGTGATGTTCGGCGGGGCCGCCGCGCTGCTCGGGCTGGGCGTGCTCGACAGGCCGCGCGATGGTCGGCGGGCCGTCTCGTCGAGGGAGCAAAGGCCGGCGGCCAGCGCGAGCAGCACCACCCCGGCGGCGAGCGCGGAGCAACCGCAGCCGTCGCCGCTCGCCAGCCTGACCGGGCTGTGGGTCGGCAACGGGCGCGAGCTCGAGGCCGTCCTTGCCGGCGAGTCGCTCGAGTTCCGGGTCCGCCGCCCGGAGCAGTTCGCGCCGCAGGACTATGCCGAGGGCGAGGCCCGCTTCTCGCTGCGCGAGATCCCCGGCGAGACGGGGGTGTTCGCCGTCGAGGACCGGCTCCGCTTCATCGCCCCCGAGTCGCGCAAGTTCGATCCG
The DNA here is from genome assembly GCF_051521405.1 of Sorangium sp. So ce726. NCBI lineage: Bacteria > Pseudomonadati > Myxococcota > Polyangiales > Polyangiaceae > Sorangium > Sorangium sp. So ce726. The sequence continues at coordinate 3,693,695 of NZ_CP150349.1, read as the reverse complement.
GCCCGCTCGCGGGGCACCTGCCAGGACGTCCGCAGCGCGGTGGAGGGCCGCCCCCTGCGCGCGAGCTTCGACGGGGCCCGGCTGAGCGTCGAGTTCGCGAAGATCGAGCCCTCCACGAGCAACTTCGTGGTGGAGCGCGGCAAGGTCGTCAGCTGCGTCGGCCTCAGCGCCCTCCCCGCCACGCGCGTCGTGAGCACGCTGTCGCGGATGTGAGCATCGGCGCGCCAGCGCTGAAGGCCGCCCGGCAACGCGCGTTGCCAAGCGGGGCTCACGCGCTCAAAGCCCACCGACCGCGGGCACCGGCTGCGGCTTTCCGGCGTGGATGACCGCGCAGCGGACGGTCGTCGACGACGTCGGCGCGCTCGCCCGCCCGCCACCCAGCACGAGCGTGCCGAAGATGTTGCGCGCCCCCGCATCGACCTCCGCGGCGCCGCGCGGCGGCACCGGGTTCCCGCTCGCATCGAACACCGTCACCGCCTGCACGACGCCGCGGGCGATCTCGCCCTCCGGGAAGGACATCATCACCGTGGCGCGGACGTAGGCCGAGGCCCCCTCGACGATCCCGAAGCTGTACGGCTTCTTCGCGAAAGCGCCGCAGAAGCCGCTCGTACCCATGCCGCCGTCGGGCCCGTAGTTCGCCGACGCCCACTGCGCGACGTTGACCGTGAGCCCGCTCTCACCCGAGCCCTGCGCGTACTGGACGCACTGGGCGAGCGCGGGATCCCACATCGCGCCCGTTGGGCAGCGCCCTACCTTCGCGCACGCCTGGCCGGTCCAGACCTCGTCGCGCGCGCAGGTCTGCGAGAGCGGGACGCACGCGGCGGTCGGGCCATCGACGATGAGCTCCTGGCCGGGTGGGCATCCGAGCTTCTGCCCGGCGCCGACCGCGACGCCGATGTTGGTCGCCACCTGCTCGCGCGACACGCAGTAGCCGGTGCTCTGGTCGATCTCGTCCCCGGGCCGGCAGCGATCCGGAGCGCACCCGCCGGCCTCGTAGTGGCGACCCACGCCGCAGTAGGCGTTCGCCGCCTGGGGCGTGAGGCACTGGCCCGCGACCGAGAGGTAGCCCTTCAGGCATCGGCAGCGGTTCTGCTTCGTGTCGAAGCCGGCGCCGTCGCTGCACGACGAGATCGAGCAGCGACAGCTGCTGCCCTGGCAGATCTTGAGGAAGCAGGAGTTCTCCGGGCAACCGACGAGCACGGCAGGCGCCAGCGCGAGGAGCACGACCGAGAGCGCGGTGGAGGCGAGACCAAACGAGCCGGACCGCATCGGGCGACCCTACTCGATCCGCTCAGGCCGTGGAACTCGGGGAGCGACGCGCTGCAGCCGCCGCGATGCGCTGCTGCGGCTGCAGCGCGCGCCGCGGCGGCAGCCGCGCGGCCGACGTACCAGCGGCCGGGGTGGTGTGGTACGGGGTGTCGCCGTCCACGCGGAGATTCCACCGCGCCGGTCCATATCAAGCCATGCTGCCCATCTACATCGAAGGTTCGCCTCAGTTCGAGTCCACCCTGTCAGCCCTGCGCACCCGCGGCACGGGCGACCTCGCGAACGTCACGCCGGCCGTGACCGAGATCATCGACAACGTGCGGCGTGGGGGGACGTCCGCCGTGCTCGGCTATATCGAGAAGTTCGAGCGGAGGACGTCGAAGGCGCTCGTCCGCCACGCAGGCCCCGAGGCGGAGGGCGGCTTCGGCGGGGCCGAGGCGCTCGCGAGGCTCTCGCCGGAGGTCCGGGCCTCGCTCGAGACCGCGGCAGCGAGGATCGCGCGTTACCATGAGCGGCAGCGCGACGCGGGCGATCTCGGCCCCGCGAAGGTGGCGGCGAACGGGCCCGCGCTGCAGGCCGGCTTCAGCTACGAGGAGGAGGGCGTCCTGCTGGGCATGCGCGTGCGCCCCCTGCGCCGGGTCGGCGTCTACGCGCCGGGCGGCAAGGCCCGCTACCCCTCCAGCGTGCTCATGTCGGCCATCCCCGCGCGCATCGCCGGCGTGCAGGAGATCGTCCTCGCGAGCCCGTCGGCCGACGACGCCACGCTCGCCGCGGCGCACCTCTCGGGCGTGACGACCCTGCTCGACTCGGGCGGCGCGCAGGCGATCGCGGCCATGGCCTACGGGCTCCCGGAGCTCATGCCGGTCGACAAGATCGTGGGGCCAGGCAACGCGTACGTCGCCTGCGCGAAGAAGCTGGTCTTCGGGGATGTGTCGATCGATGGCATCACCGGGCCGAGCGAGATCCTCGCGCTCGCCGACGAATCTGCGGATCCCCGGCTCGTCGCCGCCGATCTCCTCTCGCAGGCCGAGCACGACGAGGCGTCCTACGCCCTGCTCGCGACGACCTCTGCGAAGCTGGCGGAGGCGGTCGCGCGCGAGCTCGACGCGGCGCTCCCCGAGCTCACCCGGCGCACGATCGTGCAGGCGTCGCTCTCGACGCACGCGGCGGCGCTGGTCGTCGGCTCGCGCGCTCGCCTCGCCGAGATCGCCGATCAGCTCGCGGTCGAGCACGTGGCCTTCCACGTCGCCGACGCCGAGGGGTTGTTCTCGGAGATCGGCACGCTCGGCGCCGCGCTGCTCGGCGACCTCACCCCGGTCGCCGCGGGCGACTACCTCGCGGGGCCGTCCCACGTCCTCCCGACCGGCGGCTCAGCCCGCTTCGGCGCGCCGCTCGGGGTCTACGACTTCGTGACGCGCGCGAGCCTCATCCGGTACTCGGGCGCGGCGCTCCGGACGCAAGGCCCGATCATCGAGAAGCTGGCCCTGGCCGAGGGCCTGCAGGCGCACGCCCGCGCCGTGTCGCTCCGCCTCGCGAGCAAGGCGATCGACCCCGCGAAGCGCGGCACGTCGCAGTCCTGACGCCGCGCTTCCCCCCAGCGCGCCGCGCCCTCGGGAGCGCGGCGCGCGAGGGCGCGCTGTCCACCGCCCTCCCCTGACCTATCGATCTCGGTTCAGCCGAGCGCTGCGCGCACCGCCGCGATCGGCCGCCTTGCGCGGCCTCGCGGCGCCCTGCGCTCCCGCCCGGCTCACTCGGCGCGGAGGTAGCCCGCGTTGATCATCTTCAACACGGCCTGCGCGGTCTCCAGATCCGTCGCGGGGCTCTTGTTGAGGACCATCGCGAGGTGCCCGTGGTTGTAGACGACCTGAAGGACGTCGAGATCGACGGGCGAGAGATCGCGGAGCTGTGGCTTGAGCGGCTGGGGGATGACCAGGCGCGCCGACAGGTCCGGGAGCTGGTGGCGGATGTTGTTCAGCTCGTCGATCTGCCGGAGCCCCTCCATGAGGAGCTCCTGCACCGTCGCGCTGATCTCGCCGGTCATGACCCGCTCCTCGGCCGCCTCGAGGTCGAACGTCCCGCCGGCCCAGGTGAGGATCCGGTAGACGCTCTTCAGCGGCGGGACGTCGGTCAGATCGTTGATGGTCGCAAAGGTCACGATGCCCTTGCGCAGGTAGATCTTGCCGACGTCGTCATCGGAGCGGACCACGAGCACACCGCTCTTCTTCGATGTGCCGAAGAGCTGCAGCAGATCCGGGAGCGGGATCTCGTCGATCGACCCGGACATCGACCGGGTCTGACCGCTCCTCAACGATGGCTCATCCATCCGTTTCCGCGCCGGCGGCGCGCCTGGGTCCGTGGAGACGACCTTGAGGATGCTGGTGCCGATGAGCACCCGATCGCCCTCCTTCAGGGTCGTCTTCTTGATTTTCTCGCCGTTGACGAACGTACCGTTCGTCGAGCCGAGATCCTCGATCACAATCGACTGTTCGGTGCAGGCAATCCGGGCATGGCGCCGGGAGACCATGTCCTCGACGAGGACCATGTCGAGGTCGCTGGAGCGACCCACGACGATCTCCTGCTGCTCCCCGAGGGGGAATTCGCCGCCTTGGTACTTCCCGGAGATGAAGCGCAACGCCAGTTGCCGCGTTGCCGACACCTTGGGAGCGTGGTTATCCATCGCAGGGAGTAAAAACCTTCGTGCGCTTACGAGAGCGCCAGCAGGGGGCAAAGCTTAGTTTCACCGAGCAAAGGTGGTCAAGAGATCCGGTCCGTTCTTTCAAATGAGTCGGCTCGTCCGATCCTGACGCAACGCGCCGGTCCCCCTCCCTCGGCCGCCACAGCGGCGCGCCGCGGGAGAAGGGGCCGACGTCCTCGGCGCACGCAAGTGTATCCAATTTGAGGGAAAGAGGGCGCTCGGATCCATCAAGACGATCGGCACCGCAGGTTCTGGGTCCCCCGGGGCGGCGCGCCGGGCCGCCTCAGCAAGGAATCCTGCGACCGCTCGGCTCATTGCCCTTGCTTTCGAGCCCGGCATGTTGAACGGCCTCGGCGTGAGCTCCGAAGCGACGCGACCCACCCTCTCTGCAGGCGATCCGCTGGGCACGCACCGCGTGCTCGATCCACCGGGGGCCATGCCGCAGCCGGCAGAGCGGCTGGACGCCGACGCCTCGCGCCACTTCGAGACCGAGATCGTCGTTGATGTGCAGACGCTGAACATCGACGCCGCGAGCTTCCGCCAGATGGAGGAGGCCTCCGGCGGCAGCCCGGACGGCGTGGCGCGGCTCGTCCTCGAGACGGTGGCGCGCCGGGGCAAGCAGCACAACCCGGTCACCGGCTCGGGCGGCATGCTGCTCGGCGTCGTGCGTCGGGTCGGCGCACTCGCCGAGCACCGCGGCGTCGCCGTCGGCGATCGCATCGCGACGCTCGCGTCGCTGTCGCTCACGCCGCTCTCGCTCCGCCGGACCATCGCCGTGCGGCCCGCGTCCGCGCAGATCGACGTCGAGGGCACCGCCATCCTCTTCGGGTCGGCGCCGCTCGCCCGGATGCCGACCGACATGCCCGAGCGGCTCGCCCTCGCGCTGCTCGACGTCGCCGGCGCGGCGCCTCAGGTGGCGCGCCTCGCCGGCCCGCGCGACAGCGTGGTGGTGCTCGGCGCGGGCGGGAAATCGGGCCTCCTGTGCACGACCGAGGCGCGACGCTGCGTCGGCCGCGCCGGGCGCGTCATCGGGATCGAGGCGTCGCCGGAGCTCGCCGCCGACCTGCGCTCGCTCGCGATCTGCGACCACGTCGCGGTCCTCGACGCGCGCGACCCCCTCGCCGTGCGCGACGCCGTGCTGCCGTTCACCGGCGACGCGGGCGCCGACCTCACGCTCTCGTGCGTGAATGTTCCGGGCGTGGAGCTCAGCGCGATCGTCGCCACGCGCGATCGCGGCAAGACGTACTTCTTCGCGATGAGCACGAGCTTCACCGCCGCCGCCCTGGGGGCCGAGGGGATCGGCAAGGACGTGGACCTCTACATCGGCAACGGCTACGCCCATGGACACGCCGAGCACACGCTCGCGCTCGTGCGCGAGCACCCCGCGCTCGAGCGGCTCATGACCTCGCGCTACGGCTGAGCGCGCCGCTCGACGCAACGCGCAGCGCCCACGCGCCCAGACGCCGCGGGCGCTTCCCGAGCACACCGGTCTCAGCCGGGCCGCTCCTGAGGGGCCGGCTCGGCGGGCGAAAGCGCCGCGGGCGACGGCTGCGGCGCGCCCAGCTTGTCGACGGCGGCGGGGAGGATCACGGCGAAGGTGCTCCCCTTCCCCTCGTACGACCGGACCTCGATGCGGCCGCCGGCGCTCTGCGCGATGCGCTGGCTGATGGATAGCCCCAGCCCGGTCCCCTTGTCCTTCGTCGTGAAGAACGGGAGGAAGATGTTCGCGAGCACCTTCTGGGAGATCCCGGGGCCGTTGTCGGTGACGTTGAGCTCGACGAACGGCTCGTCCGAGCCCGAGCCGGGCCGCGTGCCGCGGCCGAAGCGGACGCGCGTCGAGATCACCACCTTGCCCCGGCCCTTCATCGCCTGAACGGCGTTGCGGAACAGGTTCATCAGCACCTGCCGCAGCTGCTCTGGATCGATGGCGACGCGGGGGAGATCGGGATCCAGCGTGACCTCGACCTCGAGCTGGTCGTTCCTGCGCTCGATCGAGAGCACCTGCAGGGTGCGGCGCACGATCGCGTTCACGTCGGTCGGGACGACCGAGCCCTGCGCCGGCCGCGCGAGATCGAGCACCGAGCCCACGACGCGATCGAGCCGGTCGACCTCCTCGAGGATGATCCCGAGGAACTCGCGCGACGCCGCGTCGATCTGCGCGTCCGGCACGGGATCGGCGAGCAGCTGCGCCGCCCCCTTGATCGCGCCGAGCGGGTTCCTGATCTCGTGCGCGAGCCCGGCCGCCATCTGGCCGAGGAGCGCGAGCCTGTCTCGCTCCTTCATCTGCGCGTAGAGCCGCGAGTTCTCCAGGACGACGCCGATCTGCGCGGCGAGCGTCTCGAGCAGGGTCAGCTCCTCGGGTGAGAACGCGTCGCGCACGCGCGTGTCCGCCACGACCAGGAGCCCGATCGGCTCGCCCTGCTCGTCGCGCGCGCACAGCACCACGCCCGAGCAGAGGCTGCCGAGCACCTCGGCCGCCGCGAGCACCGCGTCCTCGGGGACCTGGGGCCGCACCTCCGTCCGCCGCGCGAAGTTGCCGTCGTCGTCCGCGTCGCTCTGGCTGCGGCGCGCCCGCCGCTCGCGGGCCTCGCGCTCCAGCTCCTCCATCGCGAGTGGCCCCCGGTCGAGGCGATCGAGCAGCGCCCTCGCGGTCGCCACCTCGATCCGCTCGGGGACCCGCGGCCCGAGCGAGGTGAGCCGGTCGAAGCCCGTCCCGTCCTGATCGCGCAGGTAGAGCGCCGCCGCCGTGACCCGGCGCGACTGCTCGAGCGCGCTCATCACGATCGAGCCCATCTCATCCACCTCGAGCGTGTGCACGAGGCGCCGCCGGGCCTCCGCGAGCGAGCGGTCGAGATCGAACCGCTCCCGCAGGAAGAGGCGCTGGAGCTGCTCCTCGACGCGCTCCCGCAGCGGGTCGAACAGCACCAGGATGACGATCGCGGCGAGCACCGCGTTCAGGTACATCGTGTTGAAGCCGCCGATGAACGTGAGCAGGAGATAGAAGATCAGCGCGATCAGGAACGCGACCGCCGTGGCGACGAGCAGGCGCGCGAGCATCTCGTAGGCGTCGAGCAGGCGCTCATGGCGGAGGGCCTGGGCGAGGACGAACAGGAACACGATCGAGAGCGCCGCGCCCACGGGCGGCGGCTCCGCGCCGAGGAACCAGGCGAAGTCGGCGACGCTGGCGAGCCCGGCGAGCGCGCCGATCACCACGAGGAACCGCACGCGGCGCTGCGTCGCGCGCGAGGAGCTCTGCTTGCCGCGCTGGCCGAGCGTGTACAGCCCCGCGGTGAGCAGCGCGAAGACGTAGAGGAAAATGCAGCCGCGCGTGAGCCAATCGAGCCACGAGCCCGGCTCCCGGCTCACCAGCACGAGGACGAACAGCGGGATGACGAGCACCCCCGCGAACCGGAGCAGCCGCGAGCGCCGATCCGGGTCATGGGGGATCATCGCCTCGAAGAGCTGCAGCGCGAACTGCGGGAGCAGCACGGCGAGGATCGCCGTGAAGCGCTCCCATATCGAGGCCTGGAAGAAGCCGAAGAGCGACTGCGAGAGGTACCAGAGCCCGACGTCGGCGGCGAACGCAGCGAAGAAGAGGTGGACGCGGCGGACGCGACCTCGCAGCAGCGTCGACGCCGCGATGGCGAGGGCGAGGGCCCCGCAGACCAGGGTCGTCCGTGTGCGGAGATCGATCCCGAGCGGCGCCACGCGCGAAGGCTACCGCGGCGAGCCGCGCGGCGACCGCAAAACGCGCCGGGGGGCGGCGCGGCCGTGCGCCGGAGCGCGGATGCGCTCAGCCCGCCCGGGCGCGCGGCTCAGCGCGTCCCGTCGCTGTCGGAGGGAGCGTTGTCGTGTCTGTCCGCGCTGCTGGGGCGCCACGGAAGCGGGTCCGGGTTGCAGCGCTCCTGCGACCGCACCTCGATCGTCATGGGCGCGCCGTCGTCGCTGGACGGCGGCGCGACGTCGCGCGGCGGGAGCGACGCAGGCGTGACGAAGTCGGTGGCGGGTACGACGACATCGCCGTCGGTGCCATCACTCGATCCGGACGCTTCTTCGGAGATCATCGGGTCGAGATCGCTCCACGCTTCGACGCTCTGCTCCTCATGCTCTGCGGACGTGATCGCGCAGCCCGCCAGCAGCAGAGGCGCCGCGAAGCCCCCCGACAGCCAACTCCTCCAGCAACCTCGCATCACTTCAATCCTCCGAAGTCCCGCCAAAGCCATACTGCTTCACGAGCTGGGAAAGCCGCGGGCGTTTCATGCCCAGGAGCACGGCGGCGCGTGTGATGTTCCCACGACTTTCGTCGAGCGCCCTAGCAATGCACTCGCGCTCGAGCTCGCGCTTCATGTCGCTGAGGCTGACCCCTCCGCGGACATGAGCGTACGCGAGCTCCAGTGGCGTGCGATCCACAGGCATCGACGGGGGATGTGACACCAGCGTCGCCTGATCGGGCGCCGACGCGCGTGGCCCGCTGGACGGCTCTCTGGGCGCGTCTCTGGAAGAGTCTCTGGACGATTCTCTCGACGATTCTCTCGACGATTCGAAGGCAGGGTGCATGCCAGCCCTCGGTGTCATCGGAGCGCTCGCCAGCTCCGCAGCGTCGAGCTCCCGCAGCCCTTCGACGTTCGTCGTGAAATCCTCGAGATCGATCACCTCGCTGTCCGCGAAGATCGCCGCGGCGCGCAGGGCGTTCTCGAGCTCGCGCACGTTCCCCGGCCAGGAGTGCCGCGAGAGCGCCTCGATGGCCCGGCTGGAGAGGCGCTTCGGCGCCACGCCACGCTCGCCGCCGATCCTCTCCAGGATCGCGGCCGCGATCGCGGGCAGATCCCGTGGCCGATGGCGCAGCGCGGGGACCTCCAGGACGACCTGCCGGAGCCGGTAATAGAGATCTTCCCGGAACTCGCCCCGGGCGACCATCGCGCGCAGGTCGCGGTGGGTCGCGCAGAGGATCCGTACGTTCGCGCGCAGCGGCGTGACACCCCCAACCCGCTCGAAGGTCTTGTCCTGCAGGACGCGGAGCAGCGCGACCTGCGTGCGCGGCGAGATGTCCCCGATCTCGTCGAGGAAGAGCGTTCCCCCCTCGGCGAGCTCGAAGCGCCCGCGACGGCGCGACGCCGCGCCAGTGAACGACCCCTTCTCGTGGCCGAACAGCTCCGAGAGCAGCAGCGTCTCGACCAGGGCGGCACAGTTGACCTTGATCAGCGGGCCCGCGCGCCGCGCGCTCACCTCATGGATCGCCTCGGCGACGAGCTCCTTGCCGGTGCCGCTCTCGCCGTGGATCAACACGGTCGCGTCGCTCGCGCCGACCTTCTCGATCTGGTGAATGAGGCTGAGCAGCGCCGGCGTCGTCCCGACCATCCGCTTGATCGCGGGGCCCGCGCTCGCCGGCCTCGGGGCGCGAGCCGCCCCCCTGGCGCACCCGGCGCACCCGCTGGAGCCGCAGAGCTCGCAGCCCCTCGGCTCCGCCTCGGCGGCGCTGCGCGCGCACGCCTCCAGCCGGGCGAGCTCGGCGAAGCACCGGCGCGAGAGGAACTTGCGCGAGATCTCGGGCGGGAGCGACTCGGCGATGCGATCGCGGAGGTCGATCGCCGCCTCCAGGTGCGAGCGCGCCGCCGTGGGCTCGTCCTCGGGGACGCGCGACGCACGGTCCCCGGCGGACGACGCGTGGTGAAGCAACACGTGCGCCTCCAGGGCGCACTCGTGGCTGTGGGCCTGGCGCGACAGCGCGAGCGCCTCCGCGGCGATCTTCCCGAACGGCGCGCCGGCGGCGCGGGAGCACATCGCCTCGAGGAGGGCGATCTCGGCGCGGTGCCGGTCGGAGGTCGCCTCGGCGCGCGCCCGCTGGATCATCTGACCGGCCTGCAGGAGGTCGCCGTCGTGCAGCGCGATGCGCGCGGCGATCGCGTAGCACTCGCCGAGCTTCGAGCCGGCGCCGTAGGCGAAGGCGGCCGTGAGCTCGGACCAGGCGTCCACCGCGCGGCGGCACTCGAAGTGGATCTGCGCCGCGACGTAGGCGACGTGCGTGATCCGAACGCCAGGGATGACGTGGCCGCAGGCCTTCCGCGCGAACGCGAGCGCCTGCTCGGCCTCCTCGATGAGCCCGAGCTGCAGCCGGATCTCAGCGAGGTTCGTGATGAGGTTCACGAGCGCGACCTTGTCGCCGATCCTCCGGAAGATCTCGATCGCGCGCTCGAAGAGGCGCAAGGCCTCCGGGTACTCATGCTTCAGGTGGGCGATGACCGCGAGGTTCGTGAGCGCGTAGCCGGTCGCCGCGCGCTCGCCGCGCCGCTCTCCCTCCTCGAGCACGCCGGCGAGCATCGTGCGCGCCTCGTCGAGGCGGCCGCTGGAGAGCAGCGCGATGGCGCGGTTCAGCCGGGCGCGCAGCTCGCTCACGTGCTCGCCCGCGCACGCCGCCTCCCATGCGTCGGCCGCGAAGTGCAGCTCCGCCTCGGCCCAGGCCTGCTGCGCGAGGAGCAGCTTGCCGAGGATATTGCGCGCCTGGAGGCGCGTCGCGATCTCCCCCGCGCCGGCGAGCCCTTCCTCGGCGCGCGCCTTGGCCGCCGCGAGGTCGCCCGTCTTGCAGCAGAGCTCCGCCATCTCCACAGCGCCGTGCGCCCGCTCCTCGGGCGTGGCGGCGAGCGAGAGCGCCCGCGAGAGCACCATCGCGGCGGTCGTGAGGTCGCCGCGCGCGCTCGTCGCGCGGCCGCGCACGAGCAGCGCGGCGAACGTCTCCCGCTCGCGCTGGGCCGCCGACGAGAAATCGATGGCGAACTCGATGTCGCCGAGCCGGAGCGCGAGCTTCGCCGCGCGGAGCAGCCGCTCGCCCGACGCGGCGCTCTCGCCAGAGAGCGTCCGCATCGTCCGGGCCCAGCGCTGCCAGAAATCGGCGCGCGCTGACGGCTCGCCGACCGAGGAGATCGCGAGCATCGCCGCGGCCTCGGCGCGATCGTTCTGGCCCAGCGAGGCGAGGAGCTCGCTCGCGCGCGAGAGGCTCCACGGGTCGGACGACTGCTCCTCGAGCGCCTCCGCGATCGCGAACACATCCTCGGGGTCGACGTCGGCCGGGTCGACGATCGCGCGCCGCACGGCGACCCACCCTCGATCGTCGACCTCGATCAGACCGAGCGCGGCGAGCTCCTGGGCGACTCCCTGGCACGCCGCGTCCCCCGGCCCGGGCTCCGCGCGCCGCGCCGCGAGCTGACGGAGCTGCGCGGACGGCCAGGGCCGCTGGCTCAGCGCGAGCCGATCGAGCAGGCGCGCGGCCTCGCGGCTCGGCGGCGGCCGCGCGGGGCGCTGCTCGGGCGGCGCGGCCAGCACGGCGGAGCACCAGCCCTCCAGCGCGTCGAGCCGCTCGATCTTCGCGACGACCCGGCGCTCCGCGTCCGCCGCGAACGCCTCCCAGAAGCGGTGCAGATCGTCCGGCGACGCGATGCCGTCGATCGTGAGCGCGCTCGTCCAGGGCCGCATCGCGCCGTCGCTGCACACGATGACCAGCGCGGAGCACGACCCTTCCGCAATGAGGCGCGTGAGCTCATCCAGCACCAGGCTCCCCCAGCTGGTGGCCTCTCCCTCGGCGACCAGCAGGATCGCGCCTTGCGCGGCGGCGCTGATACCCTGCGCGGCCACGGCCGGATCGGCAGAGGCGACAGCGCAGCGAAGCGCGAGATCGCGCCAGGGATCCCGATCCGCGGCGTGCGCGGCCGAGATCAGCGAGCGTCCCACACCTCGAGCGCGGCGCGCGAGGTGGGAACAAACGGCGTCCAGGACCGGCCGCTGTCCATGGACGTGGAGCACCCCACGCGACGCGGCATCACGGACGCGCTCATCGAGCGCCCGGAACCCCCCGGAGTCGCTCGTGATGACAGAAGGAATGCAGGCTGCGGCAACGGATCCCAAGGCAACAAAAGCGTACCTCTCCGCCGGACCTCGCATCAATGGATCCCGCCGTTGATTATTTTAAGGAGGCACCTACCTCGTCATGAGAAAATTACAGTCTTATTGCCGTGTTCCGTCCAGGACCCGCTGGATGGCATCGAACGCATCCACAGGTGCTTCGCCCAGGACGCGAGCCAGCGGAAGCTGCGTCGCTGCTGCGGCGACGTAGAACGGCACGAGGTGCGGCGCGAGCCGACCGAGCGTTTCGAGGTGTCGCGCGACGCCGGCCGCGTCGCCGCGGCGCACCGGCCCCGTCAGCGCGTCGGGCACGCCGAGGACCTCGACGTTGTCCGCGACCGTGCGGAGCAGCGGGCCGAGCATCTCGGCGGCCGTCCTTCGATCGATGCCCGCGCGCTCGAGCAGGTCGACGCCGGCCGCGGCGAGCGCGGCGGCGCCGTTGGCGACCAGGCCCGCCGCCGCGTGGTAGGCGACGCGGTCGAGACCGGAGAACGTGCGCGGCGTCATGCCGAGGCACACCCCGAGCGAGCGCGCCGCGCGCACGGCGCCGGGATCGCCGTCGATGTGGAGCTGGCCACGCTCGAGGAAGGGCGCGAACGAGGGCGAGGCGAACGAGATCATCGGGTGCATCTGCGCAACCCACACGCGGTCGCCTCGCACGGCCGCGAGCGCCTCCGGGCCGAGCGCGCCGGCGCAATGCACGACCGCGACGTCCCTGTGGCCGACGAGCCCGCGATCGCGCAGCGCCTCGGCGCAGGGCGCGATGTCCCGATCGCGCACGGCGAGGATCACGAAGTTCGCCTCGATGCGCTCCGACGGCAGGCCATCCCGCGCGGGCCGGAGCGTCACCCGCAGGCCCGCGTCGCGGATCGCGCGCGCGAGCCCGCGGCCCACCTTGCCGCCGCCATAGATGAACACCTCCAGAACGGCGTTGTCCTCCGGGTGCATCGGCGACGGGCGCGTGCTGTCCATCTCGGTCACGGGCCGCTCCCGTAAAGGAGGTGCGCGAGCACGTACTCCAGCACGGCGCGCGGCACGCGCTGGTGGACGGCCTCGAGATCGCCCGCCGCGAACGCCCGGCGGATCTCGCTGCTCGAGATCCGAGGGAGCTCCACGTCCGCGGGGCGCAGGTGAGGACGAGCATCCGCCGGCCCCGCATCAAGGCGCTCCGCCGCGGGCGCGCTGACGCCGGAGCGGCCGAGGACGATCGGCGGGGCGAGCTGCTCGATGCGGTCGAAGCGGTGCCACCTCGGCAGGTCGGGGAGCACGTCAGCGCCCACGAGCAGGCGCATCGCCCAGTCCGGGTGCGCCGCGGCGAGGTGCTCCAGCGTGCGCAGCGTGAGGCTCTCGCCGCCGAGATCGCGCTCGACGGGCGACACCGACACGCGCGGGAGCCACCCGAGCGCCAGGTGACACATGGCCAGACGATGCTCGAACGGCACGAGCTCCTTCGAGAAGGGGTGGCGGTAGACAGGGACGACGAGCACCTCGTCGATCGGCGCGATGGAGATCGCGTAGGTGGCGGCGAGGACATGCGCGACGTGGGGCGGGTTGAAGCTGCCCCCGAAGATGGCGACGCGGCGCGCCTCGGGCGCGCGCGCGGCCGGGGCGCGGGCGGGCGCATCAACCGTGCGAGCCACCTTGAACCCTCAGCCTGGGGCCGGCCGCGGACGGGCCGACGATCTCGCGCGCCGTCACCGCGCCGCTCGCGTTCATCACCTCGATCCGCACGCCGCCCTGCCCATCGTCGAGGAGCGCCGTGCCGCCGTCGGAGCCGATCGGCCCGGGAGAGAAGAACGTCCGCGAGCCGACCTTCTTGATGAGCGGCTCCGCGCTCTTGCCGAAGACGAGGAGCGAGGCCGCCACGATGTCCTCCTCGTCGAGCGCCGCCTTGTCGAACACGAAGAGCGCGACGCGCCCGTCCAGGATCTCGATGGTGCGCCGGCCCGACGGCAGGCTCATCAGCACCCGGAGGCGCAGCCGAGCGCGCTCGGACGCCACGAAGGCGTCGATCTGGTCCGGGGTCGCGGCCGCGCACCGCGCGGCCCGATCGAACAGCGCGCCCTCGGTGGGATCCGCGCCGACCAGGCGCTGCGCCCAGCCCACGACGACCCGGTCGAGCGCGTCGTCCTCGGCGACGTAGATGACCCGCTCGGCGTGGCCTTCGTCGAGCAGGTGCTGCGCGCCGCGAGCGAGCGCGGGCAGATCACCCTGTGCAGGGCCGAGGACGCCGAGGCGCATCGGACACAGCATAGATCACCGCGCGAAGGTGAGGACACCTTCTCCACTCCGCCCGCTCTGCGCGCTCCCCGCGCCTCCGCTGCCTCCGCTGCCTCCCATCGTTCCCGCGCTTCCCGCGCCTCCCGTGCCTCCCGCGCCTCCCGTGATTGCACGCCTCCGCGCTTCGGGCTCTTGCCGCCAGTTATCGTCTGTCTTTCCCTGCTCCTGGCGCTCTCTCCTCCTGCTTGCTCCCGCGCCCTCCTCTGCCGGCGCAGCGGGCGTCTGCTAGCGTCCGCCCATGTTTCGGCGAGGTCGCGCGCTCCAGCATCCGGTCACCATCACCCTCGATGGGGCGGACGTCCCGGCGGAACGGGGCGAGCCCCTGGCCGTGGCGCTGATCGCCTCCGGGCGCGTGACGCTCGCGCGGAGCCCGAAGCTGCACCGTCCCAGGGCGCCGACCTGCCTGCGCGGAGGCTGCGACGGCTGCCTCGCGCGGGTCGATGGCGTGCCCAACGTGATGACCTGCCTGCGGCCGGCGGCCGGTGGAGAGCGCATCGAGGTGCAGAACGTCGTGGGCTCGCGGCAGGCCGACCTGCTCCAGGTGACCGACTGGTTCTTCCCGCAGGGGATCGACCATCACCACCTGATGGCCGGCGTTCCCGGCCTGTCCGGGGTCATGCAGTCGATCGCGCGCAAGCTGGCGGGGCTCGGGCAGCTGCCGAGCGCGGCGCTCGCACCCGAGCGCGCCGCGCGGCTCGACGTCGACGCGGTCGTGATCGGCGCCGGGCCCGCGGGCGTGGCGGCTGCGTCGGCGCTCTCGGCGCGCGGCCTCCGCGTGGCGCTGGTCGACGACGGGCTCTCCCCCGGCGGGTCGCTCGCCGGCGCGCCGCGCCGCGCGGCGGAGCTCCTCGCGCGATACCCGCTCGACGGCGTCCGCGTGCTCCACCGTCACGTGGCCGCCGGCGTTTACCTCGGCGATCTCCTGGTCGCAGGCGACGCGGGCGCGACCGTGATCAGGGCGCCCGCCAAGGTCTTCGCCACCGGGGCGCACGATGGCGTCGCGGCGTTCCCGAACAACGATCTGCCCGGGGTCTTCTCGGCGCGCGCGTTCTGCCGGCTCCTCGCGTGCGGCGTCGAGCCGACCGGCCCCGTGGCGCTCGCGGGCGAGGGCCCCTGGGCCGACGAGCTCGCGAGCGCCCTCGGCGACCGCATCGCGGTCCGGATCCCGCTCGCCGCGCTCGCCGCGGTGAACGGGATCTCGCAGGTGAAGAGCGTGACGGTGCGCGACGCGCCGTTCGCCCCCGACAGCCCGACGAGCGACGTCCGGGTCGTGGCCGTCGCGGTGGATTCGCCGGCCGCGCCCGCGTTCGAGGTCGCCGCGCAGGCGGGCGCGCGCGTCGAGATCGACCCGCGCGCGGGGTACGCGGTGCAGGTCGACGCGCGCGGCAGGGCCGGCGACGGCCTCTGGGCGATCGGCGAGTGCACAGGCGCCTCGCTCGATCTCGCCGGCATCGAGCGGGCGGCGACGACCCTCACCGACGACGTGCTCGCGGCGCGCGGCGCGCCCGCGTGAGCCCGCAGGCGTCCGGCGACCGCGAGGCGGCTCAGCCCTCGATGATCAGATCGAAGAGGCCGAGCCCACCCGCGAGGAACACGACGTCGAACACGCCCATGAGCGCCACGTAGTCGGTGAGCTCGCCGATCGACGCGCCGCCGAAGAGCTCGCGCGTCCCCGCGACCGCGGCGAGCAGGGTGGGCGCGAGCAGCGGGAAGAGCACGCTCGCGAGCACGAGGTCGCGGGCGCGGGTGCGCACGGTCATGGCCCCGAAGAGGGTGCCGCTCGCGGCGATGCCCGGCGTCGCCGCGAGGCAAAAGAGCGCGAGCCCCGCGCCCGTCTTCGCGAGATCCACCGCGAAGAGGAGCGCCGCGACCGGGATGATGATCACCTCGACCGCGATCACGAACGCGCAGAGCCCGAGCGCCTTGCCGGCGAAGAGCGCGCTCCTCGCGATGGGCAGCACGAGCAGGCCGGAGAGCGCGCCGTCCTCGCGCTCCCGCTGCCACGTGCGGCTCAGCGCGAGCACCGACGCGAACGCCACGCTCACCCAGATGACCCCGGGCGCGACCCGCTCGGCCGCGTCCTGGCCTGCGTAGAACGCGAGGGACGCGATCACGGCGACGAGCACCGCGAAGAACCCGCTCGTGGTGACGATCTCGCCCGTGGCGAGCTCGATCGCGAGGTCCTTCCGCGCGACGAGCGCCGCCTGGCGCGCCCAGCCGGGCCGGCGCCGGGGCGGCGACGCGCGGACCGCAGGCACGGTGCCCTCCGAGATCACGGCGTGGGAACGAGGCTCAGGTACGTCTGGTCCTTGAGCCCCCGCTCGTAGTCGGCGAGCAGCCGCATGCCCTCCGTCGGCTTGAGGAGGTCCTGCTTGATCGCGCCGTCCACCTGGGCCTTCACCTTCCCCACGAGATCGCGGTTGTCGTACTGGGTCAGCGCCAGCACCTCGTGGATCTTGTTCCCGGCGATCGTCTCCTCGATGTAGTACCCGCTCTCCTCGTCCTCATCGAGGAAGACGTGCACCTCGTTGACCCGGCCGAAGAGGTTGTGGATGTCGCCCATGATGTCCTGGTACGCGCCGGTCAGGAAGATGCCGACGTAGTACGGCTGGTCGCCCGAGATCGGGTGCAGCGGGAGCGTGTCCTTCACGTCGTTGAGATCGATGAACTTGCTCACCTTGCCGTCGGAGTCGCAGGTGATGTCGACGAGCGTGCTGTCCGCCGCGGGGCGCTCGTTCAGCCGGTGGATCGGCACGATCGGGAAGAGCGCGCCGAGCGCCCAGTGATCGAGCAGCGACTGGAACACCGAGAAGTTGCAGATGTACTGGTCGGCGAGCTGCTTGCGGAGCTCGCCGAGATCGTCCGGCACCTCCTCCGGCTCGAGCGACGACGCGATCTTCTGCATGTTCTCGGCGATCTCCCAGAAGAGGATCTCGACCCGGGCCTTCACGTCGAGGTTGAGGAGTCCGAGCTCGAACATCTTCTGCGCCTCCTCCTTGATCTGGAGGAGGTCGTGCCACGACTCGCCGAGGTTCGGCCCGGAGATGGTGTCCTTGATGTAGAGGAGGTTCTGGATGAGCTTGTGCTCCTCGGTCTGGATGTCGATCGGCGACATCGGCGTCTTCTCGATCGAGCCGAACGCCTGGACGACCAGCACCGAGTGGTGCGCGACGATCGCTCGCCCGGACTCGGAGACGATGTTGGGGTGAGGCACCCGCTCCTCGTCGCAGATGTCGGCGATGTTGTGCACGATGTCGCGCGCGTACTCCTCGACCGAGTAGTTCATCGAGGAGTGGAAGGTCGAGCGCGAGCCGTCGTAGTCGATGGCGAGCCCGCCGCCGACGTCGATGTACTCGACGCGCTGCCCCATCTTGCGGAGCTTCGCGTAGTAGCGCGCCGCCTCGCGCACGGCGCGCTTGATGATCAGGATGTCCGGCACCTGCGAGCCGATATGGAAGTGGAGGAGCTTGAACGAGGAGCTCATGCCCGCCTCGTCCATGATCCTGATCGCCGCGAGGATCTCGGCGGTGGAGAGCCCGAACTTCGCGTTCTCTCCGCCGGAGGTCTTCCACTTGCCCGCCCCCTCGGTGAGCAGCCGCACCCGGAGCCCGATCATCGGCTCGACGTTCATCTCCTTGGCGACGCGGGTGATCATCCGCACCTCGGAGAGCTTCTCCGCGATGAGGATCACCTTCTTGCCGAGCTTGCGCCCGATCAGCGCCGTCCGGATGAAGTTCTCGTCCTTGTAGCCGTTGCAGACGATCAGCGACTCCGGGTCGCTATGGACCGACAGGCCGGCGAAGACCTCGGGCTTGGAGCCGACCTCGACGCCGTAGTGATAGGTCTTTCCGGCGTCGAGGATCTCCTCCACGACCTCCCGGAGCTGGTTCACCTTGATCGGGAACACGCCGCGGTAGGTCCCGCGGAACTTGCTCTCGGCGATCGCCCTGTTGAAGGCCTCGTTGAGCGCCCGCACCCGGTGATGGAGGAGATCCTGAAAGCGGATCAGCAGCGGGGTGCGGAGCCCTTGCTCGAGCGCCGCGTCGACGACGTCGCGGATCGCGATCTTGCTGCCGCGCTCCTGGAGCGGCGCGACCGTGAGGTTGCCGTCCGGGCTCACATCGAAGTAGCCGCGACCCCAGCGGTCGATCATGTAGAGCGACTTGGCGTCTTCGGTCGTCCAGACGTCGGTCTCGGTCTCGTGCGCGCTGCTCACAGTCGTTCTCCTTGGCGGGGGCCGCGGCCGGCGGCGCCCACACCTTCTCTGGGAGGGCCCCCAGGAGGGGGCTTCTGGCTTATCAGGGGGACGTCAGATCGTCGGTCCGACGCAGGACGGCTGGATGCCGCGCGCTGGCGACGCGGCTCATTACGATAGGAACGCCTGACCTTCAAGGGCAGGCAGCGCGGTCACAACCGGCAGGAGGGGGCTACGAGCAGCGCGCGCTCAGGCCTGGGCCTTCGAGGCCGCCTTCGCCCGCTTCGAGGCCGACTGGTAAAGATCGTAGAGGCGCGGGACGGGGTACGCCTCGAGGCGCTTCCTGTACCCCTGGTCCTTCGACCGGTTCAGGACGGTCAACGTCTCGTCGATGAGCTTCGCCCGCGTCCCGAATTTCTCCTTTACAACGCTGAACGTCGCGTGGAGGCGGAGGAGCTTGGCGTTCGAGACGTGATCCAGACCCTTCGTGCCGCCCCGATCGGAGCTGACGCGCCCGAGCCAGAGGTCCTCGGTAGCGAACCCTTTCACGGCCTCGACGAGCTTCGCCTTGTCGCCGAAGCGCTCCTTCACGATCGCAAGCGGATTTTTGCTGGCCATTGCTGAGACTCCCACGGGCAGGCGAGGCCTGCGCCGGACATGCGCGAGATGACTCGCGCGGCTTTGAAGAGGGGCGCGATCTAGCAGAGCAAGGCGGGGCGCCGCAAGGCCGCGCTGCGGAGGGGCGGCGCCGGCGGCGGTCGAGATCCGGCGCCGCCCGTGTGTCGCCGCTGTGCTGGGCCGCGGATCGTGGTACAGGGCGCGCCGATGCTCAACCTGGGGAGCTGGCTCGTGGCGCACGTCGACCGGCTCCGACCGCTGCAGCCGCCCCTCTCGGATGCCAGCTCCCGCCTCGCCGGGCCCTCGTCGGCCCTGGGGAGCACCGTCCTCAAGGCCCTGTTCCCGGTCGTCGCGTACATCGCGCTCGCGCCCGTCCTCTGGCTCTTCTTCCGGCGCACCTGGCGGGAGCTCGACGTCGAGGCCCACGAGCACCAGCGGCGCACCCTCGCCGCCGGCGGCTACGACCGCCGCCCCGCCGTCCTGTTCACCATCACCGCGGTCGTGCTCATGCTGCAGCAGTACTACGGCGGCCGCGCGGTCTACGACGAGCACATCCGGCCGTGGCTGCGCGAGCTCGAGCTCGCGCAGGCGCTCTCGCCGGCCGGGACGCTGCTGCCCATCTCGCTCCGCCGCTACGACGAGCTCTACGGCTACGTCTGGTGGTCGTTCACCCGCGTCTTCGGCTACGTCGCCATCCCGATGGTCGGGTGGAAGCTCTGCTTCCCGAAGGACAGCCTGCTCGACATGGGGCTGCGCGTCCGGGGGCTCGCGAAGCACGCGTGGATCTACCTGCTCTGCCTCGCCGTCGTGGTCCCGGCGGTCTTCCTAGTCGCGAGCGCGCCCGACTTCGGGACCTATTACCCGTTCTACAAGCAGTCCTCCCGCTCCTGGTTCGACCTCATCGCCTGGGAGACGATGTATTTCGCCCAGTTCTTCGCGCTGGAGATCTTCTTCCGCGGCTTCTGGCTCGCCGGCCTGCGGCACACGCTGGGCTCCGGCGCGATCTTCGCGATGGTCGTCCCCTACTGCATGATCCACTTCGGCAAGCCGTACCTGGAGGCGGCCGGCGCCGTGGTCGCCGGGATCGCGCTCGGCTCGCTCGCGATGCGCACGAAGAGCATCTACTCGGGCTTCCTGGTCCACGTCACGATCGCGCTGCTCATGGACCTCGTCGCGCTGTCGAACCGCGGCGCGCTGCCGCGATCGTTCTGGGGAACGTGACGCCGCCGGCCGGCCGGCGGCGCGCCCGATGACGCGCCCTCGCGCCGTGCCTCAGCCGAGCGTCCGGGTCAGCTTGCGCATGATCTCCGCCCGGCTGCGGTCACGGATCCCGCGCCGGTAGAGCGCCTCCAGCCCGACGGCGGCCGCGCGCACCGCGTCGCGGTGCTCGCCGTCCCAGGGGAGCACCGCGAGCCTCCGCCAGAGGATCTTCTCGAGGAGCCGGGGCTTGCGCTTGGCCAGCGCGCCGCTCGCGAGCTCGATGACCTGGGCCGAGGTCGGGTCGGCGCGCATCGCGCGCACGAAGAAGCCCACGGCCGCCGTGACGCGGCGGCCGCCGTGCATCGCCTGTACGCCAGCGTCGCACAGGGCCTCGGCCCGCTCGCGCGGGGTCGCGGCGCGCCGCGCGCGCTCCCGCGCGGCCTGCACCTCGGCGCTCAGCGCGTCCCGGCGTCGCCGGGCGGGGCGCATCTTGATGACGAGGAACAGGATGAAGAGGGCCGCAACCCCCGCGAGCACATGCCGCCAGCCGATCTCCATGGCGCCCGCCTTACTACAGCGCCCGGGACGTGCTCACCAGACCGAGCTTCCACGACGGGGGCGCGGCGCGCCGGATGGCCTCACGACGGCGTCCTGGGAATGACGGCGCGGGCCCGCGGCGTTGCTCTCCAATTCAGCTTCAGCTTCCTCCGATTCCACCGCCACGATTTCCGCCGATGCGGTGCGGTTTGCGCGAGCGGACGATCGCAACCTATGCTGAACCGAGAGATGCCTGCCCCGTCGACCTCCGGGCCTCCCTTTCGCGTGCCCCTGCGCGCCCTCGCCGCTGCGCTCGGGCTCGCCGTCCTCGCGCTGCACCCGGGCAGCGCGCTCGCCGACATCTTCACGTACACCGACGCGGATGGAACGGTGCACTTCGCGAACCGCCCCACCGGCGACGCGCGGTTCAAGCTGTACATCAAGGGCGACGGGCGCCGCTCCTCGGCGCGCTCCGGCGTGACGCCCGTCGCGCCGAGCGACAAATCGCTCGAGCGCTTCAGCCGCTACGACGCGTGGATCCGTCAGGCCGCCGCGCTCTACCAGATCCCCGAGGAGCTCGTCCGCGCGGTGATCAAGTGCGAAAGCGACTACGATCCACGGGCCGTCTCCCCGGTCGGCGCGCAGGGGCTGATGCAGCTGATGCCAGAGACGGCCCTCCGCATGCAGGTGCGCGACGCGTTCGACGCGCGAGAGAACATCTTCGGGGGAACGCGGTACCTGCGCATCCTGGCCAACCTCTTCAACGGAGATCTCGATCTCACCATCGCCGGCTACAACGCCGGTGAAGGGGCGGTCATGAGGCACGGCGGCATCCCGCCGTACGAAGAGACCCAGGCCTACGTGACGCGCGTTCGGACCTACTACGCGCGCTACCGCACCACCCGGGACACCACGGTCGCATCGATCGAGCCCTGACCGGCTCGCGCGCCCGTCAACCGCGAGCGCGCTCGCCAACCAGCCGCCCGCCCGCCAGAGACGCCGCTCGGCGACAAGCAGCGCACATCGCCCCCGACGGGGTACCGCGATGCTACGCTCCCAGGAACCGCTGCCGCAGCCTCTCCCGGGCAGGCCCCGAGACGCGCAGGCGCAGGCACGCGGCCATCCTCCGACGCTCTCTTTGCTCCGCGCGAGCAAGGGTCCACGACATGACGACCACCTCGAGCCTCATCGAACTCACCAAGCGAAGCAACGACATCGCGCCCCTCAAGCCGCCGGTGGACCCGGCGTCCCTCCAGCACGCGAACCTGCTCGAGCTGCCCGACTTCCGGAGGATCCCGGCCTACGCCGACGTGACCGACGAGCAGTTCATGGACCACCGGTGGCAGGCGAAGAAGTCGATCACCCGCCCCGACAAGCTGCTCGACACGCTGCGCGGGATGGTGTCGGACGACTTCATCCGGGACGCGACCGAGGGCTTCGCGCGCGCGCCGATGAGCGTCCGGGTCTCGCCGTACATGCTCTCTCTGATCGACTGGAACGATCCGTACACCGATCCGCTCCGGACCCAGTTCATCCCGCTGGCCTCGCGCTTCCTGCCGGATCACCCGAAGCTCGGGCTCGACTCGCTGCACGAGCGGGCGGACGCGCCCGTCCCTGGGCTGACGCACCGGTACGCCGACAAGGCGCTCTTCCTGCCGCTCGACACGTGCCCCGTGTACTGCCGCTTCTGTACGCGCAGCTACGCGGTGGGCATCGACACGGAGGAGGTCGAGAAGACCCACTTCAAGGTCGACGAGGAGCGCTGGAAGCGAGCGTACGCGTACATCGCGTCACGCCCCGAGCTGGAGGACATCGTCGTCTCCGGGGGCGACGCGTACAACCTGCGGCCGGAGCAGCTCGGCGCGATCGGCGAGACGCTCCTCAAGCTGCCGAACATCCAGCGCATCCGCCTCGCCACGAAGGGCCCGGCCGTGATGCCGCAGAAGATCCTGACCGACGACGAGTGGATCGACGCGGTCACGCGCACGGTCGAGCTCGGCCGGAAGCTGCACAAGGAGGTCGTGATCCACACGCACTTCAACCACCCGAACGAGATCACGGGCGTCACCCGCGACGCGATGAACAAGCTCTTCGAGCGGGGGATCACGGTCAGGAACCAGTCCGTGCTGCAGCGCGGGGTGAACGACACGCCCGAGACGATGAAGCTGCTCGTGAAGCGCCTGGGGCACGTGCACGTGCACCCCTATTACGTCTACATCCACGACCTTGTCCGGGGCGTGGAGGACCTCCGGACCACGCTGGCGACCGGGCTCACGATCGAGAAGTACGTGCGCGGCTCGACCGCCGGGTTCAACACGCCGACGTTCGTCGTCGACGCGCCCGGCGGCGGAGGCAAGCGCGACGCGCACTCGTTCGAGCACTACGACCGTACGACCGGGATCTCGGTGTTCGAGGCGCCGAGCGTGAAGCCGGGGCAGCGGTACACGTACTTCGATCCGATCGATCAGCTCCCGCCCGAGGGACGCGCGCGGTGGGCGGACCCGGCGGAGCACCAGAAGATGATCGACGAGGCGCTCCAGGCCTCGCGCTGAAGCGGGCCAGCTCCGTGTGCCAGGGATCCCACCCGGGATCGCTGGCCTGCGGAGCTAGGCCTCGGCCGGCGGCGGCGGCTCCTCGTAGCGGGCGAGCGCGCCGGCGAGCTCGCGCTTCACGCGGTCCACGAGGTCCGGCGGCTCGACCACGCGCGCGGTCTCGCCGAAGCCGAGGACCCACGTCGCGAGCTCTGTCATGTCGCCGATGAGCATCGTGAGCCGCACGCCGCCGCCGGACAGCGGCGTGATCTCCTGAGACGGATGCACCTTGCGCGTCCGCACGAACTCGGTGACGCGCTCGTCGAAGTCGATCACGACGCGCCGGGGCTCGCCCCCGCGCCAGATGCCGAACTGGCCCTGGAAGTAGTCGTCGATGGAGAAATCCGGGGGCAGCTCGAACCGCTCGGTGACCGCGCACTCCGTGTCGCGCATGCGATCGAGCAGGAACGTGCGCACCTCGCCGCGCCCCACGTGGAGGCCCACGCAGTAGATCGCGTCCTTGTAGAGGACGAGCGCGTACGGGTGGATGAGCACCCGCTCCTCGCGCCCGTCCCGCGAGCGGCGGTAGCGGCACCGCAGGGGGCGCAGATCGGCGACGGACTGGAACAGGTCGTCGAGCTCCTCGGTGCGCGCGGCGTAGTCCTTCGGGGCGAACGGGAGATAGAGGAAGCGCTCCTCCAGCCGCGCGTCGGCGACGCCGGCGTTCGGGCCGCGCCCTGGCCTGCGCGCGACGCCGAGGAGGCGCTGCGCGGCGAGGTCGATCTCCTCGAACAGGGTCGAGCCGCGCATCGGCTCGAACAGCCGGCGGGCGGCGAGCAGGGCGTACGCCTGCGTCCGCCGCACCTCGACGCGCCGGGGGGCCTCGCTCGGAGATAGCCGCCACAGGCGAGGGCCCCCGGGGCGCGTGGCGACCGACACGAGATCGAGCTCGCGCTTGACCTCGACAAGGTAGCGCCGGAGCGAGCGCGGCGTGACGTTGAGCTCGCGCGCGAGGTCGTAGATCGTCAGGCCAGCAGGGTGCTTTTGCAGCAGGCTGCGCAGCGAGTCGAGCCGCCGGTGCTGCGTGAACGGGCCGCGCGGCCGGCCGCGAGGCGCGCCGCCCTGCACGTCGTCATCGTCCTCGTCGTCGTCGTCGTCGTCCGGCGGAGGAGGCCTCTTCGATGCGGCCGCAGGAGCACCCGCGTCCGCCCGCGGAGGGCGCACGCTCGGCGAGGATGGGGCCGCTGGAGGGCGCACGCTCGGCGCGGGCGGGGCCGCTGGAGGGCGCACGCTCGGCGCGGACGGGGCCGCCGTGCTCGACCTGACGTCGGAGGCAGCGTCCCCGGTGAGCCGCGGCGTCGCGCCCGTGCGCGGCTTCGAGGGCGGCGTCGCGCCGCTCGAGAACGGGTCGGCGCTCTGGCCGACGCGCGGGCGCGGAGCAGCCGCTGCCCCGCTCGATTTGCCGGCCCCCCGCGCGCGAGTGGACGCGGTGGCAGGCGCAGGGGCACCCCCAGGGCCTGTGCGAACAGCGCGCGCCATCAGCTCAGCGCTGTATCGCATCACCCCCTCCCGTCCAAGATGTTTGTCCCGCGCCCTGCCGACCGAGCAGCGATCGCCGGCCGGGCGCGCGGCGGCGACGCTCGCCGCTCGCGGCGCCCCAGGGAGCGGCGCGCAGCGCGCGCGAGGGCGCCGAGAGCCCGCGAAATGTCGTTCGGTTACGGGAATTTCGCCGCGGCGGACCGCGGGGACGCAGCGGCGAGCGGCGCGAACCGGAGCGGATCCGCCGCGCCACCGGCGGGCGGCTCACCAGGGACGATCGCGCATCGTCTTCTTGTACTGCTCCTTGTAGAGGTCGTGGCACTGCTTGCAGCTCGCCTTCGCGCCGTCGACGTCGCCGGCCTTCGCCTTGGCGATGCCGGCCTTCGTGATCGCCACCCAGCTGCCCATACCGGGCGGCGGCTTGCTGGCCACGTACTGGAGCGCCGTCGCGATCTTCGCGGCGTCGCCGCTCGAGGTCGCGGAGGCCATCGTGCTCTTCATCCAGGCCTGCATCGGACAGAGCTTCTGGCCCTTCGCGCCGCATTCGAACTTCTTCTCGCCCGCCTGCGCAGCGCCGGTCGACGCTGGTCCCGCGGCCGCGGCGGCAGATGCAGCGGCCGTCGCCTTGGGCGCGGCCGTCTCCGCCGGCGCGGCGGTCGCCGCGGCCGTCTCCGCCGGCGCGGCCGACGCAGCGGCCGTCGGCTCGGCGGTCGCCGCGGCGGGCACGGCGGCCGTCTCCGCCGGCGCCGCCGTCGTCGCCGCAGGGGCGGCGCTCTCGCTCGCCTTGCCCTCGGCCACCGCCCCCGGGGTCGCGTCGCTCCCCTTGCTATCGCAGCCGAGCGTGGCGAAAGACAGGCTCGCGAGCAACAGCGCGAGCGGCGTGATCGTTCTCCTCATGCAGTCTCCTTGGGTGATGAACGGAAGCGCTCCTGACGAGCGCGAGGCCGAGGGATGCGTGCCACGGTCCTCTGTGCGCCGCGCAGTGTAATCGGGTCGCCGTCCGTCCGCTGCGGTCGCGCGCCCCGTCGGGGCGCCATCCCTCCAGGCGCCGCGTCCCCACAGCGCCCTCGCCAGGGGCGCCGCCGAGCCCCCCCTACCGGGTGATCGCGTGCCGCGCCCCGCCGTGCCCCGGAGCGGCGCCTGCCCTACCGCCCAGCGCTTCACTCGCGCGTTCCGGGCGTCGACGCAAACGTCGACCACTGGAAGTTGTCGAGCAGGGCCACGGAATCGTTCCAGGGATCGCCGGTGTCCCAAAGTACGAAGCGCAGCTCCATGATCTCACCTGGGTTGACATTGCCGTTCATGACCAGCCATCCGGTCCCGCCGCCCGCGCGCTCGCTCGATCCGCACCAGCCGGGCTCACCTTCGAACTGGGCGGGCTGCCTCGTGGCATCGAACCCCGTCCCGCGGAGCTGGGCGATGCTCGTGCAGGTGGACGTCGTGCCTGGGGTGGCGCCGCCGCCGCACCCGGTCGGCCCGTTCACGCACTGGGTAAAGAGCCCGGTGCCGCCGAACGCGAGGTTCGTACCCAGCGGGTAGACCGGCGCTCCGGCGGGCGGGGGGTCATAGAAGGCGAGGTTCCCGTCCGCCGGGTTCGCCGTCTCGCCTGGAAAGGGCTCGAACGTCGAGTCGAGGAGCGCCAGAAAGAAGTCGTTAAAGCGGCTGCACACCCACTCCGGATACTCGGACGAGAGGAAGAACGTCGAGACGCTGAACGCGCTCGCGTTCGTCGGCACGCGGACGCGCAGCTTCAGCATCACGGGATCGTAGGCCGTCGCGCCGCCCTGCGGGTCAGGGCACCCGGGCGCGTTCGGGAGGTTGTCGCCGTTCGCGTCGAGCCAGTCCGCGGGCACCCTGCTCGACGTCCCCATGTCCTGGCCGCCCTGGAACGGGGCGAAGCTCGGCCTCGTGTTGTTCGGCGCCGCCTCGGCCGCGGCGACGCCGGTCGAGAGCACCGCGAGCCGCGCGCCCTGGAGCGGCGTGATGCCGGAGCCGAAGCCCTGGCGGATCGATCGCTGGGCCGCGGCCGGCGCGCTTGCGCCGTCGGCGCGGTGGAAGCTCGCGGAGAGGACACCCCACGTGCGCTGCGAGCGCGATGGCGGGCTCGCCGTCGTGGTGACGCAGAGGTCGATCGCCTTCGCATAATCGAGCGCGGCCGACGAGTCGCTCGTGAGCCCGGCGTCGCAAGGCGCAGTGTTGTCTGCCACGCCGTCGCAATCGTCGTCGATCCCGTTGCCCGCCACCTCGAATGCGCCGCGGTTCACGAGGGCCGGGGTGACGCACCCGTCCGACAGGGAGTCGCAGCAATCGCCATCGCAGATCGTCCACCCGTCGCCGTCCTGATCGGGTGTGTTGTCGACGGCGCCGTCGCAGTCGTTGTCGACGTCGTCGGCGCACACGTCGAGCGCCGGCAGCACCTGGTGGAGGCACGGCCCCCACGAGAGGCCGCTCGGCCTGCAGGTGGAGACCCCGGGGGCGCAGGGAGCTACCCCCTCGGTGCCCGGCGGTCCCTCGTAACACACCCTCGTGTCGCCCGGCGTGCACGAGCAGGGCCCGCGCTCCGCTTCGTCGTGCTCGCACCCGTCCGCCGGGTCGTGGTTGCAGTCAAGGAACCCGTCCTCGCAGGCGGTGAGCGCGCACGCGCCCGAGACGCAGGCGATCCCGGCGTGCGAGAGCTCCGGACAGGCGCGACCGCAGGCGCCGCAGCTCAGCGCGTCCGTCTGGAGGTCCCGACAGACACCATCGCAGCACGCCGCGCCGCTCTCACACGGGTGCGCTGCCGAGCAGCCCTGAACGCACTCGCCCTCTCCGGTGCACAGCGCGCCCAGGGGACAGTCGCCGTCGGCGATACAGGCAACACAGGCGTGCTTCGCGGGATCGCAGGTGAGCGGAGCAGCGCAGTCGGACTCGGCTTCACAGCCGGCCAGGCAGCGCTTCGCCTCGGGATCGCAAACCTGACCGGGCGGACACGCCAGAGGGCCGGGCAGACAGGCCACGCAGTCGCCCGTCTCCCGGTCGCACACCGGGGCGCTCGGGTCCTCGGCGCAGTCGACCGGACAGCCAGAAGCGCCCTCGCCTCCAGCGCCTCGCGAGACGTCGGGGCCTGCCGCGCCGGCGCAGGACGGCGCCACGCCGGACGCCAGCGCGAGCCCGACCACGGCAGCAAGCCCTCCGCTCCAGGCCAGCGGGCTGCGACGGACTGCGCGGGTTCTGGTCGACATCGGCAAACGGCTCCCCTCCTCGGCGCGACGCCCCCGAGGGGTGGCCGACCGCAAGGATCGTAGACTACCCGGTCGGTGCCTGGAACGACGGCGGATCGGCGGGGATGAAGCGCCGCGCTCGAACGTCATCGACGCGCCCCTCACGACCGCGGCGCGCTCGGCGACGCGCGACGCACAACTGCGGCGCGCTCGGCTGCCCCGGGCGGGGGTGCGACCGGGGCGTCGCTCAACGCGTGTGCTGGTACAGCGTGAAGGCCCCATCGCGCTCGATCCGGCGAAACGAGGGGTGCGCCGCGGTGAACACCGGCTTATCCGGCCGCTCGTTCCGGAGGATCACGTAATCGTACGCGACGCCATGGACATCTGGCTTGAACCACTCACCGCGGTTCGACGGCGGCGCGGGGAGACGACGCTTCAACGTGAAGGGGAAACCCACGTTGTGCCAGCCGTCCGCGCTGAAGCCCCCGTGCATGATCTGCACCCACGACGAGAAGTGGTTCGTGCCCTCGATGATCAGTGATTCATCGGTCCGTGGAGGCAGGGTCAAGAAGAGGACCTCGGCGCCCGACGGGATCCGCTCCACCATCCGAGCGAACGGCTGGACCCGCTCGTCGAAGCGCGCGTATTTCTCCGAGAGGTGGAGCGGCAGCACGAGCGCGGCCGCCACGGCGGGGGCCATCAGGAGGCGCGAGCGGCCCTGGAGCGGCGCCGTGATGGCCAGGAAGCCGAAGAAGCAGATGAACGGTGAGAAGCGCCCGCTCACGAACCACCAGTCGAATGGGCGAGCCAGGTGCAGCGGCACGAGAAAATAGCAAATCGCCATCGCCGCGCAGAGGGCGAGAGAGCGATGGCGGTGCAGCCGGTCGAGGAGCGAGCCGGCCGGCGGGCCTGGCTCGCGCGCGGGAAGGCTGCGGCCAAGGAGGAAGCGCCGAGCGACGCCGGAGAGGCCCAGCAGCGACGCCACCGCGAGAAACACCCAGAAGAGCCGGGCGTCGAGATCGCCTGATACCGAGTCGAGCGTGTACTCGGGGAACGATCGGAGCATCTCGTGCCATGGCACCCAGACGCCCTGGAACCGCGGGCCGCTCCGCAGATCGACCATGGGGCTCTTGAAGGTGACGAGCTGCCACAGGACGAGCGCGACGGCGGGCGCGAAGAGCGGCAAAGCGACGGCGATCCGCGACCACCGGGGCAGGTGGCAGAGCATCAGCACGGCGACGCAGACGTAATAGCCAAAGAGGATGAGCGGGTGGCTGAGGCCGCAGCCGACGCTGAGCAGCGCGACGGCCGCCCCGCGCCCGAGGCTCGGCCGATCGAGGTAGGCGTCGAGCGCGACGACACCGGCGAGCAGCAGCGCGACGCCGACGAGGAACGGCAGGAAGCCGCACGCCCAGGAGAGGCTGAAGGCCAGCGGGAAGGTGAGGACCGAGAGCCAGGGGCTGCGCCGCGTCTGGCGCGCCCAGCCGAGCGCCGCCGCGGGGATGGCGAGCACATAACCGGAGAGCACGACGCGATTCGCGTTCTCGAGGCCGACGCCATAGGCGATCACGTGCGTCAGGATGTGATAGGCACCATAGGGGGCCGGGCGGAGGCTGAGCTCGTAGAAGTCCCTGAAGCGCGTCCACGGCTCATCGAAGCTGTGCCAGATATGGACGGCCGCGAGGTGGTTCGGCAGATCGAGCAGCGGCAGGAACCGCACCCGCCATATCGGCACGATGGCTGCGACGGCGAGGAGCACGAACGTCGCGACGAACGCCCTGTCGCTGGACCAGCGCGGCCCGCTCCCGACCGCGGCAGGCGTCGCCGCGTCGGGAGGTCGGGGCGGCGGGGCGGCGGACGCGCCGGCCCGGGGCGCGGGATCGCTGTCGGGCGGGCTCGAACCGGGCATTTCCATAAGAAGTGTGGCGCTCCCCTTCCCTCCGCTGCTGCGCGAGGAGCGGACAGGCCGCGAGCGTTAGCACAGGGCGCCGCGCGGATTGCAGCGCCGCGTGTCTTCCTCTAGTTTCCCGGGCACCTCGCCGGGTGGACACGGCACGAGGTGACGACCACTGGTCAGCCGGAGCGGCACGGGGCGCTCCACGCAGCCCTCCAGGAGACCTGAATCCATGAGGCACCTCGCTCGCGTCGCAGGCGGCGCCGCAGTCCTGCTCGCCGCCGCCACGCCGCGCGCGCAGGAGCCCGAGCCCGCGGCAGAGGAGCCCGCCGCCGCGGTCGCGAGCCCGGGCGACGCGCAGGCAGGAGGTGTCGAGGCGGCTGCCGAGCCGGAAGGCGCAGCGGCGCCGGCCGCTCGGGCGAGCGCGCCCGCGCGGGAGCCGCGGCCGCGCGAGGCGCCAGCGCCTGCGAGCGGCGACCTCCTGGCGCCGGGCTTCCGGGAGCGGGTGCGGGTCGCGCTCGGGCCGCTGGAGATCGCGCCGATCGCGCTGCTCGCGCTGCAAACCGCGCCCTACGTGGGCGACGACGCGCTGAGCCAGGCCGGCGACAGCGCCGAGCAGCCCGGCTTCCGGCTGCGCCGGGTCCGCGCCGGGCTGCGCGGCGACGTCGCGGGGCTCGTGCGGTTCGCCATCTCGACGGAGCTCGCCGGGGACGACGAGGGGACGGCGCGCATCCACGAGGCGTGGGCCGGCGTCACGGCGGCGCGCGCGCTCGAGGTGATCGCGGGCGCGCGCACCGTGCCCTTCTCTCGCTCGGCGATGACCGGCGCCGGCGATGGCGCCCTCGCCGAGCGGCCGCTCGCCGTCCGCGCGATCGCTCCGTTCACGCAGGTCGGGATACAGGCCGAAGGGCACTTCCAGGACCGCGCCTTCAGCTGTCACGCGGGCGTCTACAACGCCTTCCAGCGCTCGGATCAGTTCTACGCAGGTCCCTCCGAGAGCCTCGCTCCCCTCGGCAACCGCTTCGAGGGGATCGCCGTCGCCGGCCGGGTCGCCACCGAGCCGCGGGGCCCGCTCGGCCGTACGCTCCAGGACGTCGCCCGCTCGCCCTTCCGCCTCGGGGTCGGCGCCGACGGCTTCTTCAGCGACGGCGGTGCGCGCACGCTCTATGGCGCGAGCGCCGATGTCCTGGTGCACGCCGCGGGGCTGCACGCGCTCGGCGAGGTGCTCTGGACCGGGGCGAGCCCCAAGGCGGTGCCCACCCAGCCGATCGCGCAGATCACCTCGGTCTCGTCGCTCGCGCTCGTCTTCGAGGCAGGCTACATGCTCATCGCCCGGAAGCTCGGTGTCTCGGGTCGCGTGGAGTGGATCGACCCCAACCTGGATATCGACGATGAAGGGGACAACCTCGTGCTCACCGGCGGCGCGAGCTACCACGCGTACGACGATCTGGTGAAGGCGCAGCTCGAATACACGCACCGTGAGGAGCTCGGCGGGCTGTCGCTCTCGAACGACGTGCTCCTCCTGCAACTTCAACTCTCGCTGTAGGAGAGATCTCTGTGCGGCGAACCCACCGCTGGCTCACCAGGGTAGCGCTCGTCCCCCTCGCCGCCGCCGCGCTCGCCGCCCCCGCGCTGCCGAGCTGCGGGGGCGATCGGCTGCTCCGCGCCAAGCGGATAGAGCAGCGCGCCGAGCTCGTCGGCGGCCCGGTGGCGATGGCGGACATCGGCGACTTCCTCCTCGAGAACGACCAGATCCGCGTGGCGATCCTGGGCGGGAGGGACTCGCCGGGGCCAGGGATCTTCGGCGGGGCCATCGTCGACGTCGACCGGCGGCGCGGCCGGATCGGCGAGGAGGGCGGACAGGGGCGGGACCGGTTCGCGGAGATGTTCTCGCTCGCCAACCTCATCGTGCCCGACCCGACGGCGACCGACGTCTCCGTGCTCGCGGACGGCTCCGACGGCGCGGAGGCAGGGATCCGCGTCGAGGGAGACGGAGAGTTCCTGTTCGAGGCGATAGGCCTGCTCCGGGCGCAGGAGGATCTGCTCGGCCTCTTCTTCCCCGACGTCCGCTCCAGGATCCGCTTCCGGACAGACTACCTCCTTCACCCGGGCGATCGGTTCGTGACGGTGCGCACGGTGCTCCTGCTCGACGACAGGCCACCGCCCGGCTGCGAGCCCCAGAGGAGCTGCGAGCCGTGCCCGAACGGGGTTCAGCAGGATCCGGACGGCTGCCTGACCTGCGCGTGCAGCGACGTCCTGCCGCTGGACAACGCAACGGCCCCGGTCTCGGTGTTCGGGGGCGTCCTCGGCGATCCGCCCGAGACCGCGCAGGAGGCGTCGTCGCGCCGCGCCGGCATCGTCGCTGGAGATTTCGTGTTCTTCGGCAACCAGAACGACGTCTTCGCGCCCGGGGCGGGCTTCGACGAGGACACGGCGGTCCAGGACGCGTGGAACGCGGGGCGGAACTCCTTCCAGGCGCCGCTCACCTTCGATTTCGTGGCCGCGGCGGG
The DNA here is from genome assembly GCF_051521405.1 of Sorangium sp. So ce726. Lineage (NCBI taxonomy): Bacteria > Pseudomonadati > Myxococcota > Polyangiales > Polyangiaceae > Sorangium > Sorangium sp. So ce726. The sequence continues at coordinate 3,661,337 of NZ_CP150349.1, read as the reverse complement.
CGGCGACGTCAGCTACGGCTACTTCACGAAGGCAGAGGAGGGCGCGGCGCCGCCTTTGGTCAACGTGCCCCTCTTCGCGAGCGCGGCGACGGCGTTCGTGTCCGCCAGCCGATCTTGCCTGTTCAGCGAGGAGGACGACGCGGCGTGCGACGCCCACCGCGCGTTCAGCTACGAGCGCTACCTCGCCGTGGGCGACGGCGACGTCTCGAGCGTGACGGGCGTGATGCACCGGCTCCGCGGGACCGCGACCGGCGCGGTCAGCGGCCACGTGCTGTGGGAGGACACCCTCGAGGCCGCGCCGAACGCCCGGGTGTTCGTCTTCGCCGATCCCGATCCCGCGCGGCCTTTCGCCTCGGTGGACGAGCTCGTGGCGGCCAACCGGGAGGCGCGCGGCGACGTGGGCCTCATCGACGAGATCGACGCGGATCTCGGCCTCGACCCGTCCGAGGACGGCGATTTCCGCGGCGCCCTGCCGCCCGGCAGCTACCTGCTCGTGGCGAGGAACGCGGCGGGGACGGCGATGTCGGCGCCCGTCCGGGTGAGCCTGCGGGCCGGAGAGGATGTCGCGGTGTCGCCGCGCCTCCCCGCGCCGGCGAGGGTGCGCTACCGCGTCGCGGACGAGGCAGGCCAGCGGGTGCCGGCCAAGCTCGCCTTCGCCTCGCTCAACGAGGCGGGGCGGAGGCTCCCGGGCGACGGCCGGCGCAGGGTCTACCTCGGCGACGGCCGGCTCGGGAACGGCAACCGCGCCGTCGAGATCACGGCCACCGGCGAGGGAGAGGTCGAGATCGAGCCGGGGCGATACCAGATCACGGTGTCGCGAGGCATCGAGTACGGCATCTACGTGGAGCGCGACCTCACGCTCGCGCCGGGCCGCACGTTCCAGCTCGACGCCACGCTCGTGCGCGAGATCGACACGAGCGGGTGGATGTCGGCCGACATGCACCTCCACTCCGAGCCGAGCTTCGACAGCGGCATGGCGCTGCCGCGGCGGGTCGCCACGGTGGCGGCGGAGGGCGTGGAGCTCGCGGTGTCGACCGACCACGACGTCGAGACGGACTACAAGCCGACCGCACGCGCGCTCGGGCTCGCGCCTCACCTCGCCACGGCGATCGGGGCGGAGATCACCACGCTGGAGCAGGGGCATTTCATCGGGTTCCCGCTCGAGTACGACGAGCTCGACGTCCCGGGCCACGGGGCGCACGACTGGACGTGCGAGCCCGGCGGGGCGATCCTCGACGCCATCCGGGCCTCCGGCGACGGCACCGTGGCGCCGCTGACCATCGTCGCGCACCCGCGCGACGGCTTCTTCGGCTACATCGACCAGCTCGGCGTCGACACCTACACGATGGGCCGGACGCCGACGTTCCTCGAGGAGAACAACCCTGTCTTCCGGACGGCGAGCTGCGCGTTCGACGCGATGGAGGTCATCAACGGCAAGCGGTTCGATCTGGTGCGCACGCCGAGCGTGGCCGAGGTCGTCGACTGGAACCGTTGCCTCGCGCGGCTGAACGCCGCCGGGAGCGCCGCCGAGATCGAGGCGGCGTGCCCCGAGGTGACGGGCTGGCTGCGCGCGCCGTGCGCGGCGACATCCGCGCCGGGCGGCGCCCCCGGCGCAGGCGCGGCTGCCGCCGCGGTCGCTTTCTCCGATTGCAAGCGCCGCGCCCGCACCGAGCTCGCGTGGGCGCTGATGAAGCGCATCCTCGCCCGGACGCCCGACGAGCAGGCGAAAGACTGGGGCTTCTCCGGAACGACCTCCGACAGCCAGGAGCTCTGCGGGCCCGCGGCGCTCGGCGGCGATCCGGTCCCCGAGGACGCGCGCGACGCGCCGTGCACGTACCGCGCGGGCCAGGTGGACGACTATTTCCGCTACCTCGAGCGGGGCTTCGCGCCGGCGCAGATCGCCAGCAGTGACAGCCACGACGGGTCGAAGGAGCCGGGCTTCCCGCGGACCTATTTCCGGAGCGCGACCGACTCCCCGGCAGCGCTCGAGACGCCGGCTGCCGTCGAGAGCTTGCGGGGCGCGCACGCCTTCGCGACGTACGGCCCCTTCATCCGCGCGACGATCCGCGGAAAGACGTACGGTGAGGTGGCGGCGGCGAGCGCCGGGGAGTCGCTCGAGCTCCTGTTCGATGTCCAGACGGCGAGCTGGTTCGGCGTTGATCGGGTGGAGATCTACCTGAACGGCGGGATGGTCCGCTTGCTGGAGCCGGCCATGCCGCCGAGCGCGATCGTGGACGTGCGCGGCAAGGTCACCTTCACGACGCCGGATCGCGACTCCTGGGTGGTGATCATCGCCATGGGGCTCGAGGACAGGAACCTCATGAGCCCTGTCTCCCTGGACGTCCCGTTCGGTGAGATCCAGCTGTCCCGGCTGGCCGGCGACGCGTTCGGCAGGATCCCCGCGCTCAGCGCCCTGTTCGCGCCCACGCCGACGGTGCCCGACTGGTCGCCGGTCCCGCCCTATGCGATCACCAACCCGATCTACATCGATGTCGACGGCAACGGCCGCTACGACGCCCCGCTGGCGAGGCCCGACTTCTGCTCTCGTCCCTGCGATGGGGACGTCCTCGATCCGGAGCAGTGTCCCGTGGAGCAGGTTTGCCTGACGGAAGAGGCGGTCTGCGGGTTTCCCATCCTCGGCAAGTGCGACCATCGTCGCCCGGCGCTCGCGCACCGCGACGACTGAACGCCGGTCCCTCGGAGGGCCGACGCGCGCCCGCGTGGCCGGGCCGAACCCGGCTGGCTCTGGGAGGTGACGTTTGCGTGCACATGACGGGGCACGTGCACGCAAACGTCGCTTGATCTCGGGGGGAGGATCGGCCAGCCGCTCCGGCTGGAGCTTACCGGCCCTCGATCGTCTGCGACTTGATGTGGAACTCGACGCGCCGGTTGCGCTGCCGGCCTTCGGGCGTGTCGTTGGACACCAGCGGCCGTCGCGAGCCATAGCCGACGGAGGTGAGCCGCTCCGACTGAACGCCCTTGTTGATCAGGTAGACCCTGACCGCGATGGCGCGGTTGTGCGCGAGCCGGTCGTTGTAGTCGATGGTGCCCTGGTTGTCGGTGTGCCCCTCGATGCTGAGCAGCTTGATCTCGGGGTTCGCCTTGAGCAGGCGCACGACCTCGTCGAGGATCGGATAGCTCTGCGGGAGGATCCTGGAGCTGTCGAACTCGAACTCGACCTGCTTCATGATCTCGATCTCGGCGGAGCCCGTGATCCTGCGGATGTAGAAGGGGCAGCCGTTCTTCTCCGGGTCTTCGACGACGACCTGTCCCGGCTCCTTCGGGCATTTGTCCGTGGCGTCGGGGATGCCGTCCTGATCCGCGTCCTCCTCGGGGCAGCCGTCGCGATCGTCGATCCCGTCCTTGTCCTCGGGGTCGTCCGGGCACTTGTCGACGACGTCGGGGATGCCGTCGCCGTCGCGGTCGGGCATGTCCGGACATCCGTCGCTCGGCTTGGGCTGCTTGCCGTCCTCGGGGTCCTCCGGGCAGAGGTCGATGACGTCGGGGTAGCCGTCGCCGTCGGTGTCCTTCTCCGCCGTGATCACGTAGTTGAAGCCGGGCGAGCGGGCGTCGGAGTCGGCGATGCCGAACGAGCCGCCGACGAGGGCGACCCCCCGGAAATCGGGCGCGTAGCCGCCGCTCATGCGCGTGCCGACGCCGGCGCCCACGTAGACCGCCTTGTCCTTGGTGAGGAACATCTTGCTGTTGAGCTGCCACTCGATGGGCGAGGCATCGAGCTCGCCCGCGGTCTCCTTGAGGAGGCCGAACGAGCCAAAGATCTCGGCGCCGAGGCGGAGCTTGCCATCGAGGAGCGGGACGTAGCCGCCGACGCCGTACGTGAGCTCGCTGCCGACGACGAGCTCGTGGAGCTGCACGCGAGGCCGGATGGCGACGCCGGTGTTCAGGGTGACGAAGAAATCCTTGAAGTCGTACTCGGCGCCGAGGCCGAACGAGCTGCTCACGCCCCGGTCGCCGGCGAAGGAGTAGTTGTTGCCGATGGGCACGAAGACCGCACCGGTGACGCCCAGCCGGAAGCGGCGCTCGTCGAGCTCCAGGGCGACGAAGCGCGCGTCGACCCGGAGGTCCATGGGGGCGGCGGTCTTCAGGTCGACGCTCTGGTTGAGGCCGATCTCGCGGTGGTAGGTCTGGTTGCCGTCCTGGAACACCACGATGGGGAACGCGACCTGGAGGGCGCCGCGGCCGAGGATCTCGACGCCCGCGTTCAGGTAGGTGATGAGCTGCGAGGTGACGGGCCCGTCGCCCTCGAGCCGCTCCTCGATGGCGAGGTTGTCAACGTAGTTGTCGTCACGGAGCGGGTGGACCGACATCCCCAGCCCGAGCTGCCCGAAGAAGCGCGTCCGTTCCCCCATGTGCGGCCGCCAGACGCCGATCCCGTCGTCGGGGGCGCCGGCCATCCTGAGGCGATCGAGGTAGAAGGTCCGGTCCTGCGCGCGGGCGGCGGAGGGCGCCAGCGCGGCGAGGGCCGGTGCGGCCAGGGCCGCTGCGGTCAGCGCGCAGCGAAGGCGCGACGGGCGTCGCGGCGCACGGCCCGGCAGGTTTCGTCGATCCATCACGGTGAGCTGTCCTCCAAGCAACGCTCGAAAAACGAGGTTGACGCGGGCGTTCCGCCGCATGCGGGCCGGCGTCCGGGCGGGAGCCTACTCGGGCCGGGGGAGGATGTCTCCTGGGTCGAACCAGGAGGTGCGAGGACCGGCGCGAAAGCGGGCGGCTGTGTCCGGGGCGCGCGAGGTTGAGGCGGCGGGCTGGCGCGCGGTGCTTCCGCATGTTCAGCGCGGTGTGTAGCGTGGGCCGCGTGGCGACGGTAAAAAAGCGGCGAACAGGCTACGGCCCGGGCGCGCGAATGGCTCCGCTAGCGATTGCGGCCGGGATAACCAGCTGCGGCCTGGTGCTCGGGCTTGACGACTTCGAGGACGCTCCGCGGGCAAGTGCTGGGGGAGACGGAGCCGGCGGCGACAGCGCCTCGAGCTCCGGCGCAGGAGGTTGCGCGCAGAGCGAGCGCGACTGCGTCGGCGATACGCCCCGGCAGTGCGCAGATGGGGAGTGGGTTCACCAGCGGCCTTGCAGTGGAGAGGCGCCAGTCTGTGCAAAGGGCCGATGTGTACCATGCACCGAGGCCGAGCGCGGATGCGCGGGCGGCAAGCCACGGCGATGCGAAGGGGGCGCATGGGTCGAGGAGGCGCCGTGCGCGACGCCGTTCCCCGGGTGCCGCGACGGGGTATGCGTCCCGACGAGCTGCCAGGGCGGTGACGCGCCCGGTACGGGAGTGAGCTGCGGGCCCGACGGGGACGAGGACTGCTGCACCGCTGAGGTCGTGCCGGGAGGAACGTTCTACCGGAGCAATGATGAGCACTATCCAGCCACCGTCAGCGACTTCAGGCTCGACAGATACGAGGTCACGGTAGGACGATTTCGGGCGTTCGTGGAGGCGCTGAAAGGGACGCGGAGGGATCCCCCGGCGCTCGGAGCCGGGGAGCGCCCCGGTGTGACCGATAGCGGGTGGAAATTCGATTGGACATCCTCGCTCACAGCAAACACCGAGCAGCTCAAAGCACAGCTCGAATGTGAGTACTACCCGACATGGACCGCCGAGTTAGGCCCGAACGAACACCGGCCGATCCATTGCGTCACGTGGTATGAGGCGTTCGCATTCTGCGTATGGGACGGGGGCTACCTGCCCACCGAGGCCGAGTGGAACTATGCCGCCACCGGCGGTGAGGAGCAGCGGGTGTATCCGTGGGGCGGCTCGAGGGAGCGCGGCTTCGCTGCCAACGAGTGCAGAGGAGACGGCTCCTCCAGCGGATGCAGCGTCGCCGCGTTCCTGCCTGTCGGCTCGTTCTCGCCGTCCGGCGATGCGAGGTGGGGCCATGCTGATATGCTAGGAAACGTCTCGGAGTGGACCTTGGATTGCAACGGCGATTATCCGATGCCGTGTGAGGACTGCTCGAACCAGGGCTGCTCGGGCTCATCAGGATACGTGGTTCGCGGTGGGAATGCCATCGCTCCGCTCTACGATACAGCGTTCAGAAATAGAGAAGATCGCACAACCCGGACCCAGGGCGTGCGCTGCGCCAGAACGATCCTGTGAAAGTGATCGGACTGGTCCAGGAGCCTCTCCGGATCCTGGGCCCAAGTAGTTACCCACCGAGCGGGTCGGTCCCGAAGCGCTGAGCGACCAGCAGCGAGAGACCATCGCTGGTCCAGCAGTTACAGTGTCACCATTTCGTCACCGCCACACCAAAGGGCCGGCTAGAGTCATGAGGCTGCGACACTGACGCGTCTGCCTCCGCAGTAGCCACGAGATCCGACTTTCCGAAGTATATATACGCGATACTGGCAAACGGAGCCCCTGCCGTGAGATCCGCGTAGCCATCGCCGTTCACATCGCCGGACGAGCCCAGAACGCTACCAAAGCCCCGCTGCGTGTCACCAGGCCTGTACATCGCAACATCTGGCACACCATCAAACGCTGCCCCAGGGCCGCCCTCGTACACATACACGACACCTGGACGAGATGCAGCGTCAGACGACCCCACAGCCACTTCGTCAAAGCCATCCATGTTCATGTCACCCGCCGAGGCCACAGCATTACCAAAGCCAGTACGGGATACCCCGACAAGCGTGACATCCGGGGTGGAAGCTATGCCTTCGGGGCCGCCCCAATAGACGTATGCGCGATCGGCCGCGGAAGATCCAACGATAACATCTCCGAAGCCGTCACCATTAACATCACCCGCCGCAGCGATCGACGAAAAGAACTCGGGATCGTCAGGAGGCGCCTCAAGCTCGACGGCCGGCGAGACATCGAACCCTTGACCTGGATGCCCGAAGTACAGGCGGATGACGCGAAGCCCATGAGCTGCTACCGCCAGGATCACATCTGAGAATTCATCACCGTTAACGTCTCCCGCCGCCGACACGATCACCCCGGACAGTTGTGTCCCCGCATCGACGTCGACCTCCAAAATTACGGGGTTCGACAGATTCTCGATCCCCGATGGTCCGCCAAAATAGAGATACCCGGAGGGCGGATCTTCCCTGCTGACGATCACATCACCGAAACCATCAGCGTTGACGTCACCGGCGGAGGCGAGGTAAATCCCCGCATCAGGAAGCGTTGCGATGATCTCTCCGCGAAAGGTGTCACGACCGCTCCCCCGGTAGACGATCGCCTTGCCGGATTCCCCACGGGGAGCTCCTACGACGACGTCGGCGTAGCCATCTCCATCGACATCCCCTGCACACGCAAGAGAAGCGCCGAAGCCATCCCCTGCCCCATCGGGGCTGAAAACTACCCCGCTGGGCTGCCCACCAAACTGGGACTCAGCCGCCCCGTAGTAGAAATAGGCCGCACCTGCCGTCGTGGTCAGACCGACCGCGCCCACCGCGACGTCATCGAACCCATCGGCATTGAAATCGCATTTGGTTCGGCCAACGTTAATCCAGCGAGCAGGAGAAAAATCCGAGCACCGCCGCTGCGAGCAAGCGCGCACACGCCAGTAGTAACGCTGGCCGGCAGGAGGAAGCAGCGCCCCATCCAAGTCCGCCTCCGGCCTGTGTACGACCTCTTCAGTAACGACCGACACGGCGTGAGTCATCGCCGGATCGCTGCTGTACTGCAATTCGTACTCGATGGGCACGTCGCCCGCCACCGTCGAGGCCTCCCACACGAACGTGGGCCGCCTGGATCCATTCTTCCGCATGGTGCCTACATATGCGTCATTTAGCGGAAGCCGAAGGACCGGCGTTGTCGGTGCCTCAAAGGTCCCTGCTCCACCACCGGAACCACCGGATCCTTGCATCGCGCCGCCGCCGGTACCCGTTGATGACCGGTCGGCATCAGAGAACTCATCCAGGCCGAGGATCGTACCGCATCCGGACACGGAGATGATTACCGCGATCGATAGGCTCATCGAGAACAGATGGCCATCGCGCCTGCGTGCTTTCATAGAAATCAAGGAGGAACACAGTCCCCTGTACTGCGCAAGCAGAAGAAGCAGGCGCCATCCCAGTTTTCACAGAATGAATGTGTCCGACGCTCTTGGCTCGAACGGAAAGGGCTGCTTGCTCGGCTAACTGACAATCGTTCGGCAGCCGTACGTTGTAGAATGAAACGATCGCTGATGCCTATGCAGGCTGGGTACACCTGCCACGACTAGTTTGCCGTCGGAGGTATCTGGACATCGTTGATCGGAAGGAACCCAGCACCGGCAGGGTAAGCATAGGATACACGGTAATTCTGCTGGATTGCTCCCCATCCCCAGACCGTGACCCCGAACGGAAGGTTGCTCCGCATCTCGTGCCGGCCGTTCACGCAGCCACCTACCGGCTCGAAGTTCCCCGTCGTGAGGTCGACGATGGTATACTCATAGTCGCCGACAGGTTTCCACCCGCTGAGAGTGCCTACACAATCCAGGTCCACGTCGGCAAACTCGCCATTCACCTTCGATCGGGTACGGGTGACAACGAGGCTTGTTTCCGGGTAGGTCGGATCTGTAAAGAACACATAATAATCCAGGAACTGAGACGGCGGGACCACATTGATCCAGTCTGGATCACCGATCGTCATGTACGCATCACCGCCCGTCATGTATTGACCAACATAGAACGGAGCGTTCACCCCCTGGCTCTTGACAACGAACGGCCCACCGGCGTCAAATTGATATACTTCGCCGAGGTTGACGACATCCGGAGCGCCATCCGGCTTGGACGGCTCCCAGGTGAGCTCCGTACCGTCGACCATGCCCACGATCCGCCATGGGGGAGACTCTTCTTGATCCGCGATGCGGTTGCGATAGCGAACCGCCACATACTCGTTGCCAGTAGCCCTGACAGGCGCTATCTGCTGCTGCCCTGAATCGCAATCGCCGGTAGTATTCGGCACGACCATGCAAGCATGGGCGCCGAAGACGCCTACAGGCTTGGTCGATTCGATGGGGCTTCCGGTCAACTCCTCCTTCTGAGTTATCTGCAGGAATTCGCCAGCGTTCAGCGTGTACGTCTTCGCTACCCCGCTGCTGGCAGGTTCGACATCTGTACCACCTACAACGTCGACCTTCGGTAGGATGGTCACGTCGGTACCGTTCTGGTGGGCAACGATAGCAAGCGATGGATATGCACCCGCGTAGTCCTCTGGTGACACTGACTCCGACTCCGAGTAACCATTGATCGCAACATAATTGGTTGCCCAGGCGCTCGTAGGCAGAAGCAACGTCGCCGAGGTAAAGGCGGCCTTCCCACCACCATAGGGAAGCATCTGATAAGCTACGACGGGATAGTCCGTCGTGATGTGGAATGCGCTTCCGCGTCCGGTCCCTGCCACACCGCTGTCCAGATTGAGGGCACCCTGCATGGGGCAGTCTTCAACGCTCGCCGCAGCAGACTTCCTTGAAAGAAAAAGGACCGCGACCTGCCCGACAGCAAGCCCATCGTTCGGATTGTAGTTTTTGTAATCTACCTTGCTCTGCACCTCATTCCACGTCGGAATGTAGGCAAAGTTTTCAACCGGAAGCTGCTCCCCACCACGTTCGACGTTGATCTTGACCGGCAAATCCCATGTGTTCGCGAGCATTGCGGCGAAGCATGCTCCCTTGGTGGTCGGCATCAGGGCGGTCTTCAACGCCCAGTAGTCGCATCCATACGAGCTCTTCGACCTCTCTGCCGCCTCACACGGGTTCGGTACACACTCCGCGTTGACGCATCCCTCCTCTGGCTCGCAAGTCTCCAGCGTCACCCCATTGCAGCTGATGACCTTCTTCAGATCATTGGAGCATGTCGAATCGCACCGCCCCCCCTCCCCGAAGGTCCCCGTGCTCCCCCCCTCCCCGCCCGCCCCGCCGGTGCCGCCACCGCCGCCGCCGGTCCCGGTGGGGCCCGTGCCGGAGCCGGTGAGACCTTCACGGTACGAGTCCGTGCACGCGGCGAACGAGCCCGTCACACCGGCTGTCGCTGCAAGTAACCCCACAATCGCGTGTCGACGGTATCTAGCCATGTTCGCCATCTCTACAGGGCTCCTTCCCCCACAAGCATCCTGAAAACTTCGCGCCTGCGAGCGTAACACGGTTCGCCCGCCGTGGGGAGGCCCGCGAAAGCGTTCGCATTTTTTCGGGGGAGCCGCGAGAGCGGGTTGCAGGTCCCAGGAATGCAATGGGCAGCCGGCGTCGCGCCATCGCCCCCTAGCGTCCGGACGGACACAGAGCCACTGTTCAGCCAGCCGTCCTCACGCCTCTCCTGCAGGTAGGTCGAGGTGGTGCATCAAATTTGGCCACCGCGACTTCCACGTACGTCGACCCCACTCCCGCTCAATGGTCGTCGTCGCCGTCCGACGCAGCCCCCGCCCGGCCGCTGCCGAAGACGCGGAAGAGCACGTACAGCGATGGGAACAGCAGCACGGATCCGACGCCGAGCACCCAGACAAGCAATCGCAACGTCCTCGGGTTCGCCGCCGCCCCCTCGAGCGTCACGTCGGGCACCACCAGGAATGGGTACTGCGAGGCCGCCCAGCCGAGCAGGATCAGCGTGACCTGCGCCGCCGCCGCGAAGCGCGCCAGACGGAAACGGCGGGTCCACAACGCGAAGAACGCCGCGGTGGCCGCAAGGCCCGTGGTGACGTGGAGCGGCCACGTGATCGGGTGATCCATCAGCCCCTCTCGAATGAGCGGGGCACCCTGGAACGACGCCGCGAACGACGCCAGCGCGAGCGCCGCCACCACGCAGCCCGAGGCGAGCGCGCGCCGCCGGAAATCGTCGACGAGCGCAGGCTCCTTCGCCTCGTTCGTCAGGTACACAGCCGCCAGGAACGCGAACAGCGCCAGCGCGAACAGCCCCACCACGAACGGAAACAGCGAGAGCCACGGCGCAAAGAAGCCGCTCGTCACCACCCCCGATGCCACCCGGATCCGCCCGGACGCCACCGCGCCGACGATCATGCCGAGCAGCACCGGCGCGATCACGCTCGCGAGCGAGAAGACGAACCCCCAGCGCTTCTGCCGCCGATCCCCCCGTGAGTCGTAGCTGCGGAAGCTGAACGCCGAGCCGCGAAACACGACGCCCACGAGGAACAGCGTGATGGGGACGTGCAGCGCGATCGAGATCGCCGCGAACGCGGGAGGAAACGCGGTGAAGAGCAGCACCACGACCAGGATGAGCCACACGTGGTTGGCCTCCCAGATCGGGCCGATAACCCGCTCGATGAGCGCGCGCTGCTCCCGCTTCCGCGGGCCGGAGGCGAGCAGATCCCACACGCCGCCGCCGAAATCGGCGCCCCCGAGCAGCGCGTACAGCACGAGCGCCGCCATCATCACCCCGCCGAGGAACCACTCAGTGCGCATCGGCCTCGCCTCCTCCCGATGCGCGCGGCGCGCCGCCGGCGCCCGTCACCCCGAGCGGCGCCGCGCGGAGCTGGCGCACGAGCAGGTAGACCACCACCACGCCGAGGAAGACATAGAGCGCCGTGAACGTCCAGAAGGGCGCCGCGAGGTGCGGGAACGGGGTCACCGCGTCGCGCGTACGCATCGCGCCCCGCACGATCCACGGCTGGCGGCCGAGCTCCGTCACCAGCCAGCCCGCCTCCATCGCCACGATGCCGAGCGGGCTCGCCAGGATCGCCGCCCAGAGGAACGGGCGCTGATCCGGGATCCCCCTGCGGCGCCACGCGAGCACCGCCCCGACCAGCGCGAGCAGCGCCATCGCGGAGCCCGCGCCCACCATCACCTGGAACGAGAGGTGCGTCGCCGTGACCGGCGGCCACTCGTCCCGCGGGACCGCATCCAGCCCGGGCACCACCGCGTCAGGATCCGCGTGCAGGAACACCGAGAGCCCCGCCGGGATCTCGATCGCGTAGTCGACCTCTCCCCGCTCCACGTCGGGCAGGCCGCCGACGAGGAGCGGCGCGCGGGCCGAGGTCTCGAAGTGCGCCTCCATCGCCGCGAGCTTGGCGGGCTGCCCCATCCCGACCTCCACCGCCGCGTAGTGACCGACGAGCGGCTGCGCCAGCGCCGTCACCCCGGCGACCGCGAGCGACACCGCGAACGCCTTGCGGAACAGCGGGCTCGACGGGTGCCGCAGGAGCACCAGCGCGTGGATCCCCGTCATCACGAACGCCGTCGCCTGATAACACGCGAGGATGCCGTGCAGCGTCTCGTGCTTCCACGGCGGGCTGAACATCGCCGCGACCGGGTCGATGTCCGCCGGGCGCCCGTCGACCATCGTGAACCCGGCAGGGTGGTTCATGCACGCGTTCACCAGGATCACGAAGAACGCCGACAGCGCGCCGCTCAGCGCGACCAGCACGCCCGAGAGCAGGTGCAGCCTCGGCGAGAGCTTGCCGCGCCCATAGAGGTAGATGCCGAGGAAGATCGCCTCCGTGAAGAACGCGAACCCCTCGAGCGAGAACGGGAGCCCTATCACCTCTCCGAACGTCCCCATGAAGCTCGGCCACAGGAGACCGAGCTCGAACGAGAGCACCGTCCCCGACACGGCGCCCACGGCGAACAGGATCGCCGTTCCCTTCGCCATGCGCTTCGAGAACTCGAGGTAGTCCCGATCGCCCGTCCGGTGCCAGAGCGCGTCCGCGATGACCATGATCAGCGGCAACGCCACCCCGGCGGCGGCGAAGATCATGTGAAATGCCAGCGACAGGCCCATCTGGGCCCGGGCGTAGAGGAGGCTGTTCATGAGGCCCAGTGCGGCTCCCTTCTCCCGCGCGTCCGCGACCGGCGCCGTGTCCGCTCTCCTGCGGGGACGGTCCGCGCGCTCCCGCCGACCATAGGGGGGCCCGCGCCAGGGACAAATAGGGGCGAAGCCGGCTAAGCTCGACGCCGATGCAGACCCTTGTCGAGCTCGTCGCAAAGAAGCGCGACGGCGGGCGGCTGTCCGAGGACGAGATCGCGCGGATCATCCGCGCCCATAGCGACGGCGAGCTCGCCGATTACCAGATGGCCGCGCTGCTCATGGCGATCTTCTTCCGCGGCATGGACGACGCCGAGACCGTCGCGCTCACACGCGCGATGCTCCACTCGGGCGACGTCCTCGATCTGTCCGGCGTGCCCGGACGGAAGGTCGACAAGCACTCGACCGGCGGCGTCGGCGACAAGGTTTCGCTCTGCCTCGCCCCCCTCGTCGCCGCCTGCGGCGTCCCCGTGCCCATGGTGTCCGGCCGCGGCCTCGGCCACACCGGAGGCACCCTCGACAAGCTCGAGGCGATCCCGGGGTTCGACGTCGCGCTCGACGTCGACGCGTTCGCGCGCATCGTCCGCGAGGTGGGGACGTGCATGATCGGGCAGACCGCGCGGATCGCGCCCGCGGACAAGCGCATCTACGCGCTGCGCGACGTGACCGCCACGGTCGAGTCGATCCCGCTCATCGTCGCCAGCATCCTCTCGAAGAAGCTCGCGGAGGGCATCGACGCGCTCGTGCTCGACGTCAAGGTCGGGCGCGGCGCGTTCATGAAGACCCTCGGCGACGCCCGCGCCCTCGCGACCGCGCTCGTGCGCGTCGGGACCGCGGCCGGCAAGCGCGTCTCCGCGCTGCTCACCGACATGAGCGCCCCGCTCGGGCGCGCCGTCGGCAACGCCATCGAGACCCGCGAGGCGATCGAGGTGCTGCACGGCCGCGGGCCGGGCGACCTCGTCGCGTGCACGCTCGCCCTCGGCGAGGAGATGCTGATCGCCGGCGGCGCGGCGGCGAGCGCGGCGGAGGCGCGGGCGAAGCTCGAGGCCGCCATCGCGAGCGGCGCGGCGGCCGAGGTCCTCGCGCGGATGATCGCCGCGCAGAAGGGCGACCCGGCCGTGGTGCAGGACGCTGGCCGGCTGCCCTGCGCCCCCGTCGTGGTCGAGGTCGCCGCGCAGGACGAGGGGTACGTCACCGCCGTCGATCCGCTGGAGATCGGCCTGTCGGCGGTCGCGCTCGGCGCCGGTCGGACGCGCGCCGATCAGCGGGTGGACCCCGCCGTGGGGATCGAGCTCGCCGCGGTGCGCGGCGATCGCGTGGACCGCGGCGCGCCCCTCGCCCGCATCCACGCGCGCCGGGCGGACGACGCGCGGGCCGCGGCCGATCGCGTCCGCGCCGCCTTCCGGCTCGGCCCGGCGCCCGCCGAGGCGCCCGCGCTCGTGCTGGAGCGGATCGAGGCATAGCCGCGCGCGGGCGCTCGCGGACGGTCGCCGGCGGCGCGGGGCCCCACTAAGCTGCCGGCATGCGGACCCCGAGGCGCGACCTCACCACGCTCGGCTACCGGCGGATCATCCAGCTCCTCGTCTACCTGGTGATCATCCCCGGCGTGCTCCTGTCGGGCGTCGGCTTCCTCCTGCTCGTCCTCGGCGAGGCCCAGTACAACCTCATCATGGGGATCATCGTCCTCACGTTCTGCGGGACGCTCGCGACCGGGGTCATCCTCGTGTGGGTCTTCCTCCGGCGCGAGCGCAACCTGTCCGAGCTCCAGGCCGATTTCGTGTCCAAGGTCTCGCACGAGCTGCGCACCCCGCTCACGTCGATCCGGATGTTCACCGAGACCCTCACGCTCCGGCGCGGCGACACGATCAGCGAGGATCGCTGCATCGAGGCGCTCACCAAGGAGAGCGCCCGCCTCCAGCAGCTCATCGATCGGCTGCTCGACTGGGGGCGGATGGAGAGCGGCCGGCGCGTCTACGAGCTCTCGGAGCACCACCTCGGGGAGATCGCCGACGAGGCGATCCACGCCTTCGAGCCGACCCGCGAGAAGCGCAGCGTCGACCTCGACGTCTCCATCGACGCGAACCTCCCGCCCGTGCTCTGCGATCGCAGCGCGCTCGTCGATGCGATCGTGAACCTCCTCTCGAACGCCTACAAGTACGGCGGTCAGCCGAGGAAGATCAGCGTCTCCGCCCATGTCCTGAACCGGTCGGCGATGCTCACGGTCCGCGACAACGGCAAGGGCATCGCCCGCGCGGAGCACAAGCGGATCTTCGAGAAGTTCTACCGGGTCGACGATCTCCTGGCCCGGCAGCAGGAGGGATCCGGGCTCGGGCTGTCGATCGTCAAGCATGTCGTCCGGGCGCATGGCGGCAAGATCCTCGTCGACAGCGAGCCCGGGAAGGGCAGCACGTTCACCCTCGTGCTCCCGCTCCGGAGCCCGCCCAAGGCGAGCGCCGCCGAGCGACGCGCGCAGCACGCCGCGTCCGCGGTCGCCGCGGCGCACAACGACGCGTCGGATCACGGCGCCGACGCGAGCGCGCCGCCGTAGCGCGGCCACCGCCGGTCCGGACATGGACATGCTAGAGGACCTCCTCAGCATGACCCGAACCCCTCAGACACCGGCGCGGACCGTCCTGCTCGTGGAGGACGACCCCAGCATCGCGATGGGTCTCGAGATGAACCTGACCGCCGAGGGCTACCGCGTCGTCGTGGCCGAGGACGGCGAGCGCGGGCTAGCGCTCGCCCGCGCCGGCGGGATCGATCTCATCATCATCGACGTGATGCTCCCCCGGCTGAACGGCTTCGAGCTGCTCCGCATCCTCCGGAACGAGCGGCGCACCCTGCCGGTGATCATGCTGTCCGCGCGCGGCGCCGAGATGGACAAGGTGATGGGCCTCGAGCTCGGCGCCGAGGACTACATCACGAAGCCGTTCAGCCTGGCCGAGCTGCTCGCGCGCGTGAAGGCCGTGCTCCGGCGCGACGCGATCGCGCGCGCAGACGGGGCGCAGCTGCGCGCCGGCGACATCGTGATCAACGCGGCGACGCGCGAGGTCCGCCGCGGCGACGCGCTGATCGAGCTGACGGCGACCGAGTTCGACGTGCTGCTCTGCCTCGCCGAGGCGGGCGGCCGGGTCCTGTCGAGGGAGCAGATCCAGGCCAAGGTCTGGGGCCCGACGCACCACGGGACCCCGCGCACCATCGACAATTTCATCCTCCAGCTCCGCAACAAGCTGGAAGAGAACGCGACGACGCCGCGCCACCTGCTGACGGTGCGCGGTGTCGGCTACCGCTTCGTCCCCTAGAGCGACGGTCACCCGCTTCGGATACGGGCCCACCTCGACGTTTTCGGTGCTCAGCGCACCGGAGTGCGCTTGCGCGCCGAAAACGCCGATCTGGGCCCGTCTCCTGTGCGGGAGACCGCCGCTCTGTTCGGCATGGTGCAGAGGTGGGCGGAAATCGCTGTAAGGCCGCGCCGCGCTGCGGGCGGGACGGACCGGGCCCGCCGCGATCGGAGGGCCAGCGCTTCGGGGGCGCGCCCCGTCAGGGCGCCTGACAGAACTTGTTGATGTTGTCGACGAGGGGATCTTCCTGCTTGATCGCCTTCTCGATCGCCGCCTGGGCGGTGTTGCTCTTCTCCGCGTCGTTGGCGTCCGCCGCGGTCGCGAGATCGCGCGCCGCCTTGGCGACGTCCTTCGCCATGGCCTGGTACTCGCCCGAGAACTTCTGCAGCTCCGGGGTGGTCAGCTTCACCTGCGCCGCGTCGGCCGCCACCTTGTCCATCGCGTCGGCCATCGCCTTCAGCTCGCTCGACCCGCCCTGGTCGGTGCCGGCCTTGGTGCCTTTCTCGATGCTCTGAACGCCCTTGTTGATGACCTCGATGAGCGCGTTGCACTCCGAGACCTTGTTCTGGCCGCAGCCGCCAGCGCCGGCGACGAGCCCGAGCGCAGCGACGAGCGCTGCGAGGGTGACCTGGGTGCGCATTCTGCTGTGTCTCCTCATGTGGTGAGCGAGGCCGGTCCGCCCATCCCTAAACGCCAAGGCATGAACCCACATTTTGCGGGTACGTTTCAACATGGAATCGGCGATCGGCGTCCGCGGCCGCCGCGTAGGTCAGGACCGCACCCGCCAGTTCCCCTGGAAAGTTCGGCCGATGTCGTCAGCTGTCGGATCGGTGATGATGAGCTCCGGCCGGCCGCCTTGCGCGAACACGATCGTGTTCTGCCGGAAGACGCGGCCGAAGGCGATCGCCTCGTCCCGGTCCATGCCGTGGACGAGCCACGCCGGCTCGCGCCAGATGCCCTCCGGCTCCGCCTCGGAGCCGACGCACGGCTCCACCCGGTAACAGCCGAGGATCAGGAGATCGCGGAGGACGTGGTGGCGCTGATCGTTGACCCGGCGGGGGATGAGCATCGAGCGCGGGTTGTAGGCGGTGAGCACCGCGAACTTGCGGGTCAAGAGCTCGGGGAGGCCAGCCTGATCCTGGACGATCTCGCCGTCCAGCGAGACGCGCAGCGTCCCCGCCGGGGTGGGGAACTCATAGATGGTCGAGAAATACGACCGGAGGAGCGTCTGATCCATCGTGCAGCGGTGGGTGTGAGGGGGCCGCAGCGCTCGGCGCACCGGGTGCGTCGCCTTGCAGAGGGGCCCATGGCGTGAGCGCCCGGGCCGCCGGGCGCGACGGCGCAGGGTTACCAGAGACGCGCGGCTCTGGCTACTCGCCGGCGCCGCTCGTCGCTAGACCACCGCCAGAGCACGCCAGAGCCCGGCGCGCGCTTCCCCTACCCCGCCCGGTGCGCTAAGCGTTCCGCGCGATCGACCGGCCTGCCCGCGCGCGCCGCGCCGGCGGCCCTGACCCCCTGCGCCCGATGCCCCGATGATCGAGGTCGAGCACCTCTCCAAGTCCTACGGCCCCCACCAGGCGGTGAGCGACCTCTCGTTCCAGGTGAGCCAGGGGGAGATCGTCGGGTTCCTCGGGCCGAACGGCGCAGGCAAGAGCACGACCCTCCGCATCCTCGCGGGGTTCCTCGGCGCGACGTCCGGCCGGGTGCGGATCGCCGGCCACGACATCGCCGAGGAGCCGATGCGCGCGCGGGCCTCGCTCGGGTACATGCCCGAGACCTCGCCGCTCTACCCGGAGATGCGCGTCTCGGAGTACCTCGCGTTCCGCGCCGAGCTGAAGCTCGTGCCGCGGCGCGCGCGCGGCGAGGCCGTGGCGCGCGCCCTCCGCGACGCGCGCGTCGAGGACGTCGCGAGCGTCCTGATCGGCCACCTCTCGAAGGGCTACCGCCAGCGGGTCGGCCTCGCGGACGCGCTCGTCGGCGACCCGCCGCTGCTCATCCTGGACGAGCCGACGGCGGGCCTCGATCCGAACCAGATCCGCGAGGTGCGGGCGCTCGTGCGCCGGCTCGGCCGCGACCGCACGGTGCTCCTCTCGACGCACATCCTCTCCGAGGTCGAGGCGACGTGCACGCGGGCGCTCGTGATCGCGCGAGGGAGGCTCGTGGCGGAGGGCTCGATCGACGAGATCCGCGCGATGCGCCGGTCGTCCGGCGCGCGCGTCGTCGTGCGCGGGGCGGCGGACGCGGCGCTCGCGGTGGCGCGCGGCGCGGCGCAGGTCCGCTCGGCCGAGGCGGAGGACGCCGGCGAAGCGGCGCGGCTCACGGTCGAGTTCGACGCCGGCGCCGACGCGGGCGAGGCCGCCGAGCGCCTCGTCGCCGCGCTGGTCACCGCGGGCTTCGGGGTGCGCGAGCTCGTCCCCTGGGCCCCTTCGCTGGAGCAGGTCTTCTCCGAGCTGACCGCGGCCGACGACGCTGACGCGCGGGGCGGTGCCGGAGAGCCGGCCGAGCCCGGGGCGGAGGGCGGCGAGGCGCCTCGGCCGGCGGCCGGGAACCGGAAGAAGAAGGGCAGCGCGGCTCGGCGCGGCGAAGGCGGCGCGGTGAAGGAGCGGCGGTGAGGGGCTTCTGGCCGATCTTCAAGCGGGAGCTCTTCTCGCTCTTCGTCACGCCGCTCGCGTGGGTGCTGATCACCACATTCCTGCTGGTGCAGGGCGTGCACTTCTTCCTGATCGCGACGCAGTTCGCCGGCGAGGTGGAGCTCTCCGCCGACACGGGCCCGGTGCAGGTCTTCTTCGGGCAGACGATCCTGATCTACCTGCCGCTGCTCTTCGTCTGCCCGCTGCTCACGATGCGCCTCTTCGCGGAGGAGCGCAGGAGCGGCACCATCGAGGCGCTCCTCACGGCGCCGGTCGGCTCCGCCGGCGTGGTGCTGGCAAAGTACGCCGCGGCGCTCGTGACGTACGTGGCGATGTGGGCGCCGACGCTGCTCTACGTCGTCCTCATCGGCAGGACCGGCGAGCTCGACTGGCGGGTCGTGGGGTCGAGCTACCTCGCCGTCTTCGCGATCGGCGCCGGCTACCTCGCGATCGGGACGATGACCAGCGCGCTCACGAAGAGCCAGCTCATGGCCGCGGTGCTCAGCACGATGGCGGTGATGGGCATGTTCATCCTCGGCATCGGCGAGTTCATCTTCCCGGACGGCCCGGCGCACGATCTCTGCGCCTACGTCTCGGTGTGGACGCAGATGAACGACTTCTCCCGCGGGATCGTCGATCTGCGCCGCCTCGTGTTCGACGGGACGGTCGTCGCGCTGCCGCTGTTCGTGACCGTGCGCGCGGTGGACGCATGGAGGTGGGGCTGATGTCCGGAGAGCGGCCCGCGCAAGCCGGGGCTCCGCCGCCGGGCACATCGCTCGGCGAGAAGCTCTCGGCGAGCGTGGGGATCATCGCGGCGATGGTGCTCGCGGTGCTCCTCAACCTGCTCGTCGCCCGCCACTACAGGCGCTGGGACTGGACGCAGGGCGGCCTGTACACGCTGAGCGACGCGACCGTCTCGACGCTGCGCTCGATCGAGGAGCCGATCCGCGTCTACGTCCTGCTCTCGGAGGGCGACCCCCTGACGCTCTCGGTGCGGCACCTGCTCGACGCGTACCGGGCCGAGAACCCGCGGATCGAGGTCGAGGTGACCGATCCCGACCGGCGCCCGGCGGAGTTCCTGGCGGTGCAGCAGCGCTACGGCATCGTCGCGGGCAAGACGGACGACGGGCGCATCGTCACGGACGCGGCGATCATCGTCGCGCGCGGCGATCGGCCCCATTTCCTGACGGCGAGCGACCTTGTCGAGGTCGAGGACGAGGACGACCTGCGGTCGCGCCCGCGGCTCGAGCAGGCGCTGACCGGCGCGATCCGGAGCGTCTTGCGCAGCGAGCGGCCGATGGTCTGCTTCGCGGCCGGGCACGGCGAGAAGTCGATCGAGGGCGGCGGCGCCGGCGGGCTCGCGGCGCTCAAGGATCGGCTCAACAAGAACAACTACGAGGTCGTGGAGCTCGGCGGCGGCCGCGGCGGGGACGGCCACGGCGACGAGGAGGAGGCTGGCGCCGCGCCGTCGGAGCCGGCGCCGGAGGTCGATCTCGACCGCTGCCGGGTGCTCGTCCTCGCCGGGCCGAGCCAGCCGGTGCCGGCCAGCGACGTGGCCCGCTACCGCGCGTTCATCGAGAAGGGCGGCAGCGCGCTGATCGCGCTCGGCCCCGTGCCCGACGAGAGCGATCAGCGGTACGTCGACCTCGGGCTCTCGAGCCTGCTCGCCGTGGCGGGGGTCGAGCTCCGGTCGGACTTCGTGTTCGAGCTCGACCCGAAGCTCCGGTCGACGCAAGGCTTCGGCGAGACCTTCGCGCCGATCGTCAGGCCGCACCCGATCACCGAAGGACTCATCAAGGCGGCCGATCAGGGGCTCGGCCCGGTGCTCACGGTGGCGAGCTCGCTCGCGCCCACGGCGAGCGGGCCGGTGGTCCCGGCGCCCCTGCTCGTGACGAGCGACCAGGCCTTCGGTATGGTCGATTTCTTCGGCTGGGCCCGGGATCCGTCCGAACCGAAGCCGCGCGACGGCGATCACCCGGGGCCGCTCACGGTCGCCTGCGCCTCGGAGCTGCCGAAGCCCGCGGGGTCCAGCGCCGCGCACGGGCCGCGCGTCGTGGTGGTCGGCTCGCCCGGCGTGCTCTACGGCGCGAACTGGCAGAGCCCCGAGCTCCGCGGGACAGCCGTGTTCGTCGAGAGCGCGCTGTCCTGGCTCGCGGCGAGCCCGCCCATGCTCGACATCCCGGACAAGCCGGCGTTCACGGCGGGCCTGCGGATCAGCGAGGACTCGCTCGCCGGGATCTTCCGCTACGTCATCGTGTACATGCCGCTCGCCGCGGCCCTCCTCGGCCTCGCCGTGTACCTGGCCCGGCGCGGCTCCGAGCGCCGCCCCGGCGACAAGGGGGGCCCCGGCGCGCCGGCCGGACGCGGCGCGCGCGGCGCGTCGGCCGAGGCCGAGCGCGAAGGATCGCCGTGATGCGGCCCCTGCGCCGGCACGCGACGACGCTGCTCCTGGTCGCGCTCGCCGCCGCGGCGGCCGTCGCGCTGCTCGTCCTCGACCGGGGCTCGGTGTCCACCGACGAAGCCGAGCGCCGCAAGAAGCACCTCTTCGAGGCGTGGCGGCCCGACGAGATCACCGAGCTCACCGTGACGATGGCCTCGCCCGGCGCGCCGCAGACCGCGCGGCTCACCCGCGGCGAGGTCGACGGCGCCGGCCAGCGGCCCTGGAACGTCGAGATCGACGGGCAGCGCTACCTGGCCGACGAGCCCACGGTCGACCAGCTCCTCGGCACGCTGGAGTTCGCGACCGCGGAGCGGCGCGTCTCCGCGGAGGCGAGCGACCCGGCCGCCCTCGGCCTGGCCTCGCCCAGGCTCTCGATCGCGCTCGCGATGGGCCCGCGCCGCGAGCGCCTGCTGCTCGGCGGCGGCGCCCCGACGCCGCCCGGCGCGGTCTACGCCGAGGTCGCGGGCCGAGGCGTCTTCGTCATCACCAAGCAGCTCGCCTCGGCCCTCGACGTGCCGCCGGATCGCTTCCGCTCGCGCAGCTTCGTCCCCTACGTCGCCGCGGAGCTCTCGGGCCTCACGCTCGACGGCGACGGCGGATCGCGGCGGTTCTCGCGCGCCCCCTGGGGCGGCGGCCGCGGGGCCGGCTTCCGCTTCGCGGAGGGCTCGCCCGAGGGCAGCGGCGTCCGGGTCAGCGCGCCGGCGCTCGACCTCGTGCTCTCGGCGCTCGACCGCATGCAGGCCGAGGCGTTCCTCTCCGAGGAGGAAGCGCAGCAGGCCGCGGCGTCCGGCGGCCCCCGGGTCACGCTGACGCTGGAGCCGAGCGATCCCGCGGCGAAGCGCGGCGTGATCGACGTGGGCGGCGCCTGCCCGGGCCGGCCCGACCACGTCGTCGCGCTGCGGCGCGAGCCCGCGCGCGCGGCCGCCTGCGTGCCCGCGAGCGTGCTCGAGCCGCTCACCGAGGAGGCGTCGCGCTTCGTCGACCTCGCGCTCGTCGCCGCGCCGCTCGACGAGGTCGCCGAGGTGAAGCTCGCCGCCGGCGCGCGTTCGCTGGAGCTCGCGCGCGCCGGCAGCGAGTGGCACCTGCGGGCCCCGCAGGACCGGCCTGTCCCGACGGAGACGGGCCGCGCCCTGGTCCAGGCGATCCTCGACGCCCGCGCCACGCGCCTCCTGCCCGGGGCGAGCGATCTCGCGGCGCTCGGCCTCGCCTCGCCTCAGGCCACCCTCCGCGTCGTCTCGACGCCGCCGGGCGCGGCCGGCGAGGGCGAGCCGCAGGAGAGGATCGAGACGCTCGAGATCGGCGCCGAGCAGGCTGGTGTGGTGCACGTCCGGCGGCTCGAGGACGGCGCGATCGCCGAGATCCCGGCCCTGGCCGCCGGCGCGCTCCTCCCTTCCGAGGTGTCGCTGCGCTCCATGAAGGTGTTCGATTTCACCCCCGATCGGGTCAGCGCGCTGCGGATCGAGCGCCCCGGCCTGGTCCAGCGGCTCCGCCGGACGGGCGAGGGCGCCTGGCGGCTCGTCGAGCCGAGCGGCGAGGGCCTCGCGGCCGACAGCGGGCTGGCTGATGAGCTCGCCGAGCTGCTCGCCGGCCTCCAGGCCGAGCGCTGGATCGCCGAGAAGGGTGACCAGCGCTACGGGCTCGGCGCGCCCCGGCTCGTGGTCGAGGCCGAGCTCGACCCTGCGCCGGAGTCCGGCGGTGGAAGCACCGGTGCGGCGACGGGCGCGGCCCGGGTGGCGCTCGGCGCGCGCGCCGGCGCGGGCTCCTTCGCGCGCGCCGGGGACGGCGCTGCGGTGTTCGTCGCGCCGCCGGCGCTGGAGGCCGCGGCCGGTCGCCTGCTGCTCCGCCGCGACGTCTTCCTCGCCCCGCCTGACGAGATCGCGCGGGTGACGCTGGCCCCTCGGGACGCGAAGCCGGTCGTGATCGAGCGCTCGCCAGAGGGCTTCACGATCGCGGGAGCGGCCGATCAGGCGCGCGCCGCCGCGCTGGCCGCGGGCGTCCGGGACGCGCTCGCCGATCTTCGGGCCGAGGGCGCCGTCGCGCTGGGCGAGCCGGAGCGGCACCAGGGCCTCAGCCCGCCGCGCCTCCGGGTCACCGTCGAGCTTTCCCGGCCGCAGGCCGCCCCGGCGGAGGACAGCGACACGGTCCCGCCGCGGGCGCCGGCGGAGTCGTTCACGATCGCGATCGGCGCAGGCGACGCCTTCCGCGGCACGAACGTCGTTTACGCCCGGCGCGACGGCGTGCGCGCGGTCTACGCCATCGCGCAGTCCCGGGTTCGACCGCTCCTCGAGGCGGCGGGCATCGCGGGCGACTGAGCGGTCGGCGGCCCGATCGAACGGACTATTTCGTTCTGATGGCTCACCTGTGCTAGGCGACGTGCTGGACATGGCGAAGGCGGACATGGCGAAGAGGCAGCGCCCGCTGACGGTCGACATCCCCCGTCCCGGCGATGAGCAGCCGGTCTGGTCGCGGGTCGGGGTGATCGCGCTGGTGGGGTTTGTCGTCGGCGTCGCGTGGCCCAAGCTCGCCGGCGTCCGCATCGGCCCGACCGTGCCTTCCGACGTCAAGGCGACGGCCGAGGCCACGGCGGCGCCCGCGTCCCCTCCCCCCGCGGCAGCCGCGCCCGGGACCGCAGAGCCCGAGGCCAAGCCTCCGGAGGCCGCCGCGAAGAACCAGCAGCAGGTCGTGGTCGGCCCCGGCAGGATCACGCGCTGCTCCGACAAGAAGAACAAGAAGGTCGAGGACTGCGGAGAGCTCCAGTTCGATCCGATCGCGCTGCCCCGGCTGAAGGAGCTCGCCCAGTGTCCGGCGGCGCTCGGCGTGGACGGCAAGCTCCCGATCGGCTTCGAGCTCAACTTCGAGAAGAAGGAGGTCCAGGTCGTCAAGGGGAAGAAGACGAGCCTGCCTGCCCCGACGGTCAGCGGCATCCTCCAGTGCGCAGCGCGCGAGTTCTCGAACGTGTCCCTCGAGGAAGTCCCGCACAAGTACCGCCGGTACTCCCTCGTTTACACTGCCACCTTCTACCCCCCGGGCGCGCAGGCCGACTCCGGGAAGGCAGAGGCCGGCGGCGACGACCAGGAGCAGGCCGCCGGCACGACCACGAGCGAGACCGCCGTCAACGGCCTGGCCACGGTGAGCTGGGATACTGCGCTCGTCCGCGGTGCGCCCAAGGAGGGCGATGTGGTCATGCGGCTGGTGCGTGGCACTCGGGTCAAGCTCGTTGGCCGGCAGAACGATTGGTACAAGGTCGAGCACCGCGGCAAGACGGGGTGGATGTACCGCGGCGCCATCGGCCTGTAACCGAGGCCGCGAGCGTCGGCCTGATTGGAACCACGCAGGCGGCTTCAGGCGCGGATTCCAGGGCTGCGCCCGAGCGAGGGCGCGTCGGTTCGCGTAGAATGGTTGGGGGCCGATGGCGCGCAAGTTTTCACTCCCCCTGATCCACCTCGGCCGCGCCGATCGCGCCACAGCGCCTGTGTCGGGCACGCCCACGGTGGACGCGGTGCGTGAGCGCCTCGGCGGGCGCGCGTCGACCGAGCCCGGCGTGGGCGAGCTGGTCCTGCTGACCACCGCCACGGGCAAAGCGCTCCCCGGGGTGGTCCTGTACAGGGGTGGCACCACCGTCGATGTGTGGATTAACACCACCACAACGGCATCATCCACCCAGGACGAAGCGCGAAGCTTGGGCCTCGCGAACGCTGTGACCCCTCGGGGCCTGGTTCATCGAGCGCGACCTGCCGACCTCGCGCCGTTGCGCGTCGCTGCGCCGGAGTCGCTCATCGCCGTCGCGGCCGATGCGCGCGTCTTCGCGGCCCTGAGCGAGGGCCAGCGCATCCGGTTTCAAGACGGCGGCGATCTCGCCGAAGGCACGCTGGTGGAGAAGTGCCGCTTCGGCGGCCTGGTGCGGCGCGACGACGGCACCCTCCTCGGCGTCGGCTTCCGCCGGCTCTGGCCAGCGCAGTCCGAAGGGGCCAAACGGGGCCAGCGGAACTGAGATGGAGACGGTATCGCACACTCGCCAGCTCCCTGGCGGACGGCTGGCGGCGCACGTGCGGCTTGTGCCTCCTCCGCGGACGCGATAAGAGGGCCACCGTCATCGTAGCTCGCGCGCTGCGCGGCCAGGTCGGAGGATATCCCTTGAAGCTCACCCCCTCGTTCACGATCGCCCTCGCGCTCGCCATGCTTCCGGGCTGTGGTCCTTCGCTGTCTGGCCTGTGCGAGGACAAGTGTGATTGCACCGGCTCGTGCAGCGAAAGAGATGAAGTGGAGTGCGTCGATTTCCTCGAGGATGCCGAGAGATCTGCCGAGTACGAGGGCTGCGAGGATCAGTTCGACGAGGCCATCTCCTGCATCGACGATGAGTTCGTGTGCGACGGCAGAGACGTCGACGTCGGGGGGTGCAGCAGACCGCTAGAGAACCTGAGCGACTGCGCCGGCCTGGACGTGGCCGCCGCCGTCAGGGCCCAGTTCTTCTGATCGAGGGCCGGCGGCGCGCCTGTCACGCGCGCCGCGTGGCTCCTCTGCGCCCCTCGTGACAGGGCACCTCGCGCGAGGTGATCTCGTGTCGATCGCGTGTGACCTGCGGCAGGCCGCGCTCGACGCCTCGCGCTGCGTACGCGGAGGCACCGCGCGGCGCCTGCCGTCCCATCTTCCTGCGAGCTGCTCCTGCGCGCGGAGGGCCTTTCCGGTCGCCAGGGTTCGGTCGAAGCAGCGCCTGGCGCGCGCCGAGAGGGCGAGATCGCTTATTCGCCGAGGTGGGTGCGGACCTTCGTGAGCAGCGTATTGCTGTCGAAAGGCTTGATGAGGTAGTCGGTACACCCGTTCGCGAAGCCGATCTTGATGCTCGTCTGATCGCTCCTCGTCGTCATCATGATGATCGGCACGGTCTTCGTCGCATCGAACGCGCGGAGCCACCTGCAGGCCTGGAAGCCGTCCATCGCCGGCATGACGACATCCATCAGGATGAGATCGGGGCGCTCCGCAATCGCCTTCGCGATGGCCTCCTTGCCGTTGCGCGCGATGACGATGTCGTAGTCGTCCACGCCGAGCGTCAGCTGCTGTGACAGCAGCGAAGTCAGCGAGTCGTCGACGACGAGGATCTTCTTCTTTCGAGCGGTCTCGCTGGCCTGGCTACTTGGCGCGGACGGCCGGCTCCGCGGCGCCGAGTCGGAAGCGGAGGCCGTTTCCGGAGAGCTCTTTCGCGAGGAGTCGACACGACGATCGGCCATGAGGGAGCCTCCATGAGGAGGCGCCGTTCCCTGGAGCGCCTCCGGAGTGTTCAGGTTGCAACGAGTGATCCCCCCGTCACCTTATCAGGATCGCTACCGCACCGGAACCAAGTTCCACTGTCACCCGATGTGGCCAAACCCGCGAAAGTACTCCTGAACAGACCGATGCGCCTCACCCGCAGCGAGCCACCGAGGCCAGCTGGCGAGAGGAGGAGTTACCCGCGAACCTGCGAACCCACGACAAGCGGCTGCGCCGTGCGGAACGGCTGCTCACGCTAGCGTGTGAGGGCGGTAAGGCGGCGTTCGCTCGCCGCCCTAAGTAAGAGAACGGTAGTGCCCAGGGACGGAATCGAACCGCCCACACGAGGATTTTCAATCCTCTGCTCTACCAACTGAGCTACCTGGGCTTACTGCTGGCCCCGCGCTTACGCTGGAAGCGTCGGTCACGGGCGGGCTACGTTACGCGGATGTGGCCGAATGTCAAGGAATTCTTCCACCCCTCCCCGCGAGCCTCCTGCCTGTCGTGCGCACAGAGCGGAGCGATCATCCGGCCGCGTCGTCTGGCCCGGTGTGCTGGTCGCGCTCGTGCCAGGGCGCGGAGCGATCGAGCAGCCGGAGGGCGGCCGCGAGCCACGAGGCGCGCAGGTAGGCCACGGTGGCGAACACTGCGAGCTGCACGGCGAGCGCGGCTGCGACGCGCGGGCCAGTGCTGACCCCGGCGAGGTGCATTCCCCACGCCCCGCCGGCGAGCGCGACAACAGCGAGGGCGCCCCGGGACGCACAGGCCCAGACGGCCGCGAGCGGAGCACCACGCAGCGCGTCGAGCCCTCTGGAGACGCCGGTGTAGAAGCCCCGCTGCTCGCCGACCACGGCGACCCGCGCGAGATCGTGGAGCAGGCCGATGGCCGCGACCGGCACCAGCGCGGCCGCGGCGACGGCGATCGCCGCAAGGTCGCGGCCGCGCGGCAGGAGCGGTAGCTCCGCGCAGAGCTTCGTCCCGGGGAGCAGGACGAGCGCCGCAGCGGCGACCTGCGCCGCGAGCGCGACGCCCCAGAGCAGCGCGAGCGGGCCCAGGGCACGCGCCGCGCGGCTCCCCAGGTCCTGCGCGGAGAGCGGTCCCTTCTGGCTCAGCGCGGCGAGGAGCACCGCGAGCGGGAGCAGCCCGAGCGCGGCGGCCAGGAGGGTGCCCAAGCCGAGCTGCGTGGCGAGGGCAGCGGCGGCGTGCGCCGAGAGACGCGCGAGCTCGCTGAACATCAGGCCGCCGGGGTCGAAGAGGATCGCGTCGCCGCGCGGGTACTCGCCGACGATCTGGGCCACGAAGACGGAGAGCGGCGCCGCGACCACGAACGAGGCGAGCGCCCGGTAGCCGAAGTACAGCGCGACCGCGGCCGGCCGCTCGTGCGCGGCGGCGCGCCCCACCGCACGCCGCGCGCCCCCTGGCTCGGCCACCGCGGCCTCCTGCGAGCCCGGATCGCTCGCGCTCCGCTCCGCCGGCGCGCTCATGGCCCGAGGAGCGTGAGCGCGAGCCCCACGGCGAAGCTCGCGCGCGAGAGCACGCCTGGCGCGAGGAGGTCGGGGCGCGATCGGCGCGCGTTGTTCGCGAGGTCCTCGTCGAGCAGCACCCGGTGGTCGGGGTCGATCACCACCGCGACGAGCGGCGAGGCGCCGGCGTAAGGGATCGCTGCGGCGCTCTCGCGCGCATCCCACCGCGCCCGCTGCACGCTCCCGTCCTCGCCGTGCAGCGCGACGTCGACGGGGAGCACGAGCGAGCCGCGGCGCCGCACGACGGCGCGGCCGCGGTAACCCGCCGCCTCGATCCCGGCCTCGCCCGGCGCGGGCGCCGCGCTGTCCGCGGGCCACACGTCGAACGCCTCGACGGTGTAGTCGACCCAGGCGCGCTCGAAGAGCCCGGCGCGGAGCGCCTCGGCCGCCTCGTCGCCCACCTCCCGCCGCACCGCGTCGAGCAGCGCCTCGGGGCCGGGGTGCCGGAACCGGTTCTCGCGCGCGTAGCGGCCGACGGCCCGCCGCACGAGATCCTCGCCGTACACGCCGGCGAGGGTCGCGAGGAGCACCGCGGGCCTCCCGTACACGAGCCCGAGGTAGTCCTTTCCGTCGACGAAGGCCGCGGCCGGCTGGGCGACGGCGCCGTTGTGGCCCGACGTGAGCGCGTCGGCGCGGTACTGCGCGCGGAGGTCGATCTCGAGCCCGAGCAGCCGCGCCGATGAGCCGTCGCCGTAGCGCGCGCGCAGCGCGTCCGCTTCCGCGTAGGTGGTGAGGCCCTCGTCGAGGAACGGGTAGCGGTGCTCGTTCGTCGCGACGAGGCCGTAGAACCACTGGTGCGCGAGCTCGTGCACCGTGACCGCCTCGACGAGGCGCATGCCCACGGCGGGCCAGAGCCAGCTGCCGCCGGTCGTGATGAGCGTCGGATACTCCATGCCGCCCGCCTCCTCGGCGCCCTCCGGCGGGTGCACGATCGTGAGCGTGCCGTACGGGTAGCGGCCGAACGCCGCGCCGAAACGCTCGAGGCCGAACCGGACGAGGTCGATCTCCAGCGCCGCTTCGCGCTCGCTTCCTTCGGGGAAGAGGCACCGGATCGCGACGCCGTCGCCGGTCGTGGCGCGCAGCTCGCGGAAGCGGTCCCACGCGGCGAAGGCGAAGTCGTGCACGTCCTCCTGCACGAACCGACGGATCGCTCGCCCGTCGGCCCGCCGCTCCTCGACGAGCCGGCCGGTCGCCCCGACCGCGAAGCGCTCCGGGACGTCGACCGTCACGTCGTACGCCCCGAAGTCGGCGTAGAACTCCGAGAGCCGGTGGTAGGGGAAGTGCGCCCAGCGCCCGTCGGGCTCGAGGCGCGCGATCTTCGGGAACCACTGCGCCACCATGTGGAAGCTCCCGTAGTGACCCGTCCTGAGCGCGAGCGACGGGAGGTCCGCGTCCCACGCGAGATCGATCGTGATCGCCTCACCCGGAGCTACGGCCCGCGGCAGCTCCACCCGGATGTCGGTCTCGTCGTCGGGATCGCCGGGCGTCGTGGGCTTCCCCTGGGGCCAGACGTCCGCGCCTTCCATCTCGCGGACCGCGAAGCGGGTCACCTGAACATGCCCGTAATCATACAGTATTTCGCTGCCGCGAAAGCCGTCGACGGACGAGCGGAGGAACACGGTGCGCGGGTTCTTGAAGCCGTTCAGGTAGAGGTGGACGAACAGCTCGCGCTGCGGCTCGCGCGACGCGTTCCGCCAGAGCAGCGTGCCCTCGCCGTGCATCGTGTGCTGCGCCGGATCGAGGCTCGCGCGCAGGGTGTAGCTCGCGATCGGATCGGCGTGCGCCGCGAGCTCGGCCTGCGGCGGAGGCGCGGGCGCCGGAGCTGCCAGCGCTGGCGCGGCGCTCGCGCCGGAGGGAGCGACCGG
This sequence comes from Sorangium sp. So ce726, assembly GCF_051521405.1. Lineage (NCBI taxonomy): Bacteria > Pseudomonadati > Myxococcota > Polyangiales > Polyangiaceae > Sorangium > Sorangium sp. So ce726. The sequence continues at coordinate 3,631,607 of NZ_CP150349.1, read as the reverse complement.
CAGCCGCCGCGCTGGAGCGTCGGGCTCGATCGGCTGGACCGTCGAGAGGAGCGACGCGCCGATGCGGCCGGCGAGCAGCGCGAGGAGGAGACCGACAGCGGCCTGGAGAGCCGTGCGCACCGGTGCAACCTAGCGAGCTTGCGCCATCGCGGAAAGGTGGGTCTGGGGACGCGGCGGCCCGCTCGGAACGAGGAGGCGACGCCGCGACGTCAGGCGAGGCCGGCGCCTAGACGCTGCAGACGATCCCCTCCTGCACGAGCTCGTACAGGAGCCGCAAGGCCTCGAGCGTCTGCATGCCCGACACGTCGAGGATCTCGTCAATCGAGCTGTAGCCGTCGATGCACGAGAGCAGGAAGCCCGCGCGGTGATCGAGGTTCAGCGAGCGGAGCTGATCCGGCGGCACCGCGAGCCGCAGCACGCGCGAGCCGTCTCCGAGGCGCGACTGATACATCTGCCGGAGCATCTCGACGCAGCTGTCCGCGTACTGCCGCGCCATCCAGTCCTTCGGGTTCTCCTCGAGCAGGCCCTCCGCGAGGACGAGCGCACCGCCGAAATCGCCCTGATCGAACCGGTGCTGCATCTGCTCCCGCGGCCCCTGGGCGCTCAGCTGGGGCTCGGTCGCGCGTGAATGAACCCCCTTGTCGACCTTCGTGGCGGCCGCAGGCGCGCGCTCGGTCTCGGATCGGCGCGGAGCGCGCGCCGCGCCCTGCGCCTCGCCCGAGACCCTGTACGAGGTCGAACCGGCGAGCGCCCCCGTTCCGCCGCGGAACGCGGGCTCGTCGTCCTCCAAGATCAGGCCGTAACGGAGCGTGCCGGGCGGCGGCGTGATCGGCGGCTCGTCCATCGGAGGGCCCGGCTCCTCGAACCCGAGATCGAGGCGGAAATCGATGCCCAGCGGCCCGCCGTCGTCCGGGCGAGGGACGCGCCCCTTCGCGGCCGGGGGGACGTGGACGTCCCGCGCATCGACCGGCGGGCCACCGAAGACGTCGATCTCACCAAAGTTGCGCGGGTACGGCGGGCTCGGCTCGCGCAGGAGATCGTCGTCGAGCTCCGACCCGAAGTCGCGCTCAGCGTCGAGCGATCCGAACCCCATCCGCCCGCCGGGCCGCGACGGGACCCCGGGCTCGTCGCACTCCAGGCCGAGCCTCGCCCCCTCTCGGCCGGGAGCGCCGTGTTTGCCCGAGAACGAGGAGCCGGGCGGTGGCTCCCAGGGGATCGTCCTGCGCGGCGGCGGGACGGGCGGGTACCCCTCCGGCGGAAAGGCCTCCGCAGGGCGCTGCCGCTGGGCGGTGATCTCGGAGCTCGAGTGAGAGCGGCGGGTCATCATCTTTGCCACGTAGTCGCTGACCGGGATCGGCGGCGGGAGCGTGATCTTGCCCTCGCCGTCGGGCTGCAGAGGCGTGCCGGCGGGCGGGGTTTCCATGCGGGGTGCGCCCTTCTCCTCGCGAGCGAGCGCGGCGAGCGCGAGGAGCTCCTTCGAGGCGACCGGTTGGGTGTCCTCGAGCTCGTCCACCTCGTCGAGCCCCCAGGAGGAGTCCAGGGTCTTGGAGTCAGGCGGCACCGACCGCATCGTCTTCCCTCATCGCGGCCACCCCTCACCCCTGTGGCCTGGCTACGACACCCTTGAACATCCGGTGGGTGCGCGAGAGCGCCTCCATCTGCTCCTTGACCGCGGCAGCGTCGCGCCGGCCGATGGCCTGACGCGAGCGGTCCACGATCCCGCGCGCCTTGCCGATGGCATCGCGGCCGAAGTCGCTGGACGCCACGATCTGCTCGACCTGCGGGAACATCCGCTCGATCTCGGCGATGAGCTTCTCCGCCTCCTGCCGGACGCCCTCGAACTGGTCGCTCGCGCGGCGATCGACGAGGTACTCCTTCGCCGCCTCCATCATCTCGCCGACCTCCTCCTTCGTGAGGCCGCTCGACGCGGTGACCTGGATCGACTGCTGCTGGCCCGTCTCGAGATCCTTCGCGCTCACCGAGACGATGCCGTCGCTGTTGATCTCGAACGTGACCTCGATCTCGACCTGCCCCTTCGGCGCGCGGCGCAGGCCGGTGAGGATGAACTCGCCGAGCAGCTCGTTGTCCGTCGCCTTCTGGTGCTCGCCTTGCATGACCAGGATCTTCACGGCCGTCTGGTTGTCGCGGCTCGTCGTGAAGATCTTCGACCGGCTCGTGGGCACCGTGGTGTTCTGCGGGATGAGCTCCTCGAAGTTCGACCCGAACGTCATGATGCCGAGCGCGTGCGGCGTGACGTCGAGCAGGATCATCTGCTTCGTCTCGTCCACGAGCGCGGCGCCCTGCACCGCCGCGCCGAGCGCGACCACCTCGTCGGGGTGCACCCCCTTGCACGGCTCGCGCTCGAAGAAGTCGCGGACGGCCTCCTGCACCCTCGGCATGCGCGTCATGCCGCCGACGAGCACGACGTCCTCGATCTCGTCGCGGTCGAGCCGCGCGTCCTCGAGCGTCTGGCTGCAGATCTCGACGCACCGCTCGACAAGGTCCTCGCACAGCTCCTGCAACGTGGCCCGCGAGAGCGTCCGCTGGAGGTGCAGCGCCTCGTTCCGCGCGCTCGAGATGATGAACGGCAGGTTGATCTCGGTCTCCAGGACGCTGGACAGCTCGCACTTCGCCTTCTCGGCCGCGTCCTTGAGCCGCTGGAGCGCCATCCGGTCCTGCCGCAGATCGACGTCGTGCTGCTCCTTGAAGCCCTGCACCAGCCAGTCGATGACGCGGGCGTCGAAGTCCTCGCCGCCGAGGAACGTGTCCCCTGCCGTGGCGATGACCTTGAAGACCCCGCCCGCGCCGATCTCGAGCACGGAGATGTCGAAGGTGCCGCCGCCGAGGTCGAAGACGGCGATCGTCTTCTCGACGTTCTTGCCGAACCCGTACGCGAGCGCTGCAGCCGTCGGCTCGTTGACGATGCGGATGACGTCGAGCCCCGCGATCTGGCCCGCGTCCTTCGTCGCCTGCCGCTGGTTGTCGTTGAAGTAGGCGGGGACGGTGATGACCGCCTTCGAGACGGGTTCGTTGAGGTAGTCCTCGGCGAACAGCTTCATCTCCTGGAGGACCATCGCGCTGATCTCGGGGACCGAGTACGTCTTGTCGCGCAGCTGGATGCGGACGTCGCCGTGCGGCCCCTCGACGATCTTGTACGAGGCGGTCAGGATCGCGTTCTTCACCTGCGGGGACGACCACTTCCGGCCGATCAGCCGCTTCGCGGCGTAGACCGTGTTCTCGGCGTTGGTGATCGCCTGCCGCTTCGCGATGTGCCCGCAGAGCCGCTTGCCGGCCTCGGTGATCGCGACCATGGACGGCGTCGTCTTGTACCCACCGCGATTCGGGATGACGGTCGGGACGCCCTCCTCGACGATGGCAACGCACGAGTTCGTGGTGCCAAGGTCAATGCCGATGACACGCTCCATCGATGCCGCTGCTCCTCTTGTGATCTTCGGCCCGAACGGCCGCTGAGGCCACGATGCTAGACCGTTTCGCGGAGCCGAGCGGGCCAATCGTGCGCCGGCCATGCGGAAGGCGCCGCTCCGGCCCCGCCAGGGGCCAGCGCGCCTTCTGTAAGGGCCGGCGCTAGACTTGCTTCCCCTGCTGTTTGGCCTGCTCGCGCGCCTGCGCGACGAGGCCGCGCAGCCTACCATCGTTCCCTGCGAGTTCGGCGGCGCGTTCGAGCTCGCCAGCCGCGCTCTTCGCGAGCCCCGCGGCCGCGTACGACAGCGCGAGCGTGAGCCGGAACTCCACGGAGGTGGGCACGAGCTCCACCGCCCGCCGCGCAAACTCCACCGCCCGCCGCGTGCTCTCCCTTGCCTGGAGCGTCGCGTACGCGACCCGCTCGTGCGCGCCGGCGTCGTCCGGGCGGCCGTTGCACACCTTCACATAGCTCAGCGCCGCCTCGACCCAGCGGCCGTTCTGTGCCTCGTACTCGGCCTGCTTGAGGTACCCGTCCGCCAGCGCCACCGCCGCGAGGCGCTCCACCTCGGCCGACGCCCTCTGGAGCTCGGCGTCCTCCGGAGCCAGCGACGCGGCGATCCGGTACGCGTTGGCCGCGCTCGCAAACTCGTTCCGCTCGAGCGCGGCCCGAGCCACGTCGGAGTACCGCGCGATCTGGCTCCGGAGCGCCTCGTTGCGGGCGTTCTCGTAACGCGCCTTGAGCGCCTCGACCGCCCGTATCGACTCCGGCGAACGCACGCCGGAAGGGGTCTTCGGCGGCGCCGCAGAGGCGCCTGCCACCGCAGCTTGCGCGACGGCCGTTCCAGGCGCAGCGGTCGGCGCGGCGGCCGCCCGAGGCGCAGCGGTCGGCGCAGCCGGCGTGGCGGCCACCCCGGACGCAGCGGCTGCTGCCGTGGAGGACGCCCCCGCCGGAGTGCGCCGCAAGCCTCCGGTGAGCTTGCGCGCGAACGTCTCACGCCGGTCCTTGGCGGTGGGAGCAGGCGCAGCAGGCGAGGCTGGCGCTGCGCTCCGCGCCGGCGCGCCTCCGTTGTCGGGCGAGCCTCCTCCTGGAGGCGGCTGCGCCGGCGACGGCTGAACCGGCGCGGCGGCACCGGAGGACACAGCGGACGCGCCCTGCTCTGCGGGCACGCGCTCGGAGGAATAACGCCCGGGCGACGCGCCCATGTCGCGCGGATCGGCGAACGCGGCGCGCACCGTGGCGTCGACGGCGGTCGTTATGGTGGCGATGTCGCGCGGCGTCTGCTCGATCAGCGCCGCCATCGTCCGGTTCCTGTGGGTCTGCTCGAGGTACGCGTCGTACTCGGCGCGCCGCTGCTTCGACGTCAGCGTGTCGTGCGCCAGCGTGATGCGCGTGAAGATGGCCTCGATCTTCGGCTTGTAGGAGCCGAGCTGCTTCCGGAAGTAGGTGTCCGGATGGAACTCCGGCGCGAGCTGGTAGTAGGCGCTCTTGATCTGCTTCTTGTCCGCCTGATCCGCGACGCCGAGCAGCGCGTAATAGCTGAGATCCTCGAGGCGGTAGTAGAGGTCGAGGATCCGCCGCTTCCGGTCGGAGGCGAGCTCGACCGGCTCGTCGAGCTCGGCAGGATCGTAGAGCGGCAGGGACTCCATCTGCTGCAGGGCGTCCCGGCCAAGCGGGGCGGCCTCGGACCCGGACGGCATCGTCTTCTCCGGATCCACCGCGGCCGCGCGCCGCGCGGCGTCCCGCGGCGGAGGCTGTCCGGAGGGCTCCCCGTCCAGGAGGATCGCGCCGAGGTCGCGCAAGCGGCGCAGCGCCTCGACGGTATCGCCGTGCGACATTCCCGTGATCAAGGACAGATCCCGATCCGTCAGGACGCCGTCGATGCGGGACAGGAGGAACGCCTCCGCCGGTTTCAGCGGGAGCGATTTGAGATCGTACCCGGGCTTCGGCCTTGGAACACGGAACGTCATCGGGTCGAGCAGCGGCCCCCTCCCGCTCGAGTCTAACGACGAACCCGCGCCCGTCGCAATTGCAGACCACGGCGAGCGCGCCCTTCAGCGCGGCTTTTCCCCGGGGCCCTTCAGGGCCTCGGTGATCACCTGGTCCTGGATCGAGATCGCCCGCTCCAGCAGCCCGACCGCCCGCGCGCGGGCCTGCGCCGCCGCCTCGCGATCCCCCTTCGCTTCGAGCGCCTTCGCGCGGCGCTCCTCGACCACGCCCGCGACCTCGTAGAGGTGGCCCTGATAATGAGAAGGCGCCGTCGCCAACCGGAGGCCCGCGTCGATGTCGCGCGTCGCGGCGTCGAACTCGCCGGCCTCGCTCCGGAGCTCCGCCAGCCGGGCGTACGTATCCGCCGTCACCTCGGCGACCTCCGGCGGCGCCCCCGGCGGCCTCGGCGCGGCGATGATCCCCTCCAGGGCGCGGAGCGCAGCGGCGCGATCGCCCGCGCCGAGCGCGACGTCGGCGGCATGGTGCGCTGCGCGCGCCCTCGAGAGGAAGGCGAGGAGCGTGGGATCGACGACCTGGGCTGGGGCGCATGCGCACGCCGGATCGCCCGGGCCCCCAGCAGCGCGCGCCCGCTCGTCGCCCGGGGCGCACCCGAGGTGCGCCGCCGTGAGGAGCCCCAGGCAGACGGCGACGAGGTGCGAGCCCCGCATCAGCGCACCCCCCACGCCGCGTAGCGGTTCTGGCGCAGATCGGACGCGCGCGCGGCGGCGATGCGATCGATCCGCTCCGTCTGACCGCCCTCCCGCGGAAAGGGCGCGGCCGGATCGAAGAGCGCGGCGGTCGAGCGCGCCTCGATCAGCAGGGGCCGCGCGGCGACCGCCCCGCCCGGAGCAGCGGCCGCGGGCGCGCGCGCGACGGAGGCGCGCTCCTCCCTGATCTGGCCGAAGATCAGCGCCACGGCCGCCGCGGCCGCGGCGAGCGTCGAGAGCGCCGCCATCGTCACTGGCGCGATGCGCCGGGGGCCGCGCGCGGGCGAGGCGCGGAAGGCCTGGTCGATGAGCGCGCGCCCCCGGAGCTCCGGGAGCGCAGCCGGACGCCACGCGGCCCGGAGCGCAACAGCGAGCTCCGCGAGCTCGTCGCGTGCGTCAGCCGAGCGGAGCGCCCCCTCGCCCCCGGAGCCACCGCCGCGCCCCGGCCCACCGCCGGAAGCAGCGCGGGGATCGAGCGCCTCTCGCAGGCGCTCGGCGGCGCGCAGCTCGGCCTTGGTCGGCGGCGCGCCCTCGTCGCCGAGCGCGCGCGCGAGCAGCGCCTCGTGGTCCACCCTGTCGAGCCCGGCGGGGCGGGCCGCCGCCCTGAGCGCGTCCGCGAGCGGGACCTCGCCGCGATCGAGCGCCTCCGCGAGCTCGCGCGCCGCGCGCAGCTCGTCGTCGGACGCAGGCGCGAAGGGCTCCGCGCCAGGCGCGACGAGCGCGAGCCGCCGGCCGCGATCCGCGCCGGCGCGGCGCTCCTGGGGCCCGTCGCCGGTCGGCGGCGAGCGCGGATCCGAGGGCAGCCGCGGCTTCATCGCGCTCCTTCCTTGCGCTCCGCGCGCGGCGCGGCGAGCGCCTTCTTCAGCGCGGTCATGGCGCGGTGCAGGACGACATCGAACGTCGCCACGCTGACCCCGAGCGCGAGGGCCACCTCGTCGCGGGGCCGCTCGTCGAGCACACGTAGCCGGATGGCCTCGGCGTAACGGGGGTTGAGGCGCCCGAGCGCGTCCTCGACGCGCGCCCGCGCGTCGGCGAGATCGCGCTTCTCGCAGAGCTCGGCCTCTCCACGCGCGGTGAGGTCGGTCTCCGCGGCGTCGATCTCGCGCTGAAGATCCTCGGGCTCGAAGAGCGCCTCGCGGCGGCGCGCGCGGAGCATGTCGAGCGCGATGCGCAGCGCGATGACGCGGAGCCAGGGATAGATGCCGCAGCTCTGCCACTGGAACTGGTAGAACCGCTCGATCACGCGCGCATACGTCTCGGCCAGAGCATCCTGCGCGGCCGCGTCGGAGCCGAGGCGGGGCAACAGCACCGCGCGGTACAGCGCTGGCCCGTACTTGCGGAGCAGCTGCCCGAGCGCGAGGCGATCGCCCTGCGCCGCGCGCTCGCACAGCAGGCGCTCCGCCTCGAGATCGGGCCTCGCTGCTGCCACCGCCGTCACAGCGGCGACGATACCCGGACGCAGAACGGAGCGCACCGGTGTCCGCCTCGCGCCCCTCTCGGGCCGGCGCGCGCCGCGGTCCAGGAGCGCCTGCGCGCCGCTGGCGAGCCGGTGCGCGCCCCCGGCGAGGAGGGCGCGCGCACCGGCAGGCGGAACCGAGCGCGGGAGGACCACGGCATTCACCCCTCGACAACGGCCCAAACCCGTGGACCTTACGGCCAGGAGCCGCCACATTGTGCCGGCCTCCACGCGGAGCGTCCGACGTGAAAGGAGCCCAGGTGACCCTCGATACAGCGTTCAGGTCCCCCCCACACCCCGGCGTCGGCCAGCGCTCCGGGACTGCCCTGTGACGGCGGGGCCGTCCGGCGGACCGAGGCGCTCGCTGCACTGCGCGCGCTGCGGCGCCCTCAACGGCGGCGACTTCAGCCGCTGCATCCGCTGCGGCGCGCCGCTCCTCGCGCCTCCCGCCCACACCGCGCCGACCCGAGGGCGCCTCGACGGGCGAAGCCTGCTCGCGACCAAGATCCTGGGCGGGCTCACGGCGTTCGTGTTCGTGGGCCAGCTGGTGGCCGCGCACTCCCGCGATCTCGGCCTCCTCTCGGCGTGGGACGCGCCGAGCTACCTCCGCTTCGGCGCGCTCCTCCTCGCGCCCGGCGTGCCCTTCGAGCCGTTCCGGCTGCTCTCTGCGGTCTTCGTCCACATGGGCGTCCTCCACTTCGGCATGAACATGGTGACGCTCGGCATGCTCGCCCGCGCCGCCGAGCCCGCCGTCGGCTCGGCGCGGTTCGCGATCGCCTACGTGCTCACGGGCCTGTTCGGCTTCGGCGCGAGCGCCGCATGGAACCTCTTCGTGCAGCCCGAGGTCGTGTGCACCGCGGGCGCGAGCGGCGCCGTGTTCGGCGTGATGGGCCTCCTGCTCGGCTGGCTGCTCCGCCGCCGCGACCCGCGATGGAAGGACCTCGCGCTCCAGGCCGTGTTCTACATCGTCCTCTTCGGCTTCGTCGTGAACGCGTCGAGCACAGGCGTTCGCATCAACAACGCCGCGCACATCGGGGGCCTGGCCAGCGGCGCGCTGCTCGGGCTGAGCTACGCGGGGCCCGCGCGGGGCCGGTACGAGGGTGTGATGAACGCCGGCGCGCTCGCCAGCGTGCTCGCCTGCCTCGCCGCGCTCGCGCTCGCCCAGCGCTCGCCGGTCTGGCGCGCCGCGGAATCGCTCGACGGGAACGCGCGGCAGGAGGCGCCCGGGCCCGCGCTGCACGGCCAGCCCAAGGGGCCCCCCGAGGACGCTCTCGGTGCGCTCGCCCCTCGGCCGGCGGGCTCGCTCGTGCCGGGGGCTCCTGACGCGACGTGACGCTGATTGCGGCGCACGGCTCGAACGTCTAAGCGCCATCCTCGCATTCACGTGGGGGCGGGCCAATCCGTCCGTTCCCTCTCAGGAGACGTCATGGTCCGAACCTCGTCGCACATCGCCTCGTGCGTGCTTGCCGCGTCTCTCCTCAGCGGCTGCCATGTCACCATCCAGAGCGGCAACACGCCGGCAGAGGCCTCGCCGCCGCCCCCGCCGCCCGCCAAGAAGGCCTCCCGGTCGCGCAAGCCGGCCAAGCCCGACCCGGAGCCGGAGCGGCGCAGGACCCCGAAGTGGCGCCTGCCCACGAACAACGCGCCGCGCATCACCGCCCCGAACGCGTTCGGCAACGGGGAGGGCGGCGCCTTCCGGGGGCTCGCGTACGTGATCCCCGAAAACACCCAGAAGCTCCCGACCTTCGACGGGCTCGTGCCGTTCGCGGTGCTGTACACGGACAAGTTCGAGGTGAAGTCGCAGGACTTCTCCGGCGGCTTCCCGGGCGCGCTCGCGCAGAACGAGTGGTTCGCGATCCGGTTCGAGGGTGAGTTCAAGGCGCCCCAGGAAGGCGTGTTCCAGCTCAGGCTCACCTCGGACGACGGCGCGGTCCTCTACATCGACGACAAGCGCGTGGTCGCGAACGACGGAGTCCACAACGCGAAGACCGTCGACGGCGAGGCCCGCCTCACGGAGGGGACGCACCGGCTGCGGCTCGATTACTTCCAGGCGCAGCGGGGCCAGGTCGCGCTCATGGTCCAGATCGGCCAGAAGGACAAGTTCGAGCCGCTCGTCGGGCTCCGCTGACGGCGCGCCGCGCCGGACGCACCTCCGGCGCCCCGCCCGGGCGGGCACGCCGGGCGCGCGGCGGGCTTCCATGCGCCAGCGCACACCCCGCGCTGTCGTTCGCCTTTTCGTGTATCGTCGCCGCCGCCCATGGCGTCGGTGAACCCACTGTCGCGCGAGCTCGTCTTCAAGATCGTCTATTACGGGCCCGGCCTGGGCGGCAAGACGACCACGCTGGAGTACTTGCACGCCACGGCGAAGCCTGAGTACCGCGGCAAGCTCGTCTCCCTCGCGACGCCGGTCGATCGAACGCTCTACTTCGACTTCTTGCCGGTCCGGCTCCCGCAGCTGCGCGGGATGAACGTGAGGCTCCAGCTCTTCACGGTGCCAGGGCAGGTCTACTTCAACGCGACCCGAAAGCTGGTGCTCACGGGCGCCGACGGCATCGTGTTCGTCAGCGATTCGCAGGCCGTTCGCGCCGACGCCAACATGGAGAGCATGGAGAACCTGCGCGAGAACCTCGCCGAGCAGGGGCGGGCGCTGGAGCACGTCCCGCACATTTTCCAGCACAACAAGCGCGATTTGCCCGATTTGCTGCCACTCTCGGAGCTCGACGCGATGTTGAACCCGTCCCGCGTCTTCTCGCTGGCCACGTCAGCGAAGACGGGGCTCGGCCTCTACGAGGGGCTCGAGAAGATCAGCGCCGCGGTCCTGCGCGCCTTCGAGAGCCGCCTGCCCGACGCGATGGGGAGCGGGCTGGGCGGGTTCGACGCGATCGAGGGCGGGCTCGCCACCGCCCTGCGCGACGCGTCGCCGCCGCCGTCGGCGCCGCTCGACGCGGTGATCTCGCGGCTCGCGCCGCCCAGCAAGCCGTGGTCGACGATGCCACCGGACTCGACGATCGGCGATCCGAGCGAGGCCGCGGCCGCGCCCGTCGCGACCGCATCGCCTGGCGGCGAGCTCGCGCCGCGCAGCGCCGGCGTCAGGGATCCGGTGAGCCGAGGGCTCCCGCCGTCGCTGCGGCTCGCCGCCCGGAAGCTTGCCGCGCCGGCGGACGCCCCGGCGACCGCGCGCGCGGACGGCCCGTCCGCGGCGACGAGGCACCTCGCCCAGCCGGGCCTCTCGTTCGTCGCGCTCTGGCCGACCGCCGAGCGGGAGGCGATCGCGGAGATCGAGGCGACGATCGCCGCGGAGCGGTACGCCGTCGCGCTCGAGCGCTGCGACGCGCTCGTCGCGGGGATCTTCGACAAAGCGGCGGAGCTCGCGGGCTCGGGCGGCACGGCGCGCGATCCAGCGACGGTGCCGGCGCTGCTCGGCCTGGACGGGCGCCGCTACCTCGGCTTTCGCGCCGTGGTCCGAAGAGCGCGCGCTGGCGGCGAGATCACCGAGCGCGACGCGCTCAAGGCCTTCGCGTTCGTCATCGAGGCGCGGCTCGCAGAAAGCGCGATTTGAGTCCACGCGGCGGGCGCACGCGCCCCCGCCGCCCCGCCGAGCAAAGCTCGTCGGGGCCCCACCACCCCGCGATCCACCTGCGGCTTCCAGGGCGCCTTGCCGCTTCGGGCCTGGCGAACGTCGCATCGGGGGACGAGCGCCAAGCATTCAGCGTATGTCCAAGGACGCCGTCAGAGCCGATCGAGCGAGGCGACGCCGGAGTAGCGGCGCATCGACACGCTCATGAGGAGCGCGATCGCCACCATCACCGTGGTCACGCTCGATCCGCCGTACGAGAACAGGGGCAGCGTGACGCCGACGACCGGCAGCACGCCCGACGTCATGCCGAGGTTGATGACCGCGTGCCAGAAGATGATCGCCGCGCAGCCGACGCCGAGCACCGCGCCGAAGCGATCCTTCGCCATCGACGCGATGCGGATCCCCCACACGACCAGGAACGCATAGAGGCACACGAGGACCATGCACCCGATGAACCCCCACTCCTCGGCGAAGACAGGGAACGGGAAGTCCGTGAACTGATCCGGCAGGAAGAGGAACTGGTTCTGGGTGCCCCGCAGGTACCCGCTGCCGAACAGACCGCCGTTGCCGATCGCGACGCGCGAGTGGTGGGCGTGCCAGCCGCGGTGCAGGAGATCTTCCTCGGGGTGGAGGAAGACGAGCACGCGCGCGCGCTGGTAGTCGAGCAGCACGTACTCCCAGACGATCGGGATCGCCACCGCGATGGACACGACGAACAGCGCGGCGCTCCTCCACCGCACGCGCGTGACCGCCGCGATCGTCAGGAAGACGAACACCAGGATGAGCGCCGTCCCGAGATCGGGCTGCTTGAGCACGAGGAGCGCAGGGACCGCCGTCAGCGCCGCCGGGATCGCCAGATCGCGGAGGGTGCGGCCCTCGTTGCGCGGGTCATCGTGCAGGAACTTCGCCAGCGCGATGACCAGGAACACCTTCATGAACTCGCTGGGCTGGAACCGGAACGCGCCGAACTCGATCCACCTGGCGGAGCCGCGCACGTCGCGCGCGAGCACGAAGACGAGCGCCAGCGAGAAGACGCCGAACGTGTAGAGCACGTAGCCGAGGCGCTCGAGGTGCCGGTAGTCGAGCGCGATCAGCACGCCGCCGATGATGCCGCCCATGAACAGCCAGTACACCTGGCTGATGTAGAGCTCCGCGCGCGCGCCGGAGTAGACGCTCGTCGCGCTGTAGAGGTTGACGACGCCGAGCACCGCGATGGCCACCGCGGCGATGAAGAGCGGCCAGTCGAAATGATCGCGATCGCGCGAAGAGAGAGAGTCACCCCGGATCATGGCGTGCGCCCCGACGCAGCGGGCGCGCGGCCCGCGCTGCTCTTGCCCGCGCGCGGCCCTTCGCTCGGGCCGCCGCGGCGCTCCTTCGCGAGCTCCTGGTACGCGCGGACGACCTCGAAGGCGACCGGCGCCGCGTGCTTGCCGCCCGTGCCGCCGTGCTCGACGAGCACGACCACGGCGACCTCGGGCGAGCGCGTCGGCGCGTAGCCGGCGAACCACGCGTGCTCGCGGTTGAAGTACCAGACCCGCTCGGCCTCGACGCCGCGGGTGAGCCGGTGCGAGACCTGCGCGGTCCCTGTCTTGCCCGCCATCTCCACGCCCGCGACGCGCGCCTTGAACGCCGTGCCGCCCTCCTCGTTCACGCCGGCGACCATCGCCCGGTGCACGAGGGAGAGGTTCTCCGGCCGGATGTCGATCTGGCGGCGCACGCGCGGCGTGAACTCCTGGACGACCGTGCCGGCGCTCGTCTCGACGGCGCGCACGATCTGCGGCTGGTACAGCGTGCCGCCGTTCGCGAGCGCCGCGTACGCGAGCGCGAGCTGGAGCACCGTGACCGTCGTCGCGCCCTGGCCGATCGCCGCGTTCAGGCCGAACCCGAGGCGGAACTGGCCCTTGTTCCGGAGCGTCATCCACGCCCGGGTGGGCATCCTGCCCCCCGCCTCGGCGTTGATGCCGAGCCCCGTCCGCGCGCCGAGCCCGTAGCGCTGGCCCATCTCCGCGATGACGTCCATGCCGACGCCGTACTCCGCCGCGAGCCGGTAGAAGTAAACGTTGCACGACTCGGCGATCGCCTGCTGCATCGCGACCGGCCCGTGCACGTGCGTGCACCGGAACGTGCGCTTGCCGAACGTCAGCGCGCCCCGGCACCGCGAGGACTGGCGGGGATCGATGAGCCCCTTCTCGAGCGCCGCCAGCGCGGTGAACGGCTTGAACGTCGAGCCGGGCGGGTACGCCCCGGACAGCGTCTTGTCGAGCGCGGGCTTCAGCGGATCGGAGTAGAGCCGCCGGAACGCGTCGCGGATGACCTGCTTCCCCGAGCCGCCGGAGAGCGCGTTCGGGTTGTAGCCGGGCTTCGAGTACAGCCCGAGGATCCGCCCGGTGCGCACGTCGATGACCGCGACGCCGCCGGCGAGCTCGCCGCGCATCGCCTTGTCGATCGCCTTCTGGATGTCGGCGTCGAGCGTCAGCCGGAGGTCGCGGCCGGGGATCGGGTCCACCCGCCGCGGCTCCTCGATGATCCCGTCGCCGCCCGTCCTGCGCCGCCCCTTGGCGTCGACGAGCACCTTCTCCCAGCCGCGCGTGCCGCGCAGGTAGCTCTCCCAGGCGCGCTCGATGCCGGTGACGCCGATGCGATCGCCCTCGATGTAGCCGACGCTGCGGAGCGACGCGAGCCGCTCGGCGTCCACCTCGGCCATGTAGCCGAGGACGTGCGAGCCGACCTCCTCGTACGGGTAGTAGCGCACCGGGACGGGCACCACGTCGACCCCCGGCAGCTCGGCGTCGTGCGTCGCCAAGGTCGCCACGGCGTCGCGCGAGATGTCCTCCTTGAGCAGGATCTGCTGGTTCTTGCGCGGGCCCTCGTCGGCGCGGATCGAGGTGATCAGCGTCTCCAGCCGCGCGCGCTCCTCGATCCCGACGCCGAGGTACTCGACGAGCTTCGGCCAGATCGTCTCCATGTCGAGGCGCCGCGGGACGACGTAGACGTTGTACGACGGCCGGCTCGCCGCGAGCACCTTGCCGTTCCGGTCTCGGATGATCCCGCGCGTGGTCGCGAGCGTCACGCGCCGAACGATGTTCTCGCGAGCGACGGCCTTGTTCTCGTCGACCTCGAGGATCTGCAGGTAGAACAGGCGCCCGAGGAGCACCATGAAGCCGACGACCATGCCGAGCGCGATCCACCGGAAGCGCCGGCGGAACTCGCTCACGTCGGAGCGCTGGACGAGCAGGCTCACCGCGGGCTCTCCCCTGGCCGCGGGACGTTGATCGTCGCCTGGTGCACGCGCTCGGCCAGCCGGAAGACGAACGGCGCGAACAGCGCCGTCGAGACGGCGTGCGGCGCGACGAGCCGCGCGAGCGCGCGGGTGCGCGCCGCGTCGCCCCCGAAGATGGCGGTGAGGATCACGATGAGCACCCCCTCGACGAGGCCGAAGACGAAGGCCAGCGCGATCTTCGTGAGGAGCGTCTGCGCGGCGAGCCGCACGCCGGCCGCACGCGACACGACGAAGGTCGCGACGGTGATGAAGGTGAACAGGCCGACCGGCGCGCCGGTGAAGAGATCGAGCAGGTACCCGAGGAGGAACGCGAGCGCGGCGCCCCGCGCGATCGAGTACTCGTGCACCCCCATGAACACGACGAGCGGCAGAAGCAGGCTCGGCGTGGAGCCCGGGATGTTCAGCTTGCCGATGAGCCGGAACAGGTTCGACTGAAGGATCAGCAGGGCGGCCCCCATCGCCAGGAACGCGGAGTTTCTCATCGCGTCACCTCCGCTGCGCCTGGGGGGGCGTCTCCTCCGGCGGCGTCGTCGTCACGATGAGCACCTCCTCCAGCCGGGAGAAATCGACCGCCGGCGCGACGTACACCTGCTGGTAGATGCCGAAGTCGCGGCGGACGACCTGCGTCACGGTCCCGACCGGGATCCCCTTCGGGAAGCGCCGGCCGACGCCGCTGGTCACGAGGAGGTCGCCGACCTCGATCTCGTCGGTGCGCTGCACGTACTCGACGCTGCAGGAGTACTTGCTCTCATCGCCCGTGCCGCGGACGAAGCCGCGCGCGCCGGTGCGCTCGACGACCACGTCGACGCCGCTGCCCCCGTCGACCACGAGCCGCACGTCGACCGTGTCGCCGGCGCTCTTCAGCGTCGTGCCGACGACGCCGTCCGCGGAGAGGACCGGCAAGTTGGAGCCGATGTCCCGCGCCTCGCGATCGAGCGTGACGCGAACCACCCGGAAGAAATCGTTGGTGCTCTTGCCGACGACCTGGGCGCTCACCACATCGGTCCGGAGGCTCTGGCGCAGGTCGAGCAGCCTGCGCAGGCGGCGGTTCTCTTCCTCGAGCGCCTCGAGCTTCCGCACCCGCTCTCGGAGGCGTGCGATCTGCGAGGCCTGCCTGGCGTTGTCTTCCTTGACGTCGACCAGGTAGATGTAGTCGCCCCAGAGGTTCGAGATCCCGCGCGCCAGCGTCGCGGCCGCGTACTGGATCGGCGCCGCGATGCTGATGATGATCCGGTCGGCCCCCGTGTTCTGCTTGGGGTCGCGCATGCTGGCGCGCAGGAACCAGAACGGCACCGCGAGCGCCAACAGCACGATCACGAAGTCGCGGTAGCGTTTGAGGTTCACCGTGGCTCCCGGACCCAGGTAGTACGAGGCGCCCCGCGAGGCCACCCCTCTCGACGCCGCGCGCGGCGCCCACCCCGGCGCGGGGCGGCTCGCCGCGCGCCGCAAAAACCCCCGCCGGCGTGCTCACGGGCGGGACACGAAGACGACCCTCAGCTGATCGTGACCTCTTTCAAGAGCTCGAGGTGATCCAGCGCCTTGCCGCTGCCGAGCACCACGGCGCTGATCGGGTCGTCGCACACCATCACGGGCAACCCCGTCTCCTCGCGGAGGAGCACGTCGAGGTTCTTGAGGAGCGAGCCGCCGCCGGTGAGCACGATGCCCTTGTCGACGATGTCGGCCGCCAGCTCGGGCGGCGTGCGCTCCAGCGCGATGAGCACGGCGTCCACGATGGCGTTCGTCGGCTCGCTCAGCGAGTCGCGGATCTCGTCGGAGTTGACGACGACCGTCTTGGGGATACCCGCCACCATGTCGCGACCCTTGACCTCCATCGTGAGCTGCTGCTCGAGCGGATACGCGTTGCCGATCGTGATCTTGATGCGCTCGGCGGTCTGCTCGCCGATGGCCATGTTGTACTTGCGCTTCATGTAGGCCATGATCGACTCGTCCATCTTGTCACCGCCGACGCGCACGCTCTGCGAGTAGACGATGCCGGCGAGGGAGATCACGGCGACCTCGGTCGTGCCGCCGCCGATGTCGACGACCATGTTGCCGCTCGGCTCGGTGATCGGCAGCCCGGCGCCGATCGCCGCCGCCATCGGCTCCTCGATGAGGTAGACCTCGCGCGCGCCAGCGCCCTCGGCGCTCTCCTTCACCGCCCGCTTCTCGACCTCGGTGATGCCGAACGGGACGCAGATGATGATGCGCGGCTTGACGAGCGTGCGGCGGTTGTGTGCGCGCGCGATGAAATACCGGAGCATCGCCTCGGTGATCTCGAAGTCGGCGATGACGCCGTCGCGCAGAGGTCGCACCGCCTGGATGTTGCCGGGGGTGCGGCCGAGCATCTCCTTCGCCTCGCGGCCGACGGCGAGCACCTTCTTGCCGCCGCGAGCATCGCGCTGGACGGCGACCACCGAGGGCTCGCAGGACACGATGCCCTTGCCCTTCACGTAGATGAGGGTGGTTGCGGTGCCGAGATCGATCGCGAGATCGTTCGAGAACAGGCCGTAGAGCCAGTCGAAGATCATCGCTTCGCCCTAGAAAGGAAAAAAGGTTAAGCCGAGCACCGCAGAGGATGCAGCAGCCCGACCCGAGGCCCGCTCGCGCGGGCCCGGCGGCAGCGGCCAGCGGTGCAGCGTGGCCTAGCCCTTCGAGATCTTGCCTTCTTTGTGCTCGGTGTGCTTGCGCTCGGTCGGGCAGAACTTCTTGATGACGAACTTGTCCGTCATCGTCCGCTTGTTCTTCGTCGTGTGGTAGTTCGCGCGGCCACAGTTGCCGCACGTCAGCTTGATGATGTCGCGCATCGGAGGTCTCCGAAGACAGGGCCGACCTGTTTCCACAGGCGGCCCTGGTTGAACCTAGGTACGGGCAGCACGGGAAGCGCTAGCACCGCAACCGGCGGGGGGCACCAGAGGACGTGTGCCGGATCAGCGACGCCCGACCGCCCGTCTGGAGGGCGCTACCCTACGAGAAACGATGCAGTTGTCAACCGGGAGCGCTCATTCGTCGTCCCAGTCGTCACCGCCGCGGCCGCGATCCCAGTTCTTGTTGTTGCTGCGCCGGCCGCCTCCAGCGCCGCCGCCGCCGCCGCCGCCGCCACCGCCGGGAGGACCGTCCCCATCGTGACTGCCGCGCCGCCGGCGATCATCGAAGGTCTTGCGCGCAGGCGGCGGAGGAGCGCCGCCGCCGCCGCCGGCGAAGCCGCCGCCGCCGCCGCCGCCGGCGAAGCCGCCACCACCACCGCCGAAGCCGCCACCACCACCGCCGAAGCCGCCACCACCACCGCCGAAGCCGCCCGGGCGGTCCTCGCGCGCCGGCCGCTCACCCTTCGGATGGGCGAGGTTGACGACGAGCCGCCGACCGCGCACGTCCACGCCGCGCAGCGCATCGATCGCGCCGCGCGCCGCCTCGGCGCTCGCCATCGTCACGAAGCCGAACCCGCGCTTGCGACCATCAGGGTCCATGGGGAGGTGGACCCGCACGACCGGACCGGCGCCCGTCGAGCCGATGAGCCCCTCGACCTCCTCGACGCTCGCGTCGTAGGGGAGATTGCCGACGTAGAGGGTCCGATCCGGCGCTGCAGCCGGTCCGCCGCCGCCCATACCGCCACCGCCGCCAGGGCCACCGGGGCCGCCACCGGGGCCACCGCCGGGGCCCATCGGGCGCCCCTCGCGCCGCGGCGGCTCGGCCTGGAAGGGGCGGACCGAGATGGACTTGCCGCCCTGAAATGAACCGTCGAGCGACTCGCGCGCGGCGTTGGCTTCGCCGGTCGTCGAGAGTGTGACGAAGCCGAACCCGCGCGGACGACCCGTCGCGCGATCTTTCGGAAGACTGACCTCGACGACGTTGCCGCCGGTGGCCTCGAAGAGCTGCCGCAAAACGTCTTCGGTGATGGAGTCGGGCAAGCCCGCCACGAACAACTTACGCGAATCTTCAGCCATTGTAGAAAAACCTGGGGTTGGCCCCTGCGTTCCCTCTTATTTTGGTCCACTCGCTCCGTGATCGATGTCGATGACGCGGAGCCTTTCGCGAGCGCGCCTCGATCGCCCCTCCGTCGGCGGAAGGAGCGACCGAGCTCAATCGAGCGAAGGTCGGCGGGCCGACCCTCTGGTGCAAACTCCACCCCACGATATCTGGCGCCCCTGGCGCGTCAAGGGACCCGCCACGGGCGGGCGAGCCAAATGGAGGCCCGGAAGGAGCTGTCCCGGACCCCTCGGCGCCTTCGCCCCTCACCCGGGCGCCGGTCCGGAGGACCGGGGGCGCCGGTCCAGGCAACCAGGGGCCCCGCAGCGCGCGCGCTCCGTCACAGGCGGGCGTCGCCAGACCGGCGCTCGGAAAACCCGGCGCTCGGGAGGCCCGAGCGGTCCAGCGCCGCCCAGCGGATGAGCGCATCGCGCGGCGTGGATCTGCCCGAAACCCGAAACGACCGGTCCAAGGTACCCAGGTGCGGGATTACCTTTCGGCCCGGGCGCGGGAGGCCCGAGGCGCCTCGGCCTCATCATCCTCGTCGGACGGATCGTCGTCCGCGACGCGCGAAGCGCCGTCCAGCGGGCTCGCCCCGGCGCTCGACGGCTCGCCGCGCGCCGCCATGCGCAGGAAATAGAGCCCCACCACGAACAGACCGAAGCAGGCCCACTGCGCCGGAGTGAGACCGCCATAACGCGGATCGCCGCCGACGACCGTGCCCTCTCGCTCGCGCAGGAAATCGAGCGCGAACCGCACCGGAGCGTACGCGGTGCACATGATCCCGGTGTAGAAACCGAGCGGACGATGGGGGTTCCGGCGCCAGAGGACCGCGAACGCGATCGCGAGCGGGATCGCGAGCACACACTCATATAGGCCGAGATCGAACCGGCCGACGTGTCCCGTCCCGAGCGGGTATTGGACCGCGAACCATGCGTCGGAAATGCGGCCCGGATGATCGTGGACCGACGCGCAGCCTGCGCGCCCGAAGACCCACGCGAGCGGAAACGCGCTGCTGACGACCTCGCAGTAGGGCAGGATCCGCTCGCGGCGATAGAAGCGCCACGCGAAGGCGCCGATCAGCGCGCCGGTGAAGCCGCCGAAGCTCGACAGGCCGTCCCAGAGCGCGAAGAGGTAGAGAGGATCTCGGGCGACCCGCTGCGGGTGATAGAAGATCGCGTCGAGGACGTGCCCACCGATGAACCCGGCCGCCACGACCCAGAAGATGAACTCGCTCATCTTCTTCTCGTCGAGGCGCCGCTCGCGCGCGTGCCGCGTGGCGACCACGGCGCCGATGTAGACGCCGAGCGCCACCAGCGTGCCGAACGGCTTGATCGAGGGCGGCTTCGCCGGATCGATGAGCTGCCCCACAAGCGGGATGTGCTCCAGGAAAGCGAGCGGGATCTCGGGGAGCTCGATGTAAGGGATCAGAGGGCCTGACACGCCGCTCCCCTAGCGCAGCGACGAGGCGAAAGCCATCCGCCGTCGATGACGTCGGAGCGACAAGGCCGCGCCATGCGCGGCGGACGGCGCGCAAAGCGCGGCGCGGGTGCCATGGACGCAGCGAGGCCGCCTTCGCTCGATCGGCCACCGCGCCACCTCGCCACCGCGCGAAGTCCGCCGTAAGGTCGCGCCGGTGTCGTCAAGAGTTCGCCAACCGCGGGGGACAGGCGTAAACCTGCCGCATGAGCCGCTCCCCCGTGCGCGTCGCCACGCTGACGCTCAGTGACACCCGCACCCTCGACGATGACGAGGGCGGACAGCTCCTCGGCGAGTTCCTGAAGCGCGCCGGCTTCTCCGTGACATCCCACGCCGTCGTCCGCGAGGAGCCCGAGTTGCTGCGAGCGGCGATCGTTCAGATCGCGGACGCAGGCTCGGCCGACGCGGTCGTCACCACAGGCGGGACGGGGATCGCCCCGCGCGACCGCACCCTCGAGGCGCTCGCGCCGCTCTTCGAGAAGACGCTCGACGGCTTCGGCGAGGCGTTCCGGCGCCTGAGCTGGGACGCCATCGGGCCGAACGCGATCCTGTCGCGCGCCGCGGCCGGCGTCGCGCGTGGGCTCGTGGTGATCGCGCTGCCCGGCAGCCCGAAGGCGGTGGAGCTCGCCGTCACGCAGATCATCGGCCCCGTCCTCGCGCACGCGGTCACGCTGGCCTCCGGCAAGGGCGGCCACCACCACCGGCCCCCGCAGCCCGCGCAGGGCGAGGAGCAGCGCGGATGATCCCCTTCGAAGAGGCGCTCGATCGGCTGCTCGCGACCGCTGTCCCGGTCGGCCCCGAGCGGGTGCCGCTCGACGACGCCGCAGGGCGCGTGCTTGCCGAGGACATCGCGGCCTCCGACGCGATGCCCGCCTTCGACTACAGCGCAATGGATGGCTACGCCATCGCCTCCGCCGACCTCGCGGGCAGCGGGCCCTTCAGGCTGCCCGTCCGCGGCGAGAGCGCGGCCGGCCGCCCGCTGCCGGCGCTCCACCCGGGCACGGCGTGTCGAATCTTCACCGGCGCGCGGCTGCCGCCCGGCGCCGACACGATCGCGCCGCAGGAGGACGCCGTGCGCAACGGCGACGAGATCACCCTGCAGGAAGCACCGCGGGCGGGCGCCTGGGTGCGCCGCCGGGGCGCGGACCTCGCGGAGGGCGCCGTCCCGCTGCGCAGAGGAGCGCGGCTCACCCCGGGGAAGGTCGCGCTCGCGGCCGCGCTCGATCGCCCGAGCGTCCTCGTCGCGCGCCGCCCCGTGGTCACGGTGATGTGCTCCGGCGACGAGCTGCGCGCGCCCGGCTCGCCCGGCCCCGCCGGCACCATCCCGGAGTCGAACAGCTACTTCATCGCCGCGACCGCGCGCGCGGCGGGCGCGGCGGTCCGCATCGCACCGTTTGTCCCCGACGACGCGGCGCGCGCCGCCGAGGCGGTGTCGACGGCGCTGCGCGGGTCCGATCTCGTGGTGACGGTCGGCGGCGTGAGCGTCGGCGACCACGACATCGTCCGCCCTGCGCTCGAAGCAGCGGGCGTGTCGCTCGATTTCTGGCGCGTCGCCATCAAGCCGGGCAAGCCGCTCGCGGTTGGGCGCGCCGAGCTCTCGCGGTGCGGCGTCGTCCACGTGCTCGGGCTGCCAGGCAATCCGGCCTCGGCCGCGCTCACGTTCGTCCTCTTCGGCGTGCCGCTGCTCCGCGCGCTCCAGGGCGACGCGGCGCCGCGGCCGCCCCGCGTGATCGTCCGCGCGGACAGCGCGCTCAGGCGCCAGCCCGGTCGCGCCGAGTTCCTCCGCACCCGCCTCGACGTCTCGAGCGGCGAGCTCATCGCCCGCATCGCCGCGAACCAGGCGTCGGGCGCCGTCACGAGCTTCGCCGAGGCCGACACGCTCGTCCTCGTGCCGGCCGATCGGGAGCGCATCGACGAGGGCGATCGCCTCGAGGCCATTCGCCTCGCGGAGATCTGACCGCGCGCCGCGCATTGCCCACAGCGCGCGGCATTGCCCGCTGCGCACTGCATTGCCACGCGGCCGGCGAATTTACGTCACGAACCCGCGCTCGATCACATCGCGCTCCCGCGGAGGGCTCACCTTGACCCTCGCGCGGGGGCGCCGGAAGATGGCGGAGCGATGCTCATCCTCGGGATCAACGCCTACCACGGCGATGCGTCGGCCGCCCTGCTCGTCGACGGCCAGCTCGTCGCGGCGGCGGAGGAGGAGCGGTTCAGCAGGATCAAGCACTGCGCGGGCTTCCCGCGGCTCGCGGTCGAGTACTGCCTCGGCGCCGCCGGCGCGCGGGTCGAGGACATCGATCACATCGCGATCAGCCGCGACACGAGGGCGCACCTCGGCGACAAGCTCCTCTACGCGCTGACGCGGCGCTCACCGGCAGGGCTCCTCAAGGGCTCGCTCGGCGCGAGCGACCCGAAGGTGCACCTCGGCGCAGCGCTCGGCGTCGATCCGAAGCGCATCCGCGCCGCGTCGCACAGCGTCGAGCACCACCGCGCGCACCTCGCCTCCGCGTTCTTCCCCTCGGGCTTCGACGAGGCGGCGGTCCTGTCCATCGACGCCTTCGGCGACTTCGTCAGCACGATGTGGGCGCGCGGCCGCGGCAACAAGCTGGAGATCCTCCGGCGCGTCGGCTTCCCCCACTCGCTCGGGCTGTTCTACTCGGGCCTGACGCAGTACCTCGGCTTCCCCAAGTTCGGCGACGAGTACAAGGTCATGGGGCTGTCGGCCTTCGGCCAGCCGGATCTGCTCGACAAGCTCCGGCAGGTGGTGCGCGTCAAGGACGGGGCGTTCGAGCTCGGGCTCGAGTACTTCCAGCACCACACGAAGGGCATCGCGATGACCTGGGAGGGCGAGCCCCGCTACGGCCCTATCCACTCCGAGCGCCTGATCGACCTGCTCGGCCCCGCCCGCAGCCCGAAGAGCCGGATGGAAGACCGCTTCATGGCGGTCGCGGCCTCGACGCAGGCGGCGTTCGAGGAGGTCTACTTCGAGCTGCTCGCGACGGCGAAGCACCTCACCGGCTCGCCGCGCCTCGCCCTCGCGGGCGGCTGCGCCTACAACAGCGTGGCCGCCGGGAAGATCCGGCCGAAGGGGCTGTTCGACGACGTCTTCATCCAGCCCGCGGCCGGCGACGCGGGCACGTCGTTCGGCGCGGCGCTCTACGTCCACCACCACAAGCTCGACAACCCGCGCGGCTTCCACCAGACGCACAGCTACTTCGGCCCGGCCTTCTCGCAGGAGACCATCGACGAGCTGCTCCGGAAGGAGCAGGTCGCGTTCGAGACCCTCCCCGACGAGGACCTGATCCCCCGCGTCGCCAGGGCGATCAGCGAGGGCAAGGTGGTCGGCTGGTTCCAGGGGCGGATGGAGTACGGCCCGCGCGCGCTCGGCAACCGCAGCATCCTCTGCGACCCGCGGCGACCGGACATCAAGGACACGATGAACGAGCGGATCAAGCGCCGCGAGATGTTCCGCCCCTTCGCGCCGGCGCTCCCCCTCGAGCGCGTCGGCGACTACTTCGAGCAGACCTCGCCGGACCCGTTCATGGTCAAGGTCTACAAGATCAAGCCGGAGCGCCGCGCCGAGATCCCCGCGGTGACCCACGTCGACGGCACGGGCCGCCTCCAGACGGTCACCGCCCAGGAGAACCCGCGCTACCACGCGCTCATCAGCGAGTTCGGCCGGCAGACGGGCACGCCCGTCCTCCTGAACACCTCGTTCAACGCGAGCGAGCCGATCGTTTGCACCCCAAAGGAAGCGCTCGACTGCTTCCTCCGGACCAAGATGGACGTGCTCGTGCTCGAGCGGGCGTACCTCGAGCGCGCGCCGGCCCTCTAGGCAGACCCGCGCGGGCTCCGGGCAGGCCACGAAAAGCCCGCCGGAAGCGGCCAGAGAGGCTCGGCCAAAAGTTCGTGGTTGACGTGGAGCGAGGGGACGGCAAATGGGCGTCCCCGGCATGTGGAAGAACGGGACGCCGGGCGCCCTGCCCCACCTCGACGGAGCGCCGGAGAAACCGGTTCCGACGACCGGGGGTGCTTGGACGCCTTGCCTCGAGCATGATGCCGGCCCGCCGCGCGGCGTGCGCGCGGACCTGGTACCCCATGGGCCCACGGCGCTGCATGCGCTCACGGCCCCTCCTGCGTAAGGGTCCGCGCCGCGGCGGCCCAGGCGGTCAAAGAGGATGGATGCGAATCGGATGAAGCTCGTACTCGAAGACGGGACGACCATGACGGGCCGGTGCTTCGGCGCCCCGCGCGCGGTGAGCGGCGAGGTCGTCTTCAACACCGGCATGACAGGGTACGTCGAGACGCTCACGGATCCCTCGTACAGAGGCCAGATCCTGACGATCACGTACCCGCTCGTGGGCAGCTACGGCGTGCCCGCGCCGCGGAGAGCTGGCAGCGTCGACGGGCCCTACGAGGCCGACCGCATCCAGGTGCAGGGGCTCGTGGTCCAGAGCTACGTGGAGCGCTACAGC
Source organism: Sorangium sp. So ce726 (assembly GCF_051521405.1). NCBI lineage: Bacteria > Pseudomonadati > Myxococcota > Polyangiales > Polyangiaceae > Sorangium > Sorangium sp. So ce726. The sequence continues at coordinate 3,607,257 of NZ_CP150349.1, read as the reverse complement.
CACCACGCCGCGGTCCGCTCCCTCGGCGCCTGGCTCGCCAGCGAGGGCATCCCGGCGATCACGGGGATCGACACGCGCACGCTGACGCGGCGGCTCCGGGAGGTCGGGACGATGAAGGGCTGGCTGTTCCCGGCCGAGATGGACCTGGAGCGGGTGAAGCGCTCGGCCGAGGCCGTGGACATGCGCGAGGAGGTGTTCCGCCTCGTTTCGCCCCGCGAGCCCATCACGTACGAGGGCGGCCCCCTGAAGGTGCTCCTCATCGACGCGGGCGCGAAGGACAACATCGTCCGCTCGCTCCTGCGGCGCGGGGTCACCGTCATCCGCGCCCCCTACCACGCGCCCATCGGCGAGCTCGCCGAGAGCGCCGACGGCATCCTCATCGGCAACGGCCCCGGCGACCCCAAGGACCTCGGCCAGCTGGTCGCCGCGCTGCGCGGCCTGCTCGGCACCTACACGAAGCCGATCTTCGGTATCTGCCTCGGCAACCAGATCCTCGCGCTGGCCGCCGGCGGCGACACCTTCAAGCTGCCGTACGGCCACCGCGGCGTGAACCAGCCGGTGCAGGACCTCCTGAGCCGCCGCTGTTACGTCACGAGCCAGAACCACGGGTACGCGGTGAAGCACGAGTCGCTGCCCGCCGAGTGGGAGCCCTGGTTCGTCAACATCAACGACGGCACCAACGAGGGCATCCGCTCGCGGCTCCGCCCCTTCTTCAGCGTCCAGTTCCACCCCGAAGCGACGCCCGGGCCCGAGGACGCAAGCTACCTGTTCGACGACTTCCTCCGCCTCTGCGGCGCGATGAAGGGGTCCTCTGATTCGCGACTCAAGACCGCGGGGGCCGCTGCCGCGGATCCCCGCGCCACCCCCACCGCAGGAAGGAGCTGAGCCATGTACGGCGCCTATCTCCCCAAGAAACCCCGGCGCGTCCTCGTGCTCGGCTCCGGCGCGCTCCAGATCGGTCAGGCCGGCGAGTTCGACTACTCGGGGTCGCAGGCGATCAAGGCCCTCAAGGAAGAGGGGATCGCCACCGTCCTCGTGAACCCCAACATCGCCACGATCCAGACGAGCGAGGGGCTCGCCGACCGCATCCACCTCTGCGCGGTCACCCCGGAGTTCGTCGAGCGGATCATCGTCAAGGAGGAGGTCGACGCGATCGCCCTCTCCTTCGGCGGGCAGACGGCGCTCAACTGCGGGCTCGAGCTCCACGACTCGGGCATCCTCGACAAGTACGGCGTGCGGGTGCTCGGCACGCCGATCAAGGCGATCCGCGACACCGAGGACCGGCGGCTCTTCATCGAGCGCCTCGACGAGATCGGCGTGAAGACGGCCCGCAGCCGCGCCTGCCGCTCCGCGGCCGAGGCCATGGCGGCGGCGCGCGAGATCGGGTTCCCCGTGATGCTCCGCGGCGGCTACGCGCTCGGCGGCAAGGGCAGCGGCATCGTCGAGAGCGAGCGCGACCTCGAGGACGCCGTGCGCCGCGGCTTCGCCGGCGGCGTGCCCCAGGTGCTCGTCGAGGAGTGCCTCCGCGGCTGGAAGGAGATCGAGTACGAGGTCGTCCGCGACGGGCGCGACAACTGCATCACCGTCTGCAACATGGAGAACCTCGACCCGATGGGGATCCATACCGGGGAGTCGATCGTCGTCGCCCCGTCGCAGACGCTGAACGACGAGGAGTACCAGCTCCTCCGCTCGGTCGCGCTGAAGACGATCCGCCACCTCGGCATCGTGGGCGAGTGCAACATCCAGTACGCGCTCGACCCGCACAGCGCCGATTACCGGGTCATCGAGGTGAACGCGCGCCTCTCCCGGTCGAGCGCCCTCGCCAGCAAGGCGACGGGCTACCCGCTCGCCTACGTCGCCGCGAAGATCGCCGTCGGCTACACCATGCCGGAGATCGCCAACGCGATCACCCGCAGGACGACCGCGTTCTTCGAGCCGGCGCTCGACTACCTCGTCTGCAAGGTGCCGCGCTGGGACCTCGGCAAGTTCCGCGGGGCCTCGATGCGGATCGGCAGCGAGATGAAGAGCGTCGGCGAGGTCATGGCCATCGGCAGGACGTTCCCCGAGGTCATCCAGAAGGCGCTCCGCATGCTGGACATCGGGGTGAAGGGGCTCGACCCCGACGCGTTCACCTTCCAGGACCTCCGCGACGAGCTGAAGAACGCGACGCCGCTCCGGATCTTCGCCGTGGCCCGCGCGCTCCAGGAGGGGATGTCGGTCGACGAGATCCACGACCTCACCAAGATCGACCGGTGGTTCTTGAACCAGATCGAGCCGATCGTGCGGATGCAGCGGGACCTGAAGGCGCTCAAGGTCGCCGTCCCCGCGCAGGCCGACAAGGCCGCGGCCGCGCAGCAGCCCGCGCTCGAGGAGGCGACCCTCCGGGAGGCGAAGCAGCTCGGCTTCAGCGATCGGATGATCGGCACGCTGACGGGCGCGCCGCGAGGCTCGATCCGGGAAGCCAGGAAGCGGCACGGCATCGTGCCGCACCTCGCCCAGATCGACACGCTCGCGGCCGAGTTCCCCGCCGAGACGAACTACCTCTATTCGAGCTACCACGCGTCGGCCACCGACGTCGCGCCGTCGTGGCGGAAGAAGATCATGGTGCTCGGCTCCGGCGCCTACCGCATCGGATCGAGCGTCGAGTTCGACTGGTGCTGCGTCAACGCGATCCGCGCGGCCTCGGAGCTCGGCTACGAGACCATGATGCTGAACTACAACCCGGAGACGGTCAGCACCGACTACGACACGTGCGACAAGCTGGTCTTCGACGAGATCAGCTTCGAGACGGTGCTCGACATCTACGAGCGGGAGCAGCCCTACGGCATCGTGGTCAGCATGGGCGGGCAGGTGCCGAACAACCTGGCGCTCCGGCTGCACGAGGCGGGGGCGCGCATCCTCGGCACGAGCCCGGGGAGCATCGACACCGCCGAGGACCGGAAGAAGTTCAGCGATCTGCTCGATCGGCTGGAGATCGATCAGCCGCGCTGGGCGCACGTCGTCGACGCGGCCCAGGCGGGCGAGATCGTGAACAAGCTCGGCGGCTTCCCCGTCCTCGTGCGGCCGAGCTACGTGCTGAGCGGCGCGGCCATGAGCGTGGCGCACGAGCCCAACGAGCTCGATCGCATCCTCGCCCGAGCCAAGGCCGTCTCCCCCGCCTACCCCGTGGTCGTGTCCAAGTTCGAGACCCACGCCCGCGAGGTGGAGATCGACGCGGTCGCCGATCGCGGGGAGATCATCCTCTGGGCGATCAGCGAGCACATCGAGAACGCCGGCGTCCACAGCGGCGACGCGACGCTCGTCCTGCCCCCGCAGTCGCTCTACATCGCGACGATCCGCAGGATCAAGCAGATCGCCCAGCAGGTGGCGCGGTCGCTCTCGATCACCGGGCCGTTCAACATGCAGTTCTTGGCCAAGCACAACACGGTCAAGGTGATCGAGTGCAACCTGCGCGCGTCGCGGAGCTTCCCCTTCGTGTCGAAGGTCACGGGGAACAACTTCGTCCGGGAGGCGATGCGCAGGATGCTCGGCGTGTCGCAGCCGGTCGAGAACCGCGGGCTCGACCTCGATTACGTCGGGGTGAAGGCGCCGATGTTCTCGTTCTCGCGCCTCGTGGGGGCCGATCCGATGCTCGGCGTGGAGATGGCGAGCACCGGCGAGGTCGGCTGCTTCGGCGACGACATGCACGAGGCGCTCCTGCACTCGCTGCTCGCGACCGGCTTCCGGTTCCCCAAGAAAGGCGTGCTGCTCTCGCTCGGGCCCCTCGAGGACAAGTACTGGTTCGCCGACGAGGCCCGCGTCATCGCCGAGCACCTGAAGCTCCCCATCTTCGCGACGCCGGGCACGGCCGAGGCGCTCCGGGCGCTCGGGCTCGCGTGCACGAGCCTCGCGAAGCAGCCTGACGAGGGGGAGACGGCGATGAGCGCCATCGAGCAGGGGAAGGTGGATCTCGTGATCAACATCCCCCGCGAGTACGACCAGCTCGGCCGTCCGGATGGCTACCTGATCCGGCGGCGCGCGGTCGACGCGAACATCCCGCTCATCACGGACCTCCAGCTCGCGCGGGCGGTCATCGGGGCGATGCGCTCGAAGAGGATCGAGGATCTGCGGACCCTGTCCTACGACGAGTACCTCGCGCGGAGCCCGGTGGCGCTCAGGTGACCTGAGGCGCCACCGCGGCGGCGAGGAGAGGCTCCGCCGGGTAGCTCGGGAGGTTGTGCCGAGCTGCCCGGCCCCGCGACGGACATTCCCGCACGGGGCCTGTCACCTTCCCGAGAGCAGAACAAACACCGGTCCCCTCCGCGCTCCGCGACGGACACCCCCGCACGGGGCCGGCTGCCTTCCTGAGAGCAGAACCAACAGCGGCCCTCTCCGCGCTCCGCGACGGACACCCCTGCACGGGGCCGGCCGACTTCATGAGAGCAGAGGCGGGCTCACGAACCCGGACGGCGGGCTCGCCCTCAGTCGTTCGTTACGATGAACCAGCCGTTCACCATGCCGTTGCCGGTCGACGCGCTCGATCCCTGGATCGAGCTGGTCCCCTCATTGCGGAGGCACATGCCGACATTCCATTCGCCCTCTGGCAGCACCGTCGTGGCAGAGACCGAGTAGGTCGTGCGGGTCGGCGTGAAGTAGTGGCTCGCAAAGGTGCCACCGAAGAAGTTGACGGGACCGCCGGTGCCGCCGCGCCGCTCGTAACAGAGGCCGAGCGGGGCGACGAACGGAGCGCGGGACGGCTGCAGCCCGAGCGGCACAGAGGCCGATCCGGTCACACGCTGGCTGCGGGTGATGTTCACCGTCCCCGTGGGGCCGACGAAGACATACGCGGCACTTCCACCATCAAAGCTGGGAGCAACGTTGCCCGCAATCGCGATCGTCGCGACCACACCCGTCGGCCCCTGGGGCCCTGTTGCGCCCACTGGCCCCGTCGGTCCCTCCGGCCCCGTCGGCCCCTCGGGTCCCATCGGTCCCTCGGGCCCCATCGGCCCCTCGGGCCCTGTCGCGCCCTCGGGGCCCATCGGTCCCTCGGGCCCCATCGGTCCCTCCGGCCCGATCGGCCCCATGGGCCCCATCGGTCCCTCGGGCCCCATCGGTCCCCTCTCGCCGGGCAGGCCAGTCGGCCCCGTCGGCCCCTCGGGCCCTGTCGCGCCCACGGGCCCCGTCGCTCCCTGGGGCCCCGTCGGCCCCGTCGGCCCCTCAGGCCCCTTCGGCCCCTGGGGTCCCGTCGGCCCCTCCGGCCCCTGGGGCCCTGTCGGCCCCATGGGCCCCGCGATTCCGCTCGAGTTGCCTACCCAGTTGCCGCTCTCGTCGATGACGACCCTGCCGCCGATCTTCACCAGCTTCGGCGTGATCTCACCAACAGCGTTGTTCGCGACCATCGCATACGGGACGCTCCCTATCGAAGCGCGAGGCTCCATCTCCTGATCGTCCCCGACCGTGATTCCGATGTAGCGAACCGAGCCGTCAAAGACCTTCGCGGCCTGCTCCTCGGTGAAGTCGAGCACCGTGGAGAAAAAGCCCTCATCGAACGAGAGCGCGATCACCTCGCTCCAGAGCGGCTCGTCGTCGTCCTCGGCGGCGTAGATGGCGAACGTCACCGAGAGGACGTCATTGACCGGCTCGCCGTTGGCTGTGAAGAGACGCCCCTGATGCGAGATCTGCATCGGTACGGCGGCGGCCGCGCTGCGCACGAGGCCGACGGAGGCGGCGAGAAGAACACCCATCGCGAGGACACGCCGTCCCATCCCGTTCATGGCAAGCTCCCGTTCGCCCCGACCAGACCGCCCTGCACGCGGTAACTCGGTGAGGTCGTCTTTCCCTGATTCTGCGTCGGCTGGCCGAGCGTGAAGACCATGCGATAGCTCGGACTCCTCACGACCTTCCCCGCGCTGACCATCTCGCCCGCGGCGATGCCCCGCTCCCCGACCTCGGGACGCCCACCTGCCCCACCCCCGCCCGCCGAAGCCACAGGATCGCCTGCACCGGCCCCGCCAGCACCCCCGAGACCCTCACCCCCCGACCCGGCCCCAGCCACGGACACGTCGGGACTGCCACAGCTACAGCCCGGAAACACGGCGAGTGATGCAACAGTCAGGCCTAGCCACACCGGGAATTGCAGTCGCACCATCAACGTGTTCCCCTCTGCTTCCGGGGCTTACGATCCGGACCAAGAAGGTACGCGCCCAGGCACCAAGGTTCAATCTATTCCCGAGCCATTGTGAGACATCGCCGCTTTACGTCGGGGTCAACAGGCGGCGCCACGAGCTCGAAAGCGCACCGACACGTTCACGCCGCGATCGCAAGGCGATGTCCGAGGCGAGCTGAACGTCGAGAATCCTGGCCCCGCCGGCGGAATGCCCTCGTCCCACGCTCTCCTGCCCTCCGCGCGAGCGCGCGGGGACAGCTCCCGCCGCGCGCGCCGAGCCGATGGGCTCGCCTTCAGCCGCGCCCGGAGCGCCCCAACCGGCGGTGCGTCCGCGGAGCGGACATGCCTCTCTACAGTGGTTTCCGCCCACCTCTGCGACGCGCAGAGCGACGGTCACCCGCACAGGAGACGGGCCCAGATCGGCGTTTTCGGCGCGCAAGCGCACTCCGGTGCGCTGAGCACCGAAAACGCCGAGGTGGGCCCGTATCCGAAGCGGGTGACCGTCGCTCTAGAGATCGTCGCAGACCGGGCCCGCCTCGCCGGGCCCCTCGCCCGTGACGCCCGCCTGGCCCTGCGCCCCGCCGCCGCTGTGCAGCTCCTCCGAGATCGCCCCGGGGTTGAACGTCATGAACCACCGGAGCGACCACCAGAGCAGGTTGAACCAGGCCGGCACAGGCAACCTGCGCGTCGCCCCGACCTCGGCAAGCCCCGCCGCCGCGAAGACGACCGGCAAGATGGTGCCCAGATCCGCGCGGTAATCCATCGCCTCGCGCACATCGGCGTTGATCCCGGCAAAGGCGTGCGCGACCGCGCGGGCGACGCGCGTCGGGCCAGGGTGCCCCTCGGGCCGCGGCGCGCCGATCGGGTGGCCGTCGTCGTCGCGCGCCCCGTCGACCAACCCGGCGAGCCGGGCGCGGAGCCGCTCCGGATCGAGCCCGCCCACGGAGCGCTCGACGATCACCGAGCCCGTCATCGGACGGATCGAGACGACCTCGCAGGCGGGATCGGCCGCGAGCTGCTCCGCGATCCGCTCACACACCCGACGATGGCCGGCCAGCGCCGGCGCGCGCAGGCGGACGCGCCGCGCAAGGGCGTGGACGACGAGGACCGGCGGCGACGTCATGACGACGGCTCGCCGTGGAGCTCCGAGGCGCCGTTGCTCTTGTGCGCGGCCCGCTCGCCGCGCGCCCCGCCCGCGGCCTTCTGGCGCACCCGCTCCGTGACCTCGGCGAAGAGATCCTCGACGTGCTCCCGCTGGCGCTCGAGCAAGCCGAGGCCCAGCCTGCCCAGGTGGAGCCCGAGCGCCGCGATCTCGACGACCACCGGCCGGAGGTGCTGCTTCTTGCCCATCAGGAGGACGGCCGCGCCGACCCCCAGGGCGAACGACGGTGGATGGAACTTCATGATGCCATGTCTCCCTTGCGCAGCCCGGCGACGCGCGCGGCGCGCACGCCTTGCTTGCGTCTCGCGGCCGCCCCCGCATCGTCGCCTGCGCCCTGGTCCGTTTCCGCTTCCGCTCTCGCGTCTGCCGCTTCCGCCTCTGCTGACGCGTGCGGTTCCGATTCCGGTTCCGATTCCGATTCCGACTCCGATTCCGATTCCGCGCGCCTGCCGTTGACGATCACGATCTCGCGGCCAGCGCTCGGGGAGCGCGCCAGAGGACTGCGGAGCAGCGCTGGCAGCGCCCCCACGGCGACGGCGAGCGCGAGCTCCCCGGCACGGAGGCGCTGCGCCCCGAGCAGGCGGCCGAGGGGCCTGGAGCCGAGCGTGAGCGCCTGGAGCGCGGACGTGGCGGCGAGCGCGCGGGCCACGTGCGGGTTGTCCCCGCGGAGCGCGGCCGCCGTAGCGCCCTCCCCGGCGCCGGCGCGGCAGGCCAGGATGTGGAGCAGCTGCGCGATCACCAGCGCCGTGAACGCCCTCGTCCCCGCGGTCGCCCGGCCGCCGAGCGCGTACGCCGACAGCGACGCGCCGGACATCGCAGCCGCGTCCACGCCCAGCGCGCGAAGATCGGCCGCGCCGAGCAGCCGCGCCGCAGGGTCGCGCGGGGGGCGCTGCATGACGCCGGCCTCGGCCGGCTCGAGCGCGAGCGCGAGCGCCGGCGCCACGTCGGTGAGCAGGTTGATCCAGAGCAGCTGCAGCGGCGTGAGCGGCGAGGCGCCGCAGAGGGCGCCGACCAGCATCGTGAGGACCTCGCTCGCGTTCGTCGCGACGAAGTAGGCGATCGCCCGGCGGACGTTGTCGTGCAGCCGCCTCCCCTCGCAGACCGCCTCGGTGAGGCTCGGCAGATCGTCCTCGGCGAGGACCACGTCGGCCACGGCCCGCGCGATGTCCGTGCCGCGCTTGCCCATGGCCACGCCGACGTCGGCCGCCTTGAGCGCCGGCCCGTCGTTCACACCGTCGCCCGTCATCGCCACGATCGCGCCGCCCTGCTGGAGCGCCCGCACGATGTCGAGCTTGGCCTCCGGGGTGACCCGGCTGTGCACGGCGTCCGGCGAGATGCCGAGCTCGACGCCGATCGCGCGCGCGGTCCGCTCCTGATCGCCCGTGAGCATCAGGGTGCGGATGCCTGCGCCAGAGAGGGCCTCGAGCGCCTCCCGAACGCCGGCGCGCGGCGGGTCGCGGAGGCCGACGAGGCCGGCGAACTCGAGCGGTGCGTCGTTGTCCGGCCGGCCGTTCTGCCGCCACGCGAGCGCGAGCACGCGCAGCCCCCGCGAGGCCATCGCGTCGTTGTGCCGGAGCACCTCGGCGCGCTCGTCGCCGGCCCCCTCGCGCGGTGCGTCGCAGCGCGCGACGACCTGCTCGGGCGCGCCCTTCACGAGCTCGATGTGCCCGAGCTCCGGGTGGTCGTGGACCGTCACCATGAACGCGCGCTCGGCCGAGCGTCGCGCCTCGCTCACGCGCCGCGCCGCGAGGCGCCGCGCCGACACGGGGTAGCCGGCGGCGAGCGCGAACTCCACGAGGGCGCGCTCGGTGCCGCTGCCCTGGACGACCTTGCCCGCCTCGCTCAGCTCGACGTCGGCGTTGAGCGCGGCGATGCGCGCGAGCGCGTGCACGCGCGGGGCGGCGGCGTCGACCTCGCGCCCGTCCTCGCCGATCAGCGCGATGCCGCGCCCAGGCCCCGCGCCGCCGCCCCGGCGCGCGGCGCGCTCCACCCGCAGCGCGCCCTCGCCGGGGAGGAAGATCTCGGCCACCTGCATCCGGTTCTCGGTGAGCGTGCCGGTCTTGTCGGCGCAGACGACGCTCACCGCGCCGAGCGTCTCGGCCGCGGCGAGGCGGCGGATCACGATGCCGGAGCCGCGCAGGCGGCGGCTCGCGAGCGCGAGCGCCGTGGTGCCCACGGTGGGGAACCCCTCGGGGATGGCGGCGACGCCGAGCGCGACGGCGCTCCGCAAGAGCGCGCGGAGCGGCCTCCGGCGCGCGAGGCCGACGACCATCACCGCCGACGAGCTCGCGAGCGCGAAGGTCGCGAGGCGCCGGCCAATCCAGGCGAGCTCCTGCTCGAGCGGCGGGGCGCGCTCGGACTCGCGGGAGAGCGCGCGCTGGATGTCCCCGAGCGCGGTCCAGCGGCCCGTCGCGACGACCACCGCCGCCCCGTCGCCCGAGGCGATCGTGGTGCCCGCGTACACCATGCCGCGGCGGTCGGCGAGCGGCGCGCCCTCGTCGACCCTCGCGGCGCACTTCTCGGCGGGCTCGCTCTCGCCGGTCAGCGTGCTCTCGTCGGCGGCGAGGCCGTGGGCGTCGACGACGCGCGCGTCCGCCGCGACCGGCTCGCCGGCGCGCAGCGCGAGCACGTCGCCCGGCACGATCTCCGACGCGGCGAGCCGCTGCTCGCGCCCGTCGCGAACGACGCGCGCCCACCCGACGCGGAGGTCGCCCCACGCGTGCAGGAGCTCCTCCGCGCGCGACTCGGTGTACGTGCCGATCGCTGCGTTCGCGCCGACGACGAGGAGGACGGCGCCGGCGTCGATCATGTCGCCGAGCGCGAGCGACAGGCCCGCCGCGCCGAGGAGCATCCCCGTGGGCACCGTGAAGATCTGCCCGGCGAGGATCTCGATCGACGAGCGGGTCGCGACGCCGGCGAGCTCGTTCGGGCCGACCGCGCGGAGGCGGCGGCGCGCCTCGGCGGCGCGGAGCCCCTCGCGCGGATCGACGCCGAGCGCGCGGGCGACCTCGCCCGCGTCCTCCGCGTGGGCGCAGAGCGCCACGTCGACGCGGCGGGCGCGCTCTCCTCCGCCCTGCCCGGCTGGCGCGCCCTCACCCTGCCCGGCCGGCGCGCCCTCACCCTGACCGGCCGGCGCGCCCTCGCTCCCCCAGGTCCGCGCCTGCCACGCGCGGCGCTCGCCCTCGCCCGCCGCGCCCTCGCGAGGGCGCGCATAGCGGCGCGCCGCGCGCACGAGCGCGCCCACGCCCTCGGCCATGGCCCGCGCGGCGCGGCGCGCGGACGGCGGCGGCGGTGCGCCTGGCACGGCGTGGGCGCCAAGCACGAGCGCGGCCTCGTCGGCCGCGTCCTCCCCCACGCGCACGAGCACCCGCCCGGTGCGCGCGCTCGCCCGCGCGGACACGACGCCGGGGATCGCCGCAAGGTCGCGCTCGATGCGCGCGGCGCGCGCAGCGTCTCCGAAGAGGCCGGCCACCTCCGCGCGCACCCGCGCGATCCCGGCGGGCCCGTGCAGATCGCGCGCAGGCGTGCGGTCCGCGCGAGCGCGCCGCCGCGCGCCGCCGCGGCCCCGGCGCCCACCACGAAGATCGATCCAGCCCGTTCCCCGACGCTCCATGATCCTCCGCGCTGAGGCGGAGGCCTTTTCAAAGGTCGAGCCAGCGCCTGTGTGCGAGCGAGCCACATCGAGCCGCCGGGCCGGCGCGGCGGCGCACCAGCGCCCTCGTCGCCGTCACGCCCGCGCCCTCGTCGCTGTCACGCCCGCGTCGCCACGGAGGCCAGGAGGCTCTGCAGCGAGCCCGGATCGATCGGCTTGACGAAGTGCATATCGAAGCCGGCCTCGCGGACCCGGCGCTGGTCCCGCTCCTGGCCATAGCCCGTCAGCGCGATCATCAGCGACGGGGCGACGTCCGCGCTCTCCTCCAAGGCCTTCAAGGTCCGCGCCACGCCGCAGCCATCCATCCCGCCGGGGAGGCCGATGTCGCACAGGATGACCTCCGGCTGGAACGAGCGGGCCGCTTCCACCCCCGCGGCCCCGGACAGGGCCACCTCGACCTGATGGCCGTTCATCGCGAGGAACATCTGCAGCATCTCGGCGGCGTCCTCGTTGTCCTCGATGATCAGGACGCGCAGCGACCTGACGGCGTCCGCCGGCCTCGAGTCGAGGCGCGGCGGCGGCGCGGCGCGCTCCGGGGACGCCTCGGGCCCGCGCGCGAGCGGCAGGCGGAGGACGATCTCCGTCCCGTGGCCGACGCCCGCGCTCTCGGCCGATGCAGTACCGCCGTGGAGTTCGACAAGACCCTTTACGAGCGCCAGCCCCAGCCCGAGCCCACCCCGGTTGCGGTCCAGGCTGTGCTCGGCCTGGCTGAACGGCTCGAACATGCAGGCCAGCGTCGCCGGCTCCACGCCGATGCCGGTGTCGCGGACGCCGATCACGGCGGAGCCGTCCGACGTCGCCGACAGCGCGACCGTCACCCGACCGCCGGCGTCGGTGAACTTGTTGGCGTTGTGCAGCACGTTGCTGACCGCCTGCGAAAGGCGCGTGGGATCGCCGGAGACCCAGAGCGGCTCGATCGGCAGATCCAGCTGGAGCTCCAGGCCGCTCGCCTCCAGCGTGCTGCGGTAGTCCTCCGCGGTCTGCCGGAGCAGCCGGGGCAGGTCGCAGCGCTCTTTCCTCAGCTGGATCCTCCCGCGCGCCACGCGCGACACGTCGAGCAGGTCGTCCACGAGCCGGGCCATATGCGCCACCTGCCGCTCGATCACGCCGCACGCCCGCAGGAGCGGCGGCTGCTCCGTCCCGGTGTTCCGCAAGATCTCCACCGCGTTGCGGATGGGCCCGAGCGGATTGCGCAGCTCGTGCGCCAGCATCGCCAGGAAAGCGTCTTTGCGCTGGTCCGCTTCCCTCAGCGTCGCCTCCCAGGCGTCGCCGGCCCGCTTTCGCTCGGTGATGTCGTGAGCGATGGAGACCAGGAGCCGTCGGCCCGCCGCGTCCTTCCCCAGCGGCGCCGCGCTGAAGACCCACGTGCGCCTGGCGCCGCTCGCCGTGATGATGGTGAGCTCGTTCTCGTCCGAGGCCTCCTCCAGATCGAACAGGGACGCCACCCTGGCGCGGACGGCGGCCCCCGTCGCCCCGTACGCCCTGTCGTACCACGCCGTCACGGTGGGGATCTGCTCGTGGGTGTACCCGCTGATGTCCGTCCACGCGCGGTTGACGCAGACGACATGCCCGTCCTCGGCGTGGATCATGATGGGGAACGGGGTCTCCATGATGGCCCGACGCAGCCCCTCCTCCCGCTCCTGCAGCTGGAGCTCCGCCTCCTTGCGCTCGGTGATGTCGATGATCGAGCCGACGTAGCCGAGGAACTCGCCGCCCGGGCCGAGCCGCGGAGCGGCCGAGTCGATGCACCAGCGGTACACGCCATCGCGGCGGCGCACGCGGAAATCCATCCTGTAGGCGTCCCGCCGCTCGTGGGCTCGCTGGAACGCCTCCTCGGCCGCCGACCGGTCCTCGGGGTGCACCGCCTCGAGCCAGCCGGTGCCCAGGGCGGCCAACTCGGTCTGGCCCGAGAAGTCCAGCCAGCCACGGCTCGCGTAGCTGCAGCCACCGTCGGCGCCCGTCATCCAGCTCATGACGGGCGCGTGATCGGCCATGTTGCGGAAGCACGCCTCGCTGTCGCGCCGGGCCTCCTCGGCGCGCCGCCTGGCGGTGCTCTCGCGCCCGGTCTCCAGGACGAGCCGCCGGCGCTCCGCCCCTTCGACGAGCCGGAGGCGGCTCTCGACAAGGATCTCCCGGCCGTCGCGGGTCGTGCGCCGGATCTCGCCGTCCCAGAGGCCGTCGCGCGTGAGCGCCGCTTCGATCTGCGCGCGCGGCGCCGGCAGGGCGGTGCGCAGGAGATCGTGGCTCGACCGCCCGACGGCGTCGCGCGCCGGGAAGCCGTAGAGCTGCTCGGCCCCGTCGCCGAAGTACACGATGGCGCTCGATCCGCCGAGCTCCCACGCGAGGGTCGCCTCGCCGAGCCGGTCCAGGAGGGCCGCCTTCAGCCGCAGCTCCCCCGCGATCTGCCCCCTGTCGCCGCGGCCGTCGTCCGGCGAGGCCGCGTACGGAACCGGCGAGGGCGCGCAATGAAGGGGGCTCACCCCCTGGTTGGCCGAGCTGCAACGACGCTGCGGCCGCACCGTCAGCAGGCGTCTCCGTCGAGCCCGCTGGCCCGATAATCACCCGAGATGTCCCCGATGAACACACTCAGCATTTGTCCGCCTCGAGCGCATGCTGCAAGCGACAGGGGCGTGAATCGTCACGCGAGATCCGCGGAATAAAAGGCGATCTGCGCGTGCCTGGCGAGCAGGCGGCGCGCTGGTCGATCGCCGATCGCCCGTCCGCTAGCCGCGGCCGAACCGCTCCACGAACCGCCGGTGCGCGTCGAGCTCGGGGCCCTCGCCGCCGACGAGCTCCTTCTCGCGGTAGCCCGTCGCCACCGACAGCACCTCGATCCGCCGCCCCTCGGCCCTGAACCGCACCCGCCACGACGTCACGGCGAGGCGCATCGCGTCCCCGTCGGCGCGGATCCGGCGGTAGGGGTGCGGCTGCGGGCCGAGCGCGAGCACCCGGTCCACGCGCTCCCGCAGCGCGAAGCCGTGCGCCTCCTCGATCCACGCGGCCTGCTCGGCGGCGCGCGCGCACCACGCCACCTCGAAGCCGGGCTCGGGGTCGACCGGCGCACCGCCGCCCGGCTCCTCCGCGAGCGGCGTGAGCCAGCCGGTGCGCGCGTGCGGGTGGGCGTCCGCGTACGGCACGTAGGGCTTCAGATCGAGCACCGGCGTGCCGTCGATCATGTCCACGCCGCCGACGCGCAGGGTGAGCCCGTCCACCGCGAGGAGCCTCACCGCGCTGAGGCCGATGGGGTTCGGGCGGTGCGGCGAGCGCGTCGACAGCACGCCGCGCCGCTTGCCGGAGCTCCGCGGGGGCAGCACCTTCGGGCGCCAGCCCTCGTTGAGGTGGAACCAGAAGACCACCCAGAGGTAGTCCCACCCCTCGATGTCCGAGAGCGCGTGCTCCAGCCCGAGCCCCGGCACGAGCTCGATGGTCCCCTCGGCGCTGCCCGCGGCGTGGGGCTGCCGCGGCGCGCTCACCTTATCGGAGAACGGCGTGCGCACCACGCCGATGGGCGTGAACGTGACGGGCTTCAGCATGGGGCCCCGGAGGCATCGGGCACCTCGACGATCAGGACCGCCGGCCCCTCGAGCTCCACCCAGCCGCGCTCGATCGGGGGCCGCCGCGCCGCGCCTCCGAACCTCGGCTCCTCGCTGAACGCGAGCGCCCGCGCCTCCGGGCGGCCGAGGTCGAGCGAGAGCGCGCCCCGGAGCGCGCAGAGCGCGATCACGGCGGCCCCGCCGCCACGGCGCTCGATGCAGATCGCGTCCGGCGAGAGCGCGTCGGCCGAGAAGGCGCCGCGCGCGCGGCTCCGCAGCGCGGGGTGCGAGGCGCGGAGGCGGAGGAGCTCGCGGTACCACTCGAGCACGCCGGCGTGCTCGGGCCGCTGCCGCTCGGCGTGGTCGAGCTTCGAGCGCTGGAACGTCCGCGGATCCTGCGGATCCGGCACCTCCGCGCCCGCGAACGCCGCGAAGTACTGGAACTCGCGCCGGCGGCCCTCGGTCACGAGCCGGCCGAGCTCGGCCTCGTGATCGGTGAAGTACTGGAACGGCGTCCGCGCGTTCCACTCCTGGCCCATGAACAGGAGCGGCGTGTACGGCGTGAGCAGGAGCAGCGCCGACATCGTCCGGAAGGCCGCCGGGCTCACGTTGTCCCCGAGCCGATCGCCGACGGCGCGGTTGCCGATCTGATCGTGGTTCTGGATGCAGTGGACGAAGCGCGGCGGCGGCACCGGATCCGCGGGCGTGCCCCGCGGCTTGCCCGTGTGCTTCGAGATCTGCCCCTCGTAGAGCCACCCCTTGCGGATGGTCGCCGCGATGTCCTCCGCGGTGCCCGTGTGATCCTCGAAGTAGCCGTCGCGATCTCCGGCGAACAGGACGCGCAGCTCGTGATGGAAGTCGTCGGACCACACCGCGTCGAGGCCGTGCCCGCCCTGCGAGACGGGCGTCACGAGGCGCGCGTCGTTGTGGCTGTCCTCGGCGATCACGAGGACGCGCCGCCCCTCGCCGGCCGCCCGCGCGCGCTCGCCGATCTCCCGGAGGATGTGGGGCTCGGAGTCGTCGACGATCGCGTGGGTCGCGTCGAGGCGGAGGCCGTCGATGTGGAAGTCGCGGATCCACATCTCGACGTTCTCGAGGACGAACGCGCGGACCTGCTCGGCGCCCGCGCCGTCGTAGTTCACCGCGTCGCCCCAGGGCGTCTTGTGCCGATCGGTGAAGTAGCGCCTCGCGTAGGCGCGGAGGTAGTTCCCGTCGGGTCCGAAGTGGTTGTAGACGCAGTCGAGGATCACGCCGATCCCCGCGGCGTGGGCCGCGTCGACCAGGCGGCGCAGGCCCGCCGGGCCGCCGTAGGCCGCGAGCGGCGCGAAGAGGTCGACCCCGTCGTACCCCCACCCGCGCTCGCCCGGGAAGCTCGCGACCGGCATGAGCTCGATCGCCGTGATCCCGAGCTCCCGGAGCTCGGCGAGCCGCCCGATGAG
This sequence comes from Sorangium sp. So ce726, assembly GCF_051521405.1. Taxonomy (NCBI): domain Bacteria; kingdom Pseudomonadati; phylum Myxococcota; order Polyangiales; family Polyangiaceae; genus Sorangium; species Sorangium sp. So ce726. Next base: position 3,591,326 of record NZ_CP150349.1, on the reverse strand, counting down.
CGCGTCGAACGTGCCCTCCGCGGTCGCCGCGCCGACGTGGACCTCGTAGAGGACGAGCTCCTCGAGCGCGACGCCGCGCCACCCCGCGTCGGTCCACGCGAACGAGGGGTCGTCGACCGCCGACGGGCCGTGGACCCCGAGCGGCTGCGCGCGGGAGTACGGGTCCGGGAACGGCCCCTCGCCGTCGATCCGCACCTTGTAGAGCGCGCCGGCCCCGAGGCCTGGCGCCGTCGCCTCGAAGGTGCCGCCGCCGGTCGGGGCCGCAGGCAGCTCGCCCGTGACCTCCTGGCCGTCGGCCCCGTAGGTGACGATCTCGATCCGATCGTGGTCGGGCGCCCAGACGCGGAAGCGGACCGCGCCGCCCTCGAGCCACGCGCCCATCGTGCGCTTCGCCTTCATGTCACTGGCCTCGCTGCGCCGCCCGCAGGAGCAGGGCGACGGGGAAATCGGAGAGCACGCGGTCGAGCGGGAGCGCCGCGCCGTCGCCGGGCTCGGGCGGCGCGGTCGCGTCGCGCGGCGGAGCGGCGGACGGCGACGCCTCGAGCTCGGCGCCGGTGAAGAGATCCGTGTAGAGGCCGGGCTCCACGTCGACCGAGGTGCCGGCCCACGCCGCGCCGATCGGCGGAGAGCAGGCGCCGCCGAGCAGCCGCGCGCTGAACCGGGGCGCGACCACGACGAGCGAGCGCCCGTCCGGCGCGCGGCGCGCGAAGGAGACGACGTGGGCCTCGCGCTCGCCGATCACGGCGCGCGGCGCGTAGTCCCCGTCGGCCCCGAAGAGCGCCGGGTGGCGCCGGCGCAGCTCGAGCGCGACGTGCGTGACGAACAGCTTGACGCGGCCGTCGCGCGCCTCGGCGCAGAGCTCGCGCGCGAGCGCGCGGCCCCCGCCGCGGGGCCGCCAGCGCGCGCGGATCTCCGCGAGCGCCCGCTCGCGCACGGCGTAATCGACCGGGCGGCGGTTGTCCGGGTCGACGAGGCTGAAGTCCCACACCTCGTTGCCCTGGTAGATGTCGGGCACGCCCGGCGAGGTGAGCTTCAGGAGCGTCTGCGAGAGCGAGCCCCACATGCCGTGGTACGCGACCACGCGCGCGAGCGGCAGGAGCGCGCCCACGACCTCCGCGGACGCGAGCGCCTTGCGGACGAACGCCTCGACGGCGGCGTCGTACTCGGGCTGCGCGTCGATCCAGGACGTGTTGACCTTCGCCTCCTTCGTGGCCTTGCGCATGTAGTCCACGAGGCGGTCGGCGTACGCCGAGAGCGCGTCGCCCTCGGGCGCGCGCGGGCCGCGTTCGCCGCCGAGCAGCGGCTCGATCGGCAGGCTGCCGAGCAGGGTCTGGTAGAAGAGGTACTCCTCGTTGCCGTCCGGCGCGAGGCGGCCCTCGATCTCGGCCTTGAGCGGCGCGGCGGCGGCGGCGGCGCGGTGGAGCGCCTCCTCCCAGGCCGACGGCAGCTCCGAGAGCACGCTGATGCGCGCCCGCACGTCCTCGCTCCGCTTCGTGTCGTGCGTCGACGTCGCGAGCATCGAGTACGGCCACGCCCTGTGCCGCTGCACGTTGCCGCGGTGGAACGCGAGGACGCTCGATCCGTAGCGCTCGGGCTCGCCCCCGACCTCGTTCAGCGACACGAGCCGGTTGTAGATGTAGAACGAGGTGTCCTCGAGCCCCTTGGCCATCACCGGCCCGGTGAGCTGCTGGAACTTCATCACGAAGTCGCAGAAGAGGTGCCGGTCCTCTTCGCGGAAGAGATCCGTGCCGTCGAGCATGAGGACCGAGCGCACGAACGTGAAGATGGAGCCCTCCATCGTCGGGTTCTGCCGGCGCGCGAGGGCGACGGCGCGGCCGATGGCGACGCGGTCGTGATCGGAGATCGCCGGCGTCCGATCGTTGATGTAGGTGCGGTAGACCGGGAAGCACGCGATGACCTCGCGCAGCGCCTCGTTGAGCGAGCCCAGGGTGAAGTCGCGGAAGCGGCGGTCGCGCTCGGTGAGCCGGTTCAGGGCGTGGGTGAGCACGTTGAGCTCGCTCGCCAGGGCCGTCCGGAGGATCACCTTCTTCTTCTCGTAGACGAGCGCCTCGAACGCCATGTGGTCTCCGATGAACCGCTCGTAGATCGCGGTCATCTGCCCCTCGCTCGAGGCGTCGACGAAGAGCTCGCCCACCAATGCGGTGAAGTCGTAGCCGCTCGTCCCATGGACGGGCCAGGCTTCCGGCAGCGTCTCGCCGCGCGCAAGGATCTTCTCGACGACGACGTAGAGCGGCCGCGCGTTCAGCGCGTCGCGCGCGGCGCGCTCCGAGAGGGCCGCGCGGAGGGCCGGCTCCAGCCGGGCGAAGCGGGCTTCGGGGCGGCGCCGGGGGTCGAGGAAGCTCCGCTGCTCCGGCTCGTCCGCGGCCTCGGCGAGGAAGCGGCGCCGGCAGCGCTCGATCAGGTAGCCCTGCTGGAGATCCTCGAAGTAGCCGATCGGGTCCCAGAGGCCGTCGGGGTGGTCGATGCGCAGCCCCGTGACCTGGCCCTGCTCGCAGAGCTCGAAGACGAGGCGGTGCGCCTCGGCGAACACCGGCCGGTGCTCCATCCGGATCGCGGCGAGGTCGTTGATGTCGAAGAACCGGCGGTAGTTGATCTCCTCGGCGGCGGTGCGCCAGAAGCTGAGGCGGTAGGCTTGCTCCTCGAGCAGCGCCTCGATCGGGTCGAAGCTCCGCGGATCGCCCGCCTTGCCGTTGATGCGCAGGACGCCCTCGGCCACCGCCGCCGCGACGTCGGGCGAGTCCGCGACGAGCGACGCGAGCCGCCGCTTGAGGATCTCCTTCTCCCGACGCCGCTCGATCACCTTGGCCCGCTGTGTCTCGGTCCGCGGCGGCATGTTGCGGAGCCCGGTCAGGATGCTCTGCAGCTCGAGGAGCGCGTCATGCTCCTCGCCGAGCGCGGCGACGAGCCCTGGCACGAGCGGCCCGATGATCATGCTGTACGTCCGCGGGTTCACCGGGAAGACGTGATCGAAGTACCGGAGGATGAACGCGCCGTTGTCGAACTCGATCTTGAGCTCGCCGCGCTCGAGCACGCGCCCGAAGTGGTCGCCGAGCACGGGGAGCAGCACCTTGTGCTTGAGCTCCGTCTTGAGCGGCGCCCAGTCGATGTCGAAGAACGGCGCATAGAGCGAGCTCGGGCCGTTCTGGAGGACATCGTTCCACCAGGCGTTGTCGGAGGTGCCCACGCCCATGTGGTTGGGGACGAAGTCGAGCAGGAGGCCCATGCCATGCGCCGCGAGCTCGCCGGTGAGCCGGTCGAGGTCGGCGCGCTCGCCGATCGCGGGGTTGAGCGCGTTGTGGTCCACGAGGTCGTAGCCGTGCATGCTCTCGGGGCGCGCCTTGAAGAACGGCGACGAGTAGAGATCGCTGACGCCGAGGGCGTCGAGGTAAGCGACGACGCGCCGCGCCTGCTCGAAGGTAAAGTCCTTGTTGAGCTGCACGCGGTACGTGGCGCGCGGCAAGCGAGGCGCCACGCCCTCGCCCGCCGCGTCGGCGAGCTGCGCTGCCGTCACCTGCAGGCCAGCGCCGTCCGCATGGCCGCTCGTCTGCTGTTCGTCTGACGTTCCGGTCATCCCTCGGTTGCCTCCGGCGGCAGAATCTACTGCGAACGAAGCGATGAGCATCCGCGGATCTGCGCAGCTCGCGCGGCTCCTGTCCTTTCGGCTTGCGACACGAAGGAATGACCTGATGCGCCTACGGGGAACGCAGCAGCAATGAGGTTGGCGCCATGGATCACGGCGGGGTCACGCGTAGATTCGGAGGGATGACGGGCTCAGCGGCTATCGAACGCATGCCGGGCTCAGCCGTCGTCGAGCGTGCTTCGCAGGGTCGACTCGACAGGAGCTTTCCTGCGAAGAGCGCGCTTGCTCATCAAAGGCATATGCGAACAGCGCGCCGACATGAGCAGAGAGCGTGTCTGAGCTCCTGTTGAGCCAGGGCAATTGCCATCGCCCGCGAGCGCGCTAGCCGGCGTGGAGCTGGACAAGGCTTGCCGCTCCGGCTGGCGTCGCATGCGAGCCAGGCGTGGGCTCACGAGGAGGCTCCCCGTTCTCGGCCCGGTAAATGGCAGCGCATCGTTCCACCCAAACCGGACGATGTGGATGCGCGGCGCAACCCCCGCATGACGTTGGCGTGACATTCATCGTACGGCACGGCGGGGTGCGAGGATCGAAGACGCGCGGGTCACGCTTGCGCTGTGAGGCAGCTCCGTAGTATACCGCACCGGAGTCCGTCGAATTTAAGGATGGACGGCTGGGTATGCGCAAGATCGGCGTTGGAATCATCGGCTTCGGCACGATCGGCGAGCGGATCGCTCGCCTCTTCGCGCAGCGCCCCGATTTCCAGGTCGTCGCCGCGTGGGACCCATCCGCCGAAGGAGCTCAGCGCATCGAGGCATTCGACCGGGCTTGCCTGCGGGGCGCCGCCGAGGAGGTGGTCGCCGCTCCGGCTGAACTGATCTACATCGCCTCGCCGCCGGCGACCCACCTCGAGCACCTGCGCCTCGCCGCAGGGGCGGGCAAGGCGATCCTGTGCGAGAAGCCGCTCGCTGTCGACGTCGGCGAGGCGGCGGTGACCGTGGATCAGCTCGAGCGCGCCGGCGTGCGCGCCGCCGTCAACTTCGGCTTCGCCGTCTCGCCGCCGGTGCAGGCGCTCGGGGACGCGCTGCGCGCCGGGCGCATCGGTGAGGTGCAACAGGCGCGCATCGACGCCTCGTTTCGCGCGTGGCCTCGACCGTGGCAGCCCGCCAGCGGCTGGCTCGTCGGCCGGCAGGAGGGCGGCTTTGTCCGCGAGGTGCTGTCGCATTTCGTGTTCCTGGCGCAGCGCCTGCTCGGGGCGCTGCGCGTCGAGCGCTCGCGCGTCGATTTCCCGGCGGACGGCGTCGCGTCGGAGACGGCGATTCAGGCCCGGCTGACCGCGGGGGCCATTCCCCTCGAGGTGAACGCCTGCGTCGGCGGAGAAGAGGACGATTTCAACGCCTTCACCCTGATCGGCGAGCGCGGAGCGGGCCGCACCCATCACTGGTACAACGCCGAGATCCGGGAAGGCGCGAGCTGGGTCGATCTCTGCCCCGCCACGCCGGAGCAGGCCCTCACGCGCAACCGGACGGCGCTGCTCGACGACCTCGCGGCGATGATGCAGGGCGGCTCGCACGCCCTCCCTGGCTTGCGTGAAGCGCTCTCGGTCCAGAGCTGTATCGAGCGCCTCCTCGCCGCTGGGGCGACGGGCCCGTAATTCGGAGCCGTTGTTCGTCGTCAGTCGCCATCAGTCGCCATCAGTCGCCATCAGTTTCCATCATTCACCGTCAATCATCGTCAAATACCATCAGTCGCCGCCCGTTCAGCCAGCGGAACGGAGTTCGCTCAGGTCGCCCCGTGGAATGGACTTCACGTTAGCTCACGAGAGTAGTCTCCCATGGCTGAAAAACTCTTAACGAAGGTCACCTCGCTCCTGGGGACCCTTCGACAAACGACCGTGCTCCCCCTCGAGTGCGATGGGGTCAAACTCTTCGCCAAGCTCGAGGGGCACAACGCGGTAGGGAGCTTGAAGGATCGTCCCGCGCTCTGGATCCTGCACCAGGCCATCAAGCGGGGCGAGATCCACGACAAGACCGTCCTCATCGAGTCCTCCTCGGGGAACTTCGCCGTCGCGCTCGCGTTCTACGCGCGCCAGCTCGGCCTCGAGTTCATCCCGGTGATCGATCCGAACACGACGGAGGCCTACGAGTCCCTCTTGCGAAGGCTCTGCCCCAATGTCGTCAAGGTGACCGAGCCCGACGACATGGGTGGCTTCTTGAAGGCGCGGCTCCAGAAGCTCCGGGAGCTGCGAGAGAGCATCCACGATTCGTACTGGACCAACCAGTACGGCAACATGGACGCGCTCGGGGCCCACTACCGGTTCACGGGCGAGGAGATCTGCTCGGCCTTCTCCGAGCTTCACTACGTCTTCGTGGGCGTGAGCACAGGAGCGACGATCGCCGGTATTTCCCGGCGTGTGAAGGAGTCGTTCCCGAACGCACGCATCATCGCCGTCGACGCGCAGGGCTCGGTCATCTTCGGAGGCGCTCCAGGGCCGCGCCACATCGCGGGTATCGGCGCCAGCGTCCGCTCCAAGCTGGTCGACGAGGCGAAGATCGACGATGTCGTCCTCGTCTCCGAGGTCGAGACCGTGCGCGCCTGCCGCGAGCTCCTCACGCGGCATGGGCTGCTCGTCGGGGGGTCGTCTGGCTCGTGCTACGCCGCGGTGAAGAGGCTCCTCCCGAGGATGCGCTCCACAACCCCCCCATCGGTGCTGTTCGTCTGCGCTGACCGCGGCATCTCGTACGCGGACACCATCTTCAATGACGCCTGGACGTCCAGGCTCGGCGCGTAGAGGACGCATCCCGGAGGATCGGGTCAAAAGGGGCTCTCCTGGCGCGCCTCGTGACGAGCGAGGCAGCGCGGAGCCCAGGCGGCCGACCACCATCTTTCAACACATCTCTCTGACCGGCGATCGCGCTGCCTCGGAGGAGCGACGCCAGGCTCGGGGCCAGCGTGAGACAACGGAGATCGCATTAGAATGGATTTCTCGATCATTACGGGCAAGGTGATCCACGAGATCATCCATGCCGACATCCCCGCCTGCGTCGAGCGCGTCAAGAGCGCTTACCTGATGCACGAGGACGGGCAGACCGTGAACCCGGACAGCTATTTCCTGCGGTTCCCGGAGCAGCCGCGGAACCGCATCATCGCGCTGCCCGCGTTCCTCGGGGGAGACGTCGGCGTCTCGGGCATCAAGTGGATCGCGAGCTACCCCGACAACATTCGCCGAGGGATCCCGCGGGCCTCGGCGGCGCTCCTCCTGAACAGCTACGAGACGGGCTACCCCTTCGCCTGCCTCGAGAGCTCCATCATCTCCGCCGCCCGCACCGCCGGCTCGGCTGCGCTGGCGGCCGAGTGGATGAACGGCGGCAAGCGCGCGGTGAGCAGGCTGAGCATCATCGGCAATGGGCTCATCGCCAGGTACATCTATGCGTTCCTCCTGGCGCTCGGCTGGGAGATCGGGTCGGTGCTGCTGCACGATCTGGACAAGGCGGAGTCGCAGCGGTTCGCGACCCAGGTGTGCAAGCCGGGTCGCCACGGCGCGATCGACTGCGTTTCAAGCTTCGAGGCCGCGGTCACCGGCAGCGACCTCATCGTCCTCGCCACGGTCGCGGGTGAGCCCTACATCCTGGATCCGGCGCTGTTCTCGCACAACCCGCTGGTGCTCAACATCTCTCTCCGCGATCTCGCGCCGGAGATCCTGCTCGGGTCCTACAACATCGTGGATGACGTCGAGCACGTGATGAAGGCGAACACGTCGCCGCACCTCGCGGAGCGGCTGACCGGGGGCCGGAGCTTCGTGACCGGGACCCTCGCCCAGCTCATGCGCGGCGAGCGCCGGATCGGCCGCGACAAGCCCGCGATCTTCTCGCCTTTCGGGCTCGGGGTGCTCGACCTCGCGGTCGGCCGATGGGTCTACGACGTCGCGGGCGCGCGAGGCCAGCGCATCGTGGTCGACGACTTTTTCTTCGAGATGGCGCGCTGAGCCAGGTGAACCGTGCGCCTCGCATGGCGCGTCCGTCCGGTGATGACGGCGATCAGGAAGCTTGATGTCGCCGGCGTGACCATGCCGCCTGCAACAGAGGTAGTTTGTAGATGACGACGCTCGAACAGCAACTGCGGTACGCCACACTGATCGATCTGCTCGAGGCGCGGAGCGCTGAGACGTGCGGATACAGCTTCCGCGACGACAGCGGGAAGATCGTGGCTCGCATGAGCTACGCCGACCTCGCCCGCCGCGCCCGACAGGTCGCCTCCGCGCTCCGCCAGGTCGCGGAGCCCGGAGAGCGGGCGATCCTGCTCTACGAGCCTGGGCTCGAGTACATCGTCGCCTTCTTCGGCTGCGTCTATGCGGGGCTCGTCGCCGTGCCGGCGTACCCGCCGGATCCGGCGCGCATCGAGCGGACGCTGCCGCGGCTGAGCGCCATCCTGAAGGACGCGCGGGCCGGGGTGGTGCTCTCCACGGGCGCGATCGCGTCGATGGCCGTGCACCTGTTCGAGCGCGCGCCGGATCTCGGCGCGGCGCGCTGGGTCGCGACGGACGAGCTGCCGGCGGAGGGCGAGGGCGCCTTTCGGCCGCCGGCGATCAGCGCGGCGTCGCTCGCGTTCCTCCAGTACACGTCGGGATCCACGGGCACCCCCAAGGGGGTGATGCTCAGCCACCGCAACCTGCTGCACAACCTGGAGAGCATCTCACGGTGCTTCGGCGCGCACCGGGGCAGCACAGGCGTGATCTGGCTGCCGCCCTACCACGATATGGGGCTCATCGGCGGCATCCTCGAGCCGCTGTACCACGGGTTCAACGTGGCGCTGATGTCTCCGCTGACGTTCCTGCGGCACCCGCTGCGGTGGCTGCAGGCCATCTCGGAAGAGGGCGCCACCATCAGCGGCGGCCCGAACTTCGCCTTCGAGCTGTGCGTTCGCAAGAGCTCGCCCGAGGAGCGGCGCTCGCTCGATCTGCGGTCGTGGGAGGTCGCCTTCTGCGGCGCGGAGCCGGTGCGGCCGGCGACCCTCGATCGGTTCGCGGCGGCCTTCGGGCCGTGCGGGTTCAGGAGGACGGCCTTCTATCCCTGCTACGGGCTGGCGGAGGGGACGCTCATCGTCTCTGGCGGGAAAGCGGGCGACGGCCCCATCGTGGGCGCCTCGAGCGCGGCGGCGCTGGAGCAGGGGCGCGCCGAGGAGGCAGCCGCCGGCGAGGCGGGGGCGCGGCTGCTCGTCGGCTGCGGCCGCTCGCTGCCGGACCAGGAGCTCGTCGTCGTGCACCCCGAGGCGCTCACCGCCTCCCCTGCTGGGCACGTCGGCGAGATCTGGCTCCGTGGTCCCAGCGTGGCCCAGGGTTACTGGGGTCGCGCCGAGGAGACGAAGAGCACCTTCCGCGCGCGGCTCGCGACCGGCGAGCCAGGCGAGTTCCTCCGCACGGGCGATCTGGGCTTCCTGAAGGACGGGGAGCTCTTCGTCACCGGGCGGCGCAAGGACCTGATCATCCTCCGCGGCCGCAACCACTATCCGCAGGACATCGAGCTCACCGTCGAGCAGAGCCACCCGGCGATCCGGTCGGGGTGCTCGGCGGCGTTCGCGGTGGAGGTCGACGGCGAGGAGCGGCTCGCCCTCACGCTGGAGATCGATGTCCGGAAGGAGCGAGACCTGCGCGCGCGCCTCGCGGCCTGCGAGGCGGCGATCGGGGCGATCCGGGAGCGGCTGGCCATGGAGCACGACCTGCAGCCGCATGCGGTGGCGCTCCTCCCGCCGGGCAGCATTCCAAAGACCTCCAGCGGCAAGATCCAGCGACACGCGTGCCGCGCGGCGTTCCTCGGCGGTGAGCTCCAGACCGAGCTGCTCTGGCGCGCCGACGAGGTGAGGAGCGGCGCGCGCCTGGATGCGGATGCGGCAGCGGCGCCCGCGATCCAGGCGGGGCCGCCGCGCCCGGCGCCTCGAGGCGACGCGGCGACCGTGGAGGAGCTGCGCTCGTGGCTCTGCGGTTACCTCGCGAGGTCGCTCGGCGGGCCCGCGGGCGGGCTCGATCCGGAGGCGCCGATCACCCGCTACGGCCTGGATTCGCTGCGCGCTGTCGAGCTGTCCTCGAGCCTCGAGCAGGAGCTCGGCGCGCCGGTGCCGCTCGACGTGCTCCTGCGGGGTCCGAGCCCGGACGCGCTCGCGCGGCACGTGGCGGCGCAGCGCGCGGCGGCGTCGCGGCCGGCGGGAGCGCAGACGCCCGCGCTGACGTCGCGGAGAGCGCCGGGCCCGCTGCCGCTCGCGCCCGTGCAGCAGCGCCTGTGGTTCCTGGCGCAGCTCGATCCCGACAACCCCGTCTACAACATCCCTGTCGCCGTGGATCTCTCCGGCGAGCTCGACGTGGCGGCGCTGCAGCGCGCGCTCGACGCGATCGCGCGCCGCCACGAGCCGCTGCGCGCGAGCATCGAGGAGCGAGACGGGAAGCCGGTCCAGGTGATCGCGGCGGAGGGGGCGCTGCCGATCGAGATCGTGGACCTGACGGGCCTGCCCCTGTCCGCCCGGGAGGTCGAGGCGCAGCGGCGGTCGCGCGAGGAGGCGCGGCGCCCGTTCCAGCTCACGCGCGGCCCGCTCGCGCGCGCCACGCTCCTGCGCATCGAGCCGCGGCGGCACGTGCTCCTCGTCGTGGCGCACCACCTCGTGGCGGACGGCTGGTCCTTCGGGGTCCTCGCCCGGGAGCTGTCGGCGCTTTACGGGGCCTTCTCTCGGGGGGCTTCACCCGAGCTCGCGGATCTGCCGCTGGGGTACAGCGACTACGTCCTGTGGAAGCACGAGCGCCTCGACGGCGGCGTCGCCGCCGATCAGCTCACGCGCTGGCGCGCGAGGCTGGCCGGCGCCCCAGAGCTGCTCGAGCTGCCGACGGACCGCCCTCGACCCGCGGCGCAGACCTACCGGGGCGCGAGGTTGCCGGTGCGCTTCCCCCGCGCGCTCCGCGAGGCCCTGGAGGGGATCTGCCGCCAGGAGGGCGTCACCCCGTACATGGCGCTGCTCGCCGGCTTCGCGCTCTTGCTGGGGCGCTGCTCGGGCCAGGAGGACGTGTGCGTCGGCTCCGCCGTCGCAGGCCGCCCGCCGGAGCTGAGCGGGCTGTTCGGCATGTTCACGAACACCGTCGTCCTGCGGGTCGATCTGTCCCGCGCCCGGACCTTCCGGGAGCTGCTCTCGCAGGTGCGCGACGTCGCGGTCGAGGCCTACGCGGACCAGGACGTGCCCTTCGAGCGGGTGGTCGAGCACCTGCGGCCGGCGCGCAGCCAGAGCTTCTCGCCGCTGTTCCAGGCGATGTTGATCTTGCTCCCGGACCGGGAGGTCGATCTCCCGGCGCTGCCGGGGCTCGAGGCGCGCCCGGTGGAGCTCGATCCGGGCACCTCGATGGTGGACCTCACCCTCTCCCTGAGGAGCGGCGCGGACGGCTTCGAGGGGTACTTCGAGTACAGCGCCGATCTCTTCGACGGCGCGTCGATCGCCCGGATGGCCTCGCGCCTCGGCGCGCTGCTGCTGTCGGCGGCCTCGAGCCCCGATCGCCGCCTGTCCGAGGCCACCGTGATGGACGAGGACGAGCTGCGGCTGGTCACGTCCGGCTGGAACGCGACGCGCGCTGCGTGGACCGACGCGTGCATTCATGAGCAGTTCAGCGCTCAGGTCCGCCGGACACCCGACGCGACCGCGTGCGTCTTCGAGGGCGAAGAGATCACGTACCGCGAGCTCGACGCGCGGGCTGACGCGCTCGCGGGCGAGCTGCGATCGCTCGGCGTCGGGCCCGAGGTGATCGTGGGCCTGTGCGCGGAGCGGTCGATCGACATGCTCGTGGGGCTGCTCGGCATCCTGAAGGCGGGCGGCGCTTACCTGCCGCTCGATCCCTCGTACCCCTCGGACCGCATCGGCTACATGCTCGACGACGCCGGCGCGCCGGTGGTCGTGACGGAAGAGCACCTCACGACGCGGCTCGCGGGCTCGAAGGCGCGCGCGGTGATGCTCGGCGGGGGCCAGGGCCGGCCGGAGCCTGGTGCCCCGCCCGCGGCCGGCGCACGCCCGGCCAACGCCGCGTACGTCATCTACACGTCGGGCTCGACGGGGAAGCCCAAGGGCGTCGTCGTGCCCCACCGGAGCGTGGCGAACTTCTTCAGCGCGATGGATCGAGCGCTCGGGCCTGTCGCTCCGGGCGCCCGCTGGCTCGCGGTCACGAGCATCTCCTTCGACATCTCCGTGCTGGAGCTTCTGTGGACGCTCACACGCGGCCTGACGGTGATCCTCCAGGGCGAGCAGCGACCCCGGGCGCCGCGGCCGCAGGCGAAGGGCCGCCCCGGCGCGCGCCGGACGCTCGGCTTCAGCCTCTTCTACTTCGCCGATGACGCCGACCAGGGCGGCGGCGACCGGTATCGGCTCCTCTGGGAAGGAGCCAAGTTCGCCGACCGCCACGGCTTCATGGCGGTGTGGACGCCCGAGCGCCACTTCCACGCGTTCGGCGGTCTGTACCCCAATCCATCGGTCGTCAGCGCGGCGATCGCGGCCATGACGGAGCGGGTCGCGATCCGCGCCGGCAGCGTCGTCCTCCCGCTGCACCACCCGGTCAGGATCGCGGAGGAGTGGGCGCTCCTCGACAACATCTCGCGCGGCCGGGTCGGCGTCTCCTTCGCGTCAGGCTGGCACGCGCGCGACTTCATCCTCGCCCCGGAGCGGTACGCGGACCGCAAGCGGATCATGCTGGAAGGCATCGACGCCATCCGCAGGCTCTGGCGCGGCGAGCGGCTGACGTTCCCGGACGGCGCGGGGACACCGACGGAGATCCAGATCCGGCCGCAACCGGTGCAGCGCGAGCTGCCCGTCTGGCTGACGGCGGCGGGCAACCCGGAGACGTTCGAGGCCGCGGGCCGGGGCGGGATGAACATCCTCACGCACCTGCTCGGCCAGAGCATCGATGATCTCGCGGAGCGGATCGCGATCTACCGAGAGGCGCGCCGCCGCGCGGGGCACGAGGGCGAGGGGCACGTCACGCTCATGCTCCACACGTTCGTCGAGCGGGACGCCGATCTGGTGCGCGCCCGGATCAGCGCGCCGTTCCGCAGCTACCTGCGCAGCTCGGCCGATCTGATGAGGGGGCTCGGCCGCAGCCTGGGCATCGATCTGGACAGCTCTGTCCGCGAGGAGGACCTGGACCTGCTCGTCTCCCACGCCTTCGAGAGGTACGTCGAGACGAGCGGCCTGTTCGGGACGCCGAGCGACTGCCTGGAGCGGGTCGCCCAGCTCAAGGAGATCGGGGTCGACGAGATCGGCTGCCTCATCGACTTCGGCGTCGAACCCGACGCCGTGCTCGCGAGCCTGCCCTACCTCGATGAGCTGAAGCGCCTGAGCGAGCGAGAGGACCGGCGGAGCGTGGAGGACACCTCGGCGCCGCGGCAGATCGAGCGGTATCAGGTGGATTACCTCCAGTGCACGCCGTCGCTGCTGCGCGGCATGATGCTGGAGCCCTCGGCGGGAGCTGCCCTGTCCAGCCTGCGCGCGCTGCTCCTCGGCGGTGAGCCGCTGCCTTTCGATCTCGTCGAGGAGATCCGCAAGACGTTTCCGGGCGCGCTGCTCAACATGTACGGCCCCACGGAGACGACGATCTGGTCCTCCACGCACCTCGTCGAGCGGGCGGCCGGGACGGGGTGGGCGTCCATCGGGCGGCCCATCGACAACACAGCGCTTTACGTCTGCGATCGCCACCTCCAGCGGGTGCCTGTCGGCGTGCAGGGGGAGCTGTACATCGGCGGTGAGGGCGTCACGCGAGGTTACCTGTCACGCCCGGCGCTGACCGCGGAGCGGTTCCTGCCGGATCCTTTCTCCGGCGACGCGGGGGCGCGCATGTACCGGACGGGGGATCGGGTGCGATGGCTGCCGGACGGCACCGTCGAGTTCCTCGGCCGCACGGACCACCAGGTCAAGCTGCGGGGCTTCCGCATCGAGCTGGGCGAGATCGAGGCGATGCTCGCGCAGCACGAGGCGGTCGCGCTCGCGGTGGTCTCGGTCCGTGAGGACACCCCTGGGGACCGGCGGCTCGTGGCTTACGTCGTGCCCGCGCCGGAGCGGTCCGTCGACGAGGCGGAGATCAAGCGCTTCGTGCGCGATCGGCTGCCGGACTACATGGTCCCGTCGGTCATCGTGGCACTGAGCTCGCTCCCGCTCACCGCGAACGGCAAGATCGATCGCAAGGCGCTCCCGCGGCCCTCGGGGGAGCACGCGATGGCCAGCTCGACCTTCGTCGCGCCGCGCACCGAGGTCGAGGGCCGCGTCGCGCAGATCTGGGCCGAGGCGCTCGGCGTGGCCGGGGTAGGCGTCGAGGACGACTTCTTCGCGCTCGGCGGGCATTCGCTCCTCGCGACCCAGGTGGTGGCCCGGCTGAGGAGCGCCTTCGGCGTCGATCTGCCGCTCGGGCTCATCTTCCAGTCGCCCACCGTGGCGGCGATCGCCCGGCACATCGAGGAGAGCGCCGGCGCCGCCGAGCTCCTGCCGCTCCGGCGCGTCCAGCGAGCGGGGCCTCTGCCGCTCTCGCTCGCGCAGGAGCGCATGTGGTTCCTGCACCAGCTGAGCCCCGAGAGCGTCGCGCAGAACGTGGCGTGGAGCGTGCGCTTCTCGTCGGCCATCGACCCGGCCGCCCTCGGGCGGAGCGTGACGGAGCTGTCGAGGCGGCACGAGATCCTGCGCACGAGCTTCCCGAGCGTCGACGGGCGGCCGGTCCAGCGCATCGCCCCGCCGGCGAAGGTCCCGGTGCCGGTCACCGATCTGCGGGGCTTGCGGCCGGACGCGCGGATGGACGCGGCCCGCGAGCGGCACCTCAGGCTGGCGCTCCAGCCGTTCGATCTCGACGAGGGGCCGCTCCTGCGCATCGAGCTGCTGCGGCTCCGCGAGGCCGAGGACGAGCTGGTCGTGGCGCTCCACCACATCATCACCGACGGCTGGTCGCTCGGGGTGCTCGTCCGCGAGATCACGGCGCTCTACGAGGCGTTCTCCAGCGGCCGGCCGTCTCCCCTGCCCGAGCTGCCGATCCAGTACGCCGACTTCGCCGTGTGCCAGCGGCAGTGGCTGAGCGAGGAGTCGCTCGCGGCGCAGCTCTCCTACTGGAAACAGGCGCTCGCCGGCGTCCCCGCCGTGCTCGAGCTGCCGTCCGACCGACCGCGGCCGCCGGTGCTGAGCTACCGCGGCGGACGGCACGCGATCCGCGTCTCGACGGCGATGACCGAGGCGCTCAAGGCGCTCAGCCGGCGCGAGGCGGTGACGCTGTTCATGACGCTCCTTGCGGCCTTCCAGGTCCTGCTCCACCGCTATTCGGGGCAGCAGGACATCGTCGTGGGCTCCCCCGTGGCCGGGCGGAGCAGGCAGGAGCTCGACGGGCTCATCGGCTTCTTCCTCAACACCGTCGCGCTGCGCGTGGACCTCTCCGGCGATCCGAGCTTCCTCGATCTGCTCAAGCGGGTGCATCGGACAGCGCTCGAGGCGTACGCTCATCAAGATCTGCCGTTCGACAAGCTGGTGGAGGAGCTGAACCCGGCGCGGAGCCGCGCCCATGCCCCCCTCTTCCAGGTGATGTTCATCCTGCAGGATCCCACTGGCGCGTCGCGGGCCGAGGCGCTGGAGACCGAGGAGGTCTTCACCGGGACGGCGACGTTCGACCTGACCCTGGCGCTGACGGAGGCAGATCAGCAGCTCGGGGGGCATATCGAGTACAACGCCGATCTCTTCGATCCGCCCACGATCGCCCGGATGGCGGCGCACCTCGAGCAGCTCCTCGAGGGGATCGTGCGTGATCCGACCCGCCCGATCTCGTCGCTGCCGCTCCTGCCCGCGGACGAGCGGCGGACCCTCCTCGACGACTGGACCCGCACCGAGATGCCGTTCCCCGAGGAGGAGTGCTTCACGGCGCTCTTCGAGGCCCAGGTGGAGCGGACGCCGGGCGCGATCGCCGCGGTGGGTGAGGGTGGCGCCTCGTTGAGCTACCGGGCGCTCGACGAGCGCGCGGACGCCCTCGCCCGCGCGCTCGTGCGCCACGGCGCGGGGCCGGACGAGGTGATCGCGCTGCTCGCGGAGCGCGGCCTCGACTTCCTCGGCGGGATGCTCGGCGTGTGGAAGGCCGGGAGCGCCTACCTGCCGCTCGATCCGTTCCACCCGCCTCACAGGATCGCTCAGGTGCTGGAGAGCAGCGGCGCGCGGCGCGTCCTCGTCTCTCGACCGCTCGAGGCCGTGCTGCGGCGCGCCCTGGAAGGGATGGCGGCCGCGCCGCAGATCCTTCGCCTCGAGGAGGCGCTCACGCCGGGCGCCGAGATAGCGAGAGCTCCGCTGCCGCACGCTCGCCCGTCGAACCTCGCCTATGTCATCTATACGTCGGGCTCAACGGGAGCTCCCAAGGGGGCGATGGTCGAGCACCGCGGCATGCTCAATCACCTCTTCGCGAAGGTGCAAGATCTCGAGCTCACCGCGGAGGACTGCGTCGCAGAGACCGCCTCTCAGTGCTTCGATATCTCGGTCTGGCAGTTCCTCGTCGCGCTCCTCCTCGGTGGTCGCGTTCACATCCTGGGAGAGGAGGTCGTCCGGGATCCCGCCCGGCTGCTCGCCGCGATCGAGGAGCATCGCATTTCGATCGTGGAGCTGGTCCCTTCCATGCTTCGCGCGGTGCTGGCGGAGGCTCGCTCGATGGAGCGCACGCCGCTGCTGGCGGGGCTCCGGTGGATGGTGGCCACCGGAGAGGCGTTGCCGCCGGAGCTGTGCGCGCAGTGGATCGAGGCCTATCCCGAGGTGCCGCTCCTCAACGCCTACGGTCCCACCGAGTGCTCCGACGACGTGACGCATTACCGCGTGCGGGAGGTGCCCACCGCGGCGCACGTCCCCATCGGGCGCTCGGTCGCGAACATGCGCCTCTATCTCCTCGATCGGCAGGGTCAGCCCGCGCCGATCGGGGTTCCGGGCGAGCTGTTCGTGGGCGGTGTCGGCGTGGGGCGCGGCTACCTGCGGGATCCCCGGCGTACGGCCGACGTGTTCCTGCCCGATCCGTTCTCCCCCCTGCCCGGGGCCCGCATGTACAAGACCGGCGATCTCGCGCGGTACCTGCCGAGCGGTGACATCCAGTTCCTCGGCCGGCTGGACCACCAGGTCAAGGTGAGGGGTTTCAGGATCGAGCTTGCCGAGATCGAGTCGACGCTCAAGCGGCATCCCGGCGTGGCCGAGGTGGTCGTCGTGGCCAGGGAGGACCGGCCAGGGGACAAGCAGCTCGTGGCGTACGTGGTGCCGGCCGCCGGCTCGCCGCGCTCCGCCGCCGTGCTGAAGGAGCACGCAAGGGAGCTCCTGCCCGAGTACATGGTGCCCGCGTTCGTCGTGCTGCTCGACGCGCTGCCGCTCAACGCGAACGGCAAGGTCGATCGCAAGGCGCTCCCGGCGCCCGATCGGAGCGGCGCGGCGGAGAGCTTCGTCGCGCCGAGGGACGCGCTGGAGCGAGATCTCGCGGCGATCTGGGCCGCGGTGCTGGGCGCCGAGCGCGTGGGCGTCCGAGACGACTTCTTCGACCTCGGCGGCCACTCGCTCCTGGCCGTGCGGCTCATGGCGGAGATCCAGGCGCGCATCGGCCAGCGGCTGCCGCTCGCGGCGCTGTTCCAGGGGGGGACGGTGGAGCGCCTCGCCGCGCTCCTCCGCGATGAGGGGCGCCTCGATCCGAGCTCGCCGCTCGTGACGATCACGCCCGGCGCCGAGCGGCGGCCGTTCTTCTGCGTCCACCCCGTGGGGGGTAACGTCCTGTGTTACCGCGAGCTCGCGCGGCAGCTCGGCGCGGAGCAGCCGTTTTACGGGCTGCAGTCCCCGGGGCTGGACGGGGCCCAGGCGCCGCCGGCAAGCGTGGAGGAGATGGCGGCGCTCTACGTGAGCGCGGTGCGGTCGGTGCAGCCGTCGGGGCCTTACCTGCTCGGCGGCTGGTCGATGGGGGGCGTCGTCGCGTTCGAGATGGCGCGGCAGCTCGAGCGCAGCGAGCAACGCGTGGAGGTGCTCGCGCTCATCGACGCGCAGGTCGACGGCGCCCGGCCCGGGGCGCCGCCTGCGGACACGGATCACCTCCTTCACGCCCTGTTCGACCACGATCTGGCCCGCGTCGCCGGCGGCAGCCTGCCCCCCGAGGACGCGCTGCCGGCGCTGCGCCGTGTCTTCATGAGCAACATGAAGGCGCTCTATGGGTATGACCCCGGACCGTACGGCGGGACGCTGACGGTCTTCCAGGCCATCGACGGGCGGGCTTCGTCGCCGGATGCGGCGGACGCCTGGCGGCGGCTGGCGCCCTCAGGCGTCGAGGTCGAGCGCTTGCGGGGCGACCACTATTCGATCCTGCAGGCGCCCGGCGTCGAGCAGGTCGCCCGGAAGCTCCGCGCGCTCATCGAGCGGGCCCGGCGCGAGGCGCCCTGAGCGGGCCCGCGCCGCGCATGGACCGGCCCCATGCCGGCCTCGCGCGGGGCCGGCGCGCCTCTTCGCGGCGCTCGGGTGCAACGAAAGGAACGCCATCGGTGAGATTGACGACGACCATCTGCACATCCCTCGACTCCGTGGACGACGCGGAGCTCGACAACGTCACGGCGGAAGCCGACCTGTTCCTCGATCGCCGTTGGCTGCGGATGCTCGACGCGCTGGATCTGGCGCCGCTCGTCCGGGGGGAGCTGTCCCTGCGTTATGTGCTGGTGCGCGAGGGGACACGCCTCATCGCCGTTTGCCCGTTCCTCGTCACGCGCAGTCGCTCGATCTACTATCATTATTCGCTGGAGAAGTTCTTCTTCGTCTCCTGGCAGGACGAGCTCGTCAGGATGAACCCAGAGAGCGCGCGCTGGAGCCAGTGGGTCGTCCGGGCGGTCAACGCCTACCGGGCGTTCGCCCGGGCGGCCCGCGCAGGGATCGACGGGTGGGTGCTCGCCGCGAGCCCGCTCAGCTACCGCGGGGGCATCGCCGTGGCGCCGGTCGATCCGGCGGCGGTGCAGGAGGTGCACCGCGCGGTGCTCGACGCGCTCAAGGACGAGGCGCGCAGAGAGCGGCTGCCGCTCTGCTTCTATGGCGTCGACGCCGAGCGCGCCGAGCTCAGGAGATCGCTGCGCGGGAGCGGGTTCGAGGAGGTCTTCCTCGTCTATGACAACCGGCTGGACACCGAGTTCAAGACCTTCGATGACTACCTCGCGCGCTTCCAGACGAAGGAGCGAAAGTCCTTCAGGCGCGACATGAGGAAGGTCAGCGAGGCCGGTATACAGTTCACCGTGACGCCGAATTTCGGCTCCCTCGGCGGCGATTTCGAGCGCCTCTACGAGACGACGTACTCGAAATACGGTGAGGAGCACTTCCGTCACCCGGAATCGTTCTGGGCTCAGCTCGAGCGCCACCTCGGCCCGAGGGCGGAGGCGATCGTGGCGCGCAACGGCTCCACCGTCGTCGGCTTCACCTCGATCCTCCACAAGGGGGACGACCTCTGGGTCTACCGCGTAGGCCGCACCGAGGATCAGGGGCTGGACGACTCGCTGCTGTATTTCAGCCTCGTCTTCTACGAACCGATCAAGCGCGCCGTCGCGCTCGGCGCCAGGCGGATATGGCTCAGCGGCGGCACGTGGAAGACGAAGCGGCGCCGCGGCGCGGTGGGTCAGCCCCTGTACAGCTACATGTGGTTCCCCTCCTCGTGGTCACGAGCGCTCCTCATGCCCTACCTGTCCCTGTTCTCGCAGATAAGTCATGCCGAGATGACCAAGGTCGTCGCCCCTCCGAGCGCCCCGGAGACGGGATCTCCGGAGGCCGCAGGCGACGCGTGAGACACGCGCGGCGTCGCTCGAACCAGAATCCCTGCCACGGATGAGAAATCATGTCTGTCACGATGAAACTCGCCGCCGAAGCGCCTGCTTTAGACATTGAGGGCCAGGCGCGCCGCCCGTCCGAGCAGGACGTTGAAGGCGGCGCGTCGCGCCACCTGGTGCCGCTGGCCGGGGGACCGTTCGGGCTGTGGCCTTTCGCGTGCGTTCGCGGCGCGGGGTTCGCGGCGCAAACCATCCTGTCGCTCGCGGCCCCCGGGACCGCCGCCATGCTCGACAGGGCGCTCGACGCCGAAGGGGCCGCCCCGGAGAAAAGCGGGATCCACGCGGATCTGCAGCGCTCGTTCGAGGTGGAGACAGCGCGGGTCAGCGAGGCGCTGCGCGCGGCGGTGCAGGACGACCGATTCCGCGAGGCGGTGGTCTGGCAGAACAGGCGCGCCCTTCACACGGGGCTCGACGGCCTCCTGCGCAAGGCGCCCGGCCACCGGGACAAGAAGACGCGGCAGAGAGAGGCGCTGGTCGCGGCCTACCTGCAACGCTACTGCGTCAAGAACGACTCCATCGGCTTCTTCGGGCCCATCGGCTGGTGCCGGATCGGCCTTGGCCCCGAGGCGATCGTCGCCCGGCCCGGGCCAGGCCTCCTCGCCGCGCGGAGGGTCTACTTCGAGAGCTGGGCCATCGACGCTATAGCGTCGCGGTTGAGCTCGGACCCGGAGCTCAGGCCGTTCGCGGCGCCCCGGCTGCTCGCCTACATCCGCGTCGATGGGGGCGCTCTCCAGGTGCCGACCCTCGGGGCCATGCCGCTCACGCCGGCGCAGGCTGCGGTCCTCGAGGGCTGCGACGGCGTGACGACCGCGAGGGCGCTCGCGAGGCGGCTCACCAGCGACCCGTCGCTCGGGCTCAGCGGCGAGGCAGAGGTGTTCGAGATCCTGGACAGGGCGTGCGCGATGGGCGTCCTCGCCTGGGACTTCGAGGTCGCGCTGCAGCTGTCGCCCGAAGAGGCGCTGCGGCGCGCGCTCGTGGGGATCGAGGATCAGGCGCTCCGCGAGCGAGCGCTCCTGCCCCTCGACGAGATCGAGCGGGCGCGCGACGAGGTCGCCGCCGCGGCCGGCGACTCCCGGGCGCTCGACGCCGCCATGACGCGCCTGGAAGACACGTTTCACCGGCTGACCGGCGCAGCCACGACGCGCTCCGATGGAGAGATGTACGCGGCGCGCACGCTCGTCTACGAGGATTGCAGGCGCGACCTGGATCTGGAGATCGGCGCCCCGCTGCTCCAGAAGCTCGCTCCGCCGCTGTCGCTGCTGCTGCTCAGCGGCCGCTGGGTGACGTACGAGGTCGGGCGCCGTTACCTCGGGGTGCTGCGGGGCCTGTTCGAGCGGCTCTCAGCGGAGCAGGGCGGCGGACCGGTCGAGCTCACGGTGTTCCACAAGGCCCTCGCGGAGATCGAGCCGTGGATGCGGGAGATGCGCGGCACGCCTGAGTGGGTCAGGCAGGTGCAGCAGGAGCTGCAGCGCCGCTGGGCCGAGATCCTGAAGGTGCCGGCCGGCGCGCGCTCCGTCGAGCGGGATCCGGCCGCGCTGCTGCCGGACGTGCAGCGCGCGTTCGACGTGCCGCGCCCGGGCTGGGCCAGGGCTCGATATATGTGCCCTGATCTGATGATCGCGGCAAAGGACGTGGAGGCCCTGGGCCGGGGGGAGTGCGAGCTGGTGATGGGGGAGATGCACCTGACGCACACGCTGACGGCGTCCTGCTTCGCTGTCCAGCACCCGTCGATGCGCGAGCTCATCGATCTCTGGGAGCTCGACAACCCGACCCCGAGCGTCATCCCCGTGCTGCCAAAGGCGCAATGGTGCCAGCGCATCAACGAGCTCGCCCTGGGCTCCGAGGACTTCCGATATGCGTTCTCGCGGGAGCCTTCTCCCGCGCCTGCGGCGCGGACGCTGCGCGTGTCGGACCTGGTCGTGGTGGACCAGGACGGGGCGCTGGAGGTCCACGCGCGGGGCGGCGCCTACCGCGGCGGCCTCCTCGATTTCATGGGCATGATGCTCTCGTCGATGGTCACCAACGCCCTCGACGTCCTGCCGGCCGAGGACCACACGCCACGGCTCAAGATCGGCGATCTCGTGGTCGCGCGCGAGCGGTGGCGCTTCGTCGCGTCGCAGGTGACCTTCGCGCGCGAGGAGGAGCCGCTCGCTCGCTGGCTCGCGGCGCGGCGCTGGCAGCGCGAGCACGGGCTGCCGCGGTTCATCTTCCTCAAGTCGCCCTTCGAGGCCAAGCCGTACTACGCGGACCTGGACAGCCCGATCTTCGTGGACACCATCGCCAAGATGCTCCGGCGGGCCAGCGAGCTGGACGCGTCGGCGAAGGTGAGCGTCGCCGAGATGCTGCCGTGCATCGATGAGCTCTGGCTGACGGACGCGGAGGGCAAGCGGTATACATGCGAGCTCCGGCTCGTCACCTTCGACGCAAAGGGACTCTAGGAAGGGACCTTCGCCATGCCCACCATCGATCGAATCAACGCGTTCCACGCTGAAATGACCGCGTGGCGCCGTGATCTCCACGCCCACCCCGAGACCGCGTTCGAGGAGGCCCGCACCTCGGACCTCGTGGCGGAGAAGCTCTCGTCCTTCGGCCTCGAGGTCCACCGCGGCCTCGCGAAGACCGGCGTCGTGGGCACGCTGAGGGCCGGGTCGGGCCGCCGCGCCATCGGGCTCCGGGCGGACATGGACGCGCTGCATGTCCACGAGGCCAATACGTTCGCCCATCGCTCGCGGAACGAAGGGAGGATGCACGCCTGCGGTCATGACGGACACACGGCGATGCTCCTCGGCGCCGCCAAGCACCTCGCCGAGACGAGGGCCTTTGACGGCACCGTCCACTTCATCTTCCAGCCCGCCGAGGAGAACGAGGGGGGCGGCCGCGTGATGGTCGAAGACGGCCTGTTCGAGAAGTTCCCGGTGGAGGCCGTCTTCGGCATGCACAACTGGCCTGGCATCCCCACCGGCCAGTTCGCCGTGATGCCCGGGATCATGATGGCGAGCTTCGATATCTTCGAGATCAAGATCACGGGCCGCGGCGCCCACGCGGGGATGCCTCACCACGGCGTCGATGCGATCGTCGCGGGGAGCGCGCTCGTGCAGGCGCTGCAGGCGATCGTGAGCCGCAGCGTGAGCCCGGTCGACGCGGCGGTGGTCAGCGTCACGCAGTTCCACGCCGGCGACACGTGGAACGTGCTCCCGGATGAGGTCACGCTGCGCGGCTCGGCGCGGGCGCTCAAGCCCGAGGTGCAGGCGCTCGTCGAGGGGTCCCTACGCCGCATCTGCGATGGCATCGCCGCCGCTCATGGCTGCACGGTCACGGTGCGGTACGAGCACCGCTACCCGCCCATCATCAACACACCGAACGAGGTCGCCATGGCGATCGCGGCGATGACGCAGGTGATCGGCGGTGACAAGGTGCACACCGACATTCAACCCACGATGGGCGCCGAGGACTTCGCGTTCATGCTGCGCGAGAGGCCCGGCGCCTACGTCTGGCTCGGCAACGGCGTCGCCGGCGAGAGCCGCATGCTGCACAACCCGGGTTACGACTTCAACGACGAGATCCTGCCCATCGGCGCGAGCTACTGGGTGACGCTCGTCGAGCAGACGCTGTAGAGCGGCAGAGCGCTATTTCACCAGGCTGAAGTAGCAGACCAGGCGGAGCTTGCCGAGGATCCGCACATACGCCTGACCCAGATAGAGCCCCGGGGAGACCTCGCGCATCTCGTCCGCGACGTGCCTGGCGAAGAAGGGGTTCTCGGGGCGGTCGTAGTCGAGGTGGAGCGCATCGAAGTCGCCGGCCCGGGAGCGGCCGATGAAACTATCGAAGTGAAACCTCTGGCGCGCGTCGTTGAGCATGCGGTTGTACCCCTCGCCACGGCGGTCATCCCGCAAGGAGAACGTCTTGCCGGCCCACGTGTTCGTCTCCCGGACGAAGTCGCTCAACCAGGCCGCGAGCGGCGGCTTCACACCGCAGATCATGACCAGCTTTCCGCTCATGTCGCCGCTGGCGTCGGTCAACCTCGGCGTGCTCGCGCCCCGGTAAACCGCGAGAAGCGCGTCGCTGTCGAGCTGTTGCAGGCTGTCGGCGGTGTAGGTGCGGGTCGATCGAGCGGACGGAGCGCTGTTCGAGCGCTGCTCTGTGGCGTGCATGGGACCTCCGAGGTTGTCTAGTGAGACGGGTGGGAAGAGGGAGAAGCTTCATGCCGAGGCTCGTCGCGGGGCGTCTTCGGAGGCGGCGGGATGAGGCCGAGCGCAGTCATGTGCCCCAGCAAGCGGTGGAGGAACGCCTCGCCGAGCTCCGGCGCGCCCCCGAGCGCCGTCTGCTCCCGCAACGCGCGGTGGAACTGCGCAGCGTCCATCCGCGGTCGCGGCACCGTGCCCAGCGGGTAAGCCCACGTCTCGAGGAGCACCGACGTCGACTGCTGCTGCCGCGGCTCCGCGAGGGCCAGGAGCTGTTCGCGGAAGCGCGCGAACCACGCGCCGTGCTCGGCCACCTGCGTGATCGGGTAGCCCGCCGTGCGGGTCCAGCCGATGAAGCTGTCGAGATCGCCAGAGCTGCCGATCACGTGATAGGTGCGGTGAGCGCGGTCCCGCCCGAGCGCGAGGGCGGTGACGGCCTCGGCCACGAAGTCCACCGGCAATCCGCCGAAGACGTGGCGATCGGTCTCCGGTGTCGCATAGAACGACCTCGGCGCGAGGGCGGTGTTCACCAGCCCCGAGAGCAGATGGGTGAAGTAGTCGCTCGTGTTGAGTTGCCCGACGTGGCTGCGGTGCCCGAGGACCAGGCCGCAGCGAAACACGTTGACCGGCGCGCCGAAGCGCTCGTGCACCTCGCGCAGCAGCACCTCGCCGGCCCACTTGCTCGACGCATAACCGCACGCATACCCCCCGTCGGCCGGCCGCTCCGCGAGCAGCGGTGCGTCCTCGCGCACCGTCTCCGTGCACCCGGGCACCACGGTCGAGGCCACGCTGGACACGAAGTGAACGGCCTTGATGCGGCGGCGGATCGCGAAGCGCACGACCTCCGCCGTGCCGAGCACGTTGGGCGCGAAGAGCTGCTCGTAGGACAGCGCGTGGTTCACCATCGCCCCGTTGTGCACGACGCTGTCCACCTCGCCGCACAGCGCGTCGTACACCGAAGGCGCGAGCCCGAGCTGGGGCCGCAACAGGCTGCCAGCGCGCACCTCCAGCCGCTCACCCGCCGCGTCGAGCCGGCGCACGAGCTCCGGCGCGCCCGCGCCGAAGCTCCGGCGCAGGCGCTCGCGGGCCACGCTGTCGCTCGGCGCGCGCACAAGGCACACCACCTTGCCTCCGGCCGGCAGCCGATCGAGCAGCTCGAGGAGCAGGAAGCGGCCGAGGAAGCCGTTTCCGCCGGTGAGCAGCACGACCCGCTGCTCCTCGCGCGCCGGCTCCGCCTCGGCTCCCGCCCGCAGCTCCTCCGCCAGGAGCAGCCGGTCGAGGCGCAGATCCACGGCCCGGAAGACCTCCGCGCCTTCGCCATGGATCGACGCGGCGGTGATCGCCGCCGTGCCCCCTGCGCGCGAGGCCCCCTCGCCGGCGCCGCCGTCGAGCTGGATGCGGTAGAGGAGCTGATCGGCCAGCTCACCCATGGTGGCAGCGTAGACCTCGGCGAGAGGCAAGTTGACACCCAGACCGGCCTCGATGCGGGCTACCAGCTCGACCGCCGTCAGCGAATCGAGGCCCGCTTGCGAGAGAGGCACGTCAGCGATGCTCGCCCCCTTGGGGCGCTGTCCGGTGATCTCCGCGACCAGCGCGTCGAGGTGATCGAGCAGCAGCGCCCTCCTCTCCTCGGCGGCCGCACCCTGGAGGCAATCGAGGACTGGAGCAACGGAGATGGCCGGCGCTCGCTGCCTCATGACGCGAGACTTGCCGGAGCGCCTCCCCGCCCGCTGCTTGGCGCTCCCAGCCTCGGGCGCGGCCGCGCCGTCGAGCGCGCGCAGCTCCATCTCCGCGGCGATGACTCCGCTCGTGGAGAGCTGGAGGAGATAGGGCGCCGCCTCGCGGGTCCGCGCGAACGCCTGGCCGTGGAGCAGATTCGGGAAGAAGAGCGAATACATGCGCAGGGGGCTGAGGACCGCCTGAGCCTCTACCGGATGGACGTCGGCGAGCAGGTCCGCCACTGCCTCCAGCCCGCTGATGCGGCCAAACTCTTCGAAGAGGGACCTGAACCAGAGCCTGGACAGCCGGAGGCGCGCCTCGTGCGTCAGGTTCAGCGCCGCGAGGTGGGCCGCATCGGTGACCACGTGCTGGATCTCCTCCTGCCGATGCGCCGCCTGGACCGCCAGCCATGCAGGCTTCATGCGGCCGGCGTCGGGCAGCAGCTGGTCGTAGAGGTGAATCGAGCTCTCCTCGAAGAAGACCGCATACAGCCAGAACAGGTAGTGAGCCCCGGCGCCTTCCACGTCGAAGAGATGCACGCTGCGACGGTGAGCCGCGACGCAGGGGGCGATGTACTCGTCGAATCGAGCGACCAGCTCGGGCTTCTGCCGGCGCAGGTGCTCCGCGTAGCGGCGGAACAACAGGACGTGTTTCTCCTCCTCTTCGCGCAGGAGCGTCATACTGCGGGTCGAGATCATCCTGTCCATCTCCCCGCCGGTGTAACGGAGGACCTCCTCCTCCACGCTGATGAACACCTCACACGTCGACAGCGCCATGGCCCACTGGAAGAGCTCGTTCGCGGCCGGATTGCGCCCCAGCTGCTCGCCGTCGACACCGAACGTGCCGAGCCATGTCGGGCCGAAGTGTTCCCCGGGGGCGTCGAGCTCAGCCCAGGGGACATCCCGCTCGAGGTCGAACCGGTAGCGCGTGCTCCGTCGCTCGACCTTCGCCCAGATGTCGGGTGACCCGCTGTAGAACGCAGGCTGCGCGTCATCCGGCGTGGCGCGCGCAACAGGCACGCTCGGCTCATCCACGCGCTG
Organism: Sorangium sp. So ce726; assembly: GCF_051521405.1. Lineage (NCBI taxonomy): Bacteria > Pseudomonadati > Myxococcota > Polyangiales > Polyangiaceae > Sorangium > Sorangium sp. So ce726. Next base: position 3,564,952 of record NZ_CP150349.1, on the reverse strand, counting down.
CCATGTCAGGAGCACCTCGAGGCTGCCGGCCAGAAAGCCCTCCTTGCAGGCGTGGCGCTGGATCTTCCCGCTCGACGTCTTCGGGATGCTGCCCGGCGCGAGCAGCGCCACAGCGCGCGGCTGGACGTCATGCTCCTCGGCGACCGCGCGGCGAACGCCCGCGCTGACCGCTTCCAGAGCGGCCTCCCCGCCCTCGCTGCCCTCTCCGCCGCGGCGGCGATCGATCTCGGCGACCACGATCAGCTGCTCCTGGCCGTCCAGCTCGACAGCGAACGCCGCCGTGCACCCCGGGCGCACCGACGGATGGCTCCGCTCCACCGCCTGCTCGATGTCCTGCGGATAGTAGTTCTTGCCGCGGAGGATGATGAGGTCCTTGCAGCGACCCGTGATGTAGAGCTGCCCGCCGCGCAAGAAGCCGAGATCCCCGGTGCGCAGGAACGGGCCCTCTCCGGTGTCCAAGAGGCGCGCCCCGAACGTCTCGGCCGTCTCCGCGGGGCGGTTCCAGTACCCCTGCGCCACGCTCGGCCCGGCCACCCAGATCTCGCCCACCTGCTCGGCCGGACAGCGGGTCTTCCGCTCCGGATCCACGATGATCACCTGCTGGTTTGGCGCGACCGGCCCGTTGCCGACGAGCGGCTGGACCCCGCCCTCGCCCTCCCGGGCCTCCTCGATGCGCCCTTGCTGGAGGGTGTCTCTCCGCACCGAGAGTGTGCCTGCGCTTGAGCCCAGCCAGCCTCCGGTCACCATGAGCGTAGACTCCGCCAGGCCATAACAGGGGAAGAAGGCCTCTCTCCGGAAGCCGCGCTCCCCGAAGGCCTCAGCGAAGCGCTCCAGCGTCTCCAGCCGGACTGGCTCGGCGCCGACGAACGCCACCTGCCAGCGGCTCAGGTCGAGCGCAGCGCGCTCCGCCGGGGAGATCCTGCGCGCGCAGAGGTCGTAGGCGAAGTTGGGTCCGCCGCTCGTCGTCGCCCCGTAACGGGAGATGGCCTGGAGCCAGCGGAAGGGGCGTTTCAGGAAGTCGAGCGGAGAGAGCAGCGTGCAGGAAGCGCCGGCGTACAGCGGCTGGAGCACCTTACCGATGAGCCCCATGTCATGGTAGAGGGGCAGCCACCCCACGCCGATCGACGCGTCTGTATGGCCGAAGTTCGCCTGGATCGCGCGCGAGTTGTGCAGCAGGTTGCCGTGGCTGACCCTCACGCCCTTGGGCGTCCCCGTGGAGCCGGAGGTGTACAGAAGGAAGGCCAGCGTGTCCTCCTGAAGCGACGGCATGCGCCAGTGCGCCCCGCCGTCGGCCAGCACGTCGGTGGCGACCCACCGCATCGCCGCGAGGTCCGGAGCGGTCTCCACGAGCGCGCCAGCGAACGCGGCGATGGTCGAGGTCGTCAGCGCGAGGCGCGCCTCGGCGTTCGCCACGATGGCGGAGAGGCGCGGCAAGGTGCGAGCAAGGCGTGACGGGTCGGGCGGATAGGCCGGGACAGCGATCGCGCCCGCGTAGAGGCAGCCAAGGAAGGCGGAGATGAAGTCGAGCCCCGGCGGGTAGAGCAAGAGGACGCGCTCCCCCGGCGCGCCAAGATCCTGGAGCGCGGCCGCGATGCTGCGCGCCTCCCGGTCGAGCTGCGCGAAGGTGCGGGTCACCTCCTCCGACTCGCCGTCCACGAGGAAGCGGAAGACGAGGGCGTCGGGCCGCTCACCCGCCCAGCGCTGGAGGACGTCGATCCAGTTCTTGGGATTGTCCGAAGCACAGATATCCATATCCACCTCCTCGCTCGCGGCGCCGCCCGGGGAACCGCCGCGCGGCAGGCGCTCTCTGCGTTCTTCCCCCTCGGATCCACCGGCGCTCGCCCTTCAGCTGAACGCGTAATGGCTCAAGTCGAAGCTGCGGCTACGCCACCACATCTCCAGGCCTGACGACGGCCGGTAAAAGAGCGCGTCGCCGTGTTTATCAAAATAATAGCTGCTCGACCCGGAACAGTCGTTGTTATAAAATACCGTATGCCGCTGGCGCCGCAAGACGTCCCTGAAGTACGCGTCGTGCGCCTCTTGCTTCACCTCGACACGACTGGCTCGCCTCTTGCGCGCCTCCTTGAGGCACCGCAGCGCGTGCCCCACCTGGGCCTCGATCATCGAGAACCATGAAGCGCCGGAGATCGCGTACGGCCCCCAGATGAGAAAAAAGTTAGGGAACCTTGGCACGCTGGCCCCTTCATACGCCTGGTAACGATTTCTGTCCCAGTAGTCGCGAAGCTCGAGGTTCTCCAGCCCGAAGACCTCGAACGGAGGGACGTTGTCTTTCTCGAAGACCTTGAAGCCGGTGGCGGTGATGAGGGTATCGACGGGTCGCTCGCGACCGTCGGAGGCGACGATGCCGGTCGGGGTGACGCGCGCGATGGGATCGACGAGGAGCTCGACGTTGGGCCGGTTGAAAGCAAGAAAATAGTCGCTCGAAAACCCTGGCCGCTTGCAGCCAAAGGCATACTTTGGCGTCAGCTTCTCGCGCAGGACCGGGTCGCTCACCTGACGCCTCAAGTGCGCGAGACAATGGGACTCCAGCGCCCTGGACATGAACGTCGCTTGCTTGTTGTAGACGATGCCCAGCACCAGGACCGCTTCGGCCATCAGCGCCGTCAGCCCCCTCACAGCGCGCTGCGAGCCTGGCACCGCCGCAAAGAGCGCTCGAACGCTCGGCGGTATCTCGGCGTCGAGCTTGGGCAAGATCCAGGTCGCCGTGCGCTGGTAAACGTCGAGCTTCTTGACCTTCGCCGCGATCGACGGGACCAGTTGAATCGCCGAGGCGCCCGTGCCGATGATCGCCACGCGCTTGCCAGACAGATCATGAGAGCGATCCCAGCGCGCGGGGTGCATCACCTTGCTCTGGAAAGAGTCCAGGCCATCGATCTGTGGTCTCTTTGGCTGGGTCAAAGCGCCCGTCGCCGCCAGGACATAGCGGCACGTCACAGCTTCGCCGTCGGCCAGATGAACCGTCCACAGGCGGGCGCGGTCGTCGTAGACGGCTCGTGACACCTCGGCGTTGAAGCGCATTCGCGACCGAATTCCATACTTGTCGACACAGTGATTGGCGTACCGCTGCAGCTCGTGCCCTGGAGCATAGACCCGCGACCAGTCCGGATTTTGCTCGAACGAGTACGAGTAGGCGAAAGACGCGATATCCACCGCGACGCCGGGGTAGACGTTATCGCGCCAGGAGCCGCCCAGATCATGGGCCTTTTCGATGATCAGGAAGGAAAATCCGGCTTCTTTGAGCTTGATCCCGGCGCCTATGCCCGAAAACCCCGCGCCTATCACGATCACCTCAACGTCTGGCTTTGCTGACGGCATATTCTTCCGGTGCTACAAACGCTCTTCCTGGATACGCCTCGTCGACCGCCAAGCGGGTAGAGCTTGGCGGGGAGCTCGGCGCCGCCGCTGCCAGAGGCGCGGCTGGGAGGACCGTCGGTCCTCCTCCGCCTTTCTACGGACGTGCTCCCGGATGGCGACTTCGCTTCTCCCGGCGATCGGGGCGAAGTCGCCGCGCCTCCGGGAGCGCTGCGCGGCGGAGCTCCGCGACGTCCATGGAGCCCGCTCGCGATCTGGACCGCCGCGACGAGGCTCGCCTGGCGCGCCTTCTGAGCCGCGCCGTCGGGTGTGCGCTACGCCTCTACGCCTGAGGCGACACCGCCTGCCGGGCCTCGTCGAGGGGCGTCTTCGGAGGCGGCGGGATGAGGCCGAGCAGACTCATGTGCTCCAGGCAGCGGTGGAGGAACGCCTCGCCGAGCTCCGGCGCGCCCCCGAGCGCCGTCTGCTCCCGCAACGCGCGGTGGAACTGTGCGGCGTCCATCCGCGGTCTCGGCGCGGCGCCCAGCGGGTGCGCCCACGTCTCGAGGAGCACCGAGGCCACCTGCTGCTGCCGCTGCTCCACGAGACCAAGGAGCTGTTCGCGGAAGCGCGCGAACCACACGCCGTGCTCGGCCACCTGCGTGATCGGGTAGCCCGCCGTGCGGGTCCAGCCGACGAAGCTGTCGAGATCGCCAGAGCTGCCGATCACGTGATAGGTGCGGTGAGCGCGGTCCCGCCCGAGCGCGAGGGCGGTGACGGCCTCGGCCACGAAGTCCACCGGCAATCCGCCGAAGACGTGTCGATCGCTCTCCGGTGTCGCATAGAACGACCTCGGCGCGAGCCCGGTGTTCACGAGCCCCGAGAGCAGATGGGTGAAGTAGTCGCTCGTGTTGATGTGCCCGGCGTGGGTGCGGTGCCCCAGGATCAGGCCGCAGCGAAACACGTTGACCGGCGCGCCGAAGCGCTCGTGCACCTCGCGCAGCAGCACCTCGCCGGCCCACTTGCTGGACGCGTAACCGCACGCATACCCCCCGTCGGCCGGTCGCTCCGCGAGCAGCGGCGCGTCCTCGCGCACCGTCTCCGTGCGCCCGGGCACCACGGTCGCGGCCACGCTGGACACGAAGTGAACGGCCTTGATGCGGCGGCGGATCGCGAAGCGCACGACCTCCGCCGTGCCGAGCACGTTGGGCGCGAAGAGCTGCTCGTAGGACAGCGCGTGGTTCACCATCGCCCCGTTGTGCACGACGCTGTCCACCTCGCCGCACAGCGCGTCGTACACCGAGGGCGCGAGACCGAGCTCGGGGCGCAGCAAGCTGCCAGCGCGCACCTCCAGCCGCTCGCCCGCCGCGTCGAGCCGGCGCACGAGCTCCGGCGCGCCCGCGCCGAAGCTCTGACGCAAGCGCTCGCGGGCCGCGCTGTCGCTCGCCGCGCGCACAAGGCACACCACCTTGCCTCCGGGCGGCAGCCGATCGAGCAGCTCGAGGAGCAAGAAGCGGCCGAGGAAGCCGTTCGCGCCGGTGAGCAGCACGCTCCGCTGCTCCTCGCGCGCCGGCTCCGCCTCGGCCCCCGCCCGCAGCTCGTCCGCCGAGAGCAGCCGGTCGAGGCGCAGATCCGCGGCCCGGAAGACCTCCGCGCCTTCGCCATGGATCGACGAGAACGTCACCGCCTCTGCGGCGCGCGCGCGCGGGGCCTCCGCGCCCTCGTCGGCGCTGCCGTCGAAGCGAATGCCCTTCAGGAGCAGATCGGCCAGCTCACCCATGGTGGCCGCGTAGACCTCGGCGAGAGGCAAGCTGACGCCCGGATCGGCCTCGACGCGGGCCGCAAGCTCGACCGCCGTCAGCGAATCGAGGCCAGCTTGCGCGAGCGGGGCGTTGATGAAGCTCGCCCCCATGGGGCGCTGTCCGGTGATCTCCGCGACCAGGGCGTCGAGATGATCGAGCAGCAGCGCTTTCCTCTCCTCGGCGACGGCGCCCCGGAGGCGATCGAGGACGGGAGTCGCGGACACGGCAGGGCCGCGCCGGGTCTCGACGATCGATTTGCCGAGGCGCTTCGCCGCCAGCTTCCTGGCCTTCGCCACCGAAGGCGCGGACGAGCCGTCGAGCGCGCGCAGCTCCATCTCGGCAGCGACAGTCCCGCTCATCGACAGCTGAAGCAGGTAGGGCGCCGCCTCGCGGGTCCGCGCGAACGACTGACCATGGAGCAGATCCGGGAAGAAGAGCGAATGCATGCGCAGGGGGCTGCTGACCACTTCGGCCTCTACCGGATGGTAGTCGGCGAGCAGGTCGGCCACCGCCTCCAGCCCGGTGATGCGGCCGAACTCCTCGAAGAGGGACCTGAACCAGAGCCTGGACAGCCGGAGGCGCTCCTCGTACGTCAGGTTCAGCGCCGCGAGGTGGGCCGCGTCGGTGACCACGTGCTGGATCTCCTCCTGCCGATGCGCCGCCTGGACCGCGAACCACGCAGGCTTCATGCGGGCGACGTCGGGCAGCAGCCTGTCGTACAGGTGAATCGAGCTCTCCTCGAAGAAGACCGCGTAGAGCCAGAACAGGTAATGAGCGCCGGCGCCCTCCACGTCGAAGAGGTGCACGCTGCGCCGGTGGGCCGCGATGCAGGGAGCGATGTAGTCGTCGAAGCGCGCGACCAGCTCGGCGGGCTTCTGCCGGCGCAGGTGATCCGCGTAGCGGCGGAACAGGAGCACGTGCTTCTCCTCCTCCTCGCGGAGGAGCGTCATGCTGCGGGTGGCGATCATCCTGTCCATCTCTCCACCCGTGTAGCGGAGCACCTCCTCCTCCACGCTGATGAAGACCTCGCACGTCGAGAGCGCCATGGCCCACTGGAACAGCTCGCTCGCGGCCGGGTTGCGCTCCAGCCGCTCGCCGTCGACGCCGAACGTGCGGAGCCATGTCGGGCCGAAGTGCTCCCCGGGGGCATCCAGATGGGCCCAGGGGACGTCCCGCTCGAGGTCGAAGCGGTAGCGCGTGCTCCTGCGCTCGACCTTCGCCCAGATGTCCGGCGATCCGCTGTAGAACGGGGGCTCCGCGTCATCCGGCGTGACGCACGCGACAGGCTCGCTCGCCTCGTCCACGCGCTGCCACGTCAGGAGCGCGTCGAGGCTGCTGGCCAGGAAGCCCTCCTTGCAGGCATGGCGCTGGATCTTCCCGCTCGACGTCTTCGGGATGCTGCCCGGCGCGAGCAGCGCCACAGCGCGCGGCTGGACGTCATGCTCCTCGGCGACCGCGCGGCGAACGCCCGCGCTGACCGCTTCCAGAGCGGCTTCATCGCGCTCCCCGCCGCGGCGGAGATCGATCTCGGCGACCACGATCAGCTGCTCCTGGCCGCCCAGCTCGACGGCGAACGCCGCCGTGCACCCCGGGCGCACCGACGCGTTGCTCCGCTCCACCGCCTGCTCGATGTCTTGCGGATAGTAGTTCTTGCCGCGGAGGATGATGAGGTCCTTGCAACGGCCGGTGACGAACAGCTGACCTCCGCGCAAGAAGCCGAGATCCCCGGTGCGCAGGAATGGGCCCTCTCCGGTGTCCGAGAGCTGCGCCCAGAACGTCTCCGCCGTCTCCGCGGGGCGGTTCCAGTACCCCTGCGCCACGCTCGGCCCGGCCACCCAGATCTCGCCCACCTCCTCGCCCGAACAGCGGGTCTTCCGCTCCGGATCGACGATGATCACCTGCTGGTCCGGCGCCACCGGGCCGTTGCCGACGAGCGGCTGCACCCCGACCTCGCCCTCCTCGGCCTCCTCGACGCGCCCTTGCTGGAGGATGTCCTTCCGCACCGAGAGCGTGCCTGCGTTCGAGCCCAGCCAGCCTCCGGTCACCATGAGCGTGGACTCCGCCAGGCCATAGCAGGGGAAGAAGGCCTCTCTCCGGAAGCCGCACCCCTCGAAGGCGTCGGCGAAGCGCTCCAGCGTGTCCCTCCGGACCGGCTCGGCGCCGACGAACGCTACCTTCCAGCGGCTCAGGTCGAGCGCGGCGCGCTCTGCCGGAGAGATCTTGCGCGCGCAGAGGTCGTAGGCGAAGTTGGGTCCGCCGCTCGTCGTCGCCCCGTAACGGGAGATGGCCTGGAGCCAGCGATAGGGACGCTTCAGGAAGTCGAGCGGAGAGAGCAGCGTGCAGGGAGTGCCCGTGTACAGCGGCTGGAGCACCTTACCGATGAGCCCCATGTCATGGTAGAGGGGCAGCCACCCCACGCCGATCAGCGCCTCTGTATGACCGAAGTTCGCCTGGATGGCGCGCGAGTTGTGCAGCAGGTTGCCGTGGCCGACCATCACGCCCTTCGGCGTCCCCGTCGAGCCGGACGTGTACAGCAGGAAGGCCAGCGCGTCGTCCTGGAGCGACGGCATGCGCCAGTGCGCCGCGCCGTCGGCCAGCATGTCGGTGGCCACCCAGCGCATCATCGCGAGGTCCGGGGCGGTCTCCACGAGCGCGCCGGCCAGCGCGGTGATGGTCGAGGTCGTCAGCGCGAGACGAGCCTCGGAGTTCGCCGCGATGGCGGACAGGCGCGGCAGGGTGCGAGCAAGGCGTGACGGGTCGGGCGGATAGGCCGGGACGGCGATCGCGCCCGCGTAGAGGCAGCCAAGGAAGGCAGCGATGAAGTCGAGCCCCGGCGGGTAGAGCAGGAGGACGCGCTCGCCCCGCGCACCGAGCTCCTGGAGCGAGGCCGCGATGCTCCGCGCCTCCCGGTCGAGCTGCGCGAAGGTGCGTGTCACCTCCTCCGACTCGCCGTCCACGAGGAAGCGGAAGGCGAGCGCGTCAGGCCGCTCACCAGCCCAGCGCTGGAGGACGTCGATCCAGTTCTTGGGATTGCCAAAGGAGCGAGGATTCATTCTATTTCCTTGTTGCTGCAGTGCCAGACGGGGAATTGCGCTGCGCGCACCCCTTGGGCCCCCCTCCGTTTACCTTCTGGACCATCCACCTCGGATGGGCATCTCGGGCTCTCCTTTGTGCTGCGCGTTATCGCAGCCGAGCCGGGAGACGCATCACGGCGAGTCTCTAGCCCAGACAGAATGACAATGTAAACACCTTCAACATACAGAAACCGCGTCCTCACCAATCTGTAACCGTCTTTGCGCCAGACTTCATTCTTGTGCCAGCTGAAACCCGTGCGAAACCCGAGCAGCGCTCAGCGGAGAGAGCAGGTGCGTTGGTTATCCAGACGACAAACTCATCACCGGCGTTGACGATTCGGCCCGATCATGCGATGTGAAGAACACGCGCCTGCTCGCCCGCGCATGTCCGCGATCGTTGCGATCTGCCGTCGTCGACACGCCACGGAATACGACACCCCACCTCGCGGTTCCGGGTTGAGCTGCGCTCGCCGAGCAAGAGTAGCCATGAACGATCACGACGCGGTGACGAACCTCGATTTCAGGGCGGTGCTCACGAAGCCCAGCCCCGAGTTCTTCGCCGATCCCTATTCCTTCTACCAGGACCTCCGCGAGGCCGGTCCGATCCAGTGGGTCTCTGACGTCTTCGGTGTTGGTGCATGGCTCGTCTCGAGCCATGGCCTCTGCTCGTCGCTGCTGCGGAGCCGCAGCTTCGGTATGGAAGCCCACAAGGTGCTCCCGCCCGGAAAGCTCCTTCAGTTCCTCAAGGCGACCGGAAAACCGACCACGGGGCGCCGCGGTAGCATGCTGTTCCACGACCCGCCCGACCACACCCGCCTCCGCGGGCTCGTCAGCCGGGCGTTCACCCCTCAGACCATCGAGCGCCGGTACCAGCAGGTCACGGAGATCGCGAGCCAGCTCCTCGACGACGTCAAGGACCGCGAAGAGATCGACATCATCGCTGATTATGCGTTTCCGCTGCCGGTCGTCGTGATCGCCGAGCTCCTCGGCGTCCCGGTCGAGGACCGCGATCTTCTCAAGAGGTGGTCGGCCGATCTCGTCCGCGGCTACGAGCCGGGGGCCAGCCCCGAGGAGTTCGCCCGTTATCGCCAGGCGTCCAGCGAGCTCGATGGGTACCTGAACGAGATCGTCGAGCTGCGCCGCCGCGCGCCGCGCGCCGACCTCGTGAGCGAGCTCATTCAGGTGCAGGAGGCGGGGGACAGGCTCTCGATGCAGGAGCTCACCGCCACCTGTAGCTTGCTCCTCATCGCGGGGCACGAGAACACGATGAACCTCGTCGGCAACGGCACGCTGGCGCTCGTGCAGCACCCGGACGCGCGGAGGGCCCTGGCCTCCGAGCCGGAGCTCATCGGGAACACCATCGAGGAGCTGCTCCGATACGACAGCCCGGGCCAGGTGACGCTCCGCTTCTGCCTCGAAGAGACCGCGGTCGGAGGGCACACCGTCCGCCGCGGCGATCTCGTCGTCCTCGTCCTCGGCGCTGCCAACCGCGACCCGGTGCAGTTCGCCGATCCCGACCGGCTCGACGTCCACCGCGACAACGCCGCGAGCCACCTCTCCCTCGGCGCAGGCATCCACTATTGCCTCGGCGCGCCGCTCTCACGCCTCGAGGGGCAGATCGCGATCGACCTCCTCTTCCGCCGGTTTCCACGGCTGACGGCGGAGACCCAAGGGCTGGCGTGGCACCACAACATCATGCTGCGCGGCCTTCAATCCCTCCCGATCACCCTCTCTTCCGCCTGAGCCCACCTGAGAGCCGGGCCCGGGCGCCCGGCTGCGAGCCCGATTCCATGGATCACATCGCCGACGCGCACCCCGCCGATCTCACCTCGCTTGTCGACCTCCTGCAACAGAGAGCGGCCCTGATGCCCGCTCACCCGGTCTTCACCGTCCTCCGGGACGGCGGTGACGAGGCGGGGCGCCTGACGTTCTCCGAGCTCGATCGACAGGCGCGATCCGTGGCGGCGCACCTGGAGCAGCGGGGGCTGCGAGGCCAGCGCGCCGTCCTCCTCTTCCCGACAGGCCTCGATTTCATCGCGTCCTTCTTCGGCTGCCTTTATGCCGGCATGCTCGCTGTCCCCGCGCCGCCACCCGAGCCGTCGCGCCTCGCGCGCTCGCTGCCGCGGCTCCGCAGCATCGCCGCGGACGCGCGACCGGCGGTCATCCTCACGGATCGCGACGGGGTCGCGCTGGCCGGGCGGGCGGCCGAGCACGCGCCGGAGCTCGGGCGCATCCCGTGGGTGCCGATCGACGAGTGCCTCGCCGCACCGGCGGAGGCGTGGCGCCCGTCTCACGTCGAGCGGAGGTCGATCGCTTACCTGCAGTACACCTCCGGATCCACCTCGCTGCCCAAAGGCACGATCCTCACCCATGGCAACGTCCTCCGCAACTGCCGCGCCATCCAGCAGGGCAAGCGGTACACGAAGGAGAGCGTGAGCCTCATGTGGGTGCCCAACTACCACGACGACGGCCTCGTCCACGGCATCATCCACCCCGTCTTCAGCGGGTGTCGCGCCATCCTGATGTCGCCGCTCTCGTTCATCGCCCGCCCCGTGCGCTGGCTGGAGGCGATCACCTGGTATCGCGCGACCCACTCTGGCGGGCCCAACTTCGCCTACGAGCTCTGCCTGCGGAAGGTGACCAACGCGGAGCGGGACACGCTGGATCTCAGCAGCTGGAAACTGGCGTACAACGCGGCCGAGCCCGTCCGAGCCGAGACGCTCCGGCGGTTTCACGAGCGCTTCGAGCCCTGCGGGTTCCGCTGGACGAGCTTCGCGCCCTCCTTCGGGCTCGCCGAGGCGACGCTCACCGTCAGCACCAAGGGCGACGGCGAGGGGCCGCGCCTCCTGGCCCTCGATGGGGCGGCGCTGGAGCGGGAGCACAAGGTCCGCAGGGCGCCTGAAGGAGAGCCCTCCACGCGCCTGCTCGTCGGCTGCGGCCAGCCGGTCGGCGAGGCCCGGATCGCCATCGTCGAGCCGGAGACCGCGCGGCGCTGCCGGCCCGACGAGGTGGGCGAGATCTGGATCCAGAGCCCCTGCGTCGCCGCAGGCTACGCCGGCCGCCCCGAAGAGACCGAGTCGACCTTCTGCGCGCGCCTCGCGGATACGGGCGAGGGCCCCTTCCTCCGCACAGGCGACCTCGGGTTCATGGCGGACGGCGAGCTGTTCATCACCGGCCGTAGCAAGGACCTGATCCTCGTCCGCGGGGAGAATCGCTATCCGCAGGACATCGAGTGGACGGTCCAGGGCTGCCACCGGGATATCCGGCCCGGCGGCGTCGCCGCGTTCTCGGTCGACGCCGGAGGAGAGGAGCGGCTCGCCGTCGCCGTGGAGGTCAATCCACCCAAGCGCGAGGGAGGCCCGGCGGCGCCGGGAGCGCGATGGCACGAGGCGCTCTTCACCGCGATCCAGCAGGCCATCGCGGAGGCGCACGGCCTGGAGGTGGCTGCGATCGAGCTGCTCGAGGCGGGCGCCGTCCCCAAGACCTCGAGCGGCAAGACCCAGCGGCGCGCCTGTCGGGAAGCGCTCCAGAGCGGCGCCATCGCCCCGCTCGCGCGCTGGTCGCGCGCCGCGACCGACCAGCAAGGACCGATCACGGCACCCGAGCAGGCGGCGCGCCGGGATCCGGGCCGGGAGGAGATCCAGGCCTTTCTCGTCGCCCACCTCGTCGCCCGCTGCGGCGTCGAGGCCGGGAGCATCGATGTCGATGCGCCCTTCGCGCGCCTCGGCGTGGACTCGGCGACCGGCGTGACGCTCGCCGCGACGCTGGGGGATTGGCTGGGACGGGAGCTGCCCCACACGGCGCTGTGGGATCACCCCACGATCCGCGCGCTGAGCGACGCGCTCGCGCTCACCCGGCCCGCGCCCAACGGCTCCGCGCAAGGCAGCGCCCGCCTCGATGCGGCGATCGCGAAGGGAGCTCCGGTGGAAGCCGCGGCCGACCGCGCCCCCGGCGGCGCGCCGGGAGCGAGCCCGGCCCCCGGATCCGTGCTCGTGGAGCTGCGGCCAATCACGACACGACAGCCGTTCTTCTGCGTCGGCGGGCTCCTGGGGCTGGCGACAGGGCTGTGGACCCTGGCGTGCTTTCTGGGGGACGAACGGCCCTTCTATGCGCTGCAGTCCCCGGGGCTCGACGGAAAGGAGCGGCCGCTCCGGCGCGTCGAGGAGCTCGCCGCGCGTTATCTCCAGGAGATCCGCAAGGTGCAGCCGAAGGGGCCGTACATCGTCGGTGGCTACTCGTCCGGGGGTCTCGTCGCCTATGAGATGGCGCGGCAGCTCCGTGCGGAAGGACAGGACATCTCCCGGGTCGTCCTGCTGGACACGATGCTGAACGAGAGCGGATCCCGGTTCGCCGAGGCCAGCCGGAGCGCCTCGATCTTCGAGCTCGCCGACATGCTCCGCCGCATCCGCAACGAGCCGCAGGCGCTCTCGTACGACGATGTCGCTGGCATGAGCGGCGGCGAGCAGATCGAGCTCCTGCGAGAGAGCCTGAAGCGCTCCAGCATCCACCTGACCGGCCCCCAGGTGGAGACCGTGCTCGAGGTCCACGAGGTGAGCATCGAGTCGATGCACCGGTACGACCCACCTCCTTCTGATCTGCCGGTGACGCTGTTCACGGCCGAGGTCCGCATACCCCTCTTCGTGCACCCCTCACGGGGCGACCTGCGCCCTCACGCGGCGCCTGACTTCGGGTGGGAGCGCGTGTGCGGCGAAGCGCTCGCGATCCACGAGGTGCCTGGCAACCACCTCAGCATGGTCCAATCACCTCACGTCGGCCGGCTCGCCCAGCTGCTGAAAGAAGACCTGCGAACCTGCTCTGCCGCCGTCAAGCTGCGCGCCGCGCCCGCCTTGAACGAGTCGTTTCCTTACCGGTAGCGCGCCAGCACAGCCTGCAGACACGGCCCCTCCGCCGACCCGGGCATCGCCTGGGCGTGGTGAGAGCGCCTCTCGACGTTTCACCCTGAGGCCGCCAGTCGAACATCGCTCTGCGCGACGCTCCGAGTCCTTGCTGACATCCCCCGATCAGCGTGCCGCAGGCGCGATCTGCCGATCCGCAGCCCTCGACTTCACGAGGGCCGCGTAACCCAAAGTTCACCCGGGCGCCTTTCACACGATCACCTCAAGCCGTAGCGTATGCAGAGCGGCAGACCGAGCTGCCCGGAGGGATAAGGCCTTGCCACAGAGCTCCTGGCATGCGTGGAAATCGGCTGCGGAGCACCGCCCCAGATCGAGGCCGATCGCCCTGCTCGACGAGACGTTTCGGGATGGCATCCAGTCACCGTCGGTCCGCGATCCGGGGCTCGAGGACAAGCGGCGTATTCTGGAGTCCCTCGATCGGCTCGGGGTCGCGCACGTGACCGTCGGGCTGCCGGCTGCCGGCCCGGTAGCGCGGGAGCATTGCCGGTCCCTCGCACGCCAGATCGTGGACGACCGCCTGCGCATCCGGCCCTGCTGCGCTGCGCGCACGCACATCGACGATATCCGACCGATCGTGGAGCTCTCCCAGGAGGTCGGTGCGCCGATCGAGGTGATGGCGTTCCTCGGATCGTCGCCCATCCGGCTCTATGCCGAGGACTGGGACCTCGCGAAGCTCCTCCAGCTCTCGCGGAGCGCCGTCGAGTTCGCGGTGAAGAACGGCCTCCCCTGCACCTTCGTCTCGGAGGACACCACCCGCTCTCACCCGGACGTGCTGGCCCCGCTCTTCCGCAATGCCATCGACCATGGCGCCACCAGGATCTGCCTCTGTGACACCGTCGGACACGCCGATCCCGACGGCGTCCGCGGCCTGCTCGACTTCGTCCTTGGCGTCATCGACTCGATGGGGTTATCGGGCCAGATCGGCGTCGACTGGCACGGTCACAACGACCGCGGACTGGCCGTGAGCAACACGCTCTATGCGCTCCACTGCGGGGCCGACAGGGCCCATGGGACGGTGCTCGGCATCGGCGAGCGGGTCGGCAACGCCGCCATCGAGCTGCTGCTCCTGCATCTGCGGGAGCTGGGCGAGCTGGGCCCACGCGATGTGAGCCCGCTTGTCGAGCTGCTCCACCTCACGGCGAGCGCCACCGGAGCGCCCTTGCGCGCGGACCATCCCGTGCTGCTCGACGCGCGCGCTGCGCTGGACGCGGCGGCAGAGGGCGAGATCGCCCGCACGTCAGGGCCGATCGCCCCCTGCCACAGCGTCACGGACCTCCGCAGCGTCTTCGCCATGGGCGAGGCCCGGCACGCTCCCGCGGCGGACCGCATCGTCGGGCTGCCCTGGAGCTGCTAGAGCGACAAACGGGTTGAAACCCCAGAAAAGAGCAGAAATTTGAACCGCCAAGCGCGCCAAGGACGCCAAGATTGTGTTTTGTTCTTGGCGTCCTTGGCGCCTTGGCGGCTCATTTCTCGCTCGATCAACGTGATCGGTGTCCTACCACCTCGTCGCCGGATCAGCGCGACGTGATGCCGGTACAGGAGCTCGTGATCTCGATCTCGCGCATCCCGGGCGACGCCGTCGCGCTGGCGATGCCGTTTCCGGAGTCGTCGACGATCCACACCATGTCGCCCGGCTTGAAGCTGTGGTTCTGCACGGAGTTGCCGCCGATCGACGAGGTCGTGCCGCTGCCGAACTTCGGCTCTTTGCCGAAGAACACCTTCACGGTCTTCCCGCACCGGCTGCGCAGGCTGACCGACACCACTTGAGGGCCTTGCGATCCCGAGCCATCCGCCCCGCCCGCGCGGGCGGCCGGCGCGGCGGAGAGCTCGGCGTTGTCCCGCGCTCTCTGCCCGTCGCGCTGCCGCTCCTGCTCTGCGAAGGCACGTCGCTCCTCGGCCTGCTGCTCCGCCAGCGCTTTCTCCCTGGCCTTGAGCGCGACCAGATCCGCCTCGCTGATGCTCTTCCCGTAGATCTGCAACGTGTACCCCCCCTTGCCCAGCTCATGAATCTGGCTCGAGTCCATGGCCGAGCCGAATACAGCGATCAGGTCGACGATCGCCTTTCCAGCGGCCTCGGGGCAGCCCAGGTCGAACACCGCGCCTGGGCCGTGGATCGCCTCGGTGTGGATGGTCTTGAGCCCCCCGGGCAGCACCGACTCGACGGAGGCGCCTTTGCGCGCGTGGTCCCCGAACGCCGCGCCCTCGTCCAGCACGAGCGCCCCGACGTAACACGTGCCGCGCGACACCGGGATCTCGTGCGGCGCGAAGCCGTCGAGCTTGCCGCTCAGCTTGTCGCCCGGCGCGTAGCCCTCCGTCGCCTTCTGGATCGCGGCGTCCAGATCGGCCCGGGTCTCGTTGAAAGCAGGCGACACGAACTCCGGCGCGGCGGGCTCCGCGCCGGCCGCGAAGGGGTCGCGCTGCTGCAGTTGGGGCAGGCAGGCCCCGGCCAGCGCGACCAACGTCAACCCGAAACCGGCTCGCTTCCACATGGCGCTCTCCTCGTGAATCCCCCGTGGGAGCAAGGAAGACCAAAACGATTCGAGGACGTCAAGGCCGAACCGCGACAACAGCACGAGGCGGCATGAAGATCCCCCGAGCACCGCCCAGTGCGGCTGCGCTCCTCCGGCGCCGGTGAGCTCCGTCGCGCTCGATCTCTCGTCCGAGCGCACCTTCGAGCGCCAGTCCGCCGCCACGTGCGGTATCCAGGACGCAACCCACGGTGGCGACTCCACCCTCGACGAAGGCTGACGCCACAGCGGCTCTCCGGAGAGTGGATTGCGGTCCATCCTGACAGGTGAGTTGATGTCGCGTCGCCTACCCTGGCGGGCGTTGCGATGGCGCCATCGCCGCGACTGTTCGCGACGAGGCTGCGGCCAGCCTGCGGCGCGGCGCGCCTCCATCAGGCCCTGTCACGCCGTCGCTTCGTACCAGAGCACGACGTTCCCGTTGCTGAAGCTGCGCGTCTTCTTCAACCGGAGGTTCGCCCTCTCCTTGACCCCCTCGAACAGCGTCCTTCCGCTGCCGAGCACGAGGGCGTTCACAACGATCTGGTACTCGTCGACCAGACGCGCGTCGGTCAGCTGGGAGACGATGCTGCCGCTTCCCATCACGACCATGTGCGGCCCGGGCTCCGCCTTCAGCTTGCGCACCTCTTCCGCGAGATCGCCCTTGATCAGCCGCGTGTTGTTCCACGACGCGCTGTCGAGGGTTTTCGAGAAGACGACCTTCGGCAGGCTGTTCATCCGCTCGGCGAGGGCGGGAGCCCGCTCCAGCGCCGCCGGGGTGGGCCAGAAGCTCGCCATGAGCTGGTAGGTGACCCGGCCGAAGACGAGCTCGCCCCCGCCGCGCGCGTTCTCCGCGGCGAACGCACCCCACTCCGCGTCCGCTTTGTGTGCCCAGCTCATGTCGCCGTGGCCATCCGAGAAATAACCGTCCAGCGAGATCTGGTTGAAGACGGTGAGCTTACGCATGCTGTTCCTCCTGCTGTCCGCGTCGTGAGTTAGTCCTATTCTAGGACCATTTGGTCCTCCTTCACAAGTGCTGTAGGATCCGGCCGCCATGACCGGTCTGAGGAGCTACGGGGATCCCTGCGGCATCGCGCGAGCGCTCGATCTCGTCGGCGAGCGGTGGGCGCTCCTCATCGTGCGCGAGCTCCTGCTCGGTCCGAAGCGGTTCACGGATCTCCGCGACGGCCTTGCCGGCGCGAGCCCCAACGTGCTGTCGCAGCGGCTCCGCGAGCTCGAGGGCGGCGGCGTTGTGCGGCGGCACAAGGTCGGCGCGCCGACCTACGAGCTCACGGACTGGGGCCGCGAGCTCCATCCGCTGCTCGTGCAGCTCGGCCGCTGGGGCGCGCGATCGCCCGTCCGGCCGGCGGGCGCCCTGAGCGTCGATGCGCTGATGATCGCGCTCGAGGCGACGTTCGTCGCGGGCGAGGCAGCTGACCTCTGCGCGACCTACGAGCTTCGACTCGGCGAAGACCGGTTCTCGATCGAGGTCGATCGCGCGACAATCACCATCGCGCGGGGCGCTCCGCGCACGCCAGACGCCGTGATCGCGACCGACCCAGCCACGTTGCGGGCCGTCGTCTTCGGGGATCAGAAGCTCGCGGACGCGCCGGTCGAGCTCCAGGGCGACAGGCGCGTGGCTCGAACGTTCTTCCGCCTCTTCGCTCGGCCGCGGCCGACCCCTGGCAGCGCGCCCGCTGGATGACGGGCCGACGCCGCCATGGTCATGCCGGCACCTCGATCGCGAACTGGAACGTCACCCCGAAGGTCTCGTTTTCGCTCGCCCACAGCTTGCCGCCGTGCCGCTCGATGATCGAGCGGCTGATCGACAGACCCATGCCGAGGCCGTTCTCCTTGGTGGTGTAGAACGCGTCGAACAGGCGCGCCCTGTCGTTCCCGCCGCCAAACCCGACGCCGGCGTCTTCGACCGCGACCTGCACGAAGGACCCGCTCGATCGCCGCTCGACGAACGAGCTGATCACCACGCGGCGCCGCGCCGGCGGCACGTCCTTCGAGGCCTCTCCCGCGTTGAGCAGCAGGTTCAGGACCACCTGCTGCAGCAGCACCGGATCACCCGGCACCCGCGGCAGATCGTGGAGCAGCGCCTGCTGGACGGAGATGCCGTGACGCCGGAGCTCCGGCGCCACGAGCGGGACGACCTCGCGGATGACGTCGTTGAGGCTGCACAGGCGGTGATGGGGCGCCGATCGTGACAGCAGCGAGCGGATCCGCAGGAGCACCTGGCCTGCGCGCTCGCCGTCACCGACGATCGCGTTGAGCGACGCGCGCACGTTCCCGAGGTCGGGCGGATCGGCGGCGAGCCAGTTGAGCGCGGCGTTCGCGTCCGCGACGATCGCCGCGAGCGG
Source organism: Sorangium sp. So ce726 (assembly GCF_051521405.1). Lineage (NCBI taxonomy): Bacteria > Pseudomonadati > Myxococcota > Polyangiales > Polyangiaceae > Sorangium > Sorangium sp. So ce726. The sequence goes on along the minus strand of NZ_CP150349.1, from coordinate 3,546,978 downwards.
CTGGTTCACCTCGTGGGCGATGGAGGCCGCGAGCTCGCCGAGGGTCGTGACGCGCGTGACATGCATGAGGGCGGCCTGCGCTTGCTGCAGCTCGTCGGCCGCGCGCCTGCTCGCCGTGATGTCGGTCGCGGCGCCGACGAGCTCGATCCTCCCGGAGGCGGCGACGCGCATCCCGCCGAGGACGCGGACCAGCTTCACCGACCCGTCGTCCATCACGAGGCGGTGCTCGTAGTCGAAGGTGGCGCCGTCGCGCAGCGCCTGCCGCACGATGTCCGCGACCCGCTCGAGGTCGCCCGGGTGGATGCGGCTGGCCAGCTGCGCCAGCGTGGGTCGGGGCTTCCGCGGGAAGCCGACGATCTCGCAGATGCCGTCGGACAGGGTGAACTCCCGGCTCTCGATGTCATAACCGAAGCTCCCGGTGCGGCTGAGGCGCTCCGCCTCGGCGCGGTAGGCCTCGCTGCGCCGGAGCGCCTCCTCCGCCTGGCTGCGCTCGATCGTGATGCTCGTCACGTGCGCGCACCGCTCGAGCAGCTCGAGGTTGGACGTCGTCGGCGTCCGGGGCTCCGTCGCGTAGATGCCGAACGCGCCGAGCGCCCGGCCGTCGGACGACAGCATGGGCATCGACCAGCAGGCGCGAAGGCCGTGAGCCAGCGCCTGCGCCCGGAAGAGAGCCCCGAGCGGATCCGTCTCGATGTCGGCGATGACCACCAGCTCCCGCCGCCACACCGCCGTACCGCATGAGAACGCCTCGGGGCCGATCGAAGCGCCGTCGATGACCTCGGTGTAGCTCCGCGGCAAGGTCACCGCCGCGGCGTGACGCAACGTCCGCCCGTCCTCGCCGAGCAGGAGGATCGAGGCGTGCAGGCCGCTCCCAGCGCCTTCCACGAGGCGGACGACGCCCTCGAGGATGGCGGACGTCGGTTCGCCGCGGGCGATCATCTCCAGGAGGCGCTGCTCGCCGGCGATCCGCGCCTGAGCCCGCTGTTGCTCCTCGACGTCGCTGTCGAGGCCCGGCCACGTCACAGGGTCGTCGGGGTCCCCATCGGCGCGCAGGATGGCTTCGGGAGGACGCGACGGGAGGCACATATCGGACGCGGACTATACCGCGCCTCGGCGGCCGCTGGACTCGGGTGGCAAAGGATCGGTTACGCGCGTCGACGCTCAGAAGATCGCGCTCTTCTGTGTGCCTGCGTCTCGCTTTCGCGCGGGCGCTTTGCCGGTGCTCGCCGGCACACCGGCCGCACGAACGGGGCGCGCCGCGGCGGGCCGCGGTGCGGGCGCCGGAGACGTCGGGGCGGCGCGCGCCGCGGTGGACCGCAGCGTGGACGCCGGAGGCGTCGGGACGGGGCGCGCCGCGGCTGGCAGCGGCGCGGGCTCCGGAGGCTGCGGGGCGGGGGACGGCGCTGTCGTCGCGGGCCCGGCCGCGGGAACCGTCGAGGTCGTGCCCGCCTGGGGTGCCGCGGGCGCCTGCGCCACGAGCGCGCCGCGGGCGGCGGCGAGCACCCCGCCGCTGATCGCCCGCAGCTCGGCGGTGGCCTCCAGGCGCTGCGAGGACAGCGCGGTGGTGAGCAAGAGCCCCAGCCCGAGCGCCACGACGAGGCCAGCCGCCGCGAGGTGCAGCCGGGTCCGCCGCGCCGGCGCAGCGGGCGCCGGCGGGATCGGCGCAGCCGTAGGGCCGACCGCGGCCACGAAGGCGGAGATCATCGGCTCGATGGAGGGGAATCGCTCCGCCGGATCCAGCGCGAAGGCGCGCGCGAACCACGTCTCCAGCTCCGGCGGCGCGCCGGGGCACAGCGTCGACAGCGGGGGTCGCGCGCCCTCGAGGATGGAGGAGAGCACATCGGCGATGGTGCGGCCGGCGAACGGCTGCTGGCCGGTGAGCGCCACGTGCGCGACCACCGCGAGGGCCCACATGTCGAGATGCGGGTCCGCGTGCCCGTCGCACGTGTGCTCCGGGCTGAGGTAGCCCGGCGTGCCCAGCACCACGCCCTCCGCGGTCTGGCGCGGGAAATCGGCCGCCAGATCCTGGCGGATCCACTTGGCGATCCCGAAGTCGGCGACCTTGGCGCGCAGGCGCCCGTCGCGCCCCTCGCGGAGCAGGATGTTCGACGGCTTGATGTCGCGGTGCACGATCCCGAGGCCGTGCGCCACCGAGAGGGCCTCTCCGATCTGGCGGACGAGCGCGGCCAGCTCGGCCGCGGGCACCGGCCCGCGCTCCTGGATCAGCTGCCGGAGGGACCGGCCGCGCACGTACTCCATGACGAGGAACGGGCCCGCCTCGGGATCCTCACCGGCGTCGTGCACCGTGACGATGAAATCGGTCTTCCGCCCGAGCTGGGCCGCGACCTGCGCCTCGAAGCGGAAGCGCTCCATCGCGTCGATGGCCAGGTTCTGGCGCGGGAGCACGAGGAACTTGAGCGCCACCTCGAAGCGCCGGACGCTGTCGTGCGCGCACCACACCTCGCCCATCGCGCCCTGGCCGAGCGGATGCACGAGCCGGTACCGCCCAGCCACGACGCGGCCCGGAAGGAGCGCGGCGCGCGCCTCGTCCCGCCCTGCGCCGCCTGAAGCAGGAGGACCGAGCGGCGCAGGCTGCCCGCCCAGCGTGGTGGCGTCGCGCGCGGCGTCTCTTACCGAGGAATCGGGCGGTCGACCCAGCGAGGGCGGCTGCAGCACGCCGGTGATCTTCGTGCCGCCGCCGTTTCCCGGACCGGTCGATGCGTCCATGGGACAACGACCTGAGGCGAGAGGCGACGACATGCTTTCAGCGTATCGCGAATGCGGATGCCTTTGAACGGCGAACACCCCGCCCTCCTCGCGCACGTGCACCTGAAGGCCCACGCGGCAGCGTCGCGAGGCGCAGCGCTGCTGTACTTGTTGATGGTTGGCGCCGAGGACACGGGACGCCGGACGCCGCACGCCGCACCGACGCCGCGGCGCCCCCTCATGCACCCCGGTCCACTGCCGATGTGCGCGGCCAATCCGCGTCACGACGCCGGTTGCGCGACACGGGTTGCGTGGCGACAACGGGCTCGAAGAGCGCGTCACCGGGGACAGGATGTCATCGCCGTCTGCGAAAAAGAAAAACAGGGAGGCGGGGAGACGGGGAGGATGATGGGATTTTACTCTCCGTCTCCCCGTCTCCCCGCCTCCCTGTGAATCTTCTCAAAATTCGAGAAGATGCTTCAGGGTAGCTACAGCAGCCGACTCTGACCCAGCCGGCGGAGCGCAAACGCGATGCCGCTCTGGAGGCTCCCCTTCACCACGATGGATTGCAGCTCGACGTTGAGGTCGACCAACGTCCGCGCCACCTCGGGGCGAATGCCCGTGAGCACCACGTTCGCGCCGATGAGCCGCAGCGCCGTCGCCGCGTTCACCAGCATCGCGGCGACGCTGTTGTCGACGGACTTCACGCCTGTGACATCGATGATCACCACCGCCGCGTGGGATCTCTGCGCCCCCTCGAGGGCGGTCTCGACCATCTGGCGCGCCCGCGCCTGGTCCACGGTCCCGATGAGGGGCATCACCATGACCCGATCGGTGATCGGGATGAGCGGTGTCGACATCTCCGACAGCCGCTCCGTCTGCACCCGGATGATCTCGTCCTGGAGCTCCGCCCGCTCGCCCTCGGCCCGCTCGCGCTCGCGGAGCTCGACGACGAGCCGCTCGTTGGCCCGGCGGAGCTGCTCGGTGCGGTGGGCGATCCGATCCTCCAGCGCCTCGTTCAGGCGCCCGAGCTCGCGCGCCGAGGCCTCGGCGCGGGCGACGAGCCGCGCGTTCTCGACGGCGATGGCGGCCTGCGACGACAGGAGCGCGCACAGGTCGATGCGCGCCGGGGTGAAGACATCGGTCGCCGCGCTGTTCTCGAGGTAGAGGATGCCCGTGAGCTCTCCCTTGTGCATCATGGCCATGCAAAGCAGCGATTTCGGCTGCCGCTCGGCGATGTAGGGATCTCCGGCGAAGCGGCTCTCGCTGGAGGCGTCGCCGAGGACCACGGGCTCCCGGGTCCTCTCGACGTATTGCACGACGGAGCGGGCGATCTCAGGGCTGGTCTCGGCCAGGACCGGAGGGCCGATCGTGACCTTGTTGGGGTCAATCGTGATCGTGGCGTCGAGCGTGAGCCGGCCGTCCTGCTTGAGGAGGAGGACGCCCCGCTGCGCCCCCGCGTGCTCGATCATGAGCCTCATCAGGCGATCGATGATCTTCTCGAGGACGATCTCGCCGGCGATCGTCTGCGCGGCGCGGCTGATCGTGAGCGTGTCGAGGATCGCGGCCCCCCTGCCCGTCGTTGTCCTCGTGATGAGCTCCGCGCCCTTCGCGGTGGACGGCGCCACGAGGTGCAGGAAGAGGTGCCGGTGCTTCCTGGCGAGATCGTCCGCCTTCGCCGTCGCGCCCCACCGCACGTAGCCTTGATAGGCGTCCTTCATGTAAATGGACGCGATCTTCTTTCGCCCGCTGGCCAGGTGGAACCTCGCGGCGAGCTCGTTCGCCAGCGCCTCATGGTGGAAGAACTCGTTCTGTCCCGCGGCCTCTATCGCCGCGTCATAGAGGTTCGTGGCCTTGAGCTCATCCCCCTCGAGCCGCGCCCGCTCCGCCTCGATGAGCAGCTTCTTGTGCAGGTAGTTCTCGGCGCAGCCGTCCGCCCACTCCGCGAGCTTGCGCTGGTGGTTCGTGAGCGCCTCGGCGAGCTCCCGCTGCTCGGCGGCGGTCCTCGTCGGGTAGAGCCCGCAGTGGAGCAGGCAGAGGAAGAAGACCCGATCCGTCTCGGCGTGGGTGCCATTGGCGACCGCGTTCTGCCCGTCCGCGAGGAGCGCCATCGCGAGGGCGCCCTCGTACTCCTCGTACAGGGTCAGGATCTCCATCTTGACCGTGTAGTACCAGGCGGCGGCCATCATCATCCCAGGCTGCTCGAGCGTCGCGACGAAGGAGTCCTCATCGAACGTCTCGTCGCTCAGCGACAGGTGGCCCCTCGTGTGCCCCATGAGCGCCAGGACCATCTGCTTGCTGATGCGGAGGATGACCTCGGTGAGCGGCGTCTTGGTCCGCTGCATCAACGCGATGAACCGGTCGGCCTCGTCCTCCACGGCGCCGAGCTCGTCGCCCAGGCCCAGCCGGAAATCGAGGTTGCGGTGAGCGGTGTAGGCGAGGAACAGCAAATCTCCCGACTCGAGGCCCGCGTTCTGCGCCTGCTCGAAGTGCTCGAGCGACGATCGGAGAGGCTTGTAGAAGGCGTTGACCTGCCCGAAGATGAAGCCCACCTGGCACCGGAGCGCGACGGAATTGAACCTCTCACAGAGGTCCAGGGCGAGCCTCGCGAACTTGTACGCCTGCTCGTACGAGCTCAGCCATCCGCAGAGGAGAATGGCATACGCCCCGAAAATGCCGGGCGCCTGCTCCGAGAGGCCATACGTCAGGGAGAGCGTCATCTCCCTGGCCATGATGAAGGAGCAGAACCGGGCATCGACCATGTAGGCCGCGGGGGCGAGGATCCTCAGGATCGGCATCGCGGCCTTCTTGTCCGGATCGATCATCAGCGGGTCGTGCAGCAGATCCTCGATCCGCCGTCCGGTAAGCTTCGCCTGCGCCAGCTCGATCTCCGCGTCCGCCGCCGCCTTGCACGCCTCGGCGGTCTCGGGCAGCTCGATCCCGAAGGGCGCGAGCGCGGTCCGGCCGACCTCGATGGCCCTGTCGAACTGGTTCCTCGCACAGCAAACGACGATGCTGAGCGTTCGAACGCGCGCCGTGTCGAGGTGGGAGCTCGCGTGGCGCAGCAGGGTGTCGAGCGAGGACTCCACGGCGTCGAACGCGCCGCTCGCGTACTCGCACTCCGCCCGCTCCATGTGGAGCGCGAACGTCAGCGCGTAGTCCTCTTCCCAGGCCGCCTCGCCGAGCAGCGACAGGCCAGCCCGGTAGTAGCCGACGGCCGCCTGGTAGGCCGCCGACGCCTTGGCCTTCCGGCCTGCGGCCAGGTTCAGGCGCGCGAGCGCGAGCCGCTCGCCCGCATCCTCGACCAGCTCGACGCCGAGGTTCAGGTGGTTCGTGAGCTCGAATAACGTCTCGTCCCGCGGCTCGGCGCTGCCCTTCGCCCAGAGGAGACGCCCGATCCTGAGGTGCGCCGCCTGCCTCTCGGCCTCCCCGACGAGCGAATAGGCGGCCTGCTGCACGCGGTCGTGCACGAACCGGTAGGCGACATGGAAGGTCTCCGCGAACGTCGAGAGCGACGGGTCCTGCTCCGCGCGGCCATCCAGGAAGCGGTAGTCGGCGTGGAGGGGCTGAACGAGGCCCTCACACAGCGCCTCCCAGAGATCGGCGGCCATCTCGACCTGCGAGCGCTCCTGGATGACCGCGAGCGCGCTCAGGTCGAACCGGTAACCCATGCAGGCGGCGAGCTTCAAGGCGTGGCGGGTGTTCTCCGTCAACCTCAGGATCTTCCCCGCCATGAAGTCGACAACGTTGTCCGTGATCATTCGCTCGCGGATGCGCTCGACATCCCAGATCCAGCTGTCCGAGGGCGCGTCGAAGGTGAGCAGCTTCTCCTGATCGAGCGCCACCACGAACTGGTTCAAGAAGAACGGGTTGCCGTGCGTCTTGTCCCACACGAGCGCCGCGAGCGGCTCGATCGGCTCCTTGCCGCAGCCCAGGGCGTCCGCGATCAGCTGCGTGGTGTCCGGCAGGGAGAGCGGCTTGAGCGCGATGTCCGACACAGCGGCCCCGGCCTTCCGGAGCCGCTCCAGGGCGAGCGCCAGCGGATGAGCCTCGTCCACCTCGTTGTCACGATAGGCCAAAAGCACGAGCAGATGCCCGCGCTCCGGATCCGACAGGATCTGCTCGATGAGGCTCAGCGACGCCGGATCGATCCACTGGACGTCGTCCAGAAAGACCGCCAGCGGGTGCTCCTGGGTGGCGACGGCGTGGAGGAAGCGCTGGAACACCAGGGCGAAGCGGTGCTGCGATTCGGTGGGCCCGAGGGGCGGCACGCTCGGCTGCGGCCCGATCAGGAACTCGAGCTCGGGCACCAGGTCGACGAGGATCTGCCCGTTCGCGCCGAGGGCGAGCTGCAGGCGGCTCTTCCAGGCCGAGAGCGACGCTGCGGGCTCCGCAAGGAGCTTCCGGCAGAGCTCCCGGAACGCGTGCGCGACAGGCGCATACGGCGTGCCCCGGTCGAGCTGGTCGAATTTCCCTTCGATGAAATCGCCGCCATCGCGGGCGATGAATCGGTGCATCTCCTGGACAAGCACCGACTTGCCGACGCCCGCGTAGCCGGAGACCAGGAAGAGCTCGGCCGCGCCTCGGGTCGCGCGCTGCCATGCGCCCCCGAGCGCCGCCGTCTCCGCCTCTCGCCCATAGAGCCTCTGCTGGAGGCGGAGCTTGCCCGACCGGTCGCGCCGGCCGAGCGGGAATGGATCGACGCGGCCCGTCGTCGAGAGCCTCGCCAGGCACTCGTCCAGATCGGCCTTGAGCCCGCTCGCGGTCTCGTAGCGATCCTCGGCCGCCTTGGAGAGGAGCTTCATCACGATGTCGGAGACGACGCGCGGGGTCTCGGGCGAGACCTCGTGCGGAGGGAGGGCCCTCCGCGCGATATGGCTGTGGACGAGCTCCACCGGATCCGTGGACTGGAAGGGCAAGACGCCGGTCAGCATCTCGTAAAGGGTGATGCCGAACGAATACAGGTCCGTGCGGTCGTCGAGGATCCGGTTCATCCGGCCCGTCTGCTCCGGGGACATGTAGGCGAGCGTCCCCTCCAGCGTGTCGGGGCGCTCGGCGCCCTGCGTCTCCCGGGAGAGGCGGGTGGCGATGCCGAAGTCGATGAGCTGAGCCGCCCACGTCTCTGGACGAGACAGGATGTTGTGCGGCTTGATGTCCTTGTGGATGATGCCGTGTCGATGGAGGGACGCCAGCGCGCCCGCCACCGAGGAGGCGATCTTCAGCGTGGAGCCAAGATCGAGCCTGCGCGTCTTCAGGACGACGTTGAGAGGGGAGCCGCCGAAATCCTCCAGGATGAGCGCGAGGCTGTTGCCGTGCTTCTCGATGCCGTGCGTCTTCACGACGCCGGCCAGCGAGAGATCTCTCAAGATGCCATGCTCGTGCCTGAGCTTGGCGAGCACCCTCGGGTCGGGGCGATCGCTCCTGGGGATCTTGATGACCACCGGGGCACGATCAGCGTTCCGGTAACCGCCGTACAGCACGGCATCGGAGCTCTGTTGGATCTCCGAGGTGATCGTGAACTGAGGTATTTGAACCATTGCAGCCCCGCTTAAGCACTCCGCTCTTGATGGAAGAGCACCGCGCCTAGGAGACGCAAAGTCGTTGCACCCTGTCAAGGGTCAGCTCGTTGACGAGCGATCTCCAGCGCGGCGCGCCGTGCGCAGCGTGACAGGGTGTCGACGTGGGCGGGAAACTGGGCGAGCGAGCGCCCGCGCGGGGCGCGGGGCGTGGGTCAACGGCGTCGGGACGGGGCTACGCCCGCTGCGCCTTCACCCGCTTGACCTTCTTCTTCTCCTTGCGCTCCAGGAGCCGCAGCACCGCCACGGACCGGTCGACGAGCAGGTAGCGCTCTCCCCCTGCCCTCGCGGGCACCGTGCGCGCCGGCTCCCCGGCGGTGCGGGTGTCGATGAGCACTTCCCACCGCTCGCCGAACTCGATCGCGGGCAGCACGAACTCCAGCGGCGAGTGGTTCGCGTTGATGAGCACGAGCAGCGTGTCGCCGGAGATCGGCTCGGCGCGCGGCCCGAGCGCGGAGAGGGCGTCGCCCCCGAGCAGGTAGCCGATGGCCCGCGCGTTCGGGTGGGTCCAGTCCTCCGGCGTCATCTCGGCGCCGTCGGGGCGGAACCACACGATGTCCTTGAGCCCGCTCCCGTGCACATAACCGCCCGAGAAGAACATCCGCCGGCGCAGCACAGGCTGGCTGCGGCGCAGGGCGATGAGGCGGCAGGTGAACTCGAAGAGCTGCTTCCGCCGCTCGTCGAGGTCCCAGTCGTGCCAGGAGAGCTCGTTGTCCTGGCAGTAGGCGTTGTTGTTGCCGAGCTGCGTCTTTCCGATCTCGTCGCCGGCGTTGATCATCGGCACCCCCTGCGAGAGGAGGAGCGTCGCGAGGAGATTGCGCTTCTGGCGCTCGCGCAGCTCGACGACGGCGGGGTCGCTGGAGGGGCCCTCGACGCCGTGGTTGTAGCTGTGGTTGTTGTTCGTGCCGTCCCGGTTGCCCTCGCCGTTCGCCTCGTTGTGCTTCTCGTTGTACGAGACGAGATCGTTCAGCGTGAAGCCGTCGTGCGCCGTCACGAAATTGATGCTCGCGTAAGGGCGGCGCCCGCTGGACGCATACAGATCGCTCGACCCGGTGAGCCGATAGCCGAGGTCGGCCGCCAGCAGATCCCCCTTCCAGAAGCGGCGCACCGAGTCGCGGTAACGGTCGTTCCACTCCGTCCAGAGGACCGGGAAGTTGCCGACCTGATAGCCGCCCTCGCCCACGTCCCACGGCTCCGCGATGAGCTTCGTGCGCGAGAGGACCGGATCCTGATGGATGATGTCGAAGAACGAGCTCAGTCGGTCGAAGTCATGGTGACCGCGGGCGAGGGCCGACGCGAGATCGAAGCGGAAGCCGTCGACGTGCATCTCGGTCACCCAGTACCGCAGGCTGTCCATCACCAGCTGGAGCGCCTGGTAATGACGCGTGTTCACCGTGTTCCCGCAGCCCGTGAAGTCCATGTAGTAGCGCGGGTTGTGCGGCACGAGCCGGTAGTAGGTCCAGTTGTCGATCCCCTTCAGGGAGAGCGTCGGGCCGAGGTGGTTCCCCTCCGCGGTGTGGTTGTACACGACGTCGAGGATCACCTCGATGCCGGCGGCGTGGAGCGCCTTCACCATCGCCTTGAACTCGGTCACCTGCTGGCCGAGCCGCCCGCTCGACGAGTAGCGGCCCGCGGGCGCGAGGTAAGCGAGCGTGTTGTAGCCCCAGTAGTTGACGAGGCCGCGCTCCCAGATCTCGCGCTCGCTCGCCATCTCGTGCACGGGGAGCAGCTCGAGCGCCGTCACGCCGAGCTTCTTGAAGTGGGCGATCGCCGCCTCGGAGGCGAGCCCGGCGTAGGTGCCGCGCAGGTTCGCCGGGATGCCCGGGTGTCGCTGGGTGAAGCCCTTGACGTGGACCTCGTAGAGAATCGTGTCCTGCCAGCGCGTCGCCGGCGGCCGGTCGCCGTCCCACGCGAAGCGGTGGTCGACGACGACGGACTTCGGCGCGCCCCAGGCGCTGTCGCGGTGGCAGATCTCCAGGTCGTCGAGCGGGGCCGGCGGGGGCGGCGGCGTGGAGTCCTTCCCGCGCGCCTCGGCGGCGCGGCGATCGCTCGCCGTCTTGCCCGCGCGCGCGCCCTCGCCCTTCTCGGGCGCCGCGCCGTCCCGGCCCGCCTCCTTGGGCCGGCCAGCGCCGCCCTCGCCGCGCTCGGGGTGCCCCCCGCGGTCGTAGGCGAAGAGCGGCGCCTTCCAGTTCGGCTCGCTGGAGAGCGCGTACGCGTACGGATCGACGAGGAGCTTCGCCGGGTTGAAGCGCTGCCCGGAGCGCGGGTCGTAAGGCCCGTGCACCCGGTAGCCATAGAGCTGGCCGGGCTTGAGCCCCGGCACGTAGCCATGGAAGACGTGGGCCGTCCGCTCGGGGAGCTCGATGCGCTCGCGCTCCACGACATCGTCGACGGCCTCGAAGAGGCAGAGCTCGACCTTGGTGGCGGACTGGGAGAACAGCGTGAAGTTGACCCCTTCGCCGTCATAGACGGCGCCGAGTGGGGTGGGCGTGCCGGGCCATATGCGTCTGGTCATCTGAAAAACCTGTGAAGCCGCCCTATTCGCGAGATCGGCGCCGCTGTCGAGACACAAGCGCGCGCGGCCTGATTTTTCGGTCGCCGCCCCCGGAATCGCCCGCCGTCCGGCCGCTCGGCGGGCCCACCCTCGCGCCGCGCGCGATGTCGCGGCCCCCTCGCGAGCGCGGCAGCGGCGGCGGCGTCGCTACCGTACGGTCGCAGAAGGAGCATCCAGGGCGGCGCGACCCGGGATAGACTTCGCCCCCGAACGCCTGGAGCCAAGCGAAAAACGCCCATGTCTTCCCCCTCTGCTGAAAATCAGTCCCAGAGCTCATCGTCGCCTTCCGATCCCGGTTCCGGCGCGCACCGCCGCACCGCCGGCGTGACGGTGCCGCTCTTCTCCCTGCGCAGCGATCGCTCGTGGGGCATCGGCGAGATCGGTGATCTCCCCGAGTTCGCCGCGTGGATGCGCGCCGCGGGCCTGCGCCTCGTGCAGCTCTTGCCGCTCGGCGAGGTGTCGGGGGGCGAGACGTCGCCGTACATGGCGCTCTCCGCGTTCGGGATCGATCCGATGTTCATCTCGCTGTCCGCCGTGCCCGAGCTCCCGGCGGAGCGACTCGGCGAGGCGCTCGGCGACGACCAGGCGGCGCTCGATCGGGCGCGGAACAGCGCGCGCGTCGACTACGATCTCGTGCGCCGCGTGAAGCGGCGGGCGCTGCGCTTCGCCTTCGACGTGTTCGAGCGCGAGCATCACGCGAAGCAGACGCCGCGCGCGGCCGAGCTCGCCGAGTTCGTGAAGCGGCAGTCGGACTGGCTGCCCGACTACGCGCAGTTCCGCGCGTTCAAGGACGCCTTCGACGGCAGGGCGTGGTGGGACTGGCCCGAGGCGATCCGCGAGCGCCGGCCGGAGGCGCTCGAGGCGCTGCGGCGCGAGCGCGCGCGGGACATCCTCTATTACGAGTACGTCCAGTGGCTCGCGCACGCGCAGTGGGAGGCGGCGCGCGCGGATCTCCGGGGCAAGGGCGTGGAGATCATGGGGGATCTCCCGTTCATGGTGTCGCGCGACAGCGCCGACGTGTGGGCGCACCAGGGCGAGTTCCGGCACGACATGACGGTCGGCGCACCGCCCGACCAGTTCGACACGGAGGGGCAGCGGTGGGGGCTCCCGCCGTACTTCTGGGCCCGGATGCGCGAGAACAACTTCGCGTGGCTCAGGCGCCGCTGCCGCTACACGGGGCTGCTCTACGACCGGTTCCGCATCGATCACCTGGTCGGCTTCTACCGGACGTACATCTTCCCGGAGCAAGGGCAAACGGCCCCGGGGGCCGAGCGGCCCAGGGCGACCTTCGATCCCGCGGAGGAGGCAGAGCAGCGCGAGCACGGCAATCGGGTCGTGCGGGCGATGCTGGCGGGGGCAGCGGAGACCGGGGCGCAGCTCGTGGCCGAGGATCTCGGCGCGGTGCCGGGGTGGGTCCGGGAGTCGCTCTCGGAGCTCGGGGTGCCGGGCTACAAGGTGCTGATCTGGGAGAAGGACGACGTCAATTTCCGCGATCCGGCGGAGTATCCGGCGCTCTCGGTGGCCTGCTTCGGGACGCACGACACCGACTCGGTCGTGGTGTGGTGGGAGTCGCGGGACGACCGGGAGCGCGCCGGGGTCCTCGAGCTGCCGCAGCTCGCGCCGCGCCGGCAGGAGCTCGGCCCGGGGTTCACGAAGGAGACCCACCGCGCGCTGCTCGACCTGATCCTCGGCTCGAAGAGCGAGCTCGTGCTGCTGCTCCTCCAGGACGTGCTCGCCACGCGCGATCGCATCAACGTCCCGGGGACCGTGGGGCCGCAGAACTGGTCGCTCCGGCTGCCGGCGCCGCCGTCTGCGCTCGATCAGGATCCCGAGGTGCGGGCCGCGCTCGATCGGGTGCGCGAGAGCGTCGAGGCCAGCGGGCGCGGATAACGCGCCGGCGGCGGAGGCGCCCACGCGCTGACTCGCTGCGTCGTCGCGGTATGCTTCGTGCAGTCGCGAAGTATATCCCGACGAAACATTCCGGAAAACTGCCTTCTCTTACTGTCGCGGTCGAGGAGGCCACCAGTGAACGAAATCAACGCCTCGGACACCACCTGGCTCCTGGTCTCGTCGGCAATGGTTCTGCTGATGACGCCAGCGCTGGCCCTGTTTTACGGGGGCATGGTCCGAACGAAGAACACGCTCAGCACATTCATGCACAGCTTTTTCGCCATGGGGATCGTGACCCTGGCGTGGGTGACGCTCGGGTACTCGATGGCGTTCGCCGAATCCAAGGGCGGGTTCATTGGCGGCTTCGACTACGCGTTCCTGAACAACGTTGGCACCGAGCCGCGCGTCGGGACGACGGTGCCTCACCTCCTGTTCATGGCGTTCCAGATGATGTTCGCCATCATCACGCCGGCGCTGATCTCTGGCGCCTATGCGGAGCGCATCAAGTTCTCGTCGTATGTGGTGTTCACGCTGCTCTGGTCGCTCCTTGTCTATAGCCCGATCTGCCACTGGGTCTGGAACCCGGGCGGGTGGCTCCTCGCGCGCGGCGCGCTCGACTTCGCCGGCGGCACCGTCGTTCACCTCGCCTCGGGCGTGAGCGCGCTCGTGATGGCGATCATGCTCGGCAAGCGCAAGGGGTACCCGACGCGCAAGATCGTGCCGCACAACCTCACCATGACGCTGCTCGGCGCCGGCCTCCTGTGGTTCGGCTGGTTCGGCTTCAACGGTGGCTCCTCGCTCGCGGCGAACGGGCTCGCCTCGGTGGCGTTCGTGAACACGCACATCGCGGCGGCGATCGCGGCGCTCGCGTGGGCCCTCATCGAGGCCGTGCGCTTCGGCAAGCCGTCGCTCCTCGGCGTGGCGTCGGGGCTCGTCGCGGGCCTCGTCGCCATCACCCCGGCGGCGGGCTTCGTCGGGCCGATGGCGTCTGTCGCGATCGGGCTCGCGGCGGGCGGCGTGTGTTACGGCGCCGTGATGCTGAAGGGCAAGCTCGGTTATGACGACAGCCTGGACGCGTTCGGCATCCACGGCGTGGGCGGGCTGCTCGGCGCGCTGCTCACCGGCGTGTTCGCCTCCAAGGTGTGGAATTCGGCCGGCCAGGATGGCCTCATCAAGGGCAACTCGGCGCTACTCACCGAGCAGGCGATCGCGGCCGCGGTCGCGGCGGCTTACGCGGCGGTGGTCACCTTCGTGCTCGTGAAGGGGATCAGCGCGGTGATGGGCTTCCGGGTCGACGAGGAAGTCGAAGACGAGGGCCTCGACGGCGCCCTCCACGGCGAGGAGGCCTACTCGCTCGGCGAGGGCGGCGCTCACGCCGCCGAGAGCGTGCCCCCGTCCCCCAGGCCGGCGCCGGCGCCTGTCCTCGCGCGCGAAAGCGCCTGATCCAGCGCAGCGGAGGCTGGCTCGCGGAGGCCGCCTGGCGGGTGCCAGGCGGCCTTCGTTGTTTTGTCCCCTTGGCCCCCTGCCCTTCCCCGCCGGGAGCGGTCACCTGCACGAGAAGGCGGGCTCGCCGGTCTCCTCGCAGCCGTGGTCGCACGTGACCTTGGCGCACCCGCAGCGGCGCAGCCTTCCGCGGTCGCCGTCGGCGCCGTGATCACAGTCGTCGCTCAACGTGCGGCACTCGTCCTGGCAGCGCGCTTTCTGTGCGGGCGACGGCGCGCAATCGACCACCGCCGCGCCGCCAGAGGAGCCCGCGCTGCTGCACAGCTCGACGGACGCGACCTGCTCCAGCAGCGGGATGATCCCCCCGATCATGCATTGCGCGTGCGGCTCGCAGACGTGGTCCCGCAGCACCGCCAGCACGCGGACGCGCTCCCCGGCCAGCGCGCGCCACTCGGGGCCGAGCCATCGCTCGGCGTCCTCGCTCGACAGCATCCTCCCGGCGATGAGGGGCTGCGAGCCCTTCGTCAGCTCCAGCGTACCGACCCAGCGCTCGCGCGCCGGCGCGTCGGCAGGTTGCTCCCCCCCTGTTGGCGGAGACGCCGGCGGCGTGCCGGCGGGCGCGGCGCTCACGGCGGGCGCCGGCGCAGCGGCCCGCGCTGTCGGCGCCGTCGGGGCGACCCGCGCCGCCGGCGCCGTCGAGGAGGGCGCGCGCTCCGCGCAGCCCATCGCCCCGGCGCAGCACGCGCCGGCCAGCGCCCCGCGAAGCCATCGCCGCAATCCCGCCGCGACGGGGTGGAGCCATGGCGCACGCATCGGGTTCATGGAAGGCACAGGACATTTTTACCATGCGCCGGCGTGCCCGCGCGCCAGGGCGCGTCAGCTCGCGGCGCGCAGCCACTGCCGGGAGAGCTCGATCACCCGCGCGTTCTCGGGGATGTCGAGGAAGCTCGGGCGGTGCGCCGCGGGCAGCGCCTCTGCTCGCCCGAGCAGCCGCTCGCGCGCGCCGGCGATGACCGCGGAGGCGCGCTCCCGATCGCCCGCCGCGTGCAGCGCCTCCGCATGGACGAGCTCGGCCAGCGTGCTCTTGTACCCCGGCGCGCTCCAGCGCTCGTGGGCCGACGCGACCTCCCGCGCCGTGGAGAGCGCGTCCGCGGCGCGGCCCGCGGCGAGCTGGATCGAGGACAGCAGCGCCTTCGCCCCCACCTGCTCGAGCGGGAACGACGCGAGGAGCTCGATCGCGGCCAGCGCCTCGCGCTCCGCGGCCTCGAGGTCCCCCTCGCGGCGGAGCAGGCTCGCGAGCGCCCAGCGCGCGAACCCTTGCTGCAGCGGGGTGCGCCGCTCGAGCCCCACCCCCAGCATCCTCCCCGTCTCGGCGCGCGCGCGGTCGAGCGCGCCGAGGTCGATCTGCACCTCGATGCACAGGAACGTCCTGAGCCACGAGACCGGCCCGAGCTCTTCCCCCGCGGGCATCGTCTCGCCGAGCTCGCGCTCCGCCCGCCGGAGATCGCCGAGCAGCCGGGCGATCATCCCGATCGCCACCTGCCCGACGATCGAGCCGCGCCAGTACCCCGCCTGCACGAAGCTCGCGCGCGCCGCCTCGGCCATGCACAGGCCCGTCCACAGATCCCCGTCCCTCCACGCCTCGTGGAACGCGAGCGCGATCTGCAGCCACCCGCGCGCGACGGGGTCCCGCTCCGCGACCGGCTCGGTCACCTCGCGCACGCGCCTGGTCAGCGCGTCGGCGAGCCTGAACTCGCAGAGCTGCGCCGCGTAGTAGCTCCCGGCCGCGAGCGCGAACGCCGCCGAGCCGATCCCCTCCGGGGAGAGCTCGACCGCCTGCAGCGTGCGCACCGTCGCCATGAGCTCGTCGAGCCTGCCGAGGTGGATGTCCGCGGTGATCTTCGCGGGCACCGTCCTCACCCAGGGCATGCTCCCGGGCGTCAAGAGGCGCTGCGCCTCGTCGAGGTACAGGAAGGCGTGGTCCCATTCGCTGCGCCACGCGTGGACCTCCGAGAGCACGCCCAGCAAGCTGAGGTGCACCGCGTCCGGCGCGCCGCACTCGAGCCCTCGCCGGGCGCGCGCGATCGCCGCGTCCGGATCGCTCCCGCGGAGCGCCTGCTCGGCGGCGCGCAGGTAGAAGCTCCCGGCGCGCGCGAGGTCCAGCCCGCGCTCGAGGTGCTCCGCGAGCATCGCGGGATCGCTCGCGCCGCGCTCCTCCAGGAAGGCGGCCGCGAGCCGGTGCCCGAGGACGCGATCCGTCTCCGTGAGCATCTCGTAGGCCCCCTCCCGCAGGAGCGCGTGCCGGAACATGAACTCCTCGTCCCCCGGAAACCGGCTCTCCTTGCGGCGGACGATCACCTCCCCCTCGACCAGCTCCGCGAGCACGTCGTGCGGGGAGACCCACGGCGCCGCGCTCCCGAGGAGGGCGCCGACGCCGCCGCGCCAGAAGACGTCGCCAAATACGCTCGCCGCGCGCAGCACCTTGCGCGCCTCGCCGTCCAGCGCCGCGAGCCGCGCCTGGACCATCGCCAGCACCGTCTCCGGCAGCGCGTCGCCCATCCCCTCGGCCACGGCGCGGATCAGCTCCTCGAGGTAGAACGCGTGGCCGTCCGCGTGCGCCACGAGGCGCGCCACGGTCTCCGCGTCCACGCCGTCGCCGAGCGCGTGGCGGACCAGGCGCTCGCAGGCCTTCCGCGGCAGCCGGGTCAGGTGGATCACGTTGAGCGCGCGCCCGCTCCAGAGCGCCGGGAACATCTCGTGGACCTCGGGGCGCGCGAGCCCGAGCACCAGGAACGGCTGCTCGCCGAGCGAGCCGAGCGCCGCGTCGACGAAGCGCACGGTCGGCAGATCGCCCCAGTGCAGATCCTCGAGCACGAGCACGACGGGGTGCGCCGACGTCTCGGCGGCGAGGAAGTCCTCCCAGGCGCGGCGCATCTGCCGTCCCATGGTCTCCGCGTCCTCGCGGGCCGCAGAGAGCAGCGCGCTCTCCTCGCCCTCGAGCGCGACGCCGGCGATCTCCCCGAGGAACACGGCCACGCGCTCGCGGTCGGGGCCGGGGACGTGCCGCGCCACGCGCCCGAGGAGCTTCTGCTTGCGGACCGCGGCGGCCTCGCCGTCCTGGATGCGGCACGCGCACCGGATCGCCTGCCCGAGCAGGCCGAACGCGGAGCCCACGCGCAGCGGATCGCCGCACGCGGTCCAGATCTCGACGTGCTCGTCGTGCGCGCGGACCGCGCGCGTGAACTCGTGGGCGATCCTGGATTTGCCGATGCCGGCGGGCGCCGTCACGAGGACGGCGCGGGCGATCGGCGCCTCGGCGCACTCGGTGAAGAGCGTCGTCAGTGTGAGCAGCTCGCGCTCCCGCCCGACGAACGCGCTCGCCTTGCCGAGCAGCGTCCCGGCGCTCCCCGCGACGTCGCGCTCGCCGTGCAGCTCCCGCCGCTCACCTTCGCCGGACACCTCGAACCGCGCGCCGAGGAGGCGCGCCGTCACCTCGTCGATCGCGATGGGCGGCCCGCGCGGGTCGGGCTGCCGCTCGTGGGCCCGCCTCGCCTCGCACGCGTCGAGCAGCCGCGCGGCCCTGTCGATCGCCTCCCCTATCGGCCGCTGCCTCGCCAGCTGCGCCCGGCCCGTCGAGAGCGCCATCGGCCGGGTCGGGGCCACCTTCCGGAGCGCCAGCGCGCAGCGTGCCGCCTGCGACGCCTGGTCGGTCGCGTCCCTGCCCGCGACGATGGCGACCACGGCGGAGCCGTCGGCGAGCGCCTCCATGTGCCCTCCGTGCGCCTCCACGATCTTCCGCAGGTGCCCCCCCACGGTCACCTCGAGCGTCTGATCGAGCGGCGCGGTGTCGGCCGTGGCCGGCGTGGCCTCCCTCCCCACGAGCAGCACGGAGAGCAGCCGCCGCTCGCTCGAGGTGAGCGCCTCGGGGCGCTCGAACGCGGCCCCCCGCGCCGAGACCCCGGCGGCCCGCAGCGTGCTCAGGATCACGGCGGCTGTCGCGCCGTCGGCGATGCGCTCCTCCGGGTCCTTCGCGAGCATCAGGTGGACGACCGCGTCGAGCTGCGCAGGGACCTCGGGGCGGAGCGAGCGGATCGAGGGGACCTCGCCGAACAGGATCTTCGCGAGGATCGCGGGGAGGTTCTCGCCGACGAACACGGGGGCGCCCACGAGGCACTCGAAGAGCACGCAGCCGAGGGCGAACACGTCGGCGCGCGGCGTGAGCGCGCTGTGCCCGACGCGCGCCTGCTCCGGGGCCATGTACGCCGGCGTCCCGAGGGTGACCCCTGTCAGCGTCATCGGCGTCGCGTCGAGCCGCCGCGCGATCCCGAAGTCCAGGATCTTCACCTGCTCGATCTGCCCGTCCACGAGGAACAGGTTGCTCGGCTTGAGATCGCGGTGGACGATCTCGCGGGCGTGCGCCTCCGCCAGCGCCTCGGCGGCCTTCACGCCGAGCATCAGCGTCTCTTCGACGGTGAGGCGGCCGCGCAGGAGGCGCCGCGAGAGGTCCTCTCCTTCGAGCCATTCCATGGCGAGATAGGACCTCCCCGAGGACGTCCTCCCGTGGGCCACGTGCCGCACGATCCCAGGGTGCGAGAGCTCCGACAGGAACCTTGCCTCCCGGTCGAACCGCGCCTCGTGCGCGCCCGCCCCGAGCACCACCTTGAGAGCGACGGTGGCGCCGGTCACCCGATCGAGCGCCCGGTAGACCTCCCCCATGCCGCCAGAGCCGGCCAGCGCGAGCAGCTCGAACCGCTCCCCGACGACGTCGCCGACGCGCATGGATCGAGTATCACCCGGCGGCGGATCTCCTGTCCAGCGCGCGTGGGGCCGAGGCAGACACGGCACATCGTTCAATATCTCGCAATACCTCGCGGCGTCTCGTACATGTTGCGTGCTCGACAAGCACCATGGGCGACGACATGCACGTTCGAGACGTGCTCAGCGCCAGACGAGACCGGCGCGAGCGGCGCGCCCAGGGTGGGGGGTCCACAGCGCTGCGCGCACGCTCAGCGCGACACGTGGAGTGTCACTCCGATCTTCCGCGACGCCCCGTATCCGAGGTCGCGCTGCGCGACGAACGCGGCGGCGCTTCAGCCGCGTCATTCCGTCTCGTGCGGAGCGACGGGACTCCTGTCGACGCGAGGTCCTCGAGCGCCGACGCCAGCGACTGGTGGCTGGACAGATCGCCGAGGTGGATATCGAGGGCGACGAGGCGCATCGCGAGCTCGGGGCGCACGCCGACGAGGCGGACGCGGGCGCCGAGCAGGGAGGCCGCGCGCTGCGTCTGCCCGAGCGCGTGGGCCACCTGGGCGTCGATGGACGGGACGCCCGTGATGTCGAGCAGCACGCAGCGCGCCCCGTGTCGGCTCACCCCCTCGACCACCCGCTCGAGCATCTGCCGGGCGCGGTCTCCATCGAGCTCGCCGACGAGCGGGACGAGCAGCACGCCGGGCAAGATCGGGATGAGCGGGCAGCCGAGCTCGCGCACCGCGGCCGAGAGGGTGCGCTCGCGCTGATAGGCCTCCTGGAGGCTCGCGTGCTGCTCGGAGAGCGACTGCACGAGCGCGTCCCGCTCGAGGGCGGCGCCGAGGAGCGCCCCCCAGATGGAGATGGTGCCCTCATCGCCGGCGACCTCGATCGAGCTCGGGCCCACGATCGCGAGGACCCCCCAGTCGTGGCGGAGCGTGCGGATCGGAAGGAGCGTCACCATGAACGGGCCGCCGGCGGTCGAAAGCGGCAGGTGCTCTGCGGGCGGGAAATCCTCCCGCGCGCAGGCGGCGCCGAGCGGGGGAGTCGGGCTGCCATCGCGGCTGTAGGCACCTTCGATGACGAGGCGCGCGCGGGTCGTCGGGTCTTCCCAGAGCGCGAGGCAGCCCCAGACGGCGGCGGTCGAGTCGAGCCAGGAGAGCGAGCGCGACTCTTCCTGGGTGCCGCCGAGCAGCGCGAGGCTCACCTCATGATCGGACCGCATGAGCGCCCCGAGCTCGTCGACGAACTGCCGCTCGGTCTCCACGCGAGCCAGCATGAGCGAGAGGCGTAGCCGCTCCTGGAACTCCTCGGCTCGCTGCTCCGCGGACTCCGCTGCTTCCCTGTCCAGGCGCGCGCGGCGCCGCTTTCCGGACCGGCCGAGGAGGCGGACGACCCCCATGAGGCTCTCCACGTCAGGCGTGACGCGGACGGCCTGCTGACAGGCCTCATCGATCTCGGCCGCGGGCGGGGGCGCGGTGCCCTCGAGCGCCGCGGTATTCCCCGCGATCACGGCGGTGACGCCGGGCCACACGGCCGTCGGGGGCGTCTCGGGCGAGAGCGGCAGGCGGAGGAGCAGCTCGACCATCTGCCGTTCGAGGGCGCCGCCGAGGTTGTCGTCGGACGCCCCGCCCTTCCGGTGGAGCAAGCCATGGAGCGGGTCGCACCCGCACGACCGCCGCCTGACGAACGTGGTCGGCGCGAGCACGGGCCCGGACGGGACGACCTGGCCTGCGAGCCGCGCCAGCACGAGCTCGCAGGCGAGCGCGCCGATGGCGTCGAAGCGCTGGCGCACGGTGGTCAGCGGAGGGCTCGACCACTGCGCATCGGTGATGTCGTCGAAGCCGATGATCGCCAGATCGTCGGGGATGCGGTATCCGGCCGCCTGGAGGGCCGACATCATCCCGAGCGCGTTCTTGTCCGTGGCGACGACCACGGCCGTGAGGTCTCCCCTGCGCGCGATGAGCGCCTCTGCGGCGCGCTGGCCGCCAGACTGCCAGTTGTTGTCGGCGTCGAAGACGAGGCCGGGATCGAAGGGGATCCCGCTCTCGATGAGCATCTCCATGTAGCCGTCGAAGCGCGCGCGGATGTCGTCCTGATCCATGCAACCGACGAACGCGATGCGCCGGTGTCCATGCTCGATCAGGTGGCGCACCGCGCTCCGGACGCCCTCGCGGTTGTCCGGCATGACGGTCGGACAGCCCGCCTCGGGGGCGCAGGAGCTGACCGTGACGAGCGGGACGCGCGCCTGCGCGAGGAGCTCGATGCCATCCGTGGCGAGCACGACGATCCACCCGTCCACCTGGTCCCGGGCGAGCGAGGGCGCCTGGACGTACGCTGGCGTGCCGCGTACCACCAAGACACGATGGCCGCGCTGCTGCGCCGCCTGATGGATCCCCCTGAGGACCGAGGTGAAATAAAAACCGTCGAGGAAGGGCGTGAGGACGCCGATGGTGGTCGGGCGGGAGTGCATGGGCTGCGGGCTCGCGAATGGATGAATACCGGA
Organism: Sorangium sp. So ce726; assembly: GCF_051521405.1. Classification (NCBI taxonomy): domain Bacteria; kingdom Pseudomonadati; phylum Myxococcota; order Polyangiales; family Polyangiaceae; genus Sorangium; species Sorangium sp. So ce726. Next base: position 3,525,557 of record NZ_CP150349.1, on the reverse strand, counting down.
TCTCCGTCTCGCTCACCGACGGCGTTCACCGCCACCCGCCAGAAATTCCGGTGACTCGCGAATCGTCCGGGTGTACAGCATCGCCGATCCGTTTGGCCATCGATCGAACCCTTCTCGCCGTCATGGCGCGCCCGCCGTACGAGCCTGCGTCTTTCCCCGCAGCGGGATCGATCGGGCGCGAGGGAGAGAGCGAACGGTGAGCGCGCCGGCCCTACGTGCGCTCGTCTCGGCGCTGGGTACCTGCGCAGCGCTCACGCTCACCGGCGTGCCGCGCGCGCGGGCCGAGTGCGATCGCGCGGCCGCGGACGTGTCGTGGGTGCGCCTCGCGGGCGCCGAGGGGCGGTGCCCGTCGGCGTCCCAGTTCCGCGCCGAGATCTCGCGGCGGCTCGGGCGAGAGCTCGTCACGACGGGCAAGGCCGCCTCGATCGAGGCCGTGGTGCAGGGGCAGCCCGGGGCCTGGTCGGCCACGATCCGGACCGAGCTGTGCGACGGCGCCCCGCCGACGGTCCGGGAGCTCTCCGACCACCGGCAAAGCTGCGACGGGATCGTGGCCGCTGCAGCGGTGCACATCCTGCTCGCGACCGATCCCGAGGCCGGCCTCGCCCCCCCGACCGCCGAGGCGCCGCGCCCCCCGCGAGCCCCCGAGGCGCCGCGTCCCCCACCGCCGCCTGCGCGCCGTCCTGCGGCGGAGCGGGCGCCCGAGCCGCCGTTTCCCTGGCCGGCGGAGCCCAAGATCACGCCGCCCCCGGCCGAGGGCCCGCCGCCGCCCCGGCTCTCGGTCGCCTGGCGCGGGTTCGCTTCCATGGGCATCGTCCCCTCGCCCGGATTCGGCGTCGCCTTGTCGGGCGAGTGGTCGATCCTGCCGCGGTGGACGCTCGAGACGGGCGCGCTGTGGCTCCCGGAGCAGCACGCGACCCAGCGGACGTTCGCCTTCGGGCTCACGGCGGGCTGGCTCGGCGCGTGCCTGGAGATGGTCCGAAGCCGCTCGGTCGCCTTCGGGCTCTGCGGCCGGGCCGTGGCGGGCGCCATCTACGCCGTCATCTACGGGGACGACGACGTCCCCCCGACGATCCTGCCGACCGACGTCGGCTCGCGCGCGTGGCTCAGCCTCGGGGCCGGCACGCGGCTCGGCGTCCGTGTCATCGGGCCGCTGCGGCTCGAGACCGGCATCGACCTCTTCGTTCCAGTGACACGGTACGATTTCCAGCTCGAGGGCGGGAAGCCGACGGGCCTGGAGCAGGCCGCGCTCGCCGCCGCGGCGTTCGGGGGTGTCGGCCTCACTTTTTGATGAAGGATCCCCGGGCTGCCGGCATTCAGTTCTCCGTGGAGCAATGCTTACGAGCCGACGTCCTGCGCGACGCCAAGCAGCCGCCACGGAGCCTCGTCGCCCTGCACGCCGAGCACGGCGACTTCGTCTGGGCGACCCTCCAGCGGTTCGGCATCCAGCACCCTGACCTGGAGGACGCCTTCCAGGACGTCTTCGTCGTCGTCCAGCAGCGGCTCCCCTCCTTCGACTGGGCCTGCCCGATCACGACCTGGCTCTTCGCCATCTGCCGCCGCGTCGCCGCGTCCCACCGCCGCCGCGCCCGCACGCGCCGCGAGCGGCTTGGCGAGGTGGTGGACGACGTGCCGGACTCCGCGCGCGGCCCGGAAGAGATCACCTCCAGCCGCGAGGCGCGGCTGCAGCTCGAGGGCATCCTCGAGGCCATGGATCTCGATCGAAGGGCCGTGTTCGTCATGTTCGAGATCGAAGAGATGCCGTGCGACGAGATCGCGCGCCTGGTCGGCGTCCCCATCGGGACCGTCTACTCGCGGCTCCACGCGGCGCGGAAGGAGTTCGCGACGCTCCTGAAGAAGTCCGAGGCCGAGCGCGCGCGCAGGGGGGCCAGATGAGCGATCCGAAGCGATGGAACCAGGAAGGAGGAGGCGCCCCGCCGGGCGCACGCGAGCTGCTCCGCGCCGCCGCGCCGATCCGACCGATGACCTCCGCCGAGCTCGCGCGCACCGCGGCCCGGGTGGCACCGCTCGAGGCGGCCGCAGGCGCGGCCGCCGGCGCTGGCGCGACGATGCCAGCGTGGATCAAGGGGATCTTCCTCGCGGCGGGCATCGGGGCCGGCGGGGCAGGGCTCTACGCTGGCCTGGGCGAGGCCCCGAACGCCGCCGCGCCGATGGCGCCGCCTCCAGTGCTCACCGATCTGCCGCTGGAGCGGCTGCTCTCCCGCGCGGGAGGCCGCGTGCCGGCCGGGTCGCCGGCCGCCGGAGCGCCGGTGGCCGAGGCGCCGCACCCGACCCCACCCGCCCTCCGCCGCGAGGCGCCGCGGAGCCCCCGGCCGGCCGCGCCAGCGCCGGAGCCGACCGCCGCGGCGGACGGCGACGACCTGGTCCGGGAGTCCAACCTCGTCGACGCGTCCAGAGCGGCGCTCGCGCAGGATCCGGAGGCCGCCCTCGCCGCGCTGGAGAGGCACCAGGCCGAGTTCCCGAAAGGGCGGCTGGCGGAAGAGCGGGAGTTCATCGCGATCCGCGCGCTGGTGCGCCTCGGGCGCGCCGACGAGGCGCGGGCGCGCGCGGCGGCGTTCCTCGCGCGGTATCCATCGAGCTCCTTCGCCGAGCCGCTGCGCCGGATCGCCGGCGCGGCTCAGTGATTGCTTCCGCGACCACGGCTCCACCAGCGAACTCCATACCACGTTCGAGCACACGAGCGGGATCGCGTCGCCTGCGGTGACGACATCAACGCTCGCACGGACCACGAGAAACGAACACGAAATCGACGCTCGCACGGACCGCGAAAAATTAACGCGACAGCAAACACAAGCACTCATATCGCTTGCCCGGTACCTAAACAGTATTAACATACGCCCCGCGTTCACGGGCGGCCGCGCCGAGAGGCGGCGGCGCCCTGGCGTTTCATCGAAGAACGGTGGATTCAGCGGCTCGATGAGGCCAAGGCTGCCGTGGCAGCGCTGGTCTCGGCGAGGCACGTCGCCCATGCGGCGCGCGCCGAACGTCGTCCCTTTGGGGACCGACACGCGCGCTCGCCCACGGCCGTCCTCCTCGGGTCGCTCCTTCCCTCCGCGAGCACGTCCTCGTGCTCGCGCGCGGCTCCGCCGTTCGTCGTGGTCATTTCAGGAGGTTTCATGTCGTCGAAGCTGTCGAGTTCGAGCAGTCCGGTGCGCTCTCATTCTCATTCTGATTCTGCCTCCCCCGGCGCGTGGCAGGGGGCGCGGCGCGTCGCGCTGGCCGCGCTCGCGATTCTGCCGATTTCTTGCGCGGATCTCGGGCCCACGGACGGCGCTCCGGCCGATCTCGCCGAGGGCGAGATCGCGGAGGCCGGCCAGGCGCTCTCGCTGACTTTCCCCATCAAGGAGCGGAGTTCGCTCGTCGTCACGAACACCGACATCCTCGGTGCCTTCAAGCTGCAGGACGTGCTCCAGCAGCTCATCGATCAGGCGGGCGTCAGCCTGACGCCCCTCCAGCTCTTCCGGCAGTTCATGGACACGAACCGGAAGGCCGCAGACGGGATCGGCCTCGGCCCGCACTGCGATGACACGGTGATCCCCGGCTCGGCCGGGTCCATCAACGGGTGGCCGATCGACTGCCCCCGCGTCGTGGGGTTGGAGGCCGACAGGGATCCTTTCGCCAACGAGGAAGCCTCGAACGCCTACGTCGCCACGACCCTGTCGAACCGCTTCGACCTCGCCCCGCCGGACGGCGCCAACTGCGGTGAGTACCGCGTCGTCTTCGCCAGGCGCTCGGGCATCCCGGAGGGGGCGTTCCAGATGCGCAACTTCATCATCTTCGAGGGCCGGCTGCCCAACCCGACCCCGAGCCTTGGCCGGGAAGGGTGCCGCCCGGTCGTCAACTTCTGGTATCACCTGTCGGATCCGGCGAAGAGCCTGGAGACCCGCAGGGACGAGCTGCTCGCCTTCTATTTCGATGGCCTGCCCGGGGGGTTCGAGCCCGTCTTCCACATCGATCACTACGGCCAGAACGCGGGGCCGTACGGCGGCCAGATCCGGACCAACGAGTTCCTCTTCGCCCCCGAGGTCGACGGCGCTCAGCCCGAGCCCTTCACGACGTGGAACCTCCGGGAGTTCCGGCTCCTTCACAGCGGCTCGGGGAGCAGCGCTACGCTGGTCGTGACTCCATCGTTCGTGAAGGACAACCCGGCCGCGCCGCTCTTCGATCCCGCCTCGACCGACGCGCGCGCCGTCGCCTTCAGGAGCACGTCGTTCCCGGGCCTGGTGGAGCGGCTCGCCGCGGCCGACGACATCAACCGCTTCGCCCTGGAGCCGAGCTATCCGACGACGATGAACGCCGGAGAGAGCCAGATGATCGGCCTCCAGAACAACTACTTCGCGACGTTCGGCGCCGGGCCCTCGGCGCTCAGGACCAGCATCCAGAGCAAGCTCACCGCGATGGGCAGCGCGCTCACCCCGGATCAGGTCGTGGGGCGCGCGTTCTCCCTGTCGTGCAGCGGGTGCCATGAGCCGATCGGCGACGCCACGGGCTCCCCGAGCGTCGAGCTCGATATGGGCACGACCAAGACGCTGGCGAAGCTGAGGCCGTTCACGCAGACCTCCGAGCAGCTGGAGACCGATCCGGACGAGCCGGGCGGGCAGCGCTTCAAGATCTCGGAGGCCCTCACGGGCGTGTTCATCCCGTTCCGGAAGAACGTGATGACGGAGTTCCTCCTCAACAACCCGATCCTCGGGTTCGAGAAGCCGGGCGCGTGGACGTCGGCGCAGGCCCAGCTGTCGGTCCACACGGGCCGGGTGGTGGAGGGCATCTCGTCGCTCCAGGTGAAGACGCCCTCCTCGTTCAACGCGATCGTCAGCCCGAACTTCAACTCGGCGAGCCTCGCGCCGGTGGGCAACAAGATCACGCTCGATCTCTTCGTGTCTCCCGTCCAGCCGAACCCGAGCTGGGTCGGGAACATCGAAGTGCTGATCTCGATCCCTTCGGCCGGCATCCACAACCAGTGGGCCGGCAACGTCGCGCTCACCCCGCTCACCCGGGGCCAGTTCGTGACGATCCAGTTCGCCCAGCTGCCGACGGCCACCAAGAACGCGCTGAACGCAGGGGCCAGCGACGTGAAGCTGCAGTTCAACCTCAACGTGACCAGCAACTCCGGTCCGTACTACCTCGACAACGTGCGGTTCGCGAACTGACCGCGAGCGAGCGCTCGTGAGCGTGAGAGCGAGCGTTCGCTCATGAAGAGGGCGCCGGCACCCCACCGGCGCCCTCTTCTTCTCTTGCGCTCGGATACCGGTCCTCCCACGCGCGCCCACACACGACCCCTCCCCCGGCGCCGACCTCCGGCAGCATAATCCGTCGGGACGGATAATTCATCCGTTATAGTAGACACCGTTCTCGGGCCTTGGTATGCTGCGCTCATGTCAGGCATTGCCATCATCACCGGAAGTGTCTCTGCGCGCTCGAAGACCTCGGCGCTCGCGGCCCGCATCGCGGCGCGGCTCGTGCGCGAGGGGTTTCGCGTCACCACCATCCACGTCCGCGAGCTCCCGGCCGAGGATCTCCTGCTCGGACGGGTCGACTCCCCCGCCCTGGCAGACGCGGCGCGGGTCGTCGCGGAGGCGGCCGGGGTCGTCATCGCGACACCCATTTACAAGGCCTCGTACACGGGGGTGCTCAAGGCGTTCCTCGACCTCTTGCCGCAGTTCGGGCTCGCGGGGAAGGCGGTGCTCCCCCTCGCGACGGGCGGGACGCTCGCGCACGTGCTGGCCATCGATTACGGGCTCCGTCCGGTGCTCCAGTCGCTCGGGGCGCGGCACGTCGTCGCGGGGCTGTTCCTCCTCGACAAGGCGCTGCGGCTCGGGGAGGACGGGCTGCTCGACATCGATGATGAGCTCGGGAGCAAGCTGGAAGAGATCGTGAAGCCCTTCATCGACAGCGTGATCCGGGAAGGCCTCCCGCTGCCGGCGCGCGAGGTGGCTGCCTGAGAGCCGGTACACCCATGCGCTTGCTCACGCTCCCCACCCCCGAATCGACGACGGCACCGACAGAGCGCGCCAAGGCGGTCCTCTTCGAGGACCCCAGATCGCAAGAGCTGCTCCACCGCGCGAGGCAGGTCGCAGCGGGCGACGCGGCCGCGCTCATCACCGGCGAGATCGGCACCGGCAAGGAGATCATCGCGCGGCACGTGCACGAGCTCAGCGCGCGCCGCGGCCGGCCCTTCCTCGCCGTGAGCTGCGCGGCGCTGTCGCCCGCGCTCGCGGAGAGCGAGCTCTTCGGCCACGAGCAGGGGGCGTCCCCGAAGGCGCTCACCATGAAGCACGGCCTGCTCGAGGCCGCCGAGGGCGGCACGCTCTACCTCGACGAGATCGGGGATCTCCCGCTCGGCGTGCAGGTCAAGCTGCTGCGCGCGCTGGAGGACCGCGAGGTGGTCCGGCTCGGCTCACGGGCCCCGGTGCCTGTCGACGTGCGCATCATCGCGGCAACGAACGTCCCGCTGAAGGACGTGGTCGCCGTCGGCGGGTTCCGTGAGGATCTGCTCTCCAGGCTGAGCGGCGCGGCGATCGCGGTCCCCGCCCTGCGCGAGCGGCCAGGCGACATCCTGCCGCTCGCGCGCTATTTCCTGGGCACGTACGGGCGCCGCCTGGGGCCCACGCCGTGCGTGCTCGCGTCGTCCGCGGTGGATCGCCTGCTCGCGCACACGTGGCCGGGCAACATCCGCGAGCTCGAGAACGTCATTCACCAGGCGCTCCTCGTCTGCCGCGCAGGCCGCGTGACGGGGAAGGATCTGCGGTTCACGAGCCTAAGGCCGAAGGCGGCCGCGCTCGAGCCGCGGAGCAGCATCGACGGGCTGATGGCCACGCTCGAGAACACCATCGCCGCCCTCTTCGACGGCAACATCCCGAACGTGCATGAGCGGGTCGAGGAGATCGTGATCCGCACCGCCTACCGCCGCTGCGACCGCAACCTCGGGCTGACGGCGGCGCGGCTCGGCGTCAGCCGCGACCTCGTGCGCGCGCGCCTCCTGCAATCCGGCGAGATCGCGCAGGCCTCCACGCCGGAGCCCTCAGCCGCGCCGTCGAAGCCCGGCGACGCACGAGCGGCGGCGGCAGCACTCCCGATCTCCCTGCCCTGAGGGAAGCCGCCGCATTCCTCCTCCCCGCCCTCCCCGCCAGGAAAGCCCGCGCCTCGCGCCAGACCGGCGAAGGTGCGAGATAGAGCGACAAGCCCCCCTATGCCCCGGTCCGAGCGAGCCTCGAGCGGCACGAGCTGATTGCGTGTCCTGCACAACAGATGCACCGATTGCGTGTCCTGCACAACAGATGCGCACGTGATGCGTGCTCCAGCCTCGCCGAGCACGTCAGGTCGCTCTTTTCATGTTGGCGCGCGGCGTGCGAGCCTGGGGATCGTGCAGGGCCGGACGGCAAGGCGAGGAGGGTGTTTGTATGAGCTCAATCCATCCCGGTGCGGCAACGAACGCAGTCGCAGCGTCCCTGGCGCGCCCCGCGGCGAGCGCCGGCGCGACCGTTGATCCCGGCGCAGGGGCGCCGGAGCTCTCCGGAGGGGAGCTCGAGCCGCCACCCAGCGTGACGCGCGCGCTGGCCGCCACGGCGGAGTCGGAGGGCACCGAGCGCGCCGCGTCCTGGGAGCTCTGTACCGCAATGCTCGCGATCGCCACCGGCTGGCTCGCGTGGACGCTGCCGGAGCCCAGCGCCCGCGACGTGCTGCTCGTCGCGCTCTGTCTGGCGCTCGTCGCGATCGAGCGCCGCAGGGCCGGCACGCACTTCAGGAAGGCGATCGCCGCGGCCGCGGGCGCGCGCGGCGCCACGGCGGGCGAGGCGTCGCGCGCGGCCTGGCGGCTGGACGCGGCCTTCTGCGCGGCGCGCGCCACGGGGCGAGGCGCGATGGGCGAAAGGCGCCGCTGAGCGAGCTCCCCCGCCGGAGAGGCGCGGCGGAGATCACAGGCACATCACGGACACATCTCCCCTGGCGCCGAGCCGCACGCGCCTCCCTGCTCGCCGGAGGCGTCGACCGCCGGGTCGGGCTGCCCGCACCGCTGGCGCCATCCGCCGCCCACGTCGCGCTCGCGGAACTCGGGGCGCAGCTCGCTGCGGGCGTCGGCCGCGAGCAGCTCGCACGGGTCGAAGTAGTGCGACGTCCGCGCCTGCGCGGCGATGGGCGGCAGCTCGCCAGAGAACTCCGGCACCCCGGGGCAGCGATGATGCCAGAGCGCATAGCGCTCCGGGACGTCGCCGAGGCAGAGCACCTCCTTCACGCCGCCGTTGCAGTTGGTGCTCACGACGAGCACCGGCGCGGGCAGCGGCGCGAAGCGGTGCACCCGGAGGACCACGTCATGGTGGAACTCGCCCTGCTTCCAGTGGGCGAGGAGATCGAACTCGCCATGTCGATCCCGGATCTCCTGCAGCAACGACCCAAGATCCATGGCATCGGCGAGGGATTGAACTGACACGTTCGTCATGGCGCGCTCTCCTTCGACGGTAAGCTTCGCGATGGTGTAGCACGGCGCCCGCGCGGCGCCGGGACGCGGGGCTCTCCCTCGATGGCGGAGCACGCTGGAGCGGTTCGCCCGCGCCGCTGACATCGGGCCAGAGCGCGCCGAGCAGCGCCTCGTCGAGTCCTCGTCGAGGCGATCGAGCCCATCACGGTCTGCAACGCGCCCTGAGCGCCGCCGGCGGCGCCTGGCCGCTCGCTCGGCGACACGGGCGTGCCTCGGGGGTATGCTCCGCGGATGAGTACAATCGAGCTCAGCGCGGAGAATTTCGAGAAGACGGTCGAGTCGAACGGCATCGTGCTCGTCGACTGGTGGGCGCCCTGGTGCGGCCCGTGCCGGGTCTTCGGGCCCGTCTTCGAGAAAGCCTCCGAGAAGCACGCGGACATCGTGTTCGGAAAGATCAACACGGACGAGCAGAAGGATCTGGCGCAGGCCTTCAACATCCGGTCGATCCCGACGCTCTTCATCTTCCGCGAGAAGGTCCTCCTGTTCGCGGAGGCAGGCTCGCTGCCCGCGTCGGCGCTCGATCAGGTGATCGAGAAGGTGCGCTCGCTCGACATGGAGGAGGTGCGAGCGAAGATCGCCGAGGAGGAAGCGAAGGAGGCCGCCGGCGGAGGCGACGCCGACGAAGGGCCCTGATTAGAAGCTGCTCCAGCTCAAGGTGTGGGACCTCGACCCGGACGGCGCGGCGATGCCGTCGACGGTCGGTCTCGTCGGAATGGCGATCGGCGCGATGATCATCGGCACCGTCACCGACGTCATCGGCAGGCGCAAGGCGCTGCTCCTGGCCGTCCTCGAGTTCTCCCTCTTCACGCTCCTGTGCGCGTTCGCGCCGTCTGCGCTCGTGTTCGGGCTCTTCCGCCTCCTCGCCGGCCTCGGGCTAGGCGGCTGCCTGCCGACGGCGATCGCGCTGGTGACCGAGCACGCGCGCGCCGGCAGGCGCGGCAGCGCCTAGAGGGTGGCCTTGTCGGCGCGGTGCTCGGTGGCGCCCGGAATGGCGGGCAGCCACGGCACGCGGTGCGCCGTCCAGAGCTGGAAAGAGGGCGGCGGCAGGTCGCCCGGCCGGTCCATCGTGCCGAGGAAGATGTCGAGCTCCCGCGTGCCGTCGCGGCGCCAGAAGAGCGACGAGCCGCAGGTCGAGCAGAACTGGCGGACAGCGAAGCTCGACGACCGATACGTCGCAGGCGAGCCGGAGAGCAGCTCGAACTGCTCGTCGGCATAGGTGGCGAACGCCGGCATGGGCGCGCCGGACTGGCGCCGGCACTGGCTGCAGTAGCAGATGTTGACGCTCACCGGCGCGCCGCGCGCTCGGTAGCGGATCGCGCCGCACAAACAGCCGCCGGTGTGGTGAGCCTCGGACATGGCCATCGCCTCCTGGTTCCTGGAGTTCGCGATCGCCAGCCTGGCCTCTCGCGGCGCGCGCGGCAACCGGCGCACGCGCTCGGCGCGGCGCAGGCATCAGACGGAGGCCCGGAGCGGCCGGCACAGCCCATAACCCAGCACGCAACCGAGGCCATACAGCGCGAAGTCCGCCGGGTCGAATCCGCCGTTCGCGCCGAGCAGGAGCCGCCCCGGGGTGGTGCTGCGCGCGGCCCACAGCCACGGCGCCTGGCTCAGCTGGAGCAGCTCGATCGCGCACGTCGCGGCGAGGACCGCGAGCGCCAGCAAGTGCGTGCGGGCGTAGATCCACACCATCTGAGCCGCGGCGATCCACACGACCTCGTAGAGCACCGCGCCGGCGCTGTTGCGCAGCCAGACCGGACCGCCGTGGAACCGGGCCATCAGCCCGACAGGGACGACCGCCACGATGACGAGGGCCAGCGCGACGCGCTTGCGAGCGGCTTCCGGCATGCGGAGAGCCTACAGCGGTTTCCGCCCCCCTCTGCACCATGCAGAGCAGAGCGGCGGTCTCCCGCACAGGAGACGGGCCCAGATCGGCGTTTTCGGCGCGCAGGCGCACTCCGGTGCGCTGAGCACCGAAAACGTCGAGGTGGGCCCGTATCCGAAGCGGGTGACCGTCGCTCTACGCGCCGCGCGCAGGGCGGAGCGCGAGCGGCGCGGTGCCGGTAAGCAGCCCCGCCGCGAGGGCGACCACGCCGCCGAAGCCGACGCAGGCGCAGCCGAGCGCGCCGGTCAGGGCGGCGACGCCGCACGCCGAGGCCCAGGACGCCCCGAGCCGGTCCGAGCGGCGCAGCACCCGCGAGAGCAGCGCGCCGGCGGCGACCCCGCCCGCCAGGCAGGCAGGGACGCAGATGGATACACACCCTTCCGGCGTGCACAGGTGACCATAGATGCGCGCCGCGTGCGCCGCTGCGAAGGGCACGAGCCCCGCCGCGACGCCCGGGAGCACGCCTCGCCCGAGCTGCTGCCCGCGCCACGAGAGCAGCGCCGCCGCGACGTAGAGCGCCGCGCCGACGATCGCGGTGGTGACCGGGCGGTCGCTCATCAGCGCCGCCACGAGCGCCACGGCGATCGTCGGTGCCGCTGCCCAGGCGGCCCTCCTCGCCCTCCCCCGCTCGTACGCGCGATAGGCCCTCTCCTTCAGGTCCAGGCCGGCAAGCGCCTCACGTTCCATAGATCCTCCTCCACGCCTCCCGCAGGCGGGCAAATGCGCGCTCGCGGCGCTTGCGCAGCGCCGCGCCCGACACCGACGGATCGCGATCGACCTCCAGCAGGGTCGCCCTCAGCGTCTCGCGATCCGCCTCGGCCAGCGTGCCGAGCACCTCGCGCGCCGCGTCGTCCAGATCCCGGGCGATCGCCGCCTCCTCCGGCGTGGGCACGTCGGCCGCGATCGACGGGACCTGCTCGTCCGGCGCCTCCCTCGACCGGGACCGCCGCCGCCGTGTCGTGCGGCACTCCCACGTTGCAATGGAGAGCGCCCAGGTCAGCGCGTCGCCGTCGGGATCGAACGAGCTGGCGCGGTCGAACACCTTGAGGAGCGCCTGCTGGGCCGCGTCTTCCGCGTCGGCTCCGCCCCCGAGCATGCGGCGGCAGAACGCGCCGATCGCCGGCCATAGAGCGGCATAGACAGGCTCGAACGCCGCGCGATCGCCGTCAGCGAGGCGTCTCATCGACGCGTTGAGCAGCGATCGCGCGCGCGGTTCCAAGGGCGCTGGGTCCTCAGCCGCAGGGGCAGTCCGGACACGGGCAATCCGAACACGGACAGCCGCCCGTGAGCTGCGTCCCAGCATAGGCCACCGCCGGGATTCCGAGGACGGCCGCGATCAGGGTCACCTTGAGCCAACGACGCATGGGATCTCTCCTTGTCTTCTCTGGCCAGCTGTCCTCGCCGGCCTTCCTCGGCTCTAGGCGCGAGCGGGGCGAGCGTGACACCCGCGGCGATCGAAATCCTGGCGGCCAGGCGCCATCGCCGCAGATCGCCGCACGAGCGACGACCTCCTCTCCGCTCGCGGCGCAGGCGCCTTCGTCCAGCCTGGCACGTCGTTCCGCCGGGCGGGCTCGACGTGCTAGGGTCTCGTGCCTATGTCTGGCCGCTCGTGGTTCGTTGCCCTCGGCGCCCTCTGGCTCGGGTGCACGCCGTCGCGGCAAGACGCCGGCTCGCGCGCCGACGCGGCCGTGAGCGCGGGCGTGGCGGTCGCGGAGCCCTCGCCTTCCAGCGCGCCCTCTGCGCGCGCCAGCGCGCCGGAGCCGCCGCCGGAGGCGCTGGCCGCCTCGGCCCCGGCCGCGCCGGTCCCGGAGGTGGAGGCGGCGCGGTTGCGCTCCGCGCGCGTGTACTCGAAGGGCCGCGAGGTGTGGATCCGGTCCGCGCCGCGGCCCAAAGCCCAGTGGATCGGCATGCTCTCGATCGGCGGCTCGGTCCGCCTGAAGAGCGTCGAGCCCATCCGCGGCGCCGGCGGCTGCCCGGCGTTCTACGCCGTGGAGCCGCGCGGTTACGTGTGCGTCGACGGCGTGCGCGCCACCCTGGACACCGCCGATCCCGTGCGCCAGGCGCTGATCCCCCATACCCCGCTCGCCGATCGGCCGCTCCCGTACCGCTACGGCGAGTCGCTCGGCCTCAAGCGCCTCCTCCGCGTGGACGGCTTCGACGCGCCGGCGTGGCCCGAGGGGATCCACGATCTGCGGCACATGCAGGTCCGCCCGCGCTCGTCGGTCGCCTGGACCGAGGAGGTCCAGGCCGGCGGGACAACATGGCTCTGGGCGTCGGATCTGACGTTCATACCGAAGGACAAGGTCAAGCCGTACGAGCCCAGCACCTTCGAGGGGGTGTACCTCGGCGCCGAGGCGCGCCTGCCGATGGCCTTCTTTCGCCGCAAGGCGCGCCCGAAGTACCGCCTCACGGAGGGAGGCCAGCCCGCGAAGACGGACGCCGTGTGGGAGCGCCTCGCCCGGGTCGGGCTGACGGGCCGATCGAAGCGGGTCGGCGAGCTGACGTATCTCGAGACCCGGGACGACGGGCACTGGGTGCTCGAGCGAGACGCGGTGGTCGTCCAGCCGCGGAGGGCGCGGACCCCGTGGGGCCGCCCGATCCGGCTCGGCGGCGAGCCGCCCTCGGCGCCGGCCGACGGGCCCAGGAACACGTGGATCGAGATCGCGGCCCTCGACGGCTGGCTCATCGCCTACGAGGACGACCGCCCCGTGTTCGCGACCCTCACCTCGGCCGGGCGCAACGGGGCCGAGGAACCGGAGAAGGCCGAGGTGCCGCCTTCGACGACCCCGCTCGGCCAGTACAGCATCGGCCGCAAATGGGTGACGAAGACCCTCATCACGCCCCACGTCGACGCGGACGACTGGATCGAGGCGGAGGTGCCGTGGAGCCAGCACTTCTTCAGCAAGTACCTCCTTCACGCGGCCTACTGGCACGACCGCTGGGGTGAAGGGCAGAGCGGCGGGTGCGTGAACCTCTCGCCGGTCGACGCGAAATGGCTCTTCCACTGGACCGAGCCCGCCGTGCCCGATGAGTGGTACGCGGTCCAGGCCACGCGCGACGACCCGTCCACGCGCGTCGTGATCCATCGCTGAGCCGCCGCGCCTCGCGCGGGGGTGCGGGAGCGCGCCCGCGCCGGGCCTCGCGCGCGCCTGACGGAAGCCGCTATTTCGCCGGCGCGCTGGTCGCCTCGGCGCGCTCGACCCCCTCGCCCGCCGCGGCCATGCGCCGCATGCAGAGCTTGAGTCCGGCGCGGAGGTTGCCAACGGTCGTGACGCCGGAGAGGTCGAGTCCGAGCGCGATCATCGTCTGCGCCACGTTCGCCCGGATCCCCGTGATGATCCCCTCCGCGCCGAGGAGCCGGATGGCCTTGATCATCTCGATGAGGTACCCGGCCGTCCGCGTGTCGACCGCGTCGACGCCGGTGAGATCGAGGATCGCGTACCGCGCGTCCTTGCTCACGATCGCCGAGAGCAGGTTGTCCATCGCCTCGGAGATCCTCAGGCTGTCCACCACGCCCACCATGGGGAGGGTCAGCACCTTGTCCCAGACCTCGATGATGGGCGTCGAGAGATCGCGGATGACCTCCTGCTGCGTCTCGATGAGCTCGATCTTCGCCTGGAGCTCCCGCTCGCGCCGCTTCGCCGCGGAGCCGTCCAGGCTGAGGGTGATCATGCCGTCGGGCTCCCCGCTGCTGTCGCGCACGGGGATGTGCCATGTTTCCCACGCGGTGCCGTGCGCGTCGTAGTTGTTGTACGCGCTCTTCCCCGCGAGCGCCTGCCGGTTGATTTCCAGGGTCTCCGGATCGTTCGCGACGAGCTCGAACACGCTCGTTCCGAGCAACTGCCCAGGCTTCATGCCGGCGGCTTCCATCCCCTTGCCGTCGTGGAACGTGAAGACGCCCTCGCGGTCGTACTTGCACACGGTGATCGGCAGGTAGTCGAGGATGGCGCGGAGGAGCAGCTGCGCCTCACGGAGCTTCGCCTCGAGCTCCTCCCGCGTATCCGCCCTCGTCGTGTTCGACTCCGCGTCCCCCTTCATGGACGCCTTCTACCGCGCACGCGCGCTGGCCGTCGAGGGATTGTCGGTCCGTCGATGATGTTTTGCTTGGCCGGTCATGCGGGCAACATCGCACCGCATTGTCGAGGCCGCGTGTCGCGCCGATCTGCCGATGCACGACGCTTCGGCTGTGGCTGTGACTGTGGGGAGCGGGGCACGGATGGCGGATGGCGGGTGACGGATCGGCGAGGGCCTCCGCTCCGCGCGCCCGGGAGCCGAGCTCCGCGGCGCTGGTTGACATGGTGTCCGATCGACACCAAGATTCGTGTACAAATTACACGGAGGATTGAATGTCCGTCTCCTACGAGCACCCGCGGCCGGCGCTGACGGTGGATTGTGTCGTGTTCGGCCTCGATGAGGCGGACCTCAAGGTCCTCCTCATCCGGCGGGAGCTCGATCCGTTCCGCGGCAGGTGGGCGCTCCCGGGCGGGTTCGTGCGCGTCGACGAGGCGCTCGACGACGCCGCGCGGCGGGAGCTCTCGGAGGAGACGGGGCTCTCGGGGGTGTTCCTGGAGCAGCTCTACACGTTCGGCGCCCTCGGGCGGGACCCGCGCGAGCGCGTGGTCTCGGTGGCGTACTACGCGCTGGTGAAGCTCGGTGATCACCGGGTCAAGGCCGCGACCGACGCGCGCGAGGCGGCGTGGTTCGCGGTGGACGACACCCCGGCGCTCGCCTTCGATCACGACGAGATCCTCGCGATCGCGCTGGAGCGGCTCAAGGGCAAGGTCCGATACCGGCCGATCGGGTTCGAGCTCCTGCCGCCGAAGTTCACGCTGTCGCAGCTCCAGCGGCTCTACGAGGCGATCCTCGAGCGCCCGCTCGACAAGCGCAATTTCCGAAAGAAGGCGCTTGGCACCGGGCTGCTCGTGGAGCTCGATGAGGTCGAGCAAGACGTCGCGCACCGCGCGGCGCGGCTCTACCGGTTCGACCGCCGGAAGTACGAGCGGCTCGAGAAGGACGGCTTCAGCTTCGAGATCTGAAGCGAGGTGCGGGCGCTCGCGACGGCCAGGGCCCGTGCGCTCGCTTGCTCCAATTTGACACGTCTGGCACACCATTTGTGGGAAGCCAAGATGGAAATTGAATCAACCCGGGGCTGGGCGCTCGGTTCGGCGTTGGCATGTCCGAACGGCTTTGGGTTTCATTTGCTGTCCCGGACCGCCCTGAAGTTCATTCTCCCTCGGGCTGCAACCACGGATGAAGACGATGCACTCCGATCGCCAAGCAGACGGGACCGACGGACACAGGCGCAGGCGATGCAGCCGCTATTGACCACATCGATCCGCCCCGTGTGGAGCAACATTCGCGCAGCCCGAGCCTCGGTGCGGGAGGTCCTTGCGCAGCACCCCGGCGCCCTGGTGGACGCGGCTGCGATGACGGCCTGTGAGCTGCTGGAGAACGCCATCAAGTACGGAGAGGAGGTGCCCGCGGCGGGAGCCATTCTCTTCACGCTCAGCCTGATCGAGGAGAGGATCGACATCGTCGTGGTCAACGGCTGCACCGATCAGAGCTCGGTGGATCGACTGCTCGATCGCATACAGTCCTTACGTGACGCGCCGAACAAGGCGGACCTCTATATCGGACAGCTCCAGGAGCTGCTCGCCGGCCCCAGCGAGAGCACCAACCTGGGGATCTACAGGATAGCTGTGGAAGGCGGCTTCACGCTCGACGCCACGTACGCAGACGACGTCGTGACCGTGACAGCCACCAGGAGCGTTTATGGCTGAGTGGACGTTCGAGCAGGACGGGCTGACTGTGCGAATCACCAGAGACGCCGATCGTTCACGCATCGCGTGGTCAGGCGTCAGCGATATGCGCAGCCCCGCCAGCTTCCTCAATCCGTTCCTCGACGACTGGTCAGCGAAGCTCAAGGACACCGACGTCACGGTGGACCTGACCGGGCTCGAGTACATGAACTCGGCCACGGTGAAGCCGCTGCTGGATCTGGTGAAGCTCCTGGATCAAACCAGCCGCTTCGTGCTCGTGGTCTTCCGCGAGAACGACTGGCAGCGGACGCACCGCAACTGCATGGCGGTCCTGTCGCGCACCCTGAAGAAAACCAAGGTGCAGTGACCTGACGCGACCGCGCCCACCGACGCGCCTCCGAGACCTAGCCCGCCGCCTGTTCCGTCGGAGAGTAGCGGATCACCAGCGCGGTGACATCGTCACGGAGCTGCTGTCCTGTCATGGGGCCCATGATGCCCTTCACGACTGCGCTGGGCGACATCCCTTGCGCCGCGAGCGCGTGGAACCGCTCTGCCAACCCGCGCGTCTCCAGCATTCCACCTTCGGCGGTCACGGTCTCCGTGATGCCATCGGTATACAGGAGCACCGTGTCCCCGACGCCGAGGCGTATGACATCGTCCTGGAGCAGCATCGCGATGTCGTCCTCGATCCCGAGCCACATCCCGCTCGTCTCGATGAGCTCCACCGTGTTGGAGCTCGCCCTGTGGATCACGATGTCCAGGTGAAGGCCGGCATAACGCACCGTGCCGCGGCCGAGCTCGAGCGCGACGATCGTCATGTACTGGTCGGGGCTGATGCGAAGCAGGTTCTCCCGGACCGCGCTGTTCACGCGGCCCAGGACGACCGCAGGCGTGAGGGGCTCGCCGTCGCGCTGCGATGTCATGAGGACGGTCCGCACGGCGGTCTGCACCATCATCATGGTCAGACCGGCCGTGACCCCGTGGCCCGACACATCGCCGATGAGCACCCAGCCGCCTGCGTCCGTCGGCACCACATCGTAGTAGTCGCCTCCGACGCTGTCGGCCGGCATCATCACCGCGGCCACCTCGTAGTCCGTCAGGCGCGTCTGCTGCGGCAGCAGCACCGTCTGTATCTTGCGCGCGAGATCCATCTCGCTCCACAGCTCCGCCAGGATCCGCCTGAGCTCTGTGGTACGCTCCGCGACCTGGCCTTCGAGGTTCTCGTTCGCCCGCCGCAGCTCCTGAGACGCGGCGTCCAGGCGCCCGTAGAGCATGGCGTTCTCAAGAGACACAGCGGCCTGCGTCGCGAGGAATTGCAAGAGCCCGCACCGAGCAGGGCTGAACGCGTCCGCTGCGATGTTGTTCTCCAGATAGAGGACGCCGGTGACCCTTCCGCCCCGCAGCATGGGGGCGCACAGCACCGATCTCGGCCGAGCCCGGGCAAAGTAGCGGTCCGAGGCGAAGCGCATATCGCGGTGCGCGTCCGTCAAGACCGTCAGCTCGCGCGTGCGCGCCACATACCGCACAAGCGCCTCCGGGACGTCATCGCTCCCTTGCAGCGCGCGGGCCTCCAGGCAGATCGTATCGGGCTCGATCGTCATGCTCGCCTCCAGGACGAGCGCTCCGTCGCGCACGAGGACCAGGCATGCCCGCTGAGCGCCCGCGTTCTCCACCAAGGTCCGCAGCAGCCGCTCGAGCAGCCGATCGCTCACGAGCTCCGTGGAGATCGCCTCCGTCGCGCGGATGGCCGCCGTGAGGTCGAGCCTCTCTCCTGCTCTGTCCGTGCTGGCCGTCTGGCTGGGGGCTCTCTGCGAGCCGGCGCTCTTCACGTTCGCTGGGTTGAAGGCCGACGAGAGCGCCTCGGTGCTCCCGAGCACGTGCGCGTATTTCGAGCTCAGCTCCTCCGCCTTGCATGTCCCGCCCCAGCGCATGTAGCCGTAGAGCGCCTCGGCCAGGTAGACGCTCGCCACCTTGCTCCTGCGTTGGTCCAGGTGAAACCGGCCAACCAGCTCGTTGCCGATGGCTTCAGCCTGCGCGAAGCCGTGCTCCTGGGCGAGCGCGATGGCGCGATCGTACAGATCCAGCGCGTCGAGGAAGCGCCGCTCGATCCGCGCGATCTCCGCCTGTACCAGCGCGGCGCGGTGCGCGTGGTTCTCGGGCGAGGACCGGGCCCAGGCCTCGAGCGTGGCGGCGTCAGCGCGCAGGCGCCCGAGGAGGCCGGCTTGCTCTTCCGGCGCAGCGGTCCGGGTCAGCTCGGCCAGGCAGAGCGCCCGGCAGAGCACGCTGTCCCCGTGATGGAAGAAGCCGGGAATGAGCTGGTATTTGTCGCAGGTGGCCAGGGCGTCTCGGAAGTGACCTGCAAGGTACTGGACCGTCGTCTTTGCGACCCCGAACATCGCCAGCGCCGGGAGCGGCGCAGAGGCCTCGAACGCTCCCTCCTCGAAGCCTGCGCTGTCCAGGCTCGCCGGATGCCGGGTCTGGCCGGTCAGCGCACGGATGGTCTGTTGACCGACGTCCAGAAAGGCCCGGTTGACGACGTCGCCCGTCCTCCCCTGGAGCTCACGAGCCGTCGAGAGGGTGTCTTCCAGATCCACGAAGGCATGGCCGGCATGCAGGCGGTAAATCAGCAACATCGAGGCGCAGTACGCCGCGTAGAGCTGATCGCCCATCTCGAGGCACAGCCTCAGCCCTGAGCGCAGCAGCTCCAGGGTATGCGATATATGCAGGCGCCAGTGAGCGACGAAGCAGCCGAAGAGATAATGCACCTGACCGCTGCTCGCGGGGCTGCCCCCGCCGGCGACCAGATCCATGCCTAGCCGACCGAAGCGAAAGGCGTGCTCCCGGTTTCCCGTCATGACAAGGTGCACGATCGAGTACTGCTCATAGAAGAAGCCCGCGTTCGGCGCTCTACCATGACGGAGGAGCTGGACTCCCTTGAGCACGAGCAGGGCATGCAGCTCCGACAAGGACTGGAAAGCGGCCGGGATGCCGGTGGCCAGCGTCTCGAGCAGCGCCAGCTCGCGGGCGTCGCTCATCTCCGGCACCGTCGCCAGGGACTCGATCTCCGAGTCCGCGAACGTGCCTTGATAGGCGGCAAACTCGGCGACAAACGCGGCGCCGAGCGCCGCCCTGTCCGCCAGGGGCGGCACGTCCAGGTCCAGGAGGCGCAGCACGTCGACGACCCTCGCGCACGCGACGTCGAGCCTGCCCGTGTTCGTGAGCAGCAGCACCTCGAGGTTGCGCCCCTTGATGCGATCCAGCGCGCCGCGCGCGTTCTGCTCCACGGCCTGGAGCACCGCAAACGCGGAATCCAGGTCCCCGGTGAGGTACTCGCACTCCGCCATGATCAGGTGAGCGGCGCAGGCGACGTCGTACTCTTCGACCCACCCTGTGTCGCCGAGCAGATCGAGCCCGGCCTTCAGGTAGTGTATCGCCGGCTCAGGCGCCGCTGCGGCGCGCGCCTTGCGGCCGGCGTTCAGATTCAGGCGTGCGAGCTCGCGCCTCTCGGCTCGCTCGACGACGAGGGACGCGCCTCGGTTCACATGATCCGCGATCGTGAACAGGTCACGGTCGCTCGGACCCGCGTCGCTGCGCTCCAGCAAGAGCCGACCGATCCGCAAGTGGATCTCGGCCCGCTCTTCCGGCCTGATCAGCGAATAGGCTGCTTGTTGGACGCGATCGTGCTGGAAGCGGAACGCGGCGCCGAGCGCGCCGTCGTCCGCCCCGGGCGCGCCGGAGCCGCTCTCGGCGCTGTAGCGATAGTTGCCGTCCAGCGAGACGATGAACCCTTGACGCAGCGCCTCCCAGAGATGCCTGGCCACGTCGCCGTGAGATCGCTGAGACACGACGGCCATCGTATCCATGTTGAAGCTATGCCCGATACAGGCGGCGAAGCGCAGCATCTCCTGGCTCGCCTGCGGCAACTGCCGCAGCTCGGACAGCATGAAATCGATCACGTTGTCCGTCGCCACCCGCCTCCACACCTGCGCTAGTTCCCACGTCCAGGTCAGGTCCTGCTGGTCGAAGCGCAGCACGCCGTCTCGGTGCAGCGCGGTCATGAACTGGGTGAGAAAGAAGGGGTTTCCGCCGGTCTTCTCGAACAGGACCGCGCCAAGCTCGTTCACCGCCTCGGGGCCGCACCCCAGCGTATCGCTGAGCAGCTGCACGAGTTGCGGTAGCCTCAGCGGGCCGAGCGCGATCTCACGCTTCTCGACGCCGGCTTGCCGCAGCTCCTGGAGCATCAGACACAGCGGATGCGCGGCGTCGATCTCGTGCTCTCGGTAGGCGCCGATCACCAGGACGTGGCGCGCGCTGTCCGCCGTCAGCACGTGGTGCAGCAGCCGGAGCGAGCTGGCGTCCGCCCACTGCAGATCATCCAGGAAGAGCACGAGCGGACGCGCTGCGGTGGCCAGCACCTGGAGGAAGTTCAAGAAGACGCGCTCGAAGCGGTGCTGCGATTCGCTCGGCCCGAGCTCCGGCACCGCGGGCTGCGGGCCGACCACGAGCTCGAGCTCGGGGACCAGATCGATGAGGAGCCCTGCGTTCACGCCGACCGCTTCGAGGATCGCCTGTCGCCGCTGGTCCAACACGTCCGGTGCCTCTGCGAGCACGGACCGGACGAGGGTGCGGCAGGCGTGCGCGATCGGCCCGTAAGGAACGCTCCGCGCCAGGTAGTCGAACTTGCCTGCCCCGAAGCACGCTCCGCCGAGGATCTTCTGGTGCAGCTCCTCCACGAGCGCGGACTTTCCGACGCCCGCTTGTCCCGACAGGAGGACGAGCTCGTTCCCGCCCTGTTTGGCGCGGTCGAAGACCTCCAGGAGCTCAGCCAGGTCGCGCTCGCGCCCGTAGAGCTTTTCGCTGACCGAGAGCCGATCGGAGGTATCGCGCTCGCCCAGCCCAAAGGGCTCCACCACCCCCGCCCGCTTGACCCGATCCAGACATCGCTGCAGGTCATGCTGCAACCCGGATGCAGTCTGGTATCGCCCCTCCACCGTCTTATCGAGCAGCTTGAGGATCAAGTCCGACAGGATCGGCGGCAGGTCCGGTCGGCACGCCGTCGGGGGCCGCGGGCTGCGAGCGATATGGCTATGCACCAGCTCCAGCGGATCGCTGGTATCGAACGGCAGGGTGCCGGTGAAGAGCTGGTACAGCGTGACGCCGAGCGAGTACAGGTCCGCTCGAAAGTCCACGCTCCGGTTCATCCGCCCCGTCTGCTCAGGCGCGATGTAGGCCAGCGTCCCCTCGAGCTGCGTGACCCCTGAGAGAGCATCGACCTTCTGGGAGAGGCGCGTCGCGATCCCGAAGTCGACAAGGACGAGCGAGCTGGCGTCGTCTTTGACGAAGAAATGATGAGGCTTGATGTCCTTGTGAATGACGTGCTTGCCGTGGACCGCCGCGAGCACCCGCGCCATCGCCAGCGCCAGCTCGAGCGAGCGCTGCAGATCCAGGTGACCCGATCGAATCAGCCTGTCGACCGAGACATCACCTGCATCCTCCATGATCAGGGCAAGGCCGTGCCCATGACGCTCCAGCGCGATCGCCTTGACGACTTCAGGCAGCTCGAGCCACGTCAACATCTCATATTCGTGGCGGAGACGCCCCACCTCCAGCGAGGTCGGATGCTGGTTTCTGAGCAGCTTCACCAGGACCGGCGCTCCGTCGATGGTGCGACAGCCACGGTATACGACGGAGCTGGCGGTCTCGCGGACCTTCGCGTTCAGGATGTATCGGTCGGACAAGGTGTTCATGTCAGATTCAACTTCGGTTGCCGTCCCACGACGGCTGCTCGCGCTGCCTCAAGGCGTGCTCCACCGTCCGCAGCTCCTCGTTCTCGCGCTCGAGCTCGCCCGCATCATGCTCGTCAGCCCCCTCACGCATCACCCCGCTCCCCTCCTCCGCCCGGCGGCGTGATGTTGCCAGCCCGCCGCTGCAGTGATCGGCAACGGTACCCGCGATGGCCGTTCGCAACAAGGCAGTAGGGACGGAGGCACAACGGCCGAGGCCGACAGCACTGATGTGGCGGCACGGTCCCTGGGCGCGTGTGAGGTGGTGCCGAGCTGCACGGCCCCGTGGCGGGAGTCGCCGCGCCTCCTCCAGGCATGGCGGCCGGAACGCCGGCGCCCGGGTTGACAACGTGTACAATGAACACTAAGCTTGGTGTGTAAGTTACACGATCGGGTGCTCGCCGGGTGCGGGCGCTGACGGTCGGCGTTGACCGCCGAGCGGACGGTGGAGCTCCGGCGCCGGGAGGACCGCGCGCAGCGGCCTCCGTCTGCCCGGTCCGGCCGCAGCGCGCCCTCCCCGGGCGCAGAAGGGAACTCCATGCTTCGCGACGTCGCTTTCTTGGCTGACATGGGAGGAGGCTCGGCCTTCGAGGTCGCCGGAGGGACGGTGACCGGGACCGATCACCTCGCCGCGGGGCGGCCCAACCAGGACGCCTATGCCTTCCGTGCGGAGGGCGGCTCTCTCGCCGCGGTGGTCTGCGACGGCTGCGGCAGCGGCGCGCGCAGCGAGGTGGGCGCGGCGCTCGGGGCGCGGATCGTGACCGAGCAGGTCCTCGGCGCGCTACGGCGCGGCGGAGACCTCGATTCGCCCGCGACGTGGGAAGCGGTGCGCCGCGGGGCGCTCGCGCCGCTCCGCGAGGTGGCCGCCGGCATGGGCGGCAGCTTCGCCGAGGTCGTGTCGACCTTCTTCCTCTTCACCGTGGTTGGCCTCGTGATCTCCGGCGACAGAGCGTGCGCGTTTTCCCTTGGCGACGGCCTCATCGCGCTCGGCGACGAGCTCCTGCGGCTCGGCCCCTTCCCGAGGGACGAGCCCCCGTACCTCGCGTATGGCCTGCTCGATCGGCCGCCCGGCGGCGAGGCGCCGCGCTTCACCGTGCACCGCGCCTTCCCGTCGAGCGCGCTCCGGACTGCCCTGCTCGGGACCGACGGCGCGATCGATCTGCTGGAGTCGCCGTCACGGCAAATTCCGGGGGGCGGCGAGGTCGGCCCGCTGTCGAGGTTCTGGGAGGACGATCGGTATTTCCGGAACCCCGACGCGGTGAGGCGGCGGCTCGCGCTCATCAACCGATCCGTGGCGCGGCCCGTGTGGAAGGAAGAGCGGATGGAGCGCGAGGGCGGGCTACTCCGCGACGACACGACATTGATCGTCGTGCGGAGGGCGCAGGGCGCCCGCGATTGAGGCGCGGCCCTGCGCGGAGGCGCAGGAGTCGCGGAGGGAAACGACAGGGCGTCTGCGTTTGATTGCGCGTGATTGCGCGTGATTGCGTTCGATTGCATTCGATTGCGTCCGGAGGAGGCGACTGTGGACGTGGTTCTTGGTTCAAAGCGGGTTCGGCTCGACCCTCGGGCCTCGATCGGCAAAGGCGGCGAGGCGGACGTGTTCGACCTCGGCGACGGCCGCGCGCTCAAGGTCTGGAAGACGCCCGATCACCCGGATTATGCCGGGCAGGACGCCGAGCAGCGCGCCGCCGAGGTGCGCATCGAGCGCCACCAGGACAAGCTGCGCGCGTTCCCGCCGGCGCTGCCCGATCAGGTGATCGCGCCCCTCGAGCTCGCGACCGACAAAACCAGGAAGCGCATCGTGGGCTACGCCATGCGCCTCGTGCGCGGCGCGGAGCCGCTCCTGCGCTACGGCGAGCCATCGATGCGCCACGGCGGGCTCGCGTCGGCCGCGGTCTCCGAGGTGCTCGCGCGGCTCCACGGGGCGGTCGCGGCGATCCACGACCGGGGCGTCGTGATCGGCGACTTCAACGATCTCAACGTGCTCGTCGCCGGCGGCGAGGTGTTCGTCATCGACGCCGACAGCTTCCAGTTCGGCCCGTACCTCTGCCAGGTGTTCACCGAGCGCTTCGTGGATCCGCTGCTCTGCGACCCTTCGCTCCCCCGGCCGCTCCTGTCGAGGCCGTATTCGCAGGACTCCGACTGGTACGCGTTCGCCGTGATGGTCATGCAGAGCCTGCTCTGCGTGGGGCCTTATGGCGGCGTCTTCCGGCCGCGGTCCGCGTCGGCGCGGGTGCCCGAGAGCGCGAGGCCGCTCCGCCGCATCACCGTGTTCGACCGCGAGGTGCGGTATCCGAAGCCGGCCATCCCGTACCGCGTCCTGCCGGACGATCTCCTGGACGCGCTGGTTCGCATCTTCGTCGAGGACCGGCGCGGCGTGTTCCCGCGCCGGCTGCTCGACGCGCTCGCCTGGACGAGGTGCCCTTCGTGCGGCGTCGAGCACGCGCGCCCTGCCTGCCCGGCGTGCGCGGGCGCCGCGCCGGCCGCCGTGAAGGAGTCGACGGTCGTCCACGGCGAGGTGCTGGCGACGCGGATCCTGAGCACGCGCGGGGTGATCCTGGCCGCGGCCCTCGGTCCGGACGGGCTCTCGTATCTCGTGAACGAGGGCGGCCGCTTCCTGCGGGAAGATCGGTCCGTCGTGATGTCCGGCGCGCCGCACCCCGCGACGCGCTTCGCGGTGCACGGGAGAGCCACGCTGATCGGCCGGGGCGGCGATCTCGTGGTGCTCTCGCCGGGGGCCGCGCCCGAGCGGATCCAGGTGGACTGCGTCGGGACGAGGCCCATCTTCGACGTCAACGCCCGCGCCCGCTACTGGACGCGCGGCGGGCAGCTCCTGCGCAGCGGGAGGCCGGGCGCCGCCGCGCTCTCGGGCGAGGCGGACGCCGTCCCGATGGGCGAGGTCCTCGCCGGGCAAACGCTGTTCTGGGTGGGCCCCAGCTTCGGGCTCGGCTTCTACCGCGCCGGGAACGTCTCGATCGCGTTCGTCTTCGACGCCGAGCGGCCCGGCCTCAAGGACACGGTCAAGCTGCCTTTCCCGGGCGGCAAGCTCACCGCGGCGACCTGCGTCTTCGACGCCGGCCCGAGCTCGCGGTCCGACGATGGCCGCGGGCGCCCCGACGACGGCCACGGGCGCCCCCGCGCCGGGCGCGCATGGCTGTTCCTCGCCGCCGAGCAAGCCGGCCGGACCGTGCACCGGTGCGTCGTCGTGCGCGAGGACGGCGCGATCGAGGCGGTCGCCGACGGCGAGGGGGAAGGCGGCTCGTGGCTCGGCGCGCTGACCGGCAAGTGCGCGGCTTCCGGGTTCCTGCTCTCGGCGACCGACAGCGGCGTCGTCCGCGTCGAGGTCCGCGGGGGCGCGCTCGTCGAGACGCGGCAGTTCCCCGGCACCGAGCCGTTCGTCACCCAGGCTTCCCGGCTGCTCGTCGGCCCAGAGGGCCTGTTCGTCGTCGACGCACAGGCGATCACATTGCTTCGCATCTCATGAATCCACGCTGAGCTGACGGCCCGCGCTCGCGGGCCGATCGAGAGGAGAGAGAGACCATGAAATCGACAGTGCTCCCCCTGCCCGCCTTCTATGACGCAAAGAACGCCGAGCGGTGGGGCTATCACCCCAATGAGGAGGCGCTGCACGGCGCCGCCGCGGCGTGGCGGAAGGCGCATGGCGTGAAGCCGTCGGCCGCGGACGCGCAGAACGTCCACCTCCTGCTCATCGACGTGCAGAAGGACTTCTGCTTCCCGCAGGGCTCGCTCTACGTCGCCGGCAGGAGCGGCACGGGCGCGGTCGACGACAGCCGCCGCATCGCCGAGTTCATCTACAGGAACCTCGCGTCCCTCACGAACATCACGGTCACGATGGATACCCACTTCGCTTACCAGATCTTCTTCCCGGCCTTCTGGGTGGATCGCGAGGACCGCCCGCTGACCGCGCACCGCGAGATCACGACGGCGCAGATCGACGCGGGGGAGGTGCGGCCGAACCCCGCGGTGGCGAAGTGGCTTTGCGGCGGGAGCTACCCGTGGCTCATGAAGCAGGTCCGGTATTACTGCGAGGAGCTCGAGAAGGCCGGGAAATACAAGCTCTACCTGTGGCCGCCGCACTGCATCCTCGGGAGCGACGGCCACGCGCTCGCGGGCGTCGTGCACGAGGCGCGGATGTTCCACGCGTTCGCGCGCGGGGTGCAGTCGTGGGTCGAGGTCAAGGGCGGCAACCCGCTCACCGAGAACTACTCGGTGATGCAGCCCGAGGTGCTGACGCGGCACGACGGCCAGCCGCTCGCGCAGCGGAGCACGGGCTTCCTGAGGACGCTGCTCCACGCCGACGCGGTGATCATCGCCGGCCAGGCCGCGAGCCACTGCGTCCGCAGCTCGATCGAGGACATCTTGACGGAGATCGCGCTCACCGACCGCGCGCTCGCCCAGAAGATCTACGTGATGACCGACTGCATGTCGCCGGTCACCGTGCCCGACGGCAAGGGGGGCTTCGCCGTCGATTTCACCGCCGAGGCGGACAAGGCGCTCGCCCGCTTCGCCGCCGCCGGGATGAACCTCGTGAAGAGCACCGACCCGATTCCGTGCCTGGGCGCATGACGGTGGAGGATCCAATGAGCAAGAACAAGGAGAACAACAACGGAACGAGCCGCGATGGCTCGCTCGACATCGAGCAGCTCTTCGAGGCGGCGCGGGACGATGGAGCGCTCTCGCCCGAGGCGATGCAGGCGCTGCACATCACCGACCTGGGCGCGCAGATCCAGGCCGGCTTCGGCGTGCAGGTGGACGACGTCGCATCGTCGGAGGTGGTGCTGGTCACGGTGATGCCCGACGACTCGGGATCCATCAAATTCGCCGGCAACGCCCCGTCGGTGAGGGACGGGCACAACCTGGTCGTGGGCGCCCTCTCCGACTCCAGGCAGCGCGACTCGATCCTGGCGCACAACCGCTACCTGAACGGGGCGGTGCTGTATCCGTACTGCCCGATCGCCCAGGCCGTGAAGATGGACACGAAGAACTACGATCCCATGCTCGGCACGCCCCTCTACGATCAGACGGTGGTATTGCTCGGAACGGTGATCGCGAAGGCGCAGGAGTTCGCGCTGAGCGGCGTCCCGGCGCGCACCGTCACGCTGATCATCTCGGACGGCGCCGACGCGGGCTCGACGTGGGCCAAGGCCAGGGACGTGTGCGCCCTCGTCCGTGACATGCGGCGGGCCGAGGCCCACATCGTGGCGGCGATCGGCATCGACGACGGAAACACCGATTTCCGCGCCGTCTTTCGCGACATGGGGATCGAGGATCGCTGGATCCTGACGCCGAAGAGCGACGCGGCGGACATCCGCAAGGCGTTCGCGCTGTTCTCTCAATCGGCGGTGCGCGCCAGCCAGGGCGGCGCGTCGTTCTCGAAGACCGTCGCCGGCGGCTTTGGCGGGTGAAGCGCGCGCCCTCGGCTCGCCGCGCGCCCCCCTGGGCGGCGGCGAGCCCTCTACACCTCTCGGCTGCTTCGGCGGAGGACCGGGATCAGGCCGCGGCCTCCCAGGGGACGACGCCATAACGGCGGCGCAGCTCGTCGAGATCCACCGCCATGTCGGACCAGAAGTCCCAATCGTCCATCAGGTCGATGCTCATCTTCGTTCCGCGAATGAACGATCGCACGAGCTCGTCGGCGAGCCCGGGCGTCGCGAGCATCCCCTGCTGCGACGGCGCCAGCACGGTGAGCTGGACGCCCTGCTGGAGCTGCACCAGCAGGAACACGAGGATGCCGAACGGGTTCTCGCGGCGATACCCCGCCTGAAACGCGATCGTCATCGCCTCTCCGCGCAGGTCGGTGCCATAACCGGCGAGGATGTGGCTCAGGTCGTGGGTGAGCACGCCCTCGGGCACGCCGCGCTTCTCGCCGGGGAACGAGAAGCCGTTCTCTCGATAGAAGGTGAAGAGCGCCTTGCCGAGGGTGCCCTCTCTGTACGCCTCGAGCGAGCGGTAGCGCGCGGCGACTGGCTCGTTCTCCAGGATGCCGGCGAAGCTCGCGACGTTCCTGGCGAGCCCATAAAGGCCGCCCTCATCGAGCATGCGCCGCACGTTCTTGCCGAGCAGCGAGTTCCGGCTGATGTCGATGCGCAGGAGGAGCAGCCGCCGCTCGTAGAGGTGGTGGAGCTGGCGGACCGCGTTGGGCCGCGCCCCGAGCGCCGCGGCGAGCCGCTCGACCTCGAGCAGCTCGCGCTCGTCGACGCGCTCGCCGCACAGGGTCATGGCGCAGAGGCCGTTGACGAGCTGCTCGCGCAGAGCAGGGTGCTCGACGGCGCGCGCGAGCTCCTCGGGCGCTATCGGGGCGAGCGCGTCGATGTCGAAGTCGGTGCGGAGGAGGTGCCGCTGCACCGCGGCGATGGCGTCGCGCCGCGACCCGTCGAGGGGGCCAGCCGAGGTAAGGACGACCTTGATGGCACGCAGACCCGCGTGCGCCTGTTCTTGGCTCGGTACGAGGTAGGTCATGCCAGGGAGGATGATGCCGAGCGCGCGTCTCGTCCTTGACCGGGGGCGCCAATGTCTTGACCGGGCGCGCCGCCTGGGCAGACGATGTGGGTTGGTCATGACGGTCGTGCGGTGGAAGGCAGTGGAGCGGCGCGTGGTCCAGCACTCGCCGTGGCGGAGGATCGAGGACGTCACCTTCGAGCTCCCGGACGGGCAGGTCCGCACGTTCTCGCTCAAGAAAGAGGGGCGAGTCGTCTGCGTCCTCGCGATCTCCCGCGAGAAGAAGGTGATCCTGGCGCGCCAGTACAGGCCGGGGCCCGATCGGATCCTCGACGAGCTCCCGGGGGGCGGCGTCGAGCCAGGCGAGGCCCCGGAGGAGGCGGCGGCGCGCGAGCTTCTCGAGGAGACGGGGTATGTCGCCGGGCGGCTCGTGCCGCTCGGCCGCCCGCTGGAGTGCGCTTACTCGACCATCGAACGACACGCGTTCCTGGCCGTGGATTGCGTGCGCGAGAGGGCGCAAGCGCTGGATGAGACGGAGTTCATCGACGTGGTAGAGAAGCCGATCGAGGACTTCGTGGAGCAGCTCAGGGAGGGCGCCTGCACCGACCCGGAGGTCGGGTGGATGGGGCTTTACGAGCTGGGCTGCCTGAGAGCGAGCACCTGAGCCTCGCCCGCGGCTGCGCGGCGGATGCGCGGACGCCGGCGCCGCGATCCCCGCCGGTCGCTGGCTGCGCTATGGTAGAGGTCATGCGCAGGCACGATCACGTCCTCCTCGCGCCCGGTGCCGGCGCCTCCGGTCGCACCGTCCACGCGCCTTCGGCCGGCAGGGCGCGCCCGCACGTCGACGACCGGCTGGCCCCGCCCGAGACGCGGGTGGAGTACCTCCACGGCGTCGAGGTCTACGCCGCCCCGACCGATCCGCCGCACGCGACGCAGCATTTCGATCTGACCTACGTCCTCGGCGCCCATGTCGCCGAGGGCTACCGGGGCGCCGTGGACATGCTGACCCGGACCGACCTCGGCAGCGATTATGCGGCCGACGCCAGCGTCTTCGCGCAAAAGCCCGACCGCGCAGGCCGGCGGCGGCTGGAGGAGCTGGCCTTCGAGGTCAGCGACAAGCAGGCCCTCGCCGTTCCGACCACCAAGGCGCGCCTGCTGATCGCTCGCGGCGTGCGGCGGGTGTTCTGCATCCTGGTGAAGCAGCGCCGGGTGATGGAGTGGTCGCGCGAGACCGACGGCTGGCGCCCGCTGCCGAAGGATGCGGTCATCGAGGATCCCTGCCTCGTGCGCCCGCTGCCGATCCAGTCGCTCCTCGAGGCCGCGTCCTCGGACGACGCCGTGGCCCGCGCGCTGCTCGACAAGCGCGTGCCCGCGCTCGAGGCAGCGCTCGCAGAGGGCGAGGCGCGCGGTGAAGCGCGCGGTGAAGCGCGCGGCGAGGCACGCGGCGAGGCACGCGGCGAGGCGCGCGGTGAAGCACGCGGCGAGGCGCGCGGTGAAGCGCGCGGCGAGGCGCGAGGCCAGGCGCGCGGCGAGATCAGGATGGCGCAGGAGGCCATCCTCATGGTGCTGAAGTCGCGCGGGGTCGCCACGCCGGCCGAGGTGGCCCGCGCGATCGCCGGCTGCGACGATCTGAGCAAGCTACGGCGATGGATCAAGCGCGCGGCGACCGCGACGACCGCCGCTGAGGTCGTCGCCGGCTCCCGGCGCAAGCGCTGAGCGAAGGCCGCCGCGGCGCGGGCGCGCGCTGGACGCTCTCCCCGCGCCCGCGCGCCCCGTCACTCGTGATCGCCCCCGCCGCGGCGAACGTGCTTCTTCTCGCCCGTGCGCCGCTTCTCGTCGAGCCGCCGCGCCTTCGACGCACGCGTCGGCCGGGTCGGCCTTCGCTGCACCGGCACCTCGAGCGCGCGCAGGATCAGCGCGCGCAGCTTCTCGCGCGCGTCGTCCAGGTTGCGCAGCTGGTCGCGAGTTAGCTGGCTCACGATGAACAGCCGCCCCTCGGCGTCGAGCCGGCCGCGCGCCAGCACGCGCAGCCTCACCTTGGCGTCGTCGGCGAGCTCCGGCCACGCGCCGAAGTCGAAGCGCAGCTCCACCTTGGAGGCGACCTTGTTGACGTTCTGACCGCCGGGCCCCGACGCGCGCACGGCGCTCCAGCTGAGGAGCGCGGCCGGGGCGGTCAGCGCATCATTGACGACGAGGGGATCGGACACAGCGGCTCTCCTGCCCTGCGGGCGGCGCGAGCGCCGTGCGGAGCGCCTGACGCCTAGCATGCGCGCGCCGCGCCCGCCGCGCCGCGCGCAGGGCGCGCTCTACCGGCGAGGAGGCGCGTGTACGATAGAGTCGCCATGCAGGAGCGCCCTGATCACGCCGCCGCGCCGCAGGGCGCCCCTCAGCGAGGCCGCCCGCCGCCTGCGCGGCTCAGCCTGCTGCGCTGCCTCGGCGTCGCCTCCGGTCCAGCCGCCGCCCTCGCGATCGCGCTCGTCCCGAGCGGGCTCCACGCCGTCCCTGGCTTTGGCCACCGCCCTGCGTACGCGGCCGCCGTCGCGGCGTGGATGGCGCTGTGGTGGCTCTTCGAGGTGCTGCCCGTCGCGCTCACCGCCTGCTTGCCGCTCGTGCTCTTCCCGCTGCTGGGCGTCTTCGGCCGCGGGCTGGCGGGCGACGCGGCCCGCGCCGCCGCGCCGTTCGTCGACGCGTACATCTTCCTCTTCCTCGGCGGCATGGCGATCGGCGCCGCCATGGAGCAGTGGAGCCTTCACCGCCGGGTGGCGCTCCACATCATGCGGGCGGTCGGCACGGACCCGAAGCGGCTCCTGCTCGGCATGCTGGTCGCGACGAGCTCCATCTCGCTCTGGATCTCCAACACCGCGACCGCCGTGATGATGCTCCCGATCGGGCTCGCCCTGCTCGCGCAGCTGGAGTCGGCCGCCGGGGGGCGCAGGCTCTCGCACTACGGGACGGCGATCATGCTGGCGGTGGCCTACGCCTCCAATGTCGGCGGGATCGGCACGAAGATCGGCACCGGGACGAACTCCATCTTCTGCGGCTTCCTCGCCGACAAGCTGGGCTACGACCTCGGGTTTCTGCAGTACATGGTGATCGCCCTGCCGTTCGTGGTCCTCTTCGTCCCGCTGCTCTGGCTCGCCCTGTGGCGCGTGGGCAAGCGGGACGGGCTCGGCCCCGGCCACGCGCGAGACGCGCTCGACCGAGAGCTCGCGGCCATGGGCCCGATGAGCCGCGGTGAGAAGACCGTCGCCGCCATCTTCGCAGCGGCCAGCGCGCTGTGGATCCTCGGCGATCCGCTGCGCGCCGCGCTCGCGCCGCGCCTCCAGGCCGCGCTCGAGGGCCTGGGCGCCGCGCTCGGCTCGGGCGCCGCGGCCGGATTCAAGGTGCAGGGCAAGCACTACGAGGCGACCGTGGCCGTCCTGGCGGCGCTCGGCCTGCTCGCCCTGCGCGCCCTCTCGCTCGCCTCCCTGCGCCGGATGCCCTGGGGCACGCTCGCCTTGCTCGGCGGCAGCTTCGCGATGGCGGCCGGCATCGAGGGCGGCGGGCTCTCGGCGTGGATGGCCGCGAAGCTCGCGGTCGTCGCCGAGGCGCCGCTGCTCGCGCAGCTCGGGCTCGCCAGCGCCGGCACGATCGCCCTGTCGGCGCTGGCCTCCAACACCGCCACGGTGAACGTGGCGCTCAACGTGCTCCCGCAGGACCTCGGCGTGCTGTTCGCGGCCACGATCGCCGCGTCCTGCGACTTCATGCTACCGGCGGGCACGCCGCCCAACGCCATCGTGTTCGGTAGCGGGTACGTGCGGCTCCCTGTGATGATCCGGACAGGCTTCCTGCTCAACGTGGCTGCCGCCGCGCTCATCACGGTCTATGTGTACGGTTACGCGCGGCACCTCATCGGCGGCTGAGCGCAGGGGCGTCGCGGTGCGGTTTTGTGTATAAGCGCCGACGCAGGGAATCACCGGGTGCCTCGTAAGCGGAAGAAAAGAGCGCCGATGAAGGAAAAGGTCATGAACGCGACAGACGGCCTGTGGAGCGCGCCGGCGGCTCGGACCGCTGGCACGGGAGGGCCGCGCGGATGAAGATCGCCACGTCGTCGTCGACCGCTGCGGGGGCGAACGCCGCGTTCACCGAGGCCATGTCGGCGCTGCGCGCAGGCCTCGGCGCGGAGCCCGATCACGTCTTCCTGAGCTACACCGAGCCCTACGACGTCGGCGAGCTCGCGCGCGCCACCGCGACGCTGCCGCCGTCGGTCCGCGTGCACGGATCGAGCTCGTGCCAGTCGGTCATGACCGCCGCGGGCGTCCGTGGCGCGCCCGGTCCCGGCCTCGCGCTGCTCGGGGTCGCCGACGCGCAGGGCGCCTATGGCGTCGCGGCCGAGCGGATCGGCGCGACCCCGCGCGCCGCCGGCGCACGCGCCGCGGCGCGCGCGATCGAGGACGCCGGGCGCTCGGGCGAGCTCCCGGCCCTGCTCTGGCTCAGCGTGCAGACCGGCGCGGAGGAGGACGTCCTGCTCGGCATCGAGGACGTCGTGGGCCCGAACGTGCCCGTGTTCGGCGGCTCCAGCGCGGCGGACTCCATCGTCGGCAGGCAATCGCAGATGGAGCGCGGGCAGGCCCACGAGGGCGCGGTGCTGCTGTCCGCCCTCTACCCCTCCGGGGAGATCTCCTATGCGTTCAGCACCGGCTATGCCCCCACCGAGCACCGCTGTCGCGTGACCCGCGCCGAGGGCAGGCGCCTGCCCGAGATCGACGGGCTCCCGGCCGCCGAGGTCTACAACCGCTGGACCGGCGGCCTGATCTCCGCGCAGCTCGGCGGCGGGACGATCCTGGAGCACACGGCGCTCCACCCCCTCGGGCGGCCCTCGGGCTGGATCGGCAAGGTCCCCCAGTTCGTGCTCATCCACCCGGACACCGTGCAGGAGGACAACTCCATGACGTTCGGCGCCAACATCAACGAGGGCGACGAGCTCGTGCTCATGCAGGGATCGCGCGAGAGCGTGATCGGCCGGGTCCGGTCCGTGGTCGACGCCGCGCTGGGGGCCGCGCCGCCCTCCTTCCGCCCGCAGGGCGCGCTCGTGATCTTCTGCGCGGGGTGCATGCTCGCCGTGCGCGACGAGCTCGATCGCGTCGTCCAGGGGGTGGCCGCGTCGCTCGGAGAGACGCCGTTCCTCGGCAGGTTCACCTTCGGAGAGCAGGGGTGCTTCACCCGGGGCAAGAACCAGCACGCGAACCTCTCCATCAGCGTCGTCCTGCTCGGAGACTGAGGATGTGATGGACGAGGCTGCCCACGAGACCATTGCCGAGCTGCGACGCGCGCAGGAGGAGGAGCGAGCGCTCCGGCTGGAGGCCGAAGGGCTGGCGGAGGTGCTCCTGCGCTTCACGGAGCCGGGCAGCTTCACGGAGACGCTGACGCGCGTCGTCGAGGCGACCGCGCAGCGGCTCGGGGCCGCCGCCGGGCTTGTGATCGCGTTCGATGAGGGGGCGGACGGCCACGTCCTCGTCGCGACCGATCCGAGCCTCTCGGCGACCGAATGGGAGGCCGGGCCCGCGTTCTCGCGCGCGCTCGAGGGCCGGCCGGTGGCCAGCTTCGACCTCCGCCAGCTCGCCGAGTGGCAGAGCCAGCCCGAGCCCGTGCTCGCGCGCTACGGCTCCGCGCTCCACGCGCCGCTCCACGCCGGCCCCCTGCGCTCGCTGCTCGTGCTGGTCCATCCAGACCGCGCCTTCTTCGACGCGCGCCACGTCAGCCTCGTGCGCCGCCTCCTGCCCGCGGCATCGCAGGCGCTCGCGCGCGCCCGCGCCGAGGAGGAGCTCGCGCGGGCGCGCGACCTCGCGTACGAGCGGGAGATCACCGAGAAGCTGACGCTCATCGAGCACCAGCGCGCCGCGATCCGGGCGCTGTCCATGCCCATCATCGAGGTCTGGAGCCGGATCCTCTGCGTCCCCGTGATCGGCTTCGTCGACGAGGAGCGGTGCGCGCACCTGATGGAGCGGCTCCTCGCCGCCGTCACGGCCAGGCGGGCGCGCGCGGTGGTCATCGATGTCACCGGGCTCGACCGGATGGAGGCGAGCGCGCTCGGGCTGTTCCTGCGCGTGGCGACGGCGGTGAGGCTGCTCGGCAGCACCTGCGTGCTCGCCGGCATCGGCCCGGACGTCGCCCGGGATCTCGTGCGGGAGGGTGTGGCACGCGGCGACGTCGTGACGTACCGCCGCCTGCACGACGCGCTGAGGGAGCTGCTCCCGCCGTCGAGGCGGTGATCCGGTCGAGGGCCGCCGGCGCGTCCGCCGGGCCTGGCAGCGGCGTCCCGCGCATCGTCGCGGCGCGGGCGTTCGCGCCTCGTTGCCAGGTCGGCGCCCGCGCGCGGCTCAGGAGACCTTGCGCCGCGCCGACTCCCACCCGCGCCGCACGGCGCCCTTGGTCTCGTCCCAGGTGCGCCCGCTCTTGAGGTCGTTCCACTCCTCCCTGAGCTTGCTCTCGACCCGATCGTCCCAGTCGGTGTGATCGCTGTAATGGCTCGCCGCGCCCCAGCCGTAGCGCAGCCCCGGCTCGATCTGGTCCCAGTCGGTGTTCGGCACGTAGCGCGGCGGGATCGGCTGCTTGCCGAGCGCCTGCTTCACCGTATCGCCGACGTCCTGGTGGAGCTCCTGCCCCTTGGTGTTGGTGAAGTCCGCTTTGGTCTGCTCCCAGTCGCGGCGCAGCGCCTCCTTCACGCGATCCCAGCCGGACGTCTTGTGATCATCCCACCACCTCGGATTGACTGCATGGTTCATCGGTACCTCCATCGACTCCGTTGAACGAGCGCCGGCGCGAGGGCCGATCGCTGCCGTGGGCCTGGCGATACACGAACGGTGCCGCCCCGAGCATTTGCCGGAAACCGATTTGAATCGGGCGGTTCGCAGCGGCGTGAGCGGTCCCGGAGTGACGCTCTCCGCCGCCCCCGGCGGAGGCTCGCCTGCGTCAGGCCGTCACACGTGAGACAAGGTGCCTCGGAGGGTCAGCCGGGCGGGCGCATTGGAAAGCGCTCGGCCATCCACGCCTGCCACGCGGGCTCGTCGCGCGCCGCCGCGGCGGGCGCCCGGTCGCCGTACAGGTACAGCCGGATCGGCAGGAAGATCTGCCCGGCCATGGGAAGAGCGAACAGGTGGGCGATGCCGGGCGCCGGCTCCTCGAGCCGGAGGAGCAGCTCTGGGTACTCGTTCGGGCCGACGCGCTCGACCACCCCCGCGAACGGCGGCGCACCGGCGGCGGAGCTCACCCGCTGGCCCGCCGTGGCGCCAGCGAGCCCGAGCGGGCCGATCAGCGCGTCCCATGTCGCGGATCGGGGCTCGGATCCGGCGCCCATCAGCTGGAACGCCGCGCAGGGCTGGCCACGGAAATGGGCCAGATAGAGCCGCAGGATGCGGAAGAAGGCCGCCCAGCCGTGCATGTGGCCCTCGAACTGGTTGTCCCAGTCGTCGGTGCTCGCGAACCAGCTGTGCACCACGCGCACGACGCAGGTCCCGCCAGACCGCGCCTCCACGATCCACTCCGTGGCGACCTTGGGGCTGCCTGGTCCCATGTCCTCCGGGGCCTCGGCGGTGAACCGGCGAGGCGGCTCCCAGGCCGTGATGGTCGCGACCGAATCCATGCTCGATCCCGGGGCGAAGTGAGAGACGGTCGTGCCGCCTTCGCGCTCCTCGACCTCGCTCGGCACGAACCACGACGAGATCCCGGGCCCGGTCGCGATGGCGCGCCACACCTCTTCGGGGCTGCCGGGGACCTCGACTTCGGCCTCGACGCTGCGACGGCCGGACGCGTCTTTTCTCACGGGCATGATGACTCCTTTCGTGGTGCTTCGTTCGGTGTGGGGGTGGGGTGAGCGATGATCACCAGGCGGTGCGATCGCCCGCCTGGCGCCGAATCGTCGTGGTAGCGCGCGACGAGCGCCGTCACCGCGCGGGTGAGCTCGCCGGTGAAGGCGGCGCGCTCCGCCGGAGATCGGAAGCGGACCTCGGCGTCGATCGACAGCGACGCGAGGCGCTTGTCGGCCTCCCGCGAGCGCCGCAAGAGATCGCTGACCTCGCGCACGACGCGCGCGCCCAGGGCGATGAGGTAGGTCGCGGAGAGGCGGTCCGAGGCGCGCTCCGGATCCGCCGCGACAGGCCCGAGCGCGCCGGGCGACACGACGTAGGAAGCCGCGCTCGCGACCAGCAGGCGCTCCGTCAGCCCACCCCATTTGCGCGTCCCGGCCATGCGCACGAGCCCGTGCGCCTCGAGGGCGCGCAGGTGGTAGTTGATCTTCTGGCGCGCGATCCCGAGGCGCGTGGCCAGCGTCGCGGCGGAGGCGGGCGCCGAGAGCTCCGAGAGCAGCCGGCTCCTGACAGGCTCGAGCGCTGCCGCTGCCGCAGCCGGATCCTCGATGACGTCGACGTCGAGCACACCGCCGTGGGTATCATTGACAATTTTTTTTGTCAATCACCGCAGGCCGTACTTTCCCCGCCACGGCGAGGGGCGCGATCCCCTCGCCGTCGGGCCCCGAGCCCCCGCCTACATCACCGACCGGCGGCGGCGTCCGGGGAGAGAGCGTTCAGGTCGACGCCACTGGCCTCGATGGCCCGGTAGCTCGCCGCGAGGCGCTGGGCCCAGGCCTCCACGCCCTCGTCGCTCAGCAGGCCGTCCTGGCGGATCTCGAGGAGCACGCAGGGCAGGCCGCGGGCCTCGCCGTGCGTGGGGATCCCGTAGTCGCCGCCCTCGGTCACGCGGTAGGGCTCGTTGTCGCCGACGCAGAGCCCAGGCTCGCGCCGCAACGCCTCGAGGAACGGCGCGGCGAGCCTGCGGTCGCGCCCGTAGAGGACGGCCGCGTGCCACGGCCGATCCTGGCCGGGCATCGCGGGCGTGAAGCTGTGCATGCTGAGGATCGCCGTGCGCTTCCGGCGCTCCCGCCGCGCGTCGAGGAGCGCGGTGATCGCGTGGTGGTAGGGCCAGAAGCACGCGTCGGCCCGCGCGCTGGCCTCCGCGGCGTCGATGGCGTTGCCGGGGATGGGCACGCCGCAGCTGATCTCGGGGATGGACGTCAGCGAGCCCAGCGGCCGGTTGCAGTCGATGACGAGCCGCGAGTAGCCGGAGAGGACGAGCGGCGCGTCGAGGAGCACCGACAGGCGGCGCGAGAGGCGCGCCGCGCCGATGTCCCAGCCGGTGTGCTCGCGGAGCGCCTCGTGCTGCCTGCCCAGCTCGGGGAGGCTCCTCGGAACCGCGTTGGACGCATGGTCGCAGAGCAGGACCGCGCTGGAGCGGCCCTCGGGATTCACCACCTCGAACGCGGGCGGCTCATCGGGCGCGAGGACGTGAAGTTCTGGCGAAGGAGGGCTCATGACGTCTCGCCCAAGACATAGCAGACACCGCCGCGCCCGCGCCGCGCGCGCTCTCGCGAGAGCGCACGGCAGCACGCGGCTCAGTGCGGCGACGTCATGCACGCGCGCAGCGCGAGCTTCGCCCGGTGCAGGAGCACCGCGACGTGGCCGGCCGAGATGCCCAGCGCGCGCGCCACGTCCTCGCCGGGTTGCTCCTCGAGCATGCGCAGCGTCACGACGGCCTTCTGGATCTCGCAGAGCTCCTCGACGCACGCGCGCAGGCGGACGTGCTCCTCGGCGCGCGCGATCGCCTCGTCGGTCGCCGGGACGTCCCCCACGGCCTCCGGGTGCGCGTCCACGTCGTCGTGCGGCCGGGCGCGGAAGTGACGGCGGCGCCGGTTGCGCGCGGCGTTCCGCACCGTCCCGGCGAGCACGCCCCCCCACGCGCCGACGTCCTCCGGGAGGGCGCCCCGCTGCGCGAGCGTGAGCAGCGTGCAGAGGCCCTCCTGCACGCAGTCGACAGCGTCTTCTGGCGTCACCCCCTCCGCGCGCGCCAGCGCCGCGAGCGCCGAACGCTCGGAGCGCACAAGGTGCGACACATGGTTGAGGAGATCGTCCGCGTCCTTGATGGCGCCCATGGTCCAGGAGGTCAGGTGTCGAGCCGCGCCCACATTACAACGGATGAGCGCTGTAATGGTTGCCGCCCTCGAGACCTGCCAGGGCATGGAGGTTCACGCCATGTCCATGAATCCTGTCCACGAGATCGATGAGACGAGCTTCGACGCCGAGGTGCTGGAGGCCGGGGTGCCCGTCCTCGTCGAGCTCACCGCGCAGTGGTGCCCGCCGTGCCGCGCGCTCGCGCCCATCCTGCACAAGCTGGCGGAGGAAGGCGCAGGGCGCCTGAAGGTGGTGGCGGTCGACGGCGATCGGTGCCCGGCGATCACCCGCCGCCTCGGAATCCGCGCGTTTCCGACCGTCGTCGCGTTCGCCGGGGGCAAGGAGGTGGCTCGTCACGTGGGGCTGACCACGAAGGACAAGCTCCTCAGGCTGATCGAAGGGAGCGGGCTCCCCGGCGGGGCGGGGAGGGACCGAGCGCCCTCGCCGCCGTGAGGGCGGCGCGATCGCGCGCCTCCGCGGGCGGGCGGCCGCGACCGGCCCGCGATCGGCGCACGAAAGGGCTCGGGCGCGCGCGGCGCGGTCCGCCTGGGCCTACCGCCGTGGCCTTTCGGGCTGCCGGTGTGTACCGCGCTGCGCCCCGGCGGCGGGGAAGCTGATCTTGCGGGTCGTCGACGCGGACCCGGAGACCTCGAACGGCCCCACCGCCTGCGGCTCGCTGACCGGCCTGCCGTTCTCGTCGACGAGCGAGAGCGTCCCGACATAGTCGTCGGCGACGAGCTGCACGCTCGCGTCGAACCGCTCGCAGGGGACCACCTGCCGCGTGACCTCGTTGTTCTTCGTGTTGATGAGGACCAGCTCGACCGCGGTCGCGCCGTGCGCCTTGCACTGAGCGGCGTCGGTCTTGTCCTCGATGGACCACTGGACGGTGACGAACCCCATGTCTTCAGGGTGTGCGCCTCCAGGCTCCGTCTCGCCGGTCGTATTTTGTGTGCACGCGACCATCATCGCTGCACATAGCCCTGCCAGAGCGTAGACACTTTGCATACCTACCTCGCTGTGCTCGGTGCGGACTCCAGCGCCGCGCTCCGCGTCCGGCAACACGGATGCCATGCGGCCTCGCGGCGAGCCTGCGAGCCCGGCTCTCTCGGGCAGGGCTTGAAATGGCCGCGCTGGTTCGCCATGTTCGCCGTCCGATCGAACACGAGCGGCGCCTCACAGCAGCGGCGCCGGGCGGCGGGCGACGTCGAGCGACGCCCCCTGAGGAAGCACGACCCCGATGCGCACGCCCGAAGATGCTCGCGACAGCCCCCGGGAGGCCGCGTGGGGCGTCGCCTACGGGATCGCGGCCTACAGCTCCTGGGGCGTCGTCCCCATCTTCTGGAAGCAGCTCCGTCACGTCGGCGCGGTCGAGCTCCTGGCGCATCGCACCGTGTGGAGCCTGCTCTCGTTCGTGGCGCTCACGCTGGCCGCAGGGCAGGGCCGCGCGCTCGGCGCAGCCCTGCGCGACCGGCGCGTCGTCGCGGCGATGGCGGTGACCGGCGCGCTCGTGTCGGCGAACTGGGTCCTCTTCATCTACGCCGTCGCGGTGGGGCGCGTGCTCGACGCCAGCCTCGGCTACTTCATCAACCCGCTGCTCAGCGTGCTCCTCGGCATGCTCTTCCTGCGCGAGCGGCTGCGGCCCGCCCAGTGGCTCGCGCTCGGCCTCGCCGCCTCGGGCGTCGTGTACCTGGCGGTGCGCGCCGGTTCGATCCCCTGGATCGCCCTGGGCCTGGCGAGCACGTTCGGGGTGTACGGCCTGCTGCGGAAGGTCGTCGCCGTCGGCTCGCTCCCCGGCTCCACCCTGGAGACGTCGTTCATCGCCCCGCTCGGCGCGGCCTACCTGGCCGCCCTCCACGCCGAGGGCTCCGGCGCCGCGGGCCGCGCCGATCTGCGGACCCACCTCCTCCTCGCCGCGACGGGCATCATCACGGCCCTGCCGCTCGTCTGGTTCACGAACGCGGCGCGCCGCCTGTCGCTGACCACCGTCGGCTTCCTCCAGTACCTCGCGCCGAGCGGCCAGTTCCTGCTGGCCGTGCTGGTCTATGACGAGCCGTTCACGACGGCCCAGGCCGTGAGCTTCGCCTGCATCTGGACCGGGCTCGCGGTGTTCAGCGCCGACGCCGTGCTGCGCGCGCGCCGCGCGCGAAGGGACGAGCGCCCCCTGAGCGCACCGCGGACGAGACAGGAGGAACCTGAGCCGCCGAGATGCCAGGGGCGCCAGGAGAGAGGAGCAGAGGCCAGACGATGAGCCCCGAAGAGACCGCGCCGAGCACCGACCTCTCGCAGATCCCGGCGCAGATCCCCGGCCCGGCGGCCTGGTACGGCCCCGCGATGGCGCAGAGCGACGGCTGGATCGAGCACATCACGCCGGCGGAGATCGAGGAGGTCGAGGGCGCGGTCCGCCGCTTCGCCGAGACAGGTGCCGACCCGGCACGGGTGCGCAGCGAGGACTTCCCGCTGCCATCTCTCGCCGCACGCCTCCGCCGCGTGCTCGCGGAGGTGCTCGACGGCCGCGGCTTCGCCCTGCTCCGCGGGCTGCGCGGCCCGTGGCTCGACCGCGGCGACCTCGGCGCGGCCGCGATCACGTTCCTCGGCATCGGCAGCCACCTGGGGAGCGCGCGCTCGCAGAACGCGCGAGGGCACATCCTCGGTCACGTGAAGGACCTCGGCCTGTCGAGCCAGGATCCGAGCGTGCGCATCTACCAGACACGCGAGCGGCAGACCTTCCACACCGACTCGTGCGATGTCGTGGCGCTGCTCTGTCTCCGGACCGCCAGGGCAGGCGGGCTCTCGGCGCTCGTCAGCTCGGTCACGCTGTACAACGAGATGCGGCGGGCGCGCCCCGACCTGGCGGAGGCGCTGTTCGCGCCGATCGAGACCGATCGCCGGGGCGAGGTGCCGGCGGGCGAGCGGCCCTATTTCCGCATCCCGGTGCTGAGCTGGCACGCAGGGCTCCTGTCCGCGATCTACCAGCGGCAGTACATCGAGTCGGCCCGGCGCTTTCCCGGCGTCCCGCCGCTCACGGCGCGGCAGTTC
The DNA here is from genome assembly GCF_051521405.1 of Sorangium sp. So ce726. Classification (NCBI taxonomy): domain Bacteria; kingdom Pseudomonadati; phylum Myxococcota; order Polyangiales; family Polyangiaceae; genus Sorangium; species Sorangium sp. So ce726. The sequence continues at coordinate 3,484,167 of NZ_CP150349.1, read as the reverse complement.
GAGGCGCTCGACCTGTTCGATGCCCTCGCCAACGACCCTGCGCTCCACATGACCATGGAGCTCCGCCCGGGCGACATCCAGCTCGTGCACAACCACACGCTGCTCCACGATCGCACGGCCTTCGAGGACTGGCCCGAGCCGGATCGCAAGCGGCACCTGCTCCGCCTCTGGCTCGCTCCGCCCGGGGCGCGGCCGCTGCCGCCGGTGTTCCGCGAGCGCTACGGCGCGCTGACCCCCGGCGACCGCGGGGGCATCGTGGTGCCCGGCACGCAGCTCCACGCCCCGCTCGATCCGGCGTGAGCGGCCGCGCCCGCGAGGCCCGCGAGGACCAGAGCGCTCACCGCTGCTCGTCCGGAGGTCCCCACGTGAGCTCCCGCTCGCCGAGAAGCTCGACCCCTCACCGCCGCGTGCGCGCGCTGCATGCCCATGGCGCGTGCGCTCCGCGAGGCAGCTCACCGCCGCGTGCGCGCGCTGCATGCCCATGGCGCGTGCGCTCCGCGAGGCAGCTCACCGCCGCGTGCGCACGCTGCACCCACAGGGCGCCGGCACGCTCCTCGCAGCACACCCCCTCCCCATGGCTCCCTTGCCTCCGGCCCGAGCGGCAGAGGAATGCGCTGGCAGCGATTCCAGTCCCGCGCCCGGCGACGAGGCGCGCGTCCCTGCCGCTCCGCCCGCCGCCCCGGACGCGCTCGCCACCCGCCGCGCGCGGCGAAAGGCGCTGCTCCACGCGGCGCTCGGCGGCCTCGGCCTGGCCGCCCTGGTCGCGCTCATCCGCCACGTCGGCGCGGCGGAGATGCTCGCCGCGGTGACCCGCGCCGCGCCGTTCGTGCCTTTCCTGATCGCGCTGGAGGCAGCGCGCGTCGGCTGCGAGGCGCTCGCGACCGGCCTGCTCTGCGCGCCGCGGCGCCTCCCGGCCGCGGAGCTGCTTCGCATCCACGTCGTCACCTACCCTGTCATCACGCTGATGCCGGCCGGCCGCCCTGCGGGCGAGGCGGTCAAGGCCGCGCTGCTCTCCCCCCACGTCGGCGCCCCGCGCGCGGCCGCGATCGCCACGGCGAACCAGTCGCTCGCGCTCCTGTCCTCGGCCCCGCTGTCGCTCCTCGCGGCCATCGCCCTCTTCCGCCTCGGCGGCGCCTCCCCGCTCGCCCTCGGCGTGCTCGCGCACGCCGCCCTCCTGGTCGCGAGCGGCCTCGGCGTCGCCTTCGCCGCGCGGCAGCGCGCCGCCTCGGCGTGGATCACCCGGCGGTTCGCCCGCGCCGGCCAGCTCGCCATCGCCTTCCAGGAGGCCGTCCACGAGCGCCCGCCCGTCCCGGCCTGGCCGTTCGCCGCCTGCCTCGCGGGCCGCGCGCTCCAGGCGGTGCAGTACGGCGTGCTGCTCGCCGTCGTCGGCGCCGAGAGCGGCCCCCTCCGCGCGCTCGCCGCGTACGGCGTGGGCGCCGCCGGCACGGCCGCCGGCGACCTCATCCCGGGCCAGATCGGCGCCACCGACGGGGCCTTCACGCTCGCCGCCTCGCTGCTCGGCCTCACGGCGAGCTCCGCCGTCGCGATCTCGCTGCTCGTCCACCTCCTCCAGGCGGCCTTCGCGCTCGCAGGGATCACCGTCGCGCTCGTGTGGCGCCGCAGCCCTCCGGCGCCCTGAGCCACGCACGGCGGTCGATGGTACAATTTTCTAATTTAGCAGCATTTTCTGCTGCGACCTCGCTGCTCCCACGGACGCTCGGCCGAGCGCGCGCTCGATGGCCGGTGGGCGCCGAGGGGCACGGAGGCGCGGCGTGGCGGTCGCCCGACAGCGCAGCGACCGCTACCGCGGCAGATCGCTGGCCACCCTCCGGCGGTTCGTCCTAGGGTGTGCAGTCATGACGGAGACGACCGGCGGCCCTGGACGGGACGTGCTCACCCAGAAAGAGGCCGAGGAGCGCGCCGCGCGCATCGGCAACGCGCGCTACGAGCTCTCCCTCGACCTCTCGCGCGGCGCCCGCGGCTACCGAGGCGAGGCGGTCGCGTACTTCGACGTCCGCGGCCACGGTGACACGTTCATCGACTTCCGCGGCGGGCGCATCGAGCGGCTCGAGATCAACGGCGTCGAGATCGAGCCCGCGTGGTCTGACTGCCGCATCCTCCTCCCGGGGAGGCTGCTCGCCCCGGAGACGCGCCTGCGCGTCGTCTACGAGAACGACTACGATCACACCGGCGACGGCTTCCATCACTTCCGCGACCCGGAGGACGGCGAGGACTACGTCTACTCGGACCTCGAGCCGTTCAGCGCGCACCGCGTGTTCCCCTGCTTCGATCAGCCGGACATCAAGGCGAGCTACCGGCTCTCCGTCACCGCGCCCGAGGACTGGGAGATCATCGGCAACGCCCGCGTCACCCGCACGTTCGGCGCGGGCCTCGGGCGCACGACGCGGGTGTTCGAGGAGACGACCCGGTTCAGCACCTACATCTTCGCGCTGATCGCCGGCCCGTACAGCGGCGTCCGCGACGAGCACCGCGGCATCCCCCTCGGGCTCTACTGCCGCAGGTCGCTCGCGAAGCACCTCGACCACGAGGAGCTCTTCGCGATCACGAAGCAGGGCTTCGACTTCTACCCGGAGTTCTTCGACTACCCCTACCCCTTCACCAAGTACGACCAGATCTTCGTCCCGGAGTTCAACGCCGGCGCCATGGAGAACGTCGGCGCCGTGACCCACAGCGAGCGCATGATCTTCCGGGACCCGCCGACGGACCACCAGCGCCTCACGCGCGCGGAGGTGCTCCTCCACGAGATGGCCCACATGTGGTTCGGCAACCTCGTGACCATGCGGTGGTGGAACGATCTCTGGCTGAACGAGAGCTTCGCCACGTACATGGCCTTCCTCGCGATGGAACAGGCGACCCGGTTCCAGCCGGCCGTGTGGAAGGCGTTCAACGTCATGAAGAGCTGGGCCTACCGGCAGGACCAGCTCGTGACGACGCACCCCATCGCCGGGGAGCTCGCCGACACGGAGCACACGTTCCTGAACTTCGACGGCATCACGTACGGCAAGGGCGCCGCCGCGATGAAGCAGCTCGTCGCGGCGATCGGCCTCCCGGCCTTCCGCGAGGGGATGCGCCGGTACTTCAAGCGCTACCAGTACGGCAACGCGACGCTGCGCGAGTTCCTGTCCGCGCTGGAGGAGGGCTCCGGCCGCGACCTCGGCGCGTGGTCGCGCCTCTGGCTGGAGCAGGCGTCCCTCAACACGCTGACGGCTGAGTGGGAGCCCGAGGGCGACCGCATCGGCCGGCTCCGCGTGCTGCAGACGGCGCCGGCCGACTACCCGACCCTCCGGCCGCACCGCATCGACGTCGCGCTCGCGCGCGAGGAGGACGGCGCGCTCATCATCGACTCGGTGCCGGCGGAGATCGACGGCGCGGCGACCGAGGTCGCCGCCGCGCGGGGGCAGCGGGCGCCGCTCCTCGTGTTCCCCAACCACAACGATCTCACGTTCGCGAAGATCGCGCTCGACCCGGCCTCGCTCGCGTTCGTGCGCGAGCACATGGGCCGCGTGGAGGATCCTCTCCTGCGCCAGCTGCTCTGGTCGTCGCTCTGGAGCATGGTGCGCGACCAGAAGCTCGCCTCCCCCGCGTACCTCGCGCTGGTGAGGGACAAGCTGCCCGCCGAGCCGGACCTCTCGCTCGTCGACCCGGTGCTCACGAACGCGGTGACGGCGCTCGCGCGCTACGTGCCGGATCCCCTTCGCGAGGCCGAGGCGAGCTCGTTCACCGGCCTCGCCCTCGCGGCCCTGCGGGCGGCCCCCCGCGGCGACGCGCAGATCGTGTGGGCGCGGACGCTCTTCAACGCGGCGTACTCCGCGCCGGATCTCGCGCTGGCCGCGCGCCTCGCGGACGGCGAGATCGAGGTGGATGGCCTCGAGATCGACCAGGAGATGCGCTGGACGGTCGCCGTGAAGTGGGTCGCGCGCGGCATGAAGGGCGCGGAGGAGCGGCTCGCGGCCGAGCGCGAGCGCGACCCGTCCGATCGCGGCCAGCGCGCCGCGCTGCGCGCCGAGACGGCGCGCCCGGATCCGGCGGTGAAGGCCGCGGCCTGGGCGCGCTTCCACGAGGATGGGTACGGCTCGCTGCACCTGACCAGCGCGGCGATGTCGGGCTTCAACTGGTCGTTCCAGCGCGCGCTGCTCGAGCCGTACGCGCAGGCGTTCTTCGAGCGGGTGCAGCAGGTCTTCGAGACGCGGACGCACGAGCTCGCGTCCGCGTATTTCACCCATCTGTTCCCCTCGTACCGCGTCGATCGGGACCTCCTCGCCCGCGCGGAGGCGCGGACCGCGGCGCTCGGGCGGGCCCCGGACGGCGCGCCGGCGACCCCGCGGCTGCCGATGCTGGTCCGGATGCTCCGCGAGGCGAGCGACGACCTCGTGCGGGCGCTCGCCTGCCGGGAGCTGGCGGCGGCGAGCGCCGAGGGGCACCGCCCGGGGGACGGGGGCGCCCCCGGCTGAGCGAGGAACCGGGGAGAGCGGCGCTCGAGGCGACGATGATCGTGCAGCTCGGGAAGACGTCCGTCACGTGGACGCGCGCGGACCTCGAGGCGAAGCTCGCCGGCCACGCGCGCGTCCTCATCGACGTCGGCACAGGCGACGGCCGCTTCGTGTACCGCTCGGCCGGCGCCCACCCCGACACCTGCTGCATCGGCATCGACCCGGCGGGGGAGCGGATGCGCGAGGTGTCGTGGCGCGCCAGCCGCAAGGTCGCCCGGGGCGGCCGGCCGAACGCGCTCTTCGTCGTCGCGTCCGTGCAAGCGCTGCCCGAGGAGCTCACCGGGCTCGCCCACACCCTCACCCTCAATTTCCCCTGGGCCTCGCTGCTCTCGGCCCTCGTGCTGCCCGAGGCGCCGGTGATCGAGGCGCTGCGCCGGCTCGTCCGACCGGGCGGGGAGCTCATCGCGCTGCTCAACCAGAGCGTCTTCGACGATCGGGCCTACGCGGCGCGGCTCGGGCTCCCCGAGCTCTCGGACGCGTGGGTCGATGACACGCTGCGCCCCGCCTACCGCGCCGCGGGCTTCGAGATCCGGGCGAGCGAGATCGTCGAGGGGGACATGCCGCACCAGACCAGCTGGGGACAGCACCTCACGCTCGCGTCGGGCCGGAGGACGCGCCTGCTCACGGCCGAGGCGATAGGCGCGATCGGCGGCGGAGCGCCGGGGTAAAGGCGCCGCGAGGCGCGCTGGCGGCGCCGCGGCGCGAGCGGCCGCTGCGGCGGGCGATGGCGCGGGGCGAGGGCGAGCGTCGCACGTTCGTCGCCCGCGCCGCGCGCCGCCGCGAAGCTCAGGTGATCGCCCGGCGAGCTATCGCGTGCTCTCGTGCTGCACCGCCTCCCGCTCGGTCACCCGGCGGATGGTCTGCGCGGTGTGCCTGTCGTCCTCGCTCTGCGCGATATCCGACAAGCTGATGATGCCGACCAGGCGGCCGTCCGCCTCGGTGCACAGGACGCGCGACTTGTGGTGCTGTCCCATCAGCTGCTCCGCGCGCTGCACATCGTCGTCGGGCCGGCACGCGACCACCCCGCGCGTCATGACGTCGCCCGCCTTCGTGCTCAGCGGCCGGCTGTGGGCCAGCACCCGGATGGCGAGGTCGCGGTCTGTCAGCGCCCCGAGCACCCTCCCGGCGCTGTCGCAGACAGGAAGGAAGCCGATGTTCGCGTCGCGCATCTTGCACGCGGCCGTCTGGATGGTGTCGTCGGCCAGGACGCTCTGGATGTCTTGCTTCATGATCTCCTTGCACAGCATGGTTCCCTCCTTCGGTTCCGTTTGCAGCGCTCGGCAGCGTCACCGCGCACAAAAGGACCTTAGGGGACCATCGCGGGCGAGGGATGGAGCATCATGATGAATGCGGCGTCGGGCACCGCTTGATGGCGCCTCCGGCCGGCGAGCGCGGCGGGCGGCGCGATGGCGGGGCGCCGCGGCGGAAGCCAACCTGGGGTGCGAGACACCATGTCAGAGCGGATCACAGGGGCGGTCATCCGCCGGGCGCAGCCGGCAGACGCGGCCGTCATCGCGCGCATCGAGGTCGACTCCTGGCAGGCGGCCTACCTGGGCCTGGTGCCGGCGGCCGATCTCAACGACCTCTCCGTGCCGGCGCGCGAGGTGAGCTGGCGGCGCATCCTGAGCCGCGACGCCGCGACAGGGACGCGGACCTGGATGCTCTGCGCCGAGGACGCCGGGCTCGGCTTCGCGAGCGCCGGGCCGACGCGCGACGACGACCCGGGTGACGTCGGCGAGCTTTACACGATCTATCTCCTGCCGGCCGCGTGGGGGCGCGGGCTCGGCGCCGCGCTGCTCGACACGGCGCAGGCCGACCTGGCCCGGCGCCGCCACAGGACCATGACGATCTGGGTCCTCGAGGGGAACACCCGCGCGCGGCGCTTCTACGAGCTCTCCGGCTTCAGCCGCGACGGCGCGCGGCGGTGGGCGCGGGTCGGCTCCGGCAGCCTCCCGGAGATCCGCTACCGGCGAGCGCTGTAGCGCGTCCCGGATGCCAGATGCCCCGCCGAGGGCGGCGCCGGCCCGTGCACCAGCGACGGCCTCGGGCCCCTGCGCGCCGGCGCGCTAGCCGAAGCGCACGACGATGCTGCTGTAACCGCCCCGCGGGTCGTACTGGGAGGTGATCTTTCCCCAGGGATACTCGTACGGCGGCGCGCCGAGGATCGACGCCAGCCAGGCGTCGTGGCTGGCCTTGCGCTCCGCCTCCTCCTTCTCGGACCAGTCGTTCCAGAACGCCTTCGACTCGGCCCCCACCTCGAACAGCTCGACCCACGCGATCTTGCCGCTGCAGAAGTGCAGCGTGATGCGGAAGGTCCGGAAGCCGATGCGCTGGCGCGACGTCCTGTATCCGCTCCACGGCTGCGACTGGCTCAGGGCGTTGGCCATCCGCGCGAGCGGCGACGACAAGAACTGCGCTTCCGAGTACGAGGGCCCGATGCGAAGCCCGGATGTGAGCTCGATCTCGCCCGTCTGTCGATGGATCATCCAGCCCTCCGAACGCTCGGAACAGCATACACCACAGCTCGCGGACGGGTGCGGCTCAGCCGAGCCCCGCCGACGTCCGTGCGCCACAGTCACGCGCGGACCCGACTCCGCCTCTCCGAAGGTGGGTGTTCGACGGAGATTCACCCCTGCCGCTCGCTCGCCCGGCTGCTCGGAAAAGACAACAGCCGCGGTCCCGCTCACGCAGCGCGACCGACGCCGCCGCTGTCCTCCGGTGTCGACACGACGCCCACGATGTCGCGGGTGACGGGGCACGCACTTTCGCCATGGGCATAAGGCGGTGTCGCGCAATGCGGTTTTCCTGCTCGTGACAACCCGGATAACCGGTAATATCGGTCACGGATCGCGCCGGGCCCCACCCGAGGTCATCCGAGGTCTTCTTGCCGCGTTGCCCTTCCTGCCATCGCCGACTCGCAGTGCTCACCTCCTGCTCGACGGACGGAGCCACGGCGCCGTCCCGCCCAGCGCCGGTCGATCTCGACGCCGAGACGCCGCCGTCCGTCGCGGGCTTCCTCGTCGGCTCGCCGCTCGCGGCGGGCGCCTTCTCGGTCATCTGGGCCGCGACGCGGGCGGAGGACGGCGCGCCCGCCGTGCTCAAGATCAGCAGGGCCCATTCGCTGCTCGCGCGCGAGCGGTTCCGCAGCGAGGCGTGGGCGCTCGAGCAGCTCGGTCCGCCGGCCTCGCCTCGCCTGCTCCAGAACGGCGTGCTCGAGGACGGCCGCGCGTACATCGCGATGGAGCGGCTCCGCGGCGAGACGCTGGCGGCCCACCTCGAGGGCCTGCCCGCCGCGCCCGACCTGCGCTCCGCCCTCGACGTCGCGCTCGGCGTGCTGAGCTGTCTCCAGGTGGTGCACGAGCGCGGCCTGGTCCACCTGGATCTCGCGCCCGAGAACGTCTTCCTCGAGCCCGACGGCGGCGTGCGGCTCCTCGACTTCGGCCTCACGCAGCGCGAGCGCGGCGTCGTCTGCCACCCGGCCGACAGCGCGCTCACCACGCTGGGCGACATGCTCGGGACGCCCGAGGTCGCGTCGCCCGAGCGGCTCCGGGCCGAGCCGCTCGACGCGCGCGCGGACCTCTACGCCTTCGGCGCGCTCCTCTTCGAGCTGCTCACGCTGCGCCCTCCGTTCGCGGGCGATCCCGCGAACGTCGCGCAGGGGCACCTCGGCCGGCTCCCCCCCAGGCCGAGCGAGATCGCCCAGGTCCCTCCGTCCATCGAGGCCCTCGTCCTCGCCTGCCTCGCCAAGGAGCGCGCGCTCCGCCCGGCCGACGCCGCGGGCCTGCGGGCCGCGCTCGCGTCGGCGGGCGCCGAGGCGCTCGCCCTGGCCGGCGGCGCCGCCGGCGCCGCGGCGACCGCGGGAGACGACGCCGCCACGGGCTCCACGGACCGGCACGACACGGTGGTGCTCGCCCTGGAGGCCCGCGGCGCCGAGGCCGAGGTCCGCGCCGCCGTGGCCCGCCACGACGGGCACCTCGCGCGGCAGCGCGGCTACCGCTTCGTCGCGATCTTCCCCGGCCCGAAGGAGGCGGCCGCGGAGCGCGCGCTCGCCGCGGGGCGGGAGATCGTCGCTTCGGTCGGCGCGCCCCTCGCGATCCACATCGCGCCGTTGAAGCTCCGCCGCGACGCCGAGGGCGTCAACGCCGCCGGGATCGCCGTGGAGCGGCCCGAGTCGTGGCTCCCCGCGGACCCGTGGCGCGGCATCGCGCTCAGCGCCGAGCTCGTCACCGCCCATCCCGGGTTCGACGTCGCCGCGGCGAGCGAGGACGGCCGCTACTTCTTCGCCCCGGACGCGCCCCCGCCCTCGGGCCATCGCGACGCCGCGCGCGCCGCGCCGCCGCTCGTCGGGCGCAGCGATGTCCAGAGCGCCGTCGAGGAGAGCCGCGAGCGCGCGCTCGCGGGCCTCGGGCCCGGCCTCTGCGCGCTGATCGGCGAGCGCGGCGTCGGCAAGTCGCGGCTCGCCGAGGAGATCGCCGAGAGCAGCCGGCGCGCGCACCCGGGCGCGCTCGTGATCTCGCTGCGCGCCGAGCCGGAGCTCGGCGCGCGCCCCGGGGGCGGCTTCGGCCAGACCGCGGCCGCCCTGCTCGCCGAGGTGCTCGGCGCGAGGGACGGCGCCCTCGCGGCGCCCGGCGACCCGCGCGCGTTCTGCGTCGAGCGCCTCGGAGAGCCGCTCGGCGGCGAGGTGTGGCCCGCCGTGGCCGCCGTCCTGGGCTGGCCGGGCAGCTCCGCAGGCCGGCCGCCGCCGCGCCGCGGGAGCGTGATCCGGGCGCTCGCCGAGGGGCTCCGCCGAAGGGGGATGGAGCGGCCGGTCGTCGTGATCGTCGACGACGCGCACCTCGCCGACAGCGCCACGCTCGACGCGCTCGACCTCGCGACGCGGCGCGAGGCGTCGGTCGCGCTCTGGGTGCTGCTCGCCGGCGCGCCGGCGCGCTGCTCGCCGACGCCGCGGCGCCACGCGCTGAGCGCCCGCGGCCACGCGCGCGACCACGTCGCGCTCCCGCCGCTCGACGACGCCGCGGGGCTCCTGCTCTGCGCGGAGCTCCTCCGGCCCGCGGAGCCTCCGCCGAGCGCGACGCTCCGGCGCATCTGCGCGTGGGCCGGCTACAACCCGCGCGCCCTCGTGGAGCTCACCCGGGCGATCAAGCGCGCGGGCCTCGTGCGGCTGCGGGCGAGATCGAGCGGCCACCAGCTCGCGACCGCCGAGCTGGAGAGGCTCCCGCCGTCGCCCGCATGGCAGTGGTTCGCCGCGCGGCAGCTGGAGGCGCTCCCGCCGGAGCTCGCCGCGTGCGCGAAGCTCTGCGCGGTGCTCGGCTTCGAGCTCTCGGAGGACGTGGCGGCGAGCGTGCAGCGCGCGCTCGAACGCGAGGACGCGGCGGAGGCGCGCGTCGACCACGTCGACGTCCCGAGCGCCCTGCGCGCGCTGGTGGCGCGGGGGCTCCTCGTCCCCCGCGGCGCAGACGGCGCCGCGCAGGGAGAGGGCACCCTGTGCGGCGGCGCCAGCTACGCCTTCCGGAGCGCGCTCTTGCAGGAGGCCATCTACGCGCTGCTCACCGAGGAGGAGCGCGCGGCGATGCACCGGCACGCGCTCGCCGTCTGGGAGCTCATGGCCGAGGCCCGGCCGAGGGCGCCGGACCTGCTCGAGCCGATCGCGCGCCACGCCGCGGCCTCCGGGTCGCGCGCGCGCGCGGCGCACGCGTACCTGCTCCTCGGCGATCTCCAGCGCGACCGGCACAACAACGCGGTGGCGGAGGGCCACTACGGGTCCGCGCTCCTCTGGGCCGACGGCGACGATCAGCGCCAGCGGTACCTCGCGCTCCTCGGCCGCGCGCGCGTGCGCTACCGCGTCCTGCGCACCGGCGAGGCGCTCGACGATCTCCGCTCCGCGGGGGCGCTGGCCCGGACGATGAAGGACCCGCGGATGATCGCGGAGGCGCTGCTCGAGGAGGCGACCGCGCTCGACCGGGCGGGCTCCTGGGAGGAGTCGGCGGCGCGCGTCGAGGAGGTGATCCCGCTGCTCGACGCCCGCGAGGGCCGCGCCGACGCCGCGCTCGCCGCGCGCTTCGAGGTCGCGGCCGGCCGCTCGGCGTTCCGCAAGGGCAACCTGGACGACGCCCTCGAGCGGCTCACGCACGGCGTGGAGCGCGTCCGCGAGGCCGATCACGACACGCACGTGACCGGGCTCACGCTGCTGGCCTGCGTGCTCGCGCGGTCCGGCCAGCTCGAGGAGGCGGTGCGGCGCTTCGACGACGCCGTGCGCAGCTGCGAGGAGCGCGGCGACCGGGGCCACCTCTGCGCGGCGCTCGTCCGCCGCGCGGAGCTCTGGCCGGCGCTCGACGCCCCGGATCGCGCGATGTCGGACCTCCGGCGCGCGGTCCAGCTGGCCCGCGAGGAGGCCAACGCCCTGGCGGAGCGCGACGCGACGATCAAGCTCGCGGAGCTGCTCTACCTCTGGGGGCACGAGGACGAGGCGCTGCCCCTGGTGCGGCAGGCGCGCTCGCTCGACGAGCAGCTGAAGGACAGGCCGGCCTACAGGAGCGCGCTCCTGCTCGCGCGGATCCATGCGATGCGCGACGAGCACGCGGATGCGAGCCGGCAGCTCCGGTGGCTCAGGGCGCAGGGGGCGGTCGCGGATCTGCCGCCGTATGCCCAGGCCCTCCTCGGCGTGATGCAGCTCGCCGTGAAGGACCCGAGGTCCGGCATGGAGAGCACGCGCACGCGGGCGACGGGGCGCGAGGAGGGGGAGCCGCCCGGTGAGCTGGGCAGCAGCCTGAGCGCCGACCAGCGGGTCGAGCTCCTCTACTGGCGGGCGCGCGCCCTGGTCGACGCCGGCCGCCCCGAGGATCTGGCGCTGCTCCTCGCGCGCACCGCGCCGCTGCTCGCCCAGAGCCGGGCCTGGCGGCCGCGCTTCGCGAAGCTCCGGACGGGCGACGGGCAGCTCGCGGGATAGCGCCGCTGGGCGCGGGGGCCTTCACCTCGGATCGACGCGGAACACCTCGCCGGTCAGCATGACGACATGAAGCTCGCCGGCGGCATCCTCGCCGAACGAGGCCGCGGGCAGGCGCGACTCGAGGTCCGCCGTGATCTCGACGTGATCCCGCACTCTCGAGCCGTCCCACCGCAGCGTCCAGAAGCGGTGCGTCCCGTAGTCGCCGTAAACGTACCTTCCCCGGAGGCACGGAATCGCCGAGCCGCGGTAGACGTAGCCGCCCGTGATCGAGCCGCCCTCTCCGCTGGAGTGGCTATGCTCCACGGCGGGCGCGACGCCGACGCGGGAGCACCCGGCGGCGACGCAGTGGTCACCCTCCATCGTCGGCCACCCGTAATCGCGCCGCCCGGTGCGCGCCGGCTCGATGTTGAGCTCCTCCCAGGCGTTCTGTCCCACGTCGGCGATGTAGAGATCACCGGTGCTCCGGTCGAAGCTGATGCGCCATGGATTGCGCAGGCCGTAGTCCCAGACGAGCGGGTTCACGCCTGCGCCGGAGAGGTTGCCTGACGGGCCGAGCCCGCTGTCCACGTCGATCCGCAGGATCTTGCCGAGCGGCGACGAGAGATCCTTCGCCGGAGAGGCCGAGTACGGCGTGACGGCCGAGTCGCCGACGGAGGCGTAGAGGTAGCCGTCAGGGCCGAACGCGAGCGTGCCGCCCGCGTGGTTCCAGCCGCCGTGCCTCGCATCAAGGAGCGTCCGGACAGGCACGCTCCCCGCCGACGTGTCGGCGACATCGGGGTTCGAGGCCGAGCGGCGGAACTCGGCGATCGTGACGTTGCCCCTGGGCGCGGCGGTGTAGAAGAGCCAGAACCTGCCGTTGTTCGCGTAGCCCGGGTGAAACGCCATCCCGAGCAGCCCGCCTTCCGCGGTCGGGCTGGGCGCGCACACGAGCGGGTTCGCGCTCGCCAGCTGCGACGGCGGGCACGATGTCCCGCCTCGGATATCGAGGAACGGGGTGGACCGGAGGACACCGTCCTTGATCAGGCGGACGACGCCGTCCTTCTCCAGGACGAACATCCTCGATCGGTCGCCCGGCGGGCTCGCGAGGAAGACCGGTGCCGCCAGGCCGGCCGCGACCTGCGTGAGCTTCAGGCGCGGCACGCCGGCGCACGCGCCGCCGGGGCCGCCGCTGCCGGCGCCAGAGCCGCCGGTGCTGGCGCCAGAGCCGCCGCTGCCGCTGGAGCTGCTGCCGGAGCTCGCGCTCGTGCTGCTGCCCCCTACGCTCGCGCCGGCTGTACCGCCGCCCGCGCTGCCACCGCCGCTCCCTGCCTCGGGCGGCCGCCCGAGGCCGTCGATCCAGGAGCGGACAGCCGCGAGACCCGCCGAATCGGCGACGTCCGACGCGGTCGGGGGCATCTGGGCCCTGGAGCCGCGGTGCTCCATCCGGCGCACGACGGCGCTCGACTCGGGATCTCCCGGCGTGATCCGGTAGAGCGCGCCGGGGTCCCAGAAGCTGGGCGTCACGCCCACGCCGGTCGTGTACGTATCGGTGCTCTCCACCGTGGTGTTCGCCGCGAGGAGGCGTGTCCGCAGGGTCACGACGCCGGTGCTGTTGTGGCAATTGCCGCAGTTCGCATGGAGATAGCCGAGCGCGGCGGCCGCCTGGGCGTCGCCCGGCGGGCGCACCCCTGCCCGCATCGGGACGGTGAGCCACCCGGCGTCGCTCAGGGACGCCATCGTCTCGCCCGGTCCATCGTGACTCAGCTGCAGCGCGCTGAAGCCGAGGACGCGCTCGGGGAGCTTTCCGTGGCACTCCCAGCAGTCCGCGGTCCGCGGGATATCGTGCGCGGTCCCGCGCGCGTCCTCGACGCCCGCCTCGACGAGGAACGCGTCGTTTCTCGCAGGATCCCACGCGTATGCGGCGAACAGCCAGTCGTCGATGCCCGGCCCGAACCGGTGGATGAACCGCGTCTCCACGGCGACGCCCTCCGCGCGGAACTCCTTCCAGAAGCGCGCGCCCACTGGCAGCGACCAGTGATCCATGTCGCTCGTGTCGACGGTGGAGCAGGGCGGCAGGTACACGAAGCGCCGCTTCGCCGCCCCGTCCGACCAGAGCTCGTAAGCAGGACGAAACTCGCGCGTGCCCGCTGCCCGCGATCGCGTCGTGATGTCGGCATAGAGCCCGGTCTCGGAGAGCCGCGCGGGCGGCAGCGGATCGGGCGGCAGCGCGGCCCCGTCGGCGCACGGATCATCGCCCGCCGCGCTCGACGCCCCGGTCGAGCTCGACGCGGCGGCGCTCGACGTGCCCGCCGTCGCGCCCGCGCAGGGAGCGCAGTGCGGCCCTCCGCAGTCGAGGCCCACCTCGAGGCCGTTCATCACCCCGTCCGAGCAGGTCACGTAACAGACGTCGAGCCTGGGGCGCTCCTGCGTGCTGCCGATCTCGCTGCTCCTCAGGTAGGTCGTGTGCGCGCGCTCCTCGTCGAGCAGCACGCCGTCGTTCCGCGCCGTCCCGAGCGCCCACGACTGCACGAGCGCGGACACGTCCGTCGCGCGAGCGCCGACGCCCGCCTCCGCCGCGAGGGTCGCCGCGCTCTCGCCTTCAAAGCCGCTGTCCCCGATGCTCCACCAGGTGACGGTGCGCTCGTCCCACGGGACGGTGACGCGGTGTACGCTCACGGCGCTGCTCTCCACCGCGTACGTCTGATGGAAGACCAGCGAGGCAGAGAGGACCGTCGCGCCGACGGGCACGGGAGAGAGCCCGAAGTACACGACAGACCGGCGACGGCCGGCGCCCGCGGCCCACCCCGTCGAGAGGTTCGGAGATGCGGAGTCGTTCCACCCCGGAGCGTTTTGCCACAATGTCGCATCTCTCACCGTGCCGAGCATTCCACGCTGGATGGTGACGCACACCGCACCATCGCTCGAGAGCGCCGCTGGGGCCGCTCCGAGCGCTACCGAATCGCCCTCTCCGACACCGTGAATCGCGCCGGCAGGGCGCCCGAGCTCGCCCTCCGTCCCGGGCGCGGTGCTGCAGTTGATCGCCCCCGCGGCGGCGCCGGCCAGGACGCCGCGAATCACGAGAAAAGGGGCGCCCGTCATCGCCGCCAAGCGATGTGGGCGGCGGCGCGACGGCCCGAGTGGCCAGGGCGTCCCGAGCGAGAAGCGTCGTTGTTTCATACAGCAATACCCTCCTTGCAGGGTCGCCCGGCCGGATCTTTCCCTCAGGTGAAGGCGTATGTGCGCGAGGCGCGCGGTGGCCACACCGGATCCATGGACACACCTGGGCACCGATAGACGCCACGTTCGCCATCAACGAGCATGCCACTCCGCCGTGGGCAACGCGTCGCGTTATGCCCTGGAGCAAAACGCGCCGCAGCGCGAACTGCGAAGCGCATCACATTCCGAGGTGAGAACCGCATCACATCGGAGGCGCGATGGCGGAGTTCGCTCCGGGTGCCCTCTCCGTTCAGCGCTCGCCCGCGCTCACAAGAAGCGCGGAACTAGTGGTTGGATCCTGCGCGAGGGCGGCGTAACATAACAGATTGTGTCATCCCCCGAACCGACGCAGAGCGCCTCGCTATTCCTCTGCATCACCTTCTTTCCGAGCGAGCGCCTGGCGACGGCGGTGCTGCGGCTGGTGTCCAGCTTCTGCGGCGCGGTGCTGGACGACGCGAATGTGAGCTCGCGGTTCTACATGGCCGCGCACGAGCTCGCCGAGAACATCACCAAATACTCCACCGGCCCTCGCGTCAGCCTCGAGCTCGCGCTGGAGGAGGACGAGAGGTCGCACATCATGAAGATCCGCGCGCGCAACGAGGCGTCGCCGGAGCGGCTGCGAGAGGTCGAGAAGCGGCTGCTCGACCTGAAGACCGCGAGCGACCCGCTGAAGCACTACGACGACCTCATCACGGAGACAGCGATGGTCGAGGGCGTCTCCGGCCTGGGCCTCGCGCGCGTCCGCGCCGAGGGAGGGCTCGACGTCGACTACAAGATCGAGGGCAACGAGCTCACGATCATCGCGCACGCGCCGCTCGAGCGGTGGAGGATGAATGGACAGTCTAAGGGTTGATCGCATCACCACGGACAGCTTCGGCATCGAGCCGGCGCTGCTCGGCGATCGCCTGAGTATCAAGCTCACCGGGACGGGCGACATGGCGGCCGCCGCGCCGCTCGGCGCCTATTGCAAAGAGGTCCAGCACGAGGTGCGGCGCCTCTCGCTCGCAGCCGTGGAGTTCGACATACGCGCGCTGTACTTCCTGAACTCGAGCTGCCTGAAGGCGTTCATCGCCTTCATCGCCGGCGTCACGGGCCAGGGCCCCAAGTGCAAGATTCGGTTCGTCACGGACGCGAGGCTCGGGTGGCAGCGGCGGAGCCTTGCAGCCCTGGAGCGCATGTCCCCCGGCCTCGTCTCCATCCACGACAAGTGAACGGGGGAGCGCTAGATCATGGCGGTGAAGCGCCTCACGATCGCCCTCCTCATCGACTATCTTTACGGCGAGTACCAGTCCGAGGCGCGCTTCGGGGTTGAGCGCGCGGCCGAGGCGCACGACGTCAACCTCGTCGTGGCCTTCGGCGAGACGCGCGCCCGCCAGGGCTACGCGCTGGACGCCCGGGCCGGGATCTATTCGCTCATCGGCGCGCCGACGGTCGATGGGGCGGTGATCATGTCGTCGGCGCTCACGAACCACGTCGGCCCCGAGGGAGCGCACGAGTTCTGCCGAGCGTTCGCGCCCTTGCCCGTGTGCAGCGTGGGGCTCGCGCTGGACGGCATCCCGAGCGTCATCGTCGACAACGCGGTCGGGGGGGAGGCGGCGGTCGCGCACGTGCTCGACGACCACGCGTGCAAGCGCGTCGCCTACATCAGCGGGCCGGCCAACAACGAGGAGGCAAAGCTGCGCGCCGTGGCGTACCGGAGGGCCCTCGAGGCGCGCGCGCTCCCCTATGACGAGCGCCTCCTCGTGTACGGCGATTTTCTGATCGACGGCGGCCGCCGCGCGATGCTCGAGCTCCTCGAGCGCAGGGTCGAGTTCGATGCCGTCGTCGCCGGCAACGACAACATGGCCCTCGGCGCCATGGACACGCTGAAGGCGCACGGCATCGACATCCCTGGCGACGTCCTCGTGTGCGGGTTCGACGACGTCGCCGTCTCGCGCGTCACAAGGCCGTCTTTGACGACCGTTCGCCAGCCGATCAAGGAGCTCGGGGCGCTCGCCGTCAAGACGGTCCTGCGGCAGCTCCGCGGCGAGCGTGTGCCCGAATGCAGCCTCCTCCCCGTCGAGCTCACGCGGCGCGAGTCGTGCGGCTGCGGGTACTACGCTGCCCTCCCGCGCGCGACCGGGGCGCCTCCGCGCCGCGAGCCGCTCTCCAGCGCCGCGCAGCAGGAGCCCCTTGAGCGCGCGCTCGCGCGGTGCGTGACCGCCCCCGCGGCGTCGCTTCAGGCCTGGCCCCGAGAGCTGCTCTCGGCGCTCGAGGAGGAGCTCGCCGGGCGGGAGGGCCGCTTCCTGGCGGCGCTCCAGGACGTCCTCGACGCGGCGGGGCGCGAGGGCGTCGCGCTCGACCAGTTCCAGGGCGCGATCACGCTGCTCCGCGCGAAGATCGGCCGGGCGCCCGGCGGCGCCTCCGCGGACCGCCTCGAGCGGCTCTGGCACACGTGCCGCATCCTGATCAGCAACGCCTCCGTGCGCGTCGAGGGCGAGAAGCGGCTGTACCTCGAGCGCGCGTCGGTCAACCTCAGCTGGACCGGCATGTTCTTCTCGACCTGCCTGGGCATGCCCACCCTCCGGCGCACGCTCGCGGCGGAGCTGCCAAAGCTGGATCTCACGCACGTCGCCATATCGCTCTTCGACGACCCCCAGCGCGCCACCTTGCAGTCGCTCTTCCTGATGGAGAACAGCCGCGAGGTGGAGCCGCCGCCCGCGAGCTTCGCGTCCTCGTGCCTCGCGCCGCCCGGATTCCTGAGCTCGTCGGAGCGCTGGAGCGTCGTCGCGATGCCGCTCACGTTCGGCGAGACGGAGCACTACGGCGTCGCGCTCGTCAACAGCGGCGCGAACGAGACGGTCTACGACGCTGCGCGCCTCCAGATCGGCTCTGCGATGAAGGCGGTGTCGATGCACCGGGAGATCGTCCGGCACGTGGAGGTTCGCGAGCGGCTGGAGCAGGAGAGGGTCCACCAGGAGACCCTCGTGGCGAAGCACATCCAGACCACGCTCGTCCCGGCGCACCTGCATGTGGAAGGGCTCGATCTCTCCGCGATGATGCGGCCGGCCGCGGAGGTCGGCGGCGACTACTACGACGTGCTCCCCACGCGGGACGGCGGGTGGCTCGGGATCGGCGACGTCGCGGGGCACGGGCTCGTGGCGGGCCTCGTCATGTTGATGATCCAGAGCATGGTCGCGGCCATGACGCGCAGGGATCCGAGCGCCCGCCCGGGCGAGGTCGTCTCGGCGCTCAACCGGGCGATCTACGACAACATCCGCGACCGGTTGAAGCGCGACGAGCACGCGACCCTCCTGCTGCTGCGCTACGAGCGCGACGGGCGGGTCACGTTCGCGGGCGCGCACGACGACATCATCGTGTGCCGCGCGAGGACGCGGAGGAGCGAGTGCATCCCGAGCTCCGGCGTGTGGGTCGGCGTGCTGCCGTCCATCGACGCGATGACCAACGACGCCGAGCTCCTCCTCGAGGACGGCGACCTGCTCGTGCTCTACAGCGACGGGGTGACGGAGGCGCGCAACGCGCACCGGGAGCAGTTCGGGCTCTCGCGGCTCTGCTCCACCGTCGAGGCCGCCCAGGACGCGCCGGTCGACGACATCCGCGACCGGATCCTGCGGGAGGTCGACAGCTGGTGCCCGAGCCCGGACGACGACATCACGATCGTCGTGGGCAGGTACCGCGCGCCGCGGTGATGGCGGCTCACCGGGCTCGTCAGCCCGTGACGCGACCCTCGACGATGCCCCCGTCCGCGGTGATGGCGACGACCACCTCGCCGTCCACGAACAGCGACACGACCGGGCCGACCCAGGCGTCGTTCTCCCAGACGCACTCCCACACCCCGGCCATGGGCGGGATGCCGCCGCGCCGCACCCAGATGCGCCCCGCGCTGCCCGCCCAGGCGCGCCCCTCCGCGTCGATCGTCGCGGCCGACAGGGCGCGCCGCGGCTCGATGATCTCCGTGAAGACGCTCTGACCGTACCGCCAGACGACGCTCCCCTCCGCGCCGACGGCGATGCCCACGCCGAGATCGGGCCGCCCGGCGCACGCGACGAACGCCCGCGCCGGCGGCGCCGGGATGCGCTCCAGGTGCCAGTCGAGCGGCGCGTAGAGCGCGACCAGCCCCTCGCCCTTGGTCGACCGGCCGACGACCAGCCACCGCTCGTCCTCGACGCGCGCGACCGCGGCGAGGAGCGCGACGCCGTCGGCCGGCATCGGCCGCAGCCAGCGCTTGGCGATGAACGCGTGGAGGAGCGGCCGCGGATCGTTGGGCGTCGTCGAGACGAGGATGCCCATGTCCTCGAGGTCGCCGCTCAGCGCGACGTGGCTCTGCGGCTCTCCCGGCAGCTGGAAGACGCCCGTCACACCGCCCGTCGTGTACACAGCGAGCGTCGAGGCGTCGCCGCCGATCAGCCACCGGCCGGGCCCGATCCGGTGCACGAAGCGCACGCCCTGCGGGCTCGGGAGGCCGCCGGACGACGCCTCGCTCCAGCTCGTCCCGTTCCAGAAGAGCAGCCCTCCCGTGGCCGCCGCGAGGCACCGGCCATAGCCGTCCCAGGCCACGCTCCGGATGACCGAATCGAGGCTCGGGTGGTGGAGCACGCTCCACGTCCAGCGCTCGACGACCGTCGACAGGCGCGGCGCGGGCTCCCGCGAGGCGCGCGGGGGCGCGCTGATGATCTCGGCCTCGATCGGGCGGTCCTGGCTCGGGCGCTCGGCGGCCTTGGCGTTTCGCGGCGACAGCAGCGTCTGGCCGAGCTCCCCCTTGAGCAGCACCGGCGCCTTCAGGTGCGTGGACGGGACGGTCATCGGGCCGATCTCCTCCGCGGCGCGCACGCGCTGCTCGCCCGCGCTCGCCACGATCCGCTGCTCCAGCGCGGAGATCGGCGAGGCGGGGCGGAGGTACGGCGAGAGCATCGCGGCCACGGCCACCGCCTCCTGGAGGCGCTCCTGCGCCTCGCCGGTGGACGCCCAGCGGAGCGCGAAGTCGATCGACTTGCACGCCTGCTCGTTGCCGCGCAGCGCGGGGTGGAGCCACCGCGTCTCGACGATGCTCCGGCGCGTGCGCGCCATGGCGGCCATGAGCGCCTGCGCCTGCGACTCCGCGATGATGTACTCCTCGCCGGTGAGCAGGAAGAAGATGACCGACGCGAGGTTGAAGATGTCGGTCCACGGGCCGATCGTGCTCGGATCCGCGGACAGCATCTCCGGCGGCGCGACCCCGGCGTTGCCGACGACGCCGGCCATGATCGTCTCGCGGATGCCGCGCGGCCGCGCCATGCCGAAGTCGCTGATCTTGAACAGCTCGTCGTCG
Source organism: Sorangium sp. So ce726 (assembly GCF_051521405.1). NCBI lineage: Bacteria > Pseudomonadati > Myxococcota > Polyangiales > Polyangiaceae > Sorangium > Sorangium sp. So ce726. Next base: position 3,464,207 of record NZ_CP150349.1, on the reverse strand, counting down.
CCCGAGCCGCAGCAGAGGATGCTCTCCGGCGTGAGCTGCCGATGGACGACGCCGACGTCGTGCACGGCCGACAGCCCGCTCGAGATGCACTCGATGGCGCGCGTCGCGCGCGCCGGATCGAACGCGTGGCCCGTGGCCTGGATGGTCCCCTGCACCCGCTGCCGGAGCGTCACGCCCTGAACGCCGCCGTGCACGTACTCGATGGTGATCCAGGGGAGATTGAGCGCCTTCGTGCCGCGGCGGACCTCGAACGTGCCGGTGTCGATGAGCCGGACCACGAAGGGGGTCGGAGGGACCTGCTCGTTGAGGCGGCCGAGGGACACCGCCTCTTTCTTCACGATGACGGCCGCTGACGGACCCATCTGCCTGAAGAGCGACGGCCGGAGGATCTTGACGACCACGGGCGTCTCGCCTTCGGGCGCGGTGCGGACCGCGTAGAACGAGACGAACATCGTCCCGGCCCCGGCGCGCGACACGATCCGGTAGCCGATGCTTGGCGAGAGGTCGCTGGCGATCGTGGCACCCTGCAGACCTCCGAGGGCCTCTTCATCGCTGGGTATTGTGAGCACGTGAACGACCATAGCGCACCCGGCGCGGCGTGGAACAACTTGCCGAGGGGGAGCAACGCCGCCCCCTCGGGCATCGCCGGAGCGCCTCGGGAAGCGGCCCGTCGGTCTGCTCGCGGCGGCGAGCGCTGAGGGGCGCGCCCCCTGTAAGCCGGCCTGGGCGGCGCGCGTTGCACGGGCATGAAGAACCAGCGCTCCCTGTCCCGCGCGTATCTCGCCGGGCTCATGCTTTCGGTCACACCGCTGCTCGCCGCGTGCGCGGCGCAGGCGACGCCGCCCGTGGCCGCCGCTCCGGAGGTCAACACCATCACGGTCGTCGGCCGCGGCGACGTCAGCGCGAGGCCTGACGTCGCCCGGGCCCAGATGGGCATCGAGGTGATGGCGCCGACGGTGCACGAGGCGACGAAGCTTGCCGCAGCGCGCATGACCGAGATCCTCGCGGCGCTCAAGAAGGCCGGCCTGGCCGAGAAGGACATCCAGACCAGCAACTACTCCATCCAGCTCGTGCGGCAGCCCGACGTGCCGCCCTGGATGGCCACGGGCTACGCGCAGCCCTCGTCGGCGCCCGCTCCGGCGGTCGCGCCGGCGACCCCGGCCGCGGCTCCCGCGGCGCCCGCGGGGCGCGGACCCAAGCCGACGCCGGCGCCCGCGCCGAAGCCGCCGCCTGCCGACCTGGCGCCGGCAGCGCCGCCTCCGCCGTCGCACGTCTATCAGGTGAGCAACACGGTGATGGTCGTCATCCGCAACCTCGATCAGGTCGGAGCGGTGCTCGACGCTGCCGTGGCCGCCGGCGCGAACAACGTCTGGGGCGTCTCGTTCGGCCTCGACGAGACCGATCCGCTCGAGGCGCGCGCGCGGGAGAAGGCGATCGCGGACGCGCGGGCTCGCGCCGAGGCGCTCGCCAGGCTCCAGGGCGTCTCGCTCGGCCGCGTCGTCTCGATCAGCGAGGTCGTCGAGCACGGCCAGATCTACGCCCCCCGCGCCGCGCTCGCCTCCGGCGGGTACGCCTCGGACATGGGTACGCCCGTGTCGTCCGGCGAGGTCCCGTTCGGCACGCAGGTGAAGGTCGTCTACGCGCTGGAGAGCGCGCCGGCGAGCCCGCGCAAGTGACGTCGCGACGCGAGTGGAGGGGCCGCGGGCGCGCCGCCGCGAGCCGCGGCCGCCAGATTCCAGCTAGATCAACCGCGCGTCGCCCCAGCGGGTAAAGTCCCAGCATCCAGCACGGCCCCCAACCCGATCGGCCCCTGCACAGCGCCACCATGATCGCTCCGTCCCGCCCTTCCCTTCGCCGTGCCCCTGTCCTCGCGGCGCGCCCGCGCTGCTCCGCCGCGCTCGTTCGCTCGTTCGCTGCGGCAGCGCTCGCCGGCTCGACCACGGGCTGCCTCGTGCTCGATCCGCCGACGTACGAGCATCCCGAGCAGACGGCGCCGGTGCTCTCGGCGGTCTTCCCCCCTCCCCACCTCCCCATCCACATCAACGAGCGGGACATCGTGCATTTCAGCGTGACGGTCCTGTCCGAGGACAACGGCGATCCCCTGCGGACTGCCCTGTACATCGATTATGGGAGGCGCAGCCGCTTCGGGATGCCGTACCGGAGGGGCGAGGTGTCTCCGAAGTCGATCGCGGCCGGGACCATCACCGGCGGACAGCGCGCCTTCACGGTCGAGTTGGACCTCGACACGATGACGATCCCGACAGAGGGGGTGACGCCGGAGAAGGAGTGCCACACGCTCACCGTGACTGCGTCGCACGCCTTCAACGGGTGCCGTTGCCCGACAGACCCGGAGGACATGAGCTCGCTCACATGGCAGCTGATCCACTGCGACCCGAATGACCCGGCCTGCCCCGCGTCGTGCCCTGCGCTGGATTGCAAGACCACTCCTTGCCTCTTTTGCGATGATCCCTCGCTCCAGGATGGTTGTGTGGACACGGCCCCCTGACGCCGCGGGGGCCGCCGCGCTCCAGCGGCATTGCGCGCGCCCCTGACGCCGTAGGGGCGTGGTACATGGGGGTCGATGGCCGCTCCCCCTGATGTCCAGCCCTCTCCCGCACCGCTCGGCGGGATCGTACGCGCTGCGCGCCGGCCGCCCGGGTGGGTCGCCCCTGGGCCGCGGCCGGCGACGCCGGATCGCCCGGAGTTCTGGCCCGGTCCCGGCGAGGACCTCTGCTATCTCTCGGGCGATTTCCGGATCCTGCAGCGGCTCGATGGGCACCGCTGGTCGGCCGACGACCTCGTGACCGCCTGGTTTGCGGCCGAGCGGGTTGCGCACGCGCCCCCGCGCCGCACGGTCGACCTCGGCTGCGGCATCGGCACGGTGCTCCTGTTCACCGCGTGGCGCTTCCCGGACGCGCGCTGCGATGGCGTGGAGGCGCAGGAGGTGAGCGCCTCGATGGCGCGGCGCTCGGTCGCGTGGAACGGCGTCGACGCGCGCGGCGAGGTCCGGTTGGGGGACCTGCGCGATCCGGCGGTGCTCGACGGGCTCTCGCCTGCGGACCTCGTGACGGGGACGCCGCCGTACCTGCCGGTCGGCACCGGCATCGAGTCCCATCGGCTCCAGTGCGGGCCGTGCCGCTTCGAGCACCGCGGCGGCGTGGAGGACTACTGCCTCGCGGCCGCGCGGCTGCTCGCTCCCGGCGCGCCGTTCGTGGCCTGCGCGGCGGCGCGGCAGCGGCCTCGCGTCGAGGCGGCGGCGGCGGCGGCCGGGCTCGCGCTCGAGGCGTGGCGCGACGTCGTGCCCAAGGAGGGCAGGGCGGCCTTGTTCTCGGTTTATGCCCTGCGCCGCGCCGAGGCCGTGGCGTCGTGCCATGACGAGCCGCCGCTCGTGTTGCGGGGCGGGAACGGGCGCTTCAGCGAGGAGTTCGACGCGCTCCGCCGGACGATGGGAATGCCGGTATAGCCCGGGCTCCTGCGGGTGTGTCGGCGGGGGCTCACCGCCTTATCGCGGGGCGCACGAATCTGCACCCCGCGCTAGGACAGCCTCCTTGCCGGCGGATCCGCCTCGTTCGCCGGCCGTCAGCTCGGCTGCGACACGAGCGGAAGGGTCATGGTCTGCGCGCGGAACAGCGGCCGTCCCTCGCGCGACACGGGCGCATCCTTCGCCTGCTGACCCTGTGCGGGGCGCGGTCGCGCCGGGCGCGCGGGCTTGTCTCCCGGCTCAGGCGCAGGCTCCGGCGCAGGCGCCGCGGACACCCTCTCGACCGGGGCCTCCCATGCGTGTCGGGTCCCGCCGGCCTCGTTGGCCTGGAAGAACACGGCACGGAGCGCCCTCCCCTCGACGTCCGTCTCCACGGCCATCATCCAGAACCACGGGCCATCCGGCTCGGTTTCCTGCCCCATGAACGAGAAGGCCATCTGTCGCGACTCCGAGCGGCGACCGTGCTCGCTCCGCGCAGCCTCGAGGTGCCGCTGCGAGGGTTTATCGGCCGGACCGCGGTACACGCGCACAGCGACGCCCTCGATGTGCGGCATGAAGTACAGCCCGTCTCGATGGACGGACAGCCACGGATGTTTTCCGCTCTCTGCCAGCTTGCAGAGGAAATGACCGAACCGCTCGTGCGCCTTACAGCCGATGCCCCAGCTGGTATCGCCCTCGTCGTGGTTCGCCTCGCTGAACGCCTTGTTGCGGACATCGACCGCCGTCTGCGCCAGGAGGACGAGCCGGCTCTGCTGGAGGACAGGGTTCAGCTCCCAAGGCAAGGACGCATCCATCGGGTCTGGCACGGTACGCGTGTTCACTGAAAAGTCAATCGGTACCGGCGCTTGCACGTGCGCGAGGGGGCTCCGTGCGGGGCGCGGCTGGCGCGGCGGGTCTACCCGACACCTCCCGAGCGGCGCCGCTGCGCGCCGTGCTAGAGCGCGCTCCACGCACGGCGTCGCGTGCGGGGAGGTGTCCTTGGGAGAGGCGATCGTCGGAGGGAACGCCGCGGAGCGACCGCTGGTGGGCGTGGGCGTCATGCTGGTGCGCGACGGGCGCGTGCTGCTCGCGCGGCGCCGCGGAAGCCACGGCGACGGCAGCTACTCGTGGTGCGGCGGCCACCTCGAGCTCGGCGAGTCGTTCGAGGACTGCGCCATCCGCGAGGTGCGCGAGGAGAGCGGCCTCGTCGTCAAGAAGCTCTCCTTCCTGTGCCTCAGCAACATCCTCGCCTACGGCAAGCACTATGTGGACATCCAGCTCCTCGCGGAGGAGTTCGACGGCGAGCCCGAGGAGCGCGAGCCCCACAAGATCGCCGGCTGGGGCTGGTACCCGCTCGACGCGCTGCCCAGCCCGCTGTTCCGCCCGGTGGAGCTGGCCATCGCGAGCTACCGCAGCGGCCGCCGCTACAATCCCTGATCCCGCCGGCCGTGCGCAGGACGGCGCCACCCCGCGCCGGTGCGTGGCCTCGTCCTGGAGATGCGCGACGACGGCTTGGCCGTGAGACGCATCTCGATCTCGCCTCGCGTGAGGTCAGCGGTCGTCGAAGCGGCGGAGCCATGCTTCCCTCCGCTCCAGATCGAAGCGCGGCCGTACGCCGCCATATTGAAACGGCCGGTGCCTCGTGATCCGGATCGGCTTCAGGTACTTCGACAGCTTGACGTACAGCTCTGGCCAGACATTGCGTTCTGCGTCGCCAAGCTGCGGACGCGGGCCGGCCTGGATCATGATCCCTTCCGCAAACCGATGGATGATGAATCGATGATCCAGCGCGCTCAGGTCAGCCTCGATCTTGCCTATCCCCCCATCTCCTCGACCCACCGGCCTGCCAATACCGTGAGCCAATTCACCCCCTTGATCCCCTCCCCACCACCTCTGCCCTCTTGCAGCCAAGTCGAGTGGCTCGTCGGGTAGTCCGCCTCCAATCCAGGGAACCGCTGAGCCCAACTATAAATGACCTGTCCGTACCGGCTGCTCATCGACGTATCCGGAGACTCGATGACGCCGATGCCACCGTAACCGCTCACCGGCTTCAGCTTGCGACACACCTCGACCATCACCTCCGGGAACGACTCCGATGATTCCGAAAACCAGAGCAACGGGAATGCCGCCCTGAAGAATCCAGGCTCCACGAAAGGCCGCCGCGGCAACCCCAGGGCGCTCGCGGCGGCGCCGTCGCGCTCGACGACGCACGCCCCCGGCTGGTCGCGGTGCCGCTCGGTGCGCGCGTCGCCGCAGGCAGCGCTCCGCGCGAGTCGCCCACGTGCGCGATGTACGCCATCCCCGGCCCCAGCAGCACGCCCGCGAAGGTCGTCGCCATACCGCGCGTCTCTTCCTGCCGCTGGCTCGCCTCGTAGATCGCCCGGTTCGCGCGCCGCACGCTCAGCACCAGCCTCACCTCGTCCCGGTCGTGCGCGCTCCCCGTGCCGTACGGCCACGTCTCCTCGAGATCCTCGTCCACTTCGAAGCAGCTCTTGACCACCTCGATGGCCATCCGTGACGCCACCTCTCCGGCCGCGTTGCCACCCAGGCCGTCGGCCACCATGAACAGCCCGAGGCACGGCAGCGCCGCGAAGCTGTCCTCGTTACGGCTCCGGCGCCGCCCCACGTCCGACTGCGCCGCCGCCTCGATGGCGAGCTGTGGATACACGATCGTCCTCCTCGCACGCTCGTCGACAAGACGAGCCGAGCCCATGGCGCGCCGCGCTCCACGGCGCGCGTTTCCCTGGATGTGTGATCAGGCCGCGCCGTGCGCGGCCTTCACCACGTCGCTATCTCAGCGCAGCCGCAGCGCTGCCAGCATCACACCGCACAAGACCCCCAGCACGAAGAGCACCGTGCCGAGCAGCGCCAGGCGCGATCGGCGCTGGTCCGCCTCGCCCTTCACCGGCACCGCACTCACCCACGTGTCGTCGTCCGCCTCCTGCTCTGCGGCTCGCTCCTCGACGGCCCACTTCTCTACCTGGCTCGCCAGCTGCACCAGCAGCGCCTCCATCCGGGCGTCTTCGACCCCGTAGATCTCCATCACCCGTCGGGCACGCTTCTCTGCGCGCCGCTTCTTCTCCGCCTCCGGCGTCGTCGCGCACCACACCGGATCCATCCACGGATCGAGCGAGGCTGCCGGATCCGCCAACAGCCGGGCGCGGATGCCCTTCCATGTGTTCATGGCGTTGACCCTCCACACGGCGACTGAGCCGCGAAATCCCAGCAGAGCCCCGCACTTCCCGGCGCCCCGGCGCTCTCTGGCGGGCCGCCGGGCGCGGCACTGCCGCCGTCGCCGGCCGTGCCGGGGGTGAACTGCACCGCCGGGGCTTCGCTCGGTGCCGCCGCATAGACGATGCCGACAGCATGGCCGCCGCGACCGCCAGCGCCCAGGCCACCCGCACCGCCCCGGCCGCCTCGACCGCCATCGCAGCCTCGAATGGAGTCGCCCAGGCCCGAGCCTGCGCCCCCTGGTGCACCTGCACCGCCGTCGGCGCCAGACTGCCCCAGTGAGCCATCGCCGCCCTTGCCCGCCTTGCCCACCGCGACGGTCACGTCCGTCAGCACGAGCTTCGTTCCGAGGCTGAGGATGCCGATGCTCGACCCGCCGGCCTTGCCGCCGCCGCCGCCTTTGCCGCCCCGCCGGCGCCGCCTCCACCGCCGCTCGCACCGGGGCCCTCCACGATGTCCGCGCCTGGCTGGCAGAACAGGCCGGCCTTCGCACCGCCGCCGCCTCCTCCCCCTTGACCTCGCTTCCCCGACGTGCCCGTACCGCCGTCGCCGCCAGCGATGCCGTCCAGCGTCAGCGTCGTGCCGTTGCCGGCGGCGCCGACCGTGCCGGGATCGCCGCTCTTGCCGTTCTCGCCGGCCTCGCACTCATCAGCCGCATCCGTTTGACCGATGCCGCCGAGCCCCCGGTTGTTGGGGTTCGGGTCCGGCAAGGGCGCGCCGTCCTCCCCGCGCAACCCGTTGCCGTCCTCCATCCCCGGGGTTCCACCACGTCCGCCTCGACCGCCACTCGTCTCGCCGTCCTCGCACGTGGTCATCCCTGGATCTCCGCCGAGTACGAGGCCGCACGCGTTCCCCACCGCCCCCGCCGGCGCTCCCGCTTGCGGTGCTTCCGCGGGCGTCTCTCCTTTCGCGCCGTCCATCCCGTCGCCCGCGGTCACCTCCACATCGACCAGCTCCGCCTCCACATCGGCCACCGCCACGCCGATTGACGACCCGCCCGACTCCGTCGCGTTCGCCGCGCTCACCGCGAAGCTCCTCACCTTCGCCCCGCTCGCGCCCTCCGACAGCACCAGCGCGATCTCGTCCGCGGGCGCCTCGATCGCGCTGCGTGCCTCGGCACTCCACGTCCAATCCGCCGCACAGTCGAAGCCGCCGATCACGTCGACCTCGGCGCCGATGGTCACGCTCTCCGCGAACGCCCCGCTCGCGCACGCGAGCACCCGCTTGCCGTGCGCGTTCGCGATCGCCTCCCCGAGCGACGCATACGGCTTCGCCTTCGTTCCATCCCCACCAGCCTCGGCGCTCGCGCTCGCGAACACCGCGCACTCCTCCGTCACCGTGCTCGCGTCCTCCGTCGGATCCGCGTCACATGCCGGACGCACGTCGCCACCACCGCCCCCGGCGCCACCGAGGGCACAGCGGGTGAGCGTGTGCTCGCAATCGTCGAACAGAGGGAAGGGAAAGCAACCCGCCAAGCCTGCGCCCGCGACGAGCGACCCCACGACGAGCACCGATGCACAACGAGCAGCACGACGCATGATTCTCTCTCCTCGATCCACGGCGTCCACTCAGAGCGCTCCGGCCACCGAAATCCCGACGTTGCCAGCCCCTACCAGCGGCGTCACCACCACGCGCCCGTGTGGCCTCGATGGCTTCGTCGAGAGCCCGTAGATCAGCGTCCCAGCGCCGGCCGCCCCGGCGCCGACGAAGCTCCAGAACGCTGTGTTGGTCCAGCGTCGATGCACGTCGAATGCGTCTTTCACGTCGGCACATGCCGCGCTTGGTGCGTTCGCACGCGAGCACGCAGCGCCCCCATGGTTGCGGACCACGGAGTCGCGTAGCTCCTCGGCATCGCTTCCCTTCGTCACCGCCAGCACGGTGAACACCACTCCCGCGATCACGCCCGCGCCCGCGACCGCCCCGCCCGCGATCAGCACCTCCGGGCGCGGCCCGCCCGTATCCGCCCCCTCGCGCGGCGCGGGCACCGGGGCCTCGGCGCGCGGCGGCAGCGGCTCAGACTGCGCCGGCCGCTCCACCGGCGGCAGCAAGACGAGGTTCGCGGTGTTCGTCTCGCCGGCGGGGACCTCCAGCGTCACCCGCGACGGCTCGTGCCCCGCGAGCCGCGCCTCCACCGCGATCGTCCCCGGCTTCACGAACACCTCGTGCCGGAACGGCGTGCGCCCCACCGCGGCCCCGTCGAAGGAGACCTCGGCCCCGTCCGCGTTCGCCTGGACGACGATCGACCCTACCTCCTTGCGCACGGCCCGGAACTGCGACCGGATCTGCTCGTGCTGCGCCGGATTGCCCGTCGCCGGGAAGCTCCGCAGGCAGAACGCCAGGTGCTCCGCTGCCTCCACCTTCATCCCGCGCTGGAGCTCCGTGTTCGCAAGGTTCGCCGCGATGTCGTAGCTCTGCTTCAGCGTCCATGCCGTCCGGTACGCCTCGTACGCCGCGTCGAGCTTCCCGAGCCGGTACAGCTCCTTGCCCCGCGCGAACGCCGCGTCCGCCTCGCGGGAAGCCTGCGCCGCGTCCGCGCCTGTCGTCGCTGGCTGCGCCCCCGCCGGCGCTGCTTGCGCGGTCGTCGTCGCCGGCTGCGCCCCCGCCGGCGCTCCCTGCGCGCGCGCAGCCGGCGGCGCCGCGACCACCGCGCCCGCGACCAGCACCAGCCAGCCCGCCGCGCGGGCCCTCCTCGCTCTCGCCTTCATCTCAGAACACCTCCGGTGGCAAGGAACCCGCGCCCGCGCTGCTGTCCTGCGACGCCCCTGCGGGCGCGGAGCTTACTCCGGCCGGCGCGGCCTGGGGCACGGCGACGTGGCCCGCCGGGTGAGGCGCGGCGGCACCTGCCGTTCGCTTGGGCGATGCCGGCGGCGCGAGCGCAGGACCCGACGACGCAGGCGGCGCGAGCGCAGCACCCGCCGACGCAGGCGGCGCCGGCACAGGATCCGACGACGCAGGCGGCGCGGGCGCAGAGCGGCTGCCGACACACGATGTCGGGCTGGTCGATCGGCTGGAGATCTACGCGCTCGCCGCCTGGTATGCGCACCTCGCGTGGCTGTCCAGCGGAGGGGCGCAGAACGGGCTGAAGCAGCTCGTCGAGGAGGCGGTGCCGCTGCGCGCGAATCTCCTCGGGGACGCAGAGGCCCTGGCCCGCCGCGGCCTGGTCGACGCAGAGACGGTCGCGGACATCCGGACGGGGAACGGTCACATGGACACGGCCAACGACCTCGTCGCGCTCTCGGCGCTGTTCAGCGCCAGCTGGCCCGAGATCGCGGGGAAGACCGCCGCGACCGAGGAGGAGGTGAGGCGTGCCGGCGAGCTCGGTCCTGAGCTCCTCGCCGCCCTCGGCGTGAGGGAGCACGGCGCCGCCCCGGGCCCGAGCGAGGCCGCGGACAGAAGGGCGCGCGCGTTCACCCTGTTCGTGGACGCGTACGACCAGACCCGGCGCGCCGTCACCTACCTTCGCTGGAAAGAGGACGACATCGAGGCGATCGCGCCGTCCCTCTACAAGGGCCGCGGCGGTCGCGGGGCGTCGTCGAGCGACACCGACGCCGCGCCGCAGGTCGCTCCACCTGCGCAGCCGGACGCCGCGCCGCCCGGCGCGGCCGCTCCGGCGCCGCCCCCGGCTGCACCGCCCGGCTGAGCCATTTCCCCAGCGCCACCGCCCGGCGGAGCAGCCACCGCCGCTCCGCGGCGCGCTCCCGTCGCCCTCCCGCCGCCGGCGGGCGAACCTCCGCCGGCTCTCGACGACACGCCCCCTCCTCGTCGCTCGACGCCCTGACGCCAAAGACCATTGAAGCGCCCTGGAGGGGCGGATACCGCTTCTCCCATGGCCCGCACTGCGCCCGTACCCAACATCCCGGCGATCCCCGGCATGAACCCCGGCGTCTTCATCCTGGGAGGAGGCGGCGGGGCGGCGGCAGCGGCGGTCCTGGCGGCGGCGGCGGCAGCGGCGGACAGGGCGCCGGCGGGGGCGGCGGGGGAAGCGGCGCGGGCGGCGGAGGCAAGAGCGCGCCGGATCCGAACAGGTATCCGGAGTGCGGCACGGTCTCGCACCCGATCGATGTCGTGACCGGCCGGGTCTTCACGCACGGGATCCCCATCTGCACCCTGCCTGGGCCGCTGCCGCTGGTCTGGGAGCGGTCGTACAGCACCGCGATGGCGGATCGCGATGCGGGGCTCGGCTACGGCTGGGGCCACAGCCTGGGCTGGGAGCTCGAGGTGCGGAGCCATCGGGTCCGGGTGTGGACCGGGCTGGGCACGGCGGTGGATCTTCCAAAGCCCGCCGAGGGCGAGGAGGTACCCGGCAAGTGGGGTTACCGGCTGCGGCGTGACGAGGACGGGTGGCTCCTCGACGTCGGCGACGGGGTGAGGCGGCGGTTCGCGTGCGCGCAGGACGGCAGCCGGCGCGCGCGGCTCACGGCGGTGGAGGACCGCAACGGCAACCGCATCGCGCTGGCTTATGACGAGAAGGATGGCGGGCTGGTCGGAGTGACGGACAGCGCCGGGCGGCGGCTGCGGCTCCGCGACAGGATCGCGGGCGAGCAGCGGGTCACCACGATCGAGGTGCAGCTTGACGAGGGACGCGGCGAGTGGCTCGCGCTGGGCACGTTGACCCGTGATCGCGGCGGCGACCTCGTGGCGGCGACCGACGCGGACGGCCATGGGTGGCGACATGCTTATGACGAGGGGCATCTGCTCGTCGAGGACACCGACCGCAACGGGCTGACGTGGCGCTTCGTCTATGACGGCCAGCGCCGCGGCGTGGAGGCCTGGGGCGACTACCGCGGCCGGGTGGATCCGAGCCTGGCCGGGGAGCGGCCGGAGTATCTTTACGATCAGGAGACGCGGTGGAAGGGGATCCACCACTGCAAGGTGAACTACTGGGATATCGGCTTCACCGAGGTCGTCGACTTCAGCCAGGCGCGGCGCTTCCACGGCAACGAGCACGGCACGCTGGACAAGCAGGTGATCGGCGGCGCCGTGGTGGCGGCGACCTACCGCGAGGACGGCTGGATGACCTCGCGGCGCAACGAGCGCGGCGGAACAGAGGTGTTCGAGCGCAATGAGCGCGGGAGCGTCGTCCGGCACACGGGCCTGCTCGGGCACGTCACGGCCATCGAGCGCGACGCGAACGACCTGCCGATCGAGCTCGTCGACGCGGCAGGCGGCATCCACCGGTTCGAGCGCGACGCGCGGGGGAACGTCACGCTGTACGTCGACCCCACGGGCGCGGCGACCTTCCGCCGCTACGACGCGCGGGGCCTCGTGGTCGAGGAGATCTCGCCGAACGGCGAGCGCACGGCGTTCTCCTACGACGCGCACGGCAACTGCGCCGAGGTGACGCTGGCCAGCGGCGCGACATGGCGCTTCCGGTACGACCGGCTCGGCCGACGCACCGCCGAGATCGACCCCTTCGGCGCGGAGACGCGGTATCGGTGGTCGGCGCGAGGGGACCTTGTCGCGGTGATCGACCCGGGCGGCGCGACGACGCGCTACGCCTGCGACGGCGAGCAGCACGTGACGGAGATCGTCGACGCGAACGGCGGGGTCACGTCGCTCCTGTGGGGCGGTTACCACAAGCTCTGCGTGCGCCGCGATGCCAACGGCCACGAGGTGCGGCTCGGTTACAATCCCGAAGGCGAGCTGGTCGAGGTGCGCAACGAGAAGGGCGAGGTCCACACGCTCCGGCGCGACGGCACCGGCAAGGTGCTCGAGGAGGTGACGTTCGACGGGCCGACGATTTGCTACAATTACGACGCGGCAGGCGACCTGATCCGCCGGTCGCTCGGCGAGCGGGCTCAGGTGCTCCTCGAGTACGACCTCGCTGGCAGGCTGATCCGCCGGGAGTACTCGGATGGCTCGGCAGAGGGCCTGGAATACGACGAGCTCGGCGCGCTGATCGGCGCGACGTGGCCGGGGGGCGAGATCCGGCTCGACCGCGACGCGGCTGGCCGCGTGGTGCGGGAGATCCAGATCATCGACGGCGTGGAGCACCGGATCGAGAGCGCCTATGACCGGGAGGGCGAGCGCGTCCTGCGCGAGACGTCGCTCGGCCACAGCGAGGCGGTCGAGCGGGGACTGTTCGGCGCGCGGCGGCGGACGGTGCTCGACGGGCGCGTCGTCGTCGACCACGCGAGCGACGTGCTCGGGCGAGAGGTCACGCGGGCGCTGCCGGGCGGCGGGCGCGTCGAGAGCGCTTATGACCTCCTGGGTCGGCTCGAGCGGCAGCGCGCGGTAGGGCTGTCTCGCGAGGTGCACGTGCGGCCTGGAGAGCCGGCGTGGGTCGGGCCGCGGCGGGAGAACGTCACGGTGGACATGGCGTATCGCTACGATCCCGTGGGCGAGCTCGGCGCCTCGTGGGACCAGCGGCGGGGGTGGACTTCATATCAGTACGACCCTGTCGGCCAGCTGCTCGCCCGGGTGCCGGAGCAGGCGCGCGCCGAGGTGTTCCGCTATGACCCAGCGGGGAATAGCCACGAGGCCGGCCAGGACGCAGCGCCGAGGGAGTACGGGCGCGGCAATCAGCTCGTCCGCAAGGGGAACACGCTCTACCGGTGGGATGCCGAGGGGCGGCTCGCGGAGAAGTGGGTGGAAGACCCCGGGACCGGTGCGCGGCAGGCCTGGAGCTACACATGGAGCATCGCCGGCCTCCTGGAGAGCGTGACCACGCCGGAGGGCGAGCGGGTCGAGTTCAGGTACGATCCGTTCGGCCGGCGGGTCGAGAAGCGGGTGGGCAAGGCGCCGGCGAGCGCTCTGGAGGCATTCAGACCGCGTTCGATGACGCGGTTCGTTTGGGACGGCGACGTGCTCGTCCACGAGATTGCCCGCCGGGCGCAAGCCGAGGGCGATCCGGTGGTGGAGGTGAAGACCTACTGCTTCGAGGACGACGGGTTCGCGCCGGTCGCGCACCGCGACGGCGGCGGGTGGTTCCACTACGTGAACGACCCGATCGGAACGCCGGAGCGGCTCGTCGACGAGCGCGGCGAGGTGGCTTGCGAGCTCCGGCGCGAGGCGTGGGGGCGGACGGAAGCGGTACAGGGAGAGGGCACTACCACCGCGATCCGGTTCCCGGGGCAGTACGAGGATCCCGAGACGGGGCTTTGCTACAACAGGTTCAGGTACTACGATTCGGACGCGGGGAGGTTCATTTCCCCGGATCCGTTGGGGCTTGCCGGTGAATCCAAGACGTACGCCTACGCGCCGAACACGCTGCTCTGGCTAGATCCCTATGGCCTCATCTTTGCACGGCAGTACTCATTGGAAGAGGTCCGAGCGATGCTGGCGGCCAGCGAAGGACGTCCGAGCCCGCTGACGGGCGCGCCCGGCCACCCAGGCAGCGAACATGTTCAGGTTCCACCACAGAGGCTCCGGCAGCGCTCGTGTGGTGGAAAGACAAAGACGAGCTTCAGCTCCGCCGCAACCCAGGCCACGGCCGTCCAGTCGGCGCTCAATTCACCGCAGGGTCAAGCTTCGCTCGCTCAACTGGACAGCGACGCATCGCTCGTCCGCGCGCCTCCAATCCGGGCATCCTTGCCCTGGCCGGTCACCCTATCTCAATCCGCCAATGGTAGCCGACCGACCCGAATACAGTCGAGCACGGTCACGGTGATCACGGACAGGTTACCCGGCCCAGGCGAACAGCTGCACATTCAAACCGCGTTTGGTAGCCCATGAACGAGCCGCATTTCGCCGGAGATATTTCCCTCATCGAAAACAGCGAGGGAGAGCACGCGATACGCTCCTACGTACGCTCCTTCGCACACGACTGCGCGTACATTACAGAGCGATTTATTTTCCACTGGCACGCCTATGAGACGTCGCAACCCGTGCCGCCACAACAACTCCTAACTGAATACCTCGCCCACATAGGCTACAAGTCAAGCTGCATCGATGGGCTCCGCGAACTTACGCCCGCGAGAGCCTACGACATTCTTGAAGACATGCTTCATTACGATCTCGCGCGCCGTGAGGAGCTGGTGACCGAGCAAGAGGCCCGCCTGTCGGTCGATCGCCTTCGTGAAGAGACAGAGTGGGCTATCCTCGCATTCACCAATCTCAAACGCTCCGAGCCGTCCACGTCCCCGCTCGCCTATTACGGATTTACACACGTGGTCGCATGCGATAACGCTGAAGGGGGCGTCCTCCTTGTAGGAGAGCAGGATATTGCCATGATCTGGTTTGTGGATGACGATGGTCCATCGAGGAGCGTCGTAGACATCCGTGCTCGCCGCGGCTCACGGCGAGGCGATCGCGGCGGTCCAGCTGCTCGCTGACGCGGCGGTGGGCTTCGCGTCCACCGAAGAGATGGGGGAGAAGGAGAGCTCGATGATCGCCGACCCGCCGCCCTTCAGGCCGCGCCAGCCGCCCGTTTCGTTCGAGCAGGGCCTCACCCGCCACTGGCTCGGGGGCCAGGCGCTGCCGACCCACATCGCCAACGCCGTCAACCTGCTGTTCCCCGCGGGCGAGCGCTTCTTCATCCGGAGCGTCGCGCGTTATGCCGACCGCGTGGAGGACCCGGCGCTGCGCGCCCAGGTGAAGGCGTTCTTCGGGCAGGAGGGCCACCACGCGAAGGCGCACGAGCGGTTCTTCGACCTGCTCCGCGGGCAGGGCTACGAGATCGACCGGTTCCTCCGCGCCTACGAGCGGATCGCCTACGACGGCATCGAGCGCCTCTGCTCTCCCGAGCTGCGGCTCTCGGCCACCGCGGCGCTCGAGCACTACACCGCGATCCTGGCCGAGGGCGCGCTGAAAGCGGGGACGCTCGACCTGGCTCACCCGACGGCGCGCGCGCTCCTGCTGTGGCACGCCGCCGAGGAGATCGAGCACAAGACCGTCGCCTTCGACGTGCTGAAGATGGTCAACCCGAGCTACCGCCTGCGCATGCTCGGCTTCGCGCTCGCCACGGCCACGCTGTCGATGTTCTGGCTCGCGGCGCTGCTCGTGCTGCTCATCCAGGAGCTCCCCCGCCGCGCAGAGCACGGGGAGCCGACAGAGCGCATCCCGCCCATGCAGCGCAGGCTCATCGTGAGGGACGTGTTCCTACGCGGCGCCCGCGAGTACGTGCGCCGCGACTTCCACCCTTCCCAGAACGACAATCTCCACCTCGCCCGGGAGTACCTCGCCGGAATCGGCGCCCTCTGAGCGTCCGGCGGGCGTCGGATCCTCGCCGGGTGCGCCGCGCGGTCCGCGACGGCGACCGGCTGCCGCCGGCGATGCCGCCGCTGGAGCTGCCCCTCGTGCGAGGCGCCCGGCCGGCCGGCGAGCGCGGCGCAAAGCCACGCTCGCCGCGCAGCGTGGCATCCTGCCACAGCAGCGACATCCCGCTTGACCGTGACGCGCCCGCGACACGCCGTCAGACCGCCGCGTGCACCGCGCTTCGCAGCTGCAGCGCATGTCGCTCTCCGTTGATAGGCATGCGCAGGGCACGTATCATGCGCACCATGGTAGACGCGGCGGACGGCTCGCCGGGCTTCAGCTCTGGAAGCGCGAACGGCGGCGATCCCCCCGCGCCGCTCGTGCCCGACGCCGCGGATACGCTGCAGGGCGTCGACACCGTGGTACGCGACCGTCCTCCCACGCGGGCGGAGCCGCCGGCCGAGCGGAACGGCGACGGCTCGACGCTGAGCGACGAGGACCTCTGGCAGGCCGCCGCGCGCTCGAGCATGCACGAGGGAGGCAGCGGGGTTCAGGTGCCGCCCGAGGGCACGTTGCTTGGAGGGGTCTACCGCATCCTCGGTCGCCTCGGAGAGGGGGCGATGGGCGTCATCCTCCTGGCGCGCGACGAGCAGCTCCAGCGGGACGTCGCCATCAAGCTGCTCCGGCCGGAGCAGCTCGACAACGCGCAGATGCAGGCCCGCCTGCTGGCGGAGGCGCGGGCGATGGCGCGCGTCCACCACCCGAACGTCGTCGAGATCTATGCGTTCGGCGAGTACGAAAACGCGCCGTATTTCGTCATGCAGTACGTGCCCGGGGTCACGCTCGACACCCATGTCCACAGCAAGGGGGGCCGGCTCGGCCTCGACGAGGCGCTGAGCGTCCTCGACCAGGCCTGCCTCGGCGTCTCGGCGATCCATGCCTCGGGCATCGCCCACCGCGACGTCAAGCCGAGCAACATCCTCATCGGCCAGGCCCTCCGCGTGGTCGTGGCCGATCTCGGGCTCGCGAAGCGGATCCCCCGCGGCGATCGGATCGAGCTCGCCTTCTCCGGCACCCCGGCGTACCTGGCGCCGGAGGTGGCCCTGGGCCGGCAGCTCGATCCCGCGCTGCTGCCGCGCATCGACGTCTACGCGCTCGGGGTGGTCGCGTACTACCTGCTCGCCGGCCGCCTCCCCTTCCAGAGCACGAGCACGGTGGATCTGGTCATGCAGCACGCGTATCAGCCCCCGATCCCGCCGAGCGAGCTCTGCCCTGATCTGCCGCCGTCGTTCGACGCGCCGGTGCTCGCGGCGCTGGCCAAGGAGCCCGATCAGCGCACGGCGAGCGCGGAGGCGCTGCGCGAGGCGCTGCTCGACGCGCGCGGCGCCATGCCGGCGTACGCGCGGACGACGCGCGTCCTGGTCGCCGACGACAGCCCGTCGTTCCGCAGCTTCCTTGCCAGCGTCCTCGCGGAGGCGCTGCCCGGCGCGGCCATCGAGAGCGCGCCCGACGGCGCCGCGGCGCTCGAGGCCATCGAGGCGAACCGCCCGTCGCTCGGCGTGTTCGACCTCGACATGCCCGGCCTGGACGGCATCGCGCTCACGGCGGCGGTGCGCATGCTCCCACAAGGGGATTTCCCGATCATCGTGGCGACAGGGACCGGGGGCGCGGCCGACTGGCAGTGCCTGTCGCGCCTCGGCGCGTCGGCGTTCCTCGTCAAGCCGTTCGACGCCGGGCAGCTCATCACCCTGGCGCGCGCGCTCGTGGGCGTCGCGGAAGAGCAGAAGCGCCGGCAATGAGGGTCGGGGCGGGTACCACGGCCATGGCGGGGGCGGCCCGGGCGGCGTGGCGCGGAGCTTGCCGGCGGGAGAGCGCCGATGTCCGGCGTGGTCGAGGCCCCCGATGAACGACAGCGAGATGAAGGTCCTTCTTGTGGATGACGACGAGGTCGACCACCTCGTCACGCGGCGGCTCCTCCGCGACGCTCCCCGCACCCGGTACGACGTGACGTGGCTGAGCAGCTCGGACGAGGCGATCCAGGCGCTGCGCGCCGGCGGCTACGACGTCTGCCTCCTCGACTTCCGGCTCGACGCCCGGACGGGCCTCGACGTCGTGCGCGAGGCCAACCACCTCGGCTGCGCGATCCCCATCATCATGCTGACGGGGGTCGGCGACGAGGAGATCGACATGGCCGCGATGAGCGCGGGCGTCGCGGATTACCTGGTAAAGGGGCGATTCGACGCGCAGATCCTCGAGCGCACGATCCGCTACGCCATCGAGCACAAGAGGGCCCAACTCAAGCTCAAGCAGTACGCCGACACGCTGGAGGAGAGCAACCGGCAGCTCGTCCAGATGCACGAGGAGCTCGCGGCGAAGAACGCGGAGCTGGTCCGGCTGAACGAGGAGAAGAACCGCTTCGTCGGCATGGCGGCCCACGACCTCAGGAACCCGCTCGGCGTCATCCTGGGCTACAGCGACTTCATGCTGATGACCCACCGGCGCGGGGAGCCGTCGTCCTTGCTCAAGGAGGGTGGCGTCGAGATCGTCAACATGATCAGGAGCTCGAGCAAATTCATGCTCTCGCTCATCAACGATCTGCTCGACGTGTCGATGATCGAGCTCGGCAAGCTGAACCTCGACAGGAAGAGCACGGATATCGTCCAGCTCGTCGAGTCCAACGTGGCGCTCAACCTGGTGCTGGCGGGGCAGAAGAGCATGAAGCTCGTCGTCGAGAGCGACGAGGGCGTCCCGCGGGTCGAGGTCGACGTCCACAAGCTGGAGCAGGTGCTCAACAACCTCATCAGCAACGCCATCCACTACTCGCCTCAGGGCACGACCATCCGCGTCCGGGTCGAGGGCGGCCGCGGCGCGGAGGGCGCCGGCGGGGAGGCCGAGCTGCTCCTGTCGGTGAAGGATGAGGGCCCCGGGATCGCGGCGGAAGATCTCGGGAAGCTCTTCCGGCCGTTCGGGCGGGCGAGGACGGTCAGCACCGGGGGGGAGCGCTCGACGGGCCTCGGGCTGGCGATCGCGCAGCGGATCGTCGAGGGCCATGGGGGGCGAATCTGGGTGGAGAGCGTGCTCTCGCAAGGGACGACGTTCTTCGTGGCGCTGCCGGTGGCGCGGTCGGAGGAGACGGAAGAGGCGGCCTGACGGGGGGCGCGGGGGAGCGGGAGCCGGCAGCCCTGTCAGTGGCCGTTGAGCTCGACGATCGCCCGCTCGTGGAGCCTCTTGAGGCAGGCGTTGCGATCCGAGGCGAGGACCAGATCGCGAAGGTCGTCGCGGTCGAGGAGGAGGACGAGGTGGTCGTCCTTGCGCTCGCCGCGGAGGTCGTCCCTGAACGAGCTCGTGAACCCGCCCATCGCGACGAAGAGGCCGAGCCGACACCGGCCATAGCGTCGCTCTAGCTTCCACACGAAGCTCCGCAGCTCGTTGACGCCGGCCGGCTTCGTCCAGTTCTTGCACTCGATCAGGATGTAGGACGTGCGCTCATTCACCCAGAAAGGGTCCGTGGATTCGTTGCGGATCAGGAGGTCGATCTCCTCGACGTCGTTTCGACGGCGAGCCTGGGCCTGACGGAAGCCCGGAATGGTCTTCACGAGGAGCAGCATCAGATCTTCGAGGAGCTTCCCTTTCCGGTTCGGGTCGACCTCGGACTCGACGGCTGCCCAGGCTTCTCGGAGGGTCGCCTCCGTCTCCTCACCGTCGAGCTCGCCGAGCTGCCGCGCTCGCACCGCCTCAATCGCGTTCCGGAGCTTGGGGAGCAGGAGAACCCGAAAGAACTCGTCCTTCTGCAGGTAATCGTAGACCCCCTCTTGAAAGGCCCGCGTGATCGCGCCCGGCGTCGCATAGGCTGTCACCAGGATCGCCTTCGCCGCCGGCGCGCGTCGACCGACCTCGGCGAGGAGGTCGAGCCCTGAGTCCGGCCCTTCGCGTCCCTGGAGCTTCTGGTCGAGCAGGACGACATCCCACCCCGGCTGCTCGAGCTTGACCAGCGCGGCGCCCGCATCGGGCACCGCTTCGACGAGGTATCCCTCCTCTCCGAGGCGGCTCTCGTAAAGCCTGACGAAGCTCGGATCGTCGTCGATGATGAGAATCTTTCCCGTCGATCTCATTGATCCACCTTCTGCCGTACCGGGATCCGGAGCCTGAACCGGGCGCCGCCGAGGGGGCTGTCCTCGCAGCGCGCCTGCCCATGCATCTCCTGCTCTACCACCTCACGCACGAGCGCCAGCCCTTCCCCGGTGCCGCCCGGACGCATCGAGAATCCTCGCCTGAAGATGGCCTCCCGGTGCTCGCTCGGCACGCCGGGGCCGCTGTCGTCCACCAGGATCAAGAGTTCGTCCCCCCGGCGGTCGCCTCCGCCGTGATCCGCACCTCCGCGAGCGCCGCGGATGGCGCCTGTGCAGCGTTCCGGAGCATGTTGACGACGGCCAGGGTGAAGCGACGGCGGTGGCCGACGACAGGAGGCAACGGACCGCCCTTGGGGAAGGCCATGCGAGCGCCGAACTCTTCCGCCACCGCAGCGAGGGCCTCCTCGATGGCCGGCGTGACGTCGAACGGCTCTGCTGGCTCGGCGCCCAGCGCGGCGACGTTCAGCATATCCCGCAAGAACCGGAATATCCGGTCGATACCGCCGTCGATTGCGTCTTGATAGGACGCGACCGCGGGTCCTGCGCCGCTCCGCTCGGCGTCGCGATAGAGGTCGTCGAGCGCGCCGCGCACCGGCACGAGCGCGTTTCGAACCTCGTGGACCACCATGCGTGCGTGCCGCGTCGTCGCCGCCGCTGCGCTCTCGAGCTGGACGCGCGTCGCGACCGGGCGGATATGCCCGAGCACGGCTGAGGTCTCGTCCTGGAGCAAGGCCTCCGCGAGGACGGAGAAAGGCGTGCTCGTACCGCTCGCGATCTCCGCGAGCAGCGGCCGCCCCTCGGGACGAATATCAAACTCTGTAAGCGCCCCTCCGACAGAGCTGGCGTAGGCCAGGATCTCCAGGCTTGTAAGCCGGCGAAGCGTCTCACTCGCGACAGGCGCGCCGACGTGTTGATCCTCGTAAATCGTCCCATCCGAGCTCTCCAGGAGTTTGGCGGCAGAGCTACGCGACAGCCGCCACTCATCCTTGGGTCCTCGCGACTGCACGGCCTCGACCGTGAGCAGCCACCGGACAGCATCCCGAGCGGGAAGATCCATGATGAGCCTGCCGATAGGCGTCAAGGTCCAGCGCTCGCCGGCGCGAGCGACAGCACGGATCTCACGAGCGTACCGGACGAGGTCGAACTCAGGCTCCTTCGTCCCTGCGACGGCTTGGGCGGCCAGCTTCCCCAGTCGGTCGAGCTCCCGGTCTTTGACCGCGGAGCCGGCTGTCGCGTAGCCCTAGCGTGCGACTCAAAGACACGTTGAGCAGCCCCGAGATCTCATCCGCCGGCGAGCCCTTGGCAAACCCCTCAAGAAGCAATCTCCCCAGCTCCGAGGCGAATCGCTCGAGCCGCCACGCCCAGTAGCTCTGGTGCCACCGTACATCTCTTTCGGGCTTGCCGCTTCGCTCGAGCTCCTCCAGGGCGGACAGCAGGTGCCGCCGGTGCGCCGCGACGTCGGGCGTGAAGGCAGGTCTGGCCTCCGCGATCCCTTCCAGGTGGTCCTTCAGCTCTTCGAGGAACGCCACGGCCAGAGCAGATGACCGCGCGCCGCCGACGTCAAGCGCGCGCTCCTTGCCCCCAGCAGGCTCCGGTGTTTCCGCTGCTCCGATCGTCTGCACGGCGGCCACTGCGGGAGCACAGGCCCCGTCACCGCGACGACGCGGAGCAGAGGACGCCGGTAGGCCGCGGGCGCGGCCCGTCATCGGCGGGCATGGAGCAGGGTCGTGCAGACGCCGCTCGGCGCCACCGAGCCCCCCGGCGCTACGCAAAGCGGACGGCGGCCAGCGCCCGACCTGTGGGCGGACGCCGCCGCATGTGGGCCCCAGCGCTCCGCTCCTCCCGAGGCACCACCCCGCGCCACACGGAGCGAGCCGCTCTGCCGCCGTTCCGTAACAGCATTCCACATTGAGGAGCCCTTCCAGAAGGTGGATACTCCGCTGGATGCAAGCTTACGGTCCGCGGTAGTGCGAAGCCGCGAAGACCGGCTCGATCGCGGGCTGCGCCGTGCCGGACGCGCCCTCGACCACTCGCCGGGGACTCGCCGCACCGCCGCCCTCGGGCCGCGACGTTCCGACCACGTTGAACCGTGCAGGACCCATCAATGTGTGCAGTCTCCGTACCTCGAGCGAGGTACCAGGGAGGAGTGAGCCGTGGCGAAGAGAAGAGCACTATTCAGAGGTGTGCTGTCCGCGCAGGCCAGCGTGATGGCCGCGCTCCTCTTGCTGCTCGGACAGGGATGCGGGAGCGACGACAACAAGCCCGAGCCCCAGGAGCAGACCCCACCGGAAGAGGAGAACGAGGACCCTCCGCCCGAGGAGGAGGAGCCTGATCCCGATCCTCCCAAGGAAGAGCCCGAGGACCCAAAGCCCGAGACCCCACAGGGGCCCACCGATTTCGTGTCGGCCGATGATCCTTTCACCGAGGGGTACCTCGGCGAGGAGGAAGAAGAAGAGGAAGAGGAGGAGGAAGAAGAGGAAGAGGGCCGCGAGCTCGAGGAAGGCGACATCTACCGCGTCCTCGGCGGCGGGCAGCTCCTCAACCTCAACACCTTCCGCGGCCTGCAGGTCATCGACATCCAGGACCCGTCGGACCCGAAGTTCCTGGGCCAGATGCAGATCGCCGGCACCCCGGTCGAGATGTACGTCGTCGGCGACCGCGCGGTCGTGCTCCTGAACGACTGGGCCGGCTACCAGCTCAAGGCCGATGGCCTCACCGTGGAGCGGCGGACCGGCGGGACCGTCCTGTTCATCGACATCGCCGACCGCACCGCGCCAAAGCTCTTGTCGCAATACCCGGTCACGGGCGCCATCATGACGAGCCGCCTCGCGCGCGGCGACAGCGCGAGCTCGCTCTACATCGCCTCGAACGGCTCGGAGCTCGAGGAGATCAACCCCGGGCACTTCGTGTGGGTCAACAAGACCCTCGTCCGGAGCTTCGATGTCGGCGCCGACGCGCTCGTCCCGCGGGGCGAGATCGAGCTCGGCGACGCCGTGACCGCCATCCACGCGGAGGCGGACGTGCTCCTCGTTGCGCGCAACCGCGGCAGCTGGTCGCAGGATCCCAGCGAGATCTCGATCATCGACATCTCGAACCGCGACGGGTCCATGGTGCTGCGCGACAGCGTGAGCACGGCCAGCTTCGTGCGCTCCCAGTTCCACATGGACTTCCGCGACAACATGCTGCGGGTCTTCTCCGGTCCGCAGTGGGCCGACGGGACGCCCAGCTACCTCGAGACGTGGAACGCGGCCGATCCCGACAACATCGTGCCGATCGACAGCGAGGAGTTCGGCGCCGAACAGTCGCTCTACGGCTCCATCTTCCTGGACGACAGGGCGTTCGCGGTCACCTACCGGCGCCAGGATCCCTTCCACGCCTTCTCCATCGATCCGAGCGGGAACATCACCGAGGAGAGCGAGTTCATCGTGTCCGGATGGAACAACTTCTTCCGCCCTGTCTTCGGCGCGACCCGCCTGATCGGGATCGGCGTGAACGACCAGAACGGCCGGCAGCTCGCTGCAAGCCTCTACGACATCACCGATCTGACGAGCCAGGATCCCCTGGTCGCGCGCGCCGAGATCGACGGCGGCGCCGATGGCTGGAGCTGGTCCGAGGCCGACTGGGACCACCGCGCGTTCACCGTGCTCGACGACGCGGTGGACGCCGTGGCGCCGGGCGGAGAGCCCGAGACGGGCCTCGTGCTGCTCCCGTTCTCCGCGACCAGGATCGTGGACGACTACCGGCGGCCGTTCTCCGGCGTGCAGATCTTCACCTTCTCGGACACCACGCTGACCCGCCGCGGCGTGATGGAGCACGGGACCCCCGCGCGCCGCACGTTCCGCGCCGAGGACATCGCCACCGCGAACGTCTCGGATGAGGAGCTCACCCTCTATGCGCAGGACAAGCTCGACACGCCCGAGAAGCTCGGACACCTCGATCTCGCCCCGGATTATGTGAAGGTCTTCGCGTTCGGCGAGCACCGCGTCCGCGTGAAGATGCCTTACGATCTCTACTGGACCCCCGTCGAGAACCGGAAGATGAAGGCGGAGGTCGTGCCGAGCGCCGGGCTCACCCAGATCGAGCGGCCGATCGCCACCTTCGATCTGCCGGCCGACGCGCAGCTCCATCAGGTGGGCAACCTGCTCGTGTCGCTCACCACGACCTTCCAGAACTGGGTGGGCAAGGTGACCCACCTCGAGGTGATCGATCTGTCCGATCCGACCGCGCCGCGCCGGGCGGGCACGCTCGACACGAGCGATCTCCCCGCCACGGGCGGCTACTACGACGGGGGCAGCTCGTTCCCGACGGTGCACCCCGGGCGCGACGCCCTCGCCTTCCTGCGCGTCATCGGCCACTCCGAGGACCTCGGGGTCGGCTGGGCGTGCCGGACCAACTCGGTCGAGAATCCGGGCTGCTTCGGGCAGGAAGGCTGCACGTACATGGCCGGAGATCGCACCTGCCGCAACATCGGCGGCGAGGAGTACTGCAACGGCGGGTTCGCCGAGTGCACGGACCACGCCGGCGCGGACACGAGCTGCACGCCGGTCGAGGTCGACCGGAACGACATCGTGGGGATCACGTCGACGTATTGTTATGAGTACGTCCCGCGCCGCAGCTGGGCACAGATCGAGGTCCACGTCGTCGACCTCTCCGACCCGGACCACCCGACCGTGGCGCCGGCCGTCGCGCTGCCGGACGACAACGAGACCGTGAATGTCCTCAACGACAACGGGGAGCTTTACTTCAACATCAAGCGCTCGATCAGCGGGCGCGCGCCGGACGATCCGCGCCCGCGCACGCAGTACTTCCTCACGCACCTCGACCTGACCAACCCGTCGCAGCCCGCGCTCGATCCGGGGATCAACGTGCCCGGCGAGGTCCTCGCGATCCAGGGCGCGTCGATCTACGCGAGGGACAGGGTGTGGGGCCAGCAGTTCATCGAGACGGCGATCGCGCGCCTCGAGGTGCAGGAGGGGCTCGCGTACCTGCAGGAGTACCAGAAGTTCCCGGACCGCCAGGTCAACGCGATCTCCATCGACGGCCGCGGGCTGCCCGTCCTGTCCCACAGCCTGATCTGGCGTCCGAGCAACAGCTTGTACGGTGGCTGGGATCCCAACCAGAAGCTGACCACGCTCTCGCCGACGGGTGAGCCGCCGCCGCCCGAGCCGGAAAACGAGAACGAGAATCCCCAGATCCCCGAGTTCGACGTGCTCTCCACCGTCCGACTCGCCTCGTGGGCATCCCTGCGCCACACGGCCGACATGCGGGCGCTCTTCGAGGTGCCGGGCGGCGCCCTGGCGATCTCGCTCGAGGAGCCCGAAGCGCCGAAGGCACAGGCGTTCTTCCCCCTCTGGAACTGGCCCGAGAGGTTCGTGACCAGCGGCGAGGAGGTCCTGTTCGCCGCCGGCCGCTTCGGGATTCACCAGCTCGATCGCGAGACCGTCAACCTCGTCCCTTACCTGGGCGAATAGCCGGGCCGCTGGGCAAGCCGGCCGGGGCCGAGCGCGCCGGGCCGGCTTGCCGCAATCGCGCGCGGCGCGCAGCTTGGCGCGGCGCGGCCGCCTCATCCCGCTTTTCCCTCTTCGAACGATACGCACCGCAGGCTGCGCGCCGCGGGCCTGCCGACCTGATCCGGCGTCGGCTTGCGCCTGGAACGAACACCTCGTACCGCGCCGGCCGCGCGCCGTGGCGGGTAGACGCACCTTCACGGGCGCCCGCTCGCGGGTTCGGGCGCGTTGAGCCACGGACGGCGAAGGCGACCATCGATGGGCTCGCGCGGTCCACGGCACACGCGAGGCAGCGGGCCGCGCCCCGCCGCGCGTGCGAGGCGGTGAGATCCGGTTTCGCGGAGCGCCCGACAACGCTATGGAGGAGCCCCATGGTCGAGCAAAACACAGCGGAAAACGGCGAGGGACAACCGGAGAGCGCGGGGCCCGTCGAGGAGCGCGCGACGGAAGCCGCCGGAGGGCCGGCGGATGCGGGCGTGGAGGCCTCTCCCGGCGGCACGACGACGACCACGACGGCGGGCGCAGCGAGCGCAGCAGACGCCGTGGTGGCGCCGGTCGCCGCTGCACCTGCCGCCGCTGCACCCGCTGCGCCCGCTCGATCGCGGCCGCCGCGGGTCATCGACATGCGCCGGCCGCGCACGCCAGCGCCCGCGCAGGAGCCGCCGCCGCGGCGCTCGGCGCGGCCGGCGGAGCGTGGACCTGCCGACCGTGGAGCGCGCGAGCGCGGGCCGGAGGAGCGTGGACCTACCGACCGTGGAGCGCGCGAGCGCGGGCCGGAGGAGCGTGGACCTGCCGACCGTGGAGCGCGCGAGCGCGGGCCGGAGGAGCGCGGACCTGCCGACCGTGGAGCGCGCGAGCGCGGGCCGGCGGAGCGCGCAGGACGCGACAGCGGCCCGGCCGAGCGCGGGGCGCGCGACGGCAACACGGCGGAGCGCCGCTCGCCGGACAAGGCCAAGTGGGCGCGGGATGGGGCGACGCCGCGCGGCCGGACAGGCGCCGGGGGCGCTGCCCAGACCCGCGCCCCCGCGGCCCATCCGGCACAGGGCGCCGCCACGCGAGAGCAACGCGCGGCCGCCGCCGCGGACCCCGCGCAGAACGAGGCGGAGCGCAACGCCGCGCTCGCCGAGGCGAAGGGCGCGCCCGCCGCCGGAGAGGCCAACGCTTCCCGCAAGGCGTCGCGGCAGTCGCAGCCCGCCGAGACGCGCGACGTGGCGCCGGCTCCGGCGCCGGAAACGACGGCGACGCCCGAGCCGCGCCGGGACGCCGTGTGGGTGCCTCCCCCCAGCGCCGCATTCCCGCGGAAGAAGAAGCCCGCGCTCACCGCCAAGGAGGCAATGAAGGCCAGAGTCCAGGCGCGGGCCGAAAAGAAGGCAGCGAAGCAGGCACCGAGCCGCGCAGCCGAGCGCACCGCGGACCCGAGCGAGGAGGCCGCCCGTGAGGCGCCCGGAGCGCCTCCTGCCGCAGCAAAGCCCCGTGACGCCGCCGTGGCAAAGCCCCGCGATGCGGCGCCAAGGTCAGCACGCCGCGACCAGGCGGAGCCGGCGGCGAGCGCGCCGACCGCGAAACCGGGGCTGCTCGGGCGGTTGCTGAGCCTGTTCCGGCGATCCGGCTAGAACACCGCTCAGCTTGGAAACCAGAGAAATGAGCCGCCAAGACGCCAAAAGACGCCAAGAGACGCGAAGAAAACAATAAAATCTTGGCGTCTTCTGGCGTCTTGGCGGCTCAACTTCTCGCTGTTTGCGTGCGGCTTCAACCCGTGCCGCTCTAGCGGTCGGCTCTCCGCGGGCGAGCTCGGCTCTCGCTGCGCGGCACGTCCGATGTTCGCGCGGTGAGGCGAGGAGGGAGCAGGACCTCTCGCTCGACCTTGGCGCCCGCCAGCCTTTTGAGGAGCAGCCGGACCGCTTCGCGTCCTATCGCGCCGACGTCCTGATCGACGGTCGCGACGGGATAGCGCAGGAGGTCGGCCATCAGGATGTCATCGAATCCGACGACGTCGATCTCGTCGGGCACGGAGAGGCCAGCGGCGCGGATGCCCCGCAGGGTTCCGACAGTTGTGGTGAAATTTGCTGCGTAGACGGCCAGAGGTCGACGCAGCCGCTGGAGAAGCTCGACCATGCGCGTCTCGGCCTCTTCCGGGGTGGCCTCCTTCAACTCCTCGATGGCCGCCGCCGTGACGCCGCTCCGCGTCAGCTCCGCCCGGAACCCGTCGAGACGATGTCGGTAGGTGGGGATGTCGAGCGGGCCGCCGATGTAGACGAGCGACCGACCCTTGTGCCTGAGAAGGTGGCGGAGCGCCAGCACCGAGCCGGCGGCGTGATCGGTGCGCACGCACGCCACGTCGAGGTCCGGGACCGCCCGGTCGATCTGCACAAAGGGAAGCCCCTGCTTGTGCGCCGCGATGAGATCGCAATCTCCTCCGGAAACCGGGGACACGATGAGCCCATCCACCCGGGACTCGTGCACGAGCTGCAACGCGCGACGCTGGCGCCCCGCGTTACCGGCCAGGTGGCTCACCACGAGGGTGTAGCCGTGGAGCTCGGCCTCGCGCTCGGCGCCGACGGCTATCCCGGCCCAGATCGGGTTCGCCAGGTCCTCGACGGCGAGGGAGATCGCGTACGATTTTTGCTCCCGGAACGCCTGGGCCATGGCGTTGGTCCGATAACCCAGCTTCTGGGCCAGCATCCAGACCCGCTCCACCGTCGCGGCGCTGATGCGAAACTTCGCATGCTTGCCCGTCAGGACGTGAGACACCGTGGTCTGGGACAACCCCAGCTGTTCGGCGATGTCCTTCATACGGACCGGACGCAGGCCGGGCACGTGCGGCGGGTCGGGGTCGGGGGGGTCGTTCAAGGTGGCGCTCCCTTTAGCTAATTCGGATTAGCTGTTGACGCTAGCACGGACATGCATAGTATTGAAGCGGAACACGCGGTCGGTGTTTGCGGTCCCCCGCGCGCGAGGAAGCGCTCGCAGCGCTCCTACGGATCCACCCGATCGAAACATCGTTTGGCGGCGGGCTGGGCCGGCAAGGTCATTCTGGCTCAAGCCCGCCTGCTCCAGGAGACAGCAATGGCACAGAGTGAACCTGTGATCTTGGGCTTCATGGGCAACCGGGGCTTTTTTCCGACGGAGTTTGCGGAGGACGGAGCGAAAGCCACCCAGTCGGCTGTGGGCCATGTGCTCGGCGGGCGCGTGCGCTACGTCGATCTCGGCAACGTCGAAACCTACGCCGACGCGCGCGCGGCCGCGGGCGTCGCCCAGCAGTACCGCCGCGCTCCGGACGGCGGCGGGGCCATTGGCGTCATCTGCTCGATGTACAATTTCTCCGATGAAAACGGGATTCGGGACTTTCTGCGGCTGGCCGACCTCGATGTGCCGGTGCTGCTGCACACCGAGCCTGACGTGCGCGGTCTGGGACGCATGGGGCAGAAGGGCCGGCGGGACGGGGCGTGCGGGCGCTTTTCGGCCGCCAACGCGCTCCGCCACATCGGCTACCCGTACACCCTCACGTCCAAGCATTGCGAAGCCGTGAGCTCGGCGGCCTTCGCGGACGATCTGCGCGCCTTCTACGCGAGCTGCGTCCTGGCATCGAAGTTCCGTCGCCGGGGCCGCGGCGTGCGCCTCGGGCTGGTGGGCTCGGGGCCCGACGCGTTCCAGACGGTCACGAGCGTCTCCACCGAGCTGCTGGGGCACATGGGCCTGAGCACGGTCGGCCTGGAGCTGATCGCGCTCGATCGACAGATGCGTAAGGTCTCGCCGCGCGAGCTATCCACTCAGCTGGAAGCGGTCTCCGGCTACATGGCAGCGGCTGACGTCCCGCGCGCCTCGCTGGAGGCGATCGCCCGGATGGGCGTCGTCTTCGATCGCTTCGTGAAAGAGAATGATCTCGACGGCATCGCGGTGCGCTGTTGGACGGAGATGCAGAAGTACCAGATCGGCGGAGAGGTCGGCGTGATGCCCTGCACCTGCATGAGCATGCTTTCGGACAAGCTCATTCCCGCCGCCTGCGAGACCGACATCGCGGGCTGGATGGGGATGTACATGCTCCAGTGCGCCTCCGGGCTCGTGCCGCTGCTCGGCGACTGGAACAACATGTACGATGACGAGCGCGAGGAGGTGGATCTCTTCCACTGCGGCGTGTGGGCCAAGAGCGTGATGCGCCCCGGCGCCCGCATCACCCGCCAGGAGATCCTGGCCACCCAGGCCGACATCGGCGCGGAGAACACGTGGGGCGCTGTCGACGGCGAGCTCAAGGCGGGCACCTGCGCTTTTCTGAGACCTTGCACCAACGCGCGCGAGGGCAGCGTGTTCCTCTACGGCGGGGTGGGCCGGGTCAGCGAAGAAGGCATCGACACGTTCGGCACGCGCGGCCGCATCCAGATCCCGCGCATTCAGGAGCTCTTTCGCTACTTGACGCAGCCCGAGCGGGCGGTGGAGCACCACACCGCCCTCGTGGTCGGGACGCACAAGAACATCGAGCTGACGATGAAGGCGATTCGAGACGCGGTGCCCTACATCAATGCCCAGGCCGGCCTCAGCCGCAGCGGGCAGGCGCTGGTTGATTTCTACGAGCACAGCCAGGTGGGCGAGCTCTGAGGCCGCGCCGCCCCGCGGCACCCTGCACGCGGCCAGGGTCCGGGAGATGGGGCGGACGGTTCGGTCGATGCGCCAGGCTCGACCGGCTCACCGCGGCGCAGCGCGAGGCCCTCAGCCACCCCCGGTAGAGCCGCCCCGCAGGGCGAGCCCTCGCGGTATTGCCGGGCTCGAGCGCGCGTTCCCCCATGGGGTGATGGCGATCGTGCCCCCGCGCTTCAGCCATCCCCAGGGCCGGCGCACGCTCGACTGTAATGCGGCGGAGAGCCGCGCGTCTTCCCCCGGCACCTGAAAGGAGCTTCTCATGAAGATCACACACGCACTCTTCTCGATCGCGCTCGGCATCACCTCGGTCGCCTCCGCGCTCGGCTGCTCGCAGCCCGCGAGCGCCGAGCCACAGAAGGCGCCGCGCGCGGTCGAGATCATGGTCCACGGCGCCTTCGTGCCCGACAAGATCGCCGCGGTCGAGGGGGAGCGGCTGCAGCTCAGGCTCGTCCGCCACGACAGCGGCGGCTGCACCAAGGAGGTCGTCTTCCCGAGCCTCGGTATCCGCACGGAGCTGCCGACCGGACAGCTGGTGACCATCGACCTCCCCGAGCTGAAGGCAGGGGAGCTCCAATTCGAGTGCGGCATGGGGATGATCAAGGGCACCATCGCCGTCGCGCCGAGGAAGTGAGCAGCAGAGGGAAGCGACCTCTGGCTCACCGCGAGCGAGCCCTCCGGCTGGCGGATCGGTCGACAGGTGGGACACGGTACCTCCACGTAGGCGGCGCTCCGGAGAGGGGCGCACCGCACCTCGTTCACGTCGTCACGGCGCGAAGCGTCGCCTGGCACACCACCGCCTGACATGCCATCGACTACGGATGCATATCCTACGATCGACTGTCTTATGCTCAGGTGACCGACGGCGCGCCGATTGCAATGTCTTTGGAATGTACCAGCGATTGTCCCTCGGTCTGGGCTTGCTCACCTCTCTCATGCTCGCGGCGGGCTGCAGCGGCGCGGGGAACGACGGCGGATCGGGCGGCGGGGGCCCGGGCGGCGGGGGCCCAGTCGCGGGCAGCGGCGGGGGCTCGGTCAGCTCGGTCGCGGGCAGCGGCGGCGGCTCGGTCGCGAGCAGCGGTACCGGCGGCGAATCGCCGGACCGTTGTACGCTGCCGCAGGAGACGGGGCCCTGCGACGCGGCGATCCCGAGCTACTGGCACGACCCCAGCACCGGCGAGTGTGTTCCGTTCATCTATGGTGGCTGCGAGGGCAACGAGAACCGCTTCGAGACGCTCGCGGCGTGCCTGGAGACCTGTCAGGGCACCACCACGGACATGGATGCATGCGCGGCGCCGGGCGATTGCGTCCTCGCGCCGCCGCGCTGCTGCGCCTCCTGCGACCCGGTCGACGCCAGCGCGTTCGTCGCCCTCCACCGCGACGCGGTGGCGGATTTCTGGAATGCCAGCGGGTGCGGGGACGCGCAGTGCGCGCCATGCCCGGAGGTCAGCGAGGCTGAGCGCACCTCCCAGTACTTCGCGGCCACATGCGAGAGCGGGCGCTGCGTCGTCGTCGACGTGCGCGAATCCCCGCTGACGGAATGCACCAAAGACGCGGACTGCGCCCTGCGCGACGGTGTCGGGTGCTGCGAGTCGTGCGACGGGAAAGGCATCGTCGCCCTCAACCAGAGCGCGGATCTCGGCGCCCTCGTTTGCCCCGAAGAGATCGTCGCGTGCCCTCCCTGCGCGCCCGTGTATCCGGAAGGAATGACGGCGGTGTGCTCGGAGGGCAGGTGTACGCCGCGGCTCTCCGAGACGCCCTGACCGACCGGCATTCGTTCATCTCCTTCGCGCCCGTCCAGGCTGACCGGGACCTTCTCACCTGGCTCCAGGCGCAACTCACCGTCGACCGGATGGCGGCATCAGCCTGCCTGTGCGAACTGGCACAGACGCCGAGCCAGACCGAACGGAACTTTTCAACGACGCTCCCCTCGAAAAAGCGGGCATCGTGAGGGCTCCCGACGTCAACGAGGGGGGATGACAAATTTGTCCTGGGAGGGCGACGACGATCTCGCCGTCTATTCACGGGGGTCGCAGCGGCCATAGAACAAGGACGGTCGGGCGCGAGCCGAGAGTCCCCGCAGGTCCTGACCAACGCCCCCTAACAGAAGGTGACGACGATGAGTTCTCTTGTTCTTTCCTCCCGATTGGTGGCCCGATGCGCTCTTGGGATAGCCGCGCTCTGCCTTGGCGCTTGCGGTTCAGACATTGACGCAGACGAACCTTCGGAGTCGGGAAGCGCCACGACCGGAGGGACGACGGGCCCCGGCAGCTCCTCGACCAGCTCCGCGACCGTCGGTGCGACGGGTGGCGGGACAGGTGCTGGGGCCTCGAGCTCGAGCGCGAGTTCGAGCTCGAGCGCGAGCGGAGCGGGAGGATCCCCGAGCGGCAGCACCGGCAGCACCAGCAGCGCTTCCGGCGCCGGCGGGAGCGGCGCGGGCGACTCGGGCGCGAGCACGAGCGTCACGACCGGTGGTGGGGATGACCTGCCTCCGACCGGAGAGAACTCGGTCGCGTACACCGGCTGCTCGATGGCCAACAACATCGGCACCGGCTACAAGCGCGTTGGCGGCAAGATCATGTGGAACGCCGACAATTATCAGACCGGCGCCATGGTGGTCCAGAACTGGACCAACCCGAGCAGCTCTTCCTGGCAGCTCTTCGACCGGAAGATGGAGTCGATCGGAGGGAAAGACACCGTCAAGGCCATCATGGTCCAGATCTGCATCCTGTCCCAGAGGGCGACCGATCAAGAGCTCCGTGACATGGTCAAGGCGGCGCGACAGCACGTCAACCCGGGCACGCATATCTACATCGTGGGCCAGCCGGTCTACAACGCGGGTCACGACTGCTTCATCGCGGGAGCGGGCGGCGCCGACTGGACTGACATGAAGGCGCAGGAGTTGGCCAAGGACCCGAGCGTCAACGAGAACATGAGCTACCTCGGGAAGTTCATCCTCAACAACGACGCGGGCGAGGTCAGCGACGGCTGCCACGCCAGCAGCCCGAAGGGCGAGAACGTGCTGGGAGAGCAGGCAAAGGCGTTCTTCGGGGGCTGATCGGCGCACAGGCCGAGCGAGGCCGAGCTGAGATGTCGGCGGGCGCGCGCCGCGCGTGCGGGCGCGCGCTCCGCTTGCGAAGAAGGTTGATGATGAGGTACCTGCGCGCCATGCACCGCATCGGGACGACGGCAGCGGCCGCCTTGTCGTTGTGTGGATGACCTATGATTTTTCTTACCCGTCCTTTCCTCAGCGCCGGCATCGCGTTGTCCGGGCTGCTGCTCTCGGCAGGTTGCACCTGCGGAAATGAGGAGAGGACCGAGGCGGGCGAGACGATCGCGAACGACCGGAGCAGCGGCCACGCGGGCACGTCGGCCGGAACGGCGCCGAGCTGCGCCGGGCTGCCGGCGACCTGCGGCCCATCGGGGAACGAGGACTGCTGCAAGAGCTTGCTGGTCCCCGGCGGGACGTTCGCTCGAAGCTACGACGGCGTGGATTACCTGGACCGGAGCTACCCGGCGACGGTGAGCGACTTCTACCTCGACAAGTACGAGATCACGGTGGGCCGTTTCCGGGCGTTCGTGAACGCAGGCATGGGCACGCAGGCCAGCCCGCCCGGGGACGGCGCGGGTGCACATCCAAAGATCCCGGGCTCTGGCTGGCGCTCGGCGTGGAACACAAAGCTGCCCCCGGACACGGCTGCCCTAAGAAACGCCTTGCAATGCTTTGTCCACCAGAGCTGGACGGACACGGCGGGGAGCAACGAACATAAGCCGATCAACTGCCTGGACTGGTATACGGCGTTCGCGTTCTGTGCGTGGGACGAGGGACGGCTGGCGACGGAGGCGGAGTGGAACTACGCGGCCTCCGGGGGCAGCGAGCACAGGTACTATCCATGGTCGAACCCAGCGACCTCCACGACGATCGATGACAGTTATGCGGTCTACTGCGGCGGCACCTGCAGCCTGCAGGACGTCGGATCGAAATCGCCCAGAGGCGACGGGAGGTGGGGGCAGTCCGACCTCGGCGGGAACGCGTGGGAATGGACGCTGGACTGGGACCCGGTCCAGTACCCAGTGCCATGCCATGACTGCGCCGCTGTGACATCAGGCTCCTACCGGGCTTTCCGGAGCGGCAGCAACGACGACCTCGCCCCGACCCTGCGGTCAGCCACCCGCCACGTCTACTACCCCGAGCTCCGAGGCAACATCGGGGCGCGTTGCGCCAGAACCCGGTAATCTGCCGTGCGACATCCCAGGAAGAGGCCGAATATGTAGGCGCCCCTCGCAGAGCGCGGCGTCTTCCTCTCCGTGCTCCCCGCACGACCTGTAAGTTTCACTTCTTTTGGTATACAGGTCAGGAGAGAGCAAGGGGCACGGATGAACGGGGAATCGAATCACAAGGATGTCATTGCGGAGAACGAGCGGCTGAGGCAGCGCATCCGGGAGCTGGAGGAGGCAAACGAAGAGCGGGATCACCTCCGCGCCGCGCTGCGCCGGAGCGAGGAGCATGTGCGCCTCTTTGTCACCTACACACCGGCCGCGTTTGCCATGTTTGATCGGGATATGCGCTACATCCTGGTCAGTCACCGCCACCTGGCGGATTTCGGCTTGCGCGAAGAGGATGTCCTCGGCCGGAGCCATTACGAGATCTTCCCCGACATGCCCGAGCACTGGAGGGCGATCCACCAGCGCTGCCTCGCAGGGGCCTCGGAATCGAATGATGAGGAGCCCTTCCCGCGGGCCGACGGGCACGTTGAATGGGGGAGCTGGAGGATCTCCCCGTGGCACACGACGACCGGCGAGATCGGCGGGATCGTGCTGTTCTCGGAGGTGATCACCAAGCGAAAGCAGCTCGAGGACAAGCTCCGGCTGCAGGCGAAGACGCTCCTGGAGCTGTCGGCGCCCATCGTGCCCATCAGCCAGGGCGTCCTCGTGCTGCCGCTGGTGGGCGCGCTGGACGCGGCACGGGCGCAGCAGATGATGGAGAACCTGCTGGGCAAGGTGGTCGAGCGGCAGGCGCGGGTGGCGATCATCGACGTCACGGGCGTGCCGGACATCGACACAGGTTCGGCGAGCGCCCTCCTGCAGGTGGCGCGGGCGGTCCGGCTGCTCGGAGCGCAGGTCGTCCTGACAGGCATCCGGCCCGAGGTGTCCCAGGCCATCGTCCGCCTCGACATCGATCTCGCCGGCATCGTGACCCGCCGCGATCTGCAGAGCGGGATCGCGTTCGCCACCGCGACGAGCCCGGGAGCCTCGTCGCCGTCTACGCCATGACGCCACCCTGCTAGCCTCGACCCGATGTCGCACGGCCAGCCCTCGCCCTCCTCTTCCGACGAGACCCGCGCGCTCGTGTCCCGCTCCACGGAGCTCGTGTTCAGGCGCTTCCGGCTGAAGGTGCTCGAGGGCCCGGAGCGCGGGCTCACGCGGGACTCGGACGAGCCCGAGCTCGTGATCGGCACCGCGCCGGGCACACACCTCACGCTCACCGATCCGACGGTCTCCCGCCATCACTGCGCCATCACCGCCACGGCCGAGGGGTTCCTGCTCCGCGACCTCGACAGCAAGAACGGCACGACCATGGCCGGGTACCGCGTCCGCTCCGCCTACCTCAAGGCCGGGACCGTGCTTGGCGTCGGCGAGACCTCGCTGCGCTTCGACCACCTCGACGAGGAGGTCCACCAGCCGCTCAGCGACGAGGAGCGCTACGGCCGCGCGCTCGGGCAGAGCGCCGCCATGCGCCGCCTGTTCGCCCTCCTGCCCAGGATCGCCGGGAGCACGTCCACCGTGCTGATCGAGGGCGAGACCGGCACCGGCAAGGGCCTCGTCGCCGAGGCCATCCACCAGAGCAGCCCGCGCGCGGGCGGGCCCTTCGTCGTCGTCGACTGCTCCGCGATCCCGCCGAACCTCATCGAGGCCGAGCTCTTCGGGCACGTGAAGGGCGCCTTCACCGGCGCGGTCGCGTCGCGCCCGGGCGCCTTCGAGGCGGCGCGCGGCGGCACCGTCTTCCTCGACGAGATCGGCGAGCTGCCGCTCGACATGCAGCCCAAGCTGCTCCGCGCGCTCGAGGAGCGCGTCGTCAAGCGCGTCGGCAGCCTCGACCAGGTGCCGCTCGACATGCGCGTCGTCGCGGCGACCCACCGCGACCTCCGGAAGGAGGTCAACCGGGGGCGATTCCGGGCCGATCTCTTCTACCGCCTCAACGTGGTGCGGATCCGCATCCCGCCGCTGCGCGAGCGGATCGAGGACATCCCGCTGCTCGTCGCCCATTTCTACGAGCAGCTGGTCACGGACGGCGATCCGAGCCCGCCCGCCGAGCTCCTCGAGGCGCTCGCGCAGCAGGACTGGCCCGGCAACGTGCGCGAGCTGCGCGCCGCCGTGGAGCGCGCGGTCCTCCTCGGCGACGCGGCGCCGTGGCGCGACGGCGCGGACGACGAGGGCGGCGCGCCGGACAGCGCCGCGCCGCCCTCAGTCGAGGACGCCTTCGACCCGGCGCTCTCGTTCCGCGCCGCCAAGGAGAAGGCCACGTCGCGCTGGGAGCGCGCGTACCTCCGGGGGCTGCTCCGCGCCCACGGCGGCAACCTCTCGGCGGCCGCGCGCGCGGCGCGCATGGACCGGAGCCACCTCCACGAGCTGCTCCGCCGGCACGACCTGTCGGCGCGCGAGGAGTAGGCGCGTAGCCGCGCGCCTACACCTGTGGGCGCGCGTCTACAGGGACAGGGCGCGCCGCGGGAAGGCGCCGCCGCGAGGAGGACGGCAGCGCCGGCGATCCGCGAGGCCCGCCGCCCGGCGCCGGCGCTGTGCGCCCGGCACGGGCGCTGCAATAGAGATCCGCGACACCATGACAATGCAAGGCACGCCCCGGTACCTGCTCCTGGCACTCCTCGGATCGACCCCCGCCGCGCTCGGCTGTGTCGCGGCGGCGGACGACGCCCCCGCCGCGCTCGGCGAAGCGGCGCAAGCCGTGCTCAGCGGCGATGAGCTGCCGGCCCCGGCGCCGGAGCCCGGGCCGGTGCCGGGGCCGGGCGAGGGCGCCCCGGGGCCTCTGGTCATCTCGTTGAACGGCATCAAAGCCAATTTCACGCGGGACCCCCGCGTCCTCAGCCTTCTCGACGGCCTCAAGTCTGCCCCGCTCGCCAGCGCGTCCAAGTTGATCTTCAAGAGCGTGACCGGCGACGAGAACGAGCTGCTCCGCACAGCGATGGCGTACATGATGTCTTGCGCCCTGAGCCAGGGGCAACGGCTCCTCGTAGGGAGTCCGAAGCTGACAGGTTTCTATCAGTTCGACGGTCTCCACGGCCTTGCCCCGTCCTGGAGTGACCAGCGCGGGCTCACCGAGCAAGAGCAGCGCTGGGTGAGCGCGTGCCTGCTCGCGCACGCCAACAGGCTCGGCGAGCCGGTCCGCATCTCGCTGCGCGCGCCGCGCCTGACCATCACCCCCGAGGAAGCGATGACCTACACCGCCCAGGAAGCCACGTACTTCGGCAACCTCTTCATCCCGGAGCGGAAGAAGTTCGCGTGTATCGGCGCGACGAGCAACCAGGCGGCGATAGAGGGAGGGCGGACTTGCCACGAGTCCGACGAGGAGTGCAGGTTCCAGGTCCTCGGCCCCTGCGCCGCGCATTGCTCCAGAGACGGGGACATCTTCGGGCAGTGCGGGGACGGCGGCGTCACGTACCGGGAGGTCGTCACGGTCTACAACCGATCGAGCAACGATCTCGCCCCGACCACGCCTGGGGCAACCGGCGTCGGGATCTTTCGTGCAGGCGCCTGGGCGTTCGATCGCAACGGCAATGGATACGACGGCGACGCCGCAATCAGCTTCGCCGTCACCGGCAACACGCCTGTCGTGGGCGACTGGACCGGCGACGGGCACTCGAAGCCCGGTGTGTTCCGCGACGCCGACGGGATGTGGTTCCTCGATCTCGACGGCGACGGGTGGTCGCCCCGCGTCGATCAGCAGATCCAGTTCGGACTCCCCGGCGACGTGCCCGTGGTCGGCGACTGGACCGGCGAAGGCCAGACACGCGTCGGCGTCTTCCGGGCCGGCGTCTGGTACTTCGATCTCGACGGCGACGGCTACGACAAGTCCGATCGCGTCCTCTACTGGGGCAGTCCGGGGGACACCCCGGTCGTCGGGAGCTGGGACGGCAGCGGCAAGACGCGCCCCGGCGTCGTCCGCGTGTTGCCTGACGGCATGATGTACTGGTTCCTCAATACGAGCAGCGATGGGCTGGGCGGCACCTACCGCGCTCTCCAGTTCGGCCTGCGCGGCGATGTGCCCCTCGTCGGCGACTGGACCGGCACCGGCGAGACCCGCGTCGGCGTCTTCCGCAACGGGGAGTTCCACCTCGATCTCAACGGCAATGGGTACGACGGCGAGGTGCCCATCCGCCTCGGCCAGGCCGGCGATATCCCCGTCGTCGGGCGCTGGAGCGGCACCGCACGGAGCCTCGTCGGCGCGTGGCGGCCATCGACCGGGACATGGCTCCTCGACATGAACGGCAACGGCTGGGACGGCGCTGACCGCGCCCTCCAGTTCGGCCTCCCAGGCGACGTCCCTGTCACAGGCTCTTGGTGAGCGAGAGCGGCGGGCACCCGCTTCGGATACGGGCCCATCTCGACGTTTTCGGTGCTCGGCGCACCGGAGTGCGCCTGCGCGCCGAAAACGCCGATCTGGACCCGTCTCCTGTGCGGGTGACCGCCGCTCTGTGATGCCGTGGGACTGGGCGGGGAGACGACCGCTTTAAGACAACGGGTGTGGGACAGCTGATCTCGGGGCCGCGCTGACGCGGGGCGATCGCTGTTCGGAGATGGGCGTGTGTCGTCATGCCGGCGATCCGCGCCATGACCGATGGACCATTGAAGATGAGGATGAAATCTATGAATTCGATGTCGACAACGTCCACTACGCTGCTCCTGCTGATCGCCGCTGTCACGGCCGCGGCGGGCTGCGGGGAAGCGCCGCTCGACGGCGCCTACGCGATGGAGGACTCCCTCGGCGAGGCGGACGGCGCGCTCGAGGGCGAGAGCGACGTCGGCAGCGACAGCCCGATCTTGCCGCCCATCTCGCGCGTTCGGACCGGCGTCGGGGTCTTCCGTGGGCCGAACACCTTCGTGCTCGATCGCAACCACAACGGGTGGGACGGCGACGCCGCAATCAGCTTCTCTGTCACCGGCAACACGCCTGTCGTGGGCGACTGGACCGGCGACGGGCACGCGAAGCCTGGCGTGTTCCGCGACGCCGACGGGATGTGGTTCCTCGATCTCGACGGCGACGGGTGGTCGCCCCGCGTCGATCGGCAGATCCAGTTCGGCCTGCCCGGCGACGTGCCCGTGGTCGGCGACTGGACCGGCGAAGGCCAGACGCGCGTCGGCGTCTTCCGGGCCGGCGTCTGGTACTTCGACCTCGACGGCGACGGCTACGACACGTCCGATCGCGTCCTCTACTGGGGCAGTCCGGGGGACACCCCGGTCGTCGGGAGCTGGGACGGCAGCGGGAAAACGCGCCCCGGCGTCGTCCGCGTGTTGCCCGATGGCATGATGTACTGGTTCCTCAATACGAGCAGCGATGGGCTGGACGGCACCTACCGCGCTCTCCAGTTCGGCCTGCGCGGCGACGTGCCCCTCGTCGGCGACTGGACCGGCACCGGCGAGACCCGCGTCGGCGTCTTCCGCAACGGGGAGTTCCACCTCGATCTCAACGGCAATGGGTACGACGGCGAGGTGCCCATCCGCCTCGGCCAGGCCGGCGATATCCCCGTCGTCGGGCGCTGGAGCGGCACCCGACGGAGCCTCGTCGGCGCATGGCGGCCGTCGAACGGGATGTGGCTCCTCGACATGAACGGCAACGGCTGGGACGGCGCTGACCGCGCCCTCCAGTTCGGCCTCCCAGGCGACGTCCCCCTCACCGGCGTATGGTGATCGCCGGGAGGGCGCGCGCGTAGAGCCGCGCCACGGCCCCGGCCGGCACCGCCTCGATGCCGAGCCCGTCGAGCAGCGCCGGCGTCGCGAAGAGGCCGGCGGGGAGGCCGTCCGGGAGCCACGCCGCGACGTCGAGCAGCGGGCCCCCAGCCGGCGCGCCGCCGTCGAAGCGCGCCGGGGCGGCGTGCAGGCACAGCGCCACATCCACCCGCGGATCGCGCGCGGGCCGCGCCTCGAGCGCGCCGAGGAGCGCGCGCGCCGCGTCGATCGCCGAGCGCCGCGCGGCGCGCTCGCCGCCGGGGAGCCCGCCCGGATCGACGACGTAGAGCGCAGCGTGGCCGGCCTCGACCGCGGCGCGGAAGCCGCGCTCGGCGAGGCACGCCTGGGCGGCGGGCAGGATCGTCTCCAGGTCGTCGAGCAGGCCCGGATCCGCGTCCTCCAGCGCCGCCGCGTCGGCGCGCGCCTCGACGTGGAGGGCGATCGCGAGCCGCTCGGCGCCGGACACGAGGCCAGCGCGGCCCGCCGCGTCCCGGAGCTCGGCGAGCAGCGCCGCGGCGCCCTGCTGGCGCCGCCCCGGGTCCTTGCTGAGCGCCCGCAGCAACACCTCGTCGATCGCAGGCGCGACCGGCGCGCGGGCGCTCGGGCGCGGCGGGCGGGCGTGGAGGTGCAGCTGCGGGAGCAGCGCCGACGTCGCCGGGAAGGGCGGCTCGCCGGTGAGCAGGGCATAGAGGAGCGCGCCGAGCGCGTAGACGTCCGTGCGCTGGTCCGTCGGCAGGCCGCGGATCTGCTCGGGCGCCATGAACGCCGGCGTCCCGACCATCTGCCGCGAGCCGGTGAGCGCCGGCCCCGACTCGTCGAGCAGCTTGGCCACGCCGAAGTCGAGGAGCACGACGCGCCGCGCGCCGCCTTCGTCCGCCAGGAAGACGTTCGAGGGCTTGATGTCGCGGTGCACGATCGCCTGCGCGTGCGCCGCCGAGAGCGCTGCCGCGAGCGGATCGAGGATCGAGAGCGTCTCGTCGAGCGACAGGCGCCCGGCCGCCGCGAGGTGCGCCCGGAGATCCACGCCGTCGAGCAGCTCCATCGCGAAGTAGGGGCTCCCGTCCGGGAGCTCGCCGACGTCGTGGACGGCGATGACGTTGGGGTGCCGGATGCGGGCGATCGCGCGCACCTCGCGCTCGAAGCGGAGCGCCGCCTCGCGGCTCGAGGCGAGATCGGCGTGGAGCACCTTGAGCGCGCGCGCAGCGCCGCCCCCCTCCGCGGCGACCGCGCGGTACACCGCGCCCGCGCCGCCGTGGCCGAGCAGCGATGCGACGACGTAATCGCCGACGCGATCCCCCGGCGAGAGCGCGCGCCGGTCCACGGAGGAGCACCCCCGCGCCACGACCGTGGTGACCGGCACAGGCTCGGTGGCGTCGCACTTCACAAGACACACAGCGTAGCATGCGGGCCACGGCCGGGGCGCGCGGAGCGCCGCCGGGCGCGCTCCGGACTCCGCGTCTCCTGCTCGTCGCCCTCGCCCTCGCCCTCGCCGCACCGGACGCCGCCGCTCGAGAGGTCCTTTGCCTCGCTGCCCACGTTGCCACATCCGGATCTCCGCCTCGCGCCCGTGTCCCCGCGACGGCTTCACGGCGCCCGCGGCCGCGGAGGCGGGCGCCGGAGCGCCGTCGCGCATCGAGGGCTTTGAGGTGGGCGGCGAGCTCGGCCGCGGCGGGTTCTCGGTGGTCTGGGAGGCCACGCGCCGCGACGACGGCGCGGCCGCGGCCATCAAGGTCGCGCGCGCCAGCACAGAGCTCGCGCGGGCGCGCTTCGCGCGGGAGGCAGCCGCGATGTCGCACGCCGGCACGCCGCCCGCGCCCGCGCTCCACGCGCGAGGGCAGCTCGACGACGGGCGGCCGTACCTCGCGATGGAGCGGGTGCGGGCGCCGACGCTCGCCC
Organism: Sorangium sp. So ce726; assembly: GCF_051521405.1. NCBI lineage: Bacteria > Pseudomonadati > Myxococcota > Polyangiales > Polyangiaceae > Sorangium > Sorangium sp. So ce726. The sequence continues at coordinate 3,422,256 of NZ_CP150349.1, read as the reverse complement.
GATGGATCGAGGACCGCGCTGCGCGCCCAGGCGCAGCGGCCGACCCTGACGGCGCGCTCGCCGTGGCCGCGGCGGTGCTCGGGGCGCTTGGCGCTATCCACGCGCGCGGCATCGTGCACCGCGATCTCACGCCGGACAACGTGGCGATCGACGCGACCGGGCCCGCCGTGCGCGCGACGCTGCTCGACTTCGGCCGGGCCTGCGCGCTCGGCGGCGGCGCCTGTGCGACGGGCGACGGCGCAGCGTGGGCCGGCGCCGAGCGGACCGGCGCGGGCTTCGCGATGGGGACGCCCGAGTACATGGCGCCTGAGCAGATCCGCGGCGAGGCGGCGGCGGACGCGCGGACGGATCTCTACGCGTTCGGCGTGATCCTCCACGAGCTCTTCGCGCTGAGGCCGCCCTTCGTCGGCGATCGCAGCGCGATCGAGCACGGCCACCTCCACCTGCGCCCGCCGCGCCTGCCGGAGGAGGCGGGCGCCCCCGACGCGGTGCAGGCGCTCATCCTCGCCTGCATGGCCAAGGACCCCGCCGAGCGCCCGCCGAGCGCCGACGCCCTCCTGCGTGCGCTGGAAGCCGCGCTCCCGCGCGCGCTGGACGATGCGCGCCGCCGCGCGCCGCGCGCCGCGCTCGGGGCCGCCGCCTCGCCCGGGGCCGCCGCCTCGCCCGCGCCGGCCGAGACGCCCGCCGCGGCCCCAGCGAAGGCGCCCGCCGCGGCGCTCATCGCGGAGGGCCGCCGGCTGATGGCGCTCGTGGCCGTCGAGACCACGGCCGACGCCGCGCAGGTGAGCGCCGCCGTCGCGCGGCGCGCGGGCTTCGTGGCGCGGCGCCGCGGTCGACGCTTCGTCGCGGTCTTCTCGGGCGCCGACATCGAGGCACCGCTCGCGGCCGCGCTCGCCGCCGCCGAGGACCTCACCCGGGGCGGGGGAGCGCGCGCCGCGGTCCACCTCGCCCCGCTCCGCAGCCGCCCGCGCAGCGACGGCCCGCCCGCCGTCTACGGCGCGGCAGTGGAGCAGCCCGAGACCTGGATCCCCGCGGGCGCCGGGGATCCGGTGGTGCTCACCGAGGCAGCCGCCCGCGCGCTCCCGGCGGCGCGCGCCGGCGCTGGCGCGGAGGTGGACCTCCTGCGGCCGCGCGCGGGACCGCCGCTCGTCGGCCGCGACGATATCCTCGACGCGCTCGCCGGCAGCGTCGGCGCCTGCTTCGCGCGCGGCGCGCCGGGGCTGTTCACGCTCCTCGGCGAGCGCGGTCTCGGCAAGTCCCGCCTCCTCGCGGAGGCGGCCGCGCTGGTGCGGCGGCTCCGGCCCGACGCGGCGGTGATCGCCGCCGCCGCGGAGCCGCCCGCTGCGGGGGATCCGGCGCGGCCGCTGCAAGAGCTCCTGCGCCAGGCGCTCGCCGGAGCGCCGCCTGGCGACGAGCACGGCCCGCGCGGGCTCGCCGGAGCGCTGCGCGCGCGGGCGCGCGGCGGGCCGATCGCGGTCGTCCTCGACGACGCGCACTGGGCGCCCGACGGCCTCCTCGATGCCCTCGAGGTCGCCACCCTGGACGGCGAGCGCGGGCCCTGCTGGGTGCTCGTCGCCGCGGATCCGCGGCTCGCCGCGGCGCGCCGGGGGTTCGGCGCGCGCGCCGCGCGGAGCGACGCGCTCACCCTGGCCCCGCTCGACGCGGCCGCCGGCGTCCGGCTCGCCGCCGCGCTCCTCGCGCCCGCGGAGTACCCGCCCGCGGCCGCGCTCGAGCGGCTCCACGGCTGGGCCGGCGGCAACCCCGCGGCGCTCGTGGAGCTCGCGGCCGCGCTCAAGGAGGCCGGCATGGTGCGCCGCGCGCGGACGGGCAGCTTCTACCTCGCCACCGCGGCGCTCGACCGCATCCCGCCCTCCCCCGCGTGGCAATGGCTCGCCACGCGCCAGCTCGACCTCCTGCCGCGGGAGATCTCGGCTTGCGCCCGGCTGTGCGCGGTCCTCGGCGTCACCTTCAGCGCCGCGGAGGTCGAGCGCGTCCAGCGCGCGCTCGAGCGCGGCGGCGGCGCGACCACGCCCGTCGACGCGCGCGCCGGCCTGCGCGCGCTCCGCGACCACGGCCTGCTCGATCAGCGCGCGCCCGATCGGTTCGCCTTCCGGAGCGCCGCGCTCCGCGACGCGCTCTACGGGATGCTCGACCCGTCGCACCGGGATCGCGTCCACCAGGCTGCGCTCGAGGTGTGGCGGGACGCCCAGGAGCCGGGCGCGGACGCGCTCGAGCGCCTCGCCCTGCACGCCGCGGCGGTGGGCGCGCGCGCGGAGGCCGCGGCGGCGTCGATCCGGCTCGCCGAGGCCGCGCTCGCGGCGCACGAGCACGTGGCCGCCGACGCCCATGCAACGCGCGCGATCGACGTGCTCGACGTGCTCGACGTGCTCGACGCGATCGAGGCGCCAGGCGAGGCTCCGGGAGGTGTGCCTGGCGAGGCGCTCGGCGGCGCCGACAGCCTGGCCAGGGCGCGCGCGCTCACGCTGCGGGGCGCGGCGCGCTACCGGATCTCGCGCACGCGCGAGGCGCTCGAGGACCTCGCCATGGCGGCCGCCTCCGCGCGCGCGTCGGGCGCGGAGGCGCTCCTCTGCGAGGCCCTGCTCGAGGAGGCCGCGGCGCTCGATTGGGACAACGACTTCGCCGGCTCGGCGGCGCGAGTCGAGGAGGCGCGGCCGATCGTCGCGCGCCTCGGCGACCGCCGGCTCTCGCGCCGCTTCCTCGTGGCCGAGGGGCGCTGCGCCTGGCGCCACGCGCGCGTGCCCGAGGCCGTCGAGCAGCTCGGCCGCGGCGCGGCGATGGCCGAGGCGGACGGAGATCACGAGGCGCGCGTCGTCGCGCTCCTCCTGCTGGCGTGCGCTCTGGTGGTGGCCGGTCGGCTCGCGGAGGCCGAGGCCCGCTTCGACGAGGTGATCGCGCTCGCGGCCGAAGCGAAGGACAGCGTCCATCTCTGCGTCGCGTACTGCAACCGGTTCTTCCTGTGGACCGCGAGGGAGGCGCTGGACCGCGCGATCGACGACCTCCGGCGCGCGGTCGATCTGGCGCGCGAGGTGGGCAACCCGTGGCCCGAGCGCGCGGCGACCGGCAACCTCGCCGAGCAGCTCTTCTGGAACGGGAGCGACGACGAGGCGCTCGAGCTCGCCCGCCGAGGCCGCGCGCTCGAGGAGCGCTTCATGGATCGCCCGGTGGTCGAGCTCTCGCTGATGCTCGCCCGGCTCCACGCCGCGCGCGGCGAGGACGCCGAGGCCGCGGCGGCGGTCGCGTGGATCCGCGCGAGCTGCCCGCCCGGCCCGGCGGCGCCGAACGCGCAGGCCTTGCTGGACGCCGTGGCGCTCGCGATCGGCGCGCCCGGCGGCGCGACCTGGGAGGAGACGCTCGCGCGGTCGCGCGGCCTGCTCCCGATCGAGCGGCTGGAGGCGCTCTACTTCCTGGCGCGCGCCGCCCACCGCGCCGGCCTGGAGGCCGATGCACGCGCGGCCTTCTCCGAGGCCCGCCCGCTGCTCCCGTCAGGCCTCTCGTTCGCGCGGCGCTTCGCCGCGCTGGGGATCGACGGATAAGATCCCCTGATGCCGAAGGAGAAGGCCAGGCCTGGCGAGACGCTCATCGCGCGCAACAAGCGCGCAGGCTTCAATTACGACCTCGGCGACCGGTTCGAGGCAGGGATCGTCCTCAAGGGGAGCGAGGTGAAGATGCTTCGCGCTGGCAAGGCCGACTTGACCGACTCGTTCTGCACGGTCCTCCGGGGCGAGGTGTTCTTGCACGGCGTGAGCATCGCCGCGATGGCCAGCGCCGCCTTCGGCCACTTGCCGAAGGGCGCGCGCAAGCTCCTCCTCCACCGGCGCGAGATCGAGCGCATCGACCTCTCGATCGCCCGCGAGGGGATGACCGCCGTCGCGACCCGGCTCTACTTCAAGAGCGGCCTGGCCAAGGTCGAGATCGCGCTGGCGCGGGGGAAGAAGAGCCACGACAAGCGCGAGACCATCAAGGAGCAAGACGCCGAGCGCGAGATGCGCGCCGTGGTGGTGCACGGACAGCGAGGGTACGGACGCGCGTGACGCGCCGGCGAGCTCGCGGAGGACCCAGCTCGGACGTCGACCGCAGGCCGGCGCCCCCGTGACGAGGCGGCTCGTCTCGCTGGACGTCGCTGGGCGTTTTCGCGACGTCTTCGCGACGTCTTCGCCCGCAACGCCGCGCGCCGTGGAGCGCGCGGTGAAGTAGGATGGCGCGCGTTGGCCCGCCCGAAACGCCCGCCGTCAGGCCCCCACCCGCTCGAGCTGCCGGGCGACGTCATGCGCGAGATGGTCGAGCTCGCGATGGACCGCATCGTTCAGCACATCGAGAGCCTGCCAGAGCAGCCGATGCACGCGACGCGGGGAGGCAAGCGGGTCGCGCGCTCGCTCCGCGAGCCGCTGCCGGAGCGCGGCGTGCCTTACGAAAAGCTCCTCCGGAAGCTCTTTGGCAAGCTCATCCCGATGAGCCTGAACACGGCATCACCCGGTTACATGGGGTATATCCCGGGCGGCGGCCTCTTTCATGCGGCCGTGGCCGATCTGATCGCCGACGCCGTGAACCGGTATGTGGGCGTCTTCCAGGCCGCCCCCCTGCTCGTGCAGATCGAGGCGAACGTCATCGCCTGGTTCTGCACCATGCTCGGCCTGCCCGAGGGCTCCGGGGGGATCCTCACGACGGGCGGCTCGCTCGCGAACCTCGTCGCGGTGATCACCGCGCGCCGCGAGCGCCTCCCGCCGGACTTCCTGCGAGGGACCGTCTATGCCTCGGAGGAAGCGCACCACTCGGTGACGAAGGCCGCGCTCCTCGCCGGCTTCCCGCCGGAAGCCGTGCGCGAGATCCCGGTGGACGGGCGCTTTCGCATGCGGCCCGACGCGGCGGCGGAGGCGGTCGCGCGCGACAGGGCGCGCGGCCTCTCGCCTTTCCTCCTCGTCACCTCCGCGGGCACGACGGGCACCGGCGCGATCGACGATCTGCCCGCCCTCGCCGACCTCGCCGAGGCCGAGCGCCTCTGGCTGCACGTCGACGCGGCGTACGGCGGCTTCTTCGCGCTCACCGAGCGAGGGCGCGCGGCGATGCGGGGGATCGAGCGCGCCGATTCGGTGACGCTGGACCCGCACAAGAGCCTCTTCTTGCCGTACGGGACAGGCTGCCTCGCGGTGCGCGATCGCGAGGCGCTGCGGCGCGCGCACGCGCTCTCCGCGTCGTACATGCCGCCGATGCAGGCCGAGGACGATCTCGTGGATTTCTGCGCGATCAGCCCCGAGCTGTCGCGCGACGCGCGCGGGATGCGGGTGTGGCTGCCGCTGAAGATGCATGGGGCCTCCGTCTTCCGGGCCGAGCTCGACGAGAAGCTCACGCTCGCGCGCGGCGCGGCCGACGCGCTCCGGCAGATGGCGCACATCGAGGTCGTGGCAGAGCCCGAGCTGTCGCTCCTCGCGTTCAGGGCGCGCCCGCCCGGCGTCGACGACGGGCCGGCGCTCGACGCGTTGAATCGGCGCCTCCTTGCGCGGGTGAACGCGAAGCAGCGGGTGCTGCTCACCGGGGTGGTGGCCGGGGGGCGGTTCCTGCTGCGGATGTGTATCCTGAGCTTCAGGACACACGCGGACCGGGTGAACGCGGCGCTCGCAGACGTCGCGTCGAGCCTCGCCGAGGTGCTGGAAGAGCTCCGTGATGGGCGGCATTCGCCCGCGCGCGGGGGCGATCCGCGCGGAGGAACGGACGACGACTGAAGGGGCGCAACAGCCCAGCTCGCCCGGCGCTGGCTCAGCTCGGTCTCGTGCAACAGCCAACCATCTCGACACCCACCGGCGAGACCACTCCGAAGCTTGTCATGGCACTCACGCTGGCCTGGCTCCGGCGATCCATTTACAATCGGACCAGGGAGGTTCTTCATGCGCAAGCATCGATCTGTCTTGTTCGCAACGCTCCTATCGGCCGTCGCCGTCGCGATCTCCGCCGTGCCGGGATGCGGGGACGACGAGACGCCGGCGCAGACAGGCAGCGATTTCCTCTCCAGCTATGCGAAGGCCCTCTGCGACCGCACGTTCACGTGCTGCGACGCGGCGACCCGGGCCGCGCATGGCCTGGACGCGAGCTCCGCCGACGCGTGCGCCTCGCAGCTCGAAGCGATTCTCGTTGCCGTCAGCAGCGGAGGCGAGGTGAAGGGCACCTTCGTCCCCGAGAAGGCGGAGGCGTGCCTCGCCGAGCTGGACGCCGCCCCCTGTGCCGAAATTCAAATACTGGACGTGCTCTTGGGGGTGGACGCCAAGTTCACGCCGTCCTGCCGCGAGGCGTGGGACGGCTCCGTGCCCGAGGGCGGGACGTGCGGCAACAACTGGGACTGCGTCCGGGACCACTGCGTGCACACCGTCGACGCAAGCGGGCAGGCGACATCGGCGTGCAGAGCGACGGCGGTGGCCGGAGAGCCATGCTCGTCGAGGTTCGACTGCGACGAGGCGCTCCGGTGCGACCAGCCCTCACCGCCCGACGCGGGGACGTGCGCGCCACGGATCGCCATGGGCGGGTCGTGCAACGGAAGCCTCGACTGCGAAGAGGAGCTTCGCTGTAGCCAGGACGGGACGTGCCAGACGCGCGAGCAGGCGGGCGGTCCATGTGCGTCGGACCAAGACTGCGCCGCTGGCATGGCGTGCGAGGGCGCCACGTGCGCGCTGCTCGGCGCCGCCGGCGCGCCCTGCTCCGCCGATTCGGACTGCGCGTCCTTCGCGTGTGCTGATGCGACGGGCACCTGCGCCGACGTCTGCAAGGGCGGCTGATCTGGGTCTCACCGGCGTCGAGCTCCGCACCCGCCGGCCGGCGCCGGAGCGCTGGTGGACTAAAAGGCCTTGATCAACGTCCCCACCGTGACGTGAGGGAAGGTCAGGCCACCGAAGCTCAGGAGCGCGGTCTGCGAATACTGCAGCTGCAACACCGTGGCGCCCCAGCGGGTCCTGACCCGCTCGATGGCGAACACCGACTCCACCGTCGCGGTGTTGGCGTTGCTGACGATGAAGGGGATGTTCGCCACGCCGCCGGAGGTGCTCATGGTGATGAGCCGGGTGATCTGGATCGGCTCCTGATCCTTGAGCGCCTCGCGCAGCGCGCTGTTGGGATCGTCGATGAGATCCTGCGTGATGCCGGCGGGGAGCGGGTCCGTGCGGAAACGGGTCTGGCAGCTGAGATCGTACTCCGGGAAAGGGTTCTTCGTGCCCGCCGGGGGCGCCTCGCCGCCCATCTTGAAGGGCACGGTGTTCGCCGGCGGGATCGTCGGCGGCAGCTCCGCGATCTCCGAGCTGCCCACGAGGCAGATCGAGTTGCCGTGGGGGATCGTGGCCAACCGCGCGATGCTGCCGCTTGACGCCGGCTCCTGGGTTGGCGGCACGTTGAGCCAGGTGCCGGGCTCGATGTGCAGCGCCGCGCCGGTCGTGGCGTCGGTCACGCGGTGGAGGTAGGTGACCCCGCCGATGGCGATGTCTCCCTGGCGGCTGCCGCGGTTCACCACCGGAGAGCCGATGGACGTGAACTCGATCGTCTCGCGCAGGAGGTTCAGCTGGAGAAAGAACCCATTGTCGCTGCCCGAGAACTGCGGGCGCGCGATCAGGCTGAAGCCGGTGCCCTCCCAGAAGCCGGGGAGATCCGCGAGCGGTCCCAGATCGATCTGTTCGCTGAGCGGCGACGAATGGTGAGTGGCTTTCATGACATCTCCTCTCTCTGATCGACAAGGTCAGGGATCACGTGCGCGCGGCGACGGAGGTCGCCGGTTCGAAGGTGGGCGCCGCATGGAGCCCGCCAGCGCCCGGGAGCGGATTGCGCAGGAGCAGGTCGAGCCGGTCGCGGACGCGGTACATGGCCGGCACAGCGTCGAGCAGCAACCGCGGCTGCCCGGTATAGGCCGCGGTGAGCAGGCGAAGGAGGCCCGCGTACGCCTCGTTGAACGCCACCGCCGCCGCGCGCAGCTCGGATCCGGCTTCGTAGTCCGCCAGGTGGACGTTCTTCTTGATCGGGTAGACAGCGTCCCATTCGACGTTCAGCGCCGGGCCCGTCGGCTTGCCCGGGAGGTCGGCCGTGGCGCCAGCCTTTCGGTAATAGCGCCCGAGCAGGAGCTGCTCGAAGCGGTAGTAATGCGACAGCTCGCCCTCGCGGTCGTAGATGCTCAGCCCGTGTCCTTCACCCTGCTCCGCGATCAGGCGAATGGCCGCGCGCGCCGAGGCCAGATCCGTCACGGTGAGCAGCTTGCCGCCGGCCGCGTAGTAATACTCCGAGGAGACCTGCCGCGACCGATCTCCGACGAACAGCGCTCCCGGGTGCGCCGCCTCCAGGTACTCCATGCCGCGCAGGATCTCGTCGTAGAACTCGCCGATGCTGTAATAGCTGCCGACGATCTCGTAATACCCCGGCGCGGCGCCGGACGGGCACACCGCCGCGCCGGCGTCGCGATGCCGCGAGGCCTCGTGCGGCGCCTTTCGCGGGCGCTCGATCTTGAGGAAGTTGTTGACGGCGTCGACGGAGAAGCGCTGCACGTCGACCTGGAAGTCCGTCTCGCCGTCGGGGAGCGCGGCGGGGTAGCGCGGCACGAAGTCGGGTCGCGTCAGGTCCGGCTCCCCGCCCACGGCGTTCAGCAGGTTCGCGGCGAGCGTGAGGTGCAGCATCTCCTCGACCACCACCGCGCGCAGGATCTGGACGGCGTCCAGGTTGGTCCCGGGGCGGATCGAGTAGAGCGCCGTCAGGTAGGGAGGCAGCGTCGCGTGCTCCAGCTGCAGCGCGGCGTGGAGATACGAGTGCAGCTGCGCGATCGACGTAATTCGGGACGTTGTCTTCGACAAACTCAAGGTGTCCTCCGATCGCTCGACATCACCGGACAGCGCCGGCGGCAGATCACGTCGATCCGAGCTGCGCGATCAGCCGATCGGCGCTGCGGATCGCCAGCGCCGCCAGCGTGAGCGTGGGGTTTGAGGTGCCCATGGTGGGGAAGCTGCCGCTGCCGATCAGGTAGAGGTTGCGGTGCTCCCACGAGCGCTGATCGCGGTCGATGACAGACTGGCCAGCGTCATCGCCCATGACGTGCGTGCCCGCGAAGTGCCCCATTCCATGGTAATGGAACACTTGCCCCTGCCAGCTCACCGACGGAAACCAGCTGCCCTGCTCGGGATCCGTGCAATCGGTGACCCCGGCGCGGCGGAACACGTCGCGATAGACCGTGGTGGCCGCGGCCATCCCCGCGAGCGTGTAGTCGCCGATGCGGTATCGGATCACCGGGCGCGGGTTGCCCAGCGGATCGAGGTAGCGCGGATCGATGCTCACGCCGTTGTCGGCGTCGGGGAGCTGCTCAACCGCCAGCGAGAACCGGATCTGGCGCGATAGGGTCGATGCCAGATGCTCGCGGAGCCGGCGCCCGAACAGGCGATCGCGCTGGACCGCCGCGGCCACCGTCGTCTCCGGCGCTCCCGTCGACGCCTTCCAGCCGTCGTTGCCGATATCGAAACGGAACGCGGCGTGCTTGGCGCGGAACGCGCCGCCCCGCAGATCCTCGATACCCGATGTCGAGAGCGGGCCGCGAAAGGCGCCGATCGGGACGGGCGAGAGCCCCCAGGCGTAGAGGGTCGGGTGGTCCATCAAATTCCGCCCCAGGAGCCCGCTCTTGCCCCCGAGCCCCGACACCAGCATCAGCTTGGCGTTCTCGACGGCGTGGGCCGCGAGCACGTAGGCGCGCCCCGTGACCCGCTCGACGAGGTGGCGCGGCGACGACGGGTCGTCGTAGCGCTGGCACTCGATGCTCTGCACCGCGCCGCTGACCGGGTCGACGTGGATCCGCGACGCCACCGCCTGCGCGCGGATCTCCAGCCTGCCGGTGCGGCGCGCCTGGGCCAGCGTCTTCTGGGCGTTGTACTTGGCCTGGATCGGACAGATGGGCGTGCACGAGGTGTTGCCCGAGCAGCGCTCGCCGAGGTCGGTCGCGATCGCCGCGCCGTCCCGCTCGTCGACGGCCCCGACCGGCCGGTAGTCGCCGCGAGGGATGGAGTTGCGCGCCGCGGGATAGCTCCGCACCTTGAGCGTGAACCGTTCCTCTCCGAACGTCACCTCCATCCCGTCGACGGCGCGGGCCAGCACCTGATCCGAATAGCTCGGCGGGACGCGCTGCATCGGATAGTCGTAGCCTTCGGCGAAGGTCAGGCCGTGATGGCGCTGCTCGGCGACGTCGGCCGCGACGCCGATCTCGCGCTCCGCCCGGCGGTAGTACGGCTCGATCTCATCATAACCAAGGGGCCAGTCGCGACCGACGCCGCGGAGCGAGCGGAGGCGGAAGTCCTCGGGGAGCATCCGCAGCGACACGCCCAGCCAGTGCAGCGTCGAGCCGCCCTGGAGGCGCGAGTAGCTGCTGCCATAGAGGTGCGGGCCCTCCTGCACGAAGTAGCCGTCCTTGCGGCGCAGATCGCCGGTGTCCGGCTGCGGCGCGTTGGCCGCCGGAGGCCACGCCGACTCCGCGCCCTTCGCGCTCGCCGTGTAGAAATGCTCGAGGTGCCGCACGTAGCCGTCGTAAGCCCAGGCCGTCGCCGGCCCGGCCTCCAGCAGGAGCACGCGCAGGCCGGCGTGGGTCAGGTGCTTTGCCATCAGCGCGCCGGCCACCCCGGCGCCGACGATGACCACATCGTAGTGTTCGTTGTCGCTCATCTAGCGCTCCTCCCGCGGCGGCTCGGCCCACGAGCCAAAGCCCTGCTGGCGCGCCCCGGGCGGATGGGCCCCGGCGGCCACCCACTGCAGCGCCGCCTGATACGCCTCCACCGAGAGGACACGGTCGTTGTCCAGGGGTGACGCCCCGTACGCCGCACGCCAGGCGTCGGGCAGTCTGGACCAGGTGCCGCAATACCACATCCGGATAAGGTTCTGCGCCACCGGTCCCAGCTTCGGATCGTCGAGGAGGGTCGACACGACCGCTGCCTCTCGCTCGGCCCCCGCGGGCAGCCGCTGGTATGCCGCGAGCAACTCGTCGACGGTGCCCGCCGGGAGGACCGCGTCGAGCGCGCGGAGGTGGCCGTCGGCCACGCCGGTGCCGAGGAGCTGGAGCCGGCCGAAGCCCGTCAAGAGCGCGGACAGCTCCACGAACCGCGCCGCCCGCGCGCGCGCCGCCTCCTCGCGCATCCACCCGATCTCGTTGACCACCGCCGCCGGCGGCGTCCGCAAGACCAGCCGATCGCCGTCGAGCGTGAACGGGCGGAGCTGCTCGGCGCCGGACCAGTTGGGGTACAGGCTCGCGTCGATGCGATGAATCACGCTGTCGCCCTGCACCTCGTAGCTGCCGAAATAGGCGAGGCAGGTCGAATAGGCGGCCGCGCGCGACTCGGCGTCCCCGCCGAGCGGATCGCTCGTCGGGAGCCCCGGTCGCCGCGCCGCCGTCATCTGCACCGCCATCCGCCCGTCACCGCCGTACATGAGGATGCCAGTGGCGTCGTCGCCGAACGGATACGTGATGCTCCCGTCCTGCGCGACGCGGCGCCAGAACAGAAGCCTCCATGTCCCCCTGAGATCAACCGCCATGATGGCCGCCCCTGGTGGAGATCGCGCCGTCACGGCCCTCGGCCGAGATCTGGTGCAGTTGCTCGCGCGTCGCCGAAAGGGCCTGGGCCGCGATGGTGTAGGCGTCGGGGTAGCGGCTGTCGGGCGTGTCCTCGCCGGGGATCCAGAACTTCCGGCGCGTCAAGCGGAGCGACCCCACGAACGCCGGGATCGCGTTGAAGATCTCGACGGCGATCGGTCCGGAATAGGCCTTGAGGATAGGCCGCAGGAAGTCGCCCCACGGGATCCAGCTCCGGCGCAGATCGCCGCGATCCGGCGGCGATACCTGCACGTAATGGAGGCGCCCGTCCGCCGAGAGGCGGTGGACCTCCTCGCCGAATATCGCCGGTCCGGCGCCGTCCAGCACCTCGTGCGCGCTGTCGATGCACACGCCCACCTGCCGGCTCGGGACGCCCTCCAGAAACGAGATGAGCTGCGCGAGCGTGTTCGGCCCCGGCGTCTCCCAGTGGGTGATCGGCTCGATCGCCAGCTTGACGTTCTTCTCCGCGGCGTGGCGCCCGAGCGCATCGAGGACGGCCCGCGCGGCGCCGTAGCGCTCGACCAGCGCGTCCTGCAAGGCGTCGCTCCAGATGCCCTCGCCGAAATCGGTGAGGGGATAGACGCCATAAGGGAGCACGATGGGGCCCATCATGATCTCGCCGCCCAGCGCGGCGGTGATGTCGACGCGCGACTTCAGGTACGAGAGCGCCGCGTTGCGCTGCTCCGGATACGGCGAGGAGGGATCGTAGGTGCGGGTCGCGCCCACGTTGGTCGTCAGCCGCACGTCGGCGAAGCCGGCGTCGTCGATGGCGCGGCGCAGGGCGGCGTAGCTCTCCACCTCCGCCGCGCGATCCGCGTCGTGCGTCGGGGCGATGGGGAATTCGAAGCCGGCATATCCGATCGACCGGAGCTGCCGGATATGCTCGATGATCACCTTCTGATACGCGGCGTCGGTGGGCCGCAGATCGGTGGTGAACATGAAGAAGCTGATGTAGATGTCCCTCGTGGGCGCGGCGGCGATCATGTCTCGTCCTTGCTCCCTGGCGCGCAGGGTGTGGGGTCAGAGGTCGCTCGATCTCCGGGCGTCACAGCCCGATCACCTCGCGCAGGTAGGCGCGCGCCATCTTGGCGTATCCCAGCGGGGACCCCTTGGCCGGATCCTGCTCCGCCTCGACCACCAGCCACCCCTCGAAATCGGCCTCGGCGAGCGCCTCGAGGATCGGCGGGAAGTCGACGCTCCCCTCGGCATCGCCCGGGACCGTGAAGACGCCCTTCAGGATCGACTCCTTGAAGGACAGGTTCTGCCGCAGCGCCTCCTCCATCACGGGACGGCGAATGTTCTTGAGGTGGACGTGCTTGACGCGCGCGCCGTGGGCCTGCACGAGCGCCAGCGGGTCGTCGCCGGCGAAGGTGATATGGCCGGTGTCGACGAGCAGGTTCACGAAGCCGGGCCTGGTCGTCGCCATCAGGCGATCGACTTCGGCGCGGGTCATCACGCCAGTCCCCATATGATGGTGGTAACAGAGGCGCATGCCCGCGCCGTGGGCGATGCGGCCCAGCTCGTTGAGGCCGTTGGCCAGCGCGTCCCACTGGCCGTCGGTGAAGATGGGGCGGTTCGGGACCAAGGCGATCGGCTGCTGGTGCGACGAGCCGCCCAGCTCGGCCACGACGAGATCGGTGCCGCCCATGGCCTTGATGAAGCGGAGCGACTCCTCGAAGTCGGCGATCGTCTTTGCGTGCATCGCCTCGATGGTGAAGTACGTGCTGGTCCAGGGCTCAGAGACGCACAGGCCGCGCAGATCGAGCTCGCGCTTCAGCACCGCCGTGTCTGTCGGGTACTTGTGCCCGACGCTGCACCCCTCGAAGCCGGCGAGCGCCATCTCGCTGACGCACTGGCCGAACGGGATGCCGATGTCGATGTCGAGAAAGTCATCGTTCCACCACCCCGTCGGGGTGATGCCGAAACGGATCCTCTCGCGCCTGAGCTTCGCCTTCGTCGTGTGCATCGCTCGACCCTCCTCTTGATTCCGTTGTTCGCCTCGTCGATCGCCCTACACAGCGCGCAAGAGCTCGGCGCACAGACCGGTCCACCCGGTCTGGTGCGACGCGCCCAGCCCCGCGCCGTTGTCACCGTGGAAGTACTCGTAGAAGAGCATCAGATCCCGCCAGTGCGGGTCCTCCTGGAACGCCCTCGTGCCGCCGTAGACAGGCCGCTTCCCGTCGGCGCCTCGCTCGAAGATCCGCACCAGCCGGCGGGACAGATCGGTCGCCACCTCGGCGAGGGTGTGCTGCTCGCCGGAGCCGGAGGGATAGGCCACCTTGAAGCCGTCGCCCAGGTACTCGTGGTAGCGGCGCAGCGCCTGGATCAGCATGAAGTTGATCGGGAACCACACCGGGCCGCGCCAGTTCGAGTTGCCGCCATACACGTTCTCCACCGACTCGGCCGGCTCGTAGCGCACCGAGAGCGTCTCGCCGCTGACGTCGAGCGAGTAGGGCGGGTCGCGGTGGGCGCCCGAGATGCCGCGCACGCCGTGCGGCCCCAGGAACTCCCCCTCGTCGAGGACGCGCTCGAGGATGGCGCGCAGGCGCTCGGGCTTGACCAGCGAGAGCAGGCGCCGCCCGCCCTGGTCCTCCGCTGACATCGTGCCCTCGAGGAGCTCCTTGTGCTGGAGCGTGAACCACTGAATCCGCCCCGCGATCTGGCCCATCGCGCGGCGCTCGATCTCGCTCGGATCGAGCAGGAACACGGGGAACAGGGCGATGATCCCCACGAGCGATCGCAGCTTGACGCTGAGGTACTCGTCGGGCACGCCGACGCCCGAGATCTTGAGGGCGTCGTAATAGAAGTTGTCGTTCTCGTCCCACAGCGTGACCTGGGCGGCGGAGCCGGCGGACCTGTGCTCGATCGCGTTGATCGCGTCGGCGATGAACACGAAGTGCTGGAAGAACTTGCTCGCCAGGCTGCCGTACTCCTCGGCCGTCTCCGCGAGCCTCAGCGCGATCCGCAGCATGTCGAGGCTGAACATCGCCATCCAGCTCGTACCGTCGGATTGGTACATCTCGATCCTGCGGCAGATCGTCTCCTCGAGAGCGTCGAGGTGGCTCCGGTCGATGATGGAGATGTTGTCGAGCCCGAGGAAGCCGCCCTGGAAGAGGTTGTTGTCGTCCGCGTCCTTGCGGTTGATCCACCAGGTGAAATAGACGAGGCAGTGCTGGAAGATGTCCGCGAGGAACTGCACATCTCCGGGGCCGCCGGTCATCTCCTGCTCGATCTCGAAGATGCGCAGCGCCGCCCAGGCGTGGAGCGGCGGGTTGACGTCGCCGAAGGCCCACTCGTAGGCCGGCACCGCCCCCGCGGGCGACGTGTACCACTCGCGCGCGAGGACGAGGAGCTGGTCCTTGGCGAAGCGCGCGTCGACGCGGGCCAGCACCACCGACTGGAAGCAGAGATCCCAGGACGCGAACCAGGGATACTCCCACTTGTCGGGCATGGAGAGGATGTTGCTGGCGTAGAAGTGGATCCAGTCCTTGTTGCGGGTGCGCGTCGCC
This sequence comes from Sorangium sp. So ce726, assembly GCF_051521405.1. Classification (NCBI taxonomy): domain Bacteria; kingdom Pseudomonadati; phylum Myxococcota; order Polyangiales; family Polyangiaceae; genus Sorangium; species Sorangium sp. So ce726. The sequence goes on along the minus strand of NZ_CP150349.1, from coordinate 3,407,151 downwards.
GGCGGCGGCGGCTGCGCCTTGTCGCCGTCGATCCATTCGCTGATGACGTAATAGTAAAACTGCTTGCCCCACAGCATGCCGGCGTACGCCTGGCGCTGGATCGAGCGCTGATCGTCGGTCAGGCCAGCGGGGCCGACCGACGCGTAGAACTCGTCCGCCTCGGCGACGCGGGTCGTGAAGGTGGCGTCGAAGTCCGCCCCGAAGGGCGCGGCGAGCTTCGGGTCCGACGAGAGGCGCAGCCGCGCCTCCACCGTCTGGCCGGCGCCGATGTGCAGGCGATAGAGCGCCGCGCCCTTGGTCCCGGTGAGCGCGGGATTGACCGTGTCCTTGCCCTCCACGACATGGTCGTTGATCCCGTCCTTGGGATAGCGCGGGCCGACCTGCGCGCCCCAGAGGCGCGCCGCGTTCGACTCGTTGTCGCAGAACAAGAGGTCGTCGGGCCCGAGGCAGTAGAGCGTCATCGCCGGGATCTCCGTCGCCCCGTCGGGCGAGTCGGAGGGCACGCTGATCGCATCGGCGAGGAGGGTCGCGACGCCCCCCGCGGCGGCGGCGCGCGCGCCGCGGAGCGCCGGCCTGGCCTCTACGCCGTCTGCCGACCAGGTGTTCCGGTACCATAACGTCGGCAGGAGGTGGAGGTCCGCCGCGTCGGGGCCGCGGTTCGTGACGGTGATCCGGATCAGGATATCCATGGGCCCCGCCTTCGCGTACTCGACCTGGACGTCGAAATAGCGATCGTCGGCGAACACCCCGGTGTCGATCAGCTCGTACTCGAAGGCGCCCGGATCGTCCTGCTTTCGCCGCGCGTTCTCGTGGACCAGATCGGAATACGGGAATGCGCGCTGCGGGTACTTGTACAGCCACTTCATGTAGCTGTGGGTGGGCGTGTTATCGAGGTAGAAGTAGTACTCCTTGACGTCCTCGCCGTGGTTGCCCTCGCTGTTGGTGAGCCCGAACAGGCGCTCCTTGACGATCGGGTCGTTCCCGTTCCACAGCGCGAGCGCGCAGCACAGGCGCGACTTGTCGTCGGAGATGCCGGCGAGCCCGTCCTCGCCCCAGCGGTAGGCGCGAGAGCGGGCGTGTTCGTGCGGAAAGTAATCCCAGGCGTCGCCGTAGGCGCTGTAGTCCTCGCGCACCGTGCCCCACTGGCGCTCGGAGAGGTAAGGGCCCCAGAAGAGCCAGCGCGTGTCCCCGGCGCCCGAGTAGGCGGCCTTCAGGCGTTCTGCTTCCTTTCCCTGGATCACCTCGGGATCTCCTCGTTGCGTCGTCGGTTCAAGGGCGCTTCCGGACGGGCGACGCCGCCCGGTCGAGGAGCGTGAAGGCGCGGAGCGCCTCGCCGACGCTCCACGCCTGGGCGATGCAGCCGCGCGGCGCGAAGGGGGCGTCACCATCGAAGATCTCGCTGATCGAGCCGAGGCCGGCGGCGTTGATGTGGTCGCCCATCGGCGCGAGCAGCCGGCGGGCTGCGTCGGCATCGCCGTAAACGCGGAGGTGCGCCTCGATGAACGGGCCGATGAGCCAGGCCCAGACCATGCCCTGGTGGTAAGCGGCGTCGCGGCGCTCCTGATCGCCGCCGTAGAACCCCTGATACGCCGGCTCCGACGGGGCGAGCGAGCGCAACCCGTGCGAGGTCAGGAGCGCCCGCGCACACGCGTCGACCACGGCGCGCTGTCGCTCCGGCGAGAGCGGGCTCTCGGGGAGCGACACGGCGAAGATCTGGTTCGGCCGGAGCGCCGCCTCGGCGCCGGCGGGCCCGTCGAGGACGTCGTAGCAATAGCCCGCGGCGGCGTTCCAGAAGCGCTCGAAGGACGCGAGGGCCCTCGCCGCCATCCCCTGATACGGCTCGGCGGGCTCGCCGAGGCGGGCGGCGAAGGCGACCATCGCCCGCAGCGCGTTGTACCAGAGGGCGTTGATCTCGACCGGCTTGCCGATGCGCGGCGTGATCACGCGATCGCCGACCTTGGCATCCATCCAGGTGAGCTGGACGCCGTCCTGCCCGCCGCGGAGCAGGCCATCGCCTGGGTCAACCTGGATCCCATAACGCGTGCCCTTGAGTTGCCAGTCGACGATGTCCCGCAGCACCGGGAACAGATCGCGCAGCAGCCCGTCGTCGCCGGTCGCCTCGTGACAGGCGCGGATGGCCTGGAAGTACCAGAGGGTGGCGTCCATCGTGTTGTATTCGGGGTGCGCGGCGCCGTCGGGGAACCGGTTGGGCAACATCCCCTGATCCACGAAGGCGGCGAACGTGCGGAGGATCGGCGCGGCGATGCTCGCCTGCCCTGTCGAGAGCGCGAGCCCGGGGAGGCTGATCATCGTGTCGCGGCCCCAGTCCTCGAACCAAGGATAACCGGCGATGACGCTCTTGCCGGGGCTGCCGCCGGGGGTCTGCGCGCGGTCCACGACGAACTGGTCGGCGGCGAGGACGAGCTGCGAGACCCAGCCGGGGGCGGCGGCCGCGCCCGACGGCCGCGCCCCGCTCCACGCCGAGAGGAGCGCCCGATCGCGCGCGCGGCGGCGCGGGAGGGCCTCCGGATCGACAGCGGTTGTGCCGTCTCCGGCGGCGGCGAGGAACACCACCGTCTCGCCGGGCAGGAGGGTCGCCTCGAAGGTCGCGACGTGGACGTGGTCGTCGCGATCGAGGAGCCCGCGCGCCGTCTCGGCCGGGAGCGCGAAGCCGCGGTAGAGCTCCGTCGCGGGGGTGGCCGCGCCGCCTTCCAGCTTGAGGAACAGCGGCAGCGCGTCGCCGGCCGTGACGACGCGGACGCCGCCCGAAGCGGCGCTGACCCCGGCCGGCCACGCGACGGTGCCTGTGTTGTGGAAGACGCGGTTGTTGGCGATGGCGCGCGCGGTGAGGCGCAACGGCTCGCGGGCCTGGAGCGCGGTGTAAGCGACGTAGGTGGTGTTCTGGCCGTGCTCCATCCAGACGCGCTTTTCGAGCAGCGCGTCGGCGCAGGCGTAGCGCCAGCAAGGGATCGAGCCCTCGAGCGCGAAGTGCTCGATGTTGACAAGGCCGCTCGGCGCGACGGCGCCGCTCGCCCAGCGGTTGGTCGCGAGGTCCCAGGCCGCGCCGCGGTAGGTGACCGCCTCATCGACCTTGACCAGCATCAGCCGCCGATCGACGGGCGGCCGGAGGGCGGCGACGAGGAGCCCGTGGTAGCCGCGCGTGAGCGAGCCGGCCACCGTCCCCGAGCCATAGCCGCCGATGCCGTTGGTGACGAGCCACTCGCGGCCTTCGGCGATCCCCAGGTCGCCGCAGATCTCCCTCCCCATCCCGACCATGCGCTCCTCCTCCGGGACTTCTCTCGCTGACTGCACCGGCTCGACGCGACCCTCGAAGTCGCCGAGGGCCCCTCGGTCGGCCTCGCTATCGGCCGATCCCTCCCGACACCACGTTGCCCCCGCGACGCGCTATCGCTCGCCGACGACAGGCAGCGACCGGCGCGCCGGCGTGTCCTCGGAGGACGGGATGCGCGGCGGATCGGCCCACGACCCGAACCCCTGCGGCTTGGCTCCGGCGGGGTGACCGCCAATGGCCGTCCACAGCAGCCCCTCCACGTACGAGGCCGGCGAGACCACGAACGTCACGTCCTTCGGCGCGGGGCCGAAGGCCTCGGTCCAGGCCGTGGGCAGCTCGTACCAGACGCCGGAATACCACATCTTGATGATGTTGCGGGCGATCGGCCCGAGCTTCTCGTGGCCAAAGATCTCCCGGCGCAGGAAGGTGTCACGCGCCTGGCGGTCGCTCCCCTGCCCCGCCCCGCCATGGATCGCGAGCAGCTCGTCCACCACGGCGGCGCCGACGACCTCATCGGCGGACTTCAGGTACGCCTCGGCCTGCCCGGTCCCATGCAGCTCGAACACGGCAAAGGCGGTCACCTCCGCGGAGAAGGCGAGGAATCGATCGAGGCGGCTCGACACCGCGCTCACGCCGGCGACCGCGGCAGGGGCGTCCGCGTCCGGGTAGAGCTCGAAGGTCGGCGCCGCGGTGAACTCGCTGTTCGGCAGCGGGTTGCGGATCATCTGGGTGATCAGGTTGCGGAACTCGAACATCTGCGGCACGGCGCTCATCAGCAGCGCCGGCTCGCCGTTGTAGGCCCGCGTCAGGGTCTCGAGGAACTTCGCGTAAGCGCGGTTGAAGGCCACCGCCATGTCGTACAGCTCGGAGCCAGCCGGCAGCTCGGCCAGCTTGACGTCCGTCTTGATGGGGTACGCGCCCTTCCAGTCGACGGTGAACGTCGGCCCGGTCGGCTGGCCCGGCTGGTCACCCGGCTGGTAGTAGCGACCCAGGGTGAGCTGGTCGAAGCGGTAATAGTGCGACAGCTCCTTTTCCCGGTCGTAGATGCTGGATTCGGTGCCCTCGCCCTGCTCCATGATCAGCGAGATGGCCCGGCGCGCGCTGGCCAGATCGATCACGGGCAGCAGCTCGCCGCCGCCGGAATAGTAGTACTCCCGGGTGATCTGCCGCCCGCGATCGCCGACAAAGATCGTCTCGCCCCGGGCCTGCGCCTCCGCCTCCAGGCGCACGATGCCCTCCTCGATGGCGGCGTAGAACTCGCCGATGCTGTAGAACTGCATATCGGAGTCTTCGGGGTGCGCGCCCAGCACCGTGGCGCCGGCCGGGGCGGCGCTGCGGACGAGCCGCCCGCCTCCCTTCTTCGGCCGCTCGATCTTCTTGAAGGTCTCGATGGCCTCGATGCCGAAGGGAGCGATGTGGACCTGGAAGTCGGTCTCGCCGTCCGGCAGGTAGGCGGGGTAGCTGGGCACGAAGCCCTTGACCGTCAGGTCGGGCGTGCCCTTGACGGCGTTCAGCAGGTTCGCCGCGAGGGTCAGGTGGAGCATCTCCTCGACCGCCACCACGCGCAGGATGTGGACGGCATCCGGGTTGGTCCCCGGCTTGATCGAGTAGAGCGCCGCGAGGTACGGCGGGATCGTGGCGTGCTCCAGCTGGAGCGCGTGCTGCAGGTAATGGTGCAGCTCGGTGATGGTCTCGATCTTGTTGCGCGGCACGGGAGGTTCGGATCGTCGGGAGTAGGTCATGGGCGTGCCTCGCGTCAGTGGAGCTGCTTGAGCATCGCGCGCGTGCTCCGGTAACAGAGCGCGGCGAGGGTGAGGGTCACGTTGGCGGTGCCGACCGAAGGCATGCTGCCGGACCCGACCAGATAGAGGTTTTCATGATCCCAGGAGCGCTGGTCGGTGTCGACGACCGAAGTGCGCTTGTCCGATCCCATGATGTGGGTGCCGGCCAGGTGGTTGCCCCCCCGGATGGCGTACCCCTCGCCCTCGTAGGCGACATAGCCGTAGTCGCCGGGGTCGTACCGGGAGAAATCCACGACGCCCAGGCGCGCGAACATGGTCCTGGCGAACTGCCGCGCATAGGCGGCGCCGCGCATCGTGTACTCCGGCACCGTGAACGAGACGACCGGGCGCATGTTGCCGAGGCGGTCGGTGTAGCGCGGATCGACGGTGACGCGGTTGCTCTCGCTCGGCAGCACCTCGAGCATGAACGCGAACAGGAGCTGGCGCGAGATGCGGTCGACGAGCCCGCGGCGCAGCTCGTCCCCGAAGTGGTTGTGCTGGTCCACGAGCTCGGCCAGATCCGTGAAGGGCGAGCCCGTCGCCCACCCCCAGCCGTCGTTGTGGATGTCCACGCTGAAGGCCGCCTGACTCCGCCGGAATGACCCCGTGCGCAGGTCGATGATGCCGCCGGTACAGCTCGTGCCGCGCGTGGTCCCGCAGACATCGGGCATCAGCCCCCAGCTCAGCAGGTAGGAGTGGTCCATCAGGTTGCGGCCCATCAGCCCGCTGCTGCTCCGGAGGCCGGAAGCCAGCATGAGCCGCGGGGTCTCGATGGCGCCGGCGGCGAGCACGAAGATCTTGCCCTTGACGGTGATCGTCTCGTGCTCTGACGACTGCGGGTCCTTGTAGACCTTGACCTCCAGCGCCGTGATGCGCCCGCTCTCGGGATCGATCACCACCTTCGAGGCGACCGCCTGGACCATCAGGTCGACCCGCCCTGTCTCGAGCGCCTTCGCCAGCGTCTTGCCGGAATGATACCGCGCCTGCACCGGGCAGAGCGGCACGCAGTTGGTGTTGCCCTGGCAGCGCTCCCCCTCCTCCACCTGATGGGTGTTGACGGCGCCTACCGGCACGTAACCCTTGCCGCCGTCGTAGGCAGGATTGGGAACTCCGTTGCGGGCCTGCGGGTACGCGCGGATCCGGATGGAATACGCCTGGTCGTGCAGCTTGACCTCGGTGCCGTCGATGCCCTTCCCGACCCTCTGGTCGAGGTAGGACAGCGGCAGGCCCTTCATCGGGTACACGTAGCCTTCGGGGAAGCTCAGCCCCAGGTAAGACTGCTCCCCGACGTCGGCGGAGACGCCCATCTCGCGCTCGGCCACCTGGTAGTCGGACTCGAGCTCCTCGTAGCGCAGCGGCCAGTCGACGCCCTGTCCGAACAGCGTGCGGACCTTGAAGTCATCCGGCAGCATGCGGGGGGTCTTCGCCTCCCAGTGCATGGTCGTCCCGCCGAACACGCGCGTGTAGTTGGTGTCGGTGACGTAGGGGCCTGATTGCACGACGTAGGGAGCGGGGTCGGTCTCGCCGGGCTGGAGCTTGCGGAGCTCCGGGCTGCGCGGCATCCGCGCGTTCGGGTTCTCGGGGAACGGCGACTGGTTGTCCTTCGACGACGCCGCGAAGAAGTTGGCAAGGTAGGACTCATAGCCGGAGATCGACCGGTTCGTCCCCGCCCCCGCCTCCAGCAGCAGCACCCGCTTGCCTGCTCGGCTTAGCTCGTTGGCCACGATCGCGCCGGCAATCCCGGTGCCCACGATCACGGCATCATAGCCGTCATCGGCGGCCACCGCGCTGGCGTCCGTCCGCAGTGCCGTGTCAATTTTCAACAGCACGTCCCGCCCTCCCTATGTGAATGATGCCCCCCGATGTCCTAAATCAGAAGATATCGGTCGCTGTCAACCACTTCATTGTATCGGTCACGTGACACCGGGATCGGCGCGCCAGTCGCTGTAATGAGCATGGGTCGACGCACGATGTAGGCGCACCGCGGCGTTCACGTCCGCGCCTGCGCGTGGATGCAGCGCGTTGAGGCCGCCTTTCCGCCAGGGGAAAACAAGGCCCACTCGCAGATACAATAACGAGGAGTTCCGAAGAGTTGGTGGCTGCGCCTGGCAGGGACGGCGGCTGGCGGGCGGTTGCCGGGGAGGCTGCGCGCGGGCGCGGGCCATCGTGGCGCGCGCCTGTGCGGGGGTGGTGGTCACGGATCATCCAGGGCGCGGCATCGGAGCGCGCTGCGCCTGGGGCAGCTGCGCCTGGGGCACGAGCTACGGCGTCGCCGGGACGGACGCCAGGAGAGCTTCCATCGCGTACCGCTGCAATGTTGGAAGGCAGGACCCCGAGTCGAACGCGTCGGGGCTGGCGTCGCTCGTTGCAAGCGCGGACGTCCAAGCGGCACAGGGTCGTAATGGGCATGATATGCTGCTGTGCGCAGGCGGATGGGAAGGAGGCAACGTGCTTCGACGTCACTTGGCTCTCGGTTTCGCGCTTTTCATGGTTGCAGCGTGCGGCAATGATGTGCACGAGGTGGGCGGGACGGGTGGTGCTGCCGGCCATGACGCTGGCGCCACCAGCAGCGGCAGTGGTGCCGGCGGAGCCGTCGCCACCAGCAGCGGCAGTGGTGCCGGCGGAGCCGTCGCCACCAGCGGCCAGGGTGGTGCCGCCGGCTCGGCTGCGACGATCGGTGCCGGGGGCGGCCACGGCGGGATCGGCGCGGGCGGCGCCGGGGGCACGGACAGCGGGGCCGACCCGTGTGGGGTAGCGTTGCCGATCGCGTGTGGCGATCGTTTGAATCACAGCACGACGAGCCAGGGGCGCGCCAATGAGTGGTCGGGCTACGACCGGACCGCTCGTGCCGAGTCGGGGCGTGAGACGGTCTATGCCTTCTCCTCGACGGCCGAGTGCACGGTGACCGCAAACCTCGAGAACCTCGCGACGGATCTGGATCTCCTGCTGCTGTCCGCCTGCGACCCCATCCGGTCGAACGAGATGGCTTCCTCGACCCCGCTGGATCTACAGACCGTCGAGACCGTGAGCTGGACGAGCGCGCCGGGCCAGACCTTCTACGTGGTGGTGGACGGTTACGCCGGGGCCGAAGGCAGCTACACGCTCTCGGTCGACTGCACGTGTCAGTGATCTGAGAGGGCTCGCTGCTTCTCTGCGCTCATCTTGCGGATGCAATGGCCGAGGGCCGCCCGCAGGTTCTGCTGGGTGGTGATCTGCGAGAGGTCGAGCCCCACCGGCGTCGCCCCGGAACGGCACGACCCAGCTCTCCCAGTGATAGCCGTGCACCTCCTCGTACGAGTGAGTCTGCTCTCCGACGAGCGAACGCCGCACGCTGTCGGTGATCGGGTAGCCCTTGTACAGCTCGAAGACGCTCATCCCGACGAACTGGTTCGGCTCGATGTTGCACTCTCTGAGGCCCTTGCCCTCTTCGAGGAGCGCAACCGCGTGATCGAACGCCACCCCGACGTCACCTTCGTGGGCGCGCAGATGGGCAGTTCGCCCGAAGACCTGAACATCCACATGCCTGGATCATCGAAGCGCGTGACGATGCGCACCGTGGACCGCTGCGGCAAGATCACCGTGTCTTTGTTGGCGAGCGGTCAACGGCCTCCGGCGTTCGAGCAGCGCCGGCGCACCCGGATGGCGTGCGGGTCTGCCCGCTCCACGCCACCAGCGTCCTTGTTGGTGATTGGCGCGATGCGCTTGAGCGTGCCGCTCCTCCCGGCTCGGGTCACGTTGATGACGCCGACGCCGGGCGTGCTGCCCACCGAGGCGTGCGGGTCGCCGCTCAGCGGCGTCGGGCCGCGCAGGGTCACGAAGATGCGGTTGTGCGAGGGCGAGGTATCGATGAGGTCGGGCGAGGGATCGCGCGACAGCGGGCCCTTCAGGTCGACGGTGCCCACGTGCGCGTTCGTCTCGACGTCGAACACCTCGGCCACGCCCCGGATCCGGTCGAGCACCCAGAGGGCGCGGCCGCCGTCCGTCGCCAGCATGCCGTGGGCGTCACGGTCCGTGGACTCGTCGGAGAACACCACATCGGGCCTGGGGGTGTTCACCGCGTTGGTCGGCGCGTAGCCGGCGAGCGGGAATCGGTACACGTCGAACTGATCCAGGTTCGTCGCCGTCGCACCGCCGGAGTCGATGAACATCGAGCCCCCGGCCTCGATGCCGCCGCACCCGTTCCCGTGCACGGCGCCTGCGTCGTACTCGCCCACGATCTCGATCGGCGTCGACGTGGGGTCGACGACGAACAGGCCGCCTCCGCGCAGGGTGATGAAGCCATAGGTGCCCGTGGCGTCGATGATCGGGCAGATCGGCGCGTTGTCCGGGCGGATACCCGGGAACTGACAGGGATCGCCGCTCGGCGCGGTGCACCTGGCCAGGTCGAGGGTCGCGTCCGGCTGCCACGCGAAGGTGCCCGCGGCGTAGTCGGTCGCGATCCGCTCGATTCGCTTGCCGTTCTGGTTGGCCACAAGGATGTAGGAGTCGTCCGGCGCAGGCACCGCGGCGTGGGCCTGCCGCGCCCCGTCCGCGCCCGGCGAGGTGCGGAGGCACGCGACCGGAGCGCGGGTCGCCGCGTCGAGGATCGCGACGTGGCCGCTCGCCACGAAGGACACCACGGCGTGGGTGTACGCAGCGTTGAAGAGGAGCATGTGCGGCCGGACCGGATTGGCGCCGGTCTGCTCGAGGCACAGCGATGCGGTCTGGTCCCCGAGGTCAATGACCTCCGCAGAGACCGCGTCGCTGGGAGAGTCGCCCGCAAGGCGCGCGCCGTTGTAGATGTACAAGGTGCCGCCGTACGTCAGCCCGTTCGTGTTGGACTGATCGATGGCCCAGACCTCGAAGGGCCTTGCCTCGTGGGTCGCCTCAGCTCCCGTCCCGTCAACGGCCTCGGCGGCCGCGAGCCCGGTCGCATCGACCGGCTCGACACAGGCGGATAGAAGACAAGAGACAGCCGTCGCCCCCAGAAAGGGGCCGAGTGACATCCTCATGGCTCGCTCTCCCAGCGTTGATGACGGCGGCCGAAGCCTCTCATCCACCAGCCAGCGGACGACCGCGGCCGCCATCGAGCACTGGGGAGCGAGTATGGCCTCGCCTGGAGACACGTTGCAAGAGACGCCGACCTGAAACGCGCTCTGCCGGCATGCTCATGCTCGTCGCGAGCGCGCCTCCCCTCGCCTCGCTCGTTCCACGCGGTGTCCCGGCCGTCACACGCGGTGTTCCGCCCGCCACACGCGGTATTCTGCCTGGCGTTCCACGCGGTGTTCCGTCCGCCACACGCGGTATTCTGCCTGGCGTTCCACGCGGTGTTCCGCCCGCCACACGCGGTGCTTCACCCGTGAGTCCACGCGTCGCTTCACCCGCCGTTCATTCCGTCGTCTGCTCGCTCGTTTCGCCCCTCGTCCTGGCCGTGGCGAAACGCTCGATCACCATGCCTGCGGCCATCGCGGCGACGAACGCGAGGACGGCGCTCGATCCGGTCACCAGCGAGACGAGCGCCGGCCCCGGGCAGTACCCGGCGAGACCCCAGCCGACGCCGAAGAGCCCGGCGCCAGCGATGAGGCGCGCGTCGATGTCGGTCCGGGTCGGGACGGCCGCGCGGTCGGCCAGGAGGGGAAAGCGCGGCGCTCGGACAAGGCCGGCCGCATCGGCGCCGCCCCCGCGCCGCCGCCGGCGAAGGACGCGGTAGGCCAGGAAGTGCACGGAGATCGCGCCGGCCATCACGAACGCGAGGCTCGGGTCCCAGTCGCCGGCCACGTCGAGGAAGCCGATGACCCTGGACGGCTGGGTCATGCCGGAGACGCCGAGCCCCACGGCGAACAGCAAGCCGGCGAGGAATGCGGCCGCGCCCTGCCTCATCGCGCCACTCCGAGCAGGTGCCGGCTGACGTACACCGTGATGGCCGCGGTCGCCATGAACGTCAGCGTGGCGACGAGCGACCGGACCGACAGACGGCTGAGGCCGCAGACTCCATGGCCGCTCGTGCACCCGTTGCCGAGCCGCGCGCCCCAGCCGACGAGCAACCCGGCGGCGATCACGAGGCCGAGCGAGCCGCCGCCTCCCGCCGAGGGGAAGGCGCGCGGGTGCGCGGCGACGAGCGCGAGGCCGCCGAGGAGGAGGCCCGCGACGAACGCCGCGCGCCAGGCGGTATCGCCAGGCTTCCGGAAGAGGAGCCCTCCGAAGATGCCGCTGATGCCAGCGACCCTCCCGTTGAAGAGCAGGAGGAGAGACGCCCCCACGCCGATGAGGGCGCCGCCGAGGAGGGGGCCTATCGCAGTGAATTCATTCACGATGAGACCTCGCTGAGAGACCGGTGGCCAGCATAGCAATGCGCGTCATCCACGGAAGACGAACCACCACGCAGTGCGCAATGCCGGAGCCCGCTCGGCGCATGTCGGCCGGCCCCGCCGGCCCGCGCGCCCCCCTGCCCCGTCCGCCACCGCTCGCCGCGCCACCGCTGCTGCGAGCGCGCGGCGCCACACCCCGCCTGGATCGCCGCCCGACAGAGCGGGTGGGGCTGGGAGCGGGCGTATCACACACGGCGCCGGCGGGCGGCCGAGATTCTGCCGGGTCCCAGAGGTGCTGGTGTATACTGACGGCCGATGGCCCACGCAGGCTCGGACGCGGCGGAATCGGCTTCATGGCGCAGGATTCCGCGCGTCGGGGACGTCGTCGGCGGCAAGTACCGCGTCGAGCGGGTGCTCGGCCGCGGCGGCATGGGGATCGTCGTCGCGGCGCACCACATCTCGCTGCGCCACCGCGTCGCGCTGAAGTTCCTGCTGCCCGAGGGGCGCACCACGCCCGGCGCCACGGAGCGCTTCTTCCGAGAGGCGCAGGCCGCAGCGGCGATCGCCAGCGAGCACATCGCCCGCGTCATCGATGTGGGGCAGACCGACGACGATCTGCCCTATTTCGTGATGGAGTACCTGAATGGCATCGATCTGGAGGCGCTGCTTGAATCGCGGGGCCCGCTGCCCGTGGAGCCGGCGGTCAGCTACGTGATCGAGGCCTGCGAGGCGCTCGCCGAGGCGCACTCGCTCGGGATCGTCCACCGCGACCTGAAGCCGGGCAACCTCTTCCTCGCGAGCCGCAAGGACGGCTCGACCCTGATCAAGGTGCTCGACTTCGGCATCTCGAAGGCCTCCGAGGAGGGCGTGCTCGGCTTGAACGCCCAGCTGACCGCATCCGCCGTGGTGCTCGGCTCTCCCCGCTACATGTCGCCGGAGCACATCCGCAGCACCCGAACGGTGGACGCCCGCAGCGACATCTGGGCGCTCGGCATGACGCTCTATCAGCTCCTGACAGGGCGGCTGCCATTCGAGACCGAGTCCGTCTCGGCGCTGTTCGTCAGCATCGTGACCGACGTGCCCGTGCCCCCGCGCAGCCACCGGCCAGAGATCCCGCTCGCGCTCGAGTGGGTCATCCTGATGTGCCTCGAGAAGGATCCAGCGCGCCGTCCCCAGACGATCGCCGAGCTGGCCACGCTGCTCGAGCCGCTCGCGTCGGAGTCCGCGCGCCAGACGGTGGCGCGCATCCTGCGCAGGGCGATGGGGAACGAGACCGTCGACGCGCCGCCGGCACCGGACCGCGCGCGGGCCATCGACGAGGAAGCCGAGACCCTGACCGGGCCGATCGGCCCCACGCGTGGATCCCGGCACTCCTTGAGCGAGCAGGCGAAGGAGCGCGCTCCCTCGATGCCGCCCACACAGGCGTCCGTCGCTCCCCCCGCCTTCGCGACGGCGGCCTCGCCGTCGGTGCCGCCCGCGCGGGTGTCCGTCGTTCCGCTCACGCTCACCGCGGCGGCCTCGCCATCGATGCCGCCCGCGCGGGCGTCCGTCGCTCCTCTCACGCTCACCGCGGCGGCCTCGCCATCGATGCCGCCCGCGCAGACGTCGGCTGCCGGACCTCCCTCCGTGCACGCATTGCCCCCGGATGAGTCGCTGGCGCCGACGGCGGCGCCGTCCAGACGGGGCGAGCGCGCCGCCGCAGGGGATCCACAGGGACGGCGCCGGCGAAGCATGGTCGCGCCCATCGCGGCGGCGGCGCTCGTCGCGCTCCTCGGGGGCGTGGCGGCGACCGCGTGGCTCGGGCGTGGGGCAGCGCCGGCCGCGGGCGCGCCGCCTGCCGGCGAGGTGGCCTCGCAAGTCGCGCCGGCGCAGGGCGAGCCCTCGGCGCCCTCGCCCGAGGATCCCGGGCCTTCCTCCCTCTCGCCTTCCGAGGTCGCCTCGCCGCCCACAGCCGCGGCGGCCGCCGCGGCGAGCGGGTTCGCCACGGCCGGCGCCGCGCTCGCGCCGCTCGGCTCGGCGAGGGCGGGCCGCCCGCGCGCGGTGCTCGCGCCGTCGTCGCCGTACCCGGCGAGCAGCGAGCCCGCGCCGACGAAGGCGACGCGCCTGCGCGAGCACCGCTAGCGGCATGCGTCGAGCGCCCTCGAGCACGCGCGCCCGCCGGTGGAGGCTCGCCGCGGTGCCCCTCCTCCTCGCGAGCGCGCTGCTCCAGGCCCCCGCCGCCCGCGCCGACGGCGAGGGCCAGGCCGACGAGGCCGACCTCCACTTCGACCTGGGCCGCGACCTCTTCAAGCAGGGGCGGTACCAGGACGCCCTCGAGCACTTCCTCGCGTCGAACCGGCTCGTGCCGAACCGCAACGTCGTCTTCAACATCGCGCTCACCTACGAGGAGCTGGGCCGCTTCGCGGACGCGCACCGGTACTACGACGACGCGATCGAGGGCGAGGCCGACCCGGAGGTCGTCGCCGAGGTCCAGGCCGCGCTCCAGCGGATCGCGCCGCGCGTGGCCGTGCTCCAGATCGTCACGTCGCCGCCGGGCGGCAGGATCTACGTCGATCGCAAGGACCTCGGCGCGCGCGGCACGGCGCCGCGCCGGCTCGCCATGTCCGAGGGGCGCTACCGGATCCTCGTCGAGCTCGCGGGCTACGAGCCCGTGGCCGTGGATGACATCGCGGTGAAGCTGGGGCAGAGCAAGGAGGTCCTCATCGTGCTCCGCCGCATCGTCGGCACCGTGCGGGTGGACGTGCGCGGCGCGAGCGAGGCCACGGTGCACGTCGACCACGAGGGCGCGCCGCCCGCCTGCACCGCCCCGTGCGATCTCGACCTGCCGCCGGGCCGCCACGTGCTCCATTTCTCGCGCCCGGGCTTCGAGGCGGCGCCGCAGCCGCTGACCGTCGCCGCGCACGAGACGGTGCCGATCACGGCGACCCTAAGCCCGCTCACCGGCTCGATCCTCGTGCGCGCCGACGAGCCCGACGCCCTTGTCGAGATCGACGGCCGCTCCATGGGCTTCACGCCGTCGGTGATCCAGGGCGTCCCCGTGGGCCGGCGCCGCGTCCGCGTCAGCCTGCGGGGCTTCGCGCCCGTCGAGCGGACGATCGAGGTGGCGGCCGGCCAGCAGGCGGAGCTGCGCGACGTCACGCTGGCGCCGCTCCGGGAGGTGTCGTCGGCCTCACGCGTCCTCGAGCGCCTGGAAGACGCGCCCGCATCCATCAGCGTCATCGAGCAGCAGGAGCTGCGCGCCTTCGGGTACCCGACCATCGCGGAGGCGCTGCGCGGCACGCGCGGCGTCTACCTCTCGAACGATCACGTGGTCTACTCGGCCGGGATCCGCGGGCTCGGCGAGCCGCTCGACTACGGCAACCGGCTCCTCGTCCTCTCCGACGGCCACTCGACGAACGACAACGTGCTGAACGCCTCGTTCGTGGGCTCCGACGCGCGCGACGACCTCCACGACGTGGATCACATCGAGGTCGTCCGCGGCCCTGGCTCGCTGCTCTACGGCACGGGCGCGCTCTCCGGCATCGTCAACCTCGTCCCGCGCGGGCGCGACGAGCCCACAAACGCGCACGTGGCGGCCGGGACCTACTACGACGGCGTGGGCCACGCGCGCGCCGGGTTCCACTACAACGCCCGCAAGGACGCGGGCGTGCGGGCGAGCGTCACCGGGGCGCGCTCCGACGGGTTCGACGTCCCGGTGACGCTGCGGGACCCTGGCGAGGGGCCGCCCGTGCAGATCGCCGAGCGCGCCGAGACCTTCCGGGCCGGCGGCACGTCCGGGCGCGCCTGGTACGGGCCGTTCACGGCGCAGTGGATGTACCACACGCGCGAGCAGCTCGTCCCGATCGGCTACGTGGGCACGCGGCTCAACGACCTCGGGACGAGCTACGAGGACGCGCACATGATGGCCGAGCTGCGCTTCGAGCCGCGGCTCTCGCCCGACCTGCAGCTCATGGCGCGCGCCCACGTGAACCGCTTCGTGTGGCGCGGCGTCTACGCGTTCGAGGAGGGGACGATCTTCGAGCAGCAGCACGGCACCTGGCTGGGCGGCGAGCTCAGGGCGGCATGGACGCCGCTCCCCTGGCTGAGGGTCACCGGGGGCGGCGAGGTGCAGGCGCACCCCGAGGCGACGCTGGGCAGCGTGTTCGCGGACGGCCGCGTGCGCACGAAGCCCGTGCCGTACCGCTTCGGCGCCGGCTACCTCATCCTCGACAGCTCGCCCGCCCCGTGGGTCCGCCTCTCGTGGGGCGCGCGCCTCGACGTCTACAGCACGTTCGCGCCGATCGTCGTGCCGCGCGCCGCGATCATCCTCCGGCCCGCGCCGGGAGGGGTCCTGAAGATCATGGGCGGGCGCGCCTTCCGCGCCCCGAGCATCTCCGAGCAGTTCTACACCGACGGCAAGACGCAGGTGCCCGCCGTCGACCCCGCGCGGCGCCTCGTGCTCAAGCCGGAGTCCATCGCTTCGGCCGAGATCGAGTACTCGCAGCGCCTCGGCGACGACTGGACCGCGCTCGGCGCCGCCCACGCGAGCAAGCTGTCGGACCGGATCACCTCCGCGGAGGACAGCCCCGGGGTTGTGCGCTACGTGAACAGCCGTCGAGACGCGTTCGTGGCAGGGTGTGACGTCGAGCTCCGCCGCGAGTGGCGGCAAGGCTGGATGCTCGCGGCGACCTACGGCTACCAGCGCGGCGAGCTCAGGCGCGGAGAGCGGCTGATCAACGCGCCGGAGCACCTCGCTTCGTTTCGCGGCGTCGTCCCGGTGGTGGAGCGGCTCGCCGCCGCGGGGCTCCGGATCAACCTGGAGGCGCCCCGGCGCATCGGCCGCAGCTCGGCCGACGAGACCGCGGGCGCGATCGTCGCGGACCTCACGGTGTCCGGCGAGCTCCAGCGCTTCCACAGCCGGTATGTGATCGGCATCTACAACGCGATGGACGCGCGGTACGACTACCCGGCCGCGGAGAGCTACCTCTCGGCCACGAGCCGGCAGAACGGCAGGACCTTCCTTGCCGAGCTCACGGTCAGCTATCCCTAGTACAGCGTTCCCCAAGTTCGTCCCTGGATCGGCGCTGTGCCACCCGGCCGCGAGCCGGGCTGGCCGGGCGTTGAAACGGAGCGAGCTCGTCGCGGGACAACGCCGCGGAGCGAGTTACTCGATCGGCGCGAGCGTCCAGGGGAAGTCGGTCATCAACAGCTTGAGCAAGTCCTGCCACGGGCCGCGGAAGCCGGTCTTCTCCCACCTACCGGTGTGGGTTGCGATCTCGAGCGTCCAGAGGTGGACAGTGTCACGGCGGAGCCTGGCGTGGGCTATCGGGCCCGCTCCAGGACCCGACTCGATGATCACGAGCTGCCCGTACTTGCGGGCCCGCAGATGGGACATTCCCTCGGCTGCGAGGTAGGCGCGGACGGAGGCGGCGTGCTCCGGGGAGGCGGACGGCTTCGACATCGGACCGCACGGAAGCTCAGGCGGCGTAGGACGGCAAGGTCGCCCTCCACTGGCCGCGGAACTTCCAGCGAAAGGGCCGGGCTTCGTGCTTGTTCCAGTGGCGCACGAAGGCGAGCACGCAACGGCTCAACTCCTCGGCGGACGCGAAGGAGGCGTGCTTGAGCACCCGACGGCTCAGGATGCTGAACCACAGCTCGATCTGATTGACCCACGACGCATGGATGGGCGTGTAGACGAAGTGAAAGCGTCCGCCGTGCCGCGCGTTGAACTGATTCCACCTGGCGCCGTGGTGAATGTTGAGATTGTCCCAGATGATATAGACGTCGCCCGTGGGGTAGCGCTCCGCCACCTCGTCCATGAACGCGAGCAGATCGGCGGCGGTGCGTGTCGGTCCGCAGCGCGACACCACCTCGCCCGTCTTGATATTGAAGGCCCCGATCAGTGTGCGCGTGCCGTGGCGCTGGTACTCGAACTCCTTGCGCGCGGCTCTTCGGCTACGGCACGGCTGCATGGGGAACCGATGCTTCAGCGCCTGCATGCCCGTCTTCTCGTCGACGCAGAGCACGGTGGCGCCTGCGGGAGGCTCCAAATACAGCTTGCAGATCGCCTCGACCTTGGGGCGGAAATGCGGGTCCGGGCTGTGTAGCCACAGCCGGACGCGATGCGGTCGGAGGCTTGCTCCCCGCAGCACGCGCCAGATCTCGGTGCGGCTCAGTTCTACCTTGGTCTCGAGCTTCAGGGCCTTCGCCAGCCGCTCCAGAGTCCAGACCTGTTCGAACGGGACCTTGTGCTCATCGGGGCGACTGCAGGCCAACTTGATAAGGTCGTAGTGCACTGTGGTGGCCACGCGCGGCGGTCGGCCCCTGCGCATCCTGTCCTGCAGCACCGCCTCGTCAGCAAACGCCGCGATCCGGTTGCGCCACTTGCGCACCGTCTTGATGTCGCAGCCTACATCAAGCTGGATCCGCTCGTTGCTCCAGCCCTCGTCGGCCAAGAGCGCGATCCGGGCACGCTGCGCATCGCGCTGCGGGGTCTTGGGCGAGCGCGCCGCGTGCTGCAGCTTCTGGCGCAGCGACGCGGGCAACAGAACGGCTTTTGCGCGAGCTCGGGGCACTTACGCGCGTGGGACCTGCCCCGTGCTGATGGATTCAAAAGCGCAGGCGATCGTGGATGAACCGGCAAACCCGCCCCGTAGACCGGAATGCGTCGCGTGTAGGCTCGCCACGCTCGGGCTGCGAGCCATCGCGAGGGCCTGGCCTGGTGTACCGCAGATCCAGGTACGAACTTCGGGAACGCTGTACTAGTCTCGCCTGCCAGAGGTCCGGAGAGAGATTTTGACGCAAAGGCGCAAAGGCGCAAAGGCGCAAAAAAGAGCAGATTATTTGTAGTTTTGCGTCTTTGCGCCCTTGGCGCCTTTGCGTCAAAATCTCTCTTCGTTCGCGCGACAGAGCCCTGGCTGGATTTCTGACACGCGGAGAGAGCGATCAAGAGCGCAGAGGGCGCTGGCCCAGGTCCGTGAAGAACCGCAGGAGATAGCCGTCGGGGTCGGCGACGACGAACTGGCGGTTGCCGAGCTCCGTATCACCCTCGCGGTACCACCTCTCCTCGAAGGGGATCACGATCTGGAAGCCGCCTGCGCGCACGCGCTCGTACAGCGGCGTGACGTCGGCGACCTCGATCTGAAAATTGACGCCGCGCCCGTAAGGATGCTCCAGCGGCGCGGTGCGGAACCTGCGGCCCGGCCCCGCCGCCTCCTGCAGCATGAGCTGCGCGCCCTCCAGGTCGATGAAGGCGAATCTCTCCTCTGGCCTCTCGTACCGCAGCGTGCAGCCGATGACGCCGACGTAAAAGCGGAGCGAGGCGCCGAGATCCGCCACGTCGAGCTCCGGTATGAGCTTCTGCCCGTTCATTGCCCTTCCCCAGCGAGATCGACCGATGGCTCGATACGAGCCGCGGGTCGTCAGGCAGAGCCTAGAGCGACAGACGGGTTGAAACTGCCTAAAAAGCGCAGAATTTCGAACCGCCAAGGCGCCATAAGACGCCAAGATCTTTGTGTTTTTTGGCGTCTTATGGCGTCTTGGCGGTTTATTTCTCGCTTGATCAACGCGATCGGTGTTCTAGCTCACCAGAGCGACATCCACGCTGGGTCGGATCATCTGCAACGTGCGGCCATGACCCGGAATCCTCAGGGGGAACGGGCCCGGGCCGACGAGCTGCACCGGCGGCGAGGAGCGACGGCGCTCCACCCGCGTCGCAGCGGCGCGCTCGCCTCAGCTCTGCAGGGCGGGGGACCCCGAGAGGCCGTCCGCCGTCCGCCCGCGCCGCGGCACCGGCGCACCGTGGCCCCCCACCTGCGTCACAGGCTCGCCCGTCTCGAGGTCGATCTCCTTCTTCGGCCCGTCGGGCCAGGGCGCCCTCGAATCGAGGAGCGTCACCCGGCGATACCCGAACGTTACGAGCTCACGCGCAGCCACAGCGAGCTCGAGCCCCATGGTGACGTCAGTTCCCGCGGCTATCGGCTCGGCCGGCGGGGGCACATAGACGACCGCGCCGGCGCCGGCGGCCTCGATGTGACTCAGGGCGTCGAACAGATCGGCGTCGCCGAGGAGGTCCGAGACGAGCGCAGCGCGGTGGGTGTACACGAGCGCGGGGTCGCCGGCAGGCGCCGGCGCGCCGTGCGTCAGGAGGAGCAGCTGCCTCTCGCGACGTATCGTGTACGTGTGCGCCCGCCACTCGCCGCTCAGGCCTGCGGGCCGGAACGGGGCGCTCCGGACGCGCGAGGCGACGTCCTCGCTCCGCACGCGGTGACGGATGAGGTCGTCGATGGAGACGAGCGGCAGCCCCTGTCGCGCCGCGAAGCGCGCGAGGTCCCGGCGGCGCGCCATCGTCCCGTCGTCATTCAGGATCTCGCAGATGACGGCGGCCGGCAGCGCCCCGGCGAGCCGCGCCAGGTCGACCGCGCCCTCGGTGTGCCCTTCGCGCTCGAACACCCCGTCTCGGCGCGCGCGCAGCGGGAACACGTGCCCTGGCGACACAACGTCTCGCGGCGACGCGTCCCGCGCGATCGCGGCCGCGACGGTGCGTGCCCGGTCGCGGGCGCTGATGCCTGTCGTGACGCCCTCGCGCGCCTCGATGCTCACGGTGAACGCCGTCGACCGGCGAGCGCCGGGCCGGGTCGCCATGAGCGGCAGCCCGAGGCGGTCCACCTGGTCTTCGGTGAGGGCGAGGCAGATCAGCCCCCGGCCGTGGGTCGCCATGAAATTGATGGCGGCCGGCGTCGCGTGCTCTGCAAGGACGACGAGATCTCCCTCGTCCTCGCGCGCCTCGTCGTCGACGAGGATCACCATACCGCCGGACCGGAGCTGCTCGACGGCAGCCTGAACACGCAACGTGGATGTCGAAACGGCCATGGATTCCTCTTCGCTCAGCGGGCCGGGAGCGGCGCCAGTCGATCGATCTCTTCCAGATCGGCCCCGGTCAGCCGGAAGCCCACGGCGGCGGCGTTCGCGCGCACCTGCTCCGGCGACGTCGCGCCGGCGATCACGGAGGCCACCGCGGGCCGGCTGGCGAGCCACGAGAAGGCCAGCTCCAGCGGCGTATGGCCCCGGGACGCCGCGTAAGCGCCGAGCGCCGCGGCGGTCTGCTGGTTCCGGTCCGTCAGGAAGCGCGCGGAGAGCGCCGTGTCCTGCGACGAGAGCCGGGCGCCGATCGGCGCCGGGCTTCCGGGCCTGTACTTGCCGGAGAGCAGCCCGCTCGCCAGCGGGAAATAGGGCAGAAAGGCGATCCCGAGGCGCTTGCTGTCCGAGAGCACCTCCCGCTCGGGCTCGCGCTGGAGCAGGCTGTACTCGTTCTGGACGCTGACGAAGCGCGCTTTCCCTGCGCGGATCGCCTCCTCCGCGACGCGGATCTGCGCGGCCGAGAAGTTGGAGCTGCCGATCTCGCGCACCTTGCCGGCGCGGACCAGCGCGTCGAGCGCCTCCAGCGTGTCCTCGATCGGCGTCTCGGGATCAGGGCGGTGCAGCTGGTAGAGGTCGATCCAGTCGGTGCCGAGCCGGCGCAAGCTGTCCTCCACGGCGCGCTGGATGTACGCCGGCCGCGCGCCGCCCCTGCGCTCGTCGTCGAGCGGGACGCCGAACTTGGTCGCGATGATCACCGAGCTCCGCCGGCTCCCGAGGGCCTTGCCGAGCAGCTCCTCGCTCCGCGTGCCGCCATAGACGTCCGCCGTGTCGAAGAAGTTGATGCCGACATCAAGCGCCGCGCCGACGACCGCCGCCGTCCTCTGCTCGTCGATTCGACCGCCGAAGTTGTTGCACCCAAGGCCCACGACCGACACGTCGAGCGAGCCAATCCGCCTCTTCTCCATCAGGTCATTCCTTGCAGCGTGGTGGGATCAAGCGCGTCGGCGGCGCAGGCCGCGCGTTGCGGCCCGCGCCCCGATACCATCAGCCCTTCGGCTTGCCGTTCGCGTCCCACTCCGCCCAGAGGCGCTCGGCGCCGACATCCTTCAGCGCCCGGTTGAGGAAGCGCCGATCGGTCCAGGGCTCGACCTCGAACGTGCTCCTGATCAGGCCGAACTTCTTCGAGTCGGAGACCGCCGACTTGTACCGGGCGATGACGTACTCGTCGAGCAGCGGGCTGGCGTTCTGCTTCATGTCCTCGCCCTGCTGCGCTTCCTTGTAGTTCGCGAAGGGCGTGCCCGACTTCGACCACAGCTGGAAGGCCTGCGTGCGGTTCTTCTCGTCCGCGAGCCACGACGCGGACTTCACCGCGAGCGTGATGATCTTCTGCACGACGTCGGGATATTCGTTGATGAAGTCCTCCCGCGCGATGATGCCTGAATTGCTCGGGTAGGTCGGGGAATCGCCCTTCGTCGTGTAGACGATCTTGGCGATCCCCTGGTCGCGCAGCGAGAGGTAATCCGTGCCGCCGAACACCGCGTCGATGTCCTTCGTGGCGATCGCCGCCTTCGCGGTGGAGGCATCCATGCTGATGGACCGGACGTCCTTCTCGGTCAGCCCGTGGCCCTCGAGGATCCGGTTCGCGGACAGCTGCGTGGCCGTGCCCTTCTGGAAGGCCACCTTCTTGCCGCGCAGGTCCCGGACCCCGTTGATGGGCGAGTCGGCGGGCACCACCAGGTAGGCGTGCCCGCGCCGGCTGGCGCTCGCCAGGAGCCGCGTCTTGAGGCCGCTCGCCCGACCGACCACGGAAGGCAGGTGACCGTGGGTCCAGATGTCGAGCAGGTTGTTCGCGACCGCCTCGTTCACGGCTGGACCTGCGCCGCGGAAGAAGTTCCACTTCACCTCGATGCCGTCCTTCTTGAACTCCTCGGCGAGGGTCCCCTGGAGGTGCAAGAGGGAGAAGAAGCTTCCTCCGGTGACGGGGCGATTGCCCACGCCGACACCGGGCACACCGACGCGGATCACACTGGGCCCGGCGGCCCGGGCCCTGCCTGCGAGAAGCGCTGCCGACACCGCTGCTGCGGCGCCTCCCAAGAACTGACGTCTTTGCATGGCGCCGTGATGTGCACCGTGCGTGCCATTCCATGAAACGCTTGGAATCAAGGGTCTGCAGCGCGTCACTGTTTCCAGGGAAGCACCCGATCCGCAGCGCTGCTGGCGAGCGGCCCATGGCGGAGGCCCTGGCCCCAGCGCCGCGGGGCCGCGTCAGCCGCCGAGCCCTCCCGGCCGGGCGCTCGCGAAGATCGCGACGTTCCTCGGCGTCACCTCGGGCTCGAAGACGATGGCCGCCTCGACCTCGTGGCCCCGCTCACCAAGGACCATCGCGCGATCCAGCGCGACCGCGACCTCCGTGAGCCGGGCCAGGAGCGCGCGCGGCAGCGTGAGCCGGCGCATCTGGCCGAACGCCGCGCGCGCCGCGACCTCGCGCTCGCGGAGCTCGGCCTCGGTCGCCGGGCCGAGGCCCCGCAGCGCGAGCGCCCTCGCCGCGAGCTCGCGCAGCCCGCCGTGCGCGCGCCGCCGGTTGATCCCGCGCATCTCCTCGCCCAGGGCGACGTCGAGCCCCCGGCCGCGGAGCAGCGACAGCAGCGCGTGCCGCCGCTCGCGCGCCAGAAGCTCCTCGCCCAGGCTGGCCTCGACCCCCGCGAGGCGCGCCGTCAGGTTGGTGAGCCCCAGCGCCTCGCGCTTCAGGACGAGCCCCGCCGCCCTGGCCGCGGCCGAGAGCGGGGCGCGGGCCGGCGCGCCGATCTTCTGCAGGCAGCACGAGACGAGCGCCAGATCGCAGGGCGCCTCGGCCGCCGCCGTCACCATGCGGTCCCCGAGCTCGCCGCAGGCGTGCAGACCGACCGGCAGGTCGTCCGGAGCGAACGCCAGCGCCTGCTCGAACGCGTCGAACGCCACGAAGCGCGCCCGCCCCCCGGCGGCCAGCGCGGAGGCCGTGGCCACGCGGTCGGGCTCGCGCTCCAGGCCGATCGCATCCCGGTCGAAGCGCGCGGCGGCCAGGCGGGTGAAGTGGCCGTGCCCCGCGCCCACGTCGACGAGGCGGCGGGCGCGGGCGGCCATGGGGGCCACGGCGCCGAGCAGGGCCTCCAGCTGGAGCCGCTTGCGCGCCGGCACCGCCCGCAGCTCGTCCAGCGACGCCGGCGGGAGCGGCTGGACCGGCCGCCGCGGCAGCCTGGCCGCCTCGTCCGCGGCCCGCGCCAGGGCCACGAGGCTCGGGGGCGCGCCCTCGAGACGGTCGATGCACGCCGCGAGCCCGCCGGCCTCGCAGCGGGCGAGATCGGCGTCGGAGAGCGCCAGCAGGAAGCCCGTCCAGCCCCGCGCCTCGCACCAGGCCGGCGGCGCGCCCTCGTCGACGCGCGCCTCGACGATGTCGAGCGCCGGCACGAGCACCTCGAGGGCGCGCGCGAGGCGCTGGGCGACGGAGGGAGGCGTGGTCGATGGGGGCATGTCGGACCGGAGACGGGGCGAGGACTACCGGATCCGCGCCGCGCCAGGAAGGCGCCTTGGATCGCCCCGGCTCTCCCCCTCCCCTCACCGCCACGCCGCCCCTACAACACCGCGCGACGCGGCAGCACGCCATGGCGCTGCGCGGTCGCGCGCAGCACAGCGCCCTCCAGCGCCCCGGCGCTTGCCCGCCGCCCACGAGGATCCATGGGACGAACCTTCTCCGAGCTGGACGACGACCTCATCGGCTTCCTGGCCGAGCAGCGCCTCTTCTTCGTGGCCTCCGCCCCCTCGGGCAGCGGCGGGCACGTCAACCTGTCGCCGAAGGGGCACGACACCTTCCGCGTCCTCGACCCGCGGACCGTGGCCTACCTCGACCTGACCGGCAGCGGCGTCGAGACCATCGCGCACCTGCGCGACAACGGCCGCATCACGCTGATGTTCTGCGCGTTCGACGGCCCACCCCGCATCCTGCGCCTCCAGGGCCGCGGCGAGCCCATCTTCCCCGGCGACCCGCGTTTCGGCGCGCTGGCGGACCTCTTCCCGCAGTTCCAGGGCGTCCGCTCGGTGATCCGCGTCGAGCTCGAGCGCATCGCCACGTCGTGCGGCTACGCCGTGCCGCACATGGCCTACGAGGGCGAGCGGGACACGCTGTCGAAATGGGCAGAACGCAAGGGGCCGGAGGGCCTCTCGCGCTATCGGCTGGAGAAGAACACGACGAGCATCGACGGCTTGCCGGGCCTGCCGCCGCCGTCAGGAGGCGAGTGATCTCAGAGCCTGCGGGTCTCGCCGACGTCGAGGATCCACAGGCGCTCCATGTCGCTGCGGCCCTTCAGGAAGGCCTCGCGCGCGCGGACCGGCGGCTCGCCGATCGGCTCGTCGGTGAGCTTGTACGTGCCCCAGTGCATCGCGACGAAGGTGCGCGCGCCGAGCAGCTGGGAGGCCTGCACGGCCTCTTCCGGGCCCATGTGCTGCGGCTCCATGAACCAGCGCGGGGCATAGGCGCCGATGGGCAACATGGCCCAGTCGATGGAGCCGCCGTTGCGCTCGCCGATCTCCGCGAAGCCGTCGAAGAAGCCGGTGTCGCCCGAGTGGTACGCGGTGCCCTCGGGGCCGCGGATCACGAAGCCGCCCCAGAGCGCCTCGTTCCTGTCCCAGGGCATGCGCATCGACCAGTGCCGCGCGGGCACGAGCGTGATCTCGACCTGGCCGACGCGGACAGACTGCCACCACGCGAGCTCGTCGATCGCGCCCGCGCCCAGCTTCGCGAGGAGCGCGCCGTTGCCCTGCGGCACCACGAAGCGGGGCCGGAGCGGCGCGTTCTTCTTGCCGAGCTTGCCCGGGTGCACGGCGTGCGCCGCGAGGATGCGCGACAGCGTGGGCGTGTCGAGGTGATCGCGGTGGTTGTGCGTGATCAGCACCAGATCGATCTCGGTGAGGTCCTCGAGCGGGATGCCCGCCGGGGCGAGCCGCTTCGTGGTGCCGAGGCCCGCCGCGAGGATGGGATCGATCAGGATGCGCAAGCCGCCCAGCACGAGCAGGAACGACGCGTGGCCAATCCACGTGAGGGAGGCGCGGCCGCTCTCGACCAGCGAGCGGTCGTACGGGCGGTGCGGCGTGACGAACCCATCGGCGACGGCCTTCTCGCGGGCGCCGAGCTTCCACTTGAGGACGTCGGCTGCGCCGCGCGCAGGCGTGGTGGCAAGATGATCGAAGCGTCCCACGCCGGGCGGTATACCACGCGGAGCGAGGTGGCGATCGTGCCAGCCCGGCGCCCGAAGCCGAGCGCCGCGGCGCCCTGCACGCCGGGCGCCTGCCGCGGGACGCGGACCAGCCGACGGCGTGAGGGTCAGCCCTCGTTCGCGAGAGGCACCGGCGCCCGCCGCAACGCGAGCTTCTTCAGGAACGTCACCGGGTCGAGGTAGTACGGATTCTCGTGCACGTGGCCGCCGATGATCACGTGCGAGTGCGTGGCGAGCACATCGGCGATCACCCGGCCGCTGAAGCGATTGACGTCATAGCAGCAAAGAAGCGTGCAGTCGTGCTTGGGCGCCAGCATGTTCAACTTTGCTTCGTAGACCATCAGGTCCTCGGTGCCCGGCAGGTTCTTCAGCGCCCATTCCATGTCGCCGCAGGCGCGAACGGACTTGAACTCGCCTTCGGCTGCGCCCTTGAGCACGCCCTCGACGGTCGAGTACATGCGGTCCGCGACGAACACGTTGTCCTGGATGTATGTCTGTTCGGAAGGCACGACCTTGAGCTGGCCACGCTGAATCGCGTCCTGCACGGGCACGCCGCCCTTTTGCATCCGATCCACGTGGTCGTCATGAGCGCTCGACTCGAAGATGGTCACCACCTCGTCGCCGATATCGATTCCTTCCCGGAAGTACGGATTGAGGATGTCGTACATTTCCTTGCGCGAATCGAAGAACGCGCAGATGTGCTGAAGGCCTTGCAGCTCCTTGCCGCAGAGACTCACTTTTCGCGTACGTATCGGCGCCATGTTGCTCCTGAAGCTCGTACGTCTACCACCTCTTCGCGTCCGCGTCGACCCATCCTGGTACAGCATCATTCCCGAAGTTCGTCCCTGGATTGATGCTGTGTCCGCCTGGCGACGATGCGGGCTGGCCGGGTTCCTGAAAGAAGCGAGCTCGTCGGGGGACAACGCCGCAAAGCGAGTTACTCGATGGGCGCGAGCGTCCAGGGGAAGTCGGTCAGAACGGATCTTGCACGAGCTCGGGGCACCTACGCGCGTGGGACCTGCCCCGAGCTGATGGATTCAAGAGCGCAGGCGATCATGAACAGCGCGCCAGCGCTCGAGAGGAAAAAGCCCACGAACGCGCCCATGCTCCCGTGTGCCCCCTTGGCGGACAGGGCCTCGCCGGCCCCCCGGAGCGCAAGCCTCTGTGCTTCCGTGGATGCGACCGCGTAGTCACGGCTGAGCTCGAGCTGTGCCCGGCGTCGCAGTCGGCTGTGATGCACGACCCATCCACACGACAACGACCATGGCGGGGACACCGAGGCCACCGCGCACGTCCGTTCACGTCCGTTGCAAAGGACACATCATCCGTTATAGTGGACACATGCCGCCCACCTCGCTCGTTCAGGCCACCGCCGTCGAGCTCCTCGCGCTCTATCGCTCCCGGAGCGCTTCCCCCGTCGAGGCGCTCCGCGCCGTCCTTGCCCATGTGGAGCGCCACGGAGCCCCGCTCAACGCGTTCGTGCTCCTCGACGAGGAGCGGGCCCTCGAGGCCGCGCGGGCGTCCGAGGCGCGCTGGGCTCGAGGCGAGCCGGTGGGGCGCCTGGACGGGGTGCCTGTCTCGGTGAAGGACCTCCTGCTCACGCGCGGCTGGCCGACCCGGCGGGGCTCGCGCACCGTGGACGCGGCCGGACCCTGGACGGAGGACGCGCCCGCCGTCGCCCGCCTGCGGGAGCACGGGGCGGTGCTCTTCGGGAAGACGACGACGTCCGAGTTCGGCCTGAAGGGCCTCGGCGACAGCCCGCTGACGGGGTTCACGCGCAACGCGTGGGACCCGCGGCGCACGCCGGGCGGCAGCAGCGCCGGCGCCGTCACGGCCGTGGCGGCTGGCTTCGGGCCGCTCGCCGTCGGAACGGACGGCGGCGGCTCGATCCGCGTGCCGAGCGCGTTCTCCGGGGTGGTGGGGTGCAAGCCGACCTTCGGTCGGGTGCCCGCGCACCCGGCGAGCGTGGTGGGAGTGCCGCCGCACGTGGGGCCGATCGCGCGCACCGTCGGCGATGCGGCGCTGCTCCTCTCGGTCCTCTCCGGTCCTGACGACCGCGATCCATTCCGGGCTCCGCCGCCGCGCGAGGACGCCCTGTACCTGGGCGCGCTGGTCGCGGTCGAGGCCCCCGATGCGCTCGACGCGCCCGATACGCTCGGCCCGTCCGACGCGCTCAACGCGTCCGACGTACGCTTCCTGCGCCGCGTGCGGGTCGGCGTGAGCGCCACGCTGGGGTACGTCGATCTGCCGGGTGAGACGCGGTCCCGCTTCGACGCGGCGGTCGCGCTCCTGCGACGGCTCGGCGCCGAGGTGGAGGAGGTGGCGCCGCCGTTCGACGACCCGGGGGGCGTGCTGCGGACGCTGTTCGCGGCGCGCGCCGCGCACACGGTGCGGGACCTCGGGCCGGAGCAGCGCGCGCGGCTCGATCCGGCGGTCCAAAACGCGGCAGCCCAGGGAGAGGCGCTGAGCGCCGTGGCGTATCTGGAGGCGGAGCGGCAGCGCGCGGAGCTGGCCCTGACCATGGCCGCGTTCCACCGCCGCTTCGATCTCCTGGTGACACCGACGTCGGCTGGGGCCGCGCCCCTGATCGACGGCGGCGCGCTCCCAGCCTCCTTCGCCGCGCCCTTCAGCCTGACGCGCCAGCCGGCGGTCAGCGTGCCGATGGGCCTCACCAGCGCCGGCCTGCCGCTCGGGCTGCAGATCGTTGGGCGCCACTTCGAGGAAGCGCTGGTGCTGCGCGCTGCCCTCGCTCTCGAGCGAGAGAGCGCCCCGCTGCAGGCGCCGCCGCTCCGTGCGAGCTGAGCGGTCGCGCGAGGCCGCGACCCGATGGGTGCGGCGGTCCGCGTCCTGTCGATTCCATCCTCCTTCCCACTGCCCCTGAGCGAACGCTCGAACGCGTGCGGCACAATGCGCCACTACGCGCGCAAGTGAGCGAGGTTTCGCTCAACTACGCGCGCAAGTGAGCGAGGTTTCGCTCAACATGCCCACGCACGCCTCCGAGGAATAGCCCGAAGAAGCGGGGGGTTTGATGCGCGGGCACCTGCCTTGCTCTGAGGGAACGGCGAACCCTCACAAGGAGCTGCTCAGATGAAGAACACCATTCGCGCCGCGCTCGCCATCCTGTCGCTTGCCTCCGGCCTCCTGGCCGGCTGCGTCGTGGCCCCCGACGAAACGACCACTCCGGATGAGACGACCGCCGTGACAGAGGCGCTCGTGAACAACGGTGGGGGCACTGGTTCGCTCAGTTGGTGGTGCAGCGACGACGGAAGCTGCACGTGCGAGGGTGGAACGCTGTCGTCAGACTGCTGGGGGCTCTCTCAGTACTGCATCGACAGGTTCGAGTGTCGCATCAACCCGCCGTACCTGTGCTATTGCCACTGGAAGCACGTGCGGCAAAACCCGGGCGTCAAGGCGACGACCGGGACAGTCGGGAACGGGACGGTCGGGGCGGCGATCAGTCCGTGAGTGCCCGCGCGGCGGCAGCGCTCGCCTAGAGCGCCGAGCAGCTTGAAAGGCGCCTGGATTCAATGAGTTGCGAGGCCCAGCCGAGCTGCCAGGAAGCAAGCTCCAAGGGCAAGGAATGCGGGAAAGAGAGAAGCCGCAAGGGGCGCATGGGACGCAAGGGACCAGAGACGAGATATTATCTTTCCTTCCCCTTGCGCCCCTTGCGGTTTCTCTTCACTTCTGTTGATTCCTCGGGACTCCAACGTGATCGGTGCGCTAGGCGGACTATCCACCGGCATGCTGCGGATTTCACGCCATCGTGATCACCGAGAGCACCGCGTCGTGATCGCTCGGATCAGCGCATCAAGACGGTCCTGCTCGACGATTTGCTCGACCACCTGGAAGAGCGCTTCCCCAGCCGTGCCTCGCCGCGGTCATGTCGCTCGACCGCGCGACGCATCTCGATGTCACAGCGGTAGTCGGAGTCGAGGAATGACGAGCTCACGAGCAGCACGATGATATCCGCCTCGTCGAGGGCTTGAGCCACGCGTGCGGGGCTCCACGCCGGACGACGACGGCGTGAGCAGGGTGCCACACGAGCGCCTGCGAGGGGACAACAACGGCTCCGTGAGTCGAGCTCGCACCACGGCCCATCCTCTCCCTGATCGCCCGCCTTCGCACACAGCTTCTGGGCCCGGGCCTCTCGCTGTTCCACCTTGCACTTGGCCCGCGAAGGTGGCCTCCTGAATCACGGGGACGAATAGCCTGGTTGATGCTGGTTGAACACCACGAGAGGAGCACTCCATGCAGCCTCGAATGACAGCGAGCGACCTACCCATCGCCCCGGTTCGCCGGTCCGGCGCGCCGCCCATCGACATGGCGCTGAACCACGGTACCTACTGCTCCGAGCGGTGTGCGGACGTCCTGCGGCGCCACGCCGGCAACACCTCCCTGCGGCTCTACCCCGCCGGGGACAACGCAGATCTCCGGCGCGCGCTCGCCGCAGACGCGGGCGTCAGGCCGGAGAACGTGCTGGTGGCCAACGGGAGCGGCCCGCTGCTCAAGACCTGCATCCCGTTCCTGATCGAGCGCGAGATCAAGCGTTCGGCGATGCGGACCCTGCGCTTCTTGCTGAAGCGCACCGCATATCCCATCATCACCACCCGGCTCACCTACTCCAAGGTGCCTGCGTCCGGCGTCCGCGTGGGGCTGCGATGCGAGCTGCTCCCGCTCCATCCGGAGAACGGCTTTTCGCTCGACGTGGAGAGGCTCGAGTCGCGCCTCTCGCGGCAGGACGGCCTGGTTTACCTCTGCAACCCCAACAACCCCACGGGCAACGTCCTCATCACGAGGCAGGAGCTCGGTCCGCTGCTCACCCGGTTCCCGAGCTCCTTCTTCTTCATCGACGAAGCGTACGTACACTACCTCGAGGAGAGCCCGAACACCCGGATGGCAGACCTGGTGCTGCGCCATCCCAACCTGATGGTGCTCCGCAGCTTCTCCTTCGCCTACGGGCTCGCGTCGGTGCGCGTGGGGTACGCCATGGGGGACGCGAAGGTGGTGGCGCAGATGGAGGCCAAGATGACGCCGCACCGCGTCGGGCAGCTGGCCGCAGAGCTCGCGATAGCATCCCTCCAGGACAGCGGACACCTCGGATTCGTCCGGCATCAGACAGCGAGGGAGCGAGCCAGGCTCATGGCGGCCATCGGAGCTCATCGCGCTCTGGAGGCCTATCCGTCACAGACCAATTTCATCCTGTGCCGCGCGCGCGGGGCGTGGTCCGGGGCGAAGATCCACGACGCGCTGCTCGCCCGAGGCGTGAAGGTGAAGGCCTTCGAGCCGTTCGGCGACGAGCGATACGACGAATACTTCCGCGTGACCGTCGGCCTGCCGGCGGAGAACACCTGCTTCATCGAGCAGCTGGACGCCGCGATGAGCCCGCGCCGCAGGGAGGAGCCCTCCATGACGGCGGCGCCGGCGGTGCGCCAGGTCGAGCTCTCGGAGCTTGCTTAGCCGAGAATTGGCTCAAGGTTCCGGGGCATGGAGCCCCGAGGACCGAAGTCCCTCCCAGCCTGCCTGACCGGCGCGCAGCGGGAGATCCTGGAACCGCTGGCACCAGCGCCCGAGCCCGCTCTCCAGCCTGTATGAAGCATGCGGAGCAGGTGACGCTGATACGGCGCGCGCTCGATCTGATCCAGCGGCGGACCACGGACATGGCCTCGGAGCCGGAGCAGAGGCCGGTGGACATCTATACGTCACCGGCGCGGCTCGAGAGGGAGCGAGGGCAGCTGTTCCAGCGCTACCCCATCGCCCTGACGAGCACGGCGTTCCTGCAGAGGCCGGGCGACTGCGTCACCCACGACGGGCTGGGCGTGCCGATCCTGCTCTCCGTCGACAAGGAGGGCCAGATCAGGGGGTTCTTGAATGCCTGTCGCCACCGAGGCACACGGCTCCTGGACGGCCCCACCGCCGTCGCCCGGAGCTCCTTCACGTGCCCCTTCCACGCGTGGACCTATGGGCTCGATGGCAAGCTGCTGCACATCCCACACGCCTACGGCTTTGCCGAGGGGCATTGCGAACGCACCGCGCTCACCCCGTTCCCTGTCCGGGTCAAATTCGGCATGGTGTGGACCGACCCTGGGCCGGATCTGGACACCTTTCTGGGTCCCCTCGCGCAAGAGCTCGCCGGCTGGAACCTCTCGCGCCTCCATCCGGCATATCAGCTCGCCTTCTCGCCGAACGCGAACTGGAAGCTCCTCATGGAAGGGGCGTTCGAGGTCTATCACTTCCGGAAGACGCACGCGGAGACGATCGCACCCTGGGTGCACGACAACGTCGCCTTGCATGACGACTTCTACCCCCACCAGCGCATGATCGTCCCCAAGAACAAGATCAATGCGTGCCTGGACCGCGATCCAGCGAGCTGGGACCTCCTCTCCGTCGCCAATGTCGTCTATCTGATATTTCCAAACACGGTCCTCATGCTGCGAGATGGTCCGACCATTCTCCAAACGATGTTTCCGAGCAGCCTGGATCGGACGCTCTGGCACACGTGGGCGAGCGCCGCTCGCGTCCCGCAGGCGGAGCCCGAGGTGCGCCGTACCAAGACGGACAGAGAGACCTTCGAGACAACGCTGGACGAAGACTTCAGGAAGGTGACGTCGATCCAGAGCGGGCTGCGCTCCGGCGCGAACCAGGTCGTCACGTTCGGCCGCTTCGAGCTCGGGCCCATCCGGTTTCACCGCGCGCTCGACGACTTCCTCGCGAGGTGAACGCGCGTGTCCACCGGCACACGACAGCCCCGGAGCTCGGTCGCCTGTGGGTCAGGAGGAGGAAGATGACATCCGCGGTCACGCACAAGGAATGGTCAGCGGACAGCTTCGACGCGCTGGATCCCGCCTTCGTGGCGGATCCCTATCCGTTCTACGCACGCCTCCGGGCGGAAGCGCCTGTCCATTTCGTCGCCTCGGTAGGGGAATGGTGGATCACGAAATACTCCTACGTGAAGCTCGCCCTGGCCGACAGGCGCTTGACCACACAACGTGAAAAGGTCATGGCCGTTGTCCCGCGCCGCGGCTCCGGATCATGCCCGTGGACCCCGAACATGATGGAGCTGGATCCACCCGAGCATGACCGGGTGCGCTCCCTCGTGGGCAAGGGGTTCACGCGCGAGGTGGTCCTGCGTCTCCAGCCGAGGATCGAGGAGATCGCGCACGATCTCGTGGACCTCGTCGAGGGGGACTGGCGGATGGACGTCGTGGCCGACTACGCGTATCCCTTGCCGACGTTCGTGCTCTGCGAGCTGATGGGCTTGCCGGCATCGGAGCGAGAGCAATTTCGCGAGTGGACGACCCGGATTCATCTGAAGTTCGACCAGGCTCAACCTCCGGAGGTGCGGCAGCAGGGCGAAGAGGCCTATGACGCCGCGCGAGAGTACCTGAGCAGGGCGATCTCCGAGCGACAAATACGCCCGGGGGCCGATCTGATCAGCGCGCTGCTCTCGGCCGAGGACCACGGCGAGCGGCTCGCGCTCCCGGAGCTCTTGTCGAACCTCACGTTCTTCCTCTACGCCGGCTTCGAGACGACGGCCCGGATGATCTCGGCTGGTGTGTATACGTTGCTCTCGCATCCCGATCAGCTGGCGCTGCTTCGAGGCCACCCGGAGCTGACGCAGACCGCCGTCGAGGAGCTGCTGCGCTACACGTCGCCTGGACAGCGAGGGATGGAGCGCTGGGCGCTCACGGATCTCGAGCTCGGGGGCAAGCTGATCCAGAAGGGGGATCGGCTCTCCGTCGTGCTGGGCGCCGCCAACCGCGACCCCGAGGTGTTTCCGGAGCCCGATCGGCTGGACATCACGCGGAAGCACAACCCGCACCTGGTGTTCGCCCGGGGCACGCACGCGTGCCTGGGCTCCTTCCTCGCCATCACCGAGCTCGAGATCGCCTTCTCGGTGCTGCTGCGCCGGCTGCCGCGGCTCGAGCTCGCGACCCCGGAGCCGACATGGGAGCCCAACACCAAGCTCCGCGGGATGGCGGCGCTGCACGTCCGTTTCTAGAGCGGGCGCGGTTCCCGCTGCGTTTCCGCGCCGCGGCGCCGTGAGGCGACCTAGCCGCCGGCGACCGGCGGGATCAGCGCGACATCGTCGCCACAGCTGATCTTCTCGTCGGCCTGGGCGTAGGTCCCATTGACAGCGAGGCGGATCGAGCGCCGGTGCGGCGTGAGCGCCGGATAGCGCCGGCACACCTCGCCCATGAACTCCTCCACCGTGCAGGGGCCGCTCAGCTCGAAGCGTACCTCCGAGGCCCCGACGATGTCGCGCGCGCCTCCGAAGGCGAGCAAGTTGACGGTGTTTTCCATGGCTGAAACGTACCATCCGATGCAGCTCGACGCCGCGATGCCCGACCGATCCTCCCCTCCCCGCTGAGGCAGCGGGCACGCTCGATCTCGAGCGCAGAGCGGCTGATCTCTGCGGACGTCATCACGAGCGACCGGCCGATGTGAGGTGCTGAGTCGTTCGGGGTACCGTCGAGTCGAACGTGGCCAGGAGAAGATCGCTTTCCATCGAGTCTCGCCTTTCATGAGCTGGAAACTCGGCCGCCGTCCCTTGCGAGTCCGCGCCTGGAACACCATCAGCGTTGCAGGCTCGGCGCCGCCGTTGATGCGTAAAATCAGCCAGGTGGACGCAGGAGGAAGGTGGCATGCTCGCGACAATGCCGCTCCCAGGTGCCGCCGGTGCTCGTCGATCGGAGGGCCAGACGTCGACGGTCGACGTGCACGGCCGGCCGATCGGCGATCTGCGAATCTCGGTCACGGATCGGTGCAACCTCCGCTGCTCGTATTGCATGCCGGAGGAACAGTACGCCTGGCTCCCCCACGATGACATCCTCCGGTTCGAGGAGATCAGCCTCCTTGTCGACGTCTTCGCGGAGCTGGGCGCCGCCAAGGTGCGCCTGACGGGCGGCGAGCCGCTGCTTCGCCGCGATCTGAGGACGCTCGTGCGGTTCATCGCCGATAAGCCCAGGATCCATGACATCGCGATGACCACGAACGGCGTGCTCCTCGCCGAGCACGCCCACGCGCTGCGTGCGGCCGGCCTGCACCGGGTCACCGTCAGCCTCGACACGCTCCACCCCGAGCGCTTCAAGGCGCTCACCCGCCGCACGACCCACGCCCAGGTCCTCGAGGGCCTGCGCTCCGTGCCCGCCGCCGGGTTCACTAACACCAAGATCGACACCGTGGTGATCCGCGGCGTGAACGACGACGAGCTCGCGGGGCTCATCGAGTTCGGCAAGACCATCCCCGCCGAGGTCCGCTTCATCGAGTACATGGACGTCGGGGGCGCGACCCAGTGGTCATACGACAAGGTCTTCTCGCGCGCCGAGATCATCAGGTCGCTCTCGCGCCGCTACGGCCGCGTGGAAGCGATACCGAGCGAGGGCGCGGCGCCGGCCGCCCAGTTCGCGCTCCCCGATGGGACGACGTTCGGCATCATCTCCTCGACGACGCAGCCGTTCTGCAGCGCTTGCAATCGCAGCCGGCTGACGGCCGACGGAATGTGGTATCTGTGCCTCTACGCCCCGCGCGGCACCAACCTGCGCGAGCCGCTCCGGCAGGGCGCCTCGCCGGAGGAGATGAAGGCCATCGTCGCCCGCGTGTGGGGCGCTCGCTCCGACCGCGGCGCCGAGGCCCGCCTCGCCAACCGATCACGCGGCGCGCTGCTCCCGGCCATCCAGCTGAAGCGCGACGCGCACCTGGAGATGCACACCCGCGGCGGGTGAAGCGCTCCGCTCCTCGAGCCATCACAGAGGATCGATCATGCGTCTCGAAGAAGTCAGTAGAGCCGCCGCGGACAAGAGCTGTCGCACCCCCGCTCGAGCGGGGCTGACCCACGGGGCCCCTGGGCAACGCGGCGCTCAGGCGACAGCCCCCTGGCGCTCCAGAGCCCACTCGTCGGCGAGCGCGAGCGCCCGGGCGTTCTCGGGGATGCTCTCCAGGAAGCTCTGCCGCAACGCTGGCCTGCCGATCTTCGCGGCGCGATCGAGGAGCCGCGAGCGCGCCGCCTCGATCACCTGCGCGGCGCGCTCGCGCTCGCCGGCGGCGCGCAGGGCCTCGGCGTAGGTCAGGCGGATCAGCGACTCTCCCTCCTCGGCCATCCCCGCGTCCTCGATGAGGCGGAACGCCTCCTGCGCGCTGATAAGCGCCTCGGCCGCCCCCTCGGGCCCCCCTGCCATCCGGGCGCGCGCGAGGATGGCCAGCGCCACCGCGCGCAGGAGCGGCGCCACGTCGAGCAGCGCCGCCGCCGCGCCGGCCTCGCGCGCGGCGGCCTCGCCGTCGCCCGCGAGCAGCGCCGCCCGGGCGAGGTACGCGCGCGAGAGCCCCTCCATGCGCCGGTTGCCCTGCCGGCGCGACGCGTCGATGGCCTGCTCGAGGAGCGCGCGGGCCTCGTCGATCTGGCCCGCCTGGAGGAGCGCGTTCCCCAGGTTCTGCCGCGCCGTCGGGAGCACCTCGTGCAGATCCATCTCTGTCGCCTGGGCGACGGCCGCGCGCAGCAGCTGCTCGGCACGATCGAGCGCGCCGAGCTCGGTGAGCATGAAGCCCATGTTCAGCTGGACAGAGCAGGCCTGCCGGCGGTCGCCGGCGCGCCCGAACGCCCCGGCCGCCACCTCCAGGGCGTCCACCGCGGCGGCGTGATCACCCGCGAGCGCGGCGCGGAACGCGACGGTCTGGTGCAGCCCACCGACCGCCTCGTCGTCGATGGCCGGAGGATCGCCCGCGAGGCGCAGGGTCTGCTCGAGCAGCGCGTCGGCGGTCGCGTGCTGGTTGGCGAGCATGAGCTCCGCCGCGCACCAGGAGAGGCAGAGCACCACCACGCTCAGCGCCCCTTCGGCGGGCGCCGTCCCCGCGAGCCTCGCGGCCCACGCCCCGGCGCGATCGACGGCGCCCTGCTTGCTGGCGGCGATCAAGGCCGCGGTGAGCGCGCGGTACCATGCGCCCGACCCCGGCTCGAGCAGCGCGACCGCCTCCGTCGCGCGCGCCTCGGTGGCCGACAGCTCGCCGCGCCACAGGTGCGCCTCGGCCTGGACCAGGCGCAGCGCGCCGAGCTCCCGCCCGCTGGCCCCGGAGGCCACGCCCCGCTCCGCGCGCGCGAGCGCGGCCGCGAGGTCGTTGCCGCGGAGCGCCTCCTCCGCCGCGGCGCAGAGCCACCGCACGGCCCGCTCGGGTTCGCCGCCGCGCTCGCGGTGCCCCGCCAGGACCAGCGCGTCCCGCTCCCCGGCGTGCTCCAGCCACTCGGAGGTGAGCCTGTGCCCGAGCCGCTGATCCGCCTCGGTGAGCATCATGTACGCCGCGTCGCGCACGAGCCCGTGCCGGAACGCGTACTCCACCTCGCCCGGGAACCGGGACGCGGGCCGCCGCGCGATCCACTCCTGCTGCTCCAGCGCGAGGAGGCAGCCCGCGAGCGCTGCGTCGTCCCGGTCCACCCCGAGCAGCCGGGCGACCGCGCCCCACCAGAACACCTCGCCCAGCAAGCTCCCGGCGCGCAGCGCTCGGCGCGCCTCCAGATCGAGCCCATCGAGGCGCGCCTGCACCATGGCGAGCGCGGTCTCGGGCGCCTCGCCCGCGTCGCGGCCCTCGGCGCGCTCGGCGCCCTCGGCCGCCACGCGCAGCATCTCCTCGAGCAGGAACGGGTGCCCCGCCGCGCGCCGGACGAGCCCCTCCACCTGCTCCGCGGGCGCCTGCTCCCCGAGCGCCGCGCGCACCAGCCGCTCGCACGCGAGGGCCGGCAGCGCCCCGAGCCGCATCGCGGTCGCTCCCCGCTCGGCCCACAGCCCCGGGAACACCTCGTCCACGTCGGGCCGCCCGAGCCCCAGCACCAGGAGCGGGCTCGACCGGAGCTGCCCGAGCGCCGCGTCCACGAGCTGCACGGTCGGCAGGTCGCCCCAGTGCAGGTCCTCGAGCACCAGGAGCACCGGCCCCGCGCGGCACTCCGCCTCCAGGAAGGTGAGCCAGGCGCGCCGCACCTGGTCGGCCATGAGCATCGGGTTCTGCCGCGCGGCGCGCAGCTCGCGCCGATCCGCGTCCGGGAACGGCGCGCCGATCACCTCGCCCAGAAACTCCGTCACCCGCGCCTGCTCCGCGGCGTCCACGGATCGCGCGACGCGCGCGGCGAGCTTCTCCCGGCGGCGCTCCTGGGGCTCGCCCTCCGCGATCTGGGCCGCGCGCCGCACCACCTGGGCGAGCATCCCGAGCGGCGCCCCGGCCCGCACCGCGTCGCCCTGCGCCGTCCAGATCTGGGGCGGCGCCTCGCGGCCGCGCATCCTGCGCGCGAGCTCGATGCGGAGCCGCGACTTGCCCACGCCGGCCGCGCCGATCACGAGCGCCGCCTGGGCGCACGACTCCGAGGCGCACTGGTCCAAGAGCAGCTCGAGCCAGCGCAGCTCGCTGCTCCGCCCCACGAACGGCGTCGGCTTGCCGAGCAGCGCGCGCGCCTCCTCCAGCGGCTCCTGCTCGCCGAGCAGCGCCGCCCCGCGCTCGCCGTGCGCCACCTCGAAGCGCGGGCCGAGGAGGGACGCCGTCATCGCGTCGATCGCGATCGGCCGGAGCGCCTCCTCTGCGCCCCGCTCCGCGGCCGTGAGGTTCGCGACGGCGCGGTCGATCACGGGCCCGAGCGGCTGGGTCCCGTCCACGACCTCCCAGCCCGTCGCGAGCGCCACGTCGGCGGCCTGGAGCAGCGCCTTGAGCGAGAGGGCGCACCGGGCGGCGCTCGCCGCGAGATCCGTGGGCGCCTCGGCCCCCGTGAGCAGGGCCGCGATCGATCCGTCCCGGAGCAGCTCCACGCGCGCGCCGTGCATGTCGACGGTCCTCCGGATCGCCTGGAGGAGGGCGAGCGGCCAGCGGCACTGACGGGTCAGGCCGCGCGCCGGCGCCGTGCTCTCCTCGCTGGCCACGGCCTGCGCCGGCTGCGGCGGCCGCGCCGGCTCGGCCCGGCGCGCCGCCAGCACCACGCTGACCAGCCGCCGCTCGGCCGTCGTGAGCCCGACCGACGGCGCAAGGGGCGCCGCGCTCGCCTGCCGGATCTCCGGTGAGCGCAGCTCCGCCGCGACCGCGAGCGCGTCCCCGGGCCGCAGCCGCCGATCCTTGCCCAGGAGGCGCGAGAGCAGCGCGTCGAGCGCCGGGGGCGCGCCGGGCCACAGCTCGCGGAGGCGGGGCGCCTGCTCGAAGAGCATCTTGGTGAGCAGCGCGACGACGTGCACCCCCCCGAACGGCGGCCGCCCGATGAGGCACTCGAACAGCACGCAGCCGAGCGCGTACAGGTCGGCGCGCGCGTCGGTGTCGGGCTCGCCGCGGACCTGCTCCGGCGCCATGTAGGCGGGCGTGCCGATGGGGGCGTCGGGGTTGGTCAGGGTGTACGTGACGTCGGAGGCCCGCGCGATCCCGAAGTCGAGGATCTTCACCGCCGCGACGTCGCCCCCCGGCAGGAAGAGGTTCGCCGGCTTGACGTCCCGGTGGACCACCCCGCGCAGGTGCACGGCGCCGAGCGCCTCGGCGGCGCGCGCGGCGAGCGCGAGGCTCTCGTCGAGGCCCAGCGGCCCCCGCCGGAGCCGCGCCGCGAGATCCTCGCCGTCGAGCCACTCCATGGCCAGGTACTGCCGGCCCTCGGCGGTGACGCCGTGGGCGACGTGCCGCGCGATGGCGGGGTGGTGGAGCCCCGCGAGGACCCGCGCCTCCCGGCGGAACCGCTCGGTCTGCTCGATTTCCGCATGTTCCGCGTTCAGCCCCACCTTGACGGCGACCGGCTCCCCGGTCTCGCGGTCGATGGCCCGATAGACCGCGCCCATTCCCCCGGATCCGGCGACGCGATCGAGCTCGAAGCGACCTGCGAGCAGGTCCCCGGGGCGCATGCGCGGAGTATCGGGCAGGCGCGCCGCACGTGCCAGGGCGGAGCGCGCGGACACGCCGTGGCGCGGCGCTGGCTCATACCGGCCTGAGCGCCGGCCAGGCCAGCTCGATGCCCTCGCGGACCAGGAGCGCCTGGAACTCTTCGCGGAGCGAGGTCCGGGCGCGCACCTGCCGCGGCAGCACGCGGCGCTCCAGGCAGAACGCCGCGAGCAGCCCTGCCGCCTCGCCGACGCTCCACTCCACAGGGTGGACCCGGTAGGCGCCGTTCGTGATGTGCGTGACGCCAAGGTTCTTCCCGCCCGGCAAGAGGTTCTCCACCCGCACCGGAATGAGCGATCCCAGCGGTATCTGGAACGGCCAGCAGCCGAGATCGAGGTACCCCGCGCCCCCGACGCGCGGGTGCAGATCGATGCGATAACACCCGATCCCGATGCTCTCCTCGAACGTCGCAGGGCCGTCGGGCCGGAGCGGGTGCGCGATGTGCTGCTCGAGCACCGTGAACTCGGCCCGGATCCGGCGGGACTCGCGGATGTAGGGCGCTGGCGCGAGGCCGTCGACCGTGCCGCCGACCACGTCCCCGCGGAGGCGCAAGCCTGGATAACCGAGCCCGCCATCCGGGCGAGGCGCCTCGGTCTGCATCCAGTACAGAAGGCTCAGGCTGAGGTGCCGCGCCGCGTCCAGGTGCCGCGCGGCCTCCACCTCATCGCCGCCGCAGACGGGCCCGAACCAATAGTCGTTCTGTGGCCAGTTCACGATGGTGATGTCGCTCGGCGCGAACCCCGCTTCGAAGACCGTCCTGTCGAGGATCCGCCGGAAGCTCCACCAGGGATGCTGGTCTTCCGCGGCGAACAGACCTCGAGTCAGAGGCTCGTGTGTCTCGGGTCGAACCGCCGTCCAGTCCAGCAGTCGACCCGGCCACCCGGGCGGCTCGAAGGAACGCCAGCGCTCGTACTGACCGGGCCTGTCGATGGTATGGTCCTCTCCAGGGTGGTGCTCGATCGCAAAGCAGACGGTGATCGCCTGCTGGGCCCTCGGATCCGCGCGCTCGGGGGCGTGCGGCTCTCCGGTCTCCGCGCGCGACTCTGCCCCGAGCGCGTGCTCCACGCCCGCGAGCGAGAGGAGCTCGCCATGTGGCGTGGCATCGATGAAGAGGTCGGCCACGAGGAGCACATTGCGCCCCGATTCCAGCCCTCGGACCACGACGCCGGTCACCCGATCCTCGTGCGTCGACGCCGAGATGGGCCGGTGAGCAGGGAGCGCGAGGAGGCGCCCGTTGAGCTGATACGGCGCGATCATCTCGTGCAGGACCGCCACCGCGACCCGCGGATCGTGGCACAGGCGGCTGACCCAGCCGTTGCCGGGGTTGAGCTCGCGGAGCGCCCTGGCCGACGCTGTGAGCGGTAGATGCCTGCGGTAATACTCGCGGATCCCCTGGCGCAGCGCGCGGTAGCTCCGGGTCGCCCCGAAGTCCTCGATCCACGGGTGCTCGTCCGGAGGGACGGCCTGGTTCGTCAGCTGGCCCCCGAGCCAGTGCGTCTCCTCCGTCAGGACGACGCAGCGGCCCGCCCGGGCCGCCGCGAGCGCAGCCGCGCAGCCGCCGAGCTCTCCGCCGATGACGGCGACGTCGGTCCGGATCACGTCCATCGCGAGCTCCCCGCGCTCACGCGCTCTTCCGCTCGGGCTGCGCCGCCGGGGCTCGCCGCGCGAGGAGCTCGAGCACGAGCTGGTTGGTCTCCCTCGCCCTGGCCTTCAGGCCCGGGAGCAGCCGGCGGATCTTCGCGCGGATCTCGTGACGCGTGTCCCACGAGCGATCGAGCCTGGCGATGAGCTGCCCTGAGCTGATGCTCCCGAGGGGAGGCGTCTCCATCTCCAGGTCCTCGATGAACCCGGCGACCTTGGACGCGTAGGGCAGCGCGACGAACGGGATCTCGCGGAGCGCCGAGAAGATCAGGAAGTGGAGGCGCATGCCCACCACCAGCTCGAGGTGCCCGACGAAGCCCAGGATCTGCTGCGGCGTGTACCGGCGCCTCAAGACCTCTGCCCGCTCGGCGTTCTTCATGTGGGAGACGACCGCGTGGCTGTGCTGCACGTCCGTCCGTTCCATGGACACGAACACGACGTCCGCGTCGAGGCGCTCGACGACGAAGTCTGCAGCGTTGGCGAGCAGGCCATAGTACTCGTCAGGGTCGATGTGGGGCGCCGCCGGGCCCGGCTCCCTGACGGAGAAGCCGACCAGGTGCCGCTCGAACTCGACCCCCTCGGCCCGGATGGCCTCGATCGGCAGCGTCTCCTCGCGCAGCAGCAGGGCCGGATCCGCCGTGAGGTGAATCTCGCGATTCACCCCCACCTCCTCGAGGAGGCGACGACCCTGCTTGTCTCGTACGGTGACGATATCCGCGGCGTTCAGCGCCGCCCGTACCGCTTGCTTCGCGCTCGAGTCCGACAGCGGCCCGGCGCTCACGGCGTAGATCACGACGGGGACGCCGCGCTCTTCCGCGATGAGCGCCTCTCTCAGATAGATCGGCGCGTCCCGATCGTACAGGATGCCTCCCCCGCCGAGGATGAAGAGATCGAGACGCTCGATCTCGGCGGTCGATTCCATTCGTGTGAGGTCACGAACGGGGACGACGCGCTCCACCTGGTGGCGCATCCTCGTGTCGTCCGGGCACAACGAGAACACAGTGATCTCCGCTGGCATCGACTCCCGGAGCTGCGTGACGATACCATCGAGGATGGCCTCGTCGCCGAGGTTCATGCCGCCGTAGGACCCTGAAATCCCGACTCGGAACGGTTGGTTCGCCTTGTCCATCGTGGGCTCC
Source organism: Sorangium sp. So ce726 (assembly GCF_051521405.1). Classification (NCBI taxonomy): domain Bacteria; kingdom Pseudomonadati; phylum Myxococcota; order Polyangiales; family Polyangiaceae; genus Sorangium; species Sorangium sp. So ce726. The sequence continues at coordinate 3,365,046 of NZ_CP150349.1, read as the reverse complement.
TCCCGCGAGCGCCTCCGCTCGATCGCCGCGCCGTCACGTCGCGTCGAGCGCGGCCCCCCGCCAGCTGCGACCTGCTCGGTCGTCCGAGATCGTCAGCGCAGCGCAGGACCTTGCCACCGCGGCGGCGAGGCGCAATGTCGGTCGGCGGAGGACGCACCATGGGGCACGCGCAGGCGCGGACGACCCGGAGTGGCTCGAGAGAGCCAGGCGACGAGGCGCGCCCGGCCAAGGAGCAGCGCGCGAAGCGAGCCACGCAGGCCGTGCCTGTGGCGGATGTCGTGGAAGAGGCCTGTCAGCAATCCTTCCCTGCGAGCGACCCGCCCGCCTGGACGCCTGCGCGAGCCGGCCTGCCGCGCGACACGCGTCCCCTCAGCGGAGCGCGGCCGCGTGGTCCTGCGCGAACCGCTCGAAGCCGATCGGCTCACGCCCGGTGACGTCCTTCACCGCCGAGGTCACGCCGGCGCCGGCGCCGCTCCGGTAGAGCCGGTTGAGGTCGATCATCGCATCGGCATAGAGATCGGGTATCCCGCCGGCGACCATACCGGCCTTCGCCGCCTCGTCGGACACCGCCACATAACGCACCTCCTTGCCGAGCACGCGAGAGAGGATGTCCGCCGCCTCGCCGTAGGAGAACGCCGATGGGCCAGAGAGCTCGTAGGCCTTGCCTTCATGGCCCGAGGTCGTCAGCGCCAGCGCCGCGACCCGCGCGATGTCGCGCACGTCGATATGGCTGATCTTCGCGTCGGCCGCGGGCAGATAGAAGGCGCCCTGCGCCCTGATCGAGTCGGCCATGTAGGTCACGAAATTTTGCATGAAGCCGTTCGGCCTGAGGAACGTCCAGGCGAGACCCGACGCCTCCGCCGCGCGCTCGATCGGCCGGTGGATCTTCGCGAACGAGTACGCCTCACCCGCGGCGCCCCAGACCGAGAGCTTCACGAGCCTCTTCACCCCGGCGGCCGTGGCCTCTTCGACGACCCGGATCTCCGCTTCGATCTGCCCGGCGCCGCCGGACCCCAGCAGAAACACGGCATCGACGCCGTCGAGCGCCGGCCGCAGCGTCTCCGGCTTCGCGAAGTCGAGGACCACGGCGTCGTGCCCCGCGGCCTTCGCCCTCTCGGCCTTGTCGCTGGAGCGGTGGGCGACGCGGGGCTTCACGCCGATCGACTTCAGCTCATCGAGGAGGGCGCCTCCGACCGTCCCTCCGGCTCCCGTCACGAGAATCATGGGTGGTTCCTTCCTGATCGCGTGCATCTTGGTGCAATCGAGGCGCGCTCCGCAGCGGCGTCGCGCAGCTCGCCTGCCCCGAACCCGAAAACGATGCGCGCTGACATCATTTTTGACAAGCGAATCACGACGTCAGCGCCGCTCGCGGGGGCGCTGCTGGAGAGCGTCATCACGCCGTACCTGGCCCGTTACCCCGACGTCTTCGTCGAGCTGGACACCTCGGCGCGAAGGGTCGATCTGGCGCGGGAGGGCTTTGACCTCGCCATCCGCGTCGGCCCGCTCGACGACTCCTCGCTGGTCGCGCGGCGGTTCGGCACGGCGACGGGCGGCTATTACGCGAGCCCCCGCACCCTCGACCGCCGCGGCGTCCCGGCGCGCCTCGAGGAGTTCGGGCACCACGAGACGATCGTCCACGCTGTTTTCCCGCCCGGCGGCACGCTCGTCCCGAAGACCCGTGTCTTTCTCGACATGCTGGCGGCCTGGTTCACGAGGAACGGGAGCTGCGCATAGCGCGCTGTCCCTCGTCGCGACTCGCGTGGGAACGGAACCGCACGGCGTTACGATAGCTTATCGCTCCTGAAAAGCTGTCGAAACAGGCACCGTCCGATCATGGCAGCGTCCCCGCGGCGGTGCTCGCCGGAGGGGCGCTGTTCTCCCCACCTGGAGGCATTGCGCGTGGTGACCCCTGCCGACCTCACCATCAAGGATCTCGGCCCCTGCCGGCACCCATCGCCCGTCGCCGAGAAGCTCGGCGAGAAGGCCACGGTGTACGTCGGCGAGGCCGACAAGGTGCTGTTCAACGATCGCCTGTCCGCCGTCCTCGCGGACGCCTCGGGCGCGCGGCCGCCGGCGTTCGAGCTGGCCGGGCCGCGCAACCGCGTCTTCTGGGATCCGAAGGAGGTGCGCGCCGGCATCGTGACGTGCGGCGGGCTCTGCCCCGGCGTCAACAACGTCATCCGCGGCCTCGTGCTCACGATGGCGCAGAGCTATGGCGTGCCGGAGATCTTCGGCTTCCGCTACGGCTACGAGGGGCTCGTCGCCCGCTTCGGGCACGCCCCGATGCGCCTGGATCCCCGGAGCGTCGAGGAGATCCACCGCATGGGTGGCACCGTGCTCGGCACCTCCCGCGGCAACCAGGATCCGCACCAGATGGTGGACACGCTCGAGGCGCTCGGCATCAACGTCCTCTTCGTCGTCGGCGGCGACGGCACCATCCGCGGCGCGATGTCGATCGTCCGGGCCATCGAGGAGCGCCGCCTGTCGATCGGGGTCGTCGGCGTGCCCAAGACCATCGACAACGACATCAAGTTCATCGACCGCAGCTTCGGCTTCGAGAGCGCCTTCGCCGCCGCCGTGGACGTCATCCGCAGCGCGCACGTGGAAGCCTCGGGGGCGAAGAACGGCATCGGCCTCGTCAAGCTGATGGGCCGGCACTCGGGCTTCATCGCGTGCGCGGCGGCGCTCGCGTCGGCGGACGTGGACGTGGTCCTCATCCCCGAGGTCCACGCGGAGCTCGACGGCCCGTGCGGGCTGCTCGCGCACCTCGAGCGCCGGCTCGCCCGCCACGGCAACGCCGTGATCGTCATCGCCGAGGGCGCCATGCAAGAACACTGCACCTCCAGCGCGGAGCCCATGGCGACGGACCTCAGCGGCAACCTCAAGCTGAAGGACATCGGCCTCTTTTTGCGCGACCGCATCAACGCGCACTTCCGGGCGCGCGGCGTCGAGGCGACGCTGAAGTACCTGGACCCGAGCTATCATATCCGCAGCGTCCCCGCGTCCCCGTCGGACAGCGTGTATTGCTGGAACATGGCCCGGAACGCGGTCCACGCGGCCATGGCGGGCAACACCGAGATGCTGATCGGCCGGTGGCACGGCCGCTTCGTGCACGTGCCGATGCCCCTGGCCGTCCGCATGCGCAAGCAGGTGGACCCGACGGACGACCTGTGGATGGCCGTCGTGGAGGCCACGGGCCAGCCGCTCTCGTTCTACTAGCAGGCTACTGGCAGGGGTCCGGCCGGGGATCCGGAGGGAGACTTCAACGCAAAGTCGCAACGTCGCAACGTCGCAAAAAGAACAAAATGGATCGGCCCTCGCCCCGCGCCGCGGCCTCGCCCCGTGCCATCATGGCCGGCATGAAGACATCGCTGCTGCTCTCTCGCTCGCTCGTGCTCGCTGGCCTCGCCTGCCTCGCCGGCTGTACCAAGGAACCGGCGCCGCAGGCCCCGCCGGGGCCCGACACCTCGCCCGCGGCGCAGCCTCCGCCAGGAGCCGAGACCGCGCCCGCCGCGCAGCCTCCGCCAGGAGCCGAGAGCGCGCCCGCCGCGCAGCCCCCGCCGGCGGCCGGCGAACCGCGCGCTGCGGCGTCGGAAGCTCGGTGCGAGGCAGACGCCGACTGCGTGGTGTCCTGCGCGCGGGTCGGGCAGTGCTGCGACCAGCTGTGCCCGCCGTGCAACCAGGCGTTCCACCGCGACGCGCTCGCGGAGCTCCAGAAGTGGCGCGCCGCGAGCTGCGCCGCCGCGAGCTGCCCGGTCGCCAAGTGCAGGGCGCCGAAGGAGGACTCGGTCGCTCGCTGCAAGGCAGGGGCGTGTGTGGTCGAGCGCGTCCCGCACGTCGATCAATGAGCCGGCGCCCGGGGTGAAACCTGCCCGACACCTGCGCGAAACCCAGCAGACACCTTTGCACGGCGCCCACGGCGCGTTTTGCCACAGGCTGCATCCACGCCACACCGATCGAGCTCGACGCCAGCGGGCGGCCGTCTCCGGCTTCCTTCATGTCGAGACCGCCGCTCGTGGCCCTGCGCTTGCAGTGCGAGGCGCGTAGGGAGCGGGAACATCGCGATCCCGGCGGCGAGCTCTCCTGGAGCCCACGGCGCTCGCCGTGCTGGAGGGCGGGCCCTCGCCAGGATCGCAGCGGAGGTCTCTTGGGCATCGAGATCCAGCAAGATCACTTCAAGACCGTGGATTATCGGCTCTTCAAGACGCGGCTCCAGCAGAACCTCGCGGCGTTGGAGATGGTGCTCGCGCGGCCGGGGTTCGGCCACGGGGAAGCGACGATCGGCACCGAGCTCGAGATGTTCCTCGTCGATCGCGAGGCGCGCCCCGTGCCGATCGGGGCGGAGATCGCGCGCGCCGCGGCGAGCCCCATGATCACGCCGGAGATGGGCGCGTTCGACATCGAGCTCAGCACGCAGCCGGTGCCGCTCGCCGGCAGGCCGCTCTCGGCGCTGCGCGAGCAGATGCGCGCGACCGTCGAGGCGATCCGTGAGCGCGCGGCGGCGCGGGGCGCGCGCGTGGTCCCGGTCAGCATCCTGCCGACCTTCCAGCGGCGCGACTTCAGCCCTGCGACGATCACGAACCTGCCCCGGTATCGCGCGCTCGCCGCGGGGCTCTGCAGGCTGCGCAGGGCGCCCTTCCATATCCAGATCGACGGCGCCGAGCCGCTGGAGCTCACCTCGGACGACCCCGCGATGGAGGCGGCGAACACCGCCTTTCAGATCCACCTCCGGGCCACGCCCGACGCCTTCGCGCGGCTGTTCAACGCCGCCATGATGATGACCGCGCCCGCGCTCGCGGCCGCGTGCAACTCGCCCACCTTCCTCGGCCACAGGCTGTGGCACGAGACGCGGGTGGCGGTGTTCAAGCAGGCCGGCGACGATCGCCCGCCGGCGCCCGACGCGGACTGGAAGATGCCGGCCCGCATCGGCTTCGGGACCGGCTGGGTGCGCGACGGCGCGGCGGAGCTCTTCATGGAGAGCGTCGCGCTGCACGAGCCCATCCTCCCCGTGTGCGGCGACGAGGACGTCGTCGGCTGCGCGCGGGCCGGGGGGATACCGCAGCTCCACGAGCTCCGCCTGCACCACGGCACGGTCTGGAACTGGAATCGACCGGTGTACGACCCGGCCGGCGACGGCCACTTGCGGATCGAGCTGCGCGCCTTGCCGTCCGGGCCCACGCTCGATGACATGCTCGCGAACGGGAGCTTCCTGCTCGGAGGCATCCTCGCCCTCGCGCCCTCCATCGGAGAGCTCCTGCCATCGTTCCCGTTCGAGCTCGCCGTGAGGAACTTCTATCACGCCGCGCACTACGGCCTCGACGCCGAGCTCGTCTGGCCGTCCGGGCCAGGGGCCGCGCCGAGGGGCGTCCGGGCGCGCGATCTCCTCCTCTCGCTCCTGCCGCGGGTCGAGGAGGGCCTCGTGTCCGCTGGGGTCGACGGGGACGAGGCCCGCCATTATCTCCGGATCTTCGAGGCGCGGGTCGCCAAAGGCATCACCGGCGCCACATGGCAGCTCCGCGCGCTCTCGGCGCTGGAGATGGGCTCCGCGTCGCGCGAGGAGGCGCTCAGGAAGATGCTGGAGCGGTACATGGCCGAGGTCGACTCCGGCGAGCCCGTGCACGCCTGGGGGACCCCGCGCGCGGGCGCGACATGAGGTCGCCATGAGCCCGGACGCCACGAGATCCCTCGCGGAGCAGCTCGACGCCCGGCTCGCCGCGCCGGGGGCGATGGACGCGGCGCGGTTCGAGGCGTTCCTCGAGGCCCAGCGGAGGCTCGGGCTGGTCCACGGCGCGCGCCCGCTGTGCCGCCACCTGCGGCCGTACCTCATCGCCGAGCACGACCTCGCCGCGATCGCCCGCGCGGCCGAGCAGATCGCCTTCGCGCTGGAGAGGGTCGCGCGGCGCGCGATCTGGGACGACTTCCTGGCCGAGGAGGTCGGGCTCTCCGCGGACGAGCGCGCCCTCGCGGCCATCGTGCCGGGCCCGGGGCCGCTCCACACGGTCGGGCGCCTCGACATGCTGATCACCGACGGCGGCTTCTCCTTCATCGAGTACAACGCCGACTCCCCCGCTGGCCTCACCGACCAGCTCCTCGTCGAGCGGACGCTGATGGCGCTCCCCCACCTCGCGCCGCTCCGGGACCGGCATGGCCTGCGCATGCCGGCGCCGCACAGGGCGCTCCTCGGCGCCCTGCGCGAGGGCTACGCCGCGTGGGGCGGGCGCGAGGCGCGGCCCGCGATAGCCATCGTCGACTGGGCCGCGGTCGACACCTCGGCCGAGCTCAAGGTGCTCGCTGACCTGTTCTCGGCCGAGGGGCACCGGACCAGGATCGTCGATCCGGACGAGCTCACGTACGACGGCCGCCGCCTCGAAGCGCGCGGGGAGCGGATCGATCTCGTCTACCGGCGCGTGATCACGCAGGAGCTCATCGAGCGGCGCGGCCTCAATCACCCCCTGATCCGCGCCTACCGCGACCGCGCGGCGCACGTGGCGAATTCGTTCCGGATCAGGCCGCTCAACAAGAAGGCGGCGTTCGCCGTGCTCAGCAACCCCATGTTCTCGGGCCTGTTCTCGCCCGAGCAGCGCGCGGCCATCGCCGAGCACATCCCCTGGACGCGCCGGGTGACCGCCGGACGCGCCGCGTGGCGGGGCCGCGAGGTGGATCTCGTCGAGCTCCTCCTCGGAGAGCAGGAGAGCTTCGTGCTGAAGCCGAACGACGAGTACGGCGGCAAAGGCGTGCTGCTCGGGTGGACGGCGACGCCGGCGGCCTGGAGAGAGGCAGTCCGGGCCGCCGTGGATCAGCCCTGGATCGTGCAGGAGCGGCGCCGCCCGCGCACCGCGCGCATGCCGACGTTCCGCGGCGGCGCCGTCGAGGAAGAGCAGGTCTATTTCGACCTTTGCCCCTTCGTCTTTGCCCGCGGCGTGGAGGGCCCGGTCCCCACCTTCATCACGCGCATGGAGGGCGCCATGGTGCGGCTCTCCGCCTCGGAGGTCAGCAATGTCTCCGCGGGAGGCGGGGTCACGGGGCTCGTGATCGTCGATGGCGCGCGCGCGCCACGGGAGGGTGCTCGACATGTGTGAGCTCCTTGGCATGGTGTCGAACGTGCCGACGGACATCGTGTTCTCGTTCACGGGGCTCGCGCTCCGCGGCGGGCAGACGGGGCCGCACGCGGACGGCTGGGGCGTCTCGCTGTACGATGGGCTGTTCGCGAGGACGTTCCTCGAGCCTCACCCGGCCTTCTCGAGCCCGCTCGCGCGGTTCATCCGCGAGAACCCGATCCACACGGCGCTCGCCATCGCGCACGTGCGCAAGATGACGCGCGGGGGAGCGGCCCTGAAGAACACGCACCCTTTCATGCGGGTCCTCCACCGCCGGCACATCGTGTTCGCGCACAACGGCACATTGCCCACGGTCAGGGATCGGAAGCTCCACGTCGAGACGCCGGTCGGCGACACCGACAGCGAGCACGCCTTCTGCGTCCTGCTCGAGGCGATCCGGAGCGCGTACGGCGCGAGCTACCCGGGCGACGCGCGGGAGCTGGGGCGCACGCTGTACGAGCTCGGGAACGAGCTCGGCGCCGACGGCGTCTTCAACTTCCTGTTCGCGGACGGCGAGCACCTCTTCGCCCGCTGCGGCGACCACCTGTCCTGCATCCTCCGCCAGGCCCCGTTCGGCGAGGCCACGCTCGTGGACGCGGATCTCAAGGTGAATTTCAACGACCTCCACGGCGTGGGCCCCGACGCGCGGATGGCGGTCGTGGCCACCGAGCCGCTCACGCGCGACGAGCTCTGGCGCAAGGCCACGCCCGGCACGCTGTGGGTCTTCCGCGCCGGCGAGCTCCTGGCGACGTTCCCTGAGGCCCGCGAGGGCTCAGCCGCCGAGGAGTCCGGCCGCGAGGCCCCCTGATCGAGCGCGCCGCCACGGGGGCAGCCGGGCGGGCTCCTCAAGGCTGATCCGCACGGCGGAGGAGAGCCTGTGTCCGCAGCTCCGGGCGCCGGCGCGCCGTCAGCTGCGCGGGCGCGCGAACAGGTCCCGGAAGAAGTCGCTCAGCGTGTGCTCCTTGTAATCGCGGAACTCGCCGGCATCGAAGTAGACGCCACCGCAGACGCTGCAGTTCTCGTACCAGATGTGCGACTGCTCCGGGTCGACCATGCGCACCATCGGCGTCGAGCAGCGGGGGCACGGCACCCGCCGGATCTGGTTGTTCTTCCGCCCGACCGACGGGTCGCCGGTGTCGATCTGCTGGGAGCCCTCCATGGCCTTGAGGGACTCCTTCTCCCGGCTGTCGAACCAGATCCCGCCGCACGCCGTACACCGGTCGACATCGATCCCGCCGAAGGTGACGACATCCATCGAGGCGGTGCATTTCGGACAGTTCACGTCATGCTCCAGTGCGGCAGGCGCCGCGGTCGGGAGCGATGGTATCAGACGACCCGGATCGCGGGAAGAGCGTCGATCGCCCCGCGAGAGAGCCGGCGTCGCGCACGGCCGGCGGCCATCGGGCAGGCTGTCGCCGACCGCGCGCCGTCGGGCGTCACTTCGAGCCCATCTTCTCTTTCACGATCTGCTGCAATCGATCGAAGTACGGGCTGTCGCGCCGGACGGCGATGCCGAACTGGGATGTCCCGAGCTTCGACTTCGAGTAGACGACATAACGGGACATCTCGCGGTGAGCCGTCAGATCCTGGGTCATCTGCACGTAATGAGGGTGTGGCATGTAGATGAGATCGGGCTTGTAGGCCTCGAAGAACCTGTCCGCGGAGAACGGCTCGAGCGCGAAGCGCCCGTCGTTGAGGCCGGCCATGTCGATGATCGTCTTCTTGAGGTTCATCGCGCCGAGCATCCCGACCTCGGTCGTGGCGATCACGAGGTCGTCGGGGAGCTTCGAGACGCGATCGATCGCGAACCAGTATTTCTGCGGTCCCGAGGTGTTGCCGTGCTTGACGATGTTGAAATGCCCGAGCCGCCTCGCCGCGACGGCGCCAGCGAGGTCCCTGCCTGCCGCGGCGAGCGGCGTGGACAGCTGAAGCCAGAGGATCGCCAGCGCGGCGACGCCAGCCAGGGGCAGGGCGGCCGGCGCGGTCTGACCGACGGAGTCGGAGAGCGTCTGCGCGAGCCGGGCCGCGCTCCTGCAAGCGAGGTAGATGAGGCCTGGCAGCGGCGCGTAATAGAACCTCTGCGAGAACCCCATGATCGGCACGACGAACAACCACGAGTAGGCGAGGCACAGGAGCGTCGCGGCGAGGACCCCTTTGTCGAACGCCGACGACGCCGCCCAGAAGGCCCGGGGGCCGCTCCTCCGCCCCTCGCCAGCCGGCGCGCCGGGGCTCGCCTGCCGCGCGCCGGGGCCCACGAGCACGTCGAGCGCGATGACGGTGAAGAGCGGCCAGAAGAACTCGAGCCAGTCGATGAGATCGATGGTCGGCCGGCCGCGGTAGGCGCGGAGGATCCCTGATCCGTAGAGGTTCGTCGACTTGGCGTAGAACGGGAGCGGGACGGGAGAGCCGAAGTACAGCTTGGCGGCCCCGAGGTGGAGGGCGAGGACGCCCGCCGTCGCGGCGAGGGCGGCGAGCCCGAAGCGCCGGCGGTCGCGGTCGCGCTCGAGCGCGACGAACGCGAGCGGGACGAGGACGGCGTAGGCTGTGAGCTCAGGCCGCACCGAGAAGGCGAGCCCGCCGAACGCGCCGAGCGCCACCCCGCCGGCGACCCGGGCCGCGGGGAGCAGCCGCAGCGTGAGGATCAGGTACGCGGTGAGAAAGCAGAGGCCGAACGACGTGTCCATGCCGCTCACGAAGTGGTCGGTCAGCGTGGACTGGGCGACGCAGAACGCGACGAGGGCGAAGCAGGACAGGCGCGCGACCTTCCCGTCGCCGGCCGCCCGAAGGACGAGCAGGGCGAGCAGGACGAGCAGCACTGGACCCCAGACGAGGCTCTGAAGCATCGCCGCGAGGCTCGTGTTGCCGCCGGCGATGAGGTGGAACGGCACGGCGGCGACGATGAAGGCGAGCGAGGTGAGCCCGTAGGACGGCGACCCCTTCGGGTTCCAC
>NZ_CP150349.1:0-3347500 GCF_051521405.1 Sorangium sp. So ce726 | reverse complement strand
GAGGAGCGCGAGAGCGCTAGGACGGCCGAGCTCGCGGCCCTCGACCGACGCCACGCGGCGCTGCGCGGCCGGCCCCTCGCCCGCGACGCCGAGGAGGCAACTGCGACCGCGGAGGCGGCACGGAACGCCCTCGATCCGCGGGCGCTGGACCACAACCGGCTGCGGGCGTTCGGGGACGCGCTCGACGCGCTCGAGACACGGCTCGACGCGCTCGAGAGGGTCGCGGCGCTCGATCGGCGCCACGCCGATCTCGCCGCATGGGCCGCGGAGCGGCGGCGGCCCGAGGCAACGGCGGCGGCCCAGGTCGCCGCGGCGCGCGCGAGGACGCCGGGCGCCGATGAGGGCGCGCTCCGCGCCTACGAGAGCGCGCTCGCCCACCTGCGGGAGGCGCTCGCCCGACCTGCAGCGTCGGGACCGCGACCGCAGGTGGAGGTGGGGCCCCAGCAGCCCAGGTGCACGAACCCGGGCGACCCGATGTGCGGGTTCGACGGGCGGTCTCTCTGAGGCGCTGAAGCTGCGCTTCTCTGCGGCGAGCTGCGCCGCTCTCCGGGCGAACGACATCACCGTCGCCCCCCAGCGCGGCGCTTCCACGCTCCGGAGGTGCATGGCACCCTGCGAGCAGAATGGCCAAGGACGTGTCGAGCACCGTCGAGCACCGGAGCCCGGTGCGGCCCGAGGCCGGGAGGCGGCGGCCAGCGCTGGTGTGCGCGTTCCCGCGGCCCATGGCGTTCGCGCTGCCCGACTCCGGGACCGTCATCGGCCGCACCTGGCTCGCCGAGCGCGGCCTCGCCGACGCAGAGGTATCAGGCAAGCACCTGCGGATCGATCGCGCCGGCGGCGCGCTGCGCGTCGCCGACGTCGGGTCGCGCAACGGCACGTGGGTGAACGGGTCGAGGCTCGCGCCGCGCGATCTCACGCCGCTCGATGACGGGGCAGTGCTGAGGCTCGGGCGCGTCCTGTTCGTCTTCCGCGAGGAGCTCCTCGGCCCGCTCGATCCGGCGCCGCCCGTCGGCGGGCTCGTCGGGCCGTACGGGCTGCGCGGCGTGGCGCAGCCCCTCGCGGGATTGCCGCGGAGCCGCCCAGGCAACGTGCTCATCGAGGGGGAGACCGGCGTGGGCAAGGAGCTCGTCGCCCGCGCCACGGCGGCGGCCCTCGGGCGCGCGGCGCCGTTCGCGGCGGTGAACGTGGCCGGCGTCGCCCGCGGCGTCTTCGAGTCGCAGATGTTCGGGCACGTGGCGGGGGCGTTCTCGGACGCGCGCAGCGCAGCGCCCGGGATCGTCGTGGCCCACGACGGCGGGACGCTGTTCCTCGACGAGATCGGCGAGCTCGATCCCGATCTCCAGGCGAAGCTGCTGCGGCTCCTGGAGAACCGCGAGGTGCTGCCGGTCGGGGCGCAGCGGCCGGTCCACGTGAACGTGCTGGTCGTCGCCGCGACCCACAGGGACCTCGAGGAGATGGTGGAGCGCGGGGCGTTCCGGCGCGACCTGTTCGCGCGGCTCGCGATGGCGCGCATCCACGTGCCGGCGCTCCGCGAGCGGCGCGAGGACCTCTTCAGCGTGGCAGGCGAGCTCGCGCGGCGCGCGGGCGTCGCGCTCCCGGCCGAAGCGGTCGAGGTCGAGGCCATGGAGCGGCTGCTGCTCGATCCCTGGCCGAGCAACGTGCGCGGGCTCGACGCGGCCCTCGCGGAGGTGCGCCGCCTCGATCACGAGCCCGGGCTGCGGCTGTGGGCGGTCGAGGAGGTGCTCGGGAAGGCGCCGGACGACCAGAAGACCGCGCTCACGCAGGAGCGCGTCGAGTCCGCCCTCGCGGCCGCCGGAGGCAACGTGACGTCGGCCGCGGAACGGCTCGGCGTCTCGCGCGGTAAGCTGCTGCGCTTCCGCAAGCGCACTCAGCAAGGGGAGTGAGCGCGCCTGGTTCGGTGCGTCAGAAATCCCGCCAGGATTTCTGGGACGACGCGACGGAGGCGGACGAAATGTCAATGATTTCAATCTGTTCTGTCTGATTCGCGGTCGGGTCGCTCGCCGGCGTGGCCCAACGCGGGCCCAACGGGCCGCCTGCAGCCACCGGGGCGCCCGCTGCCGGCTGGCCGGCGTGGTCAACGACCGCGCCCGGCGCTCGGTGGTGCAGCGCGCGGACAAGGGACGCGCCGTTGCTCGGCGACGGCGAGCCCGCCTCCAGTCCCGCGGACGTGGGAGCACCTCCACCTAAAGGGCCGCCCTTGCCGTTCAGCTCGGGGATCGCCTCGTCCAGAGGCGCGAAGTCCCCCAAGCCGAGCTCAGCGACCTTGCGCGCCGCGCGCTTGTAGTGGTGGATCTGGCGGCTCGACTTATGCCCGGTCCGATCGGAGATCCACGTCTCCGTGCGGCCGTTTGCGAGTTTGATTGTGATGAAGGTCGCGCGGGTGTCGTGCAAGCGTATATTCAGCCGTGACTGCGTGGTCTCGAACAACTCGGGCCGATCGATGCCAGCTCGGCGCAGGTGATTTCGAAAGTTGTGCGCCCCACTGCGCCCCGGCAGGGGCCCACTCGGCCCAATGAAGACACGCTCCTTCGGGGGACATATAGCGAAATAGGCCCGAAGCGCGCGCACGACGTCGGGTGAGAGTGCCCAGGCGCGTGGGTCATCCGTCTTGTTCTCGTCGAGCACCACGGCGCCGCGCTCGAGATCGAGGTCGGACGGCTCCAGCCTTCCGGCCTCGTCCGCCCGCATTCCCTCGCGAATCAGGAAGCCATAATAGATCCGATAGGACAGCGGAATATTCATCGCCGCCATGAGGCGCCTATCCTCGTCGGGATAGAGGGAGCCTTTGGCCTTGTTGTCCTCTGCCTTGGGGATCCATCCACGCGGCAGCGGATTGCTGGCGATGATGCGCGCCGGATAGGTCGCGAGCGCGAGTATCCGATGAATGACCTTTGCGACTCCTTGGCGCGAGGAGTCCTCAAGATGTCCTGGCAGCATGGAGATCGCGCGATCCGCATGATCGAGCGTCAAACGAGAGAGAGGAACGGGGCCGAGTACCCCTAGAACATGATTGAGCTTATGCCGGTATTGCTCCGGATGGCGAAGCGCTTTCACATGCAGTGGGTATTGCTCGGCGAGCCTTCCAGAAACAACCAACTCGGCGAACTCAGCGAAGGTTGTTTCCCCGGACGCGCGAGCACGCGCTTCGCCCCTGCAGAGCTGCTCGATTGCAAGCCGGACGTCGCGGAGCGCGCTGCCCTCGCGCGCAGCAGCCCGCTCCAGCAGCGGCAAGCCGAGAACGATCTGGCCGGCTGCGAGCAGGCGCCCGGCGAGGTCGGCCAGCACCTCCAAGCGCGCGTTGGCTTCCTGCTCGGTCCGGCACGTCGGCAAGCTGAACGTGGATCGACCGGCCTCGCCGAGGCTGAGGCGCGCGGTCCACGTCTTCCCGCGCAGCCGGACGGACCCGGAGCCGTTGGCGCGCTTTTCTCCTGCTGGACTGCCAGGGGCGCGGGCGGTCAGCTTCGGGCGATCCGTCGTGCTCGCCGAACTCGGTGAGTCTGCGACGGGCACAGCTGGCTCCGCGGCCGGAGAGGGGCGCCCGCCAGAGCGGCCCGAACGCGGACGCCGGTCGGTCGACGCCGGTGCAGGATGGGATGCGGTGGGGAACGAAGCCGAGCGCTTGGCGCGCGCCCGTCGCTGGGGTACGTCGGTCATGGATCGGTCTCCGGTGATGCGGGGGTCGATCAAGGGCCCGTCCGGCGTTGGTCGCGCCGAGCGGGCCCGCTCTACTTCGGCGGCAGCCTAGCACGGCGTGTTCCTGCGGGAGGAGCGCTCGCCCGGTCGGTGTTCGGGCATGGGACAGACTCTAGGCCAACAGAGGCCAGCACCGCGGCAACCCGTGTGCGCTCATCCACCTCTGCGTCACCGCGCAATGGTGGGTCACTGGCCAGCGCCTGGAGGTAGGCGACGAACGCTTCACGCTGGACGAGGCGCAGCTTGCCAAGCCTCGTGACCGGCAGCGGGAAGCCCGGTCCTCGGATCGTGTCGAGGAAGACGCGTGCCGGGATCCCGGTGACCGACTCAACGTTCTTCTGCGAGAGCATCTCCGGGTGCGGCGCTGTGAGCGTGAGCCCGTCCAGCGGGATCGCGAGCGTCGCCGTGGCCGTGGTGGGCTGGGGAAGCCCCCTCGGAGGGCGCGCTCTTCGGGCTGGCACGTCCGGGAATGTCCTCTCGACCACGCGCGTGCCGTTGTCCGCCTGACGAAGAGCAAGGGGTGCCGATACACGGGCGAGAGCCGCTCGTGTCATGATGTACCTCCATCCGTGTTGGGTTCGTTCGCAACCGTGACCGACGCCGCCAAAAGGTGCCCGAAACGGTAGTTCTGCGCTCCCGGTAGTTCGCCGCGAACTACCGGGGTACGCGCCCGGAGAGAACATCGAGCCGTATCGCGGGGTTAGGTGTTCTGGGAAGCGTCGCTGAGGGGCCGAAAACCGGGGATAACGAAGGGCTCGATTTGGTAGTTCTGAGCGCCCCCTCGGCGTCGCTCGCGGAGGTGACACCGAGGGGTGCACCGGGACCGGCTGCGATCGCGGGTGCGGCCGTGCCGTGGCGGTGGGGCCATCGGCGGCACCGAATCATCTCCATCGCACATCGGCGCACGCTGCTAACGGAACTGCGTCCATTCCGTGCGGTGTCGGCCGTGGGGCGCTCCTCGTCGGCAACGAGCTCGGGCGGCCTCCAAGCGCCCGGCGCGCTCGGCGAGCACCTCAGCCGCCGGTCGGCTCCGCCCTCGGTCCGGCACGCCGCGGTGGGGTTCAGCGTCGGCGATGCCAGGGCGCGGAGGGCGAGGCGAGCGCCGCCGCACGTTCGTCTGCCGGTCGGGCTCTGGTCCATGCTGGTGGCGAGCGCTGTGCTCGCGTGACTGTCAAGGCTCGGCGTGCCCGCGGCGCGCGTCGCGCTCGCGGGCGACGTCGTGCAGCCCAAGCCGCGCGGCGGCTAGCCCGCTCGCACGGCGACCTGCACCGGCAGCCGATGCCGGCAGGTTGACGAGGACTGGAGCCGCGCAGGCAGCGGCGCACTGGCGCACGCTCTGGACGGTACGACCCACGTCCATGGCTGTGTCCTTGTCTAGATTCCGTTTGACGCCCAATCCTGTCCTCAGAAGAATGGCCCGCGTCGCCACGTTGCTCGTGTGTTTCGGAAGACGGGGGGAGAGACGATGAGGACGACAGGCTGGCAGCTCTCATCGTGGGCGGTGTTCGCGCTCCTGCTCAGTGTCGTTCCGACACAGGCAGACGCATCCGAGCTGAGTGCCGGAATAAGCCTCGGGTGGCTCCAAGCCGGTACCGTTCCGCGCCTCGCGGTGGGGCCGCACGCTGGCATATCGTGGCCCATCCAGCGAGATATCCTGTTCACGGTGCACGACCTGTGCACGATCCTACCCCCGACCCAGGAGGACGGGCCCGGGGTCTACAACCAGACCTCGGTTGACATCGGGTACGCGTGGAAGGACGGCAACATCAGCGCGGGGCCATCGGTCGCGTTCTACGTCATGCCGGCGTGCGGCGTCACCTTGTGCGGCCACGTCGCTGGCTTGGCCGTAGGCGGCCATGCGCAGACCAACGCGTACGTTGCTGGACCGCTGGGCGTGTCGGTGAGCGTCAACGTGGATTGGGTCGGTCGGGGCAGCCTGGTGCTCCCGGGCTACGTGTCCGTCGTCGTTGTTGCTGGTCCTGTGCTTCGATGGAGTGAGAAATGAACGCGAGAAGAGTTCTGTTGCTGATCGTGACCATATCGGTTTGGACGCTGGCGGCGTGCAACTGGACGTTCGGCGACTGCTATCCTGTCGAGGAAAGGACTTCGGGTGCAGGTGCCGGTCCAGGCTCTGAGCCCCGCCCCATCTACACCTCCGCCGCATCCGGTGACTTCGGGGCCGACCCGCAAGGTGGCGGCGAGCGCAAGATCGCGTGCAACGAGTCGGATCTCGAAGACGAAGACGACGACGACGAGGAGCGCCCGAGCGACAGCTCGGAGAAGCCGACAGCTAGCCCGACGAGCCCGCCAGACCCCTGCCAGCAGAGCGGCGCTCCGACCATGGGGTGCACAGGCAAAAAACTAATCGACCCGCGGGCTTTCGATTTTGTTACCATCGTTGCCTACGATGGGGCAGTCGCGGGTGGTTGGCAGGAGGCAAAGGCATATCTGTTCTTCGGCCACAATCAAGAGGGCGACGATGCGTGCATGGTTCACATTGGGATGCCATTGCAAAGCGTGGTTTGGGGGAAGATCTCGGCGGAGAGGGCGGCCACTATCAGCGCTGATGTGGCGAATTGGTCAGCGGATGAAGTGTACAAAAAGGATGATGGCGAGAACCTCCCTCCTGGTATATTCTGTAGGACGTTCAAGGCTAGAATAACAGAGCAATTTGAGAGCGATTTTTACAAGCCCCTCGGCGCCAGACTCCAGAATCCATGAAACACAGCCTTGCCGAACTACTGGACATTGTCTACCGATACTACCCCCGTGGGGTTGGAATCACCGACGATGTCGACGAACAGCTCCGCAACAAGACCGAAGAGCACGCCCGGCTAGTGGCCGCGCGGATCCAGGCTTCAAAGGACGAGCGCTGGCACGCCATGCGGCGTCGGATCGGAGAACGCTTCCCCGGCATGCTCACGGATCAGTCGCTACATCTCCACAGCGGCGGCTGCGATGGTTGCTATTCCTTCACGATCAATCTGCCACAGTCTGCCGGCCGAACGCTCTCGTTTGAAGTGAGCTTTCTGGCTCCTTACTACATCATCCACAGTCCGCGCACGATCGAAATAGTGAAGGAGCTAAGGGAATCTTTCACGGTCTCCTTTCGGGGTATGCTATTCATTGTGTCTCGAAGCCCGCTCGATCCCTGGCTCATCTCGAACCCGGACCATGAAAACCCAAGGACCGTCACCATAACCCGGCGATACGTCACCTTCGATCTGTCGCCTGACGAGCAGCCGTACGCGGACTGGATCGCCCACGAGATCGAAGCAACGTTTGGTTGCGAGCGCATGCCGCCAGAGGTCGGAACCGTACTCGTGCCGGAGGTGGCGACGAACCTGCGGATTCCGGGGGAAGTCAGGCTATACGACTGCCTGTTTTCGGATCGCTACACATGGGTGAAACCATCGCCGTCCGAAGTGCCGGCACCTCGCGCAAAGGTCGATGAGAGCAGCCTTACAGATCGGTTTGTTGCGGTGCTTGCTGTGCTCCGGGCGCATCACCAGATTGGATGGACTCTCAGGTGGCCTGCGATGGTTAGAAGATTGCCGGAGTCAGAACGACAGTCGGCGGCGGTTTTTTTGTCAGCGTCGACGGATGGCTTTCTGCACAAGGACAAGATGCTGGAGGAGCTTGCGCGCATGCGCCCGCACGACGAATCGCCGGAGACTCTCCGCGCCATGGCTGCCAAGCGTGAGCTCGAAGCGCTGGTCGCTTCGTGGGACGGTGAAGGCGAGCCGCCGGCCTCCATGGTCGCTTGGGCCTCCAGCCTCCTGGATAGCTGGCTCGTGGACTCGGATTCCGAAGCTCCCTCGTAGCCGTCGTGGAGCTCTGCGCCGTCCTCGCCGGGACGTGACTTCGGCTATTCGGGAAAGCGAAGGGTCGGGTGGGCCTGGCCGCTCTCTCCCACCGTCGTGGTGCCATCGTGGTTCCAGCTGGTGCCGCCCTTGCCCGGCTGTCCGGTCTCGATGGAGACGCCCTCGAGCGTGAACTGGTCCTCGTCGAGGTAGGCGATGCCGATGGAGTCGCCGCCGCGCCCTGGGCCGCCGTAGCCGCCGGGCCCACCGTCGCCTCCACGGCCGCCGAGACAGGAGTAAAACCCGTCCCCCAGCGCTCCGCCCCGTACGCCTCGGCCGCCTCGGCCGCCTCGCTGGGGTTCCCCGCCGTCGCCACCGCTGCCGCCAAAGTCCGCCGTGATCTTGGTGTCGCGCACGGTCACCCGGGCATGAAGCGCGAGGACGGCGATGGACGGCTGTCCGTTCGCTCCCCCGCGGCCTCCTCGGCCTCCGCAACCTCCGGCGCCTCCCGAGCCTCCTCCCGGGCCTCCCTTGGAGGCCACGTCGCACAGGGCGAGCCCGCCCCGACGGCCGCCGCCGCCGCCGCCGCCCTGGCCTGGCGTGCCCCAGGTCCCTGCGCCCCCCGTGTTGCCCTCCCATCCTGTCTCGGTGAGGCGTCCGATACCCTTGCCGGGCGCGCCCGGCTTCCCCGGAGTCCCCGGGCCCCCCTTGGATCCGACGTAGCAACTGGCGTCGTCCTGCTCTGCGGTACCACCGCGTCCCGAGGGCGAAGCGTCGGCGGGCTCCCCGTCGCCTCCATCCTCGGCGCTGTCGGGCAGCCCATCCCCTCCCTTGCCGCCAACGCTCGTGAGCCCGCTCTCGCATTCGTTCACGACCGCAGGCCCGCCGGCAACGACGACCGCCGAGCACGCGTCGCCACCGAACATGCCGTCCGGTCCGTCCGGTTGGCTGTACTGCTGCCACTTCGCGCCAGGACTGCCTCCATTTCCTCCGCGGGTGGAGATCTCGCTCCGCAGGATCTCCACTGCCGTGTTGGACTGAATGATCACGCCGACCTCGCCCGCCGAGCGAACGTAGAGATCGGCGAGCGTCGACACCCCGTCCGCGGCCCCCCTGTCCTCGGGGCCCGCAGGCTCGACGATCACCATGGGGCCGAAGACCGTCTTGTGAGTAAACGAGGACAGCGGGATTCGGGGGTCGCGATTCCATCGCCGGCAGTCGAAGCCCCCGAGCAGATCCACGCCGGAGGGCATCCTGATCTGATTCACCTCGAATCCGTCGTTGCAGATGAACACGCGCCCTCGTCCAGTGCGCGCGAGCTCGACGGCGCGCTCGACGGTGAACACCGGCTTCGCCTTCGTGCCGGGGTTCCCGTCGTCGCCCCCACCCAAGGCTCCGGCGACGAACACGCCGCAGCCGTCGTCGATGATATCGGCCGCGACGTGCTCGACGCAGACCGACTCCGGCGGCGGCTCGCCCACGCACGAGGTGCCTTCACAAGGCGTCACGCCAGGGTCGTTCACGCCGGGCGCAGTTCCGCAGCCGATCGCCCACGGGGACAGCAGAAGGACCAAGGTCGCCGCGGTGCTCTTTTTCATGTGCATCTCCTGACGTGCGCCGACCGGCACAGTGCGGTTCACTGAGGCGGTTCCGGGGCCGGCGCATCGAACCGGTACCAAAACACCTTAGTCCCGTCATGCGCCTGGCCGGAGTGGCTTTCCGGGGTTGCATTGCCGCCGAGCCCCCCGGTGCCGGCTTGGCCGGGCGAGACCGTCGCATTCGGCAAGATGGTCACGGCGGCGCCCACGGAAGCGATGCCGAGCGAGTGGCCACCGAGACCGCCGCCGGCATCGCCCCCGCGACCTCCGTGGCCGCCATCGCCGCCGGCACACCCTCGCGACGTGTCGGTCAGAAGCTTGTTTCCGCCGAGGCCGCCGCCGACGCCAAGGCCTCCCCACTGGCCCGTTCCGCCGACCCCGCCATTGCCGCCCTTGGCCCCGAGGACCGTGCTGTCGTCATCGACCGTGAGGTCGCTCCCTTGCAAGGCCACGATCGCGATGCTCGCGCCGCCGTAGCCGCCCCCCTGGCCCCCCTTGCCCCCACAGCCGCCGCTGCCGCCCGATCCGCCGGCCGCGCCGCCCTGGGGTCGACCTGCCGGACACGCGTTCATGTCGTCGCGCCCCTTGCCGCCACCACCCCCGCCGCCGCCCTGACCGGCGCCGCCCTTCGCCCCGTCCTTCCCGCGGACGCCGACCCATCCGTCGAGGCTCAGACGACCAGGGTCAACCGCTCCGGCAGCGCGCTCCGCATCGGCGCCGTCTGCTCCCCTCTCCCCATCCTTGCACGGCATGCTGGAAGCGCCGCTGCCAGCCAGGCCGCGATTGTCCGGAGTCCCGACCGGTTCCGGCAATCCTGACGTCCCGTCACCGCCCGTCTCGAGGCCTCCATCGCCCCCCTGGCCACCCGTCGACTCGATGCCGTCATCGCACACGGTTACGACCGGAAGGGCGCCCAGCGCCACGTCCGCGGTGCAGGCGTCTACGCCGTTGTTCCCCACCACGCCGGCGCTCGCGCGGAAGCTCGGCGCGTCCTCGCCAGGCTCCCCATCCTTTCCGTCGCCTGCGAAGATCTCGCTCGCCCGCACGATTGCCCTGGCCCCAGGGCTCAGAAGCATCGCGATCGACGACTTGCCGTCGCTCGCGGAGGCGTCGGCTGCCACCGCGCGCACGCCGAAGATCACGGACGTCGTAGCGTCCGTCGCGATGACCGCATCCTCCCCCCCGAGGACCCGCACCGGGATCCCCACGGGCGGCGCGATGACGGTTAGCGCGCTCTGCCCGTCGAGCGGCCCTCCGTAGGACCAGTCACCGCCGGCACACAGACGGCCGCCCCAGAGGTCGACTCCCTGGGGGAGCGAGATCGCCTCCTTGAACGCCCCACCACAAGCGTACACGCGCCTGGTCGCAGTCTCGCCGTTTCCTCGTCCGCTTGCGGCGAGCCCGACCGCATGTTGCAAGGTCTTCACCGGCGCGTCCTTCGTGCCGGGGCTCTTGTCGTCGCCCTGCTCGCTGACGAACACCCCGCATTCGTCGTATGCCACTGCCGTTGCGGGGTCGCCGTCACAGACAGACTTCGGTGGTGTGAGGCAGAGGCGTTCTTCATAGCAGCTATCGTCGTAAGCGCACCCGGAGAGGCCGCCCGCGCCGACCGTGGAGAGGATGCCCACGGCCAACAGCAGCCGCATTCGTTGCAGTTTGCGAAGAGGCATGTCCTTGCTCCCTGATCACCACGCGCCGTAAGCCACGAAGCCGGCCTGTGTCGGTGCAATCGTCGGCGCCAGCCCGAGCCGAGCTTTGGTCGGTTCGGCGTGCAGAAAAGAGAAGTCCGT
Organism: Sorangium sp. So ce726; assembly: GCF_051521405.1. Lineage (NCBI taxonomy): Bacteria > Pseudomonadati > Myxococcota > Polyangiales > Polyangiaceae > Sorangium > Sorangium sp. So ce726. The sequence goes on along the minus strand of NZ_CP150349.1, from coordinate 3,336,595 downwards.
GAAGAACGAAGCCAGGGTCGCAGCGCCCACCACACCGCTCGTTACCACCATAGCCGTTCCGACCCCGGCGAAGAGATCTCGCTCTCGTCGTAGACCCGACAGCTCGGAGCACGCGGAAGGTTTCGGCGTTTCCCGACACGCCCCCTGAGAGACCCCCGCGGCGTCGAGCCTCGCGTTCCGCTCGTACAGGTCTCCGTCGGCAGTCCTCGCGCGGACCATGAAGACCGCACCGAGCGAACCTGTCGCCAAGGTCAACCCGATACCGGCGGTGCGCAGGGTGCCTGGCCAGGATGTCCAGGGGCTGGGTGGAGGGCGCCTCACAGCAGGCGAAGAGCCCACGGCCTGCAGCGTTTCCTTCGGTGATTGCGGCGCCGTCTCCTTGGGGCTGCTCGCCTCCTCGGCGCTCCCCGCCGCCGCGCGGGATAGCTCCATCGTCATCTCGTGCTCCACGCCCGCCACGCCAAGAAACCCCTGAAACGCGTCCGCGTGGCCCGGTGCACGGCCCCGCACCATGTGTTTGTCCCCCGGCTCGAAGAAGAGCGTATAGGTGCGCGCGGTCCGTCCGACGCGCTCGCCGTCGATGAGCACCTCGGCGTCGGGCGGATCCACCGAGAGCACGAGCGTAGCGACGCGCTTCACTGCCTCGCGCTGGCCTGCCTGGAATCGCCGCTCGAGCGCGTCCGGCAGCGCTTCGCGCTGTTCGAGGCTCTTGGCAAGGTGCTCGGCCGCATCGCGATACTTGTGCAACGCGACCTCGCAAAGGCCGAGCTCGCCGGCGATCTCCGCCCGCTCTCGCTCGGTGCTGGTCGTCGGGTCTGCGGCGTCGAAAGCAGCCTTGTAGGCAGCATATGCCTCGCTCAACCGCCCGGCATTGCGCGCTCTCTGACCACGGCGAACATGGTCCTTCACCGATGAGCTGTCGTTCGGTCCCGCCTTCGGGGGCGACATCGACGGCGCTGGCAGACTTCGTGAAGTCGGTTGCGCCTTCGGGGGGACATCATCGGCGCTGGCCGAGGTCGGGAAGCCTGTTGCGACCCCGAGCGTGAGAAATATCGAGAGCGAATGCGCAATGCAACGCATCCAGGGACGGTACTGACGCCGGCCGTTCGGCGTCAACCGCCGAAAATCGCGACGCCTCGGCCGTTTGGGCGAGAATTGGCGGTCGTATGACGGAATGTGCTCAGTCGTCCGCTAGACCCGCTTCCGCGTGGTCAAAGATGATGCCTTGGCTTACATTGTCCGACCAATATTGCTCGTTGGTTCTTTTTTGTGAAGCAGTTTGGCCGGCTCAAGTGTGCTGCTTACCGTGGGCAAGCCACCGACCGTCTTCCCCGGCTTCGAGCTCTTCCGGCGGCTCGCCAGGCGCCACGGCGTGCCGGAGCGAAACGCCGAGGATATCGCTCAGGAAGCGCTGCTGCGCGGGCTGGAGGCCGACAAGCGGCTCGAACCAGGGGGAGACCCAGCGCCGTACCGCGTCACGATCGCCATCAACCAGGCGCGTAATCACGTCCGTGACGCACGCTGCCGCGGCGAGGTGCTGACGTCGTTCGATAAGTGCGATATCCGAGACGAATACCCCACGCCGGAAGAGCTGCTCCGGAGACGGCAGCGGGAAAAGTTCACGCGGGAGCTGATAGACCAACTTGATCCCAAGTACCGGGATCTCGTGATCAAGCACGATCTCCAAGAGGTTCCGCTCGCCGAGATCGCGGCCGAGCAGGGACTTCCGCTGGACACGGTGAGGACGCGACACAGGCGGGCGCACCAGGAGCTCCGGCTGCAGCGGGAGCGGTGGCAGGCGCAGGAGCGCTCGCAGGGAAGGGACGATCGCCTCTGCGTGCCGCTCGCACTGGGCTTCGGGCGCCGCGCGTCGTGGGTGGCCTCGCTACGCCGCCTGGCCGTGAGGATCGTCGTTCAGGGTGCGCTCGCCGTGCTGACCGGCGCGCTCGTCTCCTCGGTGTCGTCCCTGCCCGACCTGCAATCATGGTACGGGGCGGCGGCGGGCCCTGCCACCCCGCCCGCTGCGCAGGAGGCTGCGGCGTCCCCTGCGCAAGGTGGCGCGCACAGCGCCGTAGCGCCCGCCAGCGGAGAACGCGCGCACAGCGCCGCAGCACCGGCCGCGCCGATAGCGCGCGGGATGTCGTCGCCGAGCGAGCAAGGAAGCGCGCGCGTGCAGGCGGTGGCGAGCAGCACGCCCGTTCCCTCAACGACGACAGATCGCCGGCCCGCGTCTCCGGCGAACGCCGCTCGGCCGACGACCGGCGAGGAGCGCGAGCGGAGCCTGATCAACCAGGCCCGGAGGGCCATTGAGGCGCGCAGTGTCACGGCGAACGTCGAGGCTCTCCGGCTGCTGAACACCCATGCGCGGGAGTTCCCCCGTGGGCGGTTCGTTGCCGAGCGCGAAGCACTCCTCCGGCAGCTTCGCTGAATCCTCGGCTGTCCTTCGGCAGCTCACAGGCGGCCCCTGGTGACGTCTTCGAACAGCACAAGGCGAAGATCCGCCTTGCATCCCGACATGAGCGATCACGTCCAGGAGACGAAACGCGATGAATACGATGGAGGATCTACTTGGTGCGATGTGGCTCATTTCGCCGCTCGGGCTCGCGATGATAGCCTGTGTCGCGATCGGCTTCGCGGTCACCGCGCGCGAAGCGCTGGGACGGGAGCGCGGGCTTCGCGAGGCGCGCGAGCACGCGCATGATGACGACGAGGCAGCCCTCACCGATGCGAAGGAGCAGGCCGTGGGGGACCGGGATCGATACCGGCGCCTTCTGGACTGTCACGTCGACGCGGCGCTCGCGGAGCTGACAGACGCCCGTGCGCGCCCCGTCCCCTGGCCAGGAAGGATCCTCGAGTCGTTCTGCGCAACGACGGCTTCGTGGAGGAGGAAGCTGGCCGAGAGCACGGGGTTGGAGCCGAGGGAGGTGGAACGGTTGCTGAGGAGCGACCTCCCGATGACGCCGGGCCTTGCCAGGCAGCTGGAGGCCTTCACCGGTACGCCGGCGCGGTACTGGGAGCGCCTCTGGCGGCTACACGACGACCACCGATCGGACGCGGAGGAGACCGTGGTGATCCAGGTGGGCGAGCCAGTCACCAAGCGCGAGAGCTCGGCGCGTCCGGCGTCGTCGCCGGCCCCGAGTTCGGCGCCGCCGACTCCGCCGACGGTACCTCCCCGCGCGCTCGACGTTCCTCCGCCCGTGGTGCCGTCTCCCGAGCTTGTGGCCACGAGCCCGCGGGCGAAGCTCCCGCCGCCTCCACTGCCGCGGCTTCGGTCGCCGCGCCCTGTCCGTGCCGTCGCGGGGGAAGAGCTCGCCCGGCGCGCTGCGACGCTGACGAGCTTCCCGGTACAGCGTGACGAAGGCGGGCCGGTTTCCGCAACGGCGGCCGATTGGGCGGACGTAGCGCGCTCTCCGCTGAACACGACACTTCCGGGAGTAGGGAGCCATGGGTGAGCGCCGCCGCGCCTCGCAGCTACACGCCATCAGGCGCTTGCTGGCGAGCATGCCGGCGCTATGGGAACTGAGCAGCTGCGGGTGACGTCTTCCTTTGGTAGCGGAAAGCGAAGACCGCGAACCGGTGCCGCATGAGTGCGGACACGCAGCATCATCAGATTACGGGCGGTTGTCCGAGGGGGAGGGTAAAGCCTTGGGTCGTCCGTCGAATGAAGACGAGCGCGTCGCCGCGTGCGCGCGCCTGTTTTGCCCCGCGGTGGTATGTGCCGTGCTGCGCTGGCTGCGGAGGCTGGGGATCCCACGGTGCCATCGTAGCGACGTCGCAGGCCAAGTCTGGCTCAACGCCTGGGAGAACTGGCCCAGGTTTGATCCGAAGCGTGGCAGGCCGGAACGCTGGTTGAACGCGATCACCGTACACGTTGCCTCGCACTATCAAAAGCGTATGCAGCACCGCAGGGAGGAGCTCGTCGATTCCATCGATGTAGCCGATCCAGCACCGGATACCGCTGCGGCGTTGGAATCCGACAGCATCAGATCGGGCGTCATCGACGCAGTGAACGAGCTCGATCCGCAGCTGCGCTTCGTTCTCGTGGCACACGATCTGGATGGGATCCCGATGGCCCAGGTGGCAGAAGACGCGGGGCTACCACTCTCCACGCTCTACAAGCGACGCACAAAGGCCATGGGTGCGCTGCGCGACATCATCGGACTCCGGGTCGCCATGGAGGACTTCGCCCGGGGAGTGGGGTCGCAATGAGCATCAAATGCCTGATCGTTCGCTTCCGGCGCGACTTGGACGACCATGAGGCCGAGCGAACCATCGACGCTCTCATGATGATCACAGGGATCATCATGCTATTATCTGTCGCAGCCGGTGACGAGGAGGACCTGAACCGGCAGCGGGTCAAGCGGGAGCAGCGCGACAAGATCCTCGCGCTTCTGGGCGAAGAATAGGCGTCGGGCTCGGCTCGAGCGCCGCAGAACCGAGCTCGTTCGGCCTCGGACGGCAGCGGGAAGAAGTCTCCGGTGACGCGGCGCAGCACCAGACTCTCGAGCCGATCCATGTGGCGAGCCCAGAGTGCTCCGCGATCCGCACCGCGGCGAGCAGCGGCGCGCACGGGTAGCCACGCATCATGACCGCCAGCCTGCGCAGGGTGCGCAGCGACCGGCCGCGCCGCTGGATCCGCGCGACCTACGCGATCACCTCGTCGCCGCTGCGCGAAAGCCCGCGCTCCTCGGGACGCGGCGCGTCGCGCGCGAAGACCTTCTCGCTGCGCGGCGGGCGGTGCTCGGGCACGGTAACCCGCGCGTCAAGAGCTTTGCGCCGGCGGCGACAAACTCCTCGTGCACGCACACGAGGTTGTGCTTGCACAGCGGCATGAGCTCCAGGAGCCGCTCGCGGTACGGTTCGGCCTTCTCAGCGCGCGTGATCTCGGGCACGTCCGCGGTGCCCGCCTTTTACTGAGCACCTCCTTGACCGGGCCGCGCGAGATCTCGAGCGCTCGCGTGATCGCCCGCGTGCTGTGGCCCTCTTCATTCGGCATTCGCGCCGAGCCACGTCGCGTGTACGATCGCCATCTGCTGCGTCGTCAGCCGCAGCGACGCTACCGCGTCCGCGAGCCGCTCGCCGTCAGCGCGGTTGGCGCGCGCCAAGCGCACCTGGCATTTCATGGCCGCGTGCGCTCCTAGTGTGCCCGCGCGCACATGCGCCTGCACCAACTCGCGCAGCTCCGCGACCGGCGATAGACGCCGGCTCACCCAGCTCAGCGTCCAGCCGAGTCGCTTGCTCAGCTCCTTGCCGCTGAGGCCGAATCGCTCCCGCAGCTCGCGCGAAACCAGCCCAGATCGAGCGCGTTGTCCGCGTCGCCCGCGCGCAGCATCCGCTCGAGCAACAGCGCATCCGCCTCGCCCAGAGCCCGCACCATGTCCTGCCCCAGGCGACGAAACAGCCGCACCCGCTTGTAGCCGTCGATCACCGCGGGCCGCTCGGACGAGGCCGGATTCACCACGACGATCGGCGCCTGCTGTCCGACCTCCGCGAGCGACGAGAACAGGCGCCGCTCCCGTGCCGGGATGCGGCTGCGAAGCTCTTCGTAGCCGAGGTCGAGGTGGTGGAACTCCAGATCCCATCGGGCACCGGAGCGCCGCTTCTCCGGGGCGCACGCCGACCCTCTCACACCCCGGCTCGGGTCTTCTCGGCGACCCCCGGGGTGTCCGCCCGTTTCTCATGAAGTATCCATGGCTTGCGCCTGCCTCTGGTCCTGCGCGGCTCCCACCAGGACTCGGCCGAATACCCCCAAAAATCAGCGCCTTGAACCCCGAACTCGTCTTGCGCGACGTCGCAGGGAAGTCGGTCCAGCGGCGGCACCCGCAGCGGCGCAGGCGGCGGCCACGCCATCGCCGACCGCTGCTTCAGCCGCCGCGCTACGAAGTAGTCAGGGTTGCGCTCCGGCCACGACCCCTGCGTCTTCTTCCGCCTCGCCACCTGGCACGACGGCGACGAGCACACGTGCTGCCGATCGCCAACGCGAGGATCAAACTGGAACCACCGACGGCAGACCCGGCACGGCCGCGCGCGACGCATCCCCCGAGCGCCGCACCTCGCCCGCCGTTGCGGCCCGCGCGCTCACCACCGGCTCGATATCGAACGCGCCGGCGGCGCATTCGACGCAACCACCGTCGGCCGGCGGGTGGACCAGTTTTCGCCACCCGAGGCGGGTCAGTTCTCGACGATGAAGCACGCGCTGAACTGCGGCGGCCTGGCCGTCCGCAGCCCCCTCGACGGCCCCTTCGGTCCGAGGTTGTGAACGGACCGGTAAGTGTCCGAGAACCTCCCGATGAGGCGGCTCGCGCCGTGTCACCCATGCGCGACGCCTACGGCTGCCCGTCCGCCGCACCCCCGGCCCCGCCCGGAAAGGCGGCGACTTCCGCCGGTGTTAGACGAATCTACCCTATGGCGCGGGACGCCGTTTGGGCCTTGCGACGCCGAGCCGATCCGTGAGACTTTCCGTGGGAGAGGTTACAAAAGGCGACGGTCTAGACAGACCTGGTCCGACGGCTTCCGTTGACCACTCGATTTATAGTTAGGCGGCACATCCTGCTTCGGCAGGACTTCACAAATCTCACGGAGAAGACCAACGATGGCTTGGTATGTGGACGAGAGCAACCTGAATAAGAGCGATGGCAACAAGGACTGGTGGAAACACTGGTACGGCCCATCCACGAAGGCACCTGTGTCCGGCATCTACAAGTGCTTGGGGTGCAAAAGAGAAATTACGAGCAATGCCGATGATCCGTTTCCCCCTCAAAACCATCACCAGCATTCACAAACACAAGGCGACATCCGTTGGCACCTTATCGTCAGAACCGACACTGAAGGCACCGCCTAGCAATCCATTAAATCCGATGCCGCTTTGCGGCGCGACTAAACTCAAACGTTAGGCGGATAGCGGCGGCGTCAACTTCCTGGGGCAGGAGATGGCGATATGCGGAACAACTCGAATAGCCTAACCATTATCGGAGCTCTATCGGGGCTAGTGGTCGCCATGGCTCTCCTCGGACAAGGACCGCTACCGTCCGCCGAGACAAGTTCGTCCTGCAACGCAGGGTTCGAGTGCGACTCCGGATGGTGCAACGATGGCAAGTGCTCCGCCACGAAGAGGTGACTAGGATCGCATGCAAATTGAAATATGGCTATCGCCTAACAACGGGCTCCAGCGGACAATCACCCTCCTTCGACTCGCTCAGTCGGCTGTTTGCAGCTGAGCTCCCGCCGTTGGGCGGGTAGAGCGTGGAGGGAACTTCGTATGGGTCATCGAGAGCACCCTGCGCCTGCTCGGGTGTTCCGAATCCGTCGGTCAAATGGCAAACCTCGGGACATTAACTCCCTTGACGATGCGTGTAGTTCCGTGAGATGATTGGGCACAGCGAGAGTGCAACCCCAGGATGGTGTTCAAGTCTATCAGTCGGCGTAGGGGCGGCAGATGAAGGATACGGACCGTAGGATTCAAGAAGCCATCGAAATCGGCCACGCGAACAAACGGGTCGTGGAACTGGTTGAGAATTGGTGTACGCACGTCAAAATTGAGCGGTCTGGCGGAGTTGGCATCGTCGAGCAGCAGACCGGGCTACCGATCGGTATGCGCCACCTCACCTGCCCTTACGCTCAGAACGGTGGATTCGGCGCAATGGATTTGGAAGCCGTTGCAATCGACTTTCATGATCGCAACTGCGTTGGTTGTAACCACCGCCAGCCGGTTCGTCTCCCGAACCTGTCGGAGCTTATTGGAAAACGCGATGACCGGCGGGCTCTAGCGCAGGAGCGCGCTCAACGAGAACACGATGCTGAACGTGCCGCTGTCGCTCAGCGAGCTGGTCGCCGCGTTACACTCTCGCAAGCAGGCGATGCGGCATGCCGTGGGATTCTTGCTCGAGTAGGTGAATTTGATACGGATCCGACACCTGAGCGAGCCGCGCTTCTGGTCGAGAATGCCCGTACAATCCCTGACAAGTTCGACAGTGCAATACGAGAATCCCTGATCGCTCTCATCGAACCTGGTGGAGCACGGGCGCGCACGGCGCTCGAAGTGCTCTCGATAGTCGCAAAAGGCTCAGAAGAGCTCGCTGACGCTGCGCTTCGAATGCTCGCCATGCGGGAGGCGCCGGCACTTGCAGCGGAGGCTCTCGGAGATCGCCTTAAAGAAGCTTCTTCGGACCAGATCAAAGCTGCCTTGCCGGCATTGTTCGAGCTCGCGGTGCCGCTTGATGGCTTCGGCAGATCACGCGATGGTGTACCTGAGCCGCTTCTCGCTGCTTGGGTTGCGGCTCCGGATGCCGTGCGCGATTTCATAAAATTATTCTTGCGCTCTGACGCAAAGCACTCTCGCATTATCGGATGCCGAATCGCGCTTATTCTTCTGGAACAAGATGCTGGAATAGCAACTGAATTCGCAAAAGTTGCCTTGCTGTCGGTCGGTAAGCCTGACGATTCGTATGGACCTGAAGGATCCGCCACTAACAATGTCGTGGCATTTCTCGGCGCATCATTATGCGAGCGCTTTGATGACGTTGATGCACTGCTCCAGGCGGAATGGACGACTGCGACCGAGGAACAGCGTTCCGCAGTCGTCGGGGCATATCTGAATGCGCTGAAGCATGGCAAGCACGAGGCTCCTCTCGCAGTGACAAATGTACACGAAAAGAGCTTCGAACGTGTTGTAGCAGTTGTCTCTGCGCGCATCTTGGACGATGGCTTCCGTCGCACGATTGAATTCCTAAGGTACGGAGCAAAGCAACACCCGGGGCTTGTGCAACGTCACTCTGCAGCCTTGCTGGGTGCGGCCGCACTGCTCATCAATGATATTAAGGATCGATACAGCCCTTTGCTTGATCCACGCCCCACGATGCTCAAGGCGATCGAGGCCGACAGCCGAAGGACCCGGTTGCGCTCCGCTGTTGATGCCATCATGGATTTGCTTGGCCACGCTGGTGCTGCGCGACCGGACATTGTAGGCGAACTCGTAATCAAGACGTTTCAGAATCTCCACGAGGGGCAAGAGGATCTCCGAGCGGCGCTGATGAAGTGCCTCGGTCAGATTGGGCAATCCCGGGACGGCCTTGCTCCCGTGTTGCCAGCCGTATACTCAGGGATGATGGCGCGCGAGCAGGTCGTGCGTGCCGCAGGTGCATCCGCCTACGCTGATCTCGCCGAACGCGCGGTAGCTGACCTGCCGCGACTCATGCATGAGACATTTCTTCTACTCATTCAGGATCCATTTGTAATCGTACATGCTGCTGCCGTCCACGCGCTCAGGAGGACGCAGTTGCCGAAGGACCTTAAGCCAGCGGCAATTGCGGGCGTCTGGTTGCTAATCGATGTCCATGGCAAGAGCCGCGAATATGACTGGCTCACGGCAGACTGCATCGAGACATTTCTTAAGCTGATTCACGGCCAACAATTGCCTGATGCGGCTCGATCGATCCTTAACCCGATCTTGTCCAGGATGCCTTCATACATTGCCGCACGTCTACTCGTGTCAAACGCACGCGAGCTTGCAGGCGTGCCCGAGTATGGTGATGCCGTTATCAGAGTTTTGCTAGCTGAGGACACGATCGACTCAGACCGCGATGACCTTCTCATGTGCATCGGTCACATTTCGGCTGGGGACATCGCCCGGCTCTCTAGGGATCTTGTCCAAGTAGCGCTCATGAATCATCCCGACCCGTCGGGACCGATCGATCACATGCTCGAGTTGGTGATCCCTGTGGCCGGGTGGGATGTCGGCGTGCAGATTGCCAAGGCACCATTGAGAAGACTTTCAGATGTTCCTCGGGATCGACCTCTTCGTAGGCTCGCGAATGCGCGTCTGATCACCGTTCAGTTTGAGGCCGCGATCGCAAGAGGTGCGATCGCGGATGCACTGGCGCTCCTTCCAGACTGGAGTGGAACATGTGCGGATATTGAATCCGAGTATCCCACCATGGCTGATCAGTGGTCCCTGTTGCGCGGCTTTGGTGCACGTGTTCGAGCCGTAATAGCCCTTGACGGTGTTCTGCGCGGCCATACAAATTCGGTGGACATTGCCGCTGCAGCTGCCGCAATCAAATCGGTCGCAATGAGCTTTGGAGAAACGGATGCGGCCCTGGCCTACGGAATCTATGGGAAAGTGCTCGCGGCGACGGGACTTTTGCTCGATTGGGCACAAGCAGTTAGAACTGCCGAGCAGGATGCCGACCGATATCTCAGAGCGGCAAAACAAGCGTGCAAAGATCTCCGGTCGAGTCTTGATAGAGAGAAAGCTGCGCCTTGGCACACGAAGACTCTCGGCGTGGTGGCTTCGATCGGTGCTGTTGCTGAAATCGAAGCCATTCAATCCGTTGCGGCCGCGGTACTCGCCATCGGATTGCCACTGCCGCTTCTTGAGAACAATGCCAAGACGGTCGTCCACAAGCCCCACAAGCAGGGCAAGGTTGTCGCGCCATGCGTGGTGTTCGTGTGTTTTACTGTCGATGGGGTTGGGCTAAGTGACCCCCATGTCATCACCCCAGACGAGTTGCACGATCTCGACGTGACGGTTCGCGTTTCGCGCTGGCCTGCGGGCGCGCACCTCATCCTGGATGCGCTGACCGTCGAGCCGCAGCCCGCCATCGGCGAGTTGCCCAAATTCCGGTTTGAGCAACCTCAGACAGCAACGCCTTATGAGGTGCGACAGAATGGGCGCATGCTCATCCGCGTCCGCCAACCGATCGCGGCTCGGCCGCTTGAGTTTGTTTACCGAGCATATTTCGAACCAGAGCAGCGTCATCTCGATGTCGTCGTAGAGGGAGAGCGACGCATTCGCGTTCGGAGTTATGATCCGGCGCGAAACCCGGTTACAGGGTATCAGCAGGTTGACCTGAAACTGTTGGAGATCCGGGACAAGGTGCGCTCGTTCGTCGGCGTGCAGGATAAGGAGATTGATGCGTTTCTGCTTGTGCTCGCGGCGCTCGGTCAAACCGCAGGAGAAGCCCTGCAGGACAATACATTCCCCGGACAGAAGACGGAAGCCGAGTTCCAGCAGCAGCTTCGTGGGAAGTTGCGTGCAAATCCTCGGATTGGGGCAGACCTTCAAGAGCATGCGCAAGTTGCTGGTGGGATTACAGACTTTTCGTACGGCGGAATTCCAGTTGAGCTGAAAGTCGAACCCAAGGCTCTTGTTGTCGCTGACGGCGTTGAAAGATACTCCCAGCAAGCGGCGCAGTACACGGCAGGCAACGATCGACGAATGGGGATACTTACAATCTTGGACTGTTCCCCGAAGACGTCGGCACCTGGTTCGGCCACCAACGACATATTTCTTCGGGTCGTGCAACCGCCGGGAGGCGGTGCGGGTGTCCCTCTACTCCTCGGGGTGGTGATTATTCGTGGAAATCTCCGACGCCCTAGTGACTTGTCGAAATGAGCGCAGGAGCAGGCGGCACGCTTGCGAGTACGACTCGCGCCATCGTCCGACCACAGCGTGCACTATCAGGAACCCAGGCTTTGGAAACATTGCGGCGTCGGCTGGAAGTACCGCCCAACTGCGCGCCCCGCGGGTGAGCGCGAGCGCGTTAGACTGAAAACTCGCAGTAGCGGGGTTTCCAGATGATCGTCGACGCCTTCGAAGTTCTATCGCGCGCAACTCGACGCGAACACCCGGCTTGCCGATACCACACCGAGCGTGACGAGCGCGATCTCGATCGGCTCCGGCGCGACGGCCGATGCGTCCGTCACCACGTGGACCGGCAGAAAGCGCGGTGCTTCGTAAGCGCTGCATGAGGCGCCGTCGACCCCAACGCCGGTCGGCCGGTGCAGGATGGGGGCGATGGAACCGGCTCGGTCAGCTCGTCGCGCGCTGCTCCTCCGCGGGAAGCGGAGGAGGCACGGTGATCGGCCCGAGGGGAACCTTCAGCTCGTCGACGACGAGCCGGGCGCGGGTGCGCGCCCAGTACCTGGGGGCGAGTTCGAGGTAGCGCTCGCGCGACCAGTAGGGCATCACACGGATGACGTCGGCCAGGTAGGCCTCGGGGTCGAGGCCGTGAAGCTTACAGCTCGCCACCAGCGAGAAGAGGTTGGCCGCGGCAGAGGCGTGGTCGTCGCTGCCGAAGAAGAGCCAGGACTTTCTCGCGACGGCAATGGATCGCAGAGCTCGCTCGCTGGCGTTGTTCTCCAAGCGCAGGCGGCCGTCGTCGAGGAAACGCCGCAAGGGCTGCTCCTGGTTGAGGGCGTAGCCGAGCGCGGTGGAGACGAGGCCGCGCTCGCGGGGACGTGCGTGCTCGGCCCTCGCCCAGGCAAAGAACGCGTCGACCAGCGGGCGGACGACGGTGTCACGGCGCACCTTGCGCTGCGCGGGCGCAAGATCCGCGAGCTTGCGATCGGCGGCAAAGAGGGCGTTGATACGGCGCAGCCCCTCGACACCGAGCTCGTGCTTGCAGACCGCCGCCTCCCAGAAGTTGGTACGGCAGTGCGACCAGCATCCGACTTCGGTCGGAGGCGGACCGCGCTGCTCGTTGGCAGCAGCGCCCCTCGGGGGTGTGCCGCGAAAGAGGGCGTCATAGATGGCGTGGGCGTCTGCCTGAATATACCGCGAGAAGCCGCGGAACATCTCGCAGACCGCAGCGCTGGTATGCTTGGGCTGGTATTCGAAGAAGACGTGATCCTTGTCCGCGAGGACGACGAAGAAGTGACCTTTGCGGCACGGTCCGGGCTTCTTGTCCTTGCGCTCCTGGATGGATCCAGGCTGTATAGAGACCCCAGTGGCGTCGGTGGAGAGGCAGAAGGCGGTCTCGAATGCCTCGTTCCGCGCCGCTTGGACGATGGCGCCCAAGGTCGCGCCCGCGTCTTCGGCGTAACGGCACATCGTGCCGCGATCGAGCGGCGCCCCCTGAAGCTCCAGCTGCTGTTCCAGTCGATAGAACGGGACACCGAGCAGGTACTTGCTGGTGAGGATGTGCGCGATGATCGACGGTGCGAGAAACGACCGTCGGAACAGCTCCTTGGGAAGCGGCGTCGTGATGAAGGCGGTGCACGTCTCGCCCATCGGCGCCGGCTGCGGCGTGTCCAGAGTTGTGGAGGAAGCGCTCAGCTTGCCGGCCGCCGCCCTGTTCTCCGCGCTGACGCTCGCATCGGGCGTCGGCGTCTGGACTTCCTTCGCGACGACCTGCAATGGGGCGGTTTCCACTTCCCCAGAGCTGCCCACGTCCGTGACGGACCTCTCGACCTTGTACACGACACGTGCGAGCACGATGCGGCGCATTCCGCCGCGCTCGTAGCCGAGTCGCGAGGTCTCCTCGACGCCGATGCGCGTCGCCGTCGCATCGAGCTCGGGGCAGGAGAGCTCAATGCGGACGACGGGCAGGTCCGACTCGGACAGGTCGCGACGGCCCTTGCCGCCGGACCTTCGTTTCGGCCCCTTGGGGTCGTCGTGCTGCCGCTCTTCGCCGCTGTTGCGCTCGGCAGCGTCGAGCGCTTTCTCGAGACGCTGAACCTCGAGGAACATCGAGTCGAACGCGAGCTGCTCCGCGCTCACCTCGGCGCGCTCCGCCTTTGCCACGAACAGTCGATGTCGCAGAAGCTGGAGCTGCTCGAGCGCACGGGTGTAGGCGCGCCGAAGCTGCGCGAGTGCATCGCGCGCTCCCACGAGCTCGCTCTTTGCCGCGGCGAGCTCTGCTTCGAGCTGCGCGATGCGCTGCTGCTCGGGCGTCGGCCTCGACGTGTCGGCGGCGTCGTGCACGACGCCGCTCTACGAAAGTCGGGCGTCGTTGTCGAGCGGATTCGTGCGGCTCAGTGAACGCGGCGCGGTGCGCGCTTTCGCGGTTTGGACGTGGGCGCGATCTCGATGCCGTCGAGCAGCGTCTCGAGCGTGGCGTCGTCCACCTCGACGTGGGTCGCCCCCTCGGCTGGCGGGTCGGGAAGCGCGAACATGCCGCGATCGAGGCGCTTTGAAAACAGGCAGAGTCCGCTGCCGTCGAAGAAGAGAATCTTGATGGTGGTCCGCCGCTTGCCGATGAACGCGAACAGCGCCCCGCAGCGCGCCTCGTACCCCACGCGCTCACGAATGAGACCCGAAAGCCGCTCGAAGCCGTAACGCATGTCCACCGGCTCCAGCGCCACGAACACCTGCACGCCCGCCGGGATCATCGCGCCGCCCCGCCAAGGGCGCGGACCACCTCCGCCAGCAGCGTGGGGTCGAATCCCGCGGCGACTCGCACGCGCACGCCGCCGACCTCGACGACAAGCTCCGGAGCGCTGCTCGTCACGGCGGGCGCCTTCGGCACCAGACGCAGAAAGCGCGGGGGCTCGGCCCGCGACAGTCGACTCGACCAGCCGTGCAGCGTCGAGGCCGCAAAGCCGCGGCTCCGCGCAAACGCCTCCGCTGTTTCACCGCTGTCGCGCCACGCCTGAACGCGCTCGGCCCACATCGCTTCTGTCGTTCTCGTACTTGTCATGCACACCATCATGAACTGGAGCGCGCGTCCTGGGTGAGACGGCGCTTCACGCAGCGCTTACGGTGCTTCGGTCAACGACGACGACGAGGGCTGTGCGGGCCGGTCAGCTCGCAGCTTCCAGCGCCACCAGTACAGCTGCTTGATGCGATGGGCGCACCTGGCTAAACCGGCCGGACAGGGGGATCGCATGCTCGATGTTGATCTGGCTGCCCGTCACCACGACGCGTTCGATCAAGAGCCGGACGATATGCTGCCGGTCCGCGAAGTCCAGCGTGTCCAGCCCGACGCGTAACGTGGCAGCGAACGCATCCAGGTCCTCCGCCAGCCGATCGAGCCGAGCCTGATCCTGGTCCTGCACCGCGAGCTCCTCGATGCGTGCGCGCGTGGCCTGCTTGCTGGCTTCCAGCCGTTCGCGCCTCGCCTTCAGCTCCGGAGCCGTGATCGCGCCCGCCATGTACGCGTCCACGAGGCGCTCGACTTGCGCCGCGAGTTGCCTCTCTGTCTTCTCAAGGCGAGTACGATCGCGTGTCCGCTGCGCTGCCCCTTGCTGACTCGTGCGCCACGTCTCGATCTCGTGCTGAAGCATCTCGGGTTGCTGGAGCCATGCGACGACCGCCTTCCAGACCACATCGTCGAGATCATCGCGCCGCACGTTGCGCGCTGGACATCGCTGAAGCCGACCTCGGTCTTCGGGGGCATCGGGAGGACATACGTAGTAGTCGTACGCGTGGCGACCAGCGCGGGGCGCCTTATGAATGCAGTTCATCCTTCGGCCGCATTCGCCGCACACAACGAGCGTCCGAAGCAGGTACTCCCATTGTACGTTCCGGGTTGACGTGATCTTGTTCTTCGCCAGCGCACGCCTGACCTGCTGCTGGGTCTTTTCTTCGATGAGCGGCGGGATCGGCACGATGACCCACTGGTCTTCGGGACGCCTACGCATGGAGCTCTTCTGGCGCTTGCGATAACTTCCGGGCTTCTTCGGTCGATTGGGCACGCAGGACTCCCATTTTCCGTAGCCAGCTTGCCCGATGTAGCAGGGGTTGGTCAGCACATTGTAAATGCCGCTCCAAGTCCAGAACTCTGCCTTGCGAGGAGCCACGCCATCTTTGTTCAATCGCCTCGCGATCGCGCGTGTACTCAACCCTTCTTCGATCACCCAGCGGAACATGTCCCGCACGTGCTGCCCCTCAACTTCGTTGATCACCACGATCGGTGGCACGTCTCGATCGCGCTCGAGGATCGCGTAGCCGTAGGGCGGGTTGCCTTGAAAAGGTAGCATCTGCCCGGTGCGCAGCTTGTGCAGCCGGCCGCGCCGGGTGCGTTCGAGGATCTTAGCGCGCTCGTACTCCGCGATCACCCCTTGCATCTGCGCGAGCAGTCGATCCTCGGCGCGCTCGCCCAGCGGGTGCTCCACAAAGTGCACAGCGACGCCATGTCGGTTCATCTCCTCGATCAGGACGTGCTGGTGGACGTAGTTGCGTGCAAGCCGGTCGGGGCAGTACACCAGCACCTCATCGATCAGCCCATCCGCGGCCGCATCACGAAGGGCGTCGAGACCAGGCCGATCGAGGCGCGAACCGCTGATCCCCTCATCGAGGTAGCGTCGCTCGGAGGGCACCGTCACCCCCATCGCGGCCGCAGCATGCTCCAGGGCCGCGATCTGTGAGGCGATGGTCTGCTCCTGCTCTTGATGCGACGTCGAGACGCGCGCATACAGTGCCATCCGCTCGCTCATGATCCCCCTCCCCTCCGTCGGTCTCCACGTTGCTCTGCGCGCTTGTGTATACCGCTTCCGCTTCGTTCAGTCCCAAGGGTGAGATCGCGTGGCCGATCACGATCCGCACGGCCATGCCGAGCCGTTCGTTGCCCTCGGGCTGAGGTCGAGCGGTCCACTCGACTGTCCAGACGTGCTTGCTCACAGCGCCCGGCCCTCCCTCCAGGCGTTGCTTCATGCGGGCGAACCAGCGTTGGCAGAGGAGTGGGCCGAGTGGGCGCGCGCTTGCTCAGCGGCTGAAGCTGCCGGCGGAGCACAAGCCTCAGGACAGGTTTGTCGATCGTGCCCAGAGCCTCTTCGGCTTGTACCCTTCGCGCCGCGAGAACTTCTCGGCGCTCAGCCCGCTGCGCCCCCATCGCTCCACCCGCTCGGCCCATTCCGCCCTCGTCGCCATCGCTTCCTCCTTCGTCGCGATGGGGACTGGTAACCGGCCCCGACGGGCTGGTCACGATGGCGTTGGCCGGGCGGTTACGGCGGGCTGGCCACGGGGTCGGCTCGTGCTGCCCGACGCATGGGCGAAATCGTCGCTCGCTGCTCCGAGCGCCAGCGACGCGGACGCGACCTGGACAACGCGAGCCTCGGTCGGCGACGGAGGCGGAGGTTGCCGTACCGTGCCATCTTTCAGGACTGCCTGTGCCCGCGCCGGGTCGTGGGCCGACGCCCCCCGCGCTCAGCCTCGTCGACCCCGGCGAGAGCCGCAAGGGCGGTGCCCATGGCGATGGCCGGGCGCTTACGGCTGGACCCCCGGTGGAGCCTCCTACAGCCACAGCGGAACGAGTCAGGTGCTGCTCGCCTGGAGTGCGGCCGGCTGGACGCCTCCCCTGCGGGAGCACCGGAAACATGCTCCACTTGACACGGGACGGCATCTCCGCTGGCCTCGCGGGGGATAGTTGGGGCTGCTCAGCAGACCCCGACCGCTCTGATTACGACAAATGCCCGACATGTACGGCCTACAAGATGACAATCACGGACACGGCGCCCCCCGGACCCAAGCGCGAAGCCCTCGATGGACCCGTACGAGACTTTCTCATCGACATCGCACACCGCCACTACTCTCTACCACCGCTCCACTTCGCGAAGATCCGCGGCGGAACCTGGGACCGTTTCTCGCTCGCTGGATATGTCGGCACCCTTACAGTGGCCGACTCCTCGCTCAAACTCGTCGTCGACGCATACGATTGCGAATTTAATGAACTTTACGAGATGTTGGAGCTTCGCAATCGACCAATAGTGCTCCAGCTTCAGGATGGCACCGAAGTCCACGCCGAAATTGGCCACATGAAAAGCCTCGGCGCCAACGCTGACATCTCAGTGCATCATTGGATCTGGACTGCGCCAACTGCGCCATTCGTATGGGCAGGTCGCTTGGTCGGAAAAATTCCAATGTTTGGCAACCTCACGCTCAGGGAGCACGGAGATAGAGATAGATGGTTCGTGAATCGCGAAGGATTCCGCTTCGCTGGGCGATACGTCTGGTACATCCTGCCCAAAGTGGCAGACAACTACGCCATTGCAGTGGTCGACGCCAGCGGAGATTCGCTATCCAGAGACGCACTACTCAACGACTTTGGCGCTCTGCAGTTTACACTGGGCGGCGGTTTGCGACTCGACTATCTCACCGGTGTTGATCGCGCCAGAAACGTCGCAGGGGCCATGTCTTTAGGAAGTCTTGAGCGCCCGCGTACAAGCTACCGTCCACCAGTGGCGCACGAGCTCACTGAGACTAACGTGTGGATGCCGGAATTCTTTCGGCTCCTGGCTGCGAAACTTAGCACTGACAGCCACGAAGCGCTTACTGTTGCGATCACGTCATACCTGGACGCCGAAAGCGATCATGTAGACGGAGCCTACTTAAAAGCACAGGTTGGACTCGAGGCGTTTGCTAGGCGAATCGTCAACGAGACGTCGCCGGAGCTTCTGGTTAAGGACAAGCTCGACTGGAAGCGCTGGATTTCCGAATTGGAACCCACGATCAGAGCTCATCTACTCGACCCCAAAAGCATCAGCGTTGTCAAGGGCAAAATCATCGGCGCCATGTACGCCCCCTCCGGCGACCTTGTGCGAAAAGCACTTGAGTTGTATGGCATCTCGCCGCCCGACTATGTACTGGAAGAGATTAAGAATCGAAACTATCCAGCGCACGGTTTTTTGATGAACAAGACGCTCGACTACGACATCGATAGGGATGCTCGTCGGCTCGAAATGATTCAAACGGTGCTCGTCGCCCTCGTTGCGTGCCACATTGGTTACGGTGGCCCGATTCATGGCTACGATGTGGCCGACAACGGCGGGAGACTTCTGCCGACTTGGTGGCCGATGCGAAGTCACCGAGAGGACGTGTGGGTTCATTACGTTGGTAAGAGGCATGTCGCGGGACCTCCGCCTCAGGAGCTATGTGGAGCTGCTGGCGCGGCCAAACCGGAACGCGAGCAAGCAATCCGCGAGCGAGCATACTTCCTCTGGAAAACCAGGACCGGATCCTCGTGGTGGGACCCGACGTCAAATTGGCTTGAAGCTGAGAATGCTGAGCCCACGCGCGACAACGAAGGTCAAACCTGAAGCCAGCGGCACTTCGCGGCGCGACGCAAGCTGCGTCAGATAGGCGCGCGGCGCCACCTCTTGAGCACGTGCGCAAGGCGCTTCCGTCCCCGTCGGAGCCGCGAGAACGCGGTGCCGATGGGCACCCCGAGGTTCCGGGCGACCTCCGACACCTGCTCGCCCTCGCCGACAAGGATCAGCACCCGGCGCTCCCGGGGCTCCACCGAACGCGCTCGCCCCTTCGGTGCCGCCGACAACCGGAGCCGCTGCCCGATCGCCTCGTGCACGACCCGGGCTGCGCCCGCGTCCCCGATAGCGACGGCTCGGCTCAGAGTGCCGGCGAGCGAGGCGACCACGGCCGCCCGAGGCGACGGATCGACCATCGCGAGCTCCCCCGGTCCAGGCCTCGGCGGTTGGGCCTGGGTTGGGCCCTGTTAGCGCCCAGCCTCAATAAGGCTTCAGGCCGACATCTCGCTCAAGCTCCTTGATGGAGGAGGGTACGCATCCCCGCACGAGGCATCGTCCACCGTGAGTGCAGGGGCGCCTCCTCGTGCCCGCCGGCTGCATTCCCGCGACCTATCTCAAATTCTCACGCCGTCTGCTCCTCCCTGCGCTTTTTCTCAGATCATGGGGAACGCAGACGTTCGCGTCGCCGCCCGGGCTCGCCACGCCGAGATGCATTGCTTCGTCCCGACCGAAATTGTCATGCTCATCAACACTTTTCCCGCCGCCCACGGGTGTAGGAGCGGCCGCGGAGTGGGAGCGGAGCATCGGCGCGGTGCCAGCCACAAAAGGCGACGAGGAGGCCCAGTCTTGGCGGACAACCTCCTCGTCGTGCTCCGGTTCGCGTGTCGAGGAATCGAAGCGGTCACAGTCTCGTCCACAGCGCGCTCGATATCAAGAGCTGGCAGCAGCAGTTGCCCACGGTCGAGGCGGTGCGCCCCGCTCGCTGCCCTGCGTGCGGAGCGGCGAGCCACCCCGTCGGGGGACCTCTTGGCCTCCACGGCCATGGCCTTCGCGAGCGGCAGGTGCGTGGCCCGGCCGGCCCGAACGCGCCCGCCCTTCTTCTGGTGCTCAAGCTGCGCCGTTACCGCTGCCTGCCCTGCGGGGCGGTGATCCTCGTCGGTCCACGCGAGCTTGAGCATGAGCATAAGGATGGAGGTACTTTCGCCCCGTCAACGCCAAATTGATTGAGGGACGCTCCGCGTCATTCCGCTGTGCGTCCGCACGGTCGCCCGATAATTGACGCACCTCGTCGATCGTCCCGACCTCGCTAGCAAGAGCACGAGTTCGCGGGACGCTACGAATTCGCTGGAACGTGAATGTCAAGGAGCTTGTTCTTTGAGGGCTCGGACGGCGGCCCTGCCGCGCTTCGCGGCGGGGCCGACGGCGAGCATCGCGCCGGGCGAGCCGGGTTCGGCGCGACTCGACGCACTTCCGGCGCGAAGTCTGAACATCCGCTTGTGATGTGCGACGCAGTGCATCCCTCAAAATTCGTGCTCCGAGCCCCCTCAAACTTCGAGGCTACGCTCAAGCTGCTGCCGCGGCGGCACTACAGCGCCGCGGCGATCGGCTTCGCCCTTGCGCTCTACGGGCTCGTGCTGGCGACCGCCCGCGAGGTGCGCCGGCGGATCAGCCCGCAGACGATCCTGGGCGCCACGGCTTGCACCGGCTGGGCCACGCTCCGCCGCTGGACGCGCGCCGTCGCGCATCGACGCCTCTTTGCCGCACTGCCGTCGTCTGCTCCCAGCGCGATGCTGCGCCGCGTGGCAGCGAGCGCGGCGGCCTCGCTCGCCGCCTACGCGGATCCGACCTCCCGGGGCGAAGCGCTGGAGCACCGAGCGTTCCTCGGCGCCGCGCACGCAGCGTGAGGGCGGCTGTCAGCGACGAGCCCAGAGAACAAGGCCCACCCGAGAGGATCCCTCCCTCGACGAGCCTCGGTGGCGCACAAGGGCCCCGCGCCGCAGGGCGCAGAAAGGACCCTTCGATATGGATCTCGGACCTGCCGATCACGCCGAGGCCGTCGCGATCTTTCGCGCTTCGGTCATCGGCCCCGTCATGCACCGCGAGCTCGGCCGCGGACGGCTCGCCACCGAGCTGCGCGCCTTGAGCGCCCAGCGCTTCCGGCCGCCGGGCGCCGACAGCACGCGCACCTATTCGGTCCCCACGCTCGAGCGCTGGCTGTACGCGTACCGCGCCGCAGGCCTCGCCGGCCTTCGTCCCGAGCCGCGCTCCGATCGCGGCTTCGCGCAGGAGCTGCGTGCCGAGCTGCGCGAGCTCTTGCTCGACATCCGGCGCGAGCATCCCGCGGCATCGGTGTCGCTCATCCTGAGCACGCTCGTCGACGAGGGGCGCATCGATCCGGGCCAGGTCTCGGCGCCGACAGTGCGACGGTTGTATGCGGCGGCGGGTCTGTCGCGTCGGGCGGAGCGCTCGGAGCAACAGCCCAAGACACGGCTGCGCTGGCAGGCCGAGCGGCCTGGAGCGCTCTGGCACGGTGACGTCTGCCACCTGCCGCAGTGCAAGATGGGCGGTAGGACGGTGCCTGTCCGCATCCATGGCTTGCTCGACGATGCCTCTCGCTACGTCGTCGCGCTCGAAGCGCACTCGACCGAGAGGGAGGTCGACATGCTCGGGCTGCTCGTGGACGCGCTTCGCCGTCACGGCAAACCGGATGCCCTTTACCTGGACAATGGCTCCACCTACCGGGGCGAAGTCCTCCGGACGGCGTGCTCGCGACTCGGTATCACCCTACTGCATGCGAAGCCGTATGACCCGCAGGCGCGCGGCAAGATGGAGCGCTTCTGGCGGACGTTGCGCGATGGGTGCCTGAGCTTCCTCGGCGAGGTCGCGTCGCTCAAGGACATCAACGCACGGCTCAAGGCCTTCCTCGAACGGCGTTATCACGCGGCGCCGCACGCCGGGCTGATGGGCAAGAGCCCCGCGAAGCTGTACGCGCAAAAGCCCGCCGGCGAGGGCGCGGTCGAGGAGCGGGCGCTGCGCGCCGCGCTGACCGAACGCAGCCGGCGGCGCGTGTCCAGCGACAATGTGATCTCCATCGACGGCGAAGCGTGGGAGCTCGACCAGGGCTACCTGGCTGGCCAGGTCGTCACGGTGGCTCATTGTCACGTCGCTCCGGACGCGACCCCGTGGGTCGAGCACGAGGGCAAGCGCCTGCCGCTCCGCCTCCTCGATCCGGCGAAGAACGCGCGGCGCCGGCGGCCGCCGCGCGGCGGTCCGCTCGCACAAGGGCCGAGCCGCCCCACCGACTTCGCTCCGACGAGGGCGCTGCTGCGGGCTGGAAGCGAAAGGCCGCAGGCCTCCCAGCCCGACGACAGCTCCGAGGGAGGTGCTCGATGAGCGAGTCCTTCGTCCGATTCTTCGGGCTCTCCGAGTCGCCCTTCTCCAAGGAGATTCCGGACAGCGATCTCTGGCTGCCGCCCTCGAAACATGAGCTCGTCGAGGAGCTGTGCGACGCGGTCCACGAGCGCTCCCAGGTGCTGCTCGTCGGCGAGCCGGGCGCCGGCAAGACGTGCGTGCTGCGCGCGCTGCGCCATCGCTTGCCGCAGGCCGGATTCCGCCTGACCTACTGCCACAACGCCACGCTCGGACGCCGCGACTTCTACCGGCAGCTCTGCCAGGCCCTCGGCCTGACCCCTGCCGCGACCGCGGCCGCCGTGTTCTACGCGATCAGCGCGCACGTCGAGAACCTCGGACGAGAACGGATTCACCCGGTCTTTCTGCTCGACGAGGCGCACCTACTTCATCAGGATACGTTGGACCATCTTCACATCTTGGCAAATTACGAATGGGACAGCCGGGCGCTGCTGAGTCTGATTCTGGTGGGGCTGCCCGACCTCAAGGACCGGCTTGAGCTGCGCAAAAACCGCTCCCTGTACTCGCGGATCGACCGGCGCCTGTCGATCGGACCGATGACGGCGGATGATACGAGCGAGTATGTCCGCCTGCGGCTCGGCCGTGCCGACTGCGAGCGCGATCTCTTTACCTCCGAGGCGCTGACCTCGCTGCACGAGGTCGCCGGCTCGAGCCTGCGCGAGATCGACCGCGTGGCCACCGCCGCGCTGCGCGAGTCGGCTCGGCGGAAAAAGAAGCTCGTCGAGAGGGACGTCATGGCCCGGGTGATCGGCGACGTGAAGAGTGACGCCGACTGAACGGCGTCTACGCTCACCCGTGGCAGGCGCCGGCAGCCATCGCGCCGTCGGCGCCTACGAGTCATCCGACGCGATGGCCATCGCGCGTTGAGCGCCCCCGTGCGCCGGAGATGGCCATCGCCCAGCGGCGCGGCCCGTGCAGGCGGGTGATGGCCATCGCCCTCCTCGACCTCGCCCGCGCAGGATCGTGATGGCCATCAACCAGCCGGCGCGCGACGCCATCAATCAGCCTGAGCGTCAACAGGCCCACGCCTTCCGACGGGCTGCGATCCGTCGTCGCGCTCTCCCAAAATCCCCGAGGAAGCGACGGATCGCACCGGTTCGCCCCCACGGATTCGTCCCGCCAGAAACACCGGTCGATGGCGAGTGGTCGCCGGAAACAGCAGCGATTTCCATAGCTTTCGCCTGTTTCGCCTCCGAGGGGGGCTTCGGTGTGGCCCAACGGGGCGCCCTCCGCCGCCGCATCGCCCGCGGTTAAGGGCCCGCGGCATCACCGATCGGGGTCGGCGCCTGGCCCGGCGGAAGAGCGCCGAACGAGTCTCCTTCGCTCGCCGCCCCGTTGCCGAGCCCTTCGATGCGCTGCCGCCTGTGTCGGGATCGTGCCTGCGTTCCCGCACTCTGCCGGCCAAACGCCCTGCCCATGAGCCGCGCCGCGAAGCGGCGCCGGCGCCATCGACTTGTTGGGCAGCATACCGCAATCGGGCGCGCCTTTACACGACCCACGGAAGCGTGGCGAAGGTGGAGAGGAACTGCCGTGGCAGCTTGGCATTACCGGCGGGAAGACTGAAGAGCGCGAACGCTACGTCGATGCTTCGTTGCACCTGCCGCGCGCTTTGTCCCAGTGTGAAAACGCTCCAAAGCTGCGGTCGAAAAAGACGAAGCGAGATCCGGTCCAACCAATTTGGCCCCAGCTTTGACGCTGCCTCGAACGCCAAGCGCGCTTCATTCATCGGAACCACCGGAAGCGCCGTACGAATAATTCCTTGGCCGAGGTCCAGCGCCGCGCCGCGTACACTCCCAGACCGCTTCGAAAAGTCGTTGATGTCGCCAAGGAGTGCACTAACCAACGGTGTGGTCTCTGACGCATCTCCACGTGCAAGCGCGCGCTCCGTGTCCGCGCGGCGTCGACGAACGTATGCTGCTTCGGCGCGTAGCGAGTTTATTGCCTCAGGGAGATCGGATCGGTTTTCGGTTCGTGCCATCAACGCGTCAAACCAGAATGGCATTTGGACCGGAATTTCTCGCTTCTGGTATGCCTGGGCCCACCGCTCCTGGAGCCACTGCTCTAGGAGCGGCGAGGGCATCAGCATTTCCGCGGCAGCCCGTTCGCGAGCAATGCGCATGGGCGTGCGCAGGCATCCGCCCACATAGCGCACGGGCGGGCCCTCGTGTTCCGGCCAGAATACGACGGACAGGAGGTGCGCCAAACGTTCGTAGAACAGCGCGCGCACGTCGTTGTCGAGGATCATATCATGAAGCCGCTCTGTGGATCGGGGGAGGTACCTGATTCGATTATAGTCGAAAATCATGCGACTGCCGCTGTGTCGTTGCGGCGAGCACGAGTAGCTGAGTCGCGTATCGATCTCTCGATAGTCAAGCGTGTCCATGCTGGGGACCAGCTGCTGCCACAGCTTCGCTAGGTCATCTAGCCAGTTGGGATGATAGCTGCCGGTGTTTATTATCTCGGCTAATGCAGAAGCGAAGAGCGCATCGAGAATGCGTTGCCACCTTCCCTCGGCGCGCTCTGCACCTGAGTACATATCCAACGGACGAATGACGTCGTCCAGCCACATGAGCTTGTTCGCGCGAGCTGCGGTCTCTCCGCCATCGTCCAGAACGACGACGCGATCGTAGAAGATTAGCGCGTTGGTGACGGTTGCGAGATCGAGTAGCGCCACGAATGGATCGGCGACATCATCACCCGATAGCAGCCGACAAGAGTTGTCCAACGATGTCCAGTCGACGAGTGCTACGCTATTGAAGGCGTCGGTGCCTGGACGCCCTTGCTTTCGCAGCGATGCTCTCAGAGCGGGAAGTCTGCTAAGTTCACGTGCTCGCGCATGGGGCACATATGGGGGGCCGGGATCCCAGTTTACCGTTCCAAGGAGCTCCAGAGACCATTGCGTTTCCGCGAACCGGTTGGCGACGTCAAGCCGACGGGCAAGACCGTCGTCATCGTCGTCATTGCTCATCGCGCACCCCCCATAGTGTCCTTAGTTACCGCACATCCTCAGCGGATGGAAGGGGCCTCATCCAGGCGGCGGCAACCTTCCGTCGTCGGGACACTGGCCCGAGTCTTGCTCACCGAGACATGGCTCAAGCTGGGACACGTCCGGCTGCCCAACGCCTTGCCGGTCTGGCGCGGGCGGCGCTGTCGGCGGACTCACAGCCGGAGGTGTCGCGCCGCGTCGTGCCTGGGTGACACGGCGCGGCTGCCTCATCGGGACGTCGCCGGACACAACCCGGTTCGCTCACAATCTCGGACCGAAGGGGCCGTCGAGGGGGCTTCGGACGGCCAAGCCGCCGCGGTTCAGCACGTGGGTGGTGATCATCGTCGTGCTCACGTCGCGATGGCCGACGAGTTCCTGCATGGTGCGGATGTGGTAGCCGGCTTCCAGCAGGTGAGTGGCGAAGGCGTGACGCAGGGTGTGGCAGCTCGCGTGCCTCGATAGACCGGCGGCGAGGGCGGCCTCTCGCACCGCGCGCTGGACCACCGTCTCGTGCAGATGATGCCGTCGGAGCGCACCTGTCTCCCTGTCGCGATAGGGGCGCGTCGCGGGGAAGACCCATTGCCAAGGCCATTCCCGGCCGGCGTTCGGATACATCTGGGGTGGATGTCCGCGAAGGGATGGCACGTCCGTGTCCAGGACTCGTTCGCGTTGGATTCAAAGAATCCGGCAACGAGCCCGTCCGGGCAGAATATAGCGGCAATACTGGGGATGGCGGGTAATAGCGGTTATTGTGTGGCAAATGTGCTTTATCGCGTGCCAGATGCCCGAGCAGATCGCTTCTCGGGCGCCAGCGGCTCCGCAGAGTAGCCGAGCTCACTGTTTGAGGCGCTTCTATCTGGAGGATGATGATCCCCTGGCCGAGGGGCGCGCCCATGCCGCCGACGCCGGCCGCTCCTCCTTCGGCGGCGACGTGGCCAAGCTCGACCAGGTGGATGGCCATAGCCCGAGCTCGCCGACATGCGCCTCGACCTCCGCGTCCGCGCTGCCGCGGGAGGGGAAGCTGCCGAGCTGCCTCAGCGGGCGAGCGTGACGACTTCTGCGGTGGTCATGGTGATGGCTCGGCGGTTACTTTGGATCAGCAGTCCGACCGGTGACTGCTTATCGGCATGCAGCCACTGCGCGCGGGCGATCTCAGCAGAGCCCGCGGGCGCTGGCGAGCGGCAAGGCTCCGGCAGCGGAGTCCGCGCGAGCGGCGGGCTCGACGTTCGGCCCAGACCTGCTCACCCCTCCGGTGCCACCGGCAGCCCGAGCAGCCGACCGATCGCTTCGTGAACGACCCGTGCCGCCACCGCATCCCCGAGGGCGACGGCGCGGCTCAGGGTGCTGGCGAGCGAGGCGACCACGACCGCCCGACGCGACGTCTCGATCACGGCGAGCTCCCCAGCCCCAGGGCATGACGCTTGGGCCTGGGTTGGGCCCATGCCTCCCGAGGGGGCGCGATCCGTCGTCACGCTCTCCCCAAATCCCCAGGGAAGCGACGGATCGCGACGGTTCGCCCCCGCGGAATCGTCCCGCCAGAAAACCGGGCGATAACGAGCGGTCGCCGGAAACAGTAGCAATTTTGATAGCTTCCGCCTGTCTCGCCGTCGAGGGCGGCTCCGGTGTGGCCCAACGGAGCGCCCTCCGCGGCGGCATCGCCCGCGGTGACGGGCCCGCGGCATCACCGGTCCCACAGTACAGCCACGCTGCGCGCGCTGGTTGACATACAACACCTGTAGAGGAGATCCGGGCGGAGACAGGGAATGCAGGGAGTCCGGTGGGGTGTGCACGAACAACGCGGATTGCTGCTCGGACAGCGACGTGTGCTTGAGCGGCGTGTGCCAGCCGCTCGATATCCCGCGGTGAGCAGGCTCGCCCGGCGCGGGCGCGGCCGCCCGCCGTGGGCCGGGCGCGAGGGGGGAAGGCGGGCGTCCTGAGGGTCTCCACCAGCGCGCGTGTCCTGGGCTAGAAGGTCGCCATGCTCACGCTCTTCGCTCGGTGAGGGGACCGCCCCCGACCGGCGCCGCGCAGCGTGCAGCCGAAATTGGCCACGTCAAAAACGCGCTACGCGGAGCGGCTACGTCGATGACGCTCGGCGCCCTCTTGCAAAAGCGCACGGGCGGCGAGGCCGACCTGCGACCTGCGGGGCAGTGCCGTCGTCCAGTACATCATAGCTGCCCTCGTCACCTTGCCGATGGTGCTGCTGACCGAAGGGCGGCGCTGCGGGAGGGGGGCGGCGCCGGCCTTGATCAGGTCGCCGCTGCGGCGCCGGCGAGGCGGGCAAGCCCGGCGCACCAGTCGAGCACCTCGGCGAACCGGCGTGTGATGAGGACGCCGAAGAGCGGATCGCGCGCGAGCTTGGCCTGGGTGGTCGCCGGGCTCGAGAGGCCGCAGAGGAAACGCGCCGCCTGGCGAGGATGGCCCAGGGCGCCCGCGTGCGCCGCGCGCAACGCCGTGAATGCGGCGACGTCGAGCCCCGCCGGCATCGGCGGCGCGTGCGCCGGCTCCAGCAGCGTCACGGCGACGCCGGTGCGGCAGAAGGTGCAGCGCCCGCACGCGGCGTCGAGGCGTTCGCCGAAGTACGCGGCGAGCGCGGCGGCGTGACAGCGCTCCGAGGTGAGCAGCTCGATCACCTGCAGCACGCGCGCGATCTCGGCGTCCTCGCGCTTCGCGAAGCGCGCGAGGAGCTCGCCAACGAGGGCGCCCGCGTCGTCCGTCGAGGCGACGCGCACGAAGCGGTGCCGGATGTCCGACGCCTTGAGCTCCGCGAGCCCCTGCCGCTCGAGGTACTCGAGCGCGCGCACCACCCGCTCGCGCGGCTGCTCCAGCGCGGCGGCGGTGGCGGCCGGGTCGACCGCGTACAGGACTCGCCCCTTCTTCGCATGGCCGAAGAGCGCCTCGAGGAACCGCGCCGGCTCGCCCTTCACCGACGCGATGACCTCCTCGAGCCTGCGGTGGAGCCGCACCTCGTAGCCGGCGTAGTACGGCGTGAGCTGCCGGACCGCGCCCATCAGCTCGAGGTAGGTCAGCGCGGTGCGGAGCACGAGCGGCCGGACGTCGTGGCGCGTCCCCAGCGCGTGCAGGCCGAGCTCCACTTGGGGCGCGGCGAGCACCGCGCCGACCACCCCGTGGAGCGCGTCCTCGGTCGGCGTATCGCCGTAGGCGAAGTTCTCGAGGACCGGCAGATCGTCGCCGCACACGAAGACCTCGACCACCGAGTGCGCCTGATCCCTGCCGGCGCGGCCGATCTCCTGGCTATAACTCTCAAGGCTCTTCGGAAGATTGTAATGATCGACATAACGCACGTCGGGCTTGTCGATCCCCATCCCGAACGCAATGGTGGCGACCACGATGCCGCGGTTGCTCTGCATCCAGTCGTCCTGCACGCGCGCGCGCTCCGCCGCCTCCATCCCGGCGTGATACGCGCGCGCCGGCAGCCCCGCAGAAGCGAGCTTCTCGGCCACGTGCTCGGCGGTCTTCTGGAGCGTGACATAGACGATACTGGAGCCGGGCGGCCGGGATCGCAGGCGCTCGATCAGGACCCGGTCGCGCGCGGGCGCGCTCACCGCCGTCGCGCGGAGCTCGAGGTTCGGTCGGTAGAAGCCGGTGATGACCGTGTGCTCCTCGCGGATGCCGAATGTGGCGCAGACGTCGCGCACGACCCCGGGCGTCGCGGTGGCCGTCAGCGCGAGCACGCGCGGCACGCCGAGCGCCCGGGCGGTGTCCGCGAGCCTCAGGTAGTCGGGGCGGAAGTTGTGTCCCCACTCGGAGATGCAGTGGGCCTCGTCCACCGCGAAGAGGGCGATCTTGAGCTCTTTCAGCAGCGCCATGAACCGCTCGCTCACGAACCGCTCGGGGGCGACATAGAGCAGCTTCGTCTTACCCGAGCGCAGATCCTTGTGCGCCTCCGCCGCGTCGTCAGCTGACAGCGACGAGTCGAGCCGGACCGCGGCGATGCCGCGCGCGCGGAGGAAATCGATCTGATCCTTCATCAGCGCGATCAGCGGAGAGATGACGATCGTGACCCCGTCGAGCAGGAGCGCGGGGAGCTGGTAGCAGAGCGATTTGCCGCTGCCCGTCGGGAAGACCGCGAGCGCGCTGTGGTCCGAAAGCAAGGCATCCATGACCGCGCGCTGGCCTGGGCGGAGCTCGCGGAAGCCGAACCGCGCCTCGAGGACGTCGAGCAGATCGGGGCCCGATGGCGTGGGCTGCTTCAAGGGGGCATCCTACACCTCGCGCACGCCGAGGAACACCCTGCCGTCGCGCGCAGCGCGCGACGATCGACGCGGCGCTGTCTCAAGGAGGACAGCCGGGCGTTCGGCGGCGAGGGAAGCATTCTGGGCTCCCTTCTGTTCTCCCCCTCGCATCGGCCGACGTTCCCCTGATAGCCGATCCTGAATCGGCAACGGACGAGCTGAGCACCGGCCGCAGGCTCGCGGTCGACCCCGGGTAGGCGGAGGACCTCCACCTGCTGGGCCGTCCTCGGCGTCGCCCCGCGATCGCCCTGGAACGCTCCTCGGGCGCTCGCTCGTGGGCACGGTGCGCGTGGCGGCGCCGTCGGATCTCGCGCGCAGCGTGCTCTTGCCCTGGCTCGACGAGTTCGTGGCGGCCCATCCGGGCGTGCGCTTGGCCCTGTCCGTGACCGATCGCGTGCAGGACGTGATGCGCGACGTGGTGGACCTGGCCTTACGTTACGGCGAGCTCAGCGATTCCCGGCTGGTGGCTCGGGCGCTCTCCACGACGCGCCGTGTGCTCTGCGCTTCCCCCGCGTACCTTGCGCGGCACGAGCCGCCGCGCTCGCCCGAGGACCTAGCCCAGCACAACTGCCTGACCTTCCACGTCAACCACAAGCGGCACGTGGCCTGGCGTTTCGAGAAGGACGGCGCATGGACCGAGGTGCGCGTCGACGGCGACCGCGACGCCGACGACGCGGCCATCGCCCACCAATGGGCCCTCGCCGGCGCCGGCCTGCTCTACAAATCCGAGCTTGATCTGGTGCACGATCTGCGCGAGGGCCGCCTGGTTCGCCTGCTGCCCGGCTGGCAGGGTGAGCACTATCCGCTCAACGCCATCCTGCCGAGCCATCGTTTCGTGCCGGCGCGGGTGCGCGCCCTGGTCGACTTCCTCGCGGCGAAGCTCCGCGACCTTTCACCTCAGAAGCCCGGTGTGCCCGGCGCCAGGGGCTTGAAGCGATAGACCAGGTAGGGCGGCTCGTTCCTGGCCACTCCGTCGGCCTGGAGCGCGCTGGTGAGGGACAGCTGCGCCGCGCCGGTGTACATGGCGCCGTCGCTGTTGTAGGTGACGCCGTCCGGCCAGACCATGTCCAGGTCGCTGACCAGGCGCTCGTATTTGCGGGTGTCGGACGGGATGACGCCCACGGCGCGCTCGCCGACCTCGGTGAGGTACAGGTTGTCATCCTGGTCGATGGCCAGGCCGCCGTTGAAGGGCTTGTCCGCGTAGGTCTCCACCTTCGCCCCGAGCTGCGCGGCGGTGAGCGACGTGTCCAGAAGGTCGCTCATCCGGACCCGGTACATCTTGTAAGCATTGAGCGGGGCGAAGTAGAGCCACTCGTTGTTCGTGTCGAGAGCGATGCCGTCCACGCCCACGTACAGGTCGACGGCGCCGCTCGTGGGTCGACCCACGTCCCAGCGGATGGGCTCTTTCAGAGGCATCACGCTGTGGTGGCCTTGCAAGAGGCGCCGGCTCTCGCCGGTGGATAAGTCCACCACCACGAGCGCCGCCTTGTCGCCAACGCCGCCCGAGCCTTCGCCGATGGCCTCATCGGCGAGCACGATCACCTCGTGCTTCAGGTCCACCACGAAGTCGTTGTGCTGCGACTCGGTGAGGGTGGCTTCCGGTGAGATGGATATGACGCGCTCGAGCTTGTTCTGGTGGGTGTTCCACCCAACGAGCTTGGGCACCAGGCCAGCGGGGCGCCCCGCCGCCTTGTCCGTGGATTTGGCCGAGTCAAGCAGCCAGAGGACGCCGTTCTGGTCCGTATGCAGGCCGAGCACCCAGTCCAGGCAGGCGTTGAAGTCGGATTTCCAGCTGCCGTCGGCGTTCTTGCAGCTTTGCCACTCCGTGCTCGGGTACGGTGTGGTGGACTCCCGGTCTGGGTTGAGCAGCGCGACCTGCACCTCGGGCTTGTAGAACGGGTGAAAGCCGATGATGACCCGGCCGTCGGGCATCTGGGTGATGCCGCCGACGCCGGTCGAGTCGAGCCGAGCGTAGACCTCGAGCGTGGGCTGCGGCGGCCGCGCCGGGCTGGCGCTGTCGCCGCAGGCCGTCGCGCCTGCGACCAGGGCCGCGCCCGCGGCGAGGGTCAGGCTCGCGAGCTTGAGCTCGAGATGGGAAAACCGATGCATGCTTGTCTCCTCGTCGTGGTGGTCCTCCATGCTTGAGGAGCGCGCCCTGGCGGACAAGCGGCGGCACGCGGAAACAGTTTCAGCGTTTCGTTGAAGGTGGCTTGACCCGCGCGAGGCCACGTGGCCACGACGCAGGCTTGCCGCTCGCCGACACCGCTTTCCCGATGGCCTCCGGGCGCTTCGGTATGCGGACACCGCGCGTGGGCGATCTCAGCAGAGCCTGCTCACCCCACCGGTGCCACCGGCAGCCCGAGCAGCCTGCCGAGCGCCTCGTGAACGACCCGGGCCGCCTCCTCATCTTCGAGGGCGACAGCGCGGCTCAGGGTGCTGGCGAGCAAGACGACCACCGCGGCCCGACGCGACGTCTTGGTCACGGCGAGCTCCCCAGGCCCGGGGCTTGACCGCTGGGCCCGGGTTGCGCCCATGCCGCCCGAGGGGGTGCGATCCGTCGTCACGCCCTCCCCAGATCTCCGGGGAAGCGACAGATCGCGACGGTTCGCCCCCGCGGAATCGTCCCGCCAGAAACACCGATCGATGACGAGCGGTCGCTGAAAACAGTAGCGATTTTCGTAGTCTCCGCCTACTTCGCCGCCGAGGGCGGCGCCGGTGTGGCCCAACGCGGCGCCCTCCGCCGCCGCGTTGCCCGCGGTGAAGGGCCCGCGGGATCACCGTCCCACCGTACAGCCCGCTGCACGCGCTGGACCTGCAGCCGTGGCTGGAGGCGTTCTCACGATCGCTTTGAGCGTGCTTTCTTCTTCGCCACCGTGGGTAGATCGTACGTAGGAAGTGGGCGCGCAACCGCGGCCGCGACAACACGAATCCACCTGAGACGCGGTGACGCGCGGACCCGCCGCGGGCGACCCCACGCGGGGCCTATCAGGGGTTCCGGCGCGTGCCCGAACGCCGATCGCTGGTGCTCACCGAGATGACGACACGGCGGCGTGGTCGCGACGCCGCCTGCGGCTCCCCTTGCTGCGGCGGCCCTTGCATCGCCTGGTGCTGTTGGGGCCTTTGCGGCGCCTCGTGGTGCTGCGGCTTGTGCGGCGCCTCGTGGTGCTGCGGCCTGTGCGGCGCCTCGTGGTGCTGCGGCCTGTGCGCGGACTGGCGCTGCGCGGGCCGTTGCGCCGTCGCATGCTGGGCCGGCCGATGGTCTGGCCCATGCTGCTGTGGTCGCTGGCTCGCCTCGTACTTCACCGGCGGTTGTCCTGATGGGTGCTGCGGTGGCCTTTGGCCAGGCGCGTTGCCCGCGTACTGCTGCCTCCGGTCAGGCCCGGCGTTTTGCGGCCTTTGACCTGGTCCGTGTTGCTGCGGCCTTGGCCCGCCCTCAATCCCGGCATGCGCAGCCGGCCTCTCCGCCTGCCGCGGTCGGTCCCGCGGATCGGTCGTTCGCCCCTCGGTAGTGGGCGCCTCGGGGGCGGGCGCGGGCGATTGGGCGGTCTTCGGCGCTCCCCGCATGCTGATGCCCTGACGCTCGCGGCGCTTGCGCTCGTCGTAGTTCGCGTCGCCGATGAGGTCGAGCACGGCGCGGGTATCCACCCTTCGCTCGGAGACCCGATGGCGGCCGGTCAATCGGGTCTCAGGGGTGAGCGCGCTGTTGGCGTAGAGCTCCCACATCTCCTCGCCATAGGCGGCTCGCCGTTGCTCGGGCACGAAGCGCGTGAGGAAGCGATGGAGGTTGTCGACGTCACGGAGCAGGAGCTTCTTGGCGTTCTGGTTCTTCGCGGCGTCCACCGATTGGGGGAAGTCGATGATCACCGGCCCGTCGGCGCTCATGAGCACGTTGAAGTCCGACAGATCGCCGTGCACAACGCCGGCGCACAACATCCGCACGACCTCGGCGATCAGGCGATGGTAGACCCACGTGGCCTGATCTCGGTCGAGGCTCGTCTCGGCGAGACGAGGCGCGGGGCTGCCGTCGGCGTCGGCGACCAACTCCATCACGAGCACGCCGTCGATCGCGTGGTACGGCGTCGGCACGCGGACGCCTGCGTCGCGCAGGCGGTAGATCGTGTCGACCTCGGTCGAGCGCCAGGCGGCTTCGTCCTGAGCCCGGCCGTGGCGCGAGCGTTTGTCCATCGCGCGCTGGTCGCGGCTGTTGCGCACCTTGCGGCCCTCGGTGTACGCCGCGCGGTTCTTGAAGCTGCGGTTCTGCGCTTCTTTGTAGACCTTCGCGACGCGCAGCTCGCCGCCCGACCGGACGAGGAAGACCACCGCTTCCTTTCCGCTCATCAGCGGCCGCACAACCTCGTCGATGAGCCCTTCGTCGACCAGCGACGTGAGGTTGCTCGGAATTTGCATGTTCTCGTGTATCTTCGTTTCGTCGGAGGAAGAAGCTCCCGGCGTCCTCTTGCCGCAAAAGATGGTGCGCTGCAAGGTGCGCTGCAACCGCATCGCATACTTCGGCGGCTGCGTCGCGCTCTGGCCGCCGCGGCGCGCCCACCGTCCGCGGTCCGCACGCTCACCCTCATCGAGCCCGCCATGCAGCCGCTCGCGATCCGAGAGCCGGCGGTCATGTGGTTCCTCCTCCGCACGATCACGACGCTGAAGCTGTCGTTCTCGGCAGAGACGGGCGTCAAGCGGTTCGCACGGCTCATGCACATCCCCGACGAGATCCGCGGAAGTGGTTCGCCCGCCGAGTCCGCGGCGATGGGGCGAGGCATCGCCCGCCTGAAGGTCCCGACGAAGGACCACGCTGGAGCGCGAGCTCCCGGGTGCAACGGGCGGCGTGCTGGAGGGCCGCTCGGCCTATTCCTGCCGCGGGGCCCCGGGGGCGACGGCGGCGAGGGTGGCTACGGCGGCCCGGGGCGCGGCGGCGACTCGATCGTCATCGCCTACCTCGACGAGGACCGGCTCACGGTCGAGGGCGTCACCTCCACGCTGGGGCCGCCGGGCAAGGGCGGCATCAGCTGGGACGACCAGGGCAAGATGATCTCGGGCGAGGACGGCGTCGCCGTGGAGACGCTCCGGTAGCTAGATTGAAGCTCGCCCGCGCCCGCGCAACGGCTACCCGCTCACCCGCGGGGCGTCGTGCCAGCCTACGGCCGGCGCGGGCACACTGTCGGTGTGCAGCGGGTTGTTGGCCAGCCGCATTCGTGCGCTGCCGCGCCGAGGGCACGATCATGAGAATGGTCCCCAACTGAAGGACATGAGAGAATATGTAATTCCAGCGGGTCCAGGCAAGGGCTCGCGCGCGCAATCGTGGCCCGCTGTCTGCCCCTCGATTGCCCACGATCTGATGGCTTCGACGAACGAAGACCGCAGTCCATCGAACCCGCCAACGGCGGTACCATGATCTCTGAGCCACTTTCGCAAGAAGTCGCTCGAGTATTTCTGCGTCAACCCGGAAGGCGTCACAGGCGGCTCCACAGCCAGACATCGCCGTCCTGCACCAGCAGCCCGAGCCCGAGGCCCATCGGCCCGCTGTCGAAGCCGTCGTAGTCGATGTAGCGAAACCGCGGGTCGCGCCGCCGCGCCTCGGGGAGCTCGCCGTAGAGGCGGCGCAGGTACGCCTCGATATCGACTCGCGCCAGCGCGCGCGCTCGTGGTCGACGAACGCGCGCAGCGCCGACTGCGCGTCGGTCGTGGGCGCCACCGGCTCGTCGACGGGACGGAGGTGCAGGCCGCGCAGGAAGCCGTCGACCACCGGGTCGGCCGAGGTGGTGAGCGCGGCAGCGTACCGGCAGCCCAGGCGCGCACCGGCGGCGACCAGCAGCTCGCCGAACGGCAGGTCCTCGCGGATATCGCACCAGCGCAGGAGTGCGCCGCCGTGCGACCGCCAGATGGAGCCCCGTACCCCCGCGGCGGGGGGGCGCGTTGGCCCGGCGAGGCGGGGTGGCGGCGCCGAGCCGCATTCCGTTGTCACTGCAAATGGTCGCAAATTTCTGAATCAAGTCGGCTCGCGACGGAGCACGCGCTCGATCTCCTCTTGCAAGACGCCGATTCGCGCGTTAGATACTGAACCACATGGTTCAGTATTCGAGTACCCGCCTCGATGCTTCGTTCGCCGCGCTTTCCGACGCGACCCGTCGCGGCGTTCTGGAGCAGCTCGGACGAGCCGACGCTTCGATCACGGACCTCGCCGAGGAGTTTCACATGACCCTCACGGGCATGAAGAAGCACGTCGGCGTCCTCGAGCGGGCCGGGCTCGTCACCACCGAGAAGGTCGGCCGCGTGCGTACCTGCAAGCTCGGCCCGCGCCGGCTCGACGAAGAGACGGCGTGGATCGAGAGGTACCGCCAGCTCTGGGCCGCACGCTTCGACGAGCTGGACAAGGTCATCGAGGAACTGAAACGAAAGGAGAACGTCGATGGACGCAAGTAAAGAGAGTGAGCCCCAATTGACGAGTAATCGCACGACGGTGGAACCGAAGTCCGATCGCGAGATCGTCGTCACACGGACCTTCGATGCCCCGGCGCGCATCGTGTTCCAGGCGTGGACCACGCCGGAGCTGTTCAGGCGGTGGTGGATACCGAAGTCGATGCCCGTGCCTCTACTTTCCTACGAAGCGGATATTCGCGCCGGCGGCAGCTACCGCCTGGTCTTTGGTCACGATGCCGCGCAGCCGATGGCGTTCTTCGGCACGTACCTCGAAGTGACACCGCATTCGCGCATCGTGTGGACGAACGACGAAGCGGGCGACGATGGCGCCGTCACGACCGTGACCCTCGAGGAAAAAGGCGGCAAGACGCTGCAGGTGCTGCACGAGCTCTATCGATCGAAGCAAGCGCGCGACGCCGCCCTGGCCTCGGGCGCGTACAGCGGGATGGGCGAGACGTTCGAGCAGCTCGATGAGCTTCTCGTCTCGCTTGGTACGACGGCGCGATCGTCCTGAAGCCATCGCGCGGGAGGGGCGCCGGGGAGCGCGACGAGCGCGGTCCTCCTTCTCGGCGCCGCGCATTCACGCGGGCGGCGCGAGGCGCACGAGGGCCGCCGCCTCGGCACGCGCGCGAACAGGGCGCGGAGCTCGGGCGGGATTCTCTGCAAATGCACGCGTCGTCACCGCGTTCGTTCGAGTGGATCCTCTTACGGCCACGCGCAACCGACCCGCGCTTCCAGATGGATGGGCGGTCGGGCGTTTGCGAGAACGTCGACCGACTCGCCAGGGCGGCTTCCGAGAAGGCTTGCCTCCTCCGGACCTCCTGCACGCGGACGCCAGAAGATGAGCCCCCGAACGCTTCTCGCCGCGGCCGCGCTCGCGCACTTCGGTCTCTGAGTCAGCGCGCGCGCCGGTAGTGCATCGCCACCGCGCCGCAGCGGAGCGGCTTGGCCGAGACCAGCTCGAGCTGCCGCGTGGCGGGCAGCCCGCTCTGGTACAGGGTCGGGCCGTGGCCGGCGAGCCTGGGGTGGACGAGGAACTTGTACTCGTCGATGAGATCCAGCCGATCCAGCTCGGTCGCGAGCTTGCCGCTGCAGAGGAGCACGCCGGCCGGGGTCGCGTCCTTGAGCTTCTGCACGCCCATGCGCAGATCGCCGGCGATGTGGTGGCTGTTGGTCCACGGGAAGTCCTTGCGCGTGGACGACACCACGTACTTCGGCTTGTTCTCCAGCTTGACCGCCCACTCGCGCCTCGCCGGAGGCGCCTCCTCGTCGCCGCGGGCGACCGCCGGCCAGTAGCTCTCCATCATCTCGTAGGTGACGCGGCCCCACAGCATCGCGCCGCTCTCGTCCATGAGGCGGGTGAAGAGGGCGTGCGTCTCGTCGTCGGCGATCCCCTCCTGGTGGTCGACGCAGCCGTCCAGGGTGACGTTGATGGTGAAGGTCAGCAGTCCCATGCGGCGAGTCTCCTTCGGAACGAGGCATCGGTCAATGTTCCGGTATTGCAATGCGCACCGCGAGGCTCTCGGCTTTGTCATCTCGCAAGACTCTCGAGTCCGTGGTGTCGCAAAGCACAGGCCCAATCTGGCGTTCTGGCAAGATGTGCAGCTGCAGGGATTCCTGCGAGGATGGCGAAGATCCGCTCGACCCTTCGACAGACACGGGCGATCCCATCGCCTCCGACACCTTCACCGGCCGCCGCGCGAAGGCGAGCCCCTGAAGGCGGGTCAGAGTCCGTTGGGGATCACGGTGAGGGTGCCGGATCCCCCGTTGGTCAGGATGAGATCGTCGTACCCATCGGCATCCAGGTCTGCGACGGCGATGGCGTTGGGGCCGGGCGAGGTGCCGGTCGGGACGACCGAGCCCGCGGTGAAGGTCCCATCGCCATTGCCGGTCATCGGGCGGACGCCGCCCGATGAGGTGGTGACCAGGATGTAGGCGTCGAGCTTGCCGTCGCCGTTGAAATCACTGGCCACGACCCCCAGCGCCGAGTTGGCGATCGCGCTGGATGACGCGGTGGACTGAACGCCGCTCGCGAACGTGCCGTCGCCGTTCCCTTTGAAGAAGAAGAGGAACCGGCCGGCCGCGCCGTTCGAGAGGATGTCGAGCTTGCCGTCGCCGTCGGCGTCGCCGAAGGCGATGCCCGCCGTCTGGCCGTTGGCGGAGTTGGTGTAGGCGAGTGGCGCGGCGAACGAGCCGTTGCCCTGGTTGAGGAGGATCGACAGGCGTGCGGAGCCGGGGCTCGTCACCACGAGATCGGAGGAGCCGTCGCCGTTCAGATCGCGGCAGGCGATGCTCGACTGCACGCCCCCGGTGCCCGCGATGGCGATGAGCGTGGGCGCGCCGAAGCTGCCCCCGCCGGTGCCCATGATCACGCTCACCTGGCTCAGGGCCACGCTGGTGGTGGCGATGTCGGCCACCCCGTCGAGATCGAAGTCCGCGGCGCAGAGGTGGACGGAGCCCGGGGTTCCGGTGGTGAAGCTCGTCGGCGCGCCGAAGATTCCGGGCGCGCTCGGGCCCTGGTTTCGGTAGACGCTGATGCTCCCGTTGCTGGCGGGCAGGTTGGTCTGGCCGTCGACGGTGACGGCGTCGAGCCACCCGTCGCCGTCCACGTCCACCGCCACGACCGCGTTGCTGGAGAGCGGGGCGCCCGTGGTGTAGAGCTCCGGCCGGACGGTCGCGTCGCCGTTGCCGTGAAACACGGAGAGCGACCCGGAGGGGGTCGTCGACGACCCGGATTCGGCGTTGGCCACGAGGATGTCGAGCTCACCGTCGTTATTCACATCGGCGACCGCGGGAGCCAGCGGGTTGTGGGGCACAGAGACGCTGATCGGTGTGCCGGGGACCTGGCCGGAGGGCGGGTCCTGGCAGCCACCGTTCGAGCAGATTTGACCCGCCGCGCACGCGTTGTCACAGGCATTGCAGTGGGAGGCGTCGCTCTGGAGGTT
Source organism: Sorangium sp. So ce726 (assembly GCF_051521405.1). Lineage (NCBI taxonomy): Bacteria > Pseudomonadati > Myxococcota > Polyangiales > Polyangiaceae > Sorangium > Sorangium sp. So ce726. Next base: position 3,297,854 of record NZ_CP150349.1, on the reverse strand, counting down.
CACCTCGCAGCCGTCGGACGTGAGCCCGTTGCAGTCCGCGAGGCTGCCTTCGCACGCCTCGCAGCTGGTGCCGTCGTAGGTGGGCAAGCACTCACAGATGTAGCTGTTGATGCCGTCGACGCAGGTCCCGCCGTTCTGGCACGGGCTTTCGGCGCACTCGTCGATGTCGGTCTCGCAGTTGTCGCCGGTGAAGCCGGGCAAGCACGCGCAGGTGTACCTGTTGATGCGGTCGATGCAGGTCCCGCCGTTCTGACAGGGGCTTTCGGCGCACTCGTCGATGTTGGTGCAGGTCACGCCGTCGCCCTCGTACCCCGCGTTGCAAGCGCAGGTGAAGGAGCCCGACGTATCGATGCATGTAGCGTTCGCGTCGCAGTCGCCGGTGCCCAGGGCGCACTCGTCGACGTCGGTGCACGTCACGCCGTCGCCGGAGTACCCTGCGTTGCAAGCGCAGGTGAAGGAGCCCGCCGTGTTGGTGCACGCCGCGTTCGCGTCGCAGTCGTCGGTGCCCAAGGCGCACTCGTTCACATCGGTGCACGTCACGCCGTCGCCGGAGTACCCTGCGTTGCAAGCGCAGGTGAAGGAGTCCGCCGTGTTGGTGCACGCCGCGTTCGCGTCGCAGTTGTCGGTGCCCAGAGCGCACTCGTTCACATCGGTACATGTGCCGCTATGGCAGGTGAGGCCGTCGCAGCACGGCACCGTGGCGTCGCACGGTGCGTTCACGGCCAGGCAGCCCTGGCCGCCCGCGTCCCCGTTGTCATCGCCGTCGGCCACGGAGGGGCCGGCGCTGGTGCAGCTCGCGAGCAGCAGGCTGGAGAACGCGGGGATCGCCAGACAGCTGAAAAGAGAGCTCTTGCGATAGCTCATGGTTTGTCCTCTGTTTTTTTGTTGAAGCCCCGGGGGGTGCCGCGCGAGCCCCCGGATCCCGCGCTGAGCTCGCGCGAAATCAGTGTACACCACCTCATCGGGCCTGTTTGCCCGGTACCGCGCACATCACGGGTTCAAGCACGAGCAGCCCCCCCCGGGTCCAGGCGCGCTCCGCTGCTACTGCTGCTGCCTGAATGCCTCAGCTGCAGAGCGCGCCCCTCATCGTGCGACTGCGTACAATCCGCCGTCGATGGAGGAGTTTTCAGCTCACGTAGGATGCTCCAGCCAGGCGAGCTCACGTAGGATGCTCTGACCAGGCGAGCCACGTAAACAGAAAGGGGCGAAAAGGCGGGTCAGAGTCCGTTGGGGACCACAGTGAGGGTGCCGGATCCCCTGTTGGTCAGGATGAGATCGTCGTACCCATCGGCATCCAGGTCCGCGGCGGCGATGGCGTTGGCGCCGGGCGAGGTGCCGGTCGAGACGACGGAGGACGCCATGGCTCGGTGAGAAGGGCGAGGGTTTCTGGGGCGGAGAACATGGCCCAGTGCCTCGGTTTAGAGCGTCTAACAGAATCTCCCGTCGCCGGCCTTCGGATACGCGGCGCTCGCCGTCGTTGCTCGGGCTCCAGCGTAGCATCACTACGCTTCCGCCCTCGCGCCTAGGCGAGCTTGCGTCTCCTCGGCCGGCTCGGTCCGATTCTGTTAGGCGCTCTCAGTTCGGCAACCCAAACGCATAGAGCTTGTTGTTGGGCGTTCCGCTCCTGTAGCCAGACCCCCAGTAGAGCATCCCGTCGGATATGGCGGCCCCAGACAGGCAGGAACCACCGCTGGCGAAGTCCCACAATATGGCCCCGTTCGCCGCATCGAGTGCATACATGTGCCCTCGAGGGTCGAGCGAGCAGCCAAACACGATGCCGTTGGCCGTGGTGACTGGACCCGAGGTGCCGCCGCCCCATGGAGGGGTGATCTGCCAGAGGAGTTTACCGGTCCGCGCATCGAGCCCGCTCCACATGCCATCGGTCGTGATGGTCCCATCCGGGAGCGTCCACGGCACGAAGTTGCTGTTGGCGTTCGCGGTATAAATGCGGGTGCCATCCACGGCGGAGCCCCACTGGAGACCGCCCGCGGTGCCGCCGGGTCCTGCCTGGGTGACCCACCGGAGGTCCCCGGTATCGGCGTCGAGTTGCCAGTACTGGCCGCTTTTCTGCCCGGCTCCCACCACGTCCACCGGCTTGCCGTGATCAGCCTTCACCGTGAACAGGGCAGGCGCCTGGCCGAAGTCGAAGTCGGGGCCCGCCGGCTGCGGACAAAGGTCGCCGTCCGCACCTGGGAACGGAGTGCAGTCCACCGTCCACGCATCGTATGGAATGGCCCGAGTGGCCCAGCGGATGGCACCCGTGTTCATATCGAGCGCTACAACGCTGTCGAAGTGGTTGTCGGGCGCCGAGCACGCCGCCATGGTATCCGGATCCCCCGCATTGGCCACGCAGGCGAGAACGTCCTCTGGCACCGAGTAGTTATTGCCCGTAGCGATGTAGATCTGCTTGCGCTTCGTGTCGATCGCCGGAGAGCTGCCCCACACGGCATTGCCGGTATATCCCGCCGGGGCCAGGTACGTCTTCCAAAGAATCGCACCGGTGGCAAGGTCCAGGGCGAGCATGCTCCCCCGGAACGACAACTCATAGCCGGGCACGACTGCGGCGGCCAGCTCTTCCTGTGAGGACACGCCGACGTACACTTGCCTGCCGAACACGGTGGGTGACTGGGTGATGATGGCGGCCAGGTGTGGATCCGCCACGGTATTCCAGACGAGCTCACCTGTGAACTTGTTGAACGCGAGCACCCTGCCCCCCGGCCCGCCGCCGGGCGTGAGGACCGATCCCGGCGTTCCCTGCGTTCCGACAATCACCTTGTCCCCGGTCACCGCAGGAGTCACCCGGGCCACGTCCAAGAGCACTCCACTTGCGTCAGGAATACTGGCGACCCACTTGATGGCGCCGGTCAGCTTGTCGACAGCGTACAGGCTCCCGGCCCAGTCGGGGACGTACACCGTGTCGGCATCGACGGCCGGAGTCGCCGAGACGTCGCCCCCGGTTTCGAGGACCCACCTCGGCACGAGACCGCTCACGTTCTCCACCGTGAGCGTGTGTTCGGACTGCTGGTATCGAGTGTTCTGCCGGTTCCCGCCCGCCGATGTCCACTCAGCACCTTGCGAAGCCGACGCAGTGTCAGACACGAGCGGCACTACGGCCAGCGCTGCCAGAGCGATCGCCGCAAGCGTTCTTCTCTCCGCGTTCATGTCTCCGAGCTCTTTCCAAGCCATATCCCCTCCCCATGATTGGGTGATTCCCTAATTCGATCCCCCTGTATTCCTCAGCCCGCCCGTCAGCTGCGAAAGGCGACGGCATACGGTCGTCGCTCGTCGGCACATCAGTCATCGGAACGGCTCGAAAGGAATGTTTACCAGTAAGAGCGCCTAACGGAATCGGACCGAGCCGGCGGAGGAGGCGCAAGCTCGCCTAGGCGCGAGGGCGGAAGCGTAGTGATGCTACGCTGGAGCCCGAGCAACGACGGCGAGGGCCGCGTATCCGAAGGCCGGCGACGGGAGATTCTGTTAGACGCTCTAAAATTCGGGGGAGAGAGTGTTCTCTGGAATAGCCCCGGTCAAGCGAATTATTCGCCCGACCCCGTCCCTGCCAAACCCTTGCAAGTCACCTCCGCCGTCGGCGCAACTCGACGCGATTTCATTGGACCTGCACATGCGGGGCGTATTGAAACGTCACCTTCATGCCGAAGGCTGGCCGCGTTCCTGCGGGAAGGAGCATCGCTCAAGCCAGCGCGTAGGTAGAAGAAGCCGGATCGCAGCGCGAGGAAGTGTAGCGCGGCAGAGCGAAAAGGTGGGACCGCGAGCGTCATGATGGCTCGGTCCTGGGTCGAAAGAGCGTGGTCCGGGCGGCGCCGAGCGCTACGGGGCGCATCGGCGTGCCTTGGGCACACGTGTCCGTCCGGGCGTTGGTCTGGCCCGGGATGCGCGTCGCGAGACGCTATGCGGCGTCACCGGGCGCCTTGCGGCGCACAACGGTGCTTTTCCAGTACGGTGGTCGCCGCGTGGATGCTGGGAGAGCGTGCTGGAACATCGGTCGGCTCGCCGAGCGCGGAGAGGAAGCGGACGATGTTCCGGGGCTCAGTGACCATGGCGACGAGCTTCATCCGCCCCTTGCAAGTTGGGCACTCGAGGACATCGATCGCAAATGTGCGGCGCAAGAGTTCGGCGCGGTTTGTCGACCGCCCGATAGCCGCCACGCTTGCGTTTCGGAGCGGCGTCATCGTCCGCCGCCCTTCCCGACCACCACGATGGTGTTGTTGCTTCCGCTGTTGACGACGTCGGAGGCGTTGAAGACTTTCGCCGTGCAGGACTGCGAGCCAGGGCCCAGCAAGATGGGCTGCCCGCTGAAGTTGGCGAAGTGGTTCAGCGTCAGCAGGTCGTTCGTGCAGCGCAGCGGCGTGCCCAGGATGATGTTCGGCGCGCCCACGCTGATGCCCAGCGGAGCGCTGCCCGACAGCACGTTGTGGTCGGCCACCAGGCCTTTGCCCATCAGGTGCTCGATGAGGCTGCTCCCAAAGCCCGGCGCCGCATCGATATGGTTGTGGCGCACCGAAGGCTGGAGGTACGGAGGCGCCCCGTCGAGCTCGCTGAGGTCCGCGATGAACAGGGACGACGCGTTGAAGCCGCCTGTCGCCACCGCCTGGATCTCGTTGTGGGCGAAGCTCACCGTCGAGGGCTCCTTGGGCCAGCCGTCCGTCAGGGTGAGGCTCTGGCCCGCGATCACGCCCGCGGCGTGCGCGTTCGAGTTGAGGAAGCGGTTGTGCTTCACCGTCACCGGCGCGTTCGACGGGCTCAGCAGCAGCGTCCCGAAGGCAATCTGAAAGGGATCCGTTGCCACGCCGCGCCCCGAATCGTCGAAGACGTTGTTCTCGATATCGGCGAACGCCTGCGGGTAGACGTCCTGCGGCGGGAACGGGAAGCGGAAGGCGCTTTGGGCCTCGAAAGCCGCCAGGGAGGCGGGCGGCGACAGGAGCGTCTCCACGGCCACCGAGTGCAGCTGGGTATGCTCGAAATCACAGTTCTTCACCGTCACGAGCCCGTTCACCGGGATGTGGTCGAACTCATTCCAGCCACCGACGGCGGTGCCGGGCGTGACCGGCAGCCACTGTTCGCCGCCGATGAACACCAGGCCCGCCATCAGATTGCTGCCCAGCGTCGGGCTCAGGATCTGGCCGTACACGCCCACGTTTTTGATCGACACGTTGTAATGCTCCACCTCGAAGTCCTGCGCCGGATCGTAGCTGCCCTTGGATCCGGTCACCAGCACGGCCGCCCACACCGGCCTGACCTCGGTGCCGTAGTAAGTCAACGTTGGCCCCTCGCCCTCGACGGTGAACGACAGATTGCGCAGCGTGAGGTTCGTGCTGGTCAACTGCCAGGGCGTCTTGCACGAAGGCGGCTTGTTGAAGACCGCCAGGATCGGCGGAAAGCCCGGTGGGAACAGCTGTTTACGATACGCTTTATTCAGCATGGGGAACACGTACGTGCCGTTCGCGGCGCGGCCGCGCGCCACCAGCACGGTATCGTTCATGCCGGCGCCATGCACCTCCGCGTCCAGGCCCTCGGCCGCCAGCGTCTCGCTCACGTGGAACGTGCCGGCGTCCAGCGCGATGCGGCCGCCGCGCGCCACGTTTTTCAGCGCCCATTGCAGGTTCCTCGTGTCGGTCGCCATGCGCCGGAAATCATCTTGCAGCCCCACCGGCGTCACCCGGATGACCCTGCCGTTCCCCACCACCTGCACGTGGTCGGGATCGGGAGGCACGGGTCGCGCCATGGCATGCGTCGTGGCAGCGGTGAGCAGCACGAAGAGCGCCGCGCCGACGGCCTTGGGGGTACCTTCGTTGACTCTCGCCATTCTTCTTCCTCGCGGTGCTTTGCCGGATGCTCCCGGCTGCGGACGGGCCCAACGATGCCACTCGGCGGCGCCTGCGCCACGCCACCCTCGCCGTACTTGCCGGTCGTTCGCCTCCTGCTCCGGGTGCATTCGGAGCCTGACGGGACGTCGGGATCGTCAATTGAACGCGAAATGGCTCCGTGGCACGAAAGCTCCATGTGCTCGGTCACCTTGACAACGGCGTCCGATCGCGCGCCGCGACCTCGACCCGTCGGGCACCTTCGCCAACGCCCCCCGGGGGGCACTCCTCTCGGGGGCCTAAACTCTATTTGCGCGCTATCGCAGCCAACAGCTTACCGACCGCTGCGTGTGCGTCGCGGGCAGCCTCGATCGAGGGATTTCCAACGGGCATCCCTTGGAGCAATCGCGTCGCCGCATCGTGCGCGACGACTGCAACGTCGTGGTCGCTGGTCGTGGTGGATAAAACTTTGGCCTCGATCAGCACAGCGAGAAGAGGCGCCCGCGTGTCGCCCCCGGAAAGGGCGGCCAGGGGGCTTGAAGCGCGTAGGCAAATCAAGCCGGATCGCAGCGCGAGGAGGTGTAGCGCGGCAGAGGCGTGTAGGCAAATCAAGCCGGATCGCAGCGCGAGGAAGTGTAGCGCGGCAGAGCGAAAGTGTGGGACCGCGAGCGTCATGATGGCTCGGTCCTGGGTCGAAAGAGCGTGGTCCGGGCGGCGCCGCGCGCGCTAAGGGGCGCATCGGCGTGCCGTGGACACACGTGTCCGTCCGGGCGTTGGTCTGGCCCGGGAGGCGCGTCGCGAGACGCTATGCGGCGTCACCGGGCGCCTTGCGGCGCAGAACGGTGCTTTTCCAGTACGGTGGTCGCCGCGTGGACGCTGGGAGAGCGTGCTGCAACATTGGTCGGCTAGCCGAGCGCGGAGAGGAAGCGGACGATGTTCCGGAGCTCAGTGACCATGGCGACGAGCTTCATCCGCCCCTTGCAAGTTGGGCACTCGAGGACATCGATCGCAAATGGGCGGCGCAAGAGCTCGGCGCGGTTTGTCGACCGCCCGATAGCCGCCACGCTTGCGTTTCGGAGCGGCGTCATCGTCCGCCCTGGCGCGTTCGATGTTTTCGCGCGGCGCCCATAGGCCATTCGAAAACGCCTTCCGGCCTTTCTTCTCGATGATGGCCCACGACGGCCCGAGCTCCTTCACTCGCCGGGTGAGGCCCGCGTCGCCGGGCGGCAGGCATGCCCAACCGAGCGGTGCGCTGCGTCGGGCGCCATCTGGCGCGACGAACACGGTGGGTTCCGAGGTGGGCGCGAGCACGAGCGTCTCGTGAGACACGTCGCCGCTCTAGCTCACCGTGCGGGCCGGAATCAAGGCCGCCGCGTGAGGTCGTTCGGATGGCGCTAGGGGGCCGCGAGGAGCCCACTCGCCGCGCTCGCGCCGCTGATGGTTACAGCGGCGTCCGCGAACCAGCCACGAGCTCTCGCTCGCGTTCAGGGCTCGCCACTCTGGTTCATGCACACCGCGACGTCGGTGGTGTCGGGCGCGAAGCAGGGAACCTCTTCGCCGCCTCCTTCTTCGCCGCAGTCGTGATAGTAGATGCTGACGAAGCCGTACTTCGGGTCGAACTCGATTTCCCGCAGGTCGCAGCGGCGAGCACCTTCGGCGGCGTCGAACAGGGCTTGGACGGGATCGCCCACACGCGGCGAGTCGCCGGTTTCTTCCCAGTCCTCCGGCTCGGCGAAACGTTTGATCGAGGTGTACTCAGCGATGATCGTGTCGGCGGACACCGCGTACAACATGTGGCTGCCGGCGACACCCGTGAATCGGGTCTGAATCACGTATTCTTGCGGGCGCGCGGACGCCCATTGTTCCCGCTTCGCCTCGAAGTCCGGATCGGGATCCCCACAAGCTAAAAGACCCAACGACGACACCATCAGCAGCGAACCCAAAGCTCTCATGCCCATGACCCGTCTCTAGCAAAGACCAGGCCGGCGCAGAAAACGCGCTGAGGTCGCGCCCTGTCTAGCTTTCACCGTGATCGTCGGATCATGACGCCGTCGTCGAAACGGCACGGTCAAGGCCGCAAGAAGCCGGTCCAAACCAATGGGTCATCGGATTGGTTGAGCGCGCAGGCTCTCGTCGCCGAAGCGGTCGACCGGCCTTTCTGGCCGCAGGAGCCCCCGCCGTGCAGATGCTGCCGGACGCCGCCGGGCTACGAGACGCGCTGAGTTTCCGCGCGGGGCTTGGTCGGTTGCAGCGTGACGGCGATCGGCAGTGCCACGCCGAGCAGAATCAGCGAGCCGCCCTCGAGCTCGCGCGTGCTCGGTAGCTCCGCTAACAGCGCGAAGTCGAGCAGCAAGGTGATCACGGGAATCGCCAGGGAGAGGAGCGCAGTGGTACGCGCCGGGAGGTCGCGGGCGGAGAGCAGCAGGCAGACCCGCGCCAGGAAAGGGCCGAAGAAGCCGGCCATTCCGGCGTAGAGGAGCAGCGGTGCGCTCAGCATGCCAGGCCCTGGAAGGCGCTCCACCGCGAACCACAGGCCCACACTGATCCAGAGCCGAAGCGCGTTGAGTACGACGGGCTGGACGCGCCGGATGTAGCGGCGCGAGAGCACGGTGATCGAGCCGACACAAAAGGCCGAGCCGAGCCCGAACAGCACGCCGGCCGGACCGAACGCGCGCGCGTCGAGCTCGGGCGACTGCAGCACCACGAGCCCGCCGCCGGCGATCAACGTGCCCACCCAGAACGAAGCGCGCACCTGCTCCCCGAGCAGCAGCGCCCCGAGCAGCGCCACCCAGATCACCTCGCAGCGTTGCAGCACCGCCAGGCCGGCACCCGACATGCGGCTCACCGCCTCGGCGCTGGCCCAGCTTCCGGCCAGCGTGAAGAGGGCAAGGATCGCCGCGAGCAGTGTCATCTCGCGGATCGAAACCGCCGTGAGCTGCCCAGGATTGCGGGCGAGCGCCAGCAGCGCGCTCGCGCTGTTGAGCACGGCGGCAGAGCTCAGCATCACCAGCACCGCCGCGCTCGGGCTGGCGTGCCGCACCGATTCCTTCCAGGCAACGAGGAAACAGGCGCCCAGCACGGCCCCGAGCAAGGCGAACGCGAGGCCGCGTCTCGCTTGGCTGGATGAAGTGAAGACCATCGGGCGTGATTTTCGATTGCTTGGTGCCGAGTGCAACGTCTTTTCAAGCCGAAGCTCGCGTGTTATCAAGGCCTTGCGCCGAGAGGCGCGCGCAGGCCGTCCGGAGGAAGTTGTGAAGAGTGTCGTCGCTGCCCGGTCATCGCGGTCCTTCACCTTCGGACCCTTCATGCTGCTCCCGGAGCGGCAGCTGCTGCTCCGGGACGAGAAGGCGGTTCGCATCGGGGGCCGCGCCCTCGACATCTTGACTGCGCTCGTGCAGCGCGCGGGTGACCTCGTGACGAAGGGCGAGCTGCTCGCCCAGGTCTGGCCGGACACGACCGTCGACGAGAGCAACCTGAAGGTCAACATGGCAGCCCTCCGGCGCGTGCTCGAGGGAGGCCCGGACGCTGTCCAGTACATCGCCACGGTCATCGGGAGCGGCTATCGGTTCGTGGCTCCCGTGCAGGTCATCGCACCGGTCGATCTCCCGCTCGAGGCAAGCCCCCCGTCGACCCCGAACCACAACTTGCCGTTCTCGACGACGCGCATCTTCGGGCGCGCCGATGCGATCGCCGCCATTCGACGCGATCTCGAGCAATCCCGGCTGGTCTCGATCGTGGGCCCCGGCGGCATCGGAAAGACCACCGTCGCCCTCGCCGTCGCCGAAGCGGCGCTCGAGGCGTTTGGCGACGGCGTCTGGCTGGTCGACCTGGCGCCGCTGGCGGACGCGGATCGGACGGTCAATGCCATCGCCGAGGTATTCGGCCTTCAGGGCCACTCGGCGGACATGGCCGCCGTTGTGTGCGAGTACCTTCGCAACCGACAGATGCTGCTCGTGCTCGACAACTGCGAGCACGTCCTCGAGGGCGCGGCTGCGAGCGCAGATCGTATCCTGTCGAGCGCGGCCGGCGTGAAAATCCTCGTCACGAGCCGGGAGCCGCTTCGGTTGGCGAAGGAGCGTGTTCAAAAGCTGTCTGGGCTCGAGATCCCGCCGGACTCCTCGTCTCTCGACGCACGGAGCGCCCTCGATTTCGCGGCCGTCCAGCTCTTCGCCGAGCGCGCGACCGAAGCCCAGGGGGACTTCCCGCTGAGCGACGCCGACGCGCGCATCGCCGGCGAAATCTGCCGGAAACTGGACGGACTCGCGCTCGCCATCGAGCTGGCCGCCACGCGCGTCAGCGCGTTCGGCGTGAGCGGTCTGTTGCGCCAGCTCGACGATCGATTCCGCCTCCTCGGCGGGCGACGCGCGGGTCCGGAGCGGCAGCGCACGCTCTGGGCGACGCTCGACTGGAGCTACGGCCTTCTCGAGGAACACGAGGCCGCCCTCTTGCGCGCCGTCTCGGTGTTCGCGGGCGCGTTCGACCTCGACGGTGCAGCGGCCGTATCCGCGGCGCGCTCGGTCGCTGTGCTCGACGCGCTCGCGAGCCTGTCTGCGAAGTCGCTGCTCGCCGTGGAGCCCGAGGGCGATGGCGTGACATGCCGCCTCTTGGAGACGACGCGCGCTTACTCCGTCGGACGCCTCCGTGACAGCGGCGAGGAGCAGGCCGTGCGGAGGCGCCACGCCGAGCACGTCTGCGCGGTGCTCGACAAGGCGAAGGCCGAGTGGGCACGGCGTTCGGCACGCGAGTGGGGCGCGGCCTATGGTCCGCTGGTGGACGACCTCCGCAGCGCGCTCGCGTGGGCCGGCTCCGATGCGGCGCACCGATCGCTCCTGATCGAGCTGACGGTCGCCGGCACGTTGCTCTGGAACCATCTGTCGCTGACCGTCGAATGCCGGGCTCACGTCTCGCGCGCGCTCGAGGAGCTGGAGCACCAGGGACTGGTCGGCACGCCGAGCGAGATGCAGCTCAGGATGTCGCTCGCCGCGGCCACGTTGTTCACGCGCGGGCCAATCCCCGATGTACTCGTGGCGCTGCAGCGCACGCTCGAACTCGCCGAGCGATGCGGGGATGTCGACCACCGTCTGCGCAGCCTCCGCACCATCGGCTCCTATAACAGCTTCAGCGGCCAGTACGCAACCGCGATCGCCACGTACGAGAGGTTCGCCAGCGTCGCCTCCGAGCACGATCCCTCCGCCTTGCCGGACGGCGAGACGCACCATGGCATCGCCGAAATCTTCGTCGGTCGACTGCAGAGCGCTCGCAGGCGGCTGGAGCGCCTGGAGCAGCAAAGCTTGCTGGGCTTCGACGACTCGCGGCTCGCTCGCTTTCTCTACGACCGCAACGTCGACATCGGCAACGTCCTGTCCTACGCCCAGTGGCTCACCGGCTCCCCGGACACCGCCGCACAGACGGCCGAGGCCACGGTCAGACAAGCGCTCAAGGTCAAGCACGGGTTGTCGCTGAGCAATGCCCTCGCCGTCGCTGCCTGCCCCACCTTCTTCATGAGTCGCCGCTACGAGGAGTGTGGCCGCTACCTCGCCATGCTCGACGATCAAGTCCGGCAGCAGGGCATCGTCATCTGGTCCCGGACCGCCCGCTTCTATCGCGGCGCGCTGGCATGCGCTCAAGGCGAGCCTTCTCGGGGGGTCGAGGACCTCGAGCGAGCCGTCGTGGAGTTTCGCGCCATCAGTCAGCTGGATCGGATCGCCTGGCAGCTCGCCGTCCTGGCCGACGCGCTCGCCAGGAGCGGCCGCCTCGCCGACGCGGTCACGACGATCCAGGAGGCGGTCGACTCGGGGCGCACGCGCGATGAGCGCTGGTGCATGCCGGAGGTCTTGCGCATCCAGGCCTCCATTCTGACTGCAACGGGTCGCCCGGACGAAGCCGAACCGGTTCTCCTCGAGGCGCTGGCGGTGGCCCGCGACATCGGTGGGCTGTCGTGGCTACTCCGCGCAGCCATCGACCTTGCACGCCTCTGGCAGCTGCGCTCGCGGAGCGCCGAGGCACACGCGCTGCTACTGCCCATCTACACCGAGTTCACAGAGGGATTCGCGACCGGGGACCTCGTCGACGCCGCCGAGCTGATCGCGGCAACGGCCCCCTCCAGGAACTGACAGGCCGGGGGGAACTGGCAGGTTAATTGAGGTAAATCCCTGGCAGCGTCGCGCGCTCGCCATGGACGTGCCGGAAGCCACCTGCCAGAGTCGGTTGGCCTGACCTCGGGCATCGCGATGTATTCTCAGTTACCGAAACCTTGCGCGCGGAATTTGCCCGCTGAAGGGGGGGCTGCCGGGTCCTTTGCGTTCGGTCAGTTCGTGCTGATCCCGGAGCGTCAACTCTTGCTGGAAGACGGCGCTCCAGTCCGGATCGCCAGGCGTGCTCGCGATCTTCTGACGGCCCTCGTGCTGCGCCCGGGCGAGCTCGTGAGCAAAGACGAGCTGATCGCGCACGCCTGGCCCGAGCTACCGGTCGACGAAGGCAACCTCAAGGTCAACATCGGCGCGCTGCGGCGCGTCTTGCACGACGACCCCGACGAACCACGCTACATCGCGACCGTGGTCGGAAGGGGGTACCGCTTCGTGGCGCCTGTGCGGCGCTCCGACTCCCCCGATCCAGGGTCCAGCGCTGACGCGCTCCCGAAGCCCGCCAGCGCGTTGCCGGCACGTAGCGCGCCCATCTTCGGGAGGGCGGCGATGATCGCTTCCATTCTGCGGGACCTGGCGAGCTCGCGCCTCGTCTCCATCGTGGGCCCCGGAGGAATCGGCAAGACGACCGTCGCGCTCGCCGTGGCTCGTGAGGCCGCGGACGTCTTCGAGGGTGGAGCGTTCTTCGTCGATCTCGCCGCCGTCGACGACAACTCGCGCGTCGTCGATGCGGTCGCCGCGGCGCTCGGCCTCAACACACTTCGGGCTGAAAGTCACGCCGGGCTCGGCGAGCTCCGCGACCGCAAGCTGCTGCTTGTCCTGGACAACTGCGAACATCTGATCGACGCAGTCGCGGGTTGCGCTCATCAGATCTTGACGAGCGCGAAGGACGTTCGGCTGCTCACCACGAGCCGAGAGGCGCTCTGTCTCAAAAACGAGAGAGTGCGGCGACTCACCGGCCTGAGCACCCCTCCAGCCGCGAGTCAGCTTCGAACGGAGCAGGCCCTGGATTTCGCAGCCATTCAGCTGTTCGTCGATCGCGCGACCCACGCGAGCCCTGCGTTCACGCTCAGCGACGCGAATGCCGCCACGATCGCTGAGATCTGTCGCCGTCTGGAGGGGCTCGCTCTCGCCATCGAGTGCGTCGCGCTGCGCATCGAGACGCTCGGCCTGGATGGGATGCTCGACTGCATCGGGAACCGCTCTCTGATGTTCGTCGCCCATCCTGCCGACCCCGAACGGCACCGCACCATGACGGCGCTGATGGACTGGAGCTACAAGCTCCTGTCCGATGACGCGAAGGTGGTCATGCAAAGGCTGTCGACCTTCGCGGGCTCCTTCACGCTGCAGTCGGCCTGCGAGGTGGCTGCCAGGGACGGCGTCGACCCCATTCGCGTGGTCGAGGAGGTGGCGAGCCTTGCCGCGAAGTCCTTGCTTGCCACCGAGCCGCGCGACGGCGAGGTAGACTACCGTCAAAGCGCCGTTGTGCGCGCCTTCGCGCTCGAGAAGCTGGCGGCTCACGGCGATCGCGACGACGCGCAGCGACGCCACGCCGAGCACTTCCTACGCCTGGCAGAGGAGGCCGAAGCCGACGGCGAGACGCTGCCGAAGCTCGCCTGGCTCGCGCGCCACGGCGCGAAGCTCGAGGACATTCGCAGCGCCCTGAGCTGGGCTCTCGACCACCGCGCGAGCGCCGACCTCGCCGTCAGGCTGGCTGTCACTGCGATCCCGTTCTGGAAGCAACACGGGCTGACCAAAGAGGGTCGAGCTGCGCTCGAGCGGGTGCTCGGCGATGGCTTCAGCGCGCATCGGAGCGCGCACGATGACCAGAGGCTGAATGCAGCTCTGGCAGAGATGCACAAAGGGCAGGCAACACCATGACTGACCGCGACCGTGCTCAAGCTGGCAACAACCTCCCCCTCATGACGACGCGCATCGTCGGGCGGGGCGAGACCATCGAGCACATACGACGTGATGTGATCGAAGCGCGGCTCGTGTCGATCGTGGGCCCCGGCGGCATCGGCAAGACCACCGTCGCCCTCGCGGTCGCGGAGCAGGTCCTCGCATCCTTCGAGGATGGCGTGCGGCTTGTCGACTTTGCGCCTCTGAAGGAGCCCTCGCTCGTGCCCCACGCGATCGCGGCCGCGACGGGTCTCGTGGTGCACTCGGCGACCATCATGGCTGCCCTCTGCAGGTTTCTGCGCGACCGCCATACGTTGCTCGTCCTCGACAACTGCGAGCACATGCTCGACGCCATCGCGCCGTGCGTGACGCGGATCCTGGAAGAAGCTCCAGGCGTGCACGTTCTGACGACTGGCCGGGCGCCACTGCGCGCGGCTGGCGAGCAAGTGCATCGCTTGACTGGGCTGGCCGTGCCGTCGAACACGTCCGTCTTGACGGCGAGCGATGCCCTCAGCTTCCCCGCCATCGAGCTCTTCGTCGAGCGCGCCACCGACCGGCTGGAGTCCTTCACGCTCAGCGATACCGACGCGCCCGCCGTGGCCGAAATCTGCAGGAGCCTCGATGGCATCGCGCTCGCGATCGAGCTCGCCGCGATGCGCGTCGACGTCTTCGGGGTGCGCGGTCTGCAGAAGCAGCTCGGGGATTCGTTTCATCTCCTCGGAGAACGGCGCGCGGGCCTGGAGCGGCATCGCACCCTGGCCGCGACGCTCGCCTGGAGCTACGGACTCCTGCCCGCGCACGAGGCCGCCTTGCTGCGCGCCGTCTCCGTGTTTCCAGGCGCCTTCCGTCTCCACGACGCCTCCGCCATCGCGAACCTTGCCCCGGACGACGTGGCGACGATTCTGGCCGAGCTGGCCGCACAATCGCTCCTCTCGGCCGACGGCGATGCCCGCGACGGGATGTACCGGCTGCTGGAGACGACCCGCGCATACTGCCTGGAGAAGCTGGTCGCCAGTGGACACGATCAGCCGGTGCGGCTGCGGCATGCGGAGTACCTGTGCGAGATCATGCAGGGCGCGGCTCTCGAGCTGGCACGGCGACCTGCACGCGAGTGGGGCGCGGCGTATGGACGCTACGTCGATGATCTGCGCGTCGCCCTCTCGTGGGCCGGCGCGGATCCGGCCCGTGGGTCGCTGCTCGTTCGTCTCACGACTGCCGGGACGGTGTTCTGGAATCACTTTTCGCTCACGGGCGAGAGCTGCGCTCACCTCGAGCGGGCGATCATGGCTCTCCCTGAGACGGGCGCCGTCGGGACGGCCGTGGAGATGAGCCTGCAGGCCGCGCTCGCTGGCGCGTTTCTGTACACGCGCGGCATCGTGCCCGAAGCGCGGGCGGCCATGGGGCGAGCTCTCGAGATCGCGCTGCAGCTGAGCGACACCGAGTATCACCTCCGTTGCCTGCGGATGATTGGGACCTACGAGCTCTTCAGCGGAGACAACCAGGCAGGAATGCGGACGCTGGAGGCCTTCGTCTCCATGGCCACCGCTGCAGACCCTTCCGCCCTGGCGGAGGGCGAGACGCACCTGGGCTGCGCCGAGGTGTTCACCGGCCGTCTCGAGAGCGCCCGGCAGCGCCTCGAACGCCTCTACGCGCAGGGTCTGCAGGACCTGAACGACAGCAACTCGCTGCGCTTCTCCTACAACAACAGCATCAACGTGATGATCGTGCTGTCGCACGCGCAGTGGCTGACCGGCTATCCAGAGGCTGCGGCCAAGTCGGCAGCCAGGGTGGTCGAGTACGGCCTCAAAGCCAACCACGAGCTCTCGCTGAGCATCGGCCTCGCCTGGGTCTGTCTCGTGTTCGTGTGGGCCGGACGTGACGAGGAGTGCAGTCTCTATGGTGCGATGCTGGATGACCTCGTCGAACGCCACGGTATCGTCACGTGGCGTCCGATCGCGACGTTCTGCCGCGGTGTTCTCGCGAGCAGGCGCGAGGACACCCTGTGCGAGGGGATCGCGGATCTGGAGCGAACCGTCGCCGAGTGCCGCGCGATGGGGCACATGGCGCGTCTCCCTTACTACATGGCCGTGCTGGCGGAGGCGCTCACCAGGCAGGGCCGTCTCGCCGAGGCCGAGGCGATGATCCTCGAGGCGCTCGCCATGGCGAGGGAACAGAAAGACTACTGCAATTTACCCGAGCTGCTTCGCATTCAGGCGTCCGTGCTCGCCGCGCAGGGCCAGCTGGAAGAGCAAGAGGCGGCGCTCCTTGAGGCGATGTCGCTTGCCGAGAAGTTCGGTGCAGCGTCGTGGCGGCTTCGCGCAGCCAATGATCTCGCGCGTCTATGGCAGTCGCAAGCGCGCACACGCGAGGCGACGCGCATGCTCCAGGCGGTCTTCGACACCTTCACCGAAGGGTTTGGCACGCCTGACCTCGCGACCGCCAGAGCGCTGCTCGACGCGCTCAAGTAAGAGCGTTTTACCTGGCTTAACTCGCGGTCGCTGCGCGCCCGCTCCATGGTTGTCTGCAGACGGCAGCAGCGGCGGGCTCAGCCCGCGGTTGAGCTGGCCGTCTGTCTCGCGGACAAGGAGCGCGCAGCCATGAATACAGATCCCATTTCCAGGAGCATCGAGTCGGTCGTCCCCTTCCGTCGTTCATCCGAGGTACGGGAGGCGCGCGAGGCGGCCGTCACGGGCGAGTTGCCCGAGTGGCTGCACGGCGAGCTCGTGCGGACGTGCCCGGCCGTGTTCGAGGGAGCCCAGTGGCGAGCCCACCACTGGTTCGACGGCCTCTGCATGATCTACGCGTTCCGCATCGGTGCATCCTCGGTGAAGTTCCAGTCGCGGCTGCTCGAGAGCGAGGCGGCCCACGAGATCGCGGAGGGCCCGACGAGCATGAGCTCGTTCGGCACGCCGACGGGCCGGACCTGGTGGCAGCGCGCACTCCAGCCGATACAACGCATCACGGACAACACGAACGTCAACCTCGTCAAGTTCGGTGAAGACCTGGTGGCGCTTACCGAGGGCGACCGGCAGCTGCGCATCGATGCGGCGTCGCTGCGCTCTCTGGGCGCGCTCTCGTACGCACGCGATGCGCTGACCGGCTCCGTCGCCAGCGCTCACCCTCACTTCGACTTCCGCCGCCAGAAGGTCGTCAACTTTGCGACGACGTTCAGCGCGAACGGCCTCGTGTCGATCTACGAGCACGGCGGGGCGGAGCGCAGCCGGCGAGTCATCGGCTCGTGGCGAACGCGCCGGGTGCCTTACATGCACTCGTTCGGTCTGACGCCGACGCGCGCGATCCTCGTCGCGCACCCGCTCCTGGCCAAGCCGCTCGACATGCTGTGGTCGAACCGCGGCTACATCGACCACTTCGAGTGGCGCCCCGAGGAGGGCACGCGACTGGTCGTGATCGACCGCGGCACCGGCAGGGTCGTGGAGTACGAGACCGATCCGATGTTCGTCTTTCACACCGTCAACGCGTTCGAGCGCGACGGTGCGACCGTCCTCGACCTGCTGGCGTACCCGGACGCCGGCATCATGTACGCCCTTCGCGTGGAGCGCATGGTCGACAAGCTGCCCGATCTACGGCCTTCGCTGCTGCGTCTGGTCATGCGTCCCGGCCGAGCGCGTGCCCACGTCGAGAAGCTCAGCGATGTGGGCTTCGAGTTTCCTTCGACGAACTACCGGCGCGTGAGCGGCAGCGACTATGGGTTCGCCTGGGGCGCCTCCGACGGCCCGCATACCGACCGCAAGTATCCATCCAGCATCGTCAAGGTCGACCTTCGGGACGGCAAGTCCAGTGCGTTCTCGGATGGCGAGCACGTCTACGGCGAGCCCGTGTTCGTGGCGCGTCCCGGCGCCAGCAACGAGGACGACGGCGTCCTGCTCTCGGTGGGCACGTCGCAGCGCGCAGAGACCTCGGCCATGGCGATCATCGACGCCAGGACGATGACGCTCGTGGCCAAGGCCGCCGTACCCCAGGCGATCCCGCTGGGCTTTCACGGCTCCTTCATCCGTCAGGACACCTGAGACGCTCAGACCTGGAGCAAATCATGTCCAATCGAATCTCCATCGGGTGTCTGCTCGTTCTGTCGCTCTTCTCGACGGCTGAGGTACGCGCCGCGGGGCCTGGCCTCGAAGTACGTGTGAGCGGCGCGCGCAACGGCGCGGGCCAGATCGGCTGTCTGCTCTTTACCTCCGCGGACGGCTTTCCGGGCGACATCAAGAAGGCTCGCCGGGCCTTGCTCGTGCCGATCGTCGGCGGCATCGGCGTGTGCCATTTCGACGCTCCCGCCGGAACCTACGCGGTCGTCGCGATGCATGACGAAAACGCCAATGGCAAGCTCGACAAGAGCTTCATGGGCGTGCCCAAGGAAGGCTACGGCGCATCGAAGGGTGCGCGAGGCGCCTTCGGCCCCAGGTTCGACGACGCGCGTTTCGCATATGACGGCGGCAGCATGTCGATGCCGATCACCCTCAGGTACTGACCTTGGCACATCTACTGCGCACCGCGGGGCTCTCGTTGCTGGGAGTCGCTGCATACCTCTGCCTCTGGCCCGTTCCCGCGGAGCCCGAAGCATGGCAGGCCCCGACGCCGCCCGGCTTCAGCGGGGCCTTCGCAGCCAACACACGGCTGTCGGGACTGAACATGATCGATCTAGGCGACGAGGTCGGTCCAGAGCACATCGCGGCGGGACCGGACGGCAAGCTCTACGCGGCGATGACCAGCGGAAACCTGCTGCGCATCGACGTCAAAAACGGGCGCCGGGAGGTCTTTGCGAGCACGGGCGGACGCGTGCTCGGCTTCGACTTCGACGCCGCGGGCCGCATGATCGCGGCAGATGCCATGAAGGGGTTGCTCGCGATCAGCCCCGACGCGCGCATGACGGTGCTCGCCGATCACGTGAGCGAGCAGGACCCCATCCGCTATGCCGACGCCGTCGTGGTGGCACCCGATGGGGCGATCTACTTCACCGATGCGTCCACACGCTTCGCTCCCAGGGATTGGGGCGGAACCTACGAAGCGAGTGTGCTCGACATCATCGAGCAGTCCGCCACGGGTCGCGTGCTCGCCCATGATCCCGCGACCCGGAAGACCCGCGTCGTCGCCCATGGCTTCTCGTTCGCCAACGGCATCGCGCTGTCTGCAGACGGTCATACGCTGTTCGTGAACGAGACGGGGCGCTACCGGCTCTGGAAGGTCGACGGCCGCGCGAACGGCGTCGACGTGCGAAGCGGCGCGCCCGAAGCCGTCGTCTTGCTCGACAACCTGCCCGGCTATCCCGACAACCTGATGCGGGGACGCGATGGCCGCATCTGGGTGGGGCTCTTCAAGCCGCGCAATCCGGCCGCGGACTCGCTCGCGGAGTGGCCCTTCGCGCGCAAGGTGCTGCTGCGCCTGCCACGGTTCCTCCTCCCGCTGGGCGAGTCTTACGGGCACGTCTTCGCCATCGACGAGGCCGGCCACGTCACCGAGGACCTGCAGGACCCGAGCGGCGCCTATCCGGAGACGACCTCCGCGACCGAGACCGCGGACCGTCTCTACATCCACAGCCTGCACGCGCACGCCATCGGCTGGCTACCGCGCAGCCCATCGAAGGCCAGAGACCCCCTGGAGGAGATCTACGTCCTTCGCAGCATCCGCGAGCCGCACGAACCAAGCGCCGAAGGGTGCTCCCCGGCGGAGATCGGCTTCGCGCCCTTCCCATCGGACGCCGAGCGCTTCTTCTCGTTCTGGAGCGTTCGATCCGAAGCCGGGAAAGTCGCGGACGCGAAGGAATCGCGCGTCGCCCAGCTGCGCGGCTGCTTTGGCCCGACCAGCGAGCCCGCGCGCCAGAACTTCTACGCGGAGGTCGACCTGGGCTCGATCTCCTTCCGCGGCAACGGCGAGTGTCAGGCGCTCAGGGTCGACTTCCCGGAGAGCGGGCTCTATCCGGTTCGCTGCCAGCTCGTGCTGACCGGAACGTCGGCGCCCTACGTCGGAGGCCTCCTGACGACGAACACGCTGACGAGCAAGGCAGCCTTCGGCCCCGACACGGATCCGCCCGGGTACACCCAGGCTTCGATCGCGACCATCCGTCTGTGGAGAGCCCGCTGACGGATCAACAACCCAGAGTGAGGAGAATGACATGAGCGACTATCGAGACGACAAGGACATCAAACGGCGCAGAATGCTTCAAGGCGCGGGGGCTGCAGCGCTCGGAGCGCTATCGGTCTCCGCGGCGGCATCCGCGCAGGCGGAGGAGGCGCGGCGGATGAGCCCGGCGGCACGAAACAGCGGACCGCTCGGCGCGCGGCTGCAAGGTGTACAGCACTTCGGTCTCACCGTACAGAACATGGGCCGCGCCTTCGCGTTCTACACCGAAGTGCTCGGCGGCACGGAGGTGATGAGCGACGGCGACTTCTACGGCGAGCCCATCCACAACACACTGCTCACGGATCAAGACATCGAGGCCCGCGTGCGCAACGTCAACCCGCGCACCATGGGTATCCCGGACCTCCGAAATGGCGCACAGCGCCTCGATGTTCGCTTCATCCAGTTCGACAACGTCGTGATCGAACTCTTGCACTATCGCGATGCCGGGCAGCCCGCGGGCGGCGGCAGCGCCTTCGCCGAGCCGCTCGATCCCACGGGCCCGGCTTTCCCGCGCATGATGCACATCTGCTTCCACATCCGCGACGATGTCGACTTCAACAAGTTCATCGCGGACCTCGAGGCGGAGTCGGCGCGGCGCGGCATGACGCAGGTCAGAGCCAATCGGGTGCTCACCGTGACGACCGAGCAGGCGCGTCGCGCAGCACCGATGACTGCGAACAGCTACGGCATCACGGCCGGCAAGTCGAATGGCTGGAGGCTGATCTATTGCAAGGGCTGCGAAGGTGAGCAGCTCGAGTTCGTGCAGGCGCTCGGTCCGGTGAAGCGAGTCTTCGATGGGGCGCGCGAAGCCCGCCGGAAGCGCGTCGGCTAACGACGAACGAAAGGACAAGGCACATGAAGAGCCAGTTAGTAAGGGACAACCGACTCTACTTCCTGCACGAAGATCGCGAGACCCCCGGGCACTTCATCTTCTACGAGATCTTCGCCATGCGCGCGGACTTCGAAGCCCACAACCAGACGCCTCACGTGCGGAGCTGGTCTGCCCAGCTGTCGAAGCTCGCCGAGGGCGACGTCACGGTCAGGCGCATGCAGATCCTCGGCAACGAAGGCGGGGTACCCCAATGAGTCCGCGTACACGAAGCATCGTGGCGCGCGTCGCCGTCTCACTCTCGTTCGTCACGGCGCTGGTGCTCGGTGGCTGCGGCGCACCCACTGAAGCTCAGGAGAATATCGGCATGAAGAACATCGTACTCGTACACGGCGCGTGGGCAGACGGCTCGGGATGGCAAGGTGTGCACGACATCCTGACCGCGCGCGGCTACAGCGTGAGCATCGTACAGAACCCCGTGACCTCGCTGGCCGACGACGTGGCGGCCGTCGACCGCGTGCTGGCGCGTCAGGACGGGCCGGCCCTGCTCGTCGGGCACTCCTATGGCGGCGTCGTCATCACCGAGGCCGGCAACGCGGCGAACGTGGCGGGCCTCGTCTACGTCGCAGCGTTCGCGCCCGACGTGGGCGAGTCCGTCTCCTCGCTGATCGGGGGAGGTGAGCCACCGCCCGTGCAGCCCTCGGAAGATGGCTTCTTGTTCTTCGATCCGAAGGTCTTCCCGCAAGCGTTCGCGCAGGACGTTGCGCCGAAGCAGGCCGCCTTCATGGCGACCACTCAGGTCCCACCCGCTGCGGCCGCCTTCGAGGCCAGGATCTCGCAAGCGGCCTGGAAGACGCAGCGCAGCTGGTACGTGTTGGCCAAGGACGATCGCATCATTCCGCCTGCCGCCCAGCGCCAGATGGCGATGCGCGCCGAGGCCGCGATCATCGAAGTACCCGCAGGCCATGCGGTGTACGTCTCGCAGCCACAGGCCGTGGCCGACGCGATCGAGGTTGCCGCGCGCGCCGTCGACCGCTGAACAGGGACGCGGCGCGTAGGTAAAATCAGCGGACGCACGCTGGGCCGCGCCTGCGGGTGGTGAGGGAGCTTGGGGTGCTCACCGGAGGGGATGGAGTGCAGGCGAGCCACAAAAGGGGCTCGCCGGAACGCAAGCTCTCTCGCGACGAATGCCAGGCCCGCCGCGCGTCGATTTCGTGAGCCGGGGGACGCGTTCGGGTAGCATCGCGGCCGTGGCCCTGCTGCGTCCGCTCGCCCCGCCGTACGATCCGATCGACTGGGCGAAGCGGCCGTTCCCCGAGCGCGCACGCATGGTCTGCGAGGCGTGGGCGCTGCAGGGCTCCGGCGCGCCGCTCGCCGTCTACGTGCTCCATGCGGTCAAGCTCGCCCTCTATGCCGGCGCCTGGGTCCTGTTCTGCAGCACCTCACCGAGCCTCGGCGGCCTCTCGACGATCGGCGACTGGTGGCTGCACCCGCTCGCGTTCCAGAAGGCGATCCTGTGGAGCATGCTGTTCGAGGGCCTAGGCTTCGGCTGCGGGTTCGGTCCGCTCAGCGGGCGCTACGCCCCGCCCGTCGGCGGCGCCCTCTACTTCCTCCGCCCCGGCACCACGAAGCTCGCGCTGTTCGCGCGCGCGCCGCTCCTCGGCGGCACGCGGCGCACCCCGCTCGACGTCGCGCTCTACGTCGCGCTGCTCGCCCTGCTCGTGCGCGCGCTGCTCGCCCCCACGCTCGGCGCCTCGCACCTCGTGCCGATCGCCGCGCTCGTGCCGGTCCTCGCCGTCGCCGATCGCACCATCTTCCTCGCGCTGCGCGCCGAACACTACTGGACCACCGTCGTCGTGTTCGCGGCCACCGCCGACTGGATCGGCGGCGCAAAGGCGGTCCAGCTCGCGCTCTGGCTCTGGGCCGGCGTCTCGAAGCTCAACCACCACTTCCCGACCGTCGTGTGCGTGATGACGAGCAATAGCCCGTTCGCCCGCTTCGCATGGCTGCGGCGGCGCATGTACGTCCACTATCCGGACGACCTGCGCCCCTCGCGGCTCGCGATCGCGATGAGCCACGCCGGCACCGCGCTCGAGCTCGGCGTGCCCATCGTGCTCGCGTGCTCGACCGGCGAGACGGCGATCGCCGTCGGCATTGCGATGGCGCTCGCGCTCCACGCCTTCATCACGAGCAATGTGCCGATGGGCGCGCCGATCGAGTGGAACCTGATGGTGGTCTACGGCGTGTTCGCGCTGTTCTGGGCCCACCCCGGCGCGTACCCGTTCGACGTCGGCCCGCCGCGGCTCGGCGTGCTCCTCGCGATCATGCTTGTCGCTGTTCCGCTCCTCGGCAACATCGCGCCAGGGCGGATCTCGTTCCTGCTCGCGATGCGGTACTACGCCGGAAACTGGCCCTATAGCGTGTGGCTGTTCCGCGGCGACAGCTATCGAAAGCTCGACCGGCTCGTGAAGGCCGCGCCGTGGATCTACGACCAGCTCCACCGGTTCTACGACCACGCCACGTCGGTCGGCCTCGTCGGCAAGGTGCTCGCGTTCCGCCTCATGCACCTCCAGGGCCGCGCGCTGCCGGTCCTGCTGCCGAAGGCGATCGAGGGCCCGCTCCACGAGTACGAGTACCTCGACGGTGAGCTCGTCGGCGGCCTCGCGCTCGGCTGGAACTTCGGCGACGGCCACCTGCACCGCGATGGCTTGCTGCGCGCGATCCAGGACCAGTGCGGCTTCGCCCCAGGCGAGCTGCGCTGCATATTCGTCGAAAGCCAGCCGCTCGGCGGCGCGAAGATGGCGTATCAGATCCACGACGCTGCCTCCGGCCTGCTCGACGCCGGCGAGCTCGACGTGCGCGAGCTGCGTGGGCGCCAGCCGTGGGCGGGCCCGTGAACGACGTGGACGCCGCCGTCGTCGGTCCGCGCAGCTGATTGCGATCCTATGGGCTCGACTAGCTTTCACCCCTATCTAGCCAAGAGGCTGCGACTTTCGCTCCAGTCGCGCGGCGAGCCCTGCGGCGAGATGCTCGGTCAGCGCGCGGACCGTCGTCGATGAGAACCGTCCAGGTGGGCTCAGCGCAAAGACGGGCGCCGGCGGCGTCACGAAGTCCTCGAGCAGCGGGACCAGTCGGCCGCGCTTGATATCGTCGCGCACGAACCAGTCGGCGAGCAGCGCCACGCCGAGGCCCTGTCGCGCCATGAGCGCCACTGCCTCGCTGTTGTTCGCGGCGAAGCGACCACGGACCGGGACCGGGACACCTTTGCCGGGATCCATCCCAAAGCGCCAAACGGTCGACGCGTTCGCCTCGCCGTGAACGAGGCACTCGTGGGTCCGTAGGTCGCTCGGGGCGTTCGGGCGGCCGCGCGCTCTGAGGTACGACGGCGCGGATGGGCGCCTCCGTCGAGTCAGCACCAGGGGTGCGGGGCGCCGGCAATTTCGCTCGCGAGAGGATTCAACGTGCGCCTGAACACAACGTGGTACCGAGCAAGAAGAATGCCCCTGTCGGCGATGGCGCTGGCGATCGTCGCCGCGATTGCGTCCCCCGCTCGGGCGGACAACCCGATCGTGCAGACCTCCTACACGGCCGACCCCGCTCCCATGGTGCACGAAGGCAGGTTGTACATCTACACGTCCCACGACGAGGACGTGTCGGTGAACAACTTCTACACCATGAACGACTGGAGGTTGTACTCCACAACGGACATGGTCAACTGGACAGACCACGGCTCGCCCGCGGGCTACAGGACCTTCAGCTGGGGAACCGGCGATGCGTGGGCGCCGCAGGGGATCGCCAGGAACGGCAAGTACTATCTGTACGTGCCGCTGAACAACGCCACCGGCGCGAAGATCGGCGTGGGCGTCTCGGACAATGTGGCGGGCCCGTTCATGGACCCGCTGGGAAGGGCGCTGGCCCAGAGCGGATCCGGCAACATCGACCCGACGGTGTTCGTCGACGACGATGGACAGGCCTACATGTACTGGGGGAATGGCACCCTCCGTTACGTGAAGCTGAACTCGGACATGACCAGCACCTCGGGGAGCATCACCAACGTGTCGTTGAGCGGCTTCACCGAGGGGCCGTGGTTCTACAAGCGAGGGTCGCTGTACTACCTCGTCTACGCCGCCATCGCCGGGAGCGAGAAGATCAGCTACGCGACAAGCAACAGTCCGACGGGGCCCTGGACCGTCCGCGGCGACATCATGGGCGCTGGCTCAACCTTCACCAATCACCCAGGCATCGTCGACTACAAGGGGCGCTCGTATTTTTTCTATCACAACAACGCATTGCCGGGCGGCGGTGACTTCAAGCGCTCGGTGTGCGTGGAGGAGTTCACCTACGGCGCCGACGGCAGCATTCCGAGGCTCACGATGTCCATGAATGGACCGCCCGCCATCGCCACGCTGGATCCGTTCAAGCAAGTCGAGGCCGAGACCATCGCCTTCTCGTCCGGGCTCAAGACCGAGGTGTGCACCGACACCGGCGCCGGCATGAACGTCACGTCCATCAGCAATGGTGACTACATCAAGGTGAAGGACGTCGATTTCCTGGACGGCGTGACCTCCTTCGAGGCTCGGGTATCGTCCGCAGCCAGCAACGCGAAGATCGAGCTCCACCTCGACAGTCAGACCGGCACGCTGCTCGGGACGTGTGATGTCTCGGGCGCGTCGTCCTGGACCACCAAGACCTGTGCGGTGAGCGGGGGCAGCGGGAACCACGACTTGTTCCTGAAGTTCGTCGGTGGCAGCGGCGACCTCTTCAAGTTCAACTGGTGGCGGTTTACCGGACCCACCATGCCGGATGACGGGGGCGATGGAGGAGGCGGCGGAGGCGGCTCGGGCCAGGGAACGGGCGGCAGCGGTGGCAGCGACGGCGCCGGGGGCACGACCTCGGCCAGCGGCGGCAGCCCCGGCGCCGGGGGCACGACCTCGGCCAGCGGCGGCTCGGTCACCGGAGGCACCAGCGGAACGACCGGCACCGCTGGCTCGGGCAGCGGCGGCAGCGCCGGATCCTCCGGTGGGAACGAGGCGGCCGGCGACGACGCAGATGGCTCGTGCGCTTGCCGGACGGGCGCGAGCCCTGGGGACGGCGGACGCGCCGCCGCTCTCTGGCTTGTCGCTTCTGCGCTCGTTCTTCGGCGTCGGCGCCGGTAGGCGCTCGCGATCCGGCCGCGCTGTCTCCCCGGATCGTCCGCCGGCGCTCACCGACCTTCGATGATCAGATCGCGGAGCGTGTCGTCGAGCTCAGCGCGCGCCATGGCCACGTCCTCGACGCGCTGGGTGATCTTCTCGCCGATCTCCTCCGACTGTCGGGCCACCTCGGCGAGCCGGTCGAGCAAGGTCTGGCGGAGCTTGCCGGCCTGGGGCGTGCGCTCGATGGTCCTCAGGCTCTCGCGCAGCTCGGCGGCGCGGTCGATCAGCTCGGCGCGCCTCCGCCGCAGCGGGTCGAGCTCGTCGTTCGCCGCGTCGAGCGCGCGCCGGAGCGCGAGCGCGCGGTCCAGCCTCGCGCGGAGCTCGGCCGGGAGGCTCGAGCCCTTCAGGTAGAGCGAGAGCCGCTCGCTGTCGGCCTGGACGAGCGGGATCTCGCGCTGAGACAGCCGCGTCTCCTCGACCACGACCTTCTGGGGCGCGCCGGGCGCGAGCTTCTCCTCGACGAGGCAGGCGTCCGGCGTCGCGTCCGTGCACCCTGGGAGGCCCTGCGGCTCGAACCCCGTCGCCCTCGCGTGGCGGATGAGCAATGTCTCCGGCACGTCCCGGCCAGGCCTCACATCGTAGACCGTCACGCGCCGGTACCGATCCTCCACGCGCAGCGCGCCGCGGGACAGCGACACGACCCGCACCGGCACCTCCGTGGTCATGCTCGTCGCGCGCACCTCGGTCGAGCTGTCGATGGCGTACGGGATCGTCGCGCTCTCCCCGGGCAAAAGGCGCGTGAGCACCCCCTCGCCCACGAAGGTCCCGCCGGAGAAGATCGACACGGATCCTGGCTGGAGACCGAGCGCGCTCCGGTTCTCGATCTGCGCTGCGCGGAAGGGGTGGGTCGCGCTCGCTCGCGCCGCGGGATCGGGGCGGAACAGGAGGACGTCCTCGCCCGCGACCGGGCGGTTGATGAGCGTGATCAGCGCCGACGACTTCTTCGGGAGCGTCACCGGGTTCGCGATCGCGTACCGGAAGGCCCCGGCCACGGCGTCCACGCTCGCCGCGCCCTCCGGCGCCTTCTCCATCGCCTCGGGCGTGACGGCCGGCGCCTCGCGCCACGAGCTGGGGGCCTGCGCCTGCCTGACGTCCAGGGCGCGCAGGACGACGCGGCGGTTGCGCTGCCGGGCTTCCTCGGTGTGGTCGGGGACGAGGGGCATCTCGGCGCCGTGCGAGCGCGTCACGAGCTCGGCCGTGACCCCGAGCTGGAGGAGCGCCGCGCGCACGGCAGCGGCGCGCCGGGCCGCGAGATCCGCCGCGCCGGCCTCGTCGGACGACGCGTGCCCCTCGACCTCGAACGCGCGGAGGTGTGGGACGCTCTTGAGCGTGCGCGCGATCTCCTCGATGACCGGCCTCGCGCGCGGCGAGATGACGTCCGAGCCCCTGTCGAAGGGCACGGCGGTCAGGATCTGGATCTCGCTGCTGCTGACGACGCGGACCGCGTGCGGGCAGCCGCGCCGGTCGGGTTGCGGGCTCTCCGAGCCGGGCTCGCGCGGGCAGGCGTCCTCGTGGTCGAGCACGCCATCGCGGTCGGCGTCGGACCCGGGCGAGCGCTCCGCGAGCACCGGGGCGAGCGCGCCGCCCTCGCCGTCGTAGACGCCCTTCAGCTCCGGCCTGTCGAGCATCGCCGGCGCGCGCAGGTTCGAGACGTAGGAGAGCGGCGCGCCCGTCGCGAGCGTCACGTTGACCTCGCTCCAGTCCTCGTCGCCGATGTTGCTGATGAGCGCCCAGGCCTGGAGGAGCGCCCGCTTCTCCTTCTGCCCCTTGGCTGGCAGGATCACGCGGTAGGTCGCCTTCCAGGCGGCGGTCGGCACCGCGTACGCGATCGACACGGGCCTCCTCGCGGCCGGCGAGAAGACGAGCTCGATCTCGGTGGGATCCTCGGGCCCGCTCGCCTGCCCGGAGCGCGGCAAGAGCGCGCTCACGGTGGAGGGGGTGTCGTTCGGCCCGAGGTTTTGCTCGACGACCACCATGCTCTTCAGCACGTCGTCGACCTCGCGCTCCCGGAACCGGAGCGTGAGCCGCTCGCCCGACATGACGCCGGTGCGCTCGAAGTAACCGAGGCCGTTCTGGTACAGGACGACGTGCCGCAGGCGGAGATCGACCGACGGCCCTTTCGCCAGCGGCCCGGCGCACGCGCTGAGGGCTAGCGAGAGCGACGCGAGGAACGCGTGCTTCATGGGGGGAGCTTTCTGTGGAGAAGGAGGAAGGAGGTGGAGGCGCTGGTGCGCCGGCAGTGTACCCGACGCAGATCGACCGCAAGCGGTGGAGCACGGCGGCGGCGCAGCGGCTCCCCGTTCGCCCGGCCGCGGCGAAGGCGCATACCGCTCGGCCTATACGCCGGTCATGCGATCCAGGAGAGCGCTCACCTCGGTCCCATCGTGAGGCGCGCCCGCGGTATGCTCCTCCCCTTCCAGGAGCCCTTGCTTGTCCTCCGAAGGCCACCGACGCCAGCCATCCTCCGGCGCCGCGGCCGACGCCGCGCAGTCCGCCAGCGCCACGGCCGACACCGATAGCCTCTCCGGCGGCGGCTCCACCGCTTCCTCGCCGTCCCTCGAGTTCCTCCGCCAGATCGCCCGCGTGCCCGAGGTCGTCCCCGTGGCCTCCATCGAGGCCGACGAGAGCGGCGCCTTCCTCGCCGCCGGTGAGGATCCGCAGCGCTTCGCGCTCCGCCGGCGCCTCGGGAGCGGCGGGTTCGGCGCCGTGTACGAGGCCTTCGACGGAAAGCGCGGCGCGCTCGTCGCGCTCAAGGTGCTGCGGCGCTCGGACGCAAGGGCCATCTACCTGTTCAAGCAGGAGTTTCGCGCGCTGGCCGGCATCGTCCACCCGCGCCTCGTCCGGCTCTACGAGCTCCACCGGGACGACACGCGCTGGTTCTTCACCATGGAGCTCGTCTCGGGCACGGACGTGATCACGCACGTGCGCGGCGCGGAAGGCCCGGACGAGGCGCGCCTGCGCGCCACCTTCCGGGGGATCGCCGAGGCGCTGGACTTCCTGCACGGCGCGGGCAAGCTCCACCGCGACATCAAGCCGTCGAACGTGATGGTCGACGCGGCCGGCGCCGTGAAGGTCCTCGACTTCGGGCTCGTCGCCGACCTCGACGCCCCCACGGCCCCCGTGCGGGCGGGGACGCCGAGGTACATGGCGCCGGAGCAGGCCGCGGGGCTCGCGGTCGGGCCGGCCGCCGACATGTACGCGGTCGGCGTGATGCTCCACCAGGCGCTCACCGGCCGCCTACCCGCGCAAGGCGGCCTGGCGCCCGCGCAAGGCAGCCTGGCGCCCGCGCAAGGCGGCCTGGCGCCCGCGCAAGGCAGCCTGGCGCCCGCGCAAGGCGGCCTGGCGCCCGCGCCGCGACCGGCCGCGGCGACCGTGCCCGAGGATCTCGACCGCCTCTGCCGCGAGCTCCTGGCGCACGATCCCGCGGTCCGCCCCGCGGCCCGCGAGGTCGCGGCGCGGCTCCTCGGCCGGGCCGCCGGCGCGCCGATCGCGCGGCGCCACCCGCCGCCGGCGGCTGCCTTCGTGGGCCGCGCGGGCGAGCTGGGGCGGCTCCACGCGGCCCTCGACGAGGCGCGCGCGGGGCGCACGGTGGTCGCGCTGCTCCGCGGATCGTCGGGGCTCGGAAAGAGCGCGCTCTTGCAGCGGTTCCTGGAGTCGGCGGGAGGTGGGCCAGGGGCCCTCGTCCCGCTCGCGGGGCGCTGCTTTCAGCAGGAGTCGGTGCCGTACAAGGCGCTGGACGGCGCCGTCGACGAGCTCGGCCGGCTCCTCGCCCGCGCGGCGCCGGAGGACGTCGCCGCGTGGCTGCCCGACGACGTGGTCGAGCTCGCGCACGCCTTCCCGGTGCTCCGGGAGGTGCCGGCGATCGCGGCGGCCGCGCCGCGGGAGGGCGCGGCGCCGGACGCGGCGGAGCGCAGGCGCCGGGCCTTCGCCGCGCTGCGCGGGCTGTGCGCGCGCCTCGGCCGCGCGCGCACGCTGGTGCTCGCGGTCGACGATCTCCAGTGGGGCGACCTCGACAGCGTCGCGCTGCTCGTCGAGCTGATGCGCCCTCCGGCGGCGCCGCCGCTGCTCTTCATCGCCTCGTACCGCGTGGAGGAGGCCGCCACGAGCCCCGTCCTCCGCGCGCTGCTCGAGGCGCTGCGCGCAAGCCTCGCGGCGGACGTGCGCGTGCACGAGATCGACGTCGGCGAGCTGCCTCCCGCCGACGCCGTGGCGCTCGCGGGCGCGCTGCTCGCGGGCGCGGGCGCGCCACGCGGCGCGGCGGCACGGATCGCGGCGGAGGCCTACCACAGCCCGCTCTTCATCACCGAGCTCTCGCGCCTCGCGGGCGAGAGCGGCGACCTGGGCGGCGCCGCGCCCGACCTGTCCGCGTTGCTCGCGGGGCGCATCGGGCGGCTCCCTGCGCCGGCGCGGCGGCTGCTCGAGGTGGTCGCGGTGGCGGGGCAGCCGATCGCGCGGCGGACCGCGGCGCGCGCGGCGGAGGTGGAGGGCGAGGCGCTGGACGAGCCCGAGGCGCTCTCGCGGCTCGTCGCCGCGCAGATCGTGCGCGTGCGGGAGGCGCACGATCGCGAGGAGCTCCTCCCGTACCACGATCGCGTCGGCGAGGCCGTGCTCGCCGCGCTGCCGCGCGCGCGTCACCACGAGCACCACCTTCGCCTCGCGCGCGCGCTGCAGGGCCAGGGCGGCGCCGAGCCGTCCCTGCTCGTGCACCACCTCCGCGGGGCCGGGCTCGACGCGGAGGCCGCGGCCTGCGCCATCGAGGCGGCCGCGCAGGCGCAGGCGGCCCTCGCCTTCGATCAGGCGGCGCGCTTCGCGCGCGAGGCGCTCGCGCTGGGCGAGCGCGAGCGGCCGGCGCTCGCCCGCGACGCGCGCCTCGCGCTCGCCTCCGCGCTGGCGAGCGCCGGCCGCTCGCGCGAGGCGGCGGAGGCGTACCTCGATCTTGCGTCGCGCGAGCCGCCGCGCGAGGCGCGCGCCCACCGGCTGCAGGCGATGCAGCTGCTCCTCGCGGGCGGGTACGTGGACGAAGGGCTGTCGGTGCTCGACGGCGTCCTCTCGGAGCTGGGGCTCTCCAGGCCGGCGTCGGCGCTCGAGGCGCTCGCGCAGGCGGCCGCCCTGCGCGCGCGGCTGTGGGCCCGCGGCCTCGCGTTCCGCGAGCGCGCGGAGAGCGAGATCCCCGACCGTGACCTGCTCGTCATGGACGCCTGCCACTCGGCCGCGAGCCTGGTCGTGACGGCGCCCATCCAGAGCGCGCCGTTCTCGGCGAGGCACCTGCTCCTCGCGCTCGACGCCGGCGAGCCGCACCGCCTCGCGCGGGCGCTCACCTTCGAGGCGATCCACGCCGCGCTCCGCGGCGGCCGGCGCGACGGTGGCCGGCGCGCCGCCGCCTTGCTCGTGCTCCTCGAGCGGGTGGCCGCGCGCTCACCGCGCCCGGAGGCGCGTCATTTTCACCCGCTGGCCGAGGGCGTGGCCGCGTTCGCCCGCGGAGAGCTCGAGCGCGCCGAGCGGCTCCTGCGGCAGAGCGGCGCGGCGCTCGGGGCGCACGGCGGCGAGAGCGGGAGCGGCGCCAGCTTCGCGCACGCGCTCCTGGCGACGGTGCTCTGGCTCCAGGGCAAGATCCCCGACCTCGCCGCGACCACGGCCGATCTCCTCGCCGAGGCGCGCGAGCGCGGCGACCGCTACCGCGAGACCATGATCGGCCTCAACGGCGCGTACCTGCTCGACCTCGCCGCCGATCGGCCGGCCTCGGCGCGCGTCACGGTGGACGCCGCCATGGAGCGCTGGTCGCGCGCCGGCTACCACCTCCAGCACTTCCGCGAGGCCGTCGCCCGCGGGCGAATCGCGCTCTACGAGGGCGACGCGGACGCGGCCCTGCGCTTCATCCTGGCAGGGACGCCGCCGCTCCTCGGCTCCGGCGTGGTCGCGGTCCCGCTGGTGCGGGGCGAGCTCCACTACCTGCGCGCCCTCGCGTCCCTCGCGGTCGCCGCGCGCGGCGGCGCGCGGGCGATCGCCTTGCGCGCCTTCGCCCTCGCCGACGCGCGCGCGCTCGATCGGCGCGACGTCTTCTGGGGCCCGCCCGTGGCCGCGATGCTCCGGGCCAGCGTCGCCGGGCAGCGCGGCCGCGCCACCGAGGCCGCCGAACGCATGCGCAGCGCCGAGGCCGCGCTCGACCGGCTGGGCGCCGCCCTCCTGGCGGTCGCCGCGCGCCGCATGCGGGGGATCTGGCTCGGCGGCGACGAGGGGCGCGCGCTCGTCGCCTCGGCGGACGCGTGGATGGAGGCCCGCGGCGTGCGGCGCCCCGCGCGCTTCGCCGCCACGCTGGTGGGGTAGTACGGCGCTTCAGTTCCTCCCGGGCTCCTCGCTCCCGCGACGAGCTCCGGAAGCAGCCTAGCCGTCACCCCTCGCCGAGCAGGCCGGCGCGCCGGCCCGCCTCGACGAGCTGGTCCTTCACGACCTGAAAGCGCTTGCGCAGCCGCTGCGCCTCC
Source organism: Sorangium sp. So ce726 (assembly GCF_051521405.1). NCBI lineage: Bacteria > Pseudomonadati > Myxococcota > Polyangiales > Polyangiaceae > Sorangium > Sorangium sp. So ce726. The sequence goes on along the minus strand of NZ_CP150349.1, from coordinate 3,265,349 downwards.
CGCTTCAGCGCGGCCTCCTCCACCATCTCTTCACCGAGCATCACCCGCGCCACGTCCCTCCACTCCAGCCCCTTGTCGAGGCGCAGCACGAGCAACATCCGATCGTCCGGCGGCAGCGCCTCGCGCAGCTCCATGAGCTTGTCCTTCGCGTCGGTGCGCAGGTACGGCCGCGTCTCGGTGCGCACCTGCTGCTCGATCGCGCTGATCTCCGTCGTCCCGAGCGAGGGGCGCACCCGCCTCTCGCGGGCGCGCCTGTCGCGGGCGTGGTTCTTCGCCGCGTTCCGCGCGATCGTGTAGGCGAAGGTGCGCAGCGAGCATTCCCACGCGAAGGTCGGCAGCCCGCGCAGGATGCGCTCGCACCACAGCGAGAAGACGTCGTCGGGATCCTCTTCGCGGCGGAGGAGCGCGGTCAGGAAGCCGAGGATCTCGGGCCCGTAGCCGCGGATGGCGAGCTCGGCGGCCTGCGTGACGGCGCCGCGCTCGCAGCGCTCGCGGACCTCGCGCTCGAGGTGCTCTCGATCGACCGACATCGCGGCGTCGAGGATATCACCGTCCGCCGGCGTTCCGCGGCCGACGCTCCCGCCGCCACGCGGCGGCGCTGCATGTCCTCACGGCGCGAGCGCGCACCAGAGGCCGTCCGGCCCGCGGCCGCACAGGTCGGCGCGGCCGTCGCCGTCGACGTCGCCGAGCTGCACCGTCGCGCCGTACCGCGCGGCGAACCACCCCTGGGCATTGCCGAAGGCGCCGAGCGAAGCGGGGCGCGCCGCGCCGAAATCGAGGCGGTTCGACATGGCGCACAGCGCGCCGGAGACGCCGCGGCCACAGAGGTCGGCGTCGCCGTCGCCGTCGACGTCGCCGAGGTCGAGGCTCCCCCAGTAGCCCGGCGCCGTATCGAACTCGGACGCGTCGCCGTAATCGGGCGCGCCGCCGGCGCTGTACGACCAGACGTGCGGCCGCACGAACCCGGAGCCTGAAGCGCTCGCCACGGCGCACACCACGCCCGACGGCCCGCGGCCGCAGGCGTCCGCCGCGCCGTCGCCGTCGATGTCGCCGAGCTGGATCGTGGCGCCGTACGGCTCCGGCAGCCAGCCGTTCGCGTCGGACATCTCGGCGAGCCAGAGCGTCGCCGTCCCGAAGCTCCCGGCGGTCGTGTTGAGCGCGCAGCGCAGGCCGTCGGCGCCGCGGCCGCACACATCGGCGTAGCCGTCGGCATTGACGTCGGCGAGGTGGATCGAGCGGTAATGGCTCGGCGCGCCGGCGAACCCCTCCGCGTCGGAGAAGCTGTAGGTCCACCAGACGTCGCCGGAGGTCACGAAGGCGTCGCCGGCGGCGTTCGCGACCTGGCAGAGGATGCCCCAGATGCCGCGGCCGCATACGTCGGCCTTGCCGTCGCCGTTGATGTCGGCGAGCTGGATCGTGTTGCCGTATTTCGCGGGCTGCCAGCCGTTCGCGTCAGAGAACTCCGTCGTGTACCGCCGCGCGGGGAGGAACCCGCCTGCGCCGTTGCTGCGCGCGCAATACACGCCGTCGGCGCGCCGCACGCACGCGTCGGCCTTGCCGTCGCCGTCCACGTCGCCGAGCCGGACCGTGCGGGTTGTGGACTCGCTCGTGCCGATCTGGGCGTCCGAGAAATCATTACCGTACGACCAGCGGGTAGGCGCCGCGAGCTGGATCGCGAACCGCTGCGCCTCGGCGCCATCGCAGTCGACCATCTGCACCGGCGTGCCGTTCGCGGTGTTGCCGCCGGCGACCGCGAGGCACCTCCCCTCGAGGCCGCGGATCTGGCCGCCGTCCAGCATCGTCCACGCCTGGCCTGCGGTCTCGGCGCAGCTCTCGAGCACCACGAGCGCGCCGTTCAACGTGCTGCCGCCGGACACGCCCAGGCAGCGGCCGCCGGGGCCGCCGATGCGGTCCTCCTTGACGCTCCATTGCTGCGCGGAGGCCATGGAGCAATCGGCGAGGACCACGGGCGCGCCGTTCGACCCGCCCGCGGCCGCGAGGCATTTGCCCCCAGGCGCGCCGAGGCGGCCGGAGACGCCCGCGATCGCCGAGCGCACGTACCGGCGGTGCGCCCAGGCGCGATAGTCCGAGTTGTCCGGGTCGCAGGTGGTCCCGGTACCGCACGCGCTCATGCTCGTGCAGGTGAACCGGTCGCATTGCGCATACCACCGGAACGCGTCCCAGGTGATGTCGAACTCCTCATCGGAGACGTTCGCCTGCTCGTTCGACATGTCGTAGCCCCGGTAGGTCTGGAACGCGTGCGCGGCGGCGTAGGCCTGGTGCGCGGCGAACGCGAACATCGATGTGTAGTAATGGTCGGTGTGGTCGCCGGCGTGGCCGTGATCGCTGTTCAGCGTGCCGACGCGGCTCGCGCGGAAATCGGACATCAGGCGCGCGAGGACGTCGATGAGCTCCTCGCGCGTGTAATCGACGGGGACCTCGCCGGCGGGGTCGTCATCGACGCAGTCGTCGTCGCAGCTGTAGTCGCATGCGTGGCCGGTGCGGTCGACGCGCGTCACGGCCGGCGCGCCGCCATTCCAGAGGTCGCTCAGGAGCGCCGCGTCCGGGTACGACGGGAGCCGCAGGAACACGAGCCCGACGCGGCCGGCGCTCCCGTCGAGCGCGCAGCGCACGAGCTCCTTGCCCAGCACCGGGGCCTCGGCGCAGCTCCAGTCATTGGCGAGGCCCGCCATCGCCGCATACGCGGCCTTGATCCCGGCCTCCCGCTCGTCCATCACGTCGAGGCAATTGCCGCCGAGGCCCGCGGTGACGTAGACGGTCTGCACCGAATTCCCCGTCTGGATCGAATTCGCGATGTCGGGGTTCATGAAGAGCAGATCGTCGTCCTGGTGCGCGACCACGTAGAGATCGCGCTCGGGCGCGGCGAGCGCCTCCCGGGCCGTGGTGGCGACGCTCTCGCGCTCCACGAGGAAGATGTCCTGGGCCTCGCTCTGCCCGGAGGAATAGAGGCTGTCCAGCGTGGTGTCCGTGAGCGTGCGGACGGCGGCGGGCGGCGCCCCCGGATCGATGCGGCGACCGGCGCCGGACCCGGCCCAGATGCTCACGGTGGCGCTGTAGCGGCCGCCCGCATTGGCGGGGCCGAAGACGTATCGCGCGAGCCACGTCTGCTGCGTGGTCGCGGCGATGGCGCTCGTCGGGCCGGCGTCGTCGACGAGCAGGCCCGCGGGGCTCGACGTGTCGAAATGGAGGCCGTGGTGCTGGTGGGCTGTCGTCCAGGAGCTGACGCCCATGGGCACGTGGTACGCGTAGCCGGCGGGGGGCGCGGCCATGCGCCCTGTGACGGCGATCCACCGGGTGGCGTGCGCTGCCGACAGCGGGGCAGCGAACCAGCGGCGATGGTAGCCGCTGGTCTGCACGAGCTCGCCGTCCGCCCGCGCGAAGGGCCAATCGTTCGCCCAGCCGACGGCGCCGCCCGCGTCCCCGTCGTGCTCGTCGTAAGCGAGGATCTCGGCGCGCGCGCTGGCCGGGGCCGCCGCGGCGGCCAGCAGGCCGCCCAGCGCCGTCAGGGTCCGCGCCGCCTTGCTCCACACGTGTGCTCTCGGATCGATGCGATTCATGGCTCCGCTCCTCGGGTGAGGCCGGCCCTCCGCCGGCGTTCCCCGAGGCAGACCCGCGCCGGCGCGGGTGTGAACCGAAATCGAACGCCATGGCCGCGAGCGTCACGGCGAGCTCCCCAGGCCCGAGGCTTGAGGTCGTCCCAGTCCACCTGTGCACCGTTGCACAGCGAATCTGCCGATTCAATCAGCGCCTGAACGCGAACGACCCGCTACGTTGACTGCATGCAGCACACGGAACGCACGATCTCGACGCCGTCCGCCTCCCTCCAGCCGCCGCCTCGGGACATGAAGCGCCTCCTCTCGGCGCTGTGGGTCTTCGCGATGTTCAACTACCTGTATGCCGACGTCATGGGGCTGATGGACTCCACCCTCCTGACGCAGTACCTGCGCGGCCAGGTCGACTCGCTCCGGATCACCGGCGAATTCCTCTTCTACGCCGCCGTGCTCATGGAGATCCCGATCGCGATGACGCTCTTGTCGCGCGTCTTGCCACATCGGGCCAACCGGTGGGCCAACATCGTCGCCGGCATCATCAAGACCGCGGCCGTCGCGGGGTCGCTCTTGATCGGCGCCCCTACCGGCTATTACCTGTTCTTCGCGACGATCGAGATCGCGTGCACGATGCTCATCGTGGTCCTGGCCTGGCGGTGGGTGCCGCGCGACGAACCTGGGACAATTCGACCTTCTGGGGACGATCGAGGACGGGACGTCCTGCGAGGTGCTCTTGGCTGATGGTGAGGAGTTGGCGGACAGCGCGAAAGGAGCTCCGAACCCTACCTCGCTTGACGGCGTGCTGTTCCAGCCACCGCGTCGCGCGACGACACCGCCAGGGTGGCTCGCTTCCATCCTACCAAGGAGCGTTCATGCGACTGTCATCATCTTCGGCACATTGGGTCCTCGCCTTGGTCACCGGGCTCACGGGCATGCTCGGGTGCTCGGACGACCCTGGTGCGGGCAGCAGCGCGCCCGACGCGGGCGCGCCCAGCGATCCCGACGCGGGCGCGCCCGACGGCAGCCCGCCCTCCTCCGCGACGTTCGGTCCACTCGGCGATCGGCCGGATCTGCCCGTCGACGGGCGGCTCACCATCGACGGCCTGCTCTCTGCGGTCGATGTCGTCCAGGACAGGGACGGTAGGCCCCATATCTATGCCGAAAACCTCGTGGACGCGATGCGCGTCGAAGGGTATCTGACGGCGCGCGACCGCGCGCTTCAGCTCGAGATCTTGCGGCGCACCGCCGAGGGGAGGCTCGCAGAGCTCTTCGGCGACCTCGATCCCACCACCATCGATCAGGACATCGCTCTCCGCCACGTCGGGCTCGGTCGGATCGCCAGGGCCCAGTACGACGCGCTCCCCGAGGGGGAGCTCCGCCAGATGCTCGACGCGTACGCGGACGGGGTGACCCAGGTGTTCAGGAAGATCCGCTCCGGGGACATCCTCCTCCCCGAAGGCGCGACGGGGATACCCGCCAAGGCGTTCACCGACTGGAGCGGCGTCGACTCGCTCGTGATCAGCCGCTTCCAGAGCTACCTCCTGTCGTTCGACGCCGAGCTGGACATCACCATGCAGCAGTTCTTCGACGCCGCCCGGACGACGTTCGCGTCGAGCAGCGCCGATCCGCTCGCGAAGAAGCGCGCCGGCTTCGAGCGGGACTTCCTGAGGTTCGCCCCCTCCGAGCCCGCGGTGACCAGCAGCGGCTATCCGGCCTCCCCGGCGCGGGAGAAGGCGCAGAAGGCGGAGGACAAGGCGGCGAAGAGAGCGCCTCGCGCGCGACGACCGGGCCGCGCCGCGCCGGGCCGCGCGAAGCTCATTTCGTCGCTGACCGGCTACCTGAGCGCGGTCCAGCGCGCCAGGAGCAAGGTCGCCCCGGAGGGCTTCGGCTCGAACAACTGGGCCATCCACGCGAGCCGGAGCGCGACGGGACACGCGCTCGTGGCCAGCGATCCCCACCTGTCGCTGAGCGCGCCGGCCGTCTGGTATGCCGTCTCGATCCATGTCACCGCGCCCGAGGGCAAGGACGCGAGCCGCGATGTTCACGTCGGGGGCGTCACCTTCCCCGGGATTCCGGGGATCATCCTGGGCCACAACGAGCACGTCGGGTGGGGAGCGACGGTCGCGATGTACGATGTCACCGATGTCTATGCCGAGACGCTCACGCCCGACGGCAAGGCCGTGCTCTTCAAGGGCAATCCAGTGCCCCTCCAGACGGTCGAGGAGGTCATCGCGATCGCTGGCAGGGAGCCCTATACCTACCGTGTCCCGATCGTGCCCCATCACGGCCCGCTCCTGCCGACCATCGTCGACCACGCGGTGGTGGATCCTGACCCGGCCGTGGGCGCGCTCAGCGTCCGCTGGACGGGGCTAGAGCCAACGAAGGAGCTGGAGGCCATCTTCGGCCTGCTGCGCGCTCGCTCGGTCGATGATGCGCAGGAGTCGCTCTCGAAATTCAGCGTCGGCGCGCAGAACTGGGTGATGGGCGACGCCGCGGGCGACATCCTCTGGACGACGCACGCGGCGATCCCGACGCGGTCTCCTGAGGCGTTCGCCTGGGACGCGGCCACCTCTACGGGCGTCCTCCCCTGCATGGTGCTCCCCGGCGACGGGACCGCCGAGTGGACCGGGACGCTCCCCGAGCACCTCATCCCCTGGGCGAAGAACCCGCCGGCGGGATACATCGCCACGGCGAACAACGACCCCATCGGGGACTCCCTGGACAACGATCCATCGAACGGCACGCTCCCCGACGGCACCCCCATGTACCTGGGTTGCAGCTTCGACATCGGGTTTCGCGAGGGCCGCATCCAGGAGCGGATCGATGCCCACGAGGGACCTCTGTCGCCGGAGGATTGCGCGGCGATCCAGGGCGACATCAAGTCGGCGCTCGGCGCGAGGCTCGTGCCTCACCTCCTCCGCGCCATGGACCGCGCCGAGGAGGAGCGCGCGACGCCCGGTACTCACCCCGAGCTGAGCGCGATCGTCGCGGACGCCGCCTACGACCCGCAGCGCCTCGCCGCTCTGCGGGCGCTCCTCGACGGCTGGGGCAAGGAGGCGGACTACAAGGCGGCCGCCGGCATCGATCTCGATACCGCCACGCCGCTCGCGGACGAGGGCGAGGGCCCCGGCGCGATCGACGCCCGCGCCTCGGAGGCGACCCTGGTCTTCAACCTCTGGCTCGTCCGGGTGGTGCGCCGGGTGCTGGGCGACGAGCTCGGCCAGATGGGCTTCTCATCGTTCTCCCGGGAGCTGTCGGCGAAGGCGCTCCTCCACCTGTTCTCCGCCGATCGGGAGCAGCTCGCCACCTTCGATCCGGCCGTGCAGGACAGCACGCTGTGGGACGACATGGGCACGCCAGCGGTCGAGTCCAGGGACGAGCGCGTGCTGCGCGCCCTGCTCGACGCCCTCGCCTGGCTCCCCCAACAGGGCGGCTCCGGGGGTTTGGCGCCCCGCTGGGGCGCCTTTCACACGGTCACCTTCGACGCGCTCCTCCCCCTCTTCAGCAGCCTCAGCATCCCTCCGCCGAGCGATCCCCTCTGGAGCGGCGGCTTTCCGCGCGGCGGCGACGAGTTCGCGGTCGACTCCTCGGATTACCGCCTCTCGTGGGCGCTCGAGGAGTCACCGGATTTCCGGTACGTCCACGGCCCGTCGCAACGGCTCGTCGTGGAGCTCGACCCGGCGGGGCCGAAGGCGTGGAACGCCATTCCTGGAGGCAATGTCTGGGACGCCGAGAGCCCACATTTCCGCGATCAGGCGGAGCTCTGGCGAAAGAACCAGACGCACCTGGTGCCGTTCCTGCTCCCCGACGTGATCCAGGCGAAGGAGTCGCGCACGGTGGTCGAGGCGCCGTAGCCGGCGCGTCCTCCGAGGCCCACCCCGGCATGGTCCTGCAGAAGCGCAGCACATCCAGGCGCGTGGATGTCGCACACGTGCTATCCTCTGAAGACCCCTCGATGGAGGCCGGCCTACCATGACCCGCAGCGAGGACGAGCGCGCCATCGACGCCGTCGTACACGCCTTCTTTCAGGCCTTTGGAAACAAGGGTGGAGTCCGGCCGGACTTCGACGCGCTGCGCGCGCTCTTCCTCGCGGAGGGCGTGATCATCAAGACCTGCGGAGACACACCGACGATCTACGACCTGCGCTCGTTCATCGAGCCCAGGGAGAAGCTCTTGACGAGCGGGGAGCTGGTCGATTTCTCCGAGGAAGAGGTCTGGGGGAAGACAGACCTCTTCGGGAACATCGCGCAGCGCTTCTGTGGTTATAGCAAGTCCGGGCTGCTCTCGGGGCATCGCTTCGAGGCGAGGGGCACGAAGTCCATCCAGCTGGTCAAGACGCCCGCCGGCTGGAAGATCAGCGCGGTTGCCTGGGACGACGAGCGGGAAGGGCTGAGCGTCCCTCCGGCTCAGGACGTCACACGAGGCAGCCTGTAGCCGACAGGCGCGCTCGCTCCGCGGAAGGCCATGGCGAGGTCAGGAGCCCGTCCCTAGAATGCCGAAGCCATGCCCTTGCGCCAGCAGACACCGCCCGGCGGAGACCGGCGCGCCGCCGGCCCCGGGGCGCCCGGGCGGCTCGCCTGCCCGAGGTCCCCGTGATCCGGGCCGCTCGCCCCGAGGAGGCTGAGCTCCTCGGCGCGCTCGCCCTCCGTTCCAAGGCGCACTGGGGCTACACGCGCGAGTTCATGGAGGCGTGCCGCGCAGAGCTCTCGATCTCGCCGGCGTACGTGGCGCGGCATCCGACCTTCGTCCTGGTGCGCGGAGACGAGGCGCTCGGGTTCTACACGCTCGAGGCCCTGAGCCCGACCCGGGTGGAGCTCGGCCACCTCTTCGTCGAGCCGGAGGAGATCGGGCGCGGTCATGGCCGCGCGCTCCTGGCGCACGCGCGCGACGAAGCGCGGCGAAGAGGGTACCGCGTCCTCGTGATCCAGGGCGATCCGAACGCCGGGCGGTTCTACGAGGCCTGCGGCGCGCGGCGCGTGGGCGAGAAGGGCTCTGCCAGCATCCCTGGCCGGCTGCTCCCGCTCTTCGAGCTCGACCTGTCGCCTTGACGCGCCGCCGCTCGCGCAGGCCGAGCCTCCACGATATCGGCCACGTAAATCGATCTCCGGCGAACAGCTCTGACCGTTCGCGCCTTGCGGCACTACGACGAGATTGGCCTGCTGGTGCCGTCCGGAAGGTCCATGGGACTGGCTCGCTTTTGGGCCTGCTGGCGCTGGTTCTCACCTGCTCCGGTCCTGTGCCACCTCGGCCGCCATCTCCGATCGGACGTCGCGCGACGCGCTCACAACGCGCTCGCCGCCACGTTGATTCCAAGTGCGAGGATCGTGGTGTTGAAGAAGAAGGAGAGCACGGTGTGTGCGATGACCGTGCGACGGATGGTAGGGCTCGTGACTTGCACGTCGGAGATTTGTCCCGCAGCGCCGATGTTGATGGCGACGTACGCGAAGTCGAAATAGTCGAGGTCGCGGTCGGGTCCGGGAAACTCCAGGCCGTTCTGGCTCGACCCGGCGCCGTAGTACTCGTGCGCGTAGTGCAGGGTGAAGCTCAGGTGTACGAACGCCCACGAGCAGAACAGGGTGCCGCCGGCCAACGCCAGGTGGAGTCCGCTCGCGCTCGCTCCTTGCTTGACGGTGCTGAGCTCGAGCGCGATCGCGGCCAAGCTCGCCAACGCCGCGAGCGAGCTTGCGACGAGGATCACCATCGCCCCATCATCCTGGTCGGCCGCTCGCTTGCGGATGCGCTCCACGTCGGAGCGCAGCATCAAGACCACGACGGCGCTGAGCCACAGCACCATCGCTGCGTCCCACGCGAGGAGTAGACGCGTGGAAAGCGGGAAGCCAGCGGGCAGGAGCCAGCCTACGGCCAATCCGACGAGGACGGAGAGCAGCGTGCGCGGGTGCTTGATCACGCGTGTACTCTCGCACGAGTCCAGAACGGCGTTGACACTCTCGGTGCGCTTCAAGGTTGTTGTCGCATTCGCCTCGACTCAAGCCGCGAGCGCCTCTTTGCCTGAAGTGCCCCTGAGTTCGCCGGGCTTGCGCGGCCCGAGGCGCTGCTGCACGTGGAGCGCTGAGGCGCCCTCGAGCTTCGCCTCGGGGAGCAGGAGGATGACGCGCCCGCAGGGGATGATGCGGCCGGATCCATGAGACCGGCCGCCGGTCGCGGGTGGAAAATTATTGGCACGCCGGAATGGTTCTGCGCGGGCTATCCTTCGCAGGCTGTTGACCGTGACGCCATTTGGTTAAAGTAAGCGCTCCAACGCCGAGTCATGCGCAGCCGACGAATTTCAAATGTGATTGGGTTCGACGATGCGCCGTTCGAGCGGGGAGAGGGTGGGAAGGTAGCGCTCGTGGGGACGGTTTGTTCGGGGACGCGGCTCGACATCGTGGTGCGTGGGTACGTCGAGCAAGATGGCAGCGACGCCACGGGGGTGATGGCAGCGCTCGTGAAAGAGAACAATTTGGTTCACGTGCGCGGCGTGCTGATGCAGGGCATCACGGTGGCGGGGTTCAATGTCGTCGACATCAACGCCCTGGCGGAGGAGCTCGGGGTGCCGGTGATGGTCGTGATGCGCAAGCGGCCAAAGCTACAGAAATTCCTCGAAGCGCTCGAACAGGTGAAGAGCGCGCATGAGAAGCGGAGCGTGCTCGAGCGAGCCGGACCGATCGAGCCTTGCGCGGGCTTGTGGGTGCACCGCGCCGGCTTGTCGCTCGAGGAGGGGCGCGAGCTCATCGAACGGACCACGTTGCACGGCGCCATCCCCGAGCCGCTGCGCCTCGCGCACATCATCGCGGGAGGGACGACGCGTGGAGTGAGCCGTGGTCGAGCTTGAACGCCCACTCGGCCGGAAGGCTTACTTCAAGATTCCGCACCTGCCCGGCTCTCGCACTGGCTCGTCCGACCGCACAGCTCCGCTCGAGCTTGCCGAGCGCTGTCTGGTCGCGTCGCGCCCCGGAGAAGAGGTGCTCGTGCAAGAGAAGCTCGACGGCTCCTGCGTCGCGGTCGCGCGCCTCGGCGACGCCGTGCTGGCGCTGGGCCGTGAAGGCACGCTCGCCGCGCGCTCCGAGAACCCCGGGCGCCAGATGTTCGCGGCCTGGGTCGAGCAGCGCGCGACCTCGTTTCGCGAGCTGCTCCACCCCGGTGGGTGGCTCGTCGGCGAATGGCTCGCGCTTGCGCATTCGACCCGTTACGAGCTCCGCCACGAGCCATTCGTGGTCTTCGACGGCTTTCATGAGGGCCGACAATGGACGTTCGACGAGCTCGACGCTCGGTTGCAAGGCGCATTTCCTCGTCCGGCGCTCTTGCATCGAGGTGGCGCGCTCGGCATCTCGGCCATGCTCGAACGGTTGGGCAGAGGCGGCCACGGCGCCATCGAGCCGCCGGAAGGCGCTGTTTGGCGGGTCGAGCGCGCCGGGCGCGTCGTCGGCATGGCGAAATACGTGCGCAGTGACAAGATCGACGGTGCGCTCCTCCCCGAGAATTCAGGGCATGAAGCGGTCTGGAACTGGAAGCCATGAAGACGGTCACGTTCGTCACCGGTAACGGCTGGCGGCACGACGAGGCCAAGCGCCTGCTGTCGGGGCTGCACGTCAAACGCGCGCGCATCACGCTCGCCAAAGGCGACTCCGACAAGCTCGAAGAGATCGCCGAGGCGCGCGTGCTCGACGCCTTCAGACAGCTCGAGACACCTTGCTTCATCGAAAATACGGGCATGTACCTGGAGTCGAGCGAGGCCTTCGCGGGGGCGCAGGTGAAGCAGCTGCTGCAAGAGCTCGGGCCCGCCGCTTTCTGCGCTCGCTTCGGTGGCCTGCGCGGCGTGACCCGCGTGGTGGTGGCGTACACGGCGGACGGCCGCAGCGTGAAGCTCTTTGCAGGTGAAAACTCCGGGAGCGTCGCGAAGGGACCGCGCGGCGAGCAGGGCTACGGTTGGGACCCTGTGTGGATCCCGGACGGCTTCGAGCGCACGTTGGCCGAGCTCCGGAGCTCGAAATACGTCGTCAATATGCGACTCTTGCCTTTTCTCGAGCTCGCCGCCGAGCTGCGTGGCACGGGCTTCGAAGGCGTGTTCGAGTCTCACGTGACCGTCGCCGCCTGCGACGAAGCCGCGTTCGCCAGGACCTGCGACGCGCTCGGCGTGAGGGCGCTGTTCATCTCGCTGCCGCGCGGCCGAACGCCGCGTCAGCCGATGACGGGTGCACACCACCGCGGCTCGCTGCAGGAGGTCCTGCTGGTCGTACATCAGCTGGCTCGCGATCTCGCGCAAGCCGGCTTCGAGGTCATCCGCACCAAGGTGGAGGCCGTCGGCCCGCATCGCGATCTGCCGCTCACCGACGATGTGGCCGCGCGGGCGCCGCGCACCAACTATTTCGAGCACCACGCCAAGGTCGTGCTGCCTTCGCCGGATAGCGAGGCCGAGGTTTCGCGCGCGTTTGCCGAGCTGGGGGCCTACCTGTCGCGCGGCGCGCCGCGCGCGGACGGCATCGAGCTCCGCTTCGTCACGCTGCGCTCGTGGGGCCTGGGGCAAGCTTCGGCCGACGCGCGCTTCGATCAGGTGCTGGCGCTCGCAGCGCGGCTCGGTCTGCCTCTGCGCAATCGTACGCGTGAGTACACCGTCTATGATTCGGCGCTCGACGTGGACACGGGGTGGATGGCATGAGCCTGATCCGTTCGTGGCTCGAGCTCATGCCGCGCACCGAATTCGGCGCCGACGCCGTGCTGCGAGGCAGCCAGCTCACGGCGAGCTGGGTCCCCGGGCGCGTCGCGGCGGATCTCGACTTCGTTCTCATGGGCGACTGGAGCCTCGACCGCGCCACGCGCGTCGTGAATCGGCTCTTGGGTTCGAGCGAGCTGCCGGCTGAAGGCGTCGTCGCTGACCTCTGCGTCAAGGCGTGGGGCATCTGGCTCGAAACGCCCTGGCCTGGCCTGCGGCTCGAGCTTTCACGCGGCGAACGAAAGCTACAGGTCGACTTCGGTTGGGGCGAGGTGCTCGGCGTCGCTCCGCGCCCGTTCGAGCTAGAAGGCTTCACGCTGCCGGCCGTCGCCCCCGAGGTGATGTTCGCCTGGAAGGTTCACTCGCTGGTGGAGCTCGGTCCGCGTGGTCGCTGGCACCCGAAGACGCTCATCGATCTGGTGCTCCTGGCCCGGCACTGCACGCTCGATCCCGTGGCCACCAAGCGTTGTATCGAGAGCGCCTTCGCCAGCCGCGAAATGAGCCTCAGCGCGCTCGACGCCTTCTTCACGGCCGAGGATTGGGGGTCCGGCCGCAGCAGCCGTCACAAGTGGAAGAAGTACGTGGCAACGGCGCCGTGGGTCACCTTCTCGCGCACCGACGCCATCAGCGAAGCGCGCGAGGTCGTGCGGTCGTTCCTGCACCCCGTCAGCTGACGAAGCCGCGCCGAACACCGAGCGACGTGGACAGCCAGCGCGCCGCTCACTGCAGCTTCGGGTAGGTGACCCGCTGATCGTAGGGCTTGTACGACGCGATCGTCGTCGCATCCCACACCGTGACCTGATCTTCGGGCGTCGTGAACTTCACGAGCGGCCCCGGCTGCTGCTTGCCCTCCAGCACGTCGGCGACGATGTTGCCGAGCCGGACACCGATCTCCGTCGGCTGGATATCCCACGTGACGCTGATCACGCCCTGTTTGATGCCATTGACCCCGTTCGTCTCGCCGTTCATGCCGGTGACGATGATCTTCTTCCCTGCCGCCTTGACGGCGAGGCCAGCTCCGAGGGCGGGAGCGTCGCCCATCGCCCAGATGCCCTTGATGTCAGGGTGCTTGATCAGGATCTGCTCGGCCAGCGCGCGGGCGGTGGGGGCGTCGTCGGGAATGGCGCGCTGCCTGTCCACGATCTTCACGTCAGGGCACCCCTTGTTCAGCTCCGCCTCGAACGAGTTCCAGCGCTCGGCGAGGACGGGGATCTCGATCGCCATGATCATCGCGATCTGGCCGCTGCCGCCGGTCTTCTCGCACATGTACCTCGCGGACAGCGCGCCCATGGTGGTGTTCGGGAGATCGGCCTCGGCGATCACGCCCTCGACGCCAGGGAGCGGGCCGCCGAGGGAGAAGATCTTGATGCCCCTCTCCTTCGCCCGCTTGATCGGGCCGGCGACCGCGTTCGGATCGCCGATCAGGTTGACGACGATGGCGTCGACACCGTCGCTCGTGAGCTGGTCGATCTGCGAGACCTGCTTGTTGATGTCGAGCGAGGCGTCGGCGAACCTGAACTTCATGCCCCGGTCCGCGACAGCCCTCGCGAGCCCCTCGTACTGGGCACGCGCGCTCTCGATAGCGTAGTTGCCGCCCGCGATCCCGACGGTGAACGTCTTGCGCACGGCGCCTGTGGCGGCCACCGCGCTGCCGGCCGCGGTCGGGGCGGCCTGCGCAGGAGCGGCCTTGTCCCCGGCGGTCGCGGTCGACGCGTCCTTGTCGCCGCTGTCGCAGCCGGAGATAACGACGGCCGTCGCCAGGAGGCCGGCGGCGAGCCGGCCCGAGCGTTCTCTCTTCCCCCAGTGGTTCATCATCCCCCTCTCCCTCCGTTCCGGCATGGTTCCGGCGCTCGATGCGCTCACGACCGCTCGTCAGTGTCTTCGAATCCTGTCGAATCCGATAGCTATCACGAGGATGGCGCCGGTGGCGATACCCCTCCAGTAGGACGGGACGCCGGCGATGGTAAGGCCGTTGTCGATGACGCCGATATAGAGGACGCCGACGGCGGTACCCACGATGCTTCCCTGGCCGCCGGAGAAGCTCGCTCCGCCGAGCAGCACCGCGGCCGACGCCGAGAGCTCCAGGTTCAGGGCGGCGCTCACCGGCTGGGAGGACGTGAGCCGGCCCGTGAGCATGACGGCGGCGACGCCGGCGGTGAGGGCCGAGATCGTGTACACGGCGAGGCGGACGCGCCGCACGTTGACGCCGGACAGGCGGGCGGCAGCCTCGTTGCCGCCGACGGCGTAGACGGTGCGGCCGAACCGGCTGTACGTGAGCGCGACGTGCCCGACGGCGCCGACGGCGATGGCGATGAGCACCGGTATCGAAAGCGCGCCGAGCTTGCCGTCCCCCAGCTGCTGGATCAGATCGTGCTCGATGGTCGACCTGGGGGTGCCGTCGCTGATGACGAGCGCGACGCCGCGGAAGACCTGCATGGTTGCGAGCGTGACGACGAAGAAGTTGAATCCGCCGTAGGCGATGAGGCCACCGTTGACCGCCGCGCCGATCGCGCCGCAGGCGAGGACGGTCAGCGCGACCGCGAGCAGCGGCGGGACGCCGGCGCCGGTGAGATCGGCGAGGAGCACGCCCCCGAGGGCGGTCAGCGAGCCGACCGAGAGATCGATGCCCAGGCTGATGACGACGAACGTGAGGCCGACCGCGATGACGAAGAGCACCGCGTTGGTCCGCAGGATGTTGTCGAGGTTGTCCCACGTGAAGAAGCGGTCCTGGGTCACGCCCAGGTACGCGAGGAGGAGCACGAGCGTCGAGCCGACGCCGAGGTTCCGCCGCACGACGTCGCGCGCCCGGCCCAGCGCAGACGGGGGTGCGCCGGGAGGAGGCCTCCCCGAGGCGCGGTCAGCGGCGGTCGACATCGGCTCCCAGGACCTCGTGCGCGCCGGTGCTGTAGTACGCGATCCGCTCCTCGGTCGCCTCGTGCCGCGGCAGCTCGGCCACGATGCGGCCGCGAAACATGACGTAGATGCGGTCGCATACGCCGAGCAGCTCGGGGAGCTCCGAGGACACGACAAGGAGGCCCATCCCTGCGCGGGCGAGCGCCGCCAGCTCGGCGTAGATCTCGGTCTTCGCGCCGACGTCGATTCCGCGGGTCGGCTCGTCCAGGATCAAGACCCGCGGCGCGATCGCGAGGTTCTTCGCGAGGACGACCTTCTGCTGGTTGCCGCCGCTGAGCCGGCCGACTGGCTGATCGACGCTCGCCGCGCGCACGGTCATCCCGCCCGCGCCGCGCTTGAGCGCGGCCAGGTCGAATCCTCGCGAAATGAGCGCCCACGGGGCGCGCGCGCAGAGCGCGACGAGCGACGCGTTCATCCGGACCGGCCACTCGGGGACGATGCCCTGCGCCTTGCGATCCTCCGGCACGCACGCGATGCCGAGGCGCAGCGCGTGGGCGGGGCTCTCGATCTGCACGCGCTCGCCGTCGACCAGGATCTCGCCGGCCAGCGCGCGCCGCTCGCCGATCAGCGTCCGCACGAGCGCGCTCCGGCCTGCGCCGACGAGCCCAGCGAGGCCGACGATCTCACCCTGTCGCACGGTGAGGTTGATGTCGCGGAGAACGCCACGCCGCAGTTCGCGTACGACGAGCGCGGGCGCGCCTATCGGGACCGCTTCCTTGTGCCAGAAGCTCGCGAGATCGCGGCCGACCATCATGGAGACAAGGCAACGCTCCGTCGTGTCCGCCACCGCGACCGTTCCGACGACGCGCCCGTCCCGGAGGACCGTGGCCCGATCCGCGAGCTCGAAGACCTCCCGGAGACGGTGCGAGATCAGCGCGATCCCCACCCCTTCGTCGCGCAGGGCGCGGACGACGCCGAACAGCCGCGCCACGTCATCGTCGGTGAGGGCGCTCGTCGCCTCGTCCAGCAGGAGCACGCGCGGCTCGATCAGGAGCGCCCGCGCGATCTCGATGAGCTGCCGCCGGCCGAGCGGGAGCTGCCCCGCGGGCGCATCGACGTCGAGGTCGACGCCTATGCGGGCGAGCACCTCGGCGGCCCGGCGGCGGAGCTCGCGCCAGCGCACCCAGCCGAGCCGCGTCGGCCACGCGCCCATCATCACGTTCTCGGCGACGCTGAGCGCCGGGGCGATCTGCGGCTCTTGCTGCGCGTGGGCGATGCCGGCCGCGCGGCTCTCGGCCGGATCGCCAGGCTGGAGCACGCGGGGATTCCGGCCGCCTCTCGCGACATGGCCGCCGTCCGGCCGGATCGCGCCCGAGATGACGCCGAGGAGCGTCGACTTGCCCGACCCGTTCTCCCCGACGATCGCGTGCACCTCGCCGGGGAGAACCTCGAAGTCAACGCCGTCGAGCGCGGTCACGCCCGGGTAACGCTTCACGATGCCGACCGCCCGCACGAGAGGCTCGCCCGACATCGATCAGCTTCGCCGGATGCCGCCGTCCAACGAGATCACCGCGCCGGTCATGAAATCGGACACGGCGCTGGCCAGGTAAACGGCGATGGGGCCCAGCTCGCTCGCCATGCCGAGGCGGCCCAGCGGCGTCGCCTGTTCGACCGCGCGGCGGAAGCCAGGCGAGGCGAGCAGCTCGCGGTTCATGTCTGTCTCGAAGGCGCCTGGCGCGAGCACATTCACAGTGACGTGCGGCGCCCACTCCCAGGCGAGCGATTTCGACATCGTGATCAGCCCGCCCTTGCTCGCGCTGTAGGCCGACCAGCCCGCGCCCCCTCGGATCCCGAGATCGGAGGCCATGTTGACGATCTTCCCCCCGCCGCGCGCAAGCATGCGACGACCGAAGGAGCGACAGCAGAAAAAGGTGCCAGTCAGGTTCGTGCGGAGCACGCGGTCCCACTCGGCGTCATCGACGGCGAGCGCCGGCTTGTGCACCATGACACCGGCGTTGTTGACGAGCACGTCGACCGGGGTCTCCGACCAGATCCGCTCCGCGGCTGCCTCGACGCCATGCGAGTCCGTGACGTCGAGCACGACAGATACGCAGTCGCCGCCGGCGCCCCGGATCGCGGCGACCGTGGCCGTGAGCGCGCCCTCGTCGCGACCGCAGGCGACGACGTGCGCCCCGGCCGCGGCCAACGCTCTGGCCATCTCGCGACCGAGCCCGCGGCTCGCGCCCGTGACCACGGCACACACCCCATCGAGGGACATAGCGAGCGCGCCCATCAGGTAACCGCCAGCCAGGCCAGCGCGCGTCGCGTGCGCGCGGCGCCAATCGAGCTGCAACCACATGCGAAGCTGATCATCCGCGCCCCCATCGACGTCAACCGTTCACAGTGCGGAGTCGGGTTTCATCTGAGGCAGCGACCAGACATAGGCCAGATCGCACGCTCGTTGCAAGGGCACCGAGCGCGCTGCGCTCTCGGGCTCGTTAGGCGGCGCCCCGGCGCGACTCCCCCTCTCGCCGGAGCTACTTGGCCGATCCGACCCTTTCTGGCATCGTGGCGCCGGGGGAGGCTCCCGCGATCGCGGAGTCCTGGCCCCTGCCTGCGACGTCGCGGCCAGCCGACGCGCAGCTTTCGCCAGATTTTGCCGTTTTCTGGAGAATTCGCTCATGTTTCCACACCACTACACCGTAACGAGCGAGGTGTATGCTGGATCGCTCATGGTGCTTCATCGCGCGGTTCGGAACGCCGACGAGCTCCCGGTTCTGGTGAAGACCCTCACGGCCGACCTTACGAGCCCTGAGAACGTCGCCATGCTCAGGCACGAGGTCGCGCTCTCCCAGCGCCTCGCCGTGCCGGGCGTGGCTCGCGCGATCGCGGTCGAGGAGGACGGGGCGCGCGCCTCGCTCGTGATGGAGGACGCGGCGGGCGAGCTCCTGGCTCGCATCCTGAGCGGGCGGCCGCTGGAGCTCCGCGCCGCGCTGCAGGTCACTGCAGGGGTCGCGCGCGCGCTCGCCGCGCTCCACGAGAAGGGGATTGTCCACAAGCAGGTCAGGCCCGACAACATCCTGTTTGACACCGCCACAGAGCGGACGACGTTGATGAACCTGGGGCTCGCCACGAGAGTCCATATCGAGCCGCAGCGGGCGCGGAGCCCCGAGCTCGCCTCCGGCATGCTTGCCTATATCTCGCCGGAGCAGACGGCGCGCACGAACCGGGTCCTCGACCATCGCACGGATCTCTACTCGCTCGGCGTCACGCTGTACGAGATGCTCGCTGGCGCGCCGCCTTTCTGCTCGTCGAGCCCGATGGAGATCATCTACAGCCACATCGCGCGCCGCCCCACGCCGGTCTGCGAGATCGTGCCCTCCGTGCCACCTCTGGTCTCGGACATCGCGATGAAGCTCCTGGCCAAATCGGCCGAGGATCGGTACCAGACGGCGCTGGGGCTCGCGCTCGATGTGGAGGCGTGCCTGTCGCAGCTCGCGCAGGGCGATGCGATCGAGCCGTTCTCGCTCGGCCTCTGCGACCAGAGCTCCGAGCTCCGATTCTCACAGCGGCTGTACGGGAGAGAGCGCGAGAGCGAGATCTTGTTCGCGGCCTTCGATCGCGCAGAGCGCGGCGGGGTGGAGCTGCTGCTCGTGGCCGGCCACTCCGGGGTTGGCAAGTCGGCCCTTGTCCACGAGGTCTACAAGAAGATCGGGCAGCGCAGCGGGGCGCTGCTCTCCGGGAAGTTCGACCAGCTCAGCCGGAGCGCGCCGTACGCTCCCATCGCGCATGCGCTCCGAGAGCACGTGCGTAATTTGCTGTCAGAGCCTGAGGCGAAGCTCGCCGCATGGCGAACGCGCTGTCAGGCCGTGCTCGGCGCGAACGCGCAGATCATCATCGATCTCGTCCCCGAGCTCGCGCTGATCCTCGGCGAGCAGCCGGCCGCTCCCCACCTCGGGGCGCTCGAGGCGCAGAGCCGGTTCACGATGACGTTCATTCGCTTCCTGCACCTCCTGGTCGCGGACGCGGCGCCTCTGGTCCTCTTCCTGGACGACCTCCAGTGGGCGGACTCGGCCACGCTCAGGCTGCTTCAACATGCGCTCTCCGATCCCGAGACGCGACATGTGCTGGTCGTCGGGGCTTATCGCGACAACGAGGTCGGCGCGGCGCACCCCATGTCGCTGATGCTCAATGAGATCCGGAAAGCGAAGGTCGTCGTCACCCAGTGCGAGCTGAGCCAGCTCGATCTGCCGCACGTGACCGCGCTCGTGTCCGACATGCTGAGCACCCCCGAGGAGCGGGTCGCCCCGCTGGCAGAGGCGATCTTCGCCAAGACGAACGGGATGCCGCTGTTCGTGAACCAGCTCCTCGCCTCGCTGGCCAGGGACGGGCTCGTCGCGTTCGATGGTTCGACCCGCTCGTGGACATGGAATCTCGACGCGATCGAGCGGAGCGCGGTGAGCGACAGCGTCGTCGACTTCATGGTCCAGCGGCTGCGGCGGCTGGACGATGGAACACAGCGGGTGATCAAGCTCGCCGCGTGCATCGGGCACCGATTCGATCTGGAGACGCTCTCGATCATCGACGGGCGCGACACCGCCGTGACCGCGGCGACCCTCTGGGCGGCGGCGCGGGAAGGCTACGTGCTCCCGCTCGACGCGGAGTACAGATACTTCGACGCGGAGCTTCACCAGGGTGCGCCTGGAGGCTCGCTTAGGGTGACCACGAACCTCAGCTTCAAGTTCGTCCACGACCGCATCCAGCAGGCGGCATATGCCCTCATCGAGGACGGGGAGGAGCGCGACGTCCACCTGCGCATCGGGCGGCGGCTCCTCGCCAGCAAGGGGCCTTCGCCGCACGACGACGATCTCTTCGACGTCGTGAACCACCTGAACATCGCCGCCGCGCTGATCGTCGACCCCGCCGAGCGCACGGAGCTCGCGCGGCTGAACCTCGCCTCGGGACGGCGCGCCCGGGAGGCGGCGGCGCACGACGCGGCCGCGCGGTACTTCGAAGCGGCCGCGGAGCTCCTGGGTGACGCCGGCTGGGCAGACCAGCACGATCTCACGTTCGCGGTTCACGTCGACCTCGCGGAGTGCCGGTATGTGCTCCTCGCTTCGGACGAGGCCGAGGCGCTGCTCGCGACGCTGCTCGCGCGTGCGAAGAGCGCGGTCGAGCGGGCGCAAGTCTACAACTTGCGCGTCGTGCGTCACACCACCGTGGGCAACTTCGCCTCTGCGCTGGATGCGGGAAGGGAGGCGCTCGCGCTGCTCGGCTCGAGCTGGCCAGCGACAGAAGCGGAGATCGAAGCGGCGCTCTCGGCGGAGCTCGCTGGCATCGAGCAGGAGCTGGCCGGACGCCCAATCCAGAGCCTCGCCGCTCTACCTCTGGCCACGGACCCAGCGAAGATCGTGGAGATGCGGCTCCTCACGAGCATGATCCCGCCAGCGTTCCTGACGAGTCCGCTGCTCCATATCACGGCCGGTCTCAAGATCGCCAATCTCTCCCTGCGGTACGGCAGCTCGCCGATGTCGGCGCCCGGGTACATGACGCAAGCGTGGTACCTCGCCGTCCTCGGGGGGAAGAGGGAAGAGGCGTACGAGGTAGGGCAAGCTGCGCTCAGCCTGAACGAGAGGTTCAAGGACGTCGGGCTGAGCGCGCGGCTGCATTTCGTCCTCGGGGTCATCGGCTTCCTCTTCAGGCACCAGACGTTCGTCATCGAGCATCTGGAGCGGGCGATCCAGGAGGGGAGCGAGATCGCAGACTTCGTGTCTGTGTCCAACGCGATCATCCACCTGTTCTACGCGCGGTTCAGCATCGGCGAGGACCTCGGCTCCCTCGGGGATGAGCTCGAGCGTTCGCTGATCCTCCTGCGGCGAACGAACGACACCCTGAACGAGCTCCTGGTCCTGTTCGCCCGTCAGCTCGTGGCGGCGCTGATGGGGCGCACGTCGGATCGACGCTTGCTCCGCAGCGCGAGCTTCGACGAGGACGACGCGCTGGCGCGCGCCGAGAGCGGGGGATCGCGCTTTCCCGGGTGCTGGTATTACCTCATCCGGCTCCGCCTTGCGTATCTCCACGGAGACCTCGACGGGGCGCTCCGCGCCATGAACGAGGCCGAGGCGCGGATCGCGAGCGCGCTCGGCCAGCAGTTCTCGCTCGATCTGCCTTATCTGGGGAGTCTGACCATCCTGGCCGCCTACCCCACCGCGGAGCCGGCGCAGCAGCAGGAGCTCCTGGCCGCGCTCGCCCGGTACGAGCGGCAGATCGAGGGTTGGGCGAGGCAGTGCCCAGAGAACTTCGAGCACCGGCGGCTGCTCATCGCAGCCGAGCGCATGCGGGCCTTCGGCAGGAGCGCCGAGGCGGCCAGCTGTTACGATCAGGCGATCGAGGCGGCGCGCGCGGGGCATTTCCTGCCGGACGAGGCGCTCGCGTACGAGCTCTGCGCGCGCTTCTGGCTCGGCGAGCGGCGGGTCGCCGCAGCACGGCTGTCGATGGAGGCGGCTTATCAGGCGTACTCGCGGTGGGGTGCGACAGCGAAGATGAAGCACCTGCGGGAGTCCTACCCAGACCTCGTCCTCGGCGCGATGGAGCGGGTGACGGCGTCTCCGCCGCCGCTCTCCGCGGGCGCGGACACCCTCTCCGGACCCGACGTCGGCGCGAGGCCGGCCTCCGCGGAGCTCCTCGACATCGAGACGGTGATGCATGCCGCGCAGGCGATCTCGAGCGAGCTCAACTTCGATAGGCTCCTCGATCAGCTGATGCGGATCGTGATCAAGAGCGCCGGCGCGCAGCGGGGTTTCTTGATCTTGCCCGACGAGGACAGGCTCGTCATCGAGGCATCCATCGTCGTGGATCCGGACGTGGTGCGCGTGCGCCTGGGTTCTCCCGTCGAGGGCAGCCCGGAGCTGTCCAGCGCGATCGTGCAGTATGTCGCGAGGACCAAGGAGCCTGTCGTCCTTGGTGACGCCAGCCGGAGCGGCGCTTTCCCGGGCGACCCGTACATTGTCTCTCAGAATCCGAGGTCGATCCTCTGCGTCGCGATGACGCACCTTGGCCGCCTGGACGGGGTGTTCTACTTCGAGAACAACCTCACCGCGGACGCCTTCTCGCCGGTGAAGGTCGAGCTCTGCCGGCTGATGGCCGCCCAGGCGGCGATCGCGGTGGCGAACGCGAAGCTCTACCAGGACGTGGAGCAGATGACGCACGCGCTCCGGCGGTCGAACGAGGAGCTGGAGCAGGAGGTGTCGCGGCGAACGGAGCAGCTGCGGGACACGAACGCGCGCCTCGAGCAAGAGCTCGCCAACAACGTCGAGAACGAGCAGCTGCGGGCGGCTTTGCAGGAAAGGATCATCCGCGCGCAGGCCGAGCGGCTGGACGAGCTCTCGACGCCGGTCATTCCCATCGCCGAGGGGGTCATGGTGATGCCGCTGATCGGCACGGTCGACCGGCGCAGGGCCGAGCAGGTGCTCACGGCTTCGCTGGAGAGCGCCCAGGCGAACGCGGCGCGGGTGGTCATCCTCGACGTCACCGGCGTGAAGAACATCGATGAGAGCTTCGCGAGCAGCCTTGTCGCGACGGCTTCCGCGCTCCGGCTGATCGGGACCCAGGTCATCCTCACCGGCATCCGGGCGAACGTCGCGCAGGCGCTCGTCGATCTCGGCATGGAGCTCCGATCGATCATGACGATGAGCACGCTCAAGAGCGGCGTCGCCTACGCGCTGCGGGTGAGGACCGGCGCCGCGGGATGACGCGACACGCCGTGTCATCACCCTGTCACCACCCATCAACGACCTGAGGAGCGCACGTCGCGCGCGCCACGCGGCGCGCTCGGCGTGAGGCGCGCTGGCCGCTCCGTGCGCTCGCTCCTAGGGTCGCTCGATGAGGAAGCTGCGGGTCTTGTCGTCGAAGTTGTTTGGCGCGAGGTTCGCGTCTGTCGTGAAGACGCGCGACTCGGACGAGTATCGCCAGAGCCCGTTGTAGAGCGTCAGCCTGAAGCCGGAGGGGACCCGGACGGAGCTGACCCTCTGGTCCCATGGCGTGCTGAAAAAGAGGGAGGAGCCGAGCCCGTACACGACCGAGCCGCCCGAGAAGTTGGCGTTCTCGTACAAGGTGACCACGTCCAGCTGCGGGTCCGAGGCGTGCGAGACGACGATGCTCGAGATCGTGTCGCTGAAGCCCGCCGCCACGAGATCCGTGTCCGAGGTGAAGACGCGCGCCTCACCCCCGAAGGTGCCGTGCATGAAGGCCGTGACCCGGAGCCCGGCGGGGACCCTGATGGCGCTCGCGCGGTTGTCTCCGATGATCGTCGTGTTCGGGAGGTCGTGGCGGCCGATCCCGAAGCCCTGTGAGATGCCGGAGAAGTTCGAGAGATCGTGGAGCACCACCTGGCCGCTGGGGTGGACGGTGGGGCCGCCGGCGATCGTGGCGTCGATCCACGCGCGGTGGCGCGCGACGTCGACGCCGAGCTGCCTCGCGTGCAGGTTCGTGCCGTCCTGCCCGTTCACGCCCGAGAACACGGCGACCTGACGCCCATCGACGAACCACGGGCCGCCGGAGTCGCCGTTCCAGCCCGAGCCCGTCACGCCCGTCGCCAGGAGCTCCTCGGCGGAGTACCAGCTGTCGATGTGGAGGGTCGCCTTCTTGAGCGACGGCGCCATCACCAGCGGCGTGCCCTCGCTCCCCCAGCCGTAGGCCGTCGCGTCCCTGCCGATCGCGACCGACGTCGCCTGGGCCAGCTGGACGAACGGGCCATCGGCGTTCTCGGCCAGGTGGAGCAGCACGATGTCGGGGACGGCCGAGGGCACCTCGACGGCATCGACCGCGATGCGCCGGCCCTCGCGGTACGTGTTGCTGCCGACGCGCACCGCCGACGTCTCGCCCTCGTCCGCGATGCAGTGCTGCGCGGTGAGCACCCAGCGCGCCGCGACGAGGGTGCCTGTGCACTGGAAGAAGTCGCCGGTGCTCCCGCGCACGTCGAAGACCTGGACGGCCCAGGGGCTCGCCTCGGCGACCTGGCCGCCGACGATCGCGGACGAATGCGACTCGAGCGCCTCGAGCGGCTCGTCCGACGCGCCTTCAATCGAGCAGCCCGTGGAGAGGCCGAGCGCGGCGCCCGCGCACACCGCGAGACCAAGCTTATGACCAAGTTCTCTCTTCTTCATTCTGCCTCCACACCATGATTCTATTCAGACGATCGTTCGCGCCGAGGGAGCCCGCCTCCGCAAGGCGGCTGCCAGCGCCATTGAGGTCAAACCAGCATTCATTCGCAAGCAGATGAACGGGGCCTGTGATCACGGCGTTCCCGGCTCAGCGACGGCGTCTCCGAGGAGACCCAGGGGCGCACCGGGCCGAATACGTTGAAGGGACCGCCGGAGCGCGAGACCTGAGGCGGGCGTACGAAGCCCGCCCGCGACCGCTCAAGGATCACGTCCGGAACATGCCGCGCGACTTGGAGCGACGCCAGGCGGCGTTCTGGAACGGCCGCGTTCGAGGCGTCGAACAACGCGCCATCCCACCGTTCGCATCGAGCTGCATCTTTATGATGAGCGCGCCGACCTGTCAGCGCAGTCCACGGCGTGGCCGTCGCGTCGAGCCCGAGCGCGACGTGATCCTCCGTCGATTGCAGCAGCGTCTGCGGCGAGGTGATGCTGCGGGCGCGCCGAAGGCGATATCGCGCTCGGGCGGCGAGAGATCGCCCAGCAGGGAGAGGTGAGCGCGCGCGCGACCGTGGCGGCCCGCGCGCGCAGGTGCCACACTCGCGAGCGCGCGCGGCCGTGCACACGCCTGTCGCTGCGCCCACGCGCCATGTCGCAGAACGTCAGCCTGCAGCTGCTCCACCTCGCGCAGCGCGTCCGCGCGCGCGAGGTGGACGTTGCGCGGGCGCCCGACCCCGCCCTGCAGGCCCTCAGCCCCGCGGCGCCGCTGCGGGAGCTCGTCGCGGAGCGCGCGCGCGCCGGTGGGCTCGGCGCCGTCTTCGCGCTGGGCGACGGGCTCGACACGCTGACCTTCTCGCCGACGCTCTACCTGCTCGAGAGCGCCGCGAGCGTGGCGCAGCTCGCGCATCGCTGGAGCGCGCTCGAGCGCGCGTGGGGCGTGCGCCACCAGACGCGGTTCGCGCTCGACGGCGCCGGCGCCCTGCAGCTCGCGGCCCAGCCGTACGCCGGCGCGCTCGCCCCCGCGAGCCAGACCGTGATGATCACCGGGGTGCTCGCCGCGTTGCTGCGCCGGATGGGCCACAGCGCGCTCGTCCTCGCGGCGCGCGCCGCGCGCGGACCGTGGCGCGAGCTCGCCTGCGACGCCCGCTGGCTCGGGCCCGCGTCGCTTGCCGAGCCGCCGGTCGCGCTCCGCCTCGCGTGGTCGCGCCGGACCGCGCCGGCGCCGTCCGCGCGCCTGACGTTGCACCCACCGAGCGCCGCGGACGACCCGGTCGCCGCCACGCTCGCGGCGATCGCGCGCGAGCCGCACGCGCCGTGGACGCCGCAGGGCCTCGCGCACGCCACGCGCCAGTCGGTCCGCACGCTGCAACGCCGGCTCGCGGCGCACGGCACCACGGCCTCGGCGCTCGCG
Organism: Sorangium sp. So ce726; assembly: GCF_051521405.1. Taxonomy (NCBI): domain Bacteria; kingdom Pseudomonadati; phylum Myxococcota; order Polyangiales; family Polyangiaceae; genus Sorangium; species Sorangium sp. So ce726. Next base: position 3,239,648 of record NZ_CP150349.1, on the reverse strand, counting down.
CGCCGCGTGCGCGCGCGCGACGCCACCGTCGCGATCGCCGGCTCGCTTCGGCCGCTCACCGAGATCGCGCACGCGTACGGGTTCAGCGACGCGGCCCACCTGGCGCGCGAGTTCCGCGCCGCGTCGGGCATGCCGCCGAGCGCGTACCGCGCGGTCGCGCGCACGCGCTAGCACGCGCCCACGGCGCGGTGCGGCCGACGATTGGCGCGCAGATTCAAGCCCGCCGCGCGCCCCGCTGCGAGGGTGTGCATGCACCGGCGAGCGACCCTGCCCCCCGGTGCAGAAAGGCACGCCCCCTCCGTATGAACCCCGAACGCAACAAGCAGATGCTGCTCGAGCTGTACGACGCCGTGGTCGGCAAGCACTGGGACGCCGTCCGCGCGCTGTTGACCGCCGACTTCGTCGACCACAACCCCGGCGCGCGCGCCGCGCCCGGGGCGAACGGCTGCGAGGCCTTCATCGCCTATTTCCGCGACGGCGAGACGCCGCTTCACGGCGCGCAGGTCGAGATCCAGCGCATGATCGCCGACGCCGAGTACGCCGTTGTGCACTACAAGCTCGTGAACCCGCGGCGGCCGCGCGGCGTCGCGGTGGTCGACATCTTCCGCGTCGCCGACGGGCGCTTCTGCGAGCACTGGGACGTGCTGCAGGACATCCCGGCCGACGCGCCGAACCCCCGCGCCATGTTCTGAACGCGCCGCCTCGCCCCCGCGTCCCCTCGGCGCCGCCGAGAGCGCGGCCTCATGGCTGGGGGACGACCTCGTTCGTGGGGTTGCCGTCGATGTCGCCGACCACGTTGTTGGACCAATCAGCGTACGTACACGTCGCGCACGACGTCGTGTAACCCCAGTGGCTCGGGCCGAAGACGTTGTTGCGCAGGATCATGTCCTCGCCGTTCTCGGGGTAGAAGTCGTAGGCGCCGAGCGAGACGAAGTTGTCGTGAACATCGTAGTTCTGCAGCGTCGAGCCATCGACGCCCTGGGTGAAGAGCACGGCAGTGATGGCTTGCCAGTAGTTCGGCACCTCGTTGCCCGTCGCGGCGTCGACGCCCGGCTCGAGTCGGTTGTGGCTGATCTCGAGCGGCCCGCTGCCCCCGTACGGGAAGACACCGCCCGTATGCGCAAGAGAGGGGTCCGCCAGGTGCGCGATGTAGTTGTCGTGCAACCAGCTCTGCTCGATGATGGTGTTCTGGCCGCAAAGGCACATGCCACCGGTATTGGCCACGTCCACCCGGGTCATGCGGATGGTGCACGTCGCACAGGCGTTCACGGCATGCTCGGTGAGGGCGGCGTTCGTACCTCCAAGGCCGACCGGCTCGGGGCGAATGGTGGTATCGCTGATGTTCAACGTGAGCGGCGCGGACTCGTCGGCGTTGACCAGAATGCTGCGGTTCGTGGAGCCGGGCGGCGGCGCGATGATCGAGTTGGTGATGTTGACCGTGCCGTGGCAGCCGGTGCCGATGTAAATGAACGCGTGGAAATACATGTGGTCCAGATTGACAGTGCCGTCGCAATCGTACAGATCCCACTCTTTGCTCTGGTCGTCGCTGGGCCACACTTCCGTGTATCCGGGCGGCACCGGGAGCTGGGGATCAGATTGGGCGTAGGTGCCCACGCCGGGTGCGCCGACGGTGAAGCGATCGGGGTAGCCCTTGGTGCTTGGCGCGTCGCCGCCTCCTGCTCCACCACCGCTTACGCCGCTCGTGCCTCCGCCGCCGCTCGTGCCTCCGCCGCCGCTGCCTCCGGTGCCTGAAGACATGGATGAGGAGCTCGACTTCGTCTCGCCGTCACCGCACCCTGTGAGGAGGGCGCTCAGCAAGACCACCCCCGGCAAGCTCGGTCCGAGGCCTGCTGCAGGACGATGGGTCGCTCTCTTCATGAGATCTCCTTCGCTTTCGGGGACGTCACGTCGCTCGTGATCGGAGCTGCAGCCCGAGCAGTCCGCGGCCTGTTGCACGCCGGTTCTCACCCTCATGGGCCACTCGTTTTCGGGGTCAGGGGGTCCGGAGGACGGACCGAAACGGCCGCCCGTGAACGTGCCGCGTATCGAGGGCGGCGTCGAGCCAATTCATCAACGCCCGGTGCCTCGCGGGGGTCGCGACAGAAAGCCCCGCCGGTCGGATCGAAACCCCCGCCATGTCGAGGCTGCGCGAAGGGTGATACTCCTCTGCTGAAGGCGGTCCGGGCGACCGTCCGCCGAGGAGAAGGCGTGATGAAAACGGACGAGCACGGGAAACACGCAGCGAACTTCGGGCGCGAGCGAGCATTGAGCTACGACGACCAGGTGCGCCGCTTCTGGCCGGGTTATGGCGTCATGCAGCAGGTCATCGCCGAGGTGATGGTCGCTGCGCTCCCCGACGAGGAGGCCGCGTCGCTGCTGATCGTCGGCGTCGGGACCGGGAGCGAGGTGAGGCCGTTCGCGCGCTACGCGGGGGCCGGCGTCCGTTTCACGGGCGTCGACCCCTCGCCGGAGATGCTCGCCGTCGCGAGAGAGAAGCTCGCGGCGGAAGGCCTCCTCGAGCGGACGAGCCTGCATGCCTGCGAGCTGCGCGATCTCGCGCGCGGGCCCTTGTTCGACGGCGCCCAGATGATCGGCGTCCTGCACCACGTCCCGGGCGACGAGGCGCGCCTCGAGCTCTTGCGGGAGGTCGCCGGGCGCCTGAAGCCGGGGGCGCCCTTCGTGATCGGCTGTCGAATTGGAGACGATCCGCTGCTGAGGGCCGTCGAGGACCGGCGGGCCCTCGCGGAGGGGCGGCCGCCCGAGGCGGCGGAGCAACGACGGAAGGCCATGGCGTCGTTGAAGATGCCGGCCTCGGACGCCGAGGTCTTCGCGCTCCTGGCCCAGGCAGGCTTCATTGAGCCTCGCCTGATCTTCTGCGAGCTGCAAATCAAGACGTGGGTGACGCGCTACGAGCCCTCCACGCTCGGCGCGTGACGCGGCGACACGCGGGGCCGCGCTCCGCCCGATGTTGCTCCTGGTCAACCCGGAGGTGCCTGAGCCAACACACGTTCTCCGCGGAAGCGCGTGGCGGAATGCCGCAGTGAGGCACGCGTGCGGTTCGCGCGTGGACGTGGAAGGGAATGACAGGCGATCAGGTGCGCCCATCGGGCGCAAGCGCGTTCACGCAAGCTCCTTCCGCGGGTTTCTCTCGACGAACGCTCAGCCCGCACGCCTGGACCGCGCTTTGCAATTATACAAGACATGCTACAAGACATGCTGCAAGACCTACATCAACACGCTGCGTTCATCGTGGGCGTCGTGGGTGTCTCGCTGACGCTCGGCTGCGCCGGCGAGCCTGAAACAGCCGAGGCGCTCGAAGAGAGCGCCGATGCGTTTTCAACGGCGCCGGGTGAGCCGAACCACGAAGAGATCACCAGCGCCGCCCTGTCGTTCCTGAAGCCTGCGGTGATCAGCGCTCTGAAGATCGGCAATGTGTCGACGGACGCCGAGCTCCACTTCAGCAATGCTGCCCACTTCGATGACTGCAACTTCAGCGGAGGAGCCGCCTTCATCGCCGAGGAGCAAGCCGAGGCGGTGAAGGCGCTGGGCCCGGGCATCGCGCAGCTGGATGGCGATGCGCTGGCATTGCTGGCGTTTTCCCGTTCGCTTCACGCGGTGCAGGACTTCTACGCACACACGAACTGGGTCGAGCTCGGCGGCGACGTCCTCGTGGACCAGTCGCTCACTGCGTTCCCCACATTCACGCCGTACTCCGCGGTGCCGTCGACGGGCTTCATCGTCGTGCAGGGCAAAAAGCCGAGGGGGACGGCGGTGACGCGCGACGATGATGCGCCGTACCCGGAGTACGCGATCGTGACCTTCCGACAGCGGCGGACGACCGCCTATGGCCTTGTCTCGGGCACGGTCGACTACGAGCCAGGCGACTACTGTCCGCCCCCGGTGGCGATGACCCACGATGAGCTCAGCAAGGACAAGACCTCCTTGACCGACCGCGTCGAGCAGCACCTCGCGGCGAAGTCGCTCGCGATCCAGCAGACGCGTCATGAGTGGTGCCGGCTCAATCAGCTCGCTCACGATGCGTGGGGCGACGCCGGGACCGCGCGCCTCGCCGCGTGGGTGGCTGACCCGAGCTCGGCGCCCGACTGCACCGCCGAATGAGGCGGAGGCGTTCTGGCGCTCGACCCCTTGACGGGAGCCCGGGCCGGGGTGTGCCATGGTGCCGCCGCCATGTTCAACGCCCGCCCCGATCGACCCTTGCTCCCCGCCGAGCCCTCGGAGCGCCTCATCCGGGTGGAGCTCACGGCACCCCGGCCCGAGGGCAGCCAGGCCCGCAAGCCTGTCCACCTCTCGCTGGTGATTGACCGCTCCGGCTCCATGAGCGGCGAGAAGCTCCGGCTCGCGCTGGAAGCGGCTCGCCAGACCATCCGCACCCTCCAGCCCGGCGACCGCTTCAGCGTGGTCACCTTCGACCACCAGGTCGAGGTGCCCATCCCCTCCACCGAGGCCACGCCCGGGGCGCGGCTCCGCGCCGAGGCCGCGCTCGACACGGTGACCGCGCGAGGCAACACCGACCTGGGCGGCGGCTGGCTCCGCGGCTGCGCCGAGGTGGGCGCGCACCTGCCCGAGGATGCCATCGGCCGCGTCCTCCTGCTCACCGACGGCCAGGCCAACCACGGGATCACCTCGCCCGACGAGCTGACCTCCCGCGCCCGCTCCCAGCGGCTGCGCCGGGTGACCACCAGCACCATTGGCCTGGGCGAGGGCTTCAACGAATTCCTCCTGGGCCGCCTCTCCGAGGAGGGCGGCGGCAACTTCTATTTCGCCGCGCGCGCCGACGAGCTCCCCGGCTTCGTCGGCCGGGAGATCGGCGAGGTGCTCTCGGTGGTCGCCCGCGACGCCGCGCTCCTGATCCGCGCGCCCGAGGGCGTCGAGGTGGAGTCGCTCAATGACTACCCCTGCACCCGCGACGGCGGGACCCGCTCCTTCTCGCTCGGCTCGCTCCCAGGCGGGATGGTGCTGGCCCCGATGTTCCGGCTGCGCTTCCCCGCCGGCGCGATCGGTGAGACGCTCCTGGTCAACGTCGCGCTCACGGACCGGGACGGTGCGCTGTCGAAGGAGCCCTGGACGCTGGCATGGCCTCGGGTCGCGGAGGAGCAGGTCCGCGCCCAGCCGGTGGATCGGGAGGTGCTCCGGGCCGCGGCTGCGCTCGATGCCGCCCGCGCTCGCCGGGTGGCCCTGGGGCTCAACGACGATCGCCGGTGGCAGGAAGCCGCGTCCACGCTGGCCGACGCGGCCAACCGGCTCCGAAGCTACGCCGACGGGGATCCCGAGATCCGGACCGAGGCGGACCGGCTCGACGCCGAGCGGGACTCCTATTCCAGGCCGATGTCCTCCCTGAGCAAGAAGAGCCATTATTCCGACGCGATGATGGCCATGAAGATGGGCGGCCGCGGCCGCGCCAGGCCACCGGGCCCTCGGGTCCTCGGGGTCCCCACGGCTGCCCGGCTGGCCCCGCTGCTCTGGACGGCATCCCAGGCGCTCGGCGGTGTGAAGGGGGCGCCGGCCTTCGACGTGGACCTGTCGTTCCAGGGGTCCCCGCTCCGTGCCGATCCGCTCTCGCAGCGCGACGAGGACGAGCTGGTCGCCGGCGCGGACTCGCTGGACCCCGGCGCCCTCAAGGTGGTCTTCGTGGAGCAGCCCCTGCCGGACCGCTGGTTCTCGCACTGGCATCGGGGACACCGGACGGCGGTGATCTCGCTGGCCGGCCTGGATCAGCTCATCTCCTTGCCAGCCGCGTCCTTCGTGGCCTACGAGCTGCTCCTCTACGGGCTGCACGCCCTCTCCGCCGAGTATGAGCCCGCGAAGCTGTTGCACACCGAGACCCTCGCCTGCCTCTTCGACCTCTGCCAGCAGAAGGCCGAGGTGGGGCTCAAGCTCCAGGCCGGTCACCTCTGCGCCGGGTGCCTCGGGAAGCTCTCTACGGTCGGTCTGGATCGCGACGTGGTGACCCAGCTATGGCGAGCGGTCCAGGCGCTCGCTCAGCCGGGGACGGGCCCGTAGTCGCGCCTCTCCAAAGGCGAGTAATCTGTTTCCGAGATAGCGAACACAACATGAGCACGTACGAACTTCTCCAATGGTTGGGGCTCGGGGCGGGCGCCCTGGTCCTTGTCGCGATCGTGGCGGGCGCGATCAAGCTCTCGCGCGCGACGGACGCGGTCTGGCCGAACTGTGCGACCAGGTACGGGCTGACCTTCGATCAGCAGAACGAGGGCAACGCGCTCACGTCACAGCGCAGCGTCAAGTCGCTCACCGGCGCCGTGCAGAACGTGCCGCTCCGCGTCGTCTCCACCTGGAGCATGGTGGGCAACACCAGAACCACCTCCACGGCCTTCTATGCGCGCTCGTTGTATCCGGCGCCGCATCGCTTCTCGCTCCAGATCACGCGCGGCGCGGGCGGCCCGCAGCACCACCTGGTGCCGACGGGCGACCCGAACTTCGATCGCATGATTTCGCTCAGGAGCGACTCGCCCGCCCTCTCTCGTGCGCTCATGAACTCGGCGGTGCAGGCAGCGCTGCTCAGGCTGCCCATGAATCAGGTCGGGCTCTCTTACGACAACGGCGAGTTCTGTCTCTCCTACGGCGGTCAGCCGCTGAAGCCGGCCGAGCTCGAAGCCCCCATCGACGCCCTGGTCGCCCTGGGTCACTCGAGGCTCGCATGATGGGCTCACCCTCCGACCCGCGGCAGGCGTACCTCCGAGACCTCGGAGCGGCCCACGGCTTCACGCTCGAAGAGCTCGAAATGAACCGGCAAGGGCGCCTTCATCCGGCGCAGGCCAAGCGCGGGAAGAGCTCCGGCATCGGCTGCGGGGTGTTCTTGCTCCTGCTCGGGTTACTCGTCGCCGCCGGGGGTGTCGGAGGTGCGCTCTACCTCCACGACGACTACTCGAAGCCGATTTCCGACACCGACATGAACGGGCTCTACGCGCTCGGCGGGGGCGGCGTCGTGCTGGGCGGGTTGCTCGGTATCGGCGCGCTGTTGATGTTCCGGAAGGTCAGCGCGAGGCGCAAGGCGTTCGCCCAGAGCCCCGCGCTGGTCGCCCAGGGTCCGCTCCAGAAGGTGCACGTCGACGGCCGCGGCGGCATGCCGAGCCAATGGCGCTACAGGATCGGCGGAGTCGCCTTCGTCGTCTCGCAGAAAGCGTGGGAGCTCACGACGCACGGCGCCCACTACCGCGTGTATCACCTGGCGGGCGATCTTCTGAGCATCGAGCCGCTGTGAGAGCTCGGGGCGGCCTCAAGTGTTCTCCTCGATGTCGAAGGCTTCAAAGAAGCGTGCAATGAACCTATCGAGGCCACAAGCGTCGCTCATCCCAGGCCCCGAGCGGCGGTGCTAGGGCAGGGAGTCGACGAGGGCGAGCGAGGACGCCCGGAAACCGGCCACCTGCGCGTCCACCTCGGCCTGCGACAGGAGGACGTCCTTCGCGAAGTAAACCCAGTCGACGTCCTCGGCGTACGTCCGCGGGTCGGTCTGTCCGGCGGCGAGCTCGTCGAACCATAGGTTGAAGTCGAGGTGCTGGTCCGTCTCGGGGACGTAGGTGGCGTCGTGCGTGCAGAGCCGCGCGCCGTCGATGTAGTAATGGATACCGGACGCGTCGATCTGGAGGAGGAGCCTCTTCCAGCCAGACTGGTCCCCCGCCACCTGGTTCGACTGCGTATTCTCGAGCGTGGCCGTCTCCCACGAGGTCAGCCACAGCGTGCTTGTATCGCCCTGCCCCCACCCGCCGTTGGGCATGTACTCGAAATCCTGCTCCGAGTAGTTGGGATCGACCTCGGGGTCGTTGATCCAGGGGCTGATCGTGAAGAACGTCTCGACCAGCTTGTCGCCGAGGTGCCGGGTCCCGGCCAGGGGCGTGTTGCGGAATCTCACCCTGGCGGAGTAAGTCCCGAGGCGGAACCTGTCGTCGTTGGACTGGATCTCCGCGTGCGAGGTGCTCGCGCCCGATCCGCGCGCGGTCGCTTCGAGCCGCAGCAGCCTGTTCGAGGCGAGATCGGGATCTTCGATGAACGACACATTGGACGAGAGCCATTGTGCGCCGTCGACCCCGGGCGCTCCGTCGGTCGTCCGTACCCACCACCGGCTCTTGAGACCGTCATCGGCGACGCCGGTGTAGCTGAAATCGTCGAAGAACTCGGCCGACACCGTAACGCCGCCGCCAGCGCCGCCAGCGCCGCCAGCGCCGACGCCCTCGCCGCCAGCGCCGACGCCTTCGCCGCCAGTGCCACCAGCGCCGACGCCCTCGCCGCCAGCGCCGACGCCCTCGCCGCTGCCGCCCTCACCGCCCTTGCCGCTGCCGCCCTCACCGCCGCTCCCTCCGCCAGCGCCGCTGCCGCCATCGCCGGCAGGGGCGTCGAGCTCGCTCGAGCAACCCACCAGCGCGTGCACCGCAAGGAGCGCCGCCCCCGCGGTGTGGAGGAAGCGCGCGCCGCGGGGCGCCTCGTTCGAAGCAGCGATCCTCTGGCCTTCGCGATCCGTTTTCATCGAGACTGTTCCTTCCGGGACGAGCGTTGCATCGCGGGCAGCTGCGAGGAGATCATGATGATGCTCCACCCCCGCTTCGCGAGGTCCGCGAGGATCGCATAGATCTCGTATCCAAACGCGATCTGCAACCCTCCTGTCAAAGGAGGTGCGACGAGGATTCGCGCGAGCGCGCCGGCGAGGACGTCCTCCGGCGCCGCCCTCGCCGTTCGCGCGCAGGCCCCGAGGGTGAGCTCACAGGAGCTCTTTCGGGAGCTCGCTCCCGCTCATCACCTGCCGCACCTCGATCGCCATGTTGAGCGGCTCGCCGCCGAGCCCGGGCGCGGCGGACGCCTGCGCGGCGAGCTCGTAGGCGCGCTCGGGGCTCCCGACGTCCACCATCCAGAAGCCGGCGAGGAACTCCTTGGCCTCGGGGAACACGCCGTCGGTGATGGGCCTGCCGTCCTTGCCGGCGCGCACGAGCCTGGCCTGGTCGGGCCCGGTCAGCGCTTCGATCCCCACGAGCTCGCCCGACTCGCGGAGCTTCTGGTTGAAGCTGTTCAGGAACGCGAGGTGCGCCTGCAGGTCCTTCGGCGGCCAGCTCATCAACTTGTAGGGCTCTCGGGTCGGCACGTGCATCATCAGGACGTATTTCATCGTCAGCTCCCTTTCAGCGTGCGCGCCCCGCGTCGGGCGCGCGTTCACAGAGGGGTCGGAGCCCAGGCGGCGTTCTCGACATCGCGGAGGACGATACTCGAAAAATTTCCTGGCGGCCGGCAGACGACGCGGGGGAGAGGAAGGTGAGCGCCGGGCGGAGCGTCGACCGTCAGCGCCAGTGGAAGTCCCACTCCTGGTTGGCTGCGTCCGGCCGGCACGCGTACACGCCCACCTGCGCGCCGGGAAACGAAGCGCCGCCGAGGACATCGACGCACTGCCCGAGCGACTTGATAGGACCGTTCAGGTAAAAGTACTCGTTGTAGAGGCCTCGGCCGCAACCGTCCCACAAGATGATGGGGGAGCCCGGCGCTGGCATGCCCCCGGATACGTTGAGGCAGCGGTCGACGGCGAACGTCGCCTTGATCTCGCCGGCGAGGAAGCTCAACGTCTGGTACGATGCGGTGTTGATGCACGGCTTCAGCGTCGGCCGCGTGCCGAGCGGCGGGGTGCCGGGCGGCACGTCGACGCACAGATCGGTGCCCGTCAACTGCAGCCTGCTCGCCGGCGTCGCCGTCCAGCGCTCGCGCGTCGACGGCACCTCGCCGCAGCGGCGCACCTCGAGCATCGCGCCGGCGGTCGTGCCGGTGGCGACGACGCACATGTTGCCCATGGCCCGAAGGCGCATGCCTTCGAACGAGAAGAGCTCGTTGGGCGCGCCATCGATCAGGCCCCACGAGATGAGCGGCGTTCCGGACGTCGGCGAGACCACGCCGCCGCCGACGTTCATGGCGAGCATCTCTCCGCCGATGGTCGCCCGGAGGTGGTGCCCGCCGGACGCGTGCGGCAGCTTCGACCAGGTGTCGTTGGGGGCGTCCATGCACTGCCACGCGACGATGTTCTTGCCCCACTCGGTCGTGCCACCATCGATGTTCAGACAGCGGCCTCCGAGCCCCACGATCGAGCCGCCGTGCTTGCGCCCATAGACGTTCTGTGCGCCGATGACGTCCCAGGGAGACAGCACCCGATTCGTGTCGGCCAGGTTGCTGCAGTAGGTGGCCGCCATGATCGAGTCGGTGTCGGCCACCGGCGTCGCTTTGCTGGCCCCCGGGTGGGCGACGCCGCAGTAGCCGCTCGGCAGGCAGACCTTGCCGTCACCGCTCGCACACTGGGCATCGGACGTGCATTTCATGCATTGCCCCGTCCAGTCGTCGCGATCGAACTCGTGCGAAAACCCGAGCGCGTGCCCGAACTCGTGCATGGCGACGACCTCGACGCGGCCGTCGGTCGTGTCGAGCGTCATGTGCTGCGCGCCGCTGGGCCCCGGGTAGCCCGCCCCGCTGCGGCTGCCACCTCCCGCGGTGAGGTGGACGATGAGATAGCCATTCGTGTTCGAGCCGCAGGGGCCCCAGTCTTCGAGCTTGATGTCTGCCGCGCGCTGCCACGAGTTGTCGACCGCGTCGCGGGCCCGAGCGAAGTACTCGAAGCGCCGCTGCCGCTCGCCGCTGGATACCAGATCATCGATGCGATAACACACCGGCACCCAGCCGCCGGGCCAGGGGGTGCCGACCAGCTGGAGCGCGTCGTGGGTCGACGCGATCGGCTCCTCGTTCGCGGCCGCTTCGTCGCCCGGTTCGCTCGGTCCGCAGCCGGCGAGGGCGGCGGAGACCGCGGCGATGGAGACAGCTGAATGGCGTAGGACGAGCGATGCGAAGCTGCGTTTCATTGAATAGGTTCCTTCGTTCTGCGGGCTGCATGAAATGTCGAATTGAATCACACGGACCAGCGAGCGCTCGGATGCGTTGCGCGCCCCAAGCGCCTCGCTGTCGTCGAGAGAGGCTTATGCGCGCCGCCCGCCGCGGCTGACATCACGTGTCGTCTCGTTCATCGCTCGCTCCCCGGCGGCCGCGCCGCCGCAGGCCTGAGGCGCCCCGTCGGAAGCAGGGTCTCCTCGGTGGGGTTGCGCTCGCAGGTTCCCTTACAGCCCCCGACGCGCGCAGACAGCCGACAAGGACGCGCGACCCGGCCGTCGGCGAGGCGTCCTGGCAACGCGTCGATGCGCCTGGCGACCGGCCTTGCTACGCGCCGCTCGATCCGGGGCAGCCCGATCCCAAGGATACGTCAGCCCTCATCCCACCGGCTTCTCGAGCGATCTGCCGCTCGTGAGATTCTCGGAGCCGTCCCTGATTCGTGCCGTCAGACGGTCCGGCGGGGCTCCCGCTCCGCCCAGGCGAAGCGCTCACGCCGCCGCGCGGACCGGCGGCAGGCCGAACGCGGCCCCCTCGGAGCGGCTGCGGCGGCGGAACGCGCCCGGCGCCTCGCCCGTGTGCCGCTTGAACGCGCGGCTGAACGCGAACTCCGAGTCGTACCCGACCGCGGCCGCCACGGCGGCCAGCGAGCCGTCGCCCTCGGCGAGCAGCTCGGCCGCCCGCTGCATGCGGAGCTCGGCGAGGTAGCGGAGCGGCGGGACCCCCAGCTCGGCGAGGAACCGCCGCGCCAGCGCGGCGCGGGAGAGGCCCGCCGCCTTCGCGAGCGCCTCGACGCTCCAGCGCTCGGCCGGCTTCTCCTGCATGAGCCGGAGCACGCGCGCGACGCGACGGTCGAAGACGCGCGCGCCGCGGCGATCGAGCCCGCGCGACCCGCGCCCTTCGCGCGCATGCTCGTGGCAGTGCAGCGCGTAGGCGAGCAGCGGCTCGAGGAGCGAGCGCGCCAGCTGGGCCTGCCCCGGGGAAGCATCCGCGAGCGCGGCGCGCAGCAGGCCCACGACCGCAGAGAGCCCCGGCGCGCGCCGCACCTCGCCGGCAGGCAGGTGGACCACGGGCGCGAGCGAGGCGATCGCCCCGCCGGGTGCGGCGGCGTAGGTCGCCGAGATCAGCTCCGCCTCGGCGGGAGCGCGCCCGGGCGGCGGCGCGACGCAGCGGAGGCTCTGCTCGCGGGGCCCCGCGCCGCGCGGACCGAACCCGAGGAGCACGACGTCGCCGGCGTCGAGCTCCAGGGCGCACACGCCGTCCTGCGAGAGGCGAAAGGCGCCCTGCACGACGACGTGGAGGCTCGGCGGATCGCCCGCGCTCGCGCGCCAGGGCGCGCCAGGATGGCCGTGATGCCGGGAGACCACCACGCCGCGGGGAAGCAGCCGCTCCATCTCGTCCGCCATGCCTCATGGTTGCCCCCGCCGAGGTCGCTCGTCCAGCGCTCGCTCGCGGATCGAGACGCGCGAGCATGACTCCGCGCCTCGCGGTCATGGCGCGCGGGCGAGGGCGACCGGAAGCTCGGGGCCATGACACGCCTCGATTCCACGCCAGATTCCACGCCGAACGAAGAACCGCTCCACCGCGCGCTGCCCGAGAAGGTCCAGAGCAGCCTGCTGAGGAGCCGGACCGTCCTGATCTTCGGGGAGATCACCAGCGAGCTCGCGCAGGCGACCACCGCGCAGCTCCTCGCCCTCGCGAGCGATGATGGCGAGAAGCCGATCCGGATCCTGATCCACTCGCCGGGCGGGCACGTGGAGTCGGGGGACACGATCCACGACGTGATTCGCTTCATCCGGCCCGAGGTCAAGGTGATCGGCACCGGATGGGTCGCCAGCGCGGGCGCGCTGATCTTCGTCGCCGCGCGGCGGGAGAACCGGTTCGCGCTCCCGAACACGCGCTTCCTCCTGCACCAGCCGCTCGGCGGCGTGCGCGGCCCCGCGTCGGACATCGAGATCGAGGCGGCCCAGATCCTGGCCGCGCGCGAGCGGCTCAACCGCATCTTCGCGGAGGCGACGGGGCAGGCGCCCGCGAAGATCGCGCAGGAGACCGAGCGCAACCTGTGGATGACGGCGCGCGAGGCCCAGGAGTACGGCCTCGTGCATCGCATCGTCGAGAGCGCGCTGGAGGTCTGAGCGGGCCGACGTGCTGGTCGCGGATGATGGGCATGCTGCACCTCGCTCCGTGCGGCCGCGCGGCGCGGTCAGTGGAAGTAACCCTCAGAGGCTGCCGGGGCCGGGGAAGTCGACGCCCCACCAGAAGTGGTCGCGGAACTCGTTCCAGAGCGCCGCGCGCGTCTGCCCGGTCTCAAACAATGCATGCTTGCAGCGCGAAAAAACTTGCGCGATTGTACAGAGGTGTCGAACGATCCCTTCTCGGATATCCTGCGACTGACGGAAGCGAAGTCCGTCATGTCCGGCGGCTTCGCCGCAGGGGGAACGTGGGCATTCCGTGTTCGGTCGCACGGAGAAATCAAGTTCTACACTGTCACGCAAGGAGCCTGCTGGCTGCGGGTGGATGGCCAGAAGAAGGCGGTGCGGCTGGAACAGGGAGACGCCCTCCTGCTTTCAGGGCGAGGCGGCTTCGTCCTCGCAAGCAGCTTGACGGCGTCTCCGCAGGACGCGTGCCCGGTGTTCGAAACCGGCGGCACCTTCGCAAAGATCGGCGACGGTTCCGAATGCGTCTTGCTCATCGGGATGGTCTCGCTCCATCCGTCGAGCGCAGCTCTCCTCCAAGACGTCCTCCCCGCGCTTGTCCTCGTGCACGCCGCATCTCCGGACGCGGCAGCGTTCCACTGGATGGTCGAGCGGCTCCAACAGGAGCGGAGCTCGACGCTGCCGGGCGCCAGCATCGCGTCGGCCCAGCTCGCGCAGCTCATCTTCATCCAGGTCCTGCGCGCTCACCTGGCAAGCTCGGGGGCGCTGCGTCCCGGATGGCTCCGCGCGATCAGCGACGATCGGATCAGCCGCGCGCTGCGCCTCATGCATGGTGAGCCAGGACGCGCCTGGAGACTGAGCGAGCTCGCGAAGGCGGCGGCCATGTCGCGCGCGAGCTTTGCGGTGCGCTTCAAGTCTGTCGCCGGCGTGGCACCGCTCGCCTATCTCACCGAGTGGCGGATGCGACTCGCACAGAGGACCCTTCGCGAAGAGGACACCTCCATCTCCGAGATCGCCGAGTCTCTCGGCTACGCGTCGGAGAGCGCCTTCAGCCATGCGTTCAAGCGCGTCACCGGCACCGCCCCGCGCGACTACCGAAACGCAGCGAACAACCGCGTGGCGTCTGCGCAGCGGTAGCGCTGGCAATCCACGGGTCGACGAACGCGACGAGCGCGCAAGTCCTCCGTGCCTTGGCGGGATCCGTGGTCGTCACGTCGAGACGATCGCGCAAGTTTCTCATACTCTCGCGCATCCGTGGCCGCCTCGCACGATCTATGGTTCTGGTCGTGGGCGCGGCGCCGAAGCGGTCGCCCGGATCGGCGCAGCCCGCGGAACGAGCGACATGCGAGGATCCATCACCGGTGGGAGGGGACTCACCGGCAAGGGATGCACTCCCCGAACGACCCAAACAAGATGGGAGACACAGGAGACATCAATGGCCAGACTCGAAGGCAAACATGCTCTGATTACCGGCGGCACCAGCGGAATCGGATTGGAGACGGCCAGGCAATTCCTGGCAGAGGGGGCGGAGGTCGCGATCACGGGTCGCTCTCTGGACGGGCTCGATCGGGCCAAAAGCGATCTCGGCAGCGGCGTCCTGACGTTCAGGAGCGATGCGTCCGATATCGACGATCAGGAGAGATTGGCCGGCGAGCTGAAGCGCGCTTGGCCGGCCATCGATATTCTCATGTGCAACGCTGCCAGCGCCGCGCAGCTGCCGATCGAGGATTGGACCCCCGAACGCTTCGACGCCTTGATCGCCACCAACCTCAAGGGGCCCTTTTTCCTGATCAAATCCTTGCTGTCGCTGTTTTCCCGACGATCCTCGATCATCCTCATCGGCTCGATCTCGGCCATGATCGGACATCGCCACTCCGGCGGCTATGGTGCCTCCAAGGCTGGGTTGCTGGCGCTGGCGTGCGGGTTGTCCTACGAACTCAAGGACCGGGGCATTCGCGTGAACGGGATCAGCCCGGGACCGATCGTCACCAACGCCTTGAAGGCGTTCGGACCCGAGGTCGAGGCCGCGCTGCACGAAGAATTTAGAAACCAGGTTCCGATCAAGAGGCTTGGCCAGGCCGTGGAAGTCGCCAAAGCCGCCGTCTACCTTGCCTCGGATGAGTCGGCTTTCACCGTCGCCCAAGTCATGCGCGTGGATGGCGGCCTGGGCAAGGTGGCCGTCGACTGATCTGGCTAAGGATTGGGGGGTCGGTCCGCTGCGCCGCCCAGGTGTTCGCCATCACTCACCGCGGGATGGGCTTTCTTTGTCTTATCCGCCGAGATCGTCTCTCACTTTGTCGCGAGCCGACACGTATCATCCTTTGTGCAGGCGTACGTTCGCAATTCTACGAACTTTCCGTTCTGCACCTTGTAGACGGCGATGTCCCCCTTGACATTGCCAACCGAATCGAAGTCGCACGGGCCTGATGCCCCTTCATAGTTGATGGATTTTCCGGCGGCGATGGCTTCGATCGCTTTCTTGAACTCCTCCGTTCCGGTTCGCACGATCGTCCCGGAAGGGTCATTGATCTGGTCCAACGCCACGTTGACGTCGGATCCCGTCACCTTCGACGGATCGTCCAGAGCCAGGGCTGCCTTCACGGTACCCAGAAGCGCCACCACCATCGAATCATACACCGACGAGTCATAACCAGCGGGATCGGCGCCGGTCTCTTCCGCAAAGGCCTTGGCGAAGTTGTCTCCGGATGCGTCGGCGGTCCAGCAAAGGTTCGAGACGCCCTCCTGGCCCTCGGCCATCGTCCCCAGGGTCTGCAGCATGGCGGCGCGGCGGAACGACGAGCTGTTCAACATCGGCACGGTATAGCCTGCCTGCTTATAGGCTTTGGCGACACCCACTGCGAACGTGGGACCGACCCAATTGACGATGAAATCGGGCGGCCCCTTCGGCTTACTGGAATCATCCGCGTTGATCTCGTCGAATGCCCCTGCAACCAGTCCAGCAAAATCGATGCTATTGGGATCTGTATGGGTATCCACCGCGAGGAGCTCGTAATCGACGATGCCCGGGGTGGGAGGATGCTGAGCGGACCTCAGCTCACCCGTGTACGCAACACGGTCGACGTCGGAGATAATAGACACATTGACCGTCCCATCGCCATCGAGATCTCCATCGCCCTCGGAGCCCCGGGAGAAGATATCTCTGAACATGGTTTCGGCATGCCTACTGGCCGTGATGGTGGTCCTTCTCAGCCAGTTATCCAGGTCTTGATAGCCAGGCGCGTCCGTCGGGGGCGTGGGGGCGGCGTCGGGATTGTTCAGATTCATGTTGGTGCAAGAGCCGCACACGACCGGGACCTTTGCCGGGGAATCGGCGACATAGTTCATGTTGTTGACGGTCATGCTGGTGACGCTCGTGGCCGTCACGAGCACGGGGCTCCCCAAGCCGAGCAACTCGGTGGCAAGCGGCTTCACCGTCGTGGGGTCGCTCTGGTCGTCGCGCTTCTCGAGCTTGAAGCGAAGACCTCGACTCGCGGACGTCCCCGCAAGGGCCTCATTGAATTGTTCAAACGCCATCTCGGCAGCCTGGATGAAGTAGGGGTTCGCATTCAGGCCCGTGTCCGGGAGGATCGCTCCGATGACGACGGTAGACTCCTCTGTGGAGTCACCATTGCCAGCACAGCCAGACATCGCAAGACACGTTCCCAGGATGATGCATTTTCGCACAGGGCCCCCTTTGATGTGGACTGAACGTATAGACCAAGGTCTGAACAGAAGGCTCGACCTTTCATCACCTAGACTATGGGCGGCCAGCGGCTGAACTGAACCAAGGCGGCGCTATTTTTGGTTGCAGGTTCCGTTTACTCGACCGTCTGGTCAATCGACCTGAGCGCAGACTCCTTCAAGCCGTATTGCTTGCGAGCTCTTTCGAGCGCGACGATCGTCTTGATCTCCAACGGCAGCTGGATGGCGGGGCGACGGATCTGCCAGCCGCCGTCGGCCAGATCGAACACCATGTCCGCCGTCTGAACCGCCAACGCGGCATAGTCAGGCACCATCGCGAACGTGCCCAGATGAACCGGCGTCAGAAGCGATGGGACGCCGACGATGACCGGAATGGGGCATTTCTTGCCCACCTTTGGCAACCAAATGGAGGCCAGCCATCGCGGCTTCAGTAGAATGTTGTCATTGAGCACCCAGAGAGCATCGATCTTTTCGTCTTCCACCAGCGACTCTAACGCTGTGGCGACCTCGGTGCGGCGGGGGTCCCGACCGACTTCCTGGCCGACGATCTCGATCTGCTCCACTTCTGCCAACTTCTTCTGTCGGGCCATGAATCCCGCGAACGGAGCTCGATAGACGACTCCTACACGTCGCACCGGGCGGTTGATGATGGATCGGAGCTTCACAAACTGAGTGACGCCGGGAATCTCGTACGCAATGCCGGTGGCATTCTGCACCCTGTGGTAACTGTCTTCCAAGAACGACGTCATCGTGATGACCGCAGGCGGAAACTGAGTCCCGGCCGGCTGAGCGTTCTGATAGGCGCGGTAGAGCCGCACCGCTGCATTGTCCATCAAGATCACGCTTGCAGGCCTGATCGCTCGAATATCGTTTGCCAAGAGCTCCGGGCCCGACTCTTCATTGATGCGTTGCTCGAAGACCGCGAAGTCGCCCGAGAGTTCATCCCTCAAGCCCTTCCAAACGCCTTCGACGTGCTCGCTGGCTGGCATGACGACGAGGATGGTGGGAGCGTTCGCGGGCCGGTGCATCCCCCGACTGCGATCGGACGGAGCTGCTGGGATCAGCGGAAAGAAGGCCTTCGTGGCACAAGAAAGGCCACAGCCTACCAACAGCAGGGCGGCGAGCATCATCCGCGCTCTTATCGGTTTACCCCCGGTTCTGTGTTGACTTTGGGGTCGACTTTCTGGCGAGCGCGGCATCGGGCTTCTCCTCCAAGGCGCTTTCGAAATCCCGAACTCGAATCCGACGAATCGTGGCACCATTCCCGGTCGCAGGCGGTCGTCTCGACCTCACCACAACTCCTGTGCTAATTGCATGGTGAATGTTCGTCCCAGTGTGGGCAGGTCCATGCCGACGGGGCCGGGTTCCGAATAACGGGCGCCGGTGAGGTTACGGATTGCCAGCGAGACCCGGGTTTCGCCGAGCGAAAGCGGCTTGAAGTCGTGGCTAGAGACCACCAAGTCGACTCGCATGTAGGCGGGTAGCGCATATGGCTTTCCGTCATTGAGGCGGAGGTTCTGTTCGGTCGGTCCGCGCTCGCCCACCCAACGCGCCGTGGCCGTCATCTGAAGGTACGCCTCCGGGATATCGAGCCCGAACGACGACATCCCCCAGACGTTGGGGAAGAGCGGTGGCGCCGCGAGGTCTTTGGTCGGGTCCGTTTCATCCGATTTCAGCTGCTTTTGATACGCAAGCCCAACCTCCCCATGGTACCTTCCGCCAGCCAGTCTCATGGCCAGCTCGGTGCCGACGAAGTCGCGAGTAGGCCCGTTTTTCGCAATATAGCCGAGCCCGTTCGTCGCGAAATCGATGCTGCGCTCGAGCTGCTGGTAGAAGAGCGATGCGCTGATCTCAACGGCCTCGAATGCACGGATGTTGAGAATGAACTCGCCGCTTTCGACCACCTGTGGCAAGAGCGGAAGCTGGCCCACGGCGGAACGATTGCCAATAATATTCCCTGTCGTTCCGAAGCCGGGGTTAGCAAACAGGAGCAACGCCGACGGAGCTTGGAAGGCGCGACCCCCCACCGCTCGCACCGTGACGTCCTCGAACAGTCGATATCCGACAGCTGTCCGCCAGCTCGTCGCGGCGGGGTAAAGGTTCGACTTGTCTAGCCGGAAATCGCCGAGGACAACAAGGTCCGGCGCGATCTTGAGGTTCTGAATGGCGACCTGGCCGTGCACCGCCATGTTGGTGATGTGCTGAAACTCGGCCGTGCCATCGGGAAGGAGAGACTCTTCGTAGCCTGGCGAGTGTCCTGCCGCTGGTTGACGATAAATTTGAGTGTAGAACGGAACGCGATGTCGTTCGATCGCCGCATCGAAGCCTAGCGCGGTGCTGAGCCACTTCACAGGATCGAACGCGAGTCCCAGACGCCCGTCGAAAGCGTGGTAAGAGAAATTGCGGTGGTAGGCATATTGCTGACTCCCGGACAGATACTGCAGGTCGTCCGCCGCTGGCGCCCCCTGCGACCACCCCAGCGAAGCCCATGTCGAGAACTTCTTCGACCATTTGCGCTCGCCCGTGGCGGAGGCCCAGTAGTTGTCGATGACGTACTTCGAGTTGTGCGTGAGCGCCGAGAAGGACTGGAATTCGCCATAGGCATCGTGGTGTTGCGCTCCGCCCTGCACCGTCAACTCGCCGAGTCCCTCGCGCGATAGTCGAAGATTCGCGTAGAAGCTCGCCGGACGTGCCAGATCGCCCTTGGATCTCGCTTCAAAGAAATCCTTGTACTGGACGCTTCCTGGGTCTTGCTTCGGAAACGTCTGTTGCACGGCCAAGCCTGAGCGATCGAGATTCGAATCCGATGTGGACATGAGCAAGCTCAGATGTTCCGAGCTGTAGGTGACGGTAGCCCACCGATCGAGCCCGCTCGCCCCGGACGTCGAGTAGCCCAGACCAGCAGCGCCGTGGCCCCCTTCGGTGGGTTCGCGGGTGATCACGTTGATCGTCGCGATGAAGGCGTTCGTGCCATACACCGCCGACAACGGACCACGCGCGATGTCTACTTGCTCGACCGCGTCGATTGGTACGTACTCGGGGCCGAGAAACGCCGTCATGTCGGGGCGAAATGAGACCTCGATCCCGTTGATCATGACCTTGACGATGCGGGTGGCGGACGCGAGTCCACCAGTGGTGCCGCGCACGCTGATGGTAGGCGTAACGAGATCGTCGATCACGTAGAGACCTGGGACGTGCGCCAGCACTTCCGCGAGCGAGCTCCAGCCATGTCGCTTGATGTCTTCACGCGTATAGACGAAGACGTTCGCTGAGGACAGGTCCTGCGATTCTGCCTTGCCGCCGCTCGCGGTCGTCACTTCGCGAATGTCCAGCAAGTTGGTCAGCGAGAGCTGATCGAGCGCGGTCTCGTCGAAATCCCCTGCGGGAACGGCCGGCTGCGAATGGGCTACGCTCGGCGCCATGAGCCACAGAAGACCGGCGGTCACGGTCGCCCTGTTGCGCAAGCGCTTCTGGGGTAGGTGGCTGTGTGTCCTGGTCGTCATGATTCCATTGCAACCATTCCGGAAGCGGGGGCGCGTCGACCTCATCTCCATTCGTCGACCCCCAGATCCGCCAACACGTGTTTTGGGAGCTTCCGGATCGCGCTCTCGATGACTTGACGATTGCTCAAAAACGTGACTGCCACCAGCCCGACCTTCGCCGTCGAGAGGCTGAGGAATACGAAGCGCATCGTGCTCTTGGACTCGAAATCGGAGCGAAACCGCTCCGGGAGGAGCACGGCGTCGGCCGTCTGGAACTGGAGCAGCGGCAGCAGAGCCTCGATCTTCGTGACGCGCTGGACCTCCGGCGCGTCGCTCACGCCCAGGAGCCCGGCGACGAACTTCGGGAGCGCTTTTCGCTCGACCAGGTCGATGATCCCGTACCTGTGCGATGAGAGCATGTCCTTGGTCAGCGCCTTCGTCGAGACCAGGAGGTATTGCTCCGCGTCGCTTCCCCCCTTCAGGCCCTGGAGGTCGGCTGTCCGGTTGAGCGAGGCCAGGACCGGTCTCGGCGAGAGCGCCGCGCTTGGCGGGGTGGCCTCGAGCGCCGTCCTGAAATCGCTCAGCTTCCCGAAGACCGTGACATCGACGCCGGGCATCGCCTCCTCGATCTCCTGCTCCAGCGCTCGAGCGCGGAGCGGCGTCACCGCGTAGACATAGAGCGTGGCCTCGGGGCCGGCCGTGGTCGGGGGGCTGAGCAGCAGGAGGCAGCACCCGAGCAGCAGAGCCGCCGCGAGCAGGACCGCCGACGCGCGCGCGGACCGCCGAGGTCGCCAGGGCCAGAGACCGGCCGTCCCGCTCCGAACACGCGCGGCCAGCTCCTCGACAACAGGGTGAGATGCTCCGGGTCGAAATGGAGAGATCAAGTCGTTGTCTCGCCGCGTACGCTCGTTGTCGCGCCGCGTCCATGACGGTATCCAGCGGTGCGTGGCCTGCGCTTGCTTCGCGAGGTGCTCCAGGGCAACCACGGCCGCTGACCGCTGTCCCCGCGTGGAGCGCGCGCGACACCTATCCACCCCCCTCGTGCCCTCCCGGTCATCGTGAACAGTCAGCGTATCCGAGGATCGACCCTCCTTGTCAAGCGCCCCTGGTCATGGCCGCACGAAGCGCGGTCAGGGCCAGGCGGCCGTGAAGCGGACGCGCGGTTCGGAGCGAGGAGGCGCTCCGCGGCTAAACAAGCCTCGTGCCCCGCGCGCGCCGCGAAGCGATGGTCAGCGAGCCGACAGGATCTCTGAGGCGCGGCATCGAGAGACGGCCATGTCGGGTCGAGGCGCGCCAGGCTTTACACCGGTCGCTGGCCCGCTTTCGGCGGCCTTCCTGCCCGGCGGAAGCACGAGATGGTAACTGGGGTTGCCGACACATTCTGCGTTGTTTGCACACATGTAGAACGGCGGTGCGCGTGAGGCTTGATGTCGCCACCTGCGACCACAGGAGAGGGTCGCACGGCAGCGATGACACAGGGTGGTTCGCTGCTGCGACATGAGCTGGAACACCGGCGTTCTGACCGATCCTGGCAGGGCGCTTTGACCACTTGCTCTGTCCTGCGACACCCAGGCTGCCGTGAAGTAATTCCACTTGCCGCTGGCGTCGGCGTTGAACCCGGTGAAGCCGTCGTCGAAGTTGAGCGCCCACGCCGCCGACGGGTTCCGCGCGGCCGCGTGGGAGCCCCAGTACCAGTCGTTGCTCCGGGCACCGCGCTCGCCTCGTCTCCTACAGCGGGGAGCAGGTTCGTGCGCTACGGGCTCATCCGCGTCGTTCGGCTCCCTGCGGCGTACTTTCGTATGCCTCACTCGCCTGCCTAGCGGCTGAGCCCGTATCACACGAACCAGCTCCCCGCTTTAGACTATTCCGCCAGGTCACAAAATTCTACTCCTGCGGCTCCTCCGGGATGCGCCTCAAAAAATCGAGAGGACACCTCAGAGTGGTGACCGAAAGCCAGCACCTCATCCCACATACCCGTCGAGTTCTGGAAACGGTGATCTCGGACGTTCCGTTGCGGCGGCTCAGCGGCCGCTCGGTCGAGGGGTGATCCGCGCTCAGCTCACGCACGCCACGTCCGGCAGCGCCGACGTCGGCGTTCGGCTTATTTTCGATTGGCTTGAAAGGCGAGTACTATAATGAGAGACATTGCGTACGGGACCATGGCCCTGGTCGTGGCGGGAGCCCTGAGTGCGTGCAGCGGGTCCGAGTCGGGCGATGATGGTTCCGGTGGCGCTCCGAATGCAGGCGGCGCATCGGGACAGACGTCCAGCGGCGCATCGGGGCAGACTTCCAGCGGCGCATCGGGGCAGACTTCCAGCGGCGCATCGGGGCAGACTTCCAGCGGCGCATCGGGGCAGACGTCGAGCGGTGCAGCGGGCGGTGGAGCCCCCGGCACGGGCGGCACCGACAACCCAGGCGAGTCGATCTGCGGCGTGACGCCGGCCGCCGCGGCCGGCCACGTCACGCTGGAGAACCTGTGCCGCGGCGTGGTGGCCGTGCGCTCGGGCGAAGGCAACTTCATCAGCTGGCGGTTGATGGGCTACGAGGATCCCGAGATCGGGTTCAACGTCTACCGCGACGGCGCCAAGGTGAACGACACTCCCATCACCGACTCGACCAACTACTTCGACTCGGGGGCCCCCGGAGGCGCGAAGTACACCGTCCGCGCCGTGCTCGATGGCGCCGAGCAGGGCGACTCGGCCAACACGCGTGGCGGGGACTCGGGCACACCCACGTGGCAGCAGAACTATCTGACCATCCCGCTCAAAACACCCGACAATTACGAAGCCGGGGACGCCTCTCCCGGCGATCTCGACGGCGACGGCGACTACGAGCTCGTGGTCAAGGAGCAGGACACCCCGCGCGATCCGTCGCAAGACGGCCGCACCGGCCAGCCCAAATTCGCGGCCTACGACACCGACGGCACCTTCTTGTGGCGCATCGACCTGGGCGTCAACATCCGTGAGAGCGAGCACACGACGCCCTTCGTCGTGTACGACCTGGATGGCGATGGTCGCGCTGAGATCGCCGTCAAGACCGCGCCCGGCACACGCGATGGGAAGGGAGCGTTCCTGCACACCGGTCCCGCCGCCGACGATGACGACTCGCGAGACTATCGCAACGGGGCGGGCAAGATCTTGAGCGGGCCGGAGTATCTCACGATCTTCAGCGGCGTCGACGGCTCGGAGCTCGCGACCATCGCGTACCACGCTCCCATCACGAGCGGCAGCTTCGGCGACAACAACGGCAACCGCTCGGATCGCTACAACGCCACGCTGGCGTTCCTCGACGACTCCGGCCAGCCGAGCGTCGTCATGCAGCGGGGCTACTACGCCCGAACGACGTTCGGAGCGTACAACTACCGCGACGGCAAGCTGAGCCTGATGTGGAGCTTCGATTCGTCCGCGAACGGCAACGGTGCCTACGCCAGCAAGGGCACTCACAGCGTCATGGCAGCGGATACGGACGGCGACTTGAGACAGGAGATCATCCCTGGTGGCGCGACGATCGGCCCCGACGGCAAGGGCAAGTGCGCCGTCAACTTCGGCGCGCACGGCGACGCGCTTCACATCACCGACCTGGTCCCCTCACGCCCCGGGCTCGAGGTGTTCCAGCCGACCGAATCGAACGGCGTGCCCTCCTACTTCCTCCGAGATGCGGAGACCTGCGAGATCCTGTGGCGCGGCCCCAACAGCGACGGCGAGGGACCGGGCCGCGGCGCCGCCGACGACATCTCTCCCGACAACCCCGGAGGTGAGGCCTGGACCAACACCGCCGGCCTGTTCAACGCGGCCGACGGTCGCAACATCGGCTCCCGTCCCCGCCAGGTGAATTTCCTGATCTGGTGGGACGGCGACGAGAGCCGCGAGCTGCTCGACGGCAACACCGTCACGAACTTCGACGGCGAAGGTCGGGGCTTCACCGCGAACGGTTGCACCTCGATCAACGGCACCAAATCGGTGCCGACGCTCAGCGCAGATCTGTTCGGCGACTGGCGCGAAGAGGTCGTGTTCCTGTGCGGCGACAGCCTGCGCATCTACACCACCGATCAGATCACCGAGCGCCGCATCTACACGCTGATGCACGATCCTCAGTACCGCGCGAACGTGTCGGCGCAAAACGCGACCTACAACCAGCCGCCGCACACCAGCTTCCACATCGGCGACGGCATGAGGGAGCCCCCCAGACCCGACATCACGGTGCGGTGATGCCGGAGCGCCGTCGTGCGGCCGGAGCGCTGCCGTCAGCGGCTTCGCTCCGCCGCATCGACGGGCCGAGCAAAAAAGAATAGATTCGTGCCGTGACGCGTGAGGGCTTCAGCGCCGGGCAAGTTATGCTGCCTGCGCGGGTTGAGCCGCCGGAAACCACAGCCGGAAGGTCGAGCCCTGGCCCGGCGGGCTCTCCACGGCGATGCTGCCGCCGTGCGCCTCCATCAGCCCCTTGACGATGTAGAGGCCCAGGCCGAGCCCCGTGTTCTTCTCGCGCGCCCGCGGGGCCTGGAAGAAGCGATCGAACAGCCTGCCCAGATCCGACGCCGCGATACCCGGGCCGCGATCCTCGACCGCCAGCGCCGCGCCTCCCGACTCCGGACGGAGGGTCACGCGGATCGGCAAACCGGCACCGGAGTACTTGGCGGCGTTGTCGAGCAGGTTCGTGAGGATCTGCGACAGCCGGGCCGGATCGACGAAGACCTCCGGCACACACCCCTCGACGTCGAGGGTCACCGGGTGCTGCCCGAGGGTCGGCTCGATTTCAAGGAGCAGCGCGCGCGTCGCCTCCTCCAGCGACACGGACTGGCGCTCGAGCGAGAGCCGCCCGAGCTCGATGCGAGAGACGTCGAGCAGGTCCTGGCTCATGCGCGAGATCCGGCTGCCTATCCGGCGCAAACATTGGAGTTGCTGAACCGACACGACGACCGAACCGTCCTCGCGTTTCGCGAGCAGCCCGTCCAGAAGCAGCGTCATGGCCGCGACGGGGTTGCGGAGATCGTGAGCGATGACAGCCGCGAACTCGCTTCGCAGGCGGTCCATCTCGCGATGAGCCTCCTGCGTGCGCTCGACCTGCTGGGCGTAGGCGATGGCCAGCGCCGACTGCGCGGCGAAGAGCCGGACCATACGCTCGTCCTCCTCCGCGAACTCGGCGCCACCGTCCTTGTCGCAAAGATAGAAATTGCCGAACACCTTCTGCCCGATGAGCAGCGGGACGCCGAGGAAGGACGTCATCGCGGGGTGATGCGCGGGGAAGCCGACCGACCGCGGATCGGCGTGGATATTCGCCACCCGGCTGGGCCGCGGGTCGCGGATGAGCGCGCCCAGGAGCCCGCGGCCATGGGGTAAGCTGCCGATGTCGCCGGCGACCTTGTCGGCGACGCCCACGTGGATGAAGTCCGAGAGCCCTGTGCCCTCGGCGTCGAGCACCCCCAGGGCGCCGTAACGGGCGCGGGTCAGCTCGCAGGCCTGCTCCACCAGGCGGCGCAGCAGCGCGCGCAGGGGCATGGCGGCCTCGATGTCCATGGCCACGTCGCGGAGCAAGCGCAGCCGGCGGGCCTCGCGGCGCTCGGCGTCGCGCAGCCGCGCTTGCCGCAGCCCGAGCGCGCAGGCGCCCGCCACGCCCCGGAGCAAGCGGCGCTCGATCCTGCTGAGTTTCCCCGGCTTGCGCCGCGCAAGCCCTAGCACCCCGACACGCTCGCCCCCTGCGCTCAGGGGGAACGCCGCCACCGCGTGGAGCCCGAGCTCGAGCAGGTGCATGCCGCGGAAGGCGCCCTCTGGCAGATCCTCGATGCGCGCGACCTCCTGGATGTCGCCGGTCTCGATGGCCAGCGCCATGACGCTGGCAGCCAGGTTCAGGTTGTCATCTTGCGCGAACGCCTCGGGAAGGCCGACCGAGGCGACCAGCCTGAGGCGCTCGCCGCCCTCGTGGGCGACGAGAAACACCGCGTCGGCGCGAACGGCGGCGGCCACCTCGTCGAGCAGCCCATGGGCCAGGGCCGAGGGCTCGTCCGCGCTGGGCAGCGCGGAGCCGATACTGGCCACGAGGTCGGCGAGCCGGATCGCGAAGGGCTGATCGGCGACGTTTTCGAACACGAGCAGCGCCTCGCCGGCCGACGCGCGGCAGCGCACCAGCAACAGCAGGCTGCGGCCGGTCGGTCGATCGTACCAGACCTCCTCGTCGCTGAAGGACTCGCCGCGAAGGGCGCGCCGCCACGGCAACTCTCTCTCGGCGAGGACCGCCTGGCTCCCGAGCCGTGATATCTCGAAGCGCTCCGAAAGGCGTTCCGGGGTCGGTGCCTCCATCTCCAGGAGCTCGCTCAAGGACGCGCTCGCCTGGACTCCGCCCGTGCTGGTCAGCCTCATCACTGGCCAGGGGAGCAACGACTCCACGATCATGCGGAAGCACTTGGTACGCCCGCGGGCGACCGTCGAGGTCACGCCGGCTGCGAGCGCTGGGCGCATCGAGATCGATGACGTGAGGTCGAGCGGCGGCTCCGCCAGGTCGCGCTCGGCAGGAGTTTTGACCCGCGGACCTACGGTGCCTTGGCGCAGCGGAAGCCGATGCTCCAGCCGCGCGCCGTGGAGGCGCTCGGGCGGCGATGAGCGGAGCGCACATACTGGCTCTCGACCGTGTCCCACCCGCCGCCGCGGAGCACACGGCGGGAGTCGTCGCAATCGTCCCTGTCGTAAGGGCAATAATGGCTCTCGGTCCACTCCCAGACGTTGCCGGCCAGGTCCAGGGCTCCGGCAGGCGACTTCCCGGCCAGCGATCGCCCGACGGGGGCGGTCGCCGGGGCCGCGTCGCCGTCGTTGTACATGCGAGGCCACGGCCCCTTCCCCACCTTCTCTAGCCGCTCCGTCAGCATCTGGCTGCACTCCGGTCCGCAGGCGTTGAGGCGTTCGCCCGAGGGAGGCGCGTGGCCCCAGGGGTAGGTCCATGCGTCGTTGCCGCGCGCCGCCAGCTCCCACTCCGCCTCGGTGGGCAGCCGCTTGCCGGCGGCGGCGCAATACGCCTTCGCCTGGTACCAATCGACGCAGTTGATGGGGTGGTCCAGCGCCTCGGGGCCGTTGCAGAACTGGCTCCAGAAGGAGCGGCCGCTGGGCGTGAGCCCCTCCGACTCGACGGTTTGCCGCGGGCGCTCGCAGGCCGCGCAGTCCGAGTAGGCCTTCACTGTCACCTCGGTGACGTCGAGGCAAAACCGACTCACGGTCACGCCATGTCGCGGCGTCTCGTCGCTGGGCGTCTCCGCGTCCGCCTCGGAGCCCATCTGGAACTCGGTGCCTTCGATGAGCACCATGCCGCCCGGGCAGCCGCCCGAGCCGGCCGACGGCGCGCGCAGGAAGAGGTACACCCCCGCGCCCGCAGCACACGCGGCGGCGGCGAGCGGCACGGCGCGCCGGAGGCGCGAGGCGCGCGCGCCCGAGGGGCCCCGCGCCGCGGGCCGCTCCGCGGCGCGCTGGTGGAGCACGGTGTGGCCGGCCGCAGTGTCAGGGACAGGGCTTGCCGTCCCGGCGTCGCCCGCAAGCGCGCCTGAGCTCGTGAGCGCGCCTGTTGTGACAGGCTCTCTCGCGCGCTCGTCGGCGTCGTGGGGCGCGCCCAGAAGAGCGACCGGCGCGGCCACGGTCGTGGCGAACGCGGCCGGGTGATGGCGGCCCGCGGGGGCGTCGACCTCCACGGTCCAGGCCTCCAGGCCCAGAAAGGCATCGACCATCTCGCGCGCCGACTGGAACCGGCAGGTCGGATCGACGGAGAGCGCCTTGGAGAACCAGTCGTCGATCGACGCCGGCAGGCCTGGCCTCTGCTCGCTGGCGGGGCGGAACCTCCCCTTCAGGACCGCCGCGCCGACGGCGACGAACGAGCTGCCCTGGAACGGCAGCGCGCCGGTCAGCGCCTCGTAGAGAATGACGCCGAGCGACCAGAGATCGGAGCGGAGATCGACGTCCTTGCTCCCCTCGAGCTGCTCGGGGCTCATGTACGGCGCCGATCCGATCACCATCCCGGTCTCGGTGAGCGCGGGGTTCGCCGCCGGCACCGCCGCGTCGCCCGCGACCTTCGCGACGCCGAAGTCGAGCACCTTGACGAAGAGCGGGTATCCCTGGCCCCCCTCCGTGATGAAGACGTTGTGGGGCTTGATGTCGCGGTGCACGATGCCGAGCTCGTGGGCGCTCTCGAGCGCGCTCCCCACCTGCCGCACGAGCGACCTCGCGGTGGCGAAGCTGAGGCGGCCGCCGCGCTCGAGGAGCTCGGCCAGCGAGAACCCGCGCAGGAGCTCCATCACGAGGTACGGCACGGCGCCGTCGACGACGCCGTAGTCCATGACCTGCACCACGTGCGGGTGCGCGATCCGCGCCGTGGCCCTCGCCTCGCGCTGGAAACGCGCGACGAGGGCAGGACGCTCCGCCGCCCGCTCGGGGCGGATGAACTTCACCGCGACGTCGGTGTCGAGGGCGAGGTGCCGCGCGGCCCACACGACCCCCATCCCGCCCTGCCCGAGAGGCCTCAGCAGGTGCAGCTTGTCCGCGATGACGGCGTCGGGTCGGAGCTCCACGAGGACCAGGCGGATGGTACCACCGGCGCGCCGGCGGCTGCACGGCGGCCGGCGGAGCCTGCCGTCAGGCGGTGGGGGAACTCCCCCACTCTTCCGGAAGGATGGAACCGCCAAGGCGCCATGAGACGCCAAGATTTTTGTGTTGTACTTGGCGTCCTTGGCGCGCTTGGCGGTTCAAAAGACCCCGCCTTCGGCCAACGCGGCTACGGCTTCGCCTTCTCGTCGAGGAAGCCGGTCACCCACGCGAACGGCGCGTTCCAGTTGATCGTGATCTCGTTCACGCTCCAGGCCTCGATGTTGTCCACGAAGCACCGCTCCGCGACGCACCCCTTGAGGCCGGCGCTCTGGACGTGGGGATCCTGGAGCGAGGAGTTCGGCCCGCCGGAGACGGCGCCGGGCGGCGCCTTCGGGTACTTGCTGTTCGCCTGGTGCGACCAGAACCGGTGGTGCGGATTCTCGAGCGGCTTGTCGCCGTAGCCGGTCACGTACGACTGCCCGAGCGGGTTGCGCCCGAGGAGGTAGTCCATGCCCAGCACCACGCCGTCGAGGTATTTCGGCTGCTTGGTGAAGTCGCTGGCGAGCGCCAGGACGAGCATGTTGTTCAGCACGAACGAGTTCGAGCCCCACTCGTACTTGCCCGCGGGCGTCCGAGCGACGAGCGTCCGGTACCCCTCCTTGTCCGCGATGGCGAGGTACTGGTCGGCCGCCTTCGCGATGCGGCCGCGGATCTCCTTCTGCCACGCCGCGTCCACGTGGCCGGGCACGATCGCCATCGAGATCTGGCCGAGCCCGTCCGTGATCCGCCAGTTCAACGACGAGACGACCCCGTCGACCTCCATCGGGAAACGGGCGTTGAGCGGCGAGTCCTGCAGGAACTTCTTGTACTCCGGCTTCCCCGTCGTGACGAAGAGCTCCGCCGCGGCCCAGTAGAACTCGTCCTTGACGTCGGTGTCGTCGTACGGCCCGCCGCCCTTGTCGCCGCCGGGCGGCGCGTAGAGGGCCGGGTTCTGCTTCGCCGCCGCCCACGCGCGCTCGGCGGCCTTCAGGCACTTGGCCGAGAACGCCGCGTCCACCGTCTTCCAGATGCGCGCGCACTGCGCCCCCGTGGCCGCCACGTTGAGCGTCGCCGCGGTGCTCGGCTTGTGGAGGAAGCGCGCCAGCTTGTCCTCGTGCGGCGCGAGGCCGAGGCCCGTCCACGACTCGTCGTGCATCTTGTGGTGGACCATGCCGGCGAGCGGCTTGCCTTCCGGCACCTGCATGCCCAGCAGGAACTCGAGCTCCCAGCGCGCCTCGTCGAGGATGTCGGGCACGCCGTTCTTGCCCTCGGGGATGTTGAGCTTGCCGTCCGCGAAGTCGGCGCTCGAGGCGCCAAGGTGCTTCGTGCGCTCGTACCAGTTGAGCAGCGTCCACACCGAGATGCCGCCGTTGACAACGTACTTGCCGTGGTCGCCGGCGTCATACCAGCCGCGGGACGCGTCGAGCGCATAGTCGCAGCCGCTGTCCTTCAGGCAGCGCGTGCTCTTGTCGTGGAGGTGCCCCGCCGGGCGCGCCAGCTCGGGCTTGCCGGCGAACGGCATCTTGATCTCGATGCCGCTCCGGTTGTGGTAAAAATACGCGAGCGCGTCGTACTTGAGCTTCTGGTAAAGGCCCGTTCCAATGTCGAACGGGAAGCTCTTCTCCTCCCCCACCTTGAGCACGTAGCCCTGGCCCGGCGCCTTGACGGCCGTGAAGTCGACGAGGTGGACGTGATCGCCGGAGGCGCCGTCCTTTCCGAAGACCTTGGTCTGGCCGTGGGCGACCGACTTGCCGGAGGCGTCGAGCAGCTCCCACGCGACCGGCGCGGTCGCCGCGCTGTTCACGCTGGCGATCTTGATGGCGCCAGGCAGATACCCGATCTGGTTCACGGCGACCTTCGGCGCCGCCGACTCGGTCACGGCCGCCGCGGCCTTGAACTGCGGGTCGTCCAGGCGGATGTCGTCGATGCAGACCTCGAACGGCTCCTTGGCCGACGCCATGGCGCCGCCGATGTGGAACGCGAGCTCCGCCGTGGCGTCATCGGCCTTCCCCATCGAGAACTTGCCGGAGAAGGTCTTGGGCTCGGTCCCGAGGATCACGGTGTCCGACCAGTACTCCTCGTAAGGCGGCCCCGACATGCCGACCTTCGGTCGCGCCTTCGTGGGCGAGGACGCCCACGCCTTGTACTGGAGGGTGTAGCTGTGCCCCTTCTGGATCACCATCTCCCGGTGGCGGAACTGGGCGTCCCAGTTGTTTGACCCCTTGTTCGTCACCGTGACGCAATAGGCCCCCTTCTTCACCTCGGCGCTGCCCGCGCCAGGCGCGGTGAACGAGGTGGTCCAGGGCAGGCTCTTGTTGTCGTCGAAGTTGGATGCCTTGAGCAGGTTGGTCTGCGCGGGCTCGGAGCCCCCCGCGGCGCTCGCGTCAGCGCCCGCGCCGGGGTTCGCGCCGCCAGGAGGGGCGGCCCCCGCTCCGGGGCCCTGCGTGACCACGCATCCAGCGCTCAGCCCGAGCGCGAGTGTCAGCGCGGACACCCGCCCCGCTCGGCGGAGGATCGACTGCTTGAGAAGAAGGTCGTTCATAAGTCCTCGGTTCACGGCTGGGAGCAATCGGCGCATAGAAAGCGGCGATTCCGTCCGTCTTGTCAAGCGCAATCCTCGCCGGCGCGCCGCTCGTGGGCGTCGCGCGTCGCGCGTCGCGCATCGCGGCGCCGTCCCGTCATCGTTCGCCGGCCAGCGTCCGGGGCCAGCCATCATCAGCCATCCCGCGCGGCCTGCGGCGCGCAGCGCTCCCAGGCCGCGCGGGCTGCGGCGCGCGGAAGGCCCGGCAAATTCGCGCTGGTGCCGGTGGCGAGGCCGCACTAACCTCCGCCGCACCTCGCGCCGTACCAAGACGGCGACCGAGCACCCCAGGAGACGACATGGCAAAGCACAGCTTCTCAGTCCCCTTCAACGGTCCCTCTCAAGACATCGTCGCGAAGGCCAAGGCGGCGATCGAGAAGGCCGGCGGCAAGTTCACGGGCAACGAGGGCAAGGGCGACTTCTCGGTGCCGACGCCGGCGGGGACCGTGAAGGGGACGTATGCCGTCTCGGCTCAGAGCTTCTCCGTGGACATCACGGACAAGCCCTTCATCGTGCCCGGCAGCGCGATCGAGTCCCAGGTGCGCAAGTTCCTCGAGACGGCCTGAGCCCTCTCGGAGCGCACGCCGCCGAGCGCGCCCGCCCCGGAGCGGGTGCGCGGTGGCTCGGAGCAGGAGCGCGGTGACATCGAGTCGCGACGGTCTGGTGACGGTGACGCTCAACGCGGCCGTGGACCAGACGCTGGAGTGCCCGGGCTTCGCGGCCGGCGCGGTGAACCGCGTCGCGGCCCAGACCTTCACGGCGGGCGGCAAGGGCATCAACGTCGCCGCGTTTCTGGCCGGACGCGCCGGTCGGGTCACGGCGACGGGCTTCCTTGGCAGCGACAACGCGGCGCCCTTCGAGGCGCTGTTCCGCGAGCGCGGCATCGAGGACCGCTGCCTGCGCCTGCCCGGCGCGAGCCGGGTCAACATCAAGGTGGTCGACCGCCTCGGCCCCGAGGGCCCGAGGGTCACCGACATCAACCTGCCGGGCCTCGTCGTGCCAGACGCGGCGCTCTCGCGCCTCGTGGACGAGCTCGACGCGCTCGCCCGGGAGAACCGCTGGTTCGTGCTGGCCGGCAGCGTCCCGGCCGGCGTGCCCGACGACTTCTACGCGGAGATGGTGTGTCGGCTGAAGGCGCGGGGCTGCTCGGTCGCGGTCGACGGAAGCGGCGCGCCGCTGCGGCGCGCGGTGGCCGCGCGGCCCGACCTGATCAAGCCGAACCAGCACGAGCTCCGCGAGCTCCTCGGCGGGCCGCTCCTGGAGGAGCGCGCGCAGGTCGTCCGCGCAGCGCGCGAGATCCAGCAATCGGGCGTCGGGCTGGTGGTCGTGTCGCTGGGCGCCGGGGGCGCGATGTTCGTCGACGCGGAGCGGGCGCTCCTGGCGGTGCCGCCGCCGATCGAGATCGCGAGCACGGTCGGCGCCGGCGACGCGATGGTGGCGGGCGTGCTGGCGGCGCGGCTGCTGGCCGAGGGCGGCGATCTGGAGGCGTGCGCGCGCCTCGGGACGGCGTTCGCGGCCGGCAAGCTGGCCGAGGTCGGGCCGGTGCTGCCGCCAGACGAGCGCCTCCAGGAGCTGCGTGGCGCCACGCGGATAGAGCCTCTCGACGGCACCGCGTGAGGGTTGGCGACGTGCTGGAGGCGAGAATTCAACGCAAAGGCGCAAAGACGCAAAGGCGCAAAAACGAAGAGATAGAGTTCGGGGATCCCCACGTGCTGGCCGCTGACCACGAGGACGCGCCAACCTGAGCCATCTCTCTCTGGCTCGCTCAATCCCTGTCTTTTTTGCGTCTTTGCGCCTTTGCGCCTTTGCGTTAAAATCCGCTCCGTGACCGCCGCGCTCAAGGCGACGGCGCCTGGCCCGTCAGACGCCCTCGCCGGCGAGGTGGACCTTGAGAACGCTCTCCTCCGCCGGCACGCCGAGCCGGAGGGGAAACCCATAGTGCCCTGTCCCGCGGTGGACGTAGAGTCGATCGGGGCCCCGGGCCCACAGGCCATGATCGGGCATCTTCACGAAGAGCTGGAGGGCGGTCCAGGAGCCTCCCAGGCTGACCAGGCCGAGCTGCCCGCCGTGGGTGTGGCCCGAGAGCACGAGATCGCCCTCCCCCTCGCCAAGGTGGCGGAACGCGCCCGGATCGTGGAGCAGGACGAGCCGGAGCGCTCCCTTCATGCGCGGGTGACGGGCGCAGACCGCCGCCATGCGCTCGGCGCGATCGCGGTAGTGGAAGTCCATCCCGAGGACCTGGACCGGCCCGGCGGCGGTCTCGACGAGCGCCGCGTCGTCCACGAGCAGGCGCGCCCCTGCGCGCTCCAGCGCGGTCGCGACGTGGCGGGGCGACTCGTGATCATGGTTGCCGTGGCACGCGAACACACGCCCCTCCAGGGCGCGGAGCGGGGACAGGGCCTCGGCGAGGTGATCCGCGGTGTCCTGCGACTCCATGGTCAGGTAATCGCCGGTGAGCACGACGAGATCGGGATCGCGCTCCACCGCTCGCTCGCAGATGCCGCGGAGCCGAGCGACCGACATGAACGGACCGAGGTGCGGATCGGTGATCTGGACGATGCGGAGGGGCCGGCGCGCGCCGGGCGCCCGCTCGCGCGGGAGCGGGTGGCGGCGCAGCCCGTCGACGGGGGCGCGGTCGACGATGAGCTCGATCTCCTCGCGGCGGGCCGTGAGCGACTGGAGGATACCGACGACGGCGAGGGCGAAGGGCACCCAGAGGCCGTACAGCGTGGCCCCGAGCCCGCTCGCGATGGCCCACGGGAATGACAGGAAGATCGCCGCCACGAAGTAGGACGCGGGGATGCTCACGAGCGCGCGGTAGGCGAGCGGCCGCATCCGGGGGCGCGAGAGCAGGAGGAAGTGCAGGTACACCGCGCCCTGGAGGTACGCGAACCCCGGCGCGAGCGGGCCGACGTGGCGGACGAGCGCGCACGAGATCAGGGTGTGGATGCCGAGCAGCACGCCGACGAACCGCGCGTAGAGCCCGCCCCGGCGGCGCCTCGCCACGACGATGACGACGAGCCAGGCCAGGACGGAAGCGGCCCAGAACAGGACGATGGGGGACACGAACTTCAATCGACGGCTCCAGGCGACCCAGGCGCACAGGACCACCGTGGTCTGCTCTGCCTGGACGGACGCGGAGTCTCCCGCGTCCAGCGCGTCCGCGCCAGGCGCCACCGGAGGCCGACCGCCTGATTTGCAGGGCGCCGGGGTGGACGCGCCGATCGGACGCCCCGCTCGCGACGCCCTCCGCCAGGCGCGCGCCCGGCAGCGCTGCGGCGCGAGGACTGGTACGTTCGATGAGGGGCTGAGGCCTCTTCACGTCCACGGCTCCTCCCGGCGCTCCGAGAGGGCATCGCCACAAGGGTCGCCCCGATGATCCCCTATACCAGGCGCAGTTGGCTTCCGATGCTGGTCTCGCCACGAGGCTCCTTGTCGCCGGGCGTGATGCGCCGCGTGCTGGCCTTCGGGGTCATCGCCGCCTCGCTCTGGCTCGCGCACCGGTCCATCCCCCGCGTGTCGCTCTCGATCGGCATTCATGAGGTCGCCGGCGCGGTGATCGCGCTCATCCTCGCGTTCCGCACGAACACGGCCTATAACCGCTTCTGGGAGGGCCGCACCCTCTGGGGCTCGATCGTGAACGCGAGCCGCAACATCACGCGCATCGTGAACGCGCACGCCGCGGTGGACCCGGGCGCGGCGCGCGAGGTCGCCGTCTGGGTTGTGGTGTTCGTCCACGCCGCGCGGCGCTCGCTGCGCGGGCAGGCCGAGCGCCCGGAGATCGACCGGCTGCTCCCGGCAGAGCAGATCGAGGCCCTGACGGAGCACCCTCACCCGCCGCTCCGTGCGGCGCAGCAGATCTCCGAGCGCCTCGCGGCCTTCGTCCGAGCCGGCAGCCTCGAGCGCAACATGGCGGTGTGCGCCGAGGAGCAGCTGAGCGTCCTGGTCAACTGCCTGGGGGGCTGCGAGCGCATCCTCAAGACCCCCACGCCGCTCGGCTACATCCTGCTGCTCCAGCGGGGCGTGGCGCTCTACCTGGCCACGCTGCCCCTCGCCCTCGTCGAGGCGCTCGGGGTGCTGACGCCCGTCGTGACGATGATGGTGGCGTATCCCGTCCTGATGATCGAGGCGCTCGGCGGGGAGCTCGACGACCCGTTCGGCCACGAGCCGAACGACCTGCCCCTCACGCGCATCTGCGACACCATCGAGCGCGACCTCCTGGGGTCGTCGCCGCTCAACCTGGTGATGGCGTCGAAGGCGGAGAGCTACCAGGACTGAGCGCGGCGCGGCGATGGGGGCGCCTTTCTCGCCTCTTCCCGAGGAGGGCGGTGGCAGGCGTTCTGCATCTCGGCCGCCATGGCGCCGCCGCGCGCTCCTGGCAATTGGCTGGACACTATCGTAGATCTGCGGCGCTCGCGGGCGTGGCCCCGCGTTGCTGAGGGCTGGACGCTACCATGACTGACCGCTACGCCATCATCGGCAATCCCATCTCCCAGACCAAGTCGCCGGCGCTGCAGACCGCCTTTGCCAAGCAGTGCAGGCAGGACATGGTGTACGGCGCGATCCTCGGCGAGCTGGATGGCTTCGCCGCCGCCGTGCGCGAGTTCCAGAAGAGCGGCGGCAAGGGCATGAACATCACCATGCCCTTCAAGCTCGAAGCCTTTGCGCTGGCCGACGAGCTGACGCCGCGCGGCCGCGCCGCTGGAGCGATCAACATGTTCACCTTGCGCGCCGACGGCACCATCCTCGGCGACAACACCGACGGCTTCGGCATCGTGCGCGACATCACCCACAACCTCGGCCGCTGCCTCAAGGGCGCGCGCGTGCTGCTCCTCGGCGCGGGCGGCGCGGTGCGCGGCACCTTGTTGCCGCTCTTCGATGAGCAACCGGCCGAGATCTTCGTCGCCAACCGCACCGCCAGCAAGGCCGTGGAGCTCGCCGCCGAGTTCGGCCCGCATGCCGGCGCCATCCAGCTCGCCGGCGGCGGCTTCCCCGACATCGCCGGGCGCTTCGACGTGATCATCAACGGCTCCGCCTCCTCCATGACCAACGAGGTGCCGCCCCTGCCCGCCGGCGTGTGGAGCGAGGGCTCACTGGCCTACGACATGGCCTACAAGAAGGAACCGACCGCCTTCGTGCAGGCCGCACGCGCGGCCGGCGTGGGTCAGACCACCGACGGCCTCGGCATGGTGGTCGAGCAGGGCGCAGAGTGCTTCACCCTGTGGCGCGGCATGCGGCCCGACACCGCGCCCGTGATCGCTGCGCTGCGGGGAGCCTGAGGGGCGCGCCCGAGGCGTCAGGGTCGCGCTCCGGCGCACGTTGACACAGAACACTCCACATCTCGCCGCGCAAACGCCCGAGATCACGCGATTCAGGCTCGGTATGCGCCGTGCGTTGCAGCATGCACGGCCGCGTCCGACGTCGGCACGTGCCGACCCTGGCGGCCAAGGAGCCCCCAATGCACACCCGTTTCCGCTTCGCTTTCATGGTGGGAAGCCTTCTCGCGCTGGGAGCGTGCTCGAACGCCGGAGACGCAAGCGGCGGATTCGAACTCGGCATGGCCAGCGCCGAGTCTGACGTCGAGCCTGGCACGCTCACCGCTGGCGTCTGGGACGACAACCGCAACTTCGACTTCTTCCTCTCGTACCGGAGCACGCTTTATTCGCAGCAGCTCCCGGGCGCCTTGCCCTTGACCGAGGCCGACCACCAGGCCGCGCACAGCCTCTTCGCGGCGCCTCCGGGAACAAAGGAGACGCTCGACGTCGCGCTCATCATCGACACCACCGGCAGCATGAGCGACGAGATCACGTATCTTCAGACGGAGTTCATCGCGCTCTCCGACTCCATCTTCGCCAAGTACCCGAACGCCCAGCAGCGCTGGTCGCTCGTCCTGTACAGAGACACCGAGGACGACTACGTCGTCCGGTCGTTCGACTTCCACACCGATCTCGACGAGTTCCAGGAGAAGCTCGCCGAGCAGGCAGCCGACGGCGGCGGCGACTTCCCGGAGGCGCCGGACATGGCGCTCACCAAGACGGCCGACCTCTCCTGGCGCACGGACGGCGCCACCGCGCGGCTCGCCTTCTGGGTCGCGGACGCGCCCCACCACGAGAACAACGCGGCGGCGATGGCGGGCGGGATACGAGCCCTCAAGGACCTCGGGGTGGCTGTCTATCCCGTCGCGTCGAGCGGCGTGGATGAGCTCACCGAGCTCAGCATGCGCTCTGCCGCACAGCTCACGGGCGGCCGATACCTCTTCTTGACGGACGACTCCGGGGTTGGCCAAGAGCACAAGGAGCCGACGATCCCCTGCTATTACGTGACCAAGCTCGATCGCGCGATCCTGCGAATGGTCGACATCGCGCTCTCCGGCGTCTACCGCGAGCCGGAGCCGTCCGAGATCCTCCGCACCGGCGGTGATCCCCAGGACGGCGCGTGCCAGCTCGCGTCAGGCGGCGAGGTGCTCGTGTTTTGATCCAACCGCCGCTCGCCGCCCCCGCTGCAGCAGCTGACGGCGCCCGCAGGCCCTGGAGCCAAGGCGGCTCCCGCGGGCCGCGGAGTGAATGCGGCCCCTTCGATCGCCGCAGAGACGCACGAGGTTGCACGCATCGCGTCTTCACGAGAGTGGGCGGACCGGATAAAAAATGGTCTGCGAACCCGGCGCAGATCCCGCAGTTGTGGCTTGACGCCTCCGAAACATTTGGGTTTCCTGTTCCCCGTGGACATGGGTGCGCCGCGATGACGGTGAAGGGCTTCGACGTCGTATTCGGCCGTCCGCCGAAGGTCCTGGCCGAGGCGCCGGGGCGCGTGAACCTGATCGGCGAACACACCGATTATAGCGGCGGCTACGTGCTGCCGACGGCGATCCCGCAGAAGACGCGCGTCGAGATCGCGCCCCGGGAAGACAGGCTCATCCAGGTCGCGACGGCGAACGTGGACGGCGGCGCCCAGCTCTCGTTCCGCGCCGGCGAAGAGGCGCGCCGCGGACTGTGGCTCGACTACATTCAGGGCATCACCGCGGTCCTCCGCAGCCGGGGCGCATCGATCCCCGGCTTCGACGCGAGGATCGAATCGACAGTACCGCTCGGAAGCGGCCTGTCGTCGAGCGCCTCGCTGCTCGTGGCGCTCGCCCGCGCCCTGCGGACGATGCTTGGCCTGTCCATCGACGATGTGGAGATCGCCCGGATCGCACACGCCGCGGAGCACGACTTCGTGGGCGCGCCGGTCGGGACGATGGATCAGATGGCCGCGAGCCTCGCCGACGAGAGCACGGCGCTCTTCATCGACACGAGGACGCTCGCGTTCGAGCGCATCCCGCTGCCCGCGGAGGCCGAGCTACTCGTGGTCGACTCCGGGGTGGCTCACCAGCACGCGAGCGGCGACTACAAGACGCGGCGCGCGGAGTGCGAGCGCGCGGCCGCGGCGCTCGGCGTCCCAGAGCTCCGGGACGTCGACGCGACCGTGGAGTCGCGCATCCCGTCCCTGCCGGCGCCGCTCGACCGGCGCGCGCGCCACGTCGTGACCGAGAACGCTCGGGTGCTCGCCGCTGTGGCCGCGCTCCGCGCCGGGGATCTGGGCCGCCTGGGCGAGCTCTTCGACGCGTCCCACCGGTCGATGCGCGACGATTTCGAGGTGTCCGTGCCGGCGGTCGACGAGCTGGTAGAGAGCGCGCGGGCGCAGCCGGACGTCTTCGGCGCCCGGCTGACCGGCGGCGGCTTCGGCGGCGCGATCGTGGCCCTGGTGAAGCGCGGACGCGCAGCGAGCGTGGGCCGGGCCGTCGTGGAGGCCTACGCGCGCACGCCGAACCGCCGAGCGACGCTGCTGGTAGGCGGGCCCGTCCCCTAGCAGCGAAGCTCGGCGTCGACGTGATCGCCAGGCTCGTCCACCACGGGAAGGGGCCGCCGTGGGGAGGCAGGGCCCATCAACCGGGGTACCAGGTGACGCGAGGGTCGTCGGGCGCGCGCACGTAGTCGAAGGCGGCGTCCGTGAGCCGCGCCAAGTCGTACTGCGGCCGCCAACCGAGCAGAAACTTCGCCTTCGAGTTGTCCAGCCAAGTCGAATGGAACGGCGTCTTCACCCTCACGCTCGGCAGGCCCCGCGTCGCCTCCAGGTAACGCGCCAGCTCCCCGTAGTCCACCGGCTCGTCCATGCAGATGTTGAAGGTCTGCTGGCGAGCCTTCTCATGATTGATGGCCTGGAGGATCGCGGTGACCAGATCCTCCACATGCACGAAGTTACGCTTCACCGGCTCACCGCCAGGGTCGAGCATCACCGGCACGGCGCCCGAGCGGACGTAGCCCTCTGCCGCCTCAGCACCGACCAGATCGCGCCACCTCGGCCCTCCGAACACGTCGTCACCGAAGGATAGCTGCGCCTTGAAGTCGTCTTTCTCCATGATCCACGGCGCGCGCAGGCAGCATCCGTTCAGCCCGTATTGAATATAGTACTGCTCGAGCATGACCTCCTCGAGCACCTTGGACAGCGCGTAACAGCCCGGGTAGGCGCTGTGCCGCTGCGCCTCCGTGACGGGGACGGGGTGCGGATAAAAGAAGTGGCCCATTCCGGCGTCGCCCCCGACCAGGATGAATTGCTTGAACGCAGGGCTGACGCGGCATGCCTCCAGCAGCCAGAACATGCCTTTGACGGCCACGTCCATGATGCTCTCGGGGGTCTCCTTGCTGGTCGCCAGGTGCAGCACGTGGCTCACCCCCTCGGTCGCCTCGTTGACGACGGCCCTGTCCTCGATGGCCCCACGCAGCACCTCCACGCGCGCCGACCGCTCCAGCATGCGGTTGTGGCACAGCGCACGGACCTTCCACGCCTCGAACCCGGGGTTCGACAGGAACCTGCGGATGAATGCCTGGCCGACCTTGCCCGCCGCCCCGGTGACCAGAACTCGCTTGGTCTCGATCATTCTATCGCTCCTCGCTCTCGAGCATCATCAATGACGACCGTACTCCACCCCCCTGGCTGCGGGGGCTGAGCGGATCAGGACCTGCTGCATGACGATGAAGACGAGCAGCAGCAGCCCGATGCTGATGTGGTGCCAGGGCGACGGCAGCCGTCCATCCAGGTTGATGACCGCCCGCACGATGCCCGTGATCATCACGCCCATCACGGTGCCGACGACGCTGCCAGCCCCCCCGGTCAGCAGCGTTCCACCGATCACCACCGAGGCGATGGCCTCGAGCTCCAGGCCAGCGCCGATGTTCGGCTTTCCGGCGCTGTCGATCAGCGCCGTCGTGACCCCGCCGAGGCCCGCGCACAAGCCGCACAATGCGTACAGACACACCGTCGTGGCGCCCAGCGGCACCCCCATGAGCAGCGCCGCCTGCCTGTCCCCGCCGATGGCCAGGACGTTCCGGCCGAAGCTCGTGCTACGGCCAAGAATCACGCCGAGCACGACGACGATCAAGAACAAGAGCGCCGTCGCCGGGACCCAGGTTCGGTCCAGGCCCGGGATCGTCAGCGCGAAGCCGAGCCCATCGACGAACCAGTCCAGCGCAGGATGATCGATGCCGATGGGCTGCATGCTGACGAGGAACGCCGCGCCGCGGGCGAAGAACATGCCCGCGAGCGTCACCAGGAACGGGGGCAGAGAGAAACGATGGATCAGGTGCCCCGTCATCGCGCCGAACGAGACCGACACCGCGAGGCCGATACAGAACGCCAACAGCGGGTGGCAACCACCGGCTACCAGCGTCCCCACGAGGACCGTCGTGAGCGCGACGACGGAGCCGACCGAGAGGTCGATACCCCCCGACAGGATGACGAAGGTCATGCCCACCGCGCAGAGGCCCATCGCCGCGTTACCCTTGATCAGGTCGACCAAGAAACGCAGGCTGCGCGCCGCGTCGTAACAGACCAGCACCCCCGAGTAGAGCGCGAGCAGGAGGACCGCGGTCACCATGAGCGGCAGATCCCGCCGATCCCAGCGGAGCATCGCTACTGCCACCGCTTGAGCCCGAGCAGCTCGACGAGCCGCCGGCGCGACTCCTCCGAAACCAGCAGACAGCTGAGCAGCATCACGCCGGCTTTGGGCATCGGCTCGATCTCCGAGGGGACGTGCTGGATGTACATCGTGGTGGAGAGCGTTTGTATCAACAACGCTCCTATCAGGGTGCCCCCCAGATAGAAGCGCCCGCCGGTGAGCGCCGTACCACCGATCACCGCGGCGAAAATGGCATCCAGCTCCCGCAGGCGCCCCACGCGATCGGGGTCGGCCGTGGAGATGTACGAGGCGGCCACGAGCCCGGCGATGCCGGCGCACAGGCCGGAAAAGCCGTACAACCAGAGCTTGATGCGGCGGTCGCCGACGCCTGCGAGCCGGCTCGCCCGCTCGTTGTCGCCGATCGCTTCCATGAACAGACCGAGCGCCGTCCTCCGGCAGAGCAGCGCGGCGACGACGAACACGGCGGCCACCAGCAACATGGAGAACGGCAAGCCACCGACGTGACCGTTGCCGATGAACGCAAACGTCGCATCCGTGTGCGTCACGGGCTCGGCGCGGGTGATGAGCATGGCGACGCCGCGAACACCGACCATGCTGATCAAGGTCACGATGATGGGCTGGATGTTCAGCGCCGTCACCAGCGTGCCGTTGAACAGACCGACACCGCCGGCGACGGCGAGGGACAAGAACGCAGCCAAGAGCGGCGCGCAGTGAGCCTCCTTCATCAGGATCACGCAGGTGGCGCCGGACAACGCCATGACCGAGCCGACCGACAAGTCGATGCCCCTGACGGCGATCACCAGCGTCAGTCCGATCGCGAGGAGCATCACCTCCGAGCCCTGGTTGAGCAGGTTGATGGGCGTCCCGTAATAAGCCCCGTCGCGCTCGACGATGGAGAAGAAGTTCTTGGACAGGACGGAGTTGAACAGAAGGAGCGCCAGGAGGCCGAGCAAAGGCCAAGCCTCGCGGCGCCCGCGCATGAGCAGCAGGGCGCCGGCGCACCCGGTGAAGAGGAGGATCCCGATGCCCGTGAGGTTGGCGTTCGTGCGCGCCGCTTCCGTGATCTTCTCAAGCATCGGGCGGCGCCTCCTTCTGATGGGCGATGGCCTGGATGATCGACGAAGGCGTCACGGCCTCCCCCGCGAGCTCGCCCTGCTGCTTGCGGTCTCTCAAGACCACCACCCTGGAGCAGTTGCGCGCGATCTCCTCGAGCTCCGACGAGATCAAGACCGTGGCGACCCCCTTCTCGCTGAGCGACTTCACCAGCGCCTCAATCTCCAGCTTGGCGCCGATGTCCACGCCGCGCGTGGGCTCGTCGAGCAGCATGATCCGTGGCTGCATGGCCATCCAACGCGCGAGCAGCACCTTCTGCTGATTGCCGCCCGATAGCAGCTTGACGGGCGTCTCAGGGGACGGTGTCTTGATGCTCAGGGCCTTGATGTAGTGCTGGACCAGACGATCCCGCTCGTGGCGCGGGAGCACCCGCAGCGCCCCCTGGGAGGCCTGCAAGGCGAGCACGAGGTTCTCTCGCACGGAGAGGTTCGGGATGATGCCATCCACCTTGCGGTCTTCCGGGCAGTACGCGAGGCCGGCCCGGATCGCGTGCCGTGGCGTCTTGATCTCGGTCGCACGTCCGTTCACCACGAGCTCGCCGCGATCGGCGGGCTCGATCCCGAAGAGCATCCTGGCGGTCTCGCTTCGGCCAGAGCCGAGCAGCCCCGCCAGCCCCACCACCTCGCCGGGCCGCAGGGCGAGCTCGATCGGCCCGATGACCCCCTTTCTTTCGAGGCCGCGCGCGGTGAGCGCCGGCTCCGCGGCGCTCGCCCCGCCTCCGGGACCGACAGGGCCGCCTGGCGCGGCCCCGTCTTTCGCGCCGAGCTTGACGCCCAGCATCGCCTGAACGAGCTCCAGGCGAGGCAGCGCGCTGCTCGCGTACTGCCCGACCAGGCAGCCATTCCTGAGCACCGTGATCGTATCGCTGACCGCGTAGACCTGATCCAGGAAGTGAGTCACGAAGAGGATCGCCAGCCCCTGCGCCTTCAGCCTCCGCATCACGTCGAAGAGCCGCAGCGTCTCCGCTTCATCCAGGCTGGAGGTGGGTTCATCCAGGATCAGGATCCGCGCGTCCACGGCGAGCGCGCGGGCGATCGCGACCATCTGCTGTAGCGCGGTGGGCAGCGCCGCCACCGATCGCGACACGTCGAGGTCCAGCGAGAGGCGCGCGAGGGCCTGACGAGCCTTCGCGCAGACGGCGCGCCGGTCGATCAAGCCGAAGCGCCGAGGCTGGCGGCCCAGCATGATGTTGTCCGCGATGGAGAGGTGCGGGATCAGGCTGATTTCCTGGTGTACCGCGCTGATCCCCAGCGATTCTGCGTGGCGGGGAGAGGTCGGCCGGATCACCGTACCGCCGAGGCGCAAGGTCCCGGCGTCAGGAGGATAGACGCCGGTGAGCAGCTTGATCAGCGTCGACTTGCCGGCTCCGTTCTCCCCCATCAACGCCTGGATCTCGCCGGCGCGCGCTTCGACGTGCACGTCGTGCAGAGCGCGAACTCCGGGGAAGGACTTGCTGAGGCCCTCGACAGAGAGCAAGGCTTTCGAAACAGGCATGCTGCTGCTGCTCCGTACGTGAGCGCCGCGCGACGAGCGAGCTCACGAGCGTGATGGTGCTCGCGCCGCCGCAGCGGGACGCCGGCGCCGATCCCTCCTCAGTAGGGCCGCGAGCCGATGGCCGTCGCCGCCTGCTCGCGTTCGAAGATCTGGCCAGGGACGATCGTGCGCTTCGGCACCTTTTCACCACGCACGATCTTGTCGATCGTATCGAAGAGCAGGGGGCCGTGCATGGGGTTGCACTCGACCGTCGCGTT
Organism: Sorangium sp. So ce726; assembly: GCF_051521405.1. Lineage (NCBI taxonomy): Bacteria > Pseudomonadati > Myxococcota > Polyangiales > Polyangiaceae > Sorangium > Sorangium sp. So ce726. Next base: position 3,195,439 of record NZ_CP150349.1, on the reverse strand, counting down.
CAGCTTCCCCTCCATCATGGCCTCGAACGCCGGCTTCACGGCGTCGATCGATATCACCAGGATATCCTGCCCGGGCTTCAACCCTGCCGCCTGGATCGCCTGGATCGCCCCGAGCGCCATGTCGTCGTTGTGAGCGTAGACGGCGTTGATCTCGCCCTTGTGGGCCGGGAGCAGCGTCTCCATCACGGCTTTTCCCTTGGTGCGCGTGAAGTCACCGCTCTGGCTCGCGATGATCTTCATGTCCGGATGCTTCGCGATGGCCTCGGCGAAGCCGGTCTTGCGCATCACCGCAACGTCCGCCGCCGGCGTGCCCACGAGCTCGATGATCCGCGCGTTGCCGTTCGTCTGCTTTGCGAGCCACTCCCCTGCCCGGCGCCCCTCCCAGACGAAGTCTGCAACCATCACCGTCTCGTACAGATCTTCCTCCGCGTCCACGCCCCGGCTCGTGAGCACTACCGGGATCCCGGCGCGCTTGGCCTCCTTCAATGTGGGCTTCCAGCCCACGGATTCTTGCGGCGCAATAACGATGATGTCGACGCCCTTGGTGATGAACCCGTTGACGGCGTTGACCTGGTTGTTGTGCACGTTCTGACCGTCTGCGAAGAGGAGCTGCACGTGGCGCTTCTCCGCTTCCTCCTGGATCGACTTGCTGTGCGCGATCCTCCACGAGCTCTCGGCGCCCGTCTGCGAGAAGCCGACCACGATCTCGGACAGCGTCTTCGGCTTCCGCCCCGCGGTATCGGCGCCCGACGCCGGCTTCTGGGCGGCGCGCGCGGCGTCGCTCTCCTCGCGGGAGCAGCCGGCGGCGACGGACGCCGAGCCCAAGATGGCCAGGAACATCCTCCGTGACACGTGGTTTTGAGGGTTCATGCTCTTCAACATAGATTACGCCGCCTTCAACTCTTGTCATCCGGCGCGTCGCCAGCACCGCCGGATCTTTGAAGGAATCATCTCCGGTGAACAGCACTCGAGACTTCACGACAGCCGCCGAACGAGCGCGGTATGCCGTGTTCTCTGGGAGAACCCTCGGCCCGATGCCAATCCCCATCGCTCAGCGATCGCTTCCGCGACGACCGAGCGAACGGAGTTGGTGCAAAAATTCGATCAGACGACGAACGCCTCGGTACGCGTGGCGACCCGAGCAAGGCGCAGCAACAAGGATACCCCTCGGCGACAATGTGAACGAGCACACGGGCACCGTCAATTCCAATCGACCGGCCCGCAAGTATCCCGAGCCCGAGGGAGCACGAGGCTGGCGGGGCTCCTCCGGAGCGCCGCGGCAAGGGGGGCGGGCGCTTTGCCGCGATCATCGCCGGCCCGCTCGAGGAGCGCGAAGCCGATCAGCGCATCGGCGGCTGGCGCGCGACGCGGGGGGTGGCGGCCGCATCGCCAGCTCGACGTCGCTCCGCCGGGCGCCGGTGGTGGCGGCGCTGCACCGCCTGTGGGATCGCGGCCCGATGCCCGCCCTCTTGACGCGGCGCTCCGGAGGACGCCTGTCTGCCATCGCCGCGCAAGGACGGTCGCTGGCGGCCGTTTCGAGTTGACATCGAAAGTTGAACGCTCACATGCCGTCTCCGGGGCCCGCTTCGGCTTTGCCCAGGACTGGGACCGTCATGAGCACCGGGACCCTCATCGTCCGGACCGACCTCGCCACCCTGCCTTGGGGGCCTGCGAGCGCATCCTCAAGACCCCCACGCCGCTCGGCTACATGCTGCTGTTGCGGCGGGGCGTGGCGCTCGACCTGGCCACGCTGCCCCTCGCCCTCGTCGCCTTTGCCAGGCAATGCAGGCAGGACATGGTTTACGGGGCGGATGACTCCGGGGTTGGCGGGGCGCACAAGGAGCCGACGATCCCCTGCGATTGCGTGGCCACACATGCCAATTGCGTACCAACGACGGAGTCCGCGTCCGGCCGGCATTTTCGCCACCACGGCGGCGCGACGCTGCTGCCTGGGAAGCAGCAGATCAGCAACTCCGATGCTCAAGGCGCAAGACGGTCATGGAGTGACCGGTCATCTGGACCGAGCGCCCGTCGCTGGACACTGAGCCCATGGCGAGGCGGCGCCGCCGCCACCAGCTCGAGAAAGGCATCGCACGCGACAAGTGTGCTTGCCAAGGCGAGAGGAGGAGAGTACTCCACACGCCAAACGCAGGAGGAACATATGTCACGAGCTACAGTCACGCTGAAGACCCGGGATGGCCAGACCGAAGCGTCCGTCTTCCGGCCCGACTCTGGCAAAGGTCCCTGGCCCGCGGTGCTGGTGTACCAGGATGGCCGCGGCATTCGGCCCGCTCTCTTCGAGCTGGGGGAGCGCATCGCGCAGGGCGGCTATCTCGTCCTGTTGCCGGATCTCTTTTACCGCGGCGGCCCCTACCAGGCGCCGGACGCCGAGGCATTCAGCCGAGATCCGGAGTTCCGTAAGCAGTGGCAGCAGAAGTACATGGCCACGGCCACCAAGGCCAACGTGCGCTCGGACACGGAGGCGTTCCTCGCCTTCCTGGCCGCCGAGCCCGATGTCCGATCGCTGTCGATCGGCACGACCGGCTATTGCATGGGAGGTGGGTTGTCGCTCGCGGCGGCTGGCAATTTTCCGGATCGCGTGATCGCGGCAGCGTCTTACCACGGCGGCAACCTGGCGACCGACGATCCAGACAGCCCGCACCTCCTGGCGCCGCGGATCCGCGCGCGCGTGTACGTGGCGGGCGCGATCGAGGACGCCTCGTTCCCTGACCAGCAGAAACAGCGCTTGACCGACGCCCTCCAGCAGGCGGGCGTGCAGCACACGGTCGAGACGTATGAAGGCGCGAAGCACGGCTGGGTCCCCTCCGATTCAGCGGTGTACAACAAGGCCGCCTCCGAGCGCCACTACCAGACATTGCTCGCGCTGTTCGACGCGACGCTCAAGTCGGCACCTCCGAAGAGCTGAGCGCTGAACCCCGAAGGTCGACCACGAGCGTGGTGTTCTCCAAGGCTTTTTTCGACCTGCAGCTCTCGTTCGCGGAGAAGGTGCGGACCTTGTCGGGGATGTCCCTGGGAAGCGCCCTCTTCGAGTACACGAACCTCTATGTTCGGTTCGGCCTCGGGCGCGAGTTCGACGCGCAAAACGAGACGTGGCAGGCCTATGTAGCCGGTCTGCCCGACACAGAAGGCGGGGAAGCCGGCCGCGAGTGGACGTACCGCTTCTATCTGAAGGATCCCGAAGCGACGACGGCGCCGGCTGTCGTCGCGACCTCTGGATGCTTTTCCTACGCCCTGTCGAGCGTCGATCGCGCTCGTTTGCACTTCCGGAATGCGGAGACGGACAGCAGCTCGCCTCTCTGCGCCGCGCGAGCCGAGCGGCGACGGGCTGACCTGTCAGCGCTCGTCGAGCACATGAAACGAACGGCAAACGAGGTCAGCCTGGTGACCGGTGGTTCGTGGCTCTACAACCTCGACGCGTACCGCCGTCTGTTCCCGCCGGCGTACGGCTCGTCTGCTCGCGCGGTTCCCGGCCGATACCAAAGCATGACGCTCTGGGGTCAGTTCCTTGATCATCACGGCCAGGTCAAGGAATCCATGACGCGTCCATTCCTGAGGTCTCTTGCGCAGCACACGAGCCTCGATCGCCTGGAAGAGTGCTTCCCGTTCCAGGTGCTCGCAGTCCAGGCTCCAGCGCAGGAGTTCTACGATTTCTACGGGGTCTGAAGCGGGGAGCAGGTCCCCCGCGCGGCGCCGTGCGGGCGGCTCGGCCTGCTGACCGGCGTTCGCCGTGTGCGCACGCAGCGCAGTGCGTCACATCGACATCACCCACAACCTCGGTCGCGACCTCAAGGCGCGCCCGAGCCGTCGGGGTCGCGCTCCGGCGCGCCTTGGCACAAAACGCATCACGTGCATCCGCGTAAGTAACTGATATCACTCGGCTTCGCCTCGGTACGCGCCGTGCATCGCAGCATGCCTGGCCGCGTCCGACGTCGGCACGCGACGCCCCTGGCGGCCGAGGAGACCCCGATGCACACCTGTTTCCGCTTCGCTTTCATGGTGGGAAGCCTTCTCGCGCTGGGAGCGTGCTCGGGCGGATCGAGCTCAGCAGAAGGCGGCGACGGGGAGATCCCGGGCAGGGGCGGCGGCGCTGACCCCGAGGCGAGCTTCGACTCAGGCGCCGCGGTCGGCTCAGCCGCTTCGGGAGGTGTGTCGGATGGAAGCGGTCCTCCGAGCGAAGGCTCCCCCGGCGGAAGCCTGGGCACAGGAGGCGGCGGAGGCGCAGGCGGCGCAGGCGGCGCAGGCGGCGCAGGCGGCGCAGGCGGCGGAGCCAGCATCGAGCCTGGCACGCTCACCGCGGGCGTCTGGGACGACAACCGCAACTTCGACTTCTTCCTCTCGTACCGGAACACGCTCTATTCGCAGCAGCTCCCGGGCATCTTGCCCTTCACCGAGGCCGACCACCAGGCCGCGCACAGCCTCTTCGCGGCGCCTCCAGGAAAAAAGGAGACGCTCGACGTCTCGCTCGTCATCGACACCACCGGCAGCATGGGCGACGAGATCACGTATCTCCAGACGGAGTTCATCGCGCTCTCCGACTCCATCTTCGCCAAGTACCCGAACGCCCAGCAGCGCTGGTCGCTCGTCCTGTACAAGGACACCGAGGACGACTACATCGTCCGGTGGTTCGACTTCCGCTCCGATCCCGACGAGTTCCAGGAGAAGCTCGCCGAGCAGGCGGCCGGCGGCGGCGGCGACTTCCCGGAGGCGCCGGACATGGCGCTCTCCAAGACGGCCGACCTCTCCTGGCGCACGGGCGGCGACACCGCGCGCCTCGCCTTCTGGGTCGCGGACGCGCCCCACCACGAGGAGAACGCCGCGGCGATGGCGGGCGGGATACGAGCCCTCCAGGACCTCGGGGTGGCTGTCTATCCCGTCGCGTCGAGCGGCGTGGATGAGCTCACCGAGCTCAGCATGCGCTCTGCCGCACAGCTCACGGGCGGCCGATACGTCTTCTTGACGGATGACTCCGGGGTTGGCGGGGCGCACAAGGAGCCGACGATCCCCTGCTACTACGTGACCAAGCTCGATCGCGCGATCCTGCGCATGGTCGACATCGCGCTCTCCGGCGTCTACCGCGAGCCGGAGCCGTCCGAGATCCTCCGCACCGGCGGTGATCCCCAGGACGGCGCGTGCCAGCTCGCGTCAGGCGGCGAGGTGCTCGTGTTTTGATCGGACCGCGCCCGGGGCAGGCATGTCATTGCGTGGCGGTGAGCTCGTCGGCGCCGACATCGTACGCGCCGCTCCGGGGCTCGCCGTCGATGTCGTCGGCGACCTCTCCCGCCGACAGGGCCACGCCCTTGTCGACGGCCCCGTCCTGCCCCGCGACCAGATGCAAATCGCCTCCCTGGGCGTCCGCGAGCAGGGAGGCAGGCGCCATCTCCAGGTTGCCAGCGAGCGTCGCCTTCGCTCCGTCGCGCTCCCTCAGCTGATGGCTCACGAGGTTGTTGGTGATCGTCGCGCTCGTGTGGCTGAACCGCCACTCGATCGAGGAGAAGGGTGCCTGCGTCGACACGACCGTGTTGTGAAGCACGCGCGCGCCGCACGCCTGCTCGATCGCGATCCCCGAGTCGAAGCCCGACTGCGACGCGAACAGCGCGGCGCTCCCCGCGAAGACCGTGTTGTTCCGGACGATCCCTCCGACATGGCCAACGGTCGAGGCGCCGGGGCACGGGTCGTCCGCGTACGTCCGCCCCTCGGTCGTCTCGCCGAGGCCGAGGCCCACTCCCCGCGCGCAATCCCGGATCGCGTTCCGCTCGACGATCGTATCACGGCTCCCTGTCCAGACGTGAATTGCATGCTCGGACAGCCCTGATTCGCACCAGAAACCCTCGATCGTGTTGTCGTGAATCCGCCAGCCGCGGGCCCTGTGGATGTCCACGCCGCCTGTGTAACAGTCGCTCACGTGCGCGCGCCCCTCGTCGGTGAGCTCGACGTGCGAGCAGCCGATGACGCCCTCGTCGGCGAACGTCGTCTGGTCTGCGCCTGCGTTCACCTTGATGCCCTGCTGGCCGGGGTCGATCACGCGGACGTTGTAGATGTGCGTGCCCTTGGTGTCGCCGGCGTCGCCGCCGATGACGTGAACAGGGTGGTTGTATGCCCGCGCGAGCGTCACGTCGGCGATCGTCACATCCGAGGCGACGATCTGCACGATCTCCGCGCTCGCATAGCCCCCGTCCAGGATGACCTTCTCCCGATTGCCGCTCTTCGAGCGGAGCGTCACCCCCGGCGCGGCGAACCGGAGGTAGGAGCCGTTCAGATCGTATGTTCCGTCGAGGAGCACGATCGAATCGCCGGTCTCCGCGCTCTGCGCGATGCCCTGGAGCTCGTCGGCCTGCGAGGGGCCGACCTCGATGACATTTCCGCTCGGCGGCGGCAGCGGCCGACAGAGCGCCGCGGGGCTGCCGCCCCCGCCGCCAGCATCACCTCCGCCGCCGGCGGGGCCGCTACCCGGCCCGGCGCTGGGAGTGCCCGCGCCGCTCGCACCTGCGCCGCTCGTGCCCGGGCCGCTCGTGCCCGCGCCGCCGCTCCCTGCCGTGCTGACCACAGCGCCGTCCTCCCCGCCGCATCCGATGGGGCTCGCTGCCCCGCCTGCGACCACAAGAACAAGAAGAAGAGCCCTGTCCCCTGTCGATCTTCGCGCCCACATGTCAGGGAACTCTACGGGCTATCTGGTGAGTTGAAAATGGCGGCCGGAGGTCCGATGCCACTCCGCAGAGCCGAGCGCACGGCGCGGCGCCAGGCCGGGCGGCTCGGTCTGTCGACCTGCGTTCGCCGTGCGCTCACTCCGTGCAGCGCGTCACGTCGCTCGTGTCGGGCTGGAAGCAGGTGACTTCCTCGCCGCCCCCTTCTTCACCGCAGTTCCGATAATAGTCCGCCACATAGCCGTAGCGGTCGTCAAAGCGAACGCTGATCGGCTCGGCGAGCCCGCCTGCGAGGCTCCCGTCGCCGAGGTCGCCGAGCGGGCCTCCCTAGAGCGGCGGGAAGCGCTCGTCGAGCCAGCCGCGGATCGCTGCGTACGCGGTGGGCGCGTTGATCTGGAGGTTCAGATCGTGGCCCGCGTTGGGCACGACCACGATCTCGAGCTCCGCGGCCGGCGAGTAGGCGGCGGGCTCCAGCGTGGTCCCGCCAAGCAGGGTACCGCACGGCGCGATCCCGCAGAATATCGTGTCGTGCCGGCCCACGACGGTGAGCACCGGCGCGTCGACCTGGAGGCTCGTGAGCGCGGTGTTGACCAGCGCAAACTCGGCGAGCTCGCCGGACGTGCCGAGCCCCTTGGTCGCTTCGTCCAGCGCGATCACCGCCGGATCCGCGTTCGGGAGGTAATAGAACGTCGGGCCGCGGGTGCCCGGCCGTGTCGTCAAGTAGCCGAGGTCGAGGCCGGAGCCCGCGAAGCTCGAGTCGAGCGTGGCCGGATAGACGTTCAGGAGCAGCTGCGGCAGGCCGGGGCCGTAGGTGTGCAAGAACCCCGTGGCCACGACGCCATCCACGTCGTGGTACGTCGCAGCCTGCTGGACGGATATGATAGATCCCAGCGAGTGGCCGACGAGCACCACCCGGCTCCATGCGTGCCCGAGCTCGCCGCTCCGGAGCGCCTCCGCGAGCTGGTGGTGGACATAGGCCTGCGCGGTCGGTGTGACGTGAAGGGAGGGCGGCCGGTCGCTGTCTCCGGTGCCAATGCGGTCGAAGTTCAGCGTGGCATAACCAGCCGCGTTGGCGTAGCGCACGAACGAATAACGCTCCGGCTGATACGGGAAATCCCAGTACACGCTCGAGTACGTGGCGCCGTGCACGGTGAGCAGCACCGTGTCCCGCGGGCTCTCCTGCGGCACGCAGAGCTCGGCGGCGACCTCGTAGTCTGGCGGCGCCCCAGGTGCGAGCGCGACTGCAACCCGGAAAGTCGTACACACCCGCGAGAGGACCGCGGCAAGAGGAGCCATATCCATGGTTCCTGCGTACCATGCCTTCTGGCGCGCCGGAAGCCCGCGGCGGAGAGGATGGCGGTGCCGTCAGACTGTCCACGAGAGCTGGGAGGAGCAGTGGTCAGGGCGGTACACCATCGTTCAAGCGAGGACGGCCCCCCTCACCAACCGCCCCGCGCTGGAGGGGTGCATGCGGAGCCGGTCGATCCCGCTGTGCTTCGAGCGACGGGCAACGAGGTCTCCTCGCAGGAAACCAGGGATACGCTGGGCCGGCGAGGCGCTCACCTCGGTGGTGGCTCGCCCCTCACGCCTGCAGCACGCGCAGCGACCCTCGCACCACCCCGTAGCTGCCCTCGGCCCGCAGCCCGCGCGTGACCTCGGCCGGCGCCACCTCCCCGGCGAGCAGCCGCCGGTACGCCTCCACCACCCGCCGCGCCCCCTCGGCGTCCTCCCGCACCAGCTCGATCCGGAACCGCCGCACGCCGCAATTCGCGAGCCTCGGCACGAGGTGCGCCGCGCTCTGGGGCGCCGCGTGGAACACCGTGTTCCGACACCCCACGTCCGCCTCGAGCGGGTGATCCATGCCCGCCCGGTCCCGCAGCGACAGCGCGTGCTGCTCGCACGGGCGGCCGCAGGTGAGGTGATCCTTGCCCTCGGACAACGTCGCCGCGATCACGCAATGCTCCATGTGGAAGAGCGGCATCGGATGGTGCACCACCACCTCGGCGAACGGCCCGAACGGCGAGTCCAGCAGCGACTCGAGCTGGGCGGCGTCGAGGTCGAACGACGGCGTGAACGCGGCGAGCCCCCGCGAGAGCACCTCGCGCGCGGCCAGCTTGTTCGTGACGTTCAGCGAGAAATCGCCGATCCGGGGCACGCCCGGCGTCTGGTCAAGCAGCGCGCCGAGGCTGCGGACCAGGATCGCCGCCGGCCCGAGCGAGAGCAGGTACCGGTCGATCTTCTCCTCGCCCGGCTTGCGGATCCGCGGCGGCGCGACCCCCACGGAGGCCCCGGCCGCCATCAGCTCGCGCGCCGCAGCGCCGAGGCCGACCATCTCCAGGAAATCGAGGTAGACGCCGCTCGCGCCGGCGTCGAGCGCCGCCCGGGCCTGCGCCACGTTGCGGCACAGCACGAAGAGGCCCGGCGCCGGCGGCGGCGCGTCCGGCGGAGCGACCCCGGCGACGAGCCCCTCGGCCGCCAGCGGCGCCGACGGATGGGGGCGGTGCGACGCCTCGATCAGCGCCGCGACGAGCGCCCGGCGGGCGCGGTTGAGCGCCGACGGCGGCACGAGCGCGGGCCCGTCGAGCGACAGCCCGACGCCGCGCAGGGCGAACGGCGTGTCGCCCAGCCGATCCAGCTGCTTCCGCAGCGTGGCCTCGTCGAGCGGCGATCGATCGGCGCGGCCGAGCGGGGTGTCGACCTCGACCGAGGCCGACGCCCCGCCCTCCGTCGCCGCCGAGAGCCGCGGGCGCTCGCCGAGGCGGCCCTCCAGGCGGACGTCGATCGCCACCCGGCGCTGGGCGCGGTCGAGCGCGTCGCGGACCTCGCGCGCGCCCGCAGGGTCGCTCGTGCGAAAGACCCGGCGCCCGCGCAGCCCCCGCGCGCCGCTCAGCACGTCCTCTGGCAGCCGCCGATCCGGCCCGAGCCAGACCTCGACGTCGCCCCCGGCCGGCGCGCGCTCGACCTCGCGGCCAGCGACCCACAGGCCCCAGATGCGGCCGCCGATCTCGCCCTCGCCGGCGAACCCGCCCTCCACGAGGATCCCCTCGCCGCGCGCGAGCGGCCGGGCGGCGCGGACGACCACCACCTCGTGGCCGCGCCGGCGCGCGGCGCTGCGCGCCTCGCCGACCTCGATGCCACGGTGATCGCAGGTGCGGCCGTCGACCAGGCGCTGGTGGTCGACGCCGCGCAGGAAGCCGGGGCCTGAGCCCCGCGAGAACGCCTGGAGCGCCGCCTCGCGCTCCGCGGGCCCCGGACCCGCCCCCGCGCCGACCGCCGCGTCGATCGCGGCGCGGTAGAGCCGCGCGGTGGCGCCGACGTACTCCGGGCCCTTGAGGCGCCCCTCGATCTTCACCGAGGCGACGCCGAGCGCGACGAGGTCGGGGATGACGTCGGTGGCGTCGAGGTCCTCCGGCGACAGGAGGTAGGCCGCGTCGCCGAGGTCGCGCAGCGCGCCGTCGACGACGAGGCGGTACGGCAGGCGGCAGGCCTGGGCGCAGGCGCCGCGGTTGGCGCTTCGACCGCCGATGGCCTCGCTCGTCAGGCACTGCCCCGAGTAGGCGATGCAGAGCGCGCCGTGGACGAAGACCTCGAGCTCGACGTCGGTCGCGCGGCGGATGGCGGCGATGTCGTCGAGCGAGAGCTCCCGGGCGAGGATGACGCGCGCGGCGCCGAGCGATCGCGCGAGCTCGACGCCGGCCGCGTCGGTGCAGGTCATCTGCGTGGAGGCGTGGATCGGGAGCCCGGGCGCGAGCGCCCGCGCGAGGCGCATCACCCCGAGGTCCTGGACGATGACCGCGTCGACGCCGGCCGCGGTGCACGCCTCGATCGCGCCGCGGACCGCCGGGAGCTCGTCGTCGAACACCAGCGTGTTCAGGGTGACGTAGCCCTTCACGCCGTGGGCGTGGAGGAAGCGCACCGCCTCCTCGAGCTCCGCCGCGTCGAAGTTCGCGGCCCGCGCGCGGGCGTTGAAGGGCGACGCCGCGCCGCCTCCCGCGGCGCCCCCCCGGAGGCCGAAGTAGACGGCATCGGCCCCGCCGCGCACGGCGGCTTCCATGGCGGCGCGATCACCGGCGGGAGCGAGGACTTCAGGGCGCGCGGGCCGCAACATGCGGGCGGTTCTAGCAAGGGGTGGCGCCGTTGTCGCTCTCTACCACCTGGCGCGGGCCAGCCCTCCCGAAGAGCCTGCCAGACGGCGCGCCTTGACCTCGCTTCGCGACGTGAGGCACGATCCGTGTAGCGGCCTACCCGGCCGAGGTGCGGTCGGGTCGACGCCGGCCGGCGCAGCGAGGCCTCGATGGCAGGGTCGGATGAGCGGAGCGACCACGTCAGCCATCAACCACCAGCGCGGAGCCCGGGAGCCGAACGCCGGAGAGGCGCTCGCCTTCTCCGCCGGCTCGCGCGCGTCGACGGCGCGTGCCGCAGGGGGATGCGGATGAACAGACACGGATTTCGCTTCGGGCACGCGCTCTCGAGGGCCGCGCTCTGGCTGCCTGCCGCGGTCCTCTCGGCGACGCCCGCGTGCGGCAGCGACGACGCCCTGGCGCCGCGCTGCGAGGCTCCCTACTCGGTCTGCGACGGGACCTGCGTGGCGCTGCACGCCGATCCGGAGCACTGCGGCGCGTGTGGCCAGGAATGTCCGGCTGGGGCGGCGTGCGTGCAGGGCGCCTGCGAGCCGCTGGGGACCGGCGGCGACGGCGGTGGCGGAAACGGCGGCGGCGGTGACGGCGGCGGCAGCGGTGACGGCGGCGGGCCATCCGAGTGCCGCGAGGGCCGCTACGTGAAGCGCTGCGGCGACGATTGCGTCGACACGCGCACGGATCCGAACCATTGCGGCAAGTGCGACGCGCAGTGCCTGCCGGGCCGCGCGTGCGCCGGCTCCATGTGCCGGCAGACCTGCCTCCCCGGCCTCACCGACTGCGCCGGCAGCTGCGTGGACCTCGCCGCAGATCCGCAGCACTGCGGCCGGTGCGATCGCGCCTGCGACCCCGGGCGCCCCTGCGAGGGCGGCACCTGCGCGTGCAGCGCGGAGCCCTCCCAGGACATCGGCTCCGCCGTCCCGCAGCGGGTGAGCGGCACGACGATCGGCGCTGACGACAGCCGCTGGCTGACCTGCTCGGAGCCTGGCGCGGCGGATCAGGCGTTCCTGTTCACCGCGCCTCACGCGGGGACCTACCTGTTCGACACCTTCGAGGCCTCGTACGACACGACGCTCGGCGCGCTGCGGGCGGACACGTGCGACGAGCTGGCCTGCAACGACAACGCGGGGAGCGTCCAGTCGCAGATCTCCGTCGATCTCGCCGAGGGCGAGCGCATCCTCGTGGTGGTGAGCGGCGCGCGCGGCGCGCAGGGCGACTTCACGCTCCGCGTGGCCGAGCCCGGGCCGGTCCAGTGCACGCCGACCGCCCTCGATCCCGTCGTCCCGCAGACGGTGACGGGCACGACCGCCTTGCGCGAGGACACGGTGTTCGCCACCTGCGACATCAGCGCGACGCCGGACGCCACGTACACGTTCACGGCCCCATCGAACGGCACCTATGTGTTCAGCGCGCACGCCCCGTCGGACCTGATCGTCGAGGTCCTCGACGGCGGCACGTGCACGGGCCCCTCGCTCAACTGCCGTTACGGCGCCGGCGAGTCGAACGCGTTCGCGACGCTCGAGGCCGGTCAGACGGTGCTCGTCGCCGTGGCGGACCCGACCGGCCCGCTGGCGAGCTTCACGCTGGAGCTCTTCGAGGCCCCTCCGTGCCCAGGCGTCCAGATCGGCGCGACCCTGCCGCAGACGGTGACCGGGAACAACGAGCACCTCCGCAACCTGATCTCGGCCTGCGCGACCTTCTCGACCGGGGGCGAGGCGACCTACGGCTTCACCGCGCCGCGCGAGGGCATCTACACGTTCGACGCGACCGGTTCGAGCTTCCCCGTCCTCATGGAGGCGCGCCACGCCTCGTGCGCCGGCGATCTCATCGCGTGCGTCGACGGCCTGTTCGAGCCGCCGCTCATCACGCTCTCGCTCGCGGCCGGCGAGACCGTCATCCTCGTGGTGGACACCGCGGGCCCGACGGGCGACTACCGGCTCGTGGTCGACGAGGTGGTGTGCCCGTTGCTCGATCTCGGCTCGACGGTGCCGCAGACGGTCACGGGCACCACCGCGGGGCTCACCGATCACCTCGCGCCAGACTGCGCCGCTCGCGGGGCCCCCGAGGCGACCTACCGCTTCACCGCCCCGGCCGACGCGCTCTACATCTTCGACACGGACGGCTCGGCGCTCGATACGGTCCTGGAGGTGCTGGACGGCTCGTGCTCTGGCCCCTCGCTCAGGTGCAATGACAACGTGGACCCCGCGGGGATCGTCACCCACTCACGAGCGAGCCTGTTCCTCTCCGCCGGTCAGACGGTGATCGTCTCCGTGGACAGCGTGTCGGCGAGCGGCGATTACACGCTCAACATCACCCAGCGGGAGACGCCGGCGTGCCCGCTCTTCGAGCTCGAGTCCACGGTCCCGCAGTCGGTCACGGGCAACAGCGAGGGGTATCCCGATCTCCTGGCGCCCTCCTGCGCCTCGGTGCCCGGCGGCGAGGCGACGTACAGCTTCACCGCGCCAGCAGATGGGTTCTACCGCATGAACACCGTGGGCTCCACGGTCGATATGGTCCTGTCCGTGCGCGACGGCGGGTGCGAAGGCGACGAGATCGCCTGCGTCAACGATAGCAGGGACTCGAGCAAGCTCGTGTGGTTGGACGCCGGCCAGACCGCCCTGATCAGCGTCGACAGCCACGGCGCGGAGGGCGACTACATGCTCAACGTGGACCTGTTCGACGGCACCGGCACGTGCGATAAACCCATCGAGCTCACGCCCCTCGCCTCCCAGACCGCGACGGGGACGACCAAGGGGAGCCTCGCCGAGGTGGACGCCAGCTGCGGCGGCTTCGACGCGCCTGAGGTGGCCTATCTGTTCACCGCGCCGGAGGCGGGGACGTACACGATCGATACGGTCGGCTCCGAATACGACACCGTACTCGCCGTCTTCGACGGGGACTGCTATGGCGAGGAGATCGCGTGCAGCGACGACGTGCTCGGGGAGGACCTGCACCTGTTCACGTCGGAGGTCACGGTGTCGCTCGACGCAGGGCAGACCATCGTCATCGTGGTCGACGGCGCGTTCGAGGAATCCGGCCTCTACCAGCTCAACATCCACCCCTGACCGCGCACCGCCGCGGTCGAGCCGCTCCGCGTATCTCCTCGAGAGAGGGAGGCTCCGTCGGACGAGCTCCTGTTCAGGAGCAACGTCCGTAGGAGCGCTACTGGTTCCGGCTTCCCTTGAGCCCCGCCGGAGGCTGGAGCCGATAAACCGATGGGGCGATGCATCGCACGCGAGGGTCCGTCCCGTGAAGGCCCTCGGCGTGCCCGAGGAACAGGTACCCTCCGGGCGCGAGGCTGGCGATGAGCTTCGCCACGATCTCTGCCTTCGTCGCGGCGTCGAAGTAGATGAAGACGTTCCGGCAGAAGATCAGATCGAACAGGCCGAATCGCTCGGGCGCCGCGTCGAGCAGGTTGAAGCGCCGGAAGGTGACGATCTGCCGTAGCTCCGGCCCGGCCTTCATCAGGCCCGCGCTTGCGCCCGTCCCGCGGAGCATGTAGGCGCGCAGGCGCTCGTCCGGGATCTCCGAGGCCCGCTCGATCGGCCACACCGCGCGTCGCGCCTGCTCGAGCGCACGGACGGACAGGTCCGTCGCCAGGACGCCGATCCCCGGAAAGCCCGTCGACGCGCCGCCTGCCCAGCGCGGCGCCCGTCCCGCCGCGCCGCTGTGATCGGGGGGGGACAGGCTGTCGAGCAGCGTCATCGCTATCGAGTAGGGCTCTTCCCCGGTCGAGCAGGCCGCGCTCCACGCGCGCAGCGGGCGGCGGACGCGCGCGCGGGGCGCTCCGCGGTCCGGCGCGCCGTGACCCGCGCTCTTCTCCCACGCCGGGAGGATCTCGCGCTCGAGGAGCGTGAACTGCTCGCGTTCCCGGAAGAAATGGGTCTCGTTGGTGCAGATGCAGTCGAGCATGTGCACGAGCTCGCCCTCGCCGCCCGCCGCGGTCACCCGGCGGTAGTACTCGCCAAAGCTGCGGAGGCCGAGCGCGCGGAGCCGGGGCCCGAGTCGGCAGAGCAGGAGCGGCTTCTTCTGGGGGCCCAGGGAGATGCCCGAGAGGCGCTTGACGAGCCTCTGGAACAGGACGAACTCGTCGTCGCTGAGCGTGCGCGTGCCCGGCTCGGCAACCGCGATCATGGCCTGTCCCCTTCCCCGGCCGGCGCGGGCTCGCTCACAAGTTCACCACCACCCCCCCTGACAACATGACCTTACCACGGGAGTCTGTGGCAGCTCCATGCGGAACTGCGCAGCACGTACACGTGCGCTCCCTGGTCCATTGTCCTGACCCCGGTCGGTCTCGGCGCCTTCCCGACACGCGCGGAGCACCTGGCATCCTCGGTGCGGGTCAACTACCTTGGGGCCATGATCAGCGGCGTGGTGGAGCCTGCCCGGCTCGGGACGACCGCGCTCCCAGACGGCCGGCGGCTGGGCTGGGCGGAGTGGGGACCGGAGGACGGCATCCCCGTCATGCTCTGCCCCGGCGGCGCCACGAGCCGGTCGATGGGGTTCGGGGGCGACGTCGTCGACGGGCTCGGCGTGCGGTTGATCTCCGTGGATCGCCCGGGGATCGGGGCGTCGGACCAGGCCCCGGGCCGCACGCTCGGCGACTGGGCGCAGGACATACGGCGCTTCCTCGAGGCGCGGCAGCTGTCCGGCGTGGCGGCCGTCGGGTTCTCGGCGGGCGCGCCGTTCGCCCTGGCCTGCGCGGCGGCCAGCGTCGTGGCTGGCGTGGCCGTGGTCGCGGGGACCGATGAGCTGGCGAATCCGCTGTTCGCTGATGCGCTGGCGCCGGACGTGCGGCGGCTCGTGGAGCTGGTGGCGATCGACCCTGGGCGCGCAGAGGCGTTCTTCGCCGGGTTCAGCGCCGAGGCGATGTGGAGCTTCGTCATTTCGACGCTCGCGGACGTCGACCGCGCGGTGTACACCGCCCCGGTGTTCGAGCGCGCTTACCGGCGCGCGATGGCTGAGGCGTTCTCGCAGGGGCCCGCCGGCTATGCGCGCGACACGGTACTGACGATGAGCGCGTGGCCGTTCGATCCGGAGATCATCCGCGCGCCGGTCGACCTGTGGTACGGCGCGCGGGACACGAGCACGGTGCACTCACCGGACTTCGGGGTGTCGCTCGCCGGCCGGCTGCGCGCGGCAGAGCGGCGTGTGCTCCCGGAGGCGGGAGGCTCGCTGCTGTGGACGCATGCGGAGGAGATCCTGCGCTCGCTGCTCGGGCGCACGCGCGGGCGGTGAGCCCCTGGCGACGCTCGGAGATGACCCCGGCCGCCGTGGCGGTCGCAGCCGAGAGGAACATCCTGCGCGCGCGGCTGTCCCGCCGGTCCATGCCTCGTCCGGTGGCCCGGTTCTTCCTCCTCGCCTACGCCATCACATGGCTCTGCCAGCTGCCCCTGCTGCTCCAGCAGTGGGGCGCGGGCATCCCTCCCGGCGTCGCCATGGCGCCGCTCGTGCTCGGCGCCGTCGGCCCCTCGCTCGCGGCCGTGGTGTGCGCCTGGAAGGAGGGCGGCCGAGCGGGGCTCTCGGGGCTCCTGTCACCCCACCGCGCCCCGACGGGCTGGGGTTACGCGCCGCTCGCGCTGTGCATGCCGGCGGCGCTGCACCTCCTCGGCCTCGCGCTGCTGGCGCTCGCCGGCGGGAGCCTGCCGGCGACGCTCCTGTACACGCCTGTCACGCCGGCGCACCGCGGTATCGCTGTCCTCGCCCCGCTGGGTGAGGAGCTGGGATGGCGCGGCTATGCCCTCCGGCGGCTCCTTCCGGCGCAGGGGCCCGTGCGCGCCAGCCTCGTCCTCGGCGTCGCGTGGACCTTCTGGCACCTGCCCGCCATGTGCCTGCCGGGCGTCCCGTGGTGGTCATGGGCGCTCAGCCTCCTGTTCATCACGTCGCTCAGCGTGCTGATGACGGCGCTGCACCTCCGATCCGGCGGCAGCATGCTCGTCGCGTGGGCGGCGCACCTCGGCATCCATTTCGATAACGTCTCTCGCGCGCACATGTCCGGCGACGGCGCCGCGCCGCTCCTGGTCACGACGATCGTCGCGCTCGTGGCCGCGGTGATCACGGCGCGGTGGATGCAGATACAGACACGGGGTGCCGCCACGGCGCAGCCCGCGCCCTCCCCGGGTTGACACGTCCGGGGTGCTGGGCTCGGGCTCGCCCGCTCGGCGACCAGCTCAGGCGCCCGAGCCGCCAGAGCAGGCAGCGTCGGCGACGTCGACAAGGAGATTGCAGTCGTTATCGATGCCGTCGTCGCAGATCTCGGCGGCGTCCGGGTGCACCTCGGCGTTCGCGTCGTTGCAGTCTTCCGACGCCTCGTAGCCGTCGCCATCTCGATCCGGGCCCGCCTCGCACGCCGTGACGAGGGCGCAGCCGAGGACGATCACGAGCCCTCGGAGAGCGTCAGTTGCCGCTGAAATCACTATAAAAGTCTCCTCGCGGGGCGTCCGCCTTCATGAGGTCCAGGAGCGCGGGCCAGAACGCCGCCTCCGCGTCGATGCCGGCGTCTCCTATCGCCGCAGCGTCGGCCGCGAAGCGCGCCAGCGCGGGCTCCAGGGTGGCAATCGCCGCCGCGCGGTCCGAGCCGTACTCTTGCGCCGCGTCGTGCATCGCTTGCACGAGGAGCGCGAGCGCCACTGTCTTGTCGACGCTCGCCTGCGGCATCACCACGCCGCGCTCGTCGAGCGCCTCGCCGTCATAGCGCGCCGAGAGGGAGCTCGTGACCGGCTCTCCCGAGCGGTCGACGTAATTCAGCGCGATCTCCACCTCCGACCCGGCGATCTCCTTCGGCGACGCCGGCGTGAGGGAAAGGAGCAGCGCCCCCTTGCGCTTGCTGAGAAACACGCTCGCCACGTCGAGCGAGGCGATCGACGTCGCGCCGGCCTCCCCCGTGGGGAAGCCATACGCGTGGGTGAGAGAGAGGCCCGGCGAAGGGGTGGCGACGAGGCTGAGATCATGGGCGATCGGCGTCGCCATCCACGGCCAGTTGTCTTGCATGAAGAGCCCTACATCGTCGGCGTGCATCAGGCTGAAGGCGTTGGCTCCGCGCAGGTGCGACATCCGGTTCATGACCTCGGCGCCGAGCCCCAGGCCCAGGCCGAAGACGGTGATCCCGATGCCGTCGTGCGCGCCCTCCGCGACCAGGCGCTCGAAATCGCTGCCGCCGGTGGCTCCCACGTTCGGCTGAACGTCGGTGAAGAGCATGACGCGGACCTCGTCGGCCGCGCCCTTCGCCCCGCGCGCGAGCTTGTACGCCTGAAGGAGGCCCGCCTCCATGTTGGTGGAGCCGTCCTCCGAGAGCGCGCCTATGGCTTCCTTGATCTCGGGGTCGTTCCCTCGCGTCCAGTCGAGCGGCGTGTCGACCGACGAACCATACGTGACGAGCGCGAAGCGATCGTCCGCGCCGAGGTGGCTCGCCACGTTCCAGAGGAGTGAGTGGGCGATCGCCGCCGGCATCCCGCCTCCGCCATCGCCGTAGCTCCACGACATCGAGCCGGATACGTCGACCGTCGCGACGATCGCCATCGACGGCCGCTTGAACGTCTCGGGATCGATGGTCGACGACATGCCGACCTGCACCCACGCGGCGCTCTCGCCCTGCGCGTCGGGGGCGATCCCCATCGCGGCGCGCACGCAGAGGAGCGTCGCGCACGGCGCGCCCTCGAGCGGCAAATCGTGCTCCGAGAACATCGCCTCGACGAGGAACGCCTCCGGCGGCGGCACCTTGCCGTTCTCGACGAGGCCCCGTGCAAAGCCCATATCCTTCACGCCCCCCGGCGTCGCGCCGAACTCGCCGGAGCCGCCGAAGGAGCTCATGTCGTTCCCGATCTCTCCGCAGCCGACCATCACGATGCTCGACGCGGCCGCCATCATGAAGCCAAAGAATCGATCCATGCCATCCCTCCTTCGAACGCCCGGGCGGACAGGTCGCGCAGGATCGCGACGCGTCCTCACCCCGCGTCCTGCCGCGGAGGGGTGCAGCTTCAGTGCCAGCGCATCGACGCGCACTTCGTCTGGTTGCAGCGCGCGTCGATGCGCCGCGCCGGCCTGATCCATGACAGCCGCGTCAGAGCGCAGGCACGCTCCGGTTGCCCTCCGAACAGCGCCATCATTCCAGCGTTGGGGCTTGCCAGTCCACCCAGTCCGCCATGCTGAGTGAGCCGCCCGAGCCCACGACGATTTCTCCGGGCGCCTCGCCCTCGTGCTTCAGAAACTTCGTGATATTCTTGACGAGGAGATCGGTGTATTCGTTTTTGTAAGAGCAATGCGGCGTCTCGGCGACCTTCGAGTGGTAGCTGACATTCTTCTCCACGCCCAACGCCTTGTAGACCGCTGCTCCGGCCACTGTCGCTGTATGACCGGCCGGGGCGCCCATCTGAGCCTGGTGCGGGTTCTCGAGGACGAGCAGGCCGCGCGGCGCCATCATCGCGATCAGGGCGTGAGTGTCAATCGGCAGCTTGACGGCGTTCGAGACATTGTTCTTGAAGACAAATGGCTCGAAATTGTTGCTGAGCCAGTTCAGCCCGAAGTAGTTGTGGTCCGTCCTCTCCTTGCCCAGCACGTCGGCGATGCGGTAGGCCGGGACCCCGGCGGTGCTCGTCTCGTGGGGGATCGTCAGGGCGATCCGATCATCGAAGACGCCGATGGCAAATGCTCCCTTACCGTTGCGCGAGCATCCCGTGACGCCGATCCCGGTGGGATCGATGATGTCGCCTCCGGACGCCTGTATGACGTCGAGGATCCTGCTGGCGCCCCAGGCCCATGCCATCAAGAGGCCCGCGGAGTGATTGCCGCCGTAGATATCATAGAACTTTCCCGGGTTGGGTTTTCCTCTGGATTGCTCCGCGGTGCCTTCCCTGCCGATCTCGTTGTGGTTGTAGTAGATGACAGCGACACCTTGATCCAGGATGCGGCTTTCACCCAGCGTGATGCCGCCGAACCCGCCCTTTCCTCCCACGTTGATGATTGCAGGAAAGGGCGCTTCCCCCTTGGAGGGCAGCACGATGTCGGCGCTGAAGTCGATCGTCTTGCCCTGGGCCTCCACGTGCACAGAGACTTTGTTCTCGGTGACGGTGCCGGTCACCACGTCAGGCGTGGGCTTCTCGCCGTAGATGTACTTCTCAGCTTGCTTGCGTATCTCCTGCCTTCGGCAATGCCATTCTGCTTTTGTGGAGACGCTGCTTCCGTCGAGCTTCGTGAACGGGTTGGGCAGCTTTGAGATCTTGGGTAGAGCGCTTGCTTCCGGCAGGGCAGCGACTTCGCAATCCGCGCTCTCGTTCTCGACAGGGGTTTCGTCCGGACCCGTACCCGAGCTGGAGCTCGACGTCGTGTCGCCGCCCGAGCTCACGCTGGAGCTCGACGTCGTGCCGCCGCTCGAGCTCGCGCTGGAGCTCGACGTCGTGCCGCTGCTCGAGCTCGAGCTCGACGTCGTGTCGCCGCCGCTGGTAGCGCTCTCGCCGCCCGAGCCGTCCGAGCCGCCGCCCGCACCTCCTTGCCCGGATAGGTTCGGCTCAGCCTGCCCGCAGGCAGCGGCTGTGAGGCAAAGACCGAGGGCAACGCGGGCGGTTCGAGTGGCAAGCGTTCGCATGGATGGACCTCCTGGAGCGAGCATAATCAACGTTCATCGGTTGGATTTGCACTCACCGGAACGGCAGCTGGGTTCGCGGCGCAATAAGACGTCCGAACGCGCTTTGATGTCAAGCACAGGGTGGTGCAACTATTCAGCTCACCGCGCAACGGGACGGCGGCCGATCCTGTCCGATGAGTCCCGGTCGAATCGCAGCTCCGGAAGATTCAGTGACAATGGCTAACTTTAGCCCGGATGACGTGCCGCCTTCACCCCACGTCCAGCGGGGCGGCCGAGCTACGTCGCAGCGGTGAGCGCCCGCGCCTGAGCGAACAGGTCGGGGCGCGGCCGGTCGTGGGACCAGCCCTCGGGGTACGAGGCCACCGCCGAGGGGCGACCTCGCACGCGGCGCTCGTAGGCGTCGAGCGCCGGATAACCGGCGAGCGACAGCCCGCGCCGCTGCATGTAGGCGAGCACGGGGTAGAACGCGCAGTCGGCGAGCGTGAAGGCGTCCGACGCGATAAACTGTGTCCTCTGAGCCCGCGTATCCCACAGCGCGAGCTCCCGCTCCACGCCCGAGAGCGCGGCCAGGATGGCCGCTCGCCGGTCCGGCGAGATGGCGTCCGCGCCGGCCTCGAAGAGGCCCTCCAGCGGATCGTAGACACACGCCGTGGCCTCGGACTCCTGCGCGAAGGCGAGCGCGCGGGCCAGGGCGCCGGGCTCGGCGCGCGGCGGGAGGAGCGGCGGGTCGGGATACCGCAGCTCGAGGTACGTCAGGATCGCCAGCGACTCATTCATGACGGTGCCGTCGGGCTCGACGAGCACCGGGGCCTGGCCCCGCGGGTTGAGGGCCAGAAACTCCGGGGTGCGCGTCTCGCGGGGCTCTCGCATCACGCGCAGGCGGCGTGGCTCGAAGGCGAGGCCCTTCTCGTGAGCCGCCATCAGGACGCGCCAGCTCGAGATCGAGCCGTTCACGAAATACACCGCGCGCTGCGCGCTCATCGGTCGCCCTCGGGCTCGTGCGAGGCGCGGAGCGTGCGAAAATTGAGCGCCTCGAAGCCCGGGCGGTAGACGGCGGCGTCGAAGGTGGGGTCGATATTCTCCGCGCGGAAGAGCTGCAACATCCGCTCTGCCTCGACGCGCTCCGCCGCCCCGCGCTCCGGCTCGGGGACCGCGGACCGGGCTCGGGCGCGCGACTCGGCCTCGGCGCGATCGGACGCGGGCGCGCCGACGCCCCAGACAGCCCCGGTCGCCGGATCGTGAAGCGTGCCGATGTGCCGGAACGTGAGCGAGATGCGCGATGGCGACATCGAACCGTCCCCCTCGCCCTCCGTGTCCCCCTCCTGGCGGATCGCATGATAAAATCGGCGATTGGTCTCCAGATCCATGACGAGCAGCGAGCCGTGCGGCAAAGGGACCTTCTGGACAGCACCCCCGTCCTCGGCGCGCTTGGGCCGGAGCACCATGGTGCGCTGTCGTCCGAGGGAGACATTGACGATGAACGACGGGCGCACGAGGTCGAGCGTCTTGTCGGAGTGCTCGCTGATCCAGTCGCGCCCCGTGCGGTAGAGCTGGAGCAGGCAATGGTTGAGCGGGTGTCCGACGCGGCGCTCGACCTCCCTGCGGATGCGGTCGACGGCGGGGGTGAAGGGGCAGAGCTCGGGCTGCTCGTCGACCGGGTGCCGATAGAGCGGCATGGCGCCGTCAGGCGAGCGCTCGCCCTGGATCGCGACGAGGCGAGGCACCTCCCCGCCGCGGTGGCGCATCGTCGTCCAGGCGACCTCGCGCTCGACAGCGGCGAAAGCGCCCGCGTCCCCGGCGACGCGCTCGTCGAGGGCGCCACACCACAGCGCCGTCTCGCCCGCGCCGATGCCAGCGATGTGCACGGGCCCGGGTCCGTCGGAGAGGAGATCGGCCCAGCTGCGGCGCCGGCCGCCGAGGCCCTCGATCTCGCGCAGCGCCACGGCTTGTTTGCCCGCGGTCCCCGCCGCGGTCGCGTCCCCGAGGATGTCGACCTCGTAGCCGAGGCGGCGCGCGTCGCGGGCGGCGGCGAGGACACACACGTTGGTCGCGACGCCGCACAGGACCACGGCGGTCACGCCCGCCTGCTCCAGCCGGGCGTGCAGCTCGGTCTCGCGGAACGCCGAATACCAGCGCTTCTCGACATGCCATTCCGCGGTCCCCGCGGGGCGCTCGGCCCGCACCGGGACGAGCGCCGGGAACAGCTCGGCGCCCCACGTGCCGCGGGCGCAGCACGCGCTGCCGGTGTGCGTCTGCCCGTGGAGCGCGTCCGGGGCCGCGTCGAGCTCGCCGTAGACCGAGGTCACCCACACCACGACCCGCCCCTGCGCGCGCGCCGCGCGCGCGAGCCATGCCACGGTCTGCGCGAGCTGGTGCGGATCGCAATGACGCTTCGAGAACGCGCCTCCCTCGGCGAGGAAGTCGTTCTGCATGTCGATGATCAGCAGCGCCGTGCGCGCAGGATCCTGGGAGGGCCGCCCAGCTCTCACGTCCATCGTGTCCTGGTACCACCGGTCGGTCGCTCGGCCAAGCTCCGGGGCCGCGACGCAGGGCGCGGAGCAGAGCACGCCAGGCCGAGCTCACCCAGGATCACCGAGGTTCCAACGTCGAACAGGGTCGCGTCGGCATCAACGACGATCGAAGAGGTCGACGCTGAGACTCGACAGCTCGTCGAGGGAGCCAATGACACGGATGTCGTGGTCTTCGCGGAGCGCGAGGCGGGTTTTGCAGCAGATGTGGCGCTGGCTTGGCCCTTGCTTCAGCTCGCGCCCGAGCTCTAGGATGAGGACGTGGTGAACACCCGACGGCGGAGCGCCTCGCGAAGGGGGGTCTTCTGGCACCTGAAGTGCCTCGGCTTGATCATGAGCGCGCGGTCGTTCGCTCAGGCGCCCGACTCGAGCGCCATGGAGCCGGCCCCCGCGCCCCCTGCACCGGCACAGCCCGCGCCCGCGCCGCCTCTACCGCCACAGCCCGCGCCCGCGGAAGCCCCGCCGCCCGCCCCCCCACAGCCTGAACCGGCGCAGCCCGCGCCGCCTCCTCCGAGCGCCACCCAGCCGTATCCGTACCCGTATCCAACTCCGTATCCGTATCCAACCCCGTATCCGTATACCTATCCATCCCAGCCTTACCCGCCCGGGCCTCCACCGTTCATGCCCCCGCCGGCCCCCACCGCCGGCGCGCCGTCGAAGCCAGCGCCTCCGGTCAAGAGGAAGCCGCGGAGCGTGCCGTTGTCCGTGTTTCGCTTTGGCTACGGTGCCTATGGGAGCGGCACGCTGGACTTTCAGGGCCAGTGCGCCGGCAGCTGCCCGCTGTCCTTGCGCTCGGGGGAGGAGGACATCGACGATCACACGCCGGTGCTGCTCGGCTTCGATCTGATGTTCGGTCCTGAGCCCGTGAGCCTCGGGTTTGGCTTCTGGTTCACGACGGGCACGACCCTGGAAGGACGAGAGGCCACCGTGCCGGAGCGGGGCATCGGCTGGGAGTTCGCGACCCCCTTCATGCTCGGCGCGGCGGTCCCCGTGGCGGAGTCCCTCGCGCTCCGATTCGGCGCCTTCGCCGGTCCGGAGTTCCTGTTCGCGCACGACGGCAGCGCGCAAGGCCGGGACGGCGATGCCTACGAGAGCTTGTGTGATGACTTGCGGGCGCGCGGGCAAGTCAGCGAGTGCGACGTGACCTATCCAACCCGCTTCAGCTGGATCTACGGGTTCCAGGTCGGCCCTGTTTTCCGCACGTCGCGCCTCAACACCATCGGCGCCGAGCTCCTGGTCCAGCATGTCGACTATCGCCTGTTCGGGATCGACGCGGAGGGACCGAGCTGGCGAGCCAAGCAGACGTACGACTACAGCGCGTGGAGGTTCTGGCTCATGGTCACCGTCGGGATAGGGAAATGACGTTGCGCTACGGGCTCTGGGCGACGGTCCTGGCGCTGGTCGTCGGGTGTGGAGACGACGGCGGCGAGTCCCCGCCGTCCAACTGCGGCCAGGGCCGCGTCTGCACCTGCGCAGCGGGAGACGACCGGCCTGAATGCAATCCATGCCAGGAGGGCTACCGGCCCGCGCTGGTCGGGTCCGACTGTGTCCCGACCTGCAACGCCCCGGACGTCGACTGCGGTGAGTCCGGCGTCTGCGAGGAGACGGCGAGCGGGGCTGCGTGTCGCTGCGATCCGGGGCACGCGGGCCCCCGCTGTGAGAGCTGCGAGCTCGGGCTCACGCGGAACGACGCTGGTCAGTGCGTCGCCGCGCTCTCGGCACCAGCGCTGCTGACGCTGTCCGTCGTCGGCTCCGAGCGCGTCCTCGGTGCGCTCGTCCCGCCCGAGTGGTCGTTCCGCCCTCTGGCGAGCGTGCCGACCACCGTGACGGACGTCGCCTATGACCCGGGCTCCGGTCGCGTGTTCGCGCTGAACGGCGGGCGCCTGGCGACCCTCGATCTCGCTTCCGGTGCGGTCGTGGATCTCACGGGCGCGGACGCCGATCTGGGGAGCGCGCTGTCGCTGGATCCAGCCGGCGGCAGGGCGCTCTCCGCGTCGGCGGACGCCATTTACGAGATCGATCTCGAGACGTTCCAGGCCGAGAAGCTCTCCGCGGTAGGCGCTCGCGGTCTCGAGTACGACCCGAACCGCGCGAGGATCCTCGGGCTGGACGGGGCGGGCGCGACCTTCGAGCTCGCGGATTCCGCACCGGAGCTCGTCGGCCAGACGCAGGGCTCCGTCTGGCTCGCCATGGCATTCGATCCCGGAATCGCGCGCGCCTACTTGCTCGGCAGCGAGGCGGAGAGCCGTGAGGACCGACTCCTTCGTTATTGCGCTGGGGCCCTGGCGCGCTTCGGCGCCGTCCCGGCGTGGCACGCGAACCTCGTCGTCGATGCCAGCGGCGGGAGCACGGCGCCGCTCACGCTGGCGTACGAGGGCGCGGATCCGGCGCTGATCGTCGCCGATCTGGGCACCCAGCCGATCGACGCGGTGACCATCGCCGTCGACCACCCCGACGCGGCCGTGTGTATCGTCGACGACGGCGGCTCGACGGCCGAGCTCGCGATCGCGCTGTCGTCGAGCCTCCGGGCGGGCTTCCTCCTGGTCGCAGCGCCGGGCCGAGCGGTGAGCGTCGACGCGACGGCGCGCCCCGCCGACGCGAGCTACAGCTTCATCGTCCACACCGACGGGGGCCTCAGCGTCTCGGGGCCGAGCGAAGGCATCACCGAGCACGACACGCCCTCGTGGGAAGCGCTGGCCCTCGACAGCATCGCGAACTTTCCCGAACGGCGCGCCGCCACCCTCGCGCTGATGGACTGGGCGTCTCAGGCCACCCTCGAAGTTCGCCTCGCGCACGAGCCTGCGGGCAAGGCGCTTGCGTGGGTAGCGGAGGTGCCATGAGGGTCCTGCGCGCCTCGTGGCCGCTCCTGCTCCTCTCCCTTCAGGGGTGCGAGGACTCGGTCTCGGGCTTTCTGAGCTGCGGCGTCGAGATGTGCAGCGCCCGGCAGGAATGCGTCAGCTCGGCTCTGGGCCCGACCTGCGTGTGCACCGAGGGGTTCGCCGGCACCGAGTGCACGACGTGCGCGTCCGGTTACCAGCTGGCCGGCAACCGCTGCTCGCTCATCCCGCTCGACTGCGCTGTCAACCCGGAGCTGTGCGGTCCGCACGGCACGTGCGTGGCGACCGCCGGCGCAGACGAATGCGCGTGCGAGGCGCTGTACGAAGGTCGGCTGTGCGATGAGTGCGAGAGCGGCTACCAGGACAACGACGCGAACGGCGACTGCCGCCCCACCTGCGCGGAGGCCCAGCTCGACTGCAAGGCGCCGAGCCGCTGTTCGGACGCGGGCGGCACGGCGCTGTGCGAGTGTCCGACGGGGTTCACCGGGGACGACTGCTCGCGCTGCGCGCTCGGCTATCGGGACAGCGGGACCGGCTGCGTGCCCACGTGCGCCGCATCCGGCTTCAACTGCAGCCCGAACCAGATCTGCGTCGACACGGAGACGGGCGCCCGCTGCGAGTGCGCCGAAGGTTACAGCGGGATCGGCTGCGCGAGCTGCGCCGAAGGCTACCTGCAGGATTCGACGACGGGCGCTTGCCTGCCCTCCTGCGATGGGACCGGCGTCCGCTGCGGCGAGCACGGGAGGTGCGACGATTCGATCGGCTTCGCGCGCTGCGTCTGCGTTCTCGGATACACGGGGGAGAGCTGTGACCTCTGTGCCCCGAACTTCGAGCAGGGCGAAGGCGGGAGGTGCGGCCGTACCCCCACGGCGAGCGAAGCCCTGGTGATGGCGGGCTCCTTCGAGGGGCGTTCGGTGCTCGCCACGCTCGATCCGGCCTCGGGCAGCGCGCTGCCGCTGACGGAGCTCGAGGTCACGGGGCTTTCGGGCGGCGCGACCCCGCAGGCGCTCTTCGTCAACCGCGCCGGGTTGATCTCGTCCTACTCGCTCGCGACCGGCGCCATCGAGGACGCCGTGGATGGCAGCGGCGCCGTGGGTCCGCTCACCTGGGATGAGGCGACGAATCGGCTCTACGCTCTCGGTGGACCGAGGTCATTCTCTCTGCTCAGCATCGATCCCGCCGCGAAGACGGTGGTGCCGCGGTTCGAGACGGGGCTGGCCGGGGCGGCGGATCTCGCCTTCGACGCCGCAAACCAGCGGGTGCTCGTGCTGCGCGACACCTTGTTCGCGGTGAGCCTCGCCGACGGCGCGCTGACCGAGCTCGCGCCGCTGCCCCCGGCCACGCTGGGCATCGAGATCGGCGCCGACGGCGCTCTCCTCGCGCTGTCGGCGACGGATGCGGATGAGGCCGCCGCCCGCGTGCAAGCCTGTCGCTCGACCGCGGCCACGCTCGGTCTCGACGGCTATGCGGGCGCTACCGGCCGCTTCGTACAGCCGGACTCCGACGTGGACCAGGTGACCCTCGCGGCCGCGACGCCGGACAAGCTGGAGGTGCAAAGCTATCTGGGCCGAGGCGGCGACAGCGCCCCGCGTACCGTGCAGATCACCGCGGACAACCCCGACGCGTTCCTCTGCCTGGCCCTCGAGGAGGCGACGCTGGTCAGCGTGGCGGCCGGGGCTAGCTTTCGGGCGCTCGTCATCTACGCGGCGGACGACCCGATCGAGCTGCAGATCGAGGACGGATTCGCGGGCAGCGCAGTGCCCCTGATCCATCTGGGCGGCTACGCTCCGGCCTTCACGCACCCGGATCGAGAGGACATCGTTGTCTACACACCGCAGGAGTGGGCCGCGCGCGGGCTGGCCGTCGATCCGCGCTTCCACCGCCCGGGGCCGGGCGTCCTGCACACGCTGGACGGCGCGTTCGCCGTGAGATCGAGCGTGCCCCTCTCGGGAGGCGTCCTTCCCAGAGGGCCGCTGGCCCGCTGGGAGCCGGTCGCGCCATGAAGCGGGATCACTCATGACGATGGAAGAAGTCGACGCTGCGACTCGACAGCTCGTCGAGAGAGCCAACGCTGCCAGGCACTGCCGTGAGGCGACGCGAAGCGCGCCTGCTCTATCGCCTCCGCCCCTGACGGCTCGCCGCACACGTGCGCCTCGCGAGCACGTCCACGTCGAACGCTACAACTGACCGCCTGCGCTCACCAGAGAACACCGTCTCCCGACTCATGGGAGCCGGGAGCTCTGGCGTGTCCGCCCACGTCGTAAGCGGTCGTACAACACCGGTGACTTTGTTGCGTCCCCTTCCAAAGGGTCTTTGCGCCTCCGCCAGACACCGACGCTATCGCCGTGGCGTCCGGCCCTCGCACCTGCGCTGTCGAGAAGGTTGAGTCCGGCGGGCCGACCCGCCGACCCGCCGGCCCGCCGGACCAATAGAAAGATGCTGTATGTCCGAGTGTTCTTGCCTCGATTGATGTTTACTTGGGGCGTGACCCGAGCGTACCTTGAGCAAAGGCGACGCCGCTTGGGGAGAGGTGGCGGTCGAGCCGCACGGGCAAACGCTCGAGTGGCCTTCGTTGCCTGCGAGGGGAGGCGGCGGTGTCTCGAAAGAAGATCCTGCTGGTGGATGACTCGGAGACCGTCCTGATGATGGAGCAGATGATCCTCAGGAAGAGCTATGACGTCGTCACGGCCAAGGACGGCGGCGCCGGGGTGGTCAAGGCGCTCGCCGAGCGGCCTGATCTGATCCTGCTCGACGTGATCATGCCGGCGATGGATGGATTCGAGGCCTGCCGGAGGCTGCGATCGGAGGAGGCGACGCGGGAGACGCCCATTGTCCTCGTCACGAGCCGAGGCGAGGTCTCGCACAGGGAAGAGGGGTTTCGCTGTGGCTGCTCGGACTACATCACGAAGCCCATCGACTCCCTGGAGCTCCTCGAGAAGGTCAAGAGCTGTCTCGGCGAATGAGGTGAAGACCGACATGTCGCGTGATGGACAAGCTGAACGCGGGGTGGAGCACGCGGTGCGCCGCGGGCGATCGCCGAGAGCGCACCTGAGCGCGCTCGAAGGGCAGAAGAAGCGGCTCGCGCGGCGCGCCCGCGCGCTCGTCCGGCTGCTCGTCCGGGTTCGGAGGGCCCGTGGGCGCCTCGAGGCCCGCGCCGTCCGCGCCGAGGCGGCGCTCTCGCTCGCCGAAGGCCGATGCGCCGAGGAGGAACAGCAGCGCTCGCAGCTCGCGAGCCTCTATGTCGCGAGCCGCCGGCTCCTGCCGCTCCGGACCCGTGAGGAGGCGTGCCGCGCCCTCCAGGACATCATCGCGAACCTCGTCGGCTCGGAGGAGATCGCCGTCTTCGAGATCGATGGCAGCGGGGCAGCGAGGGTCGTCGCGGCCTACGGCGTCGATCCATCGTCCGCCGTCCTGGTGGCGCCGGAAGAGGGCATCGTCGGGCGCGTGGCGCGGAGGATCGAGCCGTATTTCCGGCAGGGCGCCGCGCTCGGCAGCGACCCGGCCGCCCCCCAGGCGCCCTGTGCGCGCGGCGAGGGCGATGTCATGGCCTGTATCCCGCTCACGATGGACGAGCGCGTGGTCGGCGTCATCGCCGTCTTCCACCTGCTCTCGCAGAAACCCGAGCTCGGGCCTCTCGATCAGAGTCTGCTCGAAGCGCTTGGCACCCTGGCCGCCGGGCCGTTCTGCGCGGGGCGGGAGCGCTGCGGCGCCCTGGAGATGCGATGACGATGCTCAAGCCCCCGTCGCAGCGGTACGGCGCTGGAGGAGCGCGGCTGAGCGCGCCCCCCCCGAGCAGCCCGCAGCCCAACTACCTCACGCCGGGCAACGTCTTCGCGTCGGGCGAGCCGACGATCATCACCACGATCGTCGGCTCGTGCGTCGCGATCTGCCTCTGGGAGCCGGCGCTCGGCGTGGGCGGCATGAATCACTACGTGCTCCCCAGCTGCCCCAACCTCAAGCTGCCGCTCGGGCGCTTCGGAGACACCGCCTTTCAGCAGCTCCTCGATCGTCTGGCGGCCCTCGGCGCCACACCCCGCTCGCTCCAGGCCCGGATCGTCGGCGGCGCCTGCATGATCTCCGCCTTCCGGGAGCGGGACTCGCACCTCGGACACCAGAACGTGGCGGTCGGGCTCATGATGCTGCGCGCCGCCGGGATCCGGGTCGTCCAGCAGGACACGGGCGGCAGCCAGGGCCGGAAGCTCATCTTCCGCACCGACGACGGCAGCGCCGCCATCCAGCCCCTGTGATCGTGATGGATGCCGAGCGGGCCGCGCTCATGCAGATGTTCGCCGCCGAGACCGCGGAGCACCTCGACGAGCTCGAGGGCGCGCTCCTCGAGCTCGAGCGGCGGCCCGACGCCGGTCACCTGCTGGAGCGCATCTTCCGCGTCGCTCACACGATGAAGGGCAATGCCAGCTCCGTCGGCGCCCACGGGCTGAGCGAGCTCACCCACGCCGCCGAGGACGTGATCGAGGATCTCCACCGGGGCACGCTGCCGGTGACCGGCATGGTGGTCTCGCTGCTCCTCGAGACGGTCGACTCGGCGCGCCGCCAGCTCGCGGAGATGGACGGCGGAGAGGAGCCGCCGGGGTCGACCTCGCCGCCCGCGGGCGTGCTCGAGCGGCTCAGGAACGCCCGGCGCACCGAGCGCGAGGGGACCTCATCGACGCCGAAGGGGGCCACCTCGAGCGCCGCGGACGAGGGCGAGCGGAGCTCGGGCGCGAAGACCGTCCGCATCACCGTCGAGAAGCTCGATTGCATGGTCGATCTCATCGGCGAGGTCGCGATCACCCGGAACCGGATCGCGCGCGAGGTCCAGCTCGCGGGCGGCGCCGTCGGCGCGGCGCTGCGGGACGGCCTCGAGGAGCTCGACCGGCTCAATACCAAGCTCGAGGAGGCGATCCGCCGCGCGCGGATGGTGCCTGTCGGCCCCTGGTTCCGGCAGTACGAGCGCGCCGTGCGCGATCTCGCTCGGTCGCACGGCAAGCTCGCGCG
The DNA here is from genome assembly GCF_051521405.1 of Sorangium sp. So ce726. Taxonomy (NCBI): domain Bacteria; kingdom Pseudomonadati; phylum Myxococcota; order Polyangiales; family Polyangiaceae; genus Sorangium; species Sorangium sp. So ce726. The sequence continues at coordinate 3,164,701 of NZ_CP150349.1, read as the reverse complement.
CCTCGTGGTCGTGCACGGCGACGTCGAGGTGGACACCGCGGTGATCGAGCGCCTCCGCGACGTGCTGACCCACCTCATCCGCAACGGCATCGATCACGGCCTCGAGCCGCCCGAGGTGCGGAAGGCGTGCGGCAAGGACCCGCGCGGGACCATCACCCTGCGCGCCACCCACGAGGGCGGCGGCATCGCGCTCCGCGTCTCCGACGACGGCGCGGGGATGAGCCGCGCCCGGATCGCGGCGCGGGCCAGCGCGCAGGGCAGGTGCCCCGACGCCGATGCGCTCTCCGACAGCGAGCTCTACAACCTGGTGTTCGAGCCGGGCTTCTCCACCGCCACGACCGTCTCCGACCTGTCCGGCCGGGGGATGGGCATGGACGTGGTGCGGCGCCGCGTCGAGTCGCTGGAGGGCTCGATCGGGATCGAGAGCGCCGCGGGGGTCGGCACCACGCTGATCCTCCGGCTCCCGCTCACCCTCGCGACCATCGAGGGCTTCTCGGTGAGCGCCGCCGGCGAGCGTTATGTCATCCCGCTCCGCGCGGTCGTCTCTTGCGTCGGGCTCCCGCGCGGCGCCTCCGCCACGGGCCCTGGCGGCATCCTTCACGTGCACGGGCGCGCGCTGCCGTGCGTGCGGCTCCGCGACCTCTTCGCGCTCACCGGGCCTGCGCCGGCCCGCGAGAGCGTGGTCGTGGTGACCCACGAGGGGGTCCAGGCCGGCCTCGTCGTCGACTCGCTCGACGGCGAGGGCAGAACGGTCATCAAGCCGCTCGGCCGGCTCTTCCGCCGCACCCGTGGGATCACCGGCTCCACGGTCCTCGGCGACGGCAGGCTCGCGCTGATCCTCGATGTGGACGCTCTGATGAACGACCTCACCCGCGGCCGCGCCGTCGGCGGCGAGCTCGCGCCCAGGGATCGATGGCGGCGGGCTACCCCCTCGGAGGCGCGGGTAGGGGCGATGGATCCGGAGGGAAGGACACGATGAACCGACTCAGGATAGCGCTGCGTCTCACGCTCTCGCTCGCGTTCATGGCGATGCTCATGGTCGCCATCGCGATCTCGGGGCACCTCGGCCTGACCTCCGTCGCGGAGAAGACGCACACGATCCTGGTGTCGGACGTCCGGGAGCTCGCGATCGCGATGCAGCTCGAGCGGGACCTCATGGAGCTCCGCCGCTACGAGAAAGACTGCTTCCTCACCATGGGCGATCGCCCGACCCAGCAGGGCTATCAGGAGAAATGGAACGAGCTCGAGGTGCAGATCCAGCGCCGGCTGGACGATCTCGACCGCCTCGTGACGCTGCCCCACGAGCGGGAGTCGGTCGCCTCGATGCGGCGCGACCTGGCGAGCTACGTCATCGGCTTTCGCCGCGTGATGCAGGACGTGCTCGCCGGACAGCTGCCCACGGCCCAGGCGGCAAACGCCCTGATGACCGGCTTCAAGGACGACATCCACCGGTTCGAGGAATCGGCCGAGGGCTTCGCCCAGGGGAGCACGAGGGACATGGAGGCGCTGCAGGCGTCCCTGAGCGGCGACGCGCAGCGCGCCTCGCGGGAGATGGGCCTCATCGCCTTCGCGGCGCTCGGGCTCGGCGTGCTCGTCAGCGTCGTCGTCTCGCGCAGCATCACGGGGCCGCTGAGCTCGGCCGTGGGGCTCGCCAGGCGGATCGCCGACGGTGATCTGCGGCACCGGGGCGTGGCCGCGGGCCGCGACGAGCTCGGGCAGCTGGAGGAGGCGATGGCGGAGATGGCGGACAAGCTCTCGACCGTCCTCCTGGAGATCCGCACGGGCGCCGAGTCGCTCGCCGCGGCCTCGACGCAGATCTCGGCCACCTCGCAGAACCTGTCGCAGGGCACGAGCGAGCAGGCGGCCGCGGTGGAGGAGACGTCGGCGAGCCTCTCCGAGGTGAGCGGCTCGATCCAGAAGAACGCCGCGAGCAGCCAGCAGACCGGCGAGCTCGCCACCGGCGCCGCGGCGGCCGCGGAGCAGAGCCTCTCTGCGGTCCAGCGCACCGTGGCCGCGATGCGCGACATCGCCGAGAAGGTCTCGATCGTGCAGGAGATCGCGTACCAGACCAACCTGCTCGCGCTGAACGCGTCGATCGAGGCGGCCCGGGCCGGCGAGCACGGCCGCGGCTTCGCCGTGGTCGCGAGCGAGGTCCGCCGCCTCGCGGAGCGGAGCCAGGCCGCCGCCAAGGAGATCGGCGCGCTCGCGTCGACGAGCGTGCAGGTCGCCGATCGCTCGGGGCAGCTGCTCGAGGAGATGGCGCCTTCGATCCGGCAGACCTCGGCGCTCACGCAGGAGGTGGCGACCGCGTCTCTCAGCCAGGCCGACGCGGTCGGCCAGGTGAACAGCGCCATGCGCCGCGTCGACGAGGTGACGCAGCGCAACGCCGCGATCAGCGAGGAGCTCGCCAGCACGGCCGAGGAGCTCGCGGCGCAGGCGGACGCGCTCTCGGGCATGCTGCGCTTCTTCCAGGTGGGTGACGAGCTCGCGTTCCCCGAGCGCACCCGCGTGCCGCGCGCCCCTGGCGCGGGCGACGCGCGGCGCCTCTCCCCGCCCTCCCGGGAGGGCTCCCTGGCCTCGCAGGGCGCCTCGAACGGCGCCGCCGTGCTCGCGACGCTCGCCCGGACCAGGACGAACGGGGCCCTGCGCGCCCCCTCGGCGCTGCACGAGGACGCCGAGTTCGAGCGCTTCCCGGCGCGGGGCGCGGATCGGGCCCCCTCTGCGCGCGCGGAGGTCCCGTGAGCGCCGCGCCGGAGGCTCGAGCGTCGCAGTACATCTCGTTCTTCGTGGGCGCGGACGAGCTCGCGGTGGACATCCTCCGCGCGCGGGAGATCGTCGAGATCACCGCGATCACGCGGGTGCCGAGGATGCCGCAGGCCGTGCTCGGCGTGCTCAACCTGAGGGGGCGCGTGATCCCGGTCATCGACCTCGCCGTCCGGCTCGGGCTCCCGGCGTCGGTGATGACGCGGCGGAGCTGCATCCTCATCGTCGAGACGGAGTTCGACGGCGAGCTCACCCGGATGGGCCTCTTCATCGACGCCGTGGGCGACGTCGTGGACCTCGACGCAGCGGCGATCGAGCCGCCGCCGCCGTTCGGCACGCGGGCCCGCCTCGACCACCTGGTCGGCCTCGGCAAGGTGGGCGACAGGCTCCTCTTGCTGCTCGACATCGACCGGATCCTCTCGCCGGAGGAGCTCTTCGCGGCCGCGTCGCTCGAGGCCGAAGGCGGCGCCCGCGCGGCGCTGCCGGGCGCGCTCGCGCAGGGCGAGCCCGCGGGCGTCGGCGCGCTCGGCGCCGGCGAGGGCAGGCCTCGGCCTTCCCCGTAGGCGTCCGCCGCCAGAGGGGGGAGATCAGCCGTAGCTGCTCAGTTCCCGATGCGGTGGCATGCGCGCCGCTCATCGTGAGCGACAACGTTCGCGCTCAGCGGCGAGGGCGGTGCACAGCCCCGGCCTCGTCCGCCGCAGCGGGTTGTCCGGCCACACCGGCCGCCGCGGCACGCAGCTCGGACATCGCCTCGTTGTATGCAGGACTACCTGGGGCGCAGAGCGCTACACTTCGCGGACCCGACAACGGATTGCTCTCCAGTGCGCGGATGGCGCTGTCGATCGTGTCGAAGTGAGAGAACCACCGCTTTGCGGCTGCCACGACCCGAGGGGCGAGTAGCCGAAGGACCTCGACCTGCTCCGATTCCGACAGGCGAAACGACCAGGGTGTATCCTCCCAGTCGAACGAATGCGCCGGCTGCGTGCGGAACCGGCAATGCCAGGGAGCCGGATTGTTTCGGACAGCTTGGCGCAGCCCACAGCCAAACTCGACCTGGAAGATGCCGGCGCGAGGGCAATGAAACCAGACGACGTCAACGAAGTACGGGCGAAGCCGCCACATGGCACGGCCTGGGTTGTGGAACCCGAGATCGGCCAGCCGCGGGCCGACGATCTGCGAGATCAGCCGCTTCACTTCAGCCCATGAAAGCATCGCCTCCCCTTTCCTGCCGAACGACGGGGCGGTGCACCGCCGTCAGCCATCAATGATTGGCCCTCACGTGCGCTTTGATGAAGGCAACAACCTCATCGATCCCCTGCTGGGCCTCAGGGACCCACGGGGCGAAACATTGAAATGTATGCCACATACCGGGCCAGATGCTCAGACGAGCCTCGCCGCCAGCCTCCGTCAACCGGCGCTCCAGTCTCTCCCAGTCGCCTCGGAGAACCTCGTCGCCCCCGCCTTGAATGAATGTCGGAGGTAGACCGCTCAGGTCTTCGTTCAACACTTCCGATCCAGTGCGGCGCCCGTACAGGGCGGCATAAGGTCGCATGCTCTCAACGCTGTTCATTCGATCCTTGGACGCGACCTCCTTGTAAGAGTCAGCCGAAAACTCCAGATCGAGCCCCATCGGGCACAGCAGAAACGCCGCCGCCGGCATGGGCTTTCCTCGCCCTCGCAAGCGGATGAGCGACTCGAGGCACAACGTCGCCCCGGCCGAGTCACCACCAACAATCAATCGTTCTGGAGGCGTTTCGCGGAGCAACCATTCGTACGCCGCAACGCAATCGTCGATGCCGGCCGGATACGGGTGCTCCGGCGCGAGCCGGTACCGAAGGGCAAATGTCCGCGCCCCCACCCCTACTGCGAGGCGCGCCGCGAGGCCACGATGTGGCGCGCCGTATTCAAGGCAAAAACCGCCCGAATGTACATAGAGTATGGTTACTCCCTTGTCGGCCCCGGCTTGAAGCCACTCGCCCCGGATTTCGCGGTTATCGAACGCGCAGCTGACATCGGATATCTGGACCGTGGTCGGCGGCTTGGAGCGCTCGGTCATCCGCGCCCCGATCGCGCGCATTCGCTCCAAGGGGGTCGCTCGCAAGTCGAACGACTTCCTGTTCATTCCCAGCACCCACCTCATAACCATCGCGCGCATTGAAACCATCGGAAATCCAGCAGCTTTTCAGAACGGGTAGCCTCAGAGAAGCACCACAAGAACCACTGCAACGCTCGACTGTCTCACGCTATTCCAATCGCCTTCGCCCGCCCAGCGAGCGGGGCCTCTGCCGCGAGCGGGGACGCCGTGCGCGCCCGAGAGCCCCCGGGATGAGGTCGATCTGGCGTTCGGCCGGCGCGAGCACCAGGCGATCGGGGCCCGTGGTGCGCTGGAGATCCCACGCATCCGGGTACCGATGCTCGACCCAGCGGTTATCGGGTGCCAACGAACCGAGCTTGTAGGGTTGTACCTTCATGGCTAACGGCCTCAATCGAGCACCGCCGGGGCGCTCACGTAGACGTGTTCGATCGGGATCCCGCGCGCCTCCAGCTCGACCAGCAGCCCACCAAGATCGGCTGCCGACCCGGGCAGGCGCTCGATCTCGCGCCCATCCAGCGCGAAGAGCCCCAGCGCATCCTCCAGCATCTTCGACTCCGTCCAGTTGTCGTTCCGCGCGAAGCGCGCGCGCACGATGATCCCCAGCGCATGGCTCGAGCACGTGTCGCCTCGCCTGACATGGAGGGCCCCGTCCGAGAGCGACACCACGCACGGGACCCGGCTCCGGGGAATGAGACCGCGATGCTTGGCAATGAAATGCCACGGAATGAGAGCCAGCAGAGGCAGGAACGGTCCTACAACCGCGAGGACGTAGACGCCTGCGCGGAGCCAGCCCGGTGAGCGATCATTCAGGACGATGGCGAGCCCAGCCACGCTGATCGTCAAAGCGGCAAGCACCTCCTTCCAGCACCACGAGGACTCTCTGGCCATTCGCACGTCTCCCGGGACACCGATACGTTCGCCGGCCTCCTACCGTGGCTCCTCTCGCTCCCGCTGCGTCGCGTTCGAGCGCACGTCATGTTGGTCCGCCCGACGCTCGGCTACAGCGGCGGTGCGAAGCGCCGTCCGCCGCAACTCGTCGTCAGGCGCTCCACCCGTCAAGTCTGTGGCTTCTGGCATCGCGGATCCCATCTTCGATCCTCTGTTCCGTCGAGGTCGGCTCTAACCTCCCCGGACTCGTCAAATTGCCACGCTGAATATCCATAGAAGAACCACTTCTTGATCGGGATCGGTCGCATCCCGCGAAGCTCCTCTGGCGTGTGATGCCAGTGAGGGGGAATCACCGAGAAGAAGAGGTCGTTCGCAATTCGCTTCGTTCGAAGGGACATCGACAGGAAACAGTGCTTGAACGTCCCTCGCGGTGCGGCATCATCACAGTCCGGATGAGAGTAGAAATACCGGACGCCTTGCATCACTTGCCCGATGTTGAGCGCCGTGTGCTTCGCGTACTCCTCCAGAAAGATCGTCAGCCTCATTTCTCTATCCTCGAACAAGCGGCGCAAAGGTCAGCAGATCTATCCTAGAAGGTGCCGCCCCATGGGCGCCTAATGCCATCACGGATTTTGAGTCCAGCGACACATTGATTTTCGCTCATTGCTTCTACCTCCCGCTGTTCCCTCAAGACGTTGGACATCTAGCCGCGCCATCGAACTATCAGTCGCTTGGTCAACCGAAGCCGCAGGACCAGGTCTGTCTAGTTCGTTGCCTTTTGGGACCTCCCTCACGAAAAATCTCACAGATCCGCTCTGCGCCGCAAGGCCCAAATGTTGTCCAGCGCCGTAGGGTAGATCCGTCTAACACGGGCGGCAGTCGCCGCCTTTCCGGGAAGCCTGGGGCGCCTGGAGGGGGCGCCGCGGACGCGCTGCCGGGGGCGCCGCGTCGCGCCTGGCTGACACGGCGCGGCCGCCTCATCGGGAGAGCGAAGCGAGGTTGCCTGCACGGTCAGCGGCACCGAGCTGTTAGCCGGTATCCGGTCGCCCGCTGGAGCCCGGCTGGAACGCAACGCGAATGTATCCTTGCGTATGGAGCGTGATCGCCCAGTGTTCGTCAAGCCTGGATAGGCCAGCCCACCACACGCCTCGGTCCATGCGCTCGATATGCACTCTGCAGTCCTCGGCGTGAAGTGCGTCGAGGGAGCCATCAGGCGCAACGGTGACGCGCACCCATTCAGGAGGGTCGGGCTGAGGGTCAGCATAGACCCTGCCTTTCTTGGACGTCCACAGATTGAATTCGACGCACTGGGCTCCAACCAGCGTCCAACGGTACCTTGCATCACCAGTTCGAACGACGTCGACGCCCACATGGTCGACGACGAGGTCATCGAGGTTGTTGGGCCCAGAGGGTCGCGACGGTGCCGGCGCGGCCGCTGTACCCCGTTGGGACCGCCTCCAGGCGAGCAGTACCGTCCAAGCGCTCTGCCGAGAGCGCTGCGGCAGGCGCCCATCCGAACGTGCGGCGACGATCAAAGCTGCGATCTCGTCGTCGATCGGGAAACCTTGTTCCAGCCAGGCGACCGCGGCGGAGAACCAGTACGCGGAGCAAGACTGCAGTCCCGTCACCACAGCGTCCCGGGGCGTGCCCACAGGGGCGCCTTCGGGTCGAGGCAACCTGGTGACGAGCTCCTCTGCGTCGACAGAGGGGCCCTCCAGCGCTGGCAGGAGCCAGATAGGTAGTCTTATCTCGGTCACTCTCGCACCGTCTCTATCCGGCTAGCGAGCGGGGCCTCTGCCGCGCATCGGGTGCACTACGCGCACCCACGCGTCGGTCAGCAAGCCCCTGTTGGCCAGCGCGTCCATGCTCACGAGTCTCCAGTGAAGTGACCGAGCAACGAAGCATTGCACCGCACAAACGCGGCGAAAGCGCCCCGGACCGCAGACGATACTGCGCGCTTGGCTTCGGGCGTGGTCAAGCGGCTCTTCGTCGGTTCACCGTAAATAGGTTCGTGCAGCCTCACACATACGATGGCGTGCAACCCGCGGTTGACCGCCTCAGTTGCCTTTTTCTTGGGTCGGGCCTTCCAGGTGGGGAGCGCGTCTCGAAGCCCCTCGGCGAGACCTTCGACGAGCCCTTGGACGTGCGTGCCGCCGTCGGTGGTCCGCTCAATATTGGCGTAGCTCTCCACCGTCGACCAGTTACACGGGAGCCACTCGACGGCAGCCTCTACGCGGATCTCACCGACGATCTGTTCGACGAACAGCGCATTTTCAATTGGCACCAGCCCCCTTCGCGTACGTTCCAGAAAGACAACCAGTCCGCGCGGCTCGCGAAATACGTGCTCTCGGCGGTCTTGAAACGAAAGCGTCAATGTGGGCAGAAGCCACGCGAGCTCTCGCAAACGAGCGGCGATCGCACCAGCGTTGAACCAGGGGTCCGAAAAGATCGCAGGGTCTGGTTGGATCGATATACCGGTGCCGGTGCGCGTGGAGGGTCCCACCTTTTCCAGACGGCTTACCGCAAAGCCTCTCTCAAATCGCTGCGTATGGTGAAAGCCGTCTCTGCGCACGTCGAGGGTCAGGCGCGAAGACAGGGCGTTTACGACGAACATGCCAACGCCCCAAAGACCGACGTGCTCGTGGGGCGCGTGCCCATCGAACGTCGGCGTCGCGTGAAAACGAGTCAACGCCACCTCCGCGAAGGGCCGGCCGTCGACATCGACGAGAGGAATGCCCGGCCCGTCGTCCTCGACGAGGGCAGAGCCGTCGTGCTGCAGGACGACATCGATCCGACTGCAGCGCCCGGCGAGATGTTGGTCCAGCGAGTTGGCGACGAGCTCCCAGATCAAGTGAGCCAAGCCGCGCCCGTCGGCGACGTCGCCGATGTACATGCCGGGCCGCCTGCGGATGGCGTCTGCATCGGTGAAGGGGTGCTCGATCGTCATTCGTGGGTGCTCCAGGGGGTCGTCCGTGCTTCCAAGTTGGCCTCGCCAACTAACCGTCGATTGGTCAACCGACGCCGCCGGACCGGGTCTGTCTAGCTCGCCGCCTTTTGGGGCCTACCCCACGAAAAATCTCACAGACCAGCTCTGCGCCGCAAGGGCCCCATGCTGTCCAGCACCGTAGGGTAGATCCGTCCAACACCGGCCGCAGGCGCCGCCTTTCCGGGGTCGGGGGCGCCCAGAGGGGGCGCGGCGGACGCGCAACCGGAGGCGTCGCGCCAGGATGACACGGCGGCCGCCTCGTCGGAAGGTTGCCGAACACCTGCCGGTCCGTTCACAACCTCGGGCCGAAGGGGTCGTCGAGGGAGCAGCGGACGGCATTGTCCCGAAGCGCCGGAAGGACGTCCGTCCTGTCCTTGCGGCGCGGCTCCGCCCCGTTCAGCCTCGCTTGACCTCCGCGGGTCACCCGGGGACCATCCCCGCAGCCACCGGCACGGGTGCGGAGGGCACCGCCGATGGGGAGGAGAGCCAGATGATCGACCTGTACACGTGGACCACGCCGAACGGCTACAAGCCCGTCATCCTCCTCGAGGAGCTCGGGCTCGCCTACGAGATCAAGCCGATCGACATCGGGTCCGGCGCGCAGAAAAAGCCGGAGTACCTGCGCATCAACCCCAACGGCAAGATCCCCGCGCTTCAGGATCACGACCCTCCGAACGGCCCAGTCACCGTCTTCGAGTCGGGCGCGATCCTCATCTACCTCGCCGAGAAGACGGGCAAGCTCTTGCCCGCGAGCGAGCCGGGCCGGTCGCGCGTCATCGAGTGGCTGATGTTCCAGATGGGCGCGGTGGGGCCGATGCTCGGCCAGCTCGGCCATTTTCGCAGCGCCGCGCCCGAGAAGATCCCCTACGCGATCGAGCGCTATCAGCAGGAGCAGGACCGCATCTACAAGGTGCTCGACGGCCGTCTCGCCGAGTCCGAGCACCTCGCCGACGAGTACTCCATCGCGGACATCGCCACGTTTCCGTGGATCTCCGGGGCCGCACGCATGGGGGTAGCCCTCGAGCCCTATCCGAACCTCGCGCGCTGGGAGCAGGCGATCAAGGCGAGGCCGGCGGTCACGCGAGCGTTCGCGGCGAAGATCAAGCCCTGAAGGCCGCGCGCAGGTAAAACCTGCAGCGGATCGCGCGGCGCTCGCGTACACTCCGGGCGCTCGGCATGGATCAGCCCGTCCCCGGGGACAGCAGGGCGCAGCAGGCAGACGTCGCGGGCGCGCTCGCGGATCGGGCCTTCGACGCGCTCGGCGTCCTGCTCCGCGGCTTCGAGGACGCGGCCGAGCGCGACGGGACGGGCGCCCTCGAGGACGCGCTCGCCCGCGGCCCGGAGCACCTCCACGGCGGCCTGCTCACCGCGATCCTCCGGCTCGTGTTCCTGCTGCACGCGGAGGACCGCGGGCTCCTGCCGGCCTCGGACCCGTACTACGCGGCGCACCTCGGCGTGCGCCCGGGCGCGCTGCGCTGGCTGCCCCTGGGGCGGGGCTGGCAGCGATTCCCGGCGATCGTGGGAGTTGCACAGATGTGCGGCGGTCTCTTTTTGTGGTGATCCATGAGAATTTTTCGCGCGCAAAGGCAATGCGGCAACTGAGGTCGCGCGCGGAGATTAGGCTGCGTCCGCGTTCGCTCCTGTTGCAACATGGTGTAGAAGAGCAGCGCCGCGCTGGTGCTGTAAGCGCTGCATCTTTGTCCCCTTCATGCCGGCACGGTGAACGGTGGGTGCTCGTCTCCTCTTCGTCCATGCAGCGCGAGCCACCACCCTGTCCGTGGTCCTTGCCAGCGCCTTGCCTCTCGGGGCAGCGGAGCCTCCACCGCGGTCCCGCGAGGTCCAGGAGCTCATCGATGAGGCGGAGAAGGCCGCCAAGCGGCTCGAGCTCGCTCGCGCTCGCGAGCTCTGGGCGCGGGTCAACGCGATCGCTCCCTCGACGATGGCCGTGTGTCAGCTAGGGCAATACGATCTGCGCCTCGACCGCCTCGAGGAGGCCGCGGCCGAGCTGGAGAAGTGCGTCGAGCAGATGCCAGCGCCGACCGATGACATCGAGCGCCGCCGCTACGAGGTGAGGCACGCCGATCTCGCAGCGGTGCGGCAGCGCGTGGCGGAGCTCCATGTGAGCCCCCCGCCGGGCACGGCACGGCTGCTCGTGGACGGTCGCGAGGTGAGCGCGGGCAGCCCGGTCTTCGTCGCGCCTGGGCAGCACGAGGTCACGGCGATGGGCGAGCAGGGGCAGGTCGTCCGTGCGCTCGTGAAGGCCGCGGCGGGGCAGTCGCGCCGCGTCCCCCTCCCCCTCTTCGAGGCCCCGAAGGCTCCCGCCACCAGCACCCGCGACCCCTGGATCATCACCGCCGGCGCCGCCGCCTCGGTGACCCTGCTCCTCGCCGCCGGCGAGCTTCGCGAGGCCGGCGACTTCGCCGAGCGCGAAACGTCCACCAAGGTGGCCCGCCTGTCGGACGGCTCGATGGCCCCGAGCAGCGCGCAGTTCCGCAAGGTCTACGACGAAGCCAGCGCCGCCGACTCACGAGCAAGCCTGTTCCATGGCTTCGGCACGGCTGCGCTCGTAGCCGGCGCAGCGCTCGGCGCCGCGACGGTCGCGTACGTCGTCTGGCCGCGGAAAGCCGAGATCCGCCCGCGATGCGCCGGCGCGGAGGTCAGGCTCGTATGGTAGCCGCCGGCGAGATCTGGGAAGGCCACGAGCTCCTCAGAGAGGAGCGCGGCATGGTCCGTCACTTCCTCGCTCGGCAGCTCGGCGACACGGGAGCCCTCGTCTGGTTGCACGTCCGCGAGGGATCGGGCCTCGATGAAGGCGCGTTCACCGAAGAAATGGCGCGCCTTCAACGCCTCGCCGACGACGTCCCAGAGGTCGTCCGCGTGCTCTACGGCGGGGTGAACGGCTCGGTGGCGTGGGCAGCGACCCCGGTGCTCGGCGGCGCGATCCCGCTCATCGACGCCGTGCGCGGGAACGACCTCGGGCCGGCCGCGCTCAAGGTGCTGATCGACATCGGCCGTTGCCTCGTGCGCGCGCATGAGCGCTCTGTCATCCACGGCGCCATCAGCCCGGACAGGGTCTTCGTCGTGGGCGATGACCGGTACGCGATAACGCACTTCGGCTTCGTTCGTCTCTTTCAGCTTGGCGCGGAGGAAGCCAATCAAGATCCGTACGGGTATGCGCCGCCGGAGCTCATCGGCGGTGGACGCGTGGGACGCCGGACGGACGTCTACGGCTTCGGCACCATCATGTACGAGCTCTTGTGCCAGCGCCCCCTCTCGACATGGACCTGGCCCCCGAGCCTTCCCGCCGGGATGCCTCCGCTGCTTCATTGGATGATCAAGATCTCCCTCGCGGAGAACCCCGAGCGACGCCACCCGAGCATCGAAAAGATGCTCGCTGCGCTGGCTCCCTTCGCCCGGGCGTGGGAAGAGCTCGGCGAGCCTCCGGGGCCTGCCCGTGACGTCCCTGCGGAGCCGTCCGGCGCGCGATGCGAGCTGGACGAGGGCGCGCCGATCGCCGTGGAGGACGAGGCGGAGGCGTTCGCCTCGGGTGAGGAGGGGGGACGAGCCGTCGCGCCGCCCACACCGCGCCCTTCCGACGCGCCCGATACGGTCAAGAGCGCGATACCGCGGGACACGCGGGCCGGCGTCACCCACGCGCCTCCGGTCGCCACGCCGCGCTCTTCGGAGGCGCCCGACACGCTCCAGAGCGCGGTGCCACCACGGCACGCGCGGGGTGACGTCGCCCACCCGCCTCCGGTCGCACCGCCGTCGCCTCCGGCGCCCGACCTGCCGGACCCTGATCCGATGCTGCCGGTACCGCCGCCGCCTTCGATCCCTCCGCGTCCGAGCGGCACGCCAGCGCGGCGCTCCAGCGCACGCTCGATCGGCGCGGTGCTCGCGCTCGCGCTCTTGCTGGGTAGCGCGGCGGCGGTCCTCCTCTGGCGGACGCAACCCCCCCGCGCAGCCGCGCTGCACCTGGCACGGGGCGTCCTGGTAGCCGCCCTCCGAGCCAGCCAACTGCCCTCTCCTCCGCCTCCCGAGCGGCGCCCCGAGCCGCCACCAGCGGCTGCCGCGCCGCCTGTGGCGCCGCGGCCCCGCACGACCCGCCCCGCCGCTCCCCCACCGCAGGCCATGACGCCGTCGGCGCGGGAGTTCGATCCCTGCGACGGCATCATCCCTTGTCAGAAAGTCGATTACTGAGCAGCGGAAGGGCTTCACGATGCGATCCACCTCTTGTCTCGTTCTCAGCGCGGCCGCGCTGCTCGGCTGCGGGGATGACATCGAGATCCCCCAGCCCCGGACCGATGACAACCTGGTGGTGTTGTGGGTGGGCGACACGCCAGCTTTCCCCATCTGTCCGGGAGGTCGACTCGACTATTGGGATGGCTGGGCCGATGTGTCCATGAATCCTCAGTACCAGAACGCCTGCGGGCCGTGCGCCTGCGGCCCTGCCGCGTGCGCGCTGCCGGACGGGATGCTGGTGCACGAGGCGCCTCTCTGCGCGGACCAAGGTATGGACATCGACTTCGCCGGTGCAGCCGACCCGCCAGGGCACTGCGTCGAGATCTCGTCCCCTATCCCGAGCGACGCGTTCACCGCGGTTACCCTCAAGCCACCTACGATGGCTGACAAGTGCCATCCCTCAAAGGACCTTAATCCGCCGCCCCTCAGCGGGAAGTTTGCACGAGCTTGCCCGTGGACCGGTGAGTATGTGACAGACTTCAAAGGGCTCGCGTGTATTAGCCCTGAAGATGATGGCTCGTGCCGGCTGGGCTTCGACTCGCGCTTCGAGTTTCAGGAGAAACTCCGAGACGCGCGTACCTGCACGCCCTGCGAGTGCGGTAAACCCGTCGGTGGAAGCTGCATAGCGGACGTGCTGCTCTTCAGCGACGCGAGCTGCTCGAACATGATGGCCTCGTTCAACGAAGTCCGTACAGAAGATGAAATCTGCCGTGAAGCACATGAGGCTTCAGCTCTGGCCGCGGTGCGTGTGGTGTTCGCGCAGGACGAGCCGGGAACGTGCTCGCCAACAACCGATGTCTCCCTGGTTGACGGCACGATCGAGAGCGGCGAGACCCGAATTTTCTGCTGCTCCAGGGTGGAGCTTGTGGAGGTGATTCATGCCAGTGCTGACAATTGACGAAGGCCGTGGGGTAGCCGCCGCGCTGCGTTCGGTTGCGCTCTCCATGCTGGCCGCATGGGTACCCATCGGCTGCTCCTCGACGCCCCCCACCAGCGATCTGCCTGAGCCAGATCCGAGCCAGCTCATCCTGCTCTATAGCGGCTCGCCCGAGTATGCTCCGCGATGCGACCCGCACGGCGACGGCAACCTCTTGTGGGAAGGGTGGATGGGGACGCCCGGGCAGGAGGAATGCGAGCCCTGCACGTGTGGACCGTCGCGATGCGTCCTCCCTCACACAGTGCGCGTACACTCCTCGTCCGTTTGCGCCCTCAGCGACGCCGTGGCCACGATCGATCCGGGCAGCGCCTGGAATGGGACCTGTTTTCCTCTTCCCGAGCCCATTCCCAGCGATTCCTATGCCTTTGTCAGCTTCGACTATCCTATTGCGACGGACTGCCAACCTATCCCCGAGGTTCCTGCGCTGCGGCACACAAACATGCACTTCGTCCGGGCTTGTGGCCCAGACATGGAAGTCGTGTTCACGTCGTTCAGCCGCTGTTATCCGCCGCAGCCGAACGGGGAGTGCTGGGCCGGCCACGAGATACAGTGGGAGTTCCCCCTCTACAACGACACGCGCAAGTGCAGCCCGTGCTCCTGTGGCGAGCCGAGCCTCGGCGATTGCCGCGTGCAGACCAGTTTGTACCGACAGGCAGACTGCTCTGAAGATCTCGGATCCATTCTCATCTCCGGGCTGGATGAGCCGCTCTGCACGAACACGATTCAGGGGCGAATCGGCGCGGTGCGGTCCATCTTCACGAAGGACGAGCCTACCTGCGCCCCCTCGACCGACTCCACGGTGGTGAGCGGCGAGATCGTACCCGGTGACACGCACGTGCTCTGCTGCAACCGTTGAGACGAGCATCGGCCACCCTTACGCCGCGCGCCGCCGCCGGCTCACGGCCGCCGGTAGCTGCGCTCGATGGTGTCCATCCACTTCAGCACGCCGAACGGATCGCTGAGGATCGCGTCCGCGTCCATGCCGGCGCGCTCCGTCGCGCCGCGTGCGGTCATCCGGCACGGCCCGCCCAGTGTCTGACGCTCTGCTGCGAGTCGAGGCGTCGTGCGCAGCGCGGCCGCCCGACTCATCAGCAGCAGCGGCTTGTTCGGCGGCAATCGCCACAGTGGGCCCCTGTGCGAGGGGCGACGGCTGCAAATTCGGCCACGGCACGCGTCCCCAGAAGCAAACAAAATCACGGAATGGCTGCAACCTTAAGAATACCGTGACCATGATCGCCGATGGAATATCCCACGATAGACGCCGTGTCAGCGTTCAGCTGAAGATGCGTCAGAACCGAATTCCGCTTGGGCATAGGGTATTTGGACGAAAACATGAGTGCGATCGCGCCTGATGCATATGCGGTCGAGAACGAAGTCCCCCACTGATCGGCTGGAGGATTCTTCGTGGTGCCGACCGTCTCAGTTGCAGTCGGAGGCGATGCTCCGACTTGTGTTTGTCCGCCTGGAACAAGGTAGAGATGCGAATGGGTGCCTCCGTCGGCGTTCACAGCACCATAGTTACTAAAATTCGACAGAGTGCTCGAGGAGTCGATTGAGCCCACCGCGACAACCTCGTCGAACCGGGATGGAAATCGCAGTTCGCGGCGTCCATCGTTTCCCGCAGCGGCCACCACTACGACGTATTCATTCTGGAGAACATATGTGAGCACGTTCTCAAAAACAGCCGACCGCGCCGACTGAGTCTGTCGTCCGCATGCGCCGCAAATTCGATCGCGCAGGCCGAACCCAAGGCTCATATTGATGACGTTCGCGTTCTTGGCAGCAGCGAGAGCGGTGAGCACATCCCACTCGTTAATCTGGGAACCTTTTCCAGCGATCTTGTAGATCCACAGATCTGCGTCGGGGGCCAAGTCGTGAACGATTGAAGCGAGGATCGTCCCGTGTCCACGTTCATCTGCAACATCAGTATTCTTCGTTACATCGAAAACATTTAACGACTTAGTCACATTGAAGTGGGTCCCGGACTCGATGCCACTGTCGATAATGGCAACCGAGACCCCCGCGCCAGTTCCGGCCCCAAATCCACTGCTACCAATCATGCGCGTATATTTGCTGTGCGACGCGGAGAAGGTAAAGTCCACCGAAGTGAAGGAGAGGCGCGAATTCGGGAGGACGATGAAGTCGTCCGTGGTTGCAGAGTCGCTGGACGCAAGATGGGGCGCGTGCAGCCTCGATCTGGCTGAGCGTTCCGTGTAGAGCTTGTGCAGGAGATTAATTTTCCAGATCTCCTCTCCGAGAGGCACCCCGATGAGATGGATCTCCCAGGGGAGATCCTCGTGGACCTGCAGCTGCTCAAGTCGCTCTTTCATGCTCGCCAGATGGCGCACGCGAGGAATCAGATCCTTGCGAATCTCTTTGACGAGTTCGGCTGCAACGTGATCTGTAACATGATGGCTTAGAATCAGTTGCCCTTCGACGAAGTCACACATTGCCGCCCACCTTTCCGGCCACCCACTTTGCGGTGACCTTTATGCTCGCCTCCCCCGATACCTTAGTCAGCATCGGCACGCCACCTTCACCTGCCAGCTTGATGCCGAACTCCAATGTGAATTCGGCCGGCCTGATATCATTCATTCCGGACACGACCTTGCCGTATAAGGATCGACATGCCAGCGAAATCGAAGAGCCCATCTCCTCGAGTTTCGCGAGAGCTTGGTCGGGCGAACTTCCTGACTGGAGCTCTCCGTCAGCCTGAGGGGCGCCCCCACGCTCCACGATCTTCTCGTTGTCGGTCTCGATCAGAAGGACAGTAGTTCCGGACTGGATTTTAATGGCCTCTTTCACGGTGTTTGCTCCCTTTTGCACTGCGGCACTGAACAGATACGTCTGACGAAGGCGATGCTGCCCTGAGGACCCCCTCATTTTTCCCTAGTTTTCGCGCATTTTGAGAATAACCACGCCCCCTCCGGAGAGATCGGCGACTCAGCCTCGAAATGAGGGAATTCCTCAGGATGCTGCCCACAACCGATAGGCAACGCTGGAACGTCGCCCATGTCAAGTCCCGGGGGGCATTGGGCGAGCGCCCGGGAGTCTGTCTGCTGCGCCTCCGCGCTCCGCGCCGTTCGCGTCACCAATGCCCTCTCTCGCCGGAAGCGTCGCCCCTCCGGTTCGAGGCTGGGTCCGCATTGCAGGCGAGGCGACCTCGCCTCGCGCCTGGCCCATTCTCGCACAAGCCCCGACCGCCGAACTATCATTCGATTGATCAACCGAGGCCGTCGGAATAGGTTTATCTAGCTCGTCGCCTCTGGTAACCTCCTGCGCAAAAGGTCTCACGGATCGGCTCTGCTCCGCAATGCCTCCATTCTGTCCAGCACCCTCGGCAAGTTCGGCCTAACACCGGCGGCCATGGCCGCCTTTCCGGGGGTCCGGGGACGCCCGGAGGGGGCGCGACGCACGCTGGCGGAAACATCGCGCCTGGGTGACACAGAGCGGCCGCCTTTTCGGGAGGTTGCCGGACACCGACCGGTCCGTTCACAACCTCGGACCGAAGGGCTCGCCGCGGTTCAGCAGTGGGTACAGATCATCATCGTCGTGCTCACGTCGCCGTAGCGGACGCCTCCTGGATCGTGCGGCCCCCACGAGCCGCGAAGGACCTGGTTGCCCTTCAACCTCGTCAGAGCGTCGATCGCTCGCTCCGCCTCAGGGTCGCCCGGCCGCGCCGGCGTTCGTCAGGCAGAACCTGCAGCGGAGCGCGCGGCGCTCGCGTACACTCCGGGCGCTCGGCATGGATCAGCCCGTCCCCGGGGACAGCAGGGCGCAGCAGGCAGACGTCGCGGGCGCGCTCGCGGATCGGGCCTTCGACGCGCTCGGCGTCCTGCTCCGCGGCTTCGAGGACGCGGCCGAGCGCGACGGGACGGGCGCCCTCGAGGACGCGCTCGCCCGCGGCCCGGAGCACCTCCACGGCGGCCTGCTCACCGCGATCCTCCGGCTCGTGTTCCTGCTGCACGCGGAGGACCGCGGGCTCCTGCCGGCCTCGGACCCGTACTACGCGGCGCACCTCGGCGTGCGCCCGCTCTTCCTGGAGCTCGCGGCAGAGCGCAGCGCGCGCCCGGGTGCGCTGCGGCGGCGCTTCGGGGCGTGGCCGCGCCTCGTCGCGCTGTTCCGCGCCATGTTCCACGGGCTCCGCCGCCCCGAGCTGACCCTGCCGGCGCGGGGAGGACAGCTCTTCGACCCCGAGCGATACCCGTTCCTGGAGCACGCGGAGCCAGCGGAACGCGCGAGGCCGCCAGAGCACCGCGCGATGTCGGCGGAACACGCGGGGCCAGCGGAACGCGCGAGGCCGCCAGAGCACCGCGCGAGGCCGAAGAACCCCTCGGCGCCAGACGACCCCGCGACGCCGCGCGCGCCGTCGGTGGACGACGGCACGGTGCACGCGGTGCTCGAGCGGCTCCTCGTGCTCGACGGGCGCCCGCTGTCGTACCGGGCGATCGACCTCGAGCAGCTCGGCGGCCTCTACGAGGCGCTCATGGGCTACCGGGTCGAGCGCGCCGCCGGGCCGACGGTGTGCCTCCGGCCCGACAGGGTCTGGGTGGGCGTGGCCGAGGCGCTCGCGCAGCCGGCGGCGCGACGGGCGGCGTGGCTCGCGGAGCGGGCGGGCATCTCGCGGCGGGAGGCGGGGAGGCTCGGGGAGGCGCTGGTCGCCGCGCAGACCGCGGCCAGCGTCCTCGAGGCGCTCGGACCGCTGCGCGCGCGGGACACCGACGTGCTCGGGACGGGGCGGCTGTTCCTCCAGCCGATCGCCGAGCGGCGGCGGACGAGCTCGCATTACACCCCGAGGGGCCTGTCCGCGCCGATCGTCGCACGGACGCTCGAGCCGCTGCTCCGGCAGCTGGGCGAGGAGCCCGCGTCGGAGGCGCTCCTCCGGCTCGCGATCTGCGATCCGGCGATGGGCTCCGGCGCGTTCCTCATGGAGGCGTGCCGGTACCTGGCCGACCAGGTGGTGGCCGCCTGGACGCGCGAGGCCGCGCGCGGCGACGCGGCGGCGGCCGCGCGGCTCGCCCTGCCGGGCGAGGGCGCCGTGAGCCACGCGCGGCGGCTCGTCGCGCGGCGCTGCCTGTACGGCGCCGACAAGAACCCCTTCGCGGTGAGCCTGGCGAGGCTGTCGCTCTGGCTCGTGACGCGCGCGCAGGACGAGCCGTTCACGTTCGTCGATCACGCCCTCCGGCACGGCGACTCGCTCGTCGGGCTCGACCTTGCCCAGCTGCGCGGCTTCCACTGGAAGCCCGCGGCGCCGGCGTCGCCGCTGTGCGAGGCGATAGACGCCGCGGTGGCGCAAGCGCTCGAGCTGCGGCGGCGGCTCGCCGAGGAGACGGAGCGCCCGGCAGGCCTGCAAAACCCGGGAGGGCCGGACGTCCCGGGAGGCGACGACGCCGACGCCGCGCGCCGGCGAGCGCGGCTGGCCGAGGAGGCGGACGAGGCGATCGCCCGGGCGCGGCTGCTCGGCGACCTCGTCGTGGGCGCGTTCTTCGCGCACGAGAAGGACCGTGACCGGCTGAAGGAGCGCGATCGGCGGGCCGAGCTCGCGCTCGCGTGGCTCCGCAGCGGCGGGCCGCCTTCGGAAGAGCTCCTGTCGATGCGGCGGGCGCTCCGCGAGGGGGCGCCCGGGGGGCCGCCGCCGCTGCCTGCGTTCCACTGGCCCCTGGAGTTCCCGGAGGTGTTCCAGGAGCCGCGCCCAGACGAGCCCGGCGGCGCCCGCGAGCCGCGGCCGGCGCGGCTCGGCGCGTTCGTCGGGAACCCGCCGTTCCTGGGCGGGAAGCGGATCTCGACGGATCACGGCGAGCTCTACGCCGGGTGGCTCGAGCAGCTGCACGGCGCCACGAAGAACACCGATCTGGCCGCCCACTTCTTCCGCCGCGCGGCTGCGCTGCTCGGGCGCCGCGGGACCGTGGGGCTCATCGCCACGAACACGATAGCTCAGGGCGACACCCGGCGTTCGGGCCTCAGGCCGCTCGTCGAGGCGGGGGGCGCGATCATCTACCACGCCGTGCGCAGCGTCCCGTGGCCAGGAGACGCCGCGGTCCACGTCGCCGTCGTCCACCTCGCGCTGGGCATGTCGCCGGGCGACGGTCTGCCGCCGCCGCGGCTCGACGGCGTGCCTGTGGGCCACATCAACTCGCACCTGCGCGCGATGCCCGAGCGCCCCGACCCGCGCCCGCTCGGGGCCAGCCGGGATCTGTGCTTCATCGGCTGCTTCCTCCGGGGCGACGGTTTCGTCCTGACCGACGGCGAGGCGCGGGCGCTCTTCGCAAGCGATCCTGCGGCCAGCGAGGTGCTCCGCCCGTTCCTCGGCGGCGAGGAGGTCAACTCGTCCCCTTCGCACAGCCCGCACCGCCACGTGATCGACTTCGGCGAGCGCGGGCTCGCGGAGGCCGGCCGGTGGCCCGCGCTGCTCTCGATCGTGCGGAGCCGGGTGAAGCCGGCGCGGGATCGCCTGAAGGGCACCGGCATCGACGCGGGCCACCGGGCGCGTTGGTGGCAGTTCGCCAACACGCGGCCTGAGCTCCGGCGCAAGATCGCGCCGCTCGAGCGGTGCCTCGTCGCGGCGCGGGTGACGAAGCACCTGTGCTTCGCCTTCCAGCCCGCGGGCCGGACGTTCTCGGACCAGCTGTGTGTGTTCGCGATCGACGACCATGCGCGCTTCGCGGTGCTCCAGTCGCGCGCACACGAGACGTGGGCACGGCTGCTCTCCTCGACGATGGGAGAGGGCCTCCGGTACGCGCCGTCGGACTGCGTGGAGACGTTCCCCTTCCCTCGCCCGGACCACCTCGCCGAGGGCGGCCGCGTCGAGGCCGCCGGCGAGCGCCTCTACGCGGCCCGCGCGCGGTGGATGCTGGCGTCACGGCTGGGGTTGACCGAGACGTACAACCTCATCAAGGACCCGAGGTGCAAGGAGCCGAGCATCGTCGAGCTGCGCGGCCTCCACGAGGAGATGGACCGGGCCGTCCTGGCGGCCTACAGGTTCGACAACGTAGAGGTCCCCCCGTACGTCGAGCCCGCGACGCCGGGAGAGCGACAGGCGCGGAGCGCGTTCGAGGACGCGCTGATCGACCGGCTGTTCGCGCTGAACGAGGCGCGCGCCGCGGAGGAGAAGCAGGCCGGAGCAGAGGGCGAGCCGTAGCCTGAGAAGAGAGCCGAAGCGCAGAAGCAAATCTCGTTCGGCTTCCGACAGAGAGCTCTTGTCCCCGCTGGATTGACGACGAAATCGCTCTGCAATATAGCCCACAATCATGGATCTGGTCACCAACGGGGGTCACTTCGTATCGGCGCCTGGGTGTACCTAAATGAAGACAATCTGACGCAAGAAGAGCGAATTAAAATTGATGAAGCAAAATTCAACCGCGCAGTCAGAACCAGGAAGCGTTTGATCGGATACATGCAGGAGATGCACCGCAGGTGCCGCAAACGATTCAGGCTGCCCGACGAATGAACGGACGTGTTCATAACGTCATCTCCCAGGCCGTCTGGGTGGGTGGGGCGGCTTTGATGGGTGAGCGGACCAAGTCGAAGGAAGGCCAGAGGGTTTACAAGCGCCGGCACCCGTGGAAGCCCCTCGCAGACATAAACGACTGGCTCAGTCGCCGCAACGTTGCTGCAGGTATTGTCGAGCTCCTCAACGACATTGCCGTCGCAGCCGAGGCACACTTCGGAGTGCGCTAGCGTCGTCGCGCGCCGCCGCGCCGGCCGCCACGCGCTCGGCAGCGGTGCCCACCTCGCAGCCTGTGAAGCGCAGACGGGAGTCGGGCACTGCAGCCGCTCGCCTCAAGGATTTCGCCAAGATAGAATCCTGCATTGCGTATTCCGGCGCGATTCGGCCATCGATTCCGGCGCCCCGGCCACCGACGTCTGACGCTGTGTGCCAAACGCAAGCCCTGCGAGAGATCAAGAACCGCGTAGCACGCTTCCGGCGCCCGCACTCCCGACCGTTCCCCTAGCACCGCTTTCTTTTGCCCACACCACACGTACCCGCAGCCACACGTGCGCATAGTGCGCCCAAGACACCGCGAGGGCCGATCGCCGCGCGCGTATCGATGCTCGCGCCTGTCCGGCCGGTAGCGCATGGGGCGACTCTCACGCCGGAGCTATCGCGCGCGGGCTCGCGCGGCTGGAACTGGAAATCAAGCAGCCTGTAGCGCTTCGGGTGGAGAGCCTCCCCCATTTTGGATCTCCAGCCAGGCGCGGGAAGTGGTAGTCTCAGGGATCATGACAAGACTTCATTTCGCGACGCGTTGCTGCGCTGTGCTCGCAGCCATCTGGCTGCCCGTCATCGCCTGTTCATCGGGCGGCAACGGCAACACCACGGGGACTGCCGAGGTCGGCTCGGGCGCCGGCGGCTCCGGCGGCGCCAGCAGCAGCGTCAGCAGCGTCAGCACCACCAGCACCGGCGAGGATCCCGGCGGCGACATCGGGCTGAACAGCGCGGGTCCGGGCGGCGAGCCGCCGCCTGACGCCGGTCACCAGACGACCTGCGACGACGCGGGCAACTGCACCTGCATCAACATCGCGTCGATCGGCCGCGAGGGCGTCTGGGGCCCGTGCAGCAGCGACAGCACCACGGCGCTCCAGGATTGGCTCAACACGCAGAGCACAGCCCAGGTCGACAACTACGACAGGGAGAAGCCGGCGCTCACGCCGGAGTTTCTCGCCAAGTACGACGTGATCCTCCTTCAATGGATGGTGACGAAGGGCGCGCAGAACGACGACGGGGCGCCCTGGCAGTTCACGCCGGACGAGGTGAACGCGCTCAAGGACTGGGTCAACAACGGCGGCGGCCTCATCGCGCTGAGCGGTTATCAGTGCAATGGGCAGGGATGCACCATCCACGACATCACGGCGACGAACCAGCTCCTCTCGTTCACCGACATCCAGTTCAATGCCGACGGCCTGCTGGATCCTGCGCGGAACGGCTGCGCGAACTGCAACTGCTGGGGCGGCTCGCTGCCGCTCGGCGGCGACCTCCCCGTGGCCGTGGGCACCTGGAACCAGGACACGCCGATCGGCAGGAACATCCAGAGCGTGGGCGCCTACATCGCGCGCTCGATCAAATCGACGACCGCGATCGTCGATGCCACCGACGGCAGGAACAATTTCGCGGTGCACGAGGAGATCGGCAAGGGCCATGTCGTCGTGTTCGGCGACGAGTGGGTGACCTACTCGGGCCAGTGGCGCGGGACGGCGGCGTGCCTCAATCCGCAGATGTACACGGACCCGAACAGCCCCTGCTATGAGCGATCAGCGGCGCAGGCCTTCCAGATCTCGCAGTTCTGGTACAACGCGATCAAATACGCGGCGTCGTCGGTCGAGTGCTTCACGATCGAGGACCCGGCCATCATCAATTGACGCCACGCGGCGAGCGCGAAGACGGCCGCGACCGCGAAGACGGCGGCGGCTCATCGAGCGCGCCGCCCGTCGCGGACAGCCCGATCACACAGCGTGGAGCGTCATCTTGAGCCCATGGCGCGGCCGGAGGGTGGTCAGCGCCTGGGGCGACACCGGGTGACCGGGCACGAGTCGCATGCGGAGCCGCCTTAGCAGGACGGCGATCAGGATCTGCGCCTCCATGATCGAGAACAGGTTGCCAATGCATTGACGCGGGCCGCCGCCGAACGGCATGTACGAGTAGCGCGGGCGGGAGGCCGAGCGCTCGGGCGTGAAGCGCTCGGGGTCGAACTCCGCGGGGGCCTCCCAGAACGCCGGGTCGTGGTGCATGACGTACTGGCTGAGGATGACGGTCGCGCCGGCGGGCACGGGATAGCCGCAGATCTGGTCGTTCTCCTTCACCGTGCGCGGGACGATCCAGGAAGGTGGATACATGCGCATCGCCTCCTGGATCACCATCTTCGTATACTCCATCCTCGACAGGTCGGCGGCCGTCGGCCGACGGTCGCCGACGACCTCCTCGATCTCCGCGCGCAGCTTGCGCTCGATCCCGGGGTTCCTGTCGAGCAGGTAGAAGAGCCAGGTCATCGTGATCGCCGTCGTCTCGTTGCCGGCGATGAACATGGTGACGAGCTCGTCGCGGAGCTGGCGGTCGTCCATGCCGGAGCCGGACTCGTCCCTCGCGCGCAGGAGCAGCGAGAGGAGGTCGTCCCGCTCCTCCTTGTTCCTGCGGCGCTCCCGGACAAGGCGCAGGATGGCCTCGTCGATCCTGGCAATCGCGTCCCTGAGCGCGCGCTCGCCCGGGAGCAGGCGATCGGGCATGAAGTAGAGGAACATCCTCGCGTTCAGCGCCTGGAACGCGACGAGGATCGCCTCACCGAGGCTGTCGGCCTCCCGGGGGCTGATGCTGACGCCGAACATCGTCGCCAGGATGACGCGCTGGGTCAGCTGCATCATCTCCTTATCCATGTCGACGACGGCGCCGGCGCGGGCCCGCTCCTCGAGCCGCGGCAGGTCGCCCTCGACGACATCGAACATGAGATCGACCAGGCCCGCGAGCTGCCGCGACGAGAAGAGCGGCTGCATGCGCCGGCGGTTCCGGAGCCACTCGTCGCCCCCGGCCGTGACGAGGCCGTTGCCAAGGAGCCGCCCGATCGGCTTCCACATCCCGCCTTCCTTGCCGAAGTTGCGCCAGTTGTCGTGGAGCACGTACTGGACCTGTTCGGGGTGCGTCGCCAGATAGGCCCGGGTGAGCCCGAGGTCGAGCTCGATGAGCTCGCCCGGGTGCTGCCGCGCGAGCTGACGGAGGACGCTCGGCGCGTCGCGCGCCAGCGCCGGGAGGAGCCCCACCACCGGATAGCCACGGGCGCGCGGCGATGGCTTGCGCGCCGAGGGTGGGGCAGCTCGGGACAGAGGTTCGAGTTGTTCGAGCATGGTCGCGCTCTCCTGGCCCGCAGCGGGAGGTCTGCGATCGGCCAGAGAGCATCCTACGATGGTGCGCGCCGAGCGCTCCAGACCCGAGTCCGATGAGACGATGTCGCAGGATCGGCGGAGATATCGCCATACCCGCTCATGAGTGGCAGTAATCCACCCGCCGTTGGCCGGCCCCTCGACCAGCCATTGGCCGGCCAAGACAGCGCTCGTGAGTGGCAGTGAGCCGACCGCCAGTGGCCGGCCCCTCGACCAGCCGTTGGCCGGCCAAACTGGCTCGCTGCGGCGGTAGAAGCCTGCGAATCGCGGGGATCTGCGGGCTCGGCGGTTCACCATGGACGGTATGAGCATTGCCATGTCGTGGTCGAGCGCCGCGACACGACTGGCGCTCGACAGGAGACAGCACGATGCCCGTTCCCGCGGCTTCCGAGATCGTCATCCCGAAGGACATGACGCCCGCTGCCCGCCAGCACCTCGCCGACACGCTGTACGATGTCCACTGCCAGATCTTCACCGGCGTCGAGAAGCGAGCGTTCGTGAGGTACGTGATCGAGTCCAAGGCCGAACACACCTGGATCCTGCTCCACAAGGACGCGGCAGGGAACATCGTCGGCTACATCGCCCTTCACATCTTCGAACGGGTCGTCGATGGGGAGCTCGTGGCCATTCTGCGCGGCGAGGCCGGCATGCTCAGCGCCTACCGCGGCGGCAACGTGAACGCGCCGTTCGCGATCGAGCGCGTCCTCCGCTACATGGCGGCTCACCCGGGCCGCCGGATGATGCTCCTCAGCACCCTGGTGCACCCCTCGAGCTACGCCCAGATCTCCCGCTACGCAGACCGCGTGTATCCGAGCCCCGCCGCCGAGACACCGGCCGACATCGCCGGGTTGATGCGCGACCTCGCCGAGGAGTTCCACCTCGATCGCGTCGACGAGGCCAACCCGATGATCTACAAGGTCGGCTGGCGCACCATCGATTCGAGCCGCGATCGAGCCCGGTGGCAGGCGAGCGAGAACCCTTCGGTCCGCTACTTCGTCGAGGCGAACCCGGGCTTCGCCGAGGGCCATGGGCTGCTCACGGTCGTACCCGTCACCCTCGGCTGCGTGGTGCGCGCTGGCGGGCGATTCGCCGCCTCGAAGGCGTCGGCATGGCTCCGCAAGGCGACCGCCTGGGCGGGCGCGCAGGCGCCGGCCAGCGCGTGAGCCTTTCTCGTCGGCCCGGACGAGCCCTGAGCGACAACCGGGTTTAGACCGCCAGAGAAGCGCAGAATTTGGGGCCGCCAAGGCGCGAAGGCGCCAAGATAAGCTTCCGTACTTGGCGCCCTGGCGCCTCCATCATTCCGGCAGGCTGGGGACACTCGCCGTCACGGCGCCTTCGGGCGCGAGGCGAGGACCCGCGCCTTCAGCCAACCGTCGATCGCGAGGTCGATCTCCTCGAGCACGCTCTCCCTGGTCCGCCCCGCGGACTTGAGGAGATCGAGCGAGTGGTCGCCGCCCTCGATCACGCGCAGGCTGGCCCGCTCCCCGAGGCGCTTCAGGACGGGCCGGAGGAGCGCGAGATCACACAGCGGGTCGCGCGTGCCCTGAAGGAACAGGAGCGGCGCGGGGATCGCGGGCAGGTGCGCGTCCCGGAGCGGCGAGCGCTTGCCCGCGGGGTGGAGCGGATAGCCGAGGAACAGCAGCCCGTCCGCGCGGACGCCGCGGGCCGCGAGGAGCGACGCGATCCGACCGCCCATCGATTTGCCGCCGATCACGAGGCGCTCTGGCCGGTCCGCGAGCACCCTCTCGATCGCCGCCTCGAACGCCTTCTCGAGGAGCGGCTGCCGATCGGGCGCCTTCCGGCCGAGCTCCTTGTAGACGAAATTGAAGCGGAGCACGGTGTGCCCGCGCGCCGCCAGCCGCCCGGCGACATCGACAACGAGCGGCGCGTTCATGTCGTTGCCGGCGCCATGGCCGAGGACGACGGCCACGCCGGAGCGCTTCGCCCGTGTCCTCGGGGCGTGGATCACGCCCGAGACAGGACTGCTATCGACGATCGGGATCGAGATGGAGCGCTCGGCCATGGGCCCATCCATGCCATGGACCGGCGCCGCTCGTCGAGACGCACGCCGGTCGAACGCCCGGAGAGGGCGCGGCCGCGTCGTGCTCGGCAGGATTCCGACCTTCATCCCCCCGGATTCCAGGAGGTGCGCTCGCCTCGATCTGGTAGGCTGCGGCGCATGCGCGCTGGCGCGAGGGTGTTCTGCATCATCCACGCGATCCGTGGTCGCGCTGAGGATCGAGAGTACATGCAATCTTCACAGCCACTCCGCGCTTCACACGCGGCGGCAGGCGCAGGCCGTCGAGCGCGCGCAAAGGCCCTCTTCCTGCTTCCGGCGCTCGCCGCCGCCGTGTCCATGTGCGGCGGTCGGAGCGACATCCTCCTGGAGCGAGGCACCGAAGAAGCAGGCCCGGAGGAGCCAGGCCCCGGCGAGCCAGGCCCCGGCGAGCCAGGCCCCGGCGAGCCAGGCCCCGGGTGCGTCCCGGCGCCGGAGGCGTGCGACGGCCTCGACAACGACTGCGATCGGATCGTCGATGAAGGCTGCGCTTGCGCGGAGGGGGAAGAACGGAGCTGTTACTCGGGCCCTCCGGGCACCCAGGGCGTCGGGGCGTGCAAGGCCGGCGTTCAGGTCTGCTCCGGCAATGCCTGGGGTCCGTGCACCGGCGAGGGCGCGCCGGCGCCCGAGGATGGGTGCGACCTCGTCGACAACGATTGTGATGGGCAGACCGACGAGGGCACATGCCCCGCTGGAACCGCCTGCGGCGTGAGCCTCGCCGCGGACATGGCCTCACCGCCGGAGGGGTGGATCTTCAATGGAGACGCCTTCTGGGATGCCGACAGGCTGACTGGCGTGCTCACCGAGGATAGAGGCGGGCAGGCTGGCACCCTCATCTACCGGAATCCCATCGCCGCCGACGCCTTCACCGCAACGTTCGAGTTCCGTCTCGGCGAGGGCGACGGGATGGGCTTCATGCTCCAGACGACAGGAGAGACGGCCGTGGGCGACGGTGGCGGCGGCCTCGGTATGGCCGGGCTCGCCGGCTACGGCGTCGAGATCGACACCTACCACAACCTCGGTTGCACAGACTCCAACAAGAACCACGTGGGCGTGGACGATCTCACGCAGCCTTGCGACGCGGGAGTCCTCGGCTCGCTGGGCCAGGGGACGAGCGGCGTCGCGCTCGGCGACGGCGCGTTCCATACGGCGCAGATCGAGCTCAACAGCGGCGAGGTGAGCCTGAGCATCGACGGCAAGCGCCAGTTCCAGGGGTTCGCCATCCCCGGCTTCCCCGTCGGGTCGAAGTTCTTTTATGGCTTCGCCGCCGGTACGGGCGCCGCCTTCGCTCGCCAGGAGATCCGGAATGTGAAGATCACGTTCCCCTCTCCCCGCTGCCTCTGAACGCCGGCGCCAAAGGACGTTTCGTCGCGCGATCGTCGAGGTCTGCGGCGACCTCCTGCTCGTTCCGGGGAGCAGGTGCGCCCCAGGAGCACGGCGAGCCGCGTGTGGGGCGCCCTACCGACTCGGTCTCGGGCGCACATTATCCCCATGTCAAAATTCTCGAACGGCCCTGGAATTCCCGTCCGAAACCCCTTATCCTTCGGGTCCGCCTCGTGAAGCTGTATGCTTGGGAGACAGCGGCCGATATACTGCCGGTTCGGCACCACCTCGGGTGCCGCCCGCGCGCGACGTGGACCCGCGGATGATCAAGGCACCAGGTCGCGTGAGTTAGTAAATACATTTTACTTTGGAGCATGCGAGCATGAGATCAGCACCCATCACACTTCTCCTCTCGGCATTCCTGTTTGCAGCCGGCTGCTCGGACAGCGGTGACGGCAATGGAGAGGAGACGACCGGCAGCGGCGGCGCGACGGGCGGCACCAGCGGCGGCACGACAAGCGGCGCCACCAGCGGCGCGACGACCGGCAGCGGCGGCGCGACGAGCGCCAGCAGCGGCGCGACGAGCGGCAGCGGCGGCGGCGCGACGAGCGGCAGCGGCGGCGGCGCGACGAGCGGCAGCGGCGGCGGCGCGACGAGCGGCAGCGGCGGCGACGGCGCGGGCGGCAGCGATGGTGCGGGCGGCGGCGCCAGCGCCAGAGTCCCTGCGGCGAGCGCCAGCACGCTGCGGGAGGCCGGTGAGAAGGCGAACCCCCCGCTCTTGATCGGAGCGGCCATCTCCGGTGGTGGTCTCGGCAACAACGACTACAAGCGCGTCGCCGCCGCTGAGCACAGCTACGTGACAGCGGAGAACGAGATGAAGTGGGACTCGCTCGAGCCCAGCGCGGGGAACTTCAGCTGGGGCTCCGCGGACAACATCGTGAACTGGGCGCGCCAGAACAACATGAAGGTCAAGGGCCACACCCTGGTGTGGCACAGCCAGCTGCCTGGCTGGATGAGCTCCATGACCGGGAAGGCCAACGTCGAGGCGGCCATGCGCAGGCACATCACCCAGGTCATGGGGCACTTCAAGGACCGGCTCGACCACTGGGACGTCGTCAACGAGGCCGTCCAGACCGACAGCGACACCGGGGTCGGCAATCCCCGCATGAGGCCCACGGTGTTCTACAACCAGATCGGGGACAACTACATCGACCTCGCCTTCCAGATCGCGAGAGAGCAGGATCCGAAGGCCAAGCTCTATTACAACGATTACAGCATCGACGCGCGTAACGCGAAGGTCGACTTCGTCTACAACATGGTCAAGGGGATGGTCGATCGCGGAGTCCCGATCGACGGCGTCGGGTTCCAGATGCACATCGGTCCGCCGAACAACGAGGCCACTGGAGCGGATGTGGCGGTGAACCTGAAGCGCTTCACCGACCTGGGCCTGGAGGTGCTGATCTCCGAGATGGACATCAACCGCTGCGGCGGCGTGGTCACGGCGGAGGAGCAGCTCGCGTACTACCACGACATCGTCGAGGCCTGCTTCAAGCTGCCCAAGTGCACCGCCATCACCTTCTGGGGGATCAACGACGGCAGGTCGTGGCTCAACAGCTGGAGCGGCGCGCTGTGCAACGGGCAAAGCTCCCAGTCGCTGCTCTTCAACGACCAGTATGGGAAGAAGGAGACCTACAACAGGGTGATGGACGCCCTCCTGGGCAAGTAGCATCCTCCGTGAACCGCGGGCAGCGACGGCTCGCCGTCCGAGCCTGACAAATCCCCTCATCTTGTTGGCATTTTCAGGGGGGATATTGAACAGGGAGGCGGGGAGACGGGGAGATTCATGGGATTGTACTCCCCGTCTCCCCGCCTCCCTGTGAATCTTCCCGAAAAAAGCACCAGCCCTACGCCTCGCGACCTGCAGCGCGCAGCGCCTCCCCGAGGGACCAGACCGAGATCGCCAGCAGGGCCACGTCCTTGATGAGGAACTGACCGAGCGCGCCGATCGCGGGGAACCCGCCGATCTCATCCGCCCACGCCCCAGGCGTCGTGATCAGGAAGCTCAGCGTGCTCAGGAACGTGAGCACACCAAGCAGGCTGCCGGCGGCCGCGATCCGAGCGAACCACGGGCGGGACAGGATCGCGAGCCCGATCGCGATCTCCGTGACGCCGAGCAGGTTGGACATCCCCTGGATACCCAGCACAGGATACGTCCACGCGAACAGCGGGCTGTTCTCGATGAACGGGCGGATCGCCTGCGCCTCGATCCCCGTGAACTTCATGCCCCCGATCCACAGCAGCGTGAGCGCCAGACCAGCGCGGAGCAGGCGGCCGGCGAGGGCCTCGATCCGGGCGCCCCACTCGGCTAGGCTGGGCTCGGTGCGGTTCGTAACCTGGATGTCGGCGAGCTGGACGGTACGATCGGTGGTCGACATGGTGGCCTCTCCCTCGTGGATTCGGTCGCTCGGGGCTGCCTCGTCGGCGGCCCCGTCTCCGTCCCTGAGACGCCACGGGGGCTCCGGCTCTTACTTCCGGAGGGAGAATCTTCTCGAGGCGGCCGGATGAGCGAGCGGATGAACGAGGAGTGGCTGCGGCTCCTCCGCGAACCTGGCGCGCAGGCGAGCGCCGCTATCCTCGAGCTGCGACACATCGTGCGGGGAGGCCTGCAGCGGGCGCTCGCCGGACGCGCCGGCGTAGGCGACGCCCAGATCGACGATCTGACCCAGGACGCCACGCTGAAGGTGCTCGGCGCGCTCGATTCCTTCCGGGGCGCCAGCCGCTTCACCACCTGGGCGATCACCATCTCCATCCGCGTGGCGCTCACCGAGCTGCGGCGGGCCCGCTGGAAGGACGTGTCGCTGGATCAGCTCACCGAGAGCGCGGGCGAGCCGAGCGCTGTCGCGGCCCCTGACGCGAACGCTCACGTGGCCAGGGAACGGATGATCGCCGCCCTGTACCAGGTGCTCGATACCGAGCTGACCGAGCGGCAGCGCCGGGCGTTGATCGCCGAGCTCAAGGGGATGCCTCAGGTCGAGGTCGCCGAGCAGCTCGGGATGAACCGGAATGCCCTGTACAAATTGACCCACGACGCTCGCCGCAAGCTGCGACAAGGCCTCGCCGCGGCCGGCTTCAGCGAGGACGACGTGAGAGAAGCGTTCGAACTCCCCTCCCAGGAAGGGATGCCCCCGAGAGGAGCGCCATGAAGCGCCTGTCCCAGGAAGAGATCCGCGATCTGGCCACGGTCGTCCTCGCGACGAAGCCCGACGAGCTGACCTGCGATGAATGGCTGGAACACGCGCCGTGGTACGCCGAGCTCGTCGCGGAGGGCGCGCCGGTACCGGAGGCGCTGCGCGAGGCCGCGCAGCACCTCGACCTGTGCCCCGAGTGCGCCGAGGAGCTGCGCGCCTGCCTCCTCGCGCTGGCCGCGGGCTGACCGTCGAGCGTCTCGCGCCTCCTACCGTCACGCCAGGAGCCCGAGCATCTCGTGCTGCGGGCTCCCCTCCGGGGCCGGATGCGAGGACCATGACCTCGCTCGTCGGCACCTCCCTGGCGCGGCCGCGCCGGTGCCGGGGATCACCGGCTCACTGCGGGATCACGATCTGCTGGCACACCCCGCTCAGGCACACATCGCCGTCCGAGCAGCAGTCCGTGTTGGCCGTGCACTCCCCACCCGACTCCTTGCATTCCCCGCCTCCGCCAGGATCCTCGCCTGCATCGCCGCCCCCGCCGCCGGCGGGCGGGTCGTCTCCCTCACACGTCGGCGTGGGGCACGGCCCCGGCGTCACGGTGACCGTGTCCGACGGGTACTTGCTCGGAGAGGCGTGCACGTAGCTGATGGTCGCGTCGCCGAAGCCCGCCGCGCCGAACGCCGAGGCGCTCACCCACACGTCGTACACAACGCGGTAATCCCAGTCCGGTGTCTCCGAATTGGGGGTGTAGTTCTCGTCCGTCTCCGGGGAGTCTTCGAGGTACGCGCCGTACCCGCACGCGTTGAGATCGCGGTCGAGCGAGGTGGTCGCCGCGACGACGGCGCCGGCGTCTCCGAGGAGCATCTTGCCCTCTCCGCCGAGCACGCCGAGCGACGCATAACCCGAGGGGCTCGCCTCGTCTTCCGAGAGGTAGTCGACGTAGAAGTCGAGCACGAGCTCTCCCTTCCCGTCCGTCAGCTGGAACTGGGCCTTGTCGCTGCCCACGAGATCCTTGAACGTGTGGCCTCCGTGCCCCTTCGGCTTCGGCCCGTCGCCGGGCTTCGGGCCGCCGGGCTGCGGGCCACCGGGCTGCGGGCCGCCGGGCTCCTGGTCGCCGCCCCACCCGATGGCCGTCTCGCCATACGTGTTGTCGACGAACGCGGGGTTGAGCGTCAGCCGCACGTGCACGAGCTCCTCGCTCTCGGCGATCTCGACGACCCGCTCGACGAAGGCCATCGGGGTCGTCGGGTTGCTGTTCGTGTAATAGCAGTCGACCTGGGCGGTGCTGTCCACGGGGACTCCCAGAGAGCTCGCGCCGCACGACAGCGGATCGAGGTCCGCGGTGATGGGATCGCCGGCGCCCGACATGCCGGATCCCGGGAAGCTCGGCGCCGGCGCATTCCCCTCGTCGTCCGACGGGACGCAGTCTTCCCCGGGGTCTTCCCCGGAGACGATATGGCCGTCGGCGTTTCCTGTGCCCGATAGGGTACAGGCCGAGCCGAGGGCCGCGAGCGACAACAGCCCACCACAGAACCACCCTGTCAACGCGAATGAACGCATCGGGATCCTCCCAATTCGAAAGCAAGCACGACCTGGAGCGCAGCCGGCGAACCCGATCGCCGGCGCGATGATCTCCTCGATGAAGTGGAAGTCGCCGGAGGCGGCGGGAGCAGGCAGGGGTTCGTCAAAAATCGAGACGGCCTCGCGGGCGGGCGCTCACGGGCGAGCGCCGCCGGGGCGGGAGGCGGACGTGGCCTCCTCGCGCCCGAAGCCCTGCGGGTAGTCCTTGAGGTACCGGCGCGCCTCCGCCGCCGTCCGGTCCTTGTCGCCGAGCATCTCGATCGCGCGCAGGCGCTCCACGCGGGCGATCTCGGCGAGCGGCGAGTCCGGGTAGCGGCCGAGGAGGAGATCGAGCCGCTCGATCGCCCGCCTCGGCTGCCCGCGCCTCCGCGCCGCCATCGCGCCCTGGAGCAGCTCGTTCTCGGCCGTGAGCGAGGCGCGCGACGGGGCCTGGCGCGCGTCGCGCGGCGCGCGCGGCTCCCCCGCGCCGCCGTCGCCGGCCCCGTCGCCCCTGCCGCCCTCGCCGGCGGCGCTGTCCTGTCCGAGGTCGCGAGGCGGCGCCGGCGCGTCGTCCGGGCGTCCCTCGGCGGGCCGGTCCGACCGGCGCTCCTCGTCGCGGGACGACCACGTCTCGCCTGGGCTCAGGAAGCGCTCGACCTCGCCGCGGTGCACGGCGACCCGCCCTTCCACGACCGACACCCGCGTCTCGGCCGGCTCTCCCGCCGCGTCGGGCCGCCGCTCGACGGAGAAGCGCGTCCCGTGCACCGTGACCACGGCGTCCGACGTGCGCACCGACAGGCTCATGCCTGCCGGCAGCGGCGGCACCTCGACGGCGATCCTGCCCTGCTCGAGGGCGACAACGTCGCCTGCCCGGTCGCGCCCGGCGCCCGCCGGCGCGAACCTCACGCGGGTCGAGGGCCCGACCTCGACGGTGGCGCCCGTCGCGAGCGACGCCTTTGCCCGCGCGCCCTCGCCGGTCCGCAGCTCCTCGTCGCTCGCGAGCGGCACGAGGGCGAGCGACGGCGGCGAGCGGGTCGCGCCCCCGGCCGCGATCTCGACCGAGCCCTGGAGCGCCGTCACCTGCGCCGCGGCGGGCGGGGCGTCGCGCGCCCGGACCACGATGAAGACGCCGGCGGCCGCCGCGGTCAGGGCAGCCGCCAGCGCCGCCGCGGCCAGGGCGGTCCGCTTCCGCCGGGCGGCGCGGGCGCGCCGCTCCACCGCCTCGGCGGCGAGCTGGTCGATGCGGCCGGCGATCCGCTGCTGGAGGTACCTCGCCTGGACCGTGGGCAGCAGCGGCACCGGCTGCTCGACCAGCGCCCGCAGCGAGGCCTCCACGCCGTCCACGCCGGCCGCCGTGGCGCGATCGTCCGGGGTGGTGTCAACGTCGTCCTGCTTCATCGTGGCTCCTCGGGTCGAGCGGGGTCGCGTCGCGCCGCCGCCTCGGGTTCACAGCGCGCCTGGAGCTCCCGCCGCCCCCGCGACAGCCGCGACTGGGCCGCGGCCACGGAAACACCGGTCAGATCCGCGATTTCCTTGAGCGAATAGCCCATGGCGTGGAGCAGCAGCGCGGTCGCGCGGTCGCCGTCCATCGCCGCGAGGTGCCGGCGCAGGGCCTCGAGATCGCGCTGCGCGCTCACCTCGCGCTCGGGGTCGGCGCCCTGCGAGGGCGGCTCGGGCTCGGCGCCGGGATCCTGCGACCCCGGCGTGCGATCGATGACTTTCCGCTCGCGCCGGCGGGCGCGCAGCGCGCTCAGGCCGACATGGCAGGCGATGACGGACGCCCATCCCGCCAGGCTGCACTCCCCCGCGAACCGGCGTTTGGTAAGTGTGCTCACGATCTGCTCGAACGCGCCCTGCACGAGGTCGGCGTGGTCCTGTTCGCGGCAACCCAGGATCCGGTACAGGGTCCGGTCGACGACCGGCAGGAGGTGCTCGTAGAGCCGCAGGCCGATCCCTCGTTCGCCCCGCTGGAAGGCGAGCAGGAGCTCCTCGTCGCTGGCGGGCGCGGGCGAGGGCTGGCCCCCGGCGCCCTGAGAGGAGACGAGCCTGAGCCGGCGGCTTGCGGGGTGTGGCTCGGCGGTTCCCATGCTCGTGGAGTAGCCGATCCGCCCGAAAGCAGGCTGAGCGGCGGAGGATCGTCGTCGATGCCCGCCGCGCCCCTGTTTCCCCGCTTCCCTCGCTTCCCTCCGCATGGAGCCCGAGTTCCGCCGGCCGCGCCCGCTGGCCGGCGTCGCATGGAGCTCGCCTGCGTTGTTGTTGCTCGCCGCGCGCGCCTGGCGCGCTCCCGTGGCCTCCCTGCTCCGCGCACCCCTCGCTACAGCCTCTGCGGGAGGAACGGATGAAGCCCCGGCGGAAGGGGGCTCCCCGCCCGCCTGCCGCACGACATCCCCGGAAGCGACCGATGATGGAGGCGATCCTCGCCGAGCGCCGCAATACGGCGCCTGCTCTGCGTCGCCGGTACTCTCCAGCGACGTCGCGCTGGCCGCGGTCACCGCTCGCCGGCGCTGGCGACGCGCCACGGCCTGTCCGCCGCCCATCGCCGGCGCGCGCCGCTATGTGCTCTACCGAACGCGTACTGCTGGATCAGGATCATCCGGCGGGGGTGAAGCGAGGGCACATCTGGGGTTTCGTCGGGGCCGATCTCGTGGCCTTCGTGTACGCACCGGACTGGAGGGCAAAGCATCCCGCTGCGTTGCCGCAGGGCTTCACCGGCTACCCTTCGCGCTGCGATCCGGCTTCTTTTACCTACGCGCACGCGCTCCGTGGCTCACCGGATCTTGCAATAGGCCGGGAAGCTCGACGGGATGCTCGAGGCGTAGGGTCTCGGTGTGACCTTGTACGGGTGGTCCTTCAGGAATTGCCAGCCCGAGGGGGCGATGCCGGACGGGATGGTGTGGCCGCCGCCGCTGTCGCAGTCGATGACGAAGCTGCCTTTCGCCTTGATGTCGTTCTCGAACGCCGCGGTGGCTTGCGCCAAGTCGATCACGGAGACGTCGGAGCCCTCCGCGCCGTGGACCCCCATGACGGCGGGCGGGTTGGTGGTGTCCTGGAGGGGCGGTGTGCCGTAGTAGGCCGTCGTGCCGCCCGAGTACGTCACGACGCTCGCGACATAGCTCGATCGCGCATACGCCATGTGCGCGGTCTGGAAGCCGCCTGCGCTGAACCCGAGCGCGTGGATGCGGCGTGTGTCGATGTTGAGCTGCTGGATGGCGCACGCGAGCGCCTCATCGGCCGTGTTGAGGTCGCCCACGTACCACACGTTGTTGCACGTGGTCGGCGTGCCGTCCTTGCCTCCCTGACCGTCGTACGCGTTGGGCGCGAACACGACGCCTCCGCGGCTCGTGATCTCGTCGATGGCGGCCTGTCCGAGGCCGGACAGCGCCTCTATCGGCTTGGAGCTCGTGGCGTGCCAGTAGATGACCACCGGAGCCGGCGTGGCGGACCGGGCGCCAGCCCACACGCGCACTTCGCGGCCGAGGAACGTCATCGTCCCGGTGGCGATCGTCGGACACGCCTCCCGGGCCGTGGGCAGGGCGCTCGGCGCGCTCACCCCGCCCGAGCCGCTGCCGCCGCTGCCGCCGCTGCCGCCGGCGCCGCCGCTGCCGCCGGCGCCACCGCTGCCGCCGGTGCCGCCACTGCCGCCAGTGCCGCTGCTGGTCGTGCTGGTCGTGCTGGTCGTGCTGGTCGAGCCGGACGAGGTTCCGGTTCCGGTTCCGGTCACGGACGAGATCGTCGGGCGCGTGCTGCCTGTCGCGCAGAAGTTGAATGTGATCGAGGCGCCAGGCGCGATGCGCGCGTTGCTGGCGGTCGGCGTGGCTGTCAGGAGGGTGCCGCTGCTCGAAAACACGGCGCCCCAGGATCTGGTCACTTTTGCGTTCTTCACGTCGGTGACGACGCGCCATGACGTGGTCGCGTTTGTGCCGCCGTTCGACACCCTGACGGCGGCGCAGTAGCTGCCTCCCCGGAACGGCTGATAGCTCAGCTCGGCCGAGAGGCCGCTCTCGGCTGCCATCAGCGATTCGTCGCCCGGCTCGGCGTCGCTGTCCTGTCCCGCGACGCACGCGCCGAGCGTCGCGAGCAGCCCGGCCAGCGCGATCCGCTTCAGGGGATGCGTGCCTGCGAAGCTGGCCTCGATCGGGCGCGCGTTCGACGAGCCCGCGGGTCGCTCGTCCCTTGTTTGGCGCTGCTCATTGCTCCCGCTCCGGGATTGCCGACGTCGCTGCAACGAGAGCTTCTGCCGAGGTGCGAGGTTCATGAGAGTCTCCTCCATCGTTGTGATGTTGAGAGCGCGTGGCTGCGCCGGGCGCTGAACGGCCTGCGCGCGAGGAGCAACGCAAGCATCCCAGGGTCAGCCGCGCGCTTCTTGCGAGAGAAGCTGGCTCAACGGCCGCGATGACCACACCATAACAGATGCCGAATCGTTCGCGAAACGGACATGTGTTTGCGAGGTCGGAATTATCCGCAGCTATGTCTGAAATTTCCGCGGCTCATGCAAGCCACTCGCACGGTGTGAGATGCGGCGTCCGGCGGTGCTGCGCTGGGCGAAGCCTGGTTTCGTGGTGGCCAGTTGGATCCGCTGGAATCTCCGTCGGATGGAGATTGTACCGTTATTTCCTGCTATCCGCGTTCGCGTCGGAGCTGCGCCTCTTCGGGCACGCGCGCGCAGGCCTCGAGTTCGCATGGTAGCTCACGTTCGGCGTTACGCTAGAGTCTGCTTTCCTGCTTCCCTCGCACTCGCTCTCGACGTGGATCGGCGCGCATCCGTAGCTTCCGTTGCCCGGAGCACAGGATTGTCCCCTGACGACATCAGCGCTTCGAGATCCGGATCAGCTCGCCTCTCGTTGGCAGACCCGAAGCGGCTTCGTGGCGAGACCGTAGGCCCGAGGAGAGGCAGCTCGTCGCGCGGTGTTGTGGAATACCGTAGGCCCGAGGAGAGGCAGCTCGTCGCACGGTGTGGGGGAAGGGCCGATGTCTGAGCCGTCGAGTAGGGGCCCCCGGTCACCCAGGGGCCTCTCTCACGGAACCGGACTTGTGGGCCTCACATCCGGCTCCTCGGGACGTGCGTATTCCGGGCGGACGTGACGGCCGATTCCGAGCGCACGTCGCGGCGGCCGTTGACGACGACCAGGACCGATGCCGTCGCCGTGGCTCGTGCGCGCGCTCGCTGGAGGGAGCTGGGTCGCGGCGGGAGGTGGCGCCGCCGCTCACTTCACGCAGGTGCGCTTGTCCTGGTAATCACAGCTCGGCACGCCGGCGTTCACCACCGTCTCGGTAAAGCCAGGGTAGCAGATCGGGTCGCACGTCGCGTAAGTCCCGCTCGGATACGGCACCGCACCGCACGAGATCCGATCGTAGATCCCGGCGCAGTAGCTCGGCCCGCTCTGCGAGCTGCTCACGTACCAGCCGGGCGGACAGGCGACGGACGCGCCGCAATGCGCGAAGGACGCCCGCGTGGCCCAGGGGATGAGCTCACAGCGGTAGGCCTCGCCGTTCGCGCAGCCGAGCGCGCTGCCCTGGCTCAGCGACACGGAGTGCGTGTATTCCCCGCTGACGCACGCCGCGCACTGCCACCCGGTCAGCGCTTGCGCCCCCGCCACGATCGGCTCGGCCTGCGCTGCGTCCTCCCCCTCGGCCGTGCCGAGGCAGCCGGCGCCTCCCGTCAGGGCCACGATCAGCCCGAGCCCAGACACCCCCATCATCCACCGCGAGAAGCTCTCCATGCTCGTCCTCCAATGCGATCCCCCGCCACCAATGACGTGATCCAGGGAGAGGACACCGCAAGAGCGCAAGGGACGCAAGGGAGAGTGAGCGGGCGCGCGGTCGGCGGCCGGCCGTGAGGCGAGGCCGCCGGACCGCCGCTCACTGCTCCGGGCGATCGTCGCTGGCGAGCAGCGCGGCGGCGTTTCGCTCGATCTCCGCCGGCGTGAGCGCCTTCGCGTAGAGCGCCGCATAGTACAGCGCGCCCGCGAAGCTCCGCTCGCCGATCTCGCGGTTGCCGAGGACGAGGTGCCGCCCGTCGGGGAAATCGAGCGTCGTGCCCAGCGGGGGCACGCTCGCGTGCATCGCGCAATAGCCGCTGACCGAGCTGCTCCGCCGGGCCGGAATACCGTTGATGTAGAGCCGGACCCGATCCTCCGCAGGCGCCTGGATGGTCGAGTCGAACACACCGTGCACCACGGCGCGCTCCGGGAGCTCGGCGTCCCACGCGCCGCCGCAGGAATCGCCGTTCCACCAGAGCACGATCTGGCCCGCCGTCTCCGAGCGGAGCGTGAAGCGGCCAGCCTCCGAGCCCGTGCCTATATGAACGATGCGCGAGCCCTCACTGACCACCTCTGTGATGCGGAGCACGGCCTCGATCGTGCCAGCGATGGCGCCCTGGAATGCGCTCTGGACCTTGGTGCCGTCGATCAACGCAGAGGCCCGGCCGTCGGCGCCGGCCGCAGTCCAGGAGAGCCCGCTGTGCGCCGCGCCGTCCGCCGCGAAGCTCATCTCCGGCCCGTAGGTCAGCGGGAGCGGCATCGGCACCTCGGCGGCGTCCTCGACCTGCGCGGGCACGCTCCCGGTCGTGGCCTCGTCGAGGAAATACCGCGCGACGAGCCCGTCGTCGGTGAGGCAGGACCGGTCGCGCGCGCAATCGACCTCTCCGCCGCCAGCGCCGCCGCCGGCCCCCGCGCCGGAGCCAGCGGTCCCGCCGCCCGCTGCGCTGCTCGGCCCGCCACCGGCCTCCGCGCCGGCGCCTCCGCTGCCCTCTGCGCTGCTACCCCCGCCGCCCGATCCAGGACCGGAGCCCGGGAGCTCACCGAGCCGCAACTCGGGGGCACACGCCGCGAGGAGCTGGAACGAGACAATCAGCAGGGACGCCCTCATGTAGCCGCATCCTACCGCGCCGAAGATCCGCTTGAACACGAAGTCGGTCCTGGGGTCGGCGAAGACGGGGTGCACGGTCAAGCTCTACGCCCGCCGGGTACAGGAGGCCGCGCGGCCGCCCGGTGCGCCCGGTGCGCCCGGTGCCACGGAGCGGGCAGAGCACGGGGGGAGCTCCGAGCCGCGCGCCTCCGCAAGCGCTGGAACGCTGGCGCTTCGTGCTGAACCATCCGCTCGCGCAAGGGAACGTGGCCATGCGCCGGGGTCGGCACTGCGGACGCCGAGGTGGGCGGCGGCACGCCGCCGGCCGACCTGCAGGAAAGGTGGAGGCTCGGCGACAGCGCGGCGTATCCTCGGCGGCCATGGAGAGGGATCCGGCGCTGGAGGATCTGCGAGCGGCCATCGCGTCTGCCAATCCGGATGCTGCCGAGGAGTGGCTCGGCAGCCGGCGAGCGCAGGAGCGCGAGGTCGAGCACCCGGAGCGCCTCGCGTTCGCGCGCTCGCTGGCCCGGGAGCTGTTCGCCTCGGGGCGGGAGGCCGCCACCTACGAGGAGATCGCCCGCGTCATGGTCGACGTGCTGAGCGGCGAGGCACCGGATCCCGCTCCCGCCGAGGACGAGATCCGGAAAGCGGTCTTTCTTGCGTTCGACGCGGATCAAGGGCGGTTCCGCTTCGTGCATCGATCATTCCTCGACTACTTCCTTGCGGTCGACATCGCCGAGCGGCTCGACGCCGGCCGGCAGGACGCCCTCGACCTGCCGCGGATCACGCCGGAGGTGGTCACGTTCCTTTCAGGCATGGATGGCTGGGCGCGCACCAGAGAGGCGATGCGCGCGGCGCTGTCCTCGGGCTACCGGCGGCGCGTCAGCGAGAATGCCTTGCTGGCCATCTACCACGCGACGCGCGCCGAGGTGGGTGAAGGCGAAGCGCTGGGCGAGGCGCTGGACAAGGCGCTACCAGGCGAGTGCAAGCTGGCCGGCGCGGACCTGGCCGAGGTGGAGCTGCCGTGGCTCTCGCTCGCCGGGGCTGATCTCGCCGGGGCGAACTTGTCGCAGGCGAGGCTTCGGTGCGCAGACCTCCGCGGGGCGAGACTGGACCGCGCAAAGGCCGATCGTGCGGTGCTCGACGGCGCTGCGCTCGATGGGGCGTCGCTGCGAGAGGCCGATCTCTTCGGTGCCTCGCTCGTGGATGCATCGACCGCGGGCGCCCGGTGGGAGGGCGCGGACTGCGAGGGGGTGCTCCTGCTGGACGATGGGTCCGGGCCCGGGGGGTTCGCGCGGAGCGACGGCGGGGCCGCCGCCGCGCCCACCACGGTGTACCAGAGCCGCGGTGATCGCGCGATGCTCGCCTGGTCGCCGGATGGCAGATGGTTGGCCTGCTCCGCAGAGCGCGCGATCGATCTGCTCGACGCGGCGACCGGCGATATCCGCCTCGTCCTCCACGGCCATCATGGGGATGTGTACGCTGTTTCGTTTTCACCGGACGGCGTCACGCTCGCCTCCGGTTCGTCCGACCGCTCCATTCGCCTCTGGGACGCGCGCACCGGCACGCTCCGAAAGACCCTCTCGGAGCGTCGACTCACGTTCTTGGATACTTGCGAGGACGAGCGGCTCCATACCCCACACACCCCGATCTGGTCCGTTGCATTTTCCCTCGACGGCACCGCGCTCGTCTCCGGTTCGTCCGACAACTCGGTTCGCCTCTGGGACGCGCGCACCGGCGAGCTCCGAAAGACTCTCTCGGGGCATCGAACGTCGGTCCCTTCCATTGCGTTTTCCCCCGACGGCACCGCGCTCGCCTCCGGTTCGTCCGACGACTCCGTTCACCTCTGGGACGCGTGCACCGGCGAGCTCCGAAGGACTCTCTCGGGGCATCAAGGCATGGTCAGGTCCGTTGCGTTTTCCCCCGACGGCACCGCGCTCGCCTCCGGTTCGTCCGATAGCTCCATTCGCCTCTGGGACGCGCGCACCGGCAGGTGCATCGCCGTGCTCTATGCGCTGGGAGACGCCGCTCTCGCCTGCGTCGAAGGGACGCCTTTCTTCACCGGCAGCGGCGACATCTCCCCGCTCGTTCGCTTCGTCGCCGGCTCTTGCGTCATGCCGGCGGCTCTCTGGGCTCTGCTCTTCGAGCGTCCCGACCTCGTGCAGCGCGCGATCACCGGTGAGCTCCCCGATCTCGCCGCGCTCGGCCTCGCGACCTACGCGGACTGCGCCGCCGCGCTCACGGCGGAGCGCGCCCGCCGCGGCCTGGTCCGAAGGCGGCGCCCCGGCGCCGCAATCTCCCAGGCGCCGCCACCGACGTCCCGATGCCCGGCCCCGCCGTCCTCTCGATCACGGTGACCACGCCGGACGGCAGCAGCTCGCACACCGATCCGTCCAGCGTCACGTTCGTGACCGACAACCAGAATTGCTACTGTCTCCGGCGACCGCTCGTCATCCACCAGTATCTCTGGCGGGACGATTCCGCGGGGGCGAACCGTCGCGATCCGTCACTTCCCCGGGGATCTGGGGGGAGCGTGACGACGGATCGCACCCCCTCGGGAGGCATGGGCCCAACCCGGGCCCAGCGGCCAAGCCCTGGGCTTGGGGAGCTCGCGGTGACCGAGACGTCGCGTCGGGCCGCGGTGGTCGCCTTGCTCGCCAGCACCCTGAGCCGCGCTGTCGCCCTCGGGGACGAGGCGGCGGCCCGGGTTGTTCACGAGGCGATCGGTCGATTGCTCGGGGTGCCGGTGGCATCGGACGGATGAGCTAGGCTGGACGGGGCGCGGTGCATCTTGCGCCGGCGCCGGCGACCACCCGCGCGCCGACATCGAACCCCCCGCCGCCGGGGCGGGTAGCACGTCATCGCCTGAGTCTCCCGCGACAACGCGTGTTGTGCCTGGAAAAATCCATTATGAAAGGAGTCCCGTTCGATGATGCTCCAGCGTCTCGCGCGGGCTTCCTGGGCCGCGTCTGGGCACCCAAGCTCTCATCTTGACAGGGGTGAGAATCGCTGGGGAGCATGCCTGAATGGCGCGCACGGCTCCGGTCCCGAACATCCCTGCGATCCCTGGAATGAACCCTGGCGTCTGGATCATGGGCGGTGGAGGCGGCGGTGGTGGCAAGGGCGGCAGGGGAGACAGCGGGAATGGAGACGGTCAGGGCGGGAGCGCTAGCCATGGCGGCAACAACCCTGACGGCGGCGGCAAGGGGGCCAACGGTTGCGGAAATGGGCAGGGGGCCGGTGCTTGCTCCAACCCGGTCCACGGCGGCTCTGGTGGCACCTCCGCCGGCGATCCGGTCGACGTGGTCACCGGTCGCGTCTTCACGCTGCCGACGCTCGACCTCGGCCTGCCCGGTCCGCTGCCGCTCGTAGTGCAGCGG
This sequence comes from Sorangium sp. So ce726, assembly GCF_051521405.1. Classification (NCBI taxonomy): domain Bacteria; kingdom Pseudomonadati; phylum Myxococcota; order Polyangiales; family Polyangiaceae; genus Sorangium; species Sorangium sp. So ce726. The sequence continues at coordinate 3,121,571 of NZ_CP150349.1, read as the reverse complement.
CGCTACTCGTCCTCTGCGCGCGATCGCGACATGGGCCTTGGCTTCGGGTGGAGCCACTCGCTTGCCTGGGAAATCGAGCTCTCCAGGCGCGCCGTGCGGATCGTGCAGGACGACGGCACCGTGGTGACGGCCCCGCTGCTGGAAGAGGGCGAGACGCGCCCGCTGGTGGGACAGATCGTGCTGCGCCGCGCGGCCTGGGGATTCGCGCTCACGACCGAGGACGGGCTCACGCTGTTGTTCAACGAGCGCCATCAGCTGGGGTCGCGCTATCGCCTGACCGCGCTCCTCGACCGCAACGGCAACTGCATCGAGCTGGGCTACGATGTCTCCGGCCTCGCCTGGATCCGCGATTGCGTTCAGCGCTTCGTGCGCGTCCGGCGGGAGCGCTCGGGCCGCATCGCCGCCTTCGAGGTGCGCACGGCGACGAGCCCCTCCGGCTGGCACGCCTTCTTCACGTATCGCTATGACGAGCGCGGGGATCTTGTCGAGGCTACGGACGCCGAGGGACATGTGTGCCGGTACGCCTATGACGAGGAGCACCGCCTCGTCACCCACGCATACCGCAGCGGGCTCGTGGTCCACTACCGGTACGACCGTGAGGGACGCTGCATCGAGACCTGGGGTGAATACCCCGCTCAGGAGGACCCAAGCCTCGCGGCCGGGGTGCCTGTGTTCCTCGCGGACGGCGTGACGCGAGCGCGTGGCATATTCCATTGCAAGCTGGAGTTCTCGGGAGACGGCTACTCCGAAGTAGCGGACTCGCTCCGTGTCCGGCGCTTTTTCGGTAACAAGCATGGCAAGGTGGATAGGTCGACATGGGGCGCGGGCGTGCTCTCGCATGAGTATGACTCCCTCGGAAACATCGTCGCTTTTCGGGACGCAACGGGCGCGATGACGCGCTTCGAGCGCGACGCGGCAGGGCGCGTCACAGCGGTCGTCGATCCGCTCGGCCGCCGGACGCAGTATGCCTTCGATGATCGCGGCGCGCTGACCGAGCTCGTGCGCGCGGATGGGAGCGCGCTCCGGTATACACGCGACGATCTGGGCAATCTTCTCGCGGTCGAGGACCGGCGCGGCGCCATCGTCATGTACGATTACGACGAGCGTGGGCTCGTGAGCGTGGCAACGCTTCCGAACGGGGGAGTGACCCGCTTCGACCACGACGCGCACGGCAACCGCACCGCCGTGATCGAGCCGAACGGCGCGAAGAAGACGATCTATTACGACGACCTCGGCCGCGTCGTGGGATACATCGACGCGCTCGGCGCCGTGACGCGCTACGCGTATGACGCGCGCGGCCTGCTGCGCACCGTTTCCGATCCAGCGGGCGGGGTCACCACGTTCGAGTTCGACGCCGAGGGACGGCTGGCGCGGATTGTCGATGCGGCCAGGCGCGTCGACAGGCTCACCTGGGGCGGGCTCAACGTGCTCTGCGAGGTGCAGCACGATGGTGCGGGGCCCATCCGGTACCGCTACAACCGCGAAGGCCACCTCATCGAGGTGCACAACGAGCGCGGGCAGGTTCATCGCTTCGTGCGGAGCCTCGCAGGACACGTGATCCGCGAGGAGCTGATGGACGGACGCACGCACGACTTCCGGTGCGATCTGTTCGGTCGGCTGACGCAGTGGCGGAGCAGCACCGGCGAGCTGGTCGAATACGAGTACGACTCAGCCGGGCAGTTGATCAAGCGGATCTACGACGGCGGGGTGGAGGAGTTTGCCTATGACGAAGTGGGGCGGCTGATCGATGCGCGAACGCCTGACACGGAGTGCTACCTGACATACGATGAGCGGGGCTGCCTCGTGAAGGAGGAGCAGATCACGCTCGGCGTCCGCCACACGATTGAAGCGGTCTACGACTCCATGGGGCGGAGGACGCGGCGCGTCAGCTCGCTCGGGTACGTCGAGCACATGCATCGAGACATCATGGGCAAGATCGCGCGGGTGGCGCTCGGCCGGGAGGTTGTGGACTTCCACTACGACGCGCTCGGTCGCGAGCGGCAGGCCGTCCTTCCGGGCGGCGGGCGCATTCAGTACGACTTCGATCCGGCCGGTCGCCTCGCCCAGCGGCGCGTCTTCTCCGCGACAGCGCGCACCGCGGTTGGACCGGGCGAGCCGGAGTGGGTTGGGCCCATCGCGCACGGGGTCGTTTCGGACACGCAGTATCGCTACTGCCCTGCAGGTCTTCTCGAAGAGGAGCTCGACGCGCGTCTCGGCGCGACGGGATACCGGTACGATCCTATGGGACAGCTCCTCGCCAAGATCCCTGCCCACGGGAGGGCGGAGCTCTTCGGCTTCGACGAGGTCGGCAACCTCTACGCCACCGAGGCCGGCGAGCACGCGTACGATCGCGGCGGTGCCCTTTTGCGGCGGGGGGAAACGGCCTACACCTACGACGAGCGCGCGCGCCTCGTCGAAAAGCGCCTCTCCGACGGGAGCCGCTGGAAGTACACCTGGGATGGACGCGGGCGCCTGGCCTCGGCCGTCGCGCCCGACGGGCGCCTCGTGGAGTTCATTTACGACGCGTTCTGCCGGCGGCTGGCAAAGCGGGTTCGCTCCAGCAAAGGACAGCTCCTTGCCCTGACTCGCTTCGTTTGGGACGATCAGCGCCTGCTTCACGAGGTGCGTGTGCGCGACGCGTCCCTGGACGTCCCGGTGACCGAGACGCGAACGTACGTTTTCCCGGATGGGAGCTTCGCCCCGCTGGCGCACATCGATGACGGCGGCGCGCCCCGGTTCTACGTGAGCGCGCCGAACGGATTCCCCGATCTTCTCGTGACGTCCTCGGGGCAGATCGCGGCCGAGCAGCGGGCGCGCGCGTTCGGCGCGGTGCAGGGAGAGGCATTCACGCCGCTGCGGTTTCCTGGCCAGTACGCGGACGAGGAGACCGGCCTTTGTTACAACAGGCATCGCTATTACGACCCCGACATTGGCCGCTACATCAGCCCGGATCCCGTCGAAATCGTCCGCCGCTACGGCTTCGCCGACAACTCGCCGCTCAACACGGTGGACCTCGACGGCTTGCAAGCGATGACCACGAACATCCAGCGCTCGCAGATCAACCCGGACGGCAGCCGCACGCCGTTGCCAAACGCGAGCGGTGTAAGCCAAGGCGGGCGCGATCCCGACAACCCGGTCGATATCCACCCCGCGGTCTGGAACAACATGGCGCCGCAGGTGCCCGTTCAGGCCGCAAACGGCTCGACCAACGGGCAATTCCCCCAGGCGACGCGCCATCCGGCGAACTGCTCCGAGCCGGCGGCGCTGAGCGAGCATCTCCATGATTATGAGCGACGCAACAACTTGCCGCGCGGGACATGCGGCTCGGCCAGCGATCCGAACAACCAGCATCTCCGCGGCGCGCTCCGAGAGATCGATGGGATCAGCTCGACGCAGCAGGGCGGCGGAGCGCGAAATGCCTGCCCGAACTGCGGCGTGCTTTTCCGCAACCTCCAGAATCAGGCGAACCAGGGCGCACCGCCGAACGAGCTCGTGGATCTGGTGGGCCGCACCACGCCGGGCATCGACAATCCGAGCCCCGGATGGCAACAAGCGATGAACCAGGGCGCACCGACGAGGAGCGCGAGGAGCCTCATGAACCCACGCAATGCAGCGAACATGCGGGTGCAGATGCCGCGCTGAGGGCCCACCATGGAGATTTCCCCCTTTGCCATCGAGACCCTCGCCCGCCGTGGCATCGTCCGCAGCGAGGCGCGTCGTGCCGGACGCGAACAGCTGGAAAAGTTGCTGCGTCTGCGCGGGCTTCCCACCCACGAGGCGCTGTTCGCCGCCGAGACTGCGATCGGCGGCTTCGCCGGCTCGGATCGCGCGCGGGACCCGCTGGAGCTCGCGAGCGGCGGTTCCTTCGGTCCCCCCTCGCGAGATTGGTGGGAGATCCTTCTCGGCCCAGCGGCGCTGCTGGAACGCAACATGACGAGGACGCTGTCCCGCGATGGCTTTTGGCCCATCGGGATCAGCGCCCCCTTCGCGGCGTTCGCGGGGCTCGACCCGTACCTGCACGTCTCTCATGACCGCGCGGAACGCGCCCAGGGATTGGTCGATCTCCTGGTGGCCGAGGACGGCACCGTCTCCGTGGAAGGCTCCTCGACGGGGAACACGCCGGTGCCCTACGCGGCGTCCCCCGTGATCCTGGTCGAGAAGCTCGCGCGCTTTCTCGACATCGCGCAGCGCGGCCTCCACCACCTGCGCCTCGAAGCCCGCCCGCGCGCTGGCGCCCGGCTCGCGGAGGCGCTCGGCGCTCGGCTCGCGGCGGCCGCGAGTGATGCTTACCACACGATCTGGGACGCCGAGGATCTCGTCATCGTCGACGGGCACCCTTCGGGCGCCGCGCCGGACCGGACGCTCGTCTTCGCCAGGTCGGTCGAGCGGCTCGCCCGGGCGGTCGAAGCGCTCGCGGGCTCGCCGGTGGTCGCGGCGATCGCCTGCGACGAGGTCGCTGTGGCTCTCCGCGATCCGGGCGAAGCCCCCGCGCCGGCGAGCCGCGGGCTCGTGCCCATCGGCCTAGATCGGCCCGAGCAACGGGGAGCGCTGCGCATCGATCGCAGCGCGTCAGGCGTCTCCCTCGTCCAGGAGCGCGACTTCGGCGGGCGTGTGCTCGAGCGCTACGACCTCCCGCAGGCGGGCGACCGGCTGGTGCACACGCGATGGATGCTCGCCGCCGAGGGGTTCCGGGGCGTGCTCACCGACCGCGCGGTAAACGCCCTGCGCGCGCGGGGGGTGCTCCGGGATCCGCAGCTCGCCGCCTCGCGCGCCCGCCTCGCGGAGTTGCTCGCGCCTCACGGCGTTGCGGCCAGCGAGCCGCTGTTCGCGTTCGAGCAGCACGCGGGCGGCCTCTGTGTCTCCCGCGACCACGGAGAGCACACCTGGCTGGGCCCTGCGCTCGAGCTCGAGGGCGGCGTCCTGCCCCGCAACGGGTTGGTGCCGATCGGCGCCTTCTCCAGGGGCCTGTACTTCATGGCCGCCGACGGCGCGATCCTCGCCGACGACGGGGTGGTAGAGCGCTTCGTCTTCGCGGATTCGTGGCGCATCTTCCTGGAGCGGTTCGCCCTGGGGCACGAGGCTCCGGACGTGACCCCGGGGTGGCCGGCCCGCCATAGCGCGAGCCTCTCCGAGGACGTGGGCGAGGCGCTGGCGCGGGCCCTCGGCGTCCCGCGCGCGCCCGAGCTCAGCGACCGGACGCAGTCGTTCTGGACGAGCGACGACCTGGTGATCTGGTCGACGCCCGCCTACCTCGAGTTCTGCGTGTCCCCCTGCATCCTCTACGCGGACGAACTTGCGGTGATCGAGCAGGCGCTCGCATGGATCCAGACGAACCATCCTGAGCTGAGCATCGAGCGGAGCGAGGGTTCGCGCTGATCGAGCGCCGGCACCGGCGGCCCACCCTGCTCCGGGTGCCCTGCCTGCTCCGGTGGGTGCTGCGTTTGCCCCGCTCGCCCCATTGTGGATTGAGGCGCTTGGGGCAGACGCGCGCAGCGCCGCGACGCTCCTGCGGCGCTGCTGGGGGATGCATGGATAAGTTGTTGATACAGCGTCGCTTTTTCTCGAGGGATGCGGATCGCGTAAGGTTCTCTATGTCAACCAGCGCGTGCAGCGTGGCCGTACGGTGGGACCGGTGATGCCGCGGGCCCTTCACCGCGGGCGACGCGGCGGTGCAGGGCGCTCCGTTGGGCCACACCGAAGCCACCCGCGGCGGCGTAAAAGGAGGAAACTATTAAAATTGCTGCTGTTTCCGGCGACCGCTCGCCATCGAGCGGCTTTTCTGGCGGGATTTCTGACCCGCAGATCAGCGCCCCCGGCGCAGGACCCGCGCGATCTTGCGAGACAGCGCGTCCGGCGCGACCGGATAACGCGCCACGTCCGCGGCGCCCGCCGCCACGAGCGCGTTCATCCGGTCCGAGGAGAGCCCGGACGCGCGACGGCATCCGACGGGATCCGCATCGCCGAGCTGCTGGCGCCCGCCCTTCCTGACCTGCCGCCGAGGGTCGTGTGCGCCAAGCCGCGCATTCGCTCATGACCAGCCCCACGACCGCCTCAGCGCCGATGGGCCCCGCGCGGCTGAGGGCTATCGCCCTGCCGGGGACGGAGCTGGGCACGTAGTGTGCGCGGTTCGACAGATCGCGCTGCCGACGTCCCTACGATGCCTTCTCCCTCAGAAGCGCAGGCCCAGATCGAGCGCTGCCGACGCGTAGACGTTGCTCTCGTCGGCGGCCTCGTACAACTGGGCAGAGCTACCCCCCGGCAGATCGTCGACGCGGGACGCGAGCTGGAAGGCGTAACCGGCGCCCGCGCTGCCGTCGATGTAGAAGCTGCCGAAAGGCAAGCGGTACCCCACCTCGATGTGCGGCACGCCGTAGAACGAGTGCGTCACCACGCGCTCCGCGGCCTGCTCGACGTTGGTGGCCAAGAGCTCGGCCGCGACGCCCAGGTGCAGGCCGCGCTGCGCGGGCTGAAGGTAATAGCGCCCGCGCAGCGCGACTCCATAGCTGAAAGCGAACGACCACTCCTCCTGGAGGAACAACGCGCGGCTTATCAGACCCCAGTGAAAAACGCGCGCGCTCGCGCCCACTGTCCAGCGCTCACCGCCGAGCTCCCCGCCCACACGCGGGCCGAACAACAACAACCCCGCAGGATCCACGAACGCCGAGCCGAGCACCGCGCGCTCGGGCTCGTCGCGCAGCGCCGTCTCCTCTCGTGGCGCAGCGCGCGCGGCTTCCTCTGCTCGCGCCTCGCGTCCTGTCGAAACCCCGATCGAACACACCACGACGCACGACCACGTTGCGATCCGCCGATTCATCGCGTTGCTTGCTCCTCTCGTCGCGAGCGCGAGGCACGATCGCCTGCGCGCGGCCCCTCACCCGTGCGAACGCAGCCGCAAGCGACGTGCCAGCTACTGAACCTCGCGTACACGCGGTGCTTTCAACGAGGCGCGCGCGACCCGAGACATTGCTGTCGCGGTACGCTCGAGCACACCGGCAGGAATAATCTGCCAAAGTTGCGCGCGCCCTCGCGGTGAGTCCAAGTCGGTGCCCGCAGGTCTCGGCGCGTTCGGGAAGGAGGTTGCTTTTGGTGCTGCACATGGGGCTACTTCCACGGACCAATCTGTGCCAATGTCGGGTGAGACAGGCTCGCCTCTGTGCCAAAAGATGCCAACGCCCGGTGAGACAGGCTGCCCTGGAAATCTGTGGCGAGAGGCGGAGAATGGCCCTGAGCCGTGCCGAAGCCGTCCCATCTCCGATCCGTCGATCTACCGCGCCCCAGCGGCGCGGGGCGTCGCTCCATCCGCACGATGTACCGGCTGCTCGCGGCGTCCGGCGAGAGCGGCGCGCGACGCGCACTGCGTGGGCCGATGAAGCATGCGAAGCCGACCGAGGTCCACGTGCACAAGCCCTCTTCGACACGAACTTCTACGTTCTGGACGAGGCCGGTCGATGGCAGCCGGACATCGTCGACGATTGGGTCTCAAGCGTGACACCGCCCGGCAACCTGCGAACTCCGCAGTCGGAGCAGGACCCAATGCAGCCGTTCCAGCGAGCGCACGTCATTACAAGCGACACCCGACCGATCGGGTTCGTGTGTGTCGGCCTACGACCGTTCAGATACATGCCGAACGACGTCGATTTCAGCATCGCGGAGCTCTTTTTGATCCACGGGAGCCGTGGCACCGGCGCAGGCCAAGTTGCGCTCCAGGTACTGTTCCATCGGTATCCAGGGCGGTGGCACCTCCGTGCTATACGTGACAACGCTCGAGCGATCCGATTCTGGACCAAGACGCTGCCGCTCCTTGGAGTGCGGGATCTAGGAACACAGCACGAGAGCGGCGATGTAGCCTGGCGGTTCGTGGCAGAGGGTTGACGTGCGCGGGACTGCCGAACTCTCTGACACGCGGAGCGACGTGCGCAAGGCCGAGGTCGACGACCTTGGCGACGCGCTCCCCGTCCTGCTCGGCGAGCAGCACGTTCTCCGGCTTGAGGTCGCGATGGACGATGCCGCTCGCGTGGCTGGAACGCCCTGCTCGTCTATGGAGGTTACACGAACGACGCCATGAACGGGACCGGCCTGTTCACGCCGGAGAACTACCTCGGCGACCTCTGGTGGTTCGACCTCGACACGGAGACCTGGGATCAGCTCGTCTTCGACGAGGCCGGCGGACCGGGCCACCGCGACAACGCGAAGCTGATCGCCGATGAGCACAACGACCGCATCTGGCTGTTCGGAGGCAGCCAGTTCGACGGTACCACCCTGTCCGATGTCTGGTACTTCGATCTCCACACCGGGACCTGGACCCGCGTGGACACCGCGATGACGGGGCCGGCGCCGGCGCCGAGGTTCGGCCAGTTCTACTTCACTCGCACGACCGCCACGGTCTACGAGCTCTACATCTTAGGAGGAGCGACCGCGGAGTTCGCGCCGGTGCTGCTCAACGACATGTGGAGATTGACGATCCCCCTCGCCTGCGGCGGCTGATCGCGAGCGTCGTCACCGGCCGAGCCGGACCGCACCACGCCCCGGTGCACAAGCTGACCGAAGCGGAACGCCGGCGCGCCGTCGAGACGGCCAACAGGCCCGAGTTCCGCAATCTCTCGCCCAAACAGATCGTGCCGCGCCTGGCCGATCGCGGCATCCATCTCGCTTCGGAACGGCCAGCTATCTTGACACTCCCCGCTCAGGCTTCTGGTCGAGCTGCGCGACGAGAACACGGCGCTGTCAGTATGCTCGCTTCATTGTCTCGCTCTCCCCGTCAATGCTGGGGGAGTGGTCGGCCCTCGCGCTCGATGTGCTTGCCGCTGTAGCCAACAGGGTGACGAGCGGCGGGCTGCGCCTCGGCGGGCCCTACCGGCGAGAGCTGCCTCACTTACGCGCCCGCTGTGTGCGAACAGGCGAGTTTACTCGAGGAACAGCGTGCATGGGCGACCATGACCAAAAGAAGAGATCTGTCCAAGACAGCTGGGGTTGAACGCCATTTCGGCATCACATCGCCTCGTCAAGCGCGCAGTCGATTCGCGCTTGACGCGAAGCAAACAATCTCCGATTCTGTTCCTTGAGCGGCATCCATCGGTGGCGACTCTTGACGAGGGAGGGCTTCGGTCATCGCGTAGGTCAAGTGCATGTCTTTCCTTGGGCAAGAGCTCCTGACCCTAGAGCACCGAACAGGTTGAACGTCAGCCAAATTCAACAGACTGGGTCACCTTCCGGATCCGCCGAGGAGCAAGCTGGAAGAGCACGGCATGCAGCAAGAGGAGAGGCAGCAAGGGGACAGAGATGGAATCATGTTCTTCTCTCCCCCTTGCGTCCCTTGCGATCCTCTTCTCATGAATCGATCTTCGCCGCATTTCAACGTGATCGGCGCTCTATGGGTTCCAAGGGTAGTCCGCGGGGTCCGTGGTTTCATCCACCCTGAACAAAGATCAATCTCTCGGAGGAGTCTACCATGAAGAAGCTCAACTGCTGGGCGGTCGCGCTCGGAGCTGTCATCTCGATCCCTACAAACGCCATGGCGCTGATTGGGGACAGCATTCACGCAGCATCCATCATCAACGGCCTGAGGAGGGTACCTGTCGGCACCTGGCGGTTCACGCTGGAACAGAGCGTGGCAGACGGCTTCGACGCGGCGTGTGTGTATAGCGTGCGGTGGAGCAACAACGCCGTCGAGCCATCCGACGCGAGTCTCACTGTCGAGGAGCTTGCCACATCAGGGAACATGGATTGCGAGAAAAACGCGCTGTCTCCTTTCTCGACGTCCGTTCAGCTCCGCAGGCGCGGCGTCAACACGGGTTTCGATAGCCGCCTGCAGAAACACCGCATTTCTCAGCTGCAGCTCGGAGAGGATGGCGGGTCTGGCGTGCTCAACGGCATCATTCAGTTCCATCCGGCGAGCGTCCCCTACAGTATAAGTCTGACCCCGATGTAGCGCCACGGGGCCAGCGGGCACGCCGCGACCAAGCCGACCAGGCGGTGTTCCCGCGAGGGCGGGCCGGAACATGACACCGAACGGGACAGCGCCCCCTTCCCGCGCCGGTGTCCCTGAAGAGAGAGGGACCATGCATCAGGTTGACTCGCAACCGAGAGTTTTGCGGGCGAAATCACGGCTCATGCGCTGCCTTCTCCTCGTCGCCCTGCTCGGCGCCGTCGCCTCTCTGGCGCTCCCACGGCATCGTGATGCGGATGCGGTCGCGGAGGCCGCCGAGCCCTCCGTCGATCTGCCGAAGAAGTGGCTCGCCCATAGGAGCAGAGCGATCGTCACGCCACCAGCAACGGCGAAGGAGGCAAAGGCGATGACGCGGGTGATCACCGGGTATGTTTATGGAGTCGATGGATCAGCCCTCGAGGGCGCCACTGTGGTCGCGGCGAGCTTCGAGGTCGCCGGCAACGTGCTCTCGACGGCTGCCACCTCCCGGACCGATGAGGATGGACGCTTCGAGCTTGAACTCCCGGACAATACCTACCAGCTCAGCGCCAGCAGGGAGGGATACGGCGCCGCATCGGCTGCCGCGCACAGCGGCGAGATCGTCAGCCTCGTGCTGCCGAAGAGCGGGATTATTGAGGGTCGTGTGCAGGACGAGCGCGGCCAGCCAGTGGCGCGCTTTTCTATCGACGTCATCTCGGCCGTGACCGCGGACACGCCTGCGACGCCTACCCCGCTGTCCAAAAGGTTCGAGAGCCACGATGGCTCATTCCGTGTCGAGCAGCTGCCGTCTTGGGAAATCGTGGTCCGGGCGACCGCAGAAGGGTTCGCGCCCGCATTCTCGGAGCCCTTCACGGTGAACGCTGCGGAGTCCGTCGAGGTGACCCTGACGCTCGCGAAAGGCTGTCTCATCGCCGGTCGCGTCGTGGATGCGACGGGAGCGCCTCTACCCGGCGTCTTTGTCGATGCCGAAGCGCTCCTCGTCGCTGGTGAGATGAGCGAAGTGTCTCTGGAGGCCGCGGCCCAGGCGACGAGCGAGAGCGACGGCTCCTTCATCCTTGGGGGCGTCCCGAAAGGAACTGTCGTCCTCCGCGGCTATGACGGATTGAACGCCGTCAGCTCGATTCATCTGCAGATCGCGGAGTGCGATCGCGTGCAGCCCGTAACGCTCGTGATGGCTCCCGGCGGCGGGGTCGCCGGCGTGGCGCGAGCCCCTGACGGCAGCCCCCTGGGCGGCGTAAGGCTCACGCTGCTCCACCGGGCGATCGGCTTCGTGAACACGACGAGCGACGATGACGGGCGCTTTCGATTCGACCAGATACCGGCCGGTCCAATCCGCTTGATGATGCAGCGCGGGGAGCAGGTCGTGGTCAGCGGGATTGTTATCCAGGAAGGGAAGACGATCGACGCGGACATCAGGCTTCCCCGTCAGGGTCGGGGAGAGCTTCGGGGCCGCGTCGTGGCCGGCGGAAAGCCGCTCTCCTCGGTGCGCCTCATGGTGGCGAGCTCCACCGCCGACGGCGGCGTGGAGATCCATTACCCGATGACAGCGGAGGACGGGAACTACCGAGTGTCGTCGCTCCCACCGGGCCCCTACCTGGTGAGCGTCGTGTCGACGAGCATCGGCCGGGGGACGCGGCTTCGACCGGGCGAGGTCACGACGCTGGACCTGGAGGTCGACCCCTCGGCAACGTCCACGGCCGGGGACGCGCATGACGCGTCGCCGATGTGAGCCTGTGCCCGCATGAGCCGCCGCGAAGCGGCGCAGACGTCCGGCCATCCGTGGCCGGACCTCTGGCGGGCGGAGCGAGAGACCGACGCGGGTTTCCGGGCCGAAGCACGTGACCATGCGCAGCTCGCTCGTGTAGCGCTGCCCGTCCGCGTCGACGAGCCAGCGCTGGTCGGGCTGCGGGAGCATTGATGCCGCGAGCCCTTCACCGCGGGCGACGCGGCGGCGGAGGGCGCGCCGTTGGACCACACCGGAGCCGTCCTCGGCGGCGAAACAGGCGGAAGCTACGAAAATCGCTCCTGTTCCCGGCCGCCCGGCAGGGCGGTCTCGATCGGGTAGTGGGCGGAGAGGCGTTCCATGGTCAAAGGCGGTAGAGACGGCAGGCGTTGTCGTGGAAGAGCTTGGCGCGGTTCCCCGCGGGCTCGGCTACGAGGAGCTCGTCGAGGAGCCGCACCCTGTCGCCGAGCGAGGACGTGAGGTTGCACACGGGCCAGTCACCGCCCCAGACAATCCGGTCCCAACCGAAGCAGGCGACGGCGTGCTCGACATAGGGCCGCAGCGCGTCGGCGGTGACTGCGCCCGGCTTGGCGTAGGTGACGAGGCCGGAGATCTTGCAGGCGACGTTCGGGCGGCGGGCCAGCTCGCGAAGGTCCGCCCGCCACGGGTCGAGCCCGCCACCCGCGATGTCCGGCATGCCGCAGTGGTCGAGGATGAGCTGGGTTGCCGGCGCCGCGTCGGCCAGCGCCGCCGCCAGCGGCAGCTGGCGGGCCCGCACGCAGATGTCGAAGGTCAATCCGGCCGCGCCGAGCGCGGCGACGTGGCGCCGGAAGAGCGCGCCTTGGGAGGTGGCGTCGGGCGCAACATACAGGATGCGGCGGATGGTAAGCGCTGCGTGAAGCGCCGTCTCACCCAGGACGCGCGCTCCAGTTCATGATGGTGTGCATGACAAGTACGAGAACGACAGAAGCGATGTGGGCCGAGCGCGTTCAGGCGTGGCGCGACAGCGGTGAAACAGCGGAGGCGTTTGCGCGGAGCCGCGGCTTTGCGGCCTCGACGCTGCACGGCTGGTCGAGTCGACTGTCGCGGGCCGAGCCCCCGCGCTTTCTGCGTCTGGTGCCGAAGGCGCCCGCCGTGACGAGCAGCGCTCCGGAGCTTGTCGTCGAGGTCGGCGGCGTGCGCGTGCGAGTCGCCGCGGGATTCGACCCCACGCTGCTGGCGGAGGTGGTCCGCGCCCTTGGCGGGGCGGCGCGATGATCCCGGCGGGCGTGCAGGTGTTCGTGGCGCTGGAGCCGGTGGACATGCGTTACGGCTTCGAGCGGCTTTCGGGTCTCATTCGTGAGCGCGTGGGGTACGAGGCGCGCTGCGGGGCGCTGTTCGCGTTCATCGGCAAGCGGCGGACCACCATCAAGATTCTCTTCTTCGACGGCAGCGGACTCTGCCTGTTTTCAAAGCGCCTCGATCGCGGCATGTTCGCGCTTCCCGACCCGCCAGCCGAGGGGGCGACCCACGTCGAGGTGGACGACGCCACGCTCGAGACGCTGCTCGACGGCATCGAGATCGCGCCCACGTCCAAACCGCGAAAGCGCGCACCGCGCCGCGTTCACTGAGCCGCACGAATCCGCTCGACAACGACGCCCGACTTTCGTAGAGCGGCGTCGTGCACGACGCCGCCGACACGTCGAGGCCGACGCCCGAGCAGCAGCGCATCGCGCAGCTCGAAGCAGAGCTCGCCGCGGCAAAGAGCGAGCTCGTGGGAGCGCGCGATGCACTCGCGCAGCTTCGGCGCGCCTACACCCGTGCGCTCGAGCAGCTCCAGCTTCTGCGACATCGACTGTTCGTGGCAAAGGCGGAGCGCGCCGAGGTGAGCGCGGAGCAGCTCGCGTTCGACTCGATGTTCCTCGAGGTTCAGCGTCTCGAGAAAGCGCTCGACGCTGCCGAGCGCAACAGCGGCGAAGAGCGGCAGCACGACGACCCCAAGGGGCCGAAACGAAGGTCCGGCGGCAAGGGCCGTCGCGACCTGTCCGAGTCGGACCTGCCCGTCGTCCGCATTGAGCTCTCCTGCCCCGAGCTCGATGCGACGGCGACGCGCATCGGCGTCGAGGAGACCTCGCGACTCGGCTACGAGCGCGGCGGAATGCGCCGCATCGTGCTCGCACGTGTCGTGTACAAGGTCGAGAGGTCCGTCACGGACGTGGGCAGCTCTGGGGAAGTGGAAACCGCCCCATTGCAGGTCGTCGCGAAGGAAGTCCAGACGCCGACGCCCGATGCGAGCGTCAGCGCGGAGAACAGGGCGGCGGCCGGCAAGCTGAGCGCTTCCTCCACAACTCTGGACACGCCGCAGCCGGCGCCGATGGGCGAGACGTGCACCGCCTTCATCACGACGCCGCTTCCCAAGGAGCTGTTCCGACGGTCGTTTCTCGCACCGTCGATCATCGCGCACATCCTCACCAGCAAGTACCTGCTCGGTGTCCCGTTCTATCGACTGGAACAGCAGCTGGAGCTTCAGGGGGCGCCGCTCGATCGCGGCACGATGTGCCGTTACGCCGAAGACGCGGGCGCGACCTTGGGCGCCATCGTCCAAGCGGCGCGGAACGAGGCATTCGAGACCGCCTTCTGCCTCTCCACCGACGCCACTGGGGTCTCTATACAGCCTGGATCCATCCAGGAGCGCAAGGACAAGAAGCCCGGACCGTGCCGCAAAGGTCACTTCTTCGTCGTCCTCGCGGACAAGGATCACGTCTTCTTCGAATACCAGCCCAAGCATACCAGCGCTGCGGTCTGCGAGATGTTCCGCGGCTTCTCGCGGTATATTCAGGCAGACGCCCACGCCATCTATGACGCCCTCTTTCGCGGCACACCCCCGAGGGGCGCTGCTGCCAACGAGCAGCGCGGTCCGCCTCCGACCGAAGTCGGATGCTGGTCGCACTGCCGTACCAACTTCTGGGAGGCGGCGGTCTGCAAGCACGAGCTCGGTGTCGAGGGGCTGCGCCGTATCAACGCCCTCTTTGCCGCCGATCGCAAGCTCGCGGATCTTGCGCCCGCGCAGCGCAAGGTGCGCCGTGACACCGTCGTCCGCCCGCTGGTCGACGCGTTCTTTGCCTGGGCGAGGGCCGAGCACGCACGTCCCCGCGAGCGCGGCCTCGTCTCCACCGCGCTCGGCTACGCCCTCAACCAGGAGCAGCCCTTGCGGCGTTTCCTCGACGACGGCCGCCTGCGCTTGGAGAACAACGCCAGCGAGCGAGCTCTGCGATCCATTGCCGTCGCGAGAAAGTCCTGGCTCTTCTTCGGCAGCGACGACCACGCCTCTGCCGCGGCCAACCTCTTCTCGCTGGTGGCGAGCTGTAAGCTTCACGGCCTCGACCCCGAGGCCTACCTGGCCGACGTCATCCGTGTGATGCCCTACTGGTCGCGCGAGCGCTACCTCGAACTCGCCCCCAGGTACTGGGCGCGCACCCGCGCCCGGCTCGTCGTCGACGAGCTGAAGGTTCCCCTCGGGCCGATCACCGTGCCTCCTCCGCTTCCCGCGGAGGAGCAGCGCGCGACGAGCTGACCGAGCCGGTTCCATCGCCCCCATCCTGCACCGGCCGACCGGCGTTGGGGTCGACGGCGCCTCATGCAGCGCTTACGGCGGATGCCTTTCAGCTTCGGATGACGGATCGCTTCGAGGTGCGCGGGGAAGTCTGCGTTCTCCGGCCGGCCCGACGCGACGACGCCGCGGATGCCGCTGGAGGGGTCCTCGGCGAGGGCGCAGAAGAACTTCGCCTCGTCCCCGGCATGCGCTTCGGGCACGTCGACCTCCATGAACACCGTCCCGGTGATGTCGCAGCTCGCAGCGGCCGCGCGGTACTCGGCGAGGGTGAAGGGCGCCGTCGCGAGCGCCGGTAGGCTGGCGGTCCACTTGTACGGAAAGCGGTCGCGGTAGACGAGGTGCTGGTGGCTGTCGATGCGCGGCATGGCGGGACGATGTCAGTGCGCGGCCGGCAGGGCCGCGACGCAGTTGCCGTAGCCGATAAGCCCGACGGCGCCCTGATAAGCCCGACAGTGCCCAGCAGGAACGCGATGCAGTCGAGGACGAGGAACCGGGTCGCCGCGCGGGCGGATCTCCATTCGCCGATGGCGACGCCGTAGCCGCAGCTAAGGAAGATCCTGTAGATCGTCCAGTGGAGAACTCGAGGCGGCCCATGCGCACGTGCCAGAGGCCGTAGAAGAAGAACTGGCGGGACGATTCCGCAGCGGCGAACCGTCGCGATCCGTCGCATGCCCCGGGATTTGCGCAGGGCGTGACGACGGATCGCAGCCCCTCGGAAGGCGTGGGCCCAACCCGGGCCCAAGCGTCAAGCCTCGGGCCTGGGGAGCTCGCCGTGACCGGGCCGTCGCCTCGGGCTGCGGTGATCACCTCGCTCGCCAGCGCCCTGAGCCGCGCCGTCGCCCTCGGGGATGAGGTGGGGGCTCGGGTCGTTCACGAGGCGCTCGGTCGGCTGCTCAGGCTGCCGGTGGCACCGGAGGGGTGAGCAGGCTTGGGCCGAACGTCGAGCCCGCCGCTCGCGTGGACTCCGCTGCCGGAGCCTTGCCGCTCGCCAGTGCCCGCAGGCTCTACTGGGATCGCCCGCGCGCTGCGGTTGCGTGCCGAAGCGCCCCGGAGGCATCCGGAGAGTGCGCCCATGCATGCAGGCAAAAATCTCAGACCATATCAAGATTTCAATCATGGCCGCAACGTAAAGAACGTGTTTCCAGCCAACGTACGAAATCTCGCGAATCTGGGCCCTGGACTTCCAGTCCCTGCGGCTCTCCACCCGAACAAGCCTGTTGGAATTGGGTCCCGGATGGCGACCCTCAACCGAGCCACATCAATAGCATTCTGTATAAAATTTCGAAAATCCGGCTGCGCTCGATCATTGTCATTGTTCGCAATATTAACCATCTGCTGCAGCCGACGACGAACCCCCTGATCGCAGTTCGGATAATCGGAAAACCCATCAAACTGATTGGCGGCGCGAATGATGTCGATCAAATTTTTCGCCCCGCGTGCCCCGAATTGAGAAGGATCGTGCGCCAATCGATTCTCCAGAACCCGTTGCATCCACCCCATACTATCCAATGTGTCTGCTGCCAGGTAGTCGGCGTGGGAAGGACTGCGGGCCTCCGACATCAACAGTCTGGCGACAGCTCCAGCTTCAGTAGCAGGATCCGGCAACTCTATCGCAACGTCAACCACAACCCCTAGTGTCGCCTGGATTCCGGACCGTGTCGCCGCAGTCACCGTTACAGCGCCACTGCCTGATGTTGTAGCAAGCGCGCTGAGGTAAAACGAAAAATTGCCAACGGCGCGTATGCGAGGTTTGCCATCGACGCTAACCACATCAGGATCACTGCTCGTTATTCTGGGAACACCATCCGCGCGTGGAACATCCGCGAGCTCGATGCCGGCCGAAGAGTTCCCTTCGGTACTCGATATGTGAATAGTCACAGCCGTGACATCTGCTCCATGTCGCCGAAAACGCATAGTTCACCTTCATGTAGCGCAAGGCCCAAATCGACGCTTTGCTACTGCACCACTCTCCAGACCTGTGCAAGGCCAGGGTCTCTACCAGCGACTCGCAATCCCGCGGCAACGAATCAACCCGCTTCTTCGTTACGAGATAACTGCTACCTCTCGAAGCGGCTTCGTCGGGTGAGCGAATCTGGGATTCTGTGCAACGCAAAACAACATCCGATCGAGGCTCTTGAGCTTCTTGAGTGCGCACGGGGGCACAGCCTACAGACGGCAGGCAGAACAAGAGCGCAACCCAGATGGAGCCACCGAGCGCACGGGCGAACTTATGGAGTTTGAATTCGCCGTTCCATAGACAGCGATTTATCATATTCCATTGAATAAAATTAACGCCGAAGACAGGAGGGATCCGGGTCGATAAACAGGTCAGCCATGCAATCGGATTTGTCGCCTCACTTCGATGCGGACTATCCTCCAACGAGGAGCTGCGCCCCTCCTCGACCGCCAGATTGCCCCCTGGCAGCATCTCCCTGCAGCGCTGCGATCGCGCCTCTCCGGGGAGACGTCGCCGGCTTCGCAGCCTCATGTTCCCGAACGAGTTCGACGTCTCCCCAGTATTCCCCGCCACCATCCAACGCCCCCTGTCGCGAACGGATACGCGAGCCTATCGTAGGACAGCGGCAGGGGGAAGGCAGGAGCTCCGACGGTCTCGATGCTGGCGGATAATTGGAAACATGACCGTCCGTAGCGCAAGCGCCCGACCAACGCCAGCGTGATCGTCGGCGCAGCGCCGGTTACCTGTCCCCCTTCGCGACGAAGGAGGAAGCGATGGCGACGAGGGTGGAGGGGGTCGAGCGATGGGAGCGCAGCGGGCTGATTGCCGAGAAGCTCGCGCGGCACGAGGGGTACAAGCTTTACCAGCTGTACTGGTGCCGCTGGAAGCTGCGGGCCTACGGACCTTCGCAGCCCCTGCCGTGGGCCTCGACGGAGGCGCCGCGCTTCCTGCCGGTGCAGTGGTGGCCGACGCCTCGCCGGTCGTGGCGGAGCCGCTCGAGATCGCGCTGTCCAAGAGGCGGGTGGTTCGCGTTCGGCCTGGCTTCGATCTCGCCACGCTCGAGCGCCGCGTCGGAGACGTCGTGCTGACGCTGCCGGACACCGCGGCGCTCCTACGGCGCTCGCCGAGGCGCTCCGCTCCAATCCTTCTGGGCGCTCTAGAGCGGGGAGCAGGTCCGAGGGATACAGTACCCGCAGTGGTTGAACCAGCCGCGAGCGTCCACCGGAGTGATCGCGCCGATCGCATGTCCCATCGACTTGTAGACGGCTGAGGGCGATCGAGGCGCATCCGCTCGGATCGACTCTTTGATCTTGGAACCACAATTCTCGACCGGAGAAAAGTCCGGGGAGTAGGGCGGCAGGTACATCAGCTTCGCGCCAGCACCTTCGATCGCTTCGCGAACGCCCCGCGTGCGGTGCGACCCGAGGTTGTCTGCGATGACGACTTGGCCTGGCCTCAGCGCCGGGACGAGCTGTCCCTCGACGTACGCGCGGAAGGCTACGCCGTCCGTCGTGCCTTCGAACGCGAAGGGAGCGACGGCACCATCGAGGGCCAGCCCGATCGTGAGCGTGATCGTGGGGTCGGTGTTGATCGGCACCGCACCGTGGGCACGGACTCCCCGTGGCGCCCATGCGTACCTCCGTGTCATACCCAGATTGGTCCCAAATTCGTCAATAAAAACCAGCTCTTGTGGATCGAGTCGAGCGAGCTTCTTCGCGAAGGCCTTGCGAGCCGCTGTCACACCTTCCGTGTCGCGCTCGGCTGCGTGGAGCGCTTTTTTTTCCGGGTGATGTTCAGCCGCCGCAACGCCCGGCCGACGGTATGGCGGCTGGCTACGATGTGATCACGGCGCGCGAGCTGGTCAGCCAAATCGTCCAGGGTCGCGTCGGAGGACGTCGCCACGAGCGACCTCAGGTCATCCAGGGCTTGCCCGTCGATCCTCGGTCGCGGCCCGTTGGCGCGAGGACGCGGCGCAACGCTGCCGGTCGTCCGGTAGAGCGTGAGATAGGACTGCACGGTTTTCGGTGCGACTTCGAACTGCTCGGCCAGGTCGCGTACCGATCCTGCCCCATTCTCGTACGCCTTGACGATGCGCTCTCGAAGGTCGAGTCCGCAGGGTCGCATCCTTGCTGCCCTCCCGCCATGGGGATGCAAGCAGCGTGCACCTCGGACCTGCTCCCCGCTCTAAGCCCCAGGCATCTTGAGGCCGCGCTCGTCCATCACGGCTTTGTTGCGCGCCTCGCTCTTCGCGTACGCCGGGCGGGCTTTGACCCGCTCGGCATATCCGGTGAAGCTCGGGCGCGGCTCGAGCATCTTGAAGTCGAGCATGTACGCGATGGTGCCGCCGAAGATGACGTCGGCCATCGAGAACTCCTTGCCGAGGACGAAGTCACGGCCAGAGATGGCCGATTCCATCGTCGCGATCATGTCGTCGTAGTTGCCCCAACCGGCGGAGCCGGCGCGGAACTCCCAGTTGCCGGCCTTGGCCATCGAGCCGGGCTCGATGACCGAGGGGGCGAAGAGCGACCAGCGAAAATAAGTGCCGCGCGCCGCGTCGTCGAGCTTCGGCGCGAGGCGGCCCGAGGCATAACGATCCGCGAGATAGAGGCCGATCGCCGCGGATTCGGTGACGACGGTGTCGCCGTCGACGAGCAAGGGCAGCTTGCCCATCGGATTGAGCTTCGTGACGTCCTCCTTCTTCTGGTCGCCGGCCATGATGTCGACGAACTTGAGCTCGTACTCGACGCCGACTTCCTCGAGCATCCACACCGTGTTGGCGGCGCGCGAAAACGGGTGGTGGTAAAGAACGATGGCCATGGTGGTGTCTCTTTCTCCGTTCGTTTCCGCCGGTCGGTCGGCGGCGCAGCGGAGGCTACCAGAGGCCGGCCCCGTTGGGCGCGGCGCCAGGTGCGGCAGAGTTGAATTCCTCTGCCCGCCGCGTTCATGGCTCCCGCCTCGGCGCGTGGCGACCTCGACCGCTACCCGGCGATGATCACCGGCTCGAGCCGCGGCCACACGAACGAGAGCGCGCAGGCGCCGCGCCGGCGCCTCCAAAGCTCGCTCAGCGGGCCGAGCACGCGGGCCTGCGCCGCAGGCTGCTTCGTTCAGGCGGCCCCCTGGATGGGATGAGGCAGCCCAAGCGGCGCCTGGACCCATCATGCCAACCACACCGGTGATGCCACGGACCCTTAACCGTGGGCGATGCGGCGGCGCAGGGCGCCCCGTTGGGCCACACCGGAGCCACCCTCGGCGGCGAAACAGGCGAAAACTATCAAGATTTCTACCCGGAGGACCTGCGCACCCGCTTCGACGCCGAGCGGCCGACGGTCACCCTACCGCTCACGGACGCGCCAGCTGGCGCTGCCGCCCTTCTCCTGCTGGACGCCACCGACGGGACGAGCAGGAGGAGTCTCCTTCAGGCTTCGCGCGCAGCGGGCATCAGAGCCTCCGCCTCGTCGCGTCGCCTCGTTAGCCGGGCGCGGTCGACCTCGAGGCCTCCGGCGGGTAGGAAGTCCAAGCGCTTTTGTGGATATCAAGAAATCCCACAGTTTCTCCAGCCTTTGGGTCGGGTCGAGTGGACAGAATCTCCCCCTGTGCGCTCTCGCTCGCGTGAGGAAATCCCAGAAGAATCAATATGTTATATGACCTTGTGATGAGCGAAGTCACCACCGTGAGCTACCGTGGCCCACCGAAGCCCATGCCCAGCTCCCCGTGATCGGATCGTAGATCTCAGCATCGGAGCCGCCGACGACGGCGCGATGTCGTCAGCCAGCATTCCTCGGCGCTCTGCGCGACGTACCTCTCCGTCGCCACCGCAGGCCTATCAGGGCGAACGTCGAGAGCAGGCCCGCGTGGGGTGTGGAGCTCGGCATCGTGCGGCTGAGGCTACAGCCACCCCCGCTCGGTGCGGATCCCCCGCTCGGTGCGGAGGACGAGGAACTGCTGCCGGTCACGCCGGCGCCCGCCGAAGCAGCACTGGAGCCCCCCACTCCAGCACTGCCAGCGCTCGCTCCGCCGCCGCCAGCGTCCGTATCGCCGCCAGTACCCGCTCCGCCGCCGCCAGCGCTCGCTCCGCCGGCGCCCGCTCCGCCGCCCCCAGCGCTCGCTCCGCCGGCGCCCGCTCCGCCGCCCCCAGCGCTCGCTCCGCCGGCGCCCGCTCCGCCGCCCCCAGCGTCCGTATCGCCGCCAGTGCCCGCTCCGCCGCCCCCAGCTCCGCCGCCAGCACCCGTATCGCCGCCGCCAGCGCCTGCTCCACCGCCGCCAGTACCCGGGCCACTGCCGCCCTCACGGGTCCCGCACCCGTCTGCCTCGCCTTGAGTGCCCCTGCAGACGCCGCCGCTGCAGCTATCCCCCTGCGTGCACGCATCGCCGTCGTCGCACACAGGGCCCGTGAGCTGCGCACAGACTCCATCGAACGCCGCGCCCGCGGCGACCGAGCAGGCATCGCATGGGCCTGCGTCACACGCCGATCCGCAACAGACGCCGTCGACGCAGAAGCCGGTTGCGCACTCGGCGGCAGACGCGCAGGCAGCGCCTCCCACGATGAAGCGCTCGGCGCTCGTGGTGCGCCCTTCATCCGGGTAATACGTCGGCAAGACCTGACCGCCCGCGACGAGCACGCTGCCGTCGAGGAGCAGCGTCGCCGCATGGTAGCTGCGCACGGTGGACATGGGCAGCCCGGCCGTCCAGCTGGCGCTCGACGGATCGTAGAGGTGAGTCACGTTCGTGTGCTCCTCGGTGTAGAAACACCCCTGGCTGATGCCGGGACGGCAGTCTTCCCAGAATGCCTCGAACCCTCCGGCGACGAGCACGCGTCCGTCCGGCAAGAGCGTGATCGTCCGCCCCTGGAGGGGCCTGTCCACGTAGCCCCCTTCGCCGGAAGGCTGCCGCAGGATGTGAGGCAGCCCCGGGGCGAGGGTCCACGTGTCCGCGGCGGGGTCGTAGACCTCCGCGTTGCGGTCGTTCCAGGAGGTCGCCACCACGAGGACCTTTCCATCGTGGAGCAGCGTCGCCTCGTAACCGTCTCCGTGACGAGCGTTCATCGTCGCCGCGGGCGCCCACGTGTCGTCCGCCGGGTCATAGATCGCGGCCTGATTGGCGCCGTGCGCGCCTGGTGACCCCGTGACGAGGACCTTCCCGCCCGGGAGCGGCGTGCTGGTAACACAGCACCCCGCGATGCCCGGCGTGGACCTGACAGTCCACGTGTCGACGGCAGGCTCGTAGATCTCGGCGCCGGAGGGGCTGAAGGCCAGGACGCTCCCGTCTTGAAGCAAGAGCGGCGCGTGTCCCGATCTCACGCTGGGCATCGACGCCACGGCCGTCCAGGTGCCCGCCGCCGGATCGAAGACCTCCGCCGTGTCGACGAGGGTGGAAGCATTGGCCGAGATCCAGCTCCACCCGCCGGCGACGAGCACCCTGCCGTCCTGCAGCAGCGTGGTCGAATGGCCGCTCCGGTCGTCCGTCATCGTGCCCGCGGGGGTGAACGTGTCCGTCGCCGGATCGTAGAGCTCGGCGGAGTCTGCCCTCGGCTCTTCGCCGAAGGCCTTCAGGTCTCCGCCGATGAGGAGGGCCCGGCCGTCCAGGAGGCGAATCGCCTGATGCCCTGCGCGCGGGCGGTTCATCGATGCTGCCGCGACCCAGCTCGGGTCCACGAGCAGCGCCGCCCCGGGCGCGGCGTCGACCCACAGGGCGATCGATCCGCCCTCGACGCTGAGCCGTGTGGCGACAGGCCGCCCTCCCGCCGCGTACGCGGCCGGCGCGGCCACGCGGACGCGCGCCGCGCCGCTCGCGTCGACCACCTCCACGATGTCGCCGCGCAGCCGCGGTAAGCCCCCGCTGACGCTCCACCGCGCGGCCGGCCGCCCGCGCTCGACTCCGGCGCTGAAGAACAGCCACTCTTCATAGCCGTCCTCCGTCGCCATCCAGAACGACGCGCCCCCCGGCAGCGCATACGCGACGCTGCCCTCCTCGATCCGCCCCGCGCCGTGCGCGTTCGCCTCGCGGACGTCGATCGCGAGCCCGTCGGCGAAGGCGAAGCGAAGAGCGCCCTCCCCACGCTCCGGGAGCCGCAGCCGGAGCCCGCGCCGCGCCTCCTGCCCGGGGAGCTCGAAGCCGCTCCCTGGGACGGCGACGAAGCGCTCGGCGCCTTCGAGGGCCGCCGCCGCCTGCTCGGGGAACGCCCCCCGCAGCGCGGCATGCGCCTCCGAGCCACCCTCGCCGGTGCCGGCGCAGCCGAGGCTCGCCCCGAGCGCGGCCAGCAGCAGGAGCGCCGGGCCTGCCGCCGCGGCCCTCCGGGTACATGCCCGAGCCCGCGCCTCCCGAGCTCCGCTCGCCGGCTCGTCAGGCTCCTGTCCGTCTACGGCTCTTCGCGTGCGCTCCGGCAGACCGGCTCGATCGTGCCCCTTGCGGACTCGGTGGTGACGCATCGCCATCTCCCGGAAAGTAAACGACGCTCGACTCGGAGGTTCGGGCCTCGCGAGCCGAGGGCGGGTTGCGCTCTGATTAAGCCCTTGGATGCCCGGAGCCCACGTGGCATTCACGGGACCGCGCCACCCCCTCCGGTCGTCGGGAGCGCCTTGCTTTCACCGGTCGGACTGGCGGATCTACCCTATGGCCCTGGACAGCATCTGGGCCTTGCGGCGCAGAGCCGATCCGTGAGACTTTTCGTGGGGGAGGTCACAAGAGGCGACGAGCTAGATGGACCTGGTCCGGCGGCTTCGGCTGACCAATCGGCTGATAGCTGGGCAGACTCACAACTTCTCATTGCCTTCTGTGTCCCGATAGCTGATCGGTGTTTGTACGTAGTACTCGATGGATTCATAGCCGATGGACAAGCAAGTCGATGTCGTGGTTGTAGGCGCCGGGCCGGTAGGGCTCCTGCTCGCGATCGAGCTCAAGCTGGGCGGCGCCGGTGTGATGGTGCTCGAGCGGCTCACTGCGCCAAGCGTCGCCCTGAAGGGGACTGCAGTCGGACCGCTCGGCGTGGAGGCGCTCCACCGCCGGAGCATGGGCCCAGCGCTCGCCGAGGCGGAGGATCGCCACTTCGCGGCCATGGGATCGGTGGGCGTAGAGAGGCGGGCGCAGGCACACAGGTCCAGGGGGCATTTCGCCCTTCTCCCTCTCCGATCAGAAGCAGTGGGCGAGCCCGAACGGCGCATGCTCTGGGTGAACCAGCAGGGCGTGGAGGCGATCCTGGGCGCGCGGGCGGCCGCGCTCGACATAGAGGTACGGCGCGGGTGCGAGGTCACGGGCTTGGACCAGCATGACGATGGCGTCGCGCTCCACTGGGCTTCCCCGGACGGGCCGGAGCATGCGCGCTGCGCCTGGCTGGTCGGATGTGACGGAGGGCGCAGCTCGATCCGCAAGATGGCCGGTTTTGCCTTCCCCGGTACGCCGCCGAGCCAATTCATGTACCAGGCCGTGCTCGACCTCGACCACCCCGAGCGCCTGCCGCGCGGGTCGACCCGCACGCCGGAGGGCGTCGTCATGAACGGACCTCGGCCTCGCTGGCTTGCGATGCACGACTTCAGCGGTCCGCCGGCTGATCGCGATGCGCCCGTCACGCGCGAGGAGATCGAAGGCGTGCTGCGCCGAATCAGCGGCGCGGATGTCCGCGTGACGGCGATGGAGCAGGCGAATCGCTTCACGGACAGCGCACGTCTGGTCGACACGTACCGCCGGGATCGCGTCCTGCTCGCGGGTGACGCGGCGCACATCCATTCGCCTTTGGGCGGCCAGGGGCTGAGCCTTGGGCTGGTCGACGCGGCCAACCTCGGCTGGAAGCTCGCCGCCGTCGTTCGCGGCGACAAGCCGGACAGCCTGCTCGACAGCTACACGTCCGAGCGGCGGCCCGTGGCCGAGGACGTGCTGGCCAACACGCTCGCCCAGGTCGCGCTCACGCGGTCCGACCCGCAGTCGAGCGCAATGCGGCAGATCTTCGCGAAGCTGATGGAGATCGACGCCGTGAATGGCCATCTCGACGGACTGACGAGCGGTCTGGCCACGCGCTACGACCTCGGCGCGGAGCGAGACCTGGTCGGACGCCTCACCGGCGATCGCCCGGTCGGCCGCGCCGACGCTCGAACATCGCTGTTCGCGGAGATGGCGGAAGGCGAAGGCATATTGCTCGACGCTTCTCCTGACGGGCACGCGGCCGGTCTCGCCGCCGGGTTCACGCGGGTGCGCTGCTTACCGGCCGACGCAGGCCCGTCGATGCTGATCCGGCCCGACGGGTGCATTGCCTGGGCCGGCGACGTGGGAGACGTCGAGGGGTTAGTGGACGCGCTTGAGCGCTGGTTCGCGTCCGCCGCTCCCCGGCCATGGGGCGGCGAGCGAAGGAGACTCGTTCGGCGCTCTGCCGCCAGGCCAGGCGCCGACCCCGATCGGTGATGCCGCGGGCCCTTCGCCGCGGGCGATGCGGCGGCGGAGGGCGCTCCGTTGGGCCACATCGGAGCCGCCCTCGGCGGCGAAACAGGCGGAAGCTATCAAAATTGCTACTGTTTCCGGCGACCGCTCGTCATCCACCGGTTTCTCTGGCGGGACTGTTCCGCGGGGGTGAACCGTCGCGATCTGTCGCATCCCTGTGGATTTGGGGAGGGCGTGACGACGGATCGCAGCCCCTCGGAAGGTGTGGGCCCAACCCGGGCCCAAGCGTCAAGCCTCGGGCCTGGGGAGCTTGCCGTGACCGGGCCGTCGCCTCGGGCGGCCGTGGTCGCCTCGCTCGCCAGCACCCTGAGCCGCGCCGTCGCCCTCGGGGATGAGGTGGCGGCCCGGGTCGTTCACGAGGCGATCGGTCGATTGCTCGGGGGGCCGATGGTATCGGACGGGTGAGCTAGAACAACGATCACGTTGTTCTAGCGAGAAATGAACCGCCAAGACGCCACAAGACGCCATAAAATAAAACAAATATCTTGGCGTCTTGTGGCGTCTCATGGCATTTTGGCGGTTCGAAACTCTGCGCATTTCGGGCGGTTTCAACCCGATTGTCGCTCTAGGTCGATGGGCAAAGACCAGCGACGAGCGCCGGGGTCGCCACATGCGGTCGTAGCGCTGGCGCGGCGGCTGTCGGGTGTGCTGTGGGCCATGTGGCGCGACCGCGTGGTTGACCTGCGCCTGGCGCGCCTGCCGATCCTTTGGGCGGGCCGCGTCCACGAGCGCGAGCCAGCCATCCGCCATGTCCGGGAGGTCGGTGGCATCAGGGTCAGCCTTGAGCGTGGCGACCGTGAAGAGTACCTCGTCTTCAGGATCCTCGAAGGTGCCCCGCGGATCGCGCGCCACCTCCGAGCGAAGCGCGCTTCGGAGGCGCGAGCGCCCGCGCGGCCGCGAACGAACGTCGCTTCGGCTCCTCTGCTCGAATCCCGCGGTGCCGCGTGGCACGTGCCATGCGTTATGGCGCTCGAAGTCCCACGCACCCAAAGGAGACTCCGAGATGCCAAGCAATGCCGATGGTCACGTTCTAGAGCTCTCGCCCTCACGCCTCGACGCCATGATCTCGCTCGGGAGCGCCCGAGGAGCGTCACGCTACCTCGGCGTGCCGTTGCACAATCCTGCGACCGCGGTCGATCTGCTCGCGCGGCGGGCCCGCGCTCTACTCGAGCGGACCACCCTCGCGGGCCACCTCCGGTCCGGCAGCATCGCGCTCCCGGTCTTTGTCGCGCACACGCCGCGTCGCCTGTACCGCGTGATCACCGGCCCGCTGGAGGGCGGCCGGTACCGGGTGCTGACGATCGACGTGTCGCCGGCCGCCGCGCCGCCGCCGAGCTACCTCGGTGAGCTCGACACGCTCGAGTACGATAGTCGCAACCAGCGGCCCCTGCGCCTCCGGGGGGCTCGAAGAGATCACCGACGGATGATTGACCGTGCCAGGAGAGCGGGGGTAAACACCAATGATATAGTCTATGGGCCCAGACACCGCGGGCCGCCGGACTTCTATCGCACAGGCCGGGGGGCCACATTGGTGCCAAGAGCTGTCACAGCCAACGGAAGGACGGCGACCTTGCCAGGGCTTGTTCCTGGTGACGATGCCCTTTTTCGAACGAGGATCCGGTATCACGGAACCCGACAAGGTGATTTTGCTAGCGCATGGAGCAGAACCCCGGGTCGAGTCCGACGCCGAGGCTTCAATCATCGCGGACTACGTTTGCGCCCCGACCAGCTCGTCTGGCATCATGTGCACGACTACAGACCTTCGCACGCGGGGGGCCTCGGAACCGGTACGATGGCTCTTATGCGGCGTGACGTTCACGACAACATGGCGCACGCCGGGGGCGTTTGGCAGGCGCAGCAGTACGGCCACGGAGCCTATTGATGAACCACGACGCCGTGACATTCACATCGTGAACATCCCCCGAGAGCGCGCCCGCGCCGCCGCAGAGGCCTGCGCCCGCGCCCGCTTCCCCCGGTCCGTCGCCGATCTCGCGGAGCTGATCCGCTTTCCCAGCGTCAGCGCCGACCCGAAGCGGCGCGCCGCCGTGGCCGGCTGCGCGCGATGGCTCGCGGGCCACCTCGAGGGCATCGGCCTCGACGGGGTGCGCGTGCTGCCGACCGCCGGCAACCCGATCGTGGTCGCCGAGTCGCGCGCCGCGGTGCCCGCGCCGACCGTGCTCATCTACGGCCACTACGACGTGCAGCCGGCGGAGCCGGGCCCGCCCTGGACCTCGCCGCCGTTCGAGCCGAAGGTCCGCGACGGTGTGATCCACGGCCGCGGTGCGTCCGACGACAAGGGCCAGATCATGGCGCACGTGAAGGCGATCGAGGCGTGGCTCTGCGGCGCCCGGCGCCTGCCCGTGAACGTCAAGCTGCTCGTCGAGGGCGAGGAGGAGATCGGTAGCCCGAGCCTCCCGGCGTTCCTCCGGCGCCACCGCCGCGCGCTCGCCGCCGACGTCGCCGTGCTCTCTGACATGCCGCTCCCGGACGTCGACCGGCCGGCGCTGACGTATGCGCTCCGCGGCGCGTTCGCGGCCGAGATCATCGTCCACGGGCCGCGCGCCGATCTCCACTCCGGGATCTTCGGTGGCTTCGTGCCCAACCCGCTCGAGGCGCTGGCGCGCATCCTGGGCACGCTCCACGACGCGCGCGGCCGCGTCGCCGTGCCCGGCTTCTATGACGCTGTGGCGAGCGTGAGCGCCGCCGAGCTCTCCCACCTCCGCCAGGTCGGCCCGCGTGACGAGGATCTGCTCCGCCGCGCCGGCGCCCAGGCCACCCACGGAGAGCCCGGCTACAGCGCGCACGAGCTGGCCACCATCCGCCCCACCCTGGAGATCAACGGCGTGAGCGGCGGTTACCAGGGCCCCGGCCCGAAGTCGGTCATCCCCGCGCTCGCCACGGCCAAGCTGAGCGCGCGCCTCGTCCCCGATCAGGATCCGCGCGCCGTGGAGCGCCTCCTCCGCGATCACGTCGCGCGCCACACGCCGCCCGGCGTCCACGCCGAGGTCCGCGCCGTCCTGCACGCGGCGCCGGTCGTCGTCGATCCTCGCCACCCCGCGATGATCGCCGCCGACCACGCCTACCGCGCGGCGTTCGGCGTCGCGCCGACCCACGCGCGCTCCGGCGGCACGGTGCCAGCAGCCAGCCTGTTCCAGGAGATCCTCGGAATCCCCCCCTTGCTCATGGGATTCGGCCTGGCGAGCGATCAGGCGCACGGGCCCGACGAGGGATTCTCGCTCGAGGCCTATCAGCGCGGGATCGCCGCGTCGATCCACCTCTACGCCGAGCTGGACCGACTCCCCTTCAATCGAGGTGCCGCCGCGCGGCGCGCCGCATCTGCAACGCCCGGTCGGTGACCCCTAGGCGGAGCGCGGCGCGCTGGAGGTTGCCCGCCTCGTCGTTGACGGCCACGCGCACCGCCAGATCCTCCGCCGCGCGTCCGATGTCCTTGAGCCCGGCGCCCCGCGCCAGCGCGCCGCGCACGGCGTGCTCGAGGTGCCCCTCGCGCCAGTCGCCCGCGGCGCCTGCCACAGGCCTCTCCTCGTCGGGGAGGTCTCCGACCGTGATCGGGCCCGGGCCCACGTGCCGGTGGAACATCTGGGTCACGAGCTGGCGCAGGTCGCGCACGTTGCCTGGATAGGAGCGGTTGCGCAGGTGGGCGCGGACATGCTCGTCGAGCGCCGGTGGCTGCTCGCCGGGGCGGAGGCACTCCATGAAGTGGCGGGCGAGGAGGACGACGTCGTCGGCGCGCTCGCGCAGCGGCGGGAGCTTACAGCGGGCGTTGGCGATGCGATAGTAGAGGTCCGCGCGGAAGGCGCCCCGCTCGACCTCCGCGAGAACATCGCGGTTCGTCGCGCACACAAGGCGAAAATGGGTCTTGTTCCAGGTGTTCCCACCAACGCGCTTGTAGGTCTTTTCCTGAACGACACGAAGGAGCTGGGCCTGGAGCCGCAAAGGTAGCTCGCCGGTCTCGTCGAGGAAGAGCGTGCCCCCGTCGGCGATGGCGAAGGCGCCCTCGCGTACCCCCACGGCGCCGGTGTAGGCGCCCTTCTCGTGGCCGAAGAACTCGCTCCCGGACAGCTCGGGGACGATGGTGGTGCAGTCGACGACCACGAGTTCCTTCTTGTCGGGGCGAGGGTCGAGCGCGTGGATGAGCTGGGCCACCAGCTCCTTCCCGGTGCCGCTCTCGCCTTCTATGAGCGCCGGACCGTCGGTAAACCTGGCGATTTCGACGATGCGCCGGAGAGCAGCCGTCCAGGCGCGGCTCTTGCCAATGAGGTTCTTCTCGACAAGGTTGGTGCGTAGTATCTCGTCAATGCTCGCCCAGCGCTCGGTGCGGGCCACGATCTGGCGGGCCATGATGGGGCTGTGGTCCCAGGCGAGCACGTCGGCGGCGCCGGCGTTGAGCAGCATCCAGGCATCGTCCCCCATCACGGCGTCACTCGAGACGGCCAGGGCCAGCACCCGATCGAGCCCGCTCCGGCTATGCTCCCGGAGAAACTCGCATAGATCGGGCGTGACCCGCTCGAAGGCCACGAGGCCGGGCTTCTGCGGCGCCGCCCCCAGCGGGACGAGCGAGAGTCCCGCGCTCGCCAGCATGTCCGCCATCGGCCGCTCCGCGCCCGCGCCCTCGGGACTAAAAACATGGAACCAGGCAGTCCGCATGGTTGATCCCCCTGTTTTCAAATCTACTTATTTCAGTAATACCCCAACGGACGCAGGATGTTCAAGAGACGCCATGCGGCCTCCTCCGACAATGATTGGTTATTTCGTTATCGGGATGCGCCGTCCTGGTCGGCTCACTTGCCGGGGTGACGGCGTGAGTCACGGCGGCGCGGCGCGCTCTCCGGATGAGCCGGAGCAGGTTCTCACCGAGGACGAGGCGCTGCTTGTCCGGCGCGAGACGCAAAGCTCGTACTTTGGCCAACTCGACGCCGGGATGGAGCCAGGGCCCGTCGCTGCCGAAGATGATCTTGCCGGCGCCGCCGCGGCGCACCGCTTGCTCGAGCATGTCGAAGCGGCGTACACCGGCGGTGTCGGTGTAGACGTTGGGGTGGCGCGCCAGCACGTCGACGAGCCCGAGCTGGGCGCGCCAATCGTCCGCGAAGCTGCCCAGGTGCGGGATAATGAAGGCGACGTCGGGGTACTCGGTGGCGAGCAGCTCCACCACGTGCACCTCACCCATCACGTCATAGAGGACGGGGAGCGCACGCCGCCGCGCCGCCTCGCAGACCTCGCGGGTGATACGGCCGTCGTGACGGTGCACCTTGACACCGACGAAGCCGTGCTCGACGACGGCCTCGGACAGCATCGCGTCCACGCGGCCGCGATCACGGGAGGGATCGACGAAGGCGAAGCCGTAGAGGCGCGCGGGAAGGCGCGCGACCAGCGCGGCGACCTGCCGGTTCGCCGCGCGGTAGTCGGAATGGAACGGCGCGAAGATCACGGTACGATCGATGCCCGCCCGCGCCGCGCGCTGGAGGTAGGCGCCGAGCGGCGCGGAGGTGTCCCACGGCCCGTTGAGCCCGTCGCCTTTGCCCGCGTGGCAGTGGCCGTCGATGATCATCGCGCCTCCTCCGGCACCACCGCGACGGCGCGCACGCGGCGCACGATGCGCGAGGGCTCGACGCGCGGCGCCGAGCGCGCGGCGTCCGCCGCGAGCCCGAGATCTTCGGCCGCCCGGCCCAGCGCGCTCGCCGCGCGCGCGATCGCCGAGGCGGGGTGCAGGGCGGTGATGACAAAGACCACGCGGGGCCCTTCCGCGCATGCGCCGCCGGCGAGCACCGCGCGCACGCCCAGATCGGCGAGGCGCGCGTGCAGCGCCTGCGCCGCCGCGCCGGCGAAGCCGGCGATCGGCTGCACGGGGAAGATGCGCCCCGCAGCCCGGAAGCCATGGCGACGGAGGCGCGCCTGGAACAGCGCCACGTTGTCCGCGAGGCGACGGCGCAGGGCCGCGCCGCGCTCCCGGTTCTCGGCGAGGGCGCGCTCGACGGCGCGCACGAGCGCCATCGAGGGCGGGCTCGTGTACACGCGTGTCGCGCTCTCGCGCTCGAAGCGCGCGACCGCCGCGCGGCTCCCTGCGAGCACCGCCCCGGGCACGCCGAATCCCTTGGCCAGCGAGCTGGCGAGGATGACGCCGGCGGCGCCGGCGAGCCCGTGCCAGCGGAGCGATCCTCCGCCGCCCACGCCAAAGGGCGAAGCGCGCGTCGGGCCGCCGCCCAGGACGCCGAGCATCTGGGTGTCGTCGACGACGACGATACCGCCGCGCGCTCGCACGGCCGCGAGGTAGTCGCGGAGCGGCGCCGCGCGGCCGCAGTCGGTGCAGAAGCCGTCGGTGACCACCACCGGCGGAGGCGCGCCCGGCGCGCGCCCGGCGAGGTTCTCCTCGAGCGCCTCCGCGTCGAAGTGTGGCACCACGTGGACCCTCGCCCCGAGCGCCGCCGCGCGCTCCACCCCCCAGCCCCCCACCGCGTAGACGCCGGCGTCTGCGTGGATGTCGATGGGGCGCGCCGCCAGCACGCCGAGCAGATCCCAGAACAGGTGCAGCGTCGACGGCGCGAGGGTGGCCCGCTCGCAGCCGCACAGCGCCGCGAGCGCTTCCGCCGCGTGCTCCGCCTCGGGGGGCAGGCCGAGCGCGGCCGGCCTCCCGGTGGTGAGCGAGGCCCACGCCCCGAGCGTGCTGCTCGGGTGCGTGAGGCCGAGGTAGAGGGCTGAAGTGAAGTCCAGCACGCGCCGTGCCTATCGCGGCAGCATCCGGCCGCGCTGCTGCTCGGCGAGCCGCGCGCGCAGGTGGTGGGAAGGGGGCATGAAGCGGAGCCCGCTGTTGTGGCCGTCGGTTGGGACCGCCGTGAGGTCGACCCCGGTGACGGCCCGGTAGGCGTGGATGTAGCCCTGGACCTCGGCGCGCCAGTAGCGGGCCCAGTTGGCGGCCTGCTGCGGCTGGATCACGCTGTTCCAGTTGCCGAAGCGGGTGGAGAGCAGGATCTGCTCGCCGAAGACGCCGAGGTCGCGGAAGTGCATGACGTTGGTGTTCGTCCAGCCCTGGAGGGTCTTCATGGTGTCGACCCGATCCATCCACGGCTCCGGATAGGCCACCATGGGGCGGCCGCCGATGAACTCTCGCATCTCCGGCCGCGCCAGGATCCACTGCATCATCAGCATCTCGAGGCGCGCGTTCCAGGGCAGGTCGCCGTACTGGTTATGACCCCCCTCGGTGAGGAGGATGTGCACCTCCTTGAGGCTGTTGAGGACCGGGAAGCCGTCGGCGATGCGGGTGGTGTCGTCGTCCTCGTTGTAAAACTTCATGCAATGAAAGAGCAGGTTGTGGAAAGCCTCCAGGAACTTCGAACGGCTGTCGGCAGAGCGGACGGGCGGGATCGCCTTGCCGTGCAGGCCGAAGCCGTAGTGGTGCTCGTACTCGTACGCGCGCCGGGCCACGCTGAGCCGGTGCTGCTCGTCCTGCACCCAGCCCCAGAGAAAGGAGTTGAGCGGGCGAAGCGGGTCGACCTCCATGTTGGCGAGCGGATCGCGGGCGCCCATGCGGCGGTTCTGGAAGCGCATGGAAATCGCGCTCAGGGTCTGCGCGAGCATCGCCTCCTCGTGCCAATACGACCAGATGAGCTCGATCATGGTGGGCTTGATGAGCTTCTGCTGCAGG
Organism: Sorangium sp. So ce726; assembly: GCF_051521405.1. NCBI lineage: Bacteria > Pseudomonadati > Myxococcota > Polyangiales > Polyangiaceae > Sorangium > Sorangium sp. So ce726. The sequence continues at coordinate 3,088,293 of NZ_CP150349.1, read as the reverse complement.
ACCTCGAAGCAGTCGCCGCTCGACATGTACGGCATCTCCTCGTAGCCGCGCGGCACCTGGTACGTGGTGGGGACGCCGAGCCTCTGACGAATCACGTCGAGGTACGGGAGGATCTTCTCGCCGTTCCAGTCGCTCGAGTAGTTGGCCCAAGCGTTCGTGAGGTCCTGGGCGCTCCAGGTGTCGCCCAGGCGGGCCATGCGTTCGGGATCCATCGTGGCCATCAGCTCGAGCACGCTCTGCTTGCGCTCGAAGGCATCGGTGACGGGGTTGATGCCGACGGAGGCCATGAGGAAGACCTCGGTCGACGCCTTGAGGAGGGCATATGCGTCCACGCCCGGAAACGGCAGGCCATGGCGCCGGTTGTCGATCTTTCGCGAGGTGGAAGTCACCTGTTCGGCCTTGTTGGCGCTGCCGTTGATAGCCCCCGTCATCACCTGTTCCATGAAGTACGCGTACGGCTCGAAGGCGATGGCCTGGGAGCTGTAGCGGATCAGCACCCAGAGCGCCTGATCGTCCGTCCGATCGTTCGCGGTTCGCTGCAACACCACCTTGGACGGTTGCACGTCCTGGCCGATAGGGCGCGCCGCGGGGAGCGTGCCGTCGCCCTCCAACTCGGATACAACAGGCTTTCCAGTGTCACTCGTAACCATGACATTTGCTCCTTTTTCACATCGCCAGTTAATCGTCATCAAGCCGCCGCCGATCGGACCCGCGGCAGCGCGGCGCAGGACGCCGAGGTCTCGAGGGCGCTCTTCAACGCCCACGACGTGAGGAGGCCCCCGATCGCTCGGCTGTCCTCCTCCGGGTTCATCACTCCATCGGCCCGGGCCTGTCCGAAGACCGCGAACACCAGGGTCGGTGTGGCGCGGTGCACGAGCGCCGGCGACGCCTTCCAGGTCTGGTAGAGAGCCGCGAGCTTGCCCGGTTGGCGCAACGCGACGGGGAACGCTTCGGCGAGCATCTTCCCTCGGAGCGCGCGCGGCCGGTGTGATAGGAGCAGCGCCACGAAGGCGGGCATCGTGGCCTCGATGGCGGCGAGTCGCCCCCGCACGGCCACGGGCAGCCCGCCCGTCGGATAGAGCTCCTCCCAGACCCGAGCGAGCCGGTCCCACTGGGGGTGCGGGAACAGGGCCTTGCCCATCGCGACGCTCAGCTTGACCCGGATCCACGGAGTGGGATGAGGGTCGTCGGCGTTCTCGCGGAAGACGAAGGCCTGCGGGAGGCTGACCACGGCCACGAGCCCCATCGTGGCCGCGACGCCGATGGTAGCCACGGACCAGAGATCGGCGACGATCTCGGAGATCCATCGGTACCAGTTCGACCACGCCTCCGCCGCCGCGCCCGTGTGCTTCCCCCGCTCGGCGTCGAGCGCCGTGCGCAGCGCGGGGAGCAGGCCAAGCAGCGCCGCGCCCTGGTGGCCGACCTCGTGGATCAGCGAAGATGCGATCCCCGTGCCCACCATCCGCTCGCGGGGGACGCGGATGATGGCGACCGGGCTGAGATCGCCCCCCGGCAACCGCGTGCGCGCGCGCCGGATGGCCGCCCCCATGCCGCGATCCAGGTAGCAGATCACCGGCGGAGTGGCGTAATACTCCCCGCGCAGCGCCAGCGCATCCCAGCACACCTCGTCGAGGCCGGCCAGCCACACGCCAACCTCGTGCTCGCTGCGCTGGCTGGTGGCTTGCGCGAAGATGTCGAACTGCGACAGCACCGCGTTGAAGCGGAGGCGGAGGAAGGTGAACCTCCGCTGCATATCGGCCGGCGTCGCGGCTCGTCCCTCGGGCTCGGCGAGCCAGCGCAGGTACCCTCTCACGTCCGCGTCGAGGCGCCGCTTGCCATCGACCATGTGGGCCTCGATGGCCGCCTGCGCAGGGCTAGAGATGGCCGCTGCCCGCACCATCGTCTCGTGGAGCGCGAAGGACCGCACCCCCGCGATGCGCGTGAGCAGCGCGCGGGCCTCGTGGGCCAGGATCCGCGATGCGAGGTGCCGGGTGTTCACGGCCGCCTCACGCTCCGACCAGGACGATGGCGTTGCCGCGGCGAAACCAGCGACCCTGCGGGTGGCGCACGCGCGGGCGGCCGCCGGAGACGACGTCCGCGGGACGGGGACCGGCCGGGACCGGGCTCGGGACAGACACGCTACGGGCCAGCGCCGGGACGATGCCAGGCGCGTAGACCTTGGCGGCCTGGAGGAGCGCCTGGCGCGCCACGGCCGATGGAGCGCCGCAGGTCGGGCTCTGCGCGGCGGTCAGGGCCGCAGCGCCGGTGAGGTTGACGAGCTGCTTCGCTACCTCGAACTCACGATCCTCGGCGGAGAGGCCCTCGAGTTCGAGGCCGAGGAGCTTGCCCGCGCTCCACGCGCGCCGCGGGCCGATCCTGCGGCCCGCCCCCGGCGCGACCGCTTTGCCGACCGCGACACGGAACCGCGGGATAGCCTGCCTGGCAATCAATCTGAGGAGGCCGATGAGCGAACGGCCGACTCTCGACGCCGCGAAGCGCCTGGTCGGCCCCGACGCGCTCCTTCTGCGCTTGGTCGTTTCCCCTACGTGCTTTCCGCGACTGGGCGCCCCCCACACGCTCCTGATGATGTTTCCAAACAAGTGGCTCAGCTCCTGCTCATTGGAGGCGGTGAGCAGCTCGGCCGCAAGCTCCATGGCCTCGTTCTCGTGGATGGGGCTCTCAGCGGCCATCTCTTGCTCGAACCCGTAGCCTTCCTGCTCGCCCTCGCCCTCGAGTTCCTGGCCTTCGAACTCGTGGCCCTCCTGCTCGTTCGCCTCGAACTCGTGGCCCTCCTGCTCGTTCGCCTCGAACTCGTGGCCCTCCTGCTCGTTCGCCTCGAACTCATGGCCTTCCTGCTCGTTCGCTTCGAACTCGTACCCTTCCTGCTCGTTCGCCTCGAACTCGTACCCTTCCTGCTCGTTCGCCTCGAACTCGTACCCTTCCTGCTCGTTCGCCTCGAACTCGTACCCTTCCTGCTCGTTCGCCTCGAACTCGTACCCTTCCTGCTCCAGCGTGGTTCGATCCAGGTTGTGCATGACCGGCGTCCTCCATATCTCGTTAGGGGCCCCGGCAAAGCGCGAGGCCGTGTGCGGGAGGGGGCATTGCAGGAGCGGTGCCAGGCTGAAACCCGTGGGGATGGCGTGGCGGGCGAAGGTGGCTTCGGAAACACGGGGGATCGACCGTAGGCGGGCGAAAATTGTTTCAGCGCGCACCGCACGGGCAGCGCGCGCCGGCTCGAGGCGGCCGGCGGCGGGCAGGCAGCCGAGGAGAATGCGGCTTCGGGGCGAGAGGCTCACGCCGGGACGGCGGGAGCTCGGGAGCCTGAGGAGGGAGGGAGCGGCGGGAGGCGGCGCGAGCGCCGTCCTACTTCTTAACTTCTTCGAGGGCGTTCTGCAGCCTTTTGAGGGCGCTTTGGACGTTATTCCAAGCCGATGGGCCCATGGTATTGGCGGCTACCTTGAGATCTTGGAGCTCGGTACTCACGACGTTCTTGAAGCTGTCGAGCTTCGCCTTGAGCGTGGAGCATTCCGTCTGGAGCTCATCATCCTTGGTCGGCGGCGGGGGCGGCTTCGGTGCGGGCGAAGGCGCCTGGCCGCACACCGACTCGGAGAGCTTGCCGATGGCGCAGACGAGGGCCTGCTCCAGCGCTTTCTGCACGCCGTTCATCGCGTCACGTCCCACGTACTGCCGGAACTCGGGCTGCTCTACCACCGCGTAGGCGACTTTGCCGGGGGACAGGATCACCACCCGATCTGCGGCCGTCGTCGCCGACGCGACGGCGACGGCCTCCGGGACCAACACCAGGAACGCGGGCCCGCTGTCGGCCTCTGTGGCGAAGCCGAGTTCGCCGAGATCCACCGAGGCATTGGCCTTGAACTTGAGCTCGACCTCAGCGGCCGCCGTGGGCCCGACCACGGGGCCCCCAGTGTCCACGCCCGTGGTCGGGTACGGGGCAGCCGCGTTCCGCTGCTGAAACTGCTTGATCATGTTCCGACTCATCATCGTTCTCCTGTTCAGGGTTCGAGCGCGGTGCGAGCGGGTCTGACGTTTGGAACGGCGCGACCCCGTGCGCACAGGGAGACTCGAAGCAACAGCTGGTCCAATAGGTCGACCGGGGGCAGGGCGTGGGCTTGACCATGAACGCGTCGGTCCCGCCGATGGCCGTGAGGTTGGCGCCGTCGAAGGACACGGCTCCGTTGGAGCCGCCGGTCACGACCTCGTGTTGCAAACGTTCGAAGCGGATCTGCACTATGGATGTTATCGGCGTCTCGACACTGCCGCGGACATGAGCCTAGTGCTGGAGCAGCCGGCGCCAGAGGTTGTCGGTCATGCCGTTGCTGAAGACGCACCCACCCCGGCTCATGGCATAGATCCCGGGCCAGATCCCCGCGTTGTTGATGGCCTATTGAAAGGACATCTCTTGCTCCACCTCGATCCCGGCCTCCCGCCGCGCGGTGCAGGCGCGGCACGCGGTCACGCGCGGGCGCGTGCCCGTGTCCTGGCGCGGCTCCCCGAGGACGCGGCCCTTGGGCGTGGGCAGCGTGGCTCCGCTGTCGCCGGCAGGGCGGCGCGACGAGGCAGCGAGCGTCGCGCTGAAGATCCGGCCGGCGCGCGGTTGCGGCAGGGGGCTGCCGGAGTCAGCCGGCCGGCTGCGGAGCGAGATGGCCACAACGGGCAGGGTGGGGAGGAGGAAGGGCGCTTGCCGGCGCATCGCGCTGACGAGGCTGCGGAAAACGATGCGGCGCACGGCATCGAGCGAGAGCGGCGCCCCGCGCCGGGCGACGCGCAGCACGGCCACGGCCACCGCCGCGCGCCGCGAAGCCCGCCGCATCGCGCGCATGAGGCGCAGTGACATGGCGAGCTGGATGTCGCGCGGGCTCGATTGCTGGAAGCTCGCGCCCCAGAGCCGCCTGCCGTACGTCCCTGAGCCGCCGAAGTCGACTTCGCCCTTGCCGCCGCCCTGGCCCCCGCCGCCGCCCGGACCGCCAGGGGCGTCGTTCGTCACCTGGGCGACGTCGGGCAGCTTGTTCGCTACCCCCTTGGAGATCTCGGGAATGGCCTTGATCGCTCCCACCGCCACCTTCTTGAGGAGGGGCGCGGCCACCTTCATCACCAGCGGCGCCACCGCCTCGAGGCCCGTCAGCGCAGGCGTGATGAGGAACGGGAGAAAGCGATTGATCTCGGCTTCGTGGGTGATCTGAAGGAGCTCGCGGGCGAGTGCCATCTCTTCTTGTTGTTGCACGGTCATGGTAGGTTTCCTCTCCGATTGCGCCGGGCGCCACGCGACGAAGACGCGCCGTTCTCCCCAGGCTCGTGGCTCCGCTGCAGCCGACGTGCCAGGGCGCGAGCCTCGTTGGCGGCGCGCTTCGGCGCGCCTCTGGCGAAGCTCGCTTCGCCGTCATAACACTTCGCGTCCCTCCGACCGCATCGGTCCTCGTCCTCGCCCCGTCGAACCAGCCTCGATTCCTCCACCAGCCCGCCTCCGGCACCGGACTTGCAACGCGCTGCCTATCAATCGAACCGGCATCACGCCGTCACTGCGAGGAGCTGACCATGAACGCGACCGAGCTGAACTTCGAATCACCCCAGGCTACGCGGCCGGCGCCCTGCGGGTGCGCGACCTGTCTGACGCGGAGGAGCACCCTGAGCGAGCGTGCGGCCAACGCGCTGGCCAACGAGCTGCTTGAGGTCACCAGTGAGGCCGAGCTAGACCGCTTCTTGGGGAAGATCTTCCGCGGCATCAAGCGCGGCATCGCTAAGATCGGCAGGTTCGCCAAGAGGGGCATATCGTTCCTCGGGAGGGGGCTCAAGGCCGTCGGCAAGCTCGCGCTCAAGGGCATCGCGAAGATCGGGTTGCCCACGCTCGGCAGGGTCGTTGGCAGCTACTTCGGCGGCTCGGCGGGGGCGCTGCTCGGGAGCAGGCTCGGCTCCTTCGCTGACAAACTCATCAGCAAAGATGAGATGGAGATGGGGGGCCTCAGCCAGGAGCAGTACGAGCACGAGGTCGCCCGCCGCTACGTACACTTCGTCGCCGACTCGACCCGCAACCTCATGCGCCGGGACGCGTCGGGCGACCCGGAGCGGGACGCGCTCGACGCGATGACGCTCGCGGCGCGGCGCTCGGCCTCCGGGCAGCCGATCGTGCGCGCGACGAGCCCCGCCGGGCGCTGGTTCCGCCGCCCCGAGGGCCTCGTGCTCGTGGGCGCGTGAGGGCCCGCAGGCTGTGGAATGAACGCGGCCCCTTAGATGCATGGATAAGTTATTGATACGACCATGCCGCGTCACAAGTAGGCGCAGAGCATCGTGTGATCGTCCCTCTCGAAGTCCGTATCACCCGTGCCGACGGCCAGCAGCGCTGAGGTGAGCACAGCGGGGCCGCACGCGCCCTAGATGTCAAGATTGTTGAGATCGGGATGAAAATCCGGCTTGTCGAACCGCTCTACCACTGATCACAAGGCAGGATCCACTGAACCGCTGGCCGGGAGGCCATCTCTCCAAATGGAGGGAAAGCTGCCAACTCATTGGCAAGGCGCCACGCGCACCCACCGGGGTTGCTACGTTGCCGCCGAACCCGGCGACGTGGGGCGGCTGTTTGGCCGCAAAGCGTGGACGTTCGATCCGTCGCTGGAGCGCCACCCGAAGCTCTTCGCCGAGCTACTCACAACGGGCTGCGACGAGCGCGTAGGCAGACGCAGCCCGCGAGGCCACCCGCGTTGCAGGGGCCCGTTCCGAGCCCACGCAGGCTCAGTCACCCCGAGCGGCAAGCCGTGCTCGATGTGTTGCACAGCGACGAGCTCGTCGACCAGCCCCCGCCGGAGGTCTACGCGACGCTGCTGTCGCGCGGCGTCTACCTTGCCTCCATCCGCACGATGTACCGCCTGCTCGCGGCGTCCGGCGAGAGCGGCGAGCGACGCGCGCAGCGTGGGCCGATGAAGCATGCCAAGCCGACGCTCACCGCCACAGCCCCCAACCAGATCTGGATGTTGGATATAACCAAGCTGCGCGGGCCGCTGCCCGCGGTCTTCCACTGCCTGTACGCCGTCCTCGACCTGTTCAGTCGCATGACCGTTGGCTGACTGCTCGCCGAACGCGAGAGCGCGGAGCTCGCCGAGCACCTCTTCGCAGAGACGGTCGCCCGCCATGGCGTCGAGCCCGGCTCGCTCACGGTGCACGCCGACCGCGGCTCCGCGATGAGGTCGGAGGGGCTCGCTCAGCTCCTCGGCTCGCTCGACGTCGTTCGTAGCTTCAGCAGGCCTCACGTCAGCGATGACAACGCCTTCTCCGAGTCGCAGTTCAAGACGCTCAAGTACCAGCCCGACGATCCGGACCGCTTTGCCTCGCTGGCGCATGCACGAGCGTGGTGCCAGGAGTTCTTCAGCTGGTATAACGACCTTCACCAGCATTCTGGTCTTGCTCTCTTCACACCTGCTGATGTATTCTACGGCCGCGTCGAAGATATCGCGGCTCGGCGCCAGGTCGCCCTCGACACGGCCTACGCCGCGCATCCGGAACGCTTCTCGAACGGTCCGCCCGTCGTCCGCAGGCCGCCCGCTTCGGCAGCCATCAACCCGCTGTCCGTCGACGACGCTGCCGACGAGGCCGCGGCGCCGCCACACACGGCAACGACCAGCGTCGCGCCCGAGCCCGTCGCTGCGCCAACCGCCGAAACGCAGCGGCCGCGACCGCTCGGGTACCAGAGCCGGAACGCGTCCCTCAATGTGATCCACTCATAGAATTCTCGTCCGGCTTGTCTCAAAGCTGTTGGCATTTTCCGGCCAGGCGCCGACCCCGATCGGTGATGCCGCGGGGGCCCTTCACCGCTGGCGATGCGGCGGAAGAGGGCGCCGCGTTGGGCCACACCGGAGCCGCCCTCGGCGGCGAAGCAGGCGGAAACTACGAAAATCGCTGCTGTTTCCCGCGACCGCTCGTCGTCGACCGGTTTCTCTGGCGGGGTTTTTGATACGCGGAATCAGCGCAGGCGCAGCTGCACCCCCAGCATCCCCGTGACGCCGCCCTTCGGCAGCGCCGTGTCGGGCTTCGGGTGGACGTGGAGGTCGGTCTGGTGGATCCGCACGAACGCCTCGGCGCTCCCGAGGAGGGCCACGCTGCCCTCGGCCGGCCATACGAAGTCGATCGCCGTGCGCGTCCCGAAGGCCCACCCGTGCCCTGTCTCTTCCGGCTTCTTCGGGTCGCCCGGGGAGGCCATCACCCAGTCGGCGGCGGCCTCGATCCTCGCCCGGACGAGCGCGTCGAGCGGCGCGATGGGCGCGGCGATGCCGCCGCCGCCCCCGAGCGCGAGCCACTGGACCGACAGCCCCGGGGCCGGCTCGCGCAGGGCCGTGGCATAGGACGCCGAGAGGGTCCCGAGGAACCCGGAGCGCCAGTCGAGCGCCGTGGCCATGACCCAGGCGCCGGCGCGGGCGGGGCCGGCGGCGCCGGCGGGGCCGCGATCGAGCCCGTTGCCGACGAGCCCGCCGGCGGCGAGGAACCAGCCCAGCGGGCGCAGCGGCGGCGCGGCGGCGGCCGGCTCGATGCCGGCCGGCTCGGCGCCGGTCGGGACGGGCGGCGTCGGGACGCCGGCGCGCTCCGACGCCAGGGCCGCGACCAGGAGCCCCGCGGTGCGGTAGCGGTCGGGCAGCGGATCCTCCTCGCGGAACTCGATCTCGCGCGACGACAGCGTGCCTTCGGGGGCGCCGAGGGAGGCGACGTCGACCCGCAGGCGGCGGTAGTCCGGGCCGTCCAGCCAGACGACGGCGAGCGCCCGGACCGGGGTCCCGGCGCGCTTCGGATCGCCGAGCGCGCACCCGCCGCCGCCGGCGGCGCGGGAGCACGCCTCGACGAGGAGCGCCGGGAGCTCGCCATGCACGGCAGGGCCCGACGCGATGTCGACGACGATCGGGGCCGGCACGAGACGTCTACCTGGGACCGACGCTACCGAGAGGGAGGGGCGAAGGCAAGCCGGAGGCGCCCTCCGGCGCGGCGCTCCCCGTTCTTCCGCGTTCACAGCCGCAGCGTGGCATGTCACGGCCGCCACGTGGCATGTCACGGCCGCCACGTGACATGTCACGGCTGCAGCGTGACATGTCACGGCCGCAGCGTGACATGTCACGGCCGCAGCGTGACAATCTCAGCTCGCTCATCAGCGCCATGGGAGGAGCGCCGATGCCCCCCTGCGCCCGACGAATGAGCTCACTTCAGCTGGATTTGCCGCATCTCTGTGCCGCAACGGATCACGCGAACACGACCGAAGCGGCGACGGAGACCAGGTTGCGCCCGCTGGCGCAGACATTGCTCGGTGTCGGGGAGGGCACGATACGAAGGAGAACAATCCCATGTCCAACATCGATATCATCCGCGCCTGGAAAGACGAGTCCTACCGCCTGAGCCTCAGCGACGCCGCACGTGCGCTCCTTCCGGAGAGCCCGGTGGGTCCTGTGGAGCTCAGCGATGCAAACCTGATGGGTGCAGGTGGCGCTGGCCCGGACCCGATGGCAAAGATCACGTATCCGTCGTCGTGGTGTCTCTGTTCGACCAAGAGCATCTGCGTCTGCTAGGTGTTCTGCTGACCGCGTTCGGCAGGGCATAAGCCATGTGTCGGATGGGCGCCGCGGCTCACGCGGCGTCCATCCGACACGCTTTTCTTTCGCACTTTGCCGGAGGATCTCCGTCATGACCCCGCGACTGTTCGATGTCCCCGACTGGCACCAGGCCACAGCCCTGAATGAACGGCTGGACCTCCTGCGCGCGAACCGCGGCGCCGGCGCAGCAGAAGATCTGCTGGAGTCGGAGCGGGCGCGGCGCTGGCGCGCGCAGGCGCCGTTCACCGACACCTCCCTCTTCGCGCAGAAGCTCGCCTCCGAGGGACTGGCCGAGGAAGAGTGGGAGCGCCTCGTGGGAGAGCCGGCCTCCATGGTGCACGAACGCGCCGGCGGGCCGCCGGCGTTCCTGGCGGGCCTCGTCGCCGCCTACGAGCATCCCGCCGATGTCTCCGTCGAGGATATCCTCCCTGGCCCCGAGCGACTCGACCATCGTACCCGCGGCGCCGCGGGGCTCTTGGTCGCCGTGGAGCCGCTGCTCCGGCAGACCCGCGCCCGCCTGCGCGAGGGCCTCCATGCGCTCGTCAAGGTGGCCCCGTTCGTGCCGTTCGATCCCGCGGTGGCCGAGCGGCTGTGGCTGCTCGATCTGGCGAGCGCGGTGCTGGCCGTGATGGATCGGACATTCGTGCTGGAGATGCACGTGGCCCGCGTGCAGGGCCTGCTCTCCGGCGACACGCCCGAGCAGCGGTTCGCGAGCTTTCTCGAGCGGCTGCGCGACCCTGCGGTCGTGCTCGCCATCTTCCGGGAGTACCCGGTCCTCGCGAAGGACCTCGTCGTTTGCGTCGATCAATGGGTCGCCTACGGCCTCGAGTTCTTCCGCCACCTGATCACTGATTGGGAGGCGATCCGCGCTGCAATCTGCCCATCCTCCGACCCTGGCGAGCTCGTCGCCATCGAGACCGGCGCGGGCGATCCGCACCGCCAGGGCCGATCGGTCGTGCTGCTCCGCTTCTCGTCAGGCCTCAAGCTCGTCTACAAGCCCAAGGCATTGGCGGTCGATGTCCACTTTCAGGAGCTCGTGGCCTTCCTGAACGCGCGCGGCCTCGATCCCGCGCTGCGGGAGCTCACGGTGCTCGATCGCGGCACCTATGGCTGGCTCGAGCACGCGACGCCCGCCACGTGCGCGTCCGAGGAGGAAGTGCACCGTTTCTATCGCCGGCAGGGCGCGCTGGTGCTCCTGTCCTACATGCTGGAGGCAACGGACTTCCATTACGAGAACGTGATCGCCGTGGGCGAGCACCCCGTGCTCATCGATCTGGAGACGTTGTTCCATCCATATCCCAACCCACCCAGGGATGTGCCCGTGCCCACGGAGGGCTCCTTCTACAGGTCCGTCCTGCGATCTGGCCTGTTGCCCTCGGCGAGCACCGACATCGGCCTTTCGGGTGTGGACATCAGCGGGCTCGGCACCCCGCCCGGACAGAAGACCACGGTAGGAATGCCCACCTGGGAGGAGGAAGGCACCGATGGGCTGCGCTTCACGCGCAAGGTCATGGGCCTGAGCGCTGGCCACAACCGGGCGACATTGAACGGCGCCCACATCGACGTGATTGACTACATCGACGACATCGTCGCTGGCTTCTCGGCGGCGTACCGGCTCGTGGTCGCGCTGCGCGACGCGCTGCTCGCCCCGGACGGCCCGATCGCCCGCTTCGCCCATGACGAGGTGCGCGTGATCGTCCGCAGCTCGCAGCGCTACGGCGTGATGCGCTACGAGTCTCGCCATCCGAACCTGCTCCGCGATGCGCTGGATCGCGATCGCTCGCTCGACAGGCTATGGAACGACGTCGTGAGCATGCCCTCCCTCGCAAAGCTCATCTCTTCCGAGCGCGAGGATCTGTGGCGCGGCGACATCCCGATGTTCTTCACGACGCCGAGCGAGACGACGCTCCGCGACAGCATGGGACGTCCGATCGAGGGCGTGCTCGACGAGCCTAGCTACCAGCAGGTCGTGCGGCATCTCCGCAGCTTCGACGAGCGCGACCTCGACCGGCAGATCTGGCTCCTGCGCGCCTCCCTCTCGACGTTGGAGACGCGCACGAGGGGGGGCCGCCGCCACCCGCGCCGGCCGCCCGCGGACACGGCGGCGCCGATCGAGCGATCGCGCTTGCTCCGGGCCGCGCGCGGGCTCAGCGAGCGTATCGGCACGCTCGCGCAGGTGGACAACGAGCTCATCTACTACGGCGTGACGCTGCGCGGCGACCGCTGGAGCTTCGGCTCGGTGGACAACAATCTCTACAGCGGCGCCACCGGGATCGCGCTGTTCCTCGGCTATGCGGGCGCGATCACGGAGGATTCGCAGGCGACCGCGCTCGCGCGCGCGACGCTCCGGCAAGCCCACCAGAGCATGGAGCGCGGCGCGGCGAGCCTGCGGGGAATCGGAGCGTTCGAGGGCTGGGGCTCGCTGCTCTACGCCTCGACGCACCTCGCGGTCCTGTGGGACGATCCCGCGCTCCTCGCCGAGGCCGCCGCGATCGCCGCGCGCATCGAGACGCTCGTCCCCGAGGACAAGCACCTCGATCTGGTGGGCGGCGCGGCCGGCGCGATCGCGGCGCTGCTCGGCCTGCACTCCGTCTCGCCGTCCGAAGCGGTGCTGCGGGCGGCGGTCGCGTGCGGCGCACACCTGATCGAGCGCGCACAGCCCGCCGGCAACGGCATCGCGTGGCCTTGCCCCGAGGAGGTCCTCGCGCCGCTCACGGGCTTCGCGCACGGCGCGGCTGGCGCGGCGTGGGCGCTCCACGCGCTCGCGAGAGCGACGGGGCAGGCCCGCTTCGAGGCGGCCGCGCAACAGGCGCGCGCCTACGAGCGCGGCACGTTTGTGCCTGGGAAAGGCTGGCCCGACTTGCGCAAGTCCGAGGGCGCGTCGCTGTCACAGCCGAGCTACGAGACGGCGTGGTGCCACGGAGCGCCAGGGATCGGGCTATCCCGCCTGCCGATCGTCGCGGCGAACGGCGACGAGACAGCGCGCGCCGAGGTGCTCGCCGCGCTGGAGGTGACGTTCCAGCAACGGTACGCGCCGGATCACAGCCTCTGCCACGGCGATCTCGGGAACATCGAGCTCTTCACGGAGGCTGCCCGTGTGCTCGACGAACCGAGGTACCGGGCCGAGGCCGATCGCCGCGCCGCCGTGCTGCTCGACAGCCTGGATCGCGACGGGCCGATCTGCGGCCTGCCGCTCGCGGCCGAGGAGCCGGGGCTGATGGTGGGTATCTCCGGGATCGGTTACGGGCTGCTGCGGCTCGCCGAGCCCACGATCGTGCCGTCCGTGCTGCTCCTCGCGCCGCCTCCCGCGCGGGCCTCCTGAGACCTCCTATCGCGTCGTTTTCCCAGGAGGCGCGCGCTGTGGAGTGAAGGCGGCCCCTTCGATGCATCGACAATTTATCAAGATAGCGTCGTTTTCCAGAAGAGCCGGATCGCATCGAAGAATAGGCTCCCCACCCAGGGCAGGTCCCGCAGTTGGGGCTTGACGCCTCCGAAACCTTTGGATCTCCTTCTCCCTCGACATGTGCGACGCCACCGAGGACGTCGGCGGCGGCGCCGTAGCACCGCAGAGCCACGACCCCGGTGAGTTCGAAGCGTTGAGGGCAACCTGAGGAGTCGGAAGGTCATGAAACGACCGATCAGCCGCAGAATTTTCCTCCGAGGCCTGGGCGGCGCGTGCGTCGCGGCGCCGTTTCTCGGCTCTCTTGCGGGCCGATCCGTCCAGGCGCAAGCGGCGACGCCGCCGCGCCGGTTGATCGCGATGTTCACGCACTACGGCTGCATCACGACTCGGTTCTTTCCGGTGACGTCCCACGGCGCCCTCACCGCCGAGGATCTCACGCGCACGACGCTCCGGCATCTCGCGCCGTTCGTCGACAAGCTGCTCATGCCCCGCGGCATTCGCGGGATGAACGAGTGGACGCCGAAGATGGAGCGGGGGCAGGGGAACGATCAACACACGCAAGTGTGCGGGTCGTACTTCACCTGTCACCCCGTCACGCCCAACAGCGACGATCCGTTCAGCTTCGCCAAAGAGACGAAGTTCAACGCCATGCCCATCAGCCGCTCGCTGGATCACGTGATCGCCGAGCAGCTGAGCCCGGGTCGCACGCCCTTGTACGTTCGGGTGGGCAACGCGACCGAGGGCGCGACGTCTCAAGTCTCGTACTCGGCAGCGGGGGTGCCGTACGCGGGGCTCGGGTCTCCCTCGCAGATTTATAGCACGCTCACTGGCCTCTTCGACGGCGGCGAGCTCACGCCCGACAGCTACCAGGCCGTGCGGGGCAAGAGCGTCATCGACCTGGTGCGGGCGGATCTCGAGACCCTCCAGCGCTTCGACATGAGCCAGGCCGATCGAGACAAGCTCGAAGCGTGGAAGGCGCTGCTCCACGACACCGGGCGCATCATCGGCTCGGCGCAGTGCACGACGGCGCTCGCGTCGCGGCTCGGCGCCACGCAGCAGACCGTGGACGCGGCCTCGGCGATCACCCCGGGCGAGGACGAGGATCTCCTCACGATGAAGATCACCGCGTCCCTGGACGTGGCCGACCTCTACTCGAACCTCGCGGCGCTGTCCGCGATCTGCAACGCCAACCCGGTCATCGTCCTCAAGTATCCTCCGATGTACACGTTCAAGGGGCTCGGGCTCAACTACGAGTCGCACTCCCTCTCCCATCGCATCACCAGCCCGACTGGACAGTGCACGACGGCGGTCATCGACATGCTGTTGACGATCGACGACTACTACGCCCGAAAGTTCGCCTACCTCGTCGGGGTCTTGAACGAGGTCGTGGAGGGCGACGGGCGGCTGCTCGACAACACCGCGGCCGTCTGGTTCCCCGAGATGTCGGACGGCAACGCGCACAACTTGAACAACCTGCCGATCGTCCAGGTTGGCAGCGCTGGCGGCTACTTCAAGACGGGCTGCGCCGTGAACGTGGACGACGGGTCAGCGACCCTCACGCAAGGGGCAAGCGAGCACTTCTGCTCGAACACGCCCTCGACCGATCAGGTCGTGAGCACCGGGACGGATCCCGCGCTCGCGAATGCGCCGATCAACAAGTACTACTGCAACTTGATGAACGCCCTCGGGGTGAAGGCAGGCGAGGATGGCTTCCCGAAGCTCGGTGGTTCGGGCGAAGTGACTCACTTCGGCATGTACGACCGGACGGAAGACTTCGTCGGCGGTGGCACCAATCCCGCCAGGATCCACAGCCCGGGCGAGTACGACGCCCTCAAGGCTTGAGCGGCCGCCCGTTCGGCGGAGAGGAAGAAGGAGAGATTCACAGGGAGGCGGGGAGGCGGGGAGGCGAGAGATGGGGCTCAGTCGTTCGAACCATCAGGTTGATGGTCTCCACCTCTCGCCTCTCCACCTTGGTCAGGATACATCTCTCGCCTTCCCGTCCCCCCTGTGTGATTTCTCCCCTCCCCGCCTCCCCGCCTCCCTGTGTACTCTCTCTTGCTCTGCCTCCGACCGCGTGTTCTGACCATCCCAGGAAAGCACCTTGACGCTCGCGTGCGTTACGGGTTAAATGGAAGGTTGTCATGAACGCGAAGCACCTCGTGGCCTACGTCGACGTTGACGATACGCTCGTCCGTTCCTTCGGCTCGAAACGGATCCCGATGTCGGCGGTGGTCGAACACGTCCGCCAGCTCCATGAACAGGGATTCGTGCTGTATTGCTGGAGCACGGGTGGCGCCGACTACGCCGAAAACTCCGCGCGCGAACTTGGCATCGAGCGTTGCTTCACGGGCTTCCTGCCCAAACCCAACATCCTCATCGACGATCAGACGCCCGCCGACTGGCGCGGGCTCGTATGCGTGCATCCGAACGAAGCGGTATCGAAGAGCGCGCACGACTACGCCGTCCTCGTCGCCGCCGGGAGAGGCGTCTGACACGGCGATGAAGGCGGACGGGCTTCGCCCGACGCTTATCGCCTGGCGCGCGGCCTCAACCCACACATCTACTGGTAGACGTTCCCGCGGGAGACTCCGATGAACGAAGCCTCGATCACCCGATATATCACCGACACGTTTGAGGGCGTCGATGTCATCGTCGCCTCCCGCGAGGCCGGATCTCCCGAGCTCGCCTGGGGCGACACCTTTTTCAGCTATGACCCCGGCCGCCAGCTCCCGCCTGCTCGCCGGTTCCCGTTCGCCACGATCGTCACCAAAGATTATGGCGATTTTGACCGCGCTTCCCAGCTAGATCGCCCGGGAGTCTTCCGGCTGAACATCGGCGTCAGCAAGGAGACGTACCGCACTTTGTTTGGCCCCCAGCCGTCTCCTCCTCCGGTTGGCAGAGCTGTGGAGACCGGCCATGACTTCACCGCCTTGGATCAACTGCTGCCGCATCCCGTGTATGCACCGCAGTCCTGGGTGTGCGTGCTCAACCCCAGCGAGGCAACCTTTGAGGCGGTGCGGCCATTGCTGGCCGAGGCCTATCAACAGGCTGTCAGCAGGTACGCGAAACGCGAGACCCGTGAATGAGGTCGAACCAACCGTTGCGCTCGACCGGACCGGCATGATGCCCTGGCGCAGGACCGCCCGCAGCGCGTCCTCCGACGCCCACTCCCGCTCGCCCAGGGAGCCCGGGTACAGGAAAAAGCACGCGGCCAGCGAGCTCACCAGCAGACAACGTCGTCGAAGGGCCAGGCGGGAGCCATCCGGGTGAGCTCGACGCCATCAAGGCGTGAGGCGACGAGAAGGCCCGCACGGCGACGATCAGGCGCGCGATCTTCCCCGGGCAAGCTCGTCGAGGCCAGGCTCCTCGCCTTCTTGGTCGGTCGCGGTGGCACGCTGTTCGACGACGACGAGGAGGAGCAGCAGCGGTGACGGACCGTGGCCCCGCGACGTGGAGACGAGGGCACCGCGAGGCAGGTTGCGGCAGCGGCGGCACCGGTGGATCGCGACGTTTCCCCCCGCAAATTCGTCCTCGTGAACACCCACGTCGAGCTCGATCCGTCCTACGGAACCACCTCGATCCACACCGACGCGCGCACAGCGGCATCAGACGCCGGATCCATCCGGAAGAGGCTCGCTCCGAGGACGCCAGTCCGGCGGTTCCGGGCGAAGGTCACGGTCGGGGCCGGGCCCGCCCGTCCTCGGTCGCGCCGCGCTGGTAGATGCGCTTGCCGCGCCGGGCGGCCGGCGTGAGCTCCTCGCACGACGCCGCCTCGCCCGCAGGCGCGTGCGCCCGGGGCGCACGTTCGTCGCGGCCGAGCGCCCACGCCGCGACCGCGCAGAGCCCCACCGCCGGCGCCACGACCAGGAGGCCGCGCCGCGCCCAGCCAGGACGGGCCCTCCGCCTGGCCACCGCCCGCGCTCCGCGCCGCAGCCCCTCGCGACGGAAGGAAGGCCCGGACCTCTTCCGCGAGGCGCCCCGGCGGCGCGATGCCCTCGACCCGTGTCCAGCGGCCCTCCGCCTCGCGCCCGATGAGCGTGATCGGCGCGCGCCCCCCGAGCGCCTCCAGCACCCGGTTCACTCGCTCACGGCCGCCCGTCAGGAACGACCAGCCCGACCGCCGGCCGAATTCCTCCGCATAACGGTTCAGCCGCTCCGGCGTGTCCATCGTGGGGTCCAGCGATGGAGACCGGCCGGACGTCCCGCTCCAGCGCGTCGCCGAGCTCGGCCTGGAGCCTGCCGAAGACGACCATCATCGGCGAGCAGAAGAGGAGCGCGCCGCGGAGGAGCGGCGACACGTGCAGGCTCCGTCGCTGCCCACCTGACAGCCCACCTCCCGTATTGCCCGGCGCCAGGACAGGCGGGACGCTCCTTGCGTGCTCGCGGGCGCCCTACACGGACGTGAAGACCCGAGCACGACAAAGACGGCGCAGCATCGCCATGGGCGCAACGATATCTATCAGCAGGGAACTCGAAAAACGCACAACCAACGAATCTCTCGCGTAATGAACAAATCCCCACAAATATAAACTCATGGCGCAAATCGAAACCACATGTCAGGAATGGGCCACTTGGGGGGGTGGCGCGCCGCGCGCGCGTTGGTCGAGAGCGGCGCGACGATTCGCGCCTCACCAGAGCCGCGACGCGTCCGCTCCCGGAAAAGAGGAACCGCGAGCATGAGCTCTCTTCTCGAACAAAGATTGTTGTCCATGACGCCCCCTCCCGCCATCTCTCGCTACCTCTCCGGGGCGGAGCAGGCGGACGGTCTCTCGCCTGAAACCCTGGCGCGATATCACGCGGAGTCGCTCAGGACGATCGTCCAACGAGCATACCGCAAGTCGTCGTTCTACCGGACCAAGATGGGCGAGGCAGGGATCGCCCCCGGCGACATCCAGAAGGCGTCTGATCTCGCCAAGCTCCCGTTCCTGACGAAGGACGAGCTCCGCGGGCATCCCTTCCGCCTCTTGACCTGCGACAGGAGGGACATCGCGCTCATCCAGGTCTCCACCGGGACCACCGGCGGCGAGGAGATCTACATGGCGTACACGTGGAACGACTACCTGCTTTACGATCTGGCGCCCCGGTACTCCAGGCTGTTTCCCGTCGGCCCCGGCGACATCTGCCTGAACGCGCTCCCGTACGAGATGAGCACCGCGGGGCTCGCCTTTCACAAGACGTTCATGGATGGCTACCAGGCCACCGTCGTCCCCGCCGGCAAGGGCGGGGCCTATTCGACGCCGCAGAAGACGGTCAAGACGATGAAGGACCTGCGCCCGAACATCGTCGTCACGAGCCCCTCGTGGGCCATCACCCTGGCCGAGGAGGCCCAGAGGAGCTCGTTCGACCTGACCAGCCTGTGCCTCAAGAAGATGTGGCTCACGGGGGAGGGGTGCTCCCCCGCCCTGCGCGGGCGCATCGAGAAGATGTGGGGCACCACGGCCAATTTCTTCTACGGCTCGCTCGAGTGTGGGGCGCTCGGGATCGAGTGCGACCATCACGACGGCTATCACGTGCCAGCAGCGCACGTCATCATGGAGATCGTCGACCCCGAGACCGGCCGCGTCCTCGATCCGGGCGAGACGGGCGAGATCGTCATAACAGGGCTGCTCCGCTACGACAGCCCGATCCTCCGCTTCCGGACCGGAGACCTCGGCTGCCTGAACACGGCCCCGTGCCCGTGCGGGGTCGCGATGCCTCGGTTCCACATGAGGGGCCGCGCCTTCGACCAGATCCGGTTCCATGGCAAGGCGATCTCGCCCATCCACCTGGAAGAGCACTTGATGCGGATGCCGGAAGTCGGGAACTGGTTCCAGTTCGTCATGCCGGCTTCGGACCAGGCGCGCATCAAGGTCCGCTGCGAGCTCGCGAGCGGCGTGGAGGCCGGCGCGCAACTGGCGGAGGCGCTCGCCACGAGGCTGCAAGCCGCGACCTCCTTGCCCTTCGACTTCGAGTTCGTGGATGCGCTACCGCGCGCCGGCGTCAAGGCGATGCGGGTCGTACGGGAGTGACAGGCAGCCAATCTGGAGATGGAGGCTATCCGATGATCATCGATGCTCACGCGCACGTTTCTCCGACGAGCTACGGGTCTGTCGAGAACTACCTGGAGCAGCTCCAGCAAGGCGGTATCCAGAGGGGCGTCGTCTGCCCCGGCGGGATGCTGGATGTGCGGCAGTTCAATGCATACGTCACCGGCAAGAGCAAGCCGGATGCGGTCCCGAAGAACGACTACGTCGCCGAGTCCGTGAAGGCGAACCCCGCGCTCCGCGGGCTCGCGTGCGTCGACCCGTGCGATCCGAGGGCCGTGGACGTCGCGGAGCGGTATTTCGACGAGGGGCTCCGCGGGCTGATGGTCACGCCGCTGGTCCACAAGTTCTCGTTCTGCGATGACGTCATGGCCCCTCTGGCCCGCCTCTGCGGCGAGCGTGAGGTGCCCATCTATTCGCATGTAGCGTTCAGGCCGGGGGCGAACACGTCCGATTACGTGGAGCTCGCGCGGCGGTTCCCGACGACGAACTTCATCCTGGAGCACATGGGGGCCGGCCACGTCGATAACGACGCGTCATCCGCCGCCGCCAAGCTGGACAACTTCTTCCTGGAGACCTCCCTCAGCAGCTATCTGCAGATCCTCCTGTCGGTGCAGCAGGCCGGAGCGAGCAAGGTGATCTTCGGCTCCGAGTACCCGCTGTCCCATCCGGCCGCAGAGATCCAGAAGGTGCTCCTCTTGCCGATCTCCTCGGGCGAGCGCGAGAAGATCCTGGGCGGGAACATCCGCGCGCTGCTCCGCCTGGAGAGCGCCTGAGCGAGGGAGCCGACCATGGTACTTCCTGATCGACTGGCGGCCATCAATCAGGTGCTGGAGCACGCGCGGAGCTCCGATTTCCATCGGCAGCGCCTGCCCGGCGCTCCGCTCCGGACGTGGGAGGAGTGGAAGAGAATCCCGCTCATGACGAAGAGCGATATGCTCCAGCGGTCGCTGTACGGCATGACGTGCGCCCCGAACCGCGAGCTGCTCCAGTACCACGAGTCCTCCGCGACGACTGGCGCTCCCGTATCGGTGTGGTACAGCAGCCGGGACCTCGCGGAGATCCGGGAGCGGTTCGCCCGGTGGGGAGTCGGGTTCACGGACGAGGACCGGGTGCTCATCCGGTTCCCCTATGCGCTCTCCACCATCGGGCCCTTCGTCCAGATGGCGGTCCAGCAGAAGGGCGCGTGTGCGATCGCCGCCGACAGCCGGACCACGATCACCCCGCTCCGGCGCGTGGTGGATCTGATGGGGAGGCTCGACGTCACCGTCCTCGCCACGATCTCGCTCTCGGCGGTGATGATCGCCGAGACGGCCGAGATGACGGGCCTCGACCCGCGCCGAGACTTCCCCCGGCTACGCGCCATCTGCTGCGCCGGCGAGCCCCTCAGCCCGCACCGGCGGAAGCTCGTCGAGGGGATCTGGGGAGTCCCCGTGTACGACAACTTCGGGATGACCGAGACGGGGCCGCAGGCCATGGATTGTGCGGAGCGCAGGCTGCACCCGTGGCAGGACTGCTTTTTCATGGAGGTCCTCGACGACCGGCTGGAGAGGAGCGTGACGCCGGGGGAGATAGGGCAGCTCGTCGTCACGTCGCTCACGCGGCGGGCCACTCCGATGGTCAGGTACGTGACGGGAGACAGGGTGAGGTGCCTCGGAGGGCCCTGCGCGTGCGGTGAGAGCACGACGCTCGAGATCCGTGGCCGGGCGGACGACACCCTGTGGGTGTGCGGCAAAGCGTTCGACCTTTGGGAGCTCGACGCGATCGTCTCCGCGCTGCCCAGCCGCCGGTTCTGGAGGGTCTCGCCGAGAGATGACGGGCTCCACTTCATCGTCGAGCGCGAGAGGGAGGACGACCGTATCGAGCCGGGGCTCCTCGATGAGCTATCGCGAGCGCACGGCGCCCCCGTGCGGGTGGCGCTGGTCCCCAAGGGGACGCTCTATGACAGGAGCGAACCGGTCTCGTTCGGGATGATGGGCAAACCGATCTATGTGAGCAAGTCCATTGCGCGCACCTGAGCGCGATACTCATCAAAAGAGAAGGGGAGGATCGAGCATGAGCATGGCACCTACGAGCAACGGCAGCGACGTCATGGCCAACGGCAACAACAAAAGCCTCGCTGTCACCATGGAGAAGCGCGAGCACATCCGGCTCGAGCGCGTCGAGGGAGATCGCAACCGGATCGCGGAGTCCGACGCCCTCGTCGTCTGGTTCGACTCGGCGAAGATCGCGACGCCGGGCGACTGCGACGGCATGGTTGAGCGGGTGGTCAACGTGGCCTATACCGGCGTCGTCCTCTATCCGGAGAACCTGTCCGCGCTCGCGCCCGCCATCCCGTCGCGGATGCTCAAGGTCCTCCACGCCGAGCGCGCCGAGGATCTGGCGCGGCTCGCGCCGCTGCCGAACGGCGGCAAGGACGTGGTGATCGCCAGCCCGGACGTGCAGCTCCTCGGGAAGGCTGCGGAGATGGGGCACAGGACCTGCTTCCGCGCCTACGTGGATGATGGTGAGAGCCTGCACAAGTCCATCGCGGAGGGGCAGCGTCACGCCTACCTGATGATCCGCTTCCGCGACCCCACCAACATCCCCTTGGAGCTCGTGATCGCCACGCTTCAGGCCACGAAGACGGTGCTCATCAAGGAGATCAACTCTCCCATCGACGTCGACGACGCCATCGTCACGTTGGGAGTGATGGAGGTCGGAGCGGATGGAGTGCTGTTCTCGCCGCGCTCCCACGGAGCGCTGAGCGAGTTCGTCTCGCGGCTCGGCCGGCTGGAGCGCGCGGCGGTGAAGCTCGAGGTCGCCACGATCGTGAAGAGCACCCCGATCGGCATGGGCGAGCGGAGCTGCATCGACACCACCACGCTCTTCTCGCCCACCGAGGGCATCATCGTTGGGTCGACCTCGCAGGGCGGGATCCTGTGCTGCCCCGAGGTCTTCTTCCTGCCTTACATGGAGCTCAGACCCTTCCGGGTCAACGCGGGGGCCGTCCACAGCTATGTCTACAACTTCGGAAACCGGACGGATTACATGAGCGAGCTCAGGGCGGGCTCCCCCGTGATGATCGTCGACCGCACCGGCACCGCGCGCCGGGGGAGCGTCGGGCGCATGAAGACGGAGGTCCGGCCGCTGCGCCTCATCGAGGCGGACTTCCAGACGGGCGAGCGTATCAACGTCATCATGCAGGACGACTGGCACGTGCGCATCTTCTCGGAGGACGCAAAGCCGCTCAACATCACCGAGCTCCGTCAAGGCGACAAGGTGCTCGGACATCCGGCCAAGCCAGGCCGCCACGTGGGCATCAAGGTCGACGAGCACATCATCGAAACGTGAACGCTCGAACAAGCGTGCGCTCAACAACCGAGAGGCTTTCGCCATGATTGGATTCTCCAAGAAGTTCCGCTGGTCTCGCTTCCTGGATCGGCGGTGCGGCCGTGGCATCATCGTTCCCATCGATCACGGGCTCACGATCGGACCGGTGGAAGGGCTGGACAGCATTTCGCAGGTGGCGCGCTGGATAGGGCACCCCGGGATCACCGGCATCCTCGCCCACAAGGGCATGGTGGAGCGGCTCGCGAGCTACGGGCTGCTCCGGGGCGCGGGCCTCATGATCCACCTCAACGGCATGACGTCGCTCGCTCAGAACCCGAACACCAAGGAGCGGCTGACGTCCGTGGAGGCCGCGCTGCGCCTCGGCGCGGACGCGGTCTCGCTGCAGCTCAATTTCGACGGGACCAATGACGCCCACAACCTGAGCCAGCTGGGGGCGGTCGTGGACGAGGCCCAGCGCTTCGGCGTACCTGTGCTCACCATGCTCTACGACAAGGTCCCGCCCGAGGGAGACCAGCAGCGACTGGCGCGGATGCGCCACCTGATGCGCGCGTGCGTGGAGCTCGGGACGGACGCCCTCAAGATCGAAGCGCCCACCCAGTTCTCGCACATGAGCCAGCTGCTCACGGGCGTCGTGGAGCACACCGCTGTGTTCATGGCGGGCGGGGCGGTGCGCTCCGAGGACGAGGTGCTCCAGCTGGCCCAGGAGGTGGTGGCCCACGGCGCGACCGGGCTGTGCGTCGGGCGCAACATCTTCCAGCGCGAGTCGGCGCCCGCCGTCCTGACCCAGCTGCAGAGGGTGGTCCTCGGCGCCGGCGACGCGCCGGCATCCGAGCCCCCCCGGTCGTCCGCGCGCGCCGGCACCAACGGCTCCGGCGCTCACGGCAAGCTTCCGTACGCCACAGGGGGGTCGGCGAAGTGAGACCTTCGTCCGATCGGCTTCCGAGCAGCGCCGACCACCGCCCGCTGCTCGTCAAGAAATTCGGAGGGACGTCGGTGGGGAGCATTGAGCGCATGCGCAACGTCGCGCGCATCTCGCTCGAGAGCCAGCGCGCGGGCAACGACGTCGTGGTGGTGGTCAGCGCCATGAGCGGGGAGACAGACCGCCTCTTGTCGCTGGCGCAAGGGGTCCTCCCGCTCCCGGACGGCCGGGAGCTCGACGTCCTCGTCTCGACAGGAGAGCAAGTGTCGGTCGCGTTGACCGCCCTCGCCATCCACGCCGAGGGGGGGCAGGCCTGCTCGTTCCTGGGGCACCAGCTGCCCGTGCTCACCGACAGCGCCTTCACCAAGGCGCGGATCCAGGCGGTGAACGACGGCCCGATCCGGAGGGCGCTCAGGCGCAAGCAGATCGCGGTGGTGGCCGGGTTCCAGGGGGTCGACGCCTCCCGGAACATCACCACCCTGGGCCGCGGCGGCTCCGACACCACGGCGGTGGCCCTGGCGGCGGCGCTCGGCGCGTACGCCTGCGAGATCTACACCGACGTGGACGGCATCTACACGGCCGACCCCCGCGCCTGCCCGGCCGGCCGGAAGCTCCAGTCCATTCCTTATGAAGAGATGCTCGAGCTCGCGTCCCTCGGGGCGAAGGTCCTGCAGGTGCGCAGCGTGGAGATAGCCATGAAGTACCAGGTACCAGTGCATTTACGCAGCTCGTTCACGGATGAAGAAGGGACGTGGGTCGTCGACCGCGAGCGCGCGCTCGAGGGCAGGGCGCTGATGGGCCTCGCCTGCGCTGCGGATCAGGTGCGGGTCGAGCTCGTCGGCGTGGCGTGCCGCCCGAACCTGATCGCGGAGGTGACAGGCATCCTGGCAGAGCTGAACGTCTGCGTGGACATGCTCTGCCATCCCACCGGCGTCCCCGAGGAGCCACGCGTGGACATCACCTTCACGCTCCCCGCGGTGGAGCTGCGGCGCGCCCGGAGGTGCCTGGAGCAGTTCGTCGCGAGCACGGGGAAAGGCGAGATGCGGGTGTCGGGCGGCCTGGCCAAGGTGTCGCTGGTGGGCATCGGCATCCGTTCGCATCCGGGAATCGCCGCCCACCTGTGCCGCAGCCTGGTCCAGCACGGCATCGCCGTGTCGGGCCTGACCGTGAACGAGCTGCGGATCAGCTGCCTCGTGGAGGAGCGCGCGGCGGACCAGGCCGTCAACATCCTGCACGAGGCGTTCGGGCTCGCGCCGACGAAGGAGTTTCCCAAGGCGCTCGACCCGGAGGCGACCCCACCGCCCTCCGCCGCCGCGAGCACGTCCCGTCGAGGCGCGGCGCGCGGGCTCAACGGCACGCACGCCGGCACCGATACGCCGGATCGGTAAGCGAGACCGAGCTCGCGTCCGGCACGCCCCGCGCGCCGATGAGAGCGCGTCGCGCCCACCTCATCGGGCACACCGACAAGCTGCTTTTACCCGACCAGGCCCGGATCATCGGTGTGCGCCGGATCGGGGGACTTCGCCGAGGGGACGACTTCCATGAAATGCGAGAGGATCTTCATCGCGCTGGTCGCGGCCAGCACCGCGTCACCGATCGTGCTTCATGCCGTGTGGCGGCCGCTCGGCACCGCGGCCGGAGCCTTCGAGGCCGTGCCGGCGCCGCTCCTGACGCTGATCGCGGTCCTGAGCCCGCTGGCCTGCGCGATCGTGCTCGCGGCCTTCGCAGGCCGCCCAGCCGGCGCGCGCGCGACGCTGGGAGCAGCGATATTCCTCGCCGGCGCTGCGGCGGTCGCGGTGGGCGCGCCTCGCGGCGCCCTGCTGCCGCTCGTGCCCCCGTTCGCCGCGGTGCTCGCGATCTCCGGCCTCGGCCTGCCCTGGGTCGCGCGCCGCCTGCCCGCCTCGCTCGACGGCGTCGCCCGGAGGCGCAGGGTCGCCGCCGGGCTGTGGGCGGTGCTCGGCCTCGTCGTGGTGCTCCAGACCGCCCGGTTGAGCGTCTTCATGGCCGACCCATCGATCACGGGCGCCTCGCTGCTGCCAAGGAGCGTGTTCTTCGTGCGCCACGCCTGCCTTGGTGCCTACGTCAACGCGGCCGAGCTCAGCCGCCAGGGCGTCGCGAACGTGTACCGGGAGCCGCGCGCGTCGAGCGGCCCTGCGGCCTCGCAGCTGCCGCCGACCATCGATGTCGGGCCGTTCATGCTCGAGGCCTACCAGTACCCGCCGCCCTTCCTGCTCTTGCCGCGCTTCGCGCTCCTCTTCACGCGAGACTTCTTCATCCTTCGCACCGCCTGGTTCGCCGTCCAGGCAGGGCTGCTCGCCTTCGCGCTCCTCCGTCTGGCCCGCTGGATCGGCGGAGAAGAAGGCAGAATCGCGGCGCTGCTCTCGCCGCTCGCGTGGATCTCGCTCCCGAGCTTCCTGGGGATGCAGCTTGGCAACTTCCAGATCACCGCGATCGCCCTGTCCATCCTGGCCATGATCGCCTTCGAGGCTCGCCGTCCGGGGATCGGGGGAGCGCTGCTCGCGTTCTGCGTCCTGTCGAAGCTCTGGCCCGGCCTGCTCGTGATCTACCTGCTCGCGCAGCGGCGCTGGCGCGACGCCGCCTGGGTCCTCGGCTCCGCGCTCGTCCTGGTCCTCGCCTCCCTCGCCGTCCTCGGACCAGGCCCCTTCGCCGCGTTCATGAGCTACCAGGTGCCGCGCCTCTCCAGCGGCGAGGCGTTCGGGTTCATGAGCAAGTCGATTGCAGCGCTGGTGGGGAACTATTCGGTCTTCGGGATCCCCTTCAAGCTGGCGGCGCTCGGCGTGCCCGGGATGTCGCCGTCGATCTCCTCGTCGCTCTCCTGGCGCTACACGCTCGTCGCGCTCGGCCTCGCGGTGATCGCGGCCCGGCGGATCGACGATCGCAGGCTGAAGGCGTGCGCCTGGCTCGCGCTGCTGAGCCTCGGCGCGCTGCGCGCCCCGTTCGCGCCCGGCTACGTGCTCGTCTCGACGCAGTGGCTCATGACGCTGCTCGCGGCCGAGGCGCGCAGCCGCCGCGCCGTGGTCGCTCTCGTCGTGAGCTGGCTCGCGATCTCGACCATGGTCCCCCCGACCGATCCGCGCGTCGCGCTCCCCCTCTCCATGGTGGCTCAGGGCGCGGGCTTCGCGCTTCTCTCCTGGAGCATCCTGCGAAGGCGCCGTCCGGTCACGGCGTCGCGCCCCGCCGACGCACGGAAGGCAGCGCTGGAATCTGCGGCGTGAAGCCCGCGCTCGGACCGCCAGGGCCCCGAGACGCCCAGGAGAAAAGAGGTCTACTGGGCGCCCCTCGCGGCTGCTCTCCTCGAACGGATCGGCGCGCTAGCGAGCCTCGATGAAGCTGGCGCCGGGGAACTCGCGCACGTACTTGAAGTACATGGAGAGGTACCGGTCAGCCGCCACCAGCGCGCCCTGGCGGAAGCGGATGGTGGAGAGGACCCTGTCGTCCTCCTCCAGCAGCCTCGCGGTGTACGCGGCGATCACGTCCAGCTTCCGCTCGAGGGCGGCGCGGTCCTCCTCGGACCGCGGGTGCGTGTTGCGCAGGCCGACCACCGAGAAGACCATGGTCTCGCCGGGCCGGAGCGGCGTCCCGCTGAACAGCGTGCCCGTCTCGTGGCCGCTGTCGTCGCGGTAGAGCGAGAACGTGTTCGTGCCCGTGACGAGGCCGTGCCGCTTCTTGTGATGCTCGGTGATGGTGTATTCGATGCTGTACTCCTTCACATCGATCCTGTCAGGCTCCGTGATCGCGATGCCGTGGAGCGCGCGGAGGTGCTGAAAGTCGAGCCCGTTGGACACCGGCAGCCACGGCTCGTAGGACACGACGCCGTTCATCTGGGTCCGATAGATCATATCGGACTCCTTCATCCTGGGGATGTACGGCAGCTCGAAGAGCGGCTTCTCGCCGGTGAACGCCCAGACGAGCCCCCACGCCTCGGCGCTGGGGTACGTGAAGACCCTGGCCCCAGGCGGGATCTTCCCCTCCGAGGGGATCCGGACGCATGTCCCCGTCGCGTCGAAGCTCCAGTGGTGGAACGCGCACCGGACCTGCCCGTCGCAGAGATCACCGACGGACAGATCGGCGCCCAGGTGCGGGCAGTAAGCGCTCTGGACGACGGGCTTACCCGAAGGGTCGCGGTAAAGGACGACGCGGCCCCCGAGGAAGTCCCGGCCGATCAGCGCCCCGACGCCGAGCTCGCTCGACATGGCCAGCGGATACCAGCCCTGATGATAGACGTGCTCGTCAGAGCGGACACGCCCGCGCTTGTTCAGATTCGCGCTGATGATGGTCATGGATCCTCCCTCTGCAGGTACAGGCGCGCTCGTCGCCACCAGCGCGCGCCCGCGAACGTTGGCGGCCGGCGCGCGCAGCCTCCCGGCCTCGATTCCACTGGAACAACCCGAGCAGCGACATCGCCGTAATAACTGGAAAGTGCCACTCTCGCAACACATTCATGACGGCCTTCAGGAAGGCGCGACAAGGTCGCAGAGAGCATACCGCACGGGCAGATCGGCAGTTCGCTCACCGTACCGGCCTGGACGCGCAACAGGATGGAGGCTGGCCGGCGCAGCGCGCATGCCTGCGACGTGAAGGCGATCGCGCCGCAAAGCGAATGGTCTTGCAAACCCTCACTGCGTTGCTAAACAGGCATATCGACATGACGTGAAACATCCGTGGAGCGTGCTCGCCTGAAGCCGCTCAGCTGATCTTTCCGCGGCACGGTGCCTTCCGGGACGCCGCCCCTCGCGACCCAGCCATCATGCGCTGGTACCGGGAGGGCGCCTCCGACGCAGCGTCGCGCCGCCGCTCTCGCGGCGAGACAGACGCTCATCCTCCGATCCGACGGACAGGAGCGCGCCAGGTACGCCGCGCGGCTGTCCAGATTGATGACGCGATCCCGCGCCGGCGCGCGGCGACGGCGAAGCCGGCGAGCCCTGACCTGAGCATGGGATCTCTGGGTGAACCACGAGGCGTGGTGGGGCAGCCGGAAGCCAGCCCGCCTCCGTCTGCTCGCCGCGGCGAGCCTCCCGGAAGACCGGACCGGCTCGCGCGCAGCGTGGCGGGCCCCACTCCGGGGCCATGAGCCGGTAGGCGCCGCGCGTGAACAACACCAACCCCGTCGCGAGCAAGCAACGCCTGCGCTTCGGTGCACGAGAGATCGCGTCTTCGAGAAAGGGTACGATGTATGGCTTCCTCCAGAAACCGAATTGTCCTGATGTTGCTCGCCCTCGGGCTGCTCATCGGTGTTCCTGCCTGGTTACCGATCACGACCTCCGCACGCTCAGTCGGCCCGCTGGAGCTCGTTCAGCCTTTCCTCATCACCTACGATCGGCATGATCACCACGTGGTCGTCTTCCTCGCCGATCACCCCGACTACAGCACCATTGAGGCGATGATCACCCTGCGCCGGGGCCAGCCGCCGCGGATCCGGGCGGTCATCAGCCAGCGCGACGGCCTCCAGGTCGATCATTTCAACGACGCGGAGCTCGCCCGCGACTGGGCAGGGATCTTCACTGGCCGGCAGACGGTGTATCGCCCCATCCATTTCGAGGCCCGAAACGTCCACGGGCTCCCCAGGCTGCGGCTGCGCTTCACCTCCTACCGCGGCGAGGACATGGACCTCTACTTCGAGGGGGCCGCGCCGCCGAGCCCCGAGGTGGGCGGGTTCATCAATCCTCTTGGCAACTCGCAGGGCGCCTCCCTGCCCCTCATGTGGGCGAACGCCAGCGCTGCTTCCACCGGCGCGACGGTGTTGACCATCGACGAGGTGCCCTTCGCGCTCGGCGGCCCGGTGCCGGGGGTTCCGGGGGGCTTCTATACGAGAGACTTCCGCATCGGCGTCTTCCGCGCCGGGCGCCTGGAGCTCGATCTGCTCAGCGCCCCGAGCCGCCTCGAGGCAGGGGAATACTGGGTGTACCGGGATCAGCTCGAGAATTTGCACCTCTACGAGATCGTCACCGTGGAAGGGGATGAGCTCACGCTCCGCAAGACCACCACATCTCCCGTCTTGACCGAGGAGGTCGTGACGGCCGAGCGGGTGGGAGAGCGGCTCGAGCTCCGCTCGGTCGGGGCCACGGGTCGCCGGGGTTATGAGTATCCGGCGTCTCCCCCGCCCCCCGCGGGGATCACGCTCAACCTGTCCACCCCCGGCCGATTCTCCGTGTCTCTCGACGAGCACGCCGACGTCGTGACGGGCACGGCCTCTCGAGAGGAGCATGCCTCCACGGAGGTATGGACGCTCGAGCCCGTCGAGCCGTCATGGGCCACGAGCCGCCAGGTGACAGCGGCGGCGACCCGAGACGGGGACGTCTATCTCATCGATAACGAGATCGGCAATCCCTGATCCGCTCGACGCGTCGACGCTGCCCGGTCGCCCTCATGACGGGGAGCGGCCGCGCTCACCGCGCCCCGTGCAGCGATGGCCAGGGTCTCTTCCGGCAAGCGCAACTTCACAGAAGAAGCCACGGGAGATCGTGCTCCGAGAAAGAAGGTCGACCCGTGCGTGTCTACAGAGACCGTTTTGCCCTGCTGTTGCTCCTCCTCGGCATCGCCGGCGTCTCCTCCGCTGAAGCCATGAGAGCGGCGCTGCCCCCGGGCAGCTCTCGCCGGGCGTTCCCTCCAGGACCTCGGCTGTCGGCGACATAAGGCTTGTCCGCCGCGAGGGATCGCCGCGACTTCATCGATGAACAGACGCCATTGCTGCTGTTCGGCGCATCTGTCGCAAGCAAACCACGTCTTCCCACGCTGACACATCGATCTGTCGCAACGCACATTGCAGCTATCCCGCGAGGTATATACAGTACAAGACGCCGCATTCGGCGGAACAGCGGGAATGAGGGGGGGATACGCATGAGGCACTACGAATCGCATCAGGCTCTGGAATGCACCCGGCTGCTCGTGGCGCTTGGCCTTGGGCTTTGCGCCGTCACGGGCGGCTGTATGGAGTCGACGGCGCCGGGGGACGCCGCCTCGTTGCTCACGGCGGAGCACGGGGAAGCCGCCACGCGGAGCACCGGCGTGGGCGACGAGCGCTGCGCCCCGCGCGGATCGGGCCAGGAGAGGTCCCCGTGGCTGGAGGCGCTCGCAGAGGACGGCCCGTACGGGTTCGCGACGCGAGATTTCGTCTTCGTGGACGAGACGCGTCCGACGCCGGCCAACGGCACCTTCCCGGGGGCGCCGACCAGGACGCTGCCGGCGCGGGTCTGGTATCCGGCGCGCCCGCTGACGGCCGTATCCCCTCCTCCAAACGAACGCGCGCCGGTGGTGTGCGGAGGGCCGTTTCCGCTGCTCGGGTACGCGCATGGGCTCACCAGCCTGGGCGACAATGCTCGCTTCTTCGCCGAGCACCTCGCCACGCACGGCTACATCACGGTGGCGCCGCTGTTTCCTCTCACGAACGCGAACGCGCCGGGCGGGCCCACGATCGGGGACGTGCCCAATCAGCCAGCGGACCTCTCGTTCGTGATGCAACAGGTGGCAGCGCTCGGCGGCGCCGACGCCGATCTCGCAGAGGCCGTCGATCCGGAGCGCAGGGGCATCATGGGCCTGTCCGCAGGAGGGCTCACCGTGCTGCTGGCCGTCTATCACCCCGTCCTGAAGATCGAGGGCATCCAGGCCGCCGTGGCCATGGCCCCCTTGTCGTGCTTCCTGGGAGCCCCGATCTACAGCCGCCCGCTGTCATCGCTCGTCCTCGCGGGCACCTCGGACGAGCTGGTGCCCATCGCGGGGCCGAGGGGCGTCTTCGAGAACGCGCCAGCGCCGGTGACGCTGATCGAGCTCACGGGCGGAATCCACACCGGGTTCATGGCCCGGGAGACTCCGTTCGTGGCGAACACCGATACGCTGGAGTGCGAGCGGCTGTTGAGCGCCGGCCCGGGCAGAGGCGGCGCCGCGCTCGCGGCGGGCATCATCAACGGCGTCGGGCCCGGAGCGTTCAACCCGACGGGCTGCACGCCCCTCTGCAGCCAGCGGTATACCCAGACCATGGGGGCGACGCGGCAGCTCAAGCTGGCCCGGGCAGCGACCCTGGCGCACTTCGAGGCGAGCCTGAGAGGGCGAGAAAACGTGGTCCGCCTCCTGACCCGGGAGCTCGCCGAGGAGGCGCAGGACGTCGAGGTCCTGACGAAGCGCTGAGCAGGCACGCGCCCGGCCGCGCCGGCTCAGCGCGCCACGGCAGGAGACCTGCGCGCGGAGAGCCGGAGCGCGACCACGAGCCCGGCGACGTTGATGCAGGCGGCGACGAAGAACGGCGCGCCGGGAATGTAGAAGTCGGCCGTGGCCGTGGAGAAGCGCGCGAACAGGCCGGCGCCGAGCAGCGGACCGGCGACGGCGGTCAGGCTCGCCAGGCTGGCCAGCGAGCCCTGAAGCTCGCCCTGCCCGGAGGGGCCGACCTCGCTGGAGATGAGGGCCTGCGTGGCCGGCACCGCGATGCCCCCGAGCGCGTTGGGCAAGATGAGCGCGTACATGGCCAGCCCGCTCCCCGCCAGGCCGAAGCCGACGCAGCTGACCGCGGCGGCCGTGAGCCCGAGCGCCAGACAACGACGCTCGCCGAGGCGCGGCATCAGGAGGCGGACCAGCGCTCCCTGGACGAGGGCCATGCCGACGCCCGCCACCGCGAGCGATACCCCGATATCGAACGGCTGCCAGCCGAAGCGCTGCTCCGTGAACAGCGCCCACACGCCCTGCACGATCTGCTGCGCGAGGTAGCTGCACACCAGCGTGCCCGTGAGGCCGAGTACGACGGGAGACCGCCCGAGGCTCGCGAGCGACGCGAGCGGGTTGGCGCGACGGAGGGAGAAGGGACGGCGGCGCTCAGGCGGGAGCGACTCGGGGAGCACGAGAGCGCCATAGGCGAAATTGAGCAGGTTGAGCCCGGCCGCGACGGCGAAGGGCAGGCGCAGGTGCACGTTGCCGAGGAGCCCGCCGAGCGCCGGTCCGATGATGAAGCCGAGCCCGAACGCGGCGCCGATGAGGCCGAAGCCCTGCGCGCGCCGGCCCGGCGGCGTGACGTCGACCATGTACGCGCTCGCCGCCGAGAAGCTCGCGCCGGTGATCCCCGCGACGATCCGCCCGAGATAGAGCCAGCCGAGCCCCGGCGCGACCGCGAGGAGCGCGTAGTTGAGCGCGGCGCCGAGCAGAGAGCTCAAGATCACGACGCGCCGCCCGAAGCGGTCGCTCAGCCCGCCGAGGACAGGCGCGAAGACGAACTGCATCGCCGAATACACGGCGACGAAGGCGCCGTAATGCCGCGACGCGGCGCCGAGATCGCTCCCGAAGAAGCTGCTCACGAGCTTCGGCAGCACCGGGAGCATCACGCCGACGCCCAGCGTGTCGAGCAGGAGGGTGATCAGGATGAAAGCGACGCTGGCATTGCGGTCTCGGCTCATGTGGTGTGCTCGCAGCGACGCCGAGGACCCCGTCCTCGGCCTTGTCTCGAGGAGAAAAAAAGACCTCGGCCCCGGAGAGAGCCCGCCAGGGCGCCGGGAGCGTCCAGGAGCTCACCGTCGCTCTCCCGGCGTCCCCGCCCGGACGCTCCTCGCCGTCCGCAGAGGCGCGGCGAGGCGCCGGTCACCGCGCCAGACAGGAGATCTGGGCGGCAGCGCTAGAAGCCGGCCGGATACCTGAAGGTGCCGCGCATGAAGCCGTTCGGGCACTTGTCGGTGCGCAGATCGATGTAGTGCTCCCCCGGCTCATACATGACCTGTTGGGCCAGGGCTTTCAGGCTCATGGTGGCGGTCGCCGTCATGCTGTATCCGAAGCCCATCCGCCCGTCGCCCGCGGCGTCGGCGATGAAGGTCCCCAGCGGCTCCCCGACCGTCGGCCCCTCCGTGGCCTCGGACAGCGAGCCGACGAGCATCGGCGGCTCGATGGGGCTGGTCTCGTCAGGCGCCCCCCTGCGGATGTCCCCCTTCGTGAACAGGAGCCTCATGTTCGGCAGCACGTGGAGATCGCTGAGGGTGACCAGGGCGGCGAAGTTAGACCTCGTGGTGTCCGTGATGTACCGGAAGGTGGTTTTGCCCGTGGGCGGCGTCGCCCCCGGCCAGGTGGCCAGACATTCAGCAGGCATCGTGAGATCCGCCTCGAGCTGTCTCGTCCGGCGCAAGGCGCCGTCCGCCGTGTCGACGAGCTCCTCGCCTTCTTCCGGCTGCCCCGGTTGCTCCGCGGCACACCCGCTCATCGTCGCGGAGATGCCGATACCCGCCAGCGCGACGAGCATATTGATACGAACGCTGTACCTGAAACCGCTCATGATGTCCTCCTGACCGGCCAGCGACGGAACCGACGAGGGGTAATCTGCCCCGGCTCGACCTCTCCCCCGCTCCGAGCCCGGCTCGCAGGAGCTCGCTGCCCGGACACGGGCGCGAGGCCACGAGCGGACGACCAGCGAAGACCGGAAGCCAGCCGGAGGCCCGCGCCGTGTGATGACCGGGCCGCGGACTCACCGTGAGTTGAGCTCAACGCCCCTCTCGTCGCCCCCGTGTCGTGAGCCCGTTTGGCTCAACTCCGGGCTATTGCCCAAGCGGCGGCAGAGGAAGGTGTAGTCTCGTGTACCCTGAAGTCAAGATAACGAAACGGAGCTCACCGCGTCTACCGCCGGAGCGGATACCCCCTTCGCGGCTCGTCGATCCACCACACCATCACGAGCCGTCCATGTGCCTGGAGCTGTCGTGGGATGGGCGTTATGGGACAACATCGATCCACCCGGACACGCGCACGGCGTCGCCAGACGCCGGCTCCAGGTGGACGAGGCTCGCTCCGAGGACGCCGGTCCGCCGGTTCCGGGCGAAGGTCACGGGCGGGGCCGGGCCTGCGTCGAAGTCGCGCAGCCGCTCGAGCGCCGCGATCAACCCCTCCCGCGTGGCGTGGGCGCCGGTGCGCTTCAGCGCCTCGATCAGGATCCGCGCCGCGACGTAGGCGCTCGCCTGTGCCCCGAGCGGCCCCGGCGCCACGCCGGCCTGGCGCAGGAAGGCCCGCAGCGCCTCGCCCGACGCCCGCGCTCGCTCGCCGAGCGGGCCGGAGTACAGGAACAGAACGCGGCCGGAGAGGAGGCG
This sequence comes from Sorangium sp. So ce726, assembly GCF_051521405.1. Taxonomy (NCBI): domain Bacteria; kingdom Pseudomonadati; phylum Myxococcota; order Polyangiales; family Polyangiaceae; genus Sorangium; species Sorangium sp. So ce726. The sequence continues at coordinate 3,053,977 of NZ_CP150349.1, read as the reverse complement.
CGGGAGAGCCCCGGCGTGCTCGGCGATCGATCCCAGGGGGGCGTAGAGCGGCGCGGCGGAGCCGGCGGCGTCCAGCGCCGCCCGGGCGCTCGCGAGGTCCGCGCCGGAGCCCCAGAAGAGGATCGCCCGCGCCCCGTGCGCCCGAGCTGCGTCGGCGACGTCGCGCGGCGAGATGTGGCCGGGCTCGAAGGACAGCGCCGGCGGCGCGGGAAGGCCGCGGCTTGCGGCCTCGGCGCGGGCGCCCGACGCCCATGCCCCGCCGGCGCGGTCGCGGGTATGCACGATCAGGGCGGCGGCCGTCGCGTTCGATGAAGCGCCGGCGAAGTGCTTGATCGCCACGCGGGCCAGCACATCAGGCCCTGGTAGTACCTGGAACACCACGCCGCCGTCGCGCGCCACGCCGGCGCCCGCGGCGTCCCGCGCTGGGCCAGGGGCTCCGCCGCCCAAGCCGGGTCCGCCGCCCAAGCCGGGTCCGCCGCCCAACCCGGGTGCGCCCGCCGTCGGCCCCACGAGAGGCGCCCGCTCCTCCGAGAGGAGCGCCTTCAGCGCCGGATCCCCGCTCCAGACGCTCCCCACCAGCGCCAGCACGCCCCGGTCCAGCAGGCGCGCCGTCGCCCCGACCTCGCCCGCCGGCCCAGCGCTGTCCTCCACGCGGAGCGCGAGCCGCCGCCGGTAGATGCCGCCCTGAGCGTTGACCTCGGCAAACACCGCAGAGAGCACGTCGCGCACGGCGGCGCCCACCGCCGCGTCCGGCCCCGTCAGCGGCAGCGCCGCGCCCAGCGCCACCGAGTCCGCCGTGACGCCCGCGTCCAGATCGCGCCCGACGCAGCCCAGATATGCAATGAGATCCGATAGATCTGCGTCCGCCAGCCGGAAGTGCGGCATCGCCGGATTCAGCTGCCGGTCCGCGGACCCACGCCCCTCGCGGATCGCGGCCGCGAGCGCCCGCGCGGTGGTGGCGCCCCGTTCGCGGCCGGACGCGGCGAGCCGCTCGGGCGTGAGCGCCGGCGCCGCGATGCCCCCCTCGTCCGTCCCCTGCCCGCTCGGACCATGGCAGCTGGCGCAGGCGGCCTCGCGGCCCGACAGCGTGACGGTCCCGTCGGCGATCGCCCCCTCGACGGCGCGGCCGTCCGCGGTCGCGCCTCGCTGGTAGATGCGCTTGCCGCGCAGGGCGGACGGCGTGAGCTCGGCGCACGACGCCTCTTCTTCGCCACGCGCGCGGGGCGCGGGCGCGCGATCGCCGCTGCCGAGCGCCCGCAGCGCGAGCACGCAGAGCCCGATCGCGGTCGCCGAGGCCAGCACGGCGAACCGCAGCCGCGGCTCACCCATCGTGCGCGCTCCCCGCCGCCGGCCCTCGCGGAAGGAAGGCCCGCACCTCCTCGGCCAGGCGCCGCGGCGGCGCGATGCCGTCAACGCGCGTCCAGCGCCCCTCCGCCTCGCGGCCGATGAGCGAGATCGGCGTGTGCCGCTCCTTGATCGGCGCGCGCCCCCCGAGCGCAGCCAGCACCCGGTCCACGCGCTCGCGGCTGCCCGTCAGGAAGACCCAGCCCCGCCGCCGGCCGAACTTCTCCGCGTAGGCCTTCAGCCGCTCCGGCGTGTCCATCGCCGGATCCAGCGAGATGGAGACGAGCCGCACGTCCCGCTCCAGCGCGTCGCCGAGCTCGTCCTGGAGCCGGCCGAAGATGGCCGTCATCGGCGAGCAGATCGTGCTGCAGGTGGTGAAGATGAAGTTGACCACGAGCACGCGATCCTTCGAGAGCTCGCGGAGGCGGACGGGCGCGCCGTCCTGATCGACGAGCTCCTCGTCTGGCACAACGACGCCCTGCGCCGGCGCCGAGCGCACCGCCGCCGCGCTGTCGACGGCCGGGAGCGGCGGCGCCGCGGAGGCCTCGCCTGCGCGCTCCTCGCCGGTGCACGAGGCGGCCGCGAGCGCGCCGGCGAGGAGCAGGGCCTTTGACGCATGCAGTGAACGAGAGCGCATATCGGCCTCACTCCGGATCGTTGATGTGCTGGGCGAGGTGCGCGAGCACCTCCGGCCGCTCGGTGGCGAGCGTCTTCAGCCACACGCCGGTCGACGTATCGCCGAGGAGCAGCGTCGTCGTGTGCTCGTCCGGCCTCCGCACCTGGCCGCCGAGGCGCCGCAGCACCGCGGCGACGTTCGCGGGAGTGCCGGTCAGGAAATACCAGCCTTCGCCCACATTGAACTTCGCCGCATACTGCTTCAGCACGGCCGGCGTGTCGTTCTCCGGGTCGACCGTGATCGTCAGGATCGTCACCCGCTCTCCGCGGGCCCGGAGCAGCGCCTGCACGCGCGCGAGGTTCGCCGTCATCGTGGGGCAGGCCCCCTTGCACGAGGTGAAGGCGAAGTTGATGAGCACCTTCCGGCCCCGCAGCAATCCCTCGTAGAAGCGGTGCGCGCGGCCGCTCTGATCGACGAGCTCGACGTTGGTGAAGTACTTCGCTGCGGCGGCGTCCTCCTCCCTGGACACGCCCCCGACCCTCATCCGCTCGGGGCGAGGTGCCTTGTCCTCCGCGGGCGCGGCGCGAGGTGCCTTGTCCTCCGCGGGCGCGGCGCGAGGTGCCTTGTCCTCCGCGGGCGCGAGGCGCGCGAGCGAGAGCGAGAGCGCGAGGGCGCCCGCGGCGAGGGCGGCGCCCGGCCTCATCGCGCACCTCCCTCGGGAGCGCCGCCGCGCGCGGACACGCGCAGCGGGACGAAGGGGAGCGCGCCGAAGGGCACGCCGCGCTGCGGGACGGCGGCGAGGAAGCGGTACTGGCCCGGCGCGGGCGGGGTGAACGCGACCGAGAAGATGCCGTCTCCCTCCGGCAGCGGCGCGCCGCTCCAGCGATACCCAGCTGGGAACCGAACGATCATGATCTCCATCTCCTTCGCATCGAGAGCAGCGGCCGTATCCTTCGCAGTCGCCCTGAAGCGGAGCGTCGCCGGCTCGCCCGCCGCGAGCCGCAGGTCGGGCTCGAAGAGCGGCGAGAGCGCGATGCCCGGCGCTGGCTCCTCACCGCAGCCTCCCTGGCCGGCGTAGCCCTCGCCCTCGGCGCAGCGCGCGGGCGCCACCGTGGCCTCGAGGCACACCGCCGCGCGGGGTCGGTCGAGGAGGAGCTCGACGTCGTAAAGCCCCTCCGCGCCGAGCCGCACCGTCGTCGCGTACACGCCCTTCCGCACCTCCTTGAGCGATCGATCCTCGACGAGGATCGATATCGGCTCGCGGCCGTAGGTCGAGAAGGTGCCGCTCGGGGCCATCATGCCCTCCGTATAGAAGTAGAGGGCCTTGTCCGCCGGGCTCGCGATGAGGGCGCCGTTGCCCTCGGGCATCGGGGCGATGGGCGCGGCGAGCCCGCCCGGCCCCGTCGATGGACCTCGGCCCGCGGCGGCCGGCGCGTCCTGGCCGACCGCGACGTCGACGACCGGCGGGACCGCGGGGCCGCCGAGGCGCGCCCGGTCGATGAGCGAGACCTTCCCCGCGCCGAGGTTGCGGACGTAGGCGAAGGCGTCAGTGAAGGTCACTGCGTCCGGCGCCGCGAAGCCGGCGAGCGTATGCGCCACCGCGCCCGTCGAGGCATCGACGATGGCGACCTCGCCCGCGGCCGGGTTCAGCGCGAACGCGAAGCGCCCGCCCGGATCGAACTGCAGCGCGCCGAGCCCCGGCTTCAGGGCGACGCGCCCGGCGACGGCGCGACGCGCGGCGTCGAGGATCACGACCTCGCCGCGCGCGCCGTTCGCGACGTAGACCACCCCCGCCTCGTCGCTCGCCGCGATGGATACGGCCCCTTCACCGACGGAGATCGCTCCGAGCGGCTCGATCGCTGCGACGTCCACCACGGTCACCGCGTCTCCCCGCTGGCTCGTGATCCAGGCGGCGCGGCCGCCGCCGGTGAAGGTGATCTCGTGGTGCCCCGGGCCCACCTGCAGCGTCTTCAGCACGTCGGTCGAGCGCGCGTCGATCACGCTCACGGTGCCGTCGCCGTCGTTGCCCACCCACACCGTACGCCCGTCGGGCGCGACCGCGACCCGGGCCGGGTCCTGGCCGACGGGGACGTTCGACCGGACGAGCCCCCGCCGCGTATCCACGACGGCGAGGCCCCGGCCGCCCCGGAGCGAGACATAGAGGCTCTCGCGGTCGGGGTGCAGGGCGAGCGCGACGCCGGGGCCCGCCAGGCTGACGATGCTCCGGAGCTTCGTCTTGCCGAAGGCGACCTGCGGGTTGATGACCGACAGGGTGCTGTCCTGGTTGAGCGTCCAGAGGAGGTACGCGTTCATGTCCACCTCCGGGCGCACCGACAGGAGGCCCCCCATGAAGCGCTTGATCCTCTCCCGGCAGCCCGCCTCGTCCGGCGCCGCGCCCGCCGCGCTCGCGGCGTCCCCCCCGGGCAGGCCGTCGGCTCCCCCGGCGTCCCCCGCGCGCCTCGACATCCACCCGAGCGGCGAGAGGCCGCTCAGCGGCGCACCGGTCTTCGCATCGGTGATCGTGAACTCGGCCACCACGTCGGCGAACGCCGCCGCCGCGGTCGACTCCGCGGCGGCGGCCGCGCCGCGGCCCTGCTCGATCCGGCGCAGGGCGAACGCGATGGAGAGCCCATCGCGCTCGACCCGGCTCGCCTGCAGAGGAGGTGCCTCCAGCTGCGCAGGCGCAGGCGCGGGCGCTGCGCTGTCTCCCTGCGAGGTCGCGAGGGATGCCCTTCGCCCGCAGCCGAGCGCCGGACAGACGCTGAGACAGGCCAGCGAGAGGTAGAGTCCGTGCGTGCGAGGGAAGGTCCGTCTCATCACCGATCTCGTCCTTTCGCTCACTCCGTGACGCGCACGATGCCCCAGAGCCCGCCGGCGAGCTGGAAGCTCGCCTGATCGAGGTACAGGCGGTCACCGGGGACCTCGAACATCCCGCCTGCCCGGAAGAAGGGATTCACGTTCCAGGCGGTCATGGGGCTGATACCGCTCTGCGCGCCGATCGCGAACGACGCCGGGTTCGGGCCCATGACCCGGGAGGACGAGCCCTGCGCCCACGGGTTGTGCGCCCACTCCGCGCCCCAGAGGCTGAAGGAGTGCTGGCGCCGGTGCCCCGAGGGCTGCAGCACGCGGACGCGCAGGGTGTCGTAGCGCCCCACCGTGAAGAGCGGCGTCGCTGGATCGCCGTGCTCCACCGAGCTGAAGATGTCGCTGATATCGAGGTCCGGAAGCTCGCCGATCCGCCGCTCCGGGCGCACGCCGAGGCGCGCCCACAGCGGCTCAGTGCGGTAGTTGAATGCCTTGTGGCCGGTGCCGTCCGCGTCGGCCTCGCCCACGATGTTCCGGAGCGCGGTGCCGCAGCTCTTGGACGCATCCTCGCACTGGAACCGCGCATCATCGGAGTGCAGGGCCACCTCGTCCTGGTAGAAGAGCACGACCTCGCGGAACCACCGCTCGACGCCGGCCTGGTCCCGGTACGACACAAACAACGACGCGCGCGTGTTCGGCTTCGGATACCAGGTGGCGTTCGCGGGCTCGACGATCAGCGCGCCGATCGCGCCGTGCATGCCGTGGTTCACCACGTCCGCCATGTCCTTCAGGTTGATCGCGCCGAACTCCACGGGTTGCCACTTGACGTCGCCGAGGGGCGAGACGGAGACGTCGCCCGCGTACCACGTGTATGTCCGCCGCCCGCCCGGCGCGACCGTCTGGTCGGGGTTCTGGCCCACGTTGGCGCCGTCGCCCTTGTTCACGTCGTAGGCCACGAGCTGCGGGTGCAGCGAGACGCGGTTCGAGGTCCTCACCTGGTTGACGTTGAAGCCCTCGACGATGGGAGGGTTGTAGTTCCAGTGAGGCTTCTTCGGCGGGCTTACGGGCAGGTCGTTGACGAGCGTGACGTTGACGCACTCGCCGGCGGCCGCGCGCAGGATGAGCGGCTCCGGCGCGAGCTGGCCCGACCGGAGGGCGCCCAGGTCGGCCTCGTGGACGAACAGGATGGCGTCGGGATCGTAGAGCCCGTATTCCTTGTTGTAGGTGAGGCGACCGTCGGGCAGGTTGCCTGCCGCGGAGATCGCATGAACGACGTACGCCCTCACCTTCGCGTCCGGCGGACACACCGCGGGCGGCGAGCTCGGGAGGCGCCGCGACGCGGCGTCCGGGAGCGGCAGGAGGTCGTGGACCGGCTCGCCGTGGACGCGCATGAGCCCCCACATCCCTTCCCACAGGTCGTCCGTCGTGGCGCTCTGGTACAGGTAGTCGGCGCCGCCAGCGCTGTTCTTCGCGAAGAGTGGATCCGCGACGAGCTCGACATCCATCTGCTCCGAGACGCCGATCGGCTGCCCATTCGAGAAGCCGCTGTCCGGATCGGAGCCGTCGCTGAGCCACTTCTTCCCGTGCAGGGAGAAGACGTGCTGCTCCGACTGCGCGCCCTGGGTGAGGCGGATCACCGCGCGGTCCCCCGCGTAGGCGCGGAGCAGCGGCGTGAAGGGATCGCCACTCACCTTCGAGCTGAAGACGTTGTGCATCTCGCCGGCGTCGCCGGCTTTCGGCGTGGTCGCGCCCGTCGCGCAATCGCGGTCGGCGATGCGCAGCGGGATGGGCTCGTGCCGGTAATTGATCAACCCCGCCCCAGGATCGCGCCAGGAGACGGGCTCGCGGAGGAGCCCTCCGTGGGCGATCGCCTGCGGCAGCGGCGCCGCGAACGTGGCCGGCGAGTTTACCGGCTTGCCGCACTCGTCGTAGACGATGGCATAGTCGGCGAAGCTCAGGTTGTACTCGCGGAACGGCGTCCGCTTGTCCCCGGACGGAAACAGGATATCGGCGCGGTAGCTCGTCGGCCCGCCGTCGGAACGCGTGCCGAAGAGATCCCCCGTCGTGGGGTCGCGCCAGGTCGATCCGTCGGGCTCGACCACGAGGGCTGCATACAGGCCATGGTGCTGGTGGGAAGAGGCGGCGAAGTGATCGTGGGTGAAGGCCGTGCCGAGGGGGCGCTCCTTCCCCGTCGCGGTCACCACCGGATCGGCCCACCAGCGCTGCGTCGTGATCTGCGCCCCGAGCGGCACGCCGGCGAGGCGCGGGTGCCGCGTCGCCTCGAGCGTCACGCGCGCGCCCGACTCGCGCACCGTGCCGTCGGCGGCCAGCGCGCCGCCGAGGGCGTTGGCCGCGTTGATGCGCGCCACGACCTCCTCCGGGGCGAACGTCCCATCCTCGTAATTGAACCCGTTGGCCCCGCCGTCCGACGAGGTGACATCGTACTTCACGAGATGGATGTGCTGACCGACGATGTCGGTGGGCGTGAACATCTGGAAATCGTCCGCCTGGAGCGCATCCGGGATGGTGTTCGTGGCGTGGAAGACGACGCACTCGCCGGAGCGGGCGCGGATGAAGAGCGGCTCCGGCGGCCTCGTGCGTTCGACCGTGGCCGCGTAGTCCTGCTCGAGGACGATCATGCGCGCCTGGGGATCGTGCCAGCGGGCGCGGTTCACCATGGCGTCGACCTGGACGTAGGCCGCGCGGTAGGTGCGCACCTTCGCGTCCGGCGGGCAGGGATCGGCGAAGGGCGCGCCGGCTGCAGGGGGCTGGCCGTTCACGAGGAAGAGCGCCTCATCGCCGCCAGGGGTGAAGGCCGGATAGCCCTTGACCGGGAAGCCGTAGCGGGCCGTGGTCGAGACAGCGCCCGGGAACAGCCCCGCGTGGAACTCGGCGGCTGCGACCTCCGCCCCGGTGCCGTCGGGCGGCAGGAGCTTCACGTTGGCCCGATGGATCTGCACGTCGAAGATGCCGCGGGCGCCGCGCTCGTCGCCGCCCGGCGGGACGCTCGTGATGAGGTGGCGCGGCAGCCCGCCGTCATGCTCGATGTCGAGCGGCGGCTGCGGCGGACGGTGCCCGGCCAGCCCGGCGACGTAGTAGGGATAACCGGGCATGGCCTTGCGCACCACCTTGCGTCCATCGGGCAGCGAGACCGACGTCGGCTCGTAGGTCGGCATGGGCGCCATCGCCAGCTCCGGGATGGGCACGACCGCGGGCGTGGGCGTCCCGATCGCGATCTCGCCGTCCGGCAGGTTCCGGTCCGGCGTGCCCGCCTCGAAGACATCGTGGTTGCGCCAGAGCCCCCACATCCCCTGCACGAAGTGGGGATACAGGTGGCAGTGATAGATCGCGTCTCCCGCGGCGAGATTGCGGTTGCCGCCCCCGCCGTAGCTCATGTCGTAGGTGAAGGCCGCCCTGGGGCCGATGGTCTGGGAGTCGATGTAAGCGCTGTCGTCGTTGTTCGGCGAGCGCAGCCACTGGTGGCCGTGGGCGTGGAAGACGTGCGTCTCGGTCGGGCCAGCGTGCAGGTTCCGGATGCGGACGGGGTCGCCGAGGTAGGCGTGGGAGACGTTCGAGGGGTCGTCCGGGTAGAGGGCGCGAACCGCGTTGCCTCCCTCGTCTCGCTCGATGTTCAGCGCCGGGTCTCCGTTTGCCCATGAGCTCAGGAAAAACTCCTCGAACTTGCACTCCGCGCAGGCTCTGGTGGGACCGATCTTCCTCCGGTTGGCGAGGACGGCCCCGCCGAGGCTGGCTGCGCCGTAGTTGATGCCGAAGCCGCTGCGCACGCTGTGATAGGTCGGGTCTCTCTGGAGCTCAGGGAAGGCCTGGACGGAGCCCAGATCGTCGTGGAACATCACGGTGAACTCACGGAAGTAACCACGGCTCGCGGACCCGGCCCGGACCTCGGTCTCATCGAAGCCGGTGATGATCGCGTTGAGATCGCCGTGCACGATCTTGCCTCCATCGTTGATCATCCGCAGGATCGGCTCGCCCGACGCGTCGCGCGCGTCGTAGTTGATGCGCGGCGTGCCGTCCCGGTTCGGGGGCCCGCCCGAGGCGGCCTGGAGCTCTTCGGCCGTGACCTGAGAGCGGTACGCGACGGCGCCCTTCGGCTCGACGATGACGGCGCCGAACATCGACTGGGAGATCTGCCGCAGCGGCCTTCCGGTGCCGTCCGCGCCGGCCATGGCGCCCCCGCTGTGCATGAGGAACGCGCCCTCGCGGCCGGCGACGAGCTCGTAGGTGCGCGTTTCGCCCGGCGCCGCCAGCGAGCTCTTGTTCTGCCCGACGCTCCCTCCGAGCGCGGCGATGTTCCGGATCTGGAGCCCGACCACGTGGATGGACGCGTCACGCGTCGTCGGGGAGAGGGCCGGGAGCGCCGCGCCGCTCGGCGTGAGCCAGTTCGTGAACGACAGGACGAGGTTGTCGCCGGCGTTCACGCGCAGGACGAGCGGCCTCGGGCGCTTGTCCGGCCGCAGCACGGCGTTGCCCGGGCCGACCGGCTTCGATGGATCGGCGGCCTCGACGTCCCTCCGGAGCGCATAGACCATCCCCCCCGGGTTGAACGCGTCATAGCGATCATAGACGATCAGCTGGTCTATCGCGACGACATCGGCGTAAATGGTCCTCCCCGAAGCTGGCACATACGACGAGTCGACGATCGCCTGCTCGTCTTGCCCCGACTCCTCGTCGACGAACGGAGCATCGGCGTCCGCGCATCCCATGGCGACGCTCATCACCGCGGCCCACCTGAGCCCTCGCAAACGCCTCATCAACACGTGTGCCTCCCTATTCCGAACCGAACTAGAGGGAATCGCTCGCGCCGAACGCGCACCGTCCGGGCGCCACGAGTGGATTGCAGCATGCCCGAGATGGAATATGGTGCGATGCGCGCGATGTGCTGAGCCCATCAGCACGGGTGCTGTTCTGACCCCACAACCCTCTTAAATCAAGACTATTCCAGACTGCACGAGATTACACAGGCTCAACAAGACCTGTTCTGGGCGAATACATGCGTGTTCGACATACGCGTTTTGCCCTCGCCGCCGCTGAACATCCCGGAGAGCGACGCGAGAAGACAGCGCATCTACCGATCGATTCAGTCCGCCGACCGAGCGCTGCAGGGCAGGTGCGGCGTGAGGCGCGGATACATCGCTGGAGGATGACACGGTGGGGCGTCTTGGGCGCAGGCCGGGCGTCTGCGATGTTGGCTCTCGGCGCCCGGGGTCGCGGGTCCGCCTGAGACACCCGTCGACTCGCGAAGGGGAACCGCGCGTCACGGGCGCCGGCAGCGAGCGGGTCGAGGAGGTCAGCCCCGGGGAGGGTGCGCGGATGGCGCGCTGGCGCGGTGCGCGGGGGAGGACGGCGAGGGAGCCTCGCGATAGAGAAAGGCCCTGCTCTCCTCGGCCAGGCGCGCGGGCGGTCCGCCGTCAGAAATCGACGCAGACGGGCTCGTCGATCCGCAGCACGGACTCCTGGTTGAAGCGCCGCTTGTACTCCTCGCGGATGGCCTCGATGCTGTCCGAGGCGACCTGGCCGCCGTCGTGGAGGAGCATGATCAGCCTGCTGTCCTCCCGGATCAGCTCCTCCGTCGTCGCGAGGTACTGGCCGTCGACGTCGAACTGCGTCAGCCCGTCCCTGAAACGCGGGGTCACGACCGTATCGACGAAGTCCTGCCACTCCTCCTGCGTGACCGGCGGCTCATCGAACCGATCGAGGCCGAAGAAGAGCTCGGTCCGGATCATCAGCTCCCCGCTGTCGCAGGTCATCGCGGGCGCGCCGGGCGCGGGCTGCGTGCCCTCGTCGTCCGAGGAGCTTCCGCAGCCGGCGATCGCGAGGAGCACGGTGAGGAGGGCGCAGGGGATCGATCGGTCGGGCATGGATGCTCTCTCCGAGGTGGGGGCGTTCGGGCGCACGACGGCGCGCTGCCGCAAGCTACCACAGCCACCGCCGCGGATTAGCTCATGTTGTACGCGACCATCGCGATGCCCGCCGCGATGAGGACGATGCCGCCGATCTGCAGCGTCGTGAGGGTCTCGCGCAGGTAGTAGACGGAGAAGACCGAGATGATCAGGAAGCCGCCCGAGGACATGATCGGATAGGCGACCGACAGGTTGATGCGCTTGAGCGCCAGAACGTAGAACAGGATGTTCGAGGCGAAGAGCACGAGCCCGAGCACGAGGTGGTAGTTCGTCGCGAGCGCGAGCCCCTTCTGGACGAGCGAGAGGCCCTCCATCGGAGGGACGCGCCGCGAAGCGAGCTTCATGAGGATATTCGCGGTCGCGTTGAAGAGGAGGGCGATGATGAGGAAGAGGTAACCTTGAGCCATATCTGCTGTGCGACGAGCGCCGGGGCCCGGGGGCTCGCCATTCCCGGGAGACCTCTGGCGCAGCGGGCGGCAAGGATCAACCGTGAAGCGCGCGAGCCTTCCTCGCGCAAGATTCGGTGAAGCCGGGGAGCCCCTGACGGCGAAATCGCCGTGGTCGGCCGCCTGCCCCGGTGCGGGACTGCCGCCGGCCATGAGCGCCCAACGCGCTCGTGCTCTCGGTGCGCATCCGCGCCGAGGAGGAGGCGCTCGGGCCCTCGTACGCGGCGCAGATGGGCGGCCTTCCGCGGCGACGGCGCGGGGCAGCGGCCCGCTCGAGCGGGCGTCGGCGCGGCTCCACGACGACCGCTTCGTGCTGGTCGGCGACGCGGCGGGCTACATCGACGCCATCACCGGATCGACGCCATCACCGGCGAGGGGATCTCGCTCGCGCTCGCCTCCGCGGCGGCGCTGGTCGGCGCGGTCCTGCGCCCGCGTTGAGCTCGGCCCGTGCCTTGTAGGACCAGGACCGCTCGGATAGGCTCCCGCCGCTCAGCGCACCGGCGCGAGGAGGATGGATCCGGATGATCCGGCGAGAAGGAGCCTGCCAAGTGCAATTGCCTGCTTTGGGTGTCACAGAGGTGAGTGTGAAGGGAAGCGCCGGGGTCTCCCCTGCCCTCCGCGTCCGGACGGCGGGCGCCAGGCGCCTCCTGACCGCGCTGCTCGCGCCCGCGCTGCTCGCTGGGTGCGGCTACACCGAGTTCGAGATGCAGGCCCAGCTGGACAGGTCCGAGCGCCTCCAGCGCGAGCTGCAGCTCAGCCAGCAGCGCGTTCGCCGGCTGGAAGAGGAAACCGCGCGCGGAGGAGCGCCGGCGCGGTCGCTGGAAGATCCACTGGGCGCGGAGGGCATCGATCTCGGCGCGCCGCCTCCCGCGCGCGGCGAGGCGGCCGCGGCTCGCCCGGCGTCCGAGCGCGACAGCGGCGTGCTCCGGGCGTTCCTCCCGGTCGCCGCCGGGGAGGTCACGGTCGCGCCGCGCGACGGCCGCGTGGTCATCTCGATCCCGACCCGGGTCCTGTTCAAGGGGAACCGCGACGCGTTCTCTCCGGCCGGAGAGAAGATCCTGCGGGACATCGCCGCGATCATCCGCAACAACGAGCCGCTCAAGGGCCTCGGCTACCAGGTCGTCGGCCACACAGCGAGCGGCACGCCGGGCGTGGCGTGGCGCAACGGCTGGGACGTGACGGTCGCCCAGGCGCGCGCCGTGCTGCTCTTCCTGGCGCAGCCCAAGGAGGCCGGCGTGCCTCTCGCGCGGCTCAGCCTGGCGAGCTTCGCCGATCTGCCGCCTGCCGACGCGGGCGGCGGCGCAACCGCGCAACCGCAGGAGCCGCGCGTGGAGATCGTGATCGAGGGGACAGCGCAGCTCCCGGAGGGCCCCGCTCGCCCGGCTGGCGCAGCCCCGACGGGTGCGGCACCGGCTGGCGCGGCCCCCGCTGGCGCAGCCCCGACTGGAGCGGCACCGGCTGGAGCGGCACCGGCTGGCGCAGCCCCGGCGGGCGGCGCGGCCCGCCCGGCTGGCGCGGCCCGCCCGGGAGCCGGCACGAAGGGCGGGGACGACACGTATCCGTGAGGGCGGCGCGAGGGCTGCCGCGGCCATCCGGCCGCGGCGCGCTCGTCATGCGCCGCGCAGCGCGTCGACCTTTCTCCTGAGCGCCGCAGCGTCCCCGAGCTCGCCCAGCAGCGCGCGCACCGCCTCCGGCGCAGCGGCCGCCACGGCGTCGCGGACCTGCGCCCGCAGCCGCCGGCCGCTCGCGGCGAGGTAGGCCGCCGCGAGCGCCGCGGCCACCTCCCCGTCGGCGCCGCCGCGCTGGAGGAGCGACCCGGCCAGCGCGCAGAGCGCCTCGATCGCCTTGGCGACCTGGGCGCCGTAGATGGGGTGGGCCGAATCGACGCCCTGGTCATGGCACGCCGCGAGGCACAGGGCCGTGCTGGAGAGCCGGCCGAGATCGGTCGCGTCGCCGCGCTCCCAGAGCCCGGACGCGAGCTGCTCCTCGAAGAGGCGTCCCAGGCCGTCGCCCTGGGACGGGCTCCCCTTGGACACGACGCTCGGCGCCGGCGCGGCGGCCGGGGCCGGCGGGGGCACGAGGTGCGGCGACGCGGGGCCGCCCGGCGCGGCGGCGGCCGGGGGCGCGCCCAAGCTCACCGACCGTTCGTCCGAGCCGCCCGCGGCCGCGGCTCCTGCGCTCGGCTGGAAGAGCTGCTTGGCGCGCGCCAGCAGGCCGCCCGCGGCCGGCGCCGGCCTGGGCGGGGCGGCGGCCGCCGCGGGAGCGGGCGCGGCGAGCCTGGGCTTCATCACGACCGGGCCGCCCCGCATCGGGCCGCCCCCGCCCACCGGCATCGCGGCGTACACGGCGGCGGGTGCCGCCGGGCCGCGGTGGCTCGACATCCCCCACCCCGCCGGCGCGCTCACCGGCACGGGCCGCGCCTCGGGCTGCCCGTGGGCCCGCCGATCGCCCGTCCGCCGCTCGATCACCACGAACGACGCGTGCTTCGACGCCACCCGGTGCCGGACCGCGAGGTCCACGATGCGCTTTCGCATCGCCTCGGCGCGCTTGCCGGAAAGCCCGCGCTCCGACTCCTCTAGCTCCCGCACCCGCGCGCCCGCCCACAGCGCCTCGAGCCCGGGCCGCGACGCCTCGGCCGCGAGCTCGACCGGCACCTCGAGGTGAAAGCGCTCCCCGCGCAGGGTCCCGCGCAGCGAGAGGCGGCCCATCCCCGGCTGCCCGTAGCGGCCGTAGAGCACCCACGGCTCCCCGTCGACGAGCGCGGGGCGCTCGGCCGGCGCGAGCTCGCCAACGTCGATCCCCTCGAAGCGCGCCTCGAGCCCCGTGACCCGGACCGCCGTCGCCCGCGCGAACTGGGCCGTGACCTTCTCGTCGATGCGCTCGCCCGGGTGGATGAACTCCGCGGCGCCCTCCGTCCTGCGCGCGAGATCGCTCACCAGCACATCGCTCACGTTCGTGCCGATGCCGAACGTGTAGATCCGCACCCCCTTGCCCTGCTTGACGACGCGATCGACGATCTGCGCCTCGTTGCCCACCTGGCCGTCGGTCAGCAGCACGACCACGCGGTCTCGCTCCGCGTCCACGAGCATGCCCACGGCCGCGAGCAGCGGCTCCAGCATCTCCGTCCCGCCGTCCGCGTGCAGGCCGTCGACGAAGGCGTCCGCGGCCTGCAGGGTCCTCTGTGTGAAGGGGGTGAGGGACGGATCGAGCGCCTGGAAACCGTTGGAGAACGCGATCACCCCGAACCGATCCCCCTCGGCGAGGTGGCGGAGGCACAGCCGGAGCGCGCGCTTCGCCTGGTCGATCGACTCGCCCTCCATCGATCCCGATACGTCGACCACGAACACGACGTCGCGCCGGGAGGACGCCCGCTTCGCGTGTGCATCGAAGAGGTCCGGCACCACGGTGAGCGCAAAGGTCCCCTCCTGGCCAGGGGTCCTGTCGCACACCATGCCTGCCTGCACGCCTGGCGCGCCGGCCGCGAGCAGCACGATGTCCCGATCGAGCGCGGCCTTGTCGTTCCGGAGCGAGACCCGCTGGCGATACCCCTCCTCGCGGCGCACCGAGAGCGCGTGCGAGGGGCTCTCGATCGCGACGTCGCGCCCGAGGTCGAAGACGATATCCACGGTGATCCCGTAGTTGACCCGCGCGATCTCGGGGGAGATGCGGTCGGCGTCGGGCACGTCGCCCGTGGGCTCCTGGACGCCGTGCGCGGTCCGGTCGCCCCCTGTCGCGCCGGGGATGTAGCGGGGCGCGACGAGGGTCGGGATCATGAGCCGCAGCGCCCCCTCGTCGGCCGTGAGCGCCTGCACGAACGTGACCTCGACGACCGTCTCCTCCCCGGGCAGGAGGTTGCCGACGCTCGCCGTGAACACGTTGCGCCGCTCCTCGTCGAGCAGCGCCGCGCCATGACCGGTGGCGATCGCCTCGTCGTAGGCCTGGAACGCCTCCTCGCGCTCCTTGACCTCCCCCTCGAGCCTGCGGCCGGCGCACTCCATGGCAAAGCCCGCGATGCTCGCCTCGCCGGGGAGCGGGAAGGTGTAGATCGCCTCGATCGGCCGGCGCTCCTCGTTCCGGTAGCGCTGCCGCACGACGAGGCGCGCTGCGCCGCCGAGGACCTCGCCCGAGAGGGAGACGCCGAGCAGCGGGACCGGGTGGCCCTCGGAGGTGCGAAGACACGACATCGGCGACGGGTGCGAAGGATCGTGGGAGGGGTTCATCGCGAGCCTTTCGGGGCAAGGGTTGTGTAACGAGACTCGATATCGAGGGCGATGCGCCGCGAGCTCTCCGGGGCGTCGGTCCGCACGTGGAGCTCCACCCCATCGGCGATCTCGATCCGCTCCCAGCGCGCGCCGCGCAGCGCGCCGGCGCGCGGTGTGGAGGCAGGCAGCGGCGCGGCGGCCTCCTCCGGCCCTGCGCAGCGCACCTCCAGACCGCGCGGCGGCGCCCCCGCGGCGATGCGCTCGATCTCGTCGAGGCCCGCGCCCGCGAGGCGCGCCTGGATCTCTTCGAGCGGCAAGTGCGCCTGCTGGAGGACCTTGATGGCGCGCAGCCGTGCGAGGTGCTCTCGCCCGTAGGAGGTGTCCTTCCCGCGGAACTCCGGCGCCGGAAGTAGGCCGCGCTGCACGTAATAGCGCACCGTGCGCGGCGCCACCCCCGCCTCGCCCGCGAGCTCGTCGAGCTTGTACGTCATCACGAGGAGCATCCTGCATCGAGACACTACAACTGTCAAGTATACATCTTCAGTTCCTCTGCACCCCGGCATCTTTGGCGGAAAATTGAACAGGGAGGCGAGGAGGCGGGGAGATCTGGGATTTTACTCCTCGTCTCCTCGCCTCCCTGTGAATTCTCCCGAAAATTCGAGGAGATGCTTCAGAGCAGGTACTTGACCCCGAAGCCGAACTCGATGAACCCGAACCCAGCCGGGTCCGAGACGACATCGTCCTTCTTGTTCCAGAGGAACTTGTAGCGATAGCAGGTGCCGTCGCACCCCTCCTGCTCCTTCTTCTTGAAGGGCGCCGCCAGGCGCAGGGAAGCGCCGCCGGAGACGACGAGGTGCTTCGAGAGGGCGGGCACGCCGACCATCACCTCGATCCGAGGGGTCACGGCGTTCAGGAGGACGCGGCCCGAAGCCTCGTACTCGACCGCCTCCGATCGCCGGAGCGCGAGCTCGCTCAGCGGGGCGAGGAGGTCGATGAAGGAGGGTTGGAGGGCGAGATAATAGGCATCCGTATAACGCACGACGCCGCGCAGGTTGATGGTGTTCGCGGACGGCACGATCCTCGGCGATCCGCCCTCGCCGTCGATGTAGCTCGGGCTCCACGACACGCGCAGCCCCATGTCGGGCCTGTAGAAGGCGTGACCCCACGGGCGATCCATCCCGCCCCCCGTGCCCAGCTCCCGGAGCACCTCGACGGACGCGTCCCGGAACGCGGCCCGGTCGGCGTCCGAAGGTATCTTGTCATTGACCGTCGCGAGGACGTAGACGATGACCGACTCGGCGAAGCGCCGGTAGATCTCGACCTGATCCCCCTCGCCTCCGGGCCGCGAGGAGAAGAACGTCCTGATCGCGCGGCTCGCTGCCTCCCCGTACTCTCCCTGGCTGGCGAGCCGGATCGCCGGCCAGAGGTCCGCCTGGAGGTCGCCGATCTTCGTCAGCGCCGAGGACTGTCGCTCGATCTGAGCGCAGACCTGGCCGATCAGGTCCTTGTCACAGAGATCGCGGAGCGCGCCGCCGGCAGCGCCGATGACGTTCACGAAGCTCACAATATCCAGGTTGTTCGCGCCGCCCCGCGTGCCGATATTCCACTGGACCCGGAGGCGATCGAGGTTGGTCAACCTGGCGCGCAGCTCCCGGGCCCGAGCGGCTGCGTCTGCCTCGGCGGCGCCTGGCGCGACGGGCGCGGCAGGCGCGGCGGGCGCGGCAGACAAGAGGACAGGGATGATCTCGTCGAGCTTCTTGCCGCCGCGCAGGACGTCTCTCGTGACAAGGACCGCCTCGTCCAGGAGCTTCCGCTTGGCGGCGTCGTCCGTCACCTCGAGGGCCTCCGCCGCGGTCGCCCCGACAACGACCGCCGCCGCCCTGATGAAGTGCTCCTCCGCCAGGGCGTCTTTCCTCTGGAGAATGGCGCGAACGGCGAACGCGAGCTCACACGCGTAGCTGGTCCCTGACGCTGCGCTCGCGCCGCAGTCCTTCTCGAGCGGCGACGGTGCGCCAGCGTCGGTGACGCCCGACGCGAGATCCTCCTTGAGCACGGACACACAGGTGTTCAACGACCGCGGGTCGAGCCTGGTCCACGTCAGCTTGCTGGGCGCGGCGCGCTCGGCGCGAGCGTCGTCGGCGCTCGCGAACTTGTGCAGGAGCTCGATGCTCTGCGTACCCTGCGGCCTTCTTATCTGGCCCTCGTTCGACGTCAGCCCGACATAGACCATGTGCCCCGCGAAGCCTGCGGCCTCGTCCGCGACGCTCGTCCGGATCGCGTTGAACTGCCGCCGGAAGAGCCGCTGGAGCGTCAGAGGGAAATAGGTGAGGATCGGGAACCCCCTCCGCAGAATGGGCCTCAGCTCGTCGCGCCGCTTCTCGAGCGCGTCCTTCTCGGGGCCCGCCGCCGCGTCATCGAGCTTGTCGACGATCCCTGCGTATTCTTGCAGGTGGTGATCCACGCTCGCCAGGCGCGCCGTCTGGCACACCAGGTTGGGGGCGACCGCCTCGGCGACCTCCCGCTGGATCAGATCCTCGATGATGTCCCTCACGTCCTCGTAGACCGCGTCAGCGATCTGCGCGCGCGCCGTTCCCGCGAAGCCGGTCACCGCCATCGCAGCAGCGGCAGCGCACGAGGTCGCGATTTTCCGGTGGTGTCTTGCCATGGCGCTACAGCTTCCCCAGCGACGCGCGCACGTGCCCGATGAACACCTTGATCTTCGGTATCTCCGACAGCGCCCCCGGCACGCTGAGCCGCACAGGCCGCTCCTGCCCCACCACGTCGGGCAGCACCGGCACGAGCACGTCCGGCCCCACGTCGGGGTCGGCCACGAGCGCGTCGGGGACGAGGCCGATGCCCAGGCCGGAGATGCAGCAGTGCCGGATGAAGTGGATGTCCGTCGCGATGAGGGCCGGCTCCACGGTGAAGGGCGCGCCCCGCCATGTCCGCCAGGTGCGCGCGTCCTCGCCCGGGGCCTGCCACGCGAACAGCTCATGGTGCTTCAGATCGTCGATCGTCTGTGGCGTGCCGCGCCGCTCCAGGTACGCGCGGCTGGCGATGAGCCACTCGCGGACGCGCAGGACGACGTGCGATATCCAGTGTCCGCTCGGCGCGTCCTCGCCGAAGTGGACCGCGATGTCGATGTCCGTGAGCGCCTCCCCCAGCGGATCGTTGCTGAAGCGGCAGTGGACGTGGAGCCTCGGATACGCGGCGCGAACGGCGGCGAAGAGCGGCGTCATCATGTGCGGCGGCAGCCCCACGGGCAGGATGACCCGCAGGGTGCCCGAGGGCGCGTCGCCCACCTCCCGGATCGAGGCCAGGAGCGCGGCCGCCTCCTGCACCATGCCGCGCCCCTTCCGGGCGAGCACCTGCCCGGCCTCCGTCGGCACGACGCCGTTCCGCACGCTCTCGAGCAGGAGGACGCCGGCGCGCGCCTCCAGCGACGCGACCTGACGCCGGAGCGTCGTGCGCGACGAGCCGAGCGCGCGCGCCGCGCCCAGGAAGGAGCCGGCCTCGACCACAGCGAGGAAGGCGCGAAGCTCTTCAAGGTCCATACACCCTGCCACTGTCCGCATTCTAGCCAGGGGTGACCGTCTTCGGCCATCCACATGCGGCGCCGCTCGATAGTGTCGCGAAAGGAGGAGACAAGTTGATGGCACGAGACGATTCGCACGCGCTCACGCGCACAGGCTCGCTCGCGGCGCTGGCCCTCTCCCTCGCGGCGCCCGCAGGCTGCGGTGGAGGCGAGGAGACGAGCACGACGAGCACGACGCCGCAGACGACGTCCACGTACGAGGACCCCCCCGAGCTCCAGCCAGGCGCAGATGGAGCGTACGAGCTGCGTTTCGGCCCGAGCGAGGTCGAGATCGACGGGCGGCGGTTCTGTCTCCGTGCGTACAACGGAATGACGAGCGGCCCCACGATCCGCATTCCGAAGGGCGAGGATCGCAAGGTCCACGTGAACCTGCATAACGACTTCACGAAGAGCGACTTCCGCGAGATCGCGAGCATGATGGGCCATGGCAACAGGTCGTGCCACGACTTCAACCTGACGAACTTGCACGGCCACGGCCTGCACGTGCAGCCCAACTTCGCGACGGACGATCCAGCGGACCCGTGCGAGGGGGACGGCTGCGCGCCCGAGGCGAGGTATTTCGGCGACCACGTGCTGCACGAGGTGGGGCCGGGCGAGAGCGCCCGGTACCGCTGGGACCTCGACGAGGACGGGATCCACCACGAGGGCACGGACTGGTACCACCCTCACATCCACGGCTCCACGGCCATCCAGGTCATGGATGGGGCCGCCGGGGCGCTCATCATCGAGGGCGCGCTCGACGAGCTGCCCGGCATCGCCAAGGCCAGAGAGCGGGTGATGGTCATGACGCAGGTGCCCATCGATCACCAGAACACGGTGCCCTTGAAGGAGGGAGAGGCCTGCACCGAGGACAACCTGTCGGTGACCGACTTCCTCGCTGTCGAGTCGCTCCGGGCCACGCTGATCAACGGCAAGCTCAGGCCGCGGCTCACGACGCCGCCCGGGCAGGTGGAGCGCTGGCGCATGGTCTACGCGGGCAGCCCGGACGAGATGGGGATGAAGCTCCACGTCGCGAAGGACGCTTCGTGCTCCGATTTCGACAAGGCGCCCATCGAGACGACGCAGATCGCGCGCGACGGGCTGACGCTCCCGCAGTTCTACAGGAGCGACACGGTGTGGGTCTCCCCCGGGTACCGCGCCGACGTCATGGTGAAGATGCCTGAAGGCAAGCAGACGCTCTGCCTCGTCGGGCGCCGGCCGAACGATCTCCTGGGGAGCGTGATCGCGATCGTCGATGTGGACCCGAGCGCGGGCGAGCCCACCGAGGTGAACCTGCCCGCGGAGGCGGACGTGGCCGCGCTCGCGCCGCCCACCTCGTGGACCGGCACGGTCGACGGCGAGGAGATGGAGGTGAGCTGCGATTCGGTCGAGACCGTGCACCAGAAGGTGGTGCTCCTTGTGCCCACGCCGGGGAGCAAGCCGCCGGATCTCAGCAGCGATGTGGCGCTCATGTCCTGTGACCCGGGAGAGCACCCGCACGAGGTCGATCCGGACGCGCCGGTGTGCATCTGCCCGGATCCGAACATCAGCTGCCGCAAGTTCGACGAGCGGCGCGCCCGCGGCTACCGGAGCGATCGGGTCATGACCGTCGGGAGCTCGGAGCGGTGGGAGATCCGCGCGTTCGACGGGCACCCCTTCCATATCCACATCAACCCGTTCCTTGTGTGCCCCAACAAGTCGAACAAGGAGCCCAACTTCGCCCACTGGCGAGACACGATGTGGGTCCAGGTCGAGGACGGGCCGCGCGACGTGATCATGAACCCCCGGAGGTTCACGGGACAGTTCGTGCTGCACTGCCACAAGCTGAACCACGAGGACGAAGGGATGATGGAGCTCGTGGAGATCTGCGACCCGGGAGATGAGGAGTGCCTGTGTCAGGGGACGGACGAGAGCGGCGCGTGCATCTCCCAGGCGGGGTGTCAGCCGGACGATCTCGCGTGCCAGTTCGCGAAGACGGCGACCGACGCGTACCCGGCGCCGCCGCCGCCGAACCCCGAGCTCTGCGGGCCGTGAACTCGTAGCGGCGCGCGAGCCCATGGCGGCGCCTCCTCACGTGAGCCGCCCCGCCTGCCTGCGCCCGCGCGCATAGCGCACGCTCGCACGCGCAGCCGCGGCACGCAGCGCGCGGCGCCGCGAGGCGGCACGTTTGTCGCACGGCGCGCAGGGTCGAGCTCACGTACGAGCTCGGACTGGGGGAAATCATGGGCCAGACCGTCGGCGAGTTCCTGCTGAGGCGCCTCGTCGCGTGGGGTGTCCGGCGCGTCTATGCCTATCCAGGCGACGGCATCAACGGGATCGTCGGGGCGTTCCACCGCGTTCCGGACCTCCGGTTCATCCAGGTGCGGCACGAGGAGATGGCCGCGTTCATGGCGTGCGCCCACGCGAAGTTCACCGGCGAGGTCGGCGTGTGCCTCGCGACCTCGGGGCCCGGCGCCATTCACCTCCTGAACGGGCTCTACGACGCGAAGCTCGATCATCAGCCGGTCGTGGCCATCGTCGGCCAGCAGGACCGCGCCGCGCTCGGCGGGCACTACCAGCAAGAGGTCGATCTCCTGACGCTCTTCAAGGACGTCGCGCACGAGTACGTGCAGATGGCGTCCTCTCCCATGCAGCTCCGCCACCTCATCGACCGCGCGATGCGCATCGCCAGGGCGGAGCGCACCGTGACGTGCGTCATCGTCCCGAAGGACGTCCAGGAACTCGACGCCGTCGAGCAGCCCCCGCACGCGCACGGGACCGTGCACTCCGGCATCGGATACGCCTCGCCGCGCGTGGTGCCGAAGGAGGAGGACCTGCGGCGCGCGGCCGACGTGCTCAACGCCGGCAAGCGGGTCGCGATGCTGATCGGCCAGGGCGCGCTCGGGGCCGCGCCGGAGATCGTGCGCGCCGCCGAGATCCTCGGGTGCGGCGTCGCGAAGGCGCTGCTCGGCAAGGCGGCGCTCCCCGACGACCTGCCCTGGGTCACCGGCGCGATCGGCCTGCTCGGCACCAAGCCGAGCTGGGAGATGATGGCCAACTGCGACACGCTCTTCATGGTCGGCTCGAACTTCCCCTACCCGGAGTTCCTGCCGGAGGAGGGCAAGGCGCGCGGCGTCCAGATCGACATCGACGGCCGGATGCTCGGCCTGCGCTACCCGATGGAGGTCAACCTGATCGGCGACAGCGCCGAGACGCTGCGGGCGCTCATCCCCTACCTCAAGCTCAAGACGGACCGCTCGTGGCGGCGCAAGCTCGAGGAGAGCGTCGCCGACTGGTGGAAGGTGCTCGAGGCGCGGGCGATGAACGACGCCGATCCGCTGAACCCGCAGCGCGTCTACTGGGAGCTGTCGCCGCGGCTGCCCGACAACTGCATCCTGACCGCCGACTCCGGCTCGTCGGCGAACTGGTACGCGCGCGACATCAAGATCCGGGCGGGGATGATGGCCTCGCTCTCGGGGACGCTGGCGACGATGGGGCCCGCGATGCCGTACGCGGTCGCGGCGAAGTTCGCCTTCCCCGATCGCCCGGTCGTCGCGATGGTCGGCGACGGCGCGATGCAGATGAACGGCATCAACACGCTCATCACCGTCGCAAAGTACTGGCGCGAGTGGAAGGACCCGCGCCTCGTCGTGCTGGTGCTCAACAACCGCGACCTGAACCAGGTGACCTGGGAGCTGCGCGCCATGAGCGGCGATCCCAAGCTCGAGGCGTCCCAGACGCTGCCCGACTTCCCGTACGCGGCCTACGCCGAGGCGCTCGGGCTGCGCGGCGTGCGGATCGACCGCCCTGACCAGGTCGCGCGCACCTGGGACGAGGCCTTCCGGGTCGACCGGCCGGTGGTGGTGGAGGCGATCACCGACCCGGAGGTCCCGCCGCTGCCGCCGCACATCACCCTGAAGCAGGCGACGATGCTCACGTCGGCGCTGCTCCGGGGCGACCCGGGCGGGCGCGGGGTCGTCCGGCAGGCGTACCGCGACATGATCGAGAGCTGGATCCCGCACCGGGGCTGACGATGGCCGGCGAGGTGCATCGCGCGTCGGTCGGCGCGCTCGCTCGACCTGTCGGCCCACTGCGCCCCGTCGTTGCACCTGCACCCGGCGTGCGCGGCGCAGCGGCTCGCGCACCTCGAGTTCTTTCATGACCACGTCCGCATCGAGCGGATGCTCTTCGACGGCGCGGCGGCGCCCGCTGGCGGCGCGCTCGCCCCGGACCTCGGGCGCACCGGCATGGGGCTCTCGCTGAGGCGCGCCGACGCAAAGCGCTTCGCGGTGTGAGGAGAGATCATGCAGCACGTCGAACAGGAACAGGAGAAGGAGCAGGAGCGAGAGAGGGCGCCGGCGGAGGGCAGGCCCACCGAGGCCGTCCAGCGGGAGATCGATCGCGGCGTGATCCGCTTCCCGGGCGAGCGGCGGGTGCGGCTCGCGCCCGCGGCCGGCCCCGAGGTGGAGGCGCTCGCGGACGACCTCTCGCGCGCGATCGAGGGCGAGGTCCGCTTCACCGCGGGCGACCGGGCGCTCTACGCGACCGACGGGTCGAACTACCGGCAGCTGCCCATCGGCGTCGTCGTCCCACGCCACAAGGACGACGTGATCGCCGCCGTCGCCGCGTGCCGCCGGCACGGCGCGCCCATCCTCGCGCGCGGGGGCGGCACGAGCCTCGCCGGGCAGACGTGCAATGTCGCGGTCGTGCTCGACTTCTCGAAGTACATGCGCGGCGTCCTCGCGCTCGACCCCGCGAACAAGCGCGCCCGGGTCCTGCCGGGCACGGTGCTCGACACCCTCCGCGGCGCCGCGAACGAGTTCGACCTGACGTTCGCGCCGGATCCCTCGACCCACGAGTACTGCACGCTCGGCGGGATGATCGGCAACAACTCGTGCGGCACGCACTCGGTCCTCGGCGGGCGCACCGCCGACAACGTGCACGAGCTCGAGGTGCTGACCTACGACGGCCTGCGGCTGCGCGTGGGGCCGACGAGCGAGGGGGAGCTCGACGCCATCGTCCGCGAGGGCGGGCGGCGCGGGCGCATCTACGCCGAGCTGCGCGCCATCCGTGACACGTACGCCGATCTCATCCGCGCCCGCTACCCGCGGATCCCCCGCCGCGTGTCGGGCTACAACCTCGACGAGCTCTTGCCGGAGAACGGCTTCCACGTGGCGCGCGCCCTGGTCGGCACCGAGGGCACGTGCGTCACCGTGCTCGAGGCGACCCTGCGCCTCGTCGGCTGGCCCAGGTTCCGGACGCTCCTTGTGCTCGGCTACCCGGACGTGTTCTCCGCGGGCGATCACGTCCCCGAAGTCATGCGCTTCCAGCCGATCGCGCTCGAGGGGATCGACGACCGCCTCATCACGGACATGCACAAGAAGGGGCTGCACGAGCGCTACCTGCGCTACCTCCCGGAGGGCGGCGGCTTCCTGCTGGCCGAGTTCGGGGGCGACACGCGGGAGGAGGCCGACGCGCGGGCGCTCGACGCCGCGCGCGCCCTCGAGCGCGGGCCGAACCCGCCGACGATGAAGATCTACGACGACCCCGACCAGGAGAGCGCGCTCTGGGACGTGCGCAAATCCGGCCTCGGCGCGACGGCGCGCGTCCCGGGCGAGCCCGACACGTGGCCCGGCTGGGAGGACTCGGCCGTGCACCCCGACAACCTGGGAGGGTACCTCCGCGACCTGCGCGCGCTGTTCGATCGCCACGGCTACCGGCCCGCGCTCTACGGCCACTTCGGGCAGGCCTGCGTGCACTGCCGCGTCGACTTCGACGTGACGACGGCCGAGGGCATCCGCGACTGGACCCGCTTCCTCGACGAGGCGACCGATCTCGTGGTCCGCTACGGAGGGTCGTTCTCCGGGGAGCACGGCGACGGCCAGGCGCGCGCGCAGTTCCTGCCGAAGATGTACGGCGAGGAGCTCATCGCCGCGTTCCGCCGCTTCAAGGCGGCGTGGGATCCTTCGTTCCGGATGAACCCCGGCAAGGTCGTCGACCCGTACCGCGTCGACGAGAACCTCCGCCTCGGCGCCGACTTCCGCCCCGCGGCCGTGGAGACGCACTTCCGTTTCCCGGACGACGACGGCGACTTCACGCGCGCGACCCTGCGCTGCGTGGGCGTGGGCAAGTGCCGGCGCCACGACGGCGGCACGATGTGCCCGAGCTACATGGTGACGCACGAGGAGGAGCACACAACGCGCGGGCGGGCGCGCCTGCTCTTCGAGATGCTGGAGGGGAGCGAGCTCCAGGGCTTCCGCGATCGCGAGGTGCGCGAGTCGCTCGACCTGTGCCTCGCCTGCAAGGGGTGCAAGGGCGAGTGCCCGGTCCACGTCGACATGGCCACCTACAAGGCGGAGTTCCTGTCCCATTACTACGCGCGGCGGCTGCGGCCGCGCGCCGCCTACACGATGGGTCTCATCCACTGGTGGGCCCGCCTCGGGCAGCTCGCGCCAGGGCTCGCGAACCTCGTGACGCAGACGCCCGCGCTCGCGGCGGTGGCGAAGAGGATCGCGGGCATCGCACCCGAGCGGAGCATCCCGCCGTTCGCGCGGACGTCGTTCAGGCAGTGGTTCCAGGGGCGGCCACGGCGCAACGCCGGCGGGCCGCAGGTCGTGCTCTGGCCCGACACGTTCAACGACCACTTCTTCCCCGAGACGGCGATCGCCGCGACCGAGGTGCTCGAGTGGGCGGGCTACGAGGTGATCGTCCCGGAGCGCCAGCTCTGCTGCGGCCGGCCCCTCTACGACTTCGGCTTCCTGAAGACGGCCAGGCGCCTGCTGCGGGACGTGATGGGCGCGCTGCGCGACCCGATCGAGCGCGGCGTGCCGGTGGTCGGCCTCGAGCCGAGCTGCGTCTCGGTCTTCCGCGACGAGCTCTACGGGCTCTTCCCCGACGACCCGCTGGCGACGAAGCTCCGGCAGCAGACGCACATGTTCGGCGACTTCCTGAAGGGGGCGGCGGGGGGCGATCCCGGCCGTCCGTCGCCAGGCGCGCGCGGGCTGCCGCGCCTCGATCGGCGCGCGGTGGTGCACGGCCACTGCCATCACAAGGCGATCCTGGAGATGGACGCCGAGCGCGACGTGCTCCACGGCATGGGCCTCGACGTCGAGCTCCTGGACTCGGGCTGCTGCGGCATGGCGGGCGCGTTCGGCTTCGAGAAGGGCGCCAAGTACGACGTCTCGATCCGGTGCGGCGAGCGCGTGCTCCTGCCCGCGGTCCGGTCGGCGCCGGCGGACGCGCTGGTCGTGGCCGACGGCTTCAGCTGCCGCGAGCAGATCAAGCAGACGACCGACAGGCAGGCGCTGCACCTCGCCCAGGTCGTGCGCATGGCGGCGCTGCACGGCCCCGAGGGGCCGTCGGGCGACTACCCCGAGCGCGCCTACCTGCCTGCGCCCGCGGACGTGTACGTGACGCCGCGCGCGACGCTGGCGGCGTTCGCCGCGGCGCCCGCGGGCGCCGCGCTGCTCTGGGCGGGCGGCCGGCGGCTCGCGGCCGAGCGGCGGCGGGCCCGACGCGAGCGCTGGCTCCCGGCGGCGGGCGTGGCCGCCGCGGCGATCGCGGCGGTCGGGTTGCTCGGGCGGGTGGCGCTGCGCCGTGGAGCGCGATCGGACGCCGCGGGGCGCGCTGCGACGAAGGCCTCGCCTTGAGCAAGCCCGCGCGAGCCGAGCGCCGCGAACCGGCGAGCGCGCCGGTGCGCCGAGGGGGAACGGCGATTGCAAACGCAGAGCCCATGG
This sequence comes from Sorangium sp. So ce726, assembly GCF_051521405.1. Classification (NCBI taxonomy): domain Bacteria; kingdom Pseudomonadati; phylum Myxococcota; order Polyangiales; family Polyangiaceae; genus Sorangium; species Sorangium sp. So ce726. Next base: position 3,027,354 of record NZ_CP150349.1, on the reverse strand, counting down.
AACCATCCGGTGTGATCCGGTTCGATCTGGAGAGGGTCGCCCGCTCCCTCGGCGAGCGCGGTCATGTCTGCGCCGAAGGCGTTCCCGCGGCGCCGCCGGGCCTCGCCGAGCGGATGGAGCGCAGCGAGGAGCGGCGCGCGCGCGATCGGGTCACGGCGAAGGCGAACCTGCGCGTCATCCAGGGCGGCGCCGCGCCCACAGCCAGGCGCCTCGCCGCCGCGGCGGCCGTCGTGGTCGCCCTGGGGACCGCCGCGGCCATGGCGGCAGGCGCACGTCGCGAGCGCCGGCGCCTCTGGTGAGGGCACGAGGCTCAGACGACATCAGGGAACGCGTGCTCGCCGGCTCCCAGGCCAAGACGGACCGCCGCGCAGACCTGTCACGACCGCGCGCGCACGTTCGCCAGCGCCCTCCGCCCCTCCGGGAGCGAGAGCGCGAAGGCATGGGACCAGGACGCGCAGGTCGCCCTGGGAGCCACAGAGAGTCGCAAAGGGGGCGTGTGATGGGAGCTCATGAGTCGACTCGCCGTGCCGAGCCAGGGAGCGAGCGCCGGCCGCGGTCCGGCGAAGGGATGGCCGAGCGTTCACCGGGCGAGCGCCAGGAGCGCAAGGAGCGTGTGCTCACCCAGGGCACCTCCTCGATGGCGCAGAGCATCGCGGATGCGGTCGTCCTGAAGCAGGGCGGCGTCTTCCTGCTCACCGAGCAGAGCGGCGCGATCCCCCTGCGTGGCGCGCACGGCTTTGGCCTCTACTACCATGATTGCCGGTTCCTGAACGGCTATACCATCGAGCTCGACGGCGCCCAGCCGGAGGCGCTCGCCTCGACGTCGGAGGCGGGTCATACAGGCGTCTTTCAGCTCGCGAACCCCCGGACCCAGATGCGCGACGGGCACATCATGTCCCAGCACGAGGTCGGCCTCCGGTGGGAGCGCGTCATCGACGGCGACGCAACCGCGGTCTACGAGGACATCACGGTTCACAACCACGCTCGCTCGGCGGTCGATCTCGAGCTGACATTCACCTTCCGCGCCGAGTTCGAGGACGTGTACGCGGTCCGCGGCCTCCTGCCCGAGGCGCTGGGCGAGCTCCGCGTCCCCGCCTGGGACGCCGACGAGCTGCGCTTCTCTTACGATGGAGCGGACGATCTCCAGCGCGCCGTGACCATCCGCTGGGGCCTCCGCCCGGACGCGACCGACGGCACGTCCGCCCGCTTCCGCGTCCGCCTGCCGCCGGGGGGCAGCCAGCAGATTCCCCTCGTGATCACGCTCTCCGAGTCCCCGGGCGCGGCGCCCGCCGCCGGGCGCGCGCCGGCGTGTTCGGGCGTGGACGTCGCCGCGGTGAAGCGGCGGGTCGACGAGCGCATCGCCGCCCAGGCGGCAGAGCAAGCGAGCGTCGAGACGGACAGCCTGCTCGTCAATCGCGTCCTCTCGCGATCGTTCGCCGACCTGCGCCTCCTGCGGACCCCGCTCGAGCACGACGTGTTCTTCGCGGCCGGCGTTCCGTGGTTCACGACGCTCTTCGGCCGCGACAGCCTGATCACGGCGCTCGAGGTGCTGCCCTACCGGAGGGCTGTCGCTGTGGATACGCTGCGGCTCCTCGCGCAGTTCCAGGCGCGCGAGCGGGATCCGTGGCGCGACGAGCAGCCGGGCAAGATACTGCACGAGCTCCGGGTCGGCGAGCTCGCGCGGGTCGGGGAGATCCCCCAGACACCGTATTACGGCACGGTGGACGCGACCGCCCTCTTCCTGATCCTCCTCGCACGGCACGCGGCGTGTGCGGGTCGACTCGACGTCTTCCACGAGCTCAGGGGGAACATCGATGCTGCGCTCGCGTGGCTGTCGAGCCCCGACGCGCATCCGGAGATCAACGGCTACCTCGCCTACGACTCGACCTCGACCTCGGGCCTCGTCAACCAGGGGTGGAAGGACTCCGGCGACGCGATCGTCGATGAAGAGGGGCGGATCGCGGCGCCGCCGATCGCGCTGGTCGAGGTGCAGGCCTATGTGTACCTCGCCAAGTCGGGGCTCGCCGACCTGTTCGAGCGCGCGGGCGAGCCCGAGACGGCCGCTCGGCTCCGGCGCGAAGCTGCGGACCTGCAGCAGCGCTTCGAGCGCGATTTCTGGCTCCCGGAGCGAGGGATCTACGCCCTGGCGCTCGTGGACGGCGGCCGCCGCGCGGCGGTGTGCTCGTCCAACGCCGGCCACGCGCTGTGGGCGGGCATCGCCGAGCCGTCCAGGGCGCGGAGCAGCGCCGAGCGGCTCATGTCGGAGAGCATGTATTCGGGCTGGGGCATCCGCACACTCGCGGCGGACGAGAAGGGCTATAACCCGATGTCCTATCACCGCGGGACGGTGTGGCCCCACGACAACGCGCTCATCGTGGCCGGGCTGCGCCGCTATGGCCTCGACCGCGAGGCGCGCGCCCTGTTCGGCGGCATCGTGAGCGCCGCCATGCGCTATCGAATGCACCGGTTACCGGAGCTCTTCTGCGGCTTCCCGCGCGCCGAGCAAGGCGCTCCGGTCCGCTACCCGGTCGCGTGTCACCCGCAGGCGTGGGCCGCGGGGGCAGTCCCGTACATGTTCGCCTCGCTCCTCGGGCTCGAGCCCGAGGGCTTCGACCGGCGCCTGCGCATCGTTCGCCCGGTCCTGCCCCGGCTCGTGCGCCGCGCGACGGTGCGCGGGCTGGCGGTGGCGGACGGCCGCGTCGATCTGGAGTTCCGGAGGAGGCGGGGCGGCGCGGTCGACGTCGACGTGCTCCGGGTCGAGGGCGACGTCGACGTCGTTGTCGAGGAGCGCTGAGCCGGGGTCAGACCGCCGGCGGCTCGGTCTGGCGTTGCCACGCGCGGTGCATGGCGATCGCCTTGATGAACGCCGGCGCCGCCGTGGCCACCGCGTCGTCCGGCAGGACGAGCAGGCCCGGGTCGGCCCCCGCGGTGGCCTTGATGCCGGCGGCCTTGGTGAGCGGCGCGGCCGACGCTGGCACGAGCAGCGGCTTGCAGTGGCGGTACTGGAGCTGGACGAACTCGACCGCCAGCCCATCGCGCGCCAGCGCCGCCGCGCCTCCGCCGGGCAGCAGCGCCGCGGCGTCGAAGAGGACGCTCGGGGCCGCCTCGATCGTGACCTCGACCGGCAGCTCATCGCCCTCGGCGGTGCGCACCCCCCCGAGGCGCGCGCCGACGTAGCGGGGCACCGCGCCCGCCAGCAGCAGCGCCTCGTAGAGCGCGCCCGCCTCCGCCCCGCTCACGCCGTCGGCGACGACGAGCGCGACGCGGCGGCCGAGGATGCGGCCATCGCCGGGCCGGGCGAACAGCGACAAGGCAGGCGACACAGCGACTTCAGGGTCCTTGACGGGCGGCGCCACGATCGAGAGCGGCTCGGGGAGCGCCATGCCGAGGTCGGCCGCGACGCGCGCGGCCAGCCCCTCGTCGACGTTCCGCAGCATCCGGACCATGCGCTCGCGGATGGCCTGCGTCTGCACGCGCGTCAGCTCGAAGCGGAAGGCGCGCGCGATGTGCTCGCGCTCGACGGGCGCCTGGCTCGCCCAGAAGAGGCGCGCCTGGGTGTAATGGTCCGCGAACTTCTCGGGCTTCGCGCGCAGCTTGCTCGGCTCGGTCGCGGCCTGCTGCGCCAGGAGCCGCTCGGCGACCGAGCCGAAGCCGCGCGCGCCGGCCTGGAAGGGACAGCCGCCAGCGAGCGAGTTGGGCTCATAGTTCACGCGGCCGCGGTTGATCGCCTGGCGGTGGAGCCCGTCACGCTGGTTGTTATGCACCTCGGCGATCGGCGCGTTGATCGGGATCTCGTGGAAGTTCGGCCCCCCGAGGCGCGAGAGCTGCGTATCGAGGTACGAGAAGTTGCGCCCCTGAAGCAGCGGGTCGTTCGTGAAGTCGATTCCGGGCACGATGTGCTGCGTGCAGAACGCGACCTGCTCCGTCTCGGCGAAGAAGTTGTCAGGGTTGCGGTTCAAGACGAGCCGGCCGACGGTGCGCAGGGGCGCGAGCTCCTCCGGCACGATCTTGGTGGCGTCGAGCACGTCGAAGCTCCACCGCTCGGCCTCGGCCTCGGTAAACGTCTGGATCTGCAAGAGGTACTCGGGGAACGCGCCGCCCTCGATGGCCTCCCAGAGATCGCGACGGTGGAAGTCGGGGTCGGCGCCCGCGATCTTCACCGCTTCGTCCCAGTCGAGCGAGTGTGTGCCGAGCACGGGTGTCCAGTGGAACTTCACGAGCGTCGCCTCGCCGGCCGCGTTGACGAGCCGGAAGGTGTGCACGCCGAAGCCCTGCATCGTGCGGAAGCTGCGCGGGATCGCCCGATCGCTCATGTGCCACAGGATCATGTGCATCGACTCGGGCATGAGCGAGATGAAGTCCCAGAAGGTGTCGTGAGCGCTCGACGCCTGCGGCATCTGGTGGTGCGGCTCGGGCTTGACGGCGTGCACCATGTCGGGGAATTTCATCGCATCCTGGATGAAGAAGACAGGGATGTTGTTGCCGACAAGATCCCAGTTGCCCTCTTCGGTGTAGAACTTCACGGCGAAGCCGCGCACGTCGCGCACCGTGTCGGCGCTGCCGCGCTCTCCCGCCACGGTCGAGAAGCGCACGAAGACGGGCGTCCGCTTGCCGACCTTGGCGAAGGGTGCGGCCTTGGTGAGCGAGGTGATGTCTTCGGTGCACTCGAAGTAGCCGTGCGCGCCCGAGCCGCGCGCGTGCACCACGCGCTCGGGGATGCGCTCGTGGTCGAAGTGGGTGATCTTCTCGCGAAGGATGAAGTCCTCGAGCAGCGTCGGGCCACGCAGCCCCGCGCGCAGCGAGCTCTGGTTGTCGCCCACGGGAACGCCCTGGTTCGTCGTCAGCGCCCGACCGAGCGAGTCGACCCGATGCTTCTGCAGAGGCCCCTGGTTCGGATTTTCGCCCGGCGCCGCCTTGCCGCCGTTCTTCTCGGACTCATTGCTCTCGGTGATCGTGCTCGCGGTCGCGTCGAGGTTCTCGGGCTTCGCCGTGGCACCTTGCGGCGGCTGTGGCATTTTGCCGCGTAGCGCGTACTCAGCGCGCTTGTTCACGTTCTCGGGGATCGCAGCGACGAGCGCTTCGGTGGCGTCGACCTTCGCGTCGAGGCGGTCGGCTGCCGCCACGTGGCGCACCCGGGCGTCGTCGCTGCTCGTCCCGCTGCCGAGCGCGGTCGCCGCGCGCTCGAGCAGGCTGCGTTTCGGCCGTGCCGCTCGCGGCTTCGCCGACGGGCCGCCCATCGATTGCTTCGCGCTGCCCGCGCCCTTTTCGGTCGGCGCCGGCTCTCTGGACGACAGCTTCGTGGGGTCTTTGCGATCGGTCATGACATGTCCTCCGGGGAGCCGGGGTTTCAGCAAAGGGCGCACCAACACGCGAGCTTCAGGCAAGCGCAGGCGACCGACGCGCGGCCGAGCCCGCTGCGGCGCCTCGGTCAGCCCGCCGTGAGCGCCCGACCAACGCCATGAATAGCCAGGCTGTCGCCGTCTCGCGGTGAGACGCTCGTGGCGAACGGCGTGTGTCGAGGGAGCTCGTGGCGGAGGCGTGGAGGTCCCCGTTCGGAGTGGCCACGGCAGAGGTGTCGCGGTCGGCACGCCCGCACACTCCGCGAGCACCCCAGATGGGGAATCGGCGCACATCGGATCGCGCTCGAGAGCAGCGAAGGCAAAGTCGAAATGCTGCTGCAAATCATCCGCGAGACGCTGCCCATCGCCGCAGACGCAGGACAACCGAAGTAAGCGGCCGCGGTGTGGCGCCCCGTTCACGCGTCGCGTCTCGCGCCGCAATTTGGGCGAAAAATCCACATGGATCGGGGAGGTACGAGCTTTGCTTTCCACCGCCGTCATGAGGTACTACCTTCGTTCGCTGGTTCTCGTGGGGGCTCCTTTCATCTTCGTCGCGGGCTGCGGCGGATCGGACGACGACACGATCGCTGAGTCCACCGCGGTGCCGGCAACCCCGTCGACTCCGGCGGAGGTAGACACCACCTATCAACAGATCGGGCGCGGCTGCGGCGACAACGGCTCCCTCGTTCGCTCGCTGACGCACGTCCCCGCGCTCACAACCGACAACCTCTGGATCGCCCCAAACAACGACGCCGCCGGCCTGGCCGCGTCCAAGAACGACAATGGCTGGGGAGCGAGCGTGGGCGTCTACGAGCTCGGGTTCGAGTCGACCGGGGACAACCTGGAGAGTCACTCCGCCGAGCAGGCCGCACGATGCGACGCGGTCAGCGAGATCTTCGACCCCGCCGGGGACGGCGCGCGGCAACGCTTCCTCAACGTCCTCGTCTACGCCGGCGATCACCCGCACGCCGAGGCGATGCCCGCCGAGGGTCTCCCCGCCGCGGTCGAGGCGCCGGTCCGCCTGAAGGGCTATCTGGACGTGGCCGCGGGCACGCGCGAGGAGATCAAAGACGGCGTCGTGTACCGGGACGCGCACCACCAGTACCTGCCCATCTACGTCCGCTGCGAGAAGCCCATGAAGATCACCTACGAGGAGGGCCTGTTTTCGCGCGCGGAGGTCGAGGTGCTGAAGATCGACACCCGCATCTGTCGCCCCGTCGCCGAGGACGGCTACAGCTGCCTCTTCGAGCGCCAGCAGCCGATCGAGGGTGCGTGCACGTTCGTGGCGGCCGACGCGAAGTACGTGGCGACGAGCGGCGAGGAGCACAACATATCGCTCGGCGGCCGCATCGAGCGCGGCGAACAGCTCAGCTACAAGATCACGGTCGACCGCTTCGCCTTCCGCTGAACGAGGGTCCTCGGTCAGGGAGCGTGACGTCGGAGCGCGTGCACGTGCACCGGGGTGCGCTCGAGGGCGCACCGACGAGCAGGCGTTTCACGAGTGGAAGGCCTGCCTGATCGCATAAGGCCCGTTCTGTCAATGAGCTCGTACGGTCGGACGTTCACCGCAATCGGGTACACCAGGCGGCATGGAGCCTGCGTCCTGCGCCGTTGAAGTGCAGCACCCTCGCACGTCCACCTCGCCAGCGCGCGCCGCTGCCGCCGTCAGGCTCGGCCCGCTCGGCGTGCAACTGCACGTTGTAGGAAGGGTCGAGCGCGACGTCGGCCCCGATGCTGGCGAGGGCGAGGTTGAGCGCGGCCTTCTGGCGCCACCCGACGTCGCGGCGCCCATGCACCCATTGCACGATCCCGGCGGATGAGCGGAGCCACCCATCGACCGCCTCCAGACCCACGCGGTCGGCCACGAAGAGCCCGTCGTTCACGACGTGGGGATACGCCGCGAGGGCGGGGTCTCCGCGCGTCAGTGAAGCGATCTCCCCGGCGGTTCCATGGTAGATCGACGTGAGGGCAGCACCGAGGCTCACAGGGCGGCCGGGCATGGACTCGGGCGCGATGAGCACTTTCCCGGCCGGCAGGCGAGCGTGCTGCTCGAAGAGCTCGGCAAGTGAGTCGAGCACGAGCAGGTCGGCGTCGAGGCAGAGGTACTGCCGCGCATCGACGGCGCGAGCCATCGAGTAGAGCGCGCCTTTCAGCGCGGGGGACGGCGCGCGCGTCGCGCGGCATCGCACGACCTCGGCGCGGTGCTGCGCGGCCACCCGCTCGCAGCCCGGCGACACCCCCTCGATGAACACCACCTTCAGCGCGTCCGGGATGCAGCCGCGGCGTTCGATGGAGTCGAGAAGCGCATCGAGAAGGCGCGCCTGCCCCTCCCCCGCGACGACGGCCACGCAACGCTCCGCGCGGAGGGGCGCGTCGGGGAGCGTCACGTTCGCGGCGTCGAGGCAGTCGCGGAAGGCGTCGCGCCCCGCCGGTGGCGGCACATCGCGCGCACGTGCTGCCCCCGAGGCTGCGGCGCGGTACCGCTCGACAGCGGCGTGCGGCATCGTCGGCGGCGCCTCGACGCGGCGCCAGCCCGAGATATCGAGGAAACGGCCCGCGTCGAAGCGCCACGCGTTGCGCCCGTGGCGCACATACACGAACACGCCGCCGTTCCCCACGCGCTCGAGCCGAGCCCCGCGGGTCGTGAGCGCCCGGAGCAGGGCGGCGTCCTCAGCGAGGTTCGCGTCGGGATATCGGACGCCGCCCTCGAAGAGAGACCTGCGGAACATCAGTGTCCCTCCGTGCACGTCTTCCACGAACATCCGCTGATGGAGCCGCCTCGACGTGCCCCAGAACTCCCCCTCGGGCAGCTTCAGGGTGTAGGCGTTCTCGAGCCCCGTGACGTCCGCGCGCCCCGCCGCGATGGGCTCGGCCTGGAGGCGCAATCGCTCGGGGCCGTACCAGTCATCGTCGTCCCAGTGGGCGATGAGCGCCCCCGTGGCGCTCTGGCACGCGACGTTGCGCTTCGCGCCGATGGACATCTTCTGCGGAAGGCGCAGATAACGCACGCCCGGAGCGCCCTCGCAGAGGTCGCCCACCGGATCGTCGCCGTCGTCGACCACAACGAGCTCGCGATCCAGCAGCGTCTGCGCGGCAAAGAGCTCGAGCGCGAGCGTCACGAAGGGCCTCCGGTCGGCCGTGGGCATGATGCACGACACGCGAGGCAGCCTCGGTGAACGCTGCGGCTGCCCGTCCGCGCCCCTCGCCGAGGGCAGCGCGTCGGGGTCCACCCGCGTCCACGCGCTGCTCGCGGGGCGCTTGGGCGACACGTTGCCCGGGTGCACCGTGGCGACGCAGAGGCCAGGGTCCGCGAGGTCGACGAGGCGTCCGCGCGGCACCGAGCGCACAAAGCGGGTGTCCTCGCCCACCTGCACCTCGGCAAAGGGGTTCTGCTCCCAGAAGGCCTTTCGGTACGCGAGGGTGTTGCCGGTGACGTACGCGTCGGCGCCGCGATACTCATAGCGCCACGCGCGCCCCGTCGCGGGCTCGTGGTACCAGGTCGTGCGGCTGCCGCACGCGTCGGCGTCGCGCGAGCGCAGCGCCTCGAGCTGTACGCGCACGCGCCACGGGGGGTACCAGTCGTCGTCGTCCCAGTGCACGATGACCGCGCCCCGCGCCTCGCGGCCAAGCGCGTTGCGCTTGGCGCCCAGCGAGAGCTTCCGAGGATGGCTCAGGTAGCGTATCCGCGGGTGCTCGGGCACGAGGTCTCTCACCGCGTCGGCGCCGTCGTCGAGGATCACGAGCTCGATCGCGTCAATGTCCTGCGAGAGAAAGCTATCAATCGCGCGCGGCACGAAGGCGCGTCGATCGTGCGTGGGCATGATGCAGGTGGCGAGCATCGGTCGGCAGCGTCGGCGCTCCGCTCACGGCGGCGTGGCGGCCTCACGGGTGCGGCGGTTCTCGATCACGGCGAGACCCAGACGGTCATCTTCGTGCATGCCGGAGTCCGCCGTCCACAGGCGCGTCACATCATACCCCGCGGCCTGGATCCGCAGGAGGGCTTTGCCGACCGTGCCGTGCGCATAGGTCGCGTCGTGGATCAGGATCAGGCCTCCTGGGCACACCAGGCGTGACGCCAGCTCGAACTCGGCCCAGACGTGCTCCTCGGTGTGGATCGAGTCGAGCAGCGCAGCCTCGTACCGCTCCCCGGCCTCCAGCGCGGCGGCCATCCCCTCGAGCGAACCCACCGTGCGCTCCTCGATGCACCGACGGATGGATTCGGGCAGGATCTTCCACAGCTCGCTCCGCTCCGCGTGGCGGTAGGGGTCGAGGGTGACCACCCGGCCCTCGGCGCGGTGAGCCACCGCCGACGCGAGGCAGGCGGCGGAGATGCCGCGGGCGGTGCCCGTCTCGAGGACGCGCACGCATCCATTGGTGCGCACCAGGTAGTGGAGCAGCGCCAGCAGAGGGAACGTCGAGGGGTCGGCCACCCGAGCGGTGGTTGCGTCGGTGACGCCGTAAAACGACCAGGCGAGCGATGCCAGTCCGAAGCGCCCGATCCACGCGCGCAGCGCGTCGAGAAACGCCCCGTAGTGGTCGCCGCCCCCTGGACCCGTGAGGGGGTCGGCGACCCGCACGAACTGGTTGCGCTGCTCCGGGTACTTGCGCCTGCCCACGCCGCTGAAGTGCAGCACCCGCACCGGCCGGCCGTGCCACTCGGCGCGCGCGCGGCCGTCGCGCTCGGCCCACTCCACGTCCTGCGCGTGGAGCTGAAGGTTCCAGGTTGGATCGAGCTCGACGGCGCAGTCCATCCGGGCCAGCGCCAGGTTGAAGATGAACTGGTTACGCCACCAGTTGTCGCGTCGCTGGTCCACCCACGCGACCGCTCCGGGGAGCTCTCTGATGAAGCCGTCGAGCGCTAGCATCGTCGAGCGTTCGGCCGCGAATAGCCCGTCGTTGACGGCCAGCGGATACGCGAGCTCGGCGTCGGTGATCTTCAACGCCTTGAGGTCGTTCGCGTTGCCCCAGTACGCGTCGCGGAACGCGTGGCCGAGGTTCGCGAGCCCTCGACTGTTGGCCTCGCGGCACACCAGGATGCTCCCGCAGGGCGCCGCCTCGAGCGCGGCGAAGATCGGGCGCAGGTCGCCCAGCACGAGCATATCGGCGTCCAGGCAGAGGTACCGCTCCGCGTCGACCACACGTGCGACCGTGTAGAGCAGCGCCTTGCTCGTCGCGTTGATGCGCGCGTGCGACCGGCATGGGATGAGCGTCGCGCCGTACTTGCCCGCCACCCTCACGCACTCCGCGTCGGCGTCGAGCGCGAACACGACGAGCAGCGCGTCCTGGCAGCCGCCGTGGGCGTACAGCGACCCGAGCATGTCGTCGAGCAGCTCGGTGTACCCCGGAGACACCACCGTCGCGATGCAGCGCCGCGCGGACGGCACCACGCGAGGCAGGGTGATCTCGGCGCGTCCCAGGCAATCGAGGAGGTGCTCCGCGGCGCGCGCCGGCGGCGCCTCGTCGAGCACCGGGTCGAGCCAGACCGCGTGGCAAAACTCCCAGCGGCTCGTGCGGATCTCGAGCTCCAAGGTGTTCGCGCCGCGCAAGTCGGCGACGAGCTCGCGTGGCGGCGCTCCCGCGCGCACCTGAGGCACGACAGCGACGAGGCGGCCATCGGCGAATACCGAAAAATCCGCGTAGGAGCGGCCCGGCGGCACGTCGTCGTTGAGCGCTACGTGGCAGCGGAGAGCGCCGTAGCGCCCGTCGAGCGCGAAGCGCACGCGCGAGGGCGGGTGCGCGCTCAGGGCGTGCGCGTACGAGCGGTCGGCGACGCGCACGGGCTTGTTCTCGTAGCCGAGGCTGCCGTGAAGACCGAGCTGGCCATAGCCGACACGAACTTGGGTAGGCGTGAGGTCGGTGAGATACACGGGAAGGGGCTCCATCGCCGCGGGGCGTCTCCTGACGCCGATGGTCGTTGAAATGCCCCTCGCGTTCAAGCCACAAGGTGGCCTGGGCCAGAGTTTGACCGCGGGCGTGACGATGCCTCCCACGGGCTTCGGCGACGGAGGCAACAGCCGCGCGGCGCCGGGTCATGCGCCAGCGCCAGATGCCGTTCGGTTGGTGGGTAGGTTACTATGTGGCGGAGGTTGCTTCATGCATAAAGAAAACCGACAACCTCGATCTCCACTCCATAACGCTGGCGTGCGCGCTCGGTGCTGGCCGGATCTTCCGTGGCATTGACCGGATCGATGCTGACGCGATGCACCGTCTTTCGTTCGGTGCGCGCCCTCACGAGGCGGGTCCAGGCGTCGTCGCCGATCGTGGCTCGCACCTGCGCCCAGCCGGCATCTACGTGGGCGAGGAAATGAAATGCGTCGACGTCGCTGTCGAGCAGGAGGGGAGCCTGCCAGCGCACGCCCATGTAATGATGCACCAGGACCGACTCAGCGGTGAGCTCGACCGCATCGAAGCCAGGTACTTCGGTGACATCCTGGCGCCACACGCCGTCGGAGGTTCCGCCGCGCCGCTCGTAGCAGAGCTCGCGTGGCCGAGCGTCGCCGCCTTGTCTGATGAATGCTCCCAAGACCTCAAGATCCGGCGCAGTCTTCCCATGGGCCAGAGCCTCATAGGCGAGCGGAACTACGCAGCCGAACAGCCGGCCCCAGAGCGGCCCGTCGGGGACGAGCGCCACCTGCGCCGGAACAGGCGGAGCCGCGCGCTCCGCGAGCTGCCGGAACTCGGCTTCATCTTCGGGATATCCGGTCGCGCTTGGCTGGTCGCGCGCTCTTCGCACGGCGAGGATCCGCTGAAGCGCGGCTTGCACGACCCGCGTTGATGCCTCTTTGTAGCCCTTCAGGTTCGCGAGCTTGGCGAGCTCCCCGTCGACCTCCTCACCGCTGCAACGCCGAAGCAAGAGCGATGCAGCCAAGGTACGGAGCAAAAACTCTGGCGGGTGCGCGAGCATCCGCGGCGTTAGGTGTGTAGGTCGCATCAGAATGGCAATCTCATCTCGAATCGCCTCGACGCCACCGCCGATACACGCCGTGATGACATTCAGCGCGTTGAATTCGGTGACACCCGAACGCGCACGCTCAGCTCGAACCTCCTCGATGCGGCTCGTGAAGCGCTCTCGCGCCGCCACGACTGATATCCATGCCATCGCCGTGCTCCCGCTTCCGTCTTTAGGGTGGATCCCACTCGACTCGGATACTCTTTACCACTTGCTCGACCTTTAATCCGGCATAGTTCGCGACCAAGAAATCCTTGAAGTTCTTTCGGATCGCCCGCTCGATCTTCGCCCTTGTGGAGAGCTTCCTCCCGGCTGCCTGCTTGCCCACCTGCACTCCGCCGGTCAGCTTGATCTTGATGACGACGTTCCCTGACTTGAGCGCGCCTTCGACGTGGCTCGCCTCGGGGCCGGCAAGCAGGCCTTCCAGATTGGACTGAAGGCTCGTCGTCAGCGCTGTGAACTTCTCCTTCGGGACGTACTGCGTGCCTTGAGTGGGTGCCGATCCCTTGACTTCTCCGATCACGAGCTGCGACTGGGCCGGAGTCGCGCCAGGGACGACCCCAGCGGCGTCGAAGCCCGGTGCATTCGCGGGCTTCGATGCGTCAACGAGCTCCTTGTAGCCTGGAATCTGGCTGGCCAGTTGCTGGCGAAGATCCTGCTCGGCCTTCTGAATGGCGGTGTCATCTTTGAGGGGATGCCACCGTGTCTGCTTCACGACGTAGACGAAGCGCTTCCCGCCCTTCAACAGCGCATACAAGCGCTTGTTGCCACGCTCTGAGGCAAGGAACTGCTTGGAGTCCACTCCATCGGGGGGCGGCGGGGCCTTTGCCTGCTCCGCGATCGCGACCGGGTTCTTGTCGTCCTCGACCGGCTTCTTGACCTTGGGCTTGTTCGCAACAGGGTTGACCTCTCCGTGAACGTGGTATTCGGCGTCACCCCCACTCTCACCGTCCTTGACGATATCAAGGGCGGTCATCTTGTAGCGCTGCTTGATCGGTGAGAGCTGCGATCGGACCTTGTCGACCTCGGTGTCCTGGCGCGCAAGCAGCGCCTGAGCTGCATCGAGGCCAGCATCGAGATCTGCCTGCTTCTGTCCCTCGGTCCGCGTGTCGTCCTTCTTCTTGTCCTTTCCTGTGACCTTCCCGATGATCTTCTTGACGACGTTGAAGACCTTGTCGATCACGAAATCCACGGCCTTGCCGACCTTGGCCTGCACCTTCGTGATAAAGCTCTTCACCTTCGCCGCAAGCCCCCCGAGGCCGAGCAGGCTCGCGAGGAAGCCGATGAGGATCGGGATCATCCTTGCGAGCGCCTGCTCGATCCACGCCGCGGCGCCCCCCACGTCGCCGTTGGCGATGCGGTCGACCGAGTTCACCACCGACTCGATGAAGTCGAGGATGCGGCTGAGGTTCGCCGCCAGCCACGCCCCGACGTTGTAGACCATGATGATGGCCTGAATGATCGCGCCCGCGGGGTTGAACATCGACGCGATCTTGGTGATCGCCGACGTGATCACCTTGGTGATCACCCAGTCGAGGATGGCGTCGATCACCATCCCCTTCAGGTCGCCGACGAACGCCTCCATCTCCGCCCAGAGCGCGGCCGGGCCGGAGGTGAAGAGCTTCATCAAGATCTCGACGACCTTCTCGAGCACCGTGACGGCGCGCTCGCCGATCTTCTTGACGATCTTCGGCCGGATGTTCGCCCACGTCAGGCCGAGCACCCCCAGCACCAGCTTCAGGATCGACGGGAGCGTCAGGTCCGACGGGATCTCGACGCCGGCCTTCGTCAGCTCGCCGAAGAGCCATGTCATGAAGCCCTTCTTGATGTGCGTCCAGATGTTGCCGACGAAGCGCGAGATACCCTGTTTGATCGCGGAGAGCAGGTTGCCGAGGAACCCGATGGGGTCGGCGACGATCTTCTTGACGACGCCGGCCGCCTTCTTGAACAGCGACACCACGCGATCGGCAAACTCCGCCAGGATCTTGACGATCTCGCCGATCTTGTCGGCCAGGCCCTTCAACGCGCCCTTGTTGGCCTCCTCCATCTCCTTGGCCGCGGCGTCGGCCTTCTCCGAGGCGTCCTTGTATTTCTGCGCGAGCTTCTCGGCGAGATCCTGCGCCTTGTCGTCGATCGACTGCTTCAGCTCGTCGAACCTCGACTGCACGTCCGCCTGGGCCTGCTGCCCCACGGCCCGGAGGCTCGGCGACAGACCCGCGACATAGGTCTTCACCTCGGCCTGACCCGCGGCCACGATGGCCTTCGCCTCGGCGAGGCGCTGGTCGACCATGCCGGCCACCCGCACCGCGAGCGCGTCCATTTGCGTGGTGAAGCGCTGGCGCGCCCGCGCGATGATCGCCTTGATCTCGGGCGGCGTGTCGCGGAACAGGTCGGCGATCCAGCGCGCCCCGCCCGTGATCCCGCTGTAGCGGTCGGACTTGAAGCGGTCGATCTCCGCGTTGGCGCTGCTCTTCATCGCCGCGAGCGCCGCGTCGGCGCCGGCGTCGAACACGGCCATCACGTCGGCCTCGAGCGTGCTGAGCTTCGACTCGACCTTCGCCTTGGTCTTGTCGAAGATCGCGGCGATCGTGTCCGTGACCTTCTTGCGCTCGGCCTCGTCCTTCTCCTTGGCGAGCTGCTGCCGCGACTTGGCCTTGTTGCCCGTCGACCCCTTCGTCGCCGTCAAGGCCGCGAGCCCCTTGCCCGAGTCGCCCGTGGCGCCCGCCTTCGCCTGCACCAGCGCCTTCTGCTCGTTGGCGCGGTACTTCGCGGGCCCCGCTGCTGCCGTCTCCTTGGCCTTGTCCCGCGCCGTCAGCACCGCGCTGAAGCGAGGATCGTTGGCCTTGGTCATCTGCTCGGAGGAGAGCTCCGCGTCCTTCATCTTCTGGTCGGCCGAGGCCGACGCGTCCTTGGCGGTCTTATCGACCTGGGCCTGCGGCTTGGGCGCGGGCATCGCCTCGGCGCCCGCCACCGGCGGCGCGACGGTCGCGGGCTCCGACGGGAGCGGCGTCACCTCCTTACCCTCGACCTTGCCCGTGTCGGGCGGCGCCTTCGTGGCCTGCTCCGTCGGACCGGAGGCGCCCTCCTTCTGCTGCTTGACGTTGCTCGCGACCGAGCCCTTGATCTGCCCGCTCTCGCCGCCCTTCATGAACTTGTCGGCGTCGTCGAGGTTCTTGGGCATCACCTTCTCGATCTCGGCGCGCAGCACGGCGAGGAAGCCGCCCGTTGTGGGCTTCTCCGCCTTCGCGTCCTTGATCTCGTCGACCTGGTTGGCGCGCGCCCCTGCCACCTTCTCGTTCGCGGGCGCCTTCGCTGCGGCCTGCGCCTCGGCCGCCAATCTCGCGGCCGGCGGGCGCTGACCGACCTTCTTGGCGCTCGCCTGCAGCTGCGCCATCACCTTCACGAAGCGCGCGTCCTTCGCGGCCTTCGCGACCCGGACGCGAGGCGAGCGCACCGCAGGCGTGACGATGCCTCCCGCGGGCTTCGGCGACGGAGGGAACAGCCGCGCGGCGCCGGGCATGAGGTCAGCGACCCCCTTGCCTTGCGACGGCCGAGAGGTGCCGCAGCGGGCACTGCCCGCCCGACTTGCGGTATTCGCGCACCACCGCGGCCTCGAGGTGTGGATTGCTCACGACCGCGCCGCCCTCCGCCGCGAGCAGCGTGGCGTGGAGCACCGCGTTCCGGATCTGCCCCCCCGTGAGCTGGCACCGTGAGGCCACCTCGGCGAGGAGCGCCCCGTCGACCGCGTGCTCGATCGGGAGGTGAAGCTGCCAGAGCGCGTGACGCTCCGAGGCGTCGGGCGCGCGAAAGTCCACAACGACATCCATGCGTCGCTGAAAGGCCGTGTCGATGTGCGAGCCCGCGTTGGTGGTCACCACCACGATGCCCTCGTACGCCTCCAGTCGTTGCAGCAGGAAGTTGGTCTCGAGGTTGGCGTAACGATCGTTGGAGCTCTGCACCCCCGTGCGCTGCGCGAGCAGGGCGTCGCCCTCGTCGAGCAGGAGGATCACGTCGAGCTCTTCGGCGAGCGTGAACACCTGGTTCAGGCTCTTCTCGGTCTCGCCGATGTACTTGTTCACCACCGAGGCCAGGTCGACGCGGTAGAGCTCCATGCCGAGCTCCGCCGCGAGGACGCGCGCCGCGAAGGTCTTGCCCGTGCCGCTCGGCCCCTGAAACATCGCGCGCACGCCCGGGTTGAGCCCGCTGCGCAGCACCGGCCCCACGCGCTCGCGGATCGTCTCCCGCTGGCGGCAGCGCGCCTCCAGATCGCGCAGATCGCGCAGCGTCTCGGGAGGCAGCGCGAGCGACGTCCACGCGCCCTCGCACGTCACCCTGGCGGCGAGCGTGTCGAGCGCCTGGCGGTGCAGCGTCTGCGCGGCGCGGCGCACGTCATCGAGGGCGACCTCGCGGCGGCCGTCGAGCCGGGCGAGCGAGCGCGCCACCGGGGCGGCGCGGCGGATGTGCCCGCTGGTCATGCGGAAGCGCGACGCGAGGTCGTCGAGGGCGGGACAGGGCGCGTCGCCGAGCGCCGCGCGCCAGTGGGCGCGGCGCTCGCCGGCCGCAGGCATCGCCAGCGTGAGCGTGAGCGCGCCCTCGACGCCGGGGCCCCGCGCTCCCCCCTGCCGCCCCATGACGACGCCGAGCAGGTCGCCTCGCTCGGAGAGCGACGGTACATCGATGGTCTCGCCGGGCCCCGCGTCGAAGACCGCCACGGGGACGGCGTTCAGGAGCGTCGCGAGGGACCCCAGCGTTCGCCAGCGGTCGTCGTCGCGGGCGAGGCCGCGCGCTTCGAGCACGCCCCGCCCCACGGCGTGCGCGACCGCGCCGAGGAGCGTCCGGCGGCCGCAATGGCGAGGGCCCCGGACGAGCAACGCCCTCACCTCCCCCGACGCGAGCAGCTCGGGCAGGCGCGCGAGCTCGCGGCGCAGCGCCTCGGGTGCAATGAGCCCTCCGAGCGGCACGAGCGCCTCGCGAGGGTGATGCGTGAGCCACGCCGCGACGCCGTCGCTCGCCTCGCCGCGAAGCGCGTCCCACACGGGAGCATGCACATGAAGCTGCCATTGCGTGCGCGGCGCGTCCGGGTTGAGCACGCCGACGAGCCCGAGCTCGCGCAGGCGCCGGAGCCGGGCGCGCACCTCTCCGCGATCGACCTCGCCGCGCCACCACGCATTGACGAGCCCGAGCGTGGGGCGCTGCTGCCCGGAGGTGCCCTGCGCGGCGTCGAAGAGCAGACCGAAGCGCGGATCTTCTTCTTGAAGGCCCAGCGCAAGGAGCAGCGTGAGGGCGTCGTGATCGAGCCCCGCGGCCTCCCGCAGCGCGCGCAGCGGCAGGTGCTCGCCCGTGCCGCGCTCGAAATCGGCGATGGCCGCGGGCCACCACGCGGGATCCTCGATCGACCCCTCGGGGAGCTCGTCGCGGTACCCCGCGAGAAAGGGGAGCTGTTCGAGGAGCGCGTCGACGCTGTCGAAGCCGCGGGCGGCCTCGCCGATCACCCGCGCGACCGCCGCGAAGAGGTGCAGCCGAAAGTGATCTGCGGCTCCCTCGCTCAACATCGATTCCGCTACCCCTCCGACCTGCGCCGGGCGCTGGAAGCGCCGTCGTTATGCCCCGTCATTCTACGACCGCACGCGCTCCCAAGGCCATCAGGTTCATCGCCGCGGGTCATGAAACTGATTGACCGGGCGCAATCGAATGTGGCACGGTGACGGCCGACATTCAGTAGGTGAAGAGGGTTCTGGGGCTTCACGACCTTCGCCGGGTGCTGCACCTGCAACGAAACGCAGGCGACGAGGTGTCGATCGCTCGGGACCACCGGAGCCTCCTCACGGAGTGCACGGTTTCAGCTCTTGCGAAGGAGACGAGCGAATGGCCACGGTGTTCCCGCGCGTTCGGCCGGGCGATCTCATCACCGCCCAGCAGTTTAACCTCCTCCTTGATGCGTTGGAAGCCCTGGCCTCACGCGTTGAAAAGATCGAAGGGGAGGAACCGACGGCCGTGCGCATCGACGCGTTCGAGCCCGCCGGGCAGCAGGAGGTCGGGCGCAACGTGACGATCCGCGGCGCCAATTTTGTGGTGCCCATGTACGATCCGGTCCTGGGCACGCTGCGCAATATCATCCGCATCAACGAGACCCCGATTCCCGTGGAGAGCTATGTGTTCACCTCCACGGGAACCAGCGCGTCGAGCCTCACCTTCCGCGTGCCCGATACGGTGCTGTCCGGGGTGGGCGCGTCGGGCGCTTCATTCGCCATTTCGGTCGAGAACGAGAACGGACGCTCCTCACGCAACTACGCCTTCGTCCGATCGACTTCGACGCAGCCCTCGCCGACAATCAGCGAGGTGAGGGGCCCCGGCTCGGGCACCAACCTGATCATCGGCCAGCCGGTGACGGTGCGTGGGGCGAACTTCATCGGCAGCCAGACGCGGATCGAGCTGCTCTACGTGGACGGCTCAACCGAGGTCGTCTACCCCAGCGCCACAGGCGAGCAGCCCATCGCAGTCACCGGATCGAGCACAGAGCTCAGCTTCACTTTTCCGGACACAAGACCACGGATTGGCGTCAACCTGACGGGTCGCGAGGTGTCCGTGCGGGTATCGGTCACCGGTGCACCGCAATCCGCCCAGGCAGACGCACGGGTCTTCCCTTCAGGCTAGGACACCGATCACGTTGATCGAGCGAGAAATGAACCGCCAAGACACCAAGGACGCCAAGATAATTCTCCGTTCTTGGCGTCCTTGGCGGCTTGGCGGTTCGAAATTCTGCGCTTTTCAAGCAGTTTCAACCCGTTTGTCGCTCTAGGAGTTCACGAGGTACCATGCGGTCGCTCAAAAAGTTCCTCGTTCTCACGCTCTCGTTCCTCGCGGCAGCCTCGGGGGCTGCGTGCGCCAAGAATCTCCTCAGGGTCACAGTCCCTGCGCGCGCTGCGAACAGCGCGTCGATTCACGCGGTCGACATCTGGATCGACCAGACGCCCATCCGATATGAAGATGGTGGGCCCTTGAGCACGGGCGACGACGGCACGCCGTTCGAGGGCCCGCTCAGCATGGAGATCAAGGACCATACGGGGAGCGGGCCCACGCAGTTCCTTCCTGGGGGCTCCGACTTCGCCGTGAATTATGGCGCCCCGACGGTCACGGCGCTCTTCGCGAGCGGCGCGAGCGCGGTGTTGATCCCTCCCGCGAACATTCCTGCAGATAGCCCGACCAACAACACCCGCCGCAACCGCTACCGCCTCAGGCTCACCCTGGCTCACGCCGCGCGCAACGCAGCGACGTGCGAGATCACCGACCCAGCGCCCCCTCAGAACTGGGAGATCGTCCTGAAGAGCACCGTCCCGAGTCGGTTCTGCATCGTGAGCATGGCGCCCGCCGGACCGCCCTGCGCAGGTACGCCTGCGGTGCTCACCAGCGGGAGCCTCGCCGGGCTCCAGGTGATGCAGCTCGAGAACAGCAGCGGCCCCATGCCCACGATCCAGAGCGTGAACGATTGCCAGGACGTTCTCGCCGACAATCCGCTGCCCCCCTGACGCTCACGCCTCAAACCAGAACGCCACGTACCTCCCCGCCGCGGGCACCCAGCCCACATCGCGGTCGATCCCCGCGCGCCTGACCTCGATCGGCAGGTCGGCGAGCGACATCGTCACATCCACTCGGCTCGCCGTCGCGCGCACGCGAGCCCTCCGCAAGAGCATCACCTCGACGACCTCGCCCCGCGCCACGCCCAGCGCCTCGGCGAGCCGCGCGCGCACGTGCGGGATCAGGCCCGCGATCCAGCGGTCGATCGCGCGCCCTCCCGCCGCGCTCGAGCGCTCCGCCAGCGTCACGCCGTCGTCCACGAGCCACTCGTCGGGGAGCGTCCACCCCTCGGGCGCATCGAAGCCCTCCCCGGGTGCCTCTCCATTTGCGCGCCCCGCGAGCGCCGCGAGCAGACCCCACAGGGGATCGTCTTCGTGCCCCTCCCCGAGCAGCGCGCGGCCGGCGAGCGCGAGCCAGTCCCACAGAGGGAGCGAGATGCCCGGCTCTCGCGGCGTGAAGCAGTCGCCATAAAGGCCCAGCCTGATACCCACGTAGACAAGGAAGAACACGCCCCCAAGCGCTGTCTCGATCTCCCATGTGTCGATGGCCTCGTAACTCGGCTCCTCGTCGCCGCGCTCGGCGTGCTCGGCGCGCTTCTGCCCGCGCGCGGGCCTGGGGCGCGGCTCCGCGGGCTCCGCACCCCTCCCTGCTGCAACGTCGTCTCGCGCCCTCTCGCGAGACCGCGAGACGCCCGCGGCGGCCTCGACAGCATCGCTCCTGGGCGCCTCCCGGACGCTGCGCGCGTCGCTGGTCTCTCGCGCGCCGGCCGCCATCGGCGGCGGCGCCGCGGCCGCCTGCTCCGAGCGACCGCCGCGCGGCGCGAGCTCGCGCGCCCGGTCGACCTGCGTCGGCGCGGTGGTGCCCGGCGCCTCCTCAAGAGCGCTCGCGGCCGTCCGCCCGTCCGTCGCCGTGGACCGCGCGCCCCCGCTCGAATCGCCGGGCTCACGCGCCTCCGCGCCCGCCTCACCCGCGGGGGAAAGAGCGCGCACGGCGACGCCCGCGCCGCGCTCCGGCCGCGCGCCGTGCACCCACCGCCGCGCGGCCTCTGCAAAGGCGCCGCTGCGCACCCGCGACGGCGCGCGCACCAGCATCAACCCCACCAGCACCAGCGCGTCAGCGTACGTCTCCCCGGTCCTCCGCTCCGGCACCACGGCACGCCACGTGAGTTCGCCCAGGTCCTCTCCGGGCGCACGCTCGCTCGTAGCGCCTTCCGGCGCCGCTTCGAACACGGCGCGCAGCGCTGGAAGTCCGTGCACCTCGAGCATCGGGAGCAGCACCGCCCGTCGCTCTTCGACCGTCAGCGCCTCGACGAAGCGCACCGCGTCGCCGCTGCGCGCGAGCACCGACAGCGCTCCAGGGACGTGCTCTGGCGCCTCGCGCCAGGCCCCCGCCACGAGCCGCTCGGCGCCGCCGGCGTGGAGCCGCCCAGCCCACCACCAGCGCTCCGCGATCACCCCATCACACGCGTCGCGCGCAAGGCACGCGAGCATCTCGGCGTGGTCGTTGAAGAGCACCGCCTCGGCCCCTGCGGGCACGGCCTCGCGCGCGGGCCGCGCCGCGCCGCGCGCCACGCGATCGACCTCGGCCTGGAGCGCCCGCTCCCAGGCGCGCAGCACGGACGCGTCGATGCCGCGGTCGAAGACGGCCGACGAGCGCACGCGCAGCGAACGCACGATCAGCACCGCCGTCGGGGGCAGCCACGAAGGGCGCAGGTCCACGGCCCCCAGCAGCGACTCTGCGCGAAGGCGCACGGCGAGCGGATCGCGGGCGCCCCGCACCCGCATCCGCTCGACCGTAGTGGCATCTCCGCGCAACAGGGCCATATCCCCCCGAGATCAGGAGTACGTGGCGTAGCCCCAGTGAGACACATTGAATGGCGCGCCACCGTGGTAGGGCACGGCTCCGCGCGCGAAGATCACGTAGGGCTGCACCGCGCTCCCGGGCGCGCGCACCGCCTGGATGTTCTCGCGCACCTGGTAGATCCAGAACATCTCGTCGGTGGCGGTCGACACGGCCGCGTGGCGCAGCGCCTCTTCGAGGAGCCCGCGGACCCGCGAGCCTTCGATCACCGTGTGCGCCTCGAACGCCGGCGGCCCCTCGGGGATCGCGCCGCCCGTCGGTCGGAGCGTGAGGCCATGGAAGAACTCCGCGACGGAGAACCCTCCCCGGGAGGGATTGCCCACCACAGGCAGCACGCCCACCGGCGGGAGGTGCGTGAAGAACCGCGACGCCCTGAGCTCATCGGCCCGCACCTTGCGCTCCGCGAGGCTCATGTGCAGTAGATCGTCGATCTGCTCCTGAAACTGCACGAGCAGCGCCTCGGACTCCGCCCTCGACGCGTCGGAGAGCAGCGGGCTCCAGCGGTCGCCGCGGTCGCGGAGCGCGATCCGCCTGCGCACCGACCATCGGTCGACGAAGACGAACCCCACCCCCGCCTTCCAGTAGAAGACCGCGAGCGGCACCTCGGCGTCGGGGATCACCCCCTCCGCGCGGAGATCGTCGACCAGCCGCTGTCTCGTCGGCGTGCCGAAGGGATCGCGGGCCATGTCGAGCGCGTGCTCGTGGTCGAAGCACCGTGACGCCAGGCGGCTCCGCAACCTGTCTTCCTCGTCGGCGCCGAAGGCGCTGGCCGAAAGGCGCCTCGTGATGCAGCGCGTGCGGAAGGTCACGCCGTCGATGAGATACTTCGCGTTGCACGCGCCAGCGCTGCTCCCGAGGCCCGTGACCGGCGCCCGGCCGCGTGTCCCTTGCGCCGGCCCGATCGTGACGATCCAGAGGTCACGGCCGCTGAGGTAGTCGCCGCGCGCGGGCTCGTCGCATACGTGGAACAGCCCCGCGCCGCTGCCGCCGGACACGGGGCTCCCCGAGGACTGGGACGTGGGGGAGAGCGAGATCTCCAGGGCCTCGGGGACATGAAGCGGCACCCCCTCGCGGTTCACGGCCAGGCCTGCCTCGACGCGCAGCACGGGCTCGGTCGCGGCGCCCGCGCGCGAGACCTCGAGGCCGTGCACGAGGCCGTCGCCCAGGGCCACGCCGAGCAGCGCCCGCGCCTCCCGCTGCGCCTGCTGCTCCTGCTGCAGGTCCTCGGCGGAGAGCAGACGCCCATTGAAGAACTTGATGGACTGGATCCCGCCATCGAGCAGCGGTTGCAGCAGTTGCGCGGTGTTCATGACGCTGGTTGCCTCCCGCTAAGGCGCGATCCTCCACGCCACGATGTCGATCTGTAAGACGAGCTTGGTGACGTTCTCGCCGTTGCGCTGGCACCGCAGCAGGAACCTTCCGGCGCCCCGATTGGGTTCTGTGAACGGCTCAGCGATGTTCACGACGATGTTGGCGCCCCGGTCCTCAGGATTCAGCACCGGCATCGCATGCACCGCGAAAAAGAACTGCGCCGGATCGATATCGGGCATCTTGAAATCGATCTGCACGAGCGGCCCCAGTAGCCCGCCCGCGATGGAGATGGCCCGCATCCCATTCACGTCCGGTCCATCCACGATGACGTTGCCAGCCGTGATCGTCACCGTGCGCGAATCCCCAGCTGGACCGGTTGCGCCCGTAGCCCCAGTGGGTCCAATGGGCCCCGTAGGTCCAGTCGCTCCAGCGGCCCCTGGCGCGCCGTTGGCTCCGGTAGGCCCCGTGGCCCCGGCAGCCCCCGTCGCGCCGTTGGCTCCAGCAGGCCCCGTAGGTCCAGTGGCCCCCGCAGGCCCCGTCGCGCCGTTGGCGCCGGCAGGCCCCGTAGGTCCAGTGGCCCCGGCAGGCCCCGTCGCGCCGTTGGCGCCGGCAGGCCCCGTAGGCCCAGCGGGACCCGTAGGGCCAGTGGGCCCCGCAGGTCCAGTCGCTCCAGCGGCCCCTGGCGCGCCGTCGGCTCCGGCGGGCCCAGTGGGCCCGGCAGGCCCCGGCACGCCCGGCCCCGCGGCGCCCTCGCGCATCACGTCGGCCGTGCACAGCAGGTATTCCTTGTAGAAATCCGAGTGCAGGAGGAACGGCCGCTCGCTCTCGTCGATCGTCACGGAGAGCGGGTCTGGCGACAGCTCCCAGCGCGCCGCGGCGTCGAGCACATTGCGCACCACCTGCACGTGCAGCGTCGCGAGCAGGATCCCCGAGGGCACGTTGCGCTCTCGCGAAGGGGGCTCCCCGGTCGCGTCCTGCCCCAGCGCGAGCCAATCGGCGTTCGACCGCAGCTCGGTCACGTACAGCCTCAGCGCGGCCCGCAGCCAGCGCTCGGCCTCGCTCCGCGGGATGGTGAGGCTGGCGGGCGGCGGCGCTTGCATGAACGGCGGTCCCGGAGGCGAGCTCGCGGCCGCGGCCGCGCGGATCTCATCGAGGAAGTCCTCGAGCTGCCCGTCGACGGGCGACGTGTCGACGATGGGGACCCTCGCGAGCCAGCACGCGAAGCCGTGCGCCCCCTGAAGCTCGAGCTGCTGCGGTGGGCGGAGCGAGAGCGTGAGCGAGAAGGCGTCCTTGATGCGCGAGTCGACGAGCACGTCGTCCTCGCTGCGGCAAGGCTCGCCTGGGATGGGCCGCTTGTCGGTTGTGCACTCGGCGTAGTCGAGCACCACGTGAACGGTGAGCGTGCCCGTGTCGGCGGGAGAGGCCGCCACCACCGCCTCCGCCACGGCATTGCGGTGCGCGCTCCGCTCTCGCTCCGACGCATACCCCCCTGACCCGAGCCAGGTGTCGAGCTGCGCGCACTGCTCTGCGGCCACGCGCACGATCTCGCCCCGGGGCGTGGCCGCGACCCCCGGGCGCACGACCACCTCGAGCGCGCTCGCCGCGCCCCGGGTCGTCACCTTGAGCCCGCGCACGGTCCCGTAGCCCAGGAGGTCGCGCACCACATGGCGGAGCGACTCGGCGTGCCAGGTCTGCTCCTGCACGAAGTCGTCGACGCCGAGCACCATCCCCAGCGTGTAGTTCACGCGTTTGTGGGGATCGATCACGATGGGCCTGAGCCTTGACGACGGTTCGAACACACTCATGCGCTCGTCTCCTGTGAAACCCCTTGAACCTTCTGAAGCGTGCTCTCCGAGATGCGCCTGCGGTCGACGGCGCCGTCGGGCAGAGCGGTGGCGACGTACGCCTGCGCCAGGTAGCTCCTGCCGGCCACCGCGGGGGGCAGGAGATCGGGCGCACGCCCGCCGAGGTCGACGAGGGTGTCGTACCCGAGCCGCGCGCGCCCCACGCGGAACATCGCCCAGTAGAACATCACGTTGAAGGTCGTGTGGGCGGGCTTCTCGAGCGCCACGACGCGCTCCGCGACCCTGAGCCGCTCCCGGAGCGCGGCCTCGTCCGCGGCCCCACCCGGCGGCACCGGGACAAGCACCGTGAAGCGATGGGCTGTCCTCCGCGTGGGGCGCACCGCGGACTCGTAACGATACCAGTCGTCGAGCAGCCGCGCGTTGCCTGCCAGAGGGTCGGGGTACATCACCGCATCGAAGCCCGCGACGTCGGTGCCATGCGCAGCGCGGAGCGCATCGATGCTCCGGTACCGGCTCTCGAGGTAACCGCGCCAGCCAGGCTCATCGACCCCATCGGGCAGGTCGGGCAGCGCCAGGACACCGCGCACGAAGGCTCGCCACCCGTCGGCGTCGGCGTCGCCATCGCGCGCGCGCGTGGGAAAGGTCTCGGGGATGGGCGCCTCGGGCTCGCCCGCGCGGCGCGTGCCGTCGGACGGCTCACCTCGGCGCCAGCGGTCAAGGAAGATCCCATAGCGCTCCAGGAGCGCCCCGAGGCCATCCGAAGGCTTCCAGTGCTCTCCCGGGGCCACGACGGCGAGGGTCTCTTCGGGGTCGCGGCCGCTCGCGTCGCCCAGCAGCGCCCCGGGGAACTCCCGTGCCCTGAACTGCTCGACGACCCGCACCCCGAAGGGCCCATACGCGTCGGCCCCCTCGTCCGAGAAGAGCCGCTCATCGACGCATTCGCTCGTCGCGAGCGCGACCGCCGCGCGCAACCCCCGCACCGTGCCCCGCATCTGAAAGAACTGCATCGCGTGGCGGATGAAGAGCCGCCGGCGCTGGTCGTCCCACGTCGGGTCGAGCAGCACGCCGAACCATGAGGCGAGCCAGTCGAGCGCGTCGGGCGGGCACGAGCGCACGTCGAAGAGCATCTGCCCGGCCGCGATGCGCCCCTCGATCGCGGTGAAGGTGCCCTCGAAATTCGCCATGAAACGCTCGAGGAACCCGCTCACGTCGTGATCGCGGTACACCCCAGGAAGGTATCGGTCCCGGTAAGAAAATCGCGGGTACCATACCCGCAGCGCGCGCAGCGAGGGCGACCGCACGCCGTCGCCCGAGAGGCGCAGGCGCAGCTGAAGGTACCGCCCCCGGGCGTTCTGCAGGAGCACTTCCCAAGTCCCCTCGCCCTCGCGCTTGCCCTGCGGCACGAACGGCAGCTCGGAGCCATCGCGCCGCTTGTACGTGAACGCTGGCTCGCGCTGCCACGCGCCGAGCGCGAGCGCGTCAGGCTCATCGTTCGCCCGGCTCCACACCTCGACCGAGGCCCCGCCTGGAATGGCCCCGTCGAGGTCCAGCTTGTGCCACACGCACCCAGGCTCACGGCTGTCGAAGCTCCGGGTCTCGATCTCACCCTCGGATTCGAAGCGCGGCCGCTGCTGGATCACCAGCGGGATCCAGCGCCCGCCAGAGTCGTAGTGCACCCGCCCCGCGGCCGTCACGAGCCCGAGCCCCGCGTGGAGGCGCATCGGCACGTAATCGGTGTGCGCCACGAACCGCACAGGCGGCGGAGCGTCAGGGGCGTCGGACAGAGCGCCCTCGGGTTGGATGACCTCGAGCCTCACGCGAAACGCCTGGTTTCCATGGCTCGACGTGAGGAACACGTCGCCTGTCCACGGCCACGGGCAGCCCGCGTCGGGGACGAAGGCCACGTCGAGCGCGTGCGGCGTGAGCTCGGGCACGTCACCCGGCGATCCCATCGCCTCGTCGCGCGTGCCCTCCCAGAGGAGCTCCTGAAAGCGTGAGATCGAGAGCTCGGCCACCTGGGCGCTCGTGACGGCGCCCCCGGTCGTCATGTGCCGAATCAGCCTCACCCGCGACTCGGACCCGCCATGGTCGAGGACCATCACCGACCCGTCGGGCAGCCCCTCGATCGCTATTGGATCGGCCGAGAGCGCGTCGAACGCGTCGCTCGCGTCGACAGGGCGCGCGGGCTCGACGCTTTGTTCGCTCGATGCCGGCGCCGGTGTCGACGGCGAGAAGCCCCCCGGCGCCGAGGCCGTCGAGGAGGCGCGCCGCACGACGCGGACGTGGCGGTCGAGGCGCCAGTAACGGCCACCAACCCCTCGACCGGGATCGCCCCTGTCGAGGATCCACAGGCCTCCTTGGGGCGCGAGCGCGATATCCCGGATCCGGAGCGGCAGCGCGCTGGGCCACAGCATCTGGATCGGCTCGCCGCCGCCGAAGAGGTCGAACACGAGCAGCCGCACGGAGCCGTCGTCGCCGTGCGCGCCCACGACGAGGTAGTGGTCGTCGGTCACCGCGAGGCCCGACAGCAGCCAGCGCGGCGGCGCCGCGTCGGAGGCCGCGGGTCCGAACGCGCCGGTCTCGCGCTCCGCGCGCGCCTCGGCGGGTACGGGCCAGAACGTGGCTGTCTCGCGGCTGCCCGACGAGGTCACCACGATCGCGCGCTCGGAGGGATCGATCCAGTACCAGTTGCCGTGATGGTCCATGGCGGCGCCGCGGTGGTCGCTCACGCTCGGGATGCGGTCGCTCCGGCCTGTACGAAACCTGAATGTCTTCGCCCGGAGCGAGACCTCGTTGCGCGCGCCATTCCACACGACCCGCTCGTTCGTGAGCGGCGACGACTCGGTGCCAGGGACGCCCCAGTCGTCCTGCCCGAGAAGGAGGTGGTACCTCGTTCCGTTGACGTCCTTCATATCAGCCGCACACCTCGGGCACGACGGGCACAGGCAGGTAGTCGCCGCTGGTGGTCGGCCCGCCTCGCAGCTCGCTGAGCGGCAGCGGATCGCCGTCGATCACCGAGAGCGCCGCGAGCCTCGGGAGCTGAAGCCCCACGAGATCCACCGACGGCGCCGGCGTCGTCTCCGCGCCTCGCCCGAGCACCACGGGCTTGACCAGCAGCACGCCGGGAACGCGGCTCGCGACCGCCATGATCTCGAGCGCCAGCACCGATTTCCGCAGCGGCCAGCCGCGGCGCACCTGCAGGAACGTGGGCTCGGGGGGCGCGAGCAGCGCCACTTCCTTCTCGATGTTCTCGACGCCGGGCGCCGGCAGCGGCGAGAGGAAATCCCTCACAGCGAGCCGCACGGCCTCGACGACATCGTGGACGCTCGCGCCGGGCACCGCCTCGATACCGATCGAGACGGTCACGTCCACGTACTCGGGGCCCCTCAAGATGAGCTCGGTCGTGACGAGCCTCCGCGGGTCGAGCCACGCGCACACGGCGTCGATGAAATCGCTCGTGGCTTCCGGGGCGTCGGCGTGCAGCGGGTCGAAGCGCGGCACCACCATGACGGTCACCACGCCGGGCGCGTCGGTGATCGGCTCGCCGCCGCGCACGGGGCGGAACGACGGCAACACATCGACGCGGCCTATCGCGACGCCCGGGGTGCGCCACGTGATCGCCTCGAAGTCGGCCACGGTGACCAGGCGGTCGCGGTGCTGGAGGTACCGCGTGATCTGCTTCTCGCCGTCGTCGACGCGCTCGGCGTCGGCGCCCCCCCAGGTCGCGACGGGGTTCGAGACGGTGACCCCCGCCGGGAGCGCGGGCGCGCTGCTCACGGCCGAGGCGCCCACGTTGCCCGCGGCGCCGACCGAGCACTCGTAATCGACGACGAGCCTGGCGCCGCGCGGCGGCCTCGCGCCGCGCTGGCCGTCCCCGAAGCGCAGCTCACCCGCCTCGGCGTCCTCGACGAAGACCTTCGACGGCGCAGGCGTGACCTGCCGCCGCCCAGGCGGGAGCCTCGGATCGGGCGCCGGCACCTCGGGACCTGCAGCAAGGAGGTCGTCGATGGACGCCCACGCCTCGAACGCGCTCGCCGTCGGGGCGCGCACGCGCAGCCGCACGCTCCCCGGAAGAAAGGGCCTGCGCGCGACAGTCACCGCCTGATCGGGCTCGCCCGTGCCATCGGGCAACGCCTCGTTCAGCACCCGCTCGCGCTGCGCCACAGGCACGGTGTTGACCCCGGCCCACAACACGCGCGCCGCCGCGGAGCCGACCATACGCACGCGGAGCCAGGTGATGAGCCGCTCCTCGAGGGTTGTGTCCTCGAGCGACGGCGGAAATTCCCCAACACCGGCCTCCGTGGGCTCGATGTCGTCCCACATGCCGAAGCGGCCCTCGGGCGGGAGCATGACCTCGACGACCCCGGGCTCGAGCAGCACGTTGCCCGACGGGCTAGCCGTCAGCGGCCTGTACTGCGGGGTGCGGAGACCGCCGACCGTTTGCACTGACCTGTTGGTCTCGTCGATCCACGGCACCTCGTAAAGGAGCCTCGCCGTGGAGGCGGCGCCCGCGCCCGTCATCGGCGTCACCGCGCGCCCTGCGTCGTCGACGACAGGCACCCAGCCCAGCGTGAGCACCTTGCCTGCGATGAGCCTTCGCGCCTGCTCGACGTCGTCCTTGGGGCGCGCGAGGAGGGCGATCCAGAGCGCGTGGCCCACGGTGCCCCCGAGGTCGACGCCGGAGGGCCCCGCGGTCTCCAGCGGCGTCGTGCGGTAGAAGCGGGCCGCGGCGCCCGCTCGCTCCTCGGTAGCGGATCGGTAGAGATCTTCGTAGTACCCCTTCGCCTCGGCGGAGAGATCGGTCACGTCGGCTTTGTAAAAGGCCTTTGCTTCGATCGGGAGCACGTCCACGCCGCGCCCCGTCACGAAGGGCACCGCGCCTGCGCGCACCTCGACGCCCCGGGTGAGCGTGTGCACCGCGAGGGGGCCTTTGTCGTTGGCGAAGGCCACCAGGCCCTGCGCCGCCGACGCGGGCTGGAGCGGCACCCCGAGGAGCGACAGGAACTTCAGTCGATTGCGCTCAGGGATGAGGTTCGCGCGATAGAGCAGCGACTCCGTGAGGAACGCGAAGACCTCGATGAGCGTGACGCCGGGGTCGCTCTTGTTGAAATTGGTCCACTCGGGGTTGTGGACGGGTACGCGCGCGAGCGCCTCGTCAACGAGGTCCTGGAACTTGCGTTCATCGATCGTAGGAATGCGAACAGGCACCGCGCGCCTCCTCTTATCCAGCCACGCCCACGCTGAGGCTCACGCGCTCGACCGCGCTGGTCGCCACGAGCCTGTAAGTCACCGTCGCCAGCACCGCGCGCGGGTCGTCGGGCTCTTCTTCCACGATCACGGACTCCACGGCGATCCTCGCCTCCCAGTCCTTGAGGGCGGTGGTGATCGCGTCCTCGATGGCTCTGCGGGTGGTGACGGTGTTCGGCTCGAAGAGGAAACGCCTGAGGCCCGCGCCGAAGTCGGGCCGAAGGAGCCTCTCGCCGGGCTCGGTCAGGAGGATCACCCGGATCGCGTCGCGGATGTTCTCTTCCCCCGCGGACCACGCGACCCTCCCGTCCTCGCCCACGCGAGGCGGGAACGAGATGCCACGACCATAGAGTTTCCCTGCGTCCATGACCGTCGTCACTTTCTCTTGATGATGGGGAAACAGAAGCGCAGCAGCGGGAGCCACCAGAACACGAAGTTCAGGAGGATCATGAAGATCATCAGCACGATGAAGGCGCACAGCGTGATGATCGGGATCGAGAACGAGCAGATCTCGCCGAGCGTGAAGGGCTCCTCGGAGCCCGCTTTGCCGTCGAGGAGATCCTTCATGTTCGACGCCTGGCTCATCTGCTTGCGGAGCTGATCGGACAGGAGGAAAGCCACGCCCTTCCTGAACTTTCGCAGCCCCTTGAGCGACGTGTCGACCGGCAGCGCGATGCGCACGGCCCGCGCTGGCGCGTCGGGATCGAAGAAGGGCGCGATGGTGAACTCCGCCGATCGCGCGCTCACGAGGTCGGGGTGCGGCGGCCGGCACCTGGTCCGCCGGTACACGCAACGGAGGACGTAACGCGCTTCGCTGTCGTCGAGCTGCGGCAGCTCCATGGCCCCGGGGCGCGCCGGCTCGCCCCCAGCGGGCGTCGGCGCCGGCGTGGCCGCGAGGTGCTCCTTGATCGCCTCATCGAGCGCGCGCGCGAAGGTATACACATTGAGCGCGACGTTCCGGAGGTTCACGGTGATCGAGCTCGTGCCCTCGCTCTCACCGGTGATCTGCGCCCACTGCGAGAGCGCCGCCGCGAGCTGATCGCGCACCCCGGCCGCGGGGAGCAGGTTATAGAGCGCCCGGGCCTTCGGGGCCGTGGAGGGGGGTAGTGAGGAGCCCATCACCGAAGGCGCGTACCTCGTGAGCAGGTCGGCGAGGTCGAGGAGGAAGAAGCGCGTGACCTCCTGCTCCATGAGCTCCTCGGCGTGCCGCTCGGCGGAGGTCTGCGCGAGCGTCGTCCGCGGGGTGACGAGCGCCTGGAGCCCGCCGATGACACGCGCCCGCGCCTCGACGAGCTCGGGGTCCGTGAAGGGCGGCTCGGGGACGTTGGGATGCGGCGCGCCGGGCGCCGGCGCGGCCTCATCCGGGAACACCTCGGGCACGGCCTCGCGCGTCGCCACGAACGTCTCGCGGCTCGACGTCGGGATGAGCCCCGCCCACAGCCTCCGCGTGCGCCCGTTCTCGGTGAAGGGCACCATGAACAGCGGCAGGAGCTGCTCCCCCTCGGCCACCTCGCCGAGCTTCGCGTCGCCCGCGATAGGCGACCACACATGGCGCTTCTGCGCGTCGGTCACCCAGGCCATCTCGCGGGCGTCGCTCTTGCGGAGCCGCCGGAGCACGAACCACGCCTCCTCGCCCTTCGCCGGGTCGACGCCGTGGTCGGGGAGCCCCGGCGTATGGCACACGAGGCTCGCGATCACGAGGTTGAAATGCCCGTGCACAGGTTGATAGAGCCTCAACGCGGCGGGCGTGGGGGGCCAGCCCTCCGGCGCCCCGGGCGGCCTGGCGCGGTAGGTCTTCTTCGTGGCGATCTTGCCGGCGAGATCCGCAGGGCGCTTCGCGAGGAGCGCCGTGAGATCGTCCATGAAATCATCGGAGTCGAAGCGCAGGAGATCGGGGGCCGCGATGACCCCAGGCGCCACCGCGCGGCCTCGCCACAGGGGCGCCGCGGTCACCCAGCCGATCTCATGCTTCGTCGTCACGCGCGCCTCACCAGATGTTCCCCGCGCCGGGCGTGTACGACGCGCTCACGGTGGCGTTGGTGATGTTCGTGTCGGACTGAACTACCCCGCTGAACTTCGACATCCCTGCGTTGACGTTCACCATCCCTGCGGTCACGTCCATCTTGGCCCCCGCGTTGATCGTGAGCTTGCTGGCCGTGAGGGTGACCCCGCTCGCTTCCATCTTGAGGGTGTTCCCGTTTCCGTCCGCGATCTCGACGGTGCCGGGTCCATCGCGCATCGTGAGCTTGCACCCGCCGGGGGTCTCGAGGATGAGCTTCTCCTGCCCATCGGTGTCATCCAGGGTGACCTTCACTCCGTTGCGCGAGCGGAGCACCTTGAGCGGGTTCTTCCCCGCGCCATCCATCGACTCGGGCGGGTCGTCCTTGCCGTTCCAGAGCCCGCCGATCACGTAGGGCCTGCGCGGGTCGCCGCCCTCGAAGGCCACGAGCACCTCGTCGTCGAGGTCAGGGATCCACCACGCACCTCGTTGCTTCCCCGCGCCCATCGCCGCGATGCGCGCCCATGCCTCGTAGCCGTCGCCTCCCGACGGATCGGGCGACCATGGGAGCGCGACCTTGACCCGCCCCTTGCCCGCAGGGTCCTTGATGTCGCGCACCTGCGCGGGGTAGACGCCGTACCACCGACCGCCCAACCCCGAGGGGATGCGCTCATCGATCGTCGACTCCAGCGGGTCACGTTGCGACATCGGTCTATGGCCTCCCAATCCCAGCGCGCTCGGCGCGAAACTCCACCCTGAGCCCGCCCTCATCGAAGAGCCATCGCACCTCGGCGAGGTGGTAGGTGCCGTTGAACAGGGCCCCGAGGCCATCGAGCTTCACCCTCGCCCCTGCGCGGAGCTGCGCGTCGGGCGCGGCCACCCCCTCGCCGACGACGAAGCGCCTCGCGCCATGGCGAAAGTGCGCTTCGGCGCGCGCCTGGGTCTCCCCGTCGCTCCAGGTCACCCCATGCGCGACGACCTCCTTGCGCTCCGAGAGCTTCGCGCGCAGCACGCTCGCGCCGCTCTCGTCGTTCCCGAGCTCGGCCTGGATGGCGCTGTCGGTGGCCTCGTACGAGAGCGCCCGCTTGTCCTCTGGATCCCACCCGGTCGCCTTCACCGCGGTCCGCTGGTGGGCGAGATCGGCCGTCACCCTGAACGACCGGAGCGCCGCCCCATAACTCAGCTCCACAGGGCTCGACGACGCGCGCGCGCGCGACTTCGCCCGCAGCGTTCGCCCGCCGACGTGAAGCTCGGCGTCGATCGCGCGGGCGCGCCCCTGCAAGAACGCAAGATCGCTCTGGTTGACCTGCGCGAGCACCTTGTGGGTTGGCCCCTGGAGCTGCACGTCGGGCTGCAGCCCGTGGTCCTGCGCGACGCGCTGGAACACGGCGGCGTCGCTCATGTCCTCGAACACCCGCGAACGGCGGGTCATGCGGAGGTCCTGGAGCCTGTCGTCCGCGAGCACGACGATCTCGGGCGCCGAGCCCTCGGGGAAATGCCCCTCCAGCGCCATGATCCGCCCGTCAAAGACAGTGTCGGTCCCGTAGCGCACCTGCATCCCTTTGCCGAAGTCGAGCGTGCGGCGATCGAAATACAGAAAGTCCTTCGTCTGATCCTTCGTGCCCCAGTTGCCGAAGGTGGCCTCGCAGCGCGAGGGGCCGCCGGCCTCCTCGATGATCGAGAGCGCGATGAGCCCCCGGCCGAGCTCCACCTCCTCGCTCCCCTCGATGAGGAACGTCGGCCGAGCATCCTTGATCGTCGCAGGCGCGTTCATGGCGGCTCAGTACGCCCTCACGCGCAGCGCCCGCCGGGCTTGCCAATGCAGCGCTCGCCGCAGCTCGTTCGGGTCGACGGGGGGCGGCTTCCCGGGCGGCGCCGCCTGTGACGTCGGCGCGGGCGCAGCAGGCGCGGGGGCGACCTCGAACTCCTTGATGACGACCGACATCAGCGCTCCCTCCTCAACGCCTCAGCCCCACGCGCGGCGGCTGCGGTAACAGCGGCTGCGATACCGTGATCGACGGTGGCTGCACCGAAGGCACACGCACGTTCAGGTCGAGGAGCGTCCCTGGCGCGAGGCTCCTGGGATTCTCGATCTTGTTGGCCGCCGCGATCGACTGCCAGTCGTTGCCCTTGCCCTTCGCCGCCGCCATCTGCTGCACGGACCCGTTGCTCGGCGCCGCGTCGAGCGGCTTTTGACCCAGGTTGGGCGCGCCCGGGGGCGCCGACGCTGCCTTCGCGCTGCCGAAGACGAACTTCGTGATCCGTTGCTGCGACAAGGTGAAGGTCACGCTCGCCCGGAGCGGCCGCCCGTCGTTGGAGAAGAACTCCAGCGACTCTTCGAGCGACTCCATGATCCCGTCGTATTGAAAGGTGCCCCACCCGAAGCGCGCCTTCGGGGGCACGAACTTGTTCTTGTCGCTCTTGTCCTGTTCGGGCGTGATGAAGGCCGCGACCTTCTCGGTCAGCTTGCGCACGTCGTTGACGCCATCGGTGCGCACGGTCACGTCGAACCAGAGCTGCACAGCGAGCTTCGTCGTCCCCGCGCCGACGAACTGCTGCGGGTCCTTCTCGCTCTGGTTGCCGCCGCCCTGGGGCTGGGCGATCTGGTTGGCGAAGCTCACCTTGAGGCTCTCGGGGTTGAACTGCACGACGACCCGATCGCCCTGCTCCTTGCCCGCCGTGTCGACCGCGACGAGGAAAGCCTTTTCGAGCACCACAGGCGCTGGCATCGCTCAACCTCCTCCCTGCCCTCGCGGCCGGAGCCGCAGGGACTCGTATGCGAGCTGGAACTCTTCGATCGCGACCATCCCATCGCGCGCGTTGAGCGGCGGCGCCTTGAGCTTCACCGGCACGCAGCGCGACAGCTCCCACGACGCGCTCACGGCCCGCTGGGCCTGCGGGCTCTCGGTCTGTCCGGCGGCGTAGAGCACGACAACGGCGTCGGCGCGGAGCCCGGGGGTCTCGACCAGCTTGTCGAACCACGTCCACAGGTCGAAGTTCGCGGTCATCCCGCGCTTGAGGGTGAGCGTGCCGAAGCCCATCGGGCCGGTGAGGCGCACCTGCCGACCATTGTCGCCGCCCTGGCGGATGGTCTTCACGTCCATGGTCATCTCCAGCCCGTCGCACTCCGCGAACGCTGCATTGCATACGCGCGGCACCGTGCCCGGCACCGAGATCTCGATGGCGAAGGCGAAGCCCATGAAGGGCCGCGCAAGGGGGTCGGTCTCGCGCTCGGCCATGGCGTCAGCGCACCTCCGCGACCGCGGTGACGTCGCCGCGCTGCGTGAGTCGTACAGTGATGAAGCTCAGGGGGATCGACGGCGCGACCTTGAGCTCGATCACGAAGCGCCCTTGATTGACGGCCGCTGGCGGGTTGAGCGTCGTGTCCGCCCGCACCTGGTACGAGCTCTCGGGGGTCCGCCCCGCGAAGGCGCCAGCGCGAAAGAGCTCGGAGAACAGCCGTTCGAACGAGCCGATCACCTCTCGGCGAAAGAAGTCGTCGTGCGGCTCGAACACGTACTCTGCGCCCTTCTGGAGCGCTACGCGGCGCAGGAAGCAGAGGAGCCTCCGGGCGGTCACCGACACGAGGTCGGGATCGTCGGAGAGCGTATCTGCGCCGAGCGCCACGAACCCGCGCGCCTCCTGGCGAAGGACATTGACCCGCGCGTCGAGGAGGGCCTCCCATCGCGACGGGGAGAGCGCGGGCGAGAGGGCAACCACGTCGGCCAGGGCCTCGTTCGCAGGGGAGATCCACGCTCCCCGGCGGATCGCGCGCGAGGCCAGCACGCCGCACGCGGCGCCGTCGGGCGGTGTGCGCCGGGCGTTCCCCCGGTGCGTGGGCTCGAGCACGACGGGCCAGGGGTGGACGAGCATGCCGTAGCTCAGCGCTTCGGGAGGGAGCCCGGCGCGGTCAGCGGGGTCGTCGTAGGAGCGCAGCCGCGCCGCGTGCTCGATCGCCTCCGCCTCGCGGAAGCGCTCGGGCAACGAGAGCACAGCCAGCACGTCGCCGCGCGCCGCGCACATCCTCAGGAGCACGCGCTGCACCCGCACGAGCCCGTTCCCCCCGTCGTCGACGTCGCTCAGGAGCGCGCGTTCGGGGGTTGTCACCCTCACGGAGACGATGCTCGACCAGCGCCCTGCGACGCCATCGACCACGGCCCGCACCTGATAGTGCCATATGCCCGGCGAGCGCCCGAATACGGGGAGAGCGCGCACGTGGGCTGTCGCATCGACCCCCGCGCCGGGTCCCTCGTACAGGACGATCGGGTCGTGGAGGCGGATCTCCCCGCTCCCACGCTCGAGCGTGGTGCTCTCCCGCACCACATACGTCGCACCCTCGGTATGCGTCCAGCGCAGGGTGAACGCGCGCGCGCCGACAGGGAGCGCGACCGGACCTTCGGGCGGGCCCTCGCGCGGCTCGACCGTGAAATTCTGGGGGGCGGCGGGCCCGCGATCGGACGGGCCGAACGCGCCAGCGGGGGCCTCTTCAGGGGGGCATCGCGGCGGGGTCGGCAATCGGCTGTCGTCGCAGCCGCAGCGCGCGACGACGGGCGGCTCGCTGGGCGCCGCGACGTCGAAGCCGAGCGCGAGGTCGTCGGGCGCGGAAGCGGCTTCCCAGCCGCGGTGAGCCGCGTCAGGCGCCGCGATCAGCGTCACCTCGTCAACCGCCCAGACCGCGTGCACGCCCTGAAACGGTGCGCCTTGCGCGCGGTTGTGCACGCGGAGCACGTGTTCGGCCTCGATCGCCACCTGATGGGGCAGGAGGTCCGCGAGGCCCTGAGCGACGAAGATGGCGGCGTCGAAGCGCGCGAGGCCATCGCGTGTGAGCGCTGGTGCGGCGTGCTCGAGGGGGGCGCCGTACGTCGGCCACGGCCCCATGGCGAGGGGGAGAGCGGCCGTGTCCGTCGCGCCGACATCACACGGGCGGCTCGATGCGAGCGGGAACCTCGGCGCGAGGAGCTCGCGGCGAAAGGTGGCATGATGTTCGAAAGGCCACGGATCATCCCGCTGGAGCAAGTCGAGATCGCGCGGGAGCGCCTCCCACCACCGCGGGTGCGCGCGGTGGAACCCGAGACCACCGAGCCTGAAGCGCTCCTCGCCTTCAATACGCACCCTGAGCTCCATCTCGATGCGGTCGATGCGCACCACGGCGCCGGACGGCAGCTCCGCCGGGGCGCCGGAGAGGGTGGTTGTCGTGGGCGCGTCGCCGCTCGCGGTCGCGAGGCGGGTGAGCCACCGCGCGGGCGTGGCGCCCACGATCTCGATCCTGCGCGAGCCCCTGGCCGCGCTGCGGTCTTCCTCGATGCGATCGACGAAGAGCCACGCCTCCCAGCTCGACGTGGCGCCGGGCCAGTGCGAGACGGTGACGCGCACGAGGTCACCCGCGGAGACGCCCGACGCCGCGTCGACCACGAGCGCGAGGCGGGGCGTGGAGGCGGCGATGGCAGCGAGCCATGAGGCCGTCCCCGGGGCGTGGGCGGGGTCCGGGCGCAGCGCGGTGGCCTCGAGCGAGGCGCCCACGACCACCCGGTCGGACCAGCTCCCCGGCGAACGCGCCTGGAGGGTGATCCCTGGGCCCGCGGGGTTGTTCGTGTCGATGAGCCCCGGCACCACAAACTGGTTGGTGACGGCCTGAGCGCCTGCGACGCGCACCACCCAGCAGCGCTGGCCCCCATTGCGGAAGAAGTCGCGCACGGCCGCGCCGAGGCGTGACGTCACGACCTCACCGCGACGGCCGTCCCACGCGAGCTCGAGGTCGTCGCCGAACAGGTCGGCGAAGCGCCGCGGGTCTTCGATGAGCACGGGGAGGTCGCGCGGCCCCGACGCCGCGAAGCCCACGAACGCCGCCACGTCCATGCGCGGTAACGCGCCCGGGCGGGGAGGCGGCGCTTCGAAGCGTACGCCGGGCAGACGTCGGGGCGCGCGGGAGCTCATCCTCGGGTCAGGACTCCAGCACGAGCTGTTCGTAGGCGAGGGTCATCTCTTCCATCGCCACATCGCCGCCCTTGGCGTTGAAGGGCCCCGAGACATACTTGATGATCCTGGCGTTCTTGAGGGTCCAGGTCATCACGGTCTCGTGGGCCTCGTTCTGGAGGCTGATGGTGATGGACGGGCGGACGGCCTCCTTGTCGCCGCGGCGCACCTGCTCGACCCAGTCGTAGAACGACCGGTACCCCACGATGCCGCGCTTGAGGGTCACGTCCGTGGCCTTGTTGAGGCCAGTGTACTTCCGGACGTTGTTTTCCTTGTCGTTGCCCGCGCGGTACTCGGCCACGGCGAACTCGGTGCCGAGGTTGCTCACCTCCTGGAACGCGGCGTCAGGCCCGTCGGTGCCCGTGCCGAGGTCCACGAGGAAGTTGAACTGCATGTACGGTCGTTCACGCTGCACTGGCATGGATCTCACTCCCTCCGTTGCGAGCTGGCATCAGACCTTGCGGTCGCCCGTCCACTGCCCGATGCGAAAGATCACGAACTCCGCGGGCCTGAGCGGCGCCACGCCGATGAGGCACACGAGCCGCCCGTTATCGAGGTCGTTCTGGGTCATGGTCGACCGGTCGCACTTCACGAAGAACGCGCGCTCGGGCCGGTCGCCGAGGAGCGCGCCGTTCTGGTACTCGTTGAAGAGGAAGTCCTCGATGGTGCGCCGCACGTTGGCCCAGAGCCGCTCGCCGTTCGGCTCGAACACGGCCCACTGCGTGCCCTTGTCGATCGAGTGCTCGAGGTAGGCGAAGTAGCGCCGGAGATTGACGTACTTCCACTCCGGGTCCGAGCTGATCGTGCGAGCGCCCCAGAGCCGGTTGCCGCGGCCCTCGAAGAAGCGAAAGCAGTTGACGCCCTCGGGGTTGAGCACGTCCTGCTGGCTCTTGTTGAGGGTGACCTCGAAGCCGAGCGCGAGGCGAACCACCTCGTTGGCGGGGGCCTTGTACACAGCGCGCTCGACGTCGTTGCGCGCGTAGATGCCGGTGACGAACCCGCTCGGCGGGAGCGCGATGGGCGCCCGCGTGATCGGGTCGAGCACCTTGACCCAGGGGTAGTAGAGCGCTGCGTAGGTCGAGTCGAAGCGCGCACGGTACGCGCGCACGGCGCCGATCGCCTGGTTGTTCATGCTGTCGAGCACCGCGATGCGGTAACGCATGGTCGCCGCGTGCGTGACCAGGTGGCCTGCGATGGTCGCGGCGACGTCCGAGTCGGTGCCAAACGAGGACCCCGGCGCTGCCACGATGGAGATGTCGTCCAGGTCCTCGAACTGCTTGAGCCCCGTCTTGCGCGCGTTGGCAGCGTTCTCGACGCCCTCGTACTCTCCGGGCTCGGGCAGCGCGCCATCGTTACCGCCCTCGAGGGTGACCTCGAGCGCGCCGTTGTCGGCAAGCGCGTTGACGTATGTGGTCACGGAGGCGGCCGCCGCCAGCGCGGAGGAGAGGCCGAGGTTGCTGTTGATCAGGGCCTCGATGATGCCGACGCCGTGATCGAGCGCAGCCCCTGCGGTGATGACGATAGGCAGCGCGCGCAGCGGCGACGGGTCGTCGGAATCGAAGCCGAAGCGCGAGGTGAGCGAGTCTGCCGCCCCGTCGCGCTGGTGCGAGGGGTCGAGGGCGAGGCCGTCCCAGGTCTCGTCGGCCCCGGTGCCGTACGACACCTGGACGCTCACGGTGGCCAGCCGCACGTCGCTCGTCGCGGTCAGCGACGTGAGCAGGATCTCGCCAGCCCCGCGCTCGCCGTCGCGCGTGAACGCCCACACCCCGTCGGCGCTGCGGCGGGCGACATAGAAGGGGCTCTGGCCCGGGGAGAGGGGCGCGCTTGCGTCCTGCCACAGGAGCACCACGTCGCGGTCGGTGGCGCCGCGCAGGCGCGCGTCGGCGCCGCTGCCGGTGCGCACGTTCTGCCCGGCGCGCAGCGTGAGCCGAACGCGGACGTTGCCGCCCGATCCGGGGTACCGCGCGCGGATGGTGAGATCGTCGTCGACGGGGCTGCCCGCGGCGAGGGTGGCATGCGCGATGCCGTCGTCGGTCGTGGACCTGGGCCTGAAGATGCGGGAGACGTAAAGCCGCCGGCCGCCCTCGGCGAAGAACGCCCTCGCCGCGTGCCAGAGGAAGTTGTGCCGCTCGTCGCCGCCAAAGTCGAGCTTCTGGCCGTCGCCGTAGATGCGCTCGAACTCGCCCAGGCTGGTGACGATCTCGGGGACGAGGTCGAGCGGCCCATAACGCGAGGGGCCGACGAAGCCCGCGGTCGAGGTGCTCACGCCCTCGATCGACTTCGACCGGAACGATGTCTCTTCGACATAGACACCGGGTGACAGGTACTCGGGCATCTATTCTTCTCCCTCGTCGATGAATGGTCAGATCACGGTTCGAATCCAGAGCCGCCCGTCGGAGGCGCCTTCGGTGCGCAGCACCTGCTCGTCCCTGTGGCGTAACTCGAAGTCTCTCAAGGGCTCCTCAGGGCTCAGCCGGAGGAGCGCCGTGGCGGGCGGCTGCGCGAACACCGCGGCGAGCTCGGGCGCATCGGCGCGGCGTGCGCCGGCGACCGCCGGCGCGTAGCGCACCACCACCTCGATGTTCCAGCGCCATTCGGACGGGCTCGCGCCCGCCGAAGGCGACCCGAGCGGAGAGCCCGACGACACGACGAGCGTGTCGGGATACGGGAAGATCACGGCCACGCGGCCGCGCTCGTCCGACATACCGCGCCCCACGAGGCGCCCCGAGGCGAACACCTCGACGAGGGCGCTGGCCGCGGGCTCATCGCCGTCGACCGCAAGCTCGGCGCGCACCACCGCGAGCGCGCGCACCGAGCGCGAGGGCGCGACCGGCAGCGGGATCACCCCGGGCGGCGCCCCCGCGGAGAGGGCGCGCGCCTCGGCCGCGAGCCCCGCCGCCGCAGGCCAGTCATAGAGCCCCCGCACGGGCAGCGTGACGCGCAGCCGCACGGGCAAAAAGCGCCTGGCGGTGTCGCGCACCTCGACGACGAAGGGCCTGCGCGGGGAGAGCGCGGGGTCGGCTCCCGACGCTACCGCCTCCCAATACCTCGCGTCGCCCGCGCCTCGCTCGAACGCAGCCATGAGGGCGAGATCGTGGAGGGCCCACACCCCCGAAGCATTCACGCTGGCGGACCGAGGGCGCGAGGGCAGCGACTCGGGCCACGCTGAGACGGCGAGCCCGTCGCGCACGAGATCGCGATTCACCTCATCCCAGAAGCGCAGGCCAAGCGGGGCGACGCGGGTCACCACGTCGGCCGTCACGGCGACACCTGCGGCCCTGCGACAAACTCCCTGGTTTGCACCGGGCCGTGCCGCGATTCGGTCTCGGTGGTGTCGATGGGCACCGCGCGCGCGACATAGGCCGCGGAGGTCTGCATGCTCGCCTTGGCGACCTCCCAGACGTTCACGTGGTCCTGGAGGGTCAGCGGCTCGAACGTGACCTGCACCTCTTCGTCTTCATGAAACGGGGCTGCGGTGGTGCCATAATGGTGGTTCAGCACTGCAGCGCGGAGCGGGCCGAGGTCTTCGAGCTGCCGCATCACCCACACGAGCAGGGCGCTCTGCTCCCGCGCGTCGCGCCCCCAGGCCGTCACCAGGTAATGGAAGTCGATCGGCAGCGGCGCGCGGAATCGCTGCCCCTGGGCGTTCGTGCGTGCCTGAAAGTTGTGCCGAGACGGGCTAACAGACACGCGGTAGAGGTACACCGTCGCGCCCTGCGCCGGCGGGCTGCGGAGGTCACGCACGAATGTGAATGGCGCACGCTGAAACGTCTCGGAGCTCTGGAGGGCTGCGCCCTCAAGGAGCTTCGCGAGCGTCTCGCCAATCGCGGCTGCAGCGTGGTGCGTAGCCAAACCAGCCCCGCCTCCCAGAGAAAGGACTACCCCCTCGGCGAGGTCTCCCAATGACCTCGCACACACACTCAGAGCTGTCCGCAATGTAACGTGGGGGGCGCGCTTGGTGTCAACCAGGAAATCGTCAGGACGGACACCCGTGAGTCGATGACGATGACATCCGCCGCCCCGAGCGGGTCAGCGTCTCCGCAATCGCAATCGCAATCGCCAGCTGGCCGCTGTCGGGTTCAGGTAGGTGATTTCCGATCCGCTGCCTGGGCGAGGACGCGAGGGCCTGCCGCATTCGGGGTCGCGATCGGCTCGGCATGCTGACCTGGATGGGCGCGTTCGATGTCCGTCGCGGCAAGCTGCTCGGCTTCGTCTCCGAAAACCACAGCTGCATGACGTTCGTCGCTCTGCCCGACGTCGCCGATGCGTATTACCCCGAAGGCGACGGCCACATCCTCCGCGACGAGCAATGCGCTCACGATACGAACGACGTGATCGACTGGATCGACGAACACCCCGGTGAAAGCGCGACTTCGGTGCGCGCCTGCAGGCGCAGCTCGCTCGTCAGGCCGCCCCCTGGCTTGCTCCGCCGGCTCGAAGGCGGCGGCAACACGCGCTCGAGCGCCACGGCGACGCGCGCTGCACCTCGGCGATCGGGTCCTCCCAGGCGTAGCGGTTCCCGCTGGGCCCGCGAGGAGAGCGACGGCAGGCAACGAAGGCGCCGCGTCGCTGGAAGAAGCACCTCACCGCCGCGGCGGGCCATGGGCAGATCGAGCAGCCCACAATCGGCCCATGGCACGTGGGCTCATTCTCGTAAGTGCCCGAAATCCTTCGGCACCCCCGGCAAGAATTGAACTTGCGACCTTCGGTTTAGGAAACCGCTGCTCTATCCACTGAGCTACGGGGGCAGGGGCAACAGCCGCTACGGGCGCCGGACCCTGGCACACCTCGCCGCACGCATCAAGCCAGATCCCCCGCCACGCCCTCGTCCAGCCCGCTCTTCCGCCGCGCCTCGCCGGCCCGCGCTCCTCCGCTGGCCGAAAGCCCGCGCTCTTCCGCCTTCCGCCGCCCTCCGCGCGCATCGATCACATCCACACCTCGCCCCAGAGCGCCGCCCCGATCACCAGCGCGCCCGCGCCCCGCATCAGCCCTGCCCGCAGCGCCGCGACGGCGCGCTCGCGGTTCCCCAGCACCACCCGGGCGATCTGCTGCGCCCCGCGGTACGCGTGGGTCGGCCTCACCACGTCGACCTGCACCTCGTCCCCGAGGCCGAGATCGATCCTCTCCCCCGTCCCCTTCCCCCCGGCCCGCGCAACGCCGCTCGCCCCGCCGTCCTCTCCGGCCCCCGTCGCCCCCGCCTCGATCTCCGCTGCGATCCGTTCCGCGACCTCGTCCCCCGCCCCGCTCCGCTCCCGCGGCAGCTTCAGCACCCTCGCGATCTCCAGCGCGTCCAGCGCGCACAGCCCCGCCATCACGGCGAACCCCATCACCGCCACGAGGCGCCCCGCGTCGGGCGCCGCCGCCCCCGCCAGCCCCGACCCCAGCTGCAGCGCCACCGCGATCACCGCCGCCGTCGCCGCCCACACCGCCCGCCGATCCGAGAGCGCCACGATCGAGCCGGCGCGCGCCCGCCCGACGCGGTTCGCCGCGATCAGCACCACCGCGAGCGCCGGAACGAACGGCAGCGCGAACACGGCGCCGAAAGCCGCGCCGATGATCATCCCTGCCGGCCCCGCCACGAGCCCGATGGTCATCCCGTTCACGACGCCGGCCACCACGATGGCCCACAGCGCCAGCATGCCCGCCATGAACGGCCCCCGCCGGGTCCACTTCCCCGGCGCGTCGACCCACGGCGCGCCGTCCACCGGCGCCTCGCCCGCGCCGAACGCCGTCGATCCATCGCCCCTGACGCCCCCGATCCGCGGCGTCAGGTAGTGGCCCAGCAGCGCGGCGACGATCGGGGTAACACCCGCGAGCAGGAAGCGGGGCACGAGCTCGTCCATCTCGAGAACGTCGGCCGTGAGCCAGCCCCCCACGAGCCCGATCGCCCCGCAGGGGAACACGAGCGACACGGGCACATCAGGCGACATGGAATCGGACGTTGAACGCGGCATCTTGAAACCCTCCGGCTCGTTCGTTCCTCTTCGACGCGCAGGCCCTCGAGCAGCTTCCAGCTCCCTGTCGCGCCGCCCGACCTTCCATCATCTCACCACGGCGCTCCACGCTCACTGCACACGGTCCGCGCCCTCAGCCCGGCCCCGCCTGCGGGTAGTGGCTGAGCGCCACCAGGTTCCCGTCGGGATCGCGCGCGTACATCGTGTAGGCGCTCTCCCGCTCGACGATCACGCCCCCCGCGGCCAGCCGGCGGCGCCATGTCTCCCGCTCGGACGGCGCGATCCCCAGGGCGACGCAGTGCCAGCCTGGCGCCTCGTCCGCGCGCATCGGCCCGGCGGCGCCCGCCCGCTCCACGGCCAGAAAGGCGCCGCCCCCGAGCTCCAGCCACACCGACCG
Source organism: Sorangium sp. So ce726 (assembly GCF_051521405.1). Lineage (NCBI taxonomy): Bacteria > Pseudomonadati > Myxococcota > Polyangiales > Polyangiaceae > Sorangium > Sorangium sp. So ce726. The sequence goes on along the minus strand of NZ_CP150349.1, from coordinate 2,982,945 downwards.
AGGCGCTCCGGCCTCGTCCGTCCAGCGCCGCACCACCGGCAATCCGAGGACGCCAGCGTAGAACGCTTCGGCCCGCGCCAGGTCGCGCACGACCACGGCCAGGTGATGGACCGACAGCGACGCTACCGTCCCGCTCATACTGCGCCCTCATCTCAGCGCCTTTCATGAGGCGGCGCACCTGAAAAGCCACGCGGGCGCCGCGCGGCCGACGCCTCGCCGACGCCGGGCGCTCGTTCGGCCGACGCCGGGCGCTCGACGCGCTCGGCGCACTCGATGCGGTCGACGCGGTCGACGCGGTCGACCATCGATGCGACCTGTCTTGCCCCGGCAGGGCGCCTCGTCTATGGTCCCGCTCGCGGACGCGCTCTGCCCGGGGAGTCGCACAGTCCGGTAGTGCACGAGCTTTGGGTGCTCGTTGTCGCGGGTTCAAATCCCGCCTCCCCGACCCTCTCCGACGATCCTCGCCCCTCGCAGGCCCGGCGGCCCCGGAGCCCGGTGGCCCCGGCCCTGCGGCTCAGCTGGATCGCCGCTCGCGTCGCCATCGCCCCCGCCGCGCGCATCGAACTTGGCCTCCTCGGGTCCGCTGCGCATAGTCCCGCCGATGTCGACGCCCGTAAGACTCCTGCTCGGCGCATGCCTCTCCTTGTCCGTCCTCGCAGGGTGCGGCGGGCCGCAGACGGCCGCCCCGGCAGCGGGTCCGGCGCCGCGCGCGCAGAGCGCGACACCGCCCACGCAGGCGGTGCCCGCCGGGCAGCTCGCCCGCGCCGACGTCGACCGGGTGCTGCTGCAGGGGCCGCCCTGGATCCTGCGGCGCGTGCCGGTCGAGGAGGTCGTCCGGGCGGGCGCATTCATCGGCTGGAAGATCCTCGCGCTGCCCGCGGACTGGAGCAGCATCGAGCTCAAGACCGGCGACGTCGTCACCCAGGTCAACGGCACGACCCTGGAGCGTCCGGACGACCTGTTCGCGGCCTACCGCGCCCTGGCCAGCGCCAGCGAGCTCAAGATCGCGTACGAGCGCGAGGGCGCCGCGCGCGAGCTCGTCATGCCCATCTTCGGGGCCCCGTCCAAGGAGACCGTCGAGGCCTTCGCGAGCGACAGCCCCCCGCGCCGCGCGACGACCGCCCGGCCGCGGGGAACGACGGTGATCGAGGAAGATGACGGCGGCGCGCCGCTCGACGGCAGCGCGCCGTGAAGCGCGTACCGGCGCCGCGCGTCCATCGCGCGGCGCCGCGCCTCACATGTCGAAGGCCAGCCCCAGGATCCACGTCGAGGTGCCGACGTGCATCTGCGGGCGCGAGCCTAGCCCGTCGAGGTTCGCGAACATCCACTCGCCGAACAGGTACGTGTGGTTGATGCCCGTCGTCTCATCGAGCTGGGAGGCCGAACGGCGGTCCAGCCAGTTGAGCGCGAGCATCCCGCCGAACGCGAGGTGCGTGCCCCACGTGATGCCCTCGCCCCGGACGCCATCGGGCACCGGCGTGACAGGGCCCGACGTCGTGCTCCATAACCCCATTCCCAGGCCCACCTTCGCGTAAGGCACGATCGGGACGCCCGTCTTGCGCATCAGCTCGTCGGCGCGGAGGACGGCGGACAGGTGCATCGGCATGATGGTGAGCGAGGTCTCCTCTGCCTCGGCCCTGTCGTCGCTGCCCGCCACGAAGGCCTTCGCCGACGCCGACGTGTACCCCCAGCCGAACCCTGGGCCGATCGCGCCGACATACGGGATCCGGAGCGGCAGCCAGTCGACCTCGACCCCGAAATAGAAATTCTGGCCGTCGCCGAAGGTCTTCCCGTAGGGGCCCGCGCCGGAGAACTCCTCGTCGACCTGGGGAGAGTACGGGGCGAAACGGAGCTCGAACGCGAAGCTCTGAGGAGACGCATAACGCTCCTCTCGCTGGATCCTCGAGCGATCGTGCTGCCGCCAATCGCCCATCCCGTAGCTCGATTGCGCGCCTGCGACGGAGGCGGTGAGGAGCGCCGCGCTCCCGGCGAGGAAGGCGGCCGCCTGATGACGGAGATGACAGCTCATTCGCTCTCCTGCGTGAAGGAACACGCGTGCGCGTGCGCGTGGCGTCGACGACGACGGCTCCTGCGCAACAACCCGAGCGCCGCGCCTGCCGCTACGGCGGCGAGCGGCGCAGCGGCCCACCGGCCCGCCCCAACCGGCCCTTCGATGCTGCAAAAGCCCCCACCGGCTTGCCCGCCGGCGTCCCGGTACTGCTCGAAGAACCCGTCGACGTCGGTCGCGGTCGCACAGGAGAGCGCCGACAGCGGCCCGGCATTGCCCACCAGGTCATAGGCCGCGACGCCGACGACATACGACGTGCCGTTGTCGAGATCCGTGGCCTCGCCACGGCTGGCCCTCCCCACGCTGCCGCACCGGTACTTGGCGTCCGGGATCTCCCCTGGAACCAGGAGCGACGACTGGCACCCGGCGCTGCCGCCGCTCGTTGCGCCGCCGCTGCCGCCGGCTCCCCCTGTGCCGTCGCCGCCTCCGGCTGCGCCGCCGCCAGTACTGGATCCCCCTGCGCCGTCGCTGCCTCCGGCGGCTCCGCCGCCGGCGCTGGATCCCCCTGCGCCGTCGCCGCCTCCGGCTGCCCCGCTCGAAGCTGCAGCGGACTGCCCCCCATCATCGCAGTAGAGGTAGTAGCCCTGCACGTCCTCGTCCTCGTTCTGCTTATAGTCGACGAGGAGACGACCATCCCCGGGGTGCGCCGCCACGCCGGTCGGCGGCTTCGGGCCCTGGAGGTCCATCTTGCTGGTATCCCACTTGGCGTGATCCGGATTGTCCTGGTCCGAGGATTCGAGCCGCAGGAAGTAGATGTTCAGGGGGACCGCGCCGGTGCTGGCCCTCGTGCTGTCGCAGCCCTCCGCGCCGAGGGCCTCCGCGATCGCCTTCGCCGACACCTTGACGACCATCGTGTCATCCAGGTTGGACTCGGCCGACACCTGCTTGCACCGCGTGCCGGTGTCGCGGTTCGAATACGCAAGGCAGTCCAGCGACTCGCTGACCCAGACGGCGAGCGTATTGCTGGTCGAGAAGCCGCTCAGCGTGAGCGTGAACTCGAGATCGTTGTTCGTCAGGCAGTCCTCGCGGCTGATCCAGAGCGGGTACTGCGCGTCTGGCCGCTGCGTCTCGGTGCGCTTCACGTCGGTGCTGATGGTCACCGTCGCGCCGGCCTGTCGCGCGCCTCCGGCGAGCGCCACCGCCGCGAGGGCCACCGCGCACAGCCGGGGGAGGTGCCGCCGCCCTCGCGGCCGGAGCCGCACGGGATACCTTGTTGAGTCCATGGGCGCGTCCTTTCAGCACAGCTCGTACCACGCCGCAAATGCCTCGCACAGCCCTTCGAACGGCGGGGAAAACGGTCGTGCGCCCGCGTGCGCCCAAGCCGGAGGCCGCGTCGAAAGCGCCCTCAGAGGCCCCTGCGGTCCCGTCGGAGGCGTCCTTGGAGGCGTCCTCGACGCTCACCTCGGAGGCGCGCTGCAGGCGCGCTGCATGACGAGCTGGCCATGGTCGCCGTCCGTTCCTGACAAGTTGGCATCGACGCCGCGGAGCAGCAGGGTGATCGGACCGCCGCGCGGCGCCATCGCGCCGACGGGCGAGCTGCGTGGCCCGAAACACGCGCTCTTCGAGAGAGCTCGGCTAGCTTGAGGAAGGTGGACTCGACCGACGCCGCTCCCCCAGAGCCGGGCTCGAAGGCAGGGCCGAGCGCGAAGGAGCGCGCCACGGCGCCGGAGACGGCGCGCGCAGGGCAGCCCAGCGCGCGCCCGGAGGGCACGCCCGCGTCCCCAGCGTCCGGCGCCACCCCGTCGGTGCGCCCGGCCTCGAGCCGGCCCAGCCGGCTGCAGCCGAGCGGCGCCGCTCCTGACGCCGACACCGCCGTCCTCGGCGTCCCCCTCACCCGCGTCGAGCTGCACCGGACCGCGCTGCTCTTCTGCCTGCTCTTCCTGGCCGCCCTCCTCTTCGTCGTCGGCCGTTCCGCGCGCGACGCGCTCTTCCTCACCAGGTTCCCCGTCACCTGGATCGCGCCGATGTGGATCGTGTACGGCGTCGCCTCCGCCGTCGCCGCGCTCGTCTACGACCGCATCGCCCGCCACCTGCCGCGCGCCCAGCTGTGCGTCGCCTTCGCCCTCTTCGGCGCCGCCACGTTCGCGCTGCTGCGCGTCCTCATCGGCCAGGAGGTGCGCGCCGCCTACCTGGTCTTCTACATCTGGTCCGAGATCATCGCGAACTTCACCGCCGTCCTCGTCTGGGCCGTCGCCCAGGACCTGCACGACCCGCGCAGCGCCAAGCGCCTCTTCGGCCTGATCGGCAGCGGGCGCGTCGTCGGCACCGTCGCCTGCGGCCTCGCGACGGGCGCCGTCGTCCGGTGGATCGGCACCGAGAACCTCATGTTCGTGCTCATCGCGGCGCTCCTCGCCATGGCCGCGCTCACGAGCGCGCTGGCGCGGCGCCACCCGCTCGGGCGGCCCCCGTCCGGCGACGAAGAGCTCATCCAGGCCCGCCTTCCGCGCATGGAAGTGTGGCGATCGCGCTACGCCCTCACCGTCGCGCTCCTGACCTTCCTCCTCTTCACGGTCCTCACGATCGGCGACTACCAGTTCAAGGCGATCGCCCTCACGGCCTACCCCCACGTCGACGACCTCACCCGGTTCATGGGGTTCCTCTACGCCGCCGTCGGCGTGGTCGGCCTCCTCGTGCAGCTCATCGCGACCCCCCGGGTCCTCCGGCGCCACGGCGTGCTCGGCGGGCTGCTCGCCATGCCGGCCGCGTTCACCGCGAGCACCGTCGCGCTGCTCGCGGCGCCGTCGCTCGCCTGGGGCGCGATCCTCAAGCTGAGCGACAACGCGCTGCAGCTCACGATCTACGACGCGACGATGCAGCTGCTGTTCTTCCCGTTCCAGCCGGCGCTGCGGGAGCGGGTGCGGACGCTCGTCTCCGCGATCGCCAAGCCCCTCGGCTACGGGCTCGGCGCGCTGATCCTGCTCGCCGTGGCGCCCACCGCCGCGACGGGCCCCGCGCTCGTCGAGGAGGCCGCGTGGATCGGCGTCTACTCCCTCCCGCTCTGCGTCGCGTGCATCACCCTCCTCCCGCTCGTGCGGCGCGGCTACTTCGACGCCATGCGCCGGACCTTGATGCGCCGCCAGATCGAGCCGGACAGCGTCGCGTACGGCCCCCAGACGCGCGCGATCCTCAAGGAGGCGCTCTACAGCCGCGCCATGATGCAGGTGCTCTTCGCGGTTGAACAGCTCCAGCAGCTCGACCCGCCCCTCGTGCGCGAGGCCGTGCCCGCGCTCGCGCGCCACGGCTCGGCCAGGGTGCGCGCGCTCGCTGTGCGCCTCGCGGCCGAGCTCGAGCACGAGGAGGGCGCCAGCATCGCGCGCGCGGCGATCCACGACCGGAACACCGACGTCCGGGTCGCCGCCGTCGACGCGCTCGCCGCGCTGCTGCGGGAGGACGCCCACGACGAGCTGCTCGCGCTCGCTCGGGAGAGCGCCGCGCCCCGCGCCGCCGCGGACGCGACCGGCGGCGAGGAGCTCCGGGCCGCCGCGATCGCCGCGCTCCTGCGCTACTGCGGCCTCGACGGCATGCTCGAGGGCGCGCCGCGGCTGCGCGCGCTGCTCGACAGCCCGTCGCCCCGCGATCGCGTCGCCGCCGCCCGGATCCTCGGCCTGATCGGCCACGCGTCGCTCCAGCGCGCGCTCGCGCGGCTCATCGGCGATCCCGACCCCGCGGTGCGGCGCGCGGCCGTGCGCTCCTCGTCGAGCGTCGCCGACCCGCGCCTGCTCCCCCTGCTCGCGGACGCGCTCGCCGAGCACGCCCTCGCGCCGGCCGCGGCCCGGGCCATCGAGGCGCTCGGCGACGACGCCATCCCGGAGCTCGCGGCGCGCCTCGGCGACGACGGTACCCCGCGGGCCGTGCGGCTCGCGATCCCGCGGGTGCTCGCGCGGCTCTGCAGCCACGACGCGCTCGACGTGCTGCTCGCCCGGATCGACCACCCGAACGAGGCCCTCCGCCAGAAGGTGCTCGCGTCGGCGTCGCGCCTGCGCCTCGCGCTGCGCGCGCCGCCGGCGCCTCTCCGCGTGATCCGCGCCTGCATCGACGACGAGACGGTGGAGCACGTCCGCACGCGCGAGGCGTACATCGCGGTGCGCCCCCGCGTCGCCGGCGCCCTGCTCGATCAACACCTGCTCCGCCGCCTGCGGAAGGGGCTCATCCGCGTGCTCCGGCTGTGCGAGCTCGCCTACCCGCGCGAGGTCGTCGCCCTCGTGCGCACCCACGTCTTCGGCCCGGATCCCGCGCTGCGGGCCAACGCGTTCGAGGTGCTGGAGTCGCTCCTCGACCGCCCGCTGCGCGAGCGCCTCGTCTCCCTCGTCGAGCGCCTGCTCGAGCTGTCGGCCGCGTTCCCGCGGAGGCCCGTACCGCCGGAAGCCGGGGTCATCTCCTGGATCCGCCACGAGATCGTGCGCGGCGACCCCTACAGCGCCGCGCTCGCGCTCGACGCCGTCGCCCGGAATTCCATCTCCGGCGCCTTCGGGGACGCGCTCGCCGCGACCTACGATCCGGACCCGCTGGTCCGCGAGGCGGCCGCCATCGCGGTCGCCGTCACGTCGCCGCCGGGCGCCCGCGAGCGGCTGGACGCGCTGCGGGCCGATGAGGATCCCGCGGTGGCCCGTTACGCACGATACTGGGCGGTCACCGGCGGCACCGGCATCGATCCCGAGGACGAGATGTACACGACGATCGAGAAGGTCTTGTTCCTGCAGCGCGTTCCGCTCTTCTCCCGCGTGGCCGGCGACGATCTGGTGGCGCTGGCGCGCGGCTCGCTCGTGGTGTCGCTGGCCCAGGGCGACGTCATCTTCCGCCAGGGCGAGCCTGGCGGCGCGCTCTACTCGATCATCTCGGGCGAGGTGAGCCTCACCCTGGACGGCCGCGAGATCGCGCGCCTCGGCGCGAACGACGTGTTCGGCGAGATGTCGCTCTTCGACAGCGAGCCGAGGGCCTCGACCGCGGTGGTGACCGAGGACGCGGAGCTGCTCCGCGTCTCTGCCGAGGATTTCCACGAGGCGGTGCGGGAGACGGCCGAGATCGCGGACGCCGTGATCCGGGTGCTGAACCGGCGCCTGCGCGAGGCCGACCGCAAGCTGGCCGACGCGCACGCGCGGCTGTCGCTCCTTCCGAGGCCGCCGGCGCTGCCCGGGAGAGCGTCGCCCCCGGGGGACGAGACGCCGGCGCTCGACGACAGCGACCTCGACTGAAGAGCGCCGCTCACGGCTTCGATCGAGCGAGCGCTGCCGGGCCAGGCCGCGTGGAGCGCCGGCGCGGGCGATGCGGAACATCGTTTGCAGTGCGGCTGCAACGATCGAGCACCCAGGGACGTCCAAGGGCGGCCGAAGAGGTCTCGGGACCCCCGAGGCCAGCCTGACCTCTCCCTGGCACCTCTCTCCAGAAGGACCCGCATGGTATCGATGTATTTTCCGCTGTTCGCTTCCCTTTCGCGCTCGTCGACCGCGGCGCCGCGCCTCCTCGGGGCGCGGCTCCGCCGGCTCGGGGGCGCGCTGCCGCTGGCCGCCGCGCTCCTTGCCGCGCCCGCGTGCGCCGCCGCCGAGGGTACTCCGCAGGGCGCGAGCTACGCCCCGTACGGCGCTTACGAGACCTTTCCTTCACAGCCCGCCGCGACCCCGCCGGTCCAGGTCGAGGTTCGCGTGGGCGCGCAGACGCCGATCGAGGCGAACGAGTACTACGAGGACACCGATCCGAGCGCCCTGATCGAGTTCTACCGGCCGCTCGCCCCCTACGGCACGTGGGTCGACGATCCGAGCTACGGCACGGTCTGGGTGCCTTCCTGGTCCGAGGTTGGCCTCAATTTCGCGCCCTACCAGACCGACGGGCGCTGGGCGCTGACCGACGAAGGCGAGTGGCTGTGGGTCAGCGACTACGCGTGGGGTCACATCCCCTTCCACTATGGCCGCTGGATCTGGACGACCGGCCACGGCTGGGCGTGGATCCCTGGGCGCGCGTACGCCCCGGCGTGGGTCGTCTGGCGCGTCGGCGGTGACGGCTACGTCGGCTGGAGCGCGATGCCGCCCACCTACTCCTGGCGCAACGGCGTCGCGGTCTCGCTGAGGCACGTTCCCGCTGAGGCGTATGTCTTCTGCCCGACGACGTACGTATTCCACGATCACGTCGACATGCATGTCGTCCGCGATCGCGATGAGATCCGGCGCATCACCAGGCGCTCGCGCACCTACAGGCCGGCGCTGCCGACCGCGGGCAGGCCCGAGCGCAGCTGGACCCGCCCTGATGGGGCGGAGCGTTCGAGCTCGTCGCATGGGATCCGTGCTGGCAGCTATCGCCCGGCGTCGCCGTCGCTCGTCGAGATCGGCATTCCGTCTTCGGACGCGCCGAGGTTCCGCGGCAGGCCGGACCCGCGCGCTCTTGCCTATTCGCGCAAAGCGGCGACGCCGAACGCGCACGTCGCGCCCGCGCCGGTGCCGCGTCTCTCGGCGCCCCCTGCGCCCTCGGGCGGCGACCGGCCCCAGGCGCCGACGCTGCGCGCCCCGAGGAGACCCGCGTCTCCTGCCCCGACGCCGGAGCCGCGGGGCTTCCAGCAGGAGCCGCGCGTCGGCGCCACGCCGCACGTCATCACGGCGCCGCCGGCTGCCGCCGCGCCGCGCGTCGGCGCCACGCCGCACGTCATCGCCGCGCCGCCCGCTGCCGCCGCGCCACGCATCGGCGCCACGCCGCATGTCTTCACGGCGCCGCCCGCTGCCGCCGCGCCGCGCGTCGGTGCCACTCCGCATGTCTTCACGGCGCCGCCCGCTGCCGCTGCGCCGCGCGTCGGTGCCACGCCGCATGTCTTCACGGCGCCGCCCGCTGCCGCCGCGCCGCGCGTCGGTGCCACGCCGACCACGTCGCACGCGGTCCCGCATCGCGCGCCGTCGGTCTCGGCGCCGCGGCCGGTGCGACAGGCGACACCGCCGCCGCAGCCGAGCGCGACGGTCGCGAAGCCGCCCGCGCTCCCGAGCGCGCCGTCATCGCCGGCGCGCCCCAGGATTCACCTCCCGTCAAGCCCGGCTGCGGAGAAGGCAGCGCCGGCGCCTGCATCCGGCCGCCCGCAGTCGAGGTGACGCGTGGTCTACGTATTGCGACGTCCGCGCGCAGGAGAAGAACCGATGACTGCTTCCGCCGACTTTACGAAGCGTCGTTCACTGGGGCTGTGGTCGTTCCTGCTCGTCGCTGCGCCCCTCGGCTCGGGCGGCTGCGTTCTCGCCGACGACGAGAATGCCCGTCGCGATGAACCCCCGCTGCACAACGGCGACGAGGACGAGGGGAACAGCCGCGTCCCTCCGCCGCGTGCACGTGCGGGCGAACCCCGGCTCGTCGCCATCGACACGGGCGCGGTCCTGAGCAGCCCGCCGGGCGAGGGCATCGGCATCTTCATCGAGTACACGACCGGCGGTACGTGGAAGCTCTGGACGACCTGCGACACCAACACCTCCAAGGTCATCTGCAGCTTCGATCTCTATGTCTCGGTGGACACGTCGTCCCAGCTGTTCGACATCGTGGGGATCGAGCTCGAGACCAAGGACTCGACGCGCCTCGTGAGCGATGGCGTCGCGCATCTCCACGCCGAGACCGGCTCGGACATCGACGCGATGGAGTTCACCACGACCCAGGGCGCCATCATCCGGCTGGAGGCCTACGTCGACGGGGTCCTGCAGCCTCGCTTCGTCTACTGGTTCGGCAACGGCGTCCTGCACCAGGGCGCGCCCAGCAACCCGCTCGACTTCAAGCCGACCGCACCCTGAAGGCGCGATCCCGCCGCTCCTCCCGCTGCCCGCACGGCGGGAGGAGCCCCCGGCGAGGGCGCGCGCCGCTGCCTCAACCTCGGTCGGGCGCCGACACCTCAACCTCGGTCGGGCGCCGACATCTCCGCCGACACCTCAACCTCGGTCGGGCGCCGACATCTCCGCCGACACCTCAACCTCGGTCGGGCGCCCCGACGCCTCAACCTCGACGCCTCAACCTCGGTCGGGCACCGCTGCCTCAACCTCGGTCGGACGCCCCGACGCCTCAACCTCGGTCGGGCACCGCGACGCATGGCACGCCAGCGCGATGTTCCGGATGGTGGCCTGCAATGTGCAACGTCGGGCGCGCAGGGACGTCTGAAGAGATCTGAGGGCGCCCGAGGCCAGCCCGACCTCTCCCTGGCACCCCCCTCCAGAAGGACCCATCATGCTGCCGATGCCTTTCCTGCTGTCCGCTTCCCCCTGGCGCCCTGCACCCGCGGCGCCGGGCATCCCCGGGGCCCGGATCCGCCGGCTCGGCGGCGCCCTGCCGCTGCTCGCCGCGCTCATCGCCGCGCCCGCGAGCGCCGCCGCCCAGCCCGCCGAGGCCCCGCCGGTCCAGGTCGATGTCCGCGTGAGCGCCGAGATCGAGGCGGACGAGTACGAAGACACCGACCCGAGCGCCCTGGTCGAGTTCCAGCAGCCGCTCGCCGCGTACGGCACCTGGATCGACACCCCAGGCTACGGCACGGTCTGGGTGCCTTCCGCGGTCGTGGTTGGCTCCGATTTCGCGCCCTACCAGACCGCGGGCCACTGGGCGCTGACCGACGACGGCGAGTGGCTCTGGGTCAGCGACTACACATGGGGCCACATCCCCTTCCACTATGGCCGCTGGGTCTGGATCTCCTCCCACGGCTGGGCCTGGATCCCGGGGCGCACGTATGCCCCGGCGTGGGTCGTCTGGCGCGTCGGTGACGCCGGCTACGTCGGCTGGGCCCCGATGCCGCCCACCTACTACTGGAGCAGCGGCGTCGCGGTCTCGCTCTGGACCGTCCCCCCTGCGGCGTACGTCTTCTGCCCGACGACGCACGTGTTCCACCGCCACGTCCACACGCACGTCATCCGCGATCGCGAGGTCGTCCGGCGCGTCGCCGCGCACTCGCACACCTACAGGCCGGCGCGGCCGACCGCGGGCAGGCCCGGGCGCGCCGACGTCCGCCCGGGCGGCGATGGGGGCGGGGGCCGCTCGAGCCCGCCCCACGGCATCCGTCCTGGCGGCTACCGCCCGGCGTCACCGTCGCTCGCGGAGGCCGGCGTTCCCTCCTCGGCCGCGCCGAGACACCGCGACAGGCCGGATCCTCGCGCCCTCGCTTACTCGCGCCGGAGCACGACGCCGAGCGCGCGCCTCGCGCCCCCGCCGGCGCGCCGTCTGGCGTCGCCCGCAGGCGACGACCGTCGCGCAGCGCCCTCGCTGCGCACGCCGCTGCACCCGCGGGGAGCGCCCGACGGCGGCGCTCCGGCCCCGGTCGCCAGGCCCGGCCTCCCGGCGCGGGGCGTCTCCGATGCGGGCGCGCTGCCCCGCACCGGCGCGAGCCCATCGCACCGGCCCTCGCGGCCGACGGTCACGCCGCCGTCGCCCGTCCCCGCCCCGGAGCCGCCGGCCGCCACGCGTGCCCTCCCGCACCGATCGCCGTCGGCCACGGCGCCGCGGCCGCTGCCGCAGGCGACGCCGGCGCCGCAGCCGATCGCGAAGCCGCGCGCGCTCCCGAGCGCGCCGTCGTCCCCGGCGCGCCCCAGGATCCACATCCCATCAGGCCCGGCTCCGGGGAAGACGGCGCCGACGTCCGGTCGCCCGCGGTCGAGGTAGCGCTTGGTCCACGTCTTGCGACGTCCACGAGCAGGAGCAGATCCGATGACTCTTTCCGCTGACTTTGTGAAGCGTCGTTCACTGGGGCTGTGGTCGTTCCTTCTCGTCGCTGCGCCCCTCGCCTCGACCGGTTGCATCATCGTCGACGAGGATGGCGACCACGATGGCCATCACGTCCACGATGACTGGGACGACGGCGACGACGAAAGCGTTCCCCCGCCGCCCGCGGACGACGTGCGGCTCGTCGCCCTCGACACGGACGCCACCCTGAGCACCGAGCCGGGCGAGGGCGTCGGCATCTTCGTCGAGTACACGGAGGGCGGGACGTGGACGCTCTGGACGACCTGCGACACCAACACCTCCAAGGTCGTCTGTAGCTTCGATCTCTATGCCTCGGTCGACACCTCGTCCGAGCTCATCGACCTGGCGGGGATCGAGATCGAAAAGACGGACGCGACGCGCCTCGTGGACATCGGCGTCGCCTATTTCCACGCCGAGACCGGCTCGGACATCGACGCGATGACGTTTGCCACCACCCCGGGCGCCATCGTCCGGCTGGAGGCCTACCTCGACGGGGCGGAGGAGCCCCGCTTCGTCTACTGGTTCGGCGACGGCGTCCTGCACGAGGGCGCGCCCAGCAACCCGATCGACTTCAAGCCGACCGCGCCCTGAGGGCGCGATCCTGTCGCCCGCTCCTCCCGCTGCCCGCGCGGCGGGAGGAGCGCCCGCCGAGGACGCGCGCCGCTCAGGGCTCCTTCTTCGGCGGGATCGGCTGCCCCTCGACGTCCCACGCCTCCGGCTCGCCGAGGCCGATCGCCTGGAGTTGCGGCAGGATCTCCTGCCGCGGTCCGACGACCACGACGGTCGCTCCCTTCGGATCCACGGCCCTCGCGAGCTCCGCGAGGCTCGCCAGCGTCGCGCTCTGCCGCGCCTTGCTGGCGTCGCCATCGAACGTCTCCGGCAGCTTGAGCCGCGCCAGCGTCCCGAGGCGCTGGGCGGTGCGGTTCACGGTCTCGTAGGCAGAGACGAGCTCCGCGCGGTCCTGCGCCTGCACCTTCGCCAGCTCGTCCCGGGTCAGCCCGGAGTCTGCCATCTTGGCGAGCTCGGCGAGCATCTCCTTCAGGGCGGGTCCTGTCGCCTCGGTGACGACGGAGGCCCGCGCCACGAAGGCGCCCGGCAGCCTCGTCTCGGTGAACGCCGAGGCGGCGCCGTAGGACCAGCCGTGATCCTCGCGCAGGTTCTGGTTCAAGCGCGACGTGAACGAGCCGCCGAGCGCGGAGTTGATCAGCTGCAGCAGCGGCCGCCGAGGATCGCTCGCGGCGACCCCCTCCCGCACGGCCGCGATCACCGACTGCGGCGCCCCCGGGCGGTCGACGAGCACCAGCCGCGGCGGCTTCCACGCCGGCGCGGCCGCCGCGCCCTGCGCTGCCGGCGCGCCCTTCGTGGCCGGCGCGGCGCTCGCCGTGGCGCCCTTCGCTGACCAGGTCCCGAGATCGCGCGAGAGCGCCTGCTGCAGCTCGTCCCGGGTGATGTCGCCGACCACGGTGATCACCGCGCGGTCCGGGCGCCACACCGCCTTGTAGAACGCCTTCACGGCCGGGAGCCCGATCGACTTGGCGTCCGCGACCAGGCCGTCGACGGGGTGCCCATACGGCGTGCCCGGCCCGTAGAGCGCGGCCATCGAGACCAGCCCCGAGACCCGCGTCGCGTCGTCTCCGCGCTTCCTGAGGTCGTTCTGCCAGAGCTCGCTGACGCGCTTCCACTCCTTCGCCTCGAACCGCGGGCGCGCGACCACGTCGGCGAGCAGCGAGAACGCCTTGTCGAAGTTCTTCTTCAGCACGGAGAGCGTCGCGACGCTGCCGTCGGCGCGCGCCCCGACCGAGAGCGTCGCGCCGAGGTCGTTGATCGCGCTGGACAGCTCCACCGCGCTCCGCGTCCCCGCGCCCTCGTCGAGCATGTCCGCGGTGATGTGCGCGAGCCCCGCCGCGCCCTTCGGATCGTCCGCCGATCCCGACGCGACGCCGATGGACACGGACACGATCGGCAGCGTGTGGCGCTCGAGCAGCCACACCTTCGATCCGTTCGGCCCGTCGAGCACCACCGGCGCCGGCGGCGTGAACGGCTGCGGCTTCGGCAGCTCCGGCTTGGGCCCGAGCGGGTCCGCGGGCTTCGCGGCCGCCGGCGTGGCGCTCGGACGCGGCGCCTCCGCCCGGGCTGCGGACTGCGCCGGCGTCCTCGGCTCGCAGCCGAGGGCCGCGGCGACCAGCGCGATCATCGCGCCTGCGTGTGTCGCTCTCATTTCGTCACCGCCTTCTTCGCCTCTTCGCTGCCCTTCGGCACGACCCGCAGGATCACCCGGGCGTCGGGATCCAGCGTGCTCTTCGCGTACGCCTGCAGCGACTCTGCGGTCGCGTCGCGGTAGCGCTTCAGATCCTGCTCCACGAACCCGGGCTGGCCCTTCGACGTCTCGTACCGGTTGAGCATCGAGGCCCGGCCGGCGACCGACTCGAGCGCCGTCACGAAGGCGGTCTCGTACTGGTTCTTGGCCCGATCGAGCTCCTCGCGGCTCAGCTTCGCGTCCCGCACCTTGGCGAGCTCGGCGTCGATGGCGGCCTCGACCTTCTCGAGCGGCACGCCTGGCCGCGCGATCGCCTCGACGGTGAACGTCGAGCCGAGATCGCCGGAGTGCTGCACGGCGCTCACCTCCTGGGCGAGCTGCTTGTCGTAAACGAGGGCCTTGTAGAGGCGGCTCGCCTTCCCCTGATCGAGCGCCGTGGCGAGGAGATCGAGCTCAGCGTCGCCCGGCGCGAAGTGCGCGGGGCTGTGCCAGGCCATGATCACCTTGGGGAGGTTCACGTTGTCCTCGATCGTCTTCCGCACGACGCCGCTCAGCTTCACCGGCGAGGGCGTGGTCGCCGCGGGGACGGGCCGCTCCGGGATGCCGCCGAAGAACCGCTCGATGTAATCGCGCGTCTTCTGCGCATCGAAGTCGCCGGCCACGACGAGGGAGACGTTGTTCGGCACGTACCACCGCCGGAAGAACGTCGTGACGTCGTCGACGGTCGCGGCCTGGAGGTCCTCGTGTGAGCCGATCACGGGGTGGTGGTAGGGGTGTCCCTGCGGGTACATCAGCGAGGGCATGAGGAGGTCGACCTTGCCGTAGGGCTCGTTCTCGCTCGTCTGGCGGCGCTCGTTCCGCACGACGTCGCGCTGCGCGTTGAGCTTCGGGAGGTCCATGCTGTCCGCGAGCGACGCGAACCGATCGGCCTCGAGCCAGAGCAGGAGCGGCAGCGCGTGCGCCGGCGCCACCTCGTGGTAGGCGGTGCGGTCCTCGCTGGTCCACGCGTTGTTCCAGCCGCCCTCGGCCTCCATCCAGGCGTCGAACTGCTTCGTGGGGACGCGGCGCGTGCCCATGAACATGAGGTGCTCGAACAGGTGCGCGAAGCCGGTGCGACCGGGTTCCTCGAACCGTGAGCCGACCTTGACCATGAGGTTCAAGGCGACCATCGGCAGGGCGCGGTCCTCGTGGAGGATCACGGTGAGGCCGTTCTTGAGGGTGTACTTGGTGAACGGGATGTCGAGCTTCGGGGGCTGGGAGGCCGCGGACTGAGGCGCGGTGGGCGCGGAAGCCGGGGCCGCGGCTAACGCGGGCGCCGGGGCCGTGGCTGGTGCGGACTTCGGCGGCAAGGGCGTGGTCTCGGGCGGCGCTGCTGGTGCGGGCTTCGGCCCGGACAGCGAGAGGGCCACGGCCACGGCGGCCAGGATCGGCCCGGTGGAGCGCGGGAGCGGCGAGTGACGCGCGCGGGTCTGCATGAACCGGAGCGTTGCGCCGGTCTCGGGCGGGGCGCAAGCGGGCGGGAGCATGGATGCGGAGGCGCGCCCGGCCAACGGGTGTGGTTGTCAAGTTGTCACGGAGGACGGACGCGCCGCAGATGCGAAAGGAGCGCGCGGCGCGGACGGGGGATGGCGGGGCTTACGCGGGCTGAGCGCCGACCGGCGGCGCGGACGCCGCGGGCGGAGGCGGAGGCGCTGCCCCCAGCCGGTTGTCAACCGCCTTGCCCGCTGCGGTCTTGCGGGCCTTTTCCCGCCGCGCTGCAGCGCGGCGGCGCCGCTCGTAGGCGCTCGTGACCTCGCGGACGATCTCCGGATGGCGGCGGAAGACGTGCGCCGCCGTCTTCCGGATGGCGCCAACGCGCTCGATCATGAGGTGAAGGAGCTGATTGCGGATCGCGGTCGCGGCGGCCGAGGTGTCGCCGTCGGGGATCGTCTCCAGCGCTCGCCGTTGCAGGTCTTCCGCGAGCTTCCTGGCCTCGACGATGAGGCGGACGTCGAACTCCTCGTCTGCCTCGACCAGGCGTTCATCGAGCGACACCGCGAGCCCCGCGTAATCGCGGAGCGCCTGGGAGAGGGCGCTGGAGCGCTGGCCGTCCTGCGCGTGAAACTCCTTGATGCGCGCGAGCTGCGCGTCGGCGGGCTCGTCGACGTCATCGTCGAGCAGGAACTCGAGGGCCGACTCGAGCTCATCGATCACGAACCTGGCGCGCTCTCCGAGGTCGGCCACGGCGGGGTCCACGATGAGGAGCAGCCGGGTCTGCGCCTCCTGCACGGCGTGGACGATGGAGAGCAGATCGTCGCTGCTCGAAGCGGGCAGGCGATTCTTGACGCGCTTGAGGCCTGGGCGCTCGCCGTCCGGATCCCAGTACTTCTTCACGAACGCCGCGGCGGCGACCGCCTCGCGCACGGCGACGTCGTACGGCAGGCTCAGCGGGTTATCGGTCCGCCCCTGCTCGGCGGCAGCCTCGACCCACCGATCGTAGTCCTTCCCCTGCTTTGCCATGATGATTGCTCGACCTCTCCTCCTGCGTCCCTCGCCCTCTCCGGGCGCGGCGCGGAGACGCGAAGATGAGTCCGCTCGAAGCGCTGTCCAGAGCAGACGCACGATCCGGACGCGATCGAGGTGCACCGGAGGGAAAAGGGTCGGGGTGGGATGTCCTGATGGCCGGCTGCGTGTCCTGATGGCCGGCTGCGTGTCCTGATGGCCGGCTGCGTGTCCTGATGGCCGAGTGCCCTGTCCTGATGGCCGGGTGCCCTGTCCTGATGGCCGAGTGCCCTGTCCTGATGGCCGGGCCAGGCGCAGCTCAGAAGGGCGATGGGCTAGTTCAACCGCACGAGCCGCCCTACGAGACGGAAGAGTCCCCGCGACACCACGTTGACGGTGCTGCCGACCAGCTCGATATCGCCGCTCTCCTGGATTCGGAGCGCACCGAAACCCGAGCGGAGCAACACTTCCTTGCTGCCCTCGATCGAGATCTTCTCCCCGCGGAGGCGGAGCTCGCGCGGCCGCCGCGTCCTGAGCGCGGCGATTATCAACGGCGGCTCATCTTCGCAGATCTCGACGAGCACGGCGTCGCCGTTAGCGCGCGCGCCCTCGATCACCTCGAGATCGACATCGGGTGCGATCTCGGCCAGCACGGGCATGTTGGCGCCCCGGGCGAGGATCGACGCTCTCCGCGTCTTGCCCTCCATCGATACGACGCGCGCCGTGCACATTGAGACGGCGGCGATCGCCGGCGCCTGCCGTTCCGGGAGCACCGCCGCCGTCGTCTCGACGATCTCGTCCAGCGTCACGCCGGTTGTCGCGAGCTCTCCGGCCGCTTCCACCTTGCCCTCGGTCTCCGCAGCGCCCGGCGAGACCTGCTCCGCCTTGGAGCGAGTGTTCCAGTTGCTCATTCCCCTACCTTGAAGGCACGCATCAGCAGCTTCAGTGCCGACGCGGCAACGCCTGCGCCAGCGTACAAGGCCGTATCGCTACCGGACACGGCCACCTCACTCCTGCCGCATCGAACCACAGCCTCTACCGTTGGCCAGCCGTTCGGGTCGCCGGGCCACCGGTGTGCTTGACAGCTCGGAGGAGCTCGGGCCTGCTCCGAGTTCCTTACCAGAGGTGCTCCCTTGGCGCGAACCGCTCCCGTACCCAACATCCCCGCGATTCCCGGCATGAACCCCGGCATTTTCGTGATGGGCGGAGGGGGCAACGGAGGCGGGAGCGGGTCGGGCGGCGGCAAGGGGTCGAAGAACGGCCAAGGCTCCGACGGCAGCGGCGGAGGCAGGGATGCTGGTGGTGGCGGCAAGAGCGCCTGCGGCTCGCCAGGGAAGGATGGCGGCGGATGCCCGCAGCACCACGGCGGCAAGAACAGCGGCGCGGCGTCGCACGGCGACCCCATCGACGTGATCACCGGCCGCGTGTTCACCGCGCCCGTCGTGGACCTCGACCTGCGCGGGCCGCTGCCGCTCGAGATCGCGCGCTCCTACTCCACGACGAGCCGCGAACGGGACATCGGCCTAGGGCACGGCTGGACGCACACGTTCGCGTGGGAGGTGGAGCTGAGCCGCGGCGGGAGCGCCAAAGTCTGGACGGAGGACGGACTCGACGTACCCTTCGGCGTCGTCGAGCGGGATACGGGCGTGATGGGGCCGCACGGATGGGTGCTCCACCGGCACGAGGAGGGGTTCGCGCTCGACATGCCCGACGGCACGCGGCGGATCTTCGAGCCGGACCTGGGCGAGCCGACGCGCCGGCGCCTCCGCCTCACGGCGGTCGAGGACCGCGCCCGGAACCGGATCCAGCTCCACTACAGCGGGGCATCGCTGTCGCGCATCGTGGACTGCGTAGGCCGGACGATCCGTGTCCTGACGACCCGCGAGGGGCGGATGGCGGCGCTCGAGGTCGTGTGCGCCTCCGGGCGCGTCGTTCGCTTCGCGACGTACGAACACGATCCAGCAGGAAACCTCGCCAAAGTGACCGACGCAGACGGGCACGCGACGGCATACGTGTACGATGACGACCATCGCCTCGTCTCTTATCGCTTGCCGACTGGCCAGGTCTTCTTGTTCCGCTACGATGACGAGGGCCGCGGCGTCGAGTCGTGGGGCGAGCATGAGAGCGGCATCGACCCCTGCCTCGCGGACGACCTGCCCGAGTTCCTCGCCGACCGGCGCACCAGGGCCAAGGGCATCCACCACGTCAAGGTCGAGTATGGCCCTCACGGCTACAGCGAGGTCGCCGACGCCGCGTGCACATTCCGGTACGTCGGCAACGAGCACGGCAAGGCCGACAAGGCGGTAGCGAACGGGCGCGTCTTCGCCCGGACCTACGATGCGCGCGGCCACCTGACCTCGTACACGGACGCGATGGGCGCGACCACGCGCTGGGAACGCGATCTGTTCGGCAACGAGACGCGTGTCGTCGACGCGCTCGGGCAGGTGACGTGCATCGAGCGCTTGCCGAACGGGGACATCACCCGGATCCTCGATCCGGACGGCGGCGAGACGGTCGTCGAGTACCTGAAAGACGCACTGCTCATCAAGGAACCGACGGGCGCGCTGTTCGAGGTGCGCTACGACAAGCGCGGGTTGCCCATCGAGACGTTCGCGCCAAACGGGCGGGAGCGGCGCTATCGGTACGACGACCACGGCAACGCCGTTGAGGCCTCGGACGAGCGCGGCGTGGCGCTCTGGCAGGCGACATACGACGAGCTCAGCCGATGCATGTCGGTGCGCGATAAGGACGGCGCGGTCACCCGCTACCGGTACAGCGAAAAGGGGCTGCTTCTCTCCGTGGAAGAGCCTGACGGGCGCATATGGCGGTTCAAGCACGATGGTCTGGGCAACATGATCGAGGAGGTCGATCCCAGTGGGCGACAGACGGTCCTCGTGCGGGGAGGCACCGGCTCGCTCGCCGAGGCGCGGCTGCCCGGCGGGAGCACCGTCCGGCTGCGGTACGACCGCAAGGACCGGCTCGTCCGCATCGTCAACGCGCACGGAGAGGCGTATGCGTTCGAGCTAGGGCCGACCGGCCTAAAGCTGGGCGAGCGCACGTTCGATGGGCGCGAGATCCGCTACGACCACGACCTAGCGGGCCGCGTGGTACGCGTCTCGTTCGCGAACGGTCACGAGGTGTTCCTCGAGCGCGACCTCCTCGGGCGAATCGTGAAGCGGACGCGAGCCGACGGCAGCGAGGAGACGTTCGAGTACGACTTCCGTGACGACGTGCTGGCCGCCGAGAATGCGTCCGGGAGGGTGGAGTTCGTGCGCGACGCCACGGGCGCGATCGTCAAGGAGCGGCAGATCGTCGACGGCGAGGGGTTCGAGGTCCACGTCGAGAACGACGCCATCGGCCTCCCGGTGCGCCTACGGACGTCGTTCGGCCACAGCGCGGAATGGCGGCGGGACTACGCGGGGCGTCGCTTCACGGTGCGGCTCGACGGAGCCGAGGAGATGGCGGTGCGGCTCGACCTCGCAGGGCGCGAGATCGAGCGCGCGCTCTCGCGCGGCGGGCGTGTGCTGCTGCGCTACGATCTCGCGGGCAGGCTCGCCGAGCGATGCGTGACGTCGCCGGCGTTGGAGCAGCGCGCGCGCCCAGGGGAGCCCACGTGGTTGGGCGCGCCCGAGGCCGGGGCGACCATCCATCAGCGCATGGAGTACAACGGGTCGTCTGAGCTCACAGCCCTGTGGGACGCGCGCTTCGGATTGACCCGCTATCAGCACGACGCGCTCGGACAGCTCGTCGCCGCGGTTCCGGAGGGCGCGCGCGGCGAGCTCTTCGCGTACGACCCTGCGGGCAACCTGCACGACGCGAACGGGACGGGCGCGGGCCGGGAATACCGCGGCGGCGACGTGCTCCTACGCGCGGACGCGACGGCGCTTCTTTGGGATGAGTTCGGAAGGCTCGTCGAACGGCGCACCCAGACCAGCGCGGGCGAGCGCGTCACATCCTACAGGTGGGCGGAGGCGGGCACGCTGTCCGAGGTGATCCTGCCCGACGGGAGCGTGGTCAAGTCCACCTACGACGCGTTCGCGCGGCGGCTCAAGAAGGAGGTGTACCGGAGAGCGGTCGACGGTCGCTGGGCGCTGCTCCGGCGCACACGCTTCTACTGGCACGGAAACACGCTGCTGCACGAGACCGTCAAGACCGACGCGGTGAGCTTCGAGCGGCGCTACAACTTCGGTCCGGACGGCGAGCCGTGGGCGCACCGGGAGATCGTGCGGCGCGGCGGCGAGGTCCACGAGGGGGCGTGGGTCTACTACGTGAACGATCTGGCGGGTTTCCCGGAGCGGCTCGTCGACGGAGACGGCCAGATCCTGGCCGAAATCGCAAGGACGGCGTGGGGAGCAGCCGCGATGCGGGAGGGGGCGCAGGCGGCGACGCCGCTGCGGTTCCTGGGACAGTACGCCGACGCGGAAACGGGGCTCCACTACAACCGCTACAGGTACTACGACCCCGCGCTCGGCCGGTACATCTCGCCGGATCCGGCGGGACCGCTCGGCGGACTCAACGCGTTCGCCTACGCCAGGAACAACCCGTTCGACTACGGGGACCCGTGGGGGCTCGTCTATACGCGCATCGTCGACAACAGCACGCGGCCGGCGACCGTGCTGTATGAGGGGTACAACATCGACGAAGCAAGGCACAAACGACCTGAGGCGGGCGGACAGATCCCGCACGACTACCACAAGAACTCGTGCGCAGAGACCCAGGCGCTCCAGCGCATGAAGAACGACATCAAAGCCGAGGTCGAAAGCGAGCAGAACGCGGCGAAAAAGAAGGGAAGCAGGAAGAGCCCGTTCACACCGATGACCCCTGAGGAAAACGAAGCAGAAGTGAACCGCCGGCTCAAAGCGAAATTCGACAACCCCAACATAGCGATCGAAACGTTTCAAACAAAAGGGGGCAATCGCGTCAACCCCTGCGACCTCTGCCAACAAATGTTCGCAAACCTCGAGATCAGCCATGCGGTCGTCGGCGAGGAGGGGAAGCGCGGCAAATTCGGCAAGTACAGACGAAGATGACGATGCATCTTTCTCATGCTGAGGAGAGCCCGATGGTGGGACGGTTCTTGGGAGAAGGCCAGTCCAGAGCGCTGAGCGCTCTCCGTTCCTGGCACGAGGCAGGGCGTCCAGCGGCGTGCGTCGTCCACGGCCCACCCGGCGCGGGAAAGAGCACGATCGTTGAGCGCTTCTTTGGCTCGATCACGGATCCTGGGACGTTGAAGCTCCTCGTGCACGCCGGACGCGTGTTTGACGCCGCCTTCGAGGAAGAGGCGCTCGCGCGGCTCTCGGCCGGCCCCTGGCCCGAAGGAACAGGGTTTGACGAATTTCACTTCGGCGTTCGATCGAGCCTCAGAAATCGGATCATGAACTGGGATGGCGACGACGGCCAGCCGCAGCTCCTGATAGGTCTCATCTCCCCCGACGCTTGCGTGGACTGGCCGGATGACGCCCGCTGCTCGGTGCTTGGCGAATTGGGGCCAGCCGCCCGTGTCGTGGTGGCCGTCTCTGGCGCGCGAGACGTCGCTGAGCGGTGGGCAGAACGGTGCGGTTTCCACCCCGAGAGCGTGGCGTATGTCTTGGTCGACGGGTTCCGCATGGACGAGATCGACCCGCCTCTCCGCGACCAACTCGCCTGGGCGGCGATCGATGGGCCAGGTCCAAGCGCCTATGTAGACACGGCGGCGACGTCGCTCGGCGACCGCGGCGCCGAGCGGCTGGCGATGCCCGTATCCCTGGTCGCGTGCGCGTTCGCACCGCTCGACATCGCCGAACTTGCGTCGCTCCTCGACATACAGTCAGACGAGGTAGCCAGATGGCTCGACGCGCACGGCGACATCATCGGCTCGGTGCTCCAATGGCGCACGGAGGATCACCGGCTCCGCTTTCATCACGAAGCGTTGCGCGCCGCGTGGGTGGCAGCGAGACCGGAGCAAGCCGCGCTCGCCGCGCGGCGGTTCGCAGAAGCTGCCCGAGCGTTCGTCGGCGCCTGGGAGAACATCCGCTCACCTGAGCTCGGCGCGGCCACCTATCTCCGCCGTTACGCCGGCGACCACCTCGTCGGATTTGGCGCGCGGGACGCCGATCTCCTCCCGCTCTGCGATCCGCGGTGGGCCTGGCCGCGCTCACGAGAAGATCTCGCGGCGCGCCGTACGGAGCTTGTGCGCGCGCGACGCTCGATGGCAGCGCAGCTTCACGCGTCGGGCGCACTGACGCTCCCGCCCGAAGCGGTGACCAGCGTCGTGAGGCTCGCGATCGCGCAGGGCGCGCTCGCAACCCTGCATCACGCGTGGCCCCCTGGAGCGGACCAGCCCGACCACGAGGCGTGGAACGACACACAGCGAGCGCTCTCCGTCGCGCTCTTCGGGCTCGCGGCGCACGCGCCTCCGCCGATCCGCGAGCGTATCACGGGGCGCGCGGTGGGCGTGGTGCGGCGAAACGGCGCGTCCTGGTGCGGTGATGGATGGGAAGACGCGTCTGCATTGCTCACTGCGGCGCGCGCGGCATCGGGCGATGAGGCAGCGATGTGCGCGCGGTGGGCAGTCTCGGCCACGTGGCGCGCAGAGAAAGGGCCCGACATCTACTTGGATGCGTGGCTCACTGCCGCCAACATCCTGCCGCCATCCGAAGCCGAAGCCCTCGTCCAGCAAGCCATCGAGCGCGCGCTGTCGAGCGCGAAGCCAGGGCACGCGCTCGCGCGCCTCGCCGCAGCGGCGGGGCTCGACCAGGACCAGGCGCTCGCCCTCTTTCGCGCGGCGCTGCCTCTTCCACCGACATCGCGAGCGAACGCGCTGGCGCCGCTTTTGCGAGTACTTCCCAACGAGGAGCGAGTCCTCGCGGTCTCGATGTCGCTCGATGCGTTCTTCGTCGACTACGACGAGGACGCCGAGAGGCACGACACCGACGCGTGCACCGCGGCGCTGCTTCCGTACCTCGGGCTCGCCGAGCTTTCCAGGCTACTGGAGGAGGCCTCCCCTCTCCCCAGCGCCGTGGCTGTGCGCTTCGCCGAGCTCGGCGCCACGGAGCGCGCGCTCGACGTCATCCGACAGCTCTGTGGCGGCGGCGTTCACGGCGCTCGCCCGCTGCTCTGCGCGGCGGCGACCGAGGGCGGCCGCTCCCTCGTGCAAGCAGCGCGCAAGGCGGTGGCTGCGCTCGATCCCGCATGGGTCGCCGCGAAGCTCGTCCGCGAACACCCAGCCGAAGCCATCCAGGTGCTCGGCCTCGATGCTGCGGTCGAAATCGCTGAACGAGCAGGCGGAGATGGCTCCGAGGCCGCGCGCATCATGGCCCTCGCGGCGCTCTGCCGCGCTGGTCCGGAGCCGTCGCGCCCCGCGCTCGCCGCGCGTGCCGTCGCTGCCTACCACGACGATCGAGATACCGACGGGCTGGAGAGCGTGGTGCGCTGCGCACCCTGGATGTCACTGGCGGACGCAGCGAAGCTGTTCTCCGTGAGCCTCGGGGACGCAGCCGAGCAGGTCACGCTCGTCGCGACCCTGAGCCGCTGGGGCGGCGTGGAACAGCTCGCGCCCCTCATCGCGCGCATCGGCGGGGAGGACGCGCTCGCCGCCGTCGCCGACGTCCTGCCCGAGGCGCTCCGGTGGATCTCGTAGGCGGAGGCCGGCTAGAACGTCGACTCGCACCCGCAACCCTCGCTTCGGGTCCGAGGTGGGCGATCCGCTGACGGAATGGAGTAACAACCTCGTCTACAACCGGGCGTTCCACTGCGGATACACCTCGGAGAATCAGAGGTTCCACTGGAACCTGCGCGGCAACTACCACGTCGCCGGTCCCTCGACGCCGGTGGCTCGACCCGAACGACGCGAACCGCAACCGCCGATGGCGAAGCGCCCGCAGCCTGCTGTGAAGAACCCTGCGCGCGTGGGTAATGCATTGCTCCCCATGCAGCGGTCGCCGCGCTGACCGCTTCGCACCTCGCCCTCGCGAAGAAGTCGGTACATTCTAAATTCTCGGAATTTTCGGCATGCGCGGCGCGCGCTCCGACACCGTGTCGCAGGGCACGACGCGTGCTTTATCGCCGCCGGCGCCCGCGAAGCGCCTGGTGAATCGCTCGCGTACAGCGCGGGCGGCTTTGCCGCCGTGGAGCTCCTTTGCCTCGTGAGGGTGCTTTGAGACAGCGTCTGCCTCGAATTCACGCGTTGCTCGCCCCCCTGTCGGCGGCGATGCTCTGGTCCGCGCCTGCTCGCCCCGGCGAGCCGCCGCAGCTCTCCTGGGACAAGCCGGTTCGCTGCATCCGGTCGCCAGACGGCGGCGCGGTGCGCGTTCAATGCGAGCCAGGCCCGGAAGGCGAGCGCTGCCTCGTCGCGCCCGATCACCTGGCCTACGACGGCGGCGCGCTCGACAAGGTGCAGCCGTGCAACGTGGTTGAAGACGCCTCGGCTTACCGGGCCCTGACCGCGCGCGGCGCCCGCCTCGTCGCCGCGATCCCCGAGGCGCCGCCGGGCTACGCGCGCTCGGCCGACGGCAAGGCATTCCAGGTCAAGTTCGATCTCCTGAACCGGCTTTACCTGGGCGCGTCCTGGCTGCCCACGTTCCATGGCAACAACGGGCTCCCCGTGCCCGCGAGCTTCCCCCTGGGCCGCGGGAGGGCCGAGGCCGGCATCCACGTGAGCGTGCTCTCGACGCGCTCCCGCGCCCGCCATGACCTGCGCATCCTCGAGGGGACAGCCACGTTCGACGATCTCGAGCTCTCCGGGGTGCTCCTCAGCTACGATTACCAGCACCTGCACCGGCGGCCGGCCCACTGGCTCAGCACCTTCGTGGGCAAGCCGCGGCTTTATCCGATCTCGCCGCGGATCGGCTGGGGCTTCCGGGTGGTGTCGGTGAACGACCGCCCTCCCGCGCGCCGCGACACGCTCGACGTGGAGTTCGGCGAGGTCCATCTCGCGTGGAATCCGTGGCAGTCGAACGACATGTACAGCCACATCCGGCTCGAGGCCGGCGCTGATCTGGGGGAGTACTGGGAGCATCGATCGGAGATCGACGACGGCCTGGACACCGGCGCTCTGTACGTCGGCCCGACGAGCGCCCTCAAATCGCGCTTCAGCCTCGGCGAGGGCGGCCTCCACGCGCTCTCGACCGCGTTCACCTACCGGCGCCCGAGCATCGCGGCCGGGAGCGGGAGGGGAGAGGTGATGAACCGAATCGAGGCCACGATCGCCTACGAGGGCATCCTCCTCGCGATCAACGATCAGCCCATCTCGCTGCGGCTCGCCGCGATGGGGGTGAGCCGCAACGACCTCGACAGCGACATTCGCGACGTGGAGGTCAAGGCCGCCGCGGGCCTGCGGGTGTCGTTCTGGGCTCCGCCACGGGTGTTTGAGCCGATGCCCGTCTTCGAGGACCCGTGACGGCTCGGCGCCGCCTCGCCGCGCTGCTCGTCATGGCGGCGGCCGCGGCGCTCTCCCCGCGCGCCGGCCGCGCCGAGCCGGCGCGCGAGGAGAGCGAGCGCGCGGGCGGCGGCGATACCGCTGTTTCCGAGGAGGGGCGGCGCTTCCGCGTGCGATTCGACCCGGCGAGCCGGGTGTGGCTCGGCGTCGCGTCCGCGCTGCACCGGGGCGCGGGCGGGGCGATCGAGATCGAGCCCGAGATCGACGCGGGCCTGTCCTACCGCACACGCAGCGTGACGGGCTCCGGGCCTGGCCGCGTGATCTGGCAGTCGGATCACCGCGTCCTCGCCGGCCGGGTGTCTCCGATGGGGCAGGCGCTCGACGGCGTGCCCGCGCTCGACGCGGCGCTGTACGGCGCATCGTTCTTGCGGCACGACGAATCGCCGCGGGTGGTCTTGCCGATGTCGCCGCCGATCGCGGTCCCCTTCCCCTTCGACATCGGCGTGGAAGCCGAGGTGGGCCGGGTGAGCATCCCCTCGATCCCGCAGCGCCAGGGCGATGGATCGCCGGCGCCGCTGGTCCGGGTCGGCGTGGCGCGCGCCACGGCGATCCTCGATCCGTGGCGCACGGGCGAGGCGGGCCGCAGCTTCGAGATCGGGCTCGGGGTCCGTTACGACATCGACGCTTACGCCGAGTCCCCCGCTCCCCAAGCCGCGCCCGCGCGCCGCACGCTCGGTGAGCCCAGGGTGGTCCACCGGATCGCCCCCATGACCGCGGGCTCGCTGCGGCTGCGCCTCCAGAGCGGCGACGGGCTGACGGTCTTCGATGGTCGAGGCGACGTCGTCCCACACTGGACGAGCGAAGAGCGATGGCGTGTCCTGGTGCGCTCAGCCGCGCACGTCGAGAGGATCCTGGCCGCAATCGACGATCAACCCATCGCTGCGGTGCTCGAGGGCGAGTACCGGCTGCTGCCGCCCGCCCTGAATGTGCAGGCGGTCCATGATCTGCGCGTGAGCCTCGGGCTCGCGTTCACGCTGGCGCTGCGCTAAGGCGACGACCGGGTTGAAACCGCCTGACGACCGCGTCTCGCCCCCGCGCCCGTCCCCCGCGGCGCGCCGCGGGCGATCCTTTGCAGCTCACCGCCGCACACCTCGCGTCGGATGAACCATGGCGCTCGCGCTCGTCGTGGGGTTCCTGCTCGGTTATCTCGGATCGATCCCGGCGGCGGGGCCGCTGGCCGT
The DNA here is from genome assembly GCF_051521405.1 of Sorangium sp. So ce726. Lineage (NCBI taxonomy): Bacteria > Pseudomonadati > Myxococcota > Polyangiales > Polyangiaceae > Sorangium > Sorangium sp. So ce726. The sequence continues at coordinate 2,955,871 of NZ_CP150349.1, read as the reverse complement.
CCTGCTCGTGGCCGCGGCGCTCGCGGGACAGCCCCGGCGCGTCTTGCTGCTCGCCATCGGAGGAGCCTTCGCGGAAGGGCTCTGGGCGCTCGCCGCGGCGCGCGGGCTCGGGTGGGTCCTCGAGGCGCACCCCGCGATCGATCGCGCCCTGCGAACAGGCGGCGCGGCGCTCGTCGTGGGGATGGGCCTCGCCCTGGCGCTCGCGCCTCGGCGCGTCTCGGAGGCTCCCTCCTCGGGGCGAGCGACATCGGCGCTCCTGACCGGGTTCGTCCTTGTCGCCTTCAATCCGTCTTTTCTGGCGTCGTGGATCGCGTCGTGCGCCGTGCTCCGCGCGTACCCTGCCCTCGCGCCCGCGGTCGCGCCGGGCCACGCGGTAGCGCTCGCGGTGGGCGCAGCCGTGGGCGTGGTGAGCTGGTTCGCAACGCTCGGGCGCTTGCTGGCGCGCTACCGCGAGCGGCTCGGCGCATGGCACGGGCACCTGGTGCGCGGCCTTGGGTGGGCGCTGGTGGCGCTGGGGCTCGCAGGGCTCCTGCAGCATCTCGCGTGAGATCCGTGCCCTGTGTGGACGCCGGTCACGCGCCCGCATAACGTCGATCGGATGCGGGTAGGCGCCGGCAGCCTGCGTCGTCCGGTCGTATGAACGCCCTTCATACTCCGGCATCGGACCGCGCAGCGAGCCATCGGTCGCACGCCTCGGACGCGTCGCCGCGCGCAATCTACCGCAGGCTGCGGGCCGGCTCGCCGGCCCCGGAGGATCTCGCGGACGAGCCCGCGCCGGAAGCCTCAGCCCCCGGCAGCCTCGACGCGTTCTTTGCGGCCCTGACCGCGCTCCGCGACGAGGACGAGCGATGCGGCGCGCCCAGCTCCGAAGGCGTCGACCCCGCGCGGGTCCTGCTCGGCTATGCGCCGACCGCGCTGCTCGACGGGTGCTGGCTCGCTGCGGCGGTGCGCGTGCGCCACGCGGACGGCGCGCTCGGCGCGGCCTGCCTCGACGCGTTCTATCTAGAGTGCGGCGAGGGCGACCCCGCGCGGCACCACGGCGCCCTGTACGGCGCCGCGCTGGCCGCCGCGGGGCTCGCGCTGCCCGATCTCGCGAGCCCCGCATTCGAGCGCTCCGCCGGCCTCGCCGACGCGGATTTCGCGCTCGCGATCCCGGGGCTCCGCGCCGCGCACCGCGGGGCCGCGAGGTTGCCCGAGGCGCTGGGCCACCACGCGGCGGCCACGGTGCTGGGCCCACCCGCCGCGGTGCGCCGGGCCGCTGCACGCGCGCGCTGCGACGGCCTGTATTTCGCCGAGCACGCGGAGGGCGCGGAGACCGCTCGCCGGGCCCGCGAGCTCGCGCGGCGGTGCCTCGAGGCGCACGCCGCGAGCGGAGCGCCGGACTGGTCGCGCGTGTGGCGCGGTGCCTGGTCGCTCTGGGCCGCGCGACGCGCGTGGCTCGCGTCGCTCCGTCCCGCCGCGGCGCCGTCCGCGTGGGAGGCGATGCTGGCGCTCGTCGAGGCGAAGGCGCGCCACGCGTTCGGATTTCACGGCCGCGTCCGGATCGACGGACAGGCGCTCGACGACGCGCTCGATCCGGCGCGGCTCGATGCGCGCCGCATCCTCCTGCGCCTCGCGCGCTCACCGTGGATCGTTCCGGGGAGGCCCGACGAGAGCCCGCTCGTCACGCGCTCGGTGCAGTTCGGCGGGCCGATGTTCGGCGTGTTCACCGACGCAGAGGTCGACGTGATGCGCGCCTGGATCCGCGCGCTGATCGAGGCGCCGGAGCCTCCGGCCTCCGCCCGCGCGACGCACAGCGCGGAGGAGCGTGAGGGCTCGCCGCGCGTCGATCACGAGGGGCCCTCGATCGACGGGAATCGCCGAGGAGGATCCACCCCTCGCGCACAGCCGCGCGCAGAGCTCCCCCTGCCAGAGCTGTACCACCGGCTGCTCTGCGCCCGCGGTCCAGGGGACGCGGACCGCGAAGCGGGCGAGCTCGCACAGGCGCACGTCGAAGGGGTGCTCCAAGAGGTGCACGGCGAGGCGTCCCCCGCCCGGCTCGCCGCGGATGGGCGCTGGCCCTGGTCCGCCGCGGGGCTCTCGCGCTGGGTCGACGCGCGGCTGCGCGAGCAGATCTTCGAGGAAGGGCACGCCCACGCGCACTCCACGGCAGGACCGCATTCGGCCCCACACCCCGCGCGCGACCACACGCAGCCCACCGGCGACGCGGGCATCGCGCGCGAGATCACGCGCGACGAGGCCGTCTGGCTGCTCACCCAGCTCGCGCCGGCGGCCGTGATCGACGGCGCGTGGCTCCAGGGCGCGACGGCCCCCGGCGCGTTCCACACACCGGTCGCGGCGCTCTTGCTCCGGATCTACCGCGACGAGCTCGGGGCGGGCGTGCCCGCCCAGCACCACGGCAACGTGCTGCGCAGGGCGCTCGCGGAGCAGGGTGTGACGCTGCCGCCGTGCGACGCGCGCGCGTTCATCGAACGGCCCGACTTCCTCCCGCAGGCGTTCTCGATGCCCGTGCTCTGGCTCGCGTTCGCGCAGCGATCCACGGAGCTCTTGCCCGAGCTGCTCGGCCTCAACCTGGCGATCGAGATGGCCGGCATCGGGCGCGGGTACGCGATGGCCGCCGCGATCCTGCGGCGCCACCGGATCGACCCGTACTTCTTCGACCTGCACAACACCATCGACAACGCCGCGTCGGGCCACACCGCGTGGTCGATCGAGGCCATCACCCGGTTCATGGACGCCTGCGCGGCGCCCGGCGATCCGCTCGCGATCGAGCGCGCAGCGCTGCGGATCTGGCGCGGATACGCCGCCTACGCGCGCGCGAGCCGGCCGCTCGTGCGCGCCGTCGCGGTGCGCCTCGGCCCACGGATCGGCTGGCGCTGGCTCCGGCGACATCTGCTCGGGGACACGGGGAGGTAGCGCTCGATCATGTGCGGCATCGTCGGAGCGCTGGATCTCGCCGGGCAACGCACGTTCGATCCGGCGCGCCTCGACCGCATGGCGGCGAGCGTGCGGCACCGCGGCCCGGACGACGGCGCCTCCTTTTCAGCGCCAGGGATCGCCATGGCCACGCGGCGCCTCGCCATCGTCGACGTCGCGGGCGGCCGCCAGCCGATGGCCGACGCGGGCGGCCGCGTGTGGGCTTCGTACAACGGCGAGCTGTTCAACCACGCCGAGCTGCGCCGCGAGCTCGCCGCGCGCGGGCACACGCTGCGCACGCGGTGCGACACCGAGCTGTGGCCCGGGCTCTACCTCGACGCGGGCGAGGGCGCCTTCTCCCGCGCGCGCGGGCAGTTCGCCGTGGCGCTCTGGGATCGCGAGGCGCGCACGCTGCTGCTCGGCCGCGACCGGATCGGGATCTGCCCGCTCCACTACGCGATGGCCGACGGCTGGCTCCTCTGGGCCTCGGAGATCAAGGCGATCCTGGCGAGCGGGCTCGTGCGCCCCGAGGCCGATCCGGCAGGGATCGACCACGTCTTCTCGCTGTTCGCCGCGGGCACGCAGCGGACGTGCTTCCGCGGCGTGCGCTCGATCTGGCCCGGGCACTACCTCCGCGTTCAGGGCGGCGCGGTGGAGCAGCGGCGCTACTGGGACCTGGATTTCCCGGCCCAGGGCGAGGAGCGGCGCGTCGCCTCGCTCGATGCGCTGATCGAGGAGACGCGCGCCTGCCTGCGCGACGCCGTACAGCGCCGCCTCGTCTCCGACGGCCCGGTGGCGACGTACCTGAGCGGCGGGCTCGACTCGACGCTGGTGCTCGGCCTCACCCGGGAGGCCCGCGGCGACGCGCCCATCGCCTCGTTCACCGTCGGCTTCGACGGCGCCGGGCCCGACGAGCGAGGCCGCGCGACCCGCAGCGCGGCGCGCCTGGGCGCGCGGCTCGAGACCCTGGTGCCCTCGCCGGCGGAGATCCTCGAGGCCCTCCCGCGCGTGGTGGAGGCCGCCGAGGGCCCCGTGATGGACACGGCCGACGGGTGCGTGCTGCTCCTGGCGGAGCGCGCCGCGCGCCGGGGGTTCAAGGTCGTGCTCACGGGCGAGGGCGCGGACGAGGCGATGGGCGGCTACGTCTGGCACAAGACCCACCGCGCCATGGAGCGCCTCGCCCGCGTCCACCCAGCCCTGCCGCGCGCGATCCGCACAACGCTGGCCGAGCTCGCGGCGCCCGGCACACCCGCGCCCACGTTCCAGGAGCACTTCGGCGACGTTCGCCCGAGCCTGCTGGACCTGTACGAGCCGCTCTCCCGCGCGCGCTGGCTGTTCTATTCGGATACGATGGGCGATCGCGTCGCGGGCCACGATCCGTTCTCCGAGCTCGACATCGCGCCAGCGCGGATGCGCCGCTGGGATCCGCTGAATCGGTCGCTCTACGTGGAGTACAAGCTGATGCTGGCCGGACACCTCCTGGTGGGCAAGGGCGACCGCGCGGCGATGCGCTCGGGCGTGGAGCACCGCTACCCCTTCCTCGACGAGTCCTTCGTCGACCTCGCTAGCGGCCTCTCGCCCCTGTACAAGCTCCGCGGGCTGCGGGAGAAGTGGCTCCTGCGCGAGGTGGCGCGGCGGGTGCTCCCGCGCGACGTCGCCGACCCGCCCAAGGGGATGTTCAAGGCCCACGCGCTCTGCGCGCTCGGGCCCCAGCCCCGCTGGATCGCGCAGCTCGTGAGCCCCGAGTCGCTGCGAAAGACGGGCTACTTCTCGCCCGCGAAGGTCGCTCGCGAGCAGCGCTTCCAGCGGATCCTGCCCGCGCTCGCCCCGCGGCGGATCGTCGCCGATGGGAGCTACACCGCCGTGGTCACCACGCAGCTGTGGCACCACCTCTTCCTCGGCGGAGGGCTGTGCGAGCTGCCCACGTGGTCACCGCCAGCGCCCGCGGCCGGCCCAGCGCCCGCGGCCGCAGACGAACGCGCGGTCGCGTCGACCGAGAGGATGGTCCCATCGTGAGCCTCCAGCTCTCCACCGATCCCGCGCTCCCCGGCCACGAAGGCAGCCCCCGCACGCCGCCCCACGACGGAGCGGCCGCCGCGGGCGAGGATCGGCTCCACGCGGCGGTGCGCCGGCGCTGGGACCGCATCGACTGGACGCGCCCGATCCCGCCCGAAGCGCTGGTGATCCCCGAGGCGCACTACATGGACGTCGCGGGCCTCGGGCTCACCGAGCGCCAGCGCGTCGCGATCAACCGGCTGTTCGCGTGCTTCACGTGCGAGCTGTTCATCCACTTCGAGGGCTACGTCATCCGGTACCTCGAGCGGTCGGCCCACCGCGCGCCGTACCTGTCCGCGCCCCTCGTCGCCCGCTTCCTCGCCGAGGAGCGCACGCACGCGGAGATGTTCCGCCGGCTCCTGCACAGGCTCCGGCCGGATCTCTATCCGACCGACGCGGCCCCGCCGCGCTTCCTGCGCTGGGGCCGCGGCGACGACGCGGCGCTGCGCCTCGCCCCGGCCGGCACGTTCTTCCTGCTCGCGTGGTACTTCGAGGAGATCACGCTCTTCGTGCCACGGGCGATCGAGGCCCGGCCCGATCAGAGCGCGGCGCTCGTCGCCGAGATCATGGCCCTGCACGCGCGCGAGGAGGCGCCGCACGTCGCCATCGACGAGCGTGTGCTCCTGCACCTGAACGAGCGCTGTCCGCGCTGGCTCGCCGCGATCCAGACGGCCCTCGCGCTGCCCTTCCTTGTGTACGTCGACGGCGTGGTCGGCGGCGCCTGGCGCCGCCTGGTGGCCTCGGCCGGGAGCGAGCTGGGCCTCGACGCGGCGCAGCGGCGGCGGCTCGGCGCGCGCGCCCCGACGCAGTCCGATCGCTGGGGCACCGAGAGCTTCACGCGCAAGCTGGAGGGCCGCGGGCTCGCGGGGGCGCGGCCCCTCTGCTGGGCGCTGCGCCACGCGCTGCGCACGGATCCCGCGTGAGCTCCGGGCTCGCGTACATCGGCGACAGCCACGGCATCCTCTCCGCGTGCCGCGACCTCATCGAGGCCGCCGAGCGGAGCGTCGTCCTCCAGATGTACCTCTTCGCGGCAAACGGCGACCAGACAACGCTGCTGCCGCGCCCGGGCGCGTTCCCCTACGCCGACACGGTCGCCGACTGGCTGATCGCGAAGAAGCGCGCGCGGCCCGACGTGACCGTCGTGGTGATCCTGGACAGCAACACGCCCGCGAACCCCGCCCTGACGCGCCGCCGCGGCGCGCTGGTGCGGAGGCGCCTTGCGGACGCGGGCGTCCTCGTGCTGAACGCTTGCCTGTTCGGCGCGCGGTTCGACCGGCGCCGCCGGCTCCTGCCCCGGATGAACTTCCACCTCGACCACGCGCGCGTGCGCGTGCCGATCGAGGACTGGGTCGAGCACCAGAACCGCTGGCAGGTGCTGCACAACGTCGAGGATCACCGGAAGAACCTGGTGATCGACGGCGGGCGCGCCGGCGCGATCACGTCGCACAACTTCATCGACGCGGCGTTCGACTGGCACGAGAACCTGTTCTGGCTCACGGGCGCCGTGGCCCGCCGGCTCTGGCGTGTCGCGGTGGCGGCGATCGACGAGGCGCTCACCCTCCCGCAGGCGATCGGCGACGAGGGCCGCGCCGCGCTCCACGCGCTCGTGTCCGACGCCGCGCGCGCCGCGCGCGGGCCCGACGATCCCGGGACGGAGGGCGCCTCCCCGACGCCCACGCTCGCGCCGGTGCCGGGGTACGCCGGCGGCCTGCGCGTCCCCCTCCCCCCGCCCGGCGCGCTCACCGCCGCGGGCGACGAGACGTGCGCGCTCGTCGAGCACGAGGCGATCCGCGCGCGCCTCGCGGACCTGTTCGACGGCGCGGCGGCCGGCGACGAGCTCCTCGTCGCGACCACGTACCTCTCGGACCTGCCGGTGCTCGAGGCGCTCGAGCGCGCGGCGGCGCGCGGCGCCCGGGTGCGCGTGCTGATCGACTCCATCGACGCGCTCCCGCTGCCGCCCGCGGCCGCCTGGCTCATCCGCAGCCTGGTCAACCACCACGGGATCACCCGCGCGATCGAGGCCGAGGCGCGATGGCCCGACCGCTTCGCGCTGCGCGTGCATGACTCGCGCGGCGGGGCGATGATGCACCTCAAGACCGCGGCGCGGCTGGGCGCTCGGCCGATGCTCGTCGGCGGCCAGGCCAACTTCACGCCCAACTCGTTCTCGCGCGCGTGGCTCGAGACCGACCTCGAGACCCGCGATCCGGCCTTCGTGGCCGCGTTCGCGGCGCACTTCGAGCGGCTCTGGGATCTGCCTGCCTCGCGGCGCACGTCGGGCGGCCGGGGGTCGTGGGCGCGCTCGGCGCTGCTGGGCGCGTTCGAGCTGCTCGGCCTCCGGCCCTGACGCGCTCAGCGGAGCATGCCGATCACCAGGGCGGCGATCGTCGCGTCCGCGACGATGTGCGCGAGCACGGGCGCGAGGAGCCCGCGGGAGTGCTGCCGCAACAGGCCCAGCATCACGGCCCAGCTGCCCGCCAGGAAGACGCCCAGGAGCCCCCGCGGGAACCCGTGCGCGTGCTGCGCGCCGAACGAGGCGGCCTGCAGCACCACCGCGATGCGCGCGCCCCACGCCGCCGCGAGGCTGGGCTGGAGCACGCCGCGCCAGATCACCTCCTCCAGCGTCGCGTTCAGCACCGCGAAGAGCGCGCCTCCCGCGATGAGCACCGGCGTCGCCACCTGGAGCAGCGCCGAGCCGGTGATGTCGCGGAGATCGGGCTGGGCAAACGCGAGCCACCCGACGAGCGCGACAGGCGTGACGCCGCCGACGAGCGCCGTCCAGCCCTTCGGGAGCCCGCCGGCCGCGCGCCAGCCGTCGGGCGGACGCAGCGCGGGCGCGAGCCGCGCGAGGCCGCCGTAGGCCGCGAGCGCCAGGATCATGGCGAGCTGCCAGACGACGCCGAGGCGCATCGCCACCACGATGCACGCCGCGAGCGCGGCGACGGCGCGCGCCGGCCCCTGCGCCACGCGGGCCGCGAGCAGCGCGACCAGGGCCGCGGCCCCGGCGACGGCGAGCGTCGCGCGCGGAAACGCGGGCGCGTCGAGCGCGGCCTGGAGCGCCAGGAGGCCGAGGGAAACCAGGCTCAGCGCGCGGTCGGCGTGCGCCTTCGGCTCGGAGAGGGCCATCGAGGACTCTTGCATCAGGACCGCGATGATGCCTCTTTCCCGGGTTCAGGAGAGCGCGATGGTGGGACGGTTCTTTGGAAAAGGTCAGTCCAAAGCGTTCGAAGCGCTGCGATCCTGGCACGAAGCGGGCCGCCCGGCGGCGTGCATCGTCCATGGGCCGCCAGGCTCGGGAAAGAGCACGGTCGTCGAGCGCTTCTTCGGCTCGATCACGAGTCCTGGGACGCTGAAGCTCGTCGTCCACGCGGGGCGCATCCATGGCGCAGCCTTCGAGGAAGAGGCGCTCGCGCAGCTCTCGGAAGGCCCGTGGCCCCAGGGCACGCCGTATGACGCGCATCACTTCGGCGTCCGCACGAGCCTCGTGAACCGGATCATCAACTGGGACGGCGAGGACGGTCAGCCACAGCTCCTGGTCGGCCTCATCGCGCCCGACACGTGCGTGGACTGGCCGGACGATCCCGGCCGCTCGGTGCTGGACGAGCCAGGGCCCGCCGCGCGCGTGCTGGTGGCGGTCTCCGGTAGCCGCAGCGTCGCCGAGCAGTGGGCAGAGCGGCTCGGCTTCGGCCCCGAGCGCGTGGCGTACATTCCGGTCGACGGGTTTCGCCTCGAGGAGATCGACCCGCAGCTCCGCGAGAGGCTCTCCTGGGCCGCGGTCGACGGTCCAGGTCCACGCGCCCAGGTGGAAGCGCTCGCGACCTCGCTTCGGGATGTCGGCGCAGCGCGGTCAGACATGCTCATGGCGACCGTCGCGTGCGCCTTCGCGCCGCTCGACGCCACCGAGCTGGCGCCGCTCCTCGGCGCGCGGGTCGTCGAGGTGACCGAGTGGCTCAACGCGCACCGCGACGCCGTCCATGCCGTGCTCGAGGGGTGCGAAGAGGGTCGCCGGATCCGCTTCCGTCACGAAGCGCTGCGCGTCGCCTGGACGCAAGCGAATCAGGAGCACGTCGCGCTCGCAGAACGACGGTTTGCCGAGGCTGGTCGAAAGCTGGTTCGTGCATGGACGAGCGCCGACACAGCCGAGCGGGGCGCAGTCACGTACCTCCGTCGCTACGCCGGCGATCACCTCGTCGCCGCGGGCGCGCCGCACGCCGACCTCCGCCCGCTCTGCGACCCACGCTGGGCGTGGCCGTGCTCACGCGACGATCTCGCTGCGCGCCGAGCGGAGCTGGCCCGCGTGCGGTGCACCCTGGCGGCGCCGCTCGACGTGTCGGATGCGATCGAGGTCCCGTCCGAAGCGATATCCAGCGTCGTGAGGCTCGCGATCGCGCAGGGCGCGCTCACGACCTTGCACGACGCATGGCCCCCACAGACGGACCAGCCCGACCAAGGTGCGTGGAACGATACGGAACGCGCGCTCGCCGTCGCGCTCTTCGCGCTCGCCGAGCGTGCCTCTCCATCGATCTGCGAGCGCATCGCCGGGCGCGCGCTCGACCTCGTGAGGCGGACCGGCGCGGCATGGCGCGGCGATGGCTGCGAAGATGGGCGGGCATTGTTCGCCGCGGCGCGCGCTGCATCCGGGGACGAGGCAGCGACGTTCGCGCGATGGGCGGTGTCGGCCACATGGCGCACGGAGGAAGGGCACGACATCGACCTGGCCAGGTGGCTCACCGCCGCCAACTTCTTGCCGCAACCCGAGGCCGAAGCGCTCCTCCAGCAAGCCATCGAGCGCGCGCTCTCGAGCGCGAGGCCGGGGGGCGCGCTCGCGCAGCTCGCCACGGCAGAACGGCTCGGCCCGGACCAGGCGCTCGCCCTCTTTCGCGCCGCGATGTCCCTTCCATCAACGTCGCGCGCGAACGCGCTGGCGCCGCTCCTGCCACAGCTGGTCAGCGAGGAGCGCGCCCGCGCTGTCTCCGCGTCGTTCGATGCGTTCCTCGCCGACCACGACGAGGGCGCCGAGCTGCACAACATCGATGCGTGCACCGCGGCGCTGCTCCCCTTTCTCGGGGTGGCCGAGCTCCGCAGGTTGCTGGACGAGGCCCTCCTGACCCCCGGCGCCGTGGCCGTGCGCTTCGCCGAGCTCGGCGCGCCCGGGTGCACGCTCGACGTCATCCAGGAGCGCTGCGGAGGCGGCATCTTCGCCGCTCACCCGTTGCTGCGCGCCGCGGCGACCGACGGCGGCCGCTCCCTCGTACAAGCAGCGCGCGAGGCGGTGGCTGCGCTCGATCCAGCCTGGGTTGCCGCGGGGCTCGTGCGCGATCACGCGGCCGAGGCGATCCAGGTGCTCGGGCTCGACGCAGCGGTGGACGTCGCGGAGCGCGGCGGAGGCGGCTCGGAGTACACGCGGATCACAGCGCTCGTGGCCCTCTGTCACGCCGCCCCCGAGCCGTCGCGCCCCGAGGTCGCGGCGCGCGCCGTCGCTGCCTATCACGAGGATCAGGACACCGACGGTCTCGCGAGCGTGGTGAGCTGCGCGCCCTGGATGTCGGTCCGGGACGCAGCGAGGCTGTTCGCCATGAGCCTCGGCGAGGAGACCGATCGGGTCGAACTCATCTCGACCCTGAGCCGCTGGGGCGGCGTGGAGCAGCTCGCGCCGCTCATCGCGCGCATCGGCGGCGACGATGCGCTCGCCGCCGTCGCCGACGTCCTCGCCGGCGCGCTCCGGTGGAGCTCGCGGGCGCGCGCCGGATAGCGCGGTCCCCTCCGGCCCCCGCCGCGCTACTCGCGCGGCACCAGGCGCGACAGGACGACCCCGGGGATCGACGCCGCGAACGCGATCGCGAAGAACGCCGTGAACCCCGCGCTGGCGGCCAGGTAACCGCTCACGCTGCCGGCGAACGTCGCGGAGACCGACATGAGCGCCGACCCGATCGCGAAGTGCGACGACTTGTACCCGTCCACGCAGCGCCGCATCAGGAACACCGCGAGCACCGCCGTCCCGACGCCGGCGGCGAGCTGCTCGAGCGTGACGAGCGCGACGACCCACGGGAGCGCCGGCCGCGCCCACGCGAGCGCCACGTACAGCAGGATCGCCAGGCTCTGCACGAGCGCGATGGGGAAGATGGTCCGCGCGAGCCCCCACCGCTTGATGATCACCCCGCCGAGGATCGAGCCGGCGATCGAGGCGACCGTCCCGACCCCGCCCACGTTGCCCCGCGCCGCCGTGTCGAGGCCGAGGCTCTTCAGCAGCGGCGACGACATCGCGAACATGAGCGCGTCCCCTGCCCGGTAGCAGAGGATGAACGCCAGGCTCGACGCGATCCGCGGCTGCCGCAGGTACGCACGGAACGGCTCGATGTAGCGCCGCAGCCCGGTCGCTCCGGGCGCGGCGCCGGCTCCGGGCGCGGCGCCGGCTCCGGGCGCGGCGCCGGCTCCGGGCGTCGCGGCCGGGCGCGGCAGCCCCGCGGCGTGCGCGATCGCGAGCAGCGCGAGCCCGCCTGCCGCGACGGCGAACGCCGCGCCAAAGGACGCCCAGCCCGCGAACGCGACAAGCAGCGCGCCCGCGAGCAGCGCGAGCCGGTACGCGCCGACCCGCAGCCCGGAGAACGCCGCCTGCGCGTCCTTGTCGAGCGCCTGCAGGTAGAAGCCATCGACCGCGATGTCGTGCGTCGCCGCGGCGACGGCGACGACCCCGAACAGCGCCGCCACGAGCCAGATCGCGCCGCTGTGCGCCGCCGCAGCGAGCCCGAGGACGATCGCGGCGAGCGCGATCTCGGCCCCCACGAGCCAGCGCCGCGGGCTGCCGTGGAGGTCGACCAGCGGGCTCCAGAGGAACTTGAGGTTCCACGGGAGCCCGTAGAGCGACGTCAGCCCGATGATCTCCAGGCTCGCCCCCGCCGCCGTGAAGAACTCCCCCGCCACCTTGTGCGCGATCGCGTAGGGCAGGCCCTCGGCAAAGTAGGTCGACGAGATCCACAGGCCCCGGCTCGCCCCTCCCGCCGCCGCGTCGGGCGCCGCCGCCACGCCGGACGACGCCGCCTCACCGGGCGCCTCCGAGGAGGCGCCACGCCTCGGCGCCTCCGCTCCCTGCTCGGGCAGCGCGGCGCGCGCCGGGGCCGCGGGCTCGACGGGCTTGTGGGATGTAACGGCAGCCTCCACGCCTTCTCCGCACCCTTACACGATGCGCCCCGGGACGGAGCAAGTTCCGGGACACCCGACCGCCGCGCCCGACGGCGGAAGCAAACACGACGCCGTGAGGCCGCAACACCGCACCGCCGTGAGGCGGCGAGGACGCAGCGGACTCCATCGCGAGCGACGCTGTGGTATCGGTCCGGCATCTGGTTTAAACGGTGAACTGCATGCGACGGGCTCACGCTCCCTCGGTGTCCCCCTGCCGTCACGGCGGCGACGCCGATCGTGGCGCTTCGTGCCGCTCCGGCCGTGCGGCCGCGCTCGCGCGCGCCGACCTCGCGCCGAACCGGCCGGCGCCTTGCTCATCTCCGGTCTTTCCGAGGGAGCCAGCGTGAACGAGTACACCCGGCGCGAGGAGGTCCGCGCCACCTTCATCGCCTCGGCCATCCTCGTCCTGTGCATCGCCGTGGCGGTCCTCCGGCTCGTCACCGTGGAGGGCAGGCTCGTCCCCGACCCGGGCGCGCGGCGCCAGGCCGAGGAGGCCGAGGCCCGCGTCGCGCCCGCGCGGGCGTGCGCCCTCGCCGGCGAGAAGCTGATCGTCGAGATCGACCTGTTCAAGGCGGCCGCGAAATCGGCGCGCATGCCCGACCCGGGCGAGGCGCCCCCCGCGCCGCCGCCGCCGGCGACGTCCACGAAGGGGCGCCCGCCGCGCAACGCGCCGCCGCCGCCGAAGCCCAAGGAGCCGGACAAGCAGGGCGCGTGGGCCTCCGCCCAGCCGCTCTACAAGCAGGTCAAGACGCTGTCGGGCTGCCGCGAGGCGACCGAGGCGCTCCTGGGGGCTCGGGTGAACGCCATCCCCGCCTGGGAGGCCATCGCCAAGGCGGCCGCGATCACGCCGCCAGGCGCCGCGGAGGCCGAGCAGTTCGAGGCGGCGAAGCAGCTGCTCTCGCTCGTCGCCGACATCCCGGCCGACAAGGTCGCGCAGGCCACGAAGGACGCCGAGGCGGCGTTCAAGGCGAACGCGGAGCGCGACCGGGAGCGCGCGCTCACCGCGATGGTCCGGGAGCCGCTGCCTCAGGGCGTCTTCTCGCGGCGCGTGGCCGTGAGCGTCGGCGTCGGGCTGACGGTCTGCGCCCTCTTCATCAGCTACCTGGGCGTGCGGGCCGCCTCGATGCGCCGCCTCGCGACGCTGCTCCCGCTGCGCGACGCGGTCCGCAGCGGGCGCCCGGGCATGCAGGCCGCGGAGATCCTGAAGACCGCCGCGGCGCACAACAGCGGCGAGCCAGGCCTCGTGATCGGCGCGGCCATCGGCGGGTTCTCCGCGGCCCTCCTCGCCCCGAGGGACGCCGACCTGTTCGTCGCGGGCGTGATGGCGGGCCTCCTCATCGGCCTCGGCGCGCAGTGGGCCTTCCGCCTCGCCCTCGGCGCGGGCCGCTGGCGCGCCCGCACCACGGAACTCGCCGAGGTCGAGAAGCCGGCCATCCCCATCGTGCTCGTCCTGAGCGGCGTGAAGCCCGGCCTCGAGCTCGAGTTCATCCAGTTCCTCCGCTCGCTGCCCCCCGCCGACGCCGCCGCGGCGGTCGAGAAGCTCGCTTCCCAGGCCGAGGAGCGCATCCTCGCCGCCGCCGACGCGGGCGCCGCCCTCACCCACGGGAAGCCGCCGCCAGGGTGACGCCGGCCGGCGCAGGGGGGCGCGCCTGCCCCCTGCACGGTCACGGAACTCCCGCGGGGTGTCGCCGCGAACACAGCGCGGCGACGGCCCTGCACCGAGCGCTCGATCCGCACGCCGTTCCATGGAATGGAGGCGCTCCCGACATGAGACACCCCCTGCAGGCCCGCCGGCCGTCCGGGCGATGGGCGCTCCTCTCGCTGCTCGCCGCCACCTGGTGGCTCGCCGCGCCCCCTGCAGCGGCGCAGGACACGGCCGCTCCGAAGGCCGCCGCGCCGCAGGCGGACAGCCCTCCGCCTGCGACGCACGCCGCCTCGCTGCAGGCCGACAGCCCTCCGGCCGCCGCGCAGGCCGCCGCGCCGCAGGCCGACAGCCCTCCGGCGGAGAGCGGCGCGCCCCCGACGGACGGAGCCGCCGGGGCCGGCGCGCCGTCGAGCGGCGCGGGCGGCGCCGGCGGCGCGGCCTCGGACGCGCGCGATCCGGCCGAGCGCAGCGCGGCGCGGCGCGACAGGCCCGGCGCGACGAGCAGCCGCGCCACCCCCTCGAAGAAGCGCCGCGGGGACATCAACCCGTGCATGACGCCCGATCCGGGCTGGGGCGTCTACGACCGGTGGTCCCGCGCGCCCTCGATCGGGCAGATGATCATGCCCCACCGGGGCGGGGTCACGAAGCGCGGCGGCTTCGACGTCATCATCCACTTCCACGGCCACGAGGCGCTCCGGAAGGAGTTCGTGAAGACCGCCGAGGGCGCCGTCCTCGTCGGCATCGATCTCGGCATCGGCTCGGGCGCGTACTCGAGCGCGTTCTCGGCGCCGTACGTCTTCGAGAACCTGCTCGACAGCATCGAGCGCGCCGTCGCGAAGAAGACCGGCAAGAAGAAGGCCTACATCCGCAAGCTCGGCCTCTCATCGTGGAGCGCCGGCTACGGCGCGATCGAGCAGATCCTGCGGCAGCCGGCCGGCAAGCGGGTCGACGCCCTCGTGCTGCTCGACTCGCTCCACGCGGGGTACGCCGACGAGCAGCAGCACAAGCTCAAGGTCGCGCAGATCGAGCCGTTCATCGCGTTCGCGAGGCGCGCCGCGGCGGGCGAGGCGTTCATGTTCATGAGCCACTCCTCCATCCTGCCGCCCGGCTACGCGTCGACGGCGGAGACGGCGAACTTCGTCGTGCAGCAGCTGCGGGGCAAGCCGCGGGGCACCTCCCGCGCCGACGTGCTCGGCCTCGACATGATCCAGCGCTTCGACCGCGGCGATTTCCACGTCCGCGGGTACACCGGCGACGACAAACCCGATCACTGCGCCCACATCGGCCTGATGGCGGACGTCGTGCGGATCCACCTCAACCCGCGGTGGAAGTCGCCGCGAGGCCGGCGCTAGATGGGCGGCATCGGCGTCATCATCAACCCTCGCTCGCGCCAGAACCTGAGCGATCCCCGCGCAGCGGTCCGGCTCGCGCGCGCGCTCGGCGACCACGGAGTCGTCCGCGCCGCGCGCTCCCGCGAGGACCTCGCCCGCATCGCGGAGGACTTCAGGAACCTCTCCATCGACGTGCTCGGCATCTCCGGGGGCGACGGCACGAACCACGTCACCATCACCGGCTTCCTCGACGTCTACGAGAACGAGCCGCTGCCGCCGATCGCCTTCCTGCGCGGCGGGACGATGAACACCGTGGCCAACGCCGTGGGCGTCCCCCGCGGGCGCCCCGACGGCCTGCTCGCCGGGCTCATCGCCCGCTACACCGACCGCGGCCGACAACCGCTGCGCTGGATCGAGCGCCACGTGATGCAGATCGGCGCCCACTACGGCTTCATCTTCGGCACCGGCTGCGTCCACGGCTTCATCGCCGAGTACAACCGCAGCGAGGAGCGGAGCGCGCTCTGGGCCGCGAAGGTCCTCGCCCGCGCGAGCGCCGCCGTGCTCCTCAACACGGGCACCCAGGTCGCGGCGCGCTGGCAAGGCCGCGTCCACTTCGAGGACGGCTCGTCGTTCCCGGACCGCGACTACCTCGCCGTCGCCGCCGGCACGGTGGACCAGATCGGCCTCGGGTTCCGCCCGTTCCACCGCCACGACGAGCGCCCGGAGAGCTTCCACATGCTGGGCATCCACACCTCCGCGCTCGGCTTCGTCAGGAAGCTGCCCGATATCTGGCGAGCGCGGCCGATGGGCGAGGCGCACACGTTCGAGAACATCGCCCAGCGCGCGGTGCTCGAGGCCAGGTCGGGCGTGGTCCACTATGTCTGCGACGGCGACGTGCACGAGCACGCAGGCCCGCTCACCGTGCGCATCGGCCCGCGGGTGAAGATCCTCGTGGAGCACAAGTCCGGCCATCGCCCCGCCCGCGCTCGGCGCACGTCGCACGATGTGTGCGCCCGCGGCGAGCACGCGCATCCCTGCGGAATCGTACGCTGATCATGCATGGATCACGCGCTGACCATGCGCCGCCGGCGCGCCGGCGCGCCGGCAGGCAGCGGCGCGCGGACAGGCAGCGACGTACGGGTGCGCGAGACCATGGCTGTGGGAGGCCAGCAAAGTTAGACTGCGATCGCTCCATGCCGCCGCGCTCCTCCTCCGCGCCCGCCTCGTCGACGGACTCGACCCCGCGGCCCGAGAGCGCGAACCGCTCGTTCGCCGCTTCTGCGGCGTTCCCGCGCGGCAGCGCTCCGGACTCGCTCGACCCGGAGCTGATCGATCCGTCCCTCGTGACACCGCCTCCGGAGGCCAGCGCGCCGTCGCCCGCTCCGGGGACGGCGGCGCGGCGCATCTACCGCGAGGGCGACGTGATCGGCGGCAAATACCGCCTGCGCTACGTCCTCGGCGAGGGCGGCATGGGGATGGTGTGGCTGGCCCACAACGACGTCCTCAACATCGACGTCGCCATCAAGTTCATCCGGCGCGAGGTCAACTCGACCGAGGCGACGGTGCGCCTTCACCAGGAGGCGCGCGCCGCCGCGCGGATCGATCACCCCTCGATCGTCCGCGTGATCGACTTCGGGGAGTCCGAGCACCGCGACCCCTACATCGTGATGGAGGTGCTCCGGGGAGAGCAGCTGGTCGAGGCGATCGAGCGCAGGAAGCGCTTCTCGCCCACGGCGGCGCTCCGCATCCTCCTGCCCATCGCGAGCGCCGTCGCCGCGGCGCACGACCGCAGGATCGTCCACCGCGATCTCAAGCCCGAGAACATCTTCCTCGTGAAGAACGATCGCGGCGACATCACCCCGAAGATCGTCGACTTCGGCATCGCCAAGGTGTGGAGCGAGACGGCGAGCGGCGAGATGACCAAGGCGGGCACGGTGCTCGGCAGCCCCGACTACATGTCGCCCGAGCAGGCGCGTGGCATCACCGACGTCGACGGGCAGACCGACGTCTGGGCGTTCGCCGTCGTGCTCTACGAGACGATCACCGGCCAGAAGCCGTTCCAGGGCGGCAACTACCACGACCTCGTGGCGGCGATCCTCGTCAAGGATCCGACGCCGATCACCGCGTTCGGCGTGGGCGACGAGGCGCTGTGGGCCATCATCGCGCGCGGCCTCGGGAAGGAGCGCTTCAACAGGTGGCGGACCATGCGCGAGATGGGCGTTGCGCTCGCGCGGTGGGCGACCGAGAACGGCGTCGTGGAGGACGTGACCGGGACTTCGCTCGCCGTGCACTGGCTGAGCGACGGCGAGCAGCGGCCCCTCTCCGAGCGGCCGGCGGTGCGGGCGCAGAGGAACAGCGAGGACCATCAGGAGGTCGCTGTACACCCTGTACACCAGGAGGCCGCTCGCCCGACCGGGGACCGGCGGCGCGTCGCCGTCGTCGCGGCGGCGGGGCTGGCGACGCTCCTGATCCTCGGCGCCGCGCTGTTCTCCCTGCGCGCCATGACCGCGCGGGACGGCAGCGCCGAGCCCGCGCCTGCGGCGCCGCCCGCGGCGTCGCAGGGCGCCGCCGCACCATCGATCGCACAGGGCCCCGCGCCCGAGAGCCGCCCCGAGCCGGCGCGCACGGCCGAGCCGCAGCCCTCCGCCGGCGCGCCCCGCCGCAGCCCGGCGGAGAGCCCCACCGCGAGCGCCAACGTGCGGGAGCCCGCTCCGGCCTCCCGGAGCGCCGGCTCGCGACGGACCGCGCCCCAGCGGGCGGGTACGAAGACCTCTGGCGCTGCCTTGCCGGTCCCGGCGCGGCCGAACTTCTAGCGTCGCGATGTCTCCCCAGGAAAGCTCCGCGCGCGAGACGCGACATCGAAGGCCCACGACCGGCGCGCGCTGGCCGCTGCTGCTCACGCTGGCCGTGCTCACCGGGGCCTGCTCGCTGCTCGCGGAGAGCGCCCTCTCCGACAAACGTTCCGAGGGCGGCCTGGACGCGACCGCGACGGGCGGCGGCTGCGCGCCCGACTGCCCGGACGGCGCCTGCTGCGGCGGCACGTGCGTCGCGCTGGACAAGGACCGGGAGCACTGCGGCGCCTGCGGCAACGCATGCGGTGACGGGGAGTCGTGCTGCGGCGGGACGTGCACCAACGTGCTGAACGATCCATCGCACTGCGGCGCGTGCGGCGGGACGTGCCCGAACACCCTCTGCGTGGGCGGCCACTGCTCGTCCGAGTGCGTCTTCGGCTTCGACAACTGCGACGGGAACGTCGTCACCAACGGCTGCGAGGTCGATCTCACGAGCGATCCCGAGCGCTGCGGCGGTTGCTCGCTCCGTTGCGCCGCGGGCGCCATCTGCAACGCGGGGGAGTGCGCCTGCGCGCCGCCGCTCCTCGACTGCGACAACCTCCACGACACGGGGTGCGAGATCGACGGCTCCTCGGATCCCGCGAACTGCGGCGCCTGCGGCGTCACCTGCGGGCCGAACATGGAGTGTCAGGCCGGCGTGTGCGGTTGCGCTCCGGGATACGCCGACTGCAACCGCTCGCCCGACGACGGCTGCGAGGCCACGCTCGGGACAGAGGTGGACTGCCGGGGCTGCGGGGATACCTGCGCGAGCGGCATGATCTGCGATGGCCGCAGCGGCTGCGCCTGCGCGAGCGGGCGCCTCGACTGCGACGGCGCGCCTGGCTGTGAGGCGATCGCCATCGACCCGACGACCTGCGGAGCGTGCGACGTGCGGTGCGCGCCGGAGAAGCCCTACTGCGACGGCGCGGCGTGCGCTGCCGGCTGCGCCGGCGGCCTCGCCGCGTGCGACTACTCGTGCGTCGACACGCAGAGCAGCCCGTTCCACTGCGGCGCGTGCGGCGTCGCCGCGGGGCTGCACCAGCGCTGCGACCGAGGCGAGCTGGTGTGCGACGAGGGCTTCGCGGACTGCAACCCGAACGTCGCGGGGTGCGAGTCCGACGTCTCCAGGGATCCGCAGCACTGCGGCGCGTGCGGCACCGCCTGCAAGCCGGGCGCCGTGTGCGTCTCCGGCGCGTGCACATGCGGGGCGCTCACGCCGCACGACTGCGGCACGGCCTGCCGCGCCTGCTGCTCGGACGAGGATTGCTCGGACGGCGACGGCTGCACCATCGACGTGTGCGAAGGCGGGACGAGGTGCAAGAGCACGGGCTGCGCCGACGGAGAGCAGTGCTGCAGCCTCGTCGCGTGCCGCCAGTGCTGCACCAGCGCCGACTGCAGCGGGGGCGAGATCTGCTCCGGCGGCGCGTGCATCGCGCCCTGCGGAGGCGGCCTCGTGGCCTGCGAGGGCGAGTGCGTCAGCCTGGGCTCGACCGATCACTGCGGCGCGTGCGGGAACGCCTGCCTGAGCGGGCGCGATTGCCGCAACGGCGAGTGCACGCCCGCGTGGGCCCCGATGACGGCGACCGGCGCGCCCGCGCCGCGGCAGATGCCCGCGGCGACATGGATCGGGAACGCGCTCTTCCTGTGGGGCGGCCGCACGTCGGCCGGGGACGTGAGCGATGGGGCGCTCTACGATCCGGCGCGCGACACGTGGTCGACGCTGGGCAACGAGGGCGCCCCGTCGCCGCGCGTGCTCGCGGCCGCGGCGTGGACGGGCTCCCGGGTGCTCGTGTGGGGTGGCGGCTCGTTCGGGAGCTTGCTCGGCCTGTCCACCGGCGGCGTGTACGACCCGGCGGCGCGGACCTGGCGCGCGATGAGCGCCACGAACGCCCCCACGGCGCGGCGGATGCCGATCGGCGTGTGGACCGGCACGCGCCTCCTGATCTGGGGCGGCTCCGCGGGCGGCGCCCCGGTCGCCGGCGGCGGGCTCTACAACCCGGTCGCGGACGCATGGACGCCGGCCTCCAGCGCCGGCGCGGCCCCCGCGCGCGAAGGCGTCGCGTGGGCCTGGTCGGGCACGGAGCTCTACCTGTTCGGCGGGCGAGCCGGCGAGGCGACCACGAACGAGGGGTACGCCTACAACCCCACGACCGACGTATGGCGGTCGCTGCCCAGCGCCGACGCGCCGAGCCCGAGGACCGAAGCGTTCGCGGTCTGGATGGGCGATCGGCTGCTCGTCTGGGGCGGGCAGGACCAGGAGGGCACCGCCCGCAAGGGCGGCGCGATCTACGACCCGGCGGCCGACGCGTGGCGCGGGATCGACGACAAGGGGGCCCCCTCGGATCGCAGCCGCGTCGAGCGGCGCACCGGCTGGACCGGGTGGACCGGCGCGCAAGCCCTCATCGCCGGCGGGCGGAGCGGCGTGACGCTCAGGCGAGACGGGAAGCTGTACGATCCGATGATGATGGGGTGGGACGCGGGCATGTCGGCCGCGAGCAAGCAGCACACCTACGGCGTGGGCGTGTGGACGGGGACGGAGCTCATCTTGTGGTCCGGGCTCGACGGGTTCTCGCTGGTGCCCGACGGGGAGCGGTTCAGGCCGTGACGCCGCGACGGAAGCGCGCGCTCTCGGGCGTCCTGGCGCTCCTCGTCGCGGCGGCGATGCTCGCCGCACCCGCGCCCGCCGCGGCCCAGAGCGCCGCCGACGTCGCCGTCGCGCGCGAGATCTTCATCGAGGCCTCCGAGCTCGCCAGGCAGGGCCGCTGGGAGCAGGCGCGGGAGCAGTACGAGCGCTCGCTCGCGATCAAGCGCGCGCCGATCACCCTCTACAGCCTCGGGGTGGCCCAGCAGCAGACGGGACAGCTCGTCGAGGCGCTCGAGAACTTCCGCGCGTTCCTTGTCGAGCCGTCCGCTCCGGCGACGAAGGCGTACGAGAAGCTCGCGCGGCAGGCGATCCAGGAGCTCGAGCGAAAGGTCGCGGCGCTCGAGCTGCGGCTCTCCCCGGGCGACGCCGCCGGCCTCGAGGTGAAGATCGACGGCGTCGTGGTGCCCACGGCGGCGCTCGATCGTCCGCGCCCGGTCAACCCGGGGGATCACACGGTGACCGCGAGCGCGCCGGGCTACCGCGCGGCGGAGCGGAGCGTCGCAGCGGCGCCGGGGAGCCGCGCCGTCGTCGTGCTGAGCCTCGAGCGCGAGCTCGTCGCGCCGGCAGCGCCCGCCGGGCCGCGGGTGTCCTCGACGAGCGCTCCAGCGGCGAGCGTCGCTCCGGCCAGACCGGTCCTGCGCGGCGCCCCGCCGAGCGCCGCGCCCGATGCTGCGCCGAGCCGCGTGGTGCCGATCGTGCTGGTCGCCGGCGGTCTGACCACCGTGGCGGCCGGCGCGGCCATCGGGTTGCTCGGGGTCGCGAGCGCGTCGGACGCACCGACGAGGGACGGGGACGCGGCCGACGCCGCGCGCGCCCAGGCGCTCGCGGGCGACATCGTCGCGGGAGCCGGCCTCCTCGCGGCGGGCGTCGGCGTGCTCGTGATGGTCTTCGACCGCGATCCCGCCGGCGCCCCGCGCAAGCAGCCCTCGCCGCGCGCCGACCTCGACCCGTTCCGCCTCACCGTGCGCTTCTGACTTCTGACGCGGGAGCTAGGCCTTCGGCATCTCCCTGCGGTCGAGGTTCACCACCACGAACGCGCCGTAATTCAGGACCGTGAGCGAGTCCTCGTCCACGATGAGCACGCGGACGCACTGGGGCGGAGATGGCGCGAGCAGATCGACATACGGATCGAACGGCGCCTCATCCGTGGGCGGCAGCACGGCGTGCAGGAACTCGTGGAGCCGGGCGCGGTGGCCGACGATGACGCTCGCGCCCGGCGCCTCCGCGCTGCCCCGCGCGTCGATCCGGAAAAACGCTCGGCGCGCCGCCGGGGACACGACGAGGATCGCCGCGTCCGTCACCTCGATCTCGCTGGACGTGCACAGCCGCTCCACGCGACGGCTCACGGCCTCCTCCACCGTCTGGAACAGCCGCAGCCGCCGGCGCTGCCCTTCCGTCAGGCCCGGCTCCTCGATGTAGGCCTCGAGGCTGCACCCGCGCATGTTCCGCTCGCACCCGTACGTCATGCGTCTGCACCGTGGCTCGGTCTGCTCCCCCGCCTCTGGCAGCCGGGTCGGACAGCCGTCACGCCTCCCCGCACGGGCGCTCATGCACGGGATTAGCCAACCCCCCCTGCAGCGCGGCGCCGCTCCAGGGTTGGCCGCGGATGCCATGGTTTCCATGGCTCGCGGGCAGCGACCGGGACGCACACCTGCGTCCTGGAAGGCAGCGCGGCAGCGCGGCGGGAGATGCAGGCGCGAACGCCCGCACCTTAGTGCACAGCCGCCAGGGCGATGCGCTCACACCGCCCGATGCGCGAGAGCCGTCCTGTCTGCCCCGGGCGGCAGGGCGTGTCCCTGGCGAGGGCACCGCGCCCTCGCCCAGCGGACCGGCGCTACTGCGTCGCCGGCGGCGCGAACTTCGCGGAGAGCTCCACCTGGGCCACGCTGCGCTGAGCGGCCTGCTGAGCGGTGGCCCCGGGCGGCACCAGCAACGCCTGGAGCCGCTGCGAGGCGTCGGCGACGCCGGGCACGAAGCTCGAGGGCGACCAGGTGAGCGTGCCCTTTCCGGAGGAGTCGAGCCGGTCGATGGTCATCGTGATCTCCCCGTTCGGGCCCGGCAGCTTGAGGTCGGCCCCTTCCGCGTACTGGCGCGTGTCCACGCTGAGCGAGACGACGCCTCCCTCCACCTTCTCGATCTTGAAGACCCGGTACCGAAGCACCGGCAGCTGCGCGCCCGACGCCACCAGGCGATCGGTGACCATCCAGTAGGCGCCTGCGCCGACGGGCTTGTCCGGGAGCGGCGGCGTGAGGAGCGCGACGGCCTCCCCGAGCGCGCCGATCAGCGGCTGGAGCCCTGGATCGGCGTCCTTGGAGAGCTCGAATTGGAGGTTGCTGACCGCGTTCGCCGGCGAGAGCTCGTACCGCAGCGCGCTCCCCTTCAGCTTCGCGAGCGCGTCCGCGAGCTGCTTCGGCGGGCCGCCGATCGACATCGAGGCGAGCGTCGCCGACGTGATCTTCGCGATCACCTTCGTCGGAGCCGCGCTCGCCGTCGACGCCTCGCGCGCGGCCGCGCCCTCCTTGGGTGCGTCCGCCGGCTTCTCCGCCTTGAAGCTCACGCCGAGCTCCAGGTTCGGCAGCCCCTGCGGCCCGCCCAGGCGCAGCCCGAGCGTGATGTCGAGCTTCTGCTCGGATTTCGGGTCGATCTTCGAGGCGAGCCTGGTCCGCGGCTCGCTGCCGTCGCCGATGACCTCGATCTTGTAAGGCACGTCCTTCGGCAGCGCGGCGGCCGCTTCGGCGACCGAGAACACGCCGCTCTCCGGCGGCCCGTCCGCCGCGCCGCCCGCCGCTGGCCCCTTCTTGCCGGTGCCGCCCGCCGCCACCTCCGCGAGCGCCGCGCCGAGCTCGCCGCCGACGACAGGCAGCGGCGGGCCGGCGTCGAGCGCGCCGGCGTCGGCGGCGACCTGCGCCTTGCTCTTTTCCCCCTCGCAGCCCGCGAGCCCCGAGAGGGCGACCGCCGCGAGCGTCGAAGCCATGACCCAGCGCCACCGAGTGTGCATGACGGCCGGGTGTAGTCAAAACGGGCGCCATCTTCCAGCGCTCCGTTGCATCGCGCCGGACGGAAGGCTCCCCTCGGGGCGGGGCCCCGCTTCAGGCCCGCCGCGCGGCCTTGAGCCCGCCGATGTGCTCCAGGAGCTCGAGGGGCCGGAACGGCTTGGCGTAGTAGGCGGTCGCGCCGAGCTTCAAGGCGCGGGCGCGCGCCTCGTGATCGTCGAGGGCGCTGATCACGATGATCGGCAGGCTGGAGGTGCCCGGGTGCGCGCGGAGGCGCTCGCAGACCTCGAAGCCATCCATGCTGCCGGGCAGCATCAGGTCGAGCAGCAGCACGTCGAAGGGCTCGGTCAGGGCGCGCTCCACCGCCTCGCGGCCGGTGCCCACGCCGATCACCTCGTGACCACTCGCTCCGACCAGCGCCTCGATCATGCGCCGGATCGCGTCCTGATCTTCGCAGAGGAGGATTCGCATGGTCGCGAGCACGGGGAGCGTTGCACCCGCCCCATCGCGCGGTCAAGCGGGAACGCTACGCGCGGCGAGGGCGGGCCTCGCCGTCTGCTCTGTCTGCTCTGTCGGCTCCGTTTGCTTCCCTGTCGCGTCGCTGTGGGCGCGCGGCGCTGGTTGGCGGACGCAGCGCGAGCTCGATGCCGACGCGCGCCCCGCCGCCCTCGCGGCGCTCGGCGAACGCGCGGCCCCCGTGCGCCTCGGCGATGCGCTTGCACAGCGCCAGGCCGAGGCCGAGCGAGCCGCGCTCGGCGCCGCTCTCGCCGCCCTGCGCCCGCTCGCGCCGGAAGAAAGGCTCGAAGATGCGCGTCTCCTCCCCCTCCGTGAACCCGGGCCCGCGGTCCTCGACCTCGAAGACGACGCCGCCCTGGCCGCCGGGACGGACCCGCAGCCGCTCGGCCCCGCCAGCGTGCGCGCGCGCGTTCTCCAGCAAGTTGGCGAGGGCGCGCGCCAGCAGCGTCGCGTCCGCCTGGAGCGCCGGCGTCCCCTCGACGACCTCCAGAAGCGTCGGATCCAGCCCGGCGCGCTCCAGGGCGCGGATCCCGGCCTCGGCCGGGTCGAGGCGGGCCACGGTGAGGGCCGCGAAGTCGAGGCGCGAGCTGGCCAGGAGGTCGCCGACGAGCGCGTCGATCTCCATGACCTCGCGGTCGAGGTCGTCGAGCACGCAGGCGCTCGGCCCGCCGTCCCCGCGGGCCATCTCCGTCAGCAGGCGGATGCGGGCGAGCGGCGTGCGGAGCTCGTGCGACACGGCGGCGAGGAGCTCCCTCTGGTCGGCGATCTGGCGCTCGATGCGCGCGGCCATGTCGTTGACCGCCTCGGCGACGATCCCGACCTCGCCCTGCTGCCCGTGGCAGTCGAGCCGGACGCGGCTCGACAGCTTGCCGGCGCCGATCTCGTGCGCGACGTGGGCCAGATCGACGAGCGGGCGGGCGAGGCGGCGCGCGATGAGCCCCGAGGCCCCCCACATGACGATGGCCACGGCGAGCAGCGGCAGGGCGAACCGGAGCGAGCCGCCGGAGCGGCCGCGCGCGGGGCAGAGGAGCACGGAGCCGAGCGGCCCCCGTTCATCGCGGACCGGGGAGACCAGGGTCTGCGCCCGGCAGGGCTGGCCGTACCTCGCGAGCCGCCGCCCGGTCGCGTCGACGAGCTCCAGGTCGATGTCGAGATCCTCGGCGAACCCGCGGGCGAGGGCGTCGCGGGCCGCAGGATCGGCCCACACCCGCTCGAACTCGTGCGCCACGAACGACTGGGCGCGGGCGTGCTCGCGCCGCCAGCCGGAGTTGCCGACGCGGTCGATGGCCCCGATCGTCGCGACCGCGGCGAGCGCGGTGATCAGGATGGTCGCGCCGAACCACATGAAGAGCCGGCGGTGCAGCCGCGCGCTCAGGAAGCGGCCGATCGAGACCTTGCGCCCGTTCTCGTAGAGCCAGGACCGGTACCTCCTCCTCACACGCGGTCCTTGGCGAGCACGTAGCCGACGCCGCGCACCGTCTTGATGAGCCTCGGCGACCTCGGGTCGTCGGACAGCTTCTGCCGCAGGTGCGAGATGTGCACGTCGACAGTCCGCCCGCCGACGTTGACGTCGCCGCGGCCGGCCTCCTCGAGGAGCGCCTCGCGGGCGACGACGCGGCCGGCGCGCCGCGCGAGGGCGACGAGGATGTCGAACTCGATGCCGGTGAGATCCGTGGGCTTGCCCGCGACGGTGACGACGCGGCCGGGCACGTCGATGGCGATGTCGCCGGCCACGATCCGCTCGCCGGCGGCGTCGGGCGTGGCCCGCCGGAGCACCGCGCGGAGGCGCGCGAGCAGCTCGCGCGGGCTGAAGGGCTTCGCGATGTAGTCGTCGGCGCCGATCTCGAGGCCGACCACGCGATCGGCCTCGTCGCCGCGGGCGGTGAGCATGAGGATCGGCATCGAGCTCTTCTGCCGGATGCGGCGGACGACCTCGATGCCGTCCATGCCCGGCATCATCACGTCGAGCAGGACGGCGTCGAAGGTGCCCGCGGCGAGCGCCGCCAGGCCGCGCGCGCCGTCGCACGCGACGGTCACCGCGAACCCGTTCTGCTCGAGGTAGCTCGCGAGCAAGGCGTGGAGCCGAGTGTCGTCGTCGATGAGCAGGAGCCGCAGCGCCATGGAAGGACCCGGGGGGCAGGTGCGGCAGCGACCGGCCGCCGCTCACCCCTTGTATAGCTCAGGGACCCGCGCCGGTGTCGGCGTCGGCCGCCGCGGGCGCGTGGTCAGCCGCCGCGGGCGCGTGGACAGCGCGCGCGGCGCTCCGCGGCCAGGAGCGCTCGGCGTCCCGCGCGGCGTCCACGCAGATGGACGCGACGTGGCGCTGGAAGGCGTCGCGGCGGGCCTCCGCCCGGCAGCGCAGCGAGGAGAAGCCGGAGGCGAAACCGGCGACGGTGCCGAGCGCGAGCAGCGCGATGGTGATCTGGCGTCGCATCATGGTCTTATCGCCCTCCTTCACGCCCACCGGCCGTGGGTCCTGTAGGGATCGTCGCCGCGCCACCCGGCCCTGCCGGACCACATGTCGCGGAACGCGGCCGGCCCGATCTCGATGAGATCGGCGAGCTGCTCGCGCTGGCGGTCCTCGAGCACGGCGTGGACCTTCCCGAGCGCGCCGACCGCGGCCCTGCGCAGCGACTCGATGGCCGTGTCGTGGCGCGCGAAGAGCTCGCCGAGGCGCGTCTCGTCAAAGCTCGGGCTCCGCATCGCCGCCGCGACGTCCGCGCGCGTGCTGCGGATCTCGCTCCGCTGCGCCTCTGCAGCGGATCGGAGCTCGTCGATGGCCGCGACGATGACCTTCTCCTGCGTCGGCGTGGTGCCGAGCCGATCGAAGAGGAAGGACAGGAAGAAGCGACGGCGGAAGCCGTGCCCCCCGAAGCCGCGCCGCCCGAAGAAGCGCGGCCCAGCGCCCCAAGGCGCCCCGCAGTCGTACCTGCAGCCGCGCTTTAACGTCATGACAAGGCCTATCAGACAGGCCGTTCCAACCACGAATCCCAACATGATGCGTACCCTCCGTGAGCGTCTCCGCCGTCGATCCGTGCACGGGGCGTATGCGCGCGGCTTCGGTTCGTCCGAACGCGGGCGCCGCCCCGGGCAGCAACGACCGGAGCCGCAGACGCGCGGCTCCGGGACACCTCGAAGCTGCGCAGCGCGTGTGAAGGATGTTCAGGAGCGTGTGTGAAGAAACATGAAGGCTGCCGCGGGCAGCGCGGCGCGGCGCCATGACGGAGCGGCGCGCCCAGCGGGTGCGGAGCGGCGCGCCATCCGCTCGCGGACGGCGCTTCGCGCTCCGGCTGCCCTACTTCACCGACTCGACGTCGCCGATGTCGTCGAGGTCGTCCTTGGGTTTCCCGTCGCCCGAGGTCGCCCACGGATTCGTGCGCTCGCTCTCGGGTGCGCCGCCGCGTCCGTCTTCGTCGTCCTCCTCCTCTTCGAGGTCGTCGAGCGACTCGACCTTGGCCCCGGCCGGCGAGGCGCTCGGCGCGGGCGGCGTCGACGCGCGCGGCGCCGGGGGCGCAGGCGGCGTCGACGGGCGCACCGCCGGGGGCGCGGGCGGCGTCGACGGGCGCACCGCCGGAGGGGGCGGCGTCGACGCGCGCGCCGGCGAGGTGCCAGGGTCGCTCGGGAGCCTGCTGCGCGGCGCCTCACCCCCCTGCGGCGAGACCGACGCCGCGGCGGCGGCCGCCGCTGCAGGCGGCCTCGCGGCGATCGCGCTCGGCGGCGTGACGCTGCCGGCGGCCTTCGGCCCCGCGGGGGAGCCGGCCGGCGGGCTGCTCACCGACGCCGCGAGGCCTCCCTGCGGCGAGCCGGCCGCCCCGGAGGGCGCGGCGCTCGCGGCGGCCTTGCCGGCCTGGGCCGCGTCGGGCGCGCCGCCGGACGAGCCGGAAGCAGGCGCCGACACGGGCCCGCCGCCGGACGACACGGGGGCCGACGCCGCCGGCGCCGACACAGGCCCGCCGGAAGCCGCCGACGGCTTCGACACGGGAGCGGAGGCCCCCGGCGCCGATGCAGGCGCCGCCTGCGGAGCGGCGGCGGGCGCGCCGCCGCGGCCGGACGACAGCTCCACCGGCGCCGCCGCCTTCGGCGTGGCGGCCCGCGGCCCGTCGAAGCGCATCGCCTTCTGCGCGAGCTGCACCACGGGGAGGATGTCGCGCGGCGGGATGTTCGCGGCGATGACGTCCGGCCCGGCGATCGCGAGCTCACCGTCGGCGTGGAACGGCACGCCCGGGCGCTCGCGCTCCTGCTTGAGCCGCGCGTTGTCGATGGCGACGCGGATCTCGAGCGGGATGCGGGTCTGCCACAGCCGACCGTCGATCGCCGTGCGCACGTCCCACGGCGTCAGGATCGGCGTCCTGCCAATGCCCTCGAACGGGCTGCGATCTGCGAGCAGCGCCTTGAGCAGCCAGGCGACGATCTCCTGGAGCTGCGGCGTGTCCTGATCCCACGGCACCGAGTCCCGGAAGAACTGCCAGTAGCCGCCGGCCGGGCCGTACACCGCGAGATCGCGCGGATCGAACGCGTCCTCGAACGCGCGCAGGGGGATGTCGCCCTCGTCGATGACGGAGTCGATGAGCGCGCCCTGGAAGTCGGGCGTCTTGCGGCGGGCGGCCTTGGGCGAGAGGCCGGTGAGGGACGTCGTGATCTGCTGGCGCACGTCGCTCCGCTCGCGGAACCAGCCCATCCGCTCGACCGCGCCGAACTGCTCGCGCAGCTTGACCGGCGTCCACCACGGCAGATCGAGCTCGCGCAGGCGCGCGATCAGCTCGGCCACGAGCTGCAGCGCCGGCTCGCTCGCGAGGTGCACACGCGCCTCTCTCCTCAGCGTCTCGTCGTCCTTGCTCTCGGGATCCCGGTGCTGCAGCGATCGCTCCGCCATCGTTCCTCCGTGCTCCCCCGGCCGCACTGCTCAATACCAGAACCGGATCCGCGGCGGACAGCCAGCCCACGCGCGGCCACGCAGAGCGATCCGCGCGCCGAGGCGGCGCGCTCGACGCGACACGGCGCGCGCCTTCAGCGGACCGTCAGGATGTCGTTCTGCAATGGCACGCGAACAGCCCGTCCGCGTGGCCGAGCCAAGCGCCCGGGATCACCCGACCACGTCGCGCGCCGCCTTGGACCTCGGCGCTGCGTCGATCCGGGCTAGGCTCTCGCGGCCATGCAAGAGGACGGGGGAGGGAGCGCGCCCGAGCGCGCCGCGCGAGGGATCGAGCGGTGGGAGCGCGCCGGGCGCGGGCTCTCGCCGTGGGCGCGACGCGTCGCGTGGGCCGCCGCCGAGGCGATGCTCTGCGACGAGGACGAGCGCGGGGAGCTCGCCCCGCCGGGCGCCGAGGTGTGCGAGCGCGCGGTCGCGGCGCTGGATCTCTCCCTCGGGCAGAGCAGCCCCGAGACCCGGCGCAGCTTCGCGCTGCTGGTCGTCTGCCTCGAGCTGTTGCCGCCCTTCGTGATCGGCGCCTTCGGCCGGATGAGCCGGCTCTCGCTCGGCCGGCGGCTCGCGTACCTGGAGGCGCTCGAGTCGAGCCGCTCCGGGCTCCTCGCGATGCTGCTCCTCGCCTTCAAGGTGCCGATGTGCATCGCCGCCTTCGAGGAGGGCGCGGAGCTCGCGCTGACGGGCTTCGACCGCGAGAGCACGGCGGCGCGGCGCAGGCTGCCCGGGCTCGGCGCCGGGGGCGGCGCGTGAACGGCGGCATCGCGTCGAGCGAGCCGATCGTCAGCGGGCGCGACCTCCCGGCGGGGTTCGACGAGGCGTGCGACGTCGTCGTGGTCGGCTCCGGCGCCGGCGGCGCGGTCGTCGCCGCGCTGCTCGCCGAGGCGGGGCGGCGCGTGATCGTGCTGGAGGAGGGCCCCTACGTTCGCCCTGACGACTACCAGCGCTGGAAGCCCAGCGCGTCGGTGCGGCGGCTGTTCCGCGAGGCCGGCCTGTTCACGGCGTTCGGCGTGGGCCAGACGCCGATGATCTCGCTCACCCTGGGGCGCGCCGTCGGCGGATCGTCGGTGGTGACCGGCGGGGTGTGCTTCCGCATCCCGGGCAGCGTCCACGCGCGGTGGACGCGCGACCTCGGCCTCGATGAGCTGTCAGAGCGCGCCCTCGAGGCGGCGTACGAGAGCGTCGAGCATCGGCTGCAGGTCCGCGAGGTCCCCGAGGCGATGCGCTCCGCCTCGACGGCGCGGCTCGTCGAGGGCGCGAGGCGGCTCGGCATCCCGATGCGCCCGCTCCGCCGCAACACCGGCGACGCGTGCGAGGGCAACGGCCGGTGCAACTTCACCTGCCCCGCCGGGGCGAAGCGCTCGGTCGACGTCGCCTACCTGCCTTCGGCGACCGCGCGCGGCGCGCGCGTGGTCGCCGACGCGCTGGTCGAGCGGATCGCCGTGAAGCGCGGGCGCGCCGTCGGCGTCGAGGGGAGGCTGCTCGGCGGCGAGCCGGGGGCCCCGCCGCGCCGGTTCCGGGTGCGCGCGAAGGCCGTCGTCGCCGCGTGCGGCACGCTGCACACGCCGCTGCTCCTCCGCACGACGGGCGCGTTCGAGGCGCGCTCCGGGCTCGGCGACGGCGTGACGCTGCACCCCGCGGTGCGCGTGGTCGCCCGGTTCGACGACGCGCTGAACGGATGGGATGGCGCGCTCCAGAGCGTCTACTCCGACCACTTCGACGCCGAGGGGATCAAGCTCGTCGGCGTCTACTCGGCGGTCAACGTGCTCGCGGCGGGCCTCCCCGGCGTCGGGCCCGCGCTGCGGCGGCGGGCCTCCGCGCTGTCGCGCTGCGCCGTCTTCGGCGCCATGATCCACGACGAGGGCGGCGGCCGCGTCCGCCCCGGCCCCGGCCGGGAGCCGCTCGTCTCGTACGCGATGGCGCCGCGCGACCTCGCGCGGCTCCGCCGGTCCATCACGATCCTCAGCGAGATGGCGCTCGCCGCCGGCGCGCGCGAGGTCTACACCGCGCTGCTCGGCGCGCCGCCGGTCACGTCGATGGACGCGGCGCGCGCGGCCGAGCGCGCCCCCATCGACGCGCGCCGCATCGAGTGCATGGCGTTCCACCCGCTCGGGAGCGCGCGCGTGGCGAACGATCCGCGGCGCGGGATCGTCGATCAGAGCGGCGAGTGCTTCGCGCTGCCGGGGCTCTTCGTCGCCGACGGCTCGATCCTCCCCACGAGCATCGGCGTGAACTCGCAGGTGCCGATCATGGCGATGGCGACGCGCATCGCGTGGCGGATGGCCGAGCGGTTCCCGCGGCTCGCGGCGGCGAGCCCCGCGTAGGGGGCGCGGCGCGGCGCGGTGCTACAACGTCGGCCGACGCCGACAGCCGAGGTTCCAGGATGCAAGCGACGATCGATCTCCGCTCCGACACCGTCACCCGACCGACCGCGGCCATGCGCGCCGCCATGGCCGCGGCCGAGGTCGGCGACGACGTGTACCGGGAGGACCCCACCGTGCGGGCGCTCGAGGAGCGCGTCGCGGAGCTCACGGGCAAGGAGGCGGCGCTCTTCGTGCCGAGCGGGACGATGGGCAACCAGATCGCGCTCCTCTGCCACACGCAGCGCGGCGACGAGGTGATCGCGGGCGAGGGCGCGCACTGCGCGTTCTACGAGAGCGGCGCCGCGCCCGCCTGGAGCGGCGTGCAGTTCGCCTTCGCCGGGCGCGGCGGCCTGTTCAAGGCGGCCGACGTCGAGGACGCGATCAAGCCGCCGCAGTACTACCTCCCGCGCACGCGCCTCGTCGCGATCGAGAACACCCACAACCGCGCGGGCGGCCGGGTCTTCCCGCAGGAGGACGTGCTCGCCATCGCGTCGGTCGCGCGCGCGCACGGGCTCGCGCTGCACCTCGACGGGGCGCGCCTCTGGAACGCGGCGGTCGCCACCGGTCGAACGCCCGCCGAGCTCGCCGCGCCGTTCGACACGGTGAGCGTCTGCTTCTCGAAGGGCCTCGGCGCGCCCGTCGGCTCCGCGCTGTGCGGCAGCGCCGACGTGGTCCGCGCCGCGCTGCGCTTCCGGAAGATGCTCGGCGGCGGCATGCGGCAGGCCGGCGTGCTCGCGGCCGCGGCCCTGTACGCGCTCGCGCACCACCAGGGCCGCATCGCCGAGGACCACGAGGCCGCGCGCGCCATCGCGCGGGCGATGCGCGCGGCGGCCCTTCGTGCGATGGCGCCGCCCGCGACGATCGAGGAGCCCGAGACGAACATCCTCTACATCGAGACGCCCGGCATCCCGGCCGAGCGGCTCGTCGAGGCCGCGCGGCGGCGCGGCGTGCTCGTGGGGGCGACGGGCCGAAGCGCCGTCCGCGCCGTGACCCACCTCGATCTCGCGCCGGAGCAGGTCGCGCCCGCGGCGAGCGCCCTCGCCGAGGCGCTCGCCGAGGTGCTGGCGCTGCCGCGCGATCGCGGCGCCGAGGGCGCGCGCGCATGAGCCGCCGCCCTGCGAACGCCCCCGCACCAGCGCTCGCCCTCGCCCTCGCGATCGCCGCGCTGCTCGGCCCCGCGTGCGCGCCGACGCGCGGCGACGCCTACCTCGCCGCGATGACCGCCGGCGAGCGCGCCTACCATGCGGGGCGCTACCGCGATGCGGCCCGCTCGTTCGACGACGCCGCGTCGCAGGCGCTGCGCGTGAAGGACCGCGACGAGGCGCGCCTCATGCAGGCGCGCTCGTTCGAGCGCGTGGAGTCCTGGGGCGAGGCGCGCGCGTCGTACGAGCGGCTGCTCGCCGACTCGCCGCGCGGGCCGCGCTCGGAGCGCGCGGAGTTCGAGCTCGCCGATCTCGCGATCGAACACGGCGACGCGGACGCGGGCTACGCGATGCTGCTGAAGGCGACGCTGCGCCACCCGTCGCACGGGCTCGCGCGCAACGCGCTGAAGCGGCTCATCCAGCGCGAAGACGAGCGCGCCGGCGCGGCGGGCGCGCTCGCGTGGCTGCGGCAGCACGGCCCCGCGCTCCGCGGGACGGAGCTCGATCAGGACCTCGCCTACCGCACCGCGCTCCTCCTCGAGCGGAGCGGCGATCGCGAGGCCGCGCTGCGCGCGCTCGTCGCCGCCGCGCGCGCGCACCCGTACCCCGTCGGCAGCTTGACGGACGACGCCCTGTTCCACGCAGCGGAGCTCGCCGCGTCCCTCGGGCGCCCCGAGGAGGCCATCGGCTACCTGAGGGAGATGCTCTCCGCGCGCGAGCCGGCCGTCACCGGCAGCTACGACCGCGAGAAGTTCGACGACGCGCAGCTCGAGATCGCGCGCCTCTACCGCGACGCGCTCGGCGATCGCGCGGCCGCGCGCCGCGAGCTGCGCAAGCTGTATACGGACCACCCCGCGTCCATCCTGCGCGACGACGCGCTCTGGGCCGAGGCGAAGCTGTGGCGCGAGGAGGGTCGGAGCAAGGAGGCGTGCGCCACCGCAGCCCGGATTGTCCGGGAGCTCCCCGACTCGCGCTACGCGCGCTGCGCGCACGCGCTATGTCCGTCGCTCCCGGCGGCGCCTCGCCCGTGCGCGGACTACATCCTCCGCGAGCTCGACGGCGGGAAGGACCCCTGACGCGGGGACGCCGCGCGGCGCACCGCCGCAGCGGCGCGCCGACCGCGCTCAGTCGTCCTCGTCGTCCTCGGGCTCGAGCTCGGCGTCGTCGTCGTCGCCGTCCTCATCCTCGTCGTCGGCGAGATCGTCCTCGTCGGCCTCGTCGAGGTCGTCGTCGTCCTCGCGCGGCTCGTACTTCAGGTCGATGCCGATGTCGCCGAGCTGGGTCTCGAGGAGCTCGAAGAGCTCGTCGACGTCGTCGCCCCCCCACTCGTCGAGCACGTCGGTCAAGAACTCAAAAAAATCACCGCTGTCCAGACGACGCTCGATCTCTTCGACCTGCTCCTCCGAGAACGCCTCGAGGACGTCCTCGCGCAGCGCTTCGGTGTCGCCTTCCTCAACGGCATCCGCCGCAGAGAGGCGGATCTGCTTTACGGCACGCTTGTCGAGGTGAATCTCCATGAAGGTGGCTTCGTTTAGGCGACCCTCGCAGCT
Source organism: Sorangium sp. So ce726 (assembly GCF_051521405.1). NCBI lineage: Bacteria > Pseudomonadati > Myxococcota > Polyangiales > Polyangiaceae > Sorangium > Sorangium sp. So ce726. The sequence goes on along the minus strand of NZ_CP150349.1, from coordinate 2,921,788 downwards.
GCCGTCAAGCGGCGTATGGTGTCGAGCTTCAAGAGACCGCTCGCCTCCCCCTTCCGTCGCGTCTTTTCCTGGGGAGCGCGGCGGGGGCGCGGCGAGACGCGAAGGGGGCGCGGCGGGCACGCAGCGGCGCGGAGGTGCCCCAGGCGGCCACGCGCGCGCCCACGTCGGAGGTCGGCGCCGGTGCGCCCCCGCGCCCGCGCGTCGGAGGAGCGTTGCGGGCGGCAGATCTCTCGCGTATCTCAAACAACTCGTGCGTTTGCGATCTCCGCCCGGCGCGCTCTCGGCCGCGACCATCGCGGCTGGCGCCCTGCTGTCCTTGACAGCGTGGGCCGCGCCTCCGGCCCCTCAAGCCGACGGCGCGCTCCACGTCGCCGCGCCGGGCGCTCCCGCCGGCGGCCGGACGAGAGGAGGCCCCGGCGAACGGGCCGAGGACGGCCGCGCCACGCCCGCCGGGAGCGCTCAGCTCGACGCCGCGGGGAACGAGGCCGCCGCCGAGCAGGAGCCATCGCCTGCCGTCAAGCCGCGCGTCGAGCTCGCCTCCCGACCGCCGCCGCTGCACGTCGAGTACGTGCAGTACGGCGTCGCGCTCGTGGCGGAGATGAGCCTCGATCCTGGCGCTGCCTGCCCGCGCTCGGGGCCCTTCTACGCGTGCATCCTGGGCAGCGGAGGCGGGCTCGCGATCCGCGGTGGATACCGCTCGCCAGGCCCCTGGTACTTCGGCGGCGCGTACCAGTTCACCAAGATGGACTCGAGCAACCTCTACCGGCTTGGAATCTTCCAGCAGCTGCGGGCCGAGATGAGGTACCTGCCGGACATCGGCTACCGGGCGGCTCCGTACTTTTCCGCCGGGATCGGGGGCGTCGCGTACGGGAACGAGTGGGGCGTCGAGACGGGCGGCGCGCTCATCTTCGGCGGCGTCGGGGTCGAGCTGGAGGTCTCGCGCCGCGCGGTGCTCGGCGTCAGCTGCGTGTACCGGCCGGTGCTGCTCGCTGGCTGGAGGGACACGGCCAACTACGAGCGCGCCACCGCCATCGCGCAATTCGTCGGCTTCGAGCTCCTTCTCGAGGTGCGGACCGAGGTCGGCCGGCGCTGAGCGGTTCCCCTGTCCGCTCGAGAGAACGCACCGGCTACTTGACTCGACCGTCGCTCCGCGGTCCCCTCGGCAGCGTGATCTGCGATGTGTGCGGTCGCGACAACGCTGGCGATCTGACGTTCTGTCAGGATTGCGGTCGACGGCTGAAGGCTCGAGAGGCGCGGGTCGTCCCGCCGACGCCGCCGAGCGGCTTGCCGCAGGTGTCGCTCCCGGCCCTGCCGGCGCCTGCGCAGGCCGAGACGCCGCCCGCGAACGACGCCCGCGCGGCCGCCAGGTCGCCGGGGCCTCGCGGCGTGCCGGGGCGCCTTCGCCCGGAGGCGCCCGTGTTCTCCTTCAGCCCGCTCAGCTCGGCGAGGACGGAGCCAGCGATGCCGGCGGTGCACGGCCGCGCGGAGGGCGCCTCGCGCCCGGCGCGCGAGGGCGCCGCGACGCCGGCTGCTGGCGCGCTGGACAGCGCGATCCAGATGGTGCCCGCCCTGCAAGGGCCGAGGGTCACCGAGCGGGGTGACGCGCCCGCGACGCCCGCGACGCCCTCGATCACCGACGCGATCCTGGGGCTCTCCTGCCCGAACTGCGACGGGGAGAACCCTCCGGGCTACCGCTTCTGCGTGACGTGCGGCGCGCCGCTGAACAGGCGAGATGGCGGAGCGCCGGCGGGCGCCCCGCAGCCGGTGAGCCAGGTGTCGAAGCGCGCCAGGGCAGAGCGCGGCGAGCCAGGCGGAGCGCTCTCCCCTGGCGCGCCGTACATGGCGCCCCCGCCCCACGAGGAGATCGGGACGACCGCGCGAGGCCTCCACGACATCACGCACGCCGCGCCCCGGCACGCACCGCCGGCGGAGGCCGCGCCGCCGTCGGCGGCGCGCGACGAGCGCTCCGGTGCCGGAGACGCGCAGCAACGGGTCGGCGCGCCGGCCAGGCCGGCTCCGCCCCCGCTGCCGCCGGTCGCCCTGCCCCCAGCGCGGCTGCCCCCGCCCGCGGCCAGCGGGAGCAGCGCCGACAAGATCGTCGGCTCGCCGGTGGTCGACATCGCGTCGTCGCAGCGGGCGCCCGTCCCGCCGGTCGAGTGCGCGCGCTGTCGCGGTCAGTGCCTGGCTGGCACGCGGTTCTGCAAGTATTGCGGCGCCCCGCTCGACGGCGAGCGACCCGCGTCCGAGCGCCCGGCCAGACCCGCCTCCGAGCGACCGGCCAGACCCGCCACCGACCGCCCGCAGCCAGCGCCCGCGCTCGCCCCGGACGCCCGACGCGACCCGCAGCGGCCCCCGCAGACTGCCGAGCCCGCCGGGCCGATCTCGGCGGAGGCGAGCAGCCCGCCGCCGCCCTCCCAGCAGGCGCTCGCGCCGCTGCGCGCGTCCCTCTCGGTTCGCCCACCGGCGTGGGTTCCGGCTGACACCCAGCCGACCCGAGCGCCCGAGGGCAAGCTCATCGTGATCGTCGAAGACGGGACCGAGGGGAAGAGCTTCCCCCTTGCGGGCCCGCAGATCGACATCGGCCGCACCGAGGGGGATATCGTCCTCGAGGACGACCAGTACGTCTCGCCGCGGCACGCGCGGATCATTCCGCAGGAAGGGTCCTGGGTTCTCCGTGACCTGGGCAGCGTCAACCGCATCTACCTTCGCATCCGGAAGACGCACCCCCTCCGAGATGGCGACTTGCTCCTCCTGGGCCTCGAGGTGTTACAGTTTCAGACCGTGAACGACGGCGAGCGAGGCCTCGGCCATGCCATCCAGCATGGAACGTTGCTGTTTGGCTCGCCCGCCATCCACCGCCGGGCGAGACTCTGCCAGCGGACGGTGGAGGGCGTGACGCGGGACGTGTACCACCTCTACCGGGATGAGACGGTGATCGGACGGGAGACGGGAGACATCGTATTCACGGCCGATCCGTTCCTCTCGCGACGCCACGCCGCCATCCGGAGGAACCCGGCCACGGGGGAGTTCACGCTCAGCGACCTGGACTCGTCGAACGGGACCTACGTCGCCATCCGCGAGGACGTCAGCCTCCTCGATCGCGATTTCGTGCGCATCGGGCAGCACCTGTTTCGCGTGGATCTCCCCCGATGAGCGACCAGACCGTCCGCGAAACGCCGACCGAGGCGCTGGAAGTCGAGGGGCTCCCCGGCGCGGCGTCGGCAGGAACCGACTCGAGCAGCCACGCCGGCAAGGCGCTTCATGACTCCCCGCACGGCGCCGCGTCGCTCGAGTCCGGCAAGGCGGGGTCTGTGGAAGCAGGCAAGCCCGTGAACTGGAAGCCCCCGACGCCCAAGACGCGTCCGGCAGCGAACGCCACACAGAAGGCTGGCATCGCCGTGAAGCCCGTGAAGGCGCCCAGCGCATCGAGCCAGGCGAAGGTCGGGCGGAAGCTCCCCCCGCCGCCGCGGGTGCGGCTCACCGCCGGCGGGTCGCGCGAGGAGGACACGGATGGAAGCGCCACACGCTCGGACGATCTTGGAGACGCTGTGACCCCCGATGCGCCGCCGGCCGCCGCTCAGGCGCACGCCTCCCTCGCGGCCGCGTCGTACGACGGCGCGCTCGACGAGACCCCCGCCGCGGAGGCCGCCCACGGCGACGCGGCCGGGCGCTTCGCGGGCGAGGCGCCGGGGGGCGGCGAGCCGGACGAGGGCGGGCAGCGCCCCGACGGCATGGACGGCGCGGCGACACCGCCCGACGAGCCGCGTCGCCCCGAGGTCGTGCTGCGGCTGTTCGGCCGGACCGACGTGGGCCAGGTCCGCGAGCACAACGAGGACAACTTCATCGTCGCGGATCTCACGAACGCGAGCCGCGGCCTGATGGAGATGGACCGCTACCAGGTCGTCGGCGAGCGGGGCGCCCTGCTCGGCGTGTGCGACGGCATGGGCGGCGCCGCGGCCGGCGAGGTCGCGAGCCAGCTCGCGGTCGACATCATCTACCAGCGGATGAGCGCCGCCGGTCCCCCGGAGGACCACGACGAGCTCGCGGCGCGGCTGGTGCAGGCGATCGAGGCGGCAGGCCTCCGGATCTTCAGCGAGGCGAAGCTCGATCGGACCCGGCGGGGGATGGGGACCACCTCGACCATCGCCGCGCTCATGGACGATCACCTGTTCCTCGGCCAGGTCGGCGACAGCCGCGCGTACGTCCTCCGCGGCGATCGGCTCGTGCAGGTGACGCGCGACCAGTCGCTCGTGAACCAGCTCATCGAGGCAGGCCAGCTCACCGAGGAGGAGGCCGAGACCTTCGAGCACAACAACATCATCCTCCAGGCGCTCGGCACCGCGGACTCGGTGCAGGTCGACCTCACCTACGTGGAGCTCAAGCGGGGCGACACGCTGATGCTCTGTTCCGACGGGCTCTCGGGCATGGTGCGGAACGAGGAGATCCGCGAGGTGCTGCGGACCGTCGACGATCCGATCGACGCCTGCAAGGTGCTGACGGATCGGGCCAACCAGGCCGGCGGGCACGACAACATCACGGTGGTGGTCGCGAAGTTCGACGGCGACGGCCTGGCCCTGCCGGAGCTCGAGGACATCGAGGACCTCCGCTACCAGAAGTACGCGCTGCCTGAGCACCTCCTGGCCCAGAACGCCGCCGCGTCCGAGCCGGCGCGCAAGGTGAAGGAGCTCGACGAGAAGAAGATCTCGCAGCGCCCGCCTTCGCCGAAATCGTGGCTGAGCAGCGCGGACAGCGACATGGACGATGACGGGGACGACTACGACCACGTCGCCTCGCCTCCGCCGGCCGACGACGCGCTGGACGAGCGGAACGCCCGCGCGCCCGTCCAGGGCGACGAGCCGATCATGATCCCGACCGACGGCGCGCCGCAGTGGCTGGTGATCTTGATGATCGTGAGCGCCGTCGCGTGCGTTACCATCGCCGGCTACTACCTGCTTCGTTAGGGTGCGCGTAGCGCACGTGCGCGCGCCCCCCACCGCGATGCTGCGCAGCAACGACAAGCGTGGCCGGCAGACTCCGGCCGCCCCGCAGGAAGAGTGGCCCCCCGGGCGCCCTGGCGCGGACGGCCGCGTCGACGTCGAGACCGCGCAGCGCATCGTCAAGGATGCCGTCGTGCAGGCGATGCGGCGCGAGGAGAAGGCGCTCGCCCTCGTGCGCGCCAAGGCGGACGAGGCGAGGCGCAAGGTGTCGCGCCACAACCTGATCCTCGGGCTAGGCGTCGCCGCGGCGCTCGTCGCCGTGGCCGTGGCGTTCGTGGTCACGTACCGGTCGCGCCAGGCGGCCGACGCGCTGGCGCGCGAGGTCGGCCTCGGGATCGCGCCCGCGGCGCGCCCGTCGGGCGCGATCCCGGAGCAGGTGCTCTCGGGGCGCGCCATCTTCGAGCAGAACAGGCTGGCGCTCTACGTGATGGGCTACAAGGTGGACAACCGCATCGGCGGTTGCTGCTCGGCGTTCGCCATCGCGCCCGATCTGCTCGCGACGAACGCGCACTGCGTCCGCGACTGCCGCGCCCGCGGCGGCACCTCGATCGTCACGCAGAACGACTCGATGGGGAAGATCCGCTTCCCCATCGTCGCGATGTCGGCCCACCCGGCGTACAAGCCGGGGCAGGCGGGCGCCGGCTCGCCGGACGTCGCCCTGCTCCGGATAGCCGGCAAGGCGACGCCCACGGTGAAGCTCGCGAACGACGCCGAGCTGCGGGCCATCGGGCCGGGCGACGACGCCTACGTCATCGGCTTCCCCGGTCGCCTGATGGACCCGCTGAGCCCCTCGGCGACATTCCTGGAGGGCCGCATCGGGCGCGTGACCGGCATCGACGAGCAGGCGACGACGCCGGACCGAGCCGTCCTGATCCAGCACGACGCGGTCACGCGCGGGGGCAACAGCGGGAGCCCCATCTTCAACCAGTACGGGCACGTCATCGGCATCCACGCAGCGCACATCGACGACGAGGACGACGTCACGATCGACGGCCGGAAGGCGACGGTGACGCAGAGCTCGCCGTTCCGCATCGGGATGCGGATCGATCTGCTGCAGGGGGTCCCCGCGCCGTGATGCTGCGCGTCGTACACACCTTCGGGCGCAACGCCGGTTCTGTGGAGATCCATGACCGGCGCGCGGTGCGCTTCGGTCGAGCGCCGGACAACGACGTCGTCTTCGACCCGAACCACGATCGCGACGCGAGCAGCCACCACGCCGAGGCGCGCCTCGAGGCGGCGGGCTGGGTGCTCTACGACCTCGACAGCCGCAACGGGACCTACGCGGGCGGGCAGCGGATCAAGCGGCACCCGATCGCGTCGGGCGACGAGATCACGTTCGGCGCGAAGGGCCCGCGGGTGCGGATCGAGCTCATCGAGCGCCGCACGTCGGGTCCGCCGCAGGCGCACGTTGTGGCGCATCACCCCTCTCCTGCCGCGGCTTACCCTGCGCCCGTGACGGGCCATCCCGCGCCCCCTGCGTACCCCGTGCCTACTGCGGGCTACCCCGCGCCCGGTGCGTACCCTGCGCCCGCTGCGTACCCTGCGCCCGCTGCGTACCCTGCGCCCGCTGCGTACCCTGCGCCCGCTGCGTACCCTGCGCCCGCTGCGTACCCCGCGCCCGCTGTCGCCCCCCCTGGGCACGTCCCGGCCGCGCCGCCGGCCGGCGCTCGGCGGGTCGGCGAGCGGACGATCGCCATGATGATCTCCTCCGCCGTCTCGGCCGCCACGGGGCGCGCGAAGCCTCGGGGCACCGTCGAGATCAACGCCATGCTCCACAAGGAGGTGCACGCCGCGACGGCAGGCCAGCGCCGCACGACCTACATCCTCGCCGCGCTCCTCGTGATCGCGCTCGCCAGCCTCGCCGCGCTCATCGTCTACAACCGCTCCTCCCACGACGAGATCAGCCAGCTGCGGGAGGAGCTCGCGGGCCTCTCGCCGGAGGATCCCCGGCGCAAGGAGATCGAGCGACGCCTCGGGACGCTTCACCCCTCGAACGCCAACTTCGGGCGCAACCTCCACGACCGCTCCAGGAAGGGGATCTTCATGCTCGCCGCCGGGCGCGAGGGGTTCTGCACGGCGTTCGCGGTGCGGCCCTCCGTCCTCGTGACGAACGCCCACTGCATTTCCGCGGCCAAGCGCCGCGGCGGCGCGATCGTGGCGCTCGAGAACGAGGGCCGGGGCCAGATAAGCTTCGCCGTGACCGGCATGCGGACGCACCCGCAGTACCGCGACAGCGCGGATCAGCTCACCCCGGACATCGGCACCGTGACGATCGCGGGGCGCGCGGCCGCCGTGCTCGAGCTCGCGACGCGGGAAGAGCTCGCCGCGGCCGGCGCCGGCGACGACGTGTACCTGATTGGCTTCCCGGAGCGGCTCACGGACACCGCGAACCCCGTCGCCACGTTCCTCGCCGCCAACATCGGCCGGATCACGGGCGCGAACGGCCGGCCCGCGCCCGCGGCGGAGGCCTGGCTGATCCAGCACGACGCCCGCAGCACGAGCGGCATGAACGGGAGCCCCATCTTCAACGGCCAGGGCAGGGTCATCGGCATCAACGCCGGCGGGTACCTCGAGGGCAACGACGAGACGATCTCTGGTCAGAAGATGGAGGTGGTAAAGGCCTCCCCCTACAAGTTCGGGATGCGCATCGACCTGCTCGACGCCATCCTGCGCTGACTGCCGGCCGAGAGAGATGCTCCGCCACGCGCTCCGCAGGCTCCTCTGGACGCTGCCGACCCTCGTCGGCGTCTCGCTGCTGACCTTCTTCGTGCTCTCCTTCGTCCCGGATCCGACGGACGACCCGCTCCTCGCCAGCTCGCTCTCCAGCGCGGAGCTCGCGCGGCTCCGCCGGGAGCGCTTCCTCGACCTGCCGCGCTTCATCAACCTGGAGCCGCGCGACGTGCGCCTGCGCGCCCTCGCGGCCGCGCAGGCCATCGCGGCCGGCGGCGATGACGCTGCCGCCGCCGCCGACGAGCTGCGTCGCCTCGGCGGCGCCGCGCTGCCGCACATCCTGCCGCTCGACGCGCTCGCACCCGAGCCGCGCACCCGCGTCGCGCTCGCGCTCGCGCCCGTCGCGGCGCGGATGGGCCTGCCGCGGGCCGACGACGCCGCGGACCCGGCGCACGCGGTCGCGTTCTGGACGCGCTTCTGGGATGACCGCGGCATCGAGTTCCGGAGCGCGTCGGTCCGGAGCGCCGTGCGGCGCCTGGTCCGCTATGGCTCCGCGTCGCGCGCCGCCGAGCTGCTGGAGCTCGACACGTTCGCCCTGCAGGCGGTGATCGGCGCGCTGCAGCCACCGCGCGACGCCGAGACGCTCGAGCAGGCGCGCGCGCTCGTCGACGTCGCGGCCCACATCGCGGAGATCGACGACCGGATCGCCCCGGGCGACGACCTCGCGGAGGCCCGCGCGTGCGTCACGCGGTGGAAGTCGTTCTGGAACGTGTACCGCAGCGACTTCGAGGTGTTCACCGGCCCTGCGCAGCTCGCGGCGACCGTGCTCGAGACCCGCTACGGCAAGTGGGCGCTCGGCGCGGTCACCCACCGGCTCGGCGTCGCGGCGACCGGAGAGCCGGTGCTCGATGAGCTCGCGCGGCGCGCGCCCGTCACCCTCGCGCTCGTCTTCGGGGCGATCGCGCTGGCCTACGCCGTGGCGATCCCGCTCGGCGCGCTCAGCGCGGCCTCGCAGGGCCGGCGGAGCGACTCCGCGATCGCGGCCGCCGTGCTCACCGCCGCCGTCCTCCCGACCGCCGTCGTGGCCGTGGCCGCCGTGCTCCTCTCGGGCGGCGCGCGGTCCCTGCTCCTGCCGACGTGCCTCATCGCGCTCTCGCTCGTCGCCGCGCCGACGCGGCAGCAACGCGCCGCGCTCGTCGCGGTCCTCACGCAGGACTTCGTCCGGGCCGCGCGGGCGCGCGGCGCCGGCACCGCGCGCGCCATCGCCGTCCACGGGCTCCGCAACGCCGTGCTCCCGGTCGTGACGCTCGCCATGCTTGAGCCGCCGATGGCGCTCGGCGGCGCCTTCGTCGTCGAGCGCGTCTTCGAGCTCCACGGGCTCGGCGAGCTCACGCTCCTCGCCGTGCAGGCGCGCGACGTGAGCTGGCTCATGGCCATCTCGATCGGCGCCGCGGCCATCGCCGCGCTCGGCGTGATCGCGACCGATCTCGCCTATGTGCTCGTCGATCCGCGGCTCGGCCCGGCGGTGCTCTCGCGGAGGAGCGAGGCGTGACCCACGCGACGGCGTTCCTCCGCCGGATGGTGGGCAGCAAGCGCGTCGCCATCGGCGCCGTGCTGCTCGGCGTCCTCGCCCTGCTCGCCATCTTCGCCGAGCTCCTCGCCGCCCCTGCGCCCATCGCCTGCTTCGGGCCCGACCGCGCGGAGATCCTGCCCGCGGTCACCGAGGGCGCCGCGCTCGAGTCGCTCACCGAAGCCGAGCTCCGGGTGCGCTTCGAGGGCTTCGCGATCTGGCCGCCCATCCGCTACGGCCCGGAGCAGCGCACCGACGCCGGCCCGAACGCGTCGCCGTCCCTCGACCACCCGCTCGGCACGGACTTCGAGAGCCGCGATCTCGCCGCGCGGCTGATCTACGGCGCGCGCACGGCGCTCGGCCTGTCGCTCAGCGCGGTGCTCGTGGGCATGTTCCTCGGCGTCGTGCTCGGCGGGCTCGCGGGCACGCTGCGCGGCTTCTGGAACGACGGCCTCGTCCGCCTCGTCGAGACGGTCGACACCTTCCCGGCGATCCTCGTCGTGGCCATCGTGCGGGCGATCGAGCGCGAGCCCTCCGCGCTGTCGCTGGTGCTCGCGGTCGCCTTCGTCCGCTGGGCGGAGATCGCGCGCCTCGTGCGCGCCGAGGTGCTGCGCGCGTCGAGCGAGGAGTACGTGATGGCCGCGCACGCGCTCGGCAGCACCCGGCTGCGCGTCTTCTACCGCCACATCCTCCCGAACGCGCTCGGCCCCGTGATCGTGAGCTCGGTGCTCGGCGTGGCGTCCGTGGTCCTGCTCGAGGCGGCGATCTCGTTCCTCGGGATGGGCGCGCCCGCGCGCGTGGCCTCGTGGGGGGAGACACTGGGCCAGGCGGCGCGGCACCCGAGCGAGATCCGGCTGCTCGTCTTCCCTGGCGTGCTGCTCCTGGCGACGGTCGGCGGCTCTTACCTCATCGCCGACGCGCTGCGCGACTCCATCGATACACGCACCGTGCGCGCGCGCGTCCCGCGCTGACGGGGCGGGACGCGAGGGCCGTACGTCCGCGCGCCAGCCGCCGGCCGTGCAGCGCTCTCGCGCGCCGAAATTGCGCCGAAATCACCTTCATCTCCGCGATCTCGGCGGCGGAGCCCTCGCGCCGCTCGATCTCGCAGGAAAGGCCCGCTATGAATTCGCCCGCCATGGCCGTTCCCGAGATCAACGAGCAGGAGTTCGAGCGCGAGGTGCTCCGCAGCGAGTTGCCCGTGCTCATCGATTTCACCGCCACCTGGTGCGGACCGTGCAAGACGGTCGCCCCGGAGGTCGACGCCATCGCGCGCGAGCTCGAGGGCAAGGCCAAGGTGGTCAAGGTCGACATCGACCGGTCGAAGCGCATCGCCACCACGCTGCGCATCCAGGCCGTCCCGACGTTCATGGTCTTTCATCGAGGCCGCCCGGTGGCCGCCGAGCAGGGCGTCCTCAACCGCAAGCAGCTCCGCGAGTTGCTCGATCCGTTCCTCCCGCGCGCCGAGGGCGCCATCCGGGCGGCCGAGCTGGCGCAGCTGATCCGGGAGGGTCAGGTGGTCCCCGTCGACACGCGCGAGACCCCCGCCTACGGCCGCGCCCACATCCCGGGCGCGGTGCACATCCCGATGGAGGAGATCGAGGGCCGGCTCGCCGAGCTCCACATGCTGGCCGGCGCGCCGGTCCTCTACTGCCGCTCCGGCGACAAGTCGAAGGACGTCGCCGCGAAGCTCGCCGAGGAGGGCGTGCCCGTCGCGTTCCTCGAGGGCGGCTTCCTCTCGTGGGAGGCCGAGGCGCTCCCGATCCAGCGCCCCGACTGACCGCTGCCGCAGGGTGACGCTACGCCGCTCGGCGAGCTCGGCGCCGAGCGGCAGCACCTGCACGGCGCGGCGTCACCCCTTGGCGGCCGACAGCGCCGCCGAGACGACCTCGCGCACCGGCACGCCGTGTGTCCTCGCCGCCGCGGCGCAATCGTCGAACTCCGGCTTGATCTGCGGCGGCCCGAACGGCCCCTCGCTGATCTTCACCCGGATGGCTCCGTACGCCGTCTGCACCGTGATGATCCGCCGCGGCCGCTCGGTGCGCGCGACCGGGATCTTCCGTAGCCCGATGCTGGTCGTCTCGCGGAGCAGCGCCGTCGCGACGGCGTCGGCCTGGGGGGCGGCCGCGAGCGCCGCGATCGTCAGGGCGGGGCGCCCCTTCTTCATGGTGATCGGCGCCGCCCAGGCGTCGAGCGCGCCAGCCGCGAACAGCGCCTCGATCGCGTGCCCTGCCACCTCGCCCGTCAGATCGTCGACGTTCGCCTCGACGATCACGTGCGACGCGCTGCCGAGGCTCTCCTCGCCACCCGTGCGCGTCCCGAGCACGACCCGCAGCAGGTTGGGGCGGTCCGGCAGCTCGCGCTGGCCGGCGCCGAAGCCGATCCGATCGGGGGCGAACGTCGGCCAGCGCTCGAACCGGGTCGCCAGCGTGGCGATGATGGCCGCGCCGGTGGGCGTGACCAGCTCGGCGTCGAGCTCGACGCCGTAGGTCGGGACGCCGCGGAGGCACGCGACCGCCGCGGGTGGCGGCAGCGGGAGGATCCCGTGCCGCGCCTTCACGAACCCGCGCCCCATGGGCAGCGGCGATCCGACGACCTCCGCCCCGATGTGCACGATCGCCGCGGCGGAGCCCACGATGTCGACGATCGCGTCGACGGCGCCGACCTCGTGGAAGTGCACGTCTTCCAGGCGGATCCGGTGCACGGCGGCCTCCGCCTCGCCGAGGCGCCGGAAGATCCGGCGTGCCAGCGCGGCGACGGGTGGATCGAGCGGCGCGGCGGCGAGCATGGCGTCGATGGATCCGTAGGTGCGCTCCGGCTGCGGCGCCTCGACGTGCACGTCGAACGAGGTCGCCACGATGCCGCTCCGATGGGCGTGCCCTCGGTGCAGGTGGAACCCATCGAGCGGCAGCGCGGCGACGGCGCGCTCGATAACGAGGAGAGGCACCCCGAGATCGAGCAGCGCGGCGATGGTCATGTCGCCTGCGATCCCGCTGAACGCATCGAAGAACAGGACCTTGCCCGTGCCCGCGCCCTCCTCGAGGAGCGGCGCGCGCGGATGGTCGTGCCCGTGGTGGTGATGGCCCCCGTGCGCATCCCCGTGCTCGTGGTGGTGATGGCCCCCGTGCGCATCCCCGTGCTCGTGGTGGTGATGGCCCCCGTGCGCATCCCCGTGCTCGTGGTGGTGATGGCCCCCGTGCGCATCCCCGTGCTCGTGATGGCCCCCGTGCGCGTGCTCGTGGTGGTGATCGTCCCCGTGCGCGTGGTCGTGATCGTGCCCGTGTCCCATCTCTCGCCTTCTCCGTTCCCCGGGCGCCTTCGCGGCGCGGCGCTCCCGCGGTCGCGCTCGTTCCGCGCTACTCCTTCGGCAACATGCGATGCACCACCATCGCCGCGCCGAAGCCGCTGTCGATGTTGACCACGGCGACTCCGGAGGCACACGACGTGAGCATGGAGAAGAGCGCGGTGAAGCCGCCCAGGGCAGCGCCGTAGCCGACCGACGTCGGCACCGCGATGACCGGCGCCGCCACGAGCCCGCCGACCACGCTCGGCAGCGCGCCTTCCATGCCCGCGACCACGATCACGGCGGACGCCTTGCGCAGCTCCTCGACGCGATGAAGGAAGCGGTGCAGCCCCGCGACCCCGACGTCGTACAGCCGCTTCGCCTCGAGGCCCACCGCGCGCAGCGTCTCGATGGCCTCCTCGGCGACAGGGAGATCGCTCGTGCCCGCGGTCACGACGGCGACCGCCCCGGCAGCGCGCTTCGGGAGCGGCGCGACCTCGATGCTGCCGGTCCGCGCGAGGGGCACATAGCGGAACGCGGGCAAGAGCGCCGAGACCGCCGCGCCCTTCGCGGCGTCGACCCGGGTCACGAGCACGTTCTGCCCCGCCCCCGAGATCTCCCCGGCGATCAAGGCGATCTGCTCGGGTGTCTTCCCTTCGCCGAAGATCACCTCGGGGACGCCCTGCCTGAGCGCGCGGTGGTGATCGACGGTCGCGACGCCCAGGTCCCGGAAAGGCAGCCCTCGGAGGGCATCGAGCGCCTCCTCGACGGCAAGCTCGCCGGTCCGAACGCGCTCAAGCATCTCCCGGACGAGGCGCGGCTCCATGTGCGCAGCCGCTTAGCGCGGTGGCGTCCCCAGAGCAAACGTTCCGCCCCGCCTGCCCAGCCGCGCCCGGAAGACCCCTGGTGTGGGCCGATCGAGCCGCCCTGGTCAGGAAAAGGTCCAGGCACTTTGCGCAGGAGGGGGCGACAGGACTACTTTCGGCGTCGCGTGCCCGCCTTCGTCGCTCCCCTCGTCGGCTTTGCTCTCGGTGCGCTGCTCGCCTGGTTCAGCGCTGCAGCCCCTCACCGCCTGGGCGCGCTGCGCGCGGCGGAGCGGCTAGCGCCTGGCGCGCGCAATCGGCCGCTCGCGCTCGTCTCCTTGTTCGCCTGCCTCGTCTTCGCGCCGGTCTGCGCGTACTTCCTCGTATTCGCCCCTGATTGGAGCTTCGCGTACCTCGTCGACACGCGCCGCATCCCGTCCGCCGTCGACCTCGTGCTCGTCCTCGTCAACGCCGCCTCGGTGCCGGCCGGGTTCACCGCCGCGAATCGCTTCGCCGGGAGCGCTGGCGGCAGGTGGACCGCGCAGCGCGCGGTCCGCGCGCTCGCCGTCCTCGCCGGCGCGCCGCTGTCGATCGCCCTGGTCGCCGTCCTGGCCCTGTCCCGGCGGCTCGCGCTCGACGGCACGTACCGGCAGGTCGAGGGCGACTTCGGCGTCCACCCGGTCGCCGGCGGTCCGCTCGGTTATGCGCTCCTCTGGATGTACACCATGCTGGCCGCCGGCTTCGCGGTCACCGTGAGCGCCCTCCTCCGGCGCGAGCCCGCGGGCGCCGCGCCGAAGGCCGAGCCCTCCCCCGGCGCGCGCCCCCGCGCCGTCCCGAGTGAGCCTGCGCCTGAGGTCGTTCCGCCCCGGCCCGCCTCGACACGCCCTCAGCGGCGGCTCGGCGTCGGCAGCGGCGGGCGCTCCAACCGGCCGGGCTGAGACGCCTCTTGTGCGCGCGGGAAGGCCACCGCGTCACCGCGTTGACGGAGCCAGCCCGCTCCACCACCCTGTCGCCCCATGTCCGAACGAGCCCGCGTGGAGCAGCAGGTCGAGGAACTCATGGAGCTCGCCGAGCAGGTCGTGACGCGCGCCAGGAAGGGCGGCGCCGACGTCGCGGAGGCGATCGCTCGCTCCGGCTCCGAGCTCACCACCAAGGTGCGCCTCGGCGAGCCCGAGCTCGTCGAGGAGGCCGTCCACAAGGGCCTCGGCATGCGGATCATCAAGAAGCAGCGCGTCGCGCTGACCTCGACGTCCGACCTCACGCCCCGCGGCATCGATCGCTTCGTGGCGGACGCGCTGGAGCTCGCCGACATCTCCCAGGAGGACGCGTTCGCCGGCCCCGCCGATCCCGAGCTCATCGCCAAAGGGCCTCTTCCCGCGCTCGATCTCTACGATCCCTCGGGCGGCGAGGTCACGGCCGCGCAGGCGATCGACATCGCGCGCCGAGGCGAGCAGGCTGCGCGCGACGCCGACCCGCGGATCACGAACAGCGAGGGCGCGACGTTCTCGCGGAGCGCGGGCGCCTTCGCCCTCGTCCTGTCCGGCGGCTTCCGCGGCGGCTTCGCCGGCTCCTACGCGCAGCTCGTGGTCTCCCCGATCGCCGACGACAGCGGCGACAAGAAGCGCCGCGGCTTCTACTTCACCGGCCGCCGCCACCTCGCCGACCTGGACGCCCCGGACGCCGTGGGCCGCGAGGCGGCGCGCCGGACGCTGCGCAAGCTCGGCGCCCGCAAGGTGGCGACCTGCGAGGCGCCCGTCGTCTTCGACCCGGACGTCGCCCGCTCGATGCTCGGGTTGCTCGGCTCCTGCATCATGGGCAGCTCGATCTGGCGCAAGTCGAGCTACCTCGTCGGCCGCGAGGGGACGCGCATCGCCAGCGATCTCATCACGGTCGTCGATGACCCGCTGATCCCGCGCGCGCCCGGCTCGCGCCCGTTCGACGGCGAGGGCCTCCTCGCCCGGCGCAACGTCGTGGTCGAGCAGGGCATCCTGAAGACTTACCTCTGTGACAGCTACAGCGGCCGGAAGCTCAAGCGCCCGCCGACCGCCAGCGCCTCGCGCGGCGCTGGCGGCGGAGTCGGACCGTCCACGTCGAATTTCCTCCTCCAGCCCACCTCCACGCCGGCGGCGGAGATCGTGCGTTCGACGCCGCGCGGGCTGTACGTCACCGAGATGATGGGCTTCGGCTTCAACGCCGTGACCGGCGACTTCTCCCGGGGTGCGTCCGGCTTCTGGATCGAGAATGGAGAGCTCGCCTATCCCGTGAGCGAGGTGACCATCTCCCTGAACCTCGACGAGCTCTTGCAGCGGATCGATGCCGTCGGAGACGACCTGGATCTCCGGACGTCGACGTGCTCGCCGACGTTCCGGGTCTCCTCCATGACCATCGCTGGAAGCTGAGGCGCCTCCGTCCGAGGGGCCGTGCTCCTCGGGCGCGCCTTCCTGCGGAGACTCAGAAGCGGACTCGACAGCGGGGTTGCAAGCGACCCATCAACCGGCCCCGGGTTGTGCTGCAGGAGGGGGTTCTGACCTCAGCGGCTCGCTTTGCAGTGCTGCGGCTCCTGGCGGAGTCTCCTCGGGCGCGGCCGGCCGTCCCAGCCCAGCCTCTTCTGCTGGGCGTAGGACGGCCGGGGCCCTGGTTCAGCGCGACGACCCGCCTGCAGCGAGGCTCCGCGGCGGCTCTTCCGACGCCGGACCGCTCGCCGCCTGGAGGGGCGTCGCCGTTTGCGCGGCCGCTTCGGGCACGAGGAAGCCCTTCAGCTGCTGCGCGTCGCTCCGGCCGATCCGGCCGACGAACGACGGCAGGCTGATCGGCTCATCCGACAAAGCGACGAACGTCCCCTGCGAGTTCGCTCGGTGGAGCGCCTCGAAGAGGGAGGGGACGTCCACGTCGCTGGACACCGCCCGCACGTCGACGATGTACACGTCCGCGGGGTCCGCCCCCGCGAAGATCAGCGCGTCATACGGGTGGCTCGCGTGCCGGATGGGCACGCCTTCCCCGAGGGCTCGCGCCACGTGGGCCATCGTATCCTTGGTGCCGATGGCCATCATCGACTTGGAGGTCGCCTTGGCGAGCTCCCGGGGCACCGAATAGCCCCATGCACGGAGGAACTCGGCCACGTCCGCAGCCTTGAAGCGCAAGTGTCTCCCCGGCGTACGGAAATGGGCAATCCTCCCCCGATCTACCCAGTTATGGATTGTCTTCAAGTCGACCTCGCACAAGGCTGCGAGGTCCGATGCCGTCAACAGCTTTTCACGAACACCAGCCATCGCCGAACTCCACGCGAAAGGCACCTGCCGCACAGCTCGCGTTCACAGCGCGGCAGCGTCTCCTCAGGTGGCGGCCCCCCCACCCGTCTGTCTACTCGATTGAAACCTAGCTCTCATAGACGGGTCCGTCACCCGCTTTGCTCGAATTTTCTCGGCCCCATGGCGAGTTCGCCCCGCGCGGAGGCAAACTCCCCATCCTTCAGGGGATCTCCTGGTTCATTATGTTCACGCGACCGGGCGTCGGCCAGCTGGTCGCGAAGGAGCCAGCCGAGCCGTCTGGAGCGTGCGAAACGACGCGGGCCAGGCTCATTCCCGGCTTTGGCACGGGCGCGGCGGGCGACCTGGACAAGACAACACCTCCTCGATCCTTCAATTTGAGCGGTTCTCCCGAGTTCGACAGCCCGTGGTTGCCAAGTTTTGGCACGCGGAGAAGAAGCGTCTCGGGAGGAGACGGAGGGTCGAGCTCATCATCAGAAACGTAGTCCTCGTTGACGACCAGAGCATACGCGCCGGGCATGAGGGAAATAGGGGGCAATTCGGTCTCGCCACCCACATCGGCGAGTACAACCCCTGTGAGCTCAGCAGGGACATCACCGTCATTGTAGAGCTCGACCCACTCCTGTCCTGGCTCTGGCCCGACGGGGTTTGCCAGCACCTCGTTGATGACCACATGGGGCATGGGCGCCAGCGTCATGGTCGAGAACGTCCGGCGCTCCACGACCCCGGCGTTGTCGACGGTGGCAATGGCGAGCTCCACGGGGCTCAAGGGCGGCAGGGGAGCCAGGACGAACAGCTCGCCCGGCGGCACCGCGAGGACTTCGTCGAAGCCCGCGCCCGCGATCGCCCAGAGCAGCGGCGCATCCGCCGATCGAACGAGGATTCGATCGTCGGCGATCTGAGCACAGCCTGGCCCGATGGCGAGCTCGTCCGGCGCGCATGCCGCCGCGATGGCTGGAAGCGGAACCGATTCCAGCACAAACGGACGAGGATCCAGGCTCACCGCCGTCGGCTCGCCGGGGAGCGCGTCGGGAGGCCCCACGAGGCGCACGCCGTCGGCTTCGGGCGGCGCCGTGGCGGTTGGCTCGCCTTCGAAGCGCAGGCAGCGCGCGCCGATGTCGTCGACGGCGCCGCGGCGCAGCTCGCCCGCCGGTCCGCCAGGCGCGAGTGTCGCCGCAGCGACCACCTCCGGGAGGGGCGCGTCGCCGCACCACACCCCCAGGCCGAGGGTCGCGCCGGCGTCGGGCGGCGGCCAGAGCCGTGAGAGCACGGGCGGCGAGCCCTCCGTCGCGATCTGGATGTGATGCGAGAACACAGGGCTGCCGCTCGCGATGGCGTAGGTCTCCCCGGGCGCGAGCGGGGCGAGCGGCGCAACGGTCAGCGAGAGGTCGCCAGGGGGTGTCCCGTTCAGCCAGGCGATCGAGGGGACGACGCGCTCCGACAGCGCCGTCGACAGCTCGCCTCGCTCTATCTGCCGGAGGTGCGCCGCGCTGAGCTTGCCGCGGACGACCAGCGCACGGGCGGGATCGACGCTCCCGAGAGCGGCGCCAGGGAGGAGCACGCGCACCCGCAGCACCGGAGGCGCGGCGTCCAGCGGCGCGGCGGGCTCGATCTGGAGCTCGGGGCCCGCGTCTGCAGGGCCGGCGA
Source organism: Sorangium sp. So ce726 (assembly GCF_051521405.1). Taxonomy (NCBI): domain Bacteria; kingdom Pseudomonadati; phylum Myxococcota; order Polyangiales; family Polyangiaceae; genus Sorangium; species Sorangium sp. So ce726. Next base: position 2,903,555 of record NZ_CP150349.1, on the reverse strand, counting down.
CCCCGGCGTCCTCTTCGTCGCCGCCCTCATCGAGCTGCGGGGGGACGACGAGCTCTGGCGCGCAGGACAGGGGTGAAGCCACGAGCGGCGTGAGCGCGAGCGCAAGCGGCAGGGCGCGGAGCGCGCGGGGAGTCCACGAGGGGCGAATCGGGCAACAATGGGTCATGACGCGGAGTTCGGCGGGAGCTCGCTGCCGGTTGCTCGACGTCGCTTTCTTTTTTCGAGGCCGCTACCCTCGCCCCGCATGGCCCCCGAGGACATCAAGAAGCTCCGGCAGGAGCTCAGCTGCACGGCCCGCGAGCTCGCCGGAGCGCTGGGCATCGAGCAGGAGACCGTGCTCGCGTGGGAGCACGGAGATCTCTTTCCCACGAAGCGCTTCGTGGGAATGATGGAGGAGCTGCGACGAAAAGGTCCGGAGGCGATCCCCCGCAAGAAGCGGAGACAGGTCGCCACCTCGCCGCTCCAGATACTCGCCGATCCCGAGCTCTGGAGGCTCTTCCGCAAGCTCCTCGCCCACCCCGAGCTGAGGAGCGCCGCAACGAAGCTGGCCGAGGCCTATCCGGATCCGACGGATGCTCCGCCGCCGTAAGCGACGGGGCGACGCGCTGGACGTTCAGACAAGGGTGAACGTTCAGTCCTCGTCGTCTTCGTCGTCCTCGTCCTCGTCGTCTTCGTCGTCCTCGTCCTCTTCGTCGTCTTCGTCCTCGTCATCCTCGTCTTCGTCGTCTTCGTCCTCCTCCTCGTCCCCATCCTCGTCTTCGTCGTCCTCGTCCCCGTCCTCGTCCTCGTCGTCTTCGTCCTCCTCCTCGTCCTCGTCGTCTTCGTCCTCCTCCTCGTCGTCCTCGTCGTCCTCGTCGTCTTCATCCTCGTCGCGCCGTTCATCCGCGACATCGTTGGCGTGCTGGAAAGCGTCCTTTTCAGCAGGCTCATCAAGCGCTGCGTCCGCTCCCACGACAGAGATCTCTTCAGGCATTTCGTCTTCCCTTGCTTCCATCGCGACCTCTCCCTCCCGCGGCGCAGCAGACGACGCGCCGACGTCTTCCGATAGGTTCTCCCCCGCACTGGCGACGCTCGTCCGGATCGATCCCTCCGCGCCGGCGAAGCTCTCTTGTCCCGATGTCACCACCCCCGTCTCGGGCGGCTCTTCGCCGAGCTCGCGCTCATAGGCACGGCGCGACTCATCGGTCAGCTCGGTGAACTCGCGCAGGGTGGGCAGCTCGCCGAGCGCCTTCAGGCCGAAGAACTCGAGGAACTGTGCCGTCGTGCCGTACAGCATCGGGCGCCCAGGCTCGTCCTTCTTGCCCAGGATCCTCACGAGATCACGCTCCAGGAGCGACTTGAGCGCCGCGCCGGAATCCACACCGCGGATCTCGTCGATCTCGGGCCGCGTGATCGGTTGCCTGTACGCGACGATCGCGAGCGTCTCGGTCTGGGCGCGAGACATCTTGACCGGCTTCTGCTCTGTCACCTCGCGAACGAAGGGCGCAAATGCAGGGCTCGTTCGAAAGACGTACCCTCCGGCGACCTCGTCCAGACGAAATCCTCGTCCGTCGTACTCCGCGATGAGCTCGGCCAGCAACTCTCGCACGACGCGGTGCTCTGCATTCGCCGAACGCGCGAGATCACGGGCCGGCACCGGTCGCTCCGCCACGAAGATGAGCGCTTCCAACACGCCCTTCAGGTGCTTGCGCGCGACGGCAGAGAGCCCGGGCACCGTGGTTGCGCTCCGGACAGGAACGTCGGCGCGGCGCGCCGGATGACCGAGCTGGTCCCATGCGCCAGCGCGGAAGCGAGCGACCGGATCTTGCTTCGTCCCTCTCGGTGCGCGCGGCTCCTTCTTCCCGCCCCTCGGCCTCTTCGTTCCGCCGAGCCACGCGTGCGCAGATGCCCTCAGCCGCGCCGGTGTGGCCTGCGCGCTCGCCCTCGCCGGCGTGCCCTGCCCTGCCGTCTTCGGTGCGCGCGGCTCCTTCTTCCCGCCCCTCGGCGTCTTTGTTCCACCGAGCCACGCGTACGCCGCTGCCCTCAGCCGCGCCGGCGTGGCCTGCGCGCCCGCCTTCGCCGGCGTGCCCTGGCCCGCCGTCTTCGGTGCACGCGGCTCCTTCTTCCCGCCCCTCGGCCGCTTCGTTCCGCCGAGCCATGCGTGCGCCGCCGCCCTCAGCCGCGCCGGCGTGGCCTGCGTGCCCGCCTTCGCCGGCGTGCCCTGGCCCGCCGTCTTCGGTGCGCGTGGCTCCTTCTTCCCGCCCCTCGGCCGCTTCGTTTCGCCGAGCCATGCGTGCGCCGCTGCCCGCAGCCGCGCCGACGCGCCCTGTCCTGTCGTCGTCTTTGCTATGCGCCGCCGCTTCGCCGCGGCATCAGCCACCGTCACGGCCACTCCCTGCGTCTACCTCATCCACCTCTGTCGGCGGCGATGCGAAGTCCTCTGCGGTCGAGTGCGCGTTCGGGCCCACAACCGCATCTCGCTCCGCCTCTTCCGGAGCCGGACCGGCATCGGCTTCCGCCGCGTCCACCGCAGGCTCGCCCCCGGCGACGTCGTGCGCACGGCTCGTCTCCTCCGCGGTCCCGGGAAGCTCCGTCCCCGATGCTTCACCGCTCGATTCCTCAGTTGGCTCGGCCAGCTCCGGGCCCGTCGGTTCGCCGGTCGGTGGCTCCACGGCCTCCGCGAGGTCCACGTCACGCGCCTCGACGTTGCGCTCTTCCACGGGCTCCGCCAGCTCCGACCACGCCGGTTCGCTGCTCGACGCCTCCGCTGCCTCCGCAGGCTCCGGTTCTGCCTCCGCGACGCTGACGTCCTCCAGCCGCTCCACGGGCTCTGCCAGCTCCGACCACGCCAGTTCGCTGCTCGACGCCTCCGCTGCCTCCGCAGGCTCCGGTTCTGCCTCCGCGACGCTGGCGTCCTCCACCTGCTCCACAGGCTCCGCCAGCTCCGACCACGCCAGTTCGCTGCTCGACGCCTCCGCTGCCTCCGCAGGCTCCGGTTCTGCGGCCTCGGCGCTGATGTCCTCCGCCTGCTCCACGGGCTCAACCGGCTCCAGGCTCTCCGGTGCGCCGCTCGGCGCCCCCGCTACCTCCGCAGGCTCCGGTTCTGCGGCCTCGGCGCTGACGTCCTCCGCCTGCTCCACGGGCTCAACCGGCTCCAGGCTCTCCGGTGCGCCGCTCGGCGCCCCCGCGAGCTCCGCTCCCGACGGTTCTTCGTGCGTCGGCTCAGCCGGCTCGACGAGCTCCGGCCCAGCCGGCTCGCTTCGCCCCACCTCGACGGCCTCCGCGACCTCGCCCTCAGCGGCAGCGGGCGGCGCTCCTGCCTCCTCGCTCCCCGCCGTCTCGATCCGCTCCGCCGCCGGCGCGCCGTCCTCGAATCCGTCATCCGCCACCGGCGCGCCATCGGCTACCGCGAGCTGGATGTGAATCGGCGCCAGCGTGTCCGTCTGATGGACCCGGATGAGCCTCAGCTTGCACATCTCGAGCACGGCCAGGAACGTGATGACGACCTCGAAGCGAGGGATCACGCCCCCCTTCGAGACGCTGTCGAGCAGCAGATCCTCGAAACGCATGGCGCGCCGCACCGAGAGCTTCTCCGTGAGCTCGACGATGCGATCCGTGATGCTGATGCGATCGAAGACGACCTCATGATCAATCTGGACGTTCGTCCGCTTCAGCACCCGCTCGAACGCGTCCAGCAGGCTGAAGATGGCCGTCTGCGCGAACGGAGCCGGGCCCTTTGGCACCTCGCTCTCGCTCATGCCGCGCGTGAACACGTCGCGCCCGAGCGTCCCGCGCTCGGCCAGGTCGGCTGCGGCGACCTTGTACTTCTGGTACTCCAGGAGCCGCCGGACGAGCTCCGCCCGCGGATCCTCCTCCTCACCCGGCATCCCGTCGTCGTCCTGCCCCGCAGGCACGCTCGGCAGGAGCATCTTCGACTTGATGTGCGTCAGCGTCGCCGCCATCACGAGGTACTCGCTCGCGAGGTCGATCGACAGCGAACGCATGATCTTCAGGTACTCGAGGTATTTTTCCGTGACGAAGCTCACGGGGATGTCGAGGATGTCGAGCTCGTGCTGCTGGATAAGGTGCAGCAGCAGGTCGAGCGGCCCCTCGAACGTGGGAAGCGTGACGACGTACTCGCCCTCGCGCGGCCCTGCATCGGCCGCCGGCGAGGCGACCTCCCGGGGCGGCGAGGCGGCTTCCCGGGCCGGCGAGGCGGCGGCCTGGCGCGCGGCGGGCGCAGGGGAGGCACCCGCGTTGCCGCGCCCTTTCCCGTTGCGCGCCCGTGCTGCACCCGCCTTGGAACCGCTCACGCCGCGACCGTAGTCGCAAGGCGCCGGTCGGTCCACGTCCGAGCGTCCTCGGGCGCTGCGGCGCGCCGAAACGCCGCTCCCTCCGAGAATTTATGGCGGGAGCGGTGCTAGGATCAGCGCCGTCGATGGAGCCGTCCCCCGCGAAGAGCTGCCCCTCGTGCGGCGAGCGCTACGACGCGGGCGTTCTCTACTGCCCGCGCGACGGCACCCCGCTCGCGAGCTCGCGCAAGAGCCCCACGTTCGGCGCTGCGGAGCGCGACCCCTACGTGGGCATCACGCTCGGGGGGCAGATCCAGACCCGCCACCTCATCGGCATCGGCTCGATGGGCCGCGTCTACCGCGCTTTCCAGGCCGGGATCGAGCGCGACGTGGCCGTGAAGATCCTCCACCGCGAGCTCAGCAGCAACGCCGAGCTCGTGAGCCGCTTCCACCGCGAGGCCAAGATCGCGAGCCGGCTCGTCCACCCGAACGTCGTCCAGGTCCTCATGACCGGGAGCGTCCCCCCCACGACCGACCCCCGGATCGGCGGGGAGCTCTACCTCGTCATGGAGCACCTCGACGGCATCTCGCTGCTCTCCGCGCTCGCCGCGGCAGGGGCAGGCGGCGAGAGCGAGGCGCTGCCGCTCCCGAGGGCGCTCCACATCGCCCTCCAGGTGTGCGACGCGGTCGGCGAGGCGCACGCGCAGGGCATCGTTCACCGCGATCTCAAGCCCGAGAACATCATGCTCGTCCGCCGCGGCGAGGACCCGGATTACGTGAAGGTGCTCGACTTCGGCATCGCCCGCCTCGACTGGGCCGACAAAGCGATGACCACGCAGGCGGGGCTCATCTTCGGCACCGCCAAGTACATCTCGCCCGAAGGCGCCGAAGGGCAGCGGGTCGGTCCGCCGGCGGACGTCTACTCCATCGCGACGATGCTGTACCAGTGCCTCGCGGGGCGCGCCCCGTTCGAGGGCGACTCGCCCGTCGCGCTCCTGGTCCAGCACACGCACGCCCCGCCGGCGGACCTGCGCAGCATCGCGCGCTCCAGCTACGTGCCCGAGCCCATCGCGCGGATCGTGATGCAGAACCTCGCCAAGAAGCCCGCGGACCGGGCCCCCGACGCGCGCGCCCTCGGCCGCGACCTGGCCCTCGCCGTCCGGGCGAGCGGGCTCGACCCCGATGAGATCGCCGCCCAGCCCGGGCTCCTGCGCGCCAGCGCGGTCATGAAGCTGGCCTCGAAGTCGCGCACCAAATCGCTCGATCTCTCCCCCGCGCTCGCCGCCCAGATCGGCGGGATCGCCGCGCCGACGCTCGAGAGCGCCCACATCGGCGACCTCGAACCCCGCCTCCCGGGGGGCGAGGCAGCGCGCTACAGCGACCCCGCGTCGTACCGCCGCGAGGAGGAGCGCTCCTCCTCCAGCGGCGTCGACCGCGCTTCGTCCAGCGCGATGAGCTCGGCGCCCTCCTGGACCACGCCGCTCGCAGCGTCGTCCCAGGCCGAGCGGCCTTCGAGCGGCGCGCGGTTCGGCGGCGCGCTCGTCGAACCGGTGGAGCGGCTCGACGCCGGAGCGCGCGCATCGTGGAGCACCGCTCGCCACGGCGTCGCGGCGGACGAGCCCGCGCGCACGGCGATCGGCCTCGGCATCGATCCCATGCGCGACGCTGCGCCCGTCCCGTCGACCATGCAAGGCGTCGAGTCCGCCACGCGGCCGCTCCCCCGTCGGGCGATGATCGCGCGCGCGACCGCCCTCCTCGCGTGCGCCAGCGCGGTGGGGTTCGTCGTGTTCCTCGGCGGGCGGCACCTCGGCGCCTTCGGGGGGCCGACCGCACACGACACCCTCGAAGAGCACATCGAGCGCGCGCGTGACTGCATGGGCAGGCACGCCTGGGACACCCCGCCCCGCGAGAACGTCAAGGAGATCGTCTCGCAGGCGCTCGCGCGATGGCCAGGAGACGCGCGCCTCGCCGAGCTCCGCCGCGAGTCGTCCGAGCGCATCGTCGCCGACGCCCTCGGGCGGAAATACGCCGGTGACAAGGCCGGCGCCATCCGGCTGGCGAAGCTCGCGCTCGAGCTGCAGCCGGCGCTCACCACCGCCCAGCACCTCGTCGCCGAGCTCTCCGGCGGCCCGCCGGGCGCCTCCCCGGCGCCGCCCCCTCAGGTCGCTCCGCAGAGCTCGGGGCCACAGGCCGCAGTCCCCGACCGCAGGCCTGCGCCGCGCCGCCCCGCGTCGGCCGAGGTCCGCGGTGCTCCCCAGGGCCAGCCGCCAGCGCCCGTCCCCCGGGGCGCGCCGGCCCCGTCCCCGACGCCGGGCGGCGCGGGTTCGCCCGACAGCACAGGCGCCGCCTCGCCGCCGGCCAGCGCCGCACCTGCGCCGGTCCTGCCGCCCTCGCCGCCGCCGCTGCCCACGGACGCCGCCTCGCCGCTCCCCTCGTCGACGGGTCCTTGGCTATAATCCAGAGAAGGTGAGTCGAGACGGCCGGTACCCGACGTCGCAAGCCTCCGCCAACGCCCGCGCCGGGCACGGCGGCCGGGCAGCGCTGGCGGGCCGTGACAGCGCGCGATCGACGAGCGCGCACGGCGCCGCGTGCGCCGCCGCGCTCGCCGCGCTCCTGATCTCCGCCCCCGGCCGCGCCGACGAGAGCAGGGCCGCCCGCCGCGCTGTCGCCGCGCGCGAGCGCGGTTTCCCTTACACCATGGTGGAGGTGAGCAGCGGCGTGATGACGCTCCCGGGCGCCGACGTCTGCCCTGTCGCGGCGTCTCCGAGCGCCTGCGAGCAGGGCGAGACGAGCGTCTCCCTCGGCATCCACAACCTCTACCGCTGGCGCGACATCGGCTTCGGTGCAGGCATCTTCTGGGCGGCGACGCTGACCTCCGACGCCGCGCGCGGCGCGCGCAGCCTCGAGCGCGATCACGCGCGCAGCTACTTCATGCTCGATGGGCTGTTTCGCTACTACGCCCTCCGCATCCACAGCTCGGAGTGGTGGGCCGGCGTGACGGTCGGCGGCGTCGTCGTCAACGATTCGTGGTCGGTCGAGGCCGATCGCAACCCGTACTCGGACACGGCGTATGTCGGGCCCAGGGCGGCGACGATCGGCACCGAAGGTGTCGCCGCGGGGCTCGCGTTCGGCGGCGACTGGGCCTTCGCCGACAACTGGAGCGTCGGGAGCCACATCCGCTACTCGAGCTGGTTCCTCCCCGAGCAGCGCAAGGTCTCGCCGACCGGCGATCTCGCCTCGCTCTCCGAGCGCGTCGACATGTTCAACATCGGCGTCCTGATCGCGTACCGCCTCGCGCTCTGACGCCGCGCCAAGGCGCCGCTGGCGGCACCGCACGCTCGGACCCCGCGCTCCGCTCGGCGGGCGGCAGTTGACGCGACATCGCCAGGTCGGTACGCCTGCCCGGCCGTTTCCATCCTGCGAGGAGCCCCCGATGCCGCTGAATCTCTCGAAGGTCGGCTACACGACCCAGCCCAGCGCGTTCACCTTCAACTGGAAGACCCTGGCGACCTACGCGCTCGGGATCGGCGCCAAGCGCGAGGAGCTCGAGTACCTGTACGAGGGCACGCCGGGAGGCATGAAGGTCTACCCCACGTTCGGCGTGATCCCCTCCCAGGGGACCGTGTTCGAGGCGCTCGAGGTGGCCGGGGCCGAGCTGGCGCTCATCGTCCATGGAGGGCAGACGCTCCGGGTGCACCGCCCGCTCCCGACGAGCGGGACGCTGTTCACGAGCGCCACGCTGAGGGGTATCTACGACCTCAAGAAGTTCGCGCAGGTGATCGTCGAGACGAAGACCACGCTCAACGACGAGCCGCTCTTCGACACGGTGTGGTCGATCATCGTGCGCGGCGTCGGCGGCTTCGGCGGGCCGCGCCCGCCGCACGCCGAGTCGGAGGCCCCCGTGCCGAAGGACCGCGAGCCCGACTGGGTCGTCGAGCAGGCGACGACGCCCGAGCAGGCGCTGCTGTACCGGCTCTCGGGCGACGACAACCCGCTGCACGCCGATCCGGAGGTCGCGGCGAAGGCGAGCTTCACGCAGGGCCCCATCCTGCACGGCCTCTGCACGTACGGCTTCGCGGCGCGCGCGATCATCCAGAAGGCGGCGGGCGGCGACGCGAGCCGGCTGCGGGCGTACGGCGCGCAGTTCCGCAAGCCGGTGTGGCCGGGCGACACCCTCATCACGCGGGGCTACGCGCTCGACGGCGGCAAGGTCGCGGTGGTCACCTCTGTCAAGGATCGCCCCGATCCGGTGCTCACGAGCGCGTGGGCGGAGATCGGCTGACGGCCGGCGTGGTCGCGTGCTAAGGGCCGAGGCCCGGATCAGGGAAGCGTTATGAGCAAGACGAGCGAGAAGGACAGGGCCAAGGACGACGAGGACCTCGACGACGAGGCCGGGTCGACCGACGAAGGCAACGACGACGGCGAGGAGGAAGAGGCGAAGGCCACCGCGCCCCGCGGCCGTGGACACGGCCACGGCCATGCGCACGACGACGACGACGACGCAGAGGACGACGGCGCCGAGCCGGAAGATCCGTACTGGTGGGCGCCGCACGCCGTGCTCAGCGCGCTCGTGCTGATCGGGCTCCTCGGCTTCTTCGGCATGTTCAACAAGACGCCGCTCGCTCGGCTCGCGGCCCCCGTCGCACCGGAGCCCGACGAGCACGAGCACGCCACCGCCGCCGCTCCGCCGCCCGCTCCCACGCCCCGCCCGGCGCAGGCGGCGCAGGCGCCGAGGGAGATGTTCGGCGCGAAGCACCTGCTCGTCATGTACAAGGGGAGCCGCCGAGCGCCCCCGACCGTCGAGCGCACGAAGGACGAAGCCAAGGCCCGCGCGACCGAGGCCATGACGAAGGCCAAGGCCGATCCGAGCAAGTTCGCGGACATCGTGAAGGAGTACTCGGACGAGCCGGGGGCGGACAAGCGCGGCGGCGACCTCGGCAAGTTCCCGAAGGGCGCGATGGTCCCGGAGTTCCAGGCGGGCCTCGAGAAGATCAAGGTCGGCGAGGTGAGCGAGCTCGTCGAGACGGCGTTCGGCTACCACGTCATCCTCCGCACGCAGTGAGCGCACGGCGCCGCCGGGGCCGCGGCGCCGCAGCGTCGCGAGCCCCGGGCGGCTCGACCCCGCCCGCTGCGGTCAGCGCGCCGGCGCGGTGACGAGCTTCTTCAGCCTCGCCGTCTTCTCTTCCTTGGTCAGCGTCAGCTTGGCGTGCTCGTCGGCCGTCATGCCGTTGCGGAGCACGCGGGCCTCGTCGCCGATGCCGTAGACGGTCTTGTCGGCGCGCGCGAACACCCACTCGGTCGCGGAGCCCTCGCCGTCCTTGTTCATGAGGCGCACCGAGCCGTCGCCGATGCCCTTCTCCCTGGCCGCGCCCGGCAGCTTCGCCAGCGTCGACACCACGTCCTTGGCCTGGTCGACGTCGTCGCGAACGATCGCGACCACCCGGTAGCGCTTGTCGACCTCCTTGTAGTAGCCGAACGCGCCGGGCCCGGCGCCATCCACCCCGAGCACGTCCTTGGTCTCGTAGCGGATCCCGAGCGGGATCATGTTGTCCCTGGGCAGCGCCGCCGCGGCAGGCGGCAGCGACGGCTCGCCGGGCAGCTTGGCGCCCATCTCCTTCACGAGCCCAGGCAGGACCTTCTCGCTCGACGACTTGAGCGCCGCCTCGGCCAGCGCCTCGTCGTTGTAGGTGATCTCGGCGAGGTACTGCCCGCGCCAGAGGTACACGTTCCCGACCCCCATCGCGGCCGCGCCGCCCCCCTCGATCGGGCGCGGCGTCGCCTCATCGGCGGGGTCGCCGTCGCCCACGGTGCGCTTCGTGAACATCCCGTAAGCGCCCTCCGTGGATCCGAATTTCGAGAGATGCACGTCGACGGTCGCGGAGCCGCCCTCGCCGCTCACGTACCGCGCCTCGACCACCCGCCGCACGCCGAATCCCTTGTAGATCTCGCACTCCCCGTCGAACATGTCGCAGATGCTGTCGAGCGGCAGGGGCGCCGATTCGCCGAACGTCTTCTCCCCGCCGTTCGGGTCGAGGCAGAACCCGCCCGTCGTGCGCGGGAAGAACGGCGCGCTCGCCGCGTCGCTGATCGTCCCCCCGCCGCCGGCGCAGGCGGCCGGCTTCGCGGCCGGTGGAGGCGGCGGCGGCGCGCCGAGGGGCTCTTCCTTCTTGCTGCAGCCCGAGGACAGCGCGGCCACGAGCGCGCCAGCGAGCAGCGCGCAGCTCCACGCACGGGAGCGCAACGGCCTCGCGGGGCGCGCGCGCGTCGTCGCAGCAGGCGCGCTGTGGTCCAATGGGCCTCTCGGTGAACACCTTTCGGGCGGGAATCGCATGGCCTGTTCGCCTTGCACCTTTTTTCATAGCGCCGCAATCGTTAGCGCCCGCGGCGAATCGCTTTGAGAGATTCACCATGAAGTTCAACGACTTAGCGCCACCCGTCGAGGGCATGCAGCTTGCCTTTGCCGAGCCTTTGGTGCGCCCTCCCTCCTGTTCGCGACCTCCTCCTCGTGATTCCGATCGACCGCGGGCTTGCTCTCCGGGGCAGCGCGCGCTGCGCCGCCGTGGCGCGCGCGGCTTCACCCTGCCGGAGCTGCTCGCGGTGGTGGTCCTCATCGGCATCCTGGCCGCCGCGGCGTCGCCGAGCTTCGTGAGCGGCATGCGCGATCGCCGCGTGAACCGCACCGCGATGGAGATCAGCGGCATCTACCGGCTCGCGCGCTACCAGGCGATCGGGCGCGGGACAGCGGTCCTCGTGCGGTGGACCGCCTCGACAGGCGAGTTCCAGGTGCAGCAGGCGCTGGTCGATAGCACCCCCGCCGGCCCGCTGATCGCGAAGAGCTGCCTCAGCGTCGTCGACTGGATGAATCCGGCCGAGACCGAGCCGGTCACGACGTTCCACACCCAGGGCATCGATCTGGCGGCGATGCAGCTGCTCGATCCCACCGGCGTGGCGCGCGCCAACGCCGACGTCTGCTTCACGCCGCGGGGGCGGACGTTCGTCCGCTACGACACCGCCGCTGGGTTCGCGCCGCTGCTCGGTGCGCTCCGGGTCGATGTGACCAACACCAGGACCGGCCTCCTGCGCTCGGTCTTCGTCCCGCCGAACGGCGTCGCGAGGCTCGGGCTGTGAGCGCGGCGCGTGCGAAGAGGGCGGCGAGCCGCGGCTACACGCTCATCGAGGTCATGGCGGCGCTCGGCGTGCTCGCGATCGGCGCCACCGGGGTGCTCGCGCTGCAGAAGGCGACGCTCATCAGCAACACGAACGCGCGCAACCTCGCGATCGCCAACAGCATCGCCATGACCTGGGCAGAGCGGCTGCGGGTGGACGCGCTCCAGTGGAACGATCCCATGCGGGTGCCCGACATCAACAGCGACACGGACTGGCTCGCGCTCAGCACCACCGCCCCGTTCACGAAGGTGACCCCCACGGAGATCGCCGCGCTCGGGTCGCCGAGCGCCGACGTGCTCGGGGCCGACATCTACACGGGCGACGCGTCGCCGTCCGCGTTCTGCACGCACGTCCGCTTCCGCCAGTTCACCGATCCCGTGTCGGGCGTGCTGATCTGGGACAGCCTCATCCGCGCCGAGATCCGCGTCATCTGGGAGCGCAACGGGGACCCGATCAACTGCGGGATCTCCCCGATCGACGTCGACGAGCATCCGGAGCGCTTCGGCGCGGTCTACCTGACGACCGGCGTGCTCCGGAACACGAGCGAGGACAGGCGATGACGACGAGCCGACGCACCACCCGCCCGCGCGCGCGGGCATCAGGACAGCGAGGCTTCACGCTCGTGGAGCTGCTCGTGGCGATGGCGGCAGGCCTCATCGTGTCGCTGGCGGCCTTCCTGCTCTCGAAGAACGCGACGCGCTTCTTCCAGAACGAGGCGAGGGCCTCCGCCTCCCACCTCGCGGCGACGCTCGGGATGAACCGGCTCACCGCGGACCTGCAGCGCGCGGGCTACCTCTCGTCGCCCAACATCCTCCAGGATCCGGAGGTCTGTCAGGTCCCGGCCTCGCCGGTCGGCCTGAGGCGCCTCGCCGGAATCTCGATCCTGCGCCAAGGGTCGGAGCTCCTCCATGGAACGGAGCTCAGCCAGAGCTCGGTGGCCAATGACCTGCATCCTGACTCCATCATCATCGGCGGCAGCTTGAACAGCACCGAGCTGTTCGAGTTCAGGAAGATCAGCGATGAGTCAGGCGACTGGGTCGTCGAGCTCAACCCGAGCAGCACCGCCGTGCAGCGCACGCTCGAGCGCGCGCGGGGCGGCGGGCAGAGCCTGACCCAGATCTTCGCTCCTCGCCGCTTCCTGCGCATCATGGTCCGCGGTCAGGAGAAGTTCCTGTATGGCGTCATCGATCAGGTCAACGTGATCGGCGATCCGCCCATCCAGATCTCCATCACGCTGAAGGCTGATCCCGGCCTGCCAACGCTGGTCGGGCTCGCCGATTGCGGCGTGACCCCCGGCGGCTCCACCGGCGACGGAGGATGGGTGAACGTCGTCTCCCGCGTCCGCTACGACATCCGGAGCCTCGTCGGCAAGGCGACGGCCTACGCCCCGCTCGTGGCGCCCGTCACGCCGGCGCTCACCGGCGACAACGGCCGCACCGAGCTCGTGCGGGTCGAGCTCGACGAAGAGGATCAAGAGCTCCCGGACACGCTCGAGCTCATCGCGGAGTACGCCGTCGATCTGAAGTTCGGGATCTCCACCGCAACGGCGGGCGCCGTGCCCGGGGTGACCAATCCGCAGATCACGCGGTTTCCGATCACCACGATCGACAACGCGTTCGTGTACAGCACCGCCGCCGCGATCGATGCTGGACCGCCCGGCACGCCGCAGCGCGTGCGGTCGGTCCAGATCCGGCTCTCGACCCGCACCCGCGCGCCCGATCGCGACGTCGGCTTCCCCTTGGGCGCCGATGGCCGCAGGCTCAGGTTCCTGATCCCTGGCATCGTCGCCAGCGCCAACACCCTCGGGGACACGGCGCCCTCCGGATCGCCGCCCGTCTATGCCCGGATGCGCACGCTCTACGCCGACATCGCGCTCCCCAACCAGGCCTACGTCCAATGGTGAACGCAAGCATCGCCCGGTCCCGCCGGCGCTCCCGCGAGCGGGGCGCCGCCGTCTTCATCGTGGTGCTGGTCATCACGATGCTCACCGCCATCGGCCTGTTCGCGGCCCACGCGGCCACGCTGTCGACCATCGCCAGCGGTCACGAGCGCCGGATGACGCAGACCCACTATCTCACCGAGTACGCGATGCAGCTCGCGATCGCCGAGATCGAGCAGAAGGGAGGCCTGGAGATGATCCCCAGGTCGACGAGCTGCTCGGTCATGGCCGACGAGTGCTGGCCGCTCCTGCCGCACACGTTCGACGCGGCAGAGCCGCTCCTGGAGCTGCCCACGGCCGGCCCCCCAGAGACGCCCGGGAGCCTTGGTCGCGCCCCCGTCCAGTGGATCGCCAAGGTGGAGATCACTGATAAGATAAGGCCTGCGATAGGGAACCGCGCCGGCAGCGACATGGGCGGCCCGAACCCGGTGAGCGTCGATTACTGCACGGTCACCATGAGCGCGCGTCTCATCGCATGGCCCGGCGGCTCCGCCATCGCGACGGCGGGCAGCCAGGAATCCATGTCTGTAGTTGCCGATATCCTCTGCTCGAAGTGACGAACCGGAGCGCACGATGCGAAACCTGACGAAGGTCCTTGTCACCATGAGCTCCGCGGCGACGCTCGGCCTCGTTGCGGGGCGCGCGCGCGCGCAGGCCATGGATGTGGAGCCGCCGCTGCCCAACGTGCTCTTGCTTGTCGACACGTCGGGCTCGATGGAGAAGACGGTGGCGGGCGGGGAGCCGGACTGCAACCCAGGCACTCCCCCTGCCTCTGAGGCCCTGAAGAGCCGCTGGACGAAGCTGGTCGAGTCGCTCACGGGCCCGATCCAGAACTTCAGCTGCGTCGCGCAGCCCCGCACGGGCACCGCGTTCGTCAGCGAGTTCAGCCTCGGGGGAGAGCCGCCCTACGACCGGAACTACTACATCCCGTTCCATCGCATGATCTCGGGCCACTGCACGAAGGGCCCGGGGGCAACCTACGATCTGGTGGGAGAGCATCGCTGGGACAACGCGGCCACGCCTTGTACGACGCCGTTCACGCAGCTCAACGCCGGCCTGCTCGACGTCTATCAGGACCGGATCCGGTTCTCTCTCATGACGTTCGACACGCTCCCCGACGCGAGCACCGGGCTCCTCTCCGGCGTCCCCGATCCCGTGGGCGGCATCGAGGGGATGTGGAGCTACTTCCTCGGGTTCGAGAGCGGCGCAGGATACCCGGCGCGGGGCAACCCGCCCGCCTGCGCTGCCGCGGACATGGAGGTCGGCGCCAGGAACCCGGGCGCGCCGCTCTGGGAAGGGCCGCTCATCCCCTTCCCGTCCTACACGGCGGACAACACCGAGATCCGCAGCGTGAACGACAGCATCCAGAACGCGCTCATCGCGGCGCGCCCCTACGGCGCGACGCCGCTCGCCGGCATGCTGTCGGACGCGCGCGACTACATCCTGAACGAGGCCTCGACCTGGAAGAGTCGGCCGCTCGGGCCGCGCGACGATCCGTTCATCAGCGGCGGCTGCCGCAAGACCTCGATCGTGCTCATCTCCGACGGCGAGCCGAACCTCGACCTGCGCCCGACCTGCACACAGGGCGCCGGCCCCGGCCCGGAAGGGACGGGCTGTCCCTACGAGGAGCCGCAGGTCATCGCCCACTCACTCAACACGCACGTCAACCCGAACCGGCGCGTGCCGACCTATACCGTCGGGTTCGGCCTCTCCACGGAGGCGGGCACCGACTGCTCGACGATCTCCTCGTCCGATTTCCTGGCGGGCGGGCGCTGCGACGGCGCGTCCGGCGCGCTCAAGGCGTGCTGCACGCTCTCGCGCATCGCCATCGAGGGCGGGACCGACCGCGGCTACTTCCCGAACGACGCCAACGAGCTCTCCGCGGTGATGTCGCGGATCTTCGCGCAGATCGCCGCGAACTCGACGAGCCGCACCCTCCCCGTCTTCGCCAACGCGGTCACGGACACGAACACCGGCAGCACCGCCGCGGGGGTCGCCTACCAGTTCGCCTCGTCGTTCAGCCCGCCGCCGGACGGCTCGCTGTGGAGCGGCAACCTCGAGCGCAAGCGCTTCGTCTGCGAGTCCGTGAGCGGCGTCATGACGACGCAGCTGGAGGACATCGACCCCGGCAAGGGCGATGACTTCGCGGCCAACGTCAACTCGAACACCGGGCAGCCGCGGCGGTTCTTCACCGTGATCGGTGATCTCGACACCACGGCGCAGCGCATCTGGTCGAGCCGGAGCATCCGCCCCGCCACCGTCGCCACGGACGGGCTGGGCAGCTACACGGGCACGATGACCAACAGCGGCGCGCTCGCGCAGGGGTCGATCTTCGCGAACGCGTTCTCCAGCGCGTCCCGCGCGCTCGACCTCGATCCCAGCGCGGCAGTCCCGCCGCAGTGCTCGGGCGGGCTGCAGGCGACCAACGCCGCGGACTGCGCCCGGCGCCTCATCGAGTGGGAGGTCGGCGAGCCGATGCCCTCGGGCGTCGCCTCCCGCGACGGCAACGAGCTCGGCAGCATCTATCACTCCACGCCAGTCGTCGTGGGGCCGCCGAACGACTACATCCCCGACGAGTCCTACCGGGCCTTCGCGGAGCACCCCGATCAGGCGACCCGGCCGCTCGTGCTCTACACGGCGACGACCGACGGGCAGCTGCACGCCTTCCAGGTGACCGCGGCGACCGCGTCGGACCCGCTCAAGGTGGACGAGGTCGAGAACAACGAGCTCTGGTCGTTCCTGCCGCCCCACGTGCTCCCCCGGCTCCTCGCGACGTTCAACCAGCAATCGCTGCTGCTCGACGGCGCGCCCGTCGTGAAAAACGTCGTCTTCGAGCGCACGTCGGCGCAGGTGAGCAGCGCCAACGCGACCTGGAACACCGTGCTCCTCGCCAGCGGCGGCGCGGGCGGCAGCTTCTACTACGCGCTCGACGTGACGAACCCCCGTGCTCCGCGGTTCCTCTGGCAGCTCTCCACGGACAGCAGCGGCGCCCCGCTGTTCGGCGAGGCGGCGCCGACGCCGGCGATCGGCATGGTGGAGATGGAGTCCGGCGGCGCGATCAAGGAGATCGCGGTCGCCATCCTGCCCGGCGGCTCTGCTCCGCTCGACACGAGCCAGCCCGCGTGCAACCGGAAGAACACGACGCACCCGCTCTTCTATCCGACGGGCACCCTGGCGGTCCGCGACTCGGTCCGGTGCTGGGGCAGCGCGGGCACCGGCGGCCCCGTCGGCCCGTCGCGCTCGCTCACGATCGTCCGGCTCGACACGGGCGAGATCCTCCGCACGTTCCGCGGCCTCCCCTCCGAAGCCCCAGCCGGGCTCGCCTCGCGGACCACGGAGGTCGACTTCGACTCGCCGATCACCGGCGTCCCCGTACCGTTCCCGGCCGGCGTCGGCGAGGTCGCGGAGCGCATCTACGTCGGCGACGCCGACGGGACGCTCTGGCGCGTCAGCCTGACGAGCACCAACCCGGACAACTGGACCGTGGACCTCGCCTGGGACGCGTACTCGTTCCCGACCGACAGCGCGGCGAGCAGCCAGCCGATCCAGACGACGCCGATCGTGAGCACCGATCCGCTCGGCAACAAGGTCATCCTGTTCTCCACCGGCGATCAGGAGGCGTTCACGGCGAGCGGCGCCATCGAGACGCGGGTCTGGTCGATCACCGAGCGACCGCACAACACAAGCCTCCGCTTCAGCGAGAACTGGGCCGTCCCCCTCCCGGGCGGCCAGCGCGTGACCGGGCCCATCTCCCTCTTCAACGGCTGCGCGTACTTCGCGACGTTCACGCCCGTCGCGCCCGGGACCTACGCGTGCGCGGACGGGCGCGGCGCCATCTGGGGCGTCGACTACCTGCTCGGCGAGGCGGGGACGTCGCCCGCGCTCCCGAACGGCTGCCTCGTCGTCGATCCGCTCGCGCCTCCGGAGCGCTTCGAGCTGCAGTCGCCGGGCACGATCGTCTTCGGCGTGGCCGTGACCCAGAAGCCGACCTGCACGGATACGGAGAACTACACCGATCCGTACTTCGGCCCGCAGACGATCGTCCGGCAGTCCACCCCGCCCGAGTACCAGCTCGTGTTCCACACCGGCGCCGCCGGCGACGCGGACGCCCAGGGGGGCGCGACGCGAACAAGCACGAGGACGCTGCAGCGGCCGCGCAAGGTCGTTAAGATCGACTCGTGGGCCACCCTCATCGAATGACGCGAGCCGGCCTGTCGCGCGCCGCCGGCGCGCTCGCCGCGCTGGTCGCGTGCGCTTCGGCCGCGCCCGCCTGCCGCAGCGACGCCAGCGCGCCAGCGCCGGCGCCGCAGGCGAGCGAGGCCTCAGCGCCGAAGCCGCCGGTCGACCAGGCGCTGCCGGGCGAGCTCGCCGAGGGGGCGGAGCAGGCGTTCGGCTTTCCCATCCCGCGTCGCATGAAGGTGAGCGCGCGCTTCTCCGATGCCGTCTTCGCCGTCGGGGAAATCCCTGCCGAGCGGGTGGCGAACTACGTGCGCACGCGCGTCCTCGCCGGAAATGTCGAGACCGGGCCTGCGAAGACGATCTTCTCGCGCGCCACGGTGAAGAGCGCGCCGCAGCGGATGATCCGGATCGAGGTCGTCTCGCGCGCGCACATCTCGGAGCTCGTCGTCCGCGACGAGACCCGGCCGCCTGCGGAGCAGGGCCTGTCGGTCGAGGAGCGCTGGCGCCGCAGCGGGCTCACGCCGGACGGCAAGGTGATCGATCCCACCCGCCTCGAGTGAGCGCGGCGGCGGCGGCCTCGACCTCCAGCGCCGCGGGGCCGCTGCGCCAGTCGGCGCCAGTCGACATCTCCGACCTTTCGAAGTAGATCGCGGCCGTGTCGACCAAGCCGCTCCCCACCGCTCCGCTCCGAAGGACGCCGCTCTACGACGAGCACATCAAGCTCGGCGGCCGCATGGTCCCGTTCGCCGGCTGGGAGATGCCGGTCCAGTACCGAGGCGTCACCGAAGAGCACAAGGCGGTGCGCTCCGCCGCCGGGCTGTTCGACGTCTCGCACATGGGCGAGATCATCCTGAGCGGCGAGCACTCCGGACAGGTTGTCGACTACCTCGTCACGAACGACGTGAAGAAGCTGGAGGACGGACACGCGCTCTACACGTGCGCGTGCAACGAGGCCGGAACGATCCTCGACGACCTCATCGTGTACCGGATCGACGCGCGCCAGTGGCTCATCGTCTGCAACGCATCGAACCGCGACAAGATCGCCGCCCACATCCGGGGCGCGGCGCAGGGCCACTGCAGCTTCGAGGACGCGTCGGATCGCACGGCGATGATGGCGCTCCAGGGGCCGAAGGCGCTCGACATCGTCGCGCTCGCGGGCGGCGACGGCCCTGCGCTGCGCGAGCTCGCGCCGTTCCACTTCCGCGACGCGACGCTCGCCAACGTGCGCTGCACCGTGGCCCGCACCGGTTACACCGGCGAGGACGGCATCGAGATCTTCTGCTCGCCGTCCGACGCGCAGCGGCTCTGGCGCGCGCTTGTCGAGCTCGGCGGTCCGCTTGGCATCGAGGCGACGGGCCTCGGCGCGCGCGACACGCTCCGCCTGGAGGCGCGCCTGTCGCTGTACGGCAACGACATCGACGAGACGACGAACCCCATCGAGGCGGGCCTCGGCTGGGTGGTGAAGCTCGACAAGGGCGATTTCGTGGGGCGCGCGGCGCTCCAGCGCATCAAGGACGAGGGCCCCGCGCGCAAGCTGGTCGGCTTCGAGATGACGGGGCGCGGCATCGCGCGCCACGGCTACCCGCTCCTCGACCTGAGCGGCGCGAAGGTCGGCGTCTGCACGAGCGGCAGCCCGGGGCCGACCGTCGGCAAGAACATCGGGCTCGGCTACCTGCCGGCGCCGATGGCGGCGATCGGGACCGCCTTCCAGGTGGACTGCCGCGGGCGCTCGGTCGAGGCGGTCGTGGTCAAGACCCCGTTCTACAAGCGGGCCTGACCCGCGCCGAGGCGCGCCGCGGCGGGTCGATCCGAGCGACACACACGCGGCGACCAGACGACCAGAGACCCAGGTTGGCAAAGGGAGAAGAAGTCACATGGCGAGCGACAATGTCCGAACGGACCGGCGGTACACGAAGGATCACGAGTGGGCCAAGCAGGAGAACGATCTCGTCGTGATCGGGATCACCGCCTTCGCGGTCGAGCAGCTCGGCGACATCACGCTGGTCAACCTCGACGTGAAGCCGGGCGACACGATCACCGCGGGCACGGCGTTCGGCACGATCGAGAGCGTCAAGACGCTGAGCGATCTGTTCGCGCCGGTGAGCGGCAAGGTCCAGCGCGTGAACGCGGATCTCGAGAACCGCCCCGAGCTGGTCAACGACGACTGCTACGGCAAGGCGTGGATGATCGAGGTCGTGCCCTCGGACCAGGGCGAGCTCGGCACGCTCATGGATCCTGAAGCGTACAGCGAGCTCCTGAAGACCGCGGCGCACTGAGCGCCGCGCCCCTCCGCATTCCGCATCACCCTTCCCGCTTCCCGCTGCACAAGACCATGCGCTACCTGCCCCACACGCCCGAGGAAATCAGCGAGATGCTGCAGGCCGTCGGCCTGTCGTCGCTCGACGAGCTCTACAGCGCGATCCCGGAGGAGGCGCGCCTCACGCGCCCGCTCTCGATGGAGCCTTCGCTCGACGAGGCCTCGCTCATGCGGCACCTCGAGGAGCTCGCCCAGAAGAACCGCGCAGGGCGCATGCTCTCGTTCCTGGGGGCCGGCGCCTACGAGCACCATTTCCCGCCGGCCGCCGATCAGCTGCTGCTCCGCAGCGAGTTCTACACCGCCTACACGCCGTACCAGCCCGAGGTCTCCCAGGGCACGCTCCAGGTGATCTTCGAGTTCCAGACGATCGTGAGCGAGATCCTCGGGCTGCCGATCGCCAACGCGTCGATGTACGACGGCGCGAGCGCGCTCGCGGAGGCCGTGCTGATGGCCCGCCGGCTGACGGGGCGGGAGCGCACGGTCCTGTCCGGGGGCGTGCACCCCGACTACATCGGCACGGTCGAGACGTACGTGCACGGCATCGGGACCGGCAAGGCGTCGCTGGTCGGGATCGACGTCGGCCGCGACGGCACGGTGGACGTCGAGGCGCTGACCCGGGCGATTGACGAGACGACCGCCTGCGTGGTGGTCGGCTATCCGAATTTCTTCGGCGTCGTGGGCGACATCCGGAAGGTGGCCGAGGTGTGCCACCAGAAGGGCGCGCTGCTGATCACGGTCACCCTGGACCCGTACGCGCTCGCGCTGCTCGAGTCGCCGGGCGCGCTCGGCGCCGACATCGCGGTGGCGGAGGGCCAGCCGCTCGGGCTGCCGCCGCAGTACGGCGGCCCCAACGTCGGGCTGTTCGCGTGCCGGAACGACCGCAAGTACCTCCAGCAGGTGCCCGGCCGGCTTGTCGGCGAGACGGTCGACAAGCACGGGACCCGCGGGTACGTGCTGACGCTCGCGACGCGCGAGCAGCACATCCGCCGCGAGCGGGCGACGAGCAACATCTGCACGAACAGCGGCCTCTGCGCGACGGCGGTCACGATGCGGATGTGCATGCTCGGCAAGCGCGGGTTCGTGGAGGCGGCGAAGCAGTGCCTCGCGAAGGCCGAGCACCTGAAGCGGGAGATCGCGCGGCTCGACGGCTACTCGCTGCCGATGTCGGCGCCGACGTTCCACGAGTTCGTCGTGAAGGTCCGCGGCGGGGACGCGGGGAGGCTCACGAGGGCGCTGGCCGAGCAGGGGATCATCGCGGGGCTGGATCTCGGGCGGATCGACGCGCGGCGGCGGGATGAGCTGCTCGTCGCCGTGACCGAGCGGCACAGCCGCGCGGATCTCGATCGGCTCGTGGAGGGGCTCGCGGGGTTCACGCCCTGAAGCGGAGGAGGCGGTTCCGAGCCAAGCGTGGCGGCGGCTGAGCGGAGCGAGACGCGGCCGCGAGAGCGTGTGCCGGGCTGCACGGCGCCCGGCGAGAGGGAGCCCCGCGCGTGGCCGAGGGCACGTCGGCCGGTCGAGAGGCACGCCGGACGGTTCTGAAGGCCCAGGGGCGCGGTGTTGCGGGCATGTCGGGCAGGCCCGAGGGTCTCGCTGGCCGGCCGGAGGGCTGGATGGCCGGGATCTGAGCCGGATTCGGCGTTCTGGAGGGCATGTCGGCCGGACCGACATACCTCCGGAGCGACCGACATGGCCTCCGGACCGCGGCGGGTGGCCGTCTGGACCGCCCGACAAGGCTCCCGGAACGTCCGACATGCCTTCGAGAACGGCCGACATGGCCTCCGGACCGCGGCGGGTGGCCTTCCGGAGCGCCCGACAGGGCTTCCGGAGGGTGACGGCGGCCCTGCTGTGCGGGGCGGGAGCGCCTTCAGACCGATCCGCCGGGCATCGCCTGCCCAGCCGGGTTACGGTCAATCGCAGGTCCTGCTGACCGGATTGCAGTAACACGAGATGCAATCGCCGTCTCTAACGCACGTCTCGCCGCCCAGGGAAGAGCCCGGCGTACACGAGGGGTCGACCGGCGCCTCGGGGCAGAGGGCTTCACCGATGGCGGCGGCGACCGAGCAGCCGCCGCACGCCAGGTTGAGGCAGTCCGCCGTCGCACCCGAGGTGAACGACGCCGCGCCGCAGTGCTCGGGGCTGGTGCACGTCTCGACCGAGTTCCCCTGGTAGAGGCAGCCGACGAGGCAGGAGCAGTTCGTATCCTGGGAGCATGCTTGGTACTGCTCGCAGCAAAAGCCCTTGGCGCACGCCACGCAGCTGTCGTCCGCCGCGGTCAGATCGCAGGACGTGACACCCTGCGGTCTGTACTTGGGCGGCTTGAAGTTGAGCGGAGCCGTCGTGTCTCCGGTGTCCGTGCACGTCGTGCCGACGATGTTCTGGTCTTGCGGCTTCAGTCTCAATATCGCTTCTTTGTTCGCCGCAACAATCGCAGTTTGCATGTCGGCGGCGCACACGTAGTTAACATAGGCCATGTGACACGCAGTCGCCCGAATACTGCATTGCCATCTGGTTTGACCCTCGGGGCAATATGGCATCATGTCACACGCCGAGAAGCTCGACAACGCGATGACAGCCAGGCTCAGGGCAAACCTGCATCCACCAGGTCCGCTCGCTTCAATCCATCTCGCTGACATACACAGACCCCCTCCTGTATCCTTTTGTGCCAGACGCATAAGACTCCATTGGGGGGCGGACAGTCCATCGAAAGGCACTCCGCATCGGAGAGACACCTGGGATTGTCACGAGTTCGATGCCAGAACCATTCCCGCTCGGCATTGCACCCGAACAAGGCCAGCGCAACAGCGGCGAAGACGGTATAGCTTCGACGGCGCATCGCCAGCTTGTTTAGCCCTCGGGGCACTGTGGAACCATGTCGCGCGCCGGCAGGGTCGAGAGCGCGATGAGAACCCTGCTCAGGGCGAACCTGCATCCACCAGATCCGACGGCTTCAATCCCAGCCCATTCTCCTGACACACACAGACTCCGTGCTGTATTCTTTTGTGCCAGACGCATAAGACTCCATTGGGCGGTGGACAGCCCATCGAGAAACACTCCTCGTGGTAGTAACACCTGGGATTGTCCCGGGTTCGATACAGGAGCCACTCCCGCTCGCCCTGGCACCTGATGGAGGGCAGCATCACGGCGGCGAGGAACGCGGCGCATGCTGGCGCCTTCCGCGCGGCACCTAGCAATCGCTTGCGGAGCTGCCTCTCGGCGCCCCGCCCGAACGCACGAGAGAACGCCCTCCGCAAGCCGCCCGCCGCGGCGAGAATGCCTGACAGGATCCTCTGCTTCAGAGCGAGGCGGGGGAACGGTGCGCCGCGGACGGGAATGGGCGCCGTTCGGTACTTCCCTACCCACGCCAGCACGTGTCGCCGCGCGCTTGCCCCGTGCGCCTCCTCCTTCTCGTCGACGACCCGCCGCACAGGACGTCTCATCGCGCGGAGGGCGTCGAGCGCCGCGATGACTCCCCATGGCGACCTCTCGGCTGCACGCTATCGGGGAGCGCTTTACCGGTCAAGCGGCCTCCGCAGCGCCAGCGCGCTGTAACACGCCCGGTTCTCGACAGCTCACCTTCCTAATCGAGCGGCCCGCCGTCGTGTCAGGAGCGAGGCTCCGGCGCGCCCCTCAGCGCGAGGCGACGTCCTGCCCGCGCTGCTGCGCGGGGAACGGGTTCGGCCACAGCGGCAGGAGCGACTGCCGGTAGACGGTGAGGCGCAGCAGGTCGATGCCCGCGATGGCGGCGAACGCCATGGCGTTGTCGGTCCCGTAGCTCCCCTGGAGCGAGAGGCTGATGCCGAGCGGCGCCCCCAGCGTGAGCGCGCCGGCCACGCCTGTGGAGCCTGCGCCCCAGAAGCGGCGGTAGCCGCCCGCGTCGAGGGCGAGGCCCAGCTGGCCAGCCTGGAAGCCGCGCGTCGCGACCCGGGCGAGCAGCGCGAGATCGATGCCGCTGTCGAGGATCGGCGTCGCGCGCATCAAGCCGCCGACGATGACGGGCGCCTCGGGCGTGGTCCCGACGCCGACGTCGCACGACAGCGCGCCGTCGAAGACGAGATCGCTTTCCCCCTGCTTCCAGCCGACCGCGCCGGCGCCCACGAACGTCCACGCGGAGGCGTCCGCGCGCGACGGCGATGACCAGGCGAGCGGGGCGAGCAAGGCCCCGAGGGCGGCGAGGCAGGCGATGGGCGAACGCACGCGAGCGAGCTACCACGAAGCGCCGAGCGGCGATAGGTCAGCGCGCCTTCAACGCAAGGTGCCGCGCCGCTCGACGATGTGCCGCGCCACGAGCGCGGCCACCTCGGGATCGAAGAGGAGCGTGTTGTGCCCCCGCCCCTCCATCACCCGCACCTCGCCGCCAGGCAGCGCGTGCGCGATGGGCGAGCGGACCAGCGTGTCGGCCCCCGCGACGATCGACAGGTGCGGGATGCTCGACCGCGCGGTCCCGAGGAGGACGCGCCGGAGGACCGGGCTCGACGCGTCGAGATCGCGCGCGCCGCCGAAGCCGAGCAGCGCCGCGCGCGGGATGCCGCCGAACGGGCTCGCCATGGAGATGGTCTGCACGATGCGCGGATCGCCGGCCTCCTGCGCGAAGAAGCGGCACACGATGCCGCCCATGCTGTGGCCGACGAGGTGCAAGCGCGCCCCGTCCGGCAACGCCGCGACGAGCGCCGCGAGGCGCGCTGACAGCGCCTCGACGCCGGGCCCCGGCGCGTAGGACATCGTCGCCGTGTGGACCGACCACGACGGCTCGGCGCGCGCCGGGTCCGTCCGACCACGCGCCCGCGAGGCGCGAGACATCGCGGCGTGGCGCTCGATCGCCGTGCGCAACGGCCGGAGGACGCCGGCGGAGGCGAAGAGCCCGTGAAGGATGACCACCACCTCGTCGCCGTCGCGCGCCCCGTCAGGGATCACCGGCGCGAGGGTGTCGTACGGCAGGAGGACCGCCTGCCTCGCGAACGAGGCCACCTCCCTGCCAGCTGTCGCCGCGAAGGCCGACGCACGGAACCACCTCGCCACGTGGTGGCTCTTACCATGGATCCGTCGCGCGACGTCCTCGTGGCTCGCGACGCGCTGTGTCGCGGGCGCGCGCCACGAGGACGCCGCGCGGGCGGCAAGGAGGCCGATCACGGCCGCAGCAGCCAGACATGGAAGCTGCGGAACGTCCCCCGAAGCGCGCGGATCCGGACCAGGTCCCCCGGCGCGACGTCGCGCAGCGGCACCCGGATCTCGGACCAGCGGTCCAGCGGGCGCTCTGGCACCTCGACGCGCGCCTCGTCCGCGGCGCGCTCGACCGCGACGCCGATCGCGATCGGACCGCCCCCGTCGGTGCGCAGCGCGAGCACGGCGGGCCCGCGGGCGCTCGCGGCGACCGCTCCGATCGCGAACGACTGCTCGCGCCCCTCGGGGATGATCCTGCCGGCGTCGAACCGCGGCGCACCGCCGCCGTCGCTCCCGTCCTGCAGCACGGCGCCGACGACCCAGCCGCCGCGCGGCGACGGGAACGCGTAGCCGTGCGCTCGCTCGTCGACCAGGTCGGCGATGTCCACCTCGTCGATGGCCCCGTCGCGGCGCTCCCCCGGCAGGGCGAGCGCCGACCAGTCCGCCTCGTAGATCACCTTCTCGTCCGCGGCGCACATCACGTTGTCCTCGATCTTCACCGCATCGACGCGCCGGCCGAAGACGTCCGCGAGCCCGCCCCACCACGAGGGGTACAGGGCGAAGACGTCAGGCCGCTCGGCGGCGTCGAGCCGCTCGATGAGCTCGACAACGGCCGGCACCCCGTGCACCGAGGCCCGCGCGAACGGCATCCCCCGGTACCCGCCGAGCCCGAGCCCGTCGATGGCCGGGATCCCCGACAGGTACGGGATCGCGCCCGCGTCGCCGAGCAGCACCCGCCGAGGCCGCGGCACACGCGCGGCGAGGCGCCGCGCGACCTCGACCTGCTGCCCGGCGATGTTGGCCGAGGAGCGGGCGAAGTGGTCGATCTGCCGCGCGAACCACGCGGAGGGCGCCGCGAGCGCCGCGAGCGCGAGCGCCGCGGCGACGCCGGCCGCGAGCCGCCCCCGCCGCGCGAGCGCCTCGGTCCCGAGGGCCGCCGCGACGAGCAGCATCGCGAGCGCCGGGGCGGCATAGCGGAGGTTCTGGTAGCGCGCCGTCGCGTTGAGCGCGACGAGGAGCAGCGAGCCGTAGGCGCCGATCAAGAGCGGCACGGCGACGCGCCGCGCGCGCCGGTCGAGCGCGGCGATCGCGCCGAGCAGCGGCAAGAGGAAGGCGTAGGACGGACCGCCGAGCGCGCTCTCCAGCGCCTGCACCCGCAGCGCAGCGAGGTTCTTGATCACCTCCACCGCCTTCTCGAGCGGCGCCGGATACGGGTTCGAGAGGATGAGCTTGCGCACCGCCCCCGCGGCGCTCCACTCCCCCGTGAGCGCGCGGTTCGCGGCGGCCTGCGCTACGAGGAGCAGCGCGGTCGGCAGGGACGCGCGCGCGAGCGACGCCGCCGCGCCCAGGGAGCCCGCCGCGTGGGCCACGGCGACCGCGAGCGGCGCCGCGAGCGCGACGGCCTCGGGCCGGGTCGCGACGAGCAGCGCGGCGAGGAGCCCTGCCCGGAGCTGCTCGGCCGGGCGCTGCGTCGGCGGGGCGAGCTCGGCGCGCCGCACCGCGACGAGCGCCCGGCCCATCACCGCGCCGAGCAGCGCGAGCTCCATCCCGGAGAACCAGCTCCAGTCGAGCAACGGCACGGCCACGACGAAGAGCGGCGCGGCCCAGGCGACCCAGCGGGAGGAGGCGGCGCCGGGTCCGCCGCGCGGATCAAGGAGCTGCCGGAGCGACCGGCAGAGGTCCAGCAGCGCAGCGCACGCGAGGAGCGCGGCGAAGAGGCCGAGCCACGCGCCGCGAAACCCGAGCAGGTACCCGGGCGCCAGGACGAGGGGGTACACCAGGCTGGTCCCGCCCGAGGAGTAGCCGTTGCCAGGGATCCACGAGAACGGGTGGCCCAGGGCCGCGGCGCGGGCGAACCCGAAGTGGATGTAGACGTCGTCGAGGGGCGCCGGCCAGACGCCGCCCGTCCTGGCGAGCGCGGGCCCGTAGAACGCCGCGGCGGCGCCGAGCACCGGGATCGCGGCGCTCGCGTGCCACAAGAGCAGCCGGATCCGCGGCAGGCGCCTCACCGCCCGGCCGGTACCACGAAGGAGCCCAGGACGGCGCGCCGATTCTGGCTAGACTGCGGGCCATGGTGCTCAGAGCCGTGGTGGACGAATCGATCGACGCCGCCCACTGGGAGGCCGTCGAGGAGGCGGCCGAGCTCCTGCAAGAGGAGCAAGTCCAGGAGGCGCTCGTCGCGCTGCGCGACGTGATCAAGGCCTCCCCGTCGAACCCGTACGCGTACAACCTGCTCGGGCACGCGCTCTACGAGCTCGGCCAGCTCGAGCCGGCGCGCGATGCGTACCGCGCCGCCGTGCGGCTCGCGCCGAGCTTCCTCGGTGCGCGGGTGGCCCTGTCGCACGCGCTCCGTCGGCTCGGCGACACGGAGGGCGCGATCGCGCAGGCGAAGGAGGCGCTCCGCCGGTTCCCGAAGGACGGCGAGGCGATGCACGCGATGGGGCTGGCGTACGCGGCCCGCGGCAACCGCGCGCTCGCGCGGAAGCACCTCCAGGGCTTCCTGGACGCGGGCCCTGAGGTCGAGGCCGCGATGGAGGTGCGGCAGATCCTCGAGATGCTCGGCGTCGGGAACGACGACGAGCCGCTCCAGTTCGAGTAGCCTTCTCCGGCGCGCGCGGCGCGCCGGAGGCAAGGAACTCGATGGTGACCACCCCGCACTTCGATCTCATCATCATCGGCACGGGGCCGGGCGGCGAAGGCGCCGCCATGACGGCCGCGAAGCACGGCAAATCGGTCGCGGCGATCGAGCGCTACACGCGGGTCGGCGGGGGCTGCACCCACTGGGGGACGATCCCCAGCAAGGCGCTGCGCCGCGCGATTTACCACATGAACCTGATCAACCAGAGCCCCATCTACAAGCGGATGGATGTGGTTCCGGAGTACCCATTCGCCGAGCTCCTCGCGACCGCGAACCGCGTCATCGACGAGCAGGTCGACCTGCGGGAGAGCTTCTACGACCGGAACCGCGTCCAGCTCATCCCGGGGCAGGCCAGGTTCGTCGATCCGCGCACGATCGAGGTGGAGAGCGACGGCGGCCAGCGCCGGCGGTACACGGCCGACAGCTTCGTCATCGCGACCGGCTCGCGCCCGTACCGGCCGGCCGACATCGACTTCAGCCACCCGCGCGTCTTCGACAGCGACACGCTGCTGCGCATGGATCACACCCCCCGGAGCATCACCATCTTCGGGGCGGGCGTCATCGGCTGCGAGTACGCGTCGATGCTGCGCAACATGCAGGTCGCCGTGAACCTCGTGAACACGCGCTCCCATCTCCTGGAGTTCCTCGACGACGAGATCACCGACGCGCTCGGGTACCACTTCTGCGACAAGGGGATCCGCGTCCTGAACGGCGAAGAGCACGAGACGGTCGAGGCCACGAAGGAGGGCGTCGTGCTCTCCCTGAAGAGCGGGAAGAAGCTCCGGAGCGAGGTCTTCCTCTGGGCCAACGGGAGGTCGGGCAACACGGCCGAGCTCGGCCTGGAGAGCGTCGGCATCACGCCGAACAAGCGCGGTCAGCTCGAGGTGAGCGAGACCTTCCAGACGAGCCAGCCGCACATCTACGCGGTCGGCGACGTGGTCGGCTTCCCGGCGCTCGCGAGCGCGAGCTACGACCAGGGCCGGTACGCGGCCAGCCACATCTGCGGCGACGCCGACGACAAGCTGGTCCGGGACATCCCCACGGGCATCTACACGACGCCCGAGATCTCGTCGCTGGGCAAGAGCGAGCGGGAGCTCACGGCGGAGAAGGTGCCTTACGAGGTGGGGAAGTCGACATTCAAGACGCTCGCGCGCGCGCAGATCACAGGCCAGCAGGTCGGGATGCTGAAGCTGATCTTCCACCGCGAGACGCTCGCGCTGCTCGGGATCCACTGCTTCGGCGAGAACGCCGCGGAGATCATCCACATCGGGCAGGCGATCATGTCGCAACCTGCGCCGCACAACACGATCCGGTACTTCGTGAACACGACGTTCAACTACCCCACCATGGCCGAGGCCTACCGCGTCGCGGCGCTCGACGGGCTGGGGCGCGTGTTCTGAGGACGCGGCTCCCGAGCGCACCCGGGCCCGCCCCTGGCAGCGTCCGGCGAGTCCATGGCGCGCGTCAGGGCCGTCCAGCGGGGCGGCGGCGCGTGGGCGCTCGGATCGGCGGTTGCCAGCGCGCGGCGCGGGGGTGATACTCCCTGGAGGAGCACGCTGTCATGGCCGCCGCCGCACCCCTCCTCGTCCCCCCTGCCGGCGCCGCCGACGCGGGCGCGGCGAACGGCTCGGAAGACCAGCTCTTCGTCGTTCATGACGTCTCGTGGGAGGCGTACGAAGCCATCCTGGCCGCCCTCGGCGACCGGGCTGGCGTGCGGGTGACGTACTGCGAGGGAGTGCTGGAGCTGATGAGCCCGGGCGGACCGCACGAGGGGCGGAAGAAGATCCTGGCCCGTCTCGTCGAGGCCTATGCGGAGGAGGCGGAGCTGCCTCTCAGCGGGTACGGCAGCATGACCGTCCGCAAGAGGCTCGCGGAGCGGGGGGTGGAGCCGGATGAGTGCTACCTGCTCGGGACGGTCGAGGACGGGGAGATCCCGGAGCTCGCGATCGAGATCATCGAGAAGAGCGGGACGATCAACAAGCTCTCCGTCTATGCGGGGCTCGGCGTGCCCGAGGTCTGGTTCCTGAAGAAGGGGAAGCTCTCCATCCACCTCCTCGGCCCGGACGGCTACGCGGAGGTGGGGCAGAGCCGGCTCCTGCCGGGGCTCGACGTCGCGGGGCTGACGGAGTTCATGCTGCGCAAGGGCGATCAGACGACCGTGGTGCGCGCGTGGCGCGCAAGGCTCCGGGAGCGGGGCGCCCGGTGAGCTCGGTCCGCTGAGCGACGAAGCGCCGTCGACCGAGGCGCTTCGAGGCCAGCCCCCTACCTCCCGCCGCTCGCCCGCGCCACGCACACCGCCGCGATCACCTCCGACCCCGCCTCCCGCGCCGCGATCTCGCACGCGCGCCACGCCGCGAGCCGCTCCGGCCCCGCGGCGCCCCGCGGCGCCGCCGCGACCCGCGCCTCGACCGAGCGCGCGAAGGCGTCCAGCGCCGCCTCGTCCCCGCGCGCTGACAGGAGCCCGCCCAGCGTGAGCGCCGCATGCGCGACCTGCCGCTCCGCGCCCGGGTACATCTCCTCCGCGAGCGCCTCGACGAGCGCCGGGAGGTCGCGGCGCGCCGCGGCCTCGCGCGCCCGCACCTCGGGCGCCGCGGCCTCGGCCCCTGCGACGCCGAGGCGCCGCTCCAGGTAGCCGACCACCGAGCGGGCGACGCGCTGGAACGAGGCCAGCCCGTCGGTCGGCGCCTCGAGCACGCCGCCCCCGGCGCGCGCGCCCGCGACGTCGAGGTCGAGCACGATGACGAGATCCTCCCGCTCCCCGATGACCAGGAGGTCGTGCGCCCAGTCGAGCGAGCGCTCCTCCGCGAGCCACGCCGTCGCCCGCGCGACGTCGCCGCGCGGCAGGATCAGCGTGCCGTCCGGGAGCGCGATGCCGTCCGCCGCCGCGTAGAGGGCCGCGAGATCCGGCGGCTCGGCCAGCGCGAGGGACCACGCGCCTGCCCCTGCCGCCGGGGGCCGCGCCTCCACGCCGGCGCATGCGAGCAGCGCGGCGACGCGCGACGCGAGCACATCAGCCGCGCTCATGGCGCCGGCACCCGCCCGCAGGGGGCGTCCGCGAGGTTCTGGAGGAAGCCGTGGGCCTGCGCGGCCGCCGCCGGCACGTCGAAGATCACGAAGTGACCGTCGCTCCCCTCGGGGACCGGCCACTGCGCGAGCAGCCCCGACGCGCGGCCGCCGGCGAGGTTGCCGGCGAGCCCTCCGGGCGGCACCTCGACGGGCGCGGGGCCGCCGAAGCCGTACTCCCGGATCGGACGCTGCGCAGGCAGCTGCAGCGGCAAGCCCATCGCCAGGGCGTGCATCTCGATGCCGCGAGGCGGCGCAAAGCTGTCGCCGGTGCCATCCGGGTTGATGCCCTCGGTCATGTAGATGCTCTTCGGCGCGAAGCCGTCGCGGGGCGCGACGAACAGGCGCGCAGCGTAGTGGATCGGATCGACCACGTCGACGATCGACTGCGCGAGCGAGATCGCGGGGTGGAACTCGTTCACCTCGCCCTCCTCCTCGCCCATCAGCCCGAGGAAGACCGACTTGACCAGCGCCGCGATGTTCGGCGGCGGGTTCGTCTTCTCGAGCAGGGTGACCGACATGACCGCCGATGCCCCGGAGAGCACCCCGCCCCGCGCCGAGTCGTCCGCCGCGAGGTAGAGCGGGCCGTTGAGCCCGCCCTGGGAGTGCCCGAAGAACAGGATCTTCGACGGGTCGAACCGGATCTCCTCCCCCGTGGTGGACACGGCGGCGGGCACCATCATCCGTGACTCGGTGAAGAGGCGCGCCCGCTGCACCTCGTCGAGCGCCGACTGCCGCGCGTTCGTCCGCGCCGCGGCCACGTTCTGCACGTTGTAGTAGAGGAGCCCGGCCTGCGACGGATCCTGCGGCGCCTCCGGGCGCGTGCCGTGGAAGATCTGGTCCACGCCCATGACCGCGAGGCACCGCTCCGCGAGCTCCTGGCCGGTGCCGCGGCGGACGTAGGAGCGGTAGTCGCCGCCGGTGCCGTGGGCGAAGAGCACGACGGGGTAGCCGGCCTCCGGCATGGGGCAGCGGCTCGCGGCGGGGACCGTGAGCGAGAAGCGCAGGTCGAAGTAACTCGCGATCACCGGCTCGCCGGCCTTGCTCCCGAAGCCGCCGCCGTCGTCGTGGCTGAGGTACGGCGCCCGGCCGATCTGGTAATTCGGCGACGGGCCGTACACGCCGGTGTACTCGTCCCACGTCGCCTGGTGGCTGAGGAGCTGCCAGAGCGCGGGCCGCGCGTCCGGCGGCGGGACGCTCGCGAGCAGGTGGTCACGCAGCGCGAAGAGCTCCGCGGTGGGGTCGGAGGTGGTGAACACCGTGAGGTGAACGATGCGCTCCCGGTCGACGCCCGCGGCCTCGATCTCGTCCACCGCCGGCGCGAGCGCCTCCCTGACGGCGTCGGGCGTGACGCTGGCCTGGCCGATCC
Organism: Sorangium sp. So ce726; assembly: GCF_051521405.1. NCBI lineage: Bacteria > Pseudomonadati > Myxococcota > Polyangiales > Polyangiaceae > Sorangium > Sorangium sp. So ce726. The sequence goes on along the minus strand of NZ_CP150349.1, from coordinate 2,871,455 downwards.
CGAGCGCCTCGCGCAGCTCCGGGCTCGCCTCCACCGCGCCGCCGCCCTCGCCGCGCACCGCGTCCGTGACGACGAGCGCGTACCGGGTCCGCGGCCGGAGCGGGAAGCCCATCACGGGCATGATGGCGAGGGTGTTCGCGGGCCAGTAGACGCCGGCCTCACGCCGGAAATGGATCGAGATCGGCCGCCGCGCTCCGCGCTCCGGCGAGCCCGGATCGACGTCGATGAGCTGCACCGTCCCGAGGGGGCTCATGGCGAGCGCGGGCGTCGACGGGAGCGAGGACACGTCGATCGGCCCGGCGAACCGCAAGAACCCCGCTGCGGCCGGAGAGAAGCCGTCAAGGACCGAGTCCATCTCGCGAATGTACTCGTCCAGGATCCTGAGGCGACGCGGGTTGTGGTAGCCGTCGAGCCGGACCGCGCCGCCCTCGCGGCGCAGATCGCTCGGCCACGGCGCGTCGAAGAACCGCTCTCCGCGGAGCTCGCCTTGCCGCGCAGGCGAGACCCAGATCGACGAGACGCTCGGGGGCGCATCGCCGCAGCCGAGCGCCGCGACGAGCGACGATGCCGCGGCCGCCATCGCAGCGAGGGAGGGGCGCATGAGGGCATGGTGGCGCACGCGTTCGTCGAGATCGACGGTCCGAGCTCGCGCTGAAGCAGGCAGACCGCCGCGGCGCGCGCGGCGCTTCGTCACGAACACGCTCGCCTTCGTCGCGGGCGCGCACGCAGCTCCGTCGCGGACGCGCGCGAGCCGGAGCGCACGGCACGCCCGCTCTGGTCGTAGTCGATGCTCCCCGCCCACTACGTTCCAGACGACCACGCGTAGCGTACGCCGAGCGCGGCGAGCGCGGCGAGCGCGGCAAACGCGGCAAGCAACCAAGCGCCAGACGAGCGAGGAGAGCGAGGAAACCAGGGCCGAGCCGCGCGTTCCGTCGCGAGATGGCCGGCTCCGACCTCAGCGAGCGGCCGCCGCAGCGAGCGCCGACGAGGGTGACTTCGGCTTGTGCTTCATATATATATGATTTAGGTGCTCCGGATGTCGCTGGAAGGCAGGATCGCGCTCGTCACGGGTGGGGGTCGCGGCATCGGCCGGGCGATCGCCGAGCGGCTCGCGCAGGGCGGCGCCCGCGTCGCCGTCGCAGGCCGCACGCAGGCCGAGATCGAGGAGACGGCGGCGGCCATCGGGGGCGTCGCCGTCCGGCTCGACGTCGGCGATCGCGAGGGCGCGCCGTCGGCGATCGCCGCGCTCGAAGGCCAGCTCGGGCACATCGACGTGCTCGTCAACAACGCGGGCGTCGCCGAGAGCGCGCCGTTCGACAGGACCAGCGACGCGCTCTGGGACCGCATGCTCGCGGTCAACGTGACCGGCGCCTTCGCGCTCTGCCGCGCCCTGATCCCGAAGATGATCGCGCGCGGGTTCGGGCGCGTCGTCAACGTCGCCTCGACCGCCGGGCTCGTCGGGTGCGCCTACTCGACCGCGTACTGCGCGTCGAAGCACGCCATGGTCGGCATGACCCGCGCCATCGCGCTGGAGATCGCCCGGACGCCGGTGACCATCAACTGCGTCTGCCCCGGGTGGGTCAACACGAAGATGGCGGACGAGGCGATCTCCCGCATCGCGGAGAAGACCGGGCGGGGCGAGGATGCGGCGCGGCGGTCGCTCGAGTCGATGTCGCCTCAGGGCCGGATGGTCGAGCCCGCCGAGGTCGCGCTCGTCGTGGCGATGCTCTGCAGCGACGAGGCGCGCAGCATCCATGGCCAGGCGATCCCGGTCGACGGGGGGCAGGTGATGCGGTGAACGGCGATCTCGAGATGGTGCAGCCGGCCGGGTGGCCTGCGCCGCGAGGCTACACGAACGGCGTCGTGACGCGCGGCAGGACGCTGCACATCGCGGGGCAGATCGGGTGGGACCCCGCGTCCGGGCAGTTCCGGAGCGACGATCTGGCCGAGCAGTTCGCCCAGTCGCTCGACAACGTGCTCGCGGTCGTCGCGGCCGCCGGCGGGGAGCCGGCCGACGTCGCGCGCATGACCGTCTACGTGACCGATCTCGATGCGTACAGGAGCTCGCTCCGCGCGATCGGCGCCGCGTGGCGGGCGCGGTTCGGCAAGCACTTCCCTGCGATGGCCCTCGTCGGCGTCGCGGGGCTCGTCGAGCGGCGCGCGCTCGTCGAGATCGAGGCCGTCGCGGCGCTCGGCGCGCGCGGCGAGGCCGCGGCCCAGGGCGCGGTTGTGGAGATCGACGCGGCCGCGGCGGCGCCGCCCTCCACGAGCGCGCGGGGTGGGGGCGAGGGCGGCCCGTGAGGCGCGGGGCGCCGGCGAGGCGGCCGCTCGCCGTGGTCCCCCCGCCGGAGAGCGCGCGCGGCGACCAGGCGGCCGTGCGCGCCTGGGTGCGCATCCTCGCCGTCCACAAGCGCGCTCTCGCCGCCATCCGCGAGGACCTGGAGCACGAGATGACCCTCCCGCGCTTCGACCTCCTGGCGAACCTCGTGCGCAGCGACGGGCAGACGCTCGCGTCGCTCTCCCGCAGCATGCTCGTCACGGCGGGCAACCTCACCGGGCTCGTCGATCGCGCGGCGCGCGACGGCATGGTCGAGCGGCGGGCCGACCCGAGCGACCGCCGCGCGTGGCGGGTGCACCTGACCGCCAAGGGGCAGCGCGCGTTCCGCGACGCCGAGCGGCGGCACGCCGCGCGCGTGGCGAAGGTGTTCTCCGGGCTGAGCCCGGCCGAGCTCTCCACGCTGACGCGGCTGCTCGACAAGCTGCGCACCACGCTCCGCGAGCCGGACATGCCCGTCCCGTCGCGCCCCGGCAGCGCCCGCGCGCACGCCGAGCGCAGCGCGCGGAGCCCCCCGCGGCGCACGCGGACGAAGCCCTGATCGCGCGAGGCTCGCGTCCGGCGCGCACCGGACCCAGGAGACCCCCATGACCCTCACACCCCGCTCCTTCCAGCTCGAGCTCAGCCGCGGCGTCGCGGAGATCACGCTGAGCCGCCCCGACCGCCTGAACGCCCTCACCTTCGAGGTCTACGGCGAGCTCACGGCGACGTTCCGCTCGCTCGAGCGCTCGGCCGCGCGCGCGGTCGTGCTCACCGGAGCAGGGCGGGGCTTCTGCTCGGGCGGCGACGTCGAGGGCATCATCGCCGAGCTGTTCGCGCGCGACGCGCGGGGGCTGCTCGAGTTCACCCGCGTGACCGGCGCGCTGATCCAGAGCATCTGCGAGCTCCGGCGCCCGGTCATCGCCGCCATCAACGGGGTCGCCGTCGGCGCGGGCGCGGTGATCGCCGCCGCCTGCGACCTGCGCATCGCCGCGGCGAGCGCCCGCTTCGGGTTCATCTTCCCCAAGGTCGGCCTGTCCGGCGCCGACATGGGCGCCTCGTACCTCCTGCCGCGCATCGTCGGCCAGGGGCGCGCCGCCGAGCTGCTCTTCTTCGGCGATCTCATCGGCGCCGACGAGGCGCTCCGCATCGGCCTCGTGAACCGCGTCGTCGCCGACAGCGACGCGCTGGGCGTGGCGCGCGGCTGGGCCGAGCGCCTCGCGCGCGGGCCAGCGTTCGCGCACGCGATCACCAAGCAGATGCTCGAGAGCGAGCGCACGATGCCCCTCGCCGCCGCGATCGAGGCCGAGGCGCAAGCGCAGGCCATCTGCATGGCCCACCCCGACTTTCGCGAGGCCCACGAGGCGAACAGGGCGAAGCGCCCGCCCCGGTTCGAGGGCGCCGACCTGGGCGACGCGCCGGCCGCTCCCGGCGACGCCGACGCGCCCCCCACCCCGCGGTCCACCGGCCAGGAGACGCCCCGCGTATGAGCAGGCTCGCGCTCTCCTCCGCCGAGCTCCCCGTCTTCTTCGAGGAGCGCCACGCCGCCCTCGCCGCGCGGCTGACGCCCGAGGCGCTCGCGCCCCTCGCGCGGCTCGCCGAAGCGCACGACACCGCCGCCGTGGCGCGCAGCATGGGCGAGCCGCTCGGGCTCTACGCGCACCTCGTCCCCGAGGCGCTCGGCGGCGCGCCGAGCGGCAGCGGCCTCCCCGCGGACGCGACCGCCATCGACGTGCGTTCCCTGGTCCTCATCCGCGAGGCGCTCGGCCAGGTCGCCCCGCTCGCCGACGCGATCTTCGCGGTGCAGGGGCTCGGCTCGTACCCGATCGTGCTGGCCGGCAGCGACGCGCAGCGCCGCGCGATCCTGCCCGACGTGCTCTCGGGGCGGCGCATCGGGGCCTTCGCGCTGACCGAGCCCGAGGCGGGCAGCGACGTCGCCTCGCTGAGGACCGAGGCCTGCCGCGAGGGCGACGGATGGGTCCTCGACGGCGAGAAGGTGCTGATCTCGAACGTGCCGCTCGCGCACCACCTCGTGGTCTTCGCCCGCACGGGCGCGCCGCCGCGCGACAGCGGCGGCACAGCGGGCGAGCGCGGCGGCGGGCGCGCCGCGATCACGGCGTTCCTCGTCGACAGCGGCGCGAAGGGCGTCGCCTCGGAGCCGCTCCCGATGTCGATCCCGCACCCGATCGGCCGGCTCCGCTTCGAGGGCTGCCGCGTGCCGGACAGCGCGCGGCTCGGCGAGGTGGGCGGCGGCTTCAAGCTCGCGATGCAGACGCTCGACGCCTTCCGGATCTCGGTCGGCGCAGCGGCGAACGGGATGGCGGCGCGCGCGCTCCGCGAGGCGATCGCGCACGTCACGCGGAGGAGGCAGTTCGGGGCGCCCCTGTCCGAGCAGCAGATGGTGCGCGCCTACCTCGCCGAGATGGCGACCGAGCTCGACGCGGCCCGCCTCCTCGTCGCCCGCGCGGCCCACAAGCGCGACACGGCTGCGGCCGGCGCGGCGGCGCGCGTCTCGACCGAGGCGGCCATGGCGAAGATGTTCGCCACCGAGGCGGCGCAGCGGATCATCGACCGCGCGGTCCAGCTCCACGGCGGCATGGGGGTCATCGAGGGGACCGAGGTCGAGCGGCTGTACCGCGAGATCAGGCCGCTGCGCATCTACGAGGGGACGACGGAGATCCAGAAGCTCATCATCGCGAAGGGGATCCTCGAGCGCGCCGCCGCGGAGCCCCCGGCCGACGGGCCCGCTCGCGACGGGGCGCGGTAGCCATGTGGAAGCCGCCGGAGCGGATCCGCCACGCGCTGCCCCGCGAGGAGCCCAAGGCCGCGGGCGAGGCGGCGCGCGCGCGCCTCTTCTCGCCGCTCCGCCTCGCCTCGGGCCTCGAGCTCGCCGAGCGCTCGTGGGTGCCCGCGATGGTCCCGTGGCGCGCGACGGAGGAGGGCGTCGTCACGCAGGACGTGCTCGACTGGTACGGCCGCTTCGCCGATGGCCAGCCCGGCGCCCTCGTGGTCGAGGCGACCGGGATCCGCGACGTGCCGAGCGGTCCGCTGCTCCGCGTCGGACACGATCGGTTCGTCCCGGGGCTCCGGGAGCTCGTCCGGACGGTCCGCGCGCGGAGCGCCGGCCGGACGCGCGTGTTCCTTCAGCTCATCGACTTCCTCCGCATCCGCAGGCGCCCGGCGAAGGACAGGTTCCTGCGGGAGTTCCTGGAGATCACCGGCGCGCACCGGCGCGCCCTGTCCGAGGCGCTCGGGGAGCCGCCGCTCGGGGACGCGCCGGAGCTCGAGGTGCGCGCGCGGCTGCTCGCGCTCGACGACGCGCGGCTCGAGGCCGTGCTCGCGCCTCGCGAGCTCGAGGCGCTGCGCTTCGGCGAGCGCGAGCGCGTCACCGACGTCGCGCTCCCTCACATCCGCGACCTGCCGCGGACGCTGCCGGGCCTCTTCGCCGAGGCCGCCGTGAGGGCGCGCGAGGCGGGCTTCGACGGGGTCGAGCTCCACTACGCGCACGCCTACACCATGGCCTCGTTCCTGTCCGCGCTGAACACCCGCTCGGACGGCTACGGCGGCGATCGCGAGCGCCGCGCGCGCCTCCCGCTCGAGGTCTACGCGGCGGTGCGCGCCGCCGTCTCCGCTCGCTTCACGGTGGGCTGCCGCTTCCTCTGCGACGACATCATCGCGGGGGGCAGCCGGGTCGACGACGCGGCGTTCTTCGCGCTCGCGTTCGCGCGCGCTGGCATGGACTTCCTCTCGCTGTCGACCGGCGGCAAGTTCGAGGACGCGAAGCAGCCCAAGGTCGGCGAGGCCGCGTACCCCTACACCGGCCCGAGCGGGTACGAGTGCATGCCGACCGCGCTCTCGGACGCGGCGGGGCCGTTCGGGCGGCAGGTGCCGAAGCAGGCGCAGATCCGGCGCGCCCTGCGCGAGGCCGGCCTCGGCACGCCGGTCGTCGTCGCGGGGGGGATCTGCACGTTCGCCCAGGCCGAGGCGATCCTCGCGCGCGATGAGGCCGATCTCATCGGGGCGGCACGGCAGACGCTCGCGGATCCCGACTGGTTCCTGAAGGTGCGGCTCGGCCGCAGCGGTGAGGTCCGGCGCTGCATCTATTCCAATTACTGCGAGGCGCTCGATCAGCGCCACCGACCGGTGACGTGCCAGCTCTGGGATCGCGAGGGGCTCGACGAGCCGGGGGTCGCGACCACGGAGGGCGGAAAGCGGCGGCTCACGGCGCCGCGATGGAGGCGAGAGGAGGCGTGACGATGACCGCACCGACGTTCCCTGACGAGTTCAACCTCGCCGACTACTTCCTGTTCGATCGGCTGCGCGAGGGGCTCGGCGACAAGGTCGCGCTGCTCTTCGGCGATCAGCGGCACACCTACGCCGACGTCGCCGAGAAGGTCCGGATGCTCCAGGCGCACCTCGCCGTCGAGGGCGTCGCGCTCGAGCAGCGGGTGCTCATCGTCCTGCACGACTCGCCCGCGTTCGTCTGGGCCTTCTTCGCGGCGCTGAGCCACGGCGCGGTCGTGGCGATGGGCAACCCCGAGGCGCCGGCGCCCGACCTCGCGCACCTCGTCGAGTACACGCGGGCCGCCGCGGTCGTCACGATCCCGCGCGTGGCCGAGGCGCTCGCGCTTCAAGGCGCGCTCGAAGCCACGAACGTCCGCACCGTCGTGCTGGTGCCCGAGGTCCCGACCGGCGGCGATCTCGAGGCCGACCTCCCGGTGTCGCCGGCCCTCGCGGCGCTGCGGGGCACCTCGCTCCGCGGCGCCCTCGCGCAAGGGCGCGCGGCGCTCGCGGCGAAGCGCGCCCCGGCAGGCCCCCGCCCCACCCGGCGCGACGACATCGCCATCTGGCTCTTCACGTCCGGCTCCACCGGCAGGAGCAAGGCGGCCATGCACACGCACCGCGACTTCGCCTTCAACACCGAGCGCTACGCCAAGGCGACCGTGGGCTACCGCAAGGACGACATCACCGTCTCGGTGCCGCGCCTCTTCTTCGGCTACGCCACGGGCACCAACCTGATGTTCCCCTTCGCCGTCGGCGCGACGTCAGGCCTCTTCGTCGAGCGGCCGACGCCGGAGTCGCTCGCGCGGTACATCGAGCGCTATCGCCCGACGGTCGTCACCAACGTCCCGACGATGATGGGCAAGCTGCTCGATGACGACGACGCCCGCGCGGCGCGCGGCGAGCCGCGCCTCGATCTCTCCAGCGTCCGCTTCCACCTGTCCGCGGGCGAGGCGCTGCCGCCGGCGCTCCTCGAGCGCTTCCGCGCGCGGTTCCACGCCGACATCTATGACGGCATCGGCTCCGCAGAGATGTTCCACATCTACTGCACGAACCGCCCTGGCGATGTGCGCCCGGGGTCGCTCGGCCGCGTCGTGGAGGGGTACACGATCAAGATCCTCCCCTCGGACGCGGCCGGGCCGGGCGCGCCCGAGCTCCCGCCCGGCGAGACCGGTGTCATGTGGGTGAAGGGCGACTCGGTCGCGCTGGGCTACTTCCAGGATCGCGAGAAGAGCTGGGGCACCTTCCACGGCCACTGGTGCCGGACTGGCGATCTCTTCCGCATGGATGCCGAGGGCTACCTCTGGTTCAGCGGGCGCGCCGACGAGCTGCTCAAGGTAGGCGGCGTCTGGGTCGCGCCGGTCGAGGTGGAGGAGTGCCTGACCGAGCACCCGGCCGTCAGCCTCGCCGCCGTGATCGGCGCCGAGGAGGCGGGCCTCGTGAAGCCGAAGGCGTTCATCGTGGTCCGCGACGACGCGCGCGGCCGCGTCGCCACCGACGAGGGGAGGGCCGAGCTCGCCCTGGAGCTCAAGGCCTTCGTGAAGGACCGGCTGAGCAAGCACAAGTACCCGCGCTGGGTCGCCTTCGTCGATGACGTCCCCAGGAACGACCGTGGCAAGGTCGATCGCAAGGCGCTCCGGCAGCGCGAGGCCGCTGGCGAGAACCCGGCGGGCCTGTAGCCCATGCAGGCCGCGCCGCGCCTCGCGGAGCTCACGACGGAGGAGCTCGCTGCGCTCCTGGTGGCCGGCGCGCCTTGCGTCGCGCTCGTGCCGGTCGGGTCGGTCGAGCCGCACGGCCCGCACCTGCCGCTCGGTACGGACACGCTCATCGGCGAGGCCGCGGCCGAGCAAGCTGGCCGCCGGCTATGGGCGCGCGGCGTCGCTGCGCTCCTCGCCCCGCCCGTCGGTTATGGCGTGACCGACTTCGCGGCGGGCTTCGCCGGCGCGATCTCGATCCCGGCGCCCGCGCTCACCGCCTTTCTGCGCGCCGTCGCCGAGGCCTACCTGTCGGCGGGCCTGTCGCACGTCTGCTTCATCAACAACCACCTCGAGCCGGAGCACGACCGCGCCGTGCGCGCCGCCACCAGCGACCTGCCCCCGGGCCGCGCCTCGGTGGCGTGCCCGCTCGCGCGCCGCTGGGCACGGACGCTCTCCGCGGAGTTCCGGAGCGGCGCCTGCCACGCGGGCCGTTACGAGACCTCGCTCGTCCTCGCCGCGGCCTCCGCGCTCGTCCGGCGAGACATCGCCCAGGCCCTGCCCGACCTCGGCCTGAGCCTGTCGGAGGGCATCAAGGCAGGAGCGAAGACCTTCCGCGCGCTGGGCATGGACGCCGCCTACACCGGATCTCCGCGCGAGGCGTCCGAGGACGAAGGCCGCGCGTTGCTGGATCTGCTCGCGACGATGATTGTCACCGAGGTCGAAGAAGGCCTCTCCAGCGCTTCCGGCCACGAGCCCGCGCCAGGAAAAAGCCGCGGGTAAGCCAACGAGCGGCCAGGTAGACAAAAGCAGGCATCTCTGCTCCAGCACCACCCCCCTCACGCTCGCCTGAACGGCAGAATCCGCCATCGACTCACGCGCCTCGGCAAGCTGAGCAGGTCACTCAGGCCGCCCGTGCCGCGCGAAACGCAACGCAAACGTGAGCGGCAGCACAAATGCGCTTCACGGCGCTCGACAATCACCATCGACTTGAGCAATAATATTTAGTTTTGCTCTGACACCACAAGCAAGATCATCAGATTTTTGACAACAAACCTCGATTCCCAATTGACGCGTTCAATTCCAAGCCGTACAACGGTATCGTTTTCCTCGCGCGCTGTTTAACGCCAGAACGATCCGACGGCTGACCTGATGAAGGTGATGCTTTACGGCGCGCAGGCAGATGGTGGTTTTGGCGGGGGCGCTCTCTGGCGTTCCTGCGCGACGGCATCACATGCAGCCTCGCGGGCGGAGCTGGCCCGACGACGCGGATCGGAGAGCATCATGAGGAATCGAACGATCATGAGAGGGTCTCGGCATCTGCTCCTGGCCTCTTTCGCCGCCGCCTCCGGCGCGGCGCTCGCCGGGTGCGTCGGCGCACAAGACGAAGGTGGCGAACTGCTCGGTGAGGCGCAGCAGGCCGCGACGGTCTGTGTGACTCTCCAGCGCACCGGGACGACGGGCGTGGTCAAGGATGCCCTCATCAATTCGACCTATCCCACCTACACCCCCACCGGCGCCGACATGTACGCCGGAGAGAGCTCCGGCTCCACGCTGCGTGGGCTGATCGCGTTCGATCTCTCGTCGATCCCTGCCAATGCCACCATCGTCTCGGCGGATCTCAACCTCAACATGGGCGCCTCGACCCCCGACGTGATGCGCGTGCACCGGGTCACGACGGCCTGGGACGAGAACACCGTGACGTGGAACTCGCACTCGACCGCCTGGGATCCTACGGTCCTGGGAACGCTCACGGCGAGCGCGGGATACACGTACGCTTACCACACGCTCAGCCTCACGAGCACCGTACAGAGCTGGGTGAACGGCACCGTCCCGAACAACGGCGTGTTCTTCGAGCAAACCTTGAATCGCACCCACATCCGAACGAGCGAGAGCTCGGCGGATCGGCGGCCGTATCTCCGCGTCTGTTATGACAGCGCGACGGGCGGCACGGCGTCGACGTCAAGCAGCTCAAGCTCCACGACGGCCTCCAGCTCAAGCTCCACGACGGCCTCCAGCTCAAGCTCCACGACGGCCTCCAGCTCAAGCTCCACGACGGCCTCCAGCTCAAGCTCCACGACGGCCTCCAGCTCAAGCTCCACGACGGCCTCCAGCTCAAGCTCCACGACATCGGGCTCCGGTGGCGCGGGCGGCGCCGGTGGCGCGGGTGGTGCCGGCGGCGCGGGTGGCGCGGGTGGTGGGGGCGGCGGAGGCGTGCCTGGCCTGCCGATCAGCTGCAACAGCAGCACGCCAGGCGCAGGTGCCAATTGCGGCGTCGAGGGGAGCGATAGTTGCTGCTCGACCCTTCCGGTCCCGGGCGGCACGTTCAACCGGCTCAACAATGCGGGCCTGCCGGCGACGGTCAGCAGCTTCTACCTCGACAAGTACACGGTCACGGTGGGGCGCTTCCGGCAGTACCTCGAGCAGACCGGCGGCCCGACCCAGGCCAACCCGCCGGCCGCCGGCGCGGGTGCGCACCCGAAGATCGCGAACAGCGGCTGGGACCCGTCGTGGAACGCTCAGCTCACGGCCAACACGAGCGCGCTCAAGACGGCGCTCATCTGCGATCCCTATGGATGGCCGTCATGGAGCGACACGCCGGGAGGCAAGGAGAAGAAGCCGATCGTCTGCGCGACGTGGTACGAGCTGTTCGCGTTCTGCGCGTGGGACGGCGGCCGGCTGCCGACCCAGGCGGAGGTCAACTACGCCTCTGCGGGCGGCAACGAGCAGCGCCTGTACCCGTGGGGCGGATCGAGCGTCTATGATATCACGCTTCAGGACGCGTCCTGGTGCTGCCAGGGCGACGGCTCGGTGGCGGGCGACTGCGTCACGGGGTATCCGTCGCTCTATCCCTGTTCGCAGACGGACCTCACGGACGTCGGCAAATTCCCCCATGGCGCAGCGCGGTGGGGTCACCTCGACCTGGCCGGCAACGCGTACAAGGCCACCCGCGATGGCTCGGATATCTATCAGCTGCTGACGCCCTGCAACGACTGCTCGCGACTCGACAACAGCTCGAACACGCGCTTCATGCACGGCGGCAGCTTCCTGGCCGCCGCCTTCAAGCAGACGACGGACTATCAGGTCTCCTACGCGGGCAGCTCGCGGCGCTACTACGTCACGGCGACGTGCGCGCGCGATCTCCCCACGCCGTGACGCCGCTCCAGCCGGCGGCCCGGCGAGGCGACTGCGCGCCGCCCTGGTGAAGCCGGCGGGCGCGGATCCGCCGCGCACCGCGCCAAGGCGCCCGCCGGCCCTGCTGGGCCTCCAGGCGGGCGCCTCCTGCCGGCGAGCCGCTCGCTCCCGTGCCCTCCCGCTCTCCTGAACTCCCCTTGAACTTGGCCCCCGCCGGCGCCTCCTGATACGCGCGCTCCATGCGCGTGAGAGGCGTCCTCCTCCTGCCGGCGATAGCGCTCGCGACGCTGAGCGTGAGCTGCCCGCGCCCTGCCTCCGAGCCCGCCGCGACGTCCCCGGCCCCTGCGCCCGCCTCCGCCGTCACCGCGCCGCTCGCCGCAGCCGCGCCCACCGTCGCTGCCCCGGCGCCCGCCGCCAGCGCGGAGGACGCCGCGCCGCCCAGCGCGGAGGCCGCGATGCCGCCGGGCGCTCTCGCCGCGGCGCCGGGCGGCGACCCGCTCGCGTTGCCGGCGCTGCCGCCGGAGCTCGTCGATGACGGATCCGACAAGCTGCCCGAGATCGATCCTCCCCCGGCCACCTCGCCGACGGCGGCCGAAGAGGAGGTCCACGAACTCGCGAGCATCGCCAGAGAGACGTGGATCTTCGCCGAACCGCGCTGGACCAGCCGGCGCATCGGGTACCTGCGCGCCGGCGCCGTGGTCGCGCGCAGGCCGGAGCCGTCCGGCAGGACATCGTGCGCCGAGGGCTGGTACCACATCGAGCCGAACGGCTACGTCTGCATCGGCGCCAGCGCGACGCTCAACATTCACGACCTGGCGGTCGAGGCATCGTCTCGCCGTCCAGTCCGTCGGTTCGCTTCGCCCACCCTGCCGGTCGTTCGTGGCGAGGCCGCGCCTGCCGCGACACAGGCGGGCGAGGCCACACTTGCCGGGACGCAGCCGGGCGAGACCGCACTTGCCGCAACGCAGCCGGGCGCAAACGCACTTGCCGCAACGCAGCCGGGCGCAAACGCACTTGCCGCAACGCAGCCGGGCGCAAACGCACTTGCCGCAATGCAACCGGGCGCAAACGTACTTGCGGCAACGCAGGCAGGCGACGCGACAACGCTGCTCGGCGGCCTGCCCTACGCGTACGTGATGTCTCGCTCCCCCACCCCACCGCTCTATGCGCGCCTTCCCGACGAGGACGAGCAGCGCGGCGCCGAGCCCGACCTCGCCGCGCACCTGCTCCGCGCCGCGACCGCCGCGCGCGCTCCGGACTTCGTCGCGCCGCCGCCTCCGGACGCGACCCCCTCGGTGCTGCTCTACGGGCGGCCGGCGCCCGGGCTCGCCGGCGATCGCCGCTCTCCCGACGCGCTCGTCCTGGGCCGCGCCCGGACGCGCTCCGGCTTCGCCCTGCTCTCGACCTTCGACCACGACGGGCGCCGCTTCGGCCTGACGACCGACCTCGCCGTCCTGCCGCTCGACCGCACCCGCGTCATCCGGCCGAGCGCCTTCGCCGGGCTAGCGCTCCCGGAGGACGTCACCTTGCCCGTGGCCTTCGCCAGGCGCCGCCACGCCGCGCGCCTCGTCCCAGGCGAGCGCGGCGGCGTCACCCGCGCCCCGCTCCGCTTCCGCGAGGCGATCCCCCTGTCCGGCGCCTCGCGGCGCCTCGGCGGCATCGACTACCTCGAGGCGCGGGACGGCTCGCTCGTCCGCTCGGACGAGGTCGTGCGCGTCGACCCGCTCCCCCGGACCCCCGCGTGGGCGGTGCGCGGGCGGAAGTGGATCGACGTCTCCATCGACAAGCAGAGCCTCGTCGCCTACGAGGGCGCCCGCCCGGTCTACGTGACGCTCGTCTCGACGGGGGCGGACGGCCTCGGCGATCCCAAGACGACGCGCTCTACCATCCAGGGGCTGTTCCGCATCCACACGAAGCACGTCACGGTCACGATGGACGGCGACGAGGAGGAAGAGGATCCGTTCGACTTCCGCGACGTGCCTTTCGTCCAGTACTTCACGGAGGGCTTCGCGTTCCATGCGGCCTACTGGCACGACGATTTCGGCACCGCGCGCAGCCACGGCTGTGTGAACCTCTCTCCGCTCGACGCCGCCTGGCTGTTCGAGTGGACGACCCCCGAGGTGCCGGCCGAATGGCACGGCGCGCTCTCGCTACGGAAGGGCACGCTCGTCTCCATCCGCCCCTGAGCCGGCGGCCTCCCGGCGCTGCCCCTTCCGCGCCGCGCGAAGGCACGCTACACGCTCGCTCCATGGCCACCCAGGAGCCCCTCTCGCTCGATCAGCTCATGGCGATCGATCCGCTGCTCTCCGAGGAAGAGCGCATGATCCGCGATGCCGTCCGTCGCTTCGTGCGCGAGCGGTACCTGCCGCGCGCCGCGGACCTGTTCGCGCGCGAGGAGTTCGCGACCGACCTGATCCCCGAGATCGCCGCGCTCGGCCTGCTCGGTGGCTCGCTGACCGGCCATGGCTGCGCCGGCATGAATTCGGTCGCTTACGGCCTCGCGCTGCAGGAGCTCGAATATGGCGACAGCGGCCTGCGCAGCTTCGTGAGCGTCCAGGGCTCGCTGGCGATGTTTCCGATCTGGAAGTACGGCTCCGAGGCGCAGAAGCAGCGCTGGCTGCCGAAGATGGCCGCCGCCGAGCTGATCGGGTGCTTCGGCCTGACGGAGCCCGACAGCGGGTCGGATCCGAGCTCGATGAAGACCCGCGCCCGGAAGGACGGGAGCTCGTACGTGCTGACCGGCACGAAGATGTGGATCACGAGCGCGCCGATCGCAGACCTCTGCGTGGTGTGGGCCAAGGTCGATGACGGAGGAGCCGAGTCCATCCGCGGCTTCGTGGTGGAGCGCGGGATGAAGGGCCTGGAGACGCCGCTCATCCACGGCAAGATGAGCCTGCGCGCCAGCCCGACCGGGGAGATCGTGCTCAACGAGGTGCGCGTCCCGGAGGAGAACGTGCTCCCAGGCGTGGTCGGCCTGAAGGGCCCGCTCGGCTGCCTGACGCAGGCGCGCTTCGGGATCGCGTGGGGCGCGCTGGGCGCCGCGCGCGCCTGCTACGAGACGGCGGTCTCCTATGCGCGCGAGCGCACGCAGTTCGGCCAGCCGATCGCGTCACGGCAGCTCATCCAGTCGGAGCTCGTCGAGATGGCGATGGAGATCGCGAAGGGGCAGCTCATGGCGCTGCACTTCGGGCGGCTGAAGGACACGACCGGCATCAGCCCGGTGCAGGTCTCCCTGTGCAAGCGGAACAACGTGGGCTGGGCGCTCAAGATCGCGCGGACCGCGCGGGGCGTGCTCGGCGCCAACGGGATCCTGCTCGATTACCCGGTCATCCGGCACATGCTCAACCTGGAGAGCGTGTACACGTACGAGGGCACCGACGAGGTGCATTGTTTGATCCTCGGCAACGCGATCACGGGACACAACGCGTTCTGAGCGATGCCGCCGGCCCTCAGGGAGCGACGTCAGTCGAACTCTGCTCCCGGGGCGGCTTCCAGCGACGTGCGCATGTAGTTCAGCGGCGAGTGGTGACCCCAGGAGAATGGCAGCCTCACCCCCTGCAAGGGGATCACGTCCTGCATGAACCAGGCCAGGACGCCGATGAGGTTGCTGAGCCCCAGGGTGATCGCCTGGCGCACGGGCCTCGTTCCATGGATCCAGCCGGCGTCCGACGAGTCGTACCGCTGACCGAAGTGCGCGAAATCACCCATGATGCGCGGCGGTAAGCGCGGCACGATGTCCCGCCCGTAGACATGGCGGAAGAGCTTCTTCCCGAGCTCCTCGTTCACGCGCTGGAAGGCCGTATCACCCACCATGGGCTGGCCGTACGTGTACACGCCCCGGAGCCAGCTCCTGACGGTTTGACGATTCCTGTCGAACACCCCGGCGTCCGCCTGCGCATAAAGGAGCGCCGCGGCGAGCGCCGCCAGCGCGCCGCCGAGGCTGTGGCCGGTGATGTACAGCGCCGGGGTCAGCGCCCGCTCATCCTCCTCGGGGAACGCAATCGTGGATGCGAGCGACGCCGCCGACTCGCTACCTCCAGGCTTCGCCACACCGCACTGCGACAGGTACTTCTCCTGCGTGCTCTCGAGCTGAGCACAGATCGATTGCCCCCCCAGGCCTGCCTTGAGGAGGTCCTGGAGCAGCGGCCACACCGAGCGGAGGGCGCGCTGGAAGCCGCCATGGACCCTCCCGCCGGCCGTGAAGTTCTCCGCTCGGGCGCTCACGTCCGTCAGCCAGTTGATGGCATTTTGTGGTTGTGTCCCCCGGAAGCTCAGGATGGTCAATTTCCTGCCGGGGCTCTGGATCAGGAGGGCAGAGGTATCGAAGAAGAGCGCGTCGTTCCTGGTGACGATCTCGACGCAGTCACACCCCTCCAGCCCACGACGCGACATCGCTGCGCAGAACGTCCCCGCGTCTGAATACGTCCAGGCCGACAGGAAGGAGAAGGTCCGAGCGTGAGCGCGATCGTACACGCCCTCCTCGGTCCTCAGGAGGCGAAGGATGTTCTGCTTGGACGCCTCGGATATGGGCTTTCCAGACTCCGCCCCCGTGGCGCCGATGCCCATCGCGTGAATGCCTCTGACGATCATGATCTCTTCGCTCCTTCTGGATGGCTCGAGCCGCTCGACAGCGAGGCGCCGGGGCGCCCCGCAGATCACAGGGAAGATGTGTCCCGGCCGATTCGGGAGCCGCGGGCCGCTCCGGTGGGCGACCGGGGCAGCGCGAGCAGGCCTCTCGCCTGCCGCCGCCCCCGGTTGCGTCCGCCTCCGGCAGCGCTCGTCAATTCAACAGGACGATCGCTTGCTAAGACTACCAGTCTGGCAATTCCATTCAATGTTGGAGCACCACGTCGAGCCTCCTTCGAGGGTTTCCGACGCCGGCGATCTCCAGGGGGGCACGCTCGCCGCGCGCCGTCGATTCCGGCGCGAGCGTGCCCGACATTCCGGACGTCCGCCGGCCTGCAGAGCCCTCGGGCAGAATCGGGCCGCGTATCGCGCTGCGCATCGCGAACGGCGTCACGCGGGCGTCGAGCGAGCGGCCTATGAGGCGCCGCCGGCGAGCTTTCTTATCCATTGCCGACAGCGGCGCCGGACTCGCGACGAAGAGAACCACGAGAAGCCTGCTGCTTCGGGGCTGGTCGTTCGGATACGAACGATTGGGAATAGACCGTGATGTCCATCCGCTCGAATCCCGGACACCGGCCTCGCGGCGGGCGAATGGGGCTGCGGCGGCACGATGGGTTGGATGGGTTGATCGAGCGCTGACCCGTGCGGCGCGGTGCGCCGCCCATGACATCGATACGGAGCCTGGGGAGAGCGGCAGCCCGATCTGGCTGGATCAATGCGCGCGGAGGTTCGTGGCCGTCGGCATCCACACAGGGTTCGCCGACAGCGGCGAGTCACCAATCAACAGGGGAGTCCGGGTCACGCAGGAGGTCGCCGACACGCTGACCTCGCTCATCCGGGAGGTCGAGTGCGGGACCTCCGACGAATGGATAAACCGGTACTGGTGCGACGGCGTGAAGCGGTGACGACGAGGCGCGCAGCGCGGGCCTCCCCCGGGACAGACAGGCCGCCGAGCCCTCCTACCCCGCGTTCCCCGACCCCGCCGCCTTCCGCTTCAGCCCCACCAGGAAGATCTCCACGCTGTTCGCCCGCGTCCCCTCGGGCCGGATGCTCCGGACCTCCTCGCAGAGGTTCCGCAGCGCGTCCCGGGCCTTCACGAAGTCCTCGCTCATGAAGATCTTGCCGACGAACGCCCCGCCCGGCGCCAGCAGCGCCTCGGCCACGGCCACGGCGCGCATGAACAGCTCGTAGCTCCGGGCCTGGTCGGCGATCTTGCTGCCGCTCGTCGCGGGCGCCATGTCCGACAGCACCACGTCGTACGGCGCGAACTGCGCCAGCGCCTCGTTCGTCAGCGACAGCGCGTCCCCCTGCACCACCGTCGCCTGCGGGCCGAACGCCGCCGTGATCGGCGACAGATCCACCGCGAGCAGCTTGCCCCCCGCGCCGATCCGCTGCGCCGCGTACATCGACCACGAGCCGGGCGCGGCGCCCAGGTCGAGCACCCGCTGGCCAGGGCGGAGCAGCCGCACCCGGCGATCAATCTCCTCGAGCTTGAAGACGCTGCGCGCAGGATAGCCCTGCGCCTTCGCCGCCTTCGTGAAGGCGTCAGGCCGCTTGTAGGGGTTCTTCGGCTTCTGCGACACGGAGGGACGCTCGGCGGGCACGACCGGCGGGGCGCTCGCTCATGGGAGCTGCCCCGCCGACGGCCGGGATCAGCCGCCCTTCTTCTTGGTCGGCTGCTGCACCGGCACGATCCCCTTGCCGCCGCGCTTCTTCACGGCGCCGCGGATCGTCACCACCTGGTTCTTCGGGCCGGGGACCGGACCCTCGATGAGGATCAGGTTGTCCTCGGGGAGGAGCTTCACGATCTTGAGGTTGAGCGCGCTCACCGTCTCGTCGCCGTAGTGGCCGGGCATCTTCAGGCCGGGCAGCGTGCGGCCGGGGGTCATGTTCGTACCGATCGAGCCGCCGTGGCGGAAGTACTCGTGCGTGCCGTGCGAGCTGACCGCGCCGGCAAAGCTCCACCGGCGGATGACGCCGCTGAAGCCGCGGCCGCGCGAGCGGCCCTGCGCGTCCACCCGCTGGCCCACCTCGAAGATCTCATCGACCTTGAGCGTGCTCCCGATCTCGTACTTCGCCGCGTGCTCCGGGCTGCAGCGCAGCTCGCGCACGATCCGCTTCGGCGTCTGACCCGACTTCTTGAACGCGCCGGCGACCGGCTTCGTCGTGTGCTTCTCCGCCCGCTCGCCGAGGCCGAGGATGAGGGCGCTGTAGCCGTCCTTCTCGAGCGTGCGCTTGCCGATGACGACGCAGCCCGCCTGCACGACCGTGCAGCGCAGGACCTCGCCCGTCTCGTTGAAGATCTGCGTCATGCCGATCTTCTTGCCGATGATGCCGGGATGCTGATTCATGATGGGATCGCCTTGCTCGCTCCGTCTGGGGTGGCTGGGACTGGGCTCCGCGCGGCGCGCCGCGAGAGCGATCCCCTCGGCGCGCCTCGTCACGAGCCGGTTCGGAGCGAAGAACCGGGGCGGTTTCCCGCCGGGCACGTTGGGGGGCGCAGAGCTTACTCACGGGGGCCTCAAAGGGAAGCGAAAACCACCACCACAAATGTAATTCAGACCACATAACAACGAGACGCATCGCGTCGCGTCCGCTCGGACATTGTCCTTCTGGGCGGACATTTCCTGTCTCTCCCTGGCATCGAAGTTCAGAGGAGCGGGCCTCACATTGCATCATCGGAGGTCATGGATGACAGACATCATCGCTCACGGGGAGCCGCACGACGTCGAGCGCCTCATGGATCGTTACTGGTTCCTGCTGAGAGGCGAGGCGCACGGCGCCGCTGAGGACAGCGCGAGCGCGGCCCGGACCCGGGTGGTCCGCGACGGCGAGTTCGTCGTGGTGAGCATCGAGGCGTCGGCGCTTGGGTGGCCCGAGGGGACGCTGCTCTTCAGGTTCCGATCGGAGGTGGCCCCCTGCGCCGAGTGCATCGAGCGCGCGGCCGCGATCGCGCGCCACCGGACGCGCGGCATGCTCGGCTCGGGCGACGTGCGCGAGATGCTCCGCTTCGCCGTCGCCCGCTGCGCCGCCTCCGGCATCGACCTGGCCCACGCCGGCGCGCGCGTTCGAGGCGACGGAGCGCGCCAGGACGGCGAGCCCGCCTCTGGGAGGCGCCGCGCGGCGCAGGACGCGGGCGGCGGCGCGAAGCGCTACGACGCCGAGCTCTGGCTCATGCTCTGACAGCGCGCGCGCTCGCCCCACGATAGGCGCGGCATCGTCACGAGCCGACCACGTTGATGGTCGCCTTGACCATCGCCATCCAGCACTGAAGCACCATCTTCCCCTCCTTCTGCGGGGTGACGGCCACCTCGACCGGCGTGTTCAGCGGCAGGTCCTTCTCGATCTTCAGATCGGGAATCGCGATCGCCTTCAGACACTCGCTCTTCGTCGTCCGCGTGAAGCGCAGCACCACGGGCTCTCCCTTCTTCAGCTCGATCGTCGACGGGGAGAAGCCGCTGTCGTTCACCGCGATGTCGATGCGCTTGACGTTCGCCGGCGCGGCGAGCTCGGCGGCCGCCACCGCGGGCACCTCCTCGGCGGGCTTGCTGCAGGCGAGCGATGAGAGGGAGAGGGCAAGCGCGGCGACGAGGAGCTGCAGGCTCATGGTCAGCGCGTTCTTACTCGGCCCAAATGGCGCGTCAAGCCGCCCTCCGGCCGTCCGCCCCGGGCAAGAGACCCGAGGACGGTCAGCGCAGGAGCGCGCGCGCCGTGAACGCGGCCGGTTCAGCCCGTCAACCGCGGCCCGAGAGGATCTGCAGAATCGACGAGAAGAGGTTGATGAAGTTGAGGTAGAGGTCGAGCGCGCCGCCGACGGGGTCCTCTTCGTTCGAGTGGAGCAGGCGCGACGTGTTGTAGAGGACGTATCCGCCGAACACGAGGACGGACACGCTGGCGATCGCGAGGCCGAGGAGCGTGCTCCCGAGCAGGACGTTCAGCAGCATCGCGCCGAGGACGACCATGGCGCCCATCACCAGCCCGCTGGCCAGGAACGACAGGTCCTCCCTCGAGAGGAAGACACCCAGCGTGAGGCTCCCGAACGTGAGGACCGTCAGGATGAAGGTGTCCCGCACCGGGGCCGACGACAGGGTGCCGCCGAGGCCCGCCGCCGCCTGGGCCATGTAGAGCGCAGGCGCCGTGGCGACGCCCAGGATGGCCGCCATCCCGAAGAGCGCGAGGACGTTGACGCCGGGGATGTTGCGCACCGCGCGCGCGCCGAACATCACGCCGAACACGACGCCCATCGAGAGGATCGGGTGTTGCGCGAAGAGCTCGACCAGCGGCGGCATCGCGCGCCCCAGCGTCTCCTCCTCCACGTCCGGCGCCCCGATGTACAGCGCGCACATGGCGCCCAGGGCGGAGACCACCAGGCTCGCCGTGAAGAGCCCGTAGACCTTCTTGAGAAAGTCGATCCGCAGCGCCAGCTTCGGGCTGGCCGCTACGCTCGCCCCGAGGGGACTCGCCTGGCGTGAGTTCATCTGCTGCGCTCCTCCTTCAGGGCATTTCGCCGCGGCTGCACGAGCGCCTAGTCGTGCACCATTCACCACGGACATGCAACACCGCCATGGCGACGCCCGCGGGCATCTGCTGCCCGCAAAAAATCACGTCCCCGCGGCATCGCACGCGCTACGGAGAGGCCGGCGCGGCGTGAGCGGCGCGCCGACATCGTGCTCGCTTCCGGCGAAGAGCAGCCCGGATCCAGAAAAAAACCTCTTTCTTCCGGCTAAGTGTAACCTGGTTCCAGAGAACAAACTCGCATTTTCAGCTAAAGTAAGCCTGATTCAAGAGAATTAACTCTCGATTCCGGTTAAATACAGCCTGGATCTAGAGAAACATCTCTCGATTGCGGCCAAGAGCAGCCCGGATCCAGAGAAAAACTCTCGGTTCCGACGACAACCCGCTCGGCTGCGACGAAAACGCGCTCGGCTGCGACGAAAACGCGCTCGGCTGCGACGAAAACGCGCTCGGCTGCACCGCCGGGACCGAGGGCAGCGCCGTCGACCTGGCTGCCCGCGCCCGCCATGGGAAGGATGTGAAAAAGGTCCAGAGCTCGTCTCAGAGGTCCGGAAGCACGACCGCACACGCCTCCCAGCGGACCCAGAGCACGACCGATCACGACCCATCGCCAATCGATGGCTCGAGACAAGCACCTTGCCGGGCCCCGGCGCTCACGCCGGACAGCAGAAATGTGCCGCGCCCGGGCACGCTCCTTCCCATGCAGTGACGCCGCGGTGGGCGCCTGCACGCGGCCCGTTGTCGCGCGCGGCACGCTCGTGTACGAAGGACAGCGAAGGATCACGAGCGCGCCGCGCAGCCTGGGGAGGACGAGGTTTCATGAACGTCACGACGATCGCCGTTGCCGACGTCGAGCCCGCAACGGCGCCGTTGCCGGGATTCGGTAGCGAAGCTGCGGTGCAGAGCCTGCTCGTCTCGCAGATCGAGGCCTCCTACCGCCACCGCTTGCCCCTCGTGGGACGCACGGATCTCCACCCGCTCGTCCAGGCCGCGTATACCGCCTTCACCCAGCGCTATCCCCTCGTGCTCTCGCCCGACGTGGTCTGGTTCTGCCTCGCGCGCGGCTTCACGTTCCACCTCGCCGCGAACGACCAGCATCGGCGCCGCTTCCTCCCCGACGATCACGAGTTCGCGCTCGTCGTCGATCGCCCGGACTTCACCCCCGGCGAGGTGAACCCGTGGCCAGCTTTGTTTCCGGACTTTTCCAGGCAGGTTTCGGCGCGGGTCGGCTCGCTGCGGGACCTCGTGACCTCCAATTTCTCCACCACGGGGCCTGTCGAGCGGGTGTCGTCGGAGTTCACGGTCGCGACCCCGCTCGCGCCGCACTACACGTGGGAGCCGCCGTTCCCGGGCGACATGGTGTTCCCGCAGCGCGGGATCCCGCGCGTGTACCTGCTCGGCACGTCCGACGACTGGCGCTGGGTGCGCCAGCGCGTGGCGATGCTCGGCTCCGTCGGGCAAGATCGCTGGACCCGCGCGCTCCTGCCCGTGCTCGACCAGATCGCCGCCTCGGCGGAGGGGCGCGCCGACACGATGTTCTGGCGCGCGTTCTTCAGGTACGAGAACTCGGCCGACGAGCTGACCGGGTGGATCCACGTGCTGTTTCCCTACCTGCGCGCCTGGCCCAACGACTACTTCGCCCCGAATCCCTATCTCGAGAGCTGGCACGAGCGATGGCTGACGGCGGAGGCCCGGAGCGACGCGCTCGGGGGCCTCGGGAACCCGCAGGGACCGGGGCTCTCCGAGATGCCGCCCGGCCTGACCAGCGCCCAGCTCCGCTTCATCGACAGGAGCAGGCGCGAGCACCCGATGGAGTTCATCAGCGGCCTCATCGGCGTCACGCAGGATCCGCACTCGCTCGCGCTCCTCCCGGAGTTCGTCTGGGCCATCGCGCACCAAGCCCCCGAGTCGGCAGCGCAGCGCCCCGCCGAAGCCTCATGATCCACGCGGCCCCGTGAGCCGCGCGCTCGAGCAGCACGACCGCGGCGAGCGGTTCGGCGTGGACGGGCGGCTCACCCTGACATAGGATTGTGCGGTCCGCGACACGGCGACGCCTTGCGTCGTCCATCACGCTCGGAGGCTCCAGTGTCCGGAGGCAAGTTCGCGCTCCTCGAAGTACCGGATCTGAATGGCGGGGAACCGTCCTACCTGCGCCTCGGGGCCGCCGCGCCGCTCGGCGAGAGCGCGGGCGACGATCTCGCCGAGCGGATTCAGACGTTCACCGACGACGACCGCAAGCGGGACGGCTCGCCCAATTTCGTGCCTGTGGGCGAGCGAAAGGCCGAGACCGCGAAGCTGCACACGAAGGGCGGCTGGCGCGATCACACCGACGGCAACCGCATCTCGACCACCAAGGGCGACAAGGTCGAGGTCATCGGGGGGAACTACCGCCTGCTCATCCTCGGCCGCGGGGAGCACCAGGCGGGCTGGGACGTGTCGGGAGGGCACGTCACCGAGGTCAGCGAGACCTTCGGCGGCGGCACCACGATCGAGTGGGTGCAGAACTACGGCGGGACGTGGAAGGTGGTCGAGACGACCATCAAGGGCGAGGTGCACACCGTCTACCACGGCGACGTCTACGACTACTACTTCGGAAAGGTCAAGGAGAGCCAGACCGGCACCGACACGTTCCCCACGCTGAATGTCACCGACGATTTCATCGATGACAAGAATCCGCCCTCGCCCCAGGCGATCCCGACGGAGAACCCCACGATCGTCGACAGGACGTGGGCCAAGAGCATCTCGTCCTATACCGGCTCGGAGAAGCTGCCGGTGCCGTCGATCACGGACGAGACCTGGGCGGAAGTGATGGTGACGAAGACGAACGCCACCTCGATGACCGACGAGACGACCGTCAAGGAGGAGTCAAAATCCACCATGCACGCCGCGTCGATCACGTCCTCCACCAAGGTCGACGGGACCATGGATGACCACACCGAGGCCGACATCATCAAGAGCTATACGAAGGCGAGCAAGATCATCTCCGAGACCCACGCCGACACCGAGGACAAGATGTACGGCGACGCGGACTCCTACACGCAGGGCAACAGCAAGACCGTCGTCGATGGGATCGAGACGACGATCAACCTCGGCATGGTCAACGAGGTCGTCCTGGGGGGGATGATCGAGGCGACGCTCGGCGCGGAGGTGACCTTCACGGCCGGCGGCATCGTCGACGTGACCGTCGGCCTCAAGGCGGATTTCAGCTTGACCGGGAGCATCGACGTCTCCGCCGGCCCCACGCTCGAGATCAGCCCGGCGGGCGTGGAGCTCCACATGAGCAAGACGGAGATCGCGCTCGCGAACAAGATCGTCTCGGCGTTCAACCTCTTCGTTTGAGGGCGCGAGCACCACGCTCCACGCGCCACCGGATACGGAGCTCCCATGGCCGGTGATGGCAAGTACGGTATCCTCCATGTGCCTGATTTCGGCGACGGCATGTCGTCGTACCTGCGCATCGGCGCGGCCGAGGGCGACGAGTACAGCTGGCGAGATCACACCGACGGCAACCGGGTCATCACCACGCGGGGCGACAAGGTCGAGGTCATCGGGGGCACGTACAAGATGACCGTCCTCGGGCACCGCGAGTTCGAGAGCGGCTGGAAGGCGGAGGACGGGCAGATCAACGAGAAGAGCATCACCTTCCACGGGTCGGGAGAGTTCGACTTCATCCAGGGCCCCCGCGGCGAGAAGCGCCTGCGCGAGAAGACCGTGAAGGGCGAGGTGCACACCACCTACCACGGCGATGCCTTCGAGTTCCATTACGGCAGCAAGCTGGAGAGCGTCACCGGACACGACAGCCCGCCGCGCGACCTGGACGCGCTCACGGCGCCCTGGGGTCTCCCTCCGTCAGGCGTCCTCGGGGAGAACCCCACGATCGTCGACAGGACGTGGGCCAAGAGCATCTCGTCCTATACCGGCTCGGCGAAGCTGCCGGTGCCCTCGATCTCCAACGAGACCTGGGCGGACAAGATGGTGTCGAAGACCCACGCCACGTCGATGACCGACGAGACGACCGTCAAGGGACCGTCGAAGTCGACGATGAAGGCGGGGTCGATCACGACCTCGACCACGGTCACCGGGACCGTGGATGACCACACCGAGGCCGACATCATCAAGAGCACTACGAAGGCGAACAAGATCATCTCCGAGACCCACGCCGACACCAAGGACGAGAAGTACGGCGACGCGGACTCCTACACGCAGGGCAACAGCAAGACCGTCGTCGACGGGATCGAGACGACGATCAACCTCGGCATGGTCAACGAGGTCGTCCTGGGGGGGATGATCGAGGCGACGCTCGGCGCGGAGGTGAGCTTCACAGGCGGCATCTCGGCCAGCGCCACGATCGGCCTGGAGGCGTCCGTCACCGTCGCCGCGTCGCTCGAGGCCAGCATCGGGCCCACGCTCTCGATGGGGACGGAGAACTTGAAGGTCACCCTGGACCGGGGCAAGGTCGCGCCCGTCCGCACGAACATCGCTGCAGTCCACCTCATGACGTGACGCGCAAGCGCGGCGACCCTCACGGATGGCGAACAAGAATCTCACCCCGTTCCTCTTCGGCAGCAAGGTCACCTCGCGGAGGCCGCCCCAGCCGGAGATGACCCTGATCGTCCGGGCAAAGTTCATCCTCGAGCCCGGAGCGCCGCTCTCCCTGCCCGAGGGCCACCCGGCGCTCGCGCAGGAGACGCTGCGCGGCGACGTGTTCCACGACGACGATCACGAGCATACCGGCGAGTGCCTGTACCCGAGCGATCTGGCGGACTTCAAGCCCCACGCCGACGTGCTCCTGATCGGCACGTGCCACACGCCGGGCAAGGCGCGCATGACCGAGTGTCCGGTGCGGTTCGGCGTCGGGTCCTGGTCGAAGATCCTGCGCGTGGTCGGCGAGCGCGTGTGGATGGATGGCCTGCTCGGGCCCGCCATGAGCGATCCCGTGCCGTTCGACCGGATGCCCCTCGGCGATCGGCGCAGCTTCGGAGGGCCGGGGCACCCGCTCAACCCGGCGGGAAGGGGCCACGGGACGCGCGAGCTCCCCAACGTCGAGGGCGCGGACGATCTGCTGCTCTCGCGCTCGGATCGGCCGGCGCCCGCGGGGTTCGGGCCCCTGTCGCCGAACCGGCCCGATCGGCGCGCCCGGGTCGGGAAGAACTACGGCAAGGCGTACCGCGAGAAGCGAGCGCCGTACTTCGCCGACGACTTCGACTGGACGTACTTCAACTCGGCCCGGCCCGACCAGTGGCTCCCGTACCTGCGCGGCGACGAGGATCTCCTGTTCCAGAACCTCCACCCGGACGCGGAGGTCTTCCGATCGCGGCTGCCGGGCCTCCGGATCCGCGTCTTCGCGAACGACGCGGAGCGCGGGTTCCGGGAGGTGCCGATGCACCTCGACACGCTGCTCGCCAACCTGGACGAGAAGGCCCTGTTCCTCACGTGGCGCGGCCTCACGGAGGTGACCGACGACGACCTCTCGCGCGTCACCACGCTCGTCGCCTCCGAGCCGCTCGACGGGCCGGCGCTGCCCGAGGAGCATTACCGGGAGATCCTCGCGCGCTTCGAGGCCGATCCGCTCGAGATCGAGGAGCAGCTCGCGCCGGAGCTCAAGGAGGAATGGGGGGCGCTGCAGGCGCTGCAAAAGAAGGGCGACGGCGCCGACGCGGCGGGGCTCGACCCGCTGTCGGCGCTGCTCAAGGCGCGGCTCGGCGACGTCGCGAAGCCGCATCAGGAGAGGATCGGCCGGGCGATGGCGGGGCTCGCGGGCGTCGCGTTGCCGGGGGGGAAGGTCCTCGGTAGCGTCATCGCGGAGGCGCTGCGCAACCTGCCGAAGGCCTCGCAGGCCCTGCCGCCGATGAGCTCCGCCGCGTCGCCCATGCTGATGGACGCGGCGCTCCGGACGGCCTTCCGGCGCGTCGCGCGGGCGGTGGAGGAGGCGAAGGCGCTCGCGACCGCGCGCGGGACGCAGGTCCCGGCGCTCGCGGCGTGGGACAAGCTCGCCGCCGATCCGAAGCTCGCGTCGATGGGCCTCTCCACGGCCCCGCCGCGGCCGCCCGGGCAGATCGGGCCAGGGAGCGACCTCCGCGACCAGGACCTGAGCGAGCAGGACCTGAGCGGCCGCGACCTGAGCGGCGCGAACCTCACGGGCGCCATCCTCACGGGCGCCAACCTCCGGGGCGCCAGGCTCACGCGCGCCATCCTCAAGCAGGCCGTGCTGTTCGACGCCGACGTGCGGGAGGCGGATTTCACGGGCGCGGACCTGACCCTCGCGACCCTGCAGAGCGCCTCGGCAGAGCGCGCCGTCTTCCGCGGCGCCACGCTGGAGAGCGCCACGTTCGACGGCGCGCGGCTCATGGAGGCCGATCTCTCGGGCACGCAGGGGTCGAACCTCGTCTTCTCGAGGGCGGACATGACGGGGGCCGTCGCGCGCGGGGCGGCGTGGGCCGTGGCCTTCCTGGAGGACACCGTGCTCGAGCGCGCGGACCTGTCGCAGGCCTCGCTCACGCGGTGTTTCGTGTCGAAGGTCAAGGGCGCCTCCGCCACGTTCGCGGGCGCGACCCTCGCCGGCACGAGCTTCTCCGGGTCCGACCTCACCGGCGCGGTCTTCGCTGGCGCCCGGGGCGACGGGAGCGTGTGGATGGGCGCGACCCTCACCGGCGCGGATCTCAGCCTCGCCGTGCTGACCGGCGCCCTCTTCATCGAGGCCACGGCCGACGGCGCGAGCTTCTTCGGGGCCAACGTGCGGGGCGCCCGGTTCGATCGGGCAAACCTCACGCGCGCCGACTTCACGCGGGCGAACCTCTTCGAGGCGGACCTGCTCAGGGCGCGGGTCCCGGAGGCGAAGTTCGTCGACGCAAACCTCTACGATGCAAAATTCTACGAGACCTCGGGATCCGGCTGTGACTTCAGAGGGGCGAACCTGAAGAAGTCGACCCTGGAGCGAGATCGATGACCCCGGACGAGCTGAGGGCGCTGCTCCAGGCGGGCGAGGCGCTCGAGGGCAGGACGCTCGGCGACATGGATCTGCGGGGGGCCGACCTCCGCAAGGCGCGGCTGCGCGGCGTGAAGCTCGGGCGGGTGCAGCTGGAGGGCGCGGACCTCTCGGGGGCCGATCTCCGCGGCATCAAGGTGGCCTGGTGCGCGCTCCGCGGCGCGGACCTGTCGGGCGCCGATCTGGAGGGCGCGGCCATCGCCCAGAGCGACCTCTCGGGCGCGAACCTCGCCGGCGCGAACCTCACAGGCGCGAGCCTGATCCGCGGGCAGCTGACCGGGGCGAACCTGCGCGGCGCGCGGCTGCAGGAGGCGAACCTGGCCGAGTCGAAGCTCGCGGGGGCGGAGCTGTCCGGGGCGACCCTGAAGGGCACGCGGCTCGACCTCGCCGACCTGTCGGGCGCGGCGCTCGACGGCGTGACCGTCTCGCAGTCGTCGTTCACGCGGGCGGACCTCTCGGGCGCCTCGCTGTCGCAGGCGCGGATCGAGGGCTCGTCGTTCGCCGAGGCGAACCTGACGCGGGCCGATCTGTCGGGCGCGGAGCTCGACACGGTGGTGTTCCTGAGGGCCGATCTCCGGGAGGCCGTGCTCCCGAAGAAGCTCACGAAGACGGTGTTCGACGGCGCGCGCCTCGGCCGGCTGGACCTCTCCGGGGCGGACCTCGCGGGCGCGGCGCTGGAGGGGATGGACTTCGCCGGGGTGAGCTTCGAGAACGCGAACCTCACGCTGTCGTCGCTCCAGGGCACGGACCTCCGGGGCGCGAGCTTCCGGGGCGCGACGCTCGACCAGACGGTGCTCGCGAACTGCGACCTCACCGGCGCGGACTTCCGGGGCGCGACGGTGAGGTCGTGCATGCTGTACCGGGCGCGGCTGCCGGGCGCGGATCTCTCGGGCAAGGACCTCGAGATGGTGGTCTTCAAGGAGGCCGATCTCTCGGGCGCCGACCTGTCCGGTTCGCGGCTCGTGCGCTGCGTGCTGGAGGGGGCCAACCTGACGGGCGCGAACCTGACGCGCGCGCTCGTCTCGCAGACCACGCTGCGGACCGCGGTCGTGGAGGACATCACCTTCGAGAAGGCGATCTTCGACTGTGTGGACTTCTCCGGCGTGGACCTGACGCGGGCGTCGCTCTCCGGGCTGACCATCTCGCGGTGCTTCTTCGCGCTCGGGAACCTCTCGGGGATGGACCTCTCGGGGTGCAACCTGTCGAACTGCGACTTCACCTCGTGCAACCTGGAGCGGACCCGGCTCGACGGCGCCATCCTGGCGAACGCGAACTTCAAGGGGGCGAACCTGCGGCAGGCCTCGCTGGCGGGCGTGATGGCCAAGGCCGCGTTCTTCGGCGAGGGCGTGCTCGCCGGCGCCGGGCTGACGCAGGCGATGCTCCGCAATGCGATCTTCGTGAAGGCCGATCTCTCGGGGGCGAACCTCGCGGGGGCCGATATCCGGGAGACGGTGATGCACGAGGTCCGCGCGGCCGAGGCGCTGTTCGTGGGGGTCAAGGCGCACCACGCCGATCTCTCGCACGCGGACATCTCGGGCGCCGACTTCACCGGCGCGGATCTGCACTGGGCGAACCTGCACCACGTCCGCGACGAGAAGACACGTTATCTCGATGCCAATCTCGCCACGGCGAGGCGCACGGACGTGGATCGCCTGGAGGCCGAAGCATGGATGCCGCCCGAGCGGCGCTCGCAATGAAGGAGGAGCGATGTCGATGGGAGCCATGAAGGAGAGCGATCGCGCGGCGGCCGTGCGGGTGGATGCGCCGGCGGGCGAGGAGCAGACCCTTCGGCCGCGCGGCGCGGACGTGCTGCGGATCGGCCTCTCGCGGGCCGGGGTCGCGGCGGCCGACGACGCGGGGCAGGACGGCGCCGTGGCGCTCCCGAGGGAGTACCTGGGCCCGGGCCGGGTCACGGCGGCGGAGGGGGGCGCGATCGCGGTGGAGCTGCCGGGCGGCCAGCCGGTCGCCGTCGAGATGGCGCTCGCGCTGCCCTACGAGCCCGCCGTGGGCGACACGCTGCTCGTCATCGGCAGGGAGGAGCGCTACTACGCCATCGGCGTGCTCCACGGCGCGGGCCGGACGGTGCTGTCGCTCCAGGGAGACGTGGCGGTGCACGCGAGGGACGGAGAGCTCTCGCTGTCCGGGGACAAGGGCGTCGCGATCCGGGGGCCGGAGCTCGAGGTGCAGGCCGGCAAGATCCGGATGGTGGCCGACGCCGTGGTCCAGAAGTTCACCTCGATGTACCAGCGGGTGAGCGCGCTGCTGAGCGTGCAGGCGAGCGAGTCGCACACGGTCGTGGAGAAGACGGCCTTCACGAAGGCGAAGAACGCCACGATCCTGACCGAGGAGACGGTCACGGTGAACGGCAAGCAGATCCTCTTGGGATAGGAGGCCGGCGCGATGCTCCCTGCAAACAACAAATGTACCGGAATGAGCGCCGGCTACCCCGACGTGTGCCTGTCGCCTGCGTTCGGCCCGTTCCCGTTCCCCAATTTCGGCCCGAACGCGGTGAAGTTCCCGTTCTCGTTCAACGTGTGGTTCTCGATGGGGCCCGCGCTGAGCCTCCTGGCGCGCGCGATCATCACGATGGGCGACTGGCTGGGCACGCTGCACTGGACCTTCATGGGAACAGGCCAGTACACGTTC
The DNA here is from genome assembly GCF_051521405.1 of Sorangium sp. So ce726. Taxonomy (NCBI): domain Bacteria; kingdom Pseudomonadati; phylum Myxococcota; order Polyangiales; family Polyangiaceae; genus Sorangium; species Sorangium sp. So ce726. Next base: position 2,841,259 of record NZ_CP150349.1, on the reverse strand, counting down.
GGCAACGTGAAGGTCTTCGTCAACTTCGTCCCCTCCACGTCGCTGCTCTCTCCGAGGTCCGGCAACAATTACAACTGCTTCATCGGCGTCCAGGTGTTGCCGAGCGTGACCAACGTCTTCATCACGTACAACGCGGGCAGGGCCGAGGGCGCGCGGCCCGCCGGCGCACCGATGCTGGCGGATCTGGACGCGCTGGTCGCGTCGCTCCACCCGTGCGGCGGCGCCTCGCCGGTCGAGAGCGTCCAGCTCGAGCCGGGGGTCGGGTACGTGAAGATCCGCACCTTCTCGCTGGACGTGCCCGCCCGGGTCCACACGGCGGTGAGGGCGCTCGAGGCCGAAGGGCTGGAGAAGCTCGTGCTCGATCTGCGGGGCAACCCCGGTGGGGAGCTGACGGCCTTTCTCGAGCTCGCGGGCGACTTCCTGGAGCCGGGGAGCGTCCTCGGGAGGGCGATCGACGCGGACAGCGATGAGATCGTGTACCGGTCGAGCCACCGGGATCCGTGCCGCGTGCCGCTATGGATCCTTGTGGATGGCGGGACGGCGTCGGCGGCGGAGCTCTTCGCCGGCTGCCTCCAGTGGCACGGGAGGGCGGTCGTGGCGGGGGAGCGCACGTACGGGAAGGGGACGGCGCTGAAGGTCGCGGCGGATCCGGAGGATCACGCGCCGGTGCTCGCGCCGGCGGCGAGAATGGTCCTGCCGGGCGGAGAGCCGATCCAGGGGACGGGGATCCGGCCGGATGTCGAGCTGGGGGCGATTGAAGGGGCTGATCGCGGCGGGGAGCGGCGATCGCTGATGGACTTGATCGCCGGCGCAAAGGCCTGAGCGCTAGTTCCGCCCGCCAGAGGTCCAGCCAGGGATCCGGAGAGAGATCTCAACGCAAAGGCGCAAAGGCGCAAAGACGCAAAAAAGAATAGAATTGTGTATTTTGGCGTCTTTGCGCTCTTGGCGTCTTTGCGTCAAATCTCTCTTCTTTTGCGAGACAGATCCCTGGCAGGATTTGCGACACGCGGAGCTAGCCGCCGCTCGGCTCAGGGGCGTACCGCGAGGTACACGGTGCTCCAGAGCTGCACCGCGTTCGACTCGTCGTGGTGCAATCGCTCCGCGCCGAAGGGCACCAGCTTGTAACAGCCGTCCTCGAAGGCCCAGCTCCAGAGCTCCCGCGTGCTCGCCTCGCGCGTCGCCGCGATGACCTCCCAGAGCGCGCTCCGCGCCCGCTCCAGCGCGCCCCGCGCGCGGGCCGGCAGGTCGCCGCGGCCGAGCTGCCGCTCGACGCCCGCGGCGAGCATCGCCTGCTGCCACGACCATGTGACCGTCCCGTGGTAATGGGCCGCCGTGAACTCCCTCCAGAGCGCTGGATCCTGCGCGAACGCGGGGTTCGCGACCAGGATCCCCACCGGCGTCCGCAGGCCGGCCGGGAACGGGCGGATCAGGCGGCCCGCGATCTCCTCCAGCGCAGCGGGTGGCGGCTCCGTGAACAGGAGGACGAAGCTGTCGTCGGAGTGCATGATGGGAATCGGCTTCCCGCCGCTGTCGAGCGCGACGGCAGGAAACGAGAGCGTCCCCGAGAGCGACGCGAGCGCCAGCGCCGCGTCCAGGCCCAGCGACGCCGCATAGGACGACACGCGCCGCCTGGCCTCGTCCTCCGGCAGCTCGACCTGGAAGAACACGCCGGCGTCCTTCCACGCGCGCGCGAGCCGCTCCGCCCGGCCGGCGCGCTCCGCGTCCGCGCCGAGCAGCGGGCTCGCGAGCAGCCGCGCCGACGCGCGGAGCGCGGCCGGAACCAGCGCGGCGTTCACGTCGTAGGGGATCCGGCCGCCCGCGAGGCCCTCCTCGCTGTCACGCCACTCGCCGACCTTCGTGCCCGCCTTGAGCCCGATCAACTTCATCGGATCCCCCGTCTCGGCGAACGGGGCGGCGAGGTGGAGCACGAGCGCCACGTTCCGAGCGAGCGCCTCCGCATACGTGTCGCCCGCCGGCGTCCGGCGCGACAGGAACTCGGCGGCGCGCTCCCGGCCGGCCGCGCTGCCGAGGAGATACTCGGCGGCGACGGGCGCGAGGAGGAAGTCGCCGTCGATCATCTTGTAATCGTAGATGGGCTCGCGCAGCGCCCCGGGGATGCCCGAATCGAGGTGCATGAGCGCCGCGTACTCGCCGATCGCCTCCTCGTGCGCGACCTCACCGGCCAGGCTCAGCCGATCGAGGACCGAGCCGAGGCCCGCCTCGACCACCGCCGGATCGAGGACGGGCAGGAGCATCCTCACCGCGAGCAACGTGTCCCGGCCGAAATACGTAAGGAAACGCCAGGACCCGGCCAGCAGCTTCTCCCGGTATGCGAGGAAGCCGAGCGCCTGGCGGTGGCGCAGATCGTCGCTGGCGCGCTCCGTCACGAGCTCCTCGAGGGGCACCGGCGTGAGCGGCGCCTCGTCCGAGAGCGCCGTCACCCTGACACGGAGGCCGCTCGGCCCTGCCGCCAGCTCGATCCGTCCGTCGTCCCCGACCGCGGCCGTCGTGCCTTCCTGCGGCTCGATGAGCAACTCGAGATGGTGCTCGCCGTCCAGCGTGGTGCGCCGCACGGCGATCGCCGCGCCCCGCGGCGAGGCGATCGCCTCGACGTCGTTCCCGAGCCAGGCCGGAACCTCGGCGTCGCGCCCCACGTCGCGGAGCGTACGGACACTCCCGAGGAGCACCCGATGGACACGCAGCGCCGGCGCCGCGCTCGCGAGGAGCGCCGACACGCCGCGCATGACGCCGGGCCGCTCCACGCGCTCCACGCCAGCGACGTCCCCCTCCACCGAGAGATCGACCGGCGCCGGCAGCTCGTCGAACCACACCGCGATTCCCATGTTACCTGCCGGAAACGCGACGATGAGCCGCGGCGAGACGCCCGACGTCGTCAAGAGATGGGCTGCGATATGACCACGACGGAAGAAGTGGTTGTCTATCTGCCCTTCTTGCAGATCGAAGGCCAAGAGCTCAGCAGGTGGCGGCGCGGAGGGCGCCTCGCCGTGCGGTGCGCCGGAGACGCAGGAGGCGGCAAGAAGCGTGGACAAGGTGGTTCCCCTCAGAAATCGCTCGATCTTCGTGGGCCTCGTGGGCACCGCGGGACCGTACCCAGCCGAGGCGCGCCTGCCAAGGACCAAGGGCCTTCGGTGGCCGCCAGCTTACGTCTCCGACGCGCTGGCCGTTTATCGCGTATTTTCAGCCAAATTTACCGAGGTAGAGAGGATTCGGCAGGACGCCTGGGAGGGCGCCGCCACGGCCTCACTCCGCGCGGCACGTCTGGCCCCGGGAACGGACGCGACGAACGCAACCAACGCGACGAACGCGACGGACGCAAGATGATGCAACGGACGCGACGGACACGACGGATGCAACGGACGCGACCGACGCGACCGACGCGACCGGCCAGAGCACCAGAGGGCGCGATCGCGAGGACGAGATGACAAAGAAAGAGTTCACGCCTTTGTTGCCCTGTGATAACCCATCCGAGAACTCAGTTGTTGATAGTAGGTTCGCAGCAGGCGAATGGCCTGCGAGCCAATTTGAGGAAGGGGGTTCGAGATGAACGAGAGCATCTCCGGCCAGGCCGCGGCCGGCAGCAATGGTTCTGAGCGCGCGAAGCTCAGCATTCCGCAAGAGGGCCTGATCTACACCTGGGTTGATGGCAGCCTCGGCGTCGTCGAGGAGGTCGTGCGCGCGGGGTTCGGCTTCCTCGAGGACGTGCGCGTCGAGACGCAGGAGCGGCTCGGCGCCACACTCGACCTGCTCGAGGGGGTCGATCGCAGCGTGTTCCGGGTCGCGCGCAAGGCGCTGGCCCGCGTGGACGGAATCAGCGAGCGCGCCATTTCGAGCAGCCAGATCGGCTGGTTCGCGTTGCTCGGCACGATCCGCCGCACGTCGCAGGGCGCGGCGGGGCTCGCCTCCGAGACAGTGGTCGCCGTCGTGGGCGAGCGCAAGGCGACGCAGCAGCTCATCATGCGGTCATCGTGAGTCTGGCGAGCCCACAACGCTGCTCGATCCGTCGGCGATAGAACCCTCTTCAAAGAGAGCGGGGTGCAGGTTCGTGGGATACGGGCTCAATCGCTAGGACACCGATCACGTTGAACGAGCGAGAAATGAGCCGCCAAGGCGCCAAGGACGCCAAGAACAAAACACAATCTTGGCGTCCTTGGCGCGCTTGGCGGTTCAAATTCCTGCTCTTTTCTGGGGTTTCAACCCGTTTGTCGCTCTGGGCAGGCGAGTGAGGCGTACGGCGGTCAGCGCCCCTCGGTCCCCCGCCCTGGCTTCCCCCGGCGGTAGAGCCCGATGACCAGCACGAGCACGGCGGCGCCCAGCCCGGCGGCGGCGATGAGCCGCGCCGTCGTGCTCCAGCGGCCGAACGGCCACGGGCTGGCCTGTCCTGCGCTGTCCGCCTCGCCGCCCGCGCGGGGGAGCGGGACGAGCGCGCGGCGGGCCGCCGCCGCCTCGGCGAGCGCGCGGCGGACGCCGGCGGCGTCGAGCGAGGCGTCCGCCGGGATCAGGGCGCGCAGCGCGGAGCGCGCCCTGAAGAACGGGGCGCCGTCGCTGCTCCACGCGGCGGGCGCGCTGTCGAGCGCCTCGTCAAGCGCAGCCGGGATCACCTCTTTGACGATCGCGTCCACCGCGCCGGGCGACGCCGACCTCGCGAGCGCGATGTAGCCGGCGTCCTGGATCCCGCGGCGAAGGCTCTTCAGGCGCATCGAGGGGAGCACGCCGGGAAAGCCGACGGATCGGGAGGAGAACGCGCCCCGCTGCGTCCCGGGATAGAGCAGCATGCCGTCGCCGAGGCACGCGTCGCCGTCGCGGTTGTGGAAGTTCTCCGCGACCGTGAACGGGTCGATGGGCCCTTTGCCGCCGCGGTTGCCGTCGTGCCAGAACGCCGTCTCCCACAGGAACCAGCGGCCCACCTCGTGGGAGGCCGCGATCCAGCCGTCGGCCATGAGCCCGGTGAGCGGCGCGTCGATCATGAACGTGCCGGTCCGCGGCAGCGCGCCGTTGTACACCCAGAGCCGCTGGCCCTTCTCGCGCGCGGCCCGCGCCCACGTCGAGTCGAAGCGGTTCGCCGGCGTCAGCACGAGGTCGACGTCCTGCTCCACCGGAGGGACCTCGCCGCACGAGTGCCCCACGAGGACCCGCGACGACAGGCGCGAGCCGCGGATCAGCCGGCGCCAGCCGGGCCCGCGGGGGCTCTCGCACTGCTCATCGACCGCGTAGAGCATCACGTCGTCCACAGCCGGCGGGAGGAGGTCCGCGACCGCCTCGACGCGGCGGAGGGTCGCTTCCCCGGGATCGCCGAAGCTGCCATAGGCGCCGAGCGCAACCGCCCCGGGCGGCACGCCCGCGCCCGGCCCCCGGTAGCCGCGCGCCTCCGTGAAGAGCGAGCCGTCGATCGCCGCGCGCAGCCGCTCGACCTCGTCGGGGCTGCGGACCGACGCGAAGCCGTCGACGTGGTGCTCGTGGAGCAGCTGCCAGAGCTGCTGCTCGACGGCGGGCCCGTCGCCGACCCGCTCGGTGACGCTATCGACGTCGTAGAACGCGATGAAGTCGACCGCGCCGTACGGCAGCATCGCCGGGGCGACGTCGAGCTTCAGATCGAGCGACGCGAGCTCGCCGTGCGACGCCGATCCGACCACCACCCTCCCCTCGTAAGCGCCGGGGATGGCGCCCTCCGGGACGTGGAGATCGATCCAGACCGCCCGGGTCTCGCGAGGGCCGACCTCGATCGGGTACGGCGCCCAGGGGGGCGCGAGCTCGACCGGGATGAGCGCGTCGGGGAGGAACCCGAGGTGCACGTCGTCGGGCGGCCGCGCCGCTGGGCTCCACCCGAGCGACTCCCGGGGGCGCTGCTCGTTGCGCGAGCGCTGCGTGATCTCGACGTAGTGCTCGACGAAGCGGCGGATCGAGATCGCCCCCGCGGGCGCCGCTCCCTGCCCCTGCGCGGGCTGCTGCGGCGTCGGCGGTGCCTTGGCCGGCGCGCCCGGGCCGGCCGCTGGGCGGAGCGCGGAGAGCTCGACCGTGACGCCGCGCACGGGCTCGGCGCCGGCCTCGATGACGACCTGGAAGGCGACGACCTCCGCGCGGAGCGCGCCGAGCCGGATCGGCTCGCCCGGCCGGAAGACCGCGTTTCCTTCGCCGCGGGAGAGCGGCAAACCGACGTCCTCCCGGCGGATACGCGTGCCGTCGTCGGCCACCCAGACGCGCGCGGGCCCGGGCTGCCCCTCGCCGGCGGCAGCCGCCGGAGCGAGCGCGCCGCACGCCATGGCGGAGAGCAGCGCGGCGGGGAGGTGCGGGAAGGATCGCGGCATGTCGCTCGGCTCTCCGAGGAGGAGCGACCGCCAGGGTCGGCCGCAGCGCCATCCTAGTCCAGAAGGCCGGCCAGGGATCCGGAGGAGGGAGAGTTCAACGCAAAGACGCAAAGTCGCAAAGACGCAAAAATGCACGAGATTTGTTCTTTTTTGCGCCTTTGCGTCTTTGCGCCTTTGCGTTGACTCTCTCTCCGCTCGCGAGACAGATCCCTCAGGATTTCTGACCCGCGGTACCGGGGCGCTGCGCCCGCCTCCTCAAGCGCAGCGTGGCCAGCGGCGCGGCCGTTGACAGGCCGGCGGGGCTCGGGCGATCTCGCGCCGTGGATCTGACCAGAGCGGCACTCCTCGCCGGCGGCGCCGCCGTGGCCGGCGCCATCAACGCGGTGGCCGGCGGCGGCACGCTGGTGTCGTTCCCCGCTGCGATCGCGGCGGGGCTGCCCCCGCTCGCCGCGAACGCGACGAACGCCGTGGCGCTCACGCCGGCGTCGCTCGCGTCGGCGTGGGCGTATCGCCGCGAGCTCTCGCGGGACTACCGGGTCCTCGGCGTCCTGTTCCTGCCGTCGCTGCTCGGCGGCGTCGTGGGCTCGGCGCTCCTGCTCGTGACGCCGCAGCGCGTGTTCGACGCCGCGGTGCCGGGGCTCGTGCTCGTCGCGACGCTGCTCCTGCTCTGGCAGAACCTGCGCCCGGCGAAGCCCTCCGCAGCGCCATCCTCCTCGGCCGATCCCGGCGCGGAGCGCTTCGCGCTGCCCTCCCGGCCGTGGCTCGTGTTCCTCCTCCAGTTCCTCGTGAGCGTCTACGGCGGCTACTTCGGCGCCGGGATCGGCATCATGATGCTGGCGCTGCTCTCCTCGTTCGCGGGCAACGTGGACATCCACCGGCTGAACGGGATCAAGACGGTGCTCGCGAGCCTGATCAACGGCGTGGCGGCGCTCGCGTTCCTGTTCGCGGGCGCGGTCGACGCGGTCGCCACGCCGATCATGATGGCGGCGGCGGTGGTCGGCTCGCTCGCTGGCGCCGTGGTCGCCCGCCGCATCGAGCCCAGGAAGGTGCGGTGGTTCGTGGTCGCCCTCGGCCTCACGCTCACGGCCAAGCTGGCGTGGGGCCGGTTCGGCGGCTAGCTCGGCGGCTAGCCCGGAGGTTACGCGACCCGCGGCGCCTCTAGGCTCATCATGAAATGGGAGGCGGGCATCCTGAGGGTGTCGCCCACGAAGCGCTCCTCGATCCGGCCGAAGGACCGGTCGGCGAGCCGCCGGAACGCCTGCGGGGTGCGGATGTAGTCGCCGCGATCGTTCTTCGCGATGAGCCGCGCCAGCGAGGACTGGCCGTCCCAGAAGGCGGTGTCGAGCGTGATCACGCGGCCCGAGGGGCGGATCGAGCGCGCGACCAGGGAGAGCAGCGAGCTCGCCACCTCGTCGTCCACGTGGTGCAAGAGGCCCAGCATCAGGACCCGGTCGAAGGGGGCCAGCGCGCGCGCGTGCAGCTCGCCGAACGGCTCGTCGTAGAACCTGGCCCGATCCCCGTGGCGCGCGCGAGCCGCCGCGATGTGGCGGCGATCGGTGTCAAACCCGTGGTAGTCGACCGGCGGAAGGCGATCGAAGTAGTACGCAGGGCCGCAGCCGATATCGAGCACGCGATCGCCGGGGCGCAGATCGAGCGCCTCGAGGCACGCGCGCCGGGCCAGGTCGGCCCCGACGAGGCGCTGGGAGAGGACGTACAGGGCGGCATGGCCGCGATCGAGCAGGTGGGAGGAGAGCGCCATGAAAGGGCGGCGAGCCTAACCCGCGCCCGGCGACGAGGGTAGCCCCTGCGGCCTCACGTCCTCGGCTGGATTTTCCGCGAACGCCTGGCTCAGCGGCGCCCCCTCCACCGCGAGCGCGATCGCGGCGAGCAGCACCACGAGCCCGACCTGCAGCGAGTAGGTCAAGAAGACGAGCGCCGAGCCGGGGCCCATCACGACCTCCGGCGCCAAGTAGAGCGAGAGCCCCGCATAGACCGCCATCTGGAACGTGCCGAAATACCCCGGCGCGTTCGGGAGGAGGACGCCGAGGTGGAGCACACCGACGAGGACGGCCGCCCGCGGGAAGTCGATGGGCAGAAGGCCGCACCCGAAGGCCACGATCTGCATCGCCCACACGTTCAGGAGGAAGTACCCCGCCGTCGCCAGGAGGAACGGGGCCGTGTACCGGAGCCGGGGCAGGAAGCCGAGGCCCGAGGCGACCCGCTCCACGGCGTCGGCCAGGCGGCCCGCGAGCTTGGTTGAGACGAGGCCGACCACGCGCTCGGTCGCGCGCCGCGCCCAGGCCCTGCGGAAATAGAAGACGCCTATCGCGACGAACGCGGCGCCGAAGACGGCGAGCGCCAGGTAGGCGGCGCGCGGGACGGCGGCGGCGGGGACCGCGAGATCGCCGATCCGATCCGGGAGCGGCTCGCGGGGGCGCGCGAGCGCGAGCCCGGCGAGGAGCAGCGCGCTGAGGAAGAGGCCGTCGATGATCCGCTCGGCGGCCACCGTGCCCGCCGCCGCCCACGCGGACAGGCCGCGGCGGCGGATGAGCAGCGGGCGCACCGCCTCCCCGGTGCGGAACGGCATCAGCACGAGCGCGCCATAACCAATGAAGGAGACGGCGATGACGCGCCGGAGCGGCACGGGCTCGATGGGCTCAAGCAACCACGTCCAGCGGTGAGATCGCAGGTAGAGCGCGCCGACATAGAGCACGCCGTGCAGCGCCACGGCCCACCACGTCACGCCCGCGAACGCGGCCCTGTCCGGCACGACGGGCAGCCCCCCGACGCGCAGCACCCACGCGCAGCCGAGCGCGACGAGGAGCGACGCTGCGATCGCGAGGCGATGCCTCTGCAAGCTCTGGGACCGGAAGAGGCCTCGCAGCGACGCCGGCTTCGCCATGCTCATGCGGCCGCGTCTACCACGGCCCTGCTGCCCGAGGTAGCGAAGCACGATCGCCCACAGTTCGCGCCGTGTAAGTTCTGTCGTTCTGATCTATCCTCCCGCGCCCCATGGAACCCATGAAGGTCGTCCTGCTCGCCGGAGGCTTTGGAAGCCGGCTCGCCGAGCATACCGAGGCTCGCCCGAAGCCGATGATCGAGATCGGCCCGTATCCGATCCTCTGGCACATCATGCAGATCTACGCGGGCCACGGGTTCAACGATTTCGTCGTGGCCTGTGGCTACAAGGGCGAGGTCATCAAGGATTACTTCCACAACTTCTACGTTCGCAGCACGGACTACGTGGTGAATCTGCGAGACGGCGCCCAGCGCTTCGTCCGGAGCGCCGCGCCGGACTGGACCGTGGCCCTCGTGGACACCGGGCTCAACACGATGACGGGCGGCCGGCTCCGGCGGCTCGACGCCTGGCTCGACGGCCCGCGCTTCATGTGCACCTACGGCGACGGCGTGGGCGACGTGGATATCCGCCGCCTCGTCGAGTTCCACAAGTCCCACGGCAAGCTCGCCACGGTCACGGCCGTCCGCCCGCCGGCGCGCTTCGGCGGGCTCTCGCTCGAGGGCAACCTCGTCCGCGAGTTCTCGGAGAAGCCCCAGTCCGGCGAGGGGTGGATCAACGGCGGGTTCTTCGTGTTCGAGCGGCGCGCGCTCGATTACATGACCGACGACACCACCGTGCTCGAGCGCGAGCCGCTCGAGCGGCTCGCCTCGGAGGGCCAGCTCGCGGCGTACCGGCACGACGGCTTCTGGCAGCCGATGGACACGCTGCGGGAGAAGCGGCTCCTCGAGTCGCTGTGGGAGTCCGGCAAGGCGCCCTGGAAGACCTGGGCATGACCGGCCGCGGCGGCTCGTTCTTCGCCGGGCGCGCGGTGCTCGTCACCGGGCACACGGGCTTCAAGGGCAGCTGGCTCTCGCGCTGGCTGACGCTCATGGGCGCGCGCGTGGTGGGCTTCTCGCTGCCGCCGGAGGGGCGGCCGAACCTGTTCGAGCTCGCGGGCATCGCGGGCGACGTCACGTCCGTGACCGGCGACGTGCGGGATCTGCCGGCGCTGCTCTCCGTGGTCGAGGAGCACCGGCCGGAGATCGTGCTCCACCTCGCGGCCCAGCCGCTCGTCCGGCGCTCGTACCGCGAGCCCGCGGAGACGTTCGCGACCAACGTGCTGGGGACGGTGAACGTGCTCGAGGCGTGCCGGCGCGTGGGCTCCGCGCGCGCCATCGTCGTCGTGACCTCGGACAAGTGTTACGAGAACCGCGAGTGGGTCTGGGGCTACCGCGAGGACGAGCCCATGGGCGGGCACGACCCGTACAGCAGCAGCAAGGGCTGCGCCGAGCTCGTCACGGCGGCCTACCGGCGCTCGTTCTTCTCCGGCAACGGCGCGGCGGTGGCGTCCGCGCGGGCGGGGAACGTGATCGGCGGGGGCGACTTCTCCGAGGATCGGCTGGTGCCCGACATCGTGCGCGGCGTCGCCGCCGGGGAGACGATCGTCATCCGCAACCCGCTCGCGACCCGGCCCTGGCAGCACGTGCTCGAGCCGCTCGGGGGCTACCTCCTGCTCGCGCGGCGGCTGTGCGAGGCGCCCGCGGCCCACGAGGGCGGGTGGAACTTCGGGCCGCGCGACGGCGACACGTGCGCGGTCGGCGGCGTCGCCGAGCGGCTCATCCGACAGCTCGGGCGCGGCGAGCTCAGGCTCGTGCCGCCCGAGCACCGCACCGGCCCGCACGAGGCGCAGCTGCTGCACCTCGACATCAGCAAGGCGCGCGCCCGGCTGGGCTGGACGCCGCGGCTCACGCTCGACGAGACGCTCGCGCTGACGGCGCGCTGGTACCGCGCGTACCTCGACGACCCCGCGTCGAGCCGCGCCGAGCTCGACGCGCAGATCCGCGCGTACGGGGTCGACTTCGCATGAGCGCCGGGCTCGGCGCGGTCCTCGTCACCGGCGCCACAGGGTTCATCGGCGCGGCGCTCGCGGCGCGGCTCGCGGCGACGGGAGCGCGGACGGCGTGCATCGTCCGCGCGGACAGCCCCCGCCTGGCGCGGCTCGCGGGCATCGCCGGAGTGGAGATCACGCCCGTCGCGTCGCTCTCGACGCCGGAGCTCGCGCGGGCCGTCGCGGCGATCCGGCCCGAGGTGGTCTTTCACCTGGCCGCGTCCGGGGTGAACCCGAGCGAGCGGGATCCGGAGCTCGTGGTGGACGGGAACGTGGGCTTGACCACGCGCCTGCTCGCGGCGCTCGAGGCGCACCGGCCGGCGCGCTTCCTCCACGTGGGCTCGTGCTCCGAGTACGCCCCGGCCCCGGAGCCCGCGCGCCTCCGCGAGGATCACCCGCTCGAGCCGGCGTGCGTCTACGGCGCGGCCAAGGCGGCCGCCTACCTCTGCGGCAAGGCCGTCGCGGCGCGGCTTCAGATCCCGTTCGTCGCGCTGCGGCTCTTCGGCGTCTACGGCCCGGGCGAGGGCCCCGCGCGCCTCATCCCTCACCTCATCGCGCGCTTCCGGGCGGGTGAGGCGCCGGCCCTGACGCCGGGCGCGCAGGCGCGCGATCTCACCTACGTCGACGATGTGGTCGAGGCGCTGATCGCCGCCGCGACGTCGAGAGGCCTCGAGTCCGGTGTGTACAACGTGTGCTCGGGCGCGCCGGTGCGCGTCCGTGAGGTGGCTGAGCGCGTCGCGCGCGCGGCGGGCTGGCCCGGCGGCGATCTGGGCCTCGGGCGCCTCCCCTACCGGGACGGCGAGCCCATGTGGATCGTCGGGGATCCATCCCGCTTCGCGGAGGCGACCGGGTGGCGGCCCCGGGTCCCGCTCGACGAGGGGGTGCGGCGCATGATCGAGGCCGCCGATGCAGGGGGGGCGCCGTGAGCGACGCGGAGAGCGGGCGCAGGCTGATCTCGATCGTCGTGCCGGTCTACAACGAGGAGCGCAACGTGGCCCCGTTGTACGAGGCGGTCACCGCGGTGATGGGCCGCATCGCGGATCGGTACGACCACGAGCTCGTCTTCACCGACAACCGCAGCACCGACGCGACCTTCGACGAGCTCGTGAAGCTGGCGGCGCGGGACGAGCGGGTCCGCGTCTTCCGCTTCTCTCGCAACTTCGGCTTCCAGCGCTCCATCTACACGGGGTACATGAAGGCGCGCGGGGACGCGGCCGTGCAGATCGACTGCGACCTGCAGGACCCGCCGGAGCTCATCCTCGATTTCGTGAAGGAATGGGAGGCGGGCGCCCAGGTGGTTTACGGGATCCGCCGCAGCCGCAAGGAGGGCTATCGCATCACCCTGCTCCGGCGGGTGTTCTACCGCCTGATCGATTTCCTCAGCGAGGATCACCTCCCCCACGACGCGGGCGACTTCCGGCTGGTGGATCGCCGGGTGCTCGAGGTGCTGCGCCAGGTCGACGACACGAAGCCCTACCTGCGCGGGATGCTGGCCACGCTCGGGTTCAAGCAGAAGGGCATCGCCTACGATCGGGCCGCGCGGGAGCGGGGCGAGAGCAAGTTCCGGATGAAGGATCTCGTCGGGCTGGCGCTCGACGGCATCCTCAGCCACTCGACCGTACCGCTCCGGGTCGCGACCTACACGGGGCTCGCGGTCTCGGCGCTGACGCTCCTCGCGATCGCGGGCTACGCCGTCGGCAGGGTCATCTATGGCGCGGACTGGCCTGCTGGCTTCGCGACGACCACGCTGCTCATCCTGCTCTCGCTGAGCATCAACGCCCTGTTCCTGGGGGTCATCGGCGAGTACGTGGGCCGCATCTACCAGCAGGTGCGCAGGCGCCCGCTCACGATCATCGACCAGAGCGTGGACCGGGCGCCGCCGCGCGAGGCGGGCGCGGCGCCCCAGGCCGAGATCCGCTATTCGCGGACGTCGAGCACGGTGAACCCGCTGTTGGAATAGACGGTCTTGTACCGGCCTATCTCCTTGTTCTGGCCGCGGCGCAAGACGACGTAATCCACGCCATAACGCTCCCGCAGGGTCTGGACGCGGGCCTCGTCGAGGCTGTCATAGCCGTCCAGATCCTTCTGGCCGCGGACCTTGCGCCCGGTGACGTCCTGAAGCCGGCGAAGCCACTCGAGCACGTCGGCCGGGACGATGGGGTTCGACTTCCAGTCGACGACGATCGGCCGCTGCCCGTGGAACCGCATCTGCGCGCTCTCCGGCGGCGTCAGGAAGATCGCGTCGACAGGGGTGCTGGCCTGCATCCAGGCGTACAGGGCCCGCTCGTCGGCGCGCAGGCCGGAGAGGACGCTGGAGTTCCGGCGGATCTCCTGGAGCTTCGGCACGAGAAAGACGAGCGCGATGGCTAGCGTGCCGGCGAGCCCCACGAGCGCGCCGCCGCGCTGCCAGAGCGCGCGGGCGCGGGCGAGGCCGGGCTCCGGCGCGAAGCGCCGGGCGGACTCCGAGGCGAGCCGCGACAGCGCGGCGGCGGCCACGACCCCGACGGCCAGCGCCGGGACGCGCGCAGACTTCTCGACGCTGCCGTACAGGGCGAGGACGCCGAGGCCGCCGACGACCAGGGCCATCGCGGTGACGCTGTAGCGACGCCCGGCGGAGGGATCGAGGATGACGCGCACCGCGCCCGCGCACCCCAGCGCCGTGAGGAGCAGCTCCGCGTGCGGGGCGACGCGCCACGCGAAGAGCTGCGTGACGGGGCGCAGCCCCGCGAGGGCGGAGAGGCCGACGCAGGTCCAGATCACGAGGAGGAGCGCGAGGATCAGGGTGACCAGCCGCGCCGCAGGGCTCCTGCGGTTCCTGGTGAGCGGCAAGGCCGCGCCCAGCCCGAGCAGGTGCCACGCGATGAAGCTGAAGAACTCGCGCTCGCGGCCCTGGATGACGAAATGATGAGGCGCCCGGATGGTGGTGTAGATCTCCTGTGCGAGCTTCGCGTCCTTCGCCCCGGCGGTGGCGAGGATCATCGGCGCAAAGAGCGCAAGGACGGCGAGCGGCGGCAGGAGCTGCCGCGCTGCGCGGTGAAAGAGCTCTTTCCGGTCGCGCACGCCGAGCCCGAGGTGCGCGAGCGCGTAGGCGCCGAAGAAGAGGATCAGGTAGTTGGCGTGGAAGAGGCCGCTCGCCGCGAGCGCGATGCCGGAGGCGAGCCACTGGCCCCGCACGAAGAGCGGCACCGAGATCAAGAACGCCGCGGAGCCCAGCGAGGAGGGCTGGAGGATGAAATCGAAGACGTAGGTATCGCAGGGACCCCAGGTGCGCGTGAGCGTGGCGAACGCGACGAGCAGCAGGAAGCTGGGCAGCGCGAGGCGGCGATCGACGAGGGTGCGCAGCAGGAAGTAGACGGCTGTCGTGCCGACGCCGATGACCACGGTCTGGGCGATGCCGACGCCCCACCCCTTCTCATCGAGCGCGAGGAGCCCGGCAGCCAGGTACTTGAACGCGGGGTGATAGTGGGTCGTGCTGGTCGCAAACCAGTCCCGCGCGAGGATGTCGGGGTGCACGAGCCGCAGCGACCCGAGCATGTACACGACCTGATTGTTGACGCCGCAATTCCACCCGAACGAGGCCCCGAACAGCAGCGATACCACCGCCGCCAGCGTGACCTCAGCGCGATCCCTGATGCGTTCCAGCACGGACATGGCGGCGCGAGACTACCGCGCGGTCGAGCGCACCGCCAAGGGGCAGCTCGCTCGCTCTCGCGGCGTGTCTGCCGGCGCCTTCGTCGGCCTCGTCTGCTTCATCTGCTTCGTCCCCCTCGTCCGCCTCGTCTGCCTCGTCTGCCTCGTCTGCTTCGTCTGCTTCGTCCCCCTCGTCAGATTGCGGGCGGCGACGTGACGACGGCCCGGCCCGGCCTCGGGCCCACGAGCACCGGATAGAGGACGCCCGCGAGCACGCCGCCGGCGAGCGGGGCGAGCCAGAAGAGCCAGAGCTGAGACAGCGCCCCTCCGCCGACGAACAGGGCAGGACCGGTGGAGCGCGCCGGGTTCACCGACATGTTCGTGACCGGGATCCCGATGAGGTGAACCAGCGTGAGCGCGAGCCCGATGGCGATCGGCGCGAACCCGCGCGGCGCGCCGTGATCGGTCGCGCCGAGGACCACCATCACGAAGCCGAACGTGAGGACGATCTCGGTCAGGAGGCTCGCGAAGAGCGAGTATCCGCCGGGCGAGCGCCCGCCATAGCCGTTCGACGCGAAGCCTGCGTGCACGGCGAACCCGGCAGCGCCGCTGGCGATCGCATAGAGGATCCCGGCGGCGACGATGGCGCCGGCGATCTGGGCGAGGACGTACGGCAGGAGGTCTCGCGCGGGAAAGCGCCCGCCGGCGATCAGGCCGAGCGTCACGGCGGGGTTGAAGTGCGCTCCCGAGATGTGGCCCACCGCGTAGGCCATCGTCAGGACGGAGAGCCCGAACGCGAGCGCCACGCCGTGAAAGCCGATCCCCAGCCTGGGATACCCCGCGGAGAGCACGGCGCTCCCGCAGCCGCCGAGAACGAGCCAGAACGTTCCGAGAAACTCTGCGGCCGTACGCCTGGACAACGACATCTCCATCTCTTCATCTCCCCCTGCGGCAGGCCCCCTCGGCGTGGATCGGGGCGCGGCAGCGGCCGCGCCCGACCGTGGAGCCATCCCGACGGCTGGCGCAGGCCGCACGGTCGACCGGCGGGCACCCCGCTCAGGCGACGCTCCACCGGCCCTTCGTCGTGATTGGATGAGCCCCGGCCCGCCGCGTTGCGGTCGGACCGTTTCGGGTCGGTTCACCTGGTCGAGCGCGCCTCCCCGGCGGCGGCCGGGCGGGCCGCGCGGCCCAGATGACATGAGGCTCTCGCCGGCGGCGCCTTCGGGAGCCTCGCGCTGCGGACGATCGCCGCAGCGACCTCGCGAGATCGAGGGGTCTTACAGACCGACGAGCTGCGGCGGGCAGCTGTACGCGTTGCCCATGTGGGTGACGTCGGTCTGCTGGCCAGAGATGCTGCCTCGGTCGCCGGAGATGGTGGTCCCGGCGTTCGTGTTCTCCAGGACCACGTAGTTGCCGCCCAGGTCATGGGCCTTGTTCTTCATGTCGTTGACCGCGCCCTCCTGCAGGTTCGCGTTGCTTGTGAACGCTCCAGACACGGAGCCGCCCTGCTCCCCGACCACCGTCCCCAGGAACCGGCACCCCTGCGGGGCCGACTGCTTGGTGACGATGACCCTCTCGGCGCCCGGGTTGAGCTCGACGGCGGCACAGGCGGGCAGGGTCAGGCAACACAGGAGGAGAGCAAACGCACCGTAAATCGATGTCTTCATGGCAAGCACCTTGTGTCGATTGCTACGTGTGCAGGCGAGCGCTTCTTCCTCGCTGAACCGCCGGGCCGGCAGGATTTCGACAGGCCTCGTCCTCCGCCGGCCTTGTGTCGAGCTCCCGCGTGACGTCGCGGGTCGAGCGCCCCTCACCGGTGCTCGATCTTCCGCAGCCGGTACGCCCGCGCGTCCCACAGCGAGAACGCCCGCTCGCCGCTCGCCAGGACGTCGAACCCGTGGCGGGCCGCGAGCCGCGCTACGTCGGCCGCGTCGCGCGCGGGGTCGCCGCGGTACGAGTAGCCCAGGATGACGAGCTCCCCGCCCGGCCGCAGCGCCCGGCGCGCCTCCGCGACGAGCCGATCCACGACCTCCGCGCCCGCGGCGACGGCGTACGGGAACGAGTCGACCGCGTACACGAGATCGAAGCGGGCCGACGGCGCGTCGCCCAGGTCGACGCCCGACGAGACCGCGAGCACGACGTTCGAGCGCCCGGCGCAGCGGCGCCGCGCGGCCTCGATCATGCGCGGCGAGACGTCGAGCCCCCACGCCTCGCGCACCCTCGGCGCGAGCGCCGCCTCGAAGCGGCCGATCCCGCAGCCGATCTGCAGGATCGCGCGGTCCTCCCCGATCGCGCCCCACCGCTCGAAAAGCCCGACCACCTCCCGCGTCGCCCGCTCGAGGATCTCCGGATCGCCGAGCGAGTACGCAGCGACGCTCGCCTCCTCCGACCGCTCGCAGAGCTCGTCGAACAGCCGCGCGGCGGATTGACAGGCTCCCCGCGCGTCCTCCCCGGCGACGCGCGCATCCCGGTGCGCGCCCAGCATCGCCGCCACGGTCGCGCACGCGGCGCGCCGCTCGTCCAGGCACCGGCGCAGCGCCTCGAGGCGCGCCGCCCGCTCCCCCTCCCCCGCCGCCGGCCGTGCGGCGTCGATCGCGCGCGCGGCGGCCGCGAGGTCCGCCGCGGCGCCGAGCAGCCGCACCAGGCCGACCTCCGGCGACGCCTCGCCGGACATCACGGCCTGCACCGCGCCCTCGCCCTCCCCGACCTCCCGCCCTGGCCCGCGCGCGCCCCGACGCCGTAGCCGCCGGCGGAACGTCCAGCGGTCGACGGCGCCCCAGTCGTACTTGTACGGCTCGCGGCCGCGGAGGAAGTCCACGTTCCGCGCGCCCTCGCGCGCCGCGTGCTCGATCGCGCTGGCGAGCATCACGAGCCCCGGGCTGTACCACGCGAGCTCTGGATCGAAGCCGGTGATGTACGACGCGAGCCCGCCGCGCTCGGCGAACCCGTAGAGCGACGCGATGATCCGCCCGTCGAGCCGCAGGCCGAAGAGCCGCAGCGCGCCCCGCCCGCACAGCGCGCGCGCGGCCTCGCGGTGGAACGGCCGGAGCGCCTCGTCGAGCACGCCCCCCTCGCCGCGCGAGCGCCAGCGCGCCTGATGGTTCGCGAACAGCGCGTCGAGCAGCTCGTCCACGCTCGCCGCGTCGGCCACGTCGAGGCGCAGGTCCCCGGCCCGCGCGAGCCGCTTCCGCGCGCGGGCGACGCGCGCGCGCATCCCCGGCGGAAACAGCTCGTCCGGCCCGGCGCCCTCCGGGATCGTCACCGCCGGACACGCCTCGTGCTTCTCGACCTCGTCCGACCAGCCGGGGGGCGCCTCGGCCAGGAGCAGCGGCGACGACGCGCGCAGGTCGTGGAGATCGGCGACGTCCCACGCGTCGGCGCGCTCCTCGAGGCAAGCGAGCGCCGCGCCCGCGACCGCGCGCTCGTACCCGGAAGCGGCCAGGACATCGTTGTAATCGGAGATCCCGGCGCCGAGCAGCGCGACGACGCGCTCGTCGCCGATGCGGTGAACCGCGAGGGGCGCGAGGCCGACGAGCCCCTCGTCCGACCGGAAGACCAGGGCGAGCACCTCCTCGGGCCCGAGCGCACGACACCACGGGATCAGCCACTCCGGCCGCTGGAACACCGTCGCCGCCGGGCAGCGCTGCCACAGCGCGCTCCACGGCTCCCGCAGCGCCTCGAGCTCCTCGCGGCGGCTCAGCACCTCTACGTCGAGTCGTTCGCTCACCTGCCCTCCGAGCGGCGGGCTCAGCGCTCTTCGGCGATCCTCGGTCCTTGTCGAGCGCGCGCGGGCGCTCACCGGGCTCCCCGCCCCTGCCGGTGCCGTACCCTCGCAGAGGCGCGCGGCCACGCAACCGGCGCGCGCCATCTCGCGAGGACCACGGGCTCCCCGCGCTACGGCGTTTACCTCATGCGCACCGTCCGGGTCGGGCGCGGGCGGCTCGCCTTCCGACGCAGACCACACGGCGAGCACGGGCGGGGCACGGCGGCGCCTCAGCTGTGGCCGAGCACCGGGTGCGGCCGGTACGGCTCGGCGAGCGCGCGCAGCTCCTCGGCGTCGAGCTTGAGCTCCACCGCCTTGGCCGCGTCGTTGACGTGCGACAGCTTGGTCGCCCCGACGATCGGCGACGTCACCCCCGGCTGCTGGAGCAGCCATGCGAGCGCCACCTGCGCGTTCGGCACGCCGCGCTTCGCGGCGATCTCGGTCACCTTCTCGACGACGGTGAAGTCGGAGTCCTGGAAATAGAGCCGCTGCGCGAACTCATCGCTCTTCGAGCGGACCGTCTCCCCCTTCCCGTCCTTGCCCCGGTTGCCCGCCAGGAACCCGCGCGCGAGCGGGCTCCACGGGATGACCCCGATGCCCTCGGACTTGCAGAGCGGGATCACCTCGCGCTCCTCCTCGCGGTAGACGAGGTTGTAATGGTTCTGCATGGCCACGAACCGATGGAGGCCCAGCCTGTCCGAGGCGTGGAGCATCTTCGCGAACTGCCACGCGAACATGGACGACGCACCGAGGTAGAGCGCCTTCCCTGCCTTGACGACCTCGTTCAGCGCGTCGAGCGTCTCCTCGATGGGCGTGTTCGGGTCGAAGCGGTGGATCTGATAGAGGTCGACGTAATCGGTGCCGAGCCGGCGAAGGCTGTCGTCGATGGAGTGCCGGATGTGCTTGCGCGAGAGCCCGCGCTGGTTCGGGTCGTCGCCCATGGGGCCGTTGACCTTGGTCGCGATCACCAGCCTGTCGCGCGAGGGGCCGAGATCCTTGAGCGCGCGGCCCAGCACCGACTCGCTCTCGCCGAGCGAGTAGACGTCGGCCGTGTCGAAGAAGTTGATACCGAGGTCCAGCGCTCGCTTGATGAGCGGGCGGCTCGCCGGCTCGTCGAGCACCCAATCCCGCCATTTGGGCGAGCCGAAGGTCATGGCGCCGAGACAGATCCGCGAGACCTTGAGACCAGTCGAACCGAGATGGGTGTACTCCATGGGCGAGCTCCTCGTGCCGCCGCATGGGGAAGGATGTCCGGAAGGCAGGGCGGCGGCGGCGCGGCCGAATGCAGGGGCTGTGCCCGAGTCGCCCCGGGATGCCCGCGCCGCGCTGATCGCGGTGGCTCGGGCTGCTGCTCCGGGGGCAGCGCTTGCTGCTTCGATGGTGCTCCGAGGGCAGCGCGTGCTGCTCCGATGGTGCTCCGGGAGCAGCGCGGGGGCGCGCAGCGGCCGGCGTCCCTCGCGCGGGCGTGGTCCAGCATTTGGATGAGCTCGCGCCGAGGGAGATCCATCCATGGCCGACGCTCCGATCACCTTGCTCTTGAACGCCGAGAGCCCGTCGGCCGTGGTTTCCCGCGTGCGCGACGTCTCGCCTCGGGTGCGGGTGGTCACGGCCGCGCAGCACCGCGCGCGGCCCGAATGGCTCGCCGAGGCGGAGGTGCTGCTCACCTCGGTCGCCGACGGCCGCCTCCTCGCCGGGGCGCGGCGGCCGATCAGTCGTCGGCGCGCGCCACGGCGAAGATCAGGTGGCGTTGCAGCCGGATCCCCTCCGGCGCGCGGCGGCGCTCGAGCTCGGCCGCGAGCGAGGCCTTGACCCGCTCCGCGTCCGCCGGAGCGAGGTTGGACAGGAAGTTGCCAAAAGAGCTGGCCAGATAGAACGCGACCACGTCGTCCGTGGCCGGGAAGTGGTCCGTGAAGGAGCGTATCTGGAGCTTCGGATCCTGGAAGCCGGCGCGCACGAGGGTGAGCTTCAGATCGTCCGAGGTCACTTTGTAAGTCGTGCTTCCGAACGTCTCCGCGGTGCCGGTGAGGCCGAGAGAGGACCGCACGCCGTCGAGCACCACCTCGAACTCGTGCGGCCGCTCCTTCGCGGCCGAGGTGATGCCGATGCGCCCCCCTCGCGCCCCCCCTTTCAGCACGCGGCGCGCCTCGCGCAGCGGACCGAGCTTCTCTGGCAACCAGTGGAGCACGCTGTTCAGGAAGACGACATCGAAGCTCCCGCCCGCGAACTGCGATAGATCCTCGGCGTTGCCCACGCTGGCACGGAAGTTCGACGTGCGCTTCGTGTTCGCCAGCTCGACGCGGAGCGGCAGCGGATCGACGCCGATCACCTCGCCGGAAGGGCCGACCCGCTCGGCGACATGGACCCCGAGCCGGCCGGTCCCGCACCCGACGTCGAGGACGCGCTCTCCTGGAGAAACCCGGAGATCTTCGATGAGCAGCTTCCCGTGGTTGAACTGCCGATCACTGACACGATCGTACGTCTCGGCCAGAGCAGCCGAATCGAGCGCAAGGCTGACCATCATGGCTCCTTGTGAGAGGAGGTGGAGCTCGGCGGAATCGCCTCCGAGCGCCACATGTCTGTTATCGAGGACAATAGTCCGCCATAGCGGAACGAGCAAGCGAGATCTCGGCCACTGCGCGCAGGGAAGGCGGTGTGTCTGAGGCGCCCGGCGAACCACGGAAGAAAACGGAGAGGCAGGGGGGGCAAGGAGGGCGAGGCGAACCCGGGATCACCGGGCAGCGCGCCGCCGGCCGTGCTGTCGCGCCTGGCTCGCCGCCCTGACCTCGACGAGCGGATTCCGCGCCTCCGCGGCGCGCAGCCGCTCGAAGCGCTCGATCCGCGCGCGGTTGCCGCTCTGCCGCAGCGTCCGCGCGAGCACCACGCTCTTGGCGAGCCGGATGAACCGCAGGCGGTGGGCCGAGTCCACGTCCTCGACGTCTCTCCTGCCCGCCCGGGGCCCGAACTCGCGATCGTAGGCGGCCCGGAGCCGATGCTCGCCGTGGAGGCCCAGCGCATCCGAGAGCCCCCCGAGGGCGGCCCGCTCCGCCGGGGTCGACCACGAAAGGACCCTGGAATAGGGCGTCGCCATGGTCTCGTGATCGGGCTTGTTGACGAAGCGGCGCAAGAACACATCGGACGTCGCGACCGGCACATCGCCCGTCTCCTGGTGGAGGAGGGCGTACGCGAACGCCTCGTTCATGCCCACGAGCTGGTTCCGGTCGTAATCGGCGCCGTCGACGCGCTTCCCGAGGCGATCGACGCCCGAGAGGGCGGCAAAGAAGAAGCTGCTGAAATCGGTGTAATCCGCCTCGTCGATCTCGGGCGTGCAGCCCGACGCGGGGCGGTCCCGGGTCGCCGCGAAGAAGCCGACGACGTCACGCTCGACCAGCTCGCCGTCGGGCCTGCCGCCCTCGAAGAGGAGGTTCGCGAAAGAGCCGGAGTAGCACTGGGCCATGACGAGGACGACGGGGGTGCCGGCGGGCAGCTCCTTCATGCGGGCAGCGAGATCGCGCACGGACAGCGCGCCGCCGCCCCAGAGGTCAAATACGTTGTTGTCGAGGTCGTGCCCTGGATCCGGGCTCCCGTGGCCGGCGAAATAGAGCAGCAACGGGTCGGCGGGGCGCGCGTGGACGAACCTGCGCCAGATCGCGTCGAACCCGGGGCGGGTGGTCGCCCCGTCGATGCGCGGCAGCCTGGGCGCGCGGTAGCGCGTGAGCTCGCCGTCGAGGAACTGCACGCTCCGCGTGCCCCGGCGCCCGTCGGCGAAGAGGACGCGCCGCTCCGCCGCGGCCGGGAGCAACGACTGGAAGTACCGGATGTGGCCTTCGATGGCCACCTGGTTCATGGGCGGCCTCGGGCCTCCGCCCACGACGAGCGCGCGCCAGGCCGCGGGCTCAGGGGAAGCCGGGGCAGGCAGGGCCGGGGGCGCCGGCGGGGCGGCTGGCGCAGGCAAGAGGGCCTGCGGGGCGGCCGGCGCAGGACGCGGCGGGCGCCCCGGCGAGGGGGCTGGCGCGGGGCGCGGCGGGCGCCGTGGCGAGGCCGCCGGCGCAGGGCGCGGCGGGTGGGCCAGCGAGGCCGCCGGCGCGGGGCGCGGCGGGCGTGCGCCCGCGGTCGCGGCGGTCGCCGTGGCGACGGCGATCACAGCGACCCTTAGGAGCAGATGGTGCGCGGCGGTCACGTCCTCGGCCTCGGCAGCGCGCATCGCGGCGCTCGAACTTAGGTAGCACGACCGGCTCCCCCGCGTCGACACGCGCTCTCTCGATCTCTCGGCCGCGCCGCCCACCCGGGTTTGGCCCAGCCCACGTGGGTTACATCGAGCGCGAGCTACAATGGGGACGCCTGGTTCCGTGGCGAGCGCCACCGGGATGCCCTCGCAACCCACGCGTGTGCCTCCGTGAGAGCGCAGCGCGTCGCCTGTCGGTCTGTTTCTGTCAGCCAGGAAGTCTGTCTGTCTGCCGTCAAACAGGCTTTCTACCAGGCAGTCTGTCTGCCTGTACGCGTCAAGTTCAACCTGATCCAGGGTAACGCGATCGTCTTCGACGAGGACCTGCGCCAGCTGGCAGCATTTCGCCGCAGGCGGGGCAGATTGCATCGCCGAGCCCATCCTCGACCACAGCAGAGCTCCCCTTCTTTCACAACGGCCTCGGCCTGGTGACCGCGACGCGTCGCATGCACGACAGCACGGCTCGGTGGCGGGCTCCGCGGCGCGCCGCGCCCGGTCCAGGGAGCAGGCGATGGCCGAGGTCGGCCATCGCCTGCTCGGATCTTCTCATCGACCTCTGGCACGCAGATTGCCGTTCCCCACGGCATCGATGCACGAGCACAGGAGGGAAGACCATGTCGGCCAGCTCATCAAAGACGACCATCGTTCATGACGAGATCCGCCAGTGGGCCGAATCTCGCGGAGGCCGCCCGGCGACGGTGAAGAGCACCGAGGAGGGCGGCGAGCCTGGCATCCTCCGCATCGATTTCCCCGGGTACAGCGGGGAAGACACCCTGGAGGAGATCTCGTGGGAGGACTTCTTCGACAAGTTCGAGGAGTCGAACCTCGCCTTCGTGTACCAGGAGAAGACAGCGGACGGGCAGCCGAGCAACTTCTCCAAGCTGGTGAGCCGCCCGGACGACATGGTCCAGCAGGGCGAGCCGACGTCGCGCGCGGCGAAGGGCAGCACGGAGAAGGCGAGCAGCGCCAGGAGCACGAAAGAGGAGCGTGAGAAGGCCGAGCTCGACGTCGAGGTGGAGGTCCAGCTCGATCTCGACGAGGAGCCCGGCGGCGCCGACCAGCGTCCTCGCGGGAAGCAGGCCCGCCCGAGAGGCGCCGAGGGCGAGCACGCGTCCCACATGACCATCGACCATGACGAGATCCGCGCGTGGGTCGAGGCGCGCGGCGGCCACCCGGCGACGGTGGCGCGCACCGAGAAAGAGGGTGAGCCCGGCGTCCTCCGGATCGACTTCCCAGGGTACAGCGGGGAAGACACGCTGGAGGAGATCTCGTGGGACGATTTCTTCGACAAGTTCGAATCGTCACACCTGGCCTTCGTGTACCAGGAGGCCAAGGCGAGCGGCGAGCCGAGCTACTTCTCGAAGCTGGTGAGCCGCCCGGAGGACATCGGCGGCAAGAAGGCGAAGCAGAGCAAGCAGAAGTCGAGAAAGGCGGCCTGAGCCCGGAAGCCAGAATCCGGGAGGGAGCCGGCAGGCGGCAGGAAGAGCGATGCTGAGGCTCAGCGCCGGCGCGCCGGCGCTGTCGGGGCGGCGTCGGGCGCGCTCGACACGTCCGACGCGCTCGACGCGCTCGACGCGCTCGACGCACGGCTTCTCTGCCACCCCGCGGCGTGCGCGAGCAGCGCGTCCCGGAGCTCCGCGGTTGCGCCCTGGAGCTCGCCGCCGCGCCGGCGGACGAGATAGAAGACCTTGCGCGGCAGCTCGGGCAGCGGGCGCGCGACGAGGCCCCGGGGGAGGCGGCAGCAGGCGTTGACCACCGCGATGCCGACGCCGAGCTGGACGAAGTGGAGCATCAGCTCCCAGCCGTTCGCCTCGACCGCCGGCTCCCAGGGGACCCCTGCCGAGAGCAGCGCCTGAGCGAGCAGGGCCCGGTGGGGCCGCGACGGGCCGGGGACGACGAGCCGCGCCCCCTCGAGGTCCCGCAGCCGGACCTGGCGCTTCCGGGCGAGCGGGTGGCCGTCGGGGACGACAAGGACCTGCGCCACCTCGGTGAGGCGATCGGCGGCGAGCCCGTCCGGCGCCCCCTCGAGCGGCGCGACGCCGAGGTGCGCCTCGCCCGCCGCGACGGCCTCGAGCGTGCCCTCGCGGTCGCGCGTGAGCAGCCGGAGCGGGGCGGCGGCGCGCGCGGTGAAGGCGCGGATCCCCTCGCCGAGCAGGTAGAGGTACGAGCCCTCCCCGGCGCAGAGCACCACCGGCTCCCGGCTCTCGCCGTGGCGGAGGACGTCGAGGAACGAGCGCGTCCGCTCGCCGACCTCGCGCCCGAACGCGGCGACGCGCTTGCCGTCGGCCGTGAGCTCCAGCCGCTGCCCGCGCCGCTGGTAGAGCGTGACGCCGAGCGCCTCGCCCAGCTTGCCGATCTGGGCATGCAGCGCCGGCTGTGAGACGTGGAGCGCCCGCGCCGCGCGCGTGAAGTTGAGGTGCTCGGTGAAGACCACGAAGGCGCCGAGCCAGTCGAGGTTGAGCATGGCGGGAAGCTATCGCAAAACGCGATAGCGACTCCAGAAATACTTCTTCCGGATGATAGCCGGGCGTCTATTCTTTCCTCGTACCGATTCCCTTCACGGTTTCGGTCCCGATCCCTGCACCGTCCAGGGACCCTCTGGAGTCTTCTGCCCGCGCCGATCGCGGGCCGTGACTCCGGTTCACGCGACGAGAATGGAGCTTGACGATGGGCCGCGATCGCTTGACCGACACGAGCAAGAAGCTCTCCTGGCTGCTCCGCCACGCGGCGCCTGCGCAGGGCGTCGCCATGGACGATGCCGGCTGGGTGGCCGTGGACGACGTCCTCAAGGCGCTCCGGATCTCCCGGCCGGTGCTCGACGAGGTGGTGGAAAACAACACGAAGAACCGCCTCGAGGTCCGCGGCGACCGGATGCGCGCCTCGCAAGGGCACTCGCGCGACGGGATGCCGGTGACGCTCGCGGGCCTCGAGGCGTCGTGGGAGGAGGTCCACGGCGACGCGTCGATCTGGCACGGCACCAGCGTGGACGCCGTGAGGGGCATCGCGCGCGAGGGGATCCGCCCGGTGGCGCGCACGCACGTCCACTGCACCGACGCGCTGGGCAGCGCGGTGGGCAAGCGCGCGAAGGTCGACGTGATGCTCGAGATCAGCCCGGAGAGGCTCCGGGCGCGCGGCGTGCGCGTGTTCCGCAGCCAGAACGGGGTGATCCTGGTGCGAGAGGTGCCGGTCGAGTGCCTCGTGGGGCTCTTGCCGATCGCGGCGCGGGCGCAGCGGGAGGCCGAGGCGCTGCGGGCGCTGATCCTCGGGGGGTGAAGGCGGTGCTGGTTCGGCCCGTCAGAGGTTCGGCCAGGGATCCGGCGAGAGATTTCAACGCAAAGTCGCAAAGACGCAAAGGCGCAAAAAAGAACAAGTTCTGTGCATTTTTGCGTCTTTGCGCTCTTGGCGCCTTTGCGTCAAAATCTCTCTTCGTTCGCGAGACAGATCCACGGCAGGATTCCTGACACGCGGAACTAGCGTGCAAGCGCCTCCCGCATCTCAGCGTCCCCCTGTCAGCCTCGCCGGGGCTTCGTCGCCGCACTTGCTGCTGACGCCGAGCAGCTCGCAATACCTGTCGCCGATCCACCGCTTCTCTTTGTCCTCGCAATTGCACAGCGAGAGCGTGGGCACAAAACTGAAGTCGTGCTCCTGCACCTCACGATGGCAGCCAAGGCAGCTGGACGACCTCGCCACAGGTTCGATGTCGCAGGGCCCTCGCGGGGCGTCCCCGCGTGACGCGCTCGATCCCACGATATAGGTCTCGATCACCGAATTCCGCAGCGTCGCCGGCTCCGGCTTCGATCCCTTGTGCGGCTTGTACTGCACGCCGATGAGCTGGTAATGCTGGAGCACCGTATTGTTGGACTTCAACCAATCGCGCGCCTGCGCGTTGAGCTTCTGCACTTCCGGCGTTATGGGGTCGACCCGCGTGATCTGTGTCCTGCACACGGCGAAGCCGTTCACATGCACCTGCTTGCTCGTGTTAGGACGGCACGTCGACGCGTCACACCTGGGATCGTTGAACGAGGGCCCGCTGGGCGCCTCGGCAGGCGTCAGGTTGTCCACATGTTCGAACGTGGACCAGATCCAGTCCCCGTAGGGCTTGGATTTTTGCATGATGTGAAATCCGATCAGGCCCAAGCTGATCTTCCCGTCCCCGGCTCCCGGGCCGGACGGCCGCGGCGAGGCGAGCCTCTGGAGGAATCGACCGCTCTTGCTCTCCGCTTCGGACAGCCTCTTCCAGGCGAGCTTGATCGCGATGGTGCCGACGAAGTCGAAGGTATCCGCCCCGGAGTCGGGACCTCGGGACTTGCACTGGCCCGTCCTGAAGTCGACATAAGAAGCAGTCGCACCCGTAGGCGGCGCAGACGCCTTGGCCTCCAGCGCATTCATGAGCGTTTCGTGCCACCTGTCGTCCAGCCTGACTTCATAGAGCACCGTTTGCCCGTTCTGATCGTACACGACCCGGTGCGGCCCGGAGGCCTCGCCCGCGCCCCGTCGGAGCGCGTCCGTCAGGCAATCGCCATGGCAACTCCATCCCAGCGGGTCGTCCAGCTCCGGCGAGTCGTCGTCGGGATCATCGTTCAGACTCGTGTAAATCTGCTCTGGCGTGTACCAGCTATTCCAGCGGGGATAGACATCCCGAGCGTTCAGCGACTTGAGCTCACGCTCGGCCGTCCAGCCGCCCGGATAGGGAAGCCGGCCAGGCCAGTTGAGCGCGATGAACAGGCGCCAGGCGAAGAGCTCCATTCCTCGACGCTCCTGGCCGGGATCCGCGCTCCATGGCGAGACGCAGTACCAGGTGGCGGGCAGGTTGATGAGCTCATAGCCGCTCACGAAGGGGAACCCTGGTGCTCTTTGCACGGTCGCCCCGCCGGCGGCCGCCCCGGGGCCCTTGTGGTCGGTGGGGAGGCTGCCCCCACGTCCGCTCACCGTCAGGCACGCGCTCCCGGCGAGCAGGGTGAACAGTGCACTTACGATCGTGATCGCGCGCATGTAAAACCTCTGTCTCTGCGTTTCTTTGTCAGAACACCGAAAGAATCGGCGCGAAGCCCAGATACCCCTTGGCGCCGAGGCCTTGCCCCGCATGAAGCGTGATCTTTACGTCAAGCCAGCGATGAATACGGGCCTCGGTCGAGACGGAAGGGCTCGACTCGCGAGCGCTCCCCGGCCAGGCCTGTAGCGCGCGCCGCTTGTCGGGAGCACAGAGCCCATGCTCCTCGAGCAGCTCCAGCAGCGCGCGTCGCTCGGGGTCCAGCCGCGCCGGGTGGTCCATCTGAAGCTGCGAGAAGGCGACCGCGGCGTAGGGCAGGAGCGCGTCGTCAAGCGCGAGATCGAAGTATACGGTGTCGTCGGCCGTCTCGTGAGTCGAGAACGTGCTCATGAGCTGCTGCAACGAGTCGAGCGGACCGGGCCAGCCGAGATCCTTCAAATAATCTACCAGCTGCGCCCTCGGGACGACACCGTAGAGCTTGATCGTCGCCGGCTCTCTGGCCAGCATGAACGATACGTGGATGATGCGACCCGAGAGGGGGAGGCCCCGGAAGCAAGCCTTCATCGCGCGCCGGTTGCTCGCAGACAGCACCCCCTCGAAGGCGCGAGGGAGCGCAGGCGCCAGGAGATCCAGGCAGCTCTCGTAGGAATCCTGAGGGTCCCAGGGAGCCGAGGAGGGCTCCGTGCTCAGGTACCCAGGGTCGACGCAGACGCAGAGCGATGGGGACTGCCGCGCCGCCGGGCGCGTATTCACATGGTCGAACTCGAGCCACAGGAAGGGCATCCTGCTGGGCCCTTCGTGGGCGAGCGTCGACCAGCGACGGATGACCTCCCAGGTGAATTGCCAGGCCGGGTCGCGCGTGAGCTCGTCCGGTGGCCGGTCGGCCACGGCGCGGATCCGCCGCAGGGCGTCGTCGTCGCGGGAAGGGGCCACGCAGGCCAGGAAATCGACCTGGTCCTGCTCCGCCGAGAGGCGACACTCGATGTAGTACGAAGCGAACAGGTCGGGGAGCCGCGCCGTGAGCGCGCCGATGTTGGACCTCACGGCGTGGTCAACACACGCGCCGGGGATCCTCGGCGCGATCAGCTCGCTGATGTCATGAGTGGACCACATATTGGCTCCGAATCCGTCCCGTGGTGAGGTGTCACGGCGCTCGAGACGTGCACGTTGCGGCCAGGGTCACCAGATCGGCGGGATCGGCTCTACCAGCTCCTCGACCAGGAACTTCTGGCAGAGCGCCTTGAGCGCGCGCTCGTAATCCGCGGGGCTCGTGCTCACCTTGGCGACCTTCACAATCTCCGTGGCCACCGCGCTCCCCCTCGGGATACCGAACTGGCTCTCCATCGTGGCCAGCATGTCTTCGTGAAAACGCGCACGAATCCTGGCGTCGTTCTTCACCCAGTACATCAGAGAGAGCAGCCCCTTCGGCTTCTTGCCAGGACCAACCACCATCTCTTCGCGCTTGGCATCACCATGATTCGAATCACTCACGGCAGACCTCCATCCTGTCAGAATCATCCACTCGGAGAGACGAGCTCTCCGGAGAGCTCATCGAGCATCGCCTTGGCCGATCTCAGGTGCGAGGTGTCGAACCCCTCCGTGAACCACGTATGGGATTCGACCAACAGCTGTCGAGCGGCCGCGCCTCTCCCCTGACGATGCCAGAGACGTGCCAAGCTGAGCGCGGCGCGCAGCTCCAGCGATCTGGAGTGAGCGCGGCGAGCGATCTCGACGGCCTTGAGCAGGGACTCTTCGGCTCGGTCCGCCCCCGACGCGGTCGGGTCAGCGCGCAGGCTCAGGTCGCCTCGGAGGCGATGAAGCTCGGCTTCGTAGAGGAGGCCCTGGGTCTTGACCGCTTGATCGAGGGCATCGTCGACGGTCGCCAGCCCTTCTTCAACCTGGCCGAGCTCCCCGAGGGCCTCGGCCAGCCCTACCGCGAACTCGGGGTAGCCGCAGCGCTCGCCCGTATCCCGTATCCTCTGGAGCCCCGTGCGGAGGTCCTCGATTCCACGGGTCGCCTGCCCCTCCAGGCACAGGGCCCGGCCTCGCAGGAAGATGCTCGCGGCGTGCCACAGCGGAAACCCTTTCTCTTCGGTGAGCGCGAGGAGCGACGGGATCTCCTCGAGCACCGCGCCTCCTTCGCCGCGCAGCGCGGCGATCTGGAGGGCGCGAAACAGGCTATGTACATAGCTGTGCACGTGCCCCCGTGCCTTGGTCTGGGCGACCGCGGTGCGCGCCTTCTGGATCGCTTGATCCGGATAGCCCAGAAACCAGAGGGTCATGGCCAGGTACGCCATGCTCGCCGTTCCGGGATCATAGGAGTAGACGGCCGCCAGGGGGCCGTGCGCAGCGGCGTCGTAAAATGACATGGCTCGCTCCAGGTGCTCCTGCGCGGTCTGGAGCTCGCCCCGCCACATGTGATTGCCTCCGTGCAGCAGGTGGGCGGGCACGAGGAGCGCCGGATCGCGCTCCTTCTCGGCGACGCTCAGGGCGCGCACCGAGAGCTGGACAGCCGTGTCCAGCTGCGCTCGTACGCAGTTGAACGCGCTGAGCCCCCAGATGACCGGGAAGTTTTGCCTGGAGTCGCCGAGCTCGTCGCACAGCTCACGCGCCCTCTCGAACGCCGCGCCCACCGCCGGCGCGCCATAGCCATGGGCCCCCATGAGGGCCACCGACAAGGAGAGCCGCAGTCCGAGCTCCTGAGCGGCGCGGGCCGGCGTATCCGGCTGGGTCGCCAGCAGCTCGAGCGCGCGCTCGAAATGCCGGATCGGCTCCAGGCTGGCAGATTGCTGGAGGGCCTTCTGCCCTGCCTGGCTCCAGTACGGGATCGCTTGCTCGACGAGCTCGGCCTCGGTGTAGTGATGAGCGACGAGCTCCGGATGGTCGGTCGCCCACTGGGGATAGCTCGACTCCAGCACCCCCGCGATCCGCGCGTGGACCTCCCTCCGCATCTCCCGTGGCAGCGACTCGTACGCCGCGTCCCGGACGAGCACGTGCTTGAAGGCCCACGCCTGAGCCTTCATCCGGCGCCTGCGTATCAGGAGCCCCACGTCGACCAGCTGATCCAGGTGCTCCTGGAGCGCAGCCGCGTCGAACGGGCTTATCGCCGAGAGCACCTCCACGCTGAATTCCCGCCCCAACGCCGCAGCGAGCTGCGCGGTCTTCTTGGCGCGACCCAGCCGGTCCAGGCGCGCCATCAGGAGATTTCGTAGCGTGCTCGGGATCTCCTCCCGCGCGAGCGGGCGCGCCAGCTCGTAGTGTTCGTCCCGCTCGATCAGCACGCCCGACTCGACAAGCATCTCGGTCAGCTCCTCCACGAACAGCGGCACCCCGTCCGTTCGGGTCACGACCTGATCGATCACCTCGGAGGGCAGCGGCTTTCCGCCGAGGAGCGCGGTGACCATCTCCGCCGCCTGCGCACGCTCAAGGCGGCTCAAGGGGACCTGTTGAACGCCGGAGGTCGAGAACGGGGGAGAGAATTCAGGTCGTGCGGTCATGAACACTGACACCGGTGCGGAAGGGGCCTCGTGGACGAGATGCGTGAGCAGCTCGAGGGTCGTGGTATCCGACCAGTGCAAGTCCTCTGCCACCAGCATCAGCGGGCGCTCCTCGGACATCCCGAAGAGCAGCACCAGGACGGCGTTCAGGGTCAGCTCCTTGAGCCGCTGGGGAGAGACGTCGAGCGGGGCGTAGGGCGGCCCCATGGGCAGGGAGAAGAGCGGCAGGAAGAGCGGCATCGCGTCTGCCAGCGTGAAGGCGTGGTCCGAGAGGAGCCTTTCGAGCCGCGCGATCCGGCCCTCGGGCGAGGCCTCTTGATCGAGACCCAGCGCGCGCCCGAGCATCTCGACGACCGGGAAGAGCACGCTGTTCTGCGTGTCCGGCGCGCAGCGGAGCTCCAGGAAGGTGTGGGGATCGTTCGCCAGCCTGGCGCGCAGCTCGCGCGCGAGGCGGCTCTTGCCGATGCCAGGCTCCCCCGTGATCAGGGTGCATTGCCCGGCGCCTGCGCGCGTCCGGCGCCAGCGCTCGAGGAGGATCGCCATCTCCTGCTCCCTGCCGAGGAGGGGCGCCCCGCGGCCATCTTCGTCCGGCGTCGGCCGAGCGACTCGCTCCGAGCGCAGCAGGAACATCTCGCGGGGCGCGCCGTCCCCGCCGGCGCGCCGCGGCCCCTCGCCGTCGAACTCGAAGGCGCTCCGCAGCAGCCGGTGGGCCTCAGCAGAGACAGCCACGCCGCCTGGCGGCGCGAGCGCCGCGATGCGCGCGGCTTTGCTCGGCGTCGCGCCCACGTTGAGCCCGATGTCGGTGCCGAGATCCTGGGCGACGAGGACGCCGGTGTGAACCCCGAGGCGCGCGTCGAGCCGCACGCCTCGGGCGGCGAGCCGCTCGCGCTCGGCCTGCGCCTCGGCCGCGATCTCCAGCGCCGCGCGGGCGGCGCGCCGCGCGTCGTCCTCCTCGGCCCGCGGATAGCCGAAATAGATCAGCATCCGATCGCCGAGCGCGGCGGCCACGTACCCCCCGTAGCGGGACGCGATCTCGGCGCAGCGCCCGAGCTGCGCGCGCAGCAGCTCGTCGGTTCGCTCCACATCGAGCGCCTGGGGCGCGTCAGCGAGCACCCCGATCGTGCAGCACACCGCCGTGAGCTGCCGCCGCTCCCCATCGTATGCGAGCCGGGGCGGAGCGCTGGACCGGGCCACGACGGTGGCCTCGAAGAGGGCGTGCGCCCGCCGCGGGCCTCCGTGGAGGCTGCCACGGAGGGGCGCGCCGCCGCCGACCATCATCTCCCGCGACAGATCGTCGAGCTCGCAGGCCTCGAGCGCGGGGACGAGCGCCGAGGCGCGCGCGTCGCGCGCGTTTGCGTTCTTGTCGGTCACGTGGCGGAGCAGCCCGCCCAGCCAGTGCCCCACGAGGGCGGGAGGGATCGACACGGGGTCCGGGCTGAACTGCGCGTACAGGATGTCGGCCGGTGAATTCCCGGTGAACACGGGCTTTCCGGTCAGGCACTCCAGGAACACCAGCCCCCACGAGAACAGGTCCATACGAGGCGTCGGGTCCAGGCCGCGGAGCTGCTCGGGCGCGGCATAACCCACCGTGCCCAGCGCCTCGCCCGTGCCGGTCAGCTGGACCATCTGCTCGGCGTCGGAGCCGACGAGCGCGCCGATGCCGAAGTCGAGCACCACCGCGTTGCGGCGCGCGCCCGAGGGGAGCACCATGATATTGCGCGGCTTGAGATCGCGGTGGATGACGCCTTGCGCGTGGGCGCACGCGAGCGCGTCGAGCACCTGCAGCATCAGGTGCCGCGCCTCCCGCGGCGCGAGCGCGCCCTCCCGGGCGAGCACGTCCGCCAGCGTGTCGCCGGGCACGAAGGAGAAGACCGTGTAGAGCAGGTGCTCGCCGACCTGCCCGAAGTCGACGAGCTGGACGATGTTCGGGTGGTGGAGCTGCGCGCAGAGCCGCATCTCGCGGATGAACCGCGCGATCCGCCGCTCGATCTGGGCTGCTCCGTCCTGCTCGGGCAGCCGCATGATCTTGAGCGCCACCTCCTGCCCCGTGGTGAGCTGCCGCGCCTTGTAAACCGCGCCGAAGCCGCCCACCCCGAGCTCCGACAGGAGCTCGTACCGATCGGCAAATGCAGCTCCGCCCGCGAGCAACGACTTGCTTGGATGCATGCCCGTCTCTTCCGTGGTTTGTCGTCCGCGATTCCCGCGCGACGCGACACGGCGCGCAGCGCATCCGCCAACGCCTCAGCATCGATGAAACCGCCGCGCTTCCTCGAGCGTCAGCTCGGTGCGCGGCCCTCTCCTCCCCTCCCCTCCCGCCCAGCGCGGCGGCGCGTGGGTCAGCGCCCCTCCGCCGGCGTTTCGACCTCCTCGTTGAGCAGCGCGGCGAGATCGGGATCGATCTCGTATCCCAGCTTCTCGGCGAGCTCCCGGACCCGGTCGAGCTCCCGCCGCAACGCTCGGTGGTGATTGCGATTTTTGAGGAGCTGCTGCTGGCCGAACAGGGTGAATGCCTCCTCGCGGCTCCCCGTCCGCCGCACCGCCGCGCCCAGCACGAGCCCTCGGAACGCCTCGGCGAGCTCGAGCGGCAGCGGCGTGCCTTCGCGCGCGCGCCGCTCTGCCTCCTGCACGAAGGCGTGCGCCGCGCGCCAGAGCTGCGTGAGCAGCGCGCCTTTGTCCGGCGCGCCCTCGTAGGCGAGCGCGCGCTCCAGGTGGCCCCGCTGGAGCACGAGCTCGCCGCCCGGGCCGCCGCGCTCGGCCAGCGCGAGCGCGTAGGCGCGGCGCAGGATGTTGTCGAGTTGCCGCAAGTTGCCCGGCCAGGGGACGTCGCGCAGGAGCGTCACCGCCTCGGGCCCGATGCGCGCGACGCCCTGGCCGCCCCCTTCGCGGTGGCGCCGGCTCAGCATGTAGTCGGCCCAGAGCGGCACCTCGTCGAGCCGCTCGGCCAGGGGCGGGAGCCGCACGGGCAGCACGTTGATCCGGTAGTAGAGATCCTCGCGGAATCGGCCTGCGCGCACGGCCGCGCGCAGGTCGGTGTTGGTGCCGATGATGAAGCGCACGTCCGCGCGGCGCTCGCTCCCCTCGTCGCCGAGCGGCCGGTAGCGCCGCTCCTCGAGCACGTGGAGCAGGCCCGCCTGGGCCTTCAGCGAGAGCTTGTCCACCTCGTCGATGAAGAGCGTCCCCTGCGCGGCGCGCGCGATCGCGCCCGGGTTGTCGCGGATCGCGCCGGTGAACGCGCCGCGCTTCCAGCCGAAGAGCTCGGCCATCTGCAGGTCCTCAGGCACGCTGAGCAGGTCGAGCGTCTCGAACCGCTGCCCGCGGCGCGCCGATTGTTCGTGGCACCAGCGCGCGAGCCGGGACTTGCCGGCGCCGGTCGGACCGCTGATGAGGATCGTCTCCTCCTGCCGCGCGAAGACGCGGAGCAGGTCGATGAGGCTCGCGGTGGTGGGGCCGACGACCGGCAGGAACTCGTCCGCACGCGCCACGCTGGCCGGCCGAGGCGGCAGCGCGCGCAGGTAGGGCGCCGCGGCGCTGGCGAGGAGCTCGAGGAGCTCGTAGCACCCGCCCCAGACGAGCTCCCCCCCGACCGCCTGCTTGCAGCTGACCTCCAGCGCGATCATCCCCTCGACCGCGCCGCCCGGCGCGCGCAGCGGCACCACATGGACGTGCGTGGCGTCGCGCCCGAGCATCCGCTCGCGCGTCTCGCTGCCGGGCAGGCCGGCCCCCTCGCGCCGCTCGACGTGCGCGGGCGCGCCGTCCGGCAGCCAGGGGCGCAGCACGCCGAGCTGGACGTCGATGGAGACCGAGCAGCGGTGCTCGACGAGCCAGCGCCAGACGCTGCCCGAGGTGAGATACCCGGTGCCCTCGACGCGCGCTCCGCTCCGGTGCTCGAGGCCGAAGAGGCGCTGATAGCCGCCTTCGGGGCGAAGATGCACCACCCCGCGGAGCACGCGCCCCTGCCCGATGAGCGGGCTCGCGGCCAGCGCCGCTTCGGCGCCGGTGAGCATGTCCTTCAGCACCGCGGTTGCGGCGTCCTCGAAGCAGCCGGCCCCCATGAGGCTAGTGATCAGCTCAGGGAGCAGGTCATGGAGCATGAAGACGTAGGCCAAGGTACACGTACTCCCCCCGGCCCGGACGAAAATTCATGGCGGTCCTCTGGCACCCGGGCTGGCGCATTCGGCAAACCGGAGTGCACGTCCGGAGCCGCCGGCGTCTTGAGGAGACGCTTGCGCGTCCCGCCGGGACACATGCGCTTGCCCGGGCAGCTCGCGCGTCGCGAGTCAGGTCGACCCCGGCTCGTCCTCGGGGAGGAGCGTGAGGTTCAGGGCGGTCGATGCCGCCGCGTCCCCGCGGGACACGCTGCCTCCTGTGGAGACGCGAGCAAATGTCATCTGGCCAGCAAATCGATCGGGCCCGCCCGGGGCGAAGGTCAGGTGAAAGGCGCCCCGCGCCTATCCCACCTCCGGCATCGGCTTTGCCTATGTTTCGTGAAACGATCGTGAAACGATCGAGGTTGTTGCCATAGAACCTCACCACCTCCCCTGACGGAAGCTCGATTGCGCTCCAGCGAAGCGGGTTCAGGGCTCGCGATCGGAACCCTCGTTCCGATCGTGTTCCCTATCCCTTGACCGTGACCAGCGGCCACAACCGCGCCACGCGCCGCGCAATCCCTGCGTCCTCCACGGAGCGCACCACCGGTGTGATGGGCTTGTAGGCATAGGGTGCCTCCTCCTTCATCCGCTGGTGGTACTTCGCGAGGATGTCACGCCGCCGCCGCACGTGGGGCGCGTCGGGGTCGAGCGGCGTCACGACATGCAGCTTCTCGACCGCGCGCCGGTAGAGGTCCTCGTCGGCGTGCGCCGAGCGGCCGCGCGTGAGGCTGCGGCCCGCGCCGTGGCACGCGCTCGCGAGAAGCGCCGCGTGCCCTGCGCCAGCGAGCACCCAGCTCGAGTCGCCCATCGAGCCGGGGATGATCACCGGGTGACCGGTGTACGAGAACGCTCCGCCCTCGCCATCGGGTCCCCCGGCGGGTGTCGCGCCCTTGCGGTGCAGGTAGCGCGGCTCGGTCCCGTCGGGCTCCCAGATGAGGTTGTGCGGCGCATCGTACACAAGCGTGCTCGTGACGTGACGGCCAAGGACCTCCCGCAGCGCCCGCACCACCATGAGGCCCAGGAAGAGGCGGTTCGCGAACGCGAAGTTCGCGGCGTTCCGCATCGCGTCGAGGTAGACGGAGGCCTCGTGGGCGTGGGGGCCCACCGCCGGCAGCACATAGAAGCCGTGCGCCGGATGGGGCACCCCCGCGGGGTACAGCGCGCGGGCGCGCTCGTTGAAATAACCGCCGACCGCGTGTCCGAGCCCGACGGAGCCCGCATGGGCCATGATCGTGACGGCGTTCTTCGTCAAGCCGAACGAGCGCGCCGTCGCGCCGTCGACGAGCTCGTCGACAGCCTGTATCTCGACGAAATGATTGCCGCCGCCGACCGTGCCGATCTGGATGTCACGCCCGTCCGTCCGGCCCGACGCCTGGATGTACGCGTCGAACGCGAACGTCCCACGCGCGGGCAGCCCGCCGTGGAAGTGCACGCGATCGAGATCCGCGCGCTGGGCCCGAGGATCGTAGTGCGCCCACAGGCCGGTGCGGGCGTTGTCCGCCGCCGTCTCGTGCAGCCCGGACAGGCCGTCACGGAGCATGGCCGCGCGCTGGCGCGGTGACATGGGGATATCGCGCTGCCCCTGGAAGAAGATCGCGCGGAGCCGCTGCTTCAGGGCGCCGACGTGCGGCGCGAGCTCGTCCCGGTCCACGTCCGTCGCGAGCAGGCGCATGCCGCAACAGACGTCGTTGCCGACGGCCTGCGGCACCACGAACCCGCGCGCATCCACGACAGTGCCCACGGGGATGCCCGCGCCCTTGTGAAAGTCGGGCGTGAGCACGATGGAACGGATCTCGCCGGCTGTGCCGCCCCAGAACGGGGCAATCCTGCCGGCCTTTTCCCATGTCTGAAGATCGCGGAGCGTGCCTTCAAGCGAGGCGAACCGGAGGAGCTCCTCGATGCCGTCGGCCTCGACGACGACATCCTCCCTCGCCACGAGGGTGATCGGAATACCGAA
The DNA here is from genome assembly GCF_051521405.1 of Sorangium sp. So ce726. Lineage (NCBI taxonomy): Bacteria > Pseudomonadati > Myxococcota > Polyangiales > Polyangiaceae > Sorangium > Sorangium sp. So ce726. The sequence continues at coordinate 2,803,843 of NZ_CP150349.1, read as the reverse complement.
CGGATTGTCGATGCGGGCCGTCGCGCCATCCAGGCGACGCACCACCGCATCGAGATGCAATTTGCCAACCATGCTGCTGTCCAATCCACGAAGACGCACGCGTCCGGCGCGATCACGCGACGGGCCGCGGCTCACTCTCCCCCGATTTGGACCCGGTGCGCGAACGAGGGGATCGCACACCGCAGCAGCGGGGCTCACTATAGACGAGGAACGCCGATCGTCAAGCGGCGCCGGCCGGTTCCACCTGCCCGGCTGGCGCGGGGCCCGGGCGGCGCGTTCGATCGCCGCCGGCCCCGCGCTCATCGCGATCAGTGGACGCTCAGCAGCGGCAGCCGCAACACCTGGAAGGGTGGGATTCCAACGTGGAACGAACACGACTGGTTCGCGAGGCTCGCGAGAGCCTGCTTGCGGTTGTCCATCTCCGCGAACGAATGGCTGAGCCCACGATTGTCCGTCACCGTCAGCGGACCTTGCAGGAAGGCCGAGATGCTGGGAACGGCGCCGGGCCCCGCGGGGCGAATGTGGTAGAAGAGCGTATCCGTCTCGCCCGTATGGCAGCCGCTGCACGTGTTGGAGGAGAACCGAAAGCGCGCTTCGAGCTCCGCCGGCGTGTCCAGGTCCTCGTGATCCCAGAAGGTCCCGGCGTTGTAGGTCGACGCGCCGCCCATGAAGGGCACGCCCCCGGGGGCCTCGGGCATCGTGTAGCCGGGGCTCATGGAGGCCAAGATCTCCGTGAGCAGCGCGTCGCTACCGTTCAGATCGATCGGCGCCGGGGTCGTGCCCGGAACCGACGTGAAGCTCGCCTGGTGCTCGCGGGGGTTGTTCTTGGTGGTGGTCTGCTGCAAAGGTCCGCTCCCGGGGCGGATCACGAACTCGCGCATCTGCCAGATCCCCGTGAGATCGATCTCGTTCGTGCGCAGCTGGTTGAGCGCGTTCTGGTTGGGGTTGCCCGGCGCGGCGCCGTTCCTCACCACCTGCTCGGTCAACGCCTCGAGCGCCGTGCCGTAGGCGGGGTCACCGGGGAGCAAGGCGCTCAGGTTGACCCACTTGTTCGCCCAATCCTTGATGTCGCCGCAACTCGTGATGGGCACTCCGTACTCGAAGATCGCCGCGGCCTCGATCGACTGGCAGGTGTCCACGCCGTCTCTCGCGTCGCCGTCCCGATTGCCGTCGCGAACCTCCATCAGGCCGAACACGAAGCGGAGCTCGCCTCCGTTGTTGCCGGCAGCCCCGCCGAGGTAGGGCGAGCTCTGCGCGAGGTCGGGGCGATACAGGATGGCCTGCAGCCGAAACGGCGCGATGCTGAGGTTCAACGCGCCTCCGCCGCTCCTCTGGCGCCAGGGGTTGATGATCATGCTGTCCACGTTCGCCGCGGCGGCCGCGCTCGTGGCATCGAGGACCAGGCTGCCCGAGCTCGCGTTGACGATCTGCTGGGTGCGCCAGGAAGCCAGCCACTGCTCGACGAACTGGCTCGCGGTGAGCCCGGACCCGATGGCCATCTGTTCCATCAGGTAGCCGAAGGTCCACTTCTTGAGCGGGGCGTTCGCGGCGCTCGAGTCGCACGGGTTCATGGTGCGCCCCGGGTCCTCGATCACCGGTAGTGAACGGATCAACAGCGATTTCTGCGGGTTGATGGCGGCCGTGGTCACGCCGCCGAGGGTGCGCAAGGGGCCGAGCTCCGCGAGGTTGGGCAAACGGATGGTCGCGCCCTTCTTCAACGCTTCGATGTCGATCGCGTTGGTCTGCGGGATTTCGACGGGCTTGGAGGCGAAACGCGACCCCGGCTCGAACGTCTGGAGCGTGCGGGTCTTGAGCTTCGAGATCTCGCTGTTGATCTGGCTCAGCCGTTCCAGGTCGATGGGGACCGCGGCGGAGAACAAGCCGTCTCCGGCCTTGAGATCCGGCTTCGTTCCCGAGTCGTTGAAGGTGACCGCCTTCTCGCGCGCGTCGAGGCTCAACTGGAACGTCGCGCCTTTGTTCTCTTCGATCACACGCTTACGGTCGCTCGGCGCGAACTCGAGCGAGAGCACCCCGACGCCATCCGACGTGAGCCGCAGGTGCAATTGATCGACCTTGGGCGCCCGCTTGGAGGGCGCCACGATGAGCGAGTCGCTGTTCGATCCGGCGAGCTCCGGCTCTTCCGGCTCGGTCCCGCAGGCGGTCAACAGCAGGGCGCAGGTCAACGCCGCGCCTATCGATCGATTCCTCATGACATTCTCCATCGCTGGTTGTTGGTGCGCGCGAGGTGAAGGGCCTCCGCGCATGAGAAAGAAATCCAGACGTCTCGGCACGTGGAGCCCCAGCTGCGGGGTCCTCCCAGGCGCCTGACAGCCCGGGCGGGGAGACGCTCGCCCGCACTGCAGCTCCGGTGCCAACCGGACGATTGCTCGCACGTGACCAGACCTGGCCCTTCAAGCTCGTGGCAAGTGCGGACGCCCGCGCCTCGACGAGGTGATGCCGGAGGCTGGACGTGCCCTTCTATGGCGGCGCATCGTTCGTGGCTTCACGCCGAAACGGATCACCGGCCCGGCGCATCCTTACCGTCGGCCTCCTGCAACGCCCCCCTGGCTCCGCGCCACGCGATGCAACAGCGGGGCGCCCGACCTGTTACGGGGAGACGCGCGCGGCGCGGATTTCCGCAGCGCAACACGGTGTATCACCGGTGTAACATCCCGCTTTATCGCGGGCGCTGGGCGTGGCGAGCCCGGCTCACCGCGCCGGCGCTCTGGGCTGCCTCGATGGGACGGCGAACGTGCCGCCCGCGGTCAGAACCAGGCATCCCGCCACGCTTGTGGACAAGGGCGCGCAGCGTATGCTATGGCACAAAAGGTGCCTCCGCGGCGGCCAATGCCAGTCCGCATCGATGGGGCCTGCTGGTCAACGCCTGCACGTCCATGTCAGGATGCGCGCCACCAGCAACGCTGATCTCGCGACTCAAGTTCAGGAGAAGGAGAATACCTGTGGCCATCAGCCGCTTGTACATGGCGCTTGCCTGCATCGGCGTGGGTTCTTTCCTGGGGTGCGGCGGATGCGTCATTGTGACGACTCCCGGCGGGCCTGTGACGCCACCGCAATCCGCTGGGCAGACAGCGCCGGTCGCTCCCCCGGGGCAGCTGCCTCACAACGGCATGCCCAAGAACGGCATCAGCGCAGAGGCGCTCCGCGCGAACAGCGAGCTGCTCGAGCGACTCAGGACAAGCAAGCTCAACAGCCTGAAGCTCGACGACGTCAAGCCTTTCAGCACGCAGGACCCGACGCTGGAGCCTCTCGCTGTCCAGCTGATGCACTACATCGTATCTTTTGCCCTGAATGAAGGCCAAAAGGTGTCGGTCCGCGTGGGAAACAAGCGCTATGAGTGGAACGGGCAGATCGGGGCCTGCGCCCGTGGGGGACCCGTGGGTGACTGGTTCAATCAGCTTCCATCCCCAGAATGTCTTCAAGCGGTCTCCGCGGGCGTGCTCGCCAGGGTGAACGCGCTCAACAAGGTGGTCGTGTTATCCATGCGCGGCCCAGGAGATCTCGTCGCGCTCCATGACAAGGTCCCCGCCGAGACCATGTCTCGAGAGAGAAATACCAGCACAGGTCAAGCCACGACGATCGAGAGCTTCGCCGCTTGCAACCCTGTCGGCAGACCGAATCAGGCGACGAGCGACTGCGGGTGGTCGGCGCGTTACGTCGGGCAGTGCCTGGCCCAGAGGTCAGGCGATACCGGACCGAGGACGGTCAGGCTCAAGCTCAACTCGGCCCACCCCCGCTCATTTCCGGTGTTTGTGCGTGTATGCGCGGGCATACATGGATGCAACCACGTGGACTACGGCGCGGCAGATCCTCGGAGCAGGTACATCAAGCACATCAAGAGCGATGCGCTTGACGGTCCGGGCGACACGGTTGATTTCACGTGCCCCGCGAACGGTCCTGCTGGCGTAGGCATTGTTGACGAGGCGAATTCCACCTTCGAACAGGTCGGGTACTTCAGCGTGATGCTGTCGGAGCCAAATTTTTCAGTCGACGTGAAGTTTGCGGGCTCCAATGGCGATGGCGTGAGGTATCCGGCGAAGGAGGCGGAGCTGTTCAGGTACCGTGAGGGCGCGTTCTATGGGAATATCTTCGATTCAGTGCCCAACGACGCTCGGCCCGACGGGGTGCTCTTCGACAAGCAGTACGCGTGTTATGGCGAGGACTGGGATCAAGGCGCGGCGAACCTCGCCGACAGGCTCTGCGCCCTCCCTGCGTCAGACGCGGCTGCGCAGTGCTTCGTCCATGAACCGAAGCCTTGCTCGCCTTTCAACGGGAATCCGGGCGCTTGCATCAGGTCTGCTGGCGGCAGGCGATCCATCTACACGCCGTGCGATGAGACGGGCGCAAACTGGAAATACCCCGTCACGGTCTACTTGAACCATCCATGCGATCTCAGGAGCGATTCCGAGTGCTCTTCGTTCAAACGTTGGTTGATCGACCGTTCACTCAGGTAGCCTCGCCACGAGCCGCCTCATCGACTCGACCGCCGGGACAGGGGCGTCCACCGCCGACCAGGCCTTGATCACCTGCTGGGCCAGCCCGAGGGCCCTCTGCTTGTCCCCGCGCCTCGCCGCGCGCTCCGCCTCGCGCACCGTCTTCAGGCTCGCGCCGTTCAGGGCTTCGCTGTCGTCCGGGATCGCCTGCTCCAGCCGGTCCACGAGCTCGTGCTCTCCCTCGCGCTCATAGGTCGCGACCATGGCGTCGCCGAGCACCTCGACGAACGGCTCGGGCTCCTGCAGCAGCGGGCGCCACGCCAGCGCGGCGCCCCTCTGGTCTCCGCTGGCATAACGCTCGGCGCCCGTGATGAAGCTCTCCGTGTTCGGCAGCTCGCCTTCCGGGAACCTGACCCGGAGCTTGCGAAACCGCTCGAAGCAACGCCGCGATACCGCCCGACTGGCACGGGCGCAGACGGCTCCCATGCGCAGCGGGACGCTGATGTGGGTGCCCTCGAGGAGGGGTGGCTCCGGGTCGAGGAAGCGGGCGACGATGAGGTCGGCTATCTCGCGCTCGCGCCCGAGGACGAGCGCGAGCTCCAGCGCGCGCCAGGCGATCTGGAGGCGTTGCACGCGAACAAACCCGGAATCCCCGGGGGAAATGGCCATCGCGCGCCTCGCCCGCTCGAGAGCAGCGCCGATGCCGGCCTCGCTCGCCTCGACGCGGAGGAGGAGGAGCTCGCTGCCGACCTTGTGCAGTACCTGGCTTCCCTGGCCCACCGCGAGCGCTATCCCGCGCGCCTCCTGCCGCGCGCCATCCTGGAGGAGCCGATCGACCAGGGTGTCGGCGACGTTCATGTCCAGGGGGGAGAGGACATAGGCGCGGCGCGCGAACGTGAGGGCGCGCCTGCGAGCATCCTGCGCGGGAGCCTCGGCCGCTCCAGGGTCGGAGTCCTCGAACAGCCACCCATACGCCTCCCACGGCATCCAGGCCCGCATTCCCTGCAACGCGCTCGCTGCGCTCGGGGTCCCGTGGGTCACCGTTGCCAGCTGCACCCAGGGCGCGCACCACTCCCCGATCGGGTTCTTCGGCTCGGCCTGCACCGCGCTGAACGCCATGTCCTTGGCGAGCGTCGTCATCTCCGCGGCGCGCTTCTTCTCGGGCGACGGCAGCAGGCAGGATATCGTCGCCGCGAGGGTCGAGCGCCCCCAGGCCGACGCCTCGCGATCGTGCAGGCGCTGGAGCTCCGCCACCGCCATCGGATCGACAGTACGCCGCATCATGAGATCGACGCGGGCGCGCGCGGCCAGCTCACCCGGTGAGGCATTGGCGCTGACCGGTGGGAGCGCGCCCGCAGGAGCGGGCTCGCCGAGCGTGTAGGCGCAGCGGAAGCGCTCTCCTGGTCCCATCTCCGCGAGCCCGCCGCCGCGCGCCTCGAACCGGGCGCACTCCTGCCGGAGCCCGCCGGCGTTGTGGGTCATGGCCAGCGTCAGGTCGAGCAGATCCAGCGCCGCGTCGACCGTGCGCGCCCTCGAGAAATCGGCCACGGCGTCGTCGAGGCGTGGGGCCTTTGGCAACACCCCTGCATCGACCCAGGGATCCATGGCATTCCTCACGGCTTCGTAGAGCGCGCTCGCCCTGCCGACCGAGGACGCGAGCTCCCTGCCGTCGGCGGCTCGCAGCGTGACCGTGAGCTGAAAGGCACGGGACGGCTCCAGGACGATCGCCCCGTCCACATAGGCCGCTCCCCTCCTGCGCGCCGCGTCCAGCGATTGCGCGCGAGCCTCCGGCCCGGCATGGGGATCGATCGGAACCGTGTCCGCGTGCGGCCGTGGGAGCGAGAGCAGCTCCGCAGGGATCAACGTGCGCTCCGCGCGGCCTCCGAGGAGGACCCGAGCCCGCTCACACAACGTCGCCGCGGCGGCCGCTCCCAGCCACCCGGCCGGCTCCTCGACCCCGGAGGCCTCCAGGATCGGGCAAGCGAGCACCGTGTTGTCGGGCTCCAGCGGAGATCGCACGACGGTGGGTGGAGGAGCAGGCGCGGGCCGGTCAGGGAACGCCCACCGGACGGTGCCCAGACCCACGGCGGCCAGCGTGACGCTCGAGGCTGCGATCCAGCGCCACCGGCGCGACCGATGCACGATGGCCTGCGGCTGCCGAGGGGAGCTCGGGTTCGGCGCGTCGCTCTCGGGCTCGGAGCGAGGCGGCTCGGGGCCGGGCCCCCCTGCGCCGGCGCCCACCGAGTCCGTGCGTCCTACTCCCTTGCTTCCGCCCGATTGCCCGTCGGATTGGAACGTGTCGGTCCACGTCGACTGACCGTCAACGGGTGGCGTCCCCTCGCGCGCCTCGGCGCCGGCGGCCTGCTGTGCTGGCAGCTCGTAGCCAGGCACGCCGAGCGCTCGCGCGAGCGCCCCCACGGCGGCGCCCGCGGTCGGGAAGCGCTGGCTCGGCGCGAGCGCCGTCGCGCGCGCGAACCATGCGTCGAACGCGGGCGGCAACGTCAGGCCGTACTGCGCGGCGCGCTCGCACGCAGGCTCCTTGGGGCCCTGCAGCGCGACGAGCGCGAAGGCGACGGGGCTGTCGCCAAGGGCCACTTCGTCCTCCCAGTAGGGCCTGCCGACGAGGAGCGTGTACGCGATCAACCCGAGCGCATAGATATCGGCGGAAGGTGTGATCCTGCCGCTCTGGAACTGCTCCGGCGCCATGTAGATCGGCGTCCCGGCCGCGCCGGTCGAGCCGCGGGTCGCGCCCTCGCGCAGCACCTTCGCCACGCCGAAATCGAGGATCTTGATGCGCGGGGCGTCGTTCTCTCGCTGCTCCAGGAACAGGTTGCTCGGCTTCAGGTCGCGGTGGACGATGCCAAGCTGGTGCATCTTGTCGATGGCGGGCGCGGCCTGAGCGAGATAGACGAGCACCTCCTCCGGCGCGTGGCCGCCCACGCGCGCGAGCCGCTCGCTCAAGGTCTCCCCCCGGAGGAGCTCCATCACGAGGAACGGAGTCCCCGTGGCGTCATCGACGCCCGCGTCAACGACGTCGACGAGCGCGGGGCTGTCGACCTGACCGGACACGCGAGCCTCCAGCGCGAATCGCTCCCTCAGGTCGGCGCGGTCGATCGTATGCGGGTGCATCACCTTGAGCGCCCGCCGGCGCTCCGTCTGAAGGTCGATCACCTCGTAGACAGCGCCCATCGCGCCCGCGCCCAGGCGGCGCAGGACGCGGTAGCGAGCTGCGACGACCGTGTCCGGCGTCATGCCCGCCTCACCCCAAGGCCCCGGCGCAGCACCTCAGTGGCGGAAGTCATCCGGGTCGATCTCGTAGCGCTTCAACCAGCGATGGATCTGCATCCTGGCTTTGCCCATGGCGCGCGCCACGCCGGCGATGTTGCCGCTGTGCGCGCGCAGGAGCGCCTTGAGCTCCTCGGGCCGGGTAGGATCGTCCCCCTGCTCCGCGGCATCGGCGGTGTTGCGCCTCAGCGCGCTGTTCAGGTGATCGAGCTCGATCGTACCCCGCTGCGCCAGCACCGCCGCGGTCGTGATGCACTGCTCCAGCTCGCGCACGTTGAGCGGCCAGCCGTACGTGACGAGGGCGCGGGCGGCGCGAGGGTGCAGCTGGATGTGCTCGGCGCGCTCTCCGTCGACGCGCTGGAGGATCGCGCCGAGGATGAGCCCGAGGTCCTCCCGGCGAGCCCGGAGCGGCGAGAGCTCGACGGTGTGACCGGAGAGCCGCGCGAGCAGGTCGGAGCGGAAGTCGCCCGACGTCGCCATACGCTCGATCGGCCGGTGCGTGGCCGCCACGACGCGAAGGTCCACGGAGATCGGGCGCGTGCCGCCCACGGGGCGCACCTCGCGCTCCTGGAGCACGCGGAGCAAGGCCACCTGGGCGGACAAGGGCAGGTCGCCGATCTCGTCGAGGAAGAGCGTCCCGCGATCGGCGCTGCGCACGAGCCCGGGGCGATCCTCGGTGGCCCCGGAGAAGGCGCCCTTCCTGTGCCCGAAGAGCTCGCCTTCGACCAGCTCCCGCGGCAGCGCACCGCAGTTGATCGCCACGAACGCCCCCGGCCTGCCCGAGAGCGAATGGATGGCGCGCGCCATGACCTCCTTGCCGGTGCCCGTTTCGCCCTGGATCAGCACGGGGATGGTGGAGGCCGCCACCACCCTGAGCTGCTCGAACATCTCGAGCTGCGACGGGATGAGGGAGAGCAGCCCAGGGACGTGCGCGGCGAGGCTCGATGCTTCCAGCAGAGTGACCTGCTCGGCGCCGCGAGGAATCGCCGCGCGGTAGAGGAAGAACGTGCGGCCCAGCTCGAGCACGTCGCCCTCCGCGAGCTCGGCGTGCTTCCTCGGCGCCCCATTGAGGACGCTGCCGTTCTTGGAGCCGCGATCCTCGAAGCACCACCGGCCGAGGACCCGCATGATCCGCGCATGCCTCGACGAGAGCCAGGGGTCGTCGAGACGGATCTCGACGCGCCGGCGTGAGCCGCTGTCCGTGACCTCCAGCCTCCGGGCATTGCCGCGGCCGATAACGACCTCTTCCACGTCATCGAGGGCGATCCGCGCCGACGACGCAAGCGGCCGATGGCTGTCCGCGATCAGGAACAAAAAGCTGCCGTTGCCTGATTTGTCCAGAGATCGCTGTCCGCCCGTGGCGGATAGCGTGCTTCGGAAAGGTTCACCAGGCACAACCCCAGTCGTACTCAGTCGGGCAGACGCGGTCAATATGCCACGGGCGGCATTCCGAGCGGCTGCCACGCGGGTTGCTCGTGGTCCGCGGGCGTGTGCGGCATCTGGTCGCCGATCGACCAGGAACGCCGCGAGCACCTTGCACGGCGCACAGGAGCACCCGGATGGGGGCTCGATCGACCGGTCATCCGCGCTGCGCGCCTTCATCGCGCGGGCACGTTCGGGCGAGGCATCGGCGCGGCGAGCGGCGCGCGTCGCGAGAGGATCGGCTGGCCGATTCGACCAACTCCCTGGCCGGCGCGACCAAGCAGGCCCTGGGGCCAATCGCTACATCAACCTCACGTCCAGCCGCGGAGGCGCGTGCGTCGCGCTTCGCCGGACGCGTGGAGGCTCAAGCCATGATCGATCGAATGAAGTTCTCGCGAAATTCAGGGAGAGGCTCAATGGCCCTTGCGCTCGTCGCCACCCTCGCCGTCGCAGGGTGCTGCCATGACTCGGATGACGATGATCATGGCGGCGGCTCGACGAGCGCAGGGCACGGCGGCTCATCGAGCTCCGGCGAGGGCGGCTCCTCGAGCTCCGGCGAGGGCGGCTCATCAGGCTCCGGCGAGGGCGGCACCTCGAGCTCCGGTGAGGGCGGCTCGGTCCGCTGCCCGGTCGCGACGCACAACGGGATCATCTCGATCCAGGATGTATCGATTCAAGGCGCTCCGCAGGCAGGCCACGGCCTCACGGTGCAAGTGCTGTTCATCCCATCCACGCCTCCCGCTTACGAGCAGATGCCCGGGGAAATCGAAGGGTGCAGGGCGTGGGTCTACGACACACAGGACAATCCGCCGCCGGCGCTGACAGATCAGGGGGTGATCACGATCGCCGGCCTCGAAGGCGGGCCCCTCGCGTGCCGCTTTGCGGGCTCGGGTTATGTGTGCCCGACGTCGACGGGGGCCGGGCAGGCCAGCGTCGCTCCAGGGCAGACGGGGACCGCGGCCTACACGATCGAGGGCGCGACGTTCTCCGCAGCGGATGTCGGCCGTTACCTGCGCGTCACCGGCGCGGCGAACGCAAAGAACCAGGGCGCGTTCCCCATCGTCGCCGTGGAGTCGAGCACGACCGCGATCGTGGTCAATCAGGGCGCGGCGGAGGAAGCCTTCGCCGCCGAGTACACCGTCCTCGCCGGGGCGGGGCCCGTTCCGAACAACCCCGTCGACCCGATCGAGGGCGGCGACGAGGTCGTCGTGGGCATCTCACCCGGCGGCGAGATGGCCTTCGACTTCCCCGACAGCGCGCCGATCGTGGCCGGCGAGGCGTTCACCCCCGACACGGCGTCGGCGGCAGCCCTCGTCGCGGTGCCGCTCGACGGCAGCCCATTGACGCTCGGCTGCGGCGGCCCGGGCGGCAGCTGCGGGCCGGCGCAGGCCACGATCGTGCGCCTCACCAGCACGGATGGCGATGTCGAGGGCATGTCGCCGTTCGCGATGCCCCCGCCCGCGCGCAAGCAGGTCGAGATTCAATGCGTCACCCTGGGAGGTGATGGCACGCTGACCATCCCGGCAGAGGCGATGAAGCTGCTCCAGGAGGCCCACCAGGTCTCCCCGATCTCGCGCATCCGGACGGCGCTGATGCGCGAAGGATGGGCGCGCACCACGAACGCTGCCTCGCTGCCTCCGAACAGCGCGACCATCGTCGTCGGCCACGGGCTCCTCGGCTTCACCAGCCCCTGATGCCCGCGGTGCCTGCGCCCTGATCGGCGCGTCAGAGCGCGCTCGCCCCCGCGCTCTCGCGCCGCGGCGAACACCGGCGAGCGACCGCCGGTGCGGATCCTGCATGATCCCGGGCACATGCACCGCCCGCTGCCCACCGTGATGACGTCCGTGGCCAGGCTGGTCGTCGACCTCGGGCTCCGCGACGGCATACGGCTGGGCGCGATGGAGCGCGCCGCGCGCCTGCCGTCGCTCGCCGCCGATCCCGACAGGCGCATCGAGATCGACCGGCTGCTCGATCTCTGGAGCTATCTGGGTCAGACGCTGGACGACCCGTCGCTGCCGATCCGCGTCGCGCAGCGGGCGAGGGTGGAGGACCTGCACGTGCTCGGCTTCGCCATCATGACGGCGCCCTCCATACGCGATGCGTTCGGCACGGCGGCGCGGTACAGCGCGCTCCTGACCGACTCGGGCCGATGGGAGACGGTCGAGACCGCGAAGCGCGTCGAGGTGCGGTGGCATCGCCTGCGGCCGCTCACGCTCGGCCACCGCCTCTCCAACGAGACCGCGCTGGCGCAGAACCTCGGCTGTCTGCGGCAGATGACGGGCGACGACCTCACGCCGCTGGAGGTGAGCTTCCGCCATGCGGCGCCGCCGCGCCGGACTGCGCACATGGAGTTTTTCCGTTGCCCCGTGCGGTTCGACGCGCCCTGGGACGGGATGGTGTTCCGCCGCGAGGTCCTCGACATGGTGCCTGCTGGCGCGAACCAGAGGTTATGGGAGTACCTGTGTCGGAGCGTGAGTGCCCTCTGCGAGCAGCTCGCGCCGGCGTCGATCGCGGAAGGCGTGCAGCACCAGCTCGTCCGCGCGCTCTCGAGCGCCGAGGGCGGGCTCCCGACGCTGGACGACGTGGCGCGCTCCCTCGGCACGACGGAGCGGACGCTGCGCCGGCGCCTGCAGCTCGAGCGGACGAGCTTCCGCAAGCTGGTCGAGGAGGTGCGCCGCGACCGCGCCGCCGACCTGCTGGCGAGGAGCAGCGTGACCGAGACGGCGCTCCGGCTCGGCTTCTCGGACACGACCGCGTTCAGCCACGCGTTCCGACGCTGGTTCGGCTGCCCTCCACGCGAGCTCCGGGGTGCGAGGGGGGCTGCGGGCAATCAAGGAACGTGAGCGGGGGCGAGCCCGGGACGAGACGGCCACGGCTGCCGCGCGAGCCACGATGCGGGTTGACCAGTCGAGCACGCGTTAACCAGATAGAAGTTCACGTCTGCAACATTCGGAAAATCATGGACGACAACGCCAAGGTTTTTGCACGCAACATGCTGCGGTTGCGCGTACACGAGCTGCGCGCGCCGTCCTTCGGCCGGCGTGCTTGATCAGGATGGCCGCAGCTGATTGCAGCGTTGGGTGGAGAGGAAGATGGAGAGGGAGAGATTCACAGGGAGGCGGGGAGGCGGGGAGGCGAGAGCCGGGATCAGTCGTTCGAACCAGCAGTCTCAGCGCCGGCCGCTGCGGGTTGGGTCGATGCGGGGCGGCTGGTAGTGCCGGAGAGGTCGTCTTCGATGCGAAATCGGGCGAGCCGGACAGCCTCCGCGCCGCGGCGTACCAGGCGGCGGATCCCGCGGCGGAGCACCGGCGTGTTGAAGTTGACGAGCAGTCCGACGTCCAGGTCCGTCAGCTTCAGGTACGTGAGCACCTGAGCCTCATGGACTGGCAGCAGGTGATCGACGGCCTTGAGTTCCAGCACGAGCTTCTCCTCGACGACAACGTCGAGTCGATAACCACAGTCGAGCATGACTCCCTTGTAGATCACCGGCAGCGGCCTTTGTCTCGCGAAACTCAAACCGATGAGCGACAGTTCATGACACAAGCATTGTTCGTAGGCGGACTCCAGAAGCCCGGGACCGAGGTGGCGATGCACCTCGATGCACGCTCCGAGGACTCGCTCGGACAGATCCCACAATCTCCCTATCATCAACTCTGTGTTCATACCCGTATGTCGACGCGGGACCAGACCCAGTTGTGCAGAATTGACGTCCCCGGCGCCCGACCTACAAGACGAGCGACCTGAAGGCGGCCGGCCCCGAGCGAGTTCGAACGATGGTCCCCGTCTCTCGCCTCCCACCCTTGTCTGTACTCTCTCGCCTCCCCGCCTCCCCGCCTCCCTGTGTACTCTCTCTTTCTCTGTCTCCCGCCCAACAAGCCGTTGCTGCCGCGGCAGATCGGCAGGACGTTGGACAGACTAGCGGTGGGCAATTGACGAAAGCGCTCGAACCTCTACGGATTCTCATCGAACTCGCGATCTCGTACCGAGTACCGGCAGGGATCGTTGCCGCCGTAAACATTGCCCTCGCGATTGGCGTGTACTCGGTGTTTCCGAAGCGTGCTGCCGGCTCCCCCGCCCGTGTCGGCGCTTTCGTTCTGGCTGGTCTACTTGGCGGGCCAGCAGCTGTTGCGGAAACTCTTATCGCGATCGAGCTTCTTGATTACCGGCACGAAGCCGCCGGCCTGGCGCTCGCCTTCCTCCCGGTCCTGCTGGTACCAACGACGGTAGCCGTCCTCGTTTGGCTTTTCGGCGACTCCCTCGCCGGTGGCAGCAGGCGCCCCGCCTTGACTCTGCTGGGCGCGATCATGGGGGCCACCACCATGGCTCCCCTGTTGGTCGTCGCACTCGAGCACTCGCCGCCGCTGCTGCGCGAGCTTTCGCGATTGCTTTCGGAGGACGTCGTACCATTCGTGTGGCACGCGTTTCTCGCGCTTCCAGTGGCCGCTGCTGCGGCTTGTGGGTCCACCGTTCTACGTCGCGCGCCTCGCTAGAGGCAGAACCTCTCGGCCGGCGGTGCCGGTCCACTGCTTGCCCTCGGGGTCTGCGGATCGCTTGTCGAGCAGAGCGGCTCGGCGCTCCACGAAGCGGACGGTTCAGTCCCGTTCGCCCTCGGCCTGGATGCGCCCGCTCTTCACCGCGGCCGCCAGCGCCTGGTGGTCGCGCTCCGTCTGGTCGGCGTAGGCGACCGCGAACGCGGCGATCGCCTTGTCGAAGGTGTCCGCCTTCCCGAGGTAGGCCGCTATCGCGATCCGATCACCCGAGCGCGCGTGCGCGCGCGCCAGGGTCCAGCCGCAGAGGCCGCCGTACGTCGTGAGCAGGACCCGATCCAGCGCGGCGATGTCCACCGAGAACTTCCAGTCGCGCAGCTGGCGCACGTAGAAGTCGCGCTCGATCCCGTCGGCGCCCTTCACGCGCTGCCAGCCGAGGAAGATGTCGCTCGCGGCCTGCATCAGCCGCTGGCCCGCCACCACGCGCTGGCCGCTGTTGGGGTACACGCTCTTCCCAAGGAACCGCTCGAGGACCGACGCTTGCGCCTCCTTCGCCTGAAGGAAGAGCGGGTCCTGGTCGTCACGGCCGAACAGCAGGATGATCCAGGCGCGGGCGCCGACGCTCCCGACCCCGACGACCTTGTGGGCCATGTCCGCGAAGTTGTACCCCTCCAGCACGTGCCGCCGATCGGGCTGGAGGGTGCTGCGATAGCCGCGCAGGATCTCGCGCACCTGCTGCTCGAGCGCCTCGCGGTCCCCGCCCTTCACGAAATCCTCCATCGGGACGATCAGGGGAGGATCGCTGATGATTCGCCGCCGGCCGCCGACCTCGCGGGTCAGCTTCTCGTAGGCCTGAATGCTGTCCTTCGTCCGAGCCTTCGCGACGTTGCGCTCGGTGACGTTCAGACGATCGCGGCCCACCTGCGAGCGGAACCGGTCGAGGATCTGCTGGATATCGAGGCTCGCATACCAGACGTCCAGGTTGCGGAGCGCCGCGAAGCTCCGCATCGCGTCGCGGTACGCGCGGACCGTCGTCAGGACGATGTCGAACCGCGCCGCCTTCGAGAAGCCGTTGTCGCGCCCGGCCAGCTCCATGCTGGCGGCCAGCCGCTTCACGTCCCAGTCCCACGGTCCCGGGAGCGTCTCGTCGAAGTCGTTGATGTCGAATACCATGCGCCGCTCTGGGGATCCGAACACCCCGAAGTTCGAGAGGTGCGCGTCGCCGCAGAGCTGCACCCTCAGGCCCGAGCGCGTCGTGGCGGCCAGATCGGAGGCCATCACGCACGCTGCGCCCCGGTAGAACGTGAACGGAGAGACCAGCATCCGGCCGTAGCGGATCGGCACGAGGTCTGGCACGCGGGTCTTCGCTTGCTCCTCCAGGAGCGCGATCGGATCGGGCCGGTAGGGCAGCGCCTCCCAGCTCGCGTGCGCGGCACGTGGGATCTCCGCGCGCTCCGCCTTGCCGCGAGCCGCGTGCTCCTCGGCGGAGAGGTGCGGCATCGCCCACTCCCCCGTGACCGTGGATGATCCGTCTACCGTGGCCATCTCCGTCTTCCGTCCCTTGCTCGATATTCATCGTCCCGCGGCAGCGCGGGATGCGCCGTTCAGATCCTCGTACGTCCGCGAGACGCACGAGGGATGCTCAATCACCGATCTTACGCCTCAGCTCGGTCATCGCGTGCTGGCTCACCTGCAAAGCCCCCTCCTGCGGGCGGTCGAGGTCGGCGGTCAACAGCATGACGACCGAGAGGCTCATGACCAGCGTCGCGACCGCGGGGGACCGGCGCGTCTTGACCAGACCAGCGTGATAACCGACGGCCATCAGATTCAGGATCGCGACCGCGAAGAGCGCCGCCCACAGGACCTCTGGAATACCGCTCCGGACGGCCACCCTGACGCGCGTCGTGTGGAGTTCGATCGTCCGGTTCAGCGACTCGATGAAGAGCGCCACGACGGGCGAGCTGGGGTGGTCTCGTCCGGCGACCTCCGCCTCTTTCCAGAGGTCCCGGTGCAGCTCCTCCGAGCGCCGCACCGCTTGCTCGAAGTCGCCGAGCCTCGCCCCCTCCAGACGCGACTCCACGTAGTCACGCAGCAGCTCGCGGACCTTCGCGCCGCGGTCGCCGGGGAGCAGGCCGGCGCGCAGGTAGGTCGTCTCGATGGCGTTGGCCTCGTCGACGACCATATGTTTCCTCGCCTCGAAGCGGGTCGCCGCAAAGCCGAACGTGAACGCCAGGACGAGCGCCAGCAGGCCCATCGTCGTTGTGACGAGGGCGAGCACGTGGGCCCCGCCCTCCCCCTCGGAGCGCCGCAGCCGGTACCCTCCCAGCCGGTAGCCGCCCTCGACGGCGAGCACCAGGATCACGATCATGATCCCCAGGAGCAACCAGAGCGGAATTCGTTCGAGCGGTCCGGGCACGGGCATCGACGCACCTCGCTTCAATCACGGCTCTTCGCCGTCGCGAAGACGGAGCATGTTGTCGCGGCGCCGGCCTGGGCGGTCGCCTTCAGTCCGACAGCCCGGCTGGCGCTGGCTTCATGGTTGCGATTCCTGGCGAAAGGTCAACCAACCCGCCATCGTTCTGTCAAGCGCTTTCAGCGCGAACACAGGCCTGCAAGATCCGGAGTTTCTCCGATCGCGGTAGGGGCAGCTCGACCTTTCGGTTGCGACCCGACGGACAGCGAACCTACACCGCCCACCATGAGGTCATCCGCTTTTCTGTATCGGACGCTCGCACAGGCGGCGGAGCCGCGGATAGCGTGGAAGGATGAAGAACCATCTGCAATTACCCCTGGTGATCGCGCTGTTCCTCGCTGCCTGCGACTCCACGCCGGGCTCCGGCGGCGACGGCGGCTCAGGGCCGGACGTGCCCTCGCCACACACCGGCGGCGGCGGAACGAGCAATGGCGGCGGCGGCGGCGGAACGAGCAATGGCGGCGGGGGCGGCGGCGACACCTCGCCGTCCGGCACGCTGAGCGAGCGCTACCCGGACGACGTGGGGATCGCCGGCGACCCCGCCGTGCTCTTCCACGATGACTTCGAGCAAGGCTGGGGGCGCTGGGACGGGCCCACCGCCGACACGCGGTATCTGCACATCGAGGCCGACGCGGCGACTGCTCACGCCGGGCAGGGCTACCTCCGCTCGACCGTGACGACCGCCGATCTCGCGGAGGAGACGTACATCTCGTCGTCCACGTGGATCACCCACGAGCGCGTCGACTCGATTTATTGGCGCTTCCACGTGCGCTTCCCCGAGCTCGCCCCGAACCCGCACCACTGGGTGCGCATGGCAGCAGGCACCGAGAGCTGGGACAGCAGCGGCCTCGCGAACACGGTGCCGCCAGGCGACGAGGGCTTCTGGTTCGACTTCGACACAACCACCGACGACGCCTTCAACTTCTACGCCTACTGGTACAAGATGCGCTCCGGGCGCTGCAACGACGGAACCGCCACGCCCGGCTGCGCGGGCGATCAAGGCACGACATACTACTACGGGAACGTCTTCCAGCCGCCGGGTCAAGCGCCGTTCCCGCGCGATCGATGGTTCTGCGTCGAGATGCACGCACGCGCCAACAGCGTCGGCCAGAGCGACGGCGCGCTCGCGTTCTGGATCGACGATGTGGCGGTCGGCGACTACCGCCCCGGCTACCCCGACGGCACCTGGCTCCGCGCTCAGTTCCACACGGGAGGGTGCGACTTCAGCGCGTGCACGCCGCCCGAGCCGTTCGGAGGCTTCGACTTCCGCTCGAGCGATGACGTGCGCTTCAAGACCCTCGTGCTCGACGCCTATTACGAGCGCGACTCCGACGCTCGCCGGCGGGAGGAAATGGAAGAGCTCGGCATGACCGTCTCCGACACGCACACCATCCTCTACGACGACGTCGTCGTCGCGACCGAGCGCATCGGCTGCCGCCGCTGAAGCGCGCCTCTCGCGCCCTCTCCATGGTAGGCTCCCGCGCATGGGTACCGCGAACGCCCCCGCCCCCCAACGGCGCTCGGCCCTGCGCTCCGCCGCATGCGCGTCCCTGCTGCTGGCCGCGTGCGGCCCCGCGCCCACGCTGGCCGAGCCGCGCGCGCCGGAGCCGCCGCCCGCCGAGACGGTCTACATCGTCCTCCAGGATCCGCCCCCGGCGGCGGCGCCAACGGCGGCCGAGGGCTGGGTGCCGGAAGAATTCCCCGGCGACAACCCGTTCGAGCGGACGCGGACATGGATCGGCGATTACGACTGCCCGCAGGGCACGACCGAGATGACGTTCCGGATCCTGGAGGTCAAGGGCGACAGGATCAAGGCCGTGTTCGGCTTTCATCATGCCGAGTCGGGCGCCGCCGGCAAATACCTCATGAGCGGCCGCTACGACGCCGAGACGCGGACCGCATCGTTCTTGCCCGGCGCCTGGCTCGAGCGCCCGCCCAACTACGTCACCGTGGGCATGAAGGGCGACCTCGCGTTCGACGGCTCGCTCTTCGCCGGGCGCATCGAATATCCCGACTGCGGCGCATTCCGGCTCCGGCCGGCGGGGTAGCGCCGCCCGTCGCGCTGCTCGTCGCCGGGCCGCGCCGAGCGACGAGCAGCGCTTCCGTCATGTGGGCAGTCGCGCCAGCGCGGGGCGCGGCGCGCCCCTCAGGGCGTGCTCGACGGGTCTGCCGGGTCGCTGCCCTCGTCTTCCTCGTCGCCGTCGCGGAATCCATCGCCGTCGCGATCCAGCCCGATCCGCTCCCCCGAGCCCGGCGGCGCGCATGTGTACGTCAGCTCGCCCCGATTGCGCGAGGCCCGGTGCCGCAGCGCCGCGTCACGGATCGTCGCGTCGCAGAGCCGGTCGCCGACGAACAGGCCCGCGCCGACGTAGAGGAACCCCGCCGCCTCCTGGTCGTGCGATCCCTTGACCACGAGATCGCACTCCCCTGCATCAGCCCGCGCGCGGAGCAGATCGATCCTCGGCCCAACCACGGCCGCGTTGTGCCGGGTGAGCGTCACCTGCTGCCCGACGATCGGCGCCAGGTTGCTGTCGAACGCGAGCAGGAACTGCTCCACTTCGCGCCGCATCACGTCGCCCTCCGGCCCCGGCGGGAACCCGCCCGGGGTGAGCGGCGACTGGTTGAACCCCATGTCGGGGGTCGCCGAGCTCACGAAGCGGAAGAGCGTCGGGACGCCCCCTTCGTTGTTGAAGCCGAAGCCGCGGACCTGGTCGCCCAGGAACGCGTCGCTGCCCGGGAAGAGATCGTTGTTCGCCATCCCGAACATGCCGACCTTCTGGTACAGATTGCGGAAGTGCGGCGACTTGAAGGCCTCGGTCTCCAGGTCGAACGTGTACCGGCCATCCCCGCCGAAGAAGCCCGGCGCATCGACGCCGAACTCCTCGTTCGCGTGGCGGTCGAGCACATGGCACGAGACGCAGGTGCCCTCCTCGCTGAAGTCGGACACGTTGTTGAAGAAGAAGCTGCGCCCGGCCTGCTGCGCCGGCGTGAGCGAGTTGTCCAGCGCCCGGTTCGGGTTGGGCGGATAGGTGACCTGCAGGATGAAATCGGCGAACGCCTGCATGTCGGCCTCGGGGATGAACTCGCTCCTCCCCACGAGATCCGTGAACGCGGCCTGGAACTCCATGAACGCCCTCACCTCGTCGAACGTCCCGCTGTCCGGGTGCGCGCTCGGTTCCTCGTCGCCACCGGTGCGATCGCCGCGCCAGTGCATGGGCCCGTGGTTCGCCATCCCGCGGAGGCTCTGCGTCGTCATCGGCCCCTTCATCGGGTGATGCGTGTCGGGTATCCCGAAGTCCAGCGGGTGTGACTCGAACGGCCCCGGGATGTCGACGACCGCCCCGTCCGGATTGCCGAGATCCCAGGCCAGGCTGTCGAAATCGCCGTAGACATGGCAGCTCGCGCACGACGAGTCGCCGTGGCTCGACTCGAACGACGCGTCGTAGAGGAACCGGCGGCCGGCGACAACGCTCGGCGGCTCCGGGTTGTGCATCGGCACGTGCGCGATCTCGGCCTTGGTCGTCGTGCTGAGGATCGAGATCGCGTTGTCGAAGCGCGTGATTGTGTACAGGCGCCGCCGCGCCTCGTCGAGCAGGAGCCCCGTCGGGCCGCCGCCGGGCACAGGGATCTGCTTGGACGTGCTCGGCACGAAGGTGTTGTTCTCCAGGGCGGCGGTGCTGAACACCCCGATCTTGGACGAGCCTATCGTCGCCACGTACAGCGTCTTGCCGTCGCTCGTGACGGCCATCTGCTGCGGGAGGGCGAGGCTCTTCTGGTTCTCGGCGTTCGGGACCGGGGCGCAGCAGGTGTTGTAATCGATGTGTTTGTTGAGGTGCCTCGGCGTGACGCTGCCCGCCGGGCCGAGGACGGTGATCCTGCTCTCGTGCAGGTGGCCTCGTATCGTGTGACCGGCGAAGATCCCCGGCCCCTCGAAGCGCTTCTCGTTCCCCGCCTCGGTGTTCGACACGTACACCTTCCCGCTGACCGGGTTGACCACCATGTTGTAGAGGATGGTGCCGACGCCGGTGTAGAACCCCGCGGCGCCGGGCAGCTGCCTCGGCGGGCTCGCGTTCGCGTCGATGACGAACACGTCCTTGTCGGGCAGCGAGAGCCGGACGGAGCTGTCCCAGACACGGTTCAGCTCATCGACCCAGTGGGCACCGTTGAACTTGACGATGAGCCCCGTCTCCGGGTGCGGGATCCCCTCCGCGTTGGTGGCCGGCCCGGGCACGCCCCCCGCCGCCTCTCCGCCGTTCGGGATCAGGCCCTCGTGGAGCGAGGTGGTGCGGTTCCCGGAGTGGAAGGCCGCCGCATACACCTTGCTGCCGTCCGGCGTCACCGCCAGCGCCCGCGGGGTATCGCTGAACAGCGAGACGATCGTGAGGGGCGTGCCGGCGAGCGTCGGCCCGAGGTGATCGGCGTCGAAGACCCATACGTCCGCCCGGCCCACGCCGGGGGTGGTGAGCTGGGGGTCGAACGGGACGTTCTGTCCGCGGTGCGCCGTCGTGATGAACGCGCGGCGCCTTCCAGGACCTGCGAACACGATATCGCGCGGCTCGTCGCCCACGAGCAGCGTCTGCACGACCCGGCCCGCGCGCGCCCCCTGGGTCAGCTCGACGACGCTCACGCTGTCCGAGAGGTGGTTGACGACCCAGACCTCGGTATCGCTCCGCGCCGCCACGGCCACCGGCTCGAGGCCGACGGGGATGGAGGCGCGGTGCTCGATACCCTGGTCCTTGACCCGATACACCTCGAGGTGATTGTCGGGTGTGTTCACAGCGAATAGCAGCTTTCCGTCGGGCGAGAGCGCGAGCGGACGCACATGGCCGCTCTCGAAGAGGGTGAAAGACGACGCCGCCTCGGCGGATCCGCCGGCCGCGAGGCCCACGAGCAGCGCCGACGCCGCGACAAGACGGGAGAGGACGTCGCGCACGACAAAGTACGAGGCCATGAGTCACCTCCGATGAGTGGGGTTCTCCTCACATGATTTCGAATGGCAAGCAGACGATAAGGCGCGAAGGTTACGTTAAAAGGTAGTCGTGGCTGGGTCGCATTGCAATCTCGCAATGGTTTTGCTTCAGCAATCGACGCCTTCGGCACACCTGCGCCGAGCTACCTACCGAGGGGCCGCGGCTGTGCGAGGCAGTCCGGTCGGGCAGACGGCGCCGGCGCGCCGCGATGCTCGGCCCCCGGATCGCCGTGATCCGGTCGCTGAGCATCGCGGCGCCGCGGCGGTTCATGGTAGGCTGCGCAACATGCAGGGGGGCCTCGCAGTCGTGCCGTCGTCTCGGCGCCGGGAGCGCGGCGCGCCGCGCGAGCCCGTCGCGCGCGCGTTCGACACGCGTTCTCCACGCCCCGGGAAGGAGCCGCGAGAGACCATGAAGACATCGGCTGTGCGACGCACCATCGGCTGGCTCCTGGTCACCGCGCTGTCCGTCCTCGCCTCGGCGTGCCAGCCGGATCCCTCGCTCGGCGATCGGGGCAAGGAGGCGCGGCCGCCGCTCCGCTTCAGCCACGGCTACTGGCTCGGGTACTTCCCGCTGTCGATCGCCGAGGAGAAGGGCTTCTTCGACCAGCAGGGCGTCGACGTGGAGCTCGTCTTCAACCCGGATCTCTACGGCATGATCTCCGATTTCACCGCGGGCAAGGTCGACGGCCTTCCGTGGACCATGGAGGTCGTCGTGCGCATCCTCGCGAGGGAGCCCGATGCGCGGGTCGTCCTCTACTCCGGCCAGACGGCGGGCGCCGACGTCATCATGGCGCGGCCGGAGATCCATTCGATCTCCGATCTCAAGGGGAAGAAGATCGCGGCCAAGACCGGCGCCATGGGCGAGATGCTGGTCAGCGAGATGCTGGAGCGGAACGGGCTCGCCATCGACGACGTGACGCTTGTCAATGTGAGCGAGACGGACGTCGCCCCGTTCCTGGCGAACAATACGATCCAGGCTGGGCACACCTGGGAGCCCTATGTCACGCAGGCGGCGAAGTCCGGCGCCAAGGCGATCTTCTCGAGCAAGGAGACGCCCGCGCTGTTCGCCGACTTCACGCTCTTCCGCAGCACGGTGCTGCGCGACCGGCCCGATGATGTCCGCGCGTTCATCCGGGCCTGGTTCCAGGCCGTCGAGTTCTGGAAGGCCCACCCGCAGGAGGGCAACGAGATCATCGCGAAGGCGCTCAAGATCCCGGCCTCGGACATCAGCACGGACGGATATGAGCTCTTCTCGCTGGAGGAGGTCCGACGGCGGTTCGCCCCGAACAACGACCCCACGTCGCTGGCCCCGCTCGTCAACAAGCACATCGATTTTCTCGTCCAGGACGGGCAGCTGGGGCGCCGTCCGGACCTCAACAACATCTTCGATTCGTCCTTCCTGCCGCCAGCCACGAACCGCGAGTGATCGCCGCGGCCCGCGGAGCACCTGGACAGCATCGCCACGGAGGTTCGACGAACGCCATGAGTCGCGCAATGCAGCAGCAGGCCCCGCTCATCACCCTCCGCATGAAGCTGATCGTGGCGCTCTTGACGGTCGCGCTCGCGCCGCTCTCGATCCTCACGCTCCTGAACAAGCGGACCAACGAGACGGTGCTGACCGAGAGCGCCAACCAGGCGCTCGCCGCGGCCGCGTCGCAGGCGGCGACCAGCGTCGACGATTTCATCGAGAGCAACCTGGACGCGGTCCGCGTCGAGGCCCGCCTGCCCGGGCTGACCAGCTACCTGAGCCTCGACGACGAGGCCCGGAGGAGCGGGAGCGAGGCGCATGCGTTCGCGTCGAGGACGCTGCACGGGCTCATCCGGAAGGACACGATCAACATCCTCTCCTATGCGCTGCTCGACCAGCGCGGGCACAACGTCCTCGACACGGTGCAGACGCCCGTGGAGAGGGACGAATCCCAGCGGGACTACTTCGTCCGCGCGATAGAGACGGGCCTGCCCTACGCGTCGTCGGTCGTGTTCGCCGGCGAGGTGCCCCAGCTCGTCTTCAGCAGCCCCGTCCGCGACGCGCTGAACAAGAAGAAGACGATCGGCGTGCTCCGGTGCACCTACAACCTGTCCGCCGTCCAGCGGATCATCCTCTCCCAGACGCAGCTCCTGAAGGCGTCGGACGCGTTCGCGATCCTCCTCGACGAGCACCACGTCCGCCTGGCGCACGGCCGCTCCCCGGAGCTCGTGTTCAAGTCGCTGGTGCCGCTCGCCCCGGAGCTCGAAGGCCGGCTCAAGGCGGAGCGGCGGCTGCCGGACAAGCCGGCCGCGGAGCTGTCGACCGACGTGCAGGCCTTCGACGAGGGGCTGCGCCGGTTCGAGCGCGAGCAGGACCCGACCTCGACAGCGAGCCGCTTCCTGCAGGCCCGCATGGCCGCGAGGGACGCCCCCATGAGCGCGGTGGCCCTCGCGCGCGTGAGCGCCTTCGACGGCATGAAGAAGCCGCCGTGGACCGTGGCGTTCGTGCGGCCGGAGGCGGCGTTCCTCGAGCCCATCGAGGAGAAGACCACGCGCGACGCGCTGCTGCTCGCCTCTCTGATCGCAGCGATCGTCACGGCGGCCGCCGTCCTGATGGCGCAGGTCCTGACGAGGCCGATCACCCACCTGGCCCAGGCAGCGTCGCAGCTGGCGAGCGGAAAGCTCGACACCGCGGTCGAGGTGCGATCCCACGACGAGATGGGCACGCTGGCGGAGTCCTTCAACCAGATGGCGCGCCAGATCCAGGGGTCGTTCGAGGAGCTCGAGCAGCGCGTCGAGCAGCGCACGGCCGAGCTGAAGGAGGCGAAGGTCGCCGCGGACGCCGCCAACAAGGCGAAGAGCGACTTCCTCGCCAACATGAGCCACGAGCTCAGGACGCCGCTCAACGGCATCCTCGGCTACGCGCAGATCCTCCGGCGCTCGCGGGGGCTGAGCGAGCAGGACCTGCGCGGGATCGACATCATCCATCGCTCCGGCGCCCACCTGCTCACGTTGATCAACGACATCCTCGATCTGGCGAAGATCGAGGCGCAGGCGATGGAGGCCCACGCGAACGATTTCCACCTCCCCTCGTTCCTGCGATCGACGGCCGAGATCTGCCGCATCCGCGCCGAGGAGAAGGGCATCGCGCTGGTGTACACGCCCGATCCCGAGCTCCCCACCGACGTGATCGCCGACGAGCGGCGGCTGCGGCAGGTGCTGATCAACCTGCTCGGCAACGCCGTGAAGTTCACCGAGAAGGGCCGCGTCTCCTTCACGATCAAGCGGCTGGGCGACGGGCCGCGCCCGCCGCACGCCTCCGCGCCGGACTCCGCCGCGATCCAGAGCACGCCGCGCAGGACGCACCGGGTGCGCTTCGAGATCGAGGACACCGGGACGGGCATCAGCCCGGATCAGCTCGACCAGATCTTCCTGCCGTTCAAGCAAGCCAGCGACGGCAAGCGCCGCGTCGACGGGACCGGGCTCGGGCTCGCGATCAGCCAGCGCATCATGAAGCTGCTCGGCAGCTCCATCGAGGTGAGGAGCGAGCCCGGCAAGGGGAGCGTCTTCTGGATGGACGTGATCCTCGCCGAGTCGCCCCGGCGAACCCAGCCCACGGCGCTCCGGCCCGCTTCGGCGGTCGTCGACTACGAGGGCAGGCGGCGGCAGGTCCTCGTGGTCGACGACCAGCCCGAGAACCGCGCGGTGCTCGTGAAGATGCTGGAGTCCGTCGGGTTCGAGACGTCCGAGGCCACGGACGGCAACGAAGGCCTCGCGGCGGCGTCGTCGCGCGAGTTCGACCTGGTGATCACGGACCTCGCGATGCCGGAGCTCGACGGCTGGGAGATGATTCGGCTGCTCCGGAAGGCGCCGGACCGAGCAGGGTTGAAGATCATCGCGTCGTCCGCGAGCGTCTTCCTGTCCGATCAGGACAAGAGCCTGGCCGCGGGCGCCGACGATTTCCTCCCGAAGCCGCTGCAGCTGGAGGAGCTCTTCGACAAGATCCAGCGGCACCTCGGGCTCTCGTGGATCTACGAGCAGCAGGGCGATCCTGGCGCAATGGGCGAGGCGCCCGCCCACCGCGACCCGAGCTCACCCGACCTCGCCGGCGGCGCGGATCTCCCGATGACCGCCCCCGCCGCCGAGGATCTGCGGCTCCTCTTCGATCTCGCGCACAGGGGGCTCTTCCACCAGCTCCAGAAGCACCTCGACAGGCTCGATCGCGCCGATCCGAAGCTCGCGCCGTTTTGCAGGCACCTGCGCCGCCTGATGCAGGATTTCAAGATGGAAGCCGTGGAAGATTTCATCAAGATGCACCTACGCGATTGACATTGCTTGGACGGCGCGCGCCTCGGTTGTGGCAATGGGAGCGCGCGCTTCCTGGAGGGTAGAACGATGGATGCCAGTGAAGCCGGGACGATACTCATCGTGGACGACAACCCCAGGAACCTCGGTCTCTTGTCCGATACCCTGACGGGCTCAGGCTTCGAGGTCGCGGTGGCGGTGGACGGCGCGCGCGCCCTCCGGCTCGCGAGGGAGGGGATGCCGGATCTCATCCTGCTCGACGTGAAGATGGATGGGATGGATGGATTCGAGACGTGCCGCCGGCTGAAGGGCGACCCGGCCACGGCCGCGATCCCCGTCATCTTCATGACGGCGAGCACGGACCTGTCTGCGGACCGGGTGAAGGGCCTGAACCTCGGGGCCGTCGACTACCTCGCCAAGCCGTTCCTGGACGAGGAGCTGCTCGCGCGCGTCCGGGTGCACACGAAGCTCAGGAAGCTGACGATGCACCTCGCCGCGCAGGTGGACGAGCGGATCGCGGCGGAGGCGGCCCTGCAACGGCTCACGCAGGAGCTGGAGAGGCGCGTGGGAGAGCGCACGGTCGCGCTGGAGGGCGCGCTCGCGGGGCTCACGCAGGCGCAGGCGCAGATGGCGACGGTCATCCGCGCGGCGCAGGCGGTCTCGGGCGAGATCGTCCTCGACGACGTGCTCGACCGGCTGATGCGGCTCACGCTGGAGCACGCCGGCGCGCGGAAGTGCGTCCTCGTCCTCTCGCGCGAGTCCGGGCTGGTGATCGAGGCGTCGATCACGAGCGATCCGGACACGGTGGTGCTCGGGCTCTCGACGCCGGTGGGCCCGGGCGCCGATCTCGCGGCGTCGCTCGTGGAGGAGGTCGCGAGGGCCCGTCAATCGATCTTCGTCTGGGACACGAGCCGCGACGCTCGCCCGGCGGACGCGCGGTACCTCGCGAAGAAGGGGCCGAGATCGATCCTTTGCCTGGCGATGATGTGCCAGGGCGAGCTGATCGGCGTCCTCTACATCGAGGGCGACGCGGCGCCGGAGCCGCTGCTCGCGGCGCAGCTGGAGACGCTCGGGCTCCTGGCCTCCCAGGCGGCGGTGGCCGTGAAGAACGCCCTGCTCTACGGGCACCTGGCGGACATGACGTCCGAGCTCCGCCGCTCGAACGAGCGGCTGGAGACCGAGGTGGCGCGCCAGACGGAGGAGCTCCGCCAGACGAACGAGCGCCTGCAGCGGGAGCTCGTGGAGCGCGCCCGGGCCGAGGAGGAGCGCGCCGCGCTGCAGGCGGAGGTCATCGAGGCGCAGAGCGCCCGGCTCGCGGAGCTCTCGACGCCGCTCATCCCGATCACCGATCACATCATGGTGATGCCGCTCATCGGGACGATCGACTCCACGCGAGCGCAGCAGGCGCTCGAGGCGGCGCTGAACGGCGTCCAGGCGAACCGGGCGAAGGTCGTCATCATCGACGTCACCGGGGTGACGGTGCTCGACTCGGCGGTGGCGAGCACGCTGATGAGCACGGCGACGGCGCTGCGGCTGCTCGGGTCGAAGACGGTGATCACCGGCATCCGCGCCGAGCTGGCGCAGACGCTCATCGATCTGGGCGTCGATCTCGGCGCCGTGGTGACCAAGGGGACGCTCCAGAGCGGCATCGGCTATGCACTTCATCAGGCCGGCGACGGCGGGGCGAACCTGCACGTCAACGGCAGGCAGGCCCGCAACGGCGTCGCTCTCGGGCGCAAGAACGGCCATTAGCGCCCGGCAGATCGCTGCCATTCACTCGCCGCGCCGGGGAGCGCCGCGCGGTATCCCAGGTAGCGCCCGAACGCGCGCATCGCCTGGTTCCAGTGCTTGGGCTCCTTCACCAGCATCTCCTTCACGCCGACGTCGGCCAGGGCGTCGCCCACCTCGATCCACCGCGGATCGCGCGTCAGCGCGTAGGCAGCGCCGAACACGGGCACGATCAGCAGGTTGAGATCGGCGGTCCCGCTGTCGTCGTACGCGTCGGTCTCGCAGCCCCACAGGTAGCGGAACGCGCGCCGGTCCGAGGTGATGGCGCGCTCGGCGAGCCAGCCTGCCGCGCGCGCGACCACGTCGCGGACGCGCGGGTCGCCGGTGAGCGCGTGGTAGTCCATGAGCGCGTCGACGAGCAGCGCGGTCATGAACGGGGAGCCGCCGCGCGGGCCGCGCTCGCACTCCGACGGGTCGGCGCGGGTCAGGTCGTGCTCGAACGCGCCCGACGCGCCCTGCTGCTGCCACGCGACCGTGCGATCCGCGAGCCCGCGCAGCGTCGACAGGAGCTCCGGCCGCGGGTCGAGCGCGTAGTAGCTCGACAGGGTCATCATCACCCAGGCCATGTTGCGCTCGGTCACGCGCAGCACGTCTTCCCTTCCGCCCGTGAGCGCGGCCTGGTTCTGCCGGAGGGCCTCGCCCATGGCGAGGACGGCCTCCCTGGCCGCCGGATCGCCGGTGAGCAGGTAGTCGTCGACCATCCCCTGGCCGAGCATGCGCCGGAGGACTTGCCAGGAGAGGGGCGCCGCCGGGGTCCAGTCCTCCCGCTCGCAGACGTGGA
Organism: Sorangium sp. So ce726; assembly: GCF_051521405.1. NCBI lineage: Bacteria > Pseudomonadati > Myxococcota > Polyangiales > Polyangiaceae > Sorangium > Sorangium sp. So ce726. The sequence continues at coordinate 2,775,915 of NZ_CP150349.1, read as the reverse complement.
CCGCGAGGCGGCGATCGGGCGAGAACCGGAGCTCGTGCTGCCGGTACCAGACGGCCTCGGCGCGCGCGCGCCGGTAGCGCGCGGCGTCGCCGTTGCGGAGGAAGCGCTGGTAGAGCGCGTGCGGGCCGTCGTAGTACGTGCGGTACGGGGCCGAGCAGGTGACGCCGTACGCGTCGTAGGCGGGCGTCATGCGGGCGAGCGCGCCCTCGATGCCCGCCTCGAACCCGGGGAAGCGGCGATCGTCCATGACCGGCAGCTGCGGCCCGGACACCAGGCTCGCCGCGTACCATGACGGCGGCAGCACCGCCGCGATCGGCCCGTCCGGGTTCGGCAGGAGCGCCTCGTCGAGCACGGCGGCCTGCGCAGACTGCGCGGCCGGCGCGCCGGCGCGCTGCGGGGGTGCTCCCGGCGGAGGGGCGCCGTAGTCGAGGGTGTAGATCGCCCGCCCGCCTGCCGGAAGCGCGGCGCGAAAGGCGACGAGCGCGCTTCGGATCGAGCGGCCCTGGGGCCAGACCGCGAGCGGCTTCGCGCGGCTCGGGACCGCCGCGCCATGGTCGTCGAGCAGGCGGAGGAGCTGGACGTCGCGCAGCGCGCCCGGCGCAAACGGCACGGCCGCCGACACGGCGACCTCGGGCAGCGGCCCCGCCGCTCCCTGCGGGCCCTTCTCGGGCGCGGGCGCGCTCCCCGCAGCGTCGGCGACGAGCAGCAGCGGGACCTTTCGCTCGCGCGGGAGCGCCGGACGCGCGGCGCCGACGTGCGCTTGCAGGACGGCGCGGACCCGCGGCTCCACCCGGCGCGCGGTGGGCGACCGGGCGGACAGCCGGCTGCAGCTCGCCGAGAGGAGCGACGCGGCGAGGAGCAGCGCCGCGAGGACGCGGCAGAGGCCGGTCGGCGCCGTGCGCCGCGCGTTTGGAGGTGGCGTGGCCATACAGCCTCCGATGACCCGGCGCCCGCGCGCGTCGCCCTCCGCCGCGGCAGCGGGTTGAGCGGCGCCCTGCGCAATTCGAGCAATTCTTCCTCGATCGGACCGCTGCGCGATCGAGGCCGCGAGCCGATCAACGCGATCGCGGACTTCACCGGGACGACGGGCTGCCCGCGCGGGGTGGCGAACGACAACTACGTGAACGAGCTGTCCGATTTCGGCGAGGGGATTCACATCGAACAGAGCACGACGTTCAAGCAGAGCGAGGCCCGGCGCAACGCGCTCGCCGAGGCCGTCGCCCGGTACGTGCTCGCCTACAACGAGACGCAGCTCACCCCGGCGCTCGGCGGGCAGGCATCGAGCGCGCTTTCGGCGACGGACGTCGGCCTCGGCGCGACCTGGACGGTGCCAAACAACACGCGGATCCGGTCCGGCGGGGCGTACGGCACCTGCCGATCGAGCGACGACCGGGGCCATGTCGACTGGCTCGTCCGCGCCGGCGCCGGGCTGATCCGCGTCGGCGGGGGCCCGCTCGTCTGCAACGGGAGCCTGCAGTTCGCGCCGGGTCCCGGCTTCCAGCCGGTCGATCACCTGAACTCGACGGGCGCCGCCGTGAAAGCCCGCGTCGTGGGCGTGGCGTACACGAAGAACACGGCCGCCGCGAACATCCAGCTCCAGGCGACGCTCAGCGCGATGTGAGCTGCCGTGAGGGGCGCTCCACCTCGGACCTGCCGGCCAGAGGCAGGGCCCGTTATCGGCGCGGGGTGGAGCGCCGTTGTTCGAACGATCGCTCGCCACGATCGAGCCGCTGTCTCCTCTCCAGCCGCTGCGTGTTTGCCGGGCTCGCCATCCTCTCTTATCCTATGCGGTTCGTCCGCTTGCGCCGCTTCCATGCAGCGAGCCGGGACGAAGGGGGGTTGTAATGAACAGAAAGATGCTGGTCGCTGGGTCGCTCCTCGCTCTCACGGGGTGTGCTGGGAACGTGGACGCTCCCGGCGCAGACGGAACCGACGACCCCGACGAGTTTGAGACTGCGCCCGGGCCGCTCCGGGCGGGTGACGTCATCGCGTATGCGGCCGAGACGTCCCACCCGTACGCGGGTGGCTGGAAGCAGGCGATCTCGTCGCCAGGCGCCACGTTCGTGCGCGTGCACTTCAACGACTTCTCGCTCGCGAAGGGTGATTTTGTCACCGTCTCGAGCCCCGACGGCACGCAGTCGTTTCGATACGAGGACCGCGGCCCGAACGGGGACGGCGACGTCTGGGCGTTCGCCATCGACGGCGAGACGGCGATCGTCGAGCTGCACAGCAGCACCGGCGGTGGCCACGGGTTCTCGATCGCAGACATCGGCCACGGGACGCTCGCGCTCGCCCCGGATGCTGTGACATCGGGCGAGGCGACGCCGGGCAGCATCTCTCTCGCGAGAAGGCCCAGCGCAGGCACGCCGGATATCGTGTGTGCCACGGAGGGTCGCGAGAACATCGCGTGTCACTCCGAGCTCGACACCAAGCAGAGACCTGTGGCGCGGCTGAGCTTCGTGAGAGGCGGGGGCGTATACCTGTGCACGGGCTGGCTGATCGCCGGAGACAGACCCAACATGCTCATCACCAACAACCATTGCATAAGCACCCAGGCCGAGACGGACAGCCTCGAGGCCCGCTTTGGCTATCAGAATACGACCTGCTTGGGCTCGACGGTGGCGGCAGGCGTGAGCGTCAGGGGCGGCTCCCTCCTCAAGACGAATAGCCGGACCCGCGCCCGCTCCACAGGCGGCCTCGATTACACACTGATCCAGCTGTCGGGAGACTCGATGGGGAACCCGGAGACGACCTGGGGCGAACTCACCCCGACAACGAGGGCGCCCAGCGTCGGCGCTGAGATCTACTTCATTCAGCACCCGGGCGGACGCCCGAAGCAGGTCGGCTTCTGGAAGGATGCTGCACATACCCTCCCCTGCGTGGTCGACGCGATCGATCAGACGTACTCCGGCACGGTCGTGGGATCGCAGATCGGCTACTCGTGCGACAGCGAAGGCGGATCGAGCGGGTCGCCGATCATCGATGCCACGTCGGGCGAGGTGGTCGGCCTCCACCACCTCGCCGACGTCGGTTGGTTCACCTGCCGGAACGGGGGAACAGAGATGTCCGCGATCTGCGCGGACGCGGGCGCGCTCCTCAACAACTGCCCGAGCACCAGCCCTTGAGTCGGACACAGTCGTGTCGCGTCCCTGTCGCTCCACGCCAAGGGCGCCAGTGTCGAGCGCCGTGAGGCCCCTCGCCCCCGAACCGCGGTCAGGCGACGGCGGCGTTCGTGCGCACCAGGCGTCGTGATCAGCGTCGCCGCACCATGCAGGCGCCCGACACCGCCCCCTCGTCGTCACTTACCTGGATCATCGCGACCAGCTCAGCAGCAGCACGAAGATGGTGAAGTCGGCAACGACGTGCGCCACATACGGCGCCAGGAGGCCACCCGCGCGGCGCCGGAGCGCGCCGAGCATCACCCCGTAGAGCGTCGCCAGCGTCACGCCGACGGCCCCACCCGGGAAGCCGCGCAGGTGCGATAGCCCGAAGGCGGCCGCCTGAATGAGCACCGCGATCCAGCCGGAGGGCGTCACGGCGTCCAGCGATCCGAGGAACACCAGGCGGTAGACAGCCTCCTCGAGCAGCGCATTGAACAGCGCGAAACCCAGGCCACCGAGGAGCAGCAGCGGCAGCGAGATGGGCGGCAGCAGGTCCTGCATCTGCGACAGATCGGGCCGTATCCACTGAACCCAGAGCACGAGCGCGAGCGCGGAGACAGCCATGATCGCCGCGATCCACCCGAGGACCGCGGGTCCGAAGGCGCCACGCCGCAAGGGCGGCGCTGACGACCGGAGCGAGGGCACGACGCGCGCGAGCAGCGCATAGAGCGCAAACGGCGCGATGCGCGAGTACGGCCAGGGCGCGGCGACCCCCGCGATCGCGGGGAGGGCCATGAGAACCGCGAGCAGCGGCCCGTGCCGCGCCGTCCGGCTCGGCTCACGCGCCGCGACAAGCAGCGAAGCGAGCGCCACACCGAAGCAGGCGAGGGCGAGGCCGCGGTCCGTCGCGACGAAATGGTACGCGGCGTAGGCGAACGCGGCAGCGGCGACCGCGGCGAGCCCCGGCGCGCTGAAGCGGTGCCCGTCCGCCCGCCCAGCGACGTCGCTGCCCCCGGCCGTGTCGATCTCCCCGCCGTCGTCAGCCCGCATCCCGAACGGAGCTTTCATCAGGATTTTGTCGAATGCTTGCGCAGACCGTCAAGCGCGCTCCGCGCGCTGCGCGAGCAGAGCCTCGATCTTGGAGATGCGCGAGGAGAGCGCCCGCGCGTCGCGCCGCCCTCGAACGACAGCGGCGATCGTCCGCGCCAGGCGCCGTGTTAAGCGTCGCCGCACCATGCAGGCGCCCGACACCGATCCCCCCCCGCCCTCGGAGCCGCTCCAGGACCACGCCCCCCCGGCCGAATCCCCGACGCTCGCCAGCCGCGGCGCTGCCTCCCGGCGCCCGCACGCGCGCCGCTGGGCCGTCGGGCTGCTCAGCGCCCTCCACGCCCCCGTCTTCGCCTGGGCCGCGCTCTCCCTCCCCTTCCGGCCGTGGACGCTCTTCGCCGTGGTCACCGCCGCGCTCGCGCTGCTCCACGCCGCGACCGCCGTCCTTTCGCTCCTCCCCCACCCGCTCGCGCCGCGCGCCTTCCGCGCGGCGTCGTTCTGCTCGCTCGGCTACCTCGCCTTCCTGAGCTTCGGGCTCCTCTCCTCCGCCGTCTACGTCGCCTCGCTGAACCGCGGCCTCGGCACCGGCATCGCGGCGGCGCTGCTCGCGGTCTGGGCGGTCGTCGCGCTCCTCACGCTGCCGTTCGCGTGCTGGGGCGTCGCCTCGACCGGCGGCCTCCGCCTGCTCCGCCCGAAGAAGCGCCGGCCCTCGCCCGCGCTCTCCGCGCTCGCCGCGCTGATCGTGCTGGCCGCCCTCTCGCTGCTGTTCCGTCACCGCGTCGCCAAGGCCGACGTCGTGCCCGTGCCAGGCGGCGCACCGTCGCGCACCGGGGCGGCGCTGCGCGAGGCGCTCTCTTCCTTCGACGCGCTCCCCGCGCCTCCGGACAAGGCGCCCTCGCTCATGACCACGGCGCCGGCCGCGTGCGCGGCGCCCCCGGAGCCTGGCCGCCCCACCCTCGTCGTCACCCACCTCACCCGCGACCGCGACCCCGAGCGCGCCGCCGTCGCGACCCGCTGCCTCCAGCCCGGGCCGGGCGAGGACGCCGCGGCGGCGCTGCGCGGCGCGCTCGCCGAGGCCCTGCGCGGCCCGCTCAAGATCGACGTGGTCTCAGCCACGCAGCCGCTCACCTCCCCCGGCCCGGGCCTCGACGGGCTGTCGCTGCGCCCCGGGCTCGACGGCCTCTGCCTCGCAGAGCGGTGCCTCATGCCGTGGCAGCTCATCGCGCTCGACGCGTTCAACACGAACGCGCCGCTGGCCGGCGTCCCCGACTTCCGCTTCGGCGTGGATCTCGCGGTCCTGCGCCGCGCCCTCGGCGAGCCCGAGCCGCCTGGCGACCGCGGCGGCGCCGCGCTGCGGGACGGCCTTGTGCGGATCGAGACGCTCAGCTACGCCGTCGACGCCGAGGGCGCGCTCCACCTCCTGTCGCGGATCGGAGAGCCGTCGGTCCCGCTCACCGAGGCGACCGCGCAGCAAGCGGCGGCCGCTGCCCAGCGCTACATCCTCGGGGCGCAGCGGAAGGACGGCATGTTCCGCTACATCGTCGACCCGTTCACCGGGCGCGCCTCGTTCGACGGGTTCTCGATCGCGCGGCAGGCCGGCACGACGCTCGCCCTGTGCGAGCTCGGGGGCGGCGCCGAGGGCGCGACCGTGACGCCGGAGCTCGCGAAGGTGGTGCAGCGCTCGCTCGGGCTGCTCGCGAAGCTCGAGCGCAAGGCCGCCAATGGCAACCCCGTCGGCGCGCTCTTTTACCCCGCGGACAGCCCCGGGACGATCGCGAGCCTCAACCCCACGGCGCTGAGCCTTGTCACGTTCCTCACGTGCCGCGACGCGCACGGCGCGCACGATGCGCTCATCGGGCGGCTCGCCCGCATGGTGCTCGCGACGCAGCGGGACGACGGCGGCTTCGCGCCGCAGCTCGACCTCGCGCGCGTCACGCCCGTCCTCGGCCCGACGCAGCTCTACGAGGGAGGCCAGTCGGTGCTCGCGCTGTCGCTGCTCGAGGCGCTCGCCGCCCGCGAGCCGAAGCGCGAGTTCCCGCCCGCGACCACCGTACGCGCCGCCGTCGATCGCGCCATGGACTACTACGCGAACCGCTATTGGAACCATTTCGCCAGTGATTTCGTGTATATGGAGGAGAACTGGCACTGCCTCGCGGCGCGCGCGGCGCTCGGGCACCACCGCCGCGACGACTACGAGCGGTTCTGCCTCGATTACGTGGCGTTCAAGTCGCGGCTCGTGCTCGACGAGGACAGCGGGGTGACGCCCGATCTCGTGGGCGGGTACGGGTTCGGCAACGTGCTCCCGCCGCACAACACGGCGACGGCGGGGTTCGGCGAGGCGCTGGCCGCGGCGATGGCGGTCAAGGAGGCGCGCGGCGAGGATCTCGCGCGGGACCAGGCCTTGATGCGGCGGGTGCTCGAGTTCCTCGTGCGGCAGCAGTGGTCGCCTGCGACGTGCTTCGCGTGCAGCCGCGACGTGATCATCGAGGGGGGCTTCAGCGAGAGCATGGCGTCTCCCCGGATCCGCATCGATTACGTGCAGCACGCCTGGGCCGCGCTCGGCCACGGCGGTCGGGTGCTCGGGCTCGTGCCTGGGCGGAGCGCGCCGGCGGCGGGGCCTCTGTGAGCGCGGGCGGCGAGGGAGAGGCCGTCGTGAGCGCTGGCGCCGGCGGTGGATCGAGCCCGCAGGGCGCCGCCGTGAGCGCCGGTGCCGGCGGTGGATCGAGCCCGCGCGGGGCCGCTCGCTTCGGCGAGCGCCGGGCGTACGCCTACGGCGTGACGGCCGCGTTTCTGCTCCTCATGCTCGCCCCGCTGCTCCGCCGCCCTCCGGTGGACAGCTTTCCGCTGTCGACCTACCCGATGTTCTCGTGGGGCCGCCACGACGCGCAGACCGCCGTGGAGCGCGCCGTCGGCGTCGACTCCCGGGGCGGGCGGCGGCCGATCCCGCCGCGCCTCGTGGGCAGCGAGGAGGTCCTGCAGGCCAAGGCCACGCTGGCGCAGAGCATCCGGCAGGGCGCCCGCGCGGCCCGCGCGCTCTGCCGCGGCATCGCGTCGCGCGTCGCGGCGCAGGACGGCTACGCGGATCTCGTCGCGGTCGAGATCCGGACCGACACCTTCGATGCCGTCGCGTTCTTCGAGGGGCAGGAGGCCCCGAGCGACTCCAAGCTCCACGCGACGTGCAAGGTGGGCGCGCGATGAGGCGGCTCTTTGCGAGGTTCGACCGCGCCTTCTTCGCGGAGGCGCCCGCCGAGCGGCTCGCGCTCTTGCGGCTCCTGGTCGGCGGCTTCGCCCTCGTGTACCTCTGCGTCCGCGCGGTGCACTTCCAGCGGGTGAGCCACCTGCCCCCGGAGAGCTTCAGGCCCGTCGGCGTGGTCTCCCTGCTGTCCGCGCCGCTCCCGCTCTGGGCGGTGCGCAGCCTCCTTGGCGCGGCGATCGCCGCCGGCGCGGCGTTCGTGGCGGGCTACCGGTTCCGCGTCGCCGGGCCGGTCTTCGGCGCGCTCCTGCTCTGGGTGCTGAGCTACCGGAGCTCCTGGGGCATGGTGTTCCACACCGAGAACCTGCTCGCGCTCCACGTCATCGCGCTCGGCCTCGGGGCCGCGGCGGACGCGCACTCGCTCGACGCGCGCGCGGCGCGCCGCGCCGGCGCCCCCGCGCCGGCGCCGGACGGCCGCTATGGCTGGCCGATCCGGCTGCTCTGCGCGATCACGGTGATGTCGTATTTCATCGCCGGGATCACGAAGCTCCGGAACAGCGGCCTCGACTGGGCGACGAGCGACATCCTCCGCAACTACATCGCTTACGACAACGTCCGGAAGATCGCGCTCGGCGACACGCACTCCCCGCTCGGCGGCGCGCTCGTCCGCTACCGGTTCCTGTTCCCGCCCCTCGCGCTCGCCAGCCTGGCGATGGAGCTCGGCGCGCCGCTCGCCCTGTTCAGCCGGCGCGTCGCGGTCGTCTTCTGCAGCGCCGCCTGGCTCTTCCACCTCGGCGTGCTGCTCACGATGGCGATCCTGTTCCCGTACCCGCTGCTCGGCGTGGCGTTCGCGGGGTTCTTCGAGCTGGAGAAGATACGCGATCTGAGGCGCCCGCGCCGCGCGAGCGCAGCCATCGGCGACGGGAGGTCGTGAGGGGCGCTCCCGGGCCCGAGCGCCACGCCGGTGCGTGGCGCTCACCCGGTCGCGATCACTGCTCGCCGAAGGCCTCGAGCATCAGCGCGCCGTAGCGCTGCCCGAGCGTGCGCTGGCCCGCGAGGTCGAAGTGATACTGATCCATGGCCGCGAGCCCCTGCGCGGAGGCCACGAAGGAGTTGGGGATCTTGCCCGGGATCTGGTTCACGATCGTGTTGTGACCGCTGCAGCAGCCGCTGTAGAGCAGCTCTCCTGCGATGAACGGGACCCGCTCTTGCAGTCCGAGGTCCGTGTGCAGATCGGACACGATCCCGGCCACCTTGTCGAGCCACGCCTGCTGGCCGCTGTCGGACTCGCCCTGGTGGAAGAGGATGCCGCGGATGGGCCCCTTCTCCTGTGCGAGCTTCGCGCGCTGGATGAGCCACTCGTAGGCGCCGTCCCAGTGGTTGTCGGGCGGGATCTGGAACTCGCCGCGCCGGGTCGATCGGACGCCCTTCTGGAAGAAGGCGATATCGACCCCGGAGATGGCGCAAGGGACGAGCCAGATGTTCGTGTTGGGATATGCCTCGGCAAGCGTCTTGGCGAAGTAGTCGCCGGGCCCGACGCCCCCGTTGCAGCTGTGGAGCGGCGGAACCGCCGTGTACCACTGGTTGTACGTCTCCCCGGGACAGTTGTTGTAGGCGAGCACCTTGACCCGTTCGTTCTCGACCTTGTCCTGGGCCTGGGGCTGTGGGACTCCCTCCATGTTGGACTGGCCGAAGAGGAGGAAGACCATGTTCTCCTCATCTCCAGGGCCGCCCGCCCCGCCGCCGTCACCACCACCGCCGCTGCCGGTCGTCGCTGGTCCCGCGTCGCTGCCGCCGCCGCCGCTGCCCGCCGAGGAGGCCGCGCCGCCGCCGCTGCCCGCCGACGTCGCGCTCGCCGCGCCCGCGCCGCTCGTCTGCGCGCCCGTCGTCGCCCCTTCGCCGCCGCTCGACGCCGTCGCGTCGCCGTCGTCGGAGCAGCCGACACCCCACAGGAACACCGAGACGACGAGGCCAAGGTACGCTGACTTCATGCTCATGGACTCCGATGGAAAGATGTTGTCCCCCTCAACTCCCGAGGGACAACACCATGCTCTTCGCGGAGGCCCGGCTTCAACATCGAACGCCGCGCGACGTGAGCTCGCTTCGGGCCACGCGTTACCGATCGTAGCGCGCCATGACGAAGTGTTACCTATCGTAGCGCCGGCCGCGCCGAGCGCTCCCCGGGCTCACGTACCGCTACGCGCGCTCGATCGGCTCCTCATCGAACGGCTCGCAGACGATCCGCTCCTCATCGAACGGCTCGCATACGAGATAGACCTTCTTCCCGCTCGGATGGATCGCGAGCGTCGCGTAGCGCGGGCAGGCGAAGCACTCGCGCGCGTCCACCGTCGCCGCCCGCCGCGGGCAGCACACCCTTCGTGGCTCGGTGCCGCCACCCTCGACCTCGATCCACACCAGCTTGTCCGATTCCTCCAGATGACAGGCCATGGTGACCTCCTCCCGCGGCCATCTGCCGATGAAGGGTGTTTTGCAATCGCCGAGCCGAAGGGTGTCGAACCGGGGCGCCGCCGCGGCGAGCCGCCAGGACCGCCCCCGGATCGCGCCTGTTGCGGTCGATTCCCGCGCTTCTTCACGGCTCCTCACGTCCTCTCTCAGCGGCGGAGCGGGCTGCTGCTCCTGGCCCCGGGTTCCGGGGCGCACGCCCTGCGCCGAGAGGCGCGCGGAATGCACCTACGATGACACGAGGAACGGGCCCTGCCGCGCCGGCTGGGCCCACGCGTCGGCGCGGCGCATGGCGCACCCCTTGCTGCGTCGTACGTGCTGCGGTGGACGTCGCAGCGCTCTTCACAGGGGGTCGCGATGACAGACTGGCTCGTCGTGCTGCTGGCGGCTGCAGGCGGTGTCGGAGCGCTGATCGTCGGGACGAGACGCCTGCTCGCCCGGCGGCATTACCACACCTCGGAGGTCACCCTGGTCTGTCCACGGACCGGGGCCCCCGTGCGGTGTCGGCTTGTCGTCGACGGGCGCTCCGAGCAGCCCGTCGAGGTCGCACGCTGCTCGCTTGTCCCCGGCGGGCGGCCCACGTGCGACCAGGACTGTGTGAAGCTCCTGAACCTGGGCATCCGGCTCGCGCCCGTCGAGCCAGCGCGCCCGCCACGAACGCACGAGCGCCCTGACGCAGGCGGGCCCGGCGCCGGCGACGAGCCCGGCCCGCCCTCGCCCTGACGCGACCGGGGGATCGTGGCGCGCAAGGCGTGCGCCGCCCCGCACTCCCTGCATCGCGCAGCGCGCCGGGCGGCCCGTCGCCGCCCGGGAACCGTGATGGCACATCGCGTGCTGTCGTCGCCAGAAGCATGGCTTTCCAGACACCGAAGATGACGACCCGCTCCTCGGCCAATCTGCCGATCGCGATGGTCCTCCTGGGGACTGGCTCCCTGCTGTGGATCCGCGCCGCGCTGCGCACGCCGGGCGCGCTGGACGTGACCCCCAGCGTCGAGGGCTGCCTCACGGTGGGGATCGTCGGCGTGCTGCTCGCGTTGCTTCACGGCATCACGTACCCGACAGCGCTCCTGTCGGTCGCGGCACCGATCGCCCTCGTGCAGCTCCTTGCCACCGGGGGTTCGGGGTTCGCTTTCGTGCCCGTGCTGGGGATCGAGCTCACCGCGCTCGGCCTCTTCGGCCTGCCGCTCTCACGGCTGCCTCGCCGCCGCCCTGCTGTGACGGCGCCGGCGCGCTCGCTGAGCGCGGCGCACTCGTCGCCTTCGTGAGCAGCCAGCCGCCTGCGGGAAGATCGACGCGCCGCGGTGTCGCGGCGAGGATAGACAGGCGTCGCTCCGGCCCCGCGCGAGCGGGGCCGTCGCTAGAGCGGGGCGCATCTTCGTGCGCTACGGGCTCATCCGCGTCGTTCGGCTCGCTGCGGCGTACTTTCGTACGCCTCACTCGCCTGCCTAGCGGCTGAGCCCGTATCCCACGAACCTGCTCCCCGCTCTGTCGTCGCGGATCAGAACTCGAACTTGTCGAACGCGTTCAGGTCCTTGCACGCGTCGACGAGGCGCGCCGCCACGCCCTTCTCGCCGAGGTGGAGCCAGCCGCGCGGGTCGATGTACTTCTTGTTGGGCTTGTCCTCGCCCTCGGGGTTGCCGAGCTGCGACTTCAGGTAGGCGCCCTTGTCGTCCATGTACTTCTTGATGGGCTGCGTGAAGGCCCACTGCGTGTCCGTGTCGATGTTCATCTTGATGACGCCGTAGGACACCGCCTCGCGGATCTCCTCGCGCGACGAGCCGGAGCCGCCGTGGAACACGAAGTCGACCGGCTTCGCGCCCGTCTTGCGCTCCTTCTGGATCGCGTCCTGGGAGTTCTTCAGGATGGGCGGCCGGAGCTGCACGTTGCCCGGCTTGTAGACGCCGTGCGTGTTGCCGAACGACGCGGCGATCGTGAAGTTGCCGATCGGCTTCAGCGCGTCGTACGCGGCGAGCACCTCGGCGGGCTGGGTGTACAGCTTGGAGTTGTCGATGCCGCTGTTGTCGACGCCGTCCTCCTCGCCGCCCGTGACGCCGAGCTCGATCTCGAGCGTCATCTTGAGCGCCGCCATCTGCCGCAGGTACTTCTGGCAGATCTCGAGGTTCTCGTGGAGCGGCTCCTCGGACAGATCGAGCATGTGAGAGGAGAACAGGGGCTCTCCGTTCTTCTCGAAGAACTTCTTGCCGTGCTCCAGCAGGCCGTCGATCCACGGCAGGAGCTTCTTCGCGGCGTGATCGGTGTGCAGGATGACCGGCACGCCGTAGGCCTCGGCGAGGTTCCGCACGTAGTGCGCGCCCGCGACGGCGCCCGCGATGGCGGCCTTCTCACCCTTGTTGTCCAGGAACTTGCCGCCGAAGAAGTGGGCGCCGCCGTTCGAGAACTGGATGATGATGGGGCACTTGGCCTCTCGAGCCGCCTGGAGCGCGGCGGTCGTGCTGTGCGAGCCGATCACGTTCACGGCCGGCAGCGCACACTCGACGCTCTTCATGTACTCGAACAGCTCCTGAAGAGCGGAGCCAGTGATCACGCCGGGCTTGAGCTTCATCTTGGACATGGCAGCTTGAATCCTTGTTCCTTGCTCGGGTCTCGCCCGAGCATGCAACGCGGCGAAGGAAAGCGGAAGGGTGGATCGGATCCGCAGGGCGGCGCGGTCCCGGTACCATCGCCAAAGCTCCGGGAGCAAGCGGATTCTCCCGTGCTAAGGCGGCGAACTGGAAGCGTCGCGTCACCGTCGCTCACGGGCCCCAGCCGAAGCGGATTCGAAACCTTCCTGAGATGTCAAGCGCAACCTGCGCCCCGGGCCTCCCCACGGGAAAACCATTCAATTTCAATAGCTTACCATCACCGTGGGCGCGGCCAACAATTGACACCGCCGGCGAGGTGGGCCATGTCGCACGCCTTATGAGGGGCGGATGCGACCACGGGGTCATGCACGATGTGCATGTCCATGAAGCCGACCGAGCGGGAGCGCGCGTATCCCAACGTCATGATCCGCGCGTGGCTGCGCGGCATGGAGGGAGCTCGAGGTCTGTGACCGTCGCCGACGTAACGTGCGCCCTCGGCGAGGCGTTCGTGTCCATGCAGGCGCCACACGCCGCTGGCTTCACGGTGGAATGATCATCCCACGGCGAGCTCGCCCTCGCCGTGCAGCCTCCCGGAGATCCGCATGCAGGCCTCATCCATGTCACCCGAAGAGCTCCTCGCATCCCTCGCGGAGGCCGCGGAGGGCCTGCTGTTCCCGAGCGAGTCCGATCACGAGCTGCGCCCGTTCCGGTCGCGCGGGGACGCGTCCTCGCCAGCGGCGCTCCTCGCGGCCGAGGGCCTCGGCGCGGCGACGCCGGTCGAGGTCACGACGGCGGGCGACTTCTTCGCGCCCGTGATCGACGTGCCCGGGGACGCCGGCGACGCGGCGCTGGCCGAGGCGGGGCGATACCGGCGGCTCGTGGACCTGCTGGAGCGCCACCTGACCGACGTTCGGGTCTACCGCGTCGGGCGCGTCGCGATCGATGTCTACGTCGCCGGCCGCCATCCGTCGGGCGCGTGGCTCGGCCTCGTGACGAAGGTCGTCGAGACCTGAGCGCGCCGCTCAGCGGCCGCCGGCGGGCCCGTCGTCGACGCGCGCCTCCAGCGTCCGCTGCGCGGCCTCGGGGAGGGCGGTCATGAGGTCGTAGCCCGCGCGCCGCTCGATCTCGTCCACCGTCGTCCGGTACTGCCCCCAGCCCTGATCGAGGATGCCCGTCTCGTTCGGCATCACCACCGCGATGACCCGCGTCGCCGGGCCGATGTCGTCGGGCCCCTGCCCCGGCTCGAGGACCACGGCGACCTTGAAGAACGCGTCCGGCACGGCGACGCCCTTGCCGATGGTGGCGGCCGGGCGCTCGCGCTCGTCGAAGAGGCCGCCGGCGATCAGGAACAGCACCCGCCGCTCCTTCTGCGCGAGCTCCTGGCACGCCTCCTCGAGCCTCAGCCACGGGCCGGCGTTGAGCTCGTGCCGCTGCGGCAGGATGTTCGTGAGGAGGAACGTCGCCTTGTTGTCGTCGGGGGTCCGCGTCCGCTCCTCGGAGCGGACCATGTGGCCTCGATCGAAGCCGGAGCCGGTGTAGTCGTCGTGCTGCACGCGGTACCAGCCGTCCGGCAGCGCGCTGTCGGAGAGGAACTTGCCCCGATGGCGGGGCGCGTCCCCGAACGACGCGGCGTCGAGCCTCCAGCTGACCCAGTTCGCCACGTTCCTGGAGCGGTTGTAGGAGAGGGCGTACTGGGGCTTGATCATCAGGTGATCGTCGGACGCGTCGGCCCGCGCGGCGCGCGCTCCCGTGGGGGCCGGGACGCCGAGCTCGAGATGCGGGCTCGGCGCGGGCGGGCGCGAGGAGGGCGCGTCCTTCGGCGGAGCGCCCTTCGGCGGAGAGCCCTTCGGCGGCGAGGCGCTGCCGGATCGGCCGGGCGTCGGCGATGGCCTGGAGGGGCGATCGCCGCCGAGGTCCAGGCCGAGCTCCTCGAGCCCGCGCTCGAGGCCGCACTTGACCCCCACCGCGCTGAGCCCGGTCACGAGGAGCGCGACGAGCACGCGCGAACCCCAGGACTTCTGTTGTCGCTTCCTGTTCGAGCCCACGTCAGCGCTGCCAGCTATCTACGGCACGGACGGCGCGGTCGTCCAGCTCGACCTCGGCGAGGCGCGCGGCGCTCGGCCCGCCAGGCGCGCCGGTACGTTTTCCTTGAGCGTGCCGCCGCGACTCTCCATGGTTTCCGGAGAGCCGATGGCGGAGCCGGAGCACAGCGATCTGCGACGCCGGAGGACGCGCGGCTCCGCGGCCGTCGCGGCGCCTTGCGCCCGCCCCGCGGCGGGGCGCCGCGCCTCGCTCGACGGGCGCCGGGCCGCCGCGGTGGCCGCAGCGACCGGCGCGCTCGTGGCTTTCGCGGAGGGCGAGGCCACGGCGACTCCAGCGCAGGAGCAGGCCCCTGCGGCGGCCACGCAGGCACCCGCGGCAGCCACGCAGGCACCCGCGGCAGCCACGCAGGCCCCCGCGGCGGCCACGGCCACGCAGGGCTCCCGGGTCACGATGCCGTCGCCGCTCGGCCCCATCGAACCGCCTTACCCGCCCGGCGGCGTCGGTGATGCGACCGTGGTCGCCCGCATCACGGTGTACGCGGACGGTACCGTGGGCGCGGTCGAGGTGGAGGGCGAGGAGCCGTTCGCGAGCGCGGCCGCGCGCGCGGCGCCGTCGTGGCGGTTCGAGCCCGCCCGGCGCGACGGGCGGCCCATCGGCGCGCGCATCCTGCTGCGCGTGAGCTTCCGCGATCCTCGCGCCGCGGCGCCGGCCGCGCCGAGCGCACCGACCGCGCCGGCCGGGCCTCCGGAGGCGCCCGCAGGGCCCGCGCCGCCCCGCGAGAGCGTCGCGACGGCGCCCCCCTCGCCGCCGGCTGCCGCGCAGGCCATCGACGTGGTGGTGGTGGGCGAACGCGCGGCGCCGATGACGACCTCGATGACGCGCGAGGAGGTTCGCCAGGTGCCCGGCGCGTTCGGCGATCCTTTCCGCGCGATCGAGGCGATGCCCGGCGTGACGCCCATCGCGTCCGGCGTGCCGTACTTCTTCGTGCGCGGCGCGCCGCCGGGCAACGTCGGCTACTTCGTGGACGGCGTGCGCGTCCCGCTGCTCTATCACGTGGCGCTCGGCCCCAGCGTGATCCACCCGGCGCTCGTCGAGCGGGTCGATCTCTACCCCGGCGGCTTCCCGGCGCGCTTCGGGCGCTACACGGGCGGCGTCATCGCCGGCGAGACCCGGGAGCCGTCGCGCCTGTTCCACGGCGAGGCCAACCTCCGGCTCTTCGACGCGGGCGCCCTGGTCGAGGCGCCCTGGGCCGACGGCCGCGGCACCGCGCTCGTCGGCGGGCGCTACGCGTACCCGGGCGCGCTGCTCGCGCTCTTCTCGCCCGGCATCGAGCTCGGCTACTGGGACTACCAGGCGCGCGTCACCTACGACGCCTCGCCGTACGACCGGGTCGGGCTCTTCGCCTTCGGGTCGCACGACTACCTCGCCCAGATCGAGGACGACGGCGACACGGACGTGGTGCTCGCCGGCGACTTCCACCGGCTCGACCTCCGCTACGACAGGTTCTTCGCGCGCGGCGGCCACCTCCGGCACGCGATCACGCTCGGCCACGAGGAGAGCGAGAACCAGGACGGGGAGCGGGCCGGGCGCACCCGCCTCCTCGGCGCGCGCGTGGAGCTGTCCGCGCCGGTCTCCGAGCGGCTGACGGCGCGCGCCGGCGCCGACGCGCAGCTGGAGCGGTTCGACATCGACATCCGCGAGAACGACGGCGACTTCCCGAGCCGGAACGACAGGGCGCTCGCGCGCCTCTTCACGAGCCGGGAGGACCTCGCCGCGGGGCTCTGGGCCGACGTCGTCGTCCGCGCCGCGCCCGGGTTCGAGGTGGTCCCGGGCCTGCGCGCCGACCTGTTCGCGTCCGGCGGCGCGACGAGGGCCACGGTGGATCCGCGGCTCGCGACGCGGCTGCAAGCGACCCCGCGCGTCGCCCTGCTGAGCGCCTTCGGCATGACGCACCAGCCGCCGAGCTTCCTCGGCGCGGTGCCCGGCCTGCAGGTGGGCGGCCTGCGCGGCGGCGTGCAGACGGGGCTGCTGGCGAGCGCCGGCGTCGAGCTCCGCCTCCCCGGGGAGATCAAGGCCACGATCACCGGGTTCCGGAGCGGCTTCTTCGACCTGAGCGACGCCCTCGGCAACCGGCCTCCCGGCACCGACGTCGGCCTCGCGCAGCGGGCCGAGCTGCGCGGCACCGGCAGCACCCACGGGCTGGAGATCCACGCGCACCGCAGCCTGTCGAAGCGCGTCGGAGGGTTCGTGTCCTACACCCTCTCCCGCTCGACCCGCCATGTCGGCCGGGAGAGCTTCGACTCGGCGTTCGACCGCCGCCATGTGCTCAACATGGCGGCCGCGGTCGACGTGGGCCGCGGCTGGAAGCTCGGGGGCAGGGCGGTGTTCTACAGCGGCATTCCCATGACGGTCGATTACGACCTCTGGGACAACGACGGCGTGGACGGGCAGCGCCCGGATGGCGACGACGACCGCCCCGACACGGAGCAGGACATCCAGCGCCGCGAGCAGCTGCGCGAACGGATCGCCCAGGTGGTCCGCCGGCTGAGCCTGCCGGAGCGGCTGCCGGCGTTCTTCCGGCTGGACCTGCGGCTCGAGAAGCGGTGGATCCTCAGGGAAGGACGGACCCTCTCGCTCACGGTCGAGGTGCTCAACGCCACCGCTGGAAAAGAGACGCTCCAATACGAATGCTCGCTCCTGCGCGGATGCGAGCCGGAGACGCTCGGACCCATCATCATACCAAGCCTCGGCGCCGAAGCGACCTTCTGAGCAGCATTGACGTCGCCTCGCCGCGCGCGGCGCTCACCAGGAGCGCCGCGGCTGCGCGCCCGCGCCGCGCCGCGCCGAGGATCACCGGGAATCGCTCGCGGGGGCGCGATCACCCGTGCACCCGCGAGCACAATGCAGCAGAGCCACAAAAATCGAACATCAATTCAGCGAGAGATGTTCCGTGCTGCGATGACGTCTCCTGGCCATGACGTCCAGCAGGAGCCGTAAAGCACGGGGAGATTTGTTCGCCAGCACAGAAGCGGTCGTGATGACGCCTTCGCCGGCACATGTGCCAGGACCTGCAGCCGGCGTCACCCCCCATGCAAATCATTGCGGCATCACGCAAAGACGCGTGCAGCGTCCACTCCTCAGGACGGGCTGCGAGGGCCCGGCGAGCCCACGGTCGAGCCGCAGGAGACCAAACAGCGCTCCGAAATGCGGGCAAACGGCGGCACGGGCGGAGATCGTGCGCTATCCTGTTGACATAGACGCTTTCTGGTCCAATGTTTGCGAACATGGCGTGGCAGCGCTGGAGCTGAGAGACCACGGGCTATCGCACCGCGATAGACGTTGCCTCACCTCCAATCACCTGCCGTAACCATGAGGGTCAATTCATGAACTTGTATTATCGCGCACTCAGCACGGTACTCTTCTCGGCGACGCTCGCGACCGCCGGGCTCTCTTCGGGCAATGCCGAGGCGTCGTCGTCGAGGCAGCCCACCAAGGTCGAGCGTCTGGTGTTCCCGGTGACCCTCTCCGACGGCAACACGTACGACGTCGTCGGCTACCTCTACTATCAGGGTCAGACCAAGTACCGCCCCCTTCAGGTGCTCGTCCACGGCCTGACCTACACGCACGAGTACTGGGATCTCCCGTCGTTCGGCGGACACGATTACTCCTATGCCCGGCACATGGCGAAGGAGGGATACGCCGTCCTGGCGCTCGACATGCTCGGGGCCGGGGAGAGCAGCCGGCCCGACGGCGACTTCCTCGATCTGGCCGAGACCGCCGACAGCGTCCATCAGATCATCACCGAGATGCGCACGCCGGGCGGCGTCTACAGGACGCCTTTCACGCGCGTCGCGCTCGTCGGCCACTCGAACGGCGCCATCATCAGCACGTTCGCTCAGAGCACCTACAATGACGCGGACGTCCTCGTGAACACCGGCCTGGCCTTCACGCCTCACCCGATCCCGGTCCCCCCGGAGGGGATCTCCGCGCTGCTGCAGACGCCCTATATCGCGATCCCGCCGGAGCTGCGGACCGCCATCTTCTACGACACCGCGAACGCGAACCCGGCGCTCATCGATTTTGACAACACCACCATCGCCGACACGTTCACGCGCGGGCAGTTCCTGAGCCTCCTCGCCGTCTCCGAGGACCCCACGCTCTCCGGCATCGACGAGGTGACGAGCCCGGTGCTGATCCAGTTCGGGGAGACGGACGCGCTGCAGCCGGCGTCGTACGCGGACTCCGACGCAGCGCTCTATGCCAGCGCCGAGAGCGTGACGACCGCGATCGTCCCCGACACGGGCCATATCCTGAACGGCCATCGCAAGGCGCGGGTCGGCTGGGAGCAGATCGACTGTTGGGTCCACCATAACATGGGCTGGTAGGGCGCGATCGGAGCCTCGGGCCGCGCCGCCTGCCCGGACCGCCGGGGCCGGCAGCCGCCGCCCTCCCTCGCCCGGGCGGCGGCTCGCAGGCTTGGCGGCCGCTGTCCGGGGCCTATGCTGCCCCCATGCGCGAACAGCTCGCCAAGACGCTCGGGGAGGTCTTCTGGACCGATCTCCGCACCCACACAGTGCGCGATGCGGTCATCGTCGTCGCCGCCGATCTCGACCTCCTGGACGTCGGCGAGGCCATGGCCGCGAACGACACGGCCGCGGTGGAGGCCTGGATCGCGGCCGGCAAGCTGACCAAGCCGACGGCCGCCGATCTCGCGCGCTGGCCGCAGCAGCGCGATCTGCGCTTCCTGTCGCTCGTGGTCGCGCCGTTCGTGCTGGTCCGCCAGCCGGCCACGCCGCCGCCCTCTTGAGGCGCGCCGCCAGGGCGACGTGATATCGTCGCCCGCATGCGCCGGTTCGAGTTCGTGCAGGGGACGAGCGCCAAGTTCTGGATGGCCGACGTGGACGACACGACCTTCATCGTCGTCTACGGGCGGCTGGGGACGGCCGGGCAACGCAAGGAGAAGGCGTTTCCCACCGCGGATGCCGCGCAGCGCGAGTGCGACAAGAAGGTCGCGGAGAAGCTCAGGGAGGGCTACCAGGAGGTGGCCGCCGCCGGGGGCGGCGCCCCCGCTGGCGGCGCCCCCGCAGCCGGCGCCGGAGCGGCCGCGCCCCCGCAGCCGCCGAAGCTCGATCTGCCGCCGCGCGTCCAGCCCGGCGAGGCCACCGAGGCGCGGCGCAAGGCCGCCGTCCACGCGCTCGCCGCGGTCTCGGCCGCGCGCGGCCGGCGGAGCTGGGTGCTCGGGCGCGCCGTCCGCCGCGCCCGCCGCGCGCTCGAGTCGCTCGGCGGGCTCGATCCCGCGGCCGACGGGGCGCTGTCCGCCGCGCTGGACGCGCTCCTGGCCCGCGTCGTCGCGCCGAGCGCGCGCGATCGCCTGCCGCTCGTGCGCGCGCTCGAGCTGCTCTCGGAGCTCGACGCCGCGGCGTTCGCGCGCGCGGTGCGCGACACCTGGAAGGCCCCGCCGGCGACCTCTCCGGCCGCCGGGGCGCTCGCCCTCCTGAAGCGGCAGCTCGAGGAGCTCGACGATCCCGAGCTCGGCCTCCGGCTCGGCGCGCTGCTCGTCGATCGGCCGCACCACGGCTCGATGAGCGCCGAGGCCGGGTGGGCGCGGCGCTGGAAGGCGCTCTCGCCGCACCTCGAGGCGCACCTCGCCCACCGCGGGAGCTCGCTGAAGGACCTCCTCGCGAGCATCGACGCGGGCGGCGATCCCCACGTCGCCGAGCGGGTAGCGCGGATGCGCGCGGCGTGAGCTGCTCGGCCTGAGCTGCGCGGACTGAGCTGCGCGCCCGGCGCGCGCCCTGGAGCGACGCTCCGGGCGCCGCGCGGCACCTCGGCACCCGCGAACACGCCCCACCCACAGGCGCACACCGCGGGGAGGCGACGACGCTTCCGTCATCGTCAGATCGACTCTGGCTTGACCTGCACCGCGGGGCTCGCGATTCTCCCAGGCCATCCCGCAAGGGGAGGGCGCCTTGACGAGCTCACCGAACCCGATCGACATCGCGAACGTCAAGCAGCTCGCCACGAGCGGCTCACCCACCCTGGCCGAGGTCGTCGAAACGTACCTCGGGCAGCCGGATCCCAAACCGGACGTGCCGCCGCGCGAGGGGGCGCTGACCTTCGCTGCGTTCCTGCAGCTGCTCTCGCGCGCGCAGGGCATGCGCTCCCCCGAGCAGCGGCGAGAGCAGTCGACCGACGCGTGGAAGCGCTTCCTCGCGCAGGTCGACGCCGCGCCGCCGCCGCGGCTCGAGCTCGCGGACCTGCTCGTGCGCATCTACGAGGAGGGAACGGACGCAGGGCGCAGCGCGCTGCGCGACATCGCCACGAGCGCGCCGCTGGTCTTCGGCGTGTGGGGCGGGCTCAAGCGCATCTACAAGCTGGCCGAGGCGCGGCTCGACGCGGAGCTCTTCGGGGCGCTCGCCTTCCGCTTCGACGTCGAGCTCTCCCGCATCCGGCGGCGCGAGGTCTCCAAGGGGACGTTGATCTACATGCGCCGCCGCGCGTGGCGCTTCCTGCGCGAGCTCGGGCGGAGCACGCCGGAGCTCTACCCGCAGTTCGCGGTCGAGGTCCTCCGCCACTACGCGCCGGGCACGAGCTTCGGCGACCTCTGGGTCGCGAACCACATCTGGGCGCACGGCACGGGCAAGTACGACGGGCGCTCGTTCCACGGCAACGTCCCGCCGAACGACATGGTGAAGCACCGCGCCTTCGATGAGGCGTGGAAGCGATCGCCCGATCCGCTGATGCTCCTGCTCTCGGCCTGCCAGGCCGATCCGCCGGCCAAGTTCGCGATCCAGGGGCTCAAGAAGGACTTCGCCGAGACCTTGCGGAGCGTCACGCCCGCGTGGCTTTCGCGCCTCGCGTACCGGCCGCTCGCGAGCGCGCACGAGTTCCTGATCGAGACGCTGCTCGGCTCGCCGGAGCTCCACCAGAGCAAGCTGCGGGGCCTCGGGCTGCACGACGCGGCGCTCGCGCTGCTCGGCTCCCCGAGCCCGAAGGCGCGCACGTTCGCGATCGAGTACGCCCGCGCTCACGCGACGGACCTCGACCCGGAGCGCCTCGCCGCGCTGCTCGACTCCGAGCACAAGGACACGCGCGCCTTCGCGGCGTCGGCGCTCCAGGGCAAGAGCCCGCGCGCGCTCGGCCACGCGTTCCTGGGGCGGCTGCTCACGCACAGCGAGACCGAGGCGTGGGCCGGCAAGGCCCTGAGCGAGAGCTTCGACCGCGCCGAGCTGCCCGAGGGCTTCCTCATCGACATGCTCTACGGCGAGTCCGAGCAGAAGAAGTGGGCCACCGCGTACTTCAAGGCCAAGTACCGGCCCGGCGAGCCCGGGGCGGGCTTCTGGGTTCGCGTGCTCGACGACCCGCGCCACGAGGACGACTACCAGGCGACGAACGCCGCGCTCGGCGCGCTCGGCAGGTACCCGATCGCGGAGATCGGGACGCCGTGGCTGCTCGGCGCGCTCACGCGCAAGCGCATCGGGGCCACGGTCGCGACCTGGCTCCAGAAGGCCGACGCGCTGCCCGACCTGACCGCCGAGGGCGTCGAGCGCCTGAAGGGGTTCGTCTTCAGCGCCGAGACGCGCGCGGTCGCGCTGGAGGTGCTCGGCAACCCGAAGATCGTGTCTCCGCGGCAGCTCACGCTGCCCTGGCTGCTGGCGCTCGCGCGGCGCGCCGATCCGACGCTGAACGGCTTCGCGCGCCGCTACCTCCTCTCGCACATGAAGCCGCAGGACTTCGACGCGGGGCAGGACGCGAGCGGCCGCGGCGACCGCGAGGCGGGCACCGCGAGGCTGTTCGCGCTCGCGCTCGGCGAGAAGGAGCCCGAGCCGATGCGCGCGTTCGCGCAGACGTACCTGCGCTGCCACCACCCGGTCCTCGGGCCCGAGCAGAGCGAGGCCAAGGAGCTCGAGCTGAAGCCGGCGCTCAAGCGAGGCGCGTTCACCGCCGAGCGCATCTGGCCCGCGCTCTCCGACAAGCGGGACGACGTCCGGCGCTTCGCCGCGCTCATCACGCGCGCCGAGCTCCGGGCGTGGGGCTACCAGACCCGCGTCTACGAGCTCGCGCACAGCGACGCGAAGGAGGTGCGCAACATCGCCTTCGACGCGCTCCGCAAGGTCGGCGATCCGTCGGCCGATCCGGCGATCGCGCTCACGCCGGAGGAGCTCGATCCGGCGCAGGTCTTCGCGCTCACGGAGAGCCTGAAGAAGAGCGCGCGCGAGCTCGGCCTCTCGCTCATCCTGAAGCACTACGCGCGGCTCGGCGGCCCTGAGCGCCTCGGCTGGCTGATGCAGAGCGCCGACCGCGAGGTGCGCCTCTTCGCCGTGCGGATGCTCTGGGAGAAGCACCGGCCGCGCGATCTGCCGCCGGGCTGGCGGCCGCGCGGCGCGCGAGGAGACGACGCGCGCCCCGCGGCGGAGCTGCCCGAGGACGCCGGGCGGTTCGCGGACGTCGAGGCGCTCCGGCGCTTCCTGCGGTACGTGCTGTCCGGGATCCCCGCCGGGAGGTCGCCGGAGCCGGGCGACGACGCGGGCGCGCGCAGGCGCCTGTCGGCGAGCGAGGCCAAGCGGCACGTGATCGAGGTCGTGCGCGATCTCGCGGTCGAGGACGCGGCGTTCGCGGCGCTCGTCGCCCCCGTCATCGCCGAGTTCACCGGGTCGATCGCGAAGGGCGAGTGGCAGGCCTGCCTGGCGGCGCTCCTGCGGCTCAGGCACGCGCACCCGGGGCTCGAGATCGAAGGCCTCGAAGCGGCCGGCGATAGCCGGACGCTCCCCAGCGTCGGACAGGAGAGCGCATGAGCCACGCGATCGGCCATTACGAGAAGGTCCGCGCGCTCGCGATCGGCCCGCGGCTCCTCGCGGTCGGCGGCGTGCGCGCGCCGGCGCCGAGCGAGGAGCGCGGGACACGCGAGACGCAGACCGCGCAATCCCCCGCCAGCGCGAGCCAGGTGACGCTGTTCGATCACGTGGCGAACAAGCCGGTGCGCTCGATCGACGTGCCCGCGCACGTGCTGGGCCTCGCGTTCGCGGGCGACCTGCTCGCGGCGGCGTGCTCCGACGGCGCGCTGCGCTTCGTCACGGGCAGCGGGGCCGACGTGCGGGCGATCGACGCGCACCCAGGCGGCGCAACGGCGATCGCCGCGGGCGTGTCGCTCAACGCCGGCGCGCGCCTCGCGACCGTGGGGGTCGACGGCGCGCTGCGGATCTGGCGCGTCGGCGATGCCGCCGGATCCCCTGCCCCGCAGCACGGCGCCGCGGCCGAGATCTCGTCGTTCGCGCTCTCGGCGGCGCCGCTCCGCGCCGTCGCCTTCGATCCTGCCGGCGAGCTCTGCGCAGCGGCAGGCGACGACGGCGTCGTCCGCGTGGTCACGCTGTCGACGGGCGCCGTTCGCGACATGCCGGGCCATGACGGACCGGTCACGGCGCTCGCGTTCACGCCGCGCGATGGGCGGCTGGCGTCGGGCGGCGACGACGGCACCGTGCGCCTCTGGTACCTCGTCGGCGCCGTCGAGTGCGAGGTGCGCGGCGCGGACGGGAGCGGTCACGCGGGCGGCGTCCGCGCGCTCCTGTGCCTGCCCACCCCGCCGCCCCAGGAAGACGGCAAGGAGAGCGGCGATCGCCTGCTGTCCGCAGGCGCCGACGGCGCGATCCGCATCCACCGGCTCGAGGACAAGCGCAAGCCGCGCACGCTGGAGACGAGCGCGCTGTCGCTCCACGCGCTCGCGCTCGCGCCGGCCGCCGCGCGCAAAGGCGCGCGCGCGCAAGCGGGCCGCGGCGGGGCGGACGCGAAGGACGGGCTCGGCGCCGTCTTCGCCGCAGGGGATCGGCGCACGGTATGGCGCTTCCCGATCGACGCCGCCGGCGCGCCCGCGGACGGCACCGCAGAGCTCGCGCACGGCTTCGATGTCCTCGCCCAGGCGCTCTCGGGCGCGCGGCCGGCCCGCGAGAGCGCCGTCAAGACGCTCGCCTCGCTCGACGAGCCCGAGGCGCTCGAGGCCGCGCTTTCCGTGCTCCGATCGGACCGGGACGCCGAGGTGCGCGCGCTCGCCGCCCGCGAGCTCGGGGCGAAAGGGCGCCGCGGCGCGCGCGCGAAGCTGCGCGAGGCGCTCGACGACGAGAGCCCGAACACCCGCATGGCCGCGCTCGAGGCGCTCCGCGCGATCGAGCGCGACGCGCCGCTCGCCCCGCTCCGGGCAGCGCTCGGCGCCCGCGCCGCGGACGTCCAGCGCCGGGCGCTCCTCGAGCTCGGGAAGCTCTACGGCAGCTCGCCGCTCATCCCGGGGCTCATCGCCGAGAAGCTCGCCGGCCGCGACGCGTCGGTGCGGCTCACGGCGCTCGACCAGCTCCAGCAGATCCACCCGGACGGCCCGCAGCCGCTCCGCACCGCCTTCGAGCGCGGCCCGGCCGACCTCCGGGTCGAGGCGCTCATCCGTGCCGCGCTCGCCGGCTGGCTCTCGGCGCCGGAGTTCGCGCCGATCGCGGCGCGCGCGCTCGACGACGAGGACGCCGAGGTGCGCCGCATCGCGTTCGCGGCGAAGGTGATCGAGCGGCGCGCGCTCGCCCACGCGCTCGAGGCGCGCGACGAGGATCTTGGCCGCGCGGCGATCGACATCGCGCGGCGCGCGGCCGAGGTCCTTCGGCGCGCCGGCGCGGGCGGCGCGGAGAAGCCCGCGGCGAACGCGAAGGATGGGGCGAAGGACGGGGCGAAGGCGGCCGACGAGGCGGCCATCAAGGCGGCGCGCGCCCGGATCCCCGGCGTCGGCAGCCCGGGGGCCGAGCTCGCCGAGGCCGACCTCGAGCCGCTGCTCACCGCGATGGCGTGCCGCACGCCGGACACGGCGGTGCGGGGGGCGCGCGGCCTCGCGCAGCTCGGCGACACGCGCGCCCTCGGCGCGCTGCTGCAGCTCACGCGCGAGCAGGACCCATCGCTGCGAAGGCAGGCGGCGACCGCGCTCGCCGAGCTCCGGGACACCCGCGCCGAGAAGCGCCTCATCTGGATGCTCGACGACGCGGACGGGGCGGTGCGCGCCGCGGCGCACGACGCCTACGCGCGGCTCCAGCCGTCGGCCCCGCTCACCGTGGCCGAGGCGTCGCTCCGCTCGTCGCAGGAGGACATCCGCGTCCGCGGCCTCGACCGGCTCGTGGCGCTCGCCGGCGAGGGCAAGGGACCGAGGCCGCCCGAGGCCGAGGCGCTGCTCGCCGACGCGATCGAGGACGAGTCGCCCAAGGTCCGCCGCGAGGCGTTCCGGACGCTGTGGTCGTGGCACACCTCGGATCCGCAGACGGCGCTCGACCGCGCGCAGCTCGCGCGCTTCCCCGACCTGCGCCTGCGCGCCGTCGAGGAGCTCAAGGCGCACGGCGAGCAGCCGTGGGCCGCGGAGCGGCTGCACGCGGCCATCGGCGACCGCGACGCGAGCGTGGCCCAGGCCGCGTACGACGCCGTCGTCAAGCTGCGCGGCAAGGAGGCCGCGGAGCCGCACCTCGCCGCGATGGCGTCGATCCACCCCTCGGTCCGGGAGAGCGGCGCGCGCGGGGCCGCGCTCCTGCCGGCGGGCGAAGACGCGCGCAGCGGCCTGCTCCGGCTGCTCGCCACGCGCGTGCCGGTGGGCGACGCCGCGCGCAGCGCCCTGAGCAAGCTGCTCGAGGACGAGCACGCGGGGCCGCGCACCGCCGCGATCGAGGCGCTCGACAGGCTCCTGCCAGGCGAGGCGGGGCCGCTCCACATCGGCCTCCAGTCGAGCCACCTCGACCTCCGGGTGCGCGCGGCCGAGCTCTGCGCCGTCCGGCGCGACGAGCAGCTGATCAACCCGATGCGAGCGCTCCTCGCCGATCAGTCCCTCTTCAAGCAGCTGCCGATCCAGGTCCTCGGCCCGCTGCGCGCCCGCGCCGCGACCGCGCTGGCGACGCTCGGATCGCCGCGCCTCGTCAAGTACTTCGCCACCGAGCTCCTCAAGGACGAGTACCCCGACGTGCGCGAGCAGGCCGCGCGCGGGCTCGCGATGGCCGCCCGCCGCGGCGAGGAGGGCTACCTGCTCGACGCCATGGGCCACGCCGACGTCGCGGTGCGGTCGTGGGCCGCCGACGGGCTCGCGCGGCTCGGCGACGTGCGGGCGCTTCCGGTGCTCACGGGCACGCTGCGCCACGAGCACCCGCCCATCCGCGTCGCGACGATCATGTCGTTCGCGGCGCTCGGGCCCGAGGGCTACGGCGGCATGCTGCAGGGCCTCGAGGACAGCTCGCGCGAGGTCCAGGAGATCGTCTTCGCGATCGTGCTCGCGCGCGACCTCCGGGCTTTCCGCCGCGGCGACCCGCCGGACCTCCTGACGAGCGCGCTCTCGTCGCAGCGCTCGGACGTGCGCTTCGCCGCGGCGCGCGCGCTGGAGCTCCGCACCGATCCGGAGGCGTACCTCGCCCACCTCATCGAGGCGCTGATGCCCCCGCGCCCCGACACGGCGGAGCAGGGCCGCGCGGCCGACGGCGAGAAGCCCGCCGGCATGAAGGACTGGCCGCCCGAGGTCGCGCGCGGGCGCATCCTCGTCGGCCTCGCCGAGGCGCTCGCCAGCGACGACCCGCAGCAGCGCTACGCGGCCGCGCAGGTGCTCCGCATCCGGCGCAAGCCGGTCGAGTACTTCCGCGAGGCGAAGCGCGTGGCCGCGCTGCGCCCCGCGGGCGCCCACGTCGTGGCGGACACGACCCCGCGCGCCGCGGAGGAGAGCGACACGAAGCCCGCGAAGGGGTGGCTCCGCCGCCTCTTCGCGCAGCCCGAGCCGAGCGGGCAGAGCGGCCAGAAGCCGAGCGACAAGCCGGCCGGCGACGCGGTCCCGGAGGGCGAGCAGCGGCGGCTGCGCTGGCTCGCGTTCGGCGCGTACATGGGCCTCCTCCGGCAGGTCTCGGCGGGCGACGACGAGGCGCACCGCACGCGCCGCGACGCCATCGATCGCATCGTCGACGTCTGCGCCAAGGGGCACGTCAGCAGCACGGCGGCGGTCCCGCCGCTCGTCCGGGCGCTCGACGACCCGCACCACCTCGTGCGCAAGGCGGCGTTCGCGGGGCTCAAGGCGCTCTTCCCTGCAGGGGCGGGCGAGCCGCTCGCGCTCGGGCTCGCCTCGGCGTCGGCCGACGTGGCGCGGACCGCGCTCGACGAGATCGCCGCGCGGGGCGGCGACGCCCGCCCCGAGATCGTGCGCGCGCTGAGCTCCGCGCTGCCCGACGTGCGCCGCTACGCCTTCGAGCTCTTGGAGCGGCTCTCTCCGAAGGGCAGCCTCGATCCGCTCCTCGCGGCGCTCGGCAGCGAGCACGCCGACCTCCGCCTCGGCGTGCTCGAGCGCCTCGCGTCGTCGAGCGATCCGCGCATCGTGCCCGCCCTGTGCCGCGCGATGGAGAGCGATCACGACGACCTGCGCCTGCGCGCCGCGGAGCTCCTCGCCCGCAGCCGCGACGATCGCGCGGTCGACGTGCTCTCGGCGTTCCTGCGCGAGGGCGCGGCCGCGTCGGCGACGCGCGCGCGCAAGGCGCTCGTCGCGCTCGCGAGCGACGCGGCGGTGCAGGCGCTCGCGGCGCGCATGGATGAGGCCGGCACGCCGGCGGACCGCGCCGCGCTGGCGAGCGCGCTCGGGAACACGCGGAACCCCGCGGCCACCGGCCCGCTCGCGGCGCGCTTCGACGACGAGGCGGCCGAGGTCCGGAGCGCCGCGCTCAAGGCGTGCCTCGAGATCGTCGACAAGGGGCGCGAGCGCGAGAAGCGCGAGGCGGCGCTCGCGCTCGCGTTCCTCGCCGCCGCGACGCGCGCGAAGGACCCGGCGCTCCGCCTCGCCGCGGCGCGCGAGCTCGATCTCGGCGACGATCCCGCGCAGAACGACCTCCTGGTCGCGCTCTTCGCGGATCGCGATCTCCCCGCGCGCGTCGCGGCCGTGACCTCGTACGCGAAGCGCGTCAAAGACAAGGGCGCGCCCTCGGGGCCGCTCGAGGCCGTGCTGCGCGCGGGCGCCCGCGAGCTCGTGCTGCCCGCCGCGGAGGGGGCGGCCGAGCGGGGCCTCGCGTCAGCGCTCCGGCCGCTCCTCCTCGTCGTGCGCGCGGGCGAGCCCGGGGAGCGGGAGCGCGCGCTGCTCGCGCTCGGCACGCTCGGCGACGCCCGCGCGCTGGAGGAGCTCGAGGCGGTGGCCGCCGGCGGCACCAAGGAGGCGCCCATCGAGCCGAGCATGCAGGCCGCCGCCACGGAGGCGCTCGGCCGCATCGCCCCGAAGCTGGGGAGCGCCGAGCTGCGCAAGCGCGCCTCGGAGCGCGTCGAGCAGGCGCTCCACGCGGACTCCATCGATCTCCGCGAGTCGGCGGCGAAGGGCGTGCGCTGGATCGGCGGCGAGCGCGCCCGCGTGCTGCTCGAGGAGCTGGTGCGCGCCGGCGATACGCCCGACAGGCTCCGCGTCGTCGCCGTGAACGAGCTCGGCCTGCTCGGCGACAGCGCGGCCGAGCCCGCGCTCACCCGCGCGCTCGACGCGCGGAACAGCGAGGTCCGCAAGAACGCGCGCAAGGCGCTGGAGAAGCTCTTCCCTGGCGAGCGGACGCGCGTCGAGCTCCTCGCGGTCGGGAGCAAGTACGACGACATCGCGGGCCCGGCGGCGAGCTACCTCGCCGCGGAGGCCGACCCGGCCGAGCTCTTGCCCCGGCTCGCGGCGCTCAAGGACAAGGACCTGCGCCAGCGCCTCGCCATGGGCCTGCTCCGCCGCGGCGCGCTGCCGGTGGCCGCGCTCCTGCGCATGCTCGAGGACGAGCGCGCCCCGGCGCGGCAGGAGGCCGCGCGGCTCATCGCCGCCGGCACCGTGGCCGGCGATCGCGGGGCGCTCGCGGGCGCGCTCGCCGCCGCGGCGCAGCGCACCGCGGAGCGCTGGTCGGCCGCGCACGGCGACGAGCGCAACGCCGAGGCCGCGGCGTGGCGTGAGCTCCTCTGGGCCGCGGGCCGCGCCGGCGCGACCGCGACGGCCCCCGCGCTGCGCGCGCTCCTCTCGAACGACAGCGCTCCCGGCGAGGTCCGCCGCGAGGCCGCGCGCGCCCTCGGCGCGCTCGAGTCGGCCGCGAGGTCCAGAGGCGCCGCGCCGCCCGCGGGCGTCGTGGAGGGGCTCACGGCTGCCCTGAAGGACATGGACGCCGGCGTCCGGGCCTCGGCGTCGGCCGCGCTCGCCGCGCTCGCGCCAGACGGCTCGGCCGCGATCGCGGCGGCGGTGAGGCCGTTCGACCCGGTCGCCTTCGGGCCGACCGCGCGCGTCGCCTCGCCCGAGGCGCTCGCGGCGCTCGCCGCGACCGAGCCGGGCCGGCGCCTCGCGCTGCCGGCGATGCTCGCGCGCCACGACGTCGCCGCGCTCGCCCCGCTGATCTCGCTCGCGCAGGGCAACGGCGGCGACGCCGCAGCGCGCCTCGACGCGATCGCGGTGCTCGGCCGCGCCGGCGGCGAGCGCGCGCTCGAGGCGCTCGCCGCGCTCGCGTTCGGCAAAGAGAAGAAGGCCGACGTCGCCGTCCGCAAGGCCGCGTACCGAGCGTACCGCCGCGCGAAGCGCAAGGCGGCGGATCCTCGCGCGGCGCGGCTCGCGGCCGCGCGCGCCTCCAGAGAGCCCGAGACCCCCGAAGGAGTCAACGCATGACGGCCGCACTCGCCCGCCCGATCCTCCTCCGGTACGCCGCGCCGAGCGAGCTCGCCGCCGCCCCGCTCCACTCGAGCGTGCGCCTCTCCCTCGACGGCGCCCGCGGCACGGTCGGCGTGCGCGGCACCGTCCGCGACGCGGCGCTCTTCCGCGACGCGGTGGCCGCGCTGGCGACCATCCTGGAGAGCGATCTCCGGTACAAGGGCCGGGATCGGACCGCGTACCTCGCCTACCTGATGAAGCAGGGCAAGAAGGCGACGGCGGCCATCTGGGAGGCGCAGAAGGCGTTCCTGGATGGCGCCTTCCCGGACGACGCGGCGGCCCAGGGAGACGGCTCCGCCGCGAAGCCGAGGGCCTCCAGCGCGCTCGATCCCGTGCTCACGGTGCACCCGGACGAGGTCTCGATCGAGGTCTTCTCGCGCGACGAGAGCGCCTACGCCCGGCTCGCCTTCTCCAGCGACCTCTTCGAGGGCCGCGAGGCGGCGCACGGCACCGCCTTCGTCGATCTCTCGCCGCGCGTCGTCGAGCAGATCGATCGCCTGCGCGCCTACGCGAAGGTGGAGCTCGACGCCGGCGTGGCGCGCGGCGACGCCGCGGCGGCGCGCGCCGCGCCGATCGAGCGCTCGCTCGAGGTCCCGACGACCTGGCTCCGCGGCTTCCTGCAGGTGCAGTCGGCGGCGACGCTCCCCGCGGTCTCCTGCGAGCTCGCGCCGATCGATCTCTACAACGCGCTGTTCGTGCTCCGCACCCGCAAGGCGAAGAAGCCGCCCCGCGGCCTGCGCTTCGAGCTCGTCCCCGGCAAGCCGCCGCGCCTCATCCTGGAGCCCTGGGAGATCTTGATCGAGGGCCACGGCCCTCCCTACGAGGGTCCGCCGCGCGTGGTCCGGACCTTCGGCCGGCAGCGGCTGCTCGCGCTGTCGCGGCTCCTGCCGCACGTGCAGCGCGTGCGCGCCGAGCTCCGGGGCCCCGGGCTGCCCGTCTTCTGGGTGCTCGATCTGGGCCGCGCGACGCTGACGATCGCGCTCACGGGCTGGACCGACAGCAGCTGGGCCAGCGCCGCCTCGTTCGACGCCCTGATGCCTCGCGAGGGGAAAGGCGGCGACAAGGCGCGCGCGGCGCTCGACGCGCTCGCGGCCAGGCAGATCGCCCTCCTCCGCGAGCGCGGGCCGCTCCCGCTCGCGGCGCTCGCGGCCGGCGGCGGCGCCGAGGACGCCCGCGCGGCGCTCCAGCTCGAGTGCCTGCGCGGCCGGGTGCTCTACGACGTCGCCCGCCGCGTCTACCGCCCGCGCGAGCTGTTCGCCGATCCGGTGGACGAGCGCGACATCCGCTACAGCTCGCCCCGCGAGGCCGCGGCCCACCGCCTGCTCGGCGCGCCCGGCGCGGTGAGGCCCACCAAGGTGCACGAGATCGCCGGCGAGGGCACCGAGATCCACGGGGAGGTCGCGGACCGGGAGGCGCACCGCGACTTCGCGCCGCGGTTCACGATGGACCTCGAGGGCCGCGTCTCCGACGCGTGGTGCAGCTGCCCCACGTTCCGCCGGAGCGGCCTCCGCGAAGGGCCGTGCGAGCACATGATCGCGCTCCGCGTCGCCTACGCGCGCGAGCGCGCCGAGCGGGACGCCTTGCGCCAGACGGCCGAGGGGCGGTCGCTCATCCGCGCCGAGACGCGCACGTACGTGCGCCGCGAGGCCTCGGGCGCGGAGGTCGTCTACCGTGTCTCCCTGGACGACCGCGTAGTACACTTGTCGTGGGGGGCGCGCGCCGAAGCGCCTCGACACCAGCGCATTTGGTTTGACACGGACGGCGAAGCGCGCGACGCGTATTTCAAGAGACTGGATGCGTTGACGTCCTCTGGGTTCGTGGACGCCGACGCGTCGTCAGCATGAGAAAGGAAAGGAGGTCAAGAAAAAGAGATTGTTCGTGTTGCCAGGAGAGGTTCTGAACGCACCAGCCTCCACGCCTCGAGCGTAGGAGCGGCGTCGCGCCGCTCTGGAGGAACCGCCAGTCACTCTCCGCAAGGTAGCCTGTTCTTGGTTCTCTTCGGCTAGACGAGCCCTACGGCGTCGGGAGAGCTGAGACAACCTCGCAAACGCCGTTTCTCCCGACGCCGTAGGGCTCGTCTAGCCGAAGAGAACCGGTGAGGCTACCGTGCACCAAGCGATGAAGGTGATGCGCTTGGAGCCTCTCTTGGCGACATGACAGCGATCGACGGTCCGGCGTCCTCAAGGACCGATCGCTCCCATCGTGACTCACCACCACGCTCCCACCGAGACATGACCGCGAAGATCGACGCGACCGTTCCAGCCCGAGCCCCCGTCGTTCTCCCCATCACGACGCCACCTGCACCTGGCGGCGCGGCGGCCCGCGGCGGCGTAGAAGCGCGCCGGCTCGCCCACGAGGAGCGCGTCGCCCGCTGGAAGGCGATCGACGAAGCGGGCGGGATCGACGCGTGGGTGAGCGCGGAGCTCACGTCGAAGGGCGCCCTCGCGACCGGCGATCCCAAGGCGATGTCCGACCGGGAGCGCGCGCAGTGGAAGGAGCGCAAGAAGGTCGAGGCCAGGGAGCGCCGCTCGCTGCGCCGCCTGGCCTGGGAGGCCTACGTCGCCACGCACGTCAACCACCTTGGCGCGGGCGTGCACTGGAGCGATCGCGTCGGGCCGGACAGGCTCGATGTGCCTGGGCTGAGCGAGCGCGCGCGGGCGCACGGCCTCCCCGACCTGCCGGGCGCGGCCGAGCTCGCGACCGCGCTGGGGCTGTCGATCCCGCGGCTCCGCTGGCTCGCGTATCACCGCGAGGTCGACACGGGCACCCATTACCGGCGGTGGCACATCCCGAAGCGCGACGGCAGCGCGCGCACCATCTCGTCGCCGAAGCGGGAGCTGAAGCGCGCGCAGCGCTGGGCGCTCCGCAACCTGTTCGAGAAGCTGCCGGTCCACGCCGCGGCGCACGGCTTCCTGGCGAGCCGATCCATCGTCACGAACGCCGCCGCGCACGCCGGCGCCGACACGATCGTCAAGGTGGATATCAAGGACTTCTTCCCGACGATCACGTGGCGCCGCGTGCGGGGCCTGCTCCGCAAGGCGGGCGTGGCCGAGGGTCCCGCGACGCTGGTGGCGCTCCTCTCGACGGAGGCGCCGCGGGATGTCGTGCAGTTCCGAGGGCAGACGCTCTACGTGGCCACGGGCCCGCGCGTGCTCCCGCAGGGCGCGCCCACCTCCCCGGCGATCACGAACGCGATCTGCCTGCGGCTCGATCGGCGCGCGTCCGGCCTCGCGCGCAAGCTGGGGTTTCGTTACACGCGGTACGCTGACGATCTCACGTTCTCGTTCCGCGTGCCCGAAACGCCCGTCCTCGCCGGCGCTGCGCGGCCGCGCGCGCCGGTGGGCGCGCTGCTCCGCGGGCTCCGAGAGATCCTGAGCTCGGAGGGCTTCCGGCTGCATCCGAGCAAGACCGTCGTGATGCGCAAGGGCAGCCGGCAGAAGGTGACAGGCCTCGTCGTCAACCAGGCCAGCGAGGGAGCGCCGGCGGCGCGCGTCCCGCGCGAGCGGGTGCGCGAGCTGCGCGCGGCGATCCGCAACCGGGAGCTGGGGAGGCATGGAAAGGGCGAGACGCTCGCGCAGCTCAAGGGGCTCGCGGCGTTCGTCTACATGACAGATCCGGTCAAAGGCCGCGCGTTCCTCGGGCGCATCGAGGCGCTGGAGCGGAATCAGCCTGCGCCTGCCGGCGAGGCGGGCCCCCACGACGCCCGCCCCGTGCTCACGTAGGGCGGGCTACTCCGCGGCCGACGAGCCCTGGGCCGGCAACGCGGCGTCGGCCGTGCGCCCGCCACCGCCTCCGCGTGTGCCGTCAAGCGCCGCGCGCCGGTAGGCCGCGGGCGTCGTGGCGAAGTGGCCCCGGAACAGGCGCGTGAAGTGGCTCGTGTCGCGGAAGCCCCAGCGCGCGGCGACCTCGGACACGGCCTCGATCGGGCGGATCGAGAGCTCGCTCGCCGCCCGTTCGAGGCGGCGCCGCCGGATGTGCGCGGCCAGCGAGCAGCCCAGCTGCTCTGCCATCACGCCGTCGAGGTAACGGCGGCTCACCCCCTGCGCCCGCGCGATATCCGCCGGCTGGAGCGTCGGATCGCCGAGGCGACGCTCGATATCGGCCAGCGCCCGCTCGACCCTCGCCAGCGGAAGCTCGGGCGCGCGGCCGCACATCCCGATCGCCTCGAGCACCACGCCGACAGCCGCCACGCAATCGCGCTCCGACAGCGAGGAGCTCTCGCACAGGATCTGGCGCAAAAGCCCCGCCACGACCCGCTCACCCGCGTGCCCTTCGCCGCGAGTGACGGCCGTCCGGAGGTCGACCCCTGGGTGCCGCTGCTGCACCGCCGAGAGCGGCAGCCGCAGCAGCAGCCGCCGGCCCCGGCTCATCGTCAGCTCGAAGGGGGTGTCCGACTGAAACCACGCGAACGTCCCTTCGCGCAGGATTGCCTGACGCCCCCCCTGCGCGATCACCCCCTCCCCCTCGGCCACGGCGACGATCTTGAGCAGCCCCATGGCCTGTCTGGGCTCGCAGCGGACCTCGAAGGGCTCGGCGCCGAGCCAGAGCAGCTCGCCCGGGCCGACCCGCACCGCGCGCTCGAGGATCGACTCCGGAGGCGTCGCCACGTGGATCAGTTCCATCGTGGACCATCCGCCGCGTCGAATCGGGCCAGGCGAGCGCCGCCCCGACACACCACCTTGAGGCCAGCCGTTCGACCCCGGAGGAACATCATGTCTGCCGCCCAGATCATTCGCGTGCCCATTCTACCCTTTCGCATGCTCAACGCCCACCTGCTCGTCGGCGCCACGGGTTGCGTGCTTGTCGATGCCGGCGTGACGGACGCGGCGCCCAGGGTGGGCGAGGCGCTGGCGCGCGCGGGCCGCGGCTGGTCCGACTTGAAGGCGATCGTGGTCACTCATGCCCACGTCGACCATGCGGGGAGCGCCGCCGAGCTGCGCGAGCGCTCTGGAGCGCTGGTCATCGCCCACGAGGCCGAGGTCGAGCACCTCACCGGACGTGCCCCGATGACGTTCTGTCCGACGGGTTGGTTCGGTCGCTTCTTCGTCCGGACCCCTCTCGTGCACGAGCCCTACGCCCCCGTCGCGCCCGACATCGTGCTGTCCGGCAACGAGCCGCTCGACCTGGCTCCCTACGGGGTCGCGGGTCGCGTGCGCCACACCCCCGGGCACACCCAGGGCTCACTCTCGGTCGTCCTCGAGTCGCGCGAGGCGCTGGTCGGAGATCTGGTCGCCTCCGGGCTGATGCTGGGCGGGCTCGCGCGGATCGGCCACGCTATCCGGCCCCCCTTCGAGCTGGATCCGCGCGCCGTCGGCGTCGAGCTCACGCGGCTGGTCGACGAGGGGATACAGACGTTCCACCTGGGCCACGGAGGACCGCTCGGCGCCGACGAGGTGCGGCGGCACGCCCGCGTGTTGGCCGGATCCCTTGCCGGCGTGCCCCACCTGCAGCGGATGCCCCAGCTGCGGTGAGCGACGCCCCATGCCCGATTCTGTTTCGGGACGCTCGCGTCAAGCGCGAGCCTTGCCTCGACGCTGGGCGAAGGAAGGAGCAGGGGGCCGCTGGCGTATACGCTCCATGGCCCGATCCCAACAAGGGAGTGGTGAATCGACCGATCACGGCCGTTGCACAAGGAGACAACAGCGCTCCCTCGCTGCACGAGGACACTCCCCGTCAGCGTCGAGCGGGCGGCATCCCGCTTTCGTGAACCACGCGAACCCCGCGTGAAGCCATGCCGCTGCAATGCTGCTTTCTCCGCGAGGTGCCTGGACATCGCAAGTGTGGAATGAATAGGATGGTCGGCTATGCGAAAGCCATCTGCTCGTCTCCTTGCGCTTCCGGCCGTCCTGCTCTTCGGCGCCCTGCTCTCGGGCTGCCCCAACCCGAACTCCTACGGAACCCCGCGGACCGTGGCGCCCGGCAAGGTCGCACATTCGGTGTCGCTCGAGAGCTTCGGCTACATCGGCGAGACCACCGAGCTCGTGGCGAATCCGGATACCGGCGAGTCGGAGGCGAGGACGACGACGACCAGCGGGTTCGTGCCGACGCTGCCCTCGTATCAGCTCCGGACGGGTTTGACGGACATCCTCGACATCGGCGCCCACGTCCATAACCTCAGCTCGTTCGGCGTCGATCTCAAGGTGAACCCGGTCCGAGGCGTCTTTGATCTCGCCGTCGATCCGGGGGTGCAGTACTTCTACCTTGCGTCCGACGAGGCGTCGGTACACATCGTCTACCTTCATGCGCCGGTGATGCTCGGCGTGAACCCCACGGACTGGTTCTCGATCGTGGTGACCCCTGGCGTCACCTACGGCCTCGCCTCCGGCAATATCGTGGACGACGGCGAGGCCGCTTCGACCGCGGATGGCCTCCTCCTCCGCGGCAGCCTCGGGTTCCAGTTCCGGACCTCCGACAACTTCGCGATCCACCCGGAGCTCACGATGATGAAGAGCCTCGAGGGGCCGGGGCTCGTCTACAACTTCGGCATCGGGTTCAACTTCGGCGCGCTGCCGAGCTACAAGGACCTTCAAGAGCCGATGTGACGCGCCCGCCGGACTAGCGGGCTGGACCGGTCGCCGAGAAGAGGCGGATCGCGTCCTTCGGGGTGCGCATCGTGACCATGCTCGAAAGATCGATGCCCAGCGAGGTCATCGTGTGCGCGACCGCTGGCTGGATCCCCGTGATCGCCGCGCGCGCGCCGAGCAGGCCTATCGCGCGGACGATACCTACCAGCCGGTCGGCGGTGCGCGTGTCGATCGTCTCGAGCGCCGAGAGGTCGAGCACGACGCTGCGCACCTGCCGCGTCGCGATGATGTTGAGCAGGCGCTCGGTGAGCGTGGCCGTCCGCTCCTCATCCATGGCGCCAATGAGCGGCACGCCGACGACGCCATCCGCGACCTCCAGGATCGGCGCCGAGAGCGCCAGGATCTGCCGGTGCTGCGCCTGGATGACAGCGAGCCTCCGGTCGAGCTCCGCCGCGAGCGCCGACTTCTCGTCCGCCTCGCGCCGGGCCGCCGCGGCCATGGCCTCGAGCTCGCGCGCCGAGCTCTGGAGCGCGTCCTGCGCCCGCTGACGCTCGGTGACATCCACGCAGAAGCAGGCGACCTGCACCTCGCCGCTCCTGCGGACGAGGGGCTTCTTGACCGTCTCGTACCAGTGCACGTCGCCGTTCGGCCGCGTCTCCTTCTCCTCGATGACAACGGGCTGTCTCGTGTCGATGACCTGCCGGTCGACGCTGGTGAAGCCAGAGGCCTCATCCGCGCTCGCGGTGAGCTCGTGCTGGGACGCGTGGACGACCTGCGCCGGCGTCATCCCGTAGCAGCTCGCGAGGGCGCTGTTCGCCATGACGTAGCGGCTGCGCCGGTCCTTGATGAACATGAGGTTGGGCGCGAGGTCGATGAAGTTGCGCAGGAGCTCCAGCTCCTCGGCGAGCGCCTCCTCGCGGCGGCGCTGCGCGGCGTCGTCGGCCGCATGAGCGTGGACGAAGACGAGCGGCTCTCCCTCGGATTTCGAGCACCGCAGGAGCGTCCAGCGCTGCGGGCTCGCCCCGTTGCTCGCTGTGGCGTCGATCTCCGCCCGGCTCTGGGCCCCGCCGAGCAGCGCGCGAGCGGCCTCCGCCGCCTCGGGCGCAAGGAGCGCCGCCTCTCCGAACGCGTTGCGCCAGGCCAGGTTGGCCTCCCGCAACTGGAGGCTCGCGTCGAGCACCGCGAGCGGTTCAGGAAATGCGTCCAAGTCTGCGTGCATCCATACCTCCCCGGCGGCCCGTGCGGCGCAGCAGACGCACCATGCCGCGATCGTTGAAGATGCCTGTGCTCCTGCGCCTTGTCTACGGCGCGCGCCGGTGCCCGCGACGAAAGTCACCGTCCCTCACATCGGATGTTCCGTGAGTGACGGACGGGCGAGCAGCGCTGGACGGACTGGGCCTGTAGCGCGATGTAGAGCGATAGGCCATGACGGCGCAGGACTCTGCCCGTCCACGGCGTTCCCTTCGACGGCTGGAGAGTACGTCGCGGGCGGGGCGTGGACGTGGGCGTGCTCGCACCTGCGCGAGCCAGGAGAGCGACACGCGGGTCGGGCTCGCGATTGCCGACTACGGCGCTGCCGTGTGCGGGGCGTGGCTCCCCTTCAGGGGCAGCCGCGCCGCGGGATCGCCGAGAAGCACATAACCCCGCAGATCGTTGCGCAGCATGAACGCGCTGCCGCGCTGCATGGGATCGACCGGGGAAGGCCGGTTCCACACGCGCGCGTCCTCCTCGGCGTGGTAGCCGGCGAGCAGCTCATCGTTGACCTCGCGGTAGGAGCGCATCAGCGCGTCGAGCGCCACGCCGGCGCGGCTGCCCCGGGCCATGGCCTGGATGCTGCTGAAGATCCGGGAGGCGCGGCTCTGGGTCATCCTGCTGGGATCGACGAAGCCGAAGGTCCAGGCCAGATCCAGATGGGCTATCACCGAGAGCGGCCCGTCTGGATTCCGTAGCGCGGCCTGCGGCAGCGCGGCGAGAAACGGACGCTCGCCGCCCTGAGGCAAGCTCGCCAGCACCCGCTGGACCTGGCCGCTGTAGGCGCCCTCGCGCGTGAGGAGCGAGAGCCAGGGATAGAACGCGCTCTCCTTCGGCGTCCCGGCTCCGAAGCAGGCGAGGCAGAACCACAGGCCGCCTGGGAGGAAGGGGGCGTGTTGCAGCATGTCCGCCGTGAGCAGCGGCGCGGAGCTGCCATGTGCGCCCACGAGAAGCGCCCCCTGGAGCGCGCGCTGCTGATCGACGGAGGTCCACCCGCCGCGGGGCCGGCCGAGCCCGTGGCTCACGGACAGGAGCACGGAAGGCCTCGGCGTGCTCCCCGCGCGGACGAGATCGTCAGCGCTGTCGGCGCCGGGGATGTCGATGACGTTCGCGGCCGGGAAGGGTCGCCTACCTTGCCTCTGCGCCATCGTGACGCAAGGCTCGATGAGCAGGCTGCGGCCGAGCTGGGTAGCGGCGGTGCCGTCGCCCGCGACGAAGAACAGCGCGTCGGGCCGGTCGTGGCCAGAAGGCTCCTTGGCCCAGCGCACCACCTTGTCTGCGTACGCGGCATAGCCGCTGGGATCCGGCTTGCCGTCGGCGCCCGCAATGTGGAGACGGCCGACGAACGCGCCGTTCGCGAGGACGTGCTGGAGCTCGGCGGAGACGCCGTCGAGATCCCCGAGGAGGAGCAGATACCGGGGCCTCTCCTCTTCCGGAATGGATTCGTCGCGCAGCACGTCGGTCTTCCAGCGGAAAGCTTCCGCCATGCCCATTCCGGGCTCGACGCGGTAGGGTGTCACCGGCGCGCCTTGCTCCGCCTCCCGGAGCCGGAGGAGCGGCGCGATCGCCTCGAGCGCCTCGTCGCCCAGCGCGCCTTTGGGCGCGATCACCGACCAGCGCTGGAGGGCGAGATCGTTGGGATCTGCGTCGGGCATCTCGCGCGTGAGCGCGTCCACACGACGAGACGTCTTCTCCGGCCGCGGCGCAATGCCCGCCGCGACCTCGGGCAGGCCCGCCGCGAGGGTGGGGCGGAGCTCGGTGGCGTCCGCGAGCAGGAGCTCCAGGGTGCTGGGGAGGGCAGCGCTCATGGCATCCGCAGGGTGCCAGGGGCATGTGGGTAGGTCAATGCGCGGTGGGGGTGTGATTCAACCTCTCTCTTCGCGCCACGCTCTATCCTGTGTCGCGCTCTGCTCGGTGTGCTCGGGGGCCGGGCGAACGGCCTGGATCTCGTGCCGTGCGATCGCGAAAGGCGCTCGCCCTTCCCCCTCGGCGACGAGCACATCGTTGACGCGGAGTTCGAGGATGCGGACGCGCTGCGCTCGCGACCAGGGCTCGGCCCAGCCAGGCGCCGCGCCGATCACCAGGTCGATGGGCGTGCCCGTCTCGCTGGCGCTCTTCAGCTGCTGGTAGAGGCTCACGTCGCCGGGCAGCGCCCACTCGGTGGTCAACCCCTCGTCGATGAAGCCCCAGCGGAGCCGGACGAAACCTTGGATGACACCGTAATGGTAGAATGCGTACAGCGCCTTGACGTCGCTCTCGAGCCGGCGCGCGAGCTTCGAATGGTCTCCTTCGACCAGGTAACCCGCCACCTTCTCGAGATCGCCGAGCGGGCGGCTGATTCCGGTGGTGCCGGCGATGAGGAGCTCCGGCGTGATCTCCAGCGTGCGGCCCGCTCGGTTCAGCCGTCTCGACTTCTTCGGCGGCCTGAGGTCCACGACGCGGCGCCGGTCGGCGTCGAGCCCGAGCGCGCGCAGCGTGTCTCGGATGTGGAGGCCGGCGATCACGTCGAACCGATCGAGCACGCCGGCGAGCTCTGCGATGTCGCGGCCGATGAAGACCCGGATCGATCGCTGGCCGACGTCGAGCACCGCCGCGGCCTGCGGTTCCTCCGCGAAAGGCACCACGCGAACGATGGCACGGCGGGCCGTTCGCGCGATCTCGGCGTCGCGTCGTGCCTCCGCGTCGAGCTCCGCCCGCCGGACCGCGATTCGATCCGCGGACGCCGCGCGCTCCGCCCGCCGGATGAGCTCCGGCTGCGACAGCTTGCGGATCGCCCGCCGCATCGCGGTGAGGCCGGGCGCGAGCGGGTCGAGCGTGAGCCGTCCGCCGTCACCGAGGAGGAATAGGTCGCTCTTCTCTGGCCCGTTGGTTTCGCGGAGCGGCGTTCGGTGTCTCGTGATCGCCGCGAGGAAGGCCTCGATCTCCTCCGCCGTCATCGCCGTCTGCCGTGCGTCGAGCACGGCCGCGGCCTGCCGGACCCAGGAGAGGCTCGTCATGAAGCGATCGCGGAATGCCGCGTCGAGCTCCTCGGCGGACAGCGGGACGTCGTCGCCGGGCGCAGGAGGTGTTGGCGCGGGGGGCGGCGGCGCCGCGCGTTTCTCGATCAGGCCGGTAGCCCGCACGATCATGCGGAGCGCAAAGGCGTCGAGATCGAGGCCGAATTGGCCCGTCGCATCGCGGTACACCGGCGCCATGCCGTGCCACGCCTTCCTGAGCGAATAGGCGAGATCGCCGGTCTCCGCGACCACGCCCGCCGATTCGAGGCGCTCCGCGATTTCGTCGAGGGTCATGGGGGCACCGCGCTCGAGGAGGGTGACGATCATGAGGTGGAACAGCTTCGCCGTCCCCTGCGCTGCGACGTCGTCGACCCGTGGAACGGCGATGCCCAGACGTTCGCAATACCTGTTCTGCACCGGGGTCATGGCACCTTCCGGATGGGCCGTGGCACGCGACATGTCGCTCGATCGATCGGACGGAGCTCGGGTTTCCTCGTGATTCTCGTGGTTCGGGGCTTCGGCCTCGGCATGGGTGCGCAGCCTACCGCAAGACCCGAGTCGAATGGCCGGCAGCAGGCGTGAGAAAATCGTGAGCGAAAAGGCAATGCGCGCTGGATGCGCCGGTGGCATTCCGATGAGCCGTATCAATTTTCCATGGGATCGGCGCGACGTATGGGGGTGGGGTTCCGAACGGGATGCGCGCTCGCGGGTGGCCGTTGCGTGGGCGTCGTCGTGGATGGCGCGCTCTTCAGCGCTGCCGCTCGACGCCCCGGTAGATCGAGGCGGCGTCCTCGCCCCCGGCTTCCAGGAATTTCTCTCCCTGCATCCTCGGCTCGAACCAGACGGTCATCACGCCGGCCACGTGCCCGGCCCGGTCGACGACCGGCGCGCCGCTGAAGCCGCGGACGTCGACCGGCGGGTCGATGTCGTAGCGGAAGCGATGTCCGTTCCGCGCGGTGACCTTGCCGGCATAGACGTTCTGCTTGCACGCCGCCTCGTCGTAGGGACAACCGACGAGATAGACGTCCTCGCCGACCTCGACCGGCCTCTGACGCAGCCGCATCGGCGTTGCGGGGAGGGGCTTCCCCCTGTCCTTGAGGGTCAGGATCAGCCAGTCGAGCCTCGGGTTGTCGAGGCCGTCGGCGGCGACCTTGCCTGCCTCGGCGAGCTGGTCCGGGAGCGTGCGCGGGAACAGGCGCCAGGATCGGATGGCGCCGTCGAACGCGGCCACCGAGACCTCGGGTTCCACGCCGCCGTTCTCGCCGATGAGGTGCTTGGCGGTCGCGGCCAGCGTGCGCCCGTCCTGGGTCTTGATGAGGAAGGCGCTCGCGCCTTGGAGAGGGCTGCTGCCCTGAAACTCGGCGCGATTCGTCAAGACGAGCTGAGGCCATTCTCGTGGCGGCCGGGACGCCCACGGCTCGGCCGGGGGAGACGGGGGCGCCGGCCGAGGGGCGGGTTGAGCCGACGGCGGATCGCTCGGGGTGGGTTCGGAGCGCTGGCACGCCGCGGCCATGAGGAGAGAGAGGGCGATCGAGAAGGAACGAGGATTCATGTGGTGATCCCTTCGGCAGCTGCCGAACGTCAGGTATCCCGTAGGCCTGGTGCCACGACGGGGCTCCACCGTGCCACTCTTAGACCACTACAGTCCACATTTGACTCGAAGTCACAAGCTGAGCAACAGACGGCGAAGCCCGCTCGTCACACTCAGCCACGCATCGTCTTCGTTAGGCCATTTGGCTATGAACTGACCATTCTCGGGGAGCGGCTGGAGTGCGCCGAGCTGAGACTCTCGCCAATCCGACGGCCGCGCAAGGACCGGGACCACCACCGGCGCTCCACTCTCGCGGCTGCGCCTCAACGCACGCTCCATCTGTTCAACGCACTCGTCGTGTGCTAGGAACGAGGCGCTGACGAGGCACACGACGATATCGGCATGATCCAGGCGCTCCGTTAGGGTATCGGCGATTGGATGGCCAGGCAGCACATCTTCGGGGCGGAAGGTTTCGATCAGCCCTTGTCGGTGTAGAACACTCAGATTAATGCAGAGTTCGTTAGCATATTTCAGATCGGCGGGAGCATAGCATACGAAGAGTCGGCGCGGAGGGGTCGCTGTCTCAATCTTATCCGCCCCGGGCAGCGCCGGATGCTGCCATGCCCAGCGAAGCGGGGCAGGGCCCGGGGCCTCGGAGGCCGGGGCATCGACCAGCGCACCTACAGAGGAGCCAGAACTTGCGACTGGCGGAGGCGTTGGCGAATCGCGAAGCTCCATCCGCGCAAGCCGCCGGCCGAACAGATCGTCGAGGCCGCCCTTCAAAGTTCCTGGCAGAAGCACGTCGGCCATGCGCACGAGCGCCCCCTGATGTGTCTGCACCTGCTGCCATACCTTTAGATAGAGGGCCTCGGCGACGCGCTCTAGATCAGCGCGACAGGAACCGCACAGGCGCACGATGGCGGTCTCGCCTTGTACGCGGTACTCGGCCACATAACAATCAGTATCCCGGCCGAGTACGCCTACGATCATCCCTTCCACAATCATTTTGTCGAAGGCACTCAGCCGCGTGTCGAAGCACAACAACAGCCCCTCGCGCTCGCCGGCCAACCGGTCCTGCGCTGCCCTGGGGAAGGTCTCCAAGGCGATGATCTCGATGCCTCGTCTGTAGAGGTCGACAAGCAGGTCCGGTGTGAAGTCGCTCCGCTGATAGGTTAGAGCATCGATGCGCGCGTCAGCCAGATCCGCGCCTTCGAGCGATGCCTGCACCAACACAGTGCCACGGAGGTCTGCTCCACGAAGGATGGCGCCACGCAGATCGGCACCGCCGAGGTCGGCGTCGGAAAGATCGATCCCCTCCACATGCGCACGGGTAAGACGAGCGCCTCGCAAATAAGTGCCACGTAGACGCATCCCTCCAAGGCTCAGGCCGGCGGCATCGCCCTTGGCGAGGAGTTGCTGCACCGATAGGAGACGCATGTGGCCCGGATCGAAACGCGCCCACTCGAGCTCACGCGCACCGCGAAACCGTGTGCGCCGAAGTCGAGCCCCCCGAAGATCAGCCCCACGTAGGCAAGCGGCCTTGAAGTCGGCGTTCCGCAAGTCTGCCCCAGCAAGGCGGGTGCCTCCAAGGCATTCGAGGTCGATTGCGAGCTGACGGGCCCAAGCATGGTGCGTGGCACCACGCAATGCTCGGCGACGTACCGAGAGGCCAACGACGAGCTGAAACGTCGCGCAGATCACGGCAATAGACATCGACGTGAATGACAAATAAGCCCCGAGAGAAATAACATCGTCATCAATGAGAATAAGCACACCGAGAGCGACAGCAAAAGCGAAAGCGCCAAAAAAGTCACCGGCCACCGTAATAACGCCAGCAATAGAGAATACGCACGCCAAAGCCAGAACAACGAGGAATGCGCTGAAGCTCTGCC
Organism: Sorangium sp. So ce726; assembly: GCF_051521405.1. Classification (NCBI taxonomy): domain Bacteria; kingdom Pseudomonadati; phylum Myxococcota; order Polyangiales; family Polyangiaceae; genus Sorangium; species Sorangium sp. So ce726. The sequence goes on along the minus strand of NZ_CP150349.1, from coordinate 2,731,622 downwards.
CAACGAGAACGACAGCGACAGCGACGGCGAGCGCGAGAGCGAAAGCGCCAAGACCGCGGCGAATAAGCACAACGTGTGCCAAAGCAAAGAGTGTCGCAACAAAGAGACCAGGGAGCATATGCTCAAAGGTGCTGATGTCCAAAAAGGAGCCGATAGCGAGCCCGGCAAAGGCCATCATGAACCCGCTCAGCCCTGCTGCGATCAGCTGTGCCCCATGGCGCAGTACGACGGCATGCGGCCGAGGGCCCAGCCGAGCCTTGCGATAATTTGCCCCTCGGAAGTCTGCACCACGTAAATCGAGCCCCCTTAGATCTGCACCTATCAGGTCTGAGCTCCGAAAGTCGCGCTCCCCACGGCCATAGCGCTGCCTCAGCTCGGCTCCAGTCATAAAATGCAGCCTACACGTTTCCGTGAGAGCTCGGTTCTTGAATCGTGGAACCGCAGGTGCGCAGTGTCGGCAGCACCGGTACGCGCTTGCCCTAGGTCATCCTGAATCCAGTCAGAACGGTCCCTACAAAGTCGCGCCTATCGTGACGTTCGTCTCCGCGACTTACTCACCAGCGAGGACAGGCCGCCCCTTGCGCCCGGCCCTCAACCTAGTACAGCGTTCCCGAAGTTCGTACCTGGATCTGCGGTACACCAGGCCAGGCCCTCGCGATGGCTCGCAGCCCGAGCGTGGCGAGCCTACACGCGACGCATTCCGGTCTACGGGGCGGGTTTGCCGGTTCATCCACGATCGCCTGCGCTTTTGAATCCATCAGCACGGGGCAGGTCCCACGCGCGTAAGTGCCCCGAGCTCGCGCAAAAGCCGTTCTGTTGCCCGCGTCGCTGCGCCAGAAGCTGCAGCACGCGGCGCGCTCGCCCAAGACCCCGCAGCGCGATGCGCAGCGTGCCCGGATCGCGCTCTTGGCCGACGAGGGCTGGAGCAACGAGCGGATCCAGCTTGATGTAGGCTGCGACATCAAGACGGTGCGCAAGTGGCGCAACCGGATCGCGGCGTTTGCTGACGAGGCGGTGCTGCAGGACAGGATGCGCAGGGGCCGACCGCCGCGCGTGGCCACCACAGTGCACTACGACCTTATCAAGTTGGCCTGCAGTCGCCCCGATGAGCACAAGGTCCCGTTCGAACAGGTCTGGACTCTGGAGCGGCTGGCGAAGGCCCTGAAGCTCGAGACCAAGGTAGAACTGAGCCGCACCGAGATCTGGCGCGTGCTGCGGGGAGCAAGCCTCCGACCGCATCGCGTCCGGCTGTGGCTACACAGCCCGGACCCGCATTTCCGCCCCAAGGTCGAGGCGATCTGCAAGCTGTATTTGGAGCCTCCCGCAGGCGCCACCGTGCTCTGCGTCGACGAGAAGACGGGCATGCAGGCGCTGAAGCATCGGTTCCCCATGCAGCCGTGCCGTAGCCGAAGAGCCGCGCGCAAGGAGTTCGAGTACCAGCGCCACGGCACGCGCACACTGATCGGGGCCTTCAATATCAAGACGGGCGAGGTGGTGTCGCGCTGCGGACCGACACGCACCGCCGCCGATCTGCTCGCGTTCATGGACGAGGTGGCGGAGCGCTACCCCACGGGCGACGTCTATATCATCTGGGACAATCTCAACATTCACCACGGCGCCAGGTGGAATCAGTTCAACGCGCGGCACGGCGGACGCTTTCACTTCGTCTACACGCCCATCCATGCGTCGTGGGTCAATCAGATCGAGCTGTGGTTCAGCATCCTGAGCCGTCGGGTGCTCAAGCACGCCTCCTTCGCGTCCGCCGAGGAGTTGAGCCGTTGCGTGCTCGCCTTCGTGCGCCACTGGAACAAGCACGAAGCCCGGCCCTTTCGCTGGAAGTTCCGCGGCCAGTGGAGGGCGACCTTGCCGTCCTACGCCGCCTGAGCTTCCGTGCGGTCCGATGTCGAAGCCGTCCGCCTCCCCGGAGCACGCCGCCTCCGTCCGCGCCTACCTCGCAGCCGAGGGAATGTCCCATCTGCGGGCCCGCAAGTACGGGCAGCTCGTGATCATCGAGTCGGGTCCTGGAGCGGGCCCGATAGCCCACGCCAGGCTCCGCCGTGACACTGTCCACCTCTGGACGCTCGAGATCGCAACCCACACCGGTAGGTGGGAGAAGACCGGCTTCCGCGGCCCGTGGCAGGACTTGCTCAAGCTGTTGATGACCGACTTCCCCTGGACGCTCGCGCCGATCGAGTAACTCGCTCCGCGGCGTTGTCCCGCGACGAGCTCGCTCCGTTTCAACGCCCGGCCAGCCCGGCTCGCGGCCGGGTGGCACAGCGCCGATCCAGGGACGAACTTGGGGAACGCTGTACTAGGACGGGTCCGCCCTTCCTTGAGCCGCGCGAGCCCGACGCGGCCAGAGGGTGCGATCGGAAGCACGCGCACCGCGCCGCGCACCTCGCAGGGCTGCCACGGCTCGGTGGTCGTGACGCCGCGCACGGGCAGCAGTTCCGGCGAGATCCCCTGAAAACGCATCGCTTCGCCTGGCGCCGCGAGCGCCTCCCAGGGGTCCTCTTGGAGCTCGGGATCGCGCACCACGAGGCGCACAAGGAACGGCCCACCCGCGGCCTCGCCAAAGCGCACCCGGAGGTCCGCGATGCCGTTGCAGAGGACGGCGCGATAGATCGCCTGCGCCGTCTCGACGCGCGCCCCGAACGGCCGCCCGCGCGCGGCTGCCTTGCGCAGCGCGTCGCTGAAGCTGCCGAGGTGCTCCGCCCCCAGCTCCGGGCCGAACGAGCGGGCCGTCGTCTGCTCGCCTCGGCTGCCTCGAGCGGAGGCCTGCACCTCGCGTCCGGCGCGGTCGAGCACGATCTCCAACCATGGGCTGGGCGCCCCGGATCGCTGCATGCCCATGGAGATTACTACGCTCGGCCTCGCCCGCTCCCGCGGGCAGCACCGAAGTTCATCCGCGGCGGAGATCACGCCCGCTCCAGGGCACCGTCACGTCGAGCCCATTACCGTGAGGTCACTGCCGCAACGCTGCACACCGGCACGGTAGCAGACCGCAGGCCGGGTGAGCTCCACGAGTTCATCGATCAGGCCCGCGCCTTCAGGTTCGCTTTCGTGCAGAGAAAGCGCCTTTGCGGCTCACGGCAGGTCGACCTCGGCGTAGAACGGAACGCGGCCGTACGAACGCTCGCAGGACTCGTATCCCCGATGCGCGTCTTCGTCGCTCTCGCCGAGGTAGCTTCGGCGCATTTCAGGAGAAATGCAGTCGCTGGTGGCAGCGCGAAGGGCCTGCCGAAGCGCGCCAGCAGAGATGGCCCACACCCGCGCCGTCTTGTCCGAAGTGGTGACCACGCGCTGCCCGTCGGCGCTGAACGCCGCCGAGAGAAGCGAAGCCTCATGGCCCCAGAGCACGATAGGCGTCCCGCTGCCGTCCGCGTTCCACACCCGCGCCGTCCTGTCGTGCGAGGCCGTCACCACCCGCTGCCCGTCGGCGCTGAACGCCGCGAAGCTGACTCCTGCCTCGTGGCCCCGGAGCACCACCGGCGCCCCGCTGCCGTCCGCGTTCCACACACGGGCCGTCTTGTCGTGCGAGGCCGTCACCACCCGCTGCCCGTCGACGCTGAACGCCGCGGAGAGCAGCGAGCTCTCATGGCCGCGGAGCACGACGGGCGCTCCGCTGCCGTCCGCGTTCCACACCCGTGCCGTCTTGTCCCACGACGCGGTGACCGCCCGCCTCCCGTCGGCGCTGAACGCCGCGGACCAAACCGTGTTCTCGTGGCCCCGGAGCACGACGGGCGGCGCCTGCACGCTCGTCCCGCTCCCGGTACCAGCGGAAGGCTTTGTGGGCTTCGCGCTCGGCCTCGGGCGCGAAGGGGGCGTCGAGCCACATCAGCCCCGCGCGAAGATGCGCTTCCGGGCGTCCTCCCAGGGGATCGGCTGGGTGCGTCCTGCGCGGAGATCCGCGAGCCGGCGCAGCGCCTCCTCGGTCCACGCGCGCTCGATCTCCTCGGGCGGCTCCTCTCCCACGCTGTCGAGCAGGCGGAGCGCGATGAGGCGCCGCTCGCTCTCGGGGAGCTTCAACGCCTCCTCGAGGAGCTTCTCGGCCGGATTGCTCATGGAACGCAGCGTAGCAGCGCCGGCCACGCTTCGGGAGGTTCAGAGCGGCCGAGCTGAGCCCCCGCGCAGCGTGGCGAGCGCACACGCCGCACGTCGCAACCTGGGACGCGCCCCGGCCTCGACCCCTCGGGGGCGCTCCACGTTCCACCGCGCAGGGGTCCCAGCCCTCCCGCGTACGCCCCGCGTTGGGTAGTGGTCCAATTTGAACATGAAGGCGGGAAGGCGGGAAGAGACCATGAATGATCTTCCCGCCTTCATGTGGACTCTCTCTGGGCAAAGTTGACCACTGTACGCCATCGAGCCGGATGGGCCTCGGCCGATCGCGAGCATGGGCGGGCGCTGATCGCTCGCCGAGCATCCACCGCGAAGCACGACCTGGCGGCGCGCCGAGAGCGCTCACGAGGCGCTCCGGTGATCTCCCGAGTTTCCGTCGCGTGTCGTCCAGCGGCTCGGGGGGGCCTCGTGCAAAGGCGATTGACCCGGCTCGGCGCCTCGACTCCGATGCGCCGCCATGACTACCGCCGTGACCCCTCTGCAGATGCTCGCCGGCACGAACCACTTTGGCAAGGCGCAGCCGCACTGGAACCTGCTTGGACCGCCCAGCGAGGGCATCGATCGGGAGTTCTCGGCACGCGTCGAGTTCGAGCGCGAGTTCAATAGCCCGCCGGTCGTGCACATCGGCATCGCCGGTCTGGACGTGGAAGGCAGCGACGCGGTGCGCGTGCGCGTGCGCGCGCGCCACATCGATCGCGCCGGCTTCACGGTGCTGCTCAGCACCTGGTTCGGCAGCCAGGTGCACGGCGTCGACGTCAACTGGATCGCGCTCGGCACCTGAGCCGACGCCCCTCCTCCGGACCGCACGATATGGCTCGCTCTCCCAGGGGCTGTCACCGACGCGAGCGCGCTGTAGAACATGACATCCCGCCGTCCGCGCGCTCCGTGCTAGAGCGCCGCCCGTCGTAGGCGTGCTCCCCGACCGGCCCGTCCCCGCGTCCTTCTACGACCGGCGTGTCCCGCAGCTGCCCGATTCGCTGCCGGGCGGCCGACCGGTCGATGACATCCGGGGCGCGGGCGCGCGGTTCGGCTGCGCCCCTCGCCCGCGCTTTCAGGTTCGATGTCGAGCAGGCACCTTTGCGGCTCACGGCAGGTCAACTTCTGCGTAGAACGGGACCCGGCCGTACGAGCGCTCGCAGGACTCGTAGCCCCGACGGGCGTCTTCGTCGCTCTCGTCGAGGTAGGTCCGGCGCATTTCAGGAGAAATGCAGTCGCTGGTGGCGGCGCGAAGGGCCTGCCGAAGCGCGTGGGCAGAGATGGCCCACACCCGCGCCGTCTTGTCCGAAGCGGTGACCACGCGCTGCCCGTCGGCGCTGAACGCCGCCGAGAGAAGCGAACCCTCATGGCCCCGGAGTACGATAGGCGTCCCGCTGCCGTCCGCGTTCCACACCCGCGCCGTCCTGTCGTGCGAGGCCGTCACCACCCGCTGCCCGTCGGCGCTGAACGCCGCGAAGCTGACCCCTGCCTCGTGGCCCCGGAGCACCACCGGCGCCCCGCTGCCGTCCGCGTTCCACACACGGGCCGTCTTGTCGTGCGAGGCCGTCACCACCCGCTGCCCGTCGACGCTGAACGCCGCGGAGAGCAGCGAGCTCTCATGGCCGCGGAGCACGACGGGCGCGCCGCTGCCGTCCGCGTTCCACACCCGCGCCGTCCTGTCGTGCGAGGCCGTCACCACCCGCTGCCCGTCGGCGCTGAGGGCCGCAGACCAGACCGGCGCCTCGTGGCCCCGGAGCACGACGGGCGTACCGCTGCCGTCCGCATTCCACACCCGCGCCGTCCTGTCGTGCGAGACGGTGATCACCCGCTGCCCGTCGGCGCTGAACGCTGCAACTCTGACCCAGTCCTCGTGGCCCCGGAGCACCACCGGCGCCCCGCTGCCATCCGCGTTCCACACGCGCGCCGTCTTGTCGTTCGAGGCCGTGACCACCCGCCGACCATCGAGGCTGAACGCCGCGAAACCGACCCCTGCCTCGTGGCCTCGGAGCACGACGGGCGCGCCGCTGCCGTCCGCGTTCCACACCCGCGCCGTCTTGTCGTGCGAGGCCGTGACCACCCGCCGCCCATCGATGCTGAACGCCGCCGACCAGACAGGGGCCTCGTGGCCCCGGAGCACGACAGGCATGCTGCTGCCGTCCGCGCTCCACACACGCGCCATCTTGTCGTTCGAGGCCGTGACCACCCGCTGCCCATCGATGCTGAACGCCGCCGACCAGACAGGGGCCTCGTGGCCCCGGAGCACGACAGGCATGCTGCTGCCGTCCGCGTTCCACACACGCGCCGTCCTGTCGCGTGAGGCCGTGATCACCCGCTGCCCATCGGCGCTGAACGCCGCGTATCCAACCCCGGCCTCATGGCCGCGAAGCACGACCGGCGTGCCGCTGCCGTCCGCGTTCCACAACCGCGCCGTCTTGTCGTGCGAGGCCGTGATCACCCGCTGCCCATCAGCGCTGAACGCCGCGTACCCAACCCCTGCTTCATGCCCGCGAAGCACGACCGGCGCGCCTCCGTCCTCCGCGTGGTCGTGGTCGCAACCGGTTTGCTCGTGCTCGGACTCGTCGGCATGAACAGGGCCATTCCGGGCACTCCCCGCGTTCCACACCCGGGCCGTCTTGTCGTTTGAGGCCGTGACCACCCGCTGCCCGTCAGCGCTGAACGCCGCGGAGCTCACCTCGTCCTCGTGACCCCGGAGCACCACCGGCGCTCCGCTGCCGTCCATGTTCCACAACCGCGCCGTCTTGTCGTTCGACGCCGTGACGACCCGCTGCCCGTCAGCGCTGAACACCGCAGAGCTCACCGCGCCCTCGTGACCGCGGAGCACCACCGGCTTTCCGCTGCCATCCGCGTTCCACAACCGCGCCGTCTTGTCGTTCGACGCCGTGATCACCCGCTGCCCATCGGCGCTGAACGCTGCGGAGCTCACCGCGCCCTCATGGCCCCGGAGCACCACGGGCGTGCCGCTGCCGTCCGCGCTCCACACCCGCGCTGTCCTGTCGTGCGAGCCCGTGACCACCCGCTGCCCATCAGCGCTGAACGCTGCAAACACAACCGCGTCCTCATGGCCTCGGAGCACGACGGGCGTACCGCTGCCGTCCGCGTTCCACACCCGCGCCGTCCTGTCGTGCGAGGCCGTGACCACCCGCTGCTCATCGGCGCTGAACGCCGCAAACACAACCGAGCCTTCATGACCCCGGAGCACCACGGGCATGCCGCTGCCATCCGCGTTCCACACCCGCGCGGTCTTGTCGCTCGAGGCGGTGACGATGCGCCTCCCATCGGGGCTGAAGTCGGCAACCAACACGTCGCCCCGATGGCCGCGCATCGTGAGCATCGAAGGAGCCGAGGCCAGCACATCACGTGTCAGATCCGTCCAGCCACGTACTCCGTCCGCGTCCCTTACCTCGAGCAGCAGCTGCACCGCTGACTCCGGCTGGTTTCGCGCCAGCAGCTCACGAGCGCCAGCCATCAGCGAGGAAGCTCGCGCTCGCGCCGCCTGGGCCGCCGCCTCTCGCTGCGCATCCTCCGCCCTTCGCGCTGCAGCCTCCGCATTCCGTGCCGCGCCCCGCTGCTCCAGCGCCCAGGCGACGAGCACCACCATCACCACGGCCACCGCGGCAGCAACAGCCGCAATCGCCACCAGCCTCCGCCGCGACACACGCTCCCGGGCCACCCGCCGCTCCTCTTCCACTCCCTGCTTCAACTTGGCCTCTTCCCGCTCCCGTTCCTGTTTTCGCTCGCCCTCTCGCTCGCCTCGAGCGCGACGGTAGCAGGACGCAACCTGGTACGCGCCCCGGTCCCGCTACCCCGGGAGCGCCCCACGCTCCGCCAGCGCTCTGTGTTGGGTGGCAGGGAAATTCTCCCACCGTACCGGAATCATGGAACCGCCAAGTCGCCATAAGACGCCAAGATTTTTGTGTTGTTCTTGGCGTCTTATGGCGACTTGGCGGTTCAAACTCGTTCCGGGACCGGCGGGAGGCACGGGCCGGGCGCGGCGTGCACCGGTCGCCGCTGCTGCAAGAGACCACCGATGTCCCTCCCTCGGCGGTCGCATGACGACACGGCATCGCGCTCGTGTCATCCCGCGCGGGCGCTTGCTGTGCGGTCCGCGCTCGACGTACGACGCCACGATCGCCCCCGGGAGCAAGCCCATGTCCAGACCGTCGATTCCAGCGCTCGTCACCCACCGCTGCTGCGCCGCCGCCGCCTTTTCCGCCATCGCCCTCACCGCCGCGCCCGGCTCGGCGGCCTCGAGCCGCACGAGTTATGTCGTCACCGAGATCACGAGCGCCAACGCGGGCCTGCCCTCGAGCGCGCGATCCGAGAAATACGCGGAGATGAAGGCGTCCCCCTTCACATTCTTCCGCGGCTCGAACCACCTTTACTGGAAGGATCTCGGCAGCTCGTCCCAGCTCCTCACGTATGGCGGCGCGAGCTCCACCCGGACGTGGCTGGGCGGCGACATGCACGTCAACAACATGGGCTCGTTCGATGACGACCAGGGCGACGTCGTTTATGCCATCAACGACTTCGACGAGGCGGTCATCGGCGACTACCAGCTCGACGTCTGGCGGCTCGCCACGAGCCTCGCCCTGGTCGCGCGCGAGAACGGCGGCTTCAGCCTCGCCAACCAGAGCTCGCTCCTCGACGCGTTCACCGAGGCGTACCTCGACGCGATCGCGAGCTACGCCGGGAACAGCCAGGAGACCACGCTGAAGTTCACGGCGAGCAACACCTATGGCCTGCTCGACGACTTCCTCGACGACGTCGAGTCGTCGAACAGCCGGACCGAGATGCTCGATGATTTCACGATCAAGGTCGGCGGCGTGCGCACGCTCGACACGGGGGGCAATCCGGATCTCGCCGCGGTGACCGCGGCCGTCGACACCGACGTCCGGGGCCACATATCGGCCTATCGCGCCACCCTGAGCGGCGGCGGCGCCGGGCTGCCGGCCGCCTACTTCGCGGTGAAGGGCGTGGCCCAGCGGCTTCACAGCGGCATCGGCTCGCTCGGCGTGACGCGGTATTATGTGCTGATCGAGGGGCCGACCACGGGGCAGGACGACGATCGCCTCCTCGACGTCAAGGCCCAGGGCGCGCCGAGCGCGTTCGCCGGCATCGCCGCCGCCGCCATCTCGCAGACGAACGCGGCGAGCGGCGGCAATCAGGCGTACCGGACCGTGCTCGCGTACAAGGCGCTCGGCTACCGGGTCGACGACCTGCTCGGCTGGATGACGCTCTCCGACGGACAGAGCTACAGCGTGCGCGAGCGCTCGCCCTACAAGGACACCTTCGACACCGCGGACCTCTCGACGATGACCCGCTTCACCAACCTCGCAGAGCAGTGGGGCGAGATCCTGGCGACGCAGCACGCGCGCGCTGACAACGACTGGGACGCGGCGGTGTTTCCGGGCTCGGTCGACGTGCAGATCGACGCCCTCACCGACGGGGATCACGCGGGCTTCCGCGCCAAGGTGCGCGCGATCGCGCTCGATTACGCCGACCAGGTCGCGCTGGATTACGCGAGCTTCTACGCCAACTTCTAACCGGCTGACCGGCGCGCTGGCGGCATCCGGCCAGACTCAGGCAGAGCGCCGCCGCCGGGGAGCCTTCTGCACAAGCGGCTCGAGGCGACCGGTGCCGGCGAGCCGGACGATGCTGCGAAAGCGCGGGCACTCCATGTGGCTCGGCGCGGTACACGCCGCTGCGTGGCGCAGGCCGTCGCGCAGGGCGACCAGGCGCTGGATGGTCCGGTCCAGCTCCTCGGCCTTGGCCGTCAGCCGCTCTCGCTCGATGCGCGGCCGGCCGTCGGGCGAGAACATCCGGGCGATCTCGTCCAGCGAAAACCCCGCCACCTGGCCGAGCGCGATCAGCGCCAGGCGCTCCAGCACCCCGGGGTCGAACAGGCGCCGCAAGCCCCGCCGCCCGGTGGACGCGATCAGCCCCTTCTCCTCGTAAAACCGCAGGGTCGAGGCGGGCACGCCGGAGCGCCGGGCCACCTCCGCGATGTCCAGCTGTTTCACGCTTGACCTCAAGTTGACTTGAACTTGCAAATTACGGCACATGAGTTCCGACTGCAAACCGAAGGAGACTCCGATGTCCGAAGCCCATCAGCCGAATCGCGACCAGGCCGCGCTCTGGAACGAGGCCAGCGGGCGCACCTGGGTGGAAATGCAGGAAGTGCTCGATGGCATGATGGCGCCGCTCGCGACGCCGCTCATCGACGAGGGCTTCCCCGGCGAGGGCGGGCGCGTCCTCGACGTCGGCTGCGGCGCGGGCGCCACGACCCTCGCGATGGCGCGGCGCCTCGGGCCAGCGGGCCTCTGTCTCGGCGTGGATATCTCCGGGCCGCTCGTGGCGGCCGCCAGGGCACGCGCCGCCGCGGAGGGCCTGGCGTCCGCCGTGTTCGTCCACGCCGACGCGCAGACCCATGCGTTCGAGCAGGACACGTTCGACGCGGTGATCTCGCGCTTCGGCGTGATGTTCTTCGACGATCCCGCGGCGGCGTTCGCCAACATCAGGCGCGCCGCCCGGCGCAAGGCGAAGCTCTCGTTCGTGGCATGGCGCAGCGCGGACGAGAATCCGTTCATGACCGAGGCCGCGCGCGCTGCGGCCCCGCTCCTGCCGACCTTGCGCGTCCCGGACCCCGACGCACCCGGCCCGTTCGCCTTCGCGGACAGGGAGCGGGTGCAGCGGATCCTGGACGCGAGCGGCTGGACCGACGTCGACGTTCGCGCGATCGACGTGCCGAGCGGCGTCGCGGAGAAGGACCTGCTCGCCTACGTCACCCGGCTCGGACCGGTGGGTCAGGCGCTGCGGGACGCGGACGAGCCGACGCGCGCCCGGACGGCCGAAGCGGTTCGCGCTGCCTTCGACGCGTACGTCCGCGAGGGTGCGGCCCGCTTCACCGCGGCCTGCTGGCTCGTGAGCGCGCGCGCCTAGAGAGACCCTGCAAGAAAAGCCGGTCGACAACGAGCCGTCGCCGGAAACAGAAGCGATTTTCATGGTTTCCGCCTTGATTTCGTTGCCCGGAACCCAACAGGTGTTTGACTCCGACCGCTGGCATCGCCCGCGGGTCCCCTGCGGCGCACGGAGGCGAAGATGGTCGACTACCCGATCGGTTACCGGTCCTTTCACCGCGACGTGGCGCTCAATTACCAGCTCAACCGCTGGCTCCCGGTGATGGAGGAGGCGGAGGTCACGAAGCTCGCCGGGGAGGTGAGCTCCGCGGCCGACTTCAGCCGCGCGATGCGCGCGCTCGCCGAGCGCACCGGGGCGGAGGGCCGGCACCTCCACGCGTCGAGCTACTTCCGCGCGGCGGAGTTCTTCTTGCCCTTCGGCGATCCCGAGAAGGGTCGCTGCTACGAGGCCTACCGGGCGCACTTCGATCGGGTGGCCGCGGCGCTGCCGCTGGAGCGGCGCGACGTCCCGTTCCGGGGCGGGGTCCTCCCCGCCGTGCGCTTCGCCGCGCCCGGGCCGGCGCGGGACACGATCGTGCTCCACGGCGGCTTCGACTCCTACATCGAGGAGTTCTTCTTCTGGGGGCCGGATCTCGCGGCCCAGGGCTTCGACGTCGTCATGTTCGAGGGGCCGGGCCAGGGCGCGGCCCTGCGCCGGCACGGCCTCACCATGAGTCCGGCCTGGGAGGAGCCGGTCGCGGCGGTGCTCGACCACCTCTCCATCCAGCGCGCGAGCCTGATCGGGCTCTCGCTGGGCGGCTGCCTGGGGATCCGCGCGGCGGCCCACGAGCCGAGGATCGAGCGCGTGGTCGCCTGGAACATCCTCTTCGACTTCTACGACTGCTTCGCTGCCCGCTTGCCCCCGGCGCTGGCCCGCGCCCTCGCCGAGAAGAGCGACGCCGGGGACGACGACGCCGTGAACGCGACGCTCGCATCGCTGGCGAGCGCCGGCCCGGAGGCGGCGTGGGCCCTGGCGCACGGGCAGCACATCAGCGGCTCGCGGACGCCGGCGGACTTCGTGCGCTGGCTGCGCGCCATGAACACCCGCGCGGCCTCGCCGCGCGTGCGGCAGGACGTGCTCCTCCTCGCCGGGACCGCCGACCACATCGTGCCCCTCCACCAGCTCACGCAGCAGATGGAGGCGCTCACGGGCGCGCGGTCGGTGACGGCCCGCATCTTCACGGCCGCCGACCACGCGGCGAGCCACTGTCAGGTGGGAAACCTGCCGCTCGCGCACGAGGTGATAGCGCGGTTCCTGGACCTCCAGCTCCGCCCCCGCGACGAGCAGCGCTGACCGCGGGCGCGCTCAGTTCGGTGAGCGCCTCGAACAGCGCGCTCACCTCGTCCGCTTCAGGGCCGCCTTGAGCACGTGCTCCGCGATGAGGTAGCCGAACCCCTCGCCCTCGATCCGCCGGATCAGCTGGTCGCGTGTGGTCCGGAGCGCCGCCGCGGTGGCGACCAGGTTCCACCCGTGCGCCGCGAGCTGCTGGAGGAGCCGGGCGCGCCTCACCTGACCCGCCGAGAGCCGGTACGTCTTCGCGTACTCCAGCGTGCCGTCCTCGCGCACGATCGCCTCGCCGATGTGGTTGTCCAGCGCCGGATCGAGCTCGGTCATGAACCGCTGCAGCGAGAACGGGCCCGCCCGGTACACGCGCTCCGCCGCGATCGGCCGGCCGAGAAGCCCCGCGGCCGTGTCCACGTGCAGCGCGCCGGCCTCCGCCCGCGCCCGGCCGAGCGCGGCCCGCAGGTCGTCGAGCGAGCCGATCTGCGCGGCGTCGAAGGTGTGCTCGAACGCCTGGCTGTCGCCGTTGTGGCGGGCCGCATAGAGCAGCGTCTGCTCGTAGAAGTCCTCGATCAGCGTGCGGTGCAGCGCGCGGTAGTCGTCGGGGTGCGACACAACGAACACCGACGCGAGCAGCTCGCCGACGAAGAGCAGGACGCCGCACTGCCCCTCGTGGATCTCGAAGACGCGCAGCGCGTCCTCCAGGCTCGGGATCGCCCGGCCCGAGAGCGACATCTCGGTGCGCGGGTCGAGACCGCGGGAGATCGCCCGCCGCGAGTACTCGGACCAGGCGATCTCGGGGGCGTTGAAGTGCAGGGCGAGGAAGCCCTCCATCGCGAGGTGCAGCGGCAAGAGGCGCAGGCGGTTCCGCTCGGCCGGGTCCTCGCCGCGGGCCTCGCGCCGGGCCATGCGGTGGAGCAGCTGGACGCCGCAGCCCCACTTGCTGAGCGGGTTTCGGACCTCCGGCCCCGCGAGCGCCGCGCCGTAGGACGCGACCGGCGAGCCGTCCTCGGTCCACCCGATCACGAGCGCGTGCGGCACGTAGGAGCAGTAGGCCCTGCCGTCGCCGAGATCGACGATCGACCAGGCGTCCTCGTGTCTGCGGCCGGCGATGCGCAGGTCGTCCCGCGGCGCGTCCCGGAGGAGCGGGACCAGGCGCACGCCCGCGAAGACCTGGGCGTGCGTTGCGGAGAGGCCCCGGAGCGAGAGCGACCGGAGCAGGGCCGGCGCCTTGGCCATCAGGGCACCTCGAGCGCCGCGGCGGGCGCCTCTTCTGCGAGCTCCACGGCTTCTGCCGGCTCCGCGGCGCCTGCCGGCCCCGCATCCGCAGCTGGCTCCGCGGCGCCCGGCGTCCGGGCGTGCCGCGAGAGCAGCGCTGTCGCGCGCTGCGCGAGGTAGCGCTCGAGCTCCGCGAGCGGCGCCGTGCCCTCGGCAAAGCGGGCGAAACCGAGGACCGTCGGCAGGTCCTCGGCGTCGCGCAGGCCGACCGTCGGGATCGACGGGCCGAGCGCGCGGGGTGCGTAGCGCTCGCTGTCGAACACGGGGTTGATGTGGACGATCGACGTGCGCTGCCCCGGGTCGAGCCGCGCTCGGAAGCAGCGGGCGACCTCGGCGGCGGCGCCGGGTGGGTCGTTCTCGAAGCCGTCCGAGAGGACGACCACGACGTCGGGTCGCCAGGCGAGCGCGTCGAGCAGCGGCGTCGCGAGATCGGTCTGGCCGCGCGCGCCGACGAGGATCTCGTCGGGCGTGGGCGCGGTCCAGAAGGCGCGGTACTCGCGGGCGGCGGCGCGCAGCAGGTAGCTCACGCCGAGCGCGACGGCGAGCGGGCGGCGGCGCTTCTCGCTCGATCCGGACGCCGAGTAGCTCCGGTCGAGCACGGCGGCGACGCGCCCGAGCGCGGCTGGGCTCTTCCTGAGCGCGCGGGCGGCGGCGCGCTCGAGCGCCGCGTGGAGCTCGTCGCGGCGCTCGCGCCGCACCTTCTCGGGCAGCGAGAGCGCGTAGAGCGCGACGCGCGTGAGCGGGGCGCGGCCGAGGTCGACGGCGAGGTCGACGTCCTCGCGCCCGGCGGCGCGCTGGAGCCGAAGGCGCTCGCCCTCGGTCATGCGCGGCGCGGCGCGGCGCAGGAGCTCTTCGCGAGAGACGCCGCGGGCGGCGGCGAGCCCCTCGGCGACGGTCAGCGGCAGGTCGAAGATCGCCTCTTTCGCATAACGCGCCTGCCGCGCGCGCTCGAGGAGCGGCGTCTCGAACGGCGCGCGGCGCTTGGGCTCGAACAGGAAGGGCCCGATCTCGCCGGGGAGCTGGAGGTGGGCGTGCACCGCGAGCGCGCGGACGTGGCCGCGGTACTTGACGGCGTCGAACGCCGGGTCGGGCCGCCCGGCGAGGTAGCCGCGGATGACGGCGCGCGCGCGGCGGTTGTTCACGCGGCGCTCCCGGAGCTCGCGCAGCGCCCGGAGCGCGCGCTGCGGCGGGAGGTCCCGGAGCGCGGCCGCGATGAGCGAGCCCTCCTCGCGCCGGTCGGGAGCGGGCGTCTCGGCGCCGGTCGCGAGGAGGTTCACGGCGATGCGCGCCTGGTTGAAGTGGTTGATGCCGGCGGCGAGCGTGCGCGCGTAGAGGCGGCGGTAATTGCCGAGGATGTACTCGTGGAGGAACTCGATGGAGACGGCCTGGCCTCCGGAGGTGCCATAGAACTCGGCCTGCCCGGTGCACGCGAAGCAGGCGTTGATGAACATGACGAGGTCCTCGCGCTCGACGCGCTCGGTGTGGAAGCGTGCGGGGGGCGCGGGAGGGGCGGTGAGCATGGCAAAGAGCCGCCCGGGGAATGGTGGGGCGATCAACCTACGACAGTTTCCAGACTGGGATCGGAAATCGCCCCGGAGTCCCACGGGCGGCACGGGCAGAATACCTCGGGAGGGGCGGCTCGCAGAACTGACTGGAGCGCCACGCGGAGCGCGGAGCCTGTTTCCGACGCCGGTGTGAGACCATCGGAAGCGCGCCCACATGATACCGTCGCCTCGGCCAGTGCGCGGACGGGGCTCCCTCTCTCTGCTGGCAGCATTCCTCCTCCACGCGGGCGGCATCGTCGCGGCTCGTCTGCTCGTGCCGGAGAGCCTCGCGGTGCCGGCGCGGGCCGGCGCGGATGGCCCGCTCGATCCGCTCCTGGTGCTGGACCTCGACGTCTCGTTGGACGAACCCAGGACGCCGGAAGCCCGAGCGGCGGAGCCCCGCCAGGACCTCGCCCTGGCAAGGGGCATCGATCCTGGCTTCTCCCGTGCCGCGCCGAGAGAGCGCGGCAGAGCGCTGCCCGAGGCGCCTCCTGCACGAGTATCGCGCTCCGGCCCGGCGACCCACGATCACGCGCCCCCGGACGCTGCCCAGGTGCATCCGGACGCTGCCCACGTCCCCCCGAACACTGGCCTTGCGCCGCCGAGCGCGCCCGACGCGCCTCCCCCCGCCGCGGCACCTCCGGGCCTGGGCGGCGCGCCGATCTGGGCATTGCCAGGCGTCTTGCCGGTGGAGCCCCCGGTGAATCCCCGCGCTCCCGAGCGCCCCCTCGCCCCGGTTCGCCCGGTCCAGGAGCGCCCCGCGCGGAGCGACGCGGGCAAACACGAGCGAGAGCCGGTCCTGGTCTTCCCCGCGGCGGGCGTGCTCGCCTCGGCGGTCGCGGAGGAGGTGTCGTCGTCCGTCGTGCCGCCGGACTCGGAGAGCTCGTTCGAGCTCACGCTGGACGCGAAGGGCCGGCTGGTCTCGGTGCGCTTCCTGGAGGCAAACACGGGGACCGGCGACGACTATCGGCGCGTCGCCCAGGCCGTGTTGAAGCGCTTCTCCGGGCGAGCGCTGGCGATGAACGGGGATTTTGCCGCCGGGAGCAGGGTGACCGTCCACGTGACCAGCCGGGTCGTCATGCCGGATGGCACGTCGCGCGGGATCCCGACGCCGACGATGAAACCTGGAGCCGGCAGGCCGATCATCCGCGAAGACTCGCTGGACGATCACCTCAGGTCACCTCATCTCGCGCCGTCGCCTGGCCTGAAGCTGCCCAAGCTGACGTTTCTCCTCGATCTCGCGAACATCGGCGCGCAGCGCCGGAGGGTCGTCAGCACGCGGGTCGAAGCGGTGCCTGCGGCGTTGCCCTAGAGCACCGACGATGAGCCAGCCCCGAGGAAATCAACAGGAGGGAAGAGAAACCGCAAGGGGCGCAAGGGAAGACAAGAAAATATCTCGTCTCTGGTCCCTTGCGCCCCTTGCGCCCCTTGCGGTTTAGCTCTTCCCGCCTTCCTTGCCCCTGGAGCTTGCTTCCCGGCAGATCGGTCGGGCCTCGCAACCCATTGAGTTCAGGCAACTTCCGGCCAGGCCCGTTCCGGCGTCCAGCAGGCCTCTACTCCGGCCAGACCTCGATCCAGACGAACAGCACCTGTCCGGCGGCCTGGTTGTCGACCGCCACCGGATAGACCGTGCGCGCTCGGAGCGCCTCGATGAGGTGGCCGTGGTGGATCGCGAACCTCCCGATGAAGTCGTCGTTCACGAGATCCCTGTCGATGAGCTCACCGCTCAGGTGGACATCCGGCGTGAGCGGCACGCGGTACCAGGTCGGCGGACCGTTCCATCCAGGCGTGCAGGTGTCGCGTTGCCCCGGGCGATCCAGCGCGCGCCTCCCCAGCGATCGGCCGCCCACGAACAGCTCCGCCGAGCCGAAGGGCTCCGGCGGCTCGGTCCCCGCCCCTGCCGCCTCCGCCGCGAAGCCGGCCACGCTGGCGGCCGCCGCGACAGGGTGCTTCGTGCGGAGCAGGCCGCCGATGGCGGTGAGCGCCTCCGCCGGGACCGCGCTCATGCCGTCCCATTGACGGCCGTCCGCCTTGGCCGGGCTGATGACGGCGCCGTCGATGGAGATGCGGACATGCGCCGGCAGCGGCGGAGCCGCCGGCTTGCACGCCGCGCAGCCGAGGGCGATCCCGCACAGCGCGGCCGCTCCGAGAAGACGTGACGCCATGCCTCGAGAGCGTATCCCGGCGGCCGCGCCGCACCAACACCGAAGCGCGCGCGGGGACGCGGCCGGGTGCGCTGGTCGCGCGGTGACATCTCGCGGCAAGCCTGCATCCCCCTGATTCGGCGACGTGGCGCGCCCCTGCGATCACGACGCCCTGGGCTTGCCGCATGGACGGGCCCTACCCCGGAACGTATGCTGATCGAACTCACGGAGGCGTTGATGCAAGCCCAATGCGTCAGAATACCGCTGTTCGCCGGAAAGACCCAGCGCTTCGTCGACTGGATGCGGGAAGCAAAGAGCAGGAAGCGAGAGATGCTGGAGTCGATGAGCATCGAGGGCGTTTGCGCAGAAGCCATCTTCCTGGAGCAGGGTGAGACAGAGGACTCGATCGTATTCTATATGCGCGCACACGACCTGGCGCGCGCACAGCAGGCATTTGCCTCGTCGGATCTCGCGATCGACAAGGCCACCAGGGACATCATCGCGGAGTGTTGGGACGTCGCACGCGCCCGACCTCTCGACGTGTTGCTCGAGCTCGAAGCCCCCGAAGCATCGGGGCCCGGCTCTCCATAGCCGGCCTCTCGAGAAGAGAATGCTGCCCCTTCATGCAGGCAGCACGCCGCCGGTCTAACTCGGAAACCCAGCGAACGTGCCTGTCCATCACCTGCGCGACGCACGACTCGCGTCGAGGGCGTTCATCCGCGCAATCGCCTCGGCCAGCGCGCCGTCGTCCGCGCCCTCCGCGTCGCCAGAGAGCGCCGCCTCCGCGGCGGCGAGCGCCGCGTCGCGGAGGCGGTAGAGCTCGGGCTCGGGGATGCGCTCGCGCGCGGCGAGGACGCCCGGCGGAACGCCGCGCAGCATCTCCAGGACCAGGCCGACACGGCGGCGGGCCTCGGGCGGCGGCGGCGCGCCGAGGCCGAGCCGCCGCTGCGTGGCCCGCGGCCCTTCGGCGAGGCGGCGGGCGGCGGCCTCGGCGACCTCCGCGGCGAGCGCGTTGTACGCCGGCGGCGACGGGAGCCGCGCCTCCGTCCAGACGAGCAGCCGCACGAACTCGCGCGCCCCCTCGAACGCCCGCCGCCCGTGCAGCATGCGCCGGTTGTCGACGACCAGGATGTCCGCCGGGCCGAGCGACAGCTCGATCACCTCGCGTCGCGACGCCTCGACGAACCGCGCGAGGCGCGCGGCGAGCGCGTCCCCCGGCGGCACGACCGGCGCGTGCGTGAGCGCGAGCGCGCCGCCGCGCAGCGACACCGTGGGCCCGAAGAAGTCGCCGAAGACGAACGGGATGCGCCTGTACACCGTGAAGAGCGCGCGGAAGAGCTCGGGATCGGCGCGCTCGATCGCCGAGAGCAGCGGCCAGCCGTCGAGCAGGAGGCAGCCGCCGCCGCGCTCCGCCGGCCTGACGCAGGCCATGATCTGCACCGCCGGAGGCGCGCCCGCGAAGCACTGGCTGTCGGTGTGGAGCGGCGCCGCCGCGGAGCTCGCGGCGAACGACCTGCCGCCCGGCACGGCCTTGATCGGCTGCCGCTCCACCAGGAGCGGCCTTGCCCCGAGGAGCCGCTCGGCGAAGCTCCACGGCGCCCGCGCGGCCTCCTCGGGCGCCAGCGCCGCGTCGCCGCGGAGGACCGAGAAGCCGCGCGCCGCGAGCTCGCCGAAGAGCCTCGCCGGACCGCCCTCCGGCCCGGGCCAGATCCATCGCTCGCTCATGGGCGCGCTCCGCCAGGGCGCTCGAAGGGCAAAATCATGATGTTTATCCAGTACATACAGACCAGATGGCCGCGCCGTCCGCCCCGCTCACGCATCGAGGAAGCGGGCCTCCCGGAAGCCGGCCCGGAGCAGATCGCGCGGGATGGGCACGATCCGGAGCAACGGCGCGCCCTCGGGCACCTCGATCGGCGCCCCGAGCCGGCGCACGTGGAACACCGCCGGGGTCGCGAAGAACGCGTCGGTCGCGACCACGCCGCGCATCACGTCGTAGCCGTCGCCGTGGACGCCGTCGAGCAGGCTCGACCAGCCCGGCGGCGTCCGGGTGAAGGCCCACGGCTTCACGAAGAAGTGCGGCTCGCCCGGTGGATGCGGCGTGAAGTATTTCGTCAGGTACCAGAGCGCCCCGCGGTTCGCGGCGATGAAATCGTCGCCGAAGGTCCGCGCGAACGTGCGCTCCACCGCGGCCGCCCCCTCGGCGAGGCGCGGCGCCTCCGGCGCGACGGCGAGCGTGTGCCCGTCGAACGTCGCGCGGAACGGGACGGCGTTCCTCACCACGATCGACGCAAGCCGCCGAGCACCCCCGCGCCAGGGGACCGGATCCGGCCCGGCCGCGGTCGTGACCTCGGTCACCTCGGCGATCTCCGGCGCCGCCGGCCCGGCGACGACCAGCCGCACGCGCGCCGGCCCCGCGCTCGCCTCGCCGCCGCTCCCCTCGCCCGCGCTCCCCTCGCCCGCGCTCCCCTCGCCCGCGCCCGCGTTCCGCCCACCCGCCGTGCCCCCCACGAGCCGCCGGTACTTGCGGGTCACCTGGCCCTTCTTCACCGCGAAGTACTTCGCGTCGTAGAACTCCGCGTGCGCCCGCCCCACCTCGGGCGCGTCCGCGAGCGAGCACGCCTCGATTTGCACGTCGGGGAGCACCGGCGCGATGCAGCCGATCTCCCCCTCGAGCTGCAGGTGCTGCGGGGCCTCATCGCGGACGCGCAGCTCGACCACCAGCGGGACGAACGCGCCGTCGTCGGCGAGGTACGCCTCGCTCACCTCGATGAGCGCGTTCCGGCGGTTCGCCGCCCCCGCGACGCGCAGCCACAGGCCCGGGTCGGGGCGCACCAGGAGCCCGGTCCACAGGCGCAGGCGGGGCGGCCCTAGCCCCTTCCGGCTCGTCCAGGCGAGGCCGCCGCGCAGCGCCCGGTGCCATGCCCCTTCCGGCGCCAGGAAGCCCTGCGAGACCAGCCGGGTCAGCGCGGCGCGGTGGGCGCGGGCGAGCGCCTCGCGGTGCTCGCCCGCCGGCTCGGCGCGGAGCGACCCAAGGCGCCGCCGCACCTCGATCGGCCGCGCCAGCGTGATCTGGAGCCCGAACGCGTTGCCCTCGAGCAGCGGCACGCACGCCTTCGCCACCCGGAGCGGCACCGCGCCGTCGAGATCGCCGGTGCGCCGGGTGAGCCGGCACAGGCCGAGGGCGTCGAGCACCTCGAAGCGGGCGTCACCCGCCGCAGCCACCACCACCGCCGCAGCCGCCGCCGCCGCCGCAGCCGCCGCCGCCCCCGCAGTTCGACGAGCTGCAGCTCGATCCGCCGGACGAGCCGCCCGTCGAGACCGGGGGGGGCGGGGTCATCGCGTAGACCATCGGCCCGAAGAGCGGCGACATCGCGAGCGCCGCCGTGCCGCTCGCGGCGACCGTCAAGCCGATGTCCACCGCCTCCCGGCGGCGGCCGCTCGCGACGTCGGAGCGGAGCGAGACGGTCGAGTCGTCGAGCCACCGGAGGTAGTCCGACTTCATGGTGCTGTAGGCGCTCGCGGTCCGCGCCACGATCCACGTGGCGACGAGCAGCGCGATCATCTCCACCACCAGGAACGAGTACGGCCTGTCGAGCTCCTCCGCGCGGATGGCGCGGATCAGCCCCACGCCGAGCACGCCGATACCGATCGCCCACACCACGGCCGAGAGGGCCGTCATCGTCCCCCGCGGGCGGAGCATCCCTGCGGCGGCGAGCTCCAAGCGGAGCTCCTGCTCGAAGCGGGCCGCGATCTGGTTGGCGGAGGTGCGCACCTGATCGAGCGAGAGCGTCACCGTCTGCTGGCCGTGCGCGCCCCTCGACGAGAGCGAGCTGAAGAACGCCGCGAGCACCCGGTCCGGCGGCGGCGAGCCGACCACGAGGTGGAGCGCCTGCGGCGCGTCCTTCGCGTCGCCCGCGGGCACGAGCCAGCCCGCGCCCATCGCGACCGCGATCAGCGTGGCGGCGACGCCCTTGTTCTCGTCGCGGAGGTACGCGATCGCCCAGTACTCGTCCGGCTGAGGGATCCAGCCCGCCGAGAGCCGCCGCCGCCACGCCGGTGAGCGGTACGACGCGCCCCCCGCGGGGACGCTCGCCTGCCCCGCTCGATCCAGGGAGGCGCCGACGGCGCTGCGCACCAGGATGGCGACGATGAGGCCGGAGATCGAGAGCGCCAGATAGAAGAACAGGAACGCCGGCCCCGATCCCATGTTGAACGGGAAGAAGTCGAAGATCTCGTGGATCATGGCGCCTCCTCCGGGTGCTCCAGCCGGTCGACGTC
The DNA here is from genome assembly GCF_051521405.1 of Sorangium sp. So ce726. Lineage (NCBI taxonomy): Bacteria > Pseudomonadati > Myxococcota > Polyangiales > Polyangiaceae > Sorangium > Sorangium sp. So ce726. The sequence continues at coordinate 2,710,024 of NZ_CP150349.1, read as the reverse complement.
GTCGACCGCGCGCGCGAGCAGCTCTGCCAGCGCCGCGTAGGCCGCGCCCGGCGCCTCGTGGACGCGCTGCAGCGGGGCCACGTCGACGCCAAGGAGCTTGCCCGCTCCGGCGAGCACCGCGCCCAGATGATCGTCGCCCTCGATCCCGTGCAGGCCGAGCAGGGCGTGGAGCGGGCCGCGGATCTGCTTCACCTTGCGGGAGACCGCGCCCTTCAGCGCGTCGTCCGCGCCCATCCCGTCGACCACCGCGCGCCGGAGGCGGATCTGCGCCTCGCGCAGCTCCTGCTCGACGCGCAGGCGGCGGTTCTTGCCGTCGATCACGAGCGCCGAGAACGGGTCGCGGCCGGAGAGGAGCACGTGGCACCGGCGGATGTCGTCGTAGAGCAGCGGGAACACGTCGGCGGCCCTCGGGATCTCGGCCTCGGTCAGGATCATCGCCTCGATGCGGGCAGCGTAGCGCGCGATCTGGAGCGCATTGGCGATCGCGTCGAGGCTCTGGCGGGAGGCCTCCTTGAGCACCACCATCAGATCGACGTCGCTCTGCCCGTCGCGGTAGCCGCCCCGCGCCGCGCTCCCGTACACGAGCAGGCACGAAAGCTCGTCGCCGAGCGTCCGCCCCAGGCTCTCCTTGAGCTCGACGAGCCGCGCCTGCACCGGCGCCGGCAACCTGGAGACGGCGCTCCCCGTGGCGATGGATCCCTCGTTCATGGTCTACCTTCGCGGCTCGATGAGCCGGACCTCGGCGCTCGAGCCAATCCCCTTGATCGCCCAGACTACCCGACCTCCCGGCAGCCGCTCTCGCCGAATGAACGGCAGGAGCCTGGGCCTGACGCTCCCGTCGCCCGCGGGCCCGACGAAGCGGGCGCGGAGCAGCAGGCGGTCCACGATCGCCTCGGACGCGAGCCGGGCGTCGTCCACCGCCGCCGCGGCGATGCGGAGCGCGTCGGCGACCGCCGTGAGGCTCGGGGCCCGCGGCGACGCCTCGACACACCGGGCCCCGAGGCGCGCGGCCGCCTCGCGGTGAGACGAGAGCCGCGGCAAGAGCGGGAGCGCGTCGTCGACGCGCTTGCGCTGGAGGATCGCGCGCGACCGGGCGACATCCTTGGCGTCAAACGGAGCCACGGCCTCCGGCGGCGGATCGACGGGTGAGGTGAGCAGCTCGGCCACGCGGGCCTGGACCTCGGCGAGCGCCGACGCCTCTGAGGGTGAGGCGTCGGCAGAAATTTGCAGCAAGGCGGCGCGAGAGGCGGGCAACCCCGGTCGGGTCGGCGCCAACGTGGGTTCGGCCGGCGTGGGCCCGGCCAACCTGGGTCGGGTCAACGTCGGTCGGGACGGCGCGGACCGGGCGATCGCCCTCGCGGTCGCGATCTCGGCCGCGAGCGCGGCAAAGGGCGGGAAGTCACCGTCGCGCTCGAGGAGGATCGGGAGCGGCCCGGTGCGAGCAAAAACCTGAGCAAGCAGATCGAACACCGGCGCGGGGACCGGATGGGCATGCGTGTCGAAGTAGAAGCCGTGCTCCACGACGCCGCCGGCGATGTGGAGCATCGCCACGCGCTCGAGCGGGTAGGAACCGACGAGCTCCCCGGGATCGACGCCTGCGTTGACGGCGTTCGCATAGACGTTGCCGACGTCGAGGAGCAGATCGCACCCGGTGCGGGCGACGACCTCGGCATAGAAGTCCCCCTCCCCGAGGGCGTCGCCGGGGAACCGCAGCGTGCACGCCGCGTTCTCGAGCAGCAGGGGGATGTCCGGGAGCGCCCGCCGGGCGGCGGCGACGTTCCGCGCGACGGCGCGCGCCGCCTCGAGCGTGTACGGCAGGGCGGTGAGGTGGCCGATCTCCCGGCCGCCGCCGCGCACGAACGCGACGTGCTCGCTCACGACCGGGGCCGAGAGCTCGCGGCAGAGCGCCCCGAGGCGCCGCGCGCGATCCATGTCGATGCCCGAGGCGCTGCCGAGCGAGAGCTTCACGCCGTGGGGCACGACCGGCCAGATGCGCGCGATGGCCGAGGCCTCGCGCCGCGCGGCCGGGCTCGCGAAGCAGGCCTCGGCGACGACCTCGACGAAGTCCACCGCGCCGGGCGCGGACAGCAGATCGGCGGCGAGCTCGGGGCGGAACCCGACGCCGACGGCGCCGACGCAGGAGAGGGGCGAGCTGGGGGCGGGCACGAGCACGCGGAGACCTGCCTCAGTCTGCCCTCGCGGAGGGATCCGGAACAGAGGACATCGGGATCGGCTAGAAGTCGAGCTCACCCGAGATGCGAGAGGCAGCACCGATGCGCGAGGAGGGCTATCGCCTGCTCTATGGCCAGGCGGTCGAGGACATCCGCGCGTTCCTCGATGGCAAGGTGCTGCGGCCCTTGAACCAGCTCCCGGTCGATCCGACCCTGCTCGGATAGGCTCCGCCGCCGCGCCCCGCGCGTCAGAGGAACTGACTGCTCCACTTGCGGAACGTCATGATGCCTTTCTCCCCGGCGCACAGGACGGGCTGAGCGCGGTAGATCTTGTTCTCCCAGATCGGGATGTCCTCCTCGAGCTGCCGGCAGATCTCCGCAGCGAGGGCCTGGCCGAGGCGCTGCGCGCCGTCGTTGCGCAGCCAGAACGCGAAGCGAATGTCGACGAGCTCGTCGTCGATCGGGGTGACCGTGTTCACGAAGAGGAGCTCGACGATGCCGGTGAAGCGGATCGTCCCGTACCCCATGCCGTGGCCTTCCCATGTGATCGTGCCGTCGACCACCTGCCCTCCCGGGCCCTTCTGCTTCACCGCCGACCTGGATCGGATGACGTGGCCCTCGATCTCGATCTCGGTCCGGGGCGGCTCGAGCATGCTGTGCACCGTCACGAAGTGGGCCGGATCCACGATGTTCTCGAGGGTCTCCTGGATGTGCGTCCGGACCCTCCAGCGCTTGCTCAGCTTCGGGGACCACTCCGTCGAGCGCGCCTCGGCGAGCGGCGGGATCTCGAAGGCAGCGGGCTCGCCGCCGAGCGCGTGGTGGACCAGGATCAGGCCGTCGAGCTCCCGTACCTCCCAGGCGCGGGTCCTCGCTTTCGGCGGGATCGTGTCCGCATAAGGGATGTGCACGCACTTCCCTTCGCCGGAGATCACCCATCCGTGGAACGGGCACCGGATGCCGCCCTGCTCGACGCGGCCGCCCACCCCGAGGTGCGCGCCCATGTGAGGGCAGTGGGCGTCGAGGACCCGAGCCTCGCCGTCCTGCGTCCGGAACAGCACCAGATCCTGCCCGAAGCAGCGGAGCGAAATGGGCCCGCCCGTGGACAGCTCGTCCGAGGTGGCGACCTGGAACCAGCCTCGGGGGAAAGGCTGAAGAGGGATTCGAGCGCTCACGTGGGTCTCCTCGGCTCAGCGTCTGTCGGGGCCGCCCGCGCGCTCGTGCAGCGCCGGGCGGAGGGGCTTCATCGTGCCGGTGATCGTGGCATGAGAACGTCACTCTACCAGCAAACCTCGCAGGCGTGAGTGTGCCGAGGCACTGGCACGCTCACGCGCGGCGCGCTGCGCGCCTGGCGAACGGCCGGCCGCGAGCTGCTGGGCAGCCCGGGCGGGTGGCGGGGCACCTCCCCCACCGTGCCGGAATGATCGAGCCGCCAAGACGCCAGAAGACGCCAAAATTTTTGTATTTTTCTTGGCGCCTTCTGGCGTCTTGGCGGCTCAAAAGTCCCTACCTTCGGCCAAAGTACCCCACCGCCCGTGGGCGAGCTGCGCTCGCGCCGGGAGTTGCCGAGCGCAGTACGCTGATGGCCCTCATGCGCGGCGCACGGTAGGCTCGTGGGCGTGCCAGGACCGCGTTGGGCTCGCCGCGCGAGGAGGGCGACGCAGGCCGCCGTCGCGGCGACGGGGCTCGTGCTGCTCGCGCTGCGCTACGTGATCCCCGTCCTCATGATGCAGGCGCATCCCATCGGGTCCACGGCGTCGCCCTACGGATATGTCGAGTACGTGCCGCCGGAGCCGGGGCCGCGCCCGCTCCTGCTCGTGCTGCACGGCGGGAGCAGCCGCGGTGACGGTAGGGACCCGCGCGCCATCATCCACCGCCTGCCTCCGCTGCGTTACCTGGCGCGCGCGCGCCTGTTCGGCACGTCGTCCCCGCTCGTCGACGCCGGCGTGCTGATCGCCGCGCCGCAGTCGCCCGGCGAATGGGACCCGGCGACGATCGACGCCTTCCTCGACTACCTGCTCGCAACGCACGAGATCGATCGCGACCGCATCTATCTCACCGGCTTGAGCATGGGTGGATGCGGAACGTGGCGCTACGCCGCTGTCCATCCGGAGCGGCTGGCGGCGGCGCTGCCCATCTGCGGTGCTTGCCCGCAGACGGGTGAGCTCGCGGCGGGTCTGCGCACGCTGCCGGTGCGCGCGTTCCACGCCTTCGACGACGAGATCGTGCCGAACTACATGTCCGCGACCTGGGTGTCCGCCATCGCCGCGCTGCGGGGTGCCCCGAGCGAAAATCCGATGCTGAGCTATCCGCCGGGGTCCGATTCGACCGCGGTGTTCGATGGCGGCCGGGTCGTCTGGCGTCCCGGTACCGACGCGTCCGCGGACGATGCGCTCACGCTCACGGAGTTCGCGCGCGGCGGACACGCCGTGTTCATCGATGTCTACGCCGAGGATGCGACCTGGCGCTGGCTGTTCGCGCAGCGCCGCGGCGCTCGTGCGAACTAAAAGCACCCCTCAGCGCGCCGCCGCGAGCTGGTCCAGCCCCTCTTCCACGCCGATGACAGGCGCATACCCGAGCTCGTCGCGGGCGCGGTCGGTCTTCACGGTAACCGAGCGCGACATCATGGCGATGGCGAAGCGGGTCATCGGCGGCGCCCGGCGGACGCCGAGGAGGCGCCATGCGCCCTCGATCGCGGCCGCGAGCGGGAGGGCGACGGCGCTGGGGACGCTGCGCCCGGGCAGCGCCACCCCTTGCGTCCGCGCCAGCGCCGTCAGGAACTCGCGAAACGTGTGGGTGCCGTCGTCGGCGACGAAGTAGGCGCGCCCGCCCTGGCCGCGCTCCAGGGCGAGCAGCAGCGCGTGCACGAGGTTCGCGACGTGCGTCGTCGACGTGCGCGCGCCGCCGCCGTTGAGCCAGGCGAAGCTCCCCTCCCGCGCCATGCGCAGCACGATGGGCAGCACCGTCGCGTCCCTTGGACCCCAGACGAGGCGCGGGCGAATGGAGACGGTGGTCATGCCGCCTGGATCGTTCGCGGCGAGCACGCGCCGCTCCGCCTCTGCCTTCGTCTCCGAGTACAGGAAGCGTTGCCTCTCGGGATAAGGGTGCGTCTCGTCGATATCGACGAGATCGTGGCCATCGAAGAGCGCCGCCTCGGTGCCGACGTGGACGAACCGACGCACGCCGGCGGCGCGCGCCGCGTCGAGCACCCGCGCCGTCCCCTCCACGTTGCCCTCCCAGAACTGCGCGCGCGTCCCCCACTCCTCGACATACGCGGCGCAGTGCACCGCGGCCTCGGCGCCCGCGAGGTCCTCGCCTTTCAGCGTCCCGAGGTCGGCCGCGACCGGCGCCGCGCCATAACGTCGCACGACGTCGGCGCTCTTTGGCGAGCGCGCCAGCGCGCTCACCTCGTGACCGGCGCGCACGAGCCCCTCGATGAGATGGCCTCCGATGAACCCCGAGCCCCCTGTAACGAAGACCTTCATGGCCGCCACGATGCCCGCTCTCTCACCGGATGTCCAATGCGGCCAGCGGCGGCCCCGGGACGGGCGCAGTGGTCGAACGGCTCGAACGGCCGGGGAGGAGTTGACTGAATCGATGTGCCCGCGGTCAATCGGCTGGCTGGACCGCCCGGTTGCACGAATGTACATCTCTGGAATGGCGCGTCGCTACTCCGTCGCAGAGGCTCGGGCGCATCTCCCCTCCATCATCGAGCAAGCGGAAGCGGGTGAAGTCGTCGAGCTCACCCGGCAAGGTCGCCCCGTGGCGGTCGTCCTGTCCCGGGAGGAATTCGAGCGGTTGCGCTCGGCTCGACCGAGCTTCGGCGACGCGTACCGTGCGTTCCGGAAGAGGCACGCCCTCGAGGAGGTGGGCCAGGAGCGCGACTTCGCCGCGTCCGTTCGCGACCGTTCGCCGGGTCGTCAGGTCAAGCTGTAAGCCGGCGCTCCTTGCTCGAAACCTCCACGATCTCGGAGCCGATGAAAAGCGGGTCGAGCAGAAAGAAGATGTAGGCGCCGAATCACCGTATCGACAGCGAAGTCAGGTATCGCCGCGCAGCCCCGCGCGACAGCCGCTCAGAGGCGGCGCAGCTCAGCCGAGGAAGTCGAGGACATCCTCGTTGAGCTTCTCGGGGTTCTCGAGCCACATGAAGTGGCTGCCCCCCTCATCCGCGCCGAAGAGGATGAGCTCGGCGCCGGGGATCTGGTCGGCGACCCACTGCTGGGAGATGGGGTTGAAGATGCTCGCCTCTCCGCCGACGACGAGCGTGGGCACGTCGATCCGCGGGATCACGTCTCTCCAGTCCTGCTCGGCCTGGTCCACGAGCAGCTTGGCGGCGTACTCGCGCGGGAGCTTCAGGTTCTGCTCGACGACGAGGGCGAGCTGATCCGCCGGGTAGCCGGGGGTGAACATGGTGGCCAGGAGCCCGTAGGTCGTGGGGATCCCGTCGGGCCCGCGCAGCGCGGCGGCCGTCTCGTGGAGCGTCTGCGGGGTGAACAGGGCCCCCGCCTCGGCCGCCTCCTCCGCGGACCAGTCGGGCCAGGCCGTCATCGCAGGGCCCACGTCGACAAGGATCAGGCGGTCCAGGTCGCGACCCCCGTAGTTGTCCCAGTAGCTGTAGAGCGCGCCGCACCCCATCGAGTGCCCGAGGACGGAGAGGTGCTTGAACCTCATCCCGCAGATGAACTCGTGAAGATCCCTGCTGAAGCGCGCGATGCGGTAGCCGTGCTCGGGCTTCTCCGACTCGCCATGTCCGCGCCAGTCGAGCGCGAAGACATGGTGGTGCCGCGCGAAGGCGAGGATCTGCGCACTGTACAGCGCGGCCGACTGGGACCACCCGTGCAGGAGGAGCAGCGGCCTCCCCCTCCCCGCCTCCAGGTAGTTGAGGGCGATCCCGTCGCTCGTCGTGAAGGTCCCCGAGCGGATGCGCGGCGCGGCCGAGGCCTCTCCACCGAGCAAGCTCGTGGCGGCCAGCCCCGCGCCGAGGCCCACCGCCTGCTTCAGCACCTGGCGACGGGTGGGGGTCGAGTTGAACGAAGGCGCTCCTTGCTTCTTGTCGGTCATGGCTCTTGATCTCCACAGCCGGCCGCGCGCGCGAGGCTGCCCCTCGAGAACACGCCGCCACGGCAAAAAGGAAGAGTCTCAACGCGACCGCGGCGATCGCCTGGATTGACGATCCTCTCGGCCGCGCCGTCGAGCTGATTGTTCACGAACGGACCACGACCGCAAGTAAATACTAATTATAAACGACCTAAGCAAATCTCCGACGCCGGCGCGTGTCGACACAGGAGACAGGCCGCGCGGCGCCGCGTTCGCGACGGCGCGCGTCGTGTCATGCCATGGACCGGACGCAGTCAATCGGAGGGAAGTGGCTTGAGATCGATTGCCATGAATCACCTTGATCCTCGGTGATCCAGGGCGACCCCGTGGTGGACCCGAACGCGAGGCGATCGCCGCTGTCATCGATGTCGAGGGCGTGCCGGAACGTGAGGTCGTACGCGTGGCGCTGCGGGAGCCCATTGCGGAGCACGTCCCAGGTCTTGCCGCCGTCGCGCGTGCGGGACACGACCACGTTGCCGCCGGCGGGCGAGCCCGCGGCGCGCCCCCCTGCTCCGGGCGCGTGGTCGATCCGGATCGAGACCGATGCAAGGCCGATGGCGGGGCCCGCCTGCCCGTGACGGGCCTCACCGCCCTGGCGCCTGCGGCTGAAGCGGTCCGGAGCGGCGGCCCGCGGGTCGAAGGGTCGCGCGCTCCCGCGACGCCTGGCTGGCGCGAAGGCTGCCTGGCTGGTAGTAGCGTCGAGCTGGTAGAAACCTCGTGAAGCCCCTCCTCTCCACCGCGGTGTCGTGGGAATGCGCATCACGCCGCCTGTTGGCTCGAGCCGAGAGGGGCTATTGCCTTGGAGCGCAGACATGTTGAAGGTGGCGATCATCCTGGGGAGCACGCGGCCGGGCCGCAACGGCGAGGCTGTCGCGAAGTGGGTGCACGACGTGGCGACGAAGAAAGGCGGCGCCGACTACGAGCTCGTCGATATCAAGGATTTCGACCTGCCGTTGCTCGATGAGCCGGTGCCCCCGTCGATGGGACAGTACACGAAGCCTCACACCAAGGCGTGGGCGGCAAAAATCGATTCGTTCGACGCCTTCGTGTTTGTCACGCCGGAGTACAACCACGGCACCTCGGGCGCGCTCAAGAACGCGATCGATTACCTGTTCAAGGAGTGGAACAACAAGGCAGCTGGCTTCGTGAGCTACGGCAGCGCGGGAGGCTCACGCGCCGTCGAGCACCTCCGGCTCGTGATGGCCGAGCTCCAGATCGCGGACGTGCGCGCGCAGGTCATGCTCTCTCTGTTCGACGACTTCGAGAATTTCAGCGTGTTCAAGCCCCGCCCCCGCCACGAGAAGTCCGTCGGTGCCTTGCTCGATCAGCTGCTCGCGTGGGGCGGCGCGATGAAGACGCTGCGTACCGGGTGAGCAAAGCGCGCTCGCGGAGCCTCAAGGGCCCTGTCAGGCGCGCCAAGCCGCGTCGCGACGGAATTGTTTGATGAAATGGTAGCGAATCACGGGATGTCTCGTGGCATTCGCCGATTCTACCGCGGACGGTGCAGGAGGGTACGAGGAGGACCCTGCGGAGAGGAAATCGGCGCCTGAGACCGCGGTGAGGAAACCGGCGCCGACCTCGATTGTGTAGGGTGTCAGATGGCGCAACTCTTGGTCGGCTCGTGGGGCTTCACGGCGGACGGGACCCTCGCTCGGAGGCGCCGGTGAACCTCGCCGCGCGGCCTCATTTCGAGGGCCAGACCCGGGCGGAGGAGCTGCTCCCCCCTCCGGCGGACGGAGGCCGGAGCCCTCCGCCGGACGACATCGCCGTGCCATCGGAGCGGAAGCCTCCACCCGCCGTGACGCAGCGCTCCGGCGAAGAGGCGCTGGAGCTCGGCGCGCTCTACCGCAACCACCATCGCCTGGTGTACCGCCTCGCGCTCCGCTACGGCCGCGGCAACGTGGCCTGGGCAGAGGACGTGACGCAGGACGTCTTCCTCGACTTGATGAAGGCGCTCGAGAACCTGACCGAGCGAGACAACCTCGAGGGGTGGCTGTACCGGACGACCTCGAATCGCTGCCTGAACCGCCTGCGGCGGGACCGATTCCTCGCGCTCCCGCCCATCCGCTGGCTGCTCGGGCAAGGCGAGGCCGAGCGCAGCCCCCTCGATGAAGTGACGATCGCGCGCGACGATCTGCGCCGCGCGCTCGAGACGCTGGGCACGCTGCCTCCCAAAGAACAGGTCGCTTTCTCGATGTTTTATCTCGACGGCAAGGAGCAGGAGGAGATCGGGAAGATACTCGGCCACTCCAAGGGATACGTTTGCAAGCTGATTCAAAAGGCGGTTGCGCAGCTCCGCGACGCCGGATGGGAGGTGGGCCATGACGCGAAACCGTGATCTGCTCGCGTTGCTGCGCGAGGTGGACCAGCAGCTCGCCTCGGTGAAGCCGTCCCCTCAGCTCGAGGCGCGCCTCGTCGCGGAGCTCGATCGGCGCGGGCGGCGGCCTTTCACGGCCGGGAGCGGGGGGCGCTCGCTCGTGCTGGCGCTGGGCGCCAGCGCGAGCATCGTCGCTCTCGGCACCGCGCTCCAGCGCCTCACCCCCGGCTCGATCTCCACAGAGCGCCCCGTCGAGCCAGCGGTCGAGCTTATGGGCGATCCCCCTCCCGCGGACGGCGGGCTCCTGGAGCGCACGCCGGCGCACGGCCCGACAGCGCCGCCTCCCCGGATCCGCGCCCCGCTCCTCCAGGAGCCTCCCCGCCGGCTCGCTCCGGCGCCGCCCGTGCCGCGCAGCGCCGTGCCGCCGCGGGACGCGAACGACACTCCATGGCTCCTGCACGACAGCCGACTCCCTGTCGACCGCGCCTCGCCTCCGCCGGCGCGCGGGCACGTCGAGCCGCTGACCCCCCCGCAGACGCTGGGCCGGAGATGGGTTGATGGCCCGGAAGGGCTGTCTCCTCTCGCGCAGCGCGGCCCTCACGCCGCGCTGCGCCGAGGCTCCGGGGGCGTCCCCGCGGAAGCGGCCGCGCACGAGGGCGAGAGCGGAGAAGGCACCCGAGCCACGGACACTGAACGACCCGCGACCGAGGATCCGGCGGCCCCGCGGGACCAGGCGCTCTGCCAGTCGGCGGACACGTTGCGGCGTGAGGCCAGGGCGCAGTGCGAGGCGCAGGGCCTCATCGTCGCAGATCTGACGCTGCTCGATCCCTGCGATCACGGGAGCTACCTCGACGCCGAGTACACGTGCGGGAAGATGGCGCTGACCACGTGCTGGAAAGGGGTGCTCGGCGACGGCGTCACGTGCTTCGACACGACGTATGTCAAGGACGAGGTCTGGATGATGTGCAGGGACAGGGGCACGGAGCTCCGCTCCCTCGAGCAGGAGCAACCTGACCGGGACTGCGGGGATCACGAGACGACAAGGGTCTACTACGAGTGCTGCCCCTCGGGGGATCCGCTGCCTTCGCCGTCGTGCTGGGCGAGCGAGATCGACTTCGGTGAGGCATGCCAGCCGTACGAGACGCTGGATGCCGAGGCCACGGCGCTCTGCAGGGGCAAGGGCCACTATCTCTTCCGTCGTGTCTACGGGGACAAACACGTCGCCTGCACCGACGCCACGGCCACGAGCCTGAGCTACACCTGCTGCCCCTTCTGATCGCGAAATCGCCCGCCCGAGGAAACCGCCGGCCTCGTCGCGGTTGGTAGATGAGAGCGACACGACGGAGAGGGCGCGCTGACCCGAGCACGAGCGGCGCGCGTTCGGAGCTGTCCGGCGCAACGCCGGCTTTCACGGAGGATCACGATGCGGACTTCCCTTGCGATAGGTCTATTGCTCAGCGTCTCGATATCCAGTCTCCTCGTCGGCTCCGGGTGCACCATCACCATGGCGCCGGATCCCGATCCACCAGCGGGCTCGACGGGCGGGGAAGGCGGGAACGGCGGGGACGCGAATCAAGGGGCGGGCGGCGGCGAGGACCCGGGGTCGGAGGGCGCCGGGGGACGCTTGCCTCCCCCGCCCTCGGCGTGCTGGCTCGGGGATATGGGCGACGGATTCACGTGCCACGACACGGCCACGCTCCGGGATCACGCCCAGGCGAGGTGCGCGAGGATGGGCGCGGAGCTCGCGAGCTTCGTGAGCGACACCCTCAACCCGAGCTGCGCCGAGCACGAGAGCAGCGAGGTGGTCTTCGAGTGCTGCGGCGGCGAGCCGCCGCCTCCGCCGCCGCCGAACTCGTGCTGGAAGGGCGAGCTGGGCGACGGGTCCTCCTGCATCGACATGGGCGCCATCAAGGATCGGGCCTACGCGATGTGCGTGAGCGCGGGCGCCCAGCTCACCTGGCTCGACGCCCCGCCGGACCCCGGGCGCTGCGGTCCGAACGAGGCGACCCAGGCCACCTTCGAGTGCTGCGGCTCCACGCCGCCGCCCCCTCCGCCGCGCGCGTGCTGGAAGGGCGAGCTCGGCGACCGCAAATCCTGCGTCGACCCCACCGACCTCAAGGGCCAGGCCTATGCGGCGTGCTCGCTCAAGGCCGGAGACCTCACCTTCTTCGATTACGAGCGGAACAACCCGGGCTGCGCAGCCCACCAGACCAGCTGGGGTTACTTCGAGTGCTGCGGTAACGAGCCGCCGCCTCCTCCGCCGCCTCCTTCGTCCGGCGTGTGCTGGAAGGGCGAGCTGGGCGATGGCCTCTCCTGCGTCGACCGCACGGTCATGAAGGATCGGGCCTATGGGACGTGCGCGAGCGCAGGCGCCAAGTTCACCTCCTTCACGTACGAGGAGGAAAACCCGCGTTGCACCGGCAATGAGACCAGCAAGGCCTTCTTCGAGTGCTGCGGCAACGAGCCTCCTCCTCCGCCGAGCGCGTGCTGGAAGGGCGAGCTGGGCGATGGCAAATCCTGCGTCGACCGCACGGCCATGAAGGACAAGGCCTATGCGACATGCGTGAGCGCAGGCGCCAAGTTCACCTCCTTCAATTACGATGAGAGCAACCCGCGCTGCACCGGCACCGAGACCAGCAAGGCCTTCTTCGAGTGCTGCGGCGCCGAGCCGCCGCCTCCTCCGCCGGAGACGTGCTGGGGCGGTTCTCTGGGCGACGGCACCTCGTGCATCGACGCGACCGTCCTCAAGGAACGGGCCTACGCCACGTGCGCGAGCGACGGCGCAGAGCTCGCGGCGTTCGACCTCGGGTACGATGGTCGCTGCGCCGCCTACGAGTCGAGCCACGCAAAGTTCAGCTGCTGCGCTTCGAAGACGCCGCCCCCTCGGTAGCGCCGGCGCGACCGCGCGGAACCCCGGGCGAGCGCTCTCGATCCTCGAGCGCTCGCCGCTGCCGTCGACAGGTCGTGTAACCCGCCGGCTCCTCCGGTGAGCGTACCGAGCGAGCCCATCGAGCCGTGCGTACATCCCAGGGCCGTACGGCCGACAGCGGCCGCTCGGGATCGCGTCGCTTGACGAGGCATGAGCAGCCCGCGACATGCGCCGGGCGCAGCAGGGCCGGGGCGCAGGCGGCACATCGCACCTGCACCGCACAGCTCGCCCGGCGCGGCCGGCCCGCGCAACGTGTTTGCACATCGGCGCGACATCGGCTCTGATGGCCGAACTTCTTCCGAGGTTCTCATGGCCGTGGCACCGCCCCTCGTCCGCGCACGACTCACGATCGATGGACTCAAGACCTCGCTCGAGGTGAAGGATCTCTCGGGTGCGGAGGCGATGTCGGAGCTCTACGCCTTCGATATCACCGTCGAGTGCGCCGACACCGACCTCGACCTCGACGCGCTCGTCGCCGAGTCGGCCGTGCTGACGCTCGATCACGGCACGAGCGCCCGCCACCTGCACGGGATCGTCAGCCGGTTCGAGCAGGTCCACACCTCGGAGCACCACGCCGCCTACCGCGCCACCCTGGTGCCCGAGGTCTGGCTCCTCGACCAGCGGTACGATTGCCGCATCTTCCAGGGCGTCACCACGGCCGAGGTCATCGAGCGCGTGCTCAAGCTCGGCGGCGTCCGGCGTTACCAGATCGTGCTCCAGCGCAGCTACGAGGCGCGCGACGTCTGCGTCCAGTACCGCGAATCGGACTGGGCGTTCCTCAGCCGCCTCATGGAGGAAGAAGGCATCTTCTATTACTTCGAGCACACCGAGGCTGGCGCGACCCTGATGATCTCCGACACGGCGCAGGTCCACTCGCCGATCTCCCCGAAGGAGCTCCGGTATCGGCCGGTGACGGGGGCGCTCCACACCGGAGAAGGCATCGATTCGTTCCGCTTCTCGCAGCGGGTCCGGCCGGGGAAGGTCACGACGCGCGACGTGCCGTTCGAGAACCCCGCCTCGGTCGTGGACACGGCGGCCGAGAAGGGACGGCACACGGACCTCGCCGTGTTCGCGTACCCGGCCAGCCCCGCGGCGGAGGTCCGCCTCGACGCGCTCCAGGCGACCGCCGCCGTGGGACAGGGCGAGGCCTGCTCCGTGCGGCTCGCGCCCGGGGCGCGGTTCCGGCTCGAGGATCACCCGAGGGGGAGCTTCAACGCGGAGTACCTCATCACCCGGCTCCAGCACGCGGCGCGGTTCGACAGCAAGGAGGGGTACCGCTGCACGTTCGAGTGCGTGCCTGCCGGCGTCGCCTTCCGGCCCCCGTGCAGGACGCCAAAGCCGCGAATCGCCGGCCCGCAGGCCGCGACCGTCGTCGGGACGCAGGGGGCCGAGATCGAGACGGACAGCGATGGGCGCGTGAGGGTCAGGCTGCACTGGGATCGCAACGGCAGCGCCTCGGAGAACGCGTGCTGGGTCCACGTCGCTCAGATGGCGTCGGGGGCCGGCTACGGGGCGATGCACATCCCGCGCGTCGGGAGCGCGGTGCTCGTCGAGTTTCTCGACGGCGATCCGGACCGGCCGATCGTGACCGGGCGGGTGTACACGATCGTGAGCCCTTACCCGTACGCGCTCCCCGCAGAGAAGAGCAAATCGGCCTTGCGGACGCAGAGCACCCCGGGAGGCGGCGGGTACAACGAGCTCCGCTTCGAGGACCAGTCAGGCCGGGAAGAGGTCTACCTCCGCGCCCAGCGCGACCTCAAGGTCGAGGCCCTGAACGACGCGCGCCGCAACGTGGGCGGCGACGATGCGCTCGCGGTGACGGGCGACCGCACGAAGACCGTCGGCGGCGCGGAGACGGTGACGGTCGCGGGCGCGCGCACCGTGACCGTGGGCGCGGCCGAGACCAGGACGGTGGCCGCAGATCAGACCACCTCGGTCGGCGCCGACAGCTGGCTCTCGGTCGCGGGCGATCACACGGCGAGCGTCGTCGGGGACCGCCGCGACATCGTCGTCGGGGACCGCAGCGCGTGCGTCGGCGGGGACGAGTCGGTCAAGGTGACCGGCGATCGGACGGTCACCGTCACCGGGGCGCACGCGATCTCGTCCCTGGACGACGAGTCGAGGCGTGTCACGGGCAACCTCACCCTCTCGGTCGGCGGCACGATGCAGCAGGTCGTCGACGGGCACTGCACGCTCAGCGCGGGCTCGATCGAGTGGGCGGTGACCGACGGCGCGCTGGAGATGACGTGCGCTGGAGAGGTGCGCGTCGAGTCCGAGCAGGAGGTCCAGATCGGCGGACCCGATCTCGCCCTGTTCGCCGACTCGACGATCCGGATCCGGGCCCAGAAGAAGATCATCCTCGAGATCGGCAATTCGACCGACGCCGAGGGCAAGTCCGCGAAGATCGAGATCACCTCGGACGGGATCTACGTGACCAACGGGAGCGCCACGGAGAAGCTCGATGGCGGCACCGTGCGCCTGAACTGCTGAGCGCGGCGCCGCGGCGGAGAGGGCTCGATCCGTGAAGCTTCGCAACGAGACAAGGCACCCGGCGCGCCTCCTCAGGACGGCGTCGGCGCGCAGCGACGACCACATGCTGGGCTGCGCGATCGCGCGGCCCACCTTCCGGGTCGCCGGCGGCGCGCTCGTCGCCACGCCCGACGAGCCGTGGCCGATCTCGGGCGAGCCCGTCGCGACGGCGCTCGGCAAGATGCCCGGAGACAAGCCGTTCTACATGGGCGGGGTCGACGTGCTGCTCGGCGGCAAGGTGCGCCAGCCCGGCGGCGCGGCGAGGCCCCACCTCGACGTCGAGCTCGAGGTGGGCCGGACCTTCCGGCGGCGGATCGCCGTCTTCGGCGACCGCTCCTGGGTGCCCGGGGCCGGCGGCGCCCTGGTCCCGAGCGAGCCGGAGTCGTTCGTCTCGATGGAGCTCGACTACGGGCGCGCCTTCGGCGGGACCTGCCCTACCGACTACGGGCTCGACATGCCCTTCACGCCCAACCCGGCGGGGCGAGGGTTCTACCTCGACGCGAAAAACGCCCTCGGGAAGCCGCTGCCCAACCTCGAGGACCCGAACCGGCTGCTCCGTTCGTTCGGCGACTCTCCCGATCCCGTCGGCCTGGGTTATTACCCGGGCGAGGGCGCGCTCCGCGTGAAGGCCGCGACGAGCGCCGCCGCGCCGGACCCGAGCCGGCTCACGCCCGACAGGGCGCCCGAGTTCAAGGTGGGGCACAGGGACATCCTCCCCACGTTCTTCAACATGGGGCACCCGGGCATGATGATCGAGGCAGGCGGCGAGCCGAGGCCGGGCGACGGGATCCGGCTCACGCACGGCCTGCGCGGCGGGGACCTCGCCTTTGCGATGCCCGACCTGCGGATGCACATCCATGTGCAGCTCGAGGAGCGAGAGTATGTCTTTCCCATGCACCTCGATCAAATAGGGATCGTCGCGGGGGAAGGGCGGGTGTTCTTCTCCCTCCGCTGCGTGTTCGAGTACCACGTCCGCAAGGAGGAGCGGCGCATCGCGACGCTGTACGACGGGCCACCGCCGGCGGTGATCCCGGCGAGTTACCGGATCGCGCACGGCCGGTGAGGCCGGCACGCGCCCCCCTGCCGCCTGACCCCGGTCCAGGGCGAGCGGATGTTAAAGTACCGAACAAAACAACCACGCGTAGGGCATGACGACACGCTCGTGGAGAGCATGTGACAACCAACGCCGATCGCGGTCCATCGGCCCGGCCGTGCTCGTCGAGGCTCGTCTCGAGGCTCCAGAGGTGGACGGTGTCACGGCGCAGCCTGGCATGAGTGTTCGGGTCCGCTTCAGGACCCGACTCGATGATCACCAACATCGATCCGATGAGCTGCTCCGATTTCAAGGAGCTCGTTTGTTCGCAGTCGGATGCGTCCGCGGCCTACAAGTGAGATTGACGTTCTCGCGCCGGGGGCCGGGCCCGTCCAGCACGCTGCGCGGTCGCGAGGGGCGCGGGCGCCAAGCCCCCGCTCAGCTCACGGCGGGCCCTCGCAGGGTCCGGGGCCGAGGTGCACGGCGATCGCGGACGTGGGCCATTTCGCCCCGATGCAACCTCGTTGTTCGCCGGCTGCCTGCGGTCGGCGGCAGGCTCAGCGTCGGAAGACGGAACGGCCCGCTTGCGGACGACGATGCACCGGGCTAGGATGCCCTCCTCACGACCGTCCCTGGCCCTCTATAACGACGCTTTCCCTCTTCCCTCCCTCGTGAGGGAGATTGCAGCTCGCTCGGACGACTGGACGACGCACCGTGTGATCGCGCGGGAGTTCCGCGCCGCACGTCTCCGTTCGATCCGTCACGGCTTCGTCGAATGGCAGGCTGAGAGCGCCGCAGAGCGCACCAGAAAGCCGTAAAAGAGCAGGATGGCATGGGAAATCGTCTCTACGTAGGAAATCTTTCGTTCAGCACCACCCGCGAGACCCTCGAGTCCGCGTTCGCCGCGGCCGGCGAGGTCCGTGAGATCGCGATGCCGACCGACCGCGAGACGGGGCAGCCGCGCGGCTTCGCGTTCGTGACCATGGGCACGGCCCAGGCCGCGAACAGCGCCATCTCGCAGCTGAACGGCGCCATGCTCGATGGCCGCGCGCTGAAGGTCAACGAAGCGCAGGAGCGTCCGGCGCGCGGCTTCGGCGGCGGCGGTCGCGACCGGTACTGATCACGGGCGCGGCGTGGCGGCGCTCGTGCGCCGCCATGCCTGCGCTCTCAGGACGCACCATGAGGTGCTGAAGAACGCGCCAGGAGGCGCCGAAAGGCCTGTTCCGCATGCAGAGGCAAGGAGCATTGAAGCGGCAAAAGGAACGCGAACGGCAGGAGAAGCAGCGCGAGAAAGACGCGAACCGTCTCGCGCGCCGCATGGAAAAGGGCTCCGGCGTCAGCGGGACACCGGGAGAGGATCCGGACATCGCAGGGATCGTCCCGGGGCCTCAGCCTGCGGTCACCGAGTGAAGCGCGCAGCGCCGAGCCAGGGCGCCGAGAGCGCCCCGTCAGAGCCAGCAACCGACCAAGACGGCTCGGCGCAGGCGACCGTACGGCAACGATTCATCGAGCAGAGCGCAAACGCGCTGGGCCAGGCGTGGGCCAGGCGTTGGCGTCAAGACCTCCATCGAGAAGGCCGCCCCGCCGCGGGCGGATGGCCCGGCACGCTGCGTGAAGCACGAACGCAGGTGGAGATCACCCTTCCCGGGGAGCTGCGCCATCGCAAGATGCCCGCCATCACCGGCGTGGAGCGCGAGTTCGCCGCCCGGACCGCCAACTCAAGCGCGCGGAACGAGTGGCGAAGGCACACCGACCCCGAAATCCCCTAGAGCGGGGTCGACTACCTCGGCCCCCCACAGATCCGCACGTGCGGAATTCCCGCATCCGGCTCTTCGGGCAGTGGATGTCAAGAGTGTTGGCCGTTGAGACGGCGGGCTCGTGCAGCACTCGACGGTCTTGAGCTCGAAGTCGAAGCCGACGATGGGGATGTCCAGCGCGCCTGCGGCGTCTACAGCCATCGAGGAGGCGTCGAGCGCACCTGGTCGAGCCTGAGATCCAGCCGGATTGAAAGACGAATGCGCGCGAGCAGAGTTTGTTAGGCTGGTCGCATGATTCCAACGAAGAACAGTTGGCGGGTTTTCAGTCTCGTTGCGATCGCCGCGAGCTCGACGTTGGCGTGCACAATCGAGACCGCGTCGCCCACCGGCACCTCGGGCACATCCGGCAGCGCAGGCACCTCCGGCAGCGCGGGCACCTCCGGGACCGGGGGCGCTGGTCCGAGCGGCTCCTCCGGCAACACCGGCACATCGGGCGGCGCAGGCGCTTCCGGCGGCGGTGGCTCGTCCACCGGCGCGGGCGCCCTCCCCGCCGGCACGTTCCTCTACGTGCGCGCAGAGACCGCCGATCACGATCATCTCATCGCGCGAGACTTCGCGACCGGCGCCGAGCGCGTGGTCACCGATCAGCGCGGCGACGGCAGTGAAGGTTGGGAGATCCGGGGCCACACCCTCTCGCCCGACCGCACCCGCATCGTCATCGCTTCGCTCTACGGCCCCACCAAGGAAGACAACGACACCCACCTCGCGACCCGCCGCCTCTGGAGCCTCGCCACCGACGGGACCGACTTCCACCGCCTCACGCCGGTGTTTCCCAACAACGGCGAGGGCCGCACGGCCTTCGAAATCTCGGTGGACGCACCGATGTTCACGGCCGATGGCACCGGCATTCTCTATGACTTTGGCAACTGGTGGTACGAGGGGACAAGCCTCCAAGGAGGCTCGTTCCCGTGGAGCGTGCCCGCGGGAGGAGGTGCCTTGCCGGAGCCCTTCCCCACGGTGCAGAGCTGCACGGTGATAGAACCTTCGGTCAACCCGGCCACCGGCGAAGTCCTCCTCATTCACAGCGTGTGCGTGAATTCGGAAGATGAGGGCATCTTTCTCTATCCGAGCGCGGGCGGCACCAACCCCACGAAGCTCGTGGATGAGGGCTATGGAGCAGGCCAGATGCAGCTCTCCCTCACGCCGGCGAGCTGGCTCGGCGACGGCAGCGGCTTTGTCTTCGTCGGAACCATCGAACTTCCGGTCGACGACACCACGGTAGCGACAAGCGCCCTCCTGGTCTACGACATGGCCACAGCCATGAGTTCCCCCCTCGTGCTCGCCGAGCCCGGCACCTACATCGACAGCGTGACGATCGCTCCCGACGCGACGTCCCTCGTCTACTGCCTGCGCCATGACGACGTGACGGATCTCCACGCCATCGACCTCACGCAGGCCGAGCCCGAGGACAGACCGATCACCACCGACGGCAAGAGCTGCTACCCGGCCTTCTGAAGCGTCTAGAGGACCGAACCACCGCCGAGCTCGCCGAGCAGCACGCGGGGCGTCACGCCCGCGATCGCGCGGAACTCGTCGATGAGGTGGGCCTGATCGCAGTAGCCAGTCGCGGCGGCGACGCGCGCCCAGCTCGCGCGACTGCCCTCGCGCGCGGCGGCGACCGCGCGATCGAAGCGCACGAGCTGCGCGAACGCTTTTGGGCCCACGCCGACGACGTCACGGACCACGCGGCGGAGGTGCCGCGCGCTCACACCGAGCTCGGCGGCGACGTCGTTCACACTGGCGCTCGCGAGCCTCGCGGCGGCCGCCAGCGCGAGGTCCGCTTGCGCGCGGCGGGGCTCCGCGATCGCGAGCCGCTCGGCGATCGCGGACTCCACGATCGCGATCGCTCCGAGCGCGTCGTTCGCTGTCGCGAGCGGATCGAGGAGCCTCCGACTCGCGGCGTCGCCCCACAGCTCGTCGATCGCGACGATGCGCCCGGCGAGCGCGGAGGCCGGCACGCCGAGCACCGCCTCCGAGGCGCCGAGGTGCAAGCGTGCCGTCACCGCCCGCTGTCCGCCGCGGATGAGCTTTCGATGCACCGTCCGGCGGCCGCCCATCGCGTACACGTAGACGCCACCTGGGACGCATGGCCCGACGCGAGCGACGAGCTGGATCTCCGCACGCGGAATCGAGACGAGGGACCTGTCGCCGTCGCACTGTTCGACGAACAGCGCGGCCACGGCGGACGCGGTCGACGCGCTCGGCGCGATACGTGTGCGGTCAGCGACGCCCGCGGGCATACACAATTGTTGGCGCCGACGCGGCGAGCGCGCAAGCGTCGCTCCGCGAATGTCCGCTTCTGCCAATTTCGGACAAGCGCCGAGGGCTACGTTGCTCCCATGAAGATTCTCATCACCGGAGCCACCGGAAGGATCGGAAGTCGCCTCGCCAAACGGCTCGCGCAGCGCGGCGATCAGGTGCGCGCCCTCGTGCGCGATCGGACGCGCGCCGCCGACCCAGGCGACGCTGGCATCGAGCTCGTCCAGGGCGACCTGCTCGACGCGGAGTCGCTCGCGGCTGCGGTGCGCGGAGTCGAGGCCGTGGTCCACTGCGCTGCGTTCCGCGGCGCGACGGCCGAGCAGGAGCACGCGATCAATGGACTCGGCACGCAGCATCTCGCAAGCGCAGCTCGCGCTGCCTTCGTGAAGCGCTTCCTCTTCATGAGCGCGGGCGTGGTCTACGGCTCGACGGGCGGGCGCCTTGCCGGCGAGGACGACCCGTGCGCGCCGATCGACGCCTACGCGGTGAACAAGCTCGCCGCCGAGCGCTTCCTCCTGGCGCTCGAGGGTCTCGACGCGCGCGTGCTGCGGCTGCCGTTCGTGTACGGCGATGGCGATCCGCACATCGCCGAGGCAGTGCCGATGACGCGCGCATTCCCACCGACGCAGCGCCTGTCGATCGCCCACCACGCGGATGTGGCGCAAGCCGTCGCCCGCTTGCTCGCTGCGCCTTCCCCTGCACATCGAATCTACAACGTGGTCGACGACGAAGCCCCGACATTGGCGGCGCTGTTCGCATCGGTGTCCGAGCCGCCGCCCGACGGCTCGGACGCCGAGCGCGCGCGCACCATCGACGCGCTCCTCGACGGTCGCCGGATCCGCGCGGACGTCGGCTTCACCCCCGCGTTCCCCCGCCTCGCAGACGCGATCGCCGCCGGCGCCGCGTGAGGCTGGAGCCGGCTTCTTTTACTTGCGCGCCGGGATGCGGAAGACGAATCCGCTCGTGCTCGGCGACGCGACGGGACCCGAGCCGACGTCGATGGAACCGTAGAAGGTGCCGGCGACCCAGAGCGTGCCGCCGGAGGTGAGCGCCATGCCTTCGGAGGAGCCGGCGCTCGACGCATAACGGTGAAGCGCCGTGACCTCCGAGGACGCGCTCGCGTGCAACGCGAACGGGGTGTAGTCGAAGGTGACGAGATCATCGTAGCGACCCGCCGCGTAGACGCCGCCCGCCATGTCGGGCGCGAGGCCGTACATCGTGCCGCTCGGCTCCGGCGTGATCACCCACTCGGCGGTCCCGCTCTCCGTGAGCTTCGCGACGAACGGCGTGCCCTCGACGTCCGCGTCCACCGTCGTCCCCAGCACCTCACTCTCGCCGCTCACCGTGCCTGCGAGGAACGTGCCCTCACCGACGGCGATCTCGTTGCCCATGTCGAATACCGGCCCGCCGAAGCGCCGCGCGAACCGGCCCTCCCCCGCGCTCGAGAAGCGGGCGACGAAACCCATCATCGTCGAGCCTGCAGGCAGCGACAGCGCTGTGCCGTCGATGGCCAGCGCTCCGTCGGCATAACCCGTGATCGACACGTCGCCGCCCTCGTGGACGGCGATGCCGGCCACGGCGCTGCCGGCGCCGCCGGTGTTGTTGAACACCTTGGCCCAGGCGACGTCGCCGTCCGGCGTGAGCTTCAGGAGGAACGGGGACTCGCCATCGACCGCCACGAGGCCGTCGCCAAAGTCGATATCGTCGTCGACATAGCCACCCACGTACACATTGCCCGTGGCGTCGGTCGCGATCGCAATGCAGCGATCCGCGGCCGCCGAGGCGAAGCGTTTCGCCCAGAGCACGCTGCCGTCGGCGTCGAGCTTGGCCACCATGGCGTCGGGATCGTCCGTCGCGCCGGACAGCTTCGTGCCCCCGATCGTGACCTCGCCATAGAGCTCGCCCGCGATGAGCACATTGCCCGCTCGGTCGACGGTCACCGCCGTCGCCGAAGATTGCTGCGCCGTGACGATGGGCGCCGACCAGAGGAGATCGCCCTCGGGATCGAGGCGGATGAGGAACGCTCCCAGCTTGGTGATCGTCTGGTCGCCCAGCTTGACCTCGCCGAACCCCTCGCCGCTCACGTAGGCGCCGCCGTCGTCGGCTCCGGCGATCGCGATGTGAAACACCATATTGGTCGTCTCCCCCGCCGGGTGGAGGAAGATGGCGTCAGGCGCGGCGAGATCGACGCTGACCCCCGACCCTCCGCCGGTCGCGTCGCCCCCGGCCCCTGCGCCGCCGCCGGTGCTGGCGGCATCGCCGCCGCCGCCACCCGCACCGCCGCCGCCCGAACCGCCGCCGCTGCCCGCGGTCGCCGCGGCGGCGCCCCCGGCTCCGCCTCCTCCCGGGCCGGGCGGATCGCCATTATCACCACACGCCGCGCACAGGAGCCCCAGAGTCAACAAGGTCAAGATTCTCATCCACGCACCGTAGACGAGCGGAGCTCGCCGTCGCGCGCCCTTTGCGCTCCGGCGCTCGACAGAGCACGTTTGCCGCGCCAGATATCGCTGAATTTTGTCAGCAAGGGTGAAGAACCAGGGACAGACGCGCGCCGGCGCTCGATCTCGGTCTGTCGAGCGTCGCATCAGGCGCGTGCGTGAGGAGCGGGAGCGGCTCGAGCCCTGGTAGCTCCGGGAAGTAGGACGCGCCCCGTCCCACGACGAGGAGCTTGAAGACCGAATTCCCCACGAACTCGGCGAACGGGCGCTGATCGGTGGATGCGAGGACCCGAGGAAACTCGCGGCCGGCGATCGCGCGCTCAGGACCGAAGTAGACGTACTCGAGCCCGGCCTCGCGAGCCGCCAGCGAGAGATCGGTGAAGTTGACGTCGGCGGTCAGGTCCTGCGCGCCTGGACGCGCGTACGGGGTGTTGGGGCGCGGAAGATAGCTCCCTTCATCGCAGTAGATCCGGAAAGGAAACTGGCCCTGCCTGGCCCCCTGGATCAGGCCCCAGGTCGTGTCGCCGTAGTCGATGGTGAGGACCTGCCCCAAGCGCAGGACCGTGGCGAGCTCGCCGATGAAGCGGGTCGCGTGCACGTTCACATAGGTGATCGCTCCGGACGGCTCGGCCGCCAGGGATCGAGCCATTTCGGACGCGCCACGCCGCAGGACCGCCGCGAGCGAGTCAAAGCAGGCGGCCGGCACGAGCACCTCGTCGAACCAGACCTGGTCGATCAGCGGCTCGCGCTGGTCCGCGGGGAGCTGGTAGAGGGCGGTCATCAGATCTCCCAGGCAGCTCCGATCGAGCAGGAGTTCACCGCCGTGGCAGGTCTCGCCGAGCAGCTGACGAAGATGAACGTCGGCCTGGCGGCAGGCGTCTCGGAGCTCTGGGCGGAGCGCTTCGAGGAGCTGTGACTCCATGCGCGGGACGACCAGGACCGCCTCGACGTCCCCGCTGGCCGAGAGACGGACCTTGTGGACTCCGAAGGCGTCCGGCAGCTCGTTGGTGACGACGAGCCCCACGAGCCCCTCAGGGAAGTCTCGGCGCAGGCAGTCCGCTGGCGCTCGCGCGTCTCCCTCAAGCACGCGGGCGTCGGCGCCAAGCAGAGCCTGCTGCTTCTTGCGCAGGGAATCCGAGATCTCGTAGATGCAAACGTCGAGGACCTCCCGGAAGCAACGCCAGTCGTCGCTCGATCCGCTCAGGCTCCGGACCGCATCCAGGACATCGCGGGCAAGGCGCCCGTTGCCCGCGCCGAACTCGACGAGCGAAAAGGGCTCATCCCGCCCCAGCTTGCCGCTCCCGCAGAGCTCTCTCCACACCTCGAAGGCCCAGGCGACCACCCAGCGGCCATAGTGCGGCGTCAGGTTCTCGGGATGGGTCGAGAAGTGACCTTCTTGTCCGATGACGACTCGGTTGGCGTAGTAGCCCCAGCGCGGGTCGTGGAGGGCGTCATCCATGAAGGCCTCGAAGCTGGGCAGGAGCGACACGGCCGTGGCGACGGCTTCCGGTGCGAGGCGCCGTCCTCCGAAGAGCTCCGGGTTGGCCAGCTCGCGGGCGGGGCGAGCGCGGGACCAGCGATCCAGAGCGGCGAGCGTGCCCTCCTCCTCGGCGGGCGCGACGCCTGGACACACCAGCTGGCTCGGTGGCAAGGCGGCGAGCCTCGGCAGGCGCGCTTCGAGCTCGGCGCGACTCCGGTAAGGCCAGCTCTCGAACCAGGTATCGGCAGCGGACGCGCGCGCATCGGCCCTGACGCCGGCGCTCTCGAGCAGGTCGAGCACCTCCCCGCGATCGACATCGTTGACCGAGGGCACCGTGCCAGCGTCCACGGGCTCCGCGACGCCGACCACCCCGAGCAAACGTTCGATGAGGGTGCTGAGCGGCGCGGCCGCTTCCTCTCCGCGCTCGAGCCGCAATCGGTCGCGGCGTTGTCGCAGCTCAACCAGGTTCCACCAGGGCCGTCGCGGATCATCGGACGCCAAGGGTGGTGCGGAATGGGGATCTCGGTAGCGCTCGACCCAGGGGCGATAGGCTCTCCCTTCTCGAGAGCGCGCGAAGGAATCGAGGAGCGCCCGAGCCTGCGCGACGCCGCGCGCGGGATCCTCGCCGAGGTCCAAGCAGCGCAGGCCCCTGCCCCGCGTGAATCCAGCGAACGCTGCCTCGGGATCGGTGAGCGGAACGGGGAGCCCCAGCAGCTCGCCGTCGACCTCCCAGTCCTCGTACGCCATGAGCTGCAGGAGATAGAGCAAGAACCGTTCGGGGCCGACGCCGCTCTCCAGGGTGCGCGCCGTCGTCCACCGGAGCGCGAAGCTGCCGTCGCGATCCCGTTTCACCAGGAAGTCGCCGTCGTTGATCACGACGTCGGCGATCATCGTCCCGCTCTCGAGGTCATAGTGGTAAGCCATGGCCGCGCAGAGCTCGACGAGGATCGCTCGGGTCGAGCGTGCCCCGAGGCTGATCCCCCAGGCACCGTCCTCGCCGATGACGTCGACTCGGGCGCGACCCAGGCCGAAGGTCAGCGGGAGATAGCCGCTCGGCAGCCGGAAGCAGGCCCCCGCTCCGGCGCCCCGGGCCTCGACGATCTGATCCGGAGCCAGGAGATAGCGATCCAGCCGGCGCTCGGCGAAGGTGCGCGCATGCTCGAAGCAGCGCTGAGGCACGCGCGCCTTGCTGCGTCCGCCGACGCCCGCCTGGTCGATGCCGAGCGGCAGGACCAGGTGGACGGGGCCGCGCCGATCCCGGCCGCGGACGTTCCAGGACAGCACACCGAGGCTCGCCTCCTCCACCTCGAAGTCTCCGAGCACCGAGGTCAGCGCGTCGACCTGCTCCTGCAGCTGCTCGACGCCGATGCGCGCCGAGAAGGGGCCGGTGTAGAGGCGAGACGGATCGGGGGTGATGAGGTTATCCCGCGACCAGCGGCTCGAGAGGAGGGCCGAGGGAACCAGGGGCACGAGCCCTTCGCCGGGTTGAGCCACGGAGGCGAGTCTACAGAGATCGCCCGGCGCGGGCGAGCGCCTGGAGCTTCGAGGTCCGGGCTCGATGGGGCGCAGTGTGCATGCAAGATGCTTGCACCATTGGAGTCTCGGGGCGGCGAGCCCTGGAGGCCAGAATCCTCCATGGAGTCCAGTCTCGACTTGGACACCGCTGGCGCCACGCATCGCACACGCGGCATCGAATCGCTGCGCGTCTCGTAGTTGGTCGGTTTGCCGCAGCATTCTCGGCGCCGCGACGCGGATCGCTCGCGCGCCTGCGCGGTCCATCGTCAACACGGGTTATGCCTGGCGCTGGCTTGGAAACGGGGGTGGCATGGGTGTCGCGTTCTTCATGGTCTACCCCATCTTCGCCAGAGGGCGTGAGGTCGTCCAGGCTGCCGTGAAGTACGGCGTCTTCATCTGGACATGCCTCCTCATCACGGTGCTCGCCGCGCCCCATGGCGAGGAGCTGCTCTTCCGGCTCACGCCGAAGACGTTCGTTCTGAGCCTCATCGGTCACCTGGTGTTCGGCGCCGTCCTCGGCCACCTCATGCGCTGGACCGGCCTGAACGTGCGTCCGTACCCGGCGGATCGCGCGCCCCGATCGAGCCAGGGCTAGCCGGCCCCAGCGCGCTGCGCGGGACCGTTGCGCTCCAAGCCGAGCCGGAGCAGCGCCGCGCGACCGAGCGGACCGGGCCTCCCGTCGGAGCCACAGCAGCGAGCAGAAGGCGGCGTTGCTCAGCTGCCAGAAGGTTTGTTACGCTGGCCAGCACGATGGCCCGTGTTCTCCTCGCATGGATCGGGAAGACCGATATCAAGGCGGCGTCGGGCGACGCCAAGGTCGGCGAAGGCCCCATCGCGCACGCCGTCGCCGAGCGCGAGTTCGACCACCTCGTCCTGCTGAACAACCATCCAGGAGAGGAGGTCGCGGCGTTCACGCGATGGCTCAGGAGCAAGACGAAGGCGAGCATCGTCCTCCGGCAGGAGACGCTCTCCACCCCGACGCACCACGCGGACATCTACCGCGCCGTCATGGACGCTGTGGCCTGGTCGATCGAGCAGTACGGGAAGAGGGCCAAGCGGACCTTCCACCTGAGCCCGGGCACGCCGGCGATGGCGGCCATCTGGATCCTCGTCGCGAAGACGCGCTTCGAGGCGGAGCTCATCGAGTCATCGCCCCAGACCGGCGTCCAGACCGCCGACGTGCCCTTCGAGCTTGCCGCGGAGCTGATCCCCTCCGCGGTCCGCCGCACCGAGGAAGACCTCGCCCGCCTCTCGGACGGCTTCCGGCCCGACGAGCCGGGGTTCTCGGACATCGTCCACCGGAGCGAGGCGATGAAGCGGCTGCTCCACCGCGCGCGGCAGGCCGCCGGCACCACGGCGCCCGTCCTCATCCAGGGCGAGTCCGGGACCGGAAAGGAGCTCCTGGCCCGCGCCATCCACCAGGCGAGCCTGCGCGCCGCGGACCCGTTCGTGGCCGTCAACTGCGGCGCCCTGCCCCGGGAGCTCGTGGACTCCGAGTTCTTCGGGCACACCCGGGGCGCCTTCCCGGGCGCCACCGCCGACCACCAGGGGCACCTCGCGCGCGCGAGCGGCGGGACGCTCTTCCTCGACGAAGTCGGCGAGCTGCCGCCCGATGGGCAGGCCAAGCTGCTCCGCGCCCTCCAGGAGAAGAAGATCCGCCCCGTCGGCGGCAGGCAGGACGTCCCCGTCGATGTGCGTGTCATCGCCGCGACCAACCGGGACCTGATGCGCGAGGTCGGTCAGGGCCGATTCCACGAGGATCTCTTCTACCGGCTGGCCATCCTCGTCCTGCACACGCCGCCACTCCGCGAACGCGAGGGCGATGTCGGGCTGCTGATCGACCAGTTCCTCGCCCGCCTCAACAACGAGGCCCGCCCCGGAGGCATCCAGAAGAAGCTCTCTCCCGCCGCAAGGAACCACCTGCTCCGCCACCCCTGGCCGGGGAACGTCCGGGAGCTCGAGGGGACCCTCTGGCGCGCCTTCGTCTGGGCACACGGGCCGGTGATCGATGTCGTCGAGGTCCGCGAGGCGCTGTTCGTCCGCGAAGACACGCCGCGGGACGCGGTGCTGGGCCAGCCGCTCGGCGACGGCTTCAGCCTCGAGGAGACCATCGCCCACGTCGTCCGGCACTACCTGGAGCGGGCCCTGAAGGAAGCGAACCACAACAAGACGCGCGCGGCGGCGCTCATCGGCTTCAGGAGCTACCAGCGCCTGAAACAGTGGCTGGACAAGTACGGCGTGGAGGCGTGACGGAACGGCGCGTGCTCGGCCGAAGGGCGTGATCACCGCAAGGGTCGGCGAGAGGATGAGACGCTCTTCTCTACGTTTGACGTTCTAGCCGTAGGTCGCAGCGCCATTGGCGTAGGTGATCGTCCCTGTTTGCCCGAATTTGCGCCCATGGTTCGCGGCGTAGCCGGCATGATCGTCCGTGATGGTCACCGTGATCGTGCGGCCAGAGGACGCGGTGAGGAGGCGCTTGTGACAATCGTGGTACCGTTCGCCCGTGCACGGCCAACCGTTCATTTCTACGACGAGGTTTGCCGTACTACTGACGGAAGCGAGCATGATCTCTTCCGCATGGTAATGACCGTCGCTCTCGTACTTCTTGCCTTTAACTGTCACTGTAATCGGCATGTTGCCCCTCCAAGATACTTTCGCACTCGA
The DNA here is from genome assembly GCF_051521405.1 of Sorangium sp. So ce726. NCBI lineage: Bacteria > Pseudomonadati > Myxococcota > Polyangiales > Polyangiaceae > Sorangium > Sorangium sp. So ce726. Next base: position 2,681,778 of record NZ_CP150349.1, on the reverse strand, counting down.
AACGATGCCCTTGTCATGCATTGTTTCGTTGCAGCGCATAGCATCTCAGGCTGGTTTACGAGCGTAAAGAGAATTCGAACCACGGTCTGTTCGGTGCAAGACCCATGCGCCGACCCCTCCCGACGCCCGCTCGCCGCCCTGGGGCTCCGCCAGCCGGCCTATGCCGCGTCCACGATGCGAATTCCTGCAGCACATGGGCGCTGGTTCTGGCCCGGTTGGTGTTCCCGATCACCGTCGTCGATGCCGACGGCGCACCTGGATCCAGCCCCTTGATGGTGGGGCGATCGGCCCGCCGCGGAGCGTCATTGTCGATACGTATCGCACCCGACAGCGACGGTGTCCGGGGCGAAAATTTCCAAGGGCCGTAGGCGTGCCGTGAGGGAGGGCGCGCGACAGCGGGACGAGGTGGTCAGTCGAGCTCGGAGGCGATGTGCGCCTGCAGGTGGTGGACGAGGTGATCGAACATCAGCCGCACGCGGCGGCTGTTCTTGAGGTCGCGGTGCATGACGACCCAGACGCCGAAGTCGAACTCCAGAGCGTCGGGCAGGACGCGCACCAGCCGGTCGCGCTTGGCCAGGGCGACCTGGCAGGCTCCGATGCCGAACCCCGCGCGCAGGGCGGCGTACTGACCGATCTCGTTTTCGCACCGGAAGCTGAACATGTCGCGCGTGACTGGGATCGGGAGCTTGGGCAGCGATAGCTGCGGAGGTTGTTTGTCGAAGCCGATCAGCGGATGATCGCGCAGCTGCTCGAGGGTGTACGGCGTGCCGTGCGCCTTCAGGTAGCGTGGGTGGGCGTGAAGCCCCACGTGGAGGACGCCCAGCTTGCGCGTCACGAGGGCGCTCTGCGTCGGGCGCACATTGCGGACGGCGATGTCGGCCTCGCGACGCAGCAGGTCCTGGTTGCGGTTCGAGAGCACGAGCTCCACGGCGATGCCAGGGTGCGCTTCGCGGAAGGCCGCAAGCGCTGCAGGCAGCACCTCGGTGCCGAGCATCTCGCTCGCCGTGATGCGCACCGAGCCCCGCAGCTCTTCTGCTTCGCCGGAGACAGCTCGCCTCAGCGCGCTCTCGGCGCTCGCCATCGCCTCGGCGTACGGCACGAGGGAGACAGCGGCCGGCGTGAGATCCAGACCCCGCTGTGAGCGCGTGAAGAGCGCGATGCCGAGCGCTCCTTCGAGCGCTTGAAGGTGGCGCCCGATCGTCGGCTGGGCGAGCCCGAGGGCGCGCCCGGCGCCCGAAAGGCTGCGCTCGCGGACCACCGCGAGAAAGGATCGATAGAGCTCCCAGCTGGGTTCCGCGGCCATACAGAAATGAATAGCAGATGTACGTCTGTGTAGAATCCCATTCCGCGAGGCGGTGCGCTACGTGTGTGGGCAAGGAGATCTTCTATGAAGTCCACGAGCCTACAGCCCGAGCAACTTTCGAGCGTGTCCGCGGTTGCCACCGACGGCCCCAACCCCCGAGCGGATCGGATCGGGCGCGGGCTGATGGCCTTGAACGCGGTCCTCACCCTCGGCGCATTCGCGGACGGTGTACGGATCATGGTCAGCGCGGCCGACGACCGCGTGGTGGTCGAGATCTGGCGGACGTTCGCCTACGTCGTCTTCGCCGGCATGTGGGCCCTGATCGCCGCCTGGCCGCGACGGGTACCGGGCGTGTGGGAGCTGGTGCTCTTCCAGAAGTTCGCGATCACCGTGTACTACTTCGCGCTCGGCGACGTGCCCCACGCGCAGACGGCCGCGCTGGTCGACCTCTGGCTTGTGTCGACGACCGCGCTCGCCTACGCGCTGTGCCGCGGCTGGTATTCCTGGAGGACCGTCACCTCCTCGCCGGGGAGCAGCGGACAGCCCGCCCGTACGGCCGGATGAGGCTACCGCATCCTCTCTCGACGAGCGGATCGGACGTCGCTCAATCTGTTCTTTTTTGCGACTTTGCGACTTTGCGACTTTGCGTTGAAATCTCTCTCCGAATCCCTGGCCGGACTCCCGGTGGGTGGAGCTACGCGCCGGACGTGGCGGCGTCGCTCACCATCCAGGCAAAGCGGTCATCCACACTCGCGCTCCCGCCGCTCTCATCGCTCCGATCGGACCACGAGAAGCGCTGGCTCACGCGCACCATCCCGCTCGCGCTCGCGTCGCCCCTCCAGGCGAACCGATCGCCGACCGCGGTCTTGCTGATCTCGTCGTCATCGTCGTCGTCGCCCGTGTCCCCCACGGGGTCGCCGAGGTCGTCGTAGACGCCGCTCCTGCTCCCGAGCGCGAACGGTCCGAAGCTGTACCCGTCCGAGGCCGCGTCGAGATCCCCGGGGTCGTGGTACTGCGCGTCGATGGAGCTGTAGACCTTCCCGCCGATCTTCTTCGAGTATTTGAACCCGTTCGCCAGGGCCGTGTACTTGAGGATGCTGCTCACCTTCCGTGACTTCAGGAGGTTCTCCTCGGTCACCTTCTTCCACGTCTTCACGGCGATGATCGTGTCCTTCGCCGACTTCGCCGCCGCGCCAAGGCTCTTCCCGAGCTTCTTCATGCGATCGGCGGCGCTCTCGCCGAGCTCCGCGGCCCCCTGCTTGAACGACTTCCACAGGCTGCCGTCCGCGGCCTCCGCGAGCTCCTCGAGCAGCTCGTCGCTCTGCGATCGCAGCCGGCTGAGCGAGTCCGAGAAGCTCTCCGCCGCCTGCTTGCCCACCTTCGACGCGACGTCGTCGGCCGCCTCCTCGGCGGACTCCTTGAGGATCTTCGCGAGCGTCTCCTCGGCGCTCTCCCGCGCGAGGGCCTTGCCGGCCCGCTTGAAGAACGGCTGCGCGAGATCCGCGCTCTTGGCGGCGGCCATCTTCGCGCCCTTCACCAGCCCCTTCCCCGCGGCCTTCGCGCCTTTCCACAGCTTGCCCGCGATCTGGCCGCCAAACTTCATCAGGATGTCCATCGCGATCTCGATCGCGATGTCGACGAGGCACGCAATGAAGTCGGTCCAGGTGAAGCCGGCCTTGGCGGTGCCCCAGACGATGGTGAAATCGAGCGGCAGGCTGACCGGGCTGTTGCACGCGAGGTGGAGCGAGAACGGCACGGTCTTGAACGGCGAGCACGCGAGATCGCAGGTCGTCTCGCCGAAGATCGGGTTATCGCATCCGATCGCGACCCCGCTCGTCCCCCAGACCGAGATGGAGCTCCCGAAGAGGATGGTCCAGGGCAAGAGCGGATTCCACCCCTGGACCACGTCCACGTGCGGGACAACGAGGCTCGCGTCGCTCCCCCGCCCTATCCAGTGCACGCCGTCGAGCTGTATCTCGTGCTTGTTCTGCTCCGACCAGAACGAGAAGAGGTGCGTGCCGCTGACCAGCCCCGTCTGGAAATGAGGCCAGTACTTCATGGGCACGTAGGCCCCGGGCGGCGGCATCGGCCACCAGAACATGGCCTCATGCCACGAGAGGCCGAGGAACACGTTCCACCGCGTGACGGTCAGGCAGCCGTACGACATTGTCCGCGCTCCTTCATCCTCATCGAGCTCATCGAGCCGCCGAGGTCCAGCGCACCTCGCGCCGCAGGTTCATCATCTGCTCCTCGGTGAGATCCAGGGCCACGGGGGCCCGGGCGCTCCAGACCACCACGACCTCGCCCGGGACCGGCCGCACGACCACCGAGCAAAGGTGGGATTCCGCCTCGGTGAGCGTCCGGCCGGGCGCGAGCTCCAGCATCACCCGGGGCACCTCGCCGGGCAGGTGGAAGGAGTAGACTTGCCGGTTCGGGTGCACGTGATGCAGCTCGAAGTACTCGTCCGGCGCGAGGTCGGAGACGCTCATCCCGGGCGACGCGACCTGCGCATACTCCAGCCGGAGCGGGCCGCCGGGGTCCTGGTAGAGCGGCGGAATCGAGAGGATATCCCGGGCGGCCCAGCCGCGCTCGACCTCGGCAGGGAGCTTGCCGTCGCTCTGGCAGGTTGGGGCGAGCCCGAGGTAAGCGAGCCGCGGAAACCAGGCCATGGACTGGTAATCCCAGCCTGCCGGCAGCGGCGCATGGATCCACCGGTATGGCTTGCCCACGGCGAGGCGCTGGGGCGTCAGCGGGTCGAACGGGAACTCGAGGTTGGGGATCGGCCGCCCCGCGAAGCTCTCGGCGTCGAGCTCCATCAAATACCCGTAACCACATGGATTTCTCGGATAGTGGTACACCGTGTCGGCGAGCCTGTCGGTGCCACGCCGGGCCTCCTGGACGAGCTGCGCGAGGACGTCGCCGTTCCTGCCGAGCGCCGTCAGATCGACGCCGCCATAGGCGTAGTCGTAGCGGATCGGGACCACCTCGATCGGCGCAGGCTCGGAGAAGCGCGGCCGGCCCGCCCTGTCGATCTCGCCCACGCGGTCGCCGTGGACCACGATCTCGCGACGGTGCTTGCCGAACTGGACGCTCGCGGTGAGCGTGCGGGTGTCGGGCTTGTAGGCGTGGGCGAAGGCCTGGATGACGACGTCGGTCGCGCGCCGGAAAGGGAGCATCTCGTCGACGGCGATCGGCGGAGAGACCCGCGGCGGCTTGCGATCCTCGCTGTAGGGGATCTCGTCGTCGTGCAGGACCTCCTGCTGCCCGGGGGCGTCGAGCTCGCAGCGCCCGTTGTGGATCCGGTAGGTGCGCTTCGAGATCCAGGCGATCCACCGCCTCCCGTCGGGCTCGCCCTGCAGGAGCAGCTCGGTCTTGCGGCGCGGTCGGCGCGGTCTGTGCGCAGGCGCGCGCGCGGCGGGCGGCGTCGGGTCGTTGCTCACGGCCGCTGCTCCCCGCTCACTCTGCCTCGTAGATGCGCCAGCGGCCCCGCCAGAAGTTCTTCTCCGGCTCCTCCGCGTCGCCTGGCTGGCGCCGTGTGTCGGTGAGCAGCGGCTCCATCTGATCCCAGAAGCCCTGACCCACCGCGGGGCCGAAGATCGCCATCACCGTGTCGCGCATGAGCTCGTGGCGCTGCGCCTCCGGCAGCACGTGAAAGGGGTCGGTGAGCCTCTTCATGCGGTCATGGTACTTGGCGCGCGCGGGCGGCCACTCGGTATTTTGTTGTGATCTCCCGCCGCCGGCGCGCACCTCTGGCCGAGCTCGGCGGCCAGGTTCCGAGGCGATCCGCGCACCGCCACACACCAGCGACGACTCCAATGTACGTCGCGGCCAGCGATCGCCCGCGCTCGCTGGATGAGCCCTTGACCTCGGGAGGCGCGGTTGCGACCGTGCATGCCGGGGACATGAGCGAGCCGAAGGGGACACTCCCGGTCGACGACGCGCAGGCCGCGCAGTTCGCGGCGCGCGCCTTGCCGTTCTTGCCAGGCACCGCGGGCGGCGTCGCGTGCGCGTCGCTCACGCCGGCGGCGTCGGCGACGGCGGCGCAGGCGACCATCGACACGGTCCCGTGGCGCCACGAGGGCAAGCTCCGGCTGACGGTCGTCGTGAAGGCCAGCTTCTCGCTCGACGCGTCGCCGATGCGGCCGGCGGAGGTGGCGGCGCCGTTCCAGACGAAGGATGTCCACGACCGCCGCGGCCCGATGACCCACGTGACCGCGGCGAGCGACCGGGTGCCGTACCGCCAGTACGTGGACGTGACCGCCCTCGGGCACGCCGCCGCGCCGGGCGGCCGCCCTGTCGCCGAGATGAATGCGCGGTTCGCGCTCGTCCAGCGCGAGGTGCCCGGCCTCGACAAGACGGTGCGCGTCGTCGGCCGCCGCAAGGAGGCCGCGGCGGCGCCGGAGCCGTTCGTGCGGATGCCGATCGTGTACGAGCGCGCCGCCGGCGGCGTCGGCGTGCCCGAGAACCCCCTGGGGTGCAGCGAGCGCGACGGCGAGCTGCCGAACGTGCTCGACCCCGTCGATCCGCAGAAGCCCGCCGGCTTCGGTCCGCTCGCGGCGGCGTGGCCGGCGCGCAGCCGCCGCCTCCCGGCCGGCGCGCGCGCCAAGCTCGACGCCGAGGTGATGGATGTGCCGGGCGCCTTCGACTGGTCGTACTTCCAGTGCGCCCCGCGCGACCAGTGGGTCTCCGCGCTGCAGCCGGACACGGTCGTCGTGCTCGAGGGCTTCCACCCGGATCGCCCCCGCATCCAGAGCGCGCTGCCGGACGCGCGCGTCGCCGGCGCGGTGTACGGCCTCGACGACGCCGATGCCGACGCCCCGGCGCGGCTCGTGTTCCACGCCGACGGCCTCCACGTCGACGCGGATCGGCTGCTCTGCACGATCACCTGGCGCGCCCACGTCGAGCTGCGCGACCCGGCGCAGCGGGAGCGCCTGATGGCCGTCGCCGGCGTGGGCGTCGGGAGCGCGCCAGCGGTCCCGCCGCGGCGCCCGCCGGTCCAGCGCCCCGCGGCGGCCGCGCCGTCGCGCTCCAGCGAGCCGCGGCGGCGGGAGGGGTCCGCGGGCGGCACGCTGGCGCTCGACGGGCCCGGCAGCGCGCCTGCGTCGGGCACCTTGCCCACCACCCCTCCGGCGGCCACGACGCCCGGCCCGGCGGCGGGAGCGGTGCTCGCCGCGCTCGACGTCGACGGAGCTGCATCGCAGCCGCCCGCCCCCGCGGGCGTCGCGCCGCGCCCTCCGGCCCCCGCGCCGGCGCCACAACCGCCGGCCCCGCTGAAGGAGCCGCCGGCGCCGAGCGCAGCGCGCCCGGAAGAGTCGGTCACGATCGAGCGGTACGCCACCATCTGCGCGGAGCTCGCCGAGCGGGGCGCGCTGCGCGGCGAGGTGCTCTCCGCACACGACCTCGACGAGGCCAGCTGGCGGAAGGCCGAGCGGCGCTGGCGAGACGAGCTCGAGCGCGCGTTGAAGCACGGGGACCGCGCGCTGCGCGAGCGCTTCGACGACGCGTACGTGAGCACCTGGGAGCGGCGCCACCCGGACCGATTCGGGGCCGAGCAGTACGCCCGCCTCGTCAGGGCCGAGCGGCGGGGCAAGCTCTCGCTCGAGATCGCAGAGCAGGGGCTGGACGCGCCGCTCGGCCTGCGGCTGAAGCGCGTGTGGCAGCGGCGCGTCGCCGCGCAGGCCGCGCTGGCGGAGCAGGTCGAGCGCGCGCTCTCGGCCCTCTGACGCGCAGTCGACCTCGCGCGCGCCGCCCGCGGCACGCCCGGGGTCGACCGCGCGCGACACGCCGCGCGCAACGCTCAGCAGTTCAGCTTGATCCGCTCGCCGAGCAGCTGGACGTCATCGTTCGCCGCGATCTGCACGTCGCCGCGCGTGGCCTCGAGGTTCACCTGACGGGCCTCGGCGCGCAGCTCGCCGCGCGCCCGCGTCGTCACGTCGCCGGCGACGGTCTGCGCGAGGTCGCCGCCCGTCTCGTGCACGATCCCGTGCTCCGCGCGCACATGGAAACGATCGCAGTCGACGCGCACCGCGCCCGGCGACTCGAGCTCGAGCTCCGCCGCCCGGATCCGCAGCACCGGCCCGCGCGCGGTGAGGCGCACGTCGAGCTCGATCTCCCCGGAAGCGCTCCGGATCGTCACCCGCTCCTCGTCCCCTGCCGCGGATCGCACCTCGACGACGCGCCCCGACGGCAGCTCCACCTGCCGGCCCTCGGCATCGCGCCGCGTCTGCTCCGCGATCCGCTCGATCAACGCAGGCAGCTGGTCCACCTGCTCGGGCTCCGTCACGATCTCTGGTGCACGAGCTTCGTACAAAGGCTTCATCGCGGCGCGCTTGCGGGAGAGTCCCCGCTTCCTGGATCGAAGAAGAGCGCACCCGGGCGCGCCGGGCAATCGCAATCTGAACCTCCCAGGTGACCCAGGCAGCCATTCACGCTTTCTTCCTGCCTTCATGTTCAAAGGACAGCACCGCCCACTGCGAAGAGGCCCCCCGCCGGCGCGAGGCGGCGGCCGCGCTGAGGGCGAGGAGCAAGCCGAGCACCAGCGGCGACGAGCCTCGCCCCGGCGCCGCAGGACTGTACGAGCACCACCAGGACGAAGTCCCCGCACACACGCCCTCCGAGCATGCGTCGCCGTCCGTATCCGGATCGCCATCGTCACACGCCGTACCCCGAGGCCGAGGCGCCACCGAGCACGACGCCGTGTCTGGCTCGTAGACCCCGAGGTCGCATGCGCTGGAGAGTTCCCCGCAGAGGCGCAGCGAGGTCTGCGCCTCGTACAGGTTCGCCGGCTCGAGGGCGCTCACGGTCTCGTACCACTGAGCCTCTTCCGTGAGAGCGTCGGAGACGATCAGGCCTTCGCCGACGACGTTCGACTGGACGTGGCCCCACAGCAGGGGAACGTCCATGGGGGCCGCGAGGTTCCAGTAGGTGTTGCGCGCGCCGCCGTGCGGCCCCGTGCAGTCCTCGCCCCCGCTGCCCACGAACGTGTACGCGCTGAGCTGCGTGAACAGGTTCTCGAACGGCGAGTCGCCGTGGTGATCGAGGACGAGCACCTCGGCGCCGGTGCCGCGGGAGAACACATTGCCGCTCGCGCGTGCAGACACCGTGAGCGAATGCGTCCAGGCGTTCGCTATGTTGAAATCGCGCACCAGGATGTCCGCCGAATAGCTCAACGCGATGCCATGGTGCCCCTGGCGCCCCTCGAGCGCGATCTCCTGGAGCGTGAGCCCCTTCACGTAAGACCCCGTGAAGATCCCGCTGTCGGCGTCGACGATGGTGACGTCGCGGACCCAGCCGTCGGCCACGGCAGTGAAGGTGATCGCGTTGTAGCCGGGCTCCTTCAGATGCCCTGCGTAGGGGACCGCGATGAACTCGATGCGCAGGTGCTCGACCCCGACCTCCTCCACCACCTCGTGTGTCTGGAGCTCCGGGCTCCAGGTGAGCGATACGTCCGTGCGCAAGGGCTGCGTGAACGTCACGACACCGCCATCGATCGAGCGGATGCGCAACGGTGAATCCAGGTTCAGGGGGACCATATAAGGGCAATCTCCCGCCTCCGCCTGGTCGTTGTGCAGGTGCCTGCCGAGGCTCCCCGATCCGTCGTCGACCTGGTGCAGCTCGACGAGCTGCCCTTCTGCAAGGCCCGTGGTGGACGCCACGGTCAGGGAGGTGTCGCCGCGCGACGCCGCGGTCATCACCGCGGTCGCGGTCGTGGCGATCACCTCCTGGGAGGGACGTAGTTCAATGAACGCTCCGCTCCAGGACCACGACCGGCTCGGTCCATAGATATCCGCGAGGCTCTTGCTGACGAAGAGAACACTGCCGTCGGGACCGGAGCCCTCGCCGCGAAGCACGACGTTGCTCTTCGAAATCCGGAGGACGTCGGTGATGACATAGCGTCCCGCCGGGATGAAGACAGCCCCGTTCTCGGCCGCTGCGATGGCTGCCGCAAAGGCGTCGGTATCATCGGTCATGCCGTCGCCGACGGCGCCAAAATCCGTGACATTCACCACCACGGGCACCTCGGGGAGCGGCGCCTCGCCCCCGTGGTACCCCGCGTGAGAATAATCCGGGAGGCGGCTCGTGGGGGTCCACGCCTCGCCTGCGGCGCCCCAGAGCTTCGACGTCCCGCCCGAGGCAGGCGCCGACGCAAGCAGCAAAGCCACGCCCGCCGCCCAACCGCGTCGCACTATCCCCAGACCAAGCCCACGAAAGGTCGATTCGGTCATGGATGCTCCTGAAAGGGAGACCGACCGCGCATGCCTGCACGATCTCGATCCAAGCGGAGCACAGCGCTCCGTCGACAGCAACTGGAAGCTGCGCGTCGCCTGAAGCGTCTTTGGGCACGTTCAGGGCGGCGCGCTCGTGGCTGTTCATGCACGTGACGTGCAGCTTGCCTTCGCTCGTTGGTTCGTTGTTGATGCCGGCAATCAGATTCGAGAACGGGCGCTCCTCGACGTACGTGGTGCAGCAGCGCGTTCGAAAATGGTGATGTGGTCAGCTCCCTGGGTGACGTCGCAGCTGCCGCCCTGGACATCGGAGAGGTCCTGGTACGCTGCTGACGCCACGCTGTCAGCAGACGCGAACTACATGGGCGGAGCGTCAACTCCGCAGCCGCGGCTGCGCATGGAGGCCGTCATGGATTTCGTCTCGATCCGCATCATCACCGATGCCACCCGACGTCTGGTCGCGTTCTACGAGCAGATCACGGGCGTCGCAGCGACCTGGTACACCGAAGACTTCGCCGAGCTGACGACGCCATCGTGCACCCTCGCCATCGCGCACCGGCGCACCATGGAGCTCTTCGCGGCGGGAGCAGCGCACCCCGAAGGCAACCACTCCGTTATCGTCGAGTTTCGCGTGAGCGACGTCGACGCGGAATATCGAAAGCTAGCGTCTGTCATCGGCAAGGTCGTGCAGGAGCCGACGACCATGCCCTGGGGCAACCGTTCGCTCCTCTTCCGCGACCCGGACGGCAATCTCGTGAACTATTTCACTCCCGTCAGCCCGGGAGCGATCAAGAAGCTCGACAGGCAGCGCTGATTGGCCCCGGCGCGGGCGCGAAGAAGCCCTATCCTCGATGACGGGAGGCGTGCATCGCGACGGCAATGCCGTCCTGGAGCGTGCCCTTCGTGACGATGCCTCGCAGGGGTGCGTCGAGATGCACGAGCGTTCGGGCCACCTCCGAACCTATCCCGGTGATCACCGTGCGCGTCCCCAGGAGCCGCAGGCCGCTGGCCGCGACGACGAGCATGCTGGCGACGCTCTCGTCCACATGTTTGAGGCCCGTGATATCGATGATGACGAACTCGGCGCCTCGGCTGCTCGCGCCGTGGAGCATCGCATGGTTGGCCTGCTGAGCCCGGTCGCTGTCCATCGTACCGATGAGCGGCATGACCAGGATGCGATCCGTGATCGGAATGAGCGGCGTGGAGAGCTCGAGGAGCCGGCCGCGCTGCGCGGCGATGATCTGCTCGTGCAGCGCCGTCCTCTCCGCGTTCGCGTGCCCTTTCTCGACGAGCTCGCGCTCGAGCCCGTCCTTGGCCTCGCGCAGCTCGTCGGTACGGGTCATGAGCTCGACGACGAGCGCCTCGCGCGCGGCCTCGACGGCGACGCGCTGCCGGACCTCCGACTCCAGGCTCGCGTTCTTTTCCTGCAACGCTCGCGTCATGCGCCGGACGGCGATGTGCGGGCGTATCCGCGCAAGGAGCTCCTCCGTGTCGAAGGGCTTGCTTATGTAATCCACGGCGCCCGCCTTCAACCCTTGCAGCCGGTGCTCGCGGTTATTCAAGGCGGTCATGAAGACGATCTGAGTGTCGGCGGTTTGCGGGTTGGCCTTCAGGCGCCTGCAGACCCCGAAACCGTCGATGTCTGGCAACATGACGTCGAGGAGAACGAGATCCGGCTGCTCGCGCTCGATCAAGCTGATCGCCATGCTGCCATCCGTGGCAATGGCGAGGTCCAGATGCTCGCTCGACAATGCGTCGAGGAGCGTGTCGAGGTTGGCGGGATTGTCGTCGACCGCGACCACGAAACCATTGAATTGCGTCAATTCGTCCCCCCAGTGCCTGAAAAACGCAGGGTGGACCCTATCAAGGAGCGTGACGACTGTAAAGGGCCACGCATGCAGCGTCGCTCTGGGGACTGCGGTTCTGACGATCCATGCGAAGTGCTCACACGACGTATCTGTAACTTGCTTCACGTCGACAATACCAGGCCAGATCGAACTGTACGTGTGCCAACGTGTACGGCTTTGCGCAACGCTGGTCACGATCTGGAAACGACACACTCGGGTGTGCCCGCGCACGCGTAGAGGGTGCGCGAATGTGGCAGTCGCGAAGCGTCTTTCACATTTGCATTGACTTGTGTTGCTCTGCGCAGGCTAGTTTAGCGCACACTCGGTTATCGTGCCGTGGTGCAGATGCACGGGAGGGGGTTCTGGCATGGAACTGGCAGAGTATGCACTGGGGGATATCGCATACGAGGGAAGCGAGACGCGCGTCTGTCGCGCGGTGCATGTCCCCTCGGGCGCGCAGGTGGCGATCAAGTTCCCGCTCGCCGAGGTGCCCAACCCGCGCGTCATGGGGCGGCTGGTCCACGAGCATCAAGTGCTTCAGCAGCTCGCGGCCGTGCCAGGCGTGGCGCGCGTGCATGCGTTCGAGCAGCGGGACGGCACGGCGGCGCTGGTGCTCGAAAACCCTGGATCGAGCTCGCTCGATCGGGTGCTCGCCAAGCACGGTCGTTTGCCGGTCGCGGCCGGACTGCGGTTCGGGAGGCACCTTGCTCGGGTGCTCGAGGGCGTGCATGCCGCCGGCGTGATGCACAAGGACGTCAAACCGCAGAACCTGCTCGTGGATGACACGTACGAGCAGGTCACCCTGCTCGACTTCGGCATCGCCTCGCTGCTGTCTCAGGAAGCGACCGAGGCGAGCATTCCCGAAGCGCTGGAAGGGACCCTGGCGTATATCTCGCCAGAGCAAACGGGGCGCACGGCGCGCGCGCTCGATACGCGCACGGATCTCTATTCGCTGGGCGTGACGCTCTTCGAGGTGCTCTCGGGGCGGCGGCCGTTCACGGACCGCGATCCGCTCTCGCTGGTGCACGCGCATCTGGCCAAAAACCCGCCTCCCCTCGACACGGTCGCGCCGGAGGTCCCGAGCGCCGTGTCGGCGATCATATCGAAGCTCCTGGCGAAGGATCCCGAGCGGCGGTACCAGACCGCCAGAGGCGCGGCCGAGGATCTGGAGGAGGCGCTCCGCGCCCTCCACGAGCGTGGCACGGCAGCGCCCTTTTCGCTTGGAAAGAAGGACTTCTCACGGAAGCTGCGGTTGCCGCAGGTGCTCGTGGGGCGGGAGCAGGACGTCGAGCGGGTAGGCGAATCGTTCGCCCGCGCCGAGCGCGGCGCGGCGGAGCTCTTGCTCGTCGGCGGACCGTCGGGCATCGGCAAAACGGCGCTGGTGCGCACGGTCTACCACGACATCGCGAAGGCGGGGCGCGGCCTCTTGATTGCAGGAAAACACGACCAGCTCGCGCGGTCGACGCCGTACGCCGCGATAGCCCAGGCGTTCGGTGGGCTGATGCGTCAATGGATCTCGAGCCCGAAGACGGTCCTGGAGACCTGGCAGGATCGGATCCGGAACGAGGTCGGGGACAACGCGCGGCTGATTGCAGATGTCGTGCCGGAGCTCGACCTCGTCATGGGCAAGCTGCCGCCGGTGCCGCCGGTGGAGGGCGAGCAGGTGCTCAATCGGCAGAAGCTGACGTGGCTGAACTTCGTTCGAACCGTCACGACACCGAACCCGCCGCTCGTCGTGTTCCTGGACGACATGCAGTGGGCAGACAGCGCCACGCTGATCATCCTGCAGACGCTGCTGACGGACGTGGAGCGGAGGTCACTGCTGGTGATCGCGGCCTACCGTGACAACGAGACACCGCCCGAGCATCCGCTGTGGAAGCTCGTGGAGGCCGTGGAGGCGAGCGAGGCCAAGGTATCGAGGCTGACGGTGGGCCCCCTGTCGGAAGAGCAGGTGCAAAAGTGGCTCTCGCGCACGCTCGAGAGCGACCCGAGGCGCGTGGAGCCGCTCGCGCGCGTGCAGTGGCAAAAGACGCGTGGAAACCCGTTCTTCCTGGAGCAACTGCTGTTCTCCCTGCACCGGCAGAGGCTCCTGGTGAGGGACGCGGAGAGCGGCGAATGGCAATGGGACCAAGCGGACCTGGAGCGAGCGCAGATCACCGACAACGTGGTGGCGTTGCTGACGGACAAGGTTCGACAGATGCCGGACGCGACGCAGCAGCTCATGGGGCTCGCGGCGTGCGCGGGGCACACGTTCCATCTCCACGATCTGGAGCGATTGAGCGGGTGGGAGCCCGCCCGGGTGACGGGAGCGTTATGGCCGGCGCTCCAGGAGGAGCTGGTCGTGCCGGTCGATGGGGCTTATCGCCCCGCGCAGGCGCTCGGCGGGGTGGGCGACGGCGCGCTGGACGCCTCGTACCGGTTCTTGCACGACCGCGTGCAGCAGGCGAGCTACGAGCGGATCTCGCCGGAGCAGCGCGTCCTCGCGCACCTCGAGATCGGCCGGCGGCTCTGGGCGCGGTACCGAGCAGAAGGGGGCACGGCGCAGCAGCTCCTGGAGCTCGCGCGGCACATGAACCAGGGTTCGTCGCGGCTCACGTCCGTGGAGGAGCTCGATGACGTCGCGCGGATGAATCTGGAGGCCGCTCGCGTCGCGAAGGCCGCGAGCTCCCACCGACTGATGGCCACCCTGCTGGAGAACGCGCAGGCGCTCCTCGGCGAGCGAGCCGAAAGCGAACAGCGAGCGCTCTCGGTGGAGATAGCCCTGGAGCGCCTGGAGGCGGCCTATCTGCTGCGAGACTTCGACGACGTCGAAGCGCGCGCGCTCGGCTTGCTCGCGAGACCTCTCGGGGCGGTGCCCTGGCTGTCGGCGCAGGAGATCCGCGTCCGGTGCTGCCTGGCGACGGGCCAGTATGCGCGGGGAATCGGGCTTGGCATCGCGGCGCTCGCGGAGCGGGGCTTCACCTTCCCCGAGACGGACGAAGCGTGTCAGCCGGCGCTGCTCGAGGAGTCCGCCGCGCTGGATCGATGGCTGGAGCAGGACCTCGGCGCGTTCGATCGAATGCCGCCCGAGCAGTCCCCGGAGCACCGGCTCATCGACGCCCTGATGACGCAGACGCAGCTCTGCTCCATCTACGGCGGCCGGCCGATGCTCTACACGCTCATCATCGTTCGCCTGGTCTCCGAGGCGGTGCGGCGGGGGGCCCTCACGCCAGCGGCCACCCTCATGCTCTGCAGCTTCGCCAATGTGTGGTCGGTGGCCACGGGCATGTACCGCCGCGTCCTGCGCTGGGTCGAGCCCGGGGTGCGCGCTGCAGAGCGCGTGGGGTCCCCGATGCTCCCCGAGTGCCTGGTGCTCCATGGTATCTACATGGTCTATTCCAGGCCTGTCGACGAGACGGCTGTCCTCTATGAACAGGGCATGGCGGCCGGCCTGAAGATCGGCTCGTTCCAGGGCACGAGCTGGGGCCTCCTCGCCGAGCTGTTCTATCACCGCGTCTGGCGTGGCCTGCCGCTCGGCCAGGTCGACGCGCAGGTCAAGGCGCGCTGGGATCTCGTGCAGCGCGCGGGCGACGCCGTGGGGAGGCACCACTTCGAGGCGATCGCGTCGTATTGTGAGGTGCTGATGACCCCTGAGGGTGCCCCGAAGCTCCTCAACGACGAGCCGTTGTCGCGAGGTTCGCACTCCCTCCTGGCCGACGGGGACGGGTTCACGGGCGGGCTCGCTCGTACCCTGGAAGCCTATCTGTTCTGTGTCACGGGGAGGTGGGAGCGAGCGCTGTCGCGGGCGCGCGAGGCAGACAAGTTTCGAGCAGACATCCTCGGCATGCCGCCGGTGACGGATATCCCGTTCTTCCTCGCGCTCTCGGCGGCGAAGTGCTGGCATGACACCGCCGGCGCCGAGGAGCAGGCGCGGCTGCGGGAGCACATCGAGCACGGCCTCGAGCGCCTGCGCTACTTCGCGGAGGGTTGTGCGCCGAACTTCCTCCACAAGCTGCGCCTCGTCGAGGCCGAATACGCCCGCGTCCTCGGCAAGACCGAAGAGGCCATCGCCAGGTACGACGAGGCCATCGAGCTCGCGCGCGAGCACCGCTTCCTGCACATCGAGGCGCTCTCGATCCAGCTCGCCGCCGAGTTCCGACTGCAAGCGGGCAAGAGGCACATCGGTGCCATGTACCTGCGCGAGGCGCGCGACGCCCATGCGCGCTGGGGCGCGGTCAACCTGGTCGCCCATCTGAACGCGAAATACCCTGCCTTGCTCAGGGCGGCCATGCAGGGCGCGCCAGTCGAGCGCACGATGATGGCGGCGGCGACCACGGCGACCACGGGCGCCTCCACGGGCGCGAGCCTCGACGTGAACACCGCGGTGCGCGCGGCGCAGGCGCTCTCGAGCGAGCGCGACCCGGAGCGCGTCGTGGGCCGGCTGATGGAGCTTCTGCTGGCGAACGCGGGGGCGCAGCGCGGCGCCCTCGTGCTCCGCGAAGGGGAGGCGCTCACCGTCGTGGCGCGGCTGTCGGTGGAGGGGGCTCGCATCGAGACGGGGCTGTCGGAGCCGCTCGGGCAAAGCCACGACGTGCCGGCGACCATGGTGCAGTATGCGGCCCGCACGGGCGAGCCGGTGGTGACAGGCGATGCGACGAGCGAGGCGCGCTTCGCCGCCGACCCTTACCTCGCGTCGCGCGTGGTGCTCTCGCTGCTGGCCCTGCCCTTGACACACAGGGGCCATCTCGTGGGCGTGCTGTACCTCGAGCACCGCGACGTGCCGTCGGCGTTCCCTCCTGCGCGCGTGGAGTTCCTGTCGGTGCTGGCCTCGCAGGCGGCCATCGCCGTCGAGAACGCCGTTCTGTACCGGGACCTGGAGGCCAAGATCAAGGAGCGCACGGCCGAGCTCCAGGTCGCCAAGGAGGCGGCCGATCGGGCGAACCGGGCGAAGAGCGATTTCCTCTCGAGCATGAGCCACGAGCTGCGCACGCCGCTCAACGGCATCCTCGGTTATGCCCAGGTCCTCGCTCGCGCGCCCGAGCTCTCGGTGAAGAGCCGTGATGGGGTGCAAGTCATCAAGAAATCGGGCGAGCATCTCCTCTCCTTGCTGGAAGACGTGCTGGACCTCGCGAAGATCGAGGCCGGCAAGATGGATCTCGTCGCGAAGAAGTTCGATCTCCAGGCCCTGGTGCGCACGGTGGTGGATCTGTGCCGCGTACGCGCGGACCAGAAGGGCATCGCCTTCACCCATGAGATACGCGGTGGAACGACGCCTGCGTTCTACGGCGACGAGAAGCGCCTGACGCAGGTGCTGTTGAACCTCCTGAGCAACGCCATCAAGTTCACCGAGCGAGGAAGCATCACCCTCGTCATTGACGAGCTGAAGCGCGGCCCCGGTGAAGCGAGCACGTTGCGGCTCCGGGTCGAGGATACCGGCCCCGGGATCGCCCCGGAGCACGTCTCGCGCATCTTCGATCCCTTCGAGCAGCTCGGAGATCACAAGGCGAAGAGCGCCGGCACAGGGCTCGGCCTCGCCATCACGAAGAAGATCGTCGACCAGATGGGCGGCACGATCGAGGTCGAGAGTGAGCTCGGCCGAGGCAGCGCCTTCACGGTGACGCTCGCGCTCGCGGAGGGGCCTGCCTCCGCGCTCGCCGACAAAGCCCTCGGGTGGCATACGATCACCGGGTATCGCGGGGAGCGCCGCACGATCCTCATCGTCGACGACAACCCGCACAACCGCGCCCTGATGAACGATTTGCTGGCCCCGATCGGCTTCGATGTCGTGGAGGCCGAAGGCGGTGAGGCGGCGCTCCGGCTGGCCATGGAGCGGAGGCCGGCGCTCGTCGTGATGGACCTGGTCATGCCGGGCATGGACGGCCGTGAGGCGACGCGCCGCCTGCGGCAGATGCCCGAGCTCGGCGAGGTCGTCATCCTGATCTCGTCGGCGAACGTATCCGGAGCCGAACAGCAGGAGGGCGTCAGCGCCGGTTGGAACGACGCCTTGCACAAGCCCGTGCAAGCGGGCGCGCTCTTCGACAAGATCCAGCGCTTCCTCGGCGTGGAATGGATTCACGCCGAGGAGAAGGCCCCTGTCACGGCGGCGAGGGAGAGTGGTCCGCTGGTGCCGCCCTCGGCCGAGGAGCTCGCCCTTCTATCGCGGCTGGTGGCGTCGGGACGCGTCCGGAACGTGGTGGCGGAAGCGGTGCGGATGGAGGAAACCGACGCGCGACTCGGCCCGTGGCTCGAGCAGCTCAGGGGGCTCGTGCGGACGTACCAGATGCGAAAGCTGCAAGAGTTCGTCGATGGCTCTGCCGCAGGCACGGCCCTGCCCGGCAACAGCAACTAGCGTCACATCTCGGGGCCATCGTCGCTCTTCGCCAGCGTCGCGGCGTTGGCCCTCACCTGCTCGAGGGTCAACGGCTTGTCGTACAGCGCGGCATACTGGATCGAGCCGCGAAAAGAGCGCCCGGCCTTCCGCGAGTTTCCGAGCACGAGATACCACGTCGGCTCCGCCCACGTGAAGACGAAGTCGGCGGGCGGCCGATCCGAGATCGCATTCGTTCGCGCCTCGCCGTTCACGTAGAGATCGACGACGCCCTCGGGGGCGTTCAGCACGAGGTGCAGGACGCACGGCTGCTCTAGCTCCTCGAGGGGAATGAACCACTGCCCCACGAACAGCGTCTGGGAGTTGGCGTAGATGTGGAACAGCACCTCTCGGTTTCCCATCTCGTCGGGGTCGCCGGCGCTCAGCGAGTACTTCCCGAACTCTCCGGTATCGGTCCCGAGGTACAGAATGCGAGCCGGCACGCCCTCGACCGCCGCGGCCGTCACGCTCACCACGGTCTCGAGCGTGAGCTCCGCCTTCGAGACGAGGAGCTTGCTCGGGGGCGTGGCGGTGGACGGAAACGCGGCCTCGACGCGCGCGTTGCCGCCCAGGTTGTTCCACCAGATGCCCACGTGCCCCGCCTCGCCTTCCAGGTTGAGCCTCTCTCCGTCCGACACCGCGTCGAGCGAGAGCCCCGGCTTCGGTCCCGAATCGACGAGCTTGCCATCCGTGCCGTACGCGTCGAGGAAGTACCGCGCGAGCAAGCCATCATCGACAAGGCAAGTCGAGATATGGCTCCCCGGCCCATCGCAGCCCTCCTGGGGCGCCCCGCCGCAGCCGCCATCGCCCTGCCCGCAAGGCTCCACGGTGCCACCGGCGCTGCCGCTCGTTCCGCTTGTTCCGCCGGTTCCGCTCGTTCCGCCGGTTCCGCTCGCGCTGGGGACGACATCCTCGTAGCTGAAGAAGACGCAGCTACCTCCGCTGAGCGCGACCAGCGGGACGATCGTCGAGAGCGCCCGGCCCATCCACCTCCAAGATACGATGCGCACCATCGGGAAGATCCCTCTCTTCGGAAACCTTACCAGCGCTTGCTGAGCACGAGCCCGCCCGGCATGGGGATCACCGACAGGCCGGTCGCCGTCGCGTCCCGCGCGTCGGGCTGTCCTGTCAGGAGGATGTACGCGGCCGTGCCGAGCCCGGCCGCGCCCGCGGCCAGGAAGCTCCAGACCGCCGCGTTCGCGAGGTCTGCCTTGGCGTGTCCCAGGTCGTTGTACTCGCGCAGGTCGAGCCCAGGGCAGCGCGCAGGGTCCGTGCAGGCCGGCTCCAGGAGGCGCTGCTGCGAGCTCGCCTTCCCGTTCGAGAGGAGCACGAACGCGACGCCGAGCCCCGTCCCCGCGGCGGTCGCGGCGAGCCCCGTGAACACGACCGCGGTGCTGCGCGGGCTCGGGCGTCCATCCGCCGCGTCGCCGCCCTCCTCTGCGCTGCCGTCGGCCGCGACCTGCCCAGGGCCGAGCGGCTCGCCGCCCTTCTGGGCGCTGCCGTCGGCCGCGACCTGCCCGGGGCCGAGCGGCTGTGGCTCGCCGCCCGCGCCGCGCGCGGTCCTGTCGCTCTCGATCCGCACCTTTCCGGCCGCGAGATCGACCTCGACCTTGGCCCTCATCCCCTCCTTGAGGACGATCTCCTTCGTCAGCCCGCGCCGTCCAGGCGCCCCCACAGCCAGCGTGTGGCTGCCCGGATCGCGCGCGACGGGCGTCGACTGCGGCACGTCCTGCCCGCCGAGCGCCACCTGCGCGCTCCCCGAGTCCGCGCCCGTCACGGTGATCTCCACGGTGGGGATGCGCGACGAGACGGCCTCGAGCTCCGTCCTCGCCTCGGTCTGCGCCTGCTGGAACGCCTGCGAGGCGTCGGCCGGGAGCTGTTCGTCGACGATGAGCTGGTAGACCGAGCGCGCCTCGGTCAGACGGCCGAGCTTGTGGCAGGAGCGCGCGACCATGATCAGGAAGGTCGGCGCATGCACTGTGGCCTCAGCTCGGCGGAAGGCCTGGAGCGCTTCCCGGTACCGGCGTGCTCGGTAGGCCGTCCACCCCTGGTTGGCGTACCCGACGGCCGCCTGTCGCGCCTTCGCCGACGGGGGCGCCGCCTGCGCGGACGCCTCCGCGCAGGCGAGAGTGACCAGGAGGAACGTACCCATCACCGCCGCTCGGAAGCGCATGCTTGCTCTCTGGGGACGCGGAGCCACCCGGCTAGAGCCCCCAGTCCGGCCCGCGCCCGGCGGACTTCTTGCGAGGACTCGGTACTGCCTTGCGCGGCGCCGGCGCCGACGCGGTCCGAGCGGTGGCCGGGGACGTGGGGCGCGCGGGCGCGGCGCGTCGCGCCGCCGCCGTGGAGGGGACGGGCGATGCCTGGGCCGACCCGGAGGGGACGGGCGATGCCTGGGCCGACGCCAGGGAGGCGGCGTCCGACGCGCCCGCGCCCGGGTCGAGCGGCAACGGGGCCGGCACCACCGCGGGAGTCGCGGCGGGGCGCGCCTCGGGAGCGCTCGCGATGGCGGGGACCGTCGTGAGCGCGGCCGGCGCGCCGCTCGACGGCGCGGCGAGCTCGGGCACTGCGGCGGCCGCGGACGCCTGGGTCGCGCTCTGGCCGCCGTCGGTCGATGCGCCCTTGAGCGCGGCGACGAACAGGCCGCCACCCACGACGACGATCGTCACCCCCATGGCGACGCGCCCCGCGACCCGCGCGATGGCACCGCGCGCCGTGTGCGGCGCCGACAGGTTGATCGCGTCGGTCAAGGTGCCCGGCAACGATTGCGGGTGCGGCGTCGAGGCACGGACATCGTTCGGGTCCGAGCGCCGCTGGATGGGCATCGTCGTCAGCTGCGCCACCGGCGGCGTACCGGGGTCAGCGAGCCCCGGCTCCCCACCGAAGCCCCGCGATGACCACCCGGCGCCCAGCGAGGTGTCCCCTCCCACGAGCGAAAAGAACGGCGGCGCGCCCGCGACGCGCGCGAGCTCGTTGACCATGTCGCGCACGTTCTGGAACCGCTTGTCCCGATCGCGCGCCAGCGCCCGCGTGAAGAACGCGTCGATGCCGCTGGGCAGATCGGGGGCGATCTCGCGCGCCGACGGCACCGTGCCGAGGATCACCTTCGTGACCACGCGGCCGATCGCGTCGCCCGGGAACGGCAGCTGCCCCGTGAGCATCTTGAACAGGATGACCCCGAGCGACCAGAGATCGCTGCGCGCGTCCACGTCCCGCTCGCCGTAGAACTGCTCCGGGCTCATGTAGTTGGGCGAGCCCATCACCTCGCCCGTGGCCGAGATGTCGGCCGCGAGCGCCGCCGAGACGTCCTTCGCGATCCCGAAGTCGAGCAGCTTCACGATCTCGCCATCCTCGCCGTCGACGCGCGCGAGGAAGAAGTTGGCGGGCTTGAGGTCGCGGTGCACGAACCCCGCTTCGTGGACGCTGCGGAGCGCCTTCCCGGCCTGAACGATGATGTGCAGCGTCTCCGGGAGCGAGAGGCGGCCGCACCGCTGGAGGCGCTTGCTGAGATCCTCGCCTTGCAGGAGCTCCATGACGAGGTAGGGCACCTCGTCGTCCTCCACGAAGCCGAAATCGTGGACCTGCACGATATGGGGGCTCTTGAGCTGCGCGGCGGCGCGCGCCTCCCGCTCGAAGCGCGCCCGGAGCACCGGCAGGCGCGAAAACGAGTCGCGCATGAACTTGACAGCGACGAGCGTGCCGAGCTGTACGTGCTGCGCCACCCAGATCGAGCCCATCCCGCCGTGCGATAGCTCTCGCTCGAGGCGGAATTTGCCGGCCAGAAGGACGTCTTTCTCGAACTTCATACGCCCGCGCACCTCCCGAAGGGGGAGTCGAGAGGATACCGAATCCCGGTCGAGACGCGAAGCTTCGTGTGGTCGATCTGGCGCGGGGAGCAGCACCTCGTACGACCGTCGCGGGGGGCGGTATGCAAACAGGCGACACCGCGCCAGAGCGGGGTCGCGGGGCAAGGACGACTCGAGCTGCGCCCGCAGGCGTGCCTGCGCCGGTCCGTCCCCTGGGCGGAAGGCGAGGCGCGAGGCGACGCGTGGGACATTGAGGAAGCAGCTGGGGACCCTGACGCGCTGCAACGCTGCAGGTACCGCAGAGGCGCAGCGGGGGGAGCGGTGCGAGAATGTGAGGAAAGCAGGCTCACCCAGGCCGTGCCGGAGCGGCCTCCCTGATCCCCTTGGCGGCGCGCCCGCCGTGACGAGCTCGTTCAGATCACAGGCCGACCCCTGCTCCATCGAGCGATGGTGATGGCACCCGAGGAAATCAGCAGAAGGGAAGAGAAACCGCAAGGGCGCGAGGGGCGCAAGGGGCGGGCAAGAGAAGCTCTCGTCTCTGGTCCCTTGCGCCCCTTGTGTCCTTGCGGGTTCTCTCTGTTTCGCATTCCTGGCCCTTGGATCTTGCTTCCCGGCAGATCGGTCGAGCCTCGCACCCCATTGAAACCATGCAATGTTCAACCTGTTCGGTGCGCTAGCCCGGCGCTCAGCCAAGCTTGATACAGCCCCGCTCTAGGCGCCGCGCGCGTACTGGCCTGGCGTCGTGCCGACGATGCGCCGGAAGTGCCGGTTGAGCTGGCTCTGGTCGTAGAGGCCGATCTGCGGGGCGATGTCGCGCGGCCTCACGCCGGCGACGAGCATCTCCTTCGCGCGCATGATCCGCAGCCGCGTCAGGTATGCGTACGGAGACATGCCGACCTGCGCGCGAAACGCGCGGCAGAGGTGGAACTTTTCGAGGCCGGCGTGCGCAGCGAGGTCGTCGAGCGTCACCGGCTCGGCGAGCTGCTCTCGCAGGAGCGCGATGGCGCGGCGCACCGGTCGCGTGTACTCGCACTGCGCGTCACCAAGCGCCCCGAGCGCGCCGATCGCCTCGGCGACCGCGACCTCGAGCACGAGACGATCGGCGCCGGCGCGCACCGCGTGATGCAGGCGGTGGAACGCCGCGCCCCGCTCGTCACCGGCGGCGAGCTGTGGATGGACGCAGACCTTGCCGATCACGCTCTCGACCATATGCGCCGAGAACGCGACGCACTGGCCCGTGCCCGGGCCGTCGCGCGAGATGTCGCGGTACACGTCGCCGGGTTGCACGATCTGCAGCGAGCCCGGGCCGCAGCTCCACACCTTTCCGCGGCTCCACCACTCCGAGCGCCCGACCTCGATGCGAGCGATCGCATACATTTCCTTCATGCCGCCGTAGAGCTCGTCGGTCGACCAGCGCGTAGCGCGCACGCCGGGCACGGGGACAGCAAGGAGGTCGGCACGCGTCGCCACGCCCCCATCCTAGGACCGACGCGCCCCCTCGGCTTGGGCATTCTTGGCCGCCCGCTCGACCGGCCAAGAATCACCAAGGCAGCGCCCGCGGAGATCCCTATCCAGGGGACATGCAAGAAGCGCCGCACGGACTCGGGTCGATCGCGCCCGACGCGGACGTCACGAAGCGCTCGTGGGCCGATCGGTCGCGCACGCCCGCGAGTCTCTGAATCTGGCGGCGCGCGGCGACTCAGTTTCACTGAATCGGGAACAAGAGGACGAGTGAAAAATGGGCAAACTTGACGGCAAAGTCGCGGTCGTGACCGGAGCCTCCAAGGGCATCGGCGCAGCGATCGCGAGGCATCTGGCGGCGGAAGGAGCTTCCGTCGTCGTGAACTACGCTTCGAGCAAGGCCGGCGCGGACAAGGTCGTTCGCGAGATCGCCGAGGCGGGCGGCAAGGCCATCGCCGTCGGCGCTTCGGTGGCGAGCGAGTCCGACGTCATCAAGCTCTTCGACGAAACGAAGCGGACATACGGCAAGGTCGACATTCTCGTGAACAACGCCGGGGTCTTCAGCTTCATGCCGGTGGAAGGTGTCACCGTGGAGGAGTTTCATCGCCAGTTCGACACCAATGTCCTTGGGATCTTCCTCGCGATCAAACATGCGTCACCGCTCTTCCCCGAGACGGGCGCATCCATCATCAATGTGAGCTCGGTGGTCAGCACGCTCGCACCGGCCAGCGCCAGCATCTACTCCGCCACCAAGGGTGCTGTGGACACGATCACCAAATCGCTGGCCAAGGAGCTCGGCCCCCGCAACGTTCGCGTGAACGCGATCAATCCTGGAATGGTAGCGACCGAAGGCGTTGAGTCTCTGGGCGATCTTGGTAGCGAGTTCTTGAAGCAGGGAGCAGCCATGACGCCGCTCGGACGCCACGGGCAGCCAGACGATGTCGCGCTGCCCGCAGTCTTTCTTGCCAGTGACGAGGCTCGCTGGATCTCGGGTGAAACCATCTACGTTTCTGGAGGCGCTTCAGTCTAGAATAGCGATCACGTTGATCAAGCGAGGAATAAGCCGCCAAGACACCAAGGACGCCAAGATAAGATTCTCTCCTTGGCGTCCTTGGTGTCTTGGCGGTCGAAATTCTGCGCTTTTCAGGCAATTTCAACCCGTTTGTCGCTCTGGTCCTGGGCGACTTCGTCCCCCTTGGACGAGGCGCTCCCCGAGCTGAGCGTCAAGGGCGGCTCGGCAGCAGCCGTGCCAGTCTTACTAGGACGCTGGCCAGTCCATCGCCCGTCGCTGTTCCCATCCGAATCGTCCGAACAGGCGCGGGGACGGGCGGACCCCGAGCGCAGGCCCCTCACGGCGCCGCCTCGCGCTGCGGCCTGTGCGGGCAGGTTCCAGCGCGGTGCCGTGCGAGGGAACCCTCTTGATAGGATGAGCTCGATGGTCGCAGCTCGTCGTCACGGACGGAACGGCACGCGGCGAGGACATAGGAAACGAGGCAGACGGATCGTATCCGATGGGCTCCAATTATGATCGTGAGCTGGCTTCCCGCCTGGCGCGCCGCGTTGTACAAACAGCGCATGGAGTTAGTTGTTGTCCTCATCGCCCACTCCACACTCGCGGTCTTCTTCCAGACCTTCTTCCTCCACCGGTACGCGTCGCATCGGATGTTCACGATGTCGAGGCGCTCGGAGCGAGCATTTCACCTTCTCACGTACCTCACGCAGGGCTCCTCGTACCTCGTCCCCTGGGCCTACGCGATCCTGCACCGCACGCACCACGCGTACAGCGACACGCTGAAGGACCCTCATTCGCCGCGGTACTTCGCCGAGCCCGCCTCGATGATGTGGCGGACCAAGAAGCTCTACGATGCCATCTGCGATGGCACCGCCGACGTGGAGCCGCGCTTCCTCGGTGGCTACCCCGAGTGGCGCACGCTCGACCGCATCGGCAACTCGTGGATCAGCCGCATCGCGTGGGGCACGGGTTACACGGTCTTCTACATGGCCTTCGCCTCTCACTGGTGGCAGTTCCTGTTCCTCCCGCTGCACTGGACCATGGGCCCGCTGCACGGGGCGATCGTGAACTGGTGCGGCCACCGCTACGGCTACCGCAACTTCAACAGCGACGACGACTCGCGCAACACGCTCGCCCTCGACTTCGTGACGCTCGGCGAGCTATTCCAGAACAACCACCACAAGTACTCGATGAGCCCCAACTTCGCGGTGCGGTGGTTCGAGTTCGATCCGGCCTATCAGGTCATCCGGGTGTTCGCCTGGATGGGCATCCTCCGGACGCCCGACAAGCGTCAGGTCGCCCGGCTGGAGGCCGACGTCGCGCGGACCGAGGGGTAGGCAGCCCGCTTCGGAGCAGAGCTCTCTCGGCGCCCGTCGGGCCTGTGCAGGCGGCGGGAGCTTGGCTCACGGGCTCTTGACTACCGCAGGCCGAGCAAGAACTCCTGTATGCGGGCCGATACCACGCCCCCTGCCTCGAGGAGCATCGCGTGGCCTGTGCGGGGCACGATCATCCACTCGGCACCCGGGATGAGGCGGCGCAGCGTGTCGAGATCGGCCCGCAGCGCCATCACGTCGCGCTCGGGCGCGATCACCAGGACCGGCACCCGCACCTGGGGGAGGACGTCCGACGCGCTTGCCGCCATCAACGACCGCAGAGACTCCCAGTAAGCGCGAAGATCCATGGTCCCGACGGCGCGGAGGAAATGCTCCAGCTCGTCCCGAGGCGCCTCGGGCCCGAAGACGCCTGCGGCCTGGCCCAGGGGGAAGAGGGCGCTGGACGCCGTGACGCGGCGCACGACCGGCGCCATGCGAGGAACGATGGGGGCCGCCGTCCGCAGCGTCAGACGGAGGGCCGCGCGCGCGCCGGGGATCCGGAAGGCGGCGCTCGACGCGTAGGGGTGATCGGCGCCGCCGGCGATGAGCACCATCGCGCGCACGAGATCAGGACGGCGGCGATAGAGCTCGAGCAGCACCGTGACGCCCATGGAAAAGGCGATGTGCACCGGCGCGCCGGCGAACGTGCTACGGGCACGGACCGCCTCCGTCACCCGGAGAAGGTCGTCTGCGTGGGTCGGAATGGCGTAGTCGCCCGAGCGCGCCGTCTCGCTCTGCCCGTGACCCCGGTAGCTCCAGTGGACCAGGTGGGTCGTCGTTGCGAGCGCGCTGACGAGGTGCTTCCAGAAGTTCTCCGTCGTGCTGAGGCCGTTCGTGAGGACGACGGGCGCTCGATCTCGCAGCTGCACCTCGTCGCCTGGGCGCTGGTGCGTGTGCCACGCGATGCGCGTCCCATCGCTCGCAACGATGTGCCGAAGGATCGAACCTACCATGATCGGAACGGACGGTAGCATGCGCGACCTCGCGACCAGCGATCGACAAGGTCAGCGTTCGACCTGCCGCCTGGCGTCCCAGGTCCGTGTCGCCGTGGTCGGTCTGCCGTGCAGCGCAGCCTCGAGCGCCATGGTGCCCGCCGTGAGCCGTGCGTTCCGGTCGCTATCGCTGAGCGGCGCGGCCCGGCCTCGCTGGCGCGTTCAGGCGTGCGCGCGCCCCGGGAAGCCCCGCGCACCGCGATGACGTCGGTGCGCCCGTGAGGTCATTGAGATTGTTGACCTTTCTGTTGTCCGCTGTCCGGCACCAAGGAAGAAGCCCGAGTTCCTCCCTGGTTCTGCGCTTCCGGTAGGCCCCCGGGCAGTTCGGCAAGACCTCACGCGGAGCCAAGGACGAACGTCGGCGACGAGGTCCTATTTCGCCAGGCTGAAGTAGCAGGTCAGGCGGAGCTTGCCGCGGATTCGCACATAGACCTGGCCCAGGTAGAGCCCCGGGGAGAGCTCGCGCAGCTCGTCTGCGACGTTCCTGACGAAGGAGGGGTTCTCGGGGCAGTCGTAGTCGAGGTGGAGCGCGTCGAAGTCGCCGACCCGGGAGCGGCCGATGGACGTGTCGAAGGGGAACCTTTGGCGCGTGTCGTTGCGCAGGCGGTTGTATCCTTCTCCGCTGCGGTCGTCCCGCACGCGGAAGGTCTTGCCCGCCCACCAGGTCGTCTCGCGGACGAAGTCGCTTATCCAGCGCGCGAACGGCGGCTGGAGACCGCAGATCATGACCACCTTGCCGCTCAAGTCGCCGCGGACGTCCGTCAATCTCGGCGTGGTCGCGCCCCGGTAAAGCTCGAGCAATGCGTCGCTGTCGAGCTGTTGCAAGCCGTCCGCGGTGCAGGCGCGGATCGTTCGAGCGGACCGAGCGCTGTCCGAGCGCTCCTGTGCGGAGTTCATGGAACCTCCTGGGTTGTCCAGTCAAAATTGGCAGGGGATCTACTCGACTCGAATGTCGATCAGGTGACATCGTCGTGGGTCCCTGACCATCGGATCCACCGATGGAGTGCCGGGCGACACGACGAGACGAGCGCCGACGGGGGTCCGCAACGCAGAGTTCACACAAACGCCTTCCCCGCGGTCACCTTGGACGAACCATCGGCGACACGCCCCCAGGCGCCCCGGCGCGGTGTGCTCTACACGTGGGGAGACGCCGCTTGCGGAGCCTCCCCGAGGTGTTTCCTGGGAGGCGGCGGGATGAGGCCGAGCGAGCTCAGGTGCTCCAGGCAGCGGTGGAGGAACGCCTCGCCGAGGTCCGGCGCGCTCCCGAGCGCCGTCTGCTCCCGCAGCGCGCGGTGGAATAGCGTGGCGTCCATCCTCGGTCGCGGCACCGTGCCCAGCGGGTGCGCCCACGTCCCGAGGAGCACCGAGATCGCCTGCTGCTGCCGCTGCTCCGCGAGGGCCAGGAGCTGCTCGCGGAAGCGCGCGAACCAGGCGCCGTGCTCGGCCACGTGCGTGACCGGGTAACCAGCCGAGCGGATCCAGCCGACGAGGGCGTCGATATCGCTGGAGGTGCCGATCACGTGATAGGTGCGGTGGGCGCGGTCCGACCCGAGCGCGAGCGCAGTGACGGCCTCGGCCACGAAGTCGACCGGCAGCCCGCCGAAGGCGTGGCGATCGCCCTCCGGAGTTGCATAGAACGACCTCGGCGCGATCCCGGTGTTCACGAGCCCCGAGAGCAGGTGAGTGAAGTAATCGCTCGCGTTGATATACCCGACGTGGGTGCGGTGCCCGAGGATCAGGCCGCAGCGGAACACGTTGATCGGCGCGCCAAAGCGCTCGTGCAGCTCGCGCAGGAGCACCTCGCCGGCCCACTTGCTGGACGCGTAACCGCACGCATACCCTCCGTCGGCGGGCCGCTCCGCGAGCAGCGGCGCGTCCTCACGCACCGTCTCCATGCACCCCGGAAGCGCGGTCGAGGCCACGCTGGACACGAAGTGAACCGCCTTGATGCGCCGCTGGATCGCGAAGCGCACGACCTCCGCGGTACCGAGCACGTTGGGCGCGAAGAGCTGAGCGTAGGACAGGGCGTGGTTCACCATGGCCCCGTTGTGCACGACGCTGTCCACCTCGCCACAGAGCGCGTCGTACACCGAGGGCGCGAGCCCGAGCTGGGGCCGCAATAAGCTCCCAGCGCGCACCTCCAGTCGCTCGCCCGTCGCGTCGAGCCGGCGCACGAGCTCGTGCGCGCCCGCGCCGAAGCTCCGGCGCAGCCGCTCGCGGGCCACGCTGTCGCTAGGCGCGCGCACCAGGCAGACCACCTTGCCTCCGGGCGGCAGCCGCTCGAGCAGTTCGAGGAGCAGGAAGCGGCCGAGGAAGCCGTTGGCGCCGGTGAGCAGCACGACCCGCTGCTCCTCGCGCGCCGGCTCCGCCTCGGCGCCCGCGCGCAGGTCCTCCGCCGAGAGCAGCCGATCGAGGCGCAGATCCGCGGCCCGGACGACGTCGGCGCCTTCGCCATGGATCGACGCGGCGGTGATCGCCGCCGTGCCGCGTGCGCGCGAGGCCCCCGCGTGCTCGCCGGCGCCGCCGTCGAGGTGGATGTGGTCGAGGAGCTGATCGGCCAGCTCACCCACGGTGGCCGCGTAGACCTCGGCGAGAGGCAAGGTGACGTCCAGACTAGCCTCGATGCGGGCCACCATCTCGACCACCGTGAGCGAATCGAGGCCCGTATGCGAGAGCGGCACGTCGGCGATGCTCGCGCCCATGGGGCGCTGTCCGGTGATCTCCGCGACCAGGGAGTCGAGATGCTCGAGCAGCAGCCCTCTCCTCTCGTCGGCGGCCGCGCCCTGGAGGCGATCGAGGACGGGAGCAGCGGAGACGACCGGTCCTCGCTGCCTCGTGACGTGGGACTTGCCGGGGCGCCTCCCCGCCGGCTTCCTGGCCCTCCCTGCCGCAGGCGAGGGCGCGCCATCGAGCGAGCGCAGCTCCATCTCTGCAGCGAGAACTCCGCTCGTCGAGAGCTGGAAGAGATAGGGGGCCGCCTCGCGGGTCCGCGCGAACGCCTGCCCATGGACAAGATCCGGGAAGTAGAGCGAATGCATGCGCAAGGGGCTGAGGACCGCCTGAGCCTCTTCCGGATGGAAGTCGGTGAGCAGGTCGGCCACGGCCTCCAGACCGGAGATGCGGCCAAACTCTTCGAAGAGGGACCGGAACCAGAGCCGGGACAGCCGGAGGCGCTCCTCGTGCGTCAGGTCCAGCGCCGCGAGGTGGGCCGCGTCGGTGACCACGTGCTGGATCTCCTCCTGCCGATGCGCCGCATGAGCCGCGAGCCACCCAGGCTTGATGCGGCCTTCGTCGGGCAGCAGCTGCTCGAACAGGTGAATGGAGCTCTCCTCGAAGAAGACCGCGTACAGCCAGAACATGTAATGAGCCCCTGCCGCGTCCACGTCGAAGAGAGGGACGCTGCGTCGATGAGCCGCGATGCAGGGGGCGATGTACTCGTCGAAGCGAGCGACGAGCTCCGGCTTCTGCCGGCGCAGGTGCTCCGCGTAACGGCGGAACAAGAGGACGTGCTTCTCCTCCTCTTCGCGGAGGAGCGTCATGCTGCGGGTGGAGATCATCCTGTCCATCTCCCCGCCGGTGAAGCGGAGCACCTCCTCCTCCACGCTGATGAAGACCTCGCACGTCGAGAGCGCCATGGCCCACTGGAAGAGCTCGTTCGCGGCCGGGTTGCGCTGCAGCCGCTCGCCGTCGACGCCGAACGTGTGGAGCCATGTCGGGCCAAAATGCTCGCCGGGGGCATCGAGATCGGCCCAGGGGATGTCCTGCTCGAGATCGAAGCGGTAACGCGTGCTCCGGCGCTCGATCTTCGCCCAGATGTCGGGCGACCCGCTGTAGAAGGCGGACGGCGCGTCATCCGGCGTGACGCGCGCGACAGGCGCGCCCGGGTCGTCCGGGCGCTGCCACGTCAGGAGCGCGTCGAGGCTGCTGGCCAGAAAGCCCTCCTTGCAGGCATGGCGCTGGATCTTCCCGCTCGACGTCTTGGGGATGCTGCCCGGCGTGAGCAGCGCCACCGCGCGCGGCTGGACGTCATGCTCCTCGGCGACCGCACGGCGAACGGCCGCGCTGACCGCGTCCAGGGCAGTTTCATCGCGCTCCCCGCCGCGGCGTAGATCGATCTCGGCGACCACGATCAACTGCTCCTGATCGCCCAGCTCGACGGCGAACGCGGCGGTGCACCCCGGGCGCACCGACGGATGGCTCCGCTCCACCGTCTGCTCGATGTCCTGCGGATAGTAGTTCTTGCCGCGGAGGATGATGAGGTCCTTGCAGCGACCGGTGACGAACAGCTGACCTCCGCGCAAGAAGCCGAGATCCCCGGTGCGCAGGAACGGACCCTCCCCGCTGTCCGAGAGGCGCGCATCGAACGTCTCCGCCGTCTCCGCGGGGCGGTTCCAGTACCCCTGGGCCACGCTCGGCCCGGCCACCCAGATCTCCCCCACCTGCTCGCCCGAACAACGGGTCTTCCACTCCGGATCGACGATGATCACCTGCTGGTCCGGCGCCACTGGGCCGTTGCCGACCAGCGGCTGAGCCCCGCCCTCGCCCTCCTGGGCCTCTTCGATGCGCCCTTGCTGGAGGGCGTCTTTCCGCACCGAGAGCGTGCCTGCATTCGAGCCCAGCCAGCCTCCGGTCACCATGAGCGTGGCCTCCGCCAGGCCATAGCAGGGGAAGAAGGCCTCTCTCCGGAAGCCGCACTCCCCGAAGACCTCGGCGAAGCGCTCCAGCGTCTCCCTCCGGACCGGCTCGGCGCCGACGAACGCTACCTGCCAGCGGCTCAGATCGAGCGCAGCGCGCTCTGCCGGAGAGATCTTGCGCGCGCAGAGGTCGTAGGCGAAGTTGGGTCCGCCGCTCGTCGTCGCCCCGTAACGGGAGATGGCCTGGAGCCAGCGATAGGGGCGCTTCAAGAAGTCGAGCGGAGAGAGCAGCGTGCAGGGAGTGCCCGTGTACAGCGGCTGGAGCACCTTACCGATGAGCCCCATGTCATGGTAGAGGGGCAGCCATCCGACGCCGATCAACGCCTCTGTATGGCCAAAGTTCGCCTGGATGGCGTGCGAGTTGTGTAGCAGGTTGCCGTGGCTGACCATCACGCCCTTCGGCGTCCCCGTCGAGCCGGACGTGTACAGCAGGAAGGCCAGCGCGTCGTCCTGGAGCGACGGCATGCGCCAGTGCGCCGCGCCGTCGGCCAGCATGTCGGTGGCCACCCAGCGCATCGCCGCGAGGTCCGGGGCGGTCTCCCCGAGCGCGCCAGCCAGCGCGGTGATGGTCGAGGTCGTCAGCGCGAGGCGAGCCTCGGAGTTCGCGGCGATGGCGGACAGGCGCGGCAGGGTGCGAGCGAGGCGTGACGGGTCGGGCGGATAGGCCGGGACGGCGATCGCGCCGGCGTAGAGGCAGCCAAGGAAGGCAGCGATGAAGTCGAGCCCCGGAGGATAGAGCAGGAGGACGCGCTCGCCCTGCGCGCCGAGCTCCTGGAGCGACGCGGCGATGCTGCGCGCCTCCCGGTCGAGCTGCGCGAAGGTGCGGGTCACCTCCGCTGACTCGCCATCCACGAGGAAGCGGAAGGCGAGCGCGTCAGGCCGCTCATCTGCCCAGCGCTGAAGGACGTCGATCCAGTTCTTGGGATTGCCAGAGGTGCCAAAGGAACGAGGGTCCATTGTCTTTCCTTGTTGCTGCGGTGCCAGACGGCGCATTGCGCTACGCGCCCCCCTTGGGAACCCCCTCCGTTTACCTTTTGGACCATCCACCTCGGATGGGCATCTCGGGCTCTCCTTATACTGTGCGTTCATCGCAGCCGAGCCGAGAGACGTATCATGGCGAGTCTCTAGCCCAGACAGAACGACAATGTAAACACCTTCAACACACAGAAACCGCGTCCTCACCAATCCGTAACCGTCGATGTGCCAGACCTCATTCTTGTGCCAACTGAAACCCGTGCGAAACCCGAGCAGCACTCAGCGGAGAGAGCAGGTGCGTTGGTTATCCAGACGACAAACTCATCACCGGCGTTGACGATTCGGCCCGATCATGCAATGTGAAGAACACGCGCCTGCTCGCCCGCGCGTGTCCGCGATCGTTGCGATCTGCCGTCGTCGACACGCCGCGCAATACGACACCCTACCTCGCGGTTCCGGGTTGAGCTGCGCTCGCTGAGCAAGAGTAGCCATGAACGACCACGACGCGGTGACGAACCCCGATTTCAGGGCGGTGTTCACGAAGCCCAGCCCCGCGGCCGACCGCGCCCCCGGCGGCGCGCCGGAAGCGGGCCCGGCCCCTGGCTCCGTGCTCGTGGAGCTGCGGCCGATCGTGACACGACAGCCTTTCTTCTGCGTCAGTGGGCTCCTGGGGCTGGCGACGGGGCTGTGGCCGCTGGCGTGCTTTCTGGGGGACGAACGGCCCTTCTACGCGCTCCAGGCTCCGGGACTCGACGGAAAGGAGAGGCCGCTCCAGCACGTCGAGGAGCTCGCCGCGCGCTATCTCCAGGAGATCCGCAAGGTGCAGCCGAAGGGGCCGTACATCGTCGGCGGCTACTCGTCAGGGGGTCTCGTCGCCTACGAGATGGCGCGGCAGCTCCGCGCGCAAGGACAGGACGTCTCCCGGGTCGTCCTGCTGGACACGATGCTACTCGAGAGCGCAGCCCGGTTCACCGAGGCTAGCCGGAGCGCCTCGATCTTCGAGCTCATCGAGATGCTCCGCCTCATCCGTGGCGAGCCGGCGGCGCTCTCGTACGACGATCTCTCTGGCATGAGCTCCAGCGCGCAGATCGAGCTCCTGCGAGAGAGCCTGAAGCGCTCCAGCCTCCACCTGACCGGACCGCAGGTGGAGACCGTGCTGCAGGTCTACGAGGCGAGCGGGGAGACGATGAACCGGTACGACCCGCCTCCTTCTGATCTGCCGGTGACACTGTTCACGGCCGACGTCCGTATCCCCCTCTTCGGACACCCGTCACGGGGCGACATGCGCCCTCACGCGGCGCCCAGCTTCGGATGGGAGCGCGTGTGCGGCGAGACGCTCACGATCCACAAGGTGCCTGGCAACCACCTCAGCATGGTCAAGTCTCCTCACGTCGGCCGGCTCGCCGAGCTGCTGAGAGAGGACCTGAGCGATTGCTCTGCCGCGGTCAAGCTCCGCGCCGCGCCCGCCTTGAACGAGTCGTTTCCCTACCGGTAGCGCGTCAGGACGGCATGCAGACACGGCCCCTCCTCGAGCCCCACCCGCTCTCGGCGATCGATCACGCCTTCGCGGGGCTCTCCGTCAGCATCGTCCTCCGCTTCGGCGCGCGCCTCGATGCGGAGCGGCTCTCGCGCGCGCTGGACACCGCGCTGAGGGCGGTCCCTCCCCTCACGAGCGGACTCAGAGAGCTCCCCGACGAGCGCTGCGCCTTCGCGCCCCTCGCGTCGCCGCCGGCGGCGTGGCTCGACGTGCGCGACGCGCCCGAGCTCCCCGAGGAGCCATGTCTCCCCGACGCGCTCGACGCGTGGCTCCCGCGGCTCGCGGCCGGGCTGGACCAACCGCTGTTTGCCGCGCGGCTGACGCGCGCGCCGTCGGGCAGCATCCTGGCCGCGACCGTCTCGCACGCCGCGGCGGACGGGTACAGCCTCTTCCTGCTGATGCGCGCGTGGTCGCAGGCCGCCCTCGGGCGCGCCATCCAGCCGCCGCTCTGGGATCGGCGCCTGCTGGACGTCGCCCCGGAGCCCTCGGCAGCGCTCACGCCGGGAGGGGTCTGGGAGAGAACGGGCCTGTCGTGGGTCCCCGGGTGGGGAAGAGCGCCGGCGGACGCGCAGCCCGCGTCGCCCGCCGAGCGGCTCGTCCCGCCGGACCCGACGGCGCTCGGCGCCGGCCTGCCGCTCACGAAGAACGCGTTGCTCTGCGCCTGGCTCATCCAGGCGCTCGCCCCGCAGCTGGCCGGGCCGGATGGCCTCAAGGTGGCGTTCCCTGTCGATTATCGCCGCTGCTTCGGCGGGCGGCTGGACGCGTATTTCGGCAATGCGGTGCGCATGGCGCCGCTCGTCGTCGACCGAGGGCGGCTCGAGCGCGCGACGCTCCCCGAGCTCGCGGCCGAGGTGCAGGCCGCCGTCCACGGCGTGCTCGACCAGCGAGGCGCCCGCGCCTCGCTCGCGTGCCTCGAGCAGCTCCGGCGCGAGCGGGGGCTCGCGGGTGTCCGCGAGCTTCACCCGGTGGATCCTCACGACGGCCTCCTCGTGACCAACATGTCGCGCCTGCCGCTCGCGATGCTCGACTTCGGCGGCGGGCCGCCCGCGCGCGCGCTCTTGCCGGCGACCTGGGAGCGAACGGCCGTCATCCAGCAGGGCGAGCGAGGCATCGAGGTGTCGCTCAGCTGGCGAGATCGAGCGTGAGCTGCTCGATCGCCGGGCGGGAGCGGCGAGCGACGAGGGCTCCCTCGCCGCCGCGCCACCCCGCGACGTGGTGACCCGGAGCGACGTTGCCGGCGCTTCCGCAGTGGCCATGGACGCACCCGAAGGCGTCCGGTTGGGCCCGCGTTGGGCCATGTCGGAAGAGGACCTGGTCGGCCGCAAGCCGAAACCAGTTGAAATCGTTGTTGTTTCTTCCGATCGCTCGCCGGCACCAGGGAAGAAGCCCAAGGTCGTCCCTGGTTCCGCGCCCACAGCCGACCCGGCGCTACCTGACGCTCACACCCAACCAAGGAGGAGACCTGGACCGCGCCGTCCTAGCACTCCGGCAGGTTGACCCCCACCTCCACCGGCAGCTCGATCACGTTGATCGCGAGCCCCCCGCGCGCCGTCTCCTTGTACTTCGACTCCATGTCCGCGCCGGTGTCACGCATCGTCTTGATCACCTTGTCGAGGCTCACGAAGTGCGCCCCATCGCCATGCAGCGCCATGCGCGCCGCGCTGATCGCCTTGATCGCGGCCATCGCGTTGCGCTCGATGCACGGCACCTGGACGAGACCGCCCACCGGATCGCACGTCAATCCGAGGTTGTGCTCCATCGCGATCTCGGCCGCGTTCTCCGCCTGCGCCGGCGTGCCGCCCAGCCCCTCGGCCAGCGCGCCCGCGGCCATCGAGCACGCCGAGCCCACCTCGCCCTGACATCCCACCTCCGCGCCGCTGATCGACGCGTTCTCCTTGTAGAGAATGCCTATCGCGCCCGCCGTGAGCAAAAAGCGGATGACCCCCTCGTCCGTCGACGTCGGCACGAAGCGCCGGTAATAGTGCAAGACTGCCGGGATGATCCCCGCCGCGCCGTTCGTCGGCGCCGTCACCACGCGGCCCCCGGCGGCGTTCTCCTCGCTCACCGCGAGCGCGTAGAGGCTCACCCAGTCCATCGCCGTCAGAGGATCCCGGAGCCCCGCCTCGGGGCTCTCGATGAGCTTGCGGTACAGGGCCGGCGCGCGGCGCACCACCTTGAGGCCGCCGGGCAACACGCCCTCTGCCCGGAAGCCGCGCCGCACGCACTCCTGCATCACCCCCCAGATCCGCAGGAGACCCGCCCGGGTCTCCGCCTCCGGGCGAAAGACCTTCTCGTTCTCCAGCATGACCTGGCTGATCGACAGGCCGCTCGCCGCGCACGCCGCGAGCAGATCCGCGGCGCTGTGAAACGGATACGGGAGCGGCGTCGTGTCCGCTTCGATCGGGTTCTCCCCCTTCGCCGCCGCCTCGTTCACCACGAAGCCGCCGCCCACCGAGTAATACACGCGCACGCGCAGCGGCGCGCCCCCCTCGTCCAGCGCCGTGAAGCGCATGCCGTTCGGATGAAACGGCAGGCTCCGGTGCAGGAAGGCCAGGTGTCCCCTCACCTGGAAACCGATCTCGTGGCGGGAGAGCAGCGACAGCCGGCCGCTCTGCCGCACGCCCTCGACGATCGCGCCCGCCCGCTCGACGTCCACCCCGTCCGGCGTCTCGCCCATGAGCCCGAGGATCACCGCCTTGTCGCTGCCATGGCCGCGGCCGGTGGCGCCGAGCGACCCGAACAGCTCCACCGACACCGCCGCGGTGCGGGCGAGCAGGCCCGCCTCGTCGAGATCCACCGCGAACATGCGCGCCGCGCGCATCGGCCCGACCGTGTGCGAGCTGCTGGGCCCAATACCGATCTTGAAGAGGTCGAAAATGGTGACTGCCATGTGCCCTGGAACGCAGAGGCGCTCTCGCCGGATGGCCTCTCGACGCCCGTGGACACTACGAGATCGCGCGTGCCCCCGCCACCGCTGCGCGGGCTGGGTGCAGGGCCGCTCACCGAGGGCGCGCGCCCAGGAACACGCGACGCCAGCGCGCCGCGCGGGAGCAGCGCGTTACTCGAACGCCTCGACGATGAACGCCCTGCTCGGTCGATCCCGATCGAGCGCCAGCGTGACGCGCTGCCCCTCGACGAGGCGTCGTGTTGACGCCGACAGATGCACGAAGTGCACGTGGCGCTGCGGCGCCCCGCCGCTGTCATGTTCGTAGTGCACATACGCGCGGTCGTCGAAGGCCACGATTCGCGTGATCACCCCCTCCACCCGCCCCCCCGCGAACGCCCTCCGGATCACGCGCACACGCCACGCGGTGACCAGCGCGCCCAGGACGGCGAACACCGCCGACAGCGCGAGGGCGATCCGCGCCAGCTCCCCGCGCGGCACCTCGGCACCCTCCCCCGGGAGGAGCGGGACCCGCCCCGCGTTCACCCGCGGCAAGCCGATCCACGCCACCAACGCCGCCAGCACGAGCGCGACCAGAGGGGCGATCAGGGCCATGAGCGTCAGGAGATCGGTCCGCGCAATGCAGCGAAAGCCAGGCATGGCCCATGATAACGCGGAGCGGCGCGCCGGACCGAGCCGGTCGCATCGAGCCGCCGCGGCGCTCGCCAGAGCGCCCGGTCGCAGAGGAAAGGCGCAGCACGCCCGACCCCCGCCAGCGCCGCGCCCGCTCCTCGGTGGTACACTCGTCCCGTCTTCCCCCCCACTTCCCTCACCCTCCAGAGATGGGGATCCCCATGCGCCATGCCCCGGCCGTGCTCCTCGCCGCCTCCCTGCTCGCCCCCGCCGCCGCGCACGCCGACGGCCCCTCGCCCGCGCCCCCGCCGGCGCAGAGCGCCCCGGCGAGGCCGCCCGCGCTCGAGGTGACCATCGACAGGTCCAAGGTGGACCTCAAGGGCCGCCAGATCGAGGTGAAGCTGTCGCGCACCGCCAGCAAGGTGCGCATCAAGGTCCTCGGACAGTCGGGCGCGGTCCTGGCCGAAGAGGAGAAGCCGTTCAGCGGCGCCGCCGCCGGCTCGCCGCTCGCCGTGACCTGGTCGCCCTCGAGCGACGAGCCCGTCGCGCGCATCGAGGTGTACGGCTACGACACCGAGGGTTACTGGGCGGGGATCGCGATCATCCCCTGGAACGTGAGCATCCCCCACGAAGAGGTGCAGTTCGAGACCAACTCCGACGTCATCCGCGCCCCCGAGGTGCCCAAGCTGGAGGCGAGCCTCCAGAAGATCTCGGAGGTCGTGGCCAAGACCAGCGAGCTCGGCAAGATCACGCTGTTCATCGTCGGCCACACGGACACGGTCGGCAGCGTGGAGCACAACCTCACCCTGTCGCGGAAGCGCGCCCGCGCGATCGCTGCCTGGTTCAAGGGCCGCGGCGTGAAGCTCCCCATCGCCTTCGAGGGGCTCGGCGAGTCGGCGCCGCTCGTGAAGACCGCGGACCAGGTGGACGAGCCGCGCAACCGCCGGGTCGATTACATCCTGTCGGTCGAGCCGCCGCGGCTGCCGTCGGGCGACGCGTCCTGGAAGGCGCTCTGAGGCGAGGCGGCCCCATGAAGACCACCATCCTCGCCCTGGGCACCCGGGGCGACGTCCAGCCCACGATCGCGCTCGGCAAGGCGCTCGCGGCCCGCGGCCACGCGGTCCGCGTCCTCGCCGGCAAGAGCTTCCAGCGCTGGATCGAGGGGCACGGGCTCACGGCGATCCCGGGGAGCGTCGACATGGTCGAGGTCATGGAGAGCGACCTCGGGAAGGAGTGGGTGTCGCGCGGCACGGACCCCATGGCCCAGTCGCGGATCCTGCAGCGGCTCATCGATCGCTTCGGCGCGGAGATGACCGACGACGCCCTGCGCGCGTGCGAGGGCGCCGAGCTCATCCTGAGCAGCTTCACCTCGGACACGTACGCAGCCTCCATCGCCGAGGCCTCCGGCGCGGCGCAGGTCAGCATCCCGTTCCAGCCCTCGATCCTGGCGACTCGCCATGGGCCCACCGCGGTCGCCGCGCCCTTCCCGCGCCGCGACAGCCTGCTCAACCTCCTGTTCGGCAAGCTCCTGATCGAGCCGACGGTGTGGCGCTGGTACGGCGGCGTGACGGCCCGCGTGCGGCAGAGGCTCGGCCTGCCGCCGCAGGATCGGCGCGCGTACATGGCCGCGCTGCGCCGCATGCTGGTCGTCCACGGCTACAGCGCCCACGTCGTCCCGCACCCGCCGGACTGGCCGCCCAGCTACCACACGACGGGCTACTGGTTCCTCGACGAGGGCGAAGAGTACCGGCCGCCAGAGGCCCTCGAGCGGTTCCTCGCGGCGGGCGAGCCGCCGGTCGCCCTCGGCTTCGGCAGCATGACGTCCCACGATCCCGGCGCCACGACGAGGCTCCTCGTCGACGCGGTCGCGCGGAGCGGCCAGCGCGCCGTCCTGCTCTCCGGCTGGGCCGGGCTCGGCGACGTGGCGCTGCCCGACACGATCCTCCGGATCGACGGCGCGCCGCACGACTGGCTCTATCCGCGGGTCGCCGCGGCGGTGATCCACGGGGGCGCCGGCACCGTGGCCGCGTGCCTGCGCGCCGGGCGGCCCGCGGTGGTCGTCCCGCACCTCGGGGACCAGCTCTTCTGGGGGCGCCGCGTCGAGGAGCTCCGCGTCGGCCCGCGCGCGATCCCGCGGCCGCGCCTCACCGCCGACGCGCTCGCGGCCGCGATCCGGACCGCCGCGACCGACGCCGGCATGAAAGAGCGCGCCGAGGAGCTCGGACGCAAGATCCGCGGCGAGGACGGCGTGGCGGCGGCGATAGACCACATCGAGCGGCACCTCGCCGCGCGCGGTCGTGTGACAGCGTAGGAATCCACCGTCCGAGGGCATCGCCCCTCGGCCGCTCACGCCGTCGCGTGGGCCTCGCGCGTCCACACTGTGGGCGGCGAGGGCGCGCGGTGAAGGAGCCTTTCCAAAGTCCTCGTCGCCGGGCTCCGCGCTCATGTACGCTCGTCCGATCAGCGCAGCGGGCGCTCCATCCGGCGAGCGGCTCGGATACCGCCCCTCCCTCGGATACGCCCCTTACCTTGACGAGGCCATGATGCAGCCCGACCTTCTCTCCAGCACACCCGCCAGCGCCACCGCCAGCGCCGCCCCCCGCGCGAGCGTGCCGCCGTCGGCGCGCGGCTTTCCGCTCGTCGGCGTGCTCCCGCACCTGCTCAAGGATCGGCTCGATTACCTCCTCTCGGCGAGAGAGCAGCTCGGGGATCTGTA
This sequence comes from Sorangium sp. So ce726, assembly GCF_051521405.1. Classification (NCBI taxonomy): domain Bacteria; kingdom Pseudomonadati; phylum Myxococcota; order Polyangiales; family Polyangiaceae; genus Sorangium; species Sorangium sp. So ce726. The sequence continues at coordinate 2,641,974 of NZ_CP150349.1, read as the reverse complement.
CACGATCGATCTCGGGTTCGCGCGGATCGTCGCGCTGAACCACCCGAGGCACGCGCAGCACGTCCTGCGCGACAACGCGCGCAACTACCGCAAGGGAGGCGCGATATGGGAGAGCATACGCTCGCTCATCGGCAATGGGCTGCCCACGAGCGAGGGTGATCTCTGGCTGCGGCAGCGGCGGATGATCCAGCCGGAGTTCCACCGGGACCGGCTCGCCGCGATGTGCGACCTCATGGTGCAGGCGATCGACGACGGCATGGCCGGCTTCGGCGTGGCCGCCGCCGCGGGGCGCCCGGTCAACGCCGAGCGGGAGCTCCCGCACATCACGATGAAGGTCATCCTCAACACCATGTTTGGCTCGGGGATCACCAAAGAGGAGGCGGACGCCGTCGGTGGCTCGATGCAGTACGCGATCGACTACATGCTCCTCGGGGCCGCGCTCCGGGCGCTGCCGAGCTGGATACCGGCCCCCGGGCGGCGCCGCTTCGAGCGGTCGGTGAAGACGATCGATGACAACGTGTTTCGCTTCATCGCGCAGCGCCGCGCGCAGCCGGGGCGGGGCGGCGATCTGCTCTCGATCCTCCTCGCCACGGTGGACGCCGAGACGGGCGAGCAGATGTCCAACCAGCAGCTGCGGGACGAGGCGGTGTCGATGTTCCTCGCCGGGTACGAGACGACCTCGGTCGCCCTCGCGTGGGCGCTCCACTTCCTTGTCGAGAACCCCGACCTCTTGGAGGCGCTCGCGGCAGAGGTCGACGCGGCGCTCGGCGACAGGCGGCCCAGCTTCGCGGACGTCCCCAAGCTGCCGCTCGCGCTCGCGGTCGTTCAGGAGGCCCTCCGGATCTACCCGCCGGCGTACTGGATACCTCGCACCGCGGTCGAGGACGACGAGATCGACGGCTTCCACATCCCCGCCGGCACCCTGGTGGGCGTCATGAGTTATGTCCTGCACCGGCACCCCGACCACTGGGAGGCCCCGATGCGCTTCGACCCAGGCCGGTTCACGCCCGAGCGCGCGCGCGCCCGGCACCCGCTCGCGTTCATCCCGTTCGGGATCGGACAGCGGCAGTGCATCGGCAAGGAGTTCGCGCTCATGGAAGGCCAGCTCATCCTCGCGCGGCTCCTCCAGCGCTACCGGGTCAGCGCGGTACCGGGGCGGACGACACGGCTGCACGTCGCGACCACGCTCCGCACGTCCGGCGGCGTGTGGCTCCGGCTGGCGCCGCGCGCGGGCAGATGACCGGCATGGCCGTGAGCGTTTGCCTCACGCCGGCGGCGCCGAGCCCGGCGCCGATCCCTTACTCCACCATGGGCCGCCGGCGACGATCGATGAGCGCGGTCACGATCGGGAACAGCGGCAGCGCCATCAGCACGTAGAACCCCGGCTCATCGAACGCAGGCCCGCGCGGCCGGTAGACGCCGCCGCTGAGCAGGCACGTCGCGAGGTACGCCACCAGGATAGCCGCCCCGCACAGGCTCCACAGCCGCAGGTCGATCGGCGCGGGTGACGAGGCACGCGCGGCCCGCGGCGTGGCGTCCGGCGCGTCGAGGACGCCGCGCCACCGCTCCACGTCCCACAGCGCCAGCCCGACCAGGCCCGCGAACATCAGCGTGACGACCGTCGCCGTCGGGACGACCGCCGTGCTCCAGCAGAACGCCAGGATCGCGCCCGTCACCGGCAGCGCCATGAATGCGCCGGCCGTCGCGAACCGCTGCGTCATGAGCAGCGTCGCGGCCACCAGCTGAACCACGCCCACGAACGTGTAGAAGTGCCCGGTCGCGTGGAACGCGTGCAAGAACTCGTGGAACGGGCCGCGATTGCCCGGATCCGTGAACGGCTCGCCGAGGATCTTCTTCAGCCCCGCCGGCAGGAACGCGAAGCCTATCAGGATGCGCAGGTTCACCACGGCAAGGTGCGCCCACCGGCGCTGCCGGAGCCAGGCGACCATCGCCTCGATGCGGTCCATCACGGAGTCCACGGGCCGCGCAGTGTAGCCGCCCCGCGCACGCCGCGGATCTGAAACCGTGGAATTCTCGGCCGTGTCAAGCCCAGCGATGACCGCCCCGCCCCGCAGGAGAAGCCCTCGTCTGGGCTCAGCGCGCAGGAGGGGAGCAGGAATTCCAAACGTTTCGAAAACATCAAGCCCCAACTGCGCGACCTGGCGCGGGTGGAGAGAACATTCTTCTTGTCGAGTAGCCCCGGCGGACTCCTCCGGGGCCCTCACCAGAACCGGACAAGGAGATTGCCACCATCCGGCTGTTCCACTGCTGAGTCTCGCGGTTACGTCCCCCAGCTCCGGACCTTGATCCGAGGACGTGGGGGGGAAGCTCCGAAACGGCTCTCCAAAACCCATTTTGATGAGTGAAGGACCGTCCACAGGGGGCCACGCCCATGGCGAAGGTCGGGCGGTTACGAGCTTCCCCTGGATGGATGGCCAGCACGCCAACGTGGTACAGGTGCGAACCGTTTCGGGCGCTGTCTGGAGGCTGCGGGCGCCATCGGCTGGTGGCTGCAGCCTCCGCGTTCACCAGCCTCCCTCCATGGCGCGCGCTCCGAACGCCGCCCAGCCGCGCTCGCAGGCGCAAGCATCCTTGCGCATCGACGTGCGCTTTCGGGCACGTCGTTTGCTTGCCTCAGCACAGACCCGCATCGAGCTGCAGAGCCCTCCCTGTCCGGTCTGGACGGGGCGGCCGACGCGGCATGCTGGCCCCCAGAACCCGCCACCCGGTGAGGACCACCATGTATCGACGTCATCGTTTGCTGTTGTGCCTCATGAGCTGTGCTCTCTCTTCGACTGCCTGTGTGATCGAGCCCATCGATCAAGCGGGTACCGAGGGGAGCGATACAGATCCCGAGCCTGTGCTGCTGGAGCAATCCGCCGGAGGAGTATCGACGGACGGCAGCGGTTTTCCCGTTTGTGTCGCGATGGGGGTACCCACCCCGGATCTCACGTTCATTACCGAGTCCGGTCCATACTGCGACCACAGTGATTGGCTGTCAGCCCCGGCCGGCGCTACCAGCTACACAGTGAAGTTCGTTCCTAGCCCCAGCAGCGATCCTGTAAACTGCAACCACACCTTCAGAATCGTCCTTAGGAGCATAAAATCCATGTCTCCATCGGAGTGCGCGACCGCGACCGGCCAGCTGAAGATCTGGAAGAAGGGCTCATCCGGCTGCTGGTATCTTGCTAGTGCGATACAGCATCCTGGCAGCTACACCGCCAACACCGGTCGTTGCGGCGTCGTAGCCTTGTACGACGCCCCCGCGGACACGCCGGCCATCATAGCGTCGGGATCGGCGAGTTCCTCGTCGGGACCCATGCCGCTCGAGCTGATCTCGGATTGGAATTAACCATGTGCGGCAAGCCGAGAGGGAGGGGGTAGGAAACCGTAGAACGTTCGCCTGCGTCAAGCCGTTGAAGGGACGCGGCCCGGACACGAGCTGCGCGCGGTGCCTCACGTGAAACGTGGGCGACGGCGGAGGGGCGCTCCGCGCGACCACGCTGCGCACGTCCGGCGGCGTGTGGCTCCGGCTGGAGCCGCGCGCTGGCAGGTGATCGAGGTGCGCGGCCGCCCTGCTTTCCTGTGCGGCTGGAGCGTCCGTGATCCTCGTCAAGAATGGCAATGAACTAGTACAGCGTTCCCGAAGTTCGTACCTGGATCTGCGGTACACCAGGCCAGGCCCTCGCGATGGCTCGCAGCCCGAGCGTGGCGAGCCTACACGCGACGCATTCCGGTCTACGGGGCGGGTTTGCCGGTTCATCCACGATCGCCTGCGCTTTTGAATCCATCAGCACGGGGCAGGTCCCACGCGCGTAAGTGCCCCGAGCTCGCGCAAAAGCCGTTCTGTTGCCCGCGTCGCTGCGCCAGAAGCTGCAGCACGCGGCGCGCTCGCCCAAGACCCCGCAGCGCGATGCGCAGCGTGCCCGGATCGCGCTCTTGGCCGACGAGGGCTGGAGCAACGAGCGGATCCAGCTTGATGTAGGCTGCGACATCAAGACGGTGCGCAAGTGGCGCAACCGGATCGCGGCGTTTGCTGACGAGGCGGTGCTGCAGGACAGGATGCGCAGGGGCCGACCGCCGCGCGTGGCCACCACAGTGCACTACGACCTTATCAAGTTGGCCTGCAGTCGCCCCGATGAGCACAAGGTCCCGTTCGAACAGGTCTGGACTCTGGAGCGGCTGGCGAAGGCCCTGAAGCTCGAGACCAAGGTAGAACTGAGCCGCACCGAGATCTGGCGCGTGCTGCGGGGAGCAAGCCTCCGACCGCATCGCGTCCGGCTGTGGCTACACAGCCCGGACCCGCATTTCCGCCCCAAGGTCGAGGCGATCTGCAAGCTGTATTTGGAGCCTCCCGCAGGCGCCACCGTGCTCTGCGTCGACGAGAAGACGGGCATGCAGGCGCTGAAGCATCGGTTCCCCATGCAGCCGTGCCGTAGCCGAAGAGCCGCGCGCAAGGAGTTCGAGTACCAGCGCCACGGCACGCGCACACTGATCGGGGCCTTCAATATCAAGACGGGCGAGGTGGTGTCGCGCTGCGGACCGACACGCACCGCCGCCGATCTGCTCGCGTTCATGGACGAGGTGGCGGAGCGCTACCCCACGGGCGACGTCTATATCATCTGGGACAATCTCAACATTCACCACGGCGCCAGGTGGAATCAGTTCAACGCGCGGCACGGCGGACGCTTTCACTTCGTCTACACGCCCATCCATGCGTCGTGGGTCAATCAGATCGAGCTGTGGTTCAGCATCCTGAGCCGTCGGGTGCTCAAGCACGCCTCCTTCGCGTCCGCCGAGGAGTTGAGCCGTTGCGTGCTCGCCTTCGTGCGCCACTGGAACAAGCACGAAGCCCGGCCCTTTCGCTGGAAGTTCCGCGGCCAGTGGAGGGCGACCTTGCCGTCCTACGCCGCCTGAGCTTCCGTGCGGTCCGATGTCGAAGCCGTCCGCCTCCCCGGAGCACGCCGCCTCCGTCCGCGCCTACCTCGCAGCCGAGGGAATGTCCCATCTGCGGGCCCGCAAGTACGGGCAGCTCGTGATCATCGAGTCGGGTCCTGGAGCGGGCCCGATAGCCCACGCCAGGCTCCGCCGTGACACTGTCCACCTCTGGACGCTCGAGATCGCAACCCACACCGGTAGGTGGGAGAAGACCGGCTTCCGCGGCCCGTGGCAGGACTTGCTCAAGCTGTTGATGACCGACTTCCCCTGGACGCTCGCGCCGATCGAGTAACTCGCTCCGCGGCGTTGTCCCGCGACGAGCTCGCTCCGTTTCAACGCCCGGCCAGCCCGGCTCGCGGCCGGGTGGCACAGCGCCGATCCAGGGACGAACTTGGGGAACGCTGTACTAGTGGACTGTACGACAGATCTTTCAACATAATCCGCGGTGGCCAGTCGTACCCGCAACCGGCGGCGGGCCGCGATCGGACGGCGCTGCTTCACGACCATGTTGAAAGACTTACCGAACTGTCCACTAGCGCATCGTGCAGGTGAGCATGTGCCGTCCAACTCGGCGTTGCTACCGATGGGCCCTTCGCTTATGCTCAGGTCTCACGGCCGAACACCCTTTGTTGGGCGAAAAAGGACAAAAGCTGGACTCTGCCTCGGCCGTGGATGTGGAGATTCCCATGACGACGCTGCAGGAGCTCCTCGGAATCGATTTTCCAATCATCCAGGCACCCATGGCCGGCGTGCAGGGCAGCGCGCTCGCGGTCGCGGTCTCCAGCGCTGGTGGGCTCGGTTCGCTGCCCGGCGCCGTGCTGGGCCCGGACGCCCTGCGCAAGGAGCTGGCAGCCATCCGAGCGCAGACCACGAAGCCGTTCAACGTGAACTTCTTCTGTCACACACAGCCCGAGCCCGACGCCGAGCGAGAAGCGATCTGGCGTGCCCGGCTCTTGCCGTACTTCGCTGAGCTCGGCGTCGATGCAAGCGCCATCCCGACGGGCCCCGGCCGATTGCCCTTCAGCGATGAGGCCGCTGATGTGCTCGACGAGCTCAGACCTGCTGTCGTGAGCTTTCACTTCGGCCTGCCCTCGGAGGCCTTGCTCTCGCGGGTGCGCCGCTGGAGCGCGAAGATCCTGTCCTCTGCGACGACGGTCGACGAGGCGCGCTGGCTGGAGGCGCGCGGAGTCGACGCGGTCATCGCCCAGGGCATCGAGGCGGGCGGTCATCGCGGCAGCTTCCTGTCCGACGATCTCAGCGTCCAGCTCGGCACCTTCGCGCTGGTGCCCCAGATCGTGGACGCCGTGAAGATCCCCGTCATCGCTGCGGGCGGCATCGCAGACGCGAGGGGTGTCGCAGCCGCCATGGCGCTCGGTGCGGCCGGCGTACAGATCGGGACGGCCTACCTGTTGTGCCCCGAGGCCACCACGAGCAGGGTGCATCGCGCGGCCCTCGAGAGCCACGCAGCCAGGAACACAGCGCTCACCAACCTCTTCAGCGGGCGACCCGCTCGGGGCATCGTGAACCGCATCATGAGGGAGCTGGGGCCGATGAGCGACGCCGTGCCAGCTTTTCCCTTGGCGACGTCGGCCATCGCGCCCCTACGCGCCAAGGCCGAAAGCCAGGGCAGCGGCGACTTCTCGCCGTTGTGGGCGGGGCAAAACGCCAGCGGGTGTAAGGAAGTGCCAGCGGCCGATCTCACGCGACAACTCGTGGGTGCACTCCCAGGTGCACGCTGACGCCGCCCAACCTGCCGATGGATCCGACGAACCGACCAGCTGCTGTCGGAGTTCCTGACTCGATCGAAGCCCTGACCGGGGCGTCAGCGCCCCGCGCGCCGGCGACGATCGAGGAGCGCGGTCACGATCGGGAACAGCGGCAGCGCCATCAGCACGTAGAACCCCGGCTCATCGAACGCGGCCCCGCGCGGCCGGTAGATGCCGCCGCTGAGCAGGCACGTCGCGAGGTACGCCACAAGGATGGCCGCCCCGCACAGGCTCCACAGCCGCAGGTCGATCGGTGCGGGTGACGAGGCACGCGCGGCCCGCGGCGTGGCGTCCGGCGCGTCGAGGACGCCGCGCCACCGCTCGACATCCCACAGCGCCAGCCCGACCAGGCCCGCGAACATCAGCGTGACGACCGTCGCCGTCGGGACGACCGCCGTGCTCCAGCAGAACGCCAGGATCGCGCCCGTCACCGGCACCGCCATGAATGCGCCGGCCGTCGCGAACCGCTGCGTCATGAGCAGCGTCGCGGCCACCAGCTGGACCACGCCCACGAACGTGTAGAAGTGCCCTGTCGCGTGGAACGCGTGCAAGAACTCGTGGAACGGGCCGCGATTCCCCGGATCCGTGAACGGCTCGCCGAGGATCTTCTTCAGCCCCGCCGGCAGGAACGCGAAGCCTATCAGGATGCGCAGGTTCACCACGGCGAGGTGCGCCCACCGGCGCTGCCGGAGCCAGGCGACCATCGCCTCGATGCGGTCCATCACGGAGTCCACGGGCCGCGCAGTGTAGCCACCCCGCCGCGCCGCGCACTCGGGCCGGGTGCCCACCTACACCGCGTCGAACCCGAACGCCATCGGCTGCCACGTTGGATCGCGCGCGGGTGCTGCCGTTCGGGGCTGCGAAGGCAAGCTCAGAGGATCGAGGATGCGGCCCACCACCGCTGAGTCGGTGTTCGTGGCGAGTGCGAGCTGGGTACACGCATCGAGCGCGGAGGGCTCGATGGCAAGCGCGAGCGACCTGAACGACGCCGCGAGGGCCTTCGGACCTCCGGGATGCCTAGCCTCATGAGCATGAATACGACCCTCATTCGAGCACAAACGCTGCGCGCTTGCGGGTATCAGAAGAGGAGCAGAGAAGAGAGAGGGGCGGCGAGGTGACGATCAGGGTGCGCGATGGACTGGGGGGTTGCTGCGCAGCAGCGGTGGTGTTGGCGCTGGGTCAGGCGGGCGCGATGGAACCGCCGCCCGGTTCCGCGCCGCAGATCTCGCCGGCACCACCGTCTCGGCCTGCGGCGGCGGACTTGACCACGGCGCCGCCGGTCGTCGTGCCGCCGGCTGCTGGCACCGCCCCGCCCTCGCCGCTCGCGCAGCCTGCGGGCGAGGCGGGGGGCGTACCATCGCAGCCTCCGTCCGGCGTGAGGAGCATGCCACAGGCGGGGTTTCCGCCGCCCGGGTACGCCCCGCCGCCCGACGGCTGGCGCGCTGGCCCATGGCAGCCCGGGAATCACTGCCCGGGCACAAAGGGCACGTCGCAGCTCGTCTGGTATGGGTGGAAGCACGTCATCGTGCTCGGCGGGAGTCTCCTGCTCGTGCCCTTCGCCATCGGCGCCGAGACCCCGGAGCTCCTCGTGGTGAGCCTCAGCGGCATGGTGGTCGGCGGCCCGATCATCCACGGAGGTCACGGCAATTCCGGCAAGGCCTTGGCCAGCCTCGGCATCAACATCGGGGGCACATTGGTCGGCGGCCTGATCGGAGCGGAGGCCGCCGGCAAGGCCGATGAAGGTGATTGGGTCGATCCTTCGGTCGCAGGCGCGATCCTCGGCGGCAGCCTCGGCCTGCTCGCGGCCAACATCGTCGATATCGCCGTCCTCCCGTACGAGGAAAGCGAACTGGAGAGCGATCGTTCCGCCCGCCTCCGGCTCGAGCCCCAGATCGGCCTCGCGCCCGGCGGCGTCACCTTCGGCCTCGGCGGCACCTTCTGAGTCGCGAACCGCTCAGGCTGTGGGGCCAGGGTCGAGAGGGTCCCCTGGGCAACGGGGAAATCCCCGCGCTGGACAGCATGTAAGCCTTGCGGCACGAAACCGATCCGTGAGATTCTCCGTGGGGGGAGGTCACGAAGGGCGACGAGCTAGACAGACCTGGTCCGGCGGTTTCGGTTGACCAATCGACGGATAGTTAGCCAACACATGACCATGCTTCCCGAAGACCTGAACCCAAGCACGGCCTTTGATCAATCGCGCGCAGTGCTACGCGGTGCAGTCCATGCGGTGGATGTTCCCGATGTGCGGAAGATGGCCACGATCATCTTGGCTCCACCGCAGGTCGACGTGAGCATATCCCGTGGCGGCTTCCAGGTGGACTTCGGATTCAGCCAGGGATCGCTGTCGTATTGGCCAAAACTCGCGGCACCTACGCTGTACGCTCTGTGCCGCTCTCATCTTGGCTCACCGTCCGCGCGCTTCTCTTTGAACACCGCGCAGCTCAGGCAGATCCGGATCGGGGAGAGCAGGTCCGACCGCTGGCTATGGCTCTATGAAGAGCCTCGTCGCATTCTCGTTTTCTGCAGAGAGGCGACCCAGGAGGTCCAACCCGAGAACCCAGGCCAGCTCGAACGGTGGTTGTCGGCGAGAAAGGTGTGGGCCGTGTTCGAGCAGCCCATGACCTGCCCGCACTGTCGCGTCAGCGCGGCGCGCTTCCGTGCCGTGGAACGAGCTCTCATCTGCCAGGCATGTGGATGCTCGTGGGCCGTAGCTCGCGGCGTTCTGGAGGGCGCAGTCCTTGAGACAGGTGGCTAACTCGCCGTTGCTGACCGACGGTCCGCACAGCCTCGCTCCGCTCGGCGACGCGGCCCGCGGCAGAACGGCAGTCGGTGGGCTGGCAGAACGTCGCGCGGCAGGAGGCTGAGTCGATATGTTGTTCGGGGATCGGCTGGACTTCGCCATCGAAGCGGACGTGGAGCCCAACCTGGAGCCGCCGAGCGCAGTGTGGGGGCGCATGTGCGTCTGGTGCCGCGGGGTGGCCCTCGGAGATCTCGGGGAGTCGCACTGTGCGCTGTACTCGGCTTACCTCTCCTTTCGATGGCTGCCCTCCAACCTCGACCGCCTGTGGGCCGAGAAGCTGGCCGGATTGGACGACATCGCTGCCTGGAACTTCCTCGACGAGCTATTGTACGGCCATCATGGAGACGTCGAAGTGCCCGATACCCGAACAGCCGAGGAGCGCCGCCGGGACTGGACGTTCTGGAGCGCCCACGATTTCCTGACCAACTGGGGCGAGCAGTTCGGCGGGTGCAAAGCATTCATCCTCTGTCCGCCCGGCGGCTCGGTTCGCATCCTCTCTCGCGAGCTACCCGGGCACATGGGCCACGGCGCCGAGGTGTCGCGGGCCGGGTTCGTTGCAGCCGCCGAGGGGTTCGCCCGCTGGTTCGAGCAACAGGCGCGGCGTCTGGAAGGCGGTCGGGTCTAATGCGTGCCGATGCGGCCCAACAAGGGCGTGCTGACCGATGCGTGGGCGCGCTGCGCGCCCCCATGGGCGGCAGAAGACCGAGTCGTTAGCCTAAGGACGGGGACCTGATTGATGGCTCCTGATCGGAACGTCCGCAGCCTCCGACCTGGCGAAGCGTCGCTGCTCCGGGATCTGCGCCTCCGAGCGCTGAAGGACGCGCCGGAGCAATTCGGAGAGACGCTGGAGGAGGCGCTCGCTCGGACCCGAGCAGGCTGGGAAGCGCTCACCGCGTCCGTCGTACCGCCCAGCAACCAGGCGATGTTCATCGCGGAAGTGAACGGTGCCCCGGTGGGCAGCGTCTTCGCCCTCAACGATGTCGAAGCCACGGAGGTTGGTCGTCTCGGTGGAATGTGGGTCGCGCCCGAGCAGCGGCACCAAGGGATCGGGATGGCGCTGGTCGAAGCCGTGCAGATCTGGGCTCTGAATCTGGGGAAGCGTCATCTCCGCCTGTGGGTCGCCTGCGACAACGGCGCCGGGCGCAGACTCTACGAGCGGGCCGGCTTTCAGCTGACCGGAGCCCAGCGGGCCTTCCCTGGAGACCTGCTGCGCGTTATTGTTGAAATGGATCTCAGGAACCGGCCCTGTGATGAAACCACAGGCCAACATGCGGCTGGAGCCGACGACGCCCGCTGATTGATGATGCATTGGTGGCGCTGCCCCGTGCGTCTCCCTTGACTCCGTCTATTTGCTGTGCGCTCATAGGCACGGCATGCGACGACACCTTCACGAATATGCGGTGTTCTATCCGCTTGGGGCTGGCCAGGTGGCCACGGGGGAGTACGAGTCTGCAGCGCGGTGGTCGAGCGCGTTCGAGAAATACCAGGACGCACGCGCCGCTGGGCATGCCATGCCCATCATCTTCGGCGACGCCAGCAACGACTCCGGGCATCTCTACAAGTGGGGGTTGCTCGACAGTCTCACGGTCGACGACTCCGGCACCAAGGTTCGCTTCTCTGGTGTCCGAGACCTCGGCGGACATTTCTCACCGGAGCTTGTCAAGGTCAGCAATCGCGAGCCGGTTAGCCGCGATGTTCGAAGGGGATGCTCCATCGTTTACACCCCGGATTTCGTGACAGAGGCGTATGAGCAGGCTGCTCTATCGGCGCTCAATAGCGCTGATCGCAACGGCGACGAATGGCCGGGGTCGACGCGAATGGTTCCGCAATCACATGCGCGGCCGACCATGCGGGTCTTCATCGCCAACTTTGGCCTCGAAAACTACCTGTGGCCAACGTGCCTCAATCATTCGACCGTTGCAACCTTCGAGGACGAGGACCTGAGACCGTTCTGGGTTGCCGGTGACCGTGACGGGTACATCGCTCACTGTATCAAGACGAAGAAGACCGCGGCTGGCATCACGCCGACAGCGCCGGTCGCCTCGCGCTGGTACAACCTGGGGCACATCATCTCCTCGACCGAGGGAGATATGTGGATTCACCGCGAGAGGGATGACCTCTGGTGGACGATTTCGCGTCCAGGCCAGGTCATGGTCACGCTTGAACCGGCGTTCAAGCCCGCCCACAACGGGCGACAGGTTTATGTCTTGCAAAAACCGGCTGATTCCTGGTCGAACAAGAACAAGAAGAAGGTTCCGCTCAAATGGAACGCGCTGCATGCCAAGGCACGTGAGTTCCTGTTTACGGAGGGAACGCTCCAGCAGCTTCGGCCCGACAATGCCGCATATGCGATCGCTCTCGTCGATGGACGGGACCTTGCAGCCTGGCATGCGGACCCCGCATGGAGAGCAAAAGAGGCCACTGCGAAGAAGGGACCGGTCACCATTTTCAGCGCACGACAGCGTGCCGTTGTGCGCATGGTCAGGACGGCCCAAGCCACTGCTGCGGGCGCTAACGGACAACAGGTCCTCCGTACCGTCAAGAACAAGGATGTCCGGTTCGCGAGCCCGCTACAGTTTGAGCAATATGTCGCTGCGTTGATCGCGAGCCAGGACGAGCTCTGTGCGATCACGGGATTGCAGCTGCAGTTCGACGGAGACGATGACGACCCCGAGCTTCTCTGCTCGCTCGATCGGATCGACAGCGATGGCCACTACGAACCTGACAATCTTCAGGTCGTTTGCCGGTTTATCAATAGGTGGAAGAACAACGGAAACGACGCCGAGCTCCGAAGGCTGATTCATCTTGTGCGCACGGGAGGATGATCTCGGCTGACCGGTGTGCGAACTGGGGCGGCCCAACAATGCTATCCGACGGATGGGCACGCTGCGCGCACCCACGCGCGGCAGAAGCCATGGCCGTTGGTCAGACAAGAGGAAGGCAAGGACCGAGCTCGCCGTTCTCCGTCGACTCCCGGACAGAGCCACCTCCGAGTTGAACATCGCGCGGTCAACGCCCGATCCACACATCGTGACGACCGTCGCGTCGTCGGATGAGTCTGCGAGATGCTCCCAGCCCCGCTCGTCCTGTTCCCGAGCAACCCGCTGCGCCCGACCGCGCCGGACAGCGCCTTCGAGGAGGAAGCCCGGCATGCTGCCGCCGCGGGCTTCGACGTCGGCCATCCCGTTCGGGATCGGGCAGCGGCAGTGCATCGGCAAGGAGCTCGCGCTCATGGAAGGGCAGTTCATCCTCGCCCGGCTCCTCCAGCGCTACCGGGTCAGCGCGGTTCCAGGGCGCACGACGCGGCTGCACGTCGCGACCACGCTGCGCACGTCCGGCAGCGTGTGGCTCTGGCTGGACCCGCGCGCGGGCAGGTAACGGGGCGCCGCGCCGGGGCCATGGGGTGAAAGGCTCCTGTTCGTGTATCCTGCAGCGACCATGTGCTGCACCTTCTCCCCCGCGAGGCTCTCCAGCACCCTCCTCTATGCCGGCGATGCGCAGTGGAACGGCCTTTACGTCCACGTCCTCGCCTACCAGAACACGGCGTCGACCTCCGGCCCGAACGCCATGATCCTGCCGATCCCGGCCACGCGGCTCGACCCGCAGAACGCGGTCGACACGCGCCCGTTCCGCACCTTCCTCGAGGACATCCGCGAGGCGACGCGCCGGCCGATCCCGCCAAGCTACGGCCCGCCGCCGCTCGCCGCGCCCCCCGCCGCCCGGGCCGTGGTCTTCGACGTGGGCAGCTATGCGGTGGTGCTCGCCGAGTCGCCGCGCGCGGTGCTCTCCGTCCTCGGGCAGGTCCCGAAGCCCAAGCGGCCTGCGCTCAACGACCGCATGCTTCAGGCGTTCGAGGCCTGCTACCCCGGCTGGCCGGTGGCGGTCTGTTGCTGGAACGGCAACCTCAAGCCCGAGCCGCTCCTGTGGTGGTACGAGCCCAGGTACCCGGAGTGGCTGTTCGCGCCCGCGCTCGATGCGCACGACGGCAACCCGCCCGATCTCCGGGCGGCGGTCGAGGTCGATCACCACATCGCCTTTGGCTCGGCCCTGAAGCCCGAGGGCCAGCCGGTCCGTTACCGCGATGATGCGGGGGCGCACCGGTCGCTCTTGCCCTCGAGCGTGCACGGCACGAAGCTGCAAGCCCGGATGAGCAACGGCGATTTCTGGTCGCGCCGCGACCAGCTCAGCGGGCCGGCGCTGCGTTGCGTGCCGGGCGACAGGGCGGGCGCGCCGATCGCGCTGAACGGCTGGGAGGGACCTCCACCGACCTGGCTACCGCCGGAGCCCATGGTGTCAAACTGGAATCCGCCGCCGCCCCGCCAGCCCATGCCGCCGCCTCCCGACGGAAAGAGGTACTGCTCGAGCTGTGACTTCCTGCCCGATGCCTCGGCGAAGCTCTGCACCATGTGCGGGGCGTGGATGACTGTCGAGGGAGCAGCCCAGAGCTGAGCTCGGCGACCGCGGGCACCCGGCCCCGCGCGCTTCGAGGATAGGATGGTGGGATGATACGTCTGATCGTCGCCGGCGCTGTGGCGTGGACCAATGTCGAGGCGATCCGCCGCGAGCTGGCGAAGCTTCCGGTGGGGGCAACCGTGATCCACGGCGACTCGCCGGGCGCGGACGCCCTCGCCCCACGCGTCGAGGAGCTCGCGCCGAGGAGCACCGAAGGCGCGCTCACCCCGGAGGAGCAAAGGGAGTACGCAGAGATCGTCCGCTTGAACGACAGGCTCGGCCTCCTCAAGCTCGAGGCCGAGGACATCTGGACCATGCGCGCGCCTTCATGAAGCCCTCGAACGCCGAGCAGGAGCCTATGAGCGCAGCGGACAAGATGACCGGGTTGCTGGCTCGGTTGTACCGCGCTGCGGATCGCTGGCCGAGAATGAACCCGCAGGAGCTCCAGCATCTCGAGCGGCTGGTTGCCAACCTTCCTCCCGATGACCGCTCGTACGTATTACTCCGAGCGTTTGTTGCACCGCCTGCTAATGCGTACCTCGCGCAGCAGTACGCGGGAGAATTGCTCATGCGCCTCCGCCCACCGTGCTCCAGTCCGCTCCCAGACCTGCTGCGCAGCGTTCTGCCGAATTGGAACCGGTCAGTAGAGCAGCTCCCCTGGTACCTTGCCGACGTCTTCGGATCGAAGGCGTTCGTCGAGTGCCTCGACGAAATCGATCGTTGCGGCACGATCGATCGCAAGCAAATCGCTGCGGTGCGTTTTTGGCTCGAGGGCCTCGAAAATGGAGCGTGATGTGGCCAACAACCCGTTGCAATGGACGATGGCGTCGCCGCGCGCCACCGTCGCCGCTGAACGCGGCATTACCGCGATGATGCGGGGGCAGCCACTTGGATTGCCGCGATGTGTCAACACGCGCATTCGGGGCCGTGGTCATCGCATTATGCATTCGGGGCCGATTTGCGTCGTCGACCTGATATCGGTGGCCGCGGCTCTGGTGCACGAGAGCCGCACAGTTCCGGAGGTAGCCGTGGGTGCGACACTGGGTATGGGCAACAATCTTCACTTCGTCCGGCCGGACGACGGCAGCCATTGGCCGGAAATCTCAGGTGAACCGTTTGACGTGACAAACATAACCCACTCTTCCGTGGAAGAGGTGAAGGCGCTTGCCAAACAGACGCTCGGCATTGAACCCTCGTGTTGGCCCTTCTACACAGAGATCGAGCTGGAGTGGGAAGTCCCGCTCGACGACGCTCACCGAAAATGCGATCATTTGCGCGAGGTTTTCAGCCAGTGTCCTCAGGACGAGCTCCCCGATGACCACTGGCTTCGCTTCTTTGCAACCATTCTTCGTCGTGGTTGGGACTTCTACACGCACGTGTAGTGCATTGGCCCAGGATGATGTCGGCCAGCGGGCTCAAAGCCCTCTGGAAAGAAGTCGCCCAACCCGGCGATGGTATTACCGCGCGCTCTCGTTGATGCCGCAGCCCATCGCATCGAGCATGGTGCGTGATGGTGAGGGGTTCCGCCCAAAGAGGCCGGGAATGCTGTGCTAGAAAGTCAATCCGCTGCTCGGAGTGACTTTCTGGATCCTGCCGTCTGCATCGAAGCTCAGCTTGTCCACAGCGACTTCCCGCCGGTAGGTGCCGCCGCCGTTCGGGCCATTGCTGATGTGGTAAGCGATGTACCACTGGTCAGCGAACTGGACCACCGCAGCGTGATTGGTGGGCCAATCCGTGTTGTTGGCGGCCTTCGGGAACGCGTCGAGCACGCGCCCACCATAGGTCCAGGGGCCCAGCGGGCTGTTCGACGTGGCCCAGTCGATCGTCGCGGGGTTGCTGCCGGCCGCGTAGATCTCGTAGTACACGTTGTTCCGCCGGATGAGGTAGGGGGCTTCGAAGAAGCCCCGCGGTGTTGCTTCCTTCATCACGCCGTCGATCGAGATCATGTCGCTCTTCAACTTGGCCACGACCAGCCGCCCGAAACCACCATAGTGAAGGTAGGCCTGTCCGTCGTCGTCCACGAGCACGGTAGGATCGATCGTGAACGGCGTGGCGGGCGGATCGGGGAAGCCCATGTTGGACATCTCGAAAGCATCGTTGATCAGGGGCTTGCCGATCGCGTCTTTCCAGGGACCTTCAGGGCTATCTGCCACGGCCACGCCGATCGTCATGCTGCCGTCGCTCGCTTGCGCGACCGGCACATACCAGTAGAACTTTCCATTCGCGCCGGCGACCATCTGCCCGGCCCATGCGTTCGCGCTGGCCCACCTGAAGGTGCTCAGATCCATCGCGACGGACTCGGTCCAGTTGACCATGTCCTTGGATTTGAGGAGGAACCACTCCTTCAGGATGAACGCGTTCTGCCCCTGCGCCGCTTCATCATGGCCGCACTGGATGTAGAAGGTGCAGTCATGGACCATGACGCCTGGATCGGCCGTGAATTGGTCTGCAAAAAGCGGGTTCTGTCCTTGCGACCCCGGCCGCGGAGGCACGCAGCCCGCTGGGCCACCGGAACCACCCGCGCCACCGCCGCCGCCCGCGCCACCGCCGCCCGTGGCCCCGCCGCCCGCGCCGCCGCTGGCCCCTTCGCCGCCGCTGCCCGAGCTGGTGCTGCTGCTGCTGGCGGCGCTGCTGCTGGCGCTACTGCTGCTGGCGCTACTGCTGCTGGCGCTGCTCGCCGTCTCCGACTCCTCCTCACCGCCGCTGCAAGCCCCGAGTAAGGCCAAAAGCCCAAGACTGACAACTAGCTTCGAACGAGCGCAGTGCATGCTGAGCACCTCTCCATCTCTCTATCCAACACGACAATTGTGGTTTCGGACGTCGCTCGGCCGCGCTCAATAGAACAGGAACGGCCACCAGTTCTTCATCGGCCGGCCGTCGACCTCCTTGGCCTGGTTCTGGTAACCGGGAAAGCTCTGGCGCATGTACGTCTGCCAGCCGCCGCCGCAGTCGTTGAGCGCGCTGTCTCGGTTATAGGCTCGGTAGACATCGTAGTCGATGTCGGTCGTCGCGTCGTCGCCGCCGGGCCCCGCGCCGAGACCGTAGCCCTCGCACGTAGCGCGCCCCGTCACGCCTGCGGATGAGTCCTCGTAATCGTAGTGACCGCGCGAGTGCGGCGCGAAGTGCACGTTGCCGCAGCCGATGCCGAAGTCTTCGATGTCAAAGGTGTTGCCGTTCGACGCGGAGCCGTTCGTCAGGTGCGTCGGCGAGAGGTACCGAATGCACTGCGTCGTCTCGTACGGGCACATGTAGAAATCGCCGAACCGCGTGCCGTAGCTCTCGTTCAGATCGAAGTTGAAGAAGCGCGTGGCGTTTCGGGCAAAATACGGGATCTGGTTGCGCTTCACCTGGCTCTCGATGCCGTGGCCGTAGGCGTGCGTCGCGCACCCTGGCCCGCGATCGAGGTTGATCTCGCCGAGCCGGACGCTCACACCGCACTCGAAGCTGTTCACGCAGCCGTTGCCTGAGCAGTCGTCGAACTGCCCCGCCTTCTTGCTGAAGTCATCGTTGTACTTCTGCCCGCGAGCGAGCATCTCGTAGAGCTTGTCCGGATCGTCGCTCGCCTCCGCCACCCAGGCTTCGTTGATCAGCCCCTGCTCGAACAGCTCGCAGACCGTGAGGTTCTCCGTCCCGCCGGGCGCCTTGAAGCCGACCTTGTCAGCGAAGGTCTGGCTGGTCATGAACTCGGCGTAGCCGAAGCCGTTGCCGCTGCGCGTGGGCTGTCCACCCAGATCGACGAAATGCACGATCTCGTAGTTGAGGAAAGCGGGCGCGTTCGCATCCGCGTAGCCGTGATAACGCGAGCCCTCCGCCAGCGCCGCCGCATTGTCCTCCGCCGCCGCGCGCACCTCTTGCTCGTTCCGCCCCGCCACGAAGTTCACCAGCAACACCCGCGGCCTCAGCTCCGTGATTTCGTCGTGGTGCTCCACCAGCCAATCGTCGGAGTTGGTGGAGCTGAGCTCGTTGGGCCAGATCAACGGGCCACCCGCACCCGCGCTGCCCCCGTCGCCTGCGCCGCCGCCCGCATCGCCACCCGACCCCGATCCCGCGCCCCCCGCGCCGCTGGCCGACCCCGAACTACCCGGATCGTTGCCCCCCGCGCTCGCACCTCCGCTCCCAGCGCTCCCAGCGCTCCCGCCGCTGCCCGCGCCTGCGCTCACCCCCGCGCCCCCTCCCCCACCCGTTCCCATCGGCGCATCGCCGTCCCCGCAGCCCACCACGGTGCCAGGCGCCACCGTCAGCATCACCACCAACAACGCCGTCTTCTTCATCCGCTTGGCCCTCAAGGTGAAGTGAACTACCCAGCCCCGGACCCGTCAGAAAACGCGTCCGCTCGTCGATTTTCTCACCTTGAACGAATTTTGAAGCTCCGGCGGCGCGGGTATCCTCCAACCCGAGGGAGGACAAGGCTGGCAGGGCTCCTCCGGAGCGTGGCGTCAAAGAGGATGGTCCCCACCTCTCGCCTCTCTTCTTGTTCTCTATATATCTCCCTCCCGCCTCCCCATTTCCCCGTCTCCCTGTGCACTCTCTCGTGCTCTGTCTCTCGCTCAACAAGCCGCTGGTGCCGACCACGCTCCGCGCGGCGGCACACGGGCAAGACATTGGTCGGACGAGAGGAAGGCAAGGACCCAGCTCGCCGTTCTCCGTCGACTCCCTGACGGAGCCGCCTCGGAGTTGAACAACGCGCGGTCATTGCCCGATCTACACCCTCGTGACGGCCGTCGCGTCGTCGGATAGAGTCTGCTAGATGCTCCCAGCCCCGCTCGTCCTGTTCCCGAGCAACCCGCTGCACCCGACCACGCCGGACAGCGCCTTCGAGGAGGAAGCCCGGCAAGCCGCCGGCGCAGGCTTCGACGTCGGCTTCATCGACCTCGACGTGTTCCTCGGCGGCGACGTGAAGCTCCGCCGGGTGCCGGAAGGCCCGGGCGAGGTGCTCTACCGCGGCTGGATCCTGGGCCGCGATGCTTACCGATGCATGAGTGAGGTCGTCGCCGCGCGTGGCCGGCGGTTGATCACGGAGCCGGCAGCGTACCAGCACTGCTACCATCTGCCCGAGTGGTACGAGGCGATCGGCGGCGCCGAGCACACCGCGCGATCGATCTGGATCCCGGGCTCCACGTTCGACCTCGAAGCCGTCGTCGTTCAAGTGCGAGAGGCGTTCGGCTCGGGCGCCGCGATCCTCAAGGACTATGTGAAGTCCCGCAAGCACGAGTGGTTCGACGCCTGCTTCATCCCAGCGGCGGACGACGAGGCCAACGTGCGGCGCGTCGTGGGCAACTTCCTCCGCCTCCAGGACGACCAGGTCGTCGGCGGGCTCGTCTTCCGCGAGTTCGTCGAGCTGCGACGCATCGGGCTGCACCCGAAGAGCAGGCTGCCGCTGGTGAACGAGCATCGCTTCTTCGTGCTCGATGGCCGGCCGTTCTACTCGGCGCCGTACTGGGCCGACGGTGACTACCCAGGTGAGCCGCCGAGCGCCGACGTCCTCGCGCCTGTCCTCGGCCGCGTGCGCAGTCGTTTCTATGCGGCCGATGTCGCCGAGAAGGAAGGGGGCGGCTGGATGCTGGTGGAGCTGAACGATGGCGGGTCGGCGGGCATCCCCGAGGGTGGGGCCGCGGACGCGTTCTACCGGAGCCTGCGTGCGGCGCCCGGCTGAGGAGCGCCTCGCCACGATCACGACACCGATGCGGCTTTTGCCAGCTACCTGACCAGCCGCACCACGACGACTCCCCGCGGCGCATCGACGGGTCCGAAGCCGAAGTCGCTGGGACCCTCGATCTGGCCGGCGAGGTAGACGGAGTGCTCTCCTCCCGTGCAGATGGCGAAGAAGCTTCCGAGAGCGTCGAAGACCTCCGGTTCGCCCGGCGTGCCGTCGGCGGCGAGGCGGACGAGCATCGGCTTCTGCTCGATGCCGTAAGCGCTGCCCGTGATGAACACGCTACCGTCAGCCGCAAAGGCGGAGGCTCGTGCGAGGTAGTCGGCCCCGCCGCCCACAAGGGAGCTCCATAGCGGCTCGCCACCGGGGCCGAAGCGAGCAGCGAAGAGATTCGTGGAGCCGCGCGTGGTCCGCGGGCCTCCGCCGAAATCAGCCGTCCCGTTCATGTAACCGACGATCAGGGGGCCGCTGCCCGTCGCGGCGTTGATGTCGGTTGCCAGCGTGTAGCCATCATCGCCGAAACGTCTGCGGGTCAAGCGCTGTCCGGTCGGTGAGAGCTGCGCCAGGTACGAGGCATCGGCGAACGACTGGCTGGCGAATCCCGTGAGCCAGACGGTCCCGTCGCTGCCAAGGGCCATTCCGGTGGCGTTCCTCATGCGCCAAGCATCGAGGTCACCGCTCGTGGAGAACACCTTGCTGGCGACGTAACCGCCATCGGCGTCGAGCGTCAGCAAGAAGGCCGTGTCTTCACCGGCGTCGTGGGCGCCGCCTCCGAAGTCGATCGCACCGCTGGCGTAACCCGAGACGTACACGTTGCCGTTCGGCGCCACGGCCGCGCTCTCCGCCCAGTCGTACCCGACACCGCCGTAATGGCGCCCCCAGATCACGTCACCGCTCGCCGCGACCTTCATCACGAACATGTCAGGGCCCCAATTCTCGTTCGTGGGCAGCCAGATCTCGTCGCGGATGACGACCCTGGTGCGGTACGTGCCGACCACGATGATCGACCCGTCGGCGAGCGGAACAATCCCGTTCACCTGCGTGTCGTAAGCGGCGCTGCCGAAGCTCTTGGCCTGCAAGAGCTCGCCGCTCGGCGAGAGCCACAGCAGCATGGCGCCCGCGTGGTCCTCGCCCCCCAACGAGTAGGTTCCATTCGCGCCGCCGCCGACCACGAGCCGCCCCTCTGCGTCGACCGCCGCCGCGTAGAAATTGCCGTTGCCGTCTCCGGGGAACACGACGCTGTAACCAGGACCGTCACCTCCCGGACCCGGGCCCCCCGAGGAGCTGGTGCCCGCCGCGCCACTCGTGGCGCCGCTCGAGCTCACTTCCTCGCTGGAGCCGCCCGAGCCGCTGACCGCCACGCTCGCTGGCGCACCGCCCATACCGGCCCCGCTCGAGCTCACTTCCTCGCTGGAGCCGCCCGAGCCGCTGGCCGCCACGCTCGCTGGCGCGCCGCCCATACCACTTGTTCCCGCGGCGTGACCGCCGACAGCGCTTCCTTGCGCGCTGCCCTCGCCCGCGCCGGCGCTCGGCGCCGGACCGCTCTCCTCCTCGCCGATCGGTCGCACGACCCTCCCATCGCACGCGACCGTCACGAGCGCCGCCGCAAGGAACCACCTCGCGGGCGGCCCCCACCGGAGCCGAAGCCTACGCCCGTCACTGCTGCTCGGCCCGATGATCGCTACCACCATGAGGCCAAAGCTATCACGGATACCCGAGCGCCCCACTACGCTCCCCACATATACGCCCAGGCGAAAACGTTACCGTTCCGGCATCCTCCGGCGCTCACCAGAAATGACCATCTGCGTTTTTCAGAAATGGTCCGGGCGCGGATCAGCAATCGCTGCGTGGACGTCGAGCGCAATCGATCTTCGCTGGGTGGAGGTCGATCTCCCGGCGATCCTCGCCGAGAAGACTGGCCTTCTCGCTGACGAGCGCGCCGCCTGCTCCGTGGAGCGGGTGGGCCTGGATCTCGCACGGGGAGATGAGCGGCGGGACCTCTTCGCGCGCATCGGCGCCGCCGCCAGGCGCGTGCTCGCCGTCAGCGAAGGGTTGCCCGCCGGGCGCGGCGGCGCAAAGGGTGTCGGCCATGGCGCAAGAGACAGCGTTCGCTCTGTGGCTCATCCCCGGCGGAGCGCCGGCCGCGCGGCTCGAGGAGCTCATCGAGGCGCTCGCCCGGGAGACCGGGGGCCCGGCGTTCGCGCCTCACCTCACGCTGCTCGGCGGGCTGCGCGGCGACGGCGGCGCGCTGGCCGCGAAGCTCGGCAGGCTGCGCGGCGACGGCGGCGCGCTCCGCCCCGTCGCGCTCGAGGCGCGGGGCCCCGCCACCGGCAGCACCCGCCACCAGTGCGTGTTCCTCGACGTGGCGCCGTCCGAGCCGCTCGCGGCGCTGCGCCGCGCGGCCGAGGCCGCGCTCGGCGCGAACGAGGCCCCCTTTCGCCCGCACGTGAGCCTCGTGTACGGCGAGCTGACGGCCGCGCGCCGCCAGGAGCTCGCCGCGGATCCTCGGGTGCTTGCGCTCGCCCACGAGGTGTGGTGGGCCGACCGGCTGGAGCTGTGGACCGTGGAGGGGCAGACCGAGCGCTGGCGCTGCGTCGAGGGCGTCCCGCTGGAACGCCCGTGAGATCTCGCCTGTGCGGGTGTCATGCCTGCCCACCACGCGCCCAGACGCACGGTTCCGCCGGTGCGGAAGCCTCCGCGAGGGATTTCCGCCCTCCACGCAGAGCGCGGCTCGCCGAAGTATGTGATCTCGCGGATCTCGGCTAGCCTAGGGCGCATGGCGATGGCTCCCGTTGCTGTGGGCGACGTTCTGGCGGGCAAGTACCGCGTGGAGCAGATCGTTGGCGCCGGTGCGATGGGCACGATCGTCGCCGCGTGGCACCTGGAGCTCGAGCAGCGGGTCGCGATGAAGTTCCTGCACTCGTTGCGGTCGGACGGCGGCGACCCGGCGGAGCGGTTCCGGCGCGAGGCGCGCGCGCTGGCCAGGATCAAGAGCGAGCACGTGGCGCGCGTCCTGGATGTCGGCTCGCTGGAGGGCGGGATGCCCTACATGGTGATGGAGTTCCTGGAGGGGAACGACCTCGCCCACGAGATACGGGCGCGCGGTCCGCTGCCCGTGGTGGAGGCCGTCGGGTACATGCTCCAGGCCCTCGACGCGATGGCCGAGGCGCACGCCACGGGGATCGTGCACCGCGATCTCAAGCCGGCCAACCTGTTCCTCTCGCTCCGGCCCGACGGCGATCGGGTCATCAAGGTCCTCGATTTCGGTATCTCGAAGTCGCTGCTCGGCATATCGCGCGACCAGGTGGCGCTGACCCAGACAGCGTCGCTCCTCGGGTCGCCGCTCTACATGTCTCCCGAGCAGGTGCGCTCCGCGCGAGACGTGGATACGCGCGCGGATATCTGGTCTCTCGGCGTCATCCTGTACGAGATGCTGACCGGGCGGACTCCGTACGACGGCGACTCCGTCGCTCAGCTCTTCCACGCGCTGCTCTACGAGAACGCCGCTCCGGTCGCCCAGCTGCGCCCCGACGTCCCGCGCGAGCTCGACGTCGTGGTGATGCACTGCCTCGCCAAGGACCGCGAGCAGCGGTGGAGGAACGTCGGCGATCTGGCGGCCGCGCTGCTCCCGTTCGGCCCCGCCACGGGCCACATGCACGTCGACCGGGCGCGCCGCGTGCTCGGCAGCTCCTCGGACATCGCACGGCCGTCGCTCCTCCAGACCGGCGTGCCGAGCGGGGGCGCTCAGGGCACCGGATCGCGCCCGTCGATACCGCACGGGGGCCCGCCCTTCGCGCCGGGCATGCCGTCTTCGCCGTCCTTCGCGCCGGGCTCGCCGTCCTTCGCGCCCGGCATGCCGTCTTCGCCGTCCTTCGCACCGGGCACGCCGTCCTTCGTGCCGGCCTCGCCGACCTCGCCCAACGCGGAGACGGGGCCCACGGTCAACTCGTGGAGCAACTCGGGCCATCCGGTGCGAACGGTCCGCAACGGGGCGCGCGTCTTCCTGGCCATCGCCGCCGGCGCCGTCCTGGCAGGCGCCTCGCTCGGCGCCTTGTTCTTCCTGCGCTCCGGGCTCGCCACCGACCAGGGACAGCCCCCCGCCGCCGCGGCGGCGCCCACCGCCGAGGCCACGGCGGCGCCCGCGTCCGAGGCCACGGCGGCGCCCACCGCCGAGGCCTCGGCGAAGAGCGACGCGCACGAGGCTCCCGGCGCCACCGGCGCCGCGCCCGAGGTGGCCGGCGGTTCGCCGGCCCCGACCGCGCCGGCGGCCTCCTCCAGCGCGCCCGCGACGCCGCCAGCGGCGTCCTCCGGCCCGGCGGCGCACCTTTCCACGCCGCCGGCACAGGGCACGCCGCGGGCGACCGCCACGGCCCGGCCCGTCGAGCGCTCGCAGCCCGGCGCGGGGGCGCGCCCGGAGCCGACGCAGAGCAACTCGATCAGCGACTTCGGCGGGCGGCGCTGAGCGTGGCGCTCGCGTCGATCCGGCGACGGCCCTCGGGGCCGCCGTGGCCAGCTTGGAGGAGAACACGGGACGTATGAGGCGGTTGAAACGTCGTCAGCGAAGCATCGCACACTGCGTGGGCCTGGGCCTGTGCGCCGCGTTGATCTCCGGGGGCCTCCCCGCGCGGGCGGAGCCGAGCGCCGCCGACAAGGCGACGGCGGAGGCGCTCTTCGACGCGGCGCTCGACCTGATGAAGCAGGGGCGCAGCGCAGAGGCGTGCCCGAGGCTCGAGCAGAGCCAGCGCATCGATCCGGGCATTGGCACGCTCCTCTACCTGGCCGAGTGTTACGAGAACACCGGCCGCACGGCGAGCGCCTGGGCCACGTTCCGGCAGGCCATGTCGGAGTCGCAGGCCGCGGGGCAAGCCGACCGCGCCCGCAAGGCGCAGGCGAGGGCGGCTCGGCTGGAGCCGGGCCTGTCGAAGCTGAGCATCGGCGTCGCGGCGGAGAACCTCGCGATCGAGGGGTTCAAGGTGCGCTCCGCCGGAAAGGCCGTCGATCCTGCGGTCTTCGGCGTCGCGATCCCCGTGGATCCGGGCGAGATCGCGATCGAGGCGAGCGCCCCGGGCCACGAGACCTGGACGACGACCGTGAAGCTCGGGAGCGACAACAAGGGCCCTGCGAGCGTCGATGTCCCGGCGCTCAAGCGGCTCGAGGGGCCGCCGCCTGCGCCCCTCGAATCGCCGCCCGCCCAGGGGACAGGCCCCGCGCCCGCGCGCGGCACCTCTCCGCCGGCGCCGGCGCCCGCGGCGTCCGGGGGCAACACGACGCGCTTGATCGGCCTCGTCGTGGGCGGCGCGGGCGTCGTGGGGCTCGGCGTCGGGACGTTCTTCGGCGTGAAGGCCATCTCGAAGAACAGCGACGCGGAGGGTTACTGCAAGGGCGGCAACACGTGCGAGGATGAGCGCGGCGTCACGCTGACCGAGGAGGCCAAGAGCGCCGCCACCGTGTCGAACGTCGCGTTCGGGCTCGGGGCGGCGGCGGCGATCGGCGGCGCCGTCCTTGTGTTCGTCGTCGCGCCGAGGCAGGCCCCGCCCGTCCAGGTGGGGGCGTTCGTGGACGCGCGCAACGTCGGGTTGCGCGTGGGAGGTACGTTCGAATGAGACGCATGACAGGGCTCCTGTCGCTCGCCCTGCTCGCCCCGCTCTCGAGCCTCGCGTGGCTCGGCTGCCAGGCCATCGCCGGCATCGAGGACCGCACCTTCGACCCAGGCGGCGCGGAGACGGGGGGCGGAGGGGCGGAGCCTCCTCCCGTCAGCGAGCAATGCGCGTCGTACTGCGCCGACGTGATGGCGAACTGCACGGGAGAGCACCAGGTCTATGCCACGCTGGCGACGTGCCAGGGCGTGTGCGCGCTGCTCCCTGAGGGCGATCCCCTGGAGCCCGTGGACAACACGGTGGCGTGCCGCGCCCGCCAGGCGGAGCTGGCGGGCGCCACCGGCGAGGTGGGGGTGCACTGCCCGGCGGCCGGCCCGGGCGGCGGCGGCGAGTGCGGGAGCAACTGCGAGAGCTACTGCGCGCTGCGGGCCGCGGCGTGCACGCTCGAGGTCCCGACGGAGGAGGACTGCGTCGCCATGTGCGCGGGGCTCAAGGACGCGGACAGGTTCGACGTCATCAAAGACCACGACGGCGACACGCTGCAGTGCCGCCTCGTGCACGTGAGCTCCGCGACGGTGGACCCCGAGGAGCACTGCCCACACGCGAGCCTGACGCCTGTGCAGCCCTGCGCCGATCCGGACGGGACCGAGCCGAGCTGCGAGGACTTCTGCCAGGTGGTCATGACCTCGTGCACGGGCGATCTGGCCGTCTACGAGTCGAGAGCGCAGTGCCTCGCGGTCTGCGCGGCGCTCCCTCCCGGCGCGACGGAAGACAGGACCGAGAACACCGTGGGCTGCCGCAAGTACCACGCTTACAGCGCCATGCTGGCGCCGACGACCCACTGCCCGCACACGGGGCCGGGCGGAGACGGCCATTGCGGGGTCGAGGAGCCGGGCTCTGACGTGACGGGCAACTGTGTGTCGTACTGCACGCTGTTCGAGGCGGCCTGCAAGGAGGCCCTCGGCGAGGCGTACGAGGGCTGGGGCGCGGCGTGCCAGGGCGAGTGCAGCACGATGACGGGAGCCGCCCATGATTCCCGCTACTCCGTGGCGAGCGCCGAGGGCGGCGACATGGTCTCTTGCCGGCTGCTCCACGTGAGCCGCGCGCTCGAGAACCCGGACGAGTGCTTGGCGCTGGCCGACGGGACCGCCTGCCCGTGATGGCCCGCGGTGGGCCCCACCGCGTTCAGGAGGGCATGTCGGCGGTCCCGGAGATGGGTCGGGCCGCTCGACACGAGCTTGATGCGGCAGCAGGGTTAGCCGGCCCCGGCCGAGCCGCACAGCGCGAACGGCGCGCGAGAGGGGGGCGATACCAGAGACGCCAAGGCTCACAGCATCGCGGGCCGAGAGGCGCTCGCGCTCACCGATCCCGCGCAGCTCCAGGCCATATTGGGCGGAGAGGGAGAAGGAAAGATTCACAGGGAGACGGGGAGGCGGGGAGGCGAGAGATGGGGATCAGTCGTTCGAACCATCAGCCTCGGCGCCGACTGCTTCGGGCGGCATCGATGCGGAGCGGCTGGTGGTGCCGGGGTGGTCGCCTTCGATGCGGCATCGGGAGAACCGGACAGCCCCGCGGCGTACCAGACGTCGGATCCCGCGACGGAGCAGCGGCGTGTTGAAATTGACGAGCAACCCGACGTCCAGGTCCGTCAGCTTCAGGTACGTGAGTACCTGAGCTTCATGGACTGGCAGCAGGTGCTCGACAGCCTTGAGCTCCAGGATGAGCTTCTCCTCGACAACAACGTCGAGTCGATAACCACAGCCGAGCGCGACCCCCTTGTAGGTCACTGGAAGTGGCCTTTGCCTCGCGAAGCTCAAGCCCATGAGCGACAGTTCATGACACAAGCATTCTTCGTAAGCAGACTCCAGTAGCCCGGGACCGACGTGACGGTGCACCTCGATGCACGCTCCGACAACTCGCTCGGACAGATCCCACAATCTTCTCGTTTCCCTGTCTCCCTGTACCAAATCCGTGCTCATGCCTATCTATCGACGTGGAACGAGCTCTGGTTGCGCGAATTGATATCACCGGAAACCGCCCCGCAAACAAGCAACCTGGAAGCATTCGCCTCAAGCGAGCAGACTCGAACAATGGCCCCACCTCTCGCCTCTCCACCTTGCTCTCTCTCTCTCTCCTCCCCGTCTCCCCGTCTCCCTGTGTACTCTCTCAAGCCACGATCAACGCCGACCCCTACGCCCTCAAGCTCCGCGATCTCTTCGCCGCCTGGACCCCCGACGCGACCGTGCCGGCCGCGATCCAGAACAGCGCGCCGCGCTCGACATATCCGCCCCCCGGGAAATGGCACCGATTCGAGGAGGGTGCTGCATCGAGCTCGCCGTAGCGCCGCCCGCCGCTTCACGGCCGCGCGCCGCCTCACGGCGGCATGACGAACGACGCCGGCCCCGCCACGGCGGGGGACGGGTCCTTCCGGTAGCGCTCCAGCAGCTCCCGCCGCTCCGACGTCCAGCCGTTCTTCGGCGACGCCGCCTGCACGAGCGCCTCCAGCGCGAGCCGGCGCAGCCGCGGATCGGGGCTCTCCCGGAGCTCCTGCTCCAGCTGCGACGGGTGGACGCAGCCGTGCACGGCGGACATCGCCGCGACCATCGCGTCGTGGTGCAAGAGGTCCCGGCGGCCGAGGTCCGCGAGCGCCTGCCCGAGCGCCTTCCACGGGAGCAGGCGCGCCGCGAGCCCCAGGTACTGGGGCACGGCCAGGGCGTCCTCCTTGAGCGCGGCGAGGAGCCCCTCCGCGACGGCGACGTAGTGCTTCGCGGCATACGGGCCGAGCCGCTGCGAAAGCGCGGGCAGGAACGCCACGAGGTGCCGGCGCCTCGGCAAGAGCTCCGCGAGCCGCTGGACGACGATCGCGACCTCCCCCGGCTGCATCCTCGCGAGCACGGCGGACAGCGCCTCCGCCGCCTCCTCGGGCGCGGGCGCGGCCATGTGCTCGAGCAGCCGCTTGAAGAGCGACCGCGCCTCGTCCCGGAGCGGCAGGTGCGCGGTGCGCCGGAGCAGGTCGAGCCGGGCCTCCGGCTCCGCCCGCCCGAGGATCGCGGCGAGCAGGTCCACCACGCGCCGCTCGGCCTCGGTCGACAGCCTGTCGAGCGGGATGTCCGCGAGCTTCGAGGCCACGATCCAGTCGGGATCCTGCGCGGCGCGGCCGAAGACGTCCCAGGTCTCGGGCTTGTCCAGGTGGTCCCAGAGCGCCCGCAGCAGCGCGATCCGCACGTCGCGGTGGGTCTTCGGGCCGTCCAGCCGGAGCAGGTCCCGGTAGGCGTCGTCGCCGCCCAGCTCGCCGAGCAGGCGCACGACCTCCTTCGCGACGGTCACCTTCGTGGTCGGCACCGCCCGGAGCTCGGCGAGCACCCGCTCCCGGGACATCTCGGCGAAGGCCTTCCGGAGCGCGTAGATCGCCCAGCGCGCGCGAGCGTCGCCCAGGCACTCGATCAGGACCGGGACGCCCTGGCCGGCGTCGAGCCACGGCAGCCCCCGGATGGCCATCTCGCGCAGCGGCGGCCTCGGATCCGAGGCGAACGGGGTGATCGCCGACGCGTCGACGTACGCGAGCCGGACCAGCGCGGAGATCGCGAACCGCAGCGTGGGGACATCGCTGGTCTCGTCGCCGAGCAGCGCGCGGAGGCCGGCGGCGTACAGCTCCTGCTGCCTCGCCGTCCAGCGGCCGTGGCCCCCGCCGAAATCGAGCACCCAGCGCGTCTTGCCCGTCGCGAACCTGCCGGTCATCGGCTTCCCCCGGTCCAGCAGGGGGTCCAGGAGGTCCTGGCGCTTCTGGCTCACGTGCCGGGCGACGGTCCCGATCAGCACGAAGCTCCTGTCCTCGCGCAGCAGCGCGGGCACGAGCCGCGCGAACCGCGGCCTGTCGTGGGCGCGCAGGAGGCCGAGCGCGCCCGCCGCGACGCCGACGAACGGGAGCTCGCGGGACAGCCGCTCGAGCGCCTCGAGCAGCGGCGTGACCACCTTGAGGCGGATGCCGAGGCTCTGCGCGAGCGAGAGCACAGCCCCTGCCCGCTCGCCGGTGCACCACGCGCCCGCGAGCTGCGCGAGCGCCGGGCTGAGCCGCTCGGCCTCCGCCGGGGTCAGCTCCTCCCCGAGGCCCTCCGTCGAGACCGAGCCGCGCACCGCGAGGATCTTCGCGAGCCAGCGCGCCCCCCACGCCCCGTCGATGCGGAACAGGCGGACCACGAGCCGCTCCACGGCCGAGGCCGTGGCGTGGGACAGGTCCGCGGCGTCGAGCGCGTCCTGCGCCACGGCGCCCGCGGCCTCCAGGTGCTCCTGCGCGAACCGGCCGAGGGGCAGCGCGGCGAGCGCGCCGATCATCGCCCGCCGCACCGGATCCTGCTCGAACTTGCGGGCGCGCACGTTCGCGAGGGCGTCCGCGAGCGCGCCCCGGTCGTGCAGGACGCTCGCGATGAGCAGCGCCTGCGCCTTCGCCCGCTCGTCGCCCTCCGGGTGCCCGAGGAGCGGCGCGAGCACCTCCTTCGCCTCGGCGAAGGACAGGAGGCGCGCGTAGCTCATCCGCCGGTCCGGCTTCGAGACGAGCGACGGGCAGCTCGAGAGGTGCCGCCTCGCCTCGCGCTCGCGCAGGTCGCGGGGCAGCGCGTCGAGCACATCGGGCGCGATCGTGCCGTCGGTGGCCTGCGCCGCGCACGACCAGCGCACGAAGGCCCGCTCCCGGAGCGCCTGCTCCTTGGCCGACTCGGCCTTCACGTAACGGAACAGGAAGGCGCCGTAGCCCCCGGCCCCTCCGAGCAGGAAGGCCCGCAGGACTGCCTTCTGGTCGTCGGGGCCGAGCCGCAGGAACCACCGCGGGCCCAGCTTGCCGTCGCTCAGCGCGCCCCAGGCGTGGCGGATCAGGTAATCGAGGCGCTCGGCGCCGAGGGCGGGCGCGCCCTTGTCGAAGCGCACCACACCGAAGACGCCGGGCGGCGGCGCGGGTCGTCCGCTCTCGTGGCGCGCCTTGAGGAGGTCGAACGTGGCGGCCGGGCGCGATCGGACGAGCAAGCGCAGGGCGGCGGCGACGTACGAGGGCTCCTCGCCGCGCTCGAAGAGGGCCTGGACCAGCGGCAGCGCCGCGTCGGGCGCGCGCCGGGCGAGCGGGGCGAGCAGCAGCTTGAGGCGGTAGCGCACGCGGGCGTCGAGGGACTGGGAGGGCGCGATCGCCTCCCCGAACCAGCGCGCCGCGGCCGCGGGGTGCCTCACGCCGAGCCGCTCGAGGCAGCTCGGGCCGCCCGCCTCGTCGATGGCGCGCCGGTGCGCCGACACGAGCGCCTCGGAGCCGAACGGGAGCAGATCCACGATCAGGGGATCGCGCCCCGCCTGCATGCGCGCGCCGAGGAAGGCGTCCACGGCGGCCTGGCGCTTCCGCCGCGCGAGCTGGGCGACGGTGCGCCGGAGGGTGCGGCGCTCGACAAGGGCGCCGAGCGCCGCGAGCGCCTGCGCGTCGTCGCAGAAACGGGCGACCATGCGGGACGCCCGCCGCCGCACGCTGCGGGACGGGTCGGAGACGGCCGCGACGACGCGCGCGCCGTCGCCCGAGCCGTAGACGCTCATGAGCGCGAGGAGGCGCTCGTAGGGCTGAGCGCTGCTCCTGAGCGCGTCGAGGAGCGCGCTTGCTCCGGCGTCGCCCCGCGCGGCGGCGCGGCCCAGCTCCACCACGCGGCGAACACGGTCGTAATGGGTCAGCGGCTCGATGTCGGCGAGGAAGGAAGCAGCGTCCATGGACGCGATGATAGCGCCTCGCGATGGGATGCTCGCAAGGCCGAGCGCAGCGACGCTCCGGTGCGACGAGCGCTCGAATCACCAGGTGCGCGCCGCTGCGATCGACACCCCTCGGTTCGAGCTTCAGCTATCCCGGGAGGCTGTCGACCCCCTCCGGGTGAAGCTTCAGCTCTCCCCGGAGGCTGTCGACAGGTTCGGGCCGCGATGGGTCAACCCGGGCCGGGTCGCGCGCGTCTCACTTCCAGTTGACGGTGGCCCAGCCGCGGGCAGGAACGCTGAACTGGAGCTTCTTGGAGGCCACGCTGAGGGTGGTCGTCTTCGCGGAGCTGCCGGAGTTGTACACGATCGTGACGATGGTGCCGTCAGGGTTCTTGAAGGCCAGCGCATCACCACCGGTCGTGTTGACGCGCATCGCTCCAGGATCGACGTATTGCGAGACGTGGCGGAAGACGTAGTAGGCAGGGGTCAGGACCAGCTCCTTCGTGTCGGCTTTCACGTTGAGGAGCGCGTTCTGGGGCCACGGCCGCTGCGAGTCGATGTTCTTCCCCACCGGGTCCAGCACCATGTTCCAGGCGTTGTACGAGTTCACCCCCGCCTTGATCCAGTCGCGGATGAGCCCCCAGCTCTCCTGCCCGTAGGCGTGATCGTTCGCTGCCGTGTTCGGGTTGTACGGCGGCGCTCCGGCAGGGTTCCAGTTGTAGTTGCCGCACTGGTGCTCCGTTTGCACGATCGGCATATTCCGCGATTTCAAGCCGTTCACGCTGCCCCGCATGTTCCACTGCAGCCCGAAGCCCTTGACGTACTTCATCGCGGTGGCATCGCCGGTCACGGCGCTGAGGATCCCCGGGTCTGCCGCGTCGTTGGACATCGTGCCGAGGAAGATCTGAGCCTTGATCCCGCGTTCTTCGAACAGCGGCCCAAGGTGGGTGCCAATGAACTTGGCCATGAGCTGCCCCGTCCAGGCGCAGCTCGGATACCTCGTCTCGTAGGTCGGCTCGTTCTGGGGGTGGACCGCCTCGATGGTCATGCCCTCTGCGGCGTACGCTTCCACGAACTTGGCAAAGTACAGGGCGTGCGCCTTCAGGGTGTTCGCGTCGTCCTTCATCTTGCCGCTGTCGAAGGCGCCGTTGCTCTTCATCCAGGTGGGGGGCGTCCAGGGGCTGGCCCAGAGGTGGAGCCCGGGCCTCACGGCGAGCGCCGCCTTGATGTACGGGATCAATTTCTCCTTGTCCCGCGCGATGGAGAAGCTCTCCATCGTGAAATCATCTTTCTTCTCGTTGAGGGTATAGCGGTCCATCGCATAGTCGCTGGCCCCCATGGGGATGCGCCCGTAGGCGAACCCTGCGCCCTCGTTCTTGTCGAAGAGAAGCTTGATGGCTCGCTGCCGCTCAGACTCGCTGAGCATCGACAGCATGTTCCAACCCATCTCGTTGAAGGAGCCGCCGAAGCCATCCCATCGCTGCTGCGTTGCCGCTTCGTCGACGGTCACATCGGCATTGCCGCTCGTCACTTCCGTCGGCGTCCCGACCTTCCAGTACTCATTCGCGCCCGAGGTGATCAACGTGGGCTCGACCACGTCGGGCTCACCGCCGCCGGTACCGGAAGATGAGCCGCCGCCGCCGTCTCCACCCGGATCGCCGCCCGCACCGTCCGAACCGGTCGAGCCGCCCGTCCCCGCGCCGCTGCCTGTCGTCCCGCTCGCGTTTCCGCTTCCGCTCCCGCTCCCGCTCGCGTTTCCGCTTCCACTCCCGCTCCCGCTCGCGTTTCCGCTCCCGCTCCCGCTGCCGGTACTGCCCGCACCCGCCCCCGGGCCGCCCGAGCTCTCGGGTTCTTCCGGGCCGCTCGAAGAGCCGCAACCCACCAAGAGAAACGCGAGCAAAATGCCGACGGTCGAAGCTCGTGCCCTGTTCATCACAAAAATCCTCCATCCCAGGGGGTGCAACCCCTTGGCGGTGCCTGCAGCAGGCGTCAGAAAGTGGCCGTCCTATATGCCCAGAAGGCCCCACGGTGATCGGGCGGGTAGGATAAAAGGCGGCAAGCTCCACGTCGATGACCCAGCGCGCGCAGGCGCCATGCGCTCGCGTCACGCCTCGCATGCCGAGGGTCCGCGTCGACGCCGACGGATGGCAGGTCGGCGGCATGCCTTCCAGATCATGCACGGCAGATCCAACCCGACCGTACGATTGCTGTGCTTCGATACGCGTGTTAGCGTCGGCCCCCCATGCGAACCGCGGTTCTCGCCCTCGCCTTCCTGGCCGGCTGCGGAGGCGCATCCGGGGCGGCGCCCAGCTCGGCCCTCTCCCCGTCCTACGCGACGAGCCTGGGCTCCACGTCGGCGAGCATGTCCAGCATGCCGTCCGCGCCGGCGTTGCCCAGCCGGGGGGCGGTCCAGGCCGATCTGGTCGTCCGCCCCGACGTGCTCGTCCTCGGCTTCGCGCTCCAGGAGACCGACGCCGATCCGCAGCGCGCCCTCACCGCGGCGCAGGCCGCGGTGGAGAACCTGGAGCGGCAGTTCAAGGAGGCGACCGGCGGCGCATCCACGGTGAAGATGCTGGGCGCGTCGTTCAGCACGGTCTTCACCGACAAGGCGGAGAGCGACGGCGACGCCGTATCGGCCGCCGTCGACGGCGTGATCGAGGTGCGCCTCGCCCCCGAGCTCGACTTCTGGGCGAGGAGCCGGCTGGCCGCAGCCGTGGCGCAGGTCAGGCGCGAGGTGAGCGCCGCGGTGCAGGCTGCGAAGGACGGGCGGCGCGGGGCCACCTTCGGCCAGCCTCGGGCCGAGGTGAAGGAGCCGGAGGGGCACCGCGCGCAGCTGACCGAGCAATGGGTCCGGAGGGCGCGGTCGTTCGCAGAGGCGGCGCAGGCGGCGTCGGCGCCGCTCTCGCTGGTGGACTGCGCGCCGCCGGGGGCCATCGAGCAGCGGCCCATCTCGCTGCTGGAGGTGGGGCTCTCGCTGTCGGTCGCGTGCCGCCTGGACGCGCTCTCCGCAGAACCGAAGCGCGACTGACGGCCACCGGGCGGTTCACCCCCGGACATCCGTCGTCGGGAAGAGCGTCACCCGGCGATGAGCCGAAACACGGGGAGCTCTGGACGACATGTGAACCGCACAGGCAGGACGCTTGTGCCGACACCGCGGCTCACGTACACCCTGCCATGGGCCGTGTCGTACATACCCGAGCGAAATCGGCCCGATCCAGGCGGAACCCACACCGCCGTTCCAAGCGCTCGGACCTGTCCTCCATGCGTATGCCCCGCGAGGCCCAGATCGAAGCGCGGCGCGCCGGGAGGGAGCGTCTCGAAGACGCCGGGCGCGTGCGTGAGAAAGAGCCGAGCCGGAGCGGACGGCACGTTCCCCAGGGCGGCGCGCAGGTCGTGGTTCCCACTGCAGAAATCGTCCGTCGCGACGATGGAGACGCCACGCTTCAGCAGCACCGACTCGTTCCCGAGGAGCCTGGCTCCGGCGCGCGCGTACACCTCGCTCAGCCTCCGCAAGGGGACGTGCCCCCAGTGTTCCCAGTTGCCGACGGTGGCGAGGACCTCACGCCCCGGCGCGGCGAGGCTGCGGCAGAACTCCTCCAGCACGCCGAGCGAGCCCTCGCCCTCGATCGAGTCGCCGGTCAGCACGACGAGATCAGGCGCCAGCCTGCGGATGGCGTCGATGGCCTTCTCGTGAACACTGCCTGACGCGCGCAGGTGGATGTCAGAGAGGTGAGCGATCCGAAACCCCTGAAGCGCGGCTGGGAGCCGGGGGATGGGGACATCGTGCTCGGCGACATCGAGCCAGGAAGGTTCGATGGCGATCCCATCCACGGCGGCAATTCCCGCAGCGCAACAGCTGGCGTGGAGGAAGGCTCGGCGGGTGATCGGTCGGACCATTTCGGAACCTTAGCAAACTCAGCTCGAAGGCCGCGGCTTGCGCGTGAGCCGGACCAGCCGCTCCGGGGAGTCGAGCCCGGGATCGGGACCGTCGAGCTCCTCCAGCACGAGCTCGAACAGCCCGTTATCGAACGGCCTCCCCGCGGCCGGCTCGGCGGGGACGAGGCGCTCGCGCTTGCCCTGCGCGGCCAGCGTGCGCGCCCGGAAGTGGCAGTACGGGTTGTTCCCCGGCCGCCCGAAGAGCGCGTGCGCGGTGAAGGTGCACCCGCCCATGCACACCTCTGCGAACGCGCAGCTCCGGCAGAAGCCCCAGAGATCGTCGACCGTCCGCGCCCGCGCGAACGCGAGCCGCGGCGCCTCGTCCCAGATCTCCTGGAGCGCGCGCCCGCGCAGGTTGCCGCCCACGTAGGCGTCGCTCTGGAGCGACGGGCAGCCCTTCACCGCGCCGTCGGACTCGATGCCCAGCACCAGCTTCCCGGCCTGACAGCCGCGAAAGTGGTCGCGGCCGCCCTCGCGCAGCGAGCGCAGGAGCGCCTCCTCCGGGCCGAAGTAGCCCAGGTTGTTGCCGGGCATCACCGTGATCCCGTCCCGGAAGGCCCGCCGCTTCAGGTCGGCGATGCGCGGGAGCACGTCGAGCAGGTCGTAGGGCTGGAGCAGCATCGCCGGCCGGTCGGCCGCGCGCCCGAGCGCCGCGGTGATCTGCACCTGCCACGCCTTGATCCCCTGCTCCCGGAGCAGGTCGTAGAGCGCCTCCAGATCGCCCTGGTTCACCCGGTTGAGGTTGGTGTTGGCCGCGGTGAGCAGCCCCGCGCCCCGGAGGTGCCCGAGCGCCGAGAGCGCGCTCCGGTGGCTGCCCGGGGCCTTGCGGATCAGGTCGTGTGCGCGCTCCAGCCCGTCGACGCTGACCGAGACGCTGTGCAGGCCGGCCGCCTTCATCTGCGCCGCGATCTCCGCGGTGATCCCGCGCCCCCCGGTGGTCATGGTCGGCCGCACGCCCGCGGCCTTGAGCGCCGCGATGATCTCCAGAAAGCCGTCGTGCAGGTAGGCCTCGCCGCCGATGAGCACCACCTCGCGCGCGCCCATCGCCGCGAGCTGCTGCACCACGCCCAGCGCCTCCTCGGTGCCGAGCTCCGAGGGCCGCGCAGCCCCTGCCCGTGAGCCGCAGTGCCGACAGGGCTGATCGCAGCGGAGCGTCAGCTCCCAGACGACGTATGCCGGGAAATGCTCGCCGGGAACCACATCGAGACGGCGCAGCGCCATGCCGGAGCCTACCGCGAACTCCGCCGCCGGCTCCCGCTCTCCGGCGCCCTTTCGACGCGCGGGGGGATGGTGACCTGCGCACGCGCACGCCGGGTCGCTGCGCCATTCGCCTTCATTTTCCTTGCACGGCGCCAGGGCGCCTTGCCATAGAACGGGACGGTCTGACCTCCCTGGCTCGGCCTTCCGACGTGCGCCAGGGCTCGGCTACATGGCCCAAAGGCGGAGATCCTCATGCTCACCCTCGGCGCTTGTCCTTGCTGCGATGGCTTCGTTCCTCCCGGCGCTTCCGCCTGCCCGCATTGCGGCGCGACGCCGACGGCCGAGCGCGTCAGCTGCGCGCAGGCGCGCCACGGGATCGCGGGCCGGCTGCTCGCGGTGGCCTCGGGCGGCATGATGGCTGTCACGCTGATGGCCTGCTACGGCATGCCCCCGTGCGACGAGCCCGCGACCGACAGCGACGGCGATGGCTACCAGGCGACCTGCGAGGGCTACGGGCCCGAGGAGGACTGCGACGACGGCAATCCGGCCATCCACCCCGGCGCGACGGACGTGGCAGGTGACAGCATCGATCAAGACTGCAGCGGCGACGACACCCCGCTCGGCACCGGCGGCGCGGGAGGCACCGGCGGCGGAGGCGGCGCGGGCGGCGCCTCCTGACAAATCCCCTCACTTTGTTGGCATTTTAACGGGGAATTGAACAGGGAGGCGGGGAGACAGGGAGATTGATGGGATTTTACTCCCCGTCTCCCCGCCTCCCTGTGAATTTTCCCGAAAACGGAGCGGCGGCCCATTCGGACAACACACCGCGGACGCGCTCGAGATACCCCGCCTCGCGCACGACTTCGCGGTATCCCGGCACGGCGCCGACCCACTCCCGCATACGAACGTTCGACGCCTCGGTGAGATACATCGTGGGAAGCCCCATGAGCGCGGGCCCATCCATGCCTGCGGTCGTGACGCCGAGCTGGCCGACGAGGCCGTGCGTTCGCTTCAAGTGCTCGAAGAACTGCAGCTGCGCCCGGCGCATGTCGAGCTGCCGAAAGGTGGGGTCCTTCCAGAAGAGCGTCATGTCGATCGCGCCCTCGGGGACCTGTGTGTCTCGAAGGGCGTCGCCTGTCAGCACAGGCACGAGCCCCGTGCGTTGAACGAGGTCCGTCAGCTCGAGCAGCTCGGTGAGCGTCGTGTTGCGGTGCGCATGATGGATCCCCTCGCGGATCCAGAGCAGCACCTTCTTCCGGCATGTCTCTCCTGCCCGCGCTTCCGCGAGCCTGCGATCGACCCAGGCGATCACCGATCCCGGAACCGGCGCGTCCGCCAGAAACGCCGCGCGGAGTCTCCCCTGGGCGGAGGACGGATCGGCCTTGAAGGCGCGCGCGACGATCTCCGTGGTCTGCTTCACCGCGCGCGGGCGCGAGCGGTACGCCTGAAGGTGATCGCTCAGGCCCGCATCGCGCAGAAACACCTCGGCTTGCGGCGTCCCCGCTTTGCCCGGCTCGACCTGGATGGCCGCGCCCGCGAGGACGGCGGCCGCGGCGACGTACCACCCTTCGCCGAACGAGAAGCCGCTGTCCGTGTGGAACGTATATGCGTGGTTTCGCTCCTCGATGATCCTGCGCGCCGCGCGGGCGGCGACCTCGGCCTTGTGAGCCGCCGCGCGCGCCGCGCGGGCGGCCTTTGATCGCGGAGAGCCGCCCTCGATCTCTGAGGCGCTGATCGCGGCCGCGCGGGCCGAGGCCTCTGCGCCGGCCACGATCGCCTCCACGCGCCGCCAGCCGTCGTCGCAAGCTTCGCGCGTCGGCGCGCGCTGCGCGCTCAACGAGAGCTGGCCCGCCCCGTGGAGCGCGTCTGCTGCCCGCGCCGCGTGGGCCCTCGCCAGCGTCGAATGGGCGCCCATCGCCGTCGCGACGATTCGTTCTCTTCCAGCGGCGCCCTCATGTTCCTGGAAGGCGGCGCGCTCCTGCTCGGCGGCGGCCAGCGCGCGATCCGCCTGCTCGATCGCAGCTTCGAGCAGACGCCGATAGCGCTCTCTCTGCCCCGGCGTGTGCAACGTGGTCGCCAGGGCGAGCGCGGCGTCAAGGCTGCTCTCGGCGTCGCGCTCGACGTGCTGCGCGGCGAGCGTCTCGGCGACAACCACTCCCATGCTCACCGGCTCGAGTCCCTCGATCATCGTGACCTACGCCGGACCGACAGACCGGTCAAGCGCGATCGCCCGCTGGGAGCTCCGCGTCGGTGAATCCATCACGGATATCCCGGAATACATGCTCGCGCGTGGGAACAAGCCGCCGGACGCTCGCAGCTGGAACGCCGGCCGCCGGCGCGGCCGAGCACCGGCGGTCTGCGTCCAGGAAGGTTCAGTAAGGGTATCCGGGGATGTTCATCTCCATCGCGTAGAGCGACGCGCCCGACGTGATGTAAAGGGTCTTTCGATCGGCCCCGCCGAACGCGACGTTCGACGCGCCGCCCACCCCGGTGATCGTGCCGAGCTTCGCGCCGCTCGGCGCGAGCACCTCGACGCCGTCGCGCCACGCAATGTAGAGATTGCCCGCGCAGTCGACGCCCATGCCGTCGGCCTTCGGCAGGTTCGTGGCGAAATCGGACGAGGCGCCGGGCGCTCCGTCGGCGCTCAGCGGATAACGATGGATCCGGCCCGGGGTGAACTCGCCCACGTACAGCACGCTCTCGTCCGGCGAGAGCGCGACGCCGTTGGGGGTTTCCAGCGTGCCGATGAGGCTCACCGCGCCGGACGGCGACACGCGGTAAGCTGCTGTCGGCAGCTCCCGCCTGCCGCTGAGCTGAAAATCGGGATCGGTGAAGTAGACGTTGCCGTCGCTCCGCACGACAACATCGTTCGGGGAGCTGAACCGCTTGCCCATGTACGACCCGGCGATCTCGCGCCGCGCCTTCGTCCCGAGATCGAACACGGAGACGCTGCGCGTGTCGTGGGTGCATGCGATGAGGTTCCCGTCGCTGTGAATGCCCAGCCCGTTCGTCCCGCTGTCCTCGAGGAACACCTCGATCGCGCCCGGCGACGTGAGCCTGTGGATCTTCGCCTTCGGGCCGTTGAGGGGCGGAGCGTTCTCCGACTGCATGTTGATCTCCGAGAAGAACAGCGCGCCGAGCTCGGCGACCCATACCGGGCCCTCGACGTACGTGAACCCCCCTTTCACCAGCTGCGCTCGGCCGTTCGCCGGCAGCGGATTGGCCGCATACGGGCCGCCCGGGCAGATGGCCGACACGTCATCACCGCCGCCTCCCCCGGCGCCGCCCGCCCCCGCGCCGCCGCTGCCGCTCCCCGCCGCGGCGCCGCCGCTGCCGCTCCCCACGGCAGCGCTGCTCGTCGCGCCCGCGCTGCCCGCGCTGGTGCCGCTGGAGCTCGTGGCGCCCACGCTACCCGCGGAGCCGCTCGACCCGCCAGCTCCGGCGCCGCTGGAGGATCCGCCCCCGCCCTCGGACGAGAGCGGCTCGTCGCCCCCGCCACAGCCATTCGCCGCGACGAACACGATCCAAGAGACAACGAGCGAATACCTGGCCTTCATAAGCAAGTGCCTCCAAGCGCCCCGGCTGGTGTGCCGATCGGGCACGCTCATCATCGTCAGCTCGTCTCGCGCCGCAAGGGCCGAGGCGACCGAGCGGCACAGCGCCTCGATCGCGCGCTCCGCGCCAGGCCAAGGACCGGCGCGCCGCGGTGCGCCGTGAACGGCGGCGGCGGGCGAGGAGGCAACCGACGGTTCGCAGCGATAGGATGCAGGGACATCATGAAAATTGCTGTTTACGGCTTCGGATCCATCGGCGGATTGCTCGGCGCCCGGCTGGCCACGGCCGGCTGCGACGTCAGCGCCGTCGCGCGCGGAGAGAACCTCGCCGCCTTGCAGAAGCGCGGCTTGCTGCTGCAAGTCGATGGAGAAATCACCCGCGTGCCGATCCGCGCTGCAGAGGATCCGGCCGCGCTAGGCGCGCAGGACGTCGTGTTCATCGCGGTCAAGGCCACCGCGCTCGCCGACGTCGCCGCGCGCATCGCGCCGCTGCTCCGCGAGGACACGATCGTCGTCCCCGCGATGAACGGGGTGCCGTGGTGGTTCTTCGCGCCCGAGAACGTGCCGTATGCCGGCGCTCGGCTCCAGTCGCTCGACCCGGGCGACGTCGTGCCGCGCGCCATCCGGCTCCGCCAGGTGGTCGGGTGCGTCGTGCATCTGTCGGGCTCCAGCCCGGAACCGGGGCTGGTGCGCGTCGGCCTCGGCAACCGCCTGCTCCTCGGCGAGCCGGCCGGCGGACCTTCGGACCGGGTGGGCGCGCTGGCCAAGCTGCTGCAGAGCGCCGGCTTCGAGGCCAGGGCCAGCGCCGACATCCGGACCGACATCTGGTACAAGCTGTGGGGCAACATGACGATGAACCCGGTGTCGGTGCTCACCGGTGCGACGTGCGATCGGATACTCGACGATCCGCTGGTGCGCGGCTTCTGCCTTCATGCGATGCAGGAAGCGGCGGCGATCGGCGAGAGGATCGGTTGCCCTATCGCGCAGAGCGGAGAAGACCGGATGGAGGTCACGCGCAGGCTCGGCGCGTTCAAGACATCGATGCTGCAGGACGCGGAGGCCGGCAAGTCGCTGGAGATCGACGCGCTGGTGACCGTGGTCCACGAGATCGGCAAGCTGACCGGCGTGCCGACGCCGACCATCGACAGCTTGCTCGGCCTCGTGCGCCTGTGCGGCCGCACGCGCGGCCTGTACGCCGGATGATCCGCTGCCCTGCGTCGTCGACGCCGCCGCGTCAGAGCGCGTCGCATGTAATGCCGAGCCGCACCAGCGACACGGGCACGAGCGTGGTTCCGATGGAGATGAGCCGAGGCTCGCCCATGGATTCGGGGTCATGAATGGATGAGTAAGGGACTCGCTCCTTCGTCACGTCGTGCTCGACGGCAACGGCGAGGCCAAGCTCGAAGTGCACGGGGCCTGGACCGAAGATCCAGCTCGCCCCGGCGCGAGCCCCGACGAAGGTCGCGTCGCCGTCGACGCCGGGGCCACTGTCCCAGCCGGCAGATCCCACCCCCGTGTAGGTGTGTCTCCCGAAGGAGCCCGCGAGCGAGAGTCGAAGTCCAACTGGCGATCTCCACGCGACGCCCGCTGTCGCGCCGACGCCGTTGAAACTCTCCCCGAGAGGCTCACCCCCTGTCTCGGCGAAGCCACCTACCTCGATGATGCCGATGCGGTACGTGAGCGCAAGATCGAGGCGCAGCCCATCGCTGTCCGAGCTCGAGTAGAGGCCGGCGCCCACCTGCACGTTGAAATCCATGCTCGGCGCAGATCTACGCGCAGGAGCGACGTGAGGCGCGCTGCCCTCCTGCGCGCCGGCCGTCCCGGCGCAAAGAAAGAGGGCTGTCGCGAACCATCGAGTCGAGTTCGATCGAAGTGAGCGCATGTCGCGCCCTGGAGCATCCCCTGTACCAGGTGCGTCGTATTCATGCGGCCCGCCGCCGGGCACCGCCGCGCTGGCCTGTCCGACGCGAGATCACGAGTCCTCCATCGCTCCCCTGGGCCGCCGGCCGCTCTGGTTCGCCTGCGGGCGTGCGCTGGCGCTCGCGTGGCCCGTGACAACCTGGTCGCGGTGTCGCTCGAGCAGCACAGAGTGTATCGCGATCACAACAACCTGGGTCGGGCCGCTCAGGGCCGGGCTCCACCGCAGTCGCCCGGGCAATTGCAGTCGTTCTCACCCGCGCCGCAGGCCCCGTCGCCGCACTTCGCGCAGAGGTGCGCGTCGGGCGCCGTGGTCACGCACGCACCGTCGGCGCGCGTCATGCTCTCGATGGGCGTGAGACCCGGGCAGCAGGTCGTGAACGACTTGCTCGACGCCATCCCTCCTTCGCCCGAGCAGCGCGACGCGAGCGCTGCGCACGAGCCGTCGGCTTGCTGGACATACCCGGGCAAGCAGTCGCACTGCGGCCGCCGGGGGCGCAGCACCGGCACCGTGCCGGCCGGACCTCTCGGCCCGGGCTGAACTGCTGCCGCGGCCGGAGACCGCGCCGGCGCAGCGCCATCCGGGCTCGCCGGCGGCGGGGGACTGGCTCCCTCCGGGCCCGTCGGCCCCGCGGGAGGCGTGGCGATCTTGCCGTCGGGCGTCTGGGACTCGATGGGGATCCAGTCGACGATCTGGCCGTCCGGCGTGACCGTGGTGGCCACGACGTCCTTGCGGGGAGGCCGCGGCGTTCCCCCCGGCGCGCAGGGGTTGTCAGCGCCCTGGCGCGGGGGACCCGCCGGGTCGGGCTCCCTGGCGGCGCAGCCCATGGCGAGGAGCAGCAGGGGGCACAGGAGCAGAGCAAGCGCTTTCATGGGCATGGAACACAGGAGCCCGCGGGATCTTACGGCGCCGCGCCGCCTGCGGCGGCGGAACGGTGCGAAGCGGCGGCAGAGCGGCCAGCGTCGCGCGGGTGCCTCGGGGGTGACGCAGCGTCGGGGGTGTTGTAGCCGCAACGATGGCTGTGCGGCGCTGTGTACCTGGCCTCGGCTTGCTGATCGCGGGCGCCCTCGCGGGCGCGTGCGCTGCCGCGCCGGACGCGCCCGCGAGGCCGACAGGCGACGTCGAGGCGCCGGCCGCCAGCGCCCTGCCTGGGGCCGCGGAGGCGGCGCGGGTGCCCATGCCGAGGCCGGCGCGGGCGCGGCTCGGGGCGGCGGTGATCGCGAACCAGGCCTGCGAGGGGTGCCACGAGGAGGTGGCGCGGGAGTGGCGCGCGTCACTCCACCACCGGGCGAACACCGAGCCGGCCTACCGGCGGGCGTTCGCGATCGAGCCGATGCCGTTCTGCCGGGCCTGTCACGCGCCCGAGGCGAGGCCGGAGGAGCCAGAGCCGGAGGCGCTCGGGGCGCTCGGGGTGGGGTGCGTGACGTGCCACGTGACGAGCGACGGCGAGGGCGAGCTCGCGGGGCAGGCGGTGGCGCCGGTGCTCGCTGCGCCGTGGGCGGGGCGCGGGGCGCCACCAGCGGCGCCGCACGCGGTGATCCGGGACGCGCGGTTCGGGGGCGCGGACGCATGCGCGGCCTGCCACGAGTTCGCGTTCCCCACGGCGGGAGGGCGATCGGCCGCGGAGCTGATGCAGTCGACCGTCATCGAGCACCGCGCGTCGCCGGCCGCGGACCAGCCCTGCGCGGCGTGCCACATGCCGCGCGGGCCGGCAGGGCGGCGCGGCCACGGGTTCGCAGGATCGCGGGACGAGGCGCTCGTGCGGAGCGCCGTGGCGGTGACGGCGCGGCGGCTCTCGGCGACGCGCGTGGCCGTGACGCTCGCGCCCGCGAACGCGGGGCACGCGTTCCCGACGGGGGATCTGTTCCGGAGGCTCGAGGTGTCGGCCGAGGCGCTCGGGCCCGACGAGCTGGTGCTGGGGCAGGAGGCGCGTTACCTGACGCGACACTTCGCGCTGCGGCCCGGGACGATCGGACGGAAGCTCGTGGCCGACGACCGGGTGCACGCGGAGCCCGTGACGGTGGAGCTCGACGTCGGGGCCGCCGGCGAGGGGCGGACGATCGCGTGGCAGGTGGCCTACCAGCGGGTGGCGCACCCGAACGGGGTGGACCTGCGCGACGCGGAGATCGAGGGCGAGATCCGGGTAGCGTCGGGGAGGCTCGCGCCGTGAGCGGACGAGGGATCGGCGCGAGGGGGAGCAGGCCGGCGCGGCGCGCGGTCCGGGGTGGTGAGCGGCTGAGCAGCCGGCGGGTCGACGATGGAGAGCATGGGAGCGCGGCGCGGCAGTCAGGCGCGGCCGCGCCTGGAGGAGGACGAGCGATGATCGGGCAGAGGGCGTGGTGGGGGCTGGGCGGGCTCGTGATGGCGATGGTAGGGTGCGGACCGGCGCCTGCGCCGCAGGTCGCGGGCGGGCCGCGCACAGAGGCCGCAGCGCAGGGGCCGGGCGCGGCAGGCGCGGCGGGCGCATCGAGCACCGCAGGCGCGGCAGGCGCGGCGGGCGAGGTGAAGGCGGACGAGGCGAAGAAGCCGGCGCCGCCGCCGAAGTCGGCGTTCGCGCCGGTGGCGCAGATCCCGGAGGAAATCGAGCTGCGGCTGCACCCG
This sequence comes from Sorangium sp. So ce726, assembly GCF_051521405.1. Taxonomy (NCBI): domain Bacteria; kingdom Pseudomonadati; phylum Myxococcota; order Polyangiales; family Polyangiaceae; genus Sorangium; species Sorangium sp. So ce726. The sequence goes on along the minus strand of NZ_CP150349.1, from coordinate 2,597,847 downwards.
GTGGAGGGCGCGCTGCTCGTGTCGACCTCCAACCTGACGGTGCTCGAGGGGGAGCAGACGGAAGTGGCCGCCGCCGTCGGCGTGCTGAAGGATGGGAAGATCGAGTTCCCGAAGCGGCTGCACCTGCCGGGGTGGTGGGTGTCCGTGATCGGCGTCCACGGGCGCTATCCCGACCAGCTCGATCTGATCGCGACGGGCACCACGGGCCGCACCGGCGTCGCCGAGCACTACGCGCTGGGGCCGAAGGGCTGGGTGCGGCGACTGAGCAACACGGGGCAGTGGTTCACCGGGGTGGCGAGCATGGGCAGCTCGCTCGTGGGGCTGGCGGGGCCGACGATGATCGGGCCCTCGAGGTTCGTCACGCTGCGCGGGCCCGGGCTGGGACTGACGATCACGCCGGCGCCCAAGAAGGGGGAGTGCCGCGGGTTCGACGTTGAAGGGGTATCACCTTACGCGGAGGCCGAAGTCCGCCCGGAGGCGTTCGGGGCGACGCGCGATGGGACCGCGCTGAGCTACGGGCACAATTGCAACGGGGACAGCGCCCTGGAGGTCTGGAAGCCGGGCGAGAAGCGCTCGACCATCCTGCCCGTCCCGGCGCCGTCCGAGGAGCAGAACGCCGACGATGTACGCACGCTGATCCTGCCGGGCCCCGGCGACGGCGAGGCGTGGATCGTGGACGGGGCCGTCCTCCGCTACCAGGGCGGGGAGGCGAAGAAGATCGACCCGCCGGCGCAGGGCGCGCGCGTGCTCACGGCGTCGGCGGCGCCGGACGGGACGCTGTGGGCGCTCACGGAGAGCGCGCTGTTCGCGCGCAAGGGCGATGCCTGGGAGCAGGCGCCGCTGCCCGACGGGGCGAAGGCCCGGGACGTGGCCGTGGGGAGCGACGGGGCGGTGTGGGTCGTGGCCGGCGGGGCAATCCTGAAGCATGGCGGCGCCAGCGAGGCCACGGGCGCGGCGCCGGGGACCCTCCAGATCCAGAAGGGGCCGCCGCCGAAGCCCAAGGAGAACCGGACCTTGCCCAGGCCCGGCGGGCCGAAGTGCCCGCAGAACCTCGTGGTGCTCTACACGTTCAGCAAGACGGCGCCGGACGACTACGACTTCCCGCTGACGCGCAAGGCGCTCAAGGGACGCACGGAGTTCTCGCCGGCGCGCTTCGTGGTGACGCGCGACATGGGGCAGCGCTTCTTCGCAGCGTTCGTGCCGACGTGGGATCTCGCGAAGAAGCTGGAGGAGCGGATCAAGACCGATGTGCAGGGCTCGACGCCGCAAATCGTGTGCGCCAAGCCGGAGGTGGTGCGGGAGCTCAAGCTGGATCTGAAGACGGGAGAGGTCGCGAAGTGAAGGCGGTGCGGCGGGGGCGCCGGCGTGCGGCGGCGCCTCCGCCGGTAGGCCTCCGTCCCCCGCAAGCAGCGGCAGCGACGTTTACAGGTGCCGGGTCTCTCCCGGTGGCGCGCCCCAGTTGTTGTTGCGTCCGTCGGCGTATCGGATCGGCGCGGAGATGAGCTCTGCGAGATCCACGTCGTCCAGCGAAGCGAGCTGGACCGCCACATAGTCGCCGCCGATCGCCTCGACATACCCGCGCCCGAACGAGCGCACGCCGCAGTGTCGACAGAACAGGTGGTGCCCGGCCTTCATGCCGAACTGGTAGTCGCTCAGCGCGTCCTCTCCCGCGAGCAACCGGAACGCGTCCGGCTTGAGGATCACGTTCCAGTTTCTCGTCTTGGTGCAGATGGAGCAGTTGCACTTGTTGGTTCCAGCGCTCAGGTCGATGTCGGCCTCGAAGCGGACCGCACCGCAGTGGCAGCTCCCTGTATAGGTCTTCTTCATGTGCAAACCTCCTGGAAGGACAGGCGTTCACGTTCGAACGCTCGACGGCCTGACGGTACCCGAATCCGCACCGATCGGAGCCCCCTTCGAAGCGCCGCCGCGCGATCTGGAGGCGCGCTGCACCGGCGGCGCCCAGGCGTCCGCCGGCCGAGCCGCAAGCTCATTGCCCTGACACCCCTGTCATGCGCCGCTCGGCGGGCACCTGGCACAAAGCGCTGGGAGAACCGGCTCCTCACGCCCGCACAGGTGGCCTGCTCGTTGCTTCGCCAGCGCCTCCATCCACGGCGGTTCCGCCGGAGAGAGGATGGATCCATGACCTTATCTCTTTTTTCCCTCGTCCCACTCCGCCATTGCGCGCGCAAGGCCGCCGCGCTCGCCGCCGGGTTCGCCGTGGCCGCCGCGACGACCGGCTGCCTCACGAAGGAATGCACCGCGGTGGGCTGTAACGACGGCTTCTCCATCACCGCCGCGACAGCGGACAAGAGCTGGACAGCGGGAGAGTACACGCTGGAGCTCACGGTGGACGGCAACGCGGTGTCGTGCGCCTACAGCTGGACGAACACACCGGATGTCGGCGGCAGCGGCGTGTTCGTCCAGTGCAGCCCGACCGTCCGTGTCTCGATCAATGCGGTGACAATCTGCACGGAGACGAGGCACGGCGACGCCGTCTCCCAGAGCTGCATCCCGGCCCCCGGGCAGTTCACGCAGCTGCTCGCGATTGATGGCACGCCGGCGCGCGTCGACGTCGTCGTGCGGCGGGACGGCGCCCTCCTCGGAGAGCAGAGCTTCACCCCCGCGTACCGGACATCGTACCCGAACGGCGAAGACTGCGGCCCTGCGTGCCGACAGGACGCACAGGACTGGCCACTCCCGTAACCGTCGGCGCCGAAGGCGCGTTCTCTACAGCGGTTTCCGCCCACCGTTGCTACATGCCGAGCAGAGCGGCGGTCACCCGCACAGGAGACGGGCCCAGATCGGCGTTTTCGGCGCGCAGGCGTGCTCCAGCACGCCGAGCACCGAAAACGTCGAGGTGGGCCCGTATCCGAAGCGGGTGACCGTCGCTCTAGTCCCAGCGACTGGAGAGGACGGCCCTCATCCGGTCGATCCGCAGCGCCCTCTCCAGGGCGCGCCCCTCGTAGGCGCTGAGCAGCGCGGGGAGCGCCTGCCGGGCCAGCGCCAGCAGCGCGCGGCGGCGGACCTCGGGATCGAGCCTGCCCTCGACGACGATCTGGCTGAAGGCCAGGGCGAGGATCGCCTCGTCGCGGGTGAGCAGGCCATACTCGTCGTCCTCGCCGAGCGCCTCGACCTCGGCGGCGTCCACGGCGTCCCAGCCGGTATTGCCGACCTCCCAGCGCTCGAGGAGCGCGTCGAGGAGCTCGAGCGGGCTCTTCTTCGGGTGCTCGTCGCGGAAGTCGCGGAAGGCATTGAGGGTCTCGTGCGCGGTCTCGTTGCCGAACGGAGCGGTCTCGTCGGTGAGCGACCAGAAGAACGGGTCGGCGAGGGCAGCGACGGCCCGGGGGTGGCAGTCGTCGGGGGAGAGGTCGGGGAGATCGGGCGCTTCGGTCATGGGAGAGGGCTTTCCGTCGGGTGAGGCGCGGGCGCGCCGCGCCGCCACCTTACCGCGTCGGCGCGCCCCCTCCGAGCGCGGCGCCCGCCTCCACCGTCATTTCCAGTGCCACTTGCCCTTCCCCTTGCCCTTGTGCTTGTGCTTGTGGATGACGATCACCCGGCCGTCGTCGTCATCGTCGTGCACCACCACGGTCGGCTTGACGTCCACCTTCACGGCCCACGTGGTGGCCACCAGGATGCCGATCACGGGCGCGCTCGGGCCGACCACGATCACCGCGCCTGGACGGTAGCCGCAGAGGACCACGTGCGTGTGCCCGCCTTCCTTGAGCACCACCGTGATCTTGGTCGGATTGACCTTCACGTTGAGCTTGCCGGTGAAGTAGAGCCGATCGGGCCCAGGCGCGAGCACGATGACGTCCGGCCCCGACGCCGTCTGGATCGCGAGCTTGATCTCGCGCTCGCCGATCGCCACCGGCTTGAGGTTGAGATCCAGCACGTACACGCGCAGATCGCCGCTCTCCTTGTCGGCGACGATCTCCACGATGTCGTCTCCGACCTGCTGGAGCACGCCCCCGCTCGGCCCCTTGGTCCCGTCGAGCTGGGTCGTCTGGTGCTCCCTGGCGCTCTCCTGGAGCTCCCGGGTCCCGCCGCGCGGCACGTGCAGCACTCCCTTGAACGGCTCGCCCTTCACCTTGAGCTCGTAGCTGACCTCGGTCAGGTCGTCCTCGAGCGGCGGGAGCTTGGCGAGCAGCACGCCCCCCGACTTGGGCTCGGGCACGAGCGCCGCGTTCATGGGGGCTCCGCCCTTGCCAGGCACCTTGACCGAGACGTTGCCCGACACATCCGCTTCGATGGGCTTGCCGTCGCGATCCTTCACGAGCGCCGTCACCTGCCCGTCCTGAGCCACCGTCATGACGACGGACCCGGGCTCGTGCTGCTCCGTCAGCGCCCAGTTGTCCTCGATGCTCTCCGCCGTGATCTGCGGCGACTTGCTGCAAGCGGGCGAGACGAGCGCCGCGGAGGCGACCCCGAGCGCGACGACCATGGATCGGAGACAATGTTGGATTCGCATACACCCCTCTGTTGCAACACCTTGAAGGCTCAATCGCCTCATACCTGCTTGCGCGTCACGGACCAGATGAAGCCGTCGTACCAGAAGTGCATAAGCGCGACGGTCTGCGTGATCGACCACAGCGCGCGGTCGTCCGCCGGCGCGAGCTCGGCCCAGGCCCCGTACACAAGGACGCCCCCGAGGAAGACCGCCAACGCGATCGGCGTTCCGACCCGGAGCGCGTCGAGCCGCAGCCGGCGGCGGAGGCGGGCGCCCTCCGACCACCAGACGAGCGCCAGGTACTGCACGGCGTGGAACAGGTTCATGATGAAGAAGGCCTGTCCCCAGGGGTTGAAACCCCACGTGTAGATCGAGCAGAGACCCGTGCTGACGAACAGCCACACCTTGGGGAACGACACCCGATAACCCCGCCGGTACAGCGCGCGGTATGCGAGCGCGTAATAGAGCAGGTACGACGTGCCCGCGGCGATGACGGCCCAGCTGACGGCGCGGTGGCTCGACGTCATGAGCGCCGGGACCGCGGTGAAGAAGGCGGGGCCCACGCCCTCGAAGGCGTCGAAGCTCTGGAAGTGGAGGAGCATCGTCGCGCCGCCCAGGATGGGGCCGGCATAGAGGACGAGGTTGAGCCACAGATCCAGCCGGCGGCCGAGCGCCGGCGCGTTCCCCTCGCGCGCGTCGTACATGCGCCCGAGGCCGAACGTCTGGAGCGCCGAGTGGTAGACGTCCCAGAACACCACGAGGACCGACACGCAGGCGACAGCCCACATGGACAGCATCATCGCGGCGAACAGGGCGACTGGCGCCACGAGGAAGCGGAGCCGGTGCTGCCGGAAGATGTCCGCATTGCCGTGGCTCCGGAGGAGCACCGCGGCGAGGTGGCCGTGGATGAGCGTGCCGATGAAGAGCCCCGCGCACGTGACCTTCTCCCCGTGAAGCCTGAACGTCGCGTCGGCGAACGGCGTCCCCGCGATCAGGGCGCCCGCGGCCAGCGCGACGAGCGGCGGAAGCAGAAAGAAAGCCCAGTCGTACCAGGGGCCGACGATGTACGCAGCCCGGCCCACACCGAGCAGCGCAGCGGACACGGGCTCGGCCCGTGCGCTCATGTGGGATACTCGACCGCCGCGGGCCGCTGCCCCGGTGCTGCTTGCGAGAAGCCGATCGTCCACCCCTGCACGGCGAGGTGATCGACGAGCGACAGCAGGAAGAGATTCACGCCGAGCATCTCCATCGCCTCTTCCACGAAGTCGATGAGCGCGTAGATCAGGTTGTCGCTCCCGGCCCGCTCGGTCCAGTACCCGAGCGGCAGCTCGAGGACGAGGGCCCCGGTGACATAGATCCCGCCCGAGAGGAGGAATCGATTCCGCGTCTCTCGCGGGAGGTGCGAGAGGAACGGGAGGTATGCGACCGCGAACACCGCCACCACGGCGGCCGCCGGGATCACCCAGCTGAAGTACAGCACCCCGCGCAGATCGAGCCAGGAGCTCGCCGCTTCATGGATCTCGACCACCTCGTCGAGCGAGATGTAGAGGAACGCCGCGGAGAGCCCCCACCAGTGCTTCACGAACTTGCCCGTGCGGCGGGCGCCGACGGCAAGGACAGCGAGCGTGAGTGAGCACACGAGCAGCAAGGACGAGGTGTACCACGTGGGCACATTCTGTTCGTAGCTCAGCGAGAACAACGGGACGACGCCGCTCTGGCTCCTCAGGTGGAGAAGCGGCTTGAGCACCTCGACGGCGAGCCCGGCGCCCGCAATCACCGCCATCACGGCGAGCAGCGCGACCTGGAGCCGGGCCCTCGAGAGGGTGATCTGCATCGAATGAAAAGAACTACGCCAGGACGCCGGACACGGTCAATGTGTAAAGCAGCTGGCGCAGAGGGGAGCGCAGCGCGCCCTGGCGAGCGGACTCTGGAGCGCTCACCACGCGCTCTCGAGGCCACCTTCGGTGCAATGCGGTGAGGGCGAACGGGCGCCATCCGCCGCGTTCGCCCCTGCTGTCCAGCTGCCCGCAATCACCGCCGGACGCGCGCTCAAGGAGCGCTATAGGACACGATCTCGCCTTCGAAGCGGTAGTCACCGCCGTTGGTCCAGAACACGTCCTGACCTTCCGGGGCGATGATGCGCCAGGCGAAGTGCTGGCCGAGCGCGAGCACGGAGGTCTTGTTCTTCACAAGATCGTGAGCCTGAACGCTGCGGTTCCGGCTCATGTCCGTCGAGAAGAGCGTCGAGCCCCTGAGCGCAAGCCCCGCCATCGAGCCCCCCTGGTAGATCAGCGTCTTCGCCCCTCCGGCGATCGGCGCCTTGAACACGCCGCCGTCACCGGCGTTGGCCCAGTAGACGAACGCCGCGTCCACCGCGATCCCGGCCGGCTCGCCCTCGTTCTCGGCGATGACGGTCACGTCCCCGCCCGCTTTCGCCACCTTGTAGACCTTGTTCGTCGTGGCGCCGCCGGTCCAGTAGATATTCGCGGTGTCCTGCGCCAGGTACTCGGCCATGCCGGCCTTGGCCGCGAGGACGACGGGCTCGCCGCCGTCGAGGGGCATCTTGTAGATGTTGTGTCCGTCGCCATCGCCGAAATAGACGGACGACTCGTCTCCGATGACGCTCAGCACGTAGCCGATCTCGACCAGCGTCTCCATCTCCAGGGTCGATTTGTCGACGCGCTTGAGCGCCGAAGGGATGACCGGATCGTTGTCTCCGCCGCTCGCCCAGTACACGTGGGAGGCGTTGACCCACAGCGCCCTGGGGTCGGGATCCGCAGGGGTCATCGCCTCCACCTCGGTGGTGCTCGGCTTGACGCGATAGATGTAGCCGTCGTTCGAGTCCGCGGGCGCGGTGGCCTCGGTGCCGCCGCTCGCAAAGTAGAGGTAGGTGTCATCGGCGGCGAGCGCCATCGGGTAGGCGTGCTGGCTCGCCATCGCCGCCGGCGGGACCATCCCGGCCTGGAAGCGGGAGAAATGCGGGGTCTCCGTGACGACGCCGGCAGGGAAAACGTCATGACGCTCGAGCCGCGTGAAGTCGTCGGAGTCGGCCGGCGCGGTGAACGCATAGGCGTCGAGGAAGGTGTTTTCCCCGAGCTCCGCCTCGAGCTCCACGGTGATCGGCAACGTGAGGGTGATCGGCTTGTCGAACGTCTGCCCCTCCGGGCCGAGGAGGTACATGGGCCCCACCCCGCCCTCGCGCGCGTCCTCGACGCGCTCGATGGTGATGTCCGTCGCCGCGCTGACCGCGCCTGGCGGCACTTCGATCTTGAACCCGTCCCTCACGGTGAACACGCCGCCCTGCGCGTCGACGGAGAACTGCGGCTCGGTCCCCTGCGTGGCGTCGTCCGCCTCCGCCCCCCCGCACGACACGCTACCCAGCCCGGCCGCCGCACACGCCAACACCATGAATGAGGTTCTTTTCATCGACTTGCTTCTCCGCGGGCGGTCGCCGCCGCCCATGATGGACAGGGTTGCAAGCAGGGGAACGGCCGGAGTCTCCACGGTCGCGAGCCGATGAGATACGAACATGCCGCAGCGGCGCCTCTTACGAGATGATCGTTGGAGTTGAGATCGGGTGTTCTCGGATCAACGGCTTCCTGGTTCGATGATCCGTCCCGGTGGCCAACGCGCGTGGTTCCGCCCCGGCCAACATGCGCTCGCCATGAAGACAAAGACACCGTGAGCGCTCTCCGCACTGGCAGTGAAGACGATGGACTCTGCCGAGCTCACTGCGCGCGGCCCCGGTGCCTCCGTCGCGTCAACGCGACAGCGGAGCGCCAGATTCGCCGAAAGCGAAGCCAAGCATGAGCATGCGGGACCACCCCCCTACCCGTCACGCTGGTCCCGGGTGAGCAGTTGCACCGCGGCTCATCGGCGGCTCACAAATCGGCGGCCCAAAAATCGGGGCGACCTTGCGTTCGCCCCTGCTGTCATGCTGCCCGGCATCGCCGCCGGAGGCGCGCGCTCAAGGAGCGCGGTAGGACACGATCTGGCCTTCAAAGCGATAATCACCGCCGTTGGTCCAGAACACGTCCTGACCTTCCGGGGCGATGACGCGCCAGGCGAAGTGCTGGCCGAGCGCGAGCACGACGGTCGTATTGCTCGCGAGATCGTGGGCCTGGACGCTGCGGTTCCGGCTCATGTCCGTCGAGAAGAGCGTCGAGCCCCTGAGCGCAAGCCCCGCCATCGAGCCCCCCTGGTAGATCAGCGTCTTCGCCCCTCCGGCGATCGGCGCCTTGAACACGCCGCCGTCACCGGTGTTGGCCCAGTAGACGAACGCCGCGTCAACCGCAATCCCGGCCGGCTCGCCCTCGTTCTCGGCGATGACGGTCACGTCCCCGCCCGACTTCGCCACCTTGTAGACCTTGTTCGTCCGGGAGCCACCGGTCCAGTAGATGTTCTCTGCGTCCTGCGCCAGGTACTCCGGCGCGCCGGCGTCGGCCGCGAGGACGACGGGCTCGCCGCCGTCGAGGGGCATCTTGTAGATGTTGTGTCCGTCACCATCGCCGAAATACACGGACGACTCATCTCCGGTGACGCTCACCACGTAGCCGATCTCGACCAGCGTCTCCATCTCCAGGGTCGATTTGTCGACGCGCTTGAGCGCCGAAGGGATGACCGGATCGTTGTCTCCGCCGCTCGCCCAGTACACGTGGGAGGCGTTGACCCACAGCGCCTTGGGGTCGGGATCCGCAGGGGTCATCGCCTCCACCTCGGTGGTGCCCGGCTTGACGCGATAGATGTAGCCGTCGTTCGAGTCCGCGGGCGCGGTGGACTCGGTGCCGCCGCTCGCAAAGTAGAGATAGGTGTCGTCGGCGGCGAGCGCCATCGGGTAGGCGTGCTGGCTCGCCATCACCCCCGCCGGGATCATCCCGGCGTAGAAGGTGCCAACGGAGGTGGTCTCCGTGATGAGCTCAGCGGCGGAGACCTCGTGATGCTCGAGCGGCGTGAAGTCGTCGGAGCCTGTCGGCGCGGAGAAGCCGTAGGCATCGAGGACGGTATTCTCCCCGAGCTCCGCCTCGAACTCCACGGTGATCGGCAGCGTGAGCTTGATCGGCTTGGCGAACGTCTGCCCCTCAGGACCGAGGCGGTAGGTGGGACCTACCGCGCCTTCGCGGGCGTCCTCGATGTTCTCGATGGTGAGCTCCGTCGCCGCGCTGACCGCCCCCGGCGGCACTTCGATCTTGAATCCATCATCCCCGGTGAAGACCCCGCCCTGAGCGTCGACAGAGAACTGGGGCTCAGTCTCCTGCGTGACGTCGTCGCCCGCGTCCGCCCCCCCGCACGACACGCTGCCTAGCCCGCCCGCCACGCACGCCAACACCATGAATGAGGTTCTTTTCATCGACTTGCTCCTCCTCGGGCGGTCACCGCCGCCCAAGATGGCCAGGGTTGCAAGCAGGGGCACGGCCGGAGTCTCCACGGTCGTGACCTGTTAAGAATTGAACATGCCACAGCGGCGCCTCTGTGCGAGATATTCTTTGAAGTCCAGGGCGTGGGTTCAGATCAAATGCATCCTATATCGATGTTTCGTCCCGATAGCCAGTGCGCGTGATTCCGCCCCGGCCAGCGTGCGCTGCCCCTGTAGACGAAGACACAGTGAGATGTCTCCGCACGAGCGCTCAAGACCATTGAATTCGCCGAGATCGCTGCGCGCTGCCGCGGCGTCGCGGTCGCGCCCAGACACAGCGAAGCGCCAGCCACGCCGCAGGCGACGCCGAACCTGAGCACGTGAGAACACACCTCCCTACCCGCCAAGGTCGTCCCGAACATGCAGTTGCGCCGCGGCTCACCGGCGGCTCATGAATCGACGCGAACGGAGAGAGTCCGTCGACGGGATGGCGCGACGCGCGCCGCGCCATCACCGGCAGCAGTGGAGTGCGTCGTTCGCCGGCGGGGGCCCGTCGGCGGCGCGTCAGCGCCCGGGGAGCGGTAGCCCGGCCTGCGCGGAGAGCCGGGCCATCGCGAGCTTCGCGGCGACGAGCGCCTCCTCCGGCGTGCGGCCCGTGGCGGAGAGGTGGCCCATCTTGCGGCCGGGGCGGGCGACCCGCTTGCCGTAGAGGTGGAGCCGGACGCCCGGGATCTCCAGCGCGGCCTCGAACGGCGGCGGCGCGCCGCCGAGCCACACGTCGCCAAGCAGGTTGAGGATCGCTGCGGGGCGGACGATCTCGACCGAGCCGAGCGGCAGGTCGCACACGGCGCGGACCGCCTGCTCGAACTGGCTCGTCGCGCAGGCGACCTCGGAGGCGTGGTAGCTGTTGTGGGGCCGCGGGGCGAGCTCGTTGATGAGCAGCCGGCCGTCCCTCAGCAGGAACAGCTCGACGACGAGCAGCCCCTCGACGCGCAGGCCGACCGCGAGGTCGAGCGCGATCTGGACCGCCTGCCCCGTCACCGCGGCCGAGAGCGGGCCCGGCAGCAGCGACCAGTCGAGGATCTGGTCGACGTGGTGGTTCAACGCCGGCGGGTAGACCGCGAGCTTGCCGCTCGGGCTCCGCGCGACAAGCACCGAGAGCTCGGCCTCGAGGTCGAGCGCCTGCTCGACCACGCAGCGCTGGCCGCCGAGCGACGCGAAGAGCGACGCGGCCTCGCCCTCGATGCCGCCGGCGCCGCCCGGCGACGCGTCCCCCGAGAGCCGCAGCTGGCCGCGGCCGTCGTACCCGCCGACGCACGACTTCACGAAGCACGCCCCGCCCATGGCGCGCGTCGCCTCGAGGAGCTGCTCGCTCGTCGCGACCTCGCGGAAGGGCCCCACCGGGAAGCCGTTGCGCGAGAGCCAGCCCTTCTGGACGCCGCGATCCTGCACCATGGCCAGCACGTCGGCCGACGGGCGCACCGGCGCGAACCGGGCGGCGGCCACGAGGCCGTCCGTGGCGATCTTCTCGATCTCGAGCGTCACCACGTCGCACTGCGACGCGAGCTCGGCCGCCTGCGCTACGTCGTCGAACGAGGCGACGATGCAGCGATCGAGCACCGAACGGGCCGGGCAGTCCGGGTCAGGGTCGAGGGCGTGGACCTTGTACCCGAGCGTGCGGGCGGCCAGCGCCGTCATGCGGCCGAGCTGGCCGCCACCGAGGATACCGAGCGTAGAGCCGGGAGCGATGGGCATTTCCGGAGGACCTGTACGAGGGGGAGCGAAACGAGGCCTGACGAGGCCTGATGAGCTAGACGATGACCGAGTCGCGTAGCACCGCCGCCTCCTGCGCGCCGCGGAAGGCGGCGAGGCGCTCGCGGAGCTCCGGGTGCTTGCCCGACAGGACCGCCGCCGCGAACAGGGCCGCGTTGGCCGCCCCGGGCTTGCCGATCGCCATCGTGGCGACGGGGACGCCCTTCGGCATCTGGACGATCGAGAGCAGCGCGTCCATGCCGTTCAGCGCCGTGGCGGGGATGGGCACGCCGATGACGGGCAGCACCGTCTTCGCGGCGACCATCCCGGGCAGGTGGGCGGCGCCGCCGGCGGCGGCGATGATCACCTCGATCCCGCGCTCCGCGGCCGTGCTCGCGTATTCGAACATCCGGTCCGGCGTGCGGTGCGCCGAGACGACGCGCACCTCGTGCGGGATGCCGAGCTGCGTGAGCAGCTCGCTCGTGACGGCGAGGTGCTCGTAGTCGCTCTTGCCGCCCATGATCACGCCGACCCAGGGCTTCTCGGCCGAGCTCGCTCCCATTTCCGCTGGGGTCCGGCCCTCGCCGGCCCCTCCCTGCGCCATCGTGCTCATCGTTCCACCGCTCACCGGCTCATCATCCATCCGTTGTCCGTCATCCGTCGCCCCCCCGCCCGCGTCAGCGCGTGAGCTGATCCAGCAGGCTCAGGCTCTCGCGCTCTTCCTCGCCGATCTCGCCGTCGGACGAGATCATCTCGCGCGCGGCGTTCAGGAAGAGCTGCCGGTGCGCGCGCGGGATCTTCATCGGATCCACGTCGTCGGCCGCGGGCGGCACCTCGAGCCAGCTGCGCACCTGCTTGGCTTCCTCCGCGTCCAGGTGGAGCCGCAGGATCATCTTGCGCACGAACTCGCGCTCCTGGTCGCGCACCTGGAGGTCGGCCCAGGCGAACGAACAGATGAACCGCATCAGCTGGAGGCGTTCTTCGCGAGAAAGCTTGTCGAGCATGGGCGGGGACTCTAGCCCGGATCCGCCTGCGTTTTGTGTGGAAATCAGCGAGCCGCGCGCCGTGTAAGCCGTGTAAGGGGATTCCCGGATCCGCGTCGCCTACCCGCGCTCGCGCTGCCGCGCTCCCACGTGCGCGTTTCCGCCCGCGCGTCCTCATGGTGGGCTGGTGGGTGGGGCCGCGCTCTCCAGCGCGGTCGCCGCAGCACCCGCCCGGGCGCCCGGTCTTCGCCGCTCAGCGGTACGGGCGGGCGACGCGCGGGCCGCGCAGGAGCGCCGCCACGTGCAGCTGCGCCCCGAGCAGCTCGCGCAGGGTCGAGGGGTCCTCGAGCGGGGCCGGCAGCGTGATCACGATGGCGTGCGGGGCGATACGGAGCGCGCGCGTGCGGGCCTGCAGGCCCTTGACCGCCTCGCGCGCCCTGGGCGAGGCGGCGCGCAGCTGCTCGGGATCGTCGGGATCGAGCGCCGCGTCGAGGGGCGGATCGACCACCAGCGTGATCTCGGAGCGCTCGGGGTGGGGGCCTCTCTCGAAGCAGGTGTCGACGTGGAACGTCGCGCCGTCGACCTGCGCGTCCCGGATGCGCATGCGGCCCACCTCGAAGCGGCCGTGGACCTCGGCAGCGAACCGCTCCCAGGCCGCGCGCATCCCCGCCATCGGCGTGGGCGGCGGGATGCGCTCGTTCGCGGCGCCGATCTCGGCCGCCAGCGCCGCGAGGTGCTCCAGGAACGCGCCGAGCCATGGCTGATCGTGGCCCGGCGTCCGCGACCGGACCGACACGTGCTCGTCGTCCAGCCGGACGTCGTCGAAGGCGAGCAGCGCCCGGCGCAGCGGCCCCGCGACCACGGCGCGCACCTGGCCGGGATCGCGCCCGCGCACGCGGTAACGGCGGCCGAAGCCCTCGTCGTCCTCGGACGACAGCGCGAGCAGGAAGCGCTTCACGCCGACCTCCAGGTCGAGCCCCCACGACGGCCAGCGCAGCTCGCCCACGAGCGCGCCGCTCGACGAGGAGCCCGCGTCGATCCACACCGACGCCGCGGCGCCGGAGAGCGTGCCCGAGAGGCGGAGCTCCAGCGCGTCGAGGGACAGGCCGTGGCGCGCGCCGACCGCTTCCCAGACGGCGCGCCACCTCCCGGAGCCGATCTGCCGCCGCATCGCGCCGAGGCCGGGGGGGCTGTCGAAGACGCCGAGCACGAGCGGCGTCGTGTGGACGACGCCGTCCGCGCGCGCGAGATCGACGCGCACCTCGAGCCCCCAGACGAGGGCGACCCAGCCGGCGTCAAACGACGGCGCGACGGAGCGGGGGATCCGGAACCGGAAGGGCAGCTCCCGCCCCTCGTCGCGGCTGTCCGCGCGGCGGAAGGCGGTGAAGCGGTGCGCCTCGGTCGCGCGGTTCGGCGCGGAGCGGTCGGCGCTGAGGAGGCGCTCGACGCCGACCAGCGAGATCTCGATCCCGCGCGCGCCGCGGCCCTGCACGTTTCCGAGGGCCACCGCCCCCGAGATCTCGTCGCCCGGCGCGAAGATGCGATCGTCGAGCGAGACCTCGACGAAGGGGCTGTCGCCGCGCGCCGTGGTCCCCGCGGCCGGCGACCTCGCCGGGCGCGTGACGGGGCGGGGCGTGACGAGCACCTCGTAGGACTCCTGGACGTCGAGCCACCACGGGATCGCGATCGAGAGCGTGATGCCGTACCGGATCTCGGCGCGCGTGCCGAGGTACGAGCAGGGCGCGTCGGCCGGGAGCGGGAAGCTCGCGCGGTAGCGCTGCTCGCCCTCGGGGAGCGTCGTCGGCCCCGAGACGCGGGCGACGAGCGAGAGGAAGTGGGGCGGGACGAGGACGCGCTCCTCGACGCGGGCGACCTGCATGCCCTCCAGGTGGAGCTCGATCGCGTCGACCGGCGTCCTCGCGCGGCAGCGGAGCACGAGCTCGACCAGGACGACGTCGCCCGGGTGCACGGTCCTGGACATCCGGAGCTCGACGTCAGGTCGGGTTCGCATGGTGTCCGGCTCAGCGCGGCGGGCGCGGGCTCACTTCACGAGCGGGGCCGGGACGGTCAGGCGGATGGCCCCTCGGGGAGCGCCGCGCTCGAAGAGCTCTCCGCGCCGGTCCGCGACGCCGAGGCGCATGAGCCCGTCCGCGCGCACGAGCGCGAAGGGCGCGCGCGGGGCCGGCGCGTCGCGGACCGAGCCGCCCCGGCCCGCGTCGAACGGGACGATGAAGACCACGACGTCCTCGGCGCCGGCGACCGGCGCGCGGGGCGGCGCGGCGCGGGCGCAGCGCCCGGCGACGGTGGCGTTCCTGTCCTCGGTGGCGCAGCGGGCGAGCGCGCGGCGATCGTCGTCGGCGCCGCTCCGCGCGAGGTGGTCGGCGGCCGCGAGGCGGACCGCCTCGGCGGGGTCGCGCGCGAGCAGGTCCCGCGCCGCGTCCCCGTCGCAGCGGGCGCCGGCCACGGTGAGGGCCGCGAGCGCGTTGGCCCGCACGTAGGGGCGCGCGTCGGGGAGCGCCGCGCAGAGCGCCGCGGCCGCGCGGGCGGGCTGCCCGGCGCGGCCCGCGGCGCGCCCGATCGCGCCTGCCGCGTTGCCCGCCACGGCGACGTCAGGGTCCTTGAGGAGCGGCAGGAGCAGCGGCAGCGCGTCCTTGTCCCCCGCCGCGCCCAGCGACCAGACCGCGTTGGCGCGGACGCCGGGATCCGGATCGCCCGCGAGCTTGCGGAGCGCGGCGGCGGCCTCCGGATGCCCCGCGAGCGCCTCGGCGATCTTGCGGCGATCGTCGATGGGCGCCGCCGAGGCCATCCGCGCGAGCGCGGCGCCCGCGGCCTGCCCGGGCATGCGGCCGAGCCCCTCGATCAGCGCGTCGCGCGCGGCGTCCGGCGCGCTCGCGATCGCGGCCGCCACGTCGTGGACAAGGCCCTTTCCGCTCGCGTCGTTCGCGGCCTTCGCGTCCGTCGCGCTCCCCGCGTCGTCCGCGCGCGACAGGGCGCCCGAGAGGGCGATGCCGAGCGCGCCGCGGTCCTGCTCCGCCGCGACCGTGAGGCGCTGGAGCAGCGGCCGCGCGCTCCCTGGGCCGGCGACGCGGGAGAGCGCGATCGCCGCCCGGAGGCGCACGTCGGCCGACTCGTCGTCGAGCGCCGCGAGCAGGGCGGCGTCCACGGCCGCGCCGAGCGTCCCAGCCGCGCGCGCGGCCCCGAGCGCCTCGATCACGGCGAGGCGGAGCGGCGTGGAGCGCGCCTTGGCGAGCGGCAGCAGCGCCGCCTGCGCGCGCGGCGATCCGGTGCGCCCGAGCAGCTGGACGAGGGCGAGCTTCTCGTCGGGCGCGGTCGCCGGGTCGATCAGCAGGGCGCGCGCCGGGTCGACCGCGCGCCCGTCGGGCCGCGCTGGATCGAGCAGCGCGGTCGCGGCGCGGATGGCCTCCGCGCGGACCGCGGGGTCGCCGTCGCCGAGCAGCTCCAGCACGCCGGGCAGCGCCGCGGGATCGCCGAGCGCGCCGAGGGCGCGCAGCCCGTGCCGGAGCGGGACGACGCCCCGCTGCATCCCCCGGACGAGCGCGGGCAGCGCTTCCCTGGCCTTGAGCTCGCCGAGCACGAGGGCGGCGCCCGCCGCGGTGTTGGCCGACGGCGCGGCCGCGAGCGCGGCGATGAGCGCGGGGACGGCCGCGGCGCCGGCGCTGACGAGGGCGTCGCGGACCGCGGAGCGCGGCGCCGCGGGGTTGTCCTTCGCGAGCGCCGCGAGCAGCGCCTTCACGGCCGCCTCGGAGCCGATGCGGCCGAGCGCCCGGAGCGCCGCCTCCCGCACGTCGTTGCTCGAGGTGGCGCTGTCGGACGGCCGCGCCCCCGGGAACGCGCCCGCGGCCCCCGGCGACGCCGTGACCAGATCGGCGATCGCCGACGTCGCGTCGTCCGAGCGCAGCCGGCCGAGCGCGGTCACCGCCTCGACGCGCACGTCCTGGGATGCGTCCTGGAGCGCGAGCAGCAGCGCGCTGACCGCGCGCGGGTCTCCGAGCTCTCCGAGCGCGCGCGCCGTGGCCTTGCGGACCTCCGGCACCGAGTCCTGCACCTTGCCGATCAGCGGCACGACGGCGCGCCCGTCGCCGATCCGGCCGAGCGCGCGCGCGACCTCCGCGCGCACCTCCGGCGCGGTGTCGTCGAGGTGGCCGAGCAGCGGCGAGACCGCGTCCGGCAGCCCCGCCGCGCCCATCGCGGTCGCGGCGGCGAGGCGGACGTGCGGGTCGGGATCGCCGAGCACCCGCCCGAGCGCGACGACGGAGCGGTCCGTGGGCGCCGCGCGGATCACGTCGCAGGCCGCGAGCCGCAGGCGCGCGTCGCCCTCGCCGAGCCACTCGATCACGAGGTCCCCCGCGCGCGGCATCCGGAGGCGCACGGCCGCCCCGGCGAGGTGCAGCCGCACCTCGACGTCCGGATCGCTCATGCCTCGCTGGATCAGCCTGATGGCCGTCTCCGGGGCGAGCTCGCCCACGCGGGTCGCGGCCAGGCGCCGCTCCAGGGCGTCGCCCGACGTGAGCGCACGCGCGATCTGCTCCGGCACGTTGGGCCAGAGGGTCGCGGCCGCTCCCCCGGGCGACGCGACCGCGGCGGCCGAAGCGGCGACGACGAGCAGGACCTGCGGCAGGCGGCGCAGCGGCGAGGACGAACGGCGCACGAGCCGAGGGTAATACAGCGGGCGCGGCCACGTCATGGCGTTCCAGACGGCTCGTGCGCCGCGGGGCAACGCCCCGCAGGGCGCGCGCTGGCGAGGAGGGGCGCCTCCTCGCCGCGCTCGCGCGCGGAGGCCGCGCACGCGCCGCGCCGGTCCCCGGGCGCTGCCGCAACCGTCCGTGGCGTGCAACAGTCTGGCGAGGTGTCCAACATGATTCCTTTCTCCGTTCTCGACCTAGCTCCGATCGTCCAGGGCGGAGACGCCGCGCAGGCGCTCCGCAACTCGCTCGATCTCGCGCGCCACGCCGAGCGGCTCGGCTATCACCGCTACTGGCTGGCCGAGCACCACAACATGGGCGGCGTCGCCAGCGCCGCGACGTCGATCGTGATCGCGCACGTGGCCGCCGGCACCTCGACGATCCGCGTCGGCGCGGGCGGGATCATGCTGCCGAACCATGCGCCGCTCGTGATCGCCGAGCAGTTCGGCACGCTGGCGTCGCTCTTTCCAGAGCGCATCGATCTGGGCCTCGGGCGCGCTCCGGGCTCCGACCCCCTCACCGCCCGCGCGCTCAGGCGCAACCTGGCTGGCGACGCGGACGGCTTCCCCCAGGACGTCCTGGAGCTGATGGGCTACTTCCGCCCGGCGGAGCCTGGCCAGCCGGTTCAGGCCGTGCCCGGCGCCGGGCTCCGCGTGCCGATCTGGATCCTCGGCTCCAGCCTCTTCGGCGCGCAGCTCGCCGCGGCGCTCGGCCTCCCCTACGCCTTCGCCTCGCACTTCGCGCCGGGCCAGATGACGCAGGCGATCGCGCTGTACCGCAGGGAGTTCCGCCCCTCGGACGAGCTCGCGGAGCCCCGCGTCATGCTGGGGGTCAACGTGGTCGCAGCCGCCACCGACGAGGAGGCGCGCCGGCTGTGGACCTCGCTCCAGCAGGCGTTCGTCAACCTGCGCCGCGGCCGGCCGGGGCCATTTCCGCCGCCGGACGACGACTTCGAGCGCGCGCTGAGCCCCCTGGACCGCGCCGGCCTCGAGCAGGCGCTGGCCTGCTCGGTCGCGGGCGCTCCCGAGACCGTGCGGCGGTGGCTGGACAGCTTTATCGTCCGCACCCGCGCCGACGAGCTCATCGTGAGCTCACCGATCTTCGATCACGCCGCGCGGGTGCGCTCGCTCGAGCTCACGGCAGCGGTGCGCGACGAGCTCGCCCGCGCCGGGTGAAGCGCTGCCTCGGCACGCAGCGCTCTCCGTCCGGCTCATTCGCGGGACGGTGCTCGACCACCTCCGGACAAGCCCGCCGCACTTCCCCGACGGTCGAGACCGCCCGCGGGCCCCTCGACGTATTTCGCTCAACCGGGCGCGCTCGCCGAGCGGAAAGGTGCCCCCGCCGATCACCGCTCGAGAGCGAGAGAGCGAGAGAGCGATCTCGGAGCAAGGTTCGGGGCGCCCTCGCAGTACTGCGAGGGCGCCCAATTGCGCTTGGTGCAGACGCCGGCAGCGGTCTGCGCCGCAAAGCCCTCTCCCCGTAGACGCCCAAAGACGCCAAAAACAAAATAAAAATCTTGGCGTCTTTTGGCGTCTTGGCGGCTCAACTTCTCGCTGTTTGCGTGCCGCTTCAACCCGTTTGTCGCCTAGGGGGTGAGATCGCGCATCTCGTCGGTGTCCTCCAGGGTCACGGAGATCTCCGCGCTCAGGCCGGCACCACCGGCGAACGCCGGTGCATCGATGCGCACGGCGCACGTCCCGTCGGTGATGACCTCCGCGGAGCGCGTCACCAGATCCCCCAAGGGGATCTGGTTGCTCTCGCAGAAGAGGCCATCGACGGCGCAGGCCTCCGGTGTGGAGGACGTCACCTCGAAATCCTCGGTCCTCGCCTCGCTACACAGCGGAACACCGCCGGACGCAAGCCCGGAGATCACGGCGACCACCCGGTTCCCCGTGCGTGCGAACCCACCAACGTACGTCTCGCCATCCGCGAGGAGCCTCCCGCCCCCCGCGGCGCCCGGGATCGCGAACACCACGTCCATGGCGTCGATGCGGGCGGCAGGGATCACCGAGACCTCGCGCGGGTCGCCGCCGTCGGCCGCGGTGATCACGACGCTGCCGTCGCCGGTCGCGACGATCTCGGAGGGCGCGCCGCCCTCGATCACCCGGAGCCCCACGCCGGTCCCCACCACGTCGACCGCCGGATGCTCGACGTTCTGTGGAGAGAAGGGCTGGCCCGCCGCGTCGAGCGCCACCGGGATGATCGGGAGAGGCCGGTTCGACTGGATGACGGCGCGCGCGCCGCAGCTCGCCGGGATCTCGAACTGCCAGCGCGGGCGCGCCGCCTGGACGGTCATCAACAACGTGATGGGGAGCTCGCGGGTGTCGTCGTACATGGTGCACACGTCGAGGCCGCCCTCCGGCACCGCGATCACGCCCGAGACCTCGAAGGTCGATGTCCCCTCCTCGCTCACGCTGACGGCGAACGTCGTGGGCCCCGTCTTCTCGACGGCGATCGCTCCCTGGATGTCGCCGATCTCGTCGATGGTGATGTCGCCAAGGATCGGCCCGCAGCGCGGATCGAGGACCGAATCCAGTCTCATGGTCACGGTGCTCGGATAATCGGGGCCGATCGCCAGCGCGGCCCGCTCCTCCACGACCACGCGCGTCGGCGTCGAGCGCTGGGCGCTCGCGAGGTGATCGCCGCGGATCAGCGTCGATCTCGTGCGCGCCGGGAGTGAGAGTGCCACGACCGCGCTGGTGTCCGGCTCGACGGGGCCGGGGCAGAGCGGGTTGGGATTGCCGCCGTCGTCCGGGAGCGGCACCTCGCCGTCGTCCGGGAGCGGCACCTCGCCGTCGTCCGCGAGCGGCACCTCGCCGTCGTCCGGGAGCGGCACCTCGCCGTCGTCCGCGAGCGGCACCTCGACGCTCGTGTCCGACGCGGAGGGCGTTGGCTCCGGCTGGCATGCGAGGCCAGCGCTCATGAACAAAAGTAACTGGAGTAAGCCTCTTCTCATGCCGTAGAAGTAACAGAAGCAACCTGCGGAGCTAGGCAGTGGCAAAGATGCGACCGGGGTGATCTGTGAACGAAATTCACGGCTCTTTGTCGCTGTGCTTGAATCGTCCGTCGCGATCGAGCGCGGTCCGGGCCTCGCCCCGGGCCCACCGCGACGCGCAGCCGATCCACGAGGGCGGCGTCGTCCTCGCCGACCCCGAGCCATGTCCGCTGGCCCGCAAGGACGACGTAGAGGTGGGTCGTGTGCGCGGGCGGGGCGTCCTTGGTGAGCGGCGTGGAGCGGAGCTCGACACGGAGCGTCCCCGCCGGCAGCGAGGCCGGCGCGCGGGCGATCGCGTGTGTGGCGCGCTCCTTGTCCTCGTCGTCCTCGATGGCGCAGAACCCCGCTCGCCACCACGACGCGGTGAAGCGCCTGGCCGGTGGCTCAGGCCTGTGCGAGGGGCCAGAACAGCCACACCCAAAACAGATTATTCTCCCCAGAACGAAACCGGGTCGCCTCCGGCCTGCCACAGGCACCGCCGCGCTTCCGTGCGCCCCTCGGGGCCCGGTCACCTCGAAGTTCAGCAATTTCGGTCAGGCACGGCGTGCGGCGGCTCGTTACCTTGCCGCTCGCCGAGGAGGACGCCGCGTTGACCGAAGCCGCCGAGAACGCGTACATCGCCAGGTTCCGCAGGGTGCTCGAGCATGTCGACGCGCACCTGGACGAGGACTTGACGCTCGATCGGCTGAGCGGCGTCGCCGCGTGCTCGAAGTACCATTTTCACCGGCAGTTCTCCGAGCTGTTCGGGATGGGAGTCCACGAGTACGTGAAGCTCGTCCGCCTGCGGAGCGCGTCCTACCGGCTCGCGCTCCCGGACCGGGAGCACGCGCGGATCATCGATATCGCGATGGCGAGCGGCTACGAGAGCCCCGAAGCCTTCTCGCGCGCCTTCAAGAGGGCGTTCGGGCAGTCCCCCTCCGAGTTCCGGGAGCAACCCCGGTGGGATCCTTGGCACGCGACCCATGAGCGCCTGAGAGAGACAAGGGCCCTCCCCATGAAGGCCGCTCATCGCGCCGAGGAGGTGGCCATCGTGCGGTTCAACGAGACGCGCGTCGCGGCCTTCGAGCACCGCGGCGACCCGAAGCGGATCCTGGAATCGGTGCGCCGGTTCATCGCGTGGCGCAAGGAGAACAAGCTCTCGCCGAGGGTCAGCGCGACCTTCAACATCCTGTACGACGACCCGGCCGAGTCCCCTCCGGAGGCCTACCGCACAGACCTCTGCGCGGGCATCGGCCGCCCCATTTCGGAGAACCCGCACGGCGTCGTCGAGAAGGCGATCCCCGGCGGCCGCTGCGCCGTCCTGCGGCACGTCGGATGCGACGACACGCTCTACGTGGCGGTGAGGTACCTCTATGCGACCTGGCTCCCCATGAGCGGAGAGGAGCTGCGGGATTTCCCGCTCTTCCTGCAGCGAGTGCGCTTCTTCCCGGAGGTGCCCGATCACGAGGCCGTCACGGATGTCTTCCTCCCGCTCCAGTGAACTTCCCGTGAACAGACAGGCATCGTCCTGGGTCTTCCCATCCCCCCGACACCGTCCGGAGAAACGCGTATGAATCGATTCGTGGGCTGCCGCAGCCTGACCGTTCGAGACCCGATGAACGACCTCTCGTTCCCGGTCCTCGTGATGTACCCGACGCACGTCCCTGCCGAGGTCGTCGCCATGGGGCCTTACTCGATCGATGTGGCCTTGAATGCGCCCCTGCACGGCGGCCCTCTCCCCTTCGTCCTCATCTCGCACGGCGGCGGCGGGACGCCCCTCGCGTATCGGACGCTCGCGTCCCACCTCGCACAGAGCGGCTATGTCGTCGCGATGCCCGAGCACCCCGGGGACAATCGCAACGATCGGTCCCTGACCGAGGCGGTCGAGAACCTGGAGCGTCGGCCCCGCCACGCCCGGCTGGCGGTGGACGCCGTCTGCTCCGACGCCGAGCTCGGGCCTCGCCTGCAGGGCGACGACATCGCCGTCATCGGGCACTCGATGGGTGGCTACACCGCGCTCGCCCTCGCGGGCGGGCAGCCCTGGACGGGGCCGGGGCAGAGGGTCGCGGTCACGAAGGACCCGCGCGTCAAGGCGCTTGTCTTGATGGCCCCCGCGGCGTGCTGGTTCGTGCCCAACGACGCCTTGAAGGACGTCGAGGTGCCCATCCTCCTGCTCGTGGCGGAGCACGACCGCATCGCGCCGAGATGGCAGGGGCAGCTCGTCCTCGACCTCGTCCCCGACCCGGCCCAGGTCACGTTCAAGGTCGTCGAGAACGCAAACCACTACTCGTTCCTGAGCCCGTTTCCTCCCCAGATGCGGCGCCCGGACTTCTTGCCCGCCGTCGATCGCGCCGGATTCGATCGCGAGGCGTTCCACCGTCAGCTCGAGCGCGACGTGCGCGAGTTCCTCGACGCGGCGCTGCGGCAGAGCCCTTCATCGCCGCCACATCGACAGCCCGTCCCGGAGAAAGCAGGCGACGCGCCGACCGCCGTGGAACACCTCACCCCGGATCAAGCCGGTAGACGCGCCCCGTGTTGAACATCACCACATAGACCTCCCCGGCCGCGTCCTCGCCGAACGAGGACGGGAGTCCATTCGGGTTCAGCGCCGAGGTCAGCTCGACGGGATCGGTCGCTGCCTTGCCGTCCCACACGAAGGAGAAGAAGCGGCCCGTCACGTAGTCGGCATAGAGATAGCGGCCGCGCAGACACGGGATCTTCGCCCCGCGGTAGACATAGCCGCCGATGATGGAGCCCGCCTCGCTCCGCGGGTGCTCGACCGCGGGGGGGAGGCCGCGCGGCTTGCACGTCGCGCCAGGAGGGTAGCAATGGGTGCCCTCCATCGCTTCCCAGCCGTAATCGTTCCTGCCCTGGCCAGGGCGCTCCACCAGGATCTCCTCCCAGCTCTTCTGGCCGACATCGCCGATGTACATGTCCCCGGTGAGCCGGTCGAAGCTGAATCGCCACGGGTTCCGGAGCCCGTAGTCCCAGATCATCGGGTCCCCGCTCGTCATGTTGCCCGCAGGCGCCTTGCCCGGCTGATCGACGTCGATGCGGAGGATCTTGCCGAGCTTCGAGGTGAGATCGGCCGCGGGGCTCGGAGATCGCGCGGAGTCGCCGATCGCAGCGTAGAGATAGCCGTCCTTGCCGAAGGCGAGCATCCCGCCGACGTGGTTCCAGGCGCCGTGCTTCACGTCGACAAGCGACCTGACCGGCTCGGGATGGGCGGAGTCACCGCCCTGCGCCGCGCGCTTCCACTCCTCGATCACCACGTTGCCGCGCGGGGCCGACGAATAGTGGAGCCAGAAGCGCCCGTTCTTCGCGTAGTCCGGGTGGAACGCGAGCCCGAGCAGGCCGCCCTCCGCGTTCGGCGCCGGAAAGAACACGCGCGATCGCACGTCGAGGAACGGCGCCTGCTGGAGGGCGCCGTCCTTGATGAGCCGGACGACCCCGGTCTTTTCGAGCACGAGGAGGCGCGACGGATCGCCGGGCGGACCGGCCACATACGTCGGCTGGTCGAGCATGGTCGCCACCATGGTGAGCTTCAGCTGCGGGACGCCCCCGCACTTCGCCGGGCGAGCGAGCTCCGCGGCGCTCGCGGGAGCCCCCTGCGCCGCGGGAGCCCCCTGCGCCGCGGGGGCGCCTTGCGTCGCGGGCGCACCCTGCGCGGCCCGCGTGTCTTGCGCGGCGAGCGCCGCGCCAGGCGCCCCCGTGCCCCCCTGAGCCGCCTGGACCGGGTTCCCCGCCGCGGCCTGGCCGGGAGGGCCGCCCTCGCGAGGCTCTTCGGGCGGCCCGGCGACCTGCACGCGCCTGTCGCAGGCGGCTACACTGCCTGCGAGCAGGAGGCACCAGGCGGTCCGATGGCACGCTCTCGTCACATAGGCAGCGCGCCCCACGACGCGCTGGTGGCTCGGTCTCTCGGACAAGCAGGCACCTCCCTCTCCACCTTCACCACGAGAGGCCGCGCCTGGCAAGCCGTGGTCGCGTCGCTGCTGCTGACCGGCTGCGGCGGCTGCGGCGCGCAGGAGACGCCCCGGCCCGAGCCTCTCCCCACCCCACCGGACCGTAGCGGCCCGGCGGCCGCGACCACCACGCGCGCAGCCGGCACATTCGATCGCCCCGGCCAAGGCGCGGCCCAGGCGCCCGGAGGCCTGCCGCCATGCAAGGACGGCGACACCGATCCTCCCGATCTCCGCTGCACCGGGCTCTACAGCGACCCCGGCGCGCGCTCGCTCGCGGCGGGTGTCCGCGAGTTCAAGCCCGCCTTCGAGCTCTGGAGCGACGGCGCCGAGAAGACACGGTGGATCTACCTCCCTCCGGGCGCGACCATCGATGTCTCCCGGATGAACGACTGGACCTTTCCTGTCGGCACCAGGCTGTGGAAGGAGTTCCGTCTGCCCGTCGCCGGCGCGAGCCGCCGTATCGAGACGAGGTTCCTGTGGAAGACCGCGGAGGATCGCTGGACGCGCGCCACCTATGTCTGGTCGGAGGACGGAGCGAGCGCGACGCAGGTGAAGGCCGGTGTCCCTCACGTCCCCGGTTCGCCCGACTATGCGATCCCGGCGCAGGTCGACTGCATCCGTTGCCACGCTGGCAAGACCGACAACCCGCTTGGATTCGAGGCGATCCAGCTCGCCGCGCGGGGCGCCAGCGGCCTGACGTATGCCGAGCTCGTCGCGCGCGGCCTGTTGTCGACGACGTCCGGCGGCCCGCTCCCGGACGCGGCCGCGCTCGAGGTGCCGGGGACCGCGACGGAGCGGCGCGCCCTCGGCCTGCTGCACGTCAACTGCGGCGTCTCTTGCCATCACCCGCTCGGCGTCGCGACGCACTTCGAGATGCGCCTCAACATCGACGCGGCCGGCCGGGTGGGCGACGTGCGCGACACGCGCGTCTACAAGACGGCGATCAACCAGCCTGTGAAGGTCCGCCCGCCCGGAGCGCCGCCGGGAGCCGGCTATGACCGGCTGAGGCCCCTCGATCCGGATCGCAGCGCCGTGCTCCGCAGCATGTCCCGGCGCGACGCGCCCGGCGCGCCGCCCGAGCAGATGCCGCCGCTCGCGACCCGGCGCGTCGACGAGGAGGCCGTCGCCGCGATCCGCGCCTGGATCGAGGCGATGACCCCTGCCGCCGGCTACCCGCGACCCTCCCCCTGATCGCCCGCCGGGATTGCCCGGCGCGTCGCGAGCACGCCGCCTCGTGGCAGCACCTCACGCCGCCGTCCGAGGCGCCGAGGGGAAGGGAGCACCGGAAGCGCGCGAAGGGAGCGCGCTGGAAACGCCGTCGCGCGCGCGCCGGCCCGTGGTGATCGCGGCCCCCGAGCTTCATGCTCCCGGCGGGTCGCAGCGCCGCGCGGCCTCGACCGACCTCGCGCTCGCCGCGCGCACGGCGCCGGCGGATGCCCCGCCTTGCCCGACGAGCGCCCACGACCACGGGGGGAACACGTCACGTGAAGCAGCCGAAAGAGATCAAGACCGCGGAGGGCAAGCTCGGGGTCCTGCTGCCGGGGCTGGGCGCCGTCTCCACGACGACCATCGCGGGCACCCTGCTCGCGCGGCGCGGGCTCGCGGCGCCCATCGGGTCGCTCACGCAGCTGGGCACGATCCGACTCGGCCGGCGCACCGACAACCGCGCGCCCAGGATCAAGGATTTCTTGCCGCTGGCGGCGCTCGATCAGCTGGTGTTCGGCGCGTGGGACATCTTCCCCGACAACGCCTACGAATCGGCGCGGCACGCCGACGTGCTCGATCACCGCCACCTCGACGCCGTCCGCGAGGAGCTCGAGCGGATCCGCCCCATGCCCGCGGTGTTCTACCCGCAGTATGTCCGGCGGCTCCACGGCAACCACGTGAAGAAGGGCGCGAGCAAGGCCGCGATGGTCGAGCAGGTCCGGGAGGATATCCGCGACTTCCTGCGCGACAGCGGCGCTGCGCGCGCCGTCGCCGTCTGGTGCGGATCGACCGAGGTCTACATCGCGCCCGCGGAGGTCCACTCCTCCATCGCGCGCTTCGAGGCGGGCCTCGCCGAGGACCACCCGGCGATCTCGAGCTCCCAGATCTACGCGTGGGCTTGCCTGAAGGAGCGTGTCCCGTTCGCGAACGGCGCACCGAACCTGACGGTCGATTTCCCGGCTGCCTGGGAGCTCGCAAGAAAGCAGGAGGTCCCCATCGCCGGCAAGGATTTCAAGACCGGCCAGACCCTGATGAAGACGGTCATCGCCCCGGGGCTCAAGGCCAGGATGCTCGGCGTCGCAGGGTGGTTCTCGACGAACATCCTCGGCAACCGCGACGGCGAGGTGCTCGACGACCCCGACTCGTTCCGATCGAAGGAGGTCTCGAAGCTCGGGGTGCTCGAGCACATCCTCCAGCCGCACGTCTACGGAGAGCTCTATGGCAAGCTCTTCCACAAGGTGAGGATCGAGTACTACCCACCTCGGGGCGACGCCAAGGAGGGGTGGGACAACATCGATCTCGTCGGCTGGCTCGGCTACCCGATGCAGGTGAAGCTCAACTTCCTCTGCCGCGACTCGATCCTCGCCGCGCCCCTCGTGCTCGACCTGGCGCTCCTCCTCGATCTCGCGCAGCGCGCCGGGCTGCGCGGCACGCAGGAGTGGCTGAGCTTTTATTTCAAGAGCCCGATGACCGCGCCGGCCCTGTACCCGGAGCACGATCTCTTCATCCAGTCGATGAAGCTCAAGAACACGATGCGCTGGCTCATGGGGGAGGACCTCATCACCCACCTGGGCAACGAGTACTACGACTGATCGCCCGGCAGCTCCGCGCCGACAGCGGCGCTCACGGCCTCGCCGCCCTGCTCACGGCCTCGCCGCCCTGGAAGAAGAAGAGCTCGATCCACCCCGCGTCCCCGCCCCCGCGGTGACGTCACTGCCAGCGCAGGTGCACGTCGACGACCGCGCCCGTCCGCGTTGAGGCGCCCTCCGAGAACGTGAACGAGGCGCGCTCGATCTCGCAGTTGCCGCGCACGTCACAGCGCCGATCGCGTCCATACGAGAGCTCGATCGCGACGAGCCCGCGCGACGCGAGCGGCTCGAGCTCGCCGGCGCTCGACGCGCGGTTCGCGTCCCGGTCGCTCCAGAGCACGAGCCGCGACCACGCCTCGTCCCGCGCCGTGATCCGGCCGTCTCCGTCGGTGTCGAGCTCGCGGAGCGCGGTGAACCCGTTGTCCGCGCGGGCGCCGCTCGAGAGCACCGTCGCCGAGCCGAACAGCTCCTCGCCACCGTCGATCGCCCCGTTGCCGTCCCGATCGAACGCGAGCCACGGCGTCGCCGCGGTCGGCCAGTCGGTGGCGATCGTGGCCCCGAGCCCGCTCAGATCGAAGGCGCCGCTCATCGCGGTCACGTACTCGACCGGCCGCTGCTCGAACGAGAGCACGAGCGGCGTGCTGGTGACGCTGCCGCTCTCCTGGCACCCGGTCCAGGTCGCCACCCCGTCGATGTTCTCGCACTGCTCGAAGCCCTCTGTGCCGTTGACGGTGCAGTTCCGGGATTCGCCGATCTCACACGCCGCCTCGACCTCCTCACCTCCGGCCTCCTCGCTTCCGGCCTCCTCGCCTCCGGCCTCCTCGCCTTCGAGGGCGCCCTCGTCGGTCCCCTCACCACTTTCCCCACCGGTCGTCACCTGTGCGGCGCATCCAGTGCCGATCGACCCCCCGCCGAGGAGGAGCGCAAGCGAGGCAATTCCCACGGAACCGGAGCGAAGAATGGTCAGCTTGATGTTCATGGCACAGACCCAGAGCAAGCGTTGCGCCAGCCCCGCCCTGCGCGCTCATCCCGCGAAATCCCCCGGCAGTCATGGCACCAGGAGCCCCCGAAGCGCCTCAATGCGCCACCATGCGCCAGGAGCACGACGCGAGTCGTGCCAATCTGGTCCAACCCGAGTCGCCTCGCGCCCTGCCGGACGGCTGAGCCTTATCCGCGCGGCGGCGCGTAGAAATCGACGATCCGGATCGGCTCGGTCAGGCGCACGCGCACCCGCGATCGCTCCCCGCGGACGTCGCCGCCGATCTGGAAGCTCGTCGCCGGGTCCATCTCGATCGTGACCTCATCCACGAAGTAATCGAACACCGTTTCCAGGTCGTCGAACTCTCCGCTCCAGATGCTCGAGAAGTTCCGCACGAAGGTGAACGGCGACACCACCGAGACGCGCAGCTGCATCCGGTCCTGGCGATCGTCCGCATAGGGGAACATCCGGAAGCCGAAGCCGTAATAGGGGATCGTCGACAGCGCCGCGATCTTCGCCGGCCCTTCGTAGATGACGCCGCCCTTCTTGATGGGCGCCCCCAACATCGCCCCCTTCTCGCCGACGCGGATCGCGTCGTTGCCCTCGTTGATGATGCGGCAGTGCGGTGTGCGCCGCACGAGGTAGCTCGGGATCGTCCGCGTCGTCGCGGCGACGGCGTACGCCACCGGCCCCGGCGCGAGCCGCTTCAGCGGGCCGCGCGCGAGCGCCGCCTTCACCGCGTTGTAGTCGCGGAGCATCACCGCATCGATCCCGAAGCCGCAGAACGGCGACAGGATGTCCTCGGCCTCCACCAGCCGCAGGTTCCGGCTCCCGGCCTCGGCGCGCAGCCGCTGGAGGTCGACCGCGAGCCCGGGCTTCGCGCCCGCGCCGCCGGACGCGCCGAGCACCCACGCCAGCGAGTTGCCCGTCCCCAGGCGGAGCAGCCCGAACCGCGGCAGCGGCAGCCCGCGCCGCTTCGCCTCGTTCACCACGGCCGTCACCACCACCGTGAACGTCCCGTCGCCGCCGCCCGTGAGGATCGTGCCGTAACCCCGGTCGACAAGGATCCGCGCGATGCCCTCGCTCTCCTCCACCCGCCGCGAGACGAACAGATCCCCCGTGTCAAGGATCTGATCGAGCGTCTCGATCACCTCCGCCGTCACGCTCTTGGCGTTGCCGTTCACCACCACGGCAATCCGGCTGCTCGCCGCGCCTCGCGGCATTTCGCTCGCACGACGCGGCGCATCAGCGACCACGGCCTTGGGGACGTCATCGGTGGGGCCGCGACCGGCGGGCGGAGAGGTCATACACCGCGATCTATCACGACCCACCCCTGCACTTGGAGCGCGGGATGACGCGGGATCATGCGGGATGACCAACCGACCGGCCGGCGGCCGGCGCGCAACGGGCGTCGCGGGCGCGATCTTCGCCGAACCGCAGCGCCGAGCCCGCCGAGCCCGCCGAGGCCGGCGATTGTGGACCCATGTGGCCGGCGCGACCCAGCGGCGCGCCCGACGACAGCTTTCCGGGAGGCTCGATAGCGTGCGATGCTCGCTGGTTTTGGCTCCCGGACCGATCTTGGGTCATGCTGCCCTTCGGGAAAGCGAGGAGCCTCCCCGAAACTTAGTGGACGGGGTGGTCGATTTTTTGGTAAGGCGACGACCTGGTGAGCCAATTGGGCTTGACAGCCGTGCGGGTCTTTACCGCCGCGCGGGCGGCGCGCGCTTGGCGAAGGGCCGCGACGATCTCGTACCCAGCGGGGGACGCAGCGACATGCCGAAGATCACAAAGCAGGGCAGCTCCGAGAAGGCGACGGGTATGAAGAAGAAGGCCTCTTCGAGCAGCAAGGGGGGCGCAGAAGCTCAGCTTGCGAAGCCCGTGAATCCGGTAATCAAGGAAGATTCGAAATCGGCGTCGAGCGCGTCGAAGCGTAAGCTCGGCCTCCGTGGCGCTGCGCCCTGGGCTGCGCGGCACGCCGCGAAGCACGCCGCCGAGGCGCGGGCCCGGGCCGCGGAGCCGGCGCCCCCTGGCAGCGCCCGGGCGACCATCCGCGTGCCGAGCGGCGCGGAGGAGATCAAGGCGAAGATCGCCGAGCTCCACAACCAGACCCAGAAGATCCGCACGCTCCGCAAGCGGCTCGACAAGGGGTTCTTCGATATCGGGGTGGTGCTCGCCGAGATCCAGCAGCAGGAGCTGTATCAGGCGAAGGGCTACGGCTCGTTCGAAGCGTTCCTCGAGCGCGAGATCGACCTCGGCAAGCAGACGTCGTTGCGCCTCATCAAGGTCGCCCACGTCTTCCAGCGCGAGGTGGCCCTCGACTACGGCATGGACCGGCTGTTCGTCGCGCTCGCCGCCCTCGAGGGCGAGGTGCCCAAGCCGGCCCCCTCCGCGATCCCCTCCGCCCCCGGCTCCAAGCCCCCTCTCCCGTTGAAGCCCCCCATGCGTATCGTGGGCTGAGCGCCGCTCACCCGCCCCGTCAGGCGCCAGCGCCGCGGGGCGGGGTTGAGCCGACCGGGCGCTCGATGGGCTCGGGGACGAAGCGGGGGAGCCTCACCCGGACCGTCGTGCCGTCGGCGGCGTGCGCGTCGACATCCACACGGCCCGCGTGCTGGTCGACGATCTTCCGGACGATCGCGAGCCCGAGGCCCGTGCCCGCCGCCTTCGTGGTGAAGAACGGATCGAAGATCTCGGCGAGGATCGTCGGCGCGATCCCTGGCCCCGTGTCCCCGATCGACAGCCACACCTCGTGCGCATCCCCCGACGCGCACGCCCGCAAGACCCCACCGTCGGGCATCACGTCGAGCGCGTTAACGACGAGGTTCAAGACCACCTGCTTGAGCTTCTCCACGTCGCCGAGCGCGAAGCAGTCGTCCGCGAGATCGCGGACGACCTCGACATGGTGGCTCGCGAACGCCTCCTCCTCGAGGTCGAGCACGTCGCGCACGACGCGGGCCAGATCGACGGGCTCGCGGTGGGGCGCGCGCGGCCGGGCGAGCTCGAGGAACTCGCCGAGGAGCCGGCCCAGGCGGGCGATCTCCGCTTCGACGATGCCGACGCGCCGCTTCATGGGCTCGCGGATCGCCTCGTCGGAGAGGCGGTCGATGCCGCGGCTGAGCAGGTGGAGCTCCAGGACCGCGGCGTTCAGCGGGTTCCTGATCTCGTGGGCGAGCCCGAGGGCGAGCGGGGCCATGGCGTTCAGGGCCTCGGCGTCGGCGGCCCGCCGCTCGAGGGCGCGCCGCTCGGTCACGTCGATGCCGATGCCGTAGACGAGGTCGGTCCTGCCGCCGCGCCCGCCGCCGCGGACGCCGGAGAGGTGCCAGCGCACGCGGCGGATCGCGCCCACCGCGTCCCTGACCCCGACCTCGACCTCGGCGGCGGCGTCGCCCTCGACCACGCTCAGGAACGACTGGTTGAACCGGCGCTGATCGGGCTCATCGACGAGCGCCTCGCAGAACGCCATGCCGAGCGCGGCGTCGCAGGACACGCCCGTCAGCGCGGAAAGGCGCGGGTTGAAGAGCGCGACGCTGCCGCCGGCGTTCAGGCCGAGGATGAGCACGTCCGCCGCGTCGATGATCGCCCGGTACCGCCGCTCGAGCTCTTCCCGCTCCCGCTTCAGCGAGATCTTCTCGATCGCCTGGGCCACCGTGGAGATGAGCTCCTCGGGGCGGAACGACTTGAGGATGAAGGCGAAGGCGCCGGCGCGGAGCGCGGCCATGGCGGCGTCGACGGTCGCGAAGCCGGTCACGAGGACGATCTCGCCGTGGGGGGCGGCGGCGCGGAGCGGGGCGATGAGCTCGAGGCCGCTCGCGTCCGGCAGCTTGACGTCGACGACCGCGACGTCGAACCCGTCGCGCCGGGCGGCCGCGAGCCCCTGCTTGCCGTTGGGCGCGAGGGCGACCTCCACGTCGAGCTCGCGCGCGCCCTCGAGGACCTCGCGGAGGTTTCCGGCGAGGCTCGTGTTGTCGTCCACGATCAGGATTCGAGCGGGCACCTGGGGTCTCCTGGGCGAGCGGTCCGGCGGGCGGCCCGAGGCGCGGGGCGTCCTTCCGCTTTGGGGTCTTTCCTAAATTGTATGCTATGAGCCGCCGTCATGCGGTTCGTCGATCGGTGCCGTCTGAAGGTGATCGCCGGGGATGGCGGCAATGGAGCGATCGCATTCCGTCGTGAGAAGTACATCCCGTTCGGCGGCCCCGCGGGTGGAGACGGCGGCCGCGGCGGGGACGTCGTCTTCGTGGGCGACGGAGGCCTGTCCACGCTACTCGACTTCACTTACGCGCGCACGCTCGAGGCCGACCGGGGCGAGCACGGGATGGGCAGCGACTGCCACGGGCGCGCCGGCGCCGACAGGGTCGAGAAGCTCCCCGTGGGGACGCAGATCTTCGACGCGGAGAGCAGCGAGCTGATCGCCGACGTGACCGAGCACGGCCAGCGGGTCATCGTCGCCCGCGGCGGCAAGGGGGGCCGCGGCAACCTGCACTTCAAGTCGCCGCACGACAGGGCTCCGCGGCGCTCTGAGCCGGGCGAGCCGGGCGAGGCCCGCGAGCTTCGCCTGGAGCTGAAGGTGCTCGCCGACATCGGCCTGCTCGGCTTCCCCAACGCCGGCAAGAGCACCTTCGTCGCGGCCGTCTCGGCGGCCCGGCCCAAGATCGGCGACTACCCGTTCACGACGCTCACCCCGATCCTGGGCATGGTCGAGATCGGCGGCGGCGTCCGGGCGGGCGGGTCGAGCTTCGTCATCGCGGACATCCCGGGGCTGGTCCCGGGCGCGAGCGAGGGGGTCGGGCTCGGCATCCAGTTCCTGAGGCACGTCGAGCGAACGCGGGCGCTCCTCCACCTCGTGACGCTCGACGCAGGCGAGGGCCGCGAGCCGCTCGCCGACTACCGGGCGCTCCGCAAGGAGCTCAAGAAGTTCAGCCCGGAGATCGCGGAGCGCCCGGAGATCGTCGTCCTGACGAAGGCCGATCTGACCGAGGTGCGCGAGGCCTACCCGAAGCTCAAGGCGCGGTTCGCGAAGGCGAAGGTGAAGCTCCACCTCATCAGCGCCGCGACGGGCGAGGGGATGCCGGAGCTCGTCCGCGAGCTCGCGGCGCTCGCGCGCAAGCGGGAAGAGCCGGCAGAGCAGGACGGCTGAGCGCCTCGGCCAGGACGGCGAGCGCGGCGCGCACCGATGGCGCGGCGTGAGCGCCGCCGTCCGCGCGTTGTGAGACGGCCGAGCTCGCTGGCTCGCTGCCTTGAATGGGCGCTCGCTCACGGAACGCCACAGGCGGCGAAGAGCTAGCGCCGCGCGGCCGCTCGTCATCACGCGTCATCAACATCACGCGTCGTCACGCGTCATCAACATCACGCGTCATCAACCATCTTCCGGCACACGGAAAAAGGGGATCACTCGTCTTCGCGCGTACAGACACACAGTGTTCTCACGTGCGTTGGGCATCCACATCCGTCGTTGTTTGGTTCGATCGGGCGCGCGCGCCGCCTGGACAGGAGAGCAAAACTCGAGTCCAATTTACGATCCGGACTCACATGTCCTGTCGGAAGGAGAAGCCCTATGCGCTCGTCGACCCCCAACAAACCTTCTGCTCTGGCGTGGCGTGTGGCCCTCCTGGCGGCGCTCGGCGCGGTCGGGACGGCGCGCGCGGATGTGGTGCAGCCGAACGGCACCGTCGTCCCTGTGATCACGAACCGATTGAGCGATCTGCTGAACGGCTCCACGAAGAACGACAAGCTCGACGAGATGATCGACGTCGTGGCCGACGCCGCGGTGGAGCCCCAGGTGTTCTCGCCGCTCTGCGAGTTCAGCGGCAAGTACATCGACAAGGGCGGCGGCGCCAACTTCGCGGTCGGCTGGTACAACGTCGACGATGGCCGCGACAGCGACGACCCGCCGCTGTACGTCCCCGTCGACACCCGAGACGACCTCAGCACGCCGGCGCCGGAGAGCGATATTCAGATCCTCTTTCCGTTCTCGGGCTCTCTGCCGCCTCCCGAGAAGCGCGAGCTGACGGCCGTCTCGATCCGGGAGAACCCCGCCTACGCGGGAGGCCTCATCGGCTTCGTGCTGATCCCCAACCCGAACGGCACCGGCAATGGAAACGCCACGCAGTACCATTACACCGAGCACCGGTTCAACGTGGAGTGTACGGCGTGCGAGAGTCCTGGGCCCTGGTACTCCGACCTCATCTACAGGTCGAACCAGCTCGCGAACACGTTCTACCTGGGGTTCGAGGATCTCGATTTCCGGAACGCCGACGGCAGCGCGGGCGTCAACGGCAATGATCTCGACTACGAGGACTTCCTGTTCCGCTTCTCCGGCATCACGTGCCCCGCGGCCGGCCAGCCGTGCGAGGTCGAAGAGAACGTGGGCGCGTGCCGCGCGGGCGTCTCCGACTGCGACGCGCAGGGACAGGCGATCTGCACGCCGATCGTCGCGCCTGGCAGCCAGGCCGAGCAGTGCGACGGCATCGACAACGACTGCGACGACATCGTCGATGAGGAGGCGCCCTGTCCAGAGGACCAGGTGTGCAGCCGCGGCCGCTGCGTGAACCGCTGCGGATCGGCCGAGTTCCCGTGCGAGCCTGGGCTCGTGTGCGTGGAGGGGCTGTGCGTCGAGCAGGCCTGCGTCGACGCGATGTGCGACGTCGGCGAGGTGTGCCATGACGGCGAGTGCCGCGCCCCGTGCGACGGCGTGGTGTGCCCGCACGGCCAGACCTGTCGCGGGGACCGCTGCCTGGATCCGTGCGACGGCGTGGCGTGCGGCGCGGGCGAGGTGTGCGAGAGCGGCGTCTGCGTGGTCCAGTGCGGCTGCCGGGGCTGTCCGTCGGACGGCCGCTGCGCCGCGGACACCGGACGGTGCGTCGAGGCCGCGTGCGCCGACGTCGCGTGCGGCGCGGGCACCTATTGCCGCGGCGGGGCGTGCGTCGACCTCTGCGACGGCGTCGTGTGCCCCGCGGGCGAGCGGTGCGTGGCAGGCGTGTGCGCCGCAGAGCCGCCGTCTCCTGCCACCACGGCGTCGGCGGGTCCGACGCTCGACGTGGCCGCCTCGGTCGGCGCGGGCGACGCCGGATCGGGCTCGGGCGGGGACGCCGCTTCAGGCTCGGGTGGGGCTCCCTCCACCGGCGCGGGCGGGGACGCGAACGGGAGTGGCGAGTCGGCGGGCTGCAGCTGCAGCCTCGGCGGCGACGCGCCCTCCGCCGGCGGCGTCGCCGCGTTGCTCCTCGCCGTGAGCCTCGGGTTCCGCCGCAGGAGGGGCGGAGACCCGGGGCGCTCGGCTCTGGGCCTCCGTATCCGCCGCTCAGGGTGATTCGGACGTCGGCCCGAAGAACTCGACATCATCGATCTCGATGGTGCCCGAGTCGACCTTGTCCTTGCCGAGGAAGCCGTTCGCGCGGACGCCGTTCATCTCCGCGCTGAAGGAGAGGCCGACGATCGATCGGAGCACGTCGTTCACGTCGTCGCCCGGGTCGCGCCCCTGATCGATGGCCCACCCGGGGAGCGCCATGTCGGCGAACCTGAGCTCGATCAGCGTCGGCTCCGCGGTGAGCCGCACGTCCCATCCGTGGCGAACGCCCGTGAGCCCTTCGCTCTGCGCCGGGCTCTCGACGTCGAAGCGCATCCCGCGCGCCGCCTCCGCCCGCGCCCAGAAGCGGACCCCCTCGAGCGCCGTCGCGTCGATCGTGCCCTCGGCGAGAGGCACCCCGAAGTACACGTACTGCCCCCAGGGAGACGCCTCGTCACGGAAGTCGAAGCGGAGCAGCATGCTCTGCGCGCCGTTCAGCGGATCTTCCTGTGAAAGGCCCTGCACGGCGCTCGACGCGTTGTTGGTGGACAGCACCGTCCCGACGTACAGCCCGAGCGTGTCCGCCGCCTCGAAGTCGTTGATCCCCGTCGCGATGAACGAGAAGGGCGCGAGCGGCGTGTCGCTGGCGAAGCGCCCCAGGCGCTCTCGCAAGATCGGCAGCTCGTTCCTGAGGCGCTCGACCGCGGGCTCCCACCCGGCGAGCCCGGGTCCGAGCGGATCTTCCTCGACGGCGGTGCGGATCAGCGCCGCGTACTTGTCGACCTGCTCCTCGAGCCGCCCGTCGCTGAACGGGCCCTCATAGAGCGCCTGCAGCGCGGCCTTGTAGCCCGCTGCGTCCTGGTTCAAGGCGCCGAACAGCGCATCGCAGCCCGGCGGGCGCACGTGCTCGGAGCCCATGAACACGGGGACCAGGGCGCTGCAGTCCGCCGGCGTCTCCGTCCAGCGCGGCACGTGGCCGAAGTAGGTGCTGGCGCCGAGGGTCTGGTCGAGATCCCACGGGATGAGGTGGAACTTGCCCGACGAGGGCTCGTCGTAGAAATAGAAGTTGTGGTTGGCGCCAACGCCAGCGTCGTTGGCATAGTAGGTCGTGACGCCGTCCCAGTTC
Organism: Sorangium sp. So ce726; assembly: GCF_051521405.1. Classification (NCBI taxonomy): domain Bacteria; kingdom Pseudomonadati; phylum Myxococcota; order Polyangiales; family Polyangiaceae; genus Sorangium; species Sorangium sp. So ce726. The sequence continues at coordinate 2,561,497 of NZ_CP150349.1, read as the reverse complement.
AGGATCGTCTCGTCGACGGCCATGTAGCGCTGCAGCTGCTCGAGGTCCGTCCACTCCGACAACGCGGTGAGCCGCTCCTCGCCCTCGGCGGACGCGAGGGCGGTCGAGAACGAGATGAATCGCTCGTGCGTGGCCACGTCTTCGTTCGTCTCGATCCGCTCCGCGTAGTAGCCGGCGTCGTCCGAGACCGGCCACGCTTCCTTGTAGAGATCGCCGTCCGGCCCCTCGGAGAAGTGGTGTTCCAGGAAGCGGCCGTCCACGTCCTCGACCATCGAGAAGAGCCCCTGCGACTCGCCGTTCACGTGCAGCGTCGCCCACGCGCTCCTCGGGGCGGCGACGCCCATCTCCCGGAACAGGCCATAGGCGATCCGCTCGTGGAGCCGGGTGGGGTCCCAGATCATCGAGTGGAAGTTCAGGCGCTTCTGCGCGTAGAAGCGCTGTCCGTCGACGTACTCGTCGAACTTCACCTTCATGCTGAGCTTCGGACAGGTGAGGTTCCCCTCCCCGTCGAAGCACATGTCGAGGGTGCCGTAACCGCCCTTGAAGCGCAGGCCCACGACGCCGAGGCTCTTGCCCTTGTAGCAGGCCTCGGCCTCGACATACTGCTCGTCGCGGGCGTTCTCCTTGAGCTCCGCCCAGCGCTCTTCCGGAAGGTAGAAGTCGAAGCGCGGAACCTCCTCCGCCGCGTACAGCTCGTCCGCGTCGCGGTCGGCCAGCGCGGGGTCGGACGGCTCGCACCGCGGCGTCGGGGGCTGCCCGCCGCTCCCGCCGTCGCTCGTGCCGCCCTCTCCACCGGCGCCTCCGCCTCCCGCGCCTCCGGCGCCAGCCCCGCCCGAGCCTCCTGGCCCGACGCTGCTGCTCGCGCCCTCGTCATCACCGCAGCCCGCGCCCACCGCGGCAGCCGCAAATGCAAGCACCATCCAATACCCAAGCTTCATCCAACGATCCTCCAAGAGCCTCGACCCTAGTCGCGGCCATCGCGTCCGTCGATGCCTGATTTTCACGGCAGGCATGAACGCCTCGCTGGACGTCGTGCGTCGCGGCGCCGCGCCGTGCAGGCGCGCCGCGTGAGCCCGCGACCCCGCTCATGAGCCGGCACGAGGCGCGCCGTGATGGTAGCTTTCGAGACGTGAGCCAGCGCCCGTATCCCGAGCCCCAGGCAGCCCGCCTCTTGTCCGTCGCGGAGTGGGCAGCGCTGCCGGAAGACGAGGCCGGTGAGCTCATCGATGGCCGCCTGGTCGAGGAAGAGATGCCCGATTGCGTCCACGAGCTGGCCGTCGCCTGGCTCATCCACACCCTGCGGGCCTGGCTCATCCCGCGCGGCGGCTTCGTCTTCGGCTCCGAGGTGAAGTACGCGCTCAAGCCGCGGCGCGGGCGCAAATCCGATGTATCGGCGTTCCTCCCGACCTCGCGGAGGCCCCCGGCCCGTGGCGCCGTCGGCATCCCGCCGGACATCATGGTCGAGATCGTCTCCCCCTCGCCGCGGGACAGCCGGCGCGATCGCGTCGAGAAGGTCGAGGAGTACGCGGCGTTCGGGGTGCGCTGGTACTGGCTGCTCGATCCGCAGCTCCGCACCCTGGAGATCCACGAGCTCGCGCGCGGCGGGCTCTACCAGCGCCGCCTCAGCGTGCCCGGAGGGGTGCTCCGGGAGGTTCCGGGCTGCGAGGGGCTGACGCTCGATCTGGACGCGCTCTTCCGCGAGCTCGACCGGCTCGACGCGACGGAGTCGCAGGAGCCGCCGCAAGGCAGCGCAGACGACGAGGCGTAGCAGCGCGAACGGCGAACGCGGCCGCGCGGCGGTTCACCCGCGATGCAGGCGCGGATCACCCGCGGTGCCGCGGGGCGCGCTCACTCGCGGCGGGGGCCGGCGCCGCGGCCTCGACGGCCAGGCACGCCTCGAACCCTTCGCGGTAGCTCGGGTAGAGCAGCGCCATGCCGAGGGCGCGCTTGATCTTCGCGTTGTCCACGGCGCGATCGTGACGGAGCGTCTCGTGCAAATCCTCCCGCGGCGCACCGGCCGGCAGCGCGAGGCCGAGCCGCGCGCAGAGCCAGCGGACGACCTCGATCTGCGGCACGGGCGCGTCGTCCGCGACCAGGAAGGCCTCGCCGGGGGCGGCGCGCTCGATCGCCGCGAGCGCGAGGCGCGCGAGGTCTTCGACGTGGATGCGCGAGACGACGTTCCTGCCCTGCCGATCGCCCTCGCCGGTCATGCGGAAGTCGCCGCGCAAGAGCCGCTGGTGCAGGCCGCGGCCGGGGCCGTAGATGCCAGCGGCGCGCATCACCACGGCGCCGCGCGCGCGGTACACGTCCTCGGCCGCGAGGCGCGCCGCCGCGCGGGGGCCGTCGGCCGACGTGGGCGTCGCCTCGTCGATGCGCCCCGTCGCGTCGCCGTACACGGCGGTCGACGAGACGTACGCGATGGCACGCGCGCGGCGGAGCGAAGGCGCGATCGCGGCGTCGGTCGCGCCGTCGGGCGGGAAGGCGACGAGCACGTCCGCGCCGTCCGTCACGAGCCGGTCGACAGCCTCGGCGGTGAGCGCCGGGAGGACGCTCACCTCGATGCCCGCCTGCGCGAGCTCCGCGGCGCGCTCGGACGAGCGCGTCGTCGCGACGACGCGGCCGCCGGACGCCCTCCGCAGGCCGGCGACCACCGCGCCGGTGAAGCCGCAGCCGAGGACGATGAGCGGGGGAGAGGTGTTGAGCATGGGTGCTGGGCAGCCCTTTACCAGCGAGAGAAAGCGGGCGCCTCACCGCTGCGCGGACGACCTGCGGTCGCGCTGTCGAGGACCCGCGCCGCGTCTGGTAGCCTGATCGGCGCGGAGCGGGCGGCCGAGACGCGAGCGAGCTCGCCGCCGCAGCGATGCCCTTAGCGCATGGCAGTCAACGTCTTCATCTCCTACGCCCCCGCGGATCGGGCGCACCTCGAAGCGCTCGAGGCGCACCTCGCCTCCCTCAAGCGGCAGGGCCTGGTGAGCACCTGGCACCGCGGCCGGATCGGCCCAGGCGCGATGCGCGATGAGTCGATCGCGGCCGAGCTCTCCTCCGCCGAGGTGGTGCTGCTGCTGGTGAGCGATGCATTCCTTGCCTCGGACAGCTGCTACGAGCGCGAGCTCGGGCGAGCGCTGGAGCGGCATCGCAGCGGGGCGGCGCGCGTGGTGCCCATCCTGGTGCGCGCGTGCGACCTGGTGGGCACTCTGCTGGCGGAGCTCCAGGCGCTGCCTCGCGATGGAACGGCGGTGGCGAGCCGGGCCAACCCGGACGAGGCCTGGAGGGAGGTTGTACAAGGCATCCGCGCGGCGGTGGAGGAAGCCGCCGCGAGCGCGCGCCCGGAGGCGGCGCTCGCCAGCGCAACCGCGCTGCCCGGCGTGAGCCTGCGCGAAGCAGACGAGACGATCCGCGCTGTCGACAAGCAGATCGCCGCCGCGCAGAAGCGGCGGGTGAGGCTTAGAGCCGCCGGCGCGAGCACGGAGGAGGTGGACCGGGAGATCGTGGACCTCCGGCGCAAGCGCCGGGAGGGCGGCCAGCTCCACGTCGGCGAGGAGCTCAGCGACGGTCGGTACCTGCTGCTGGAGCGGATCGGGCGCGGCGGGTTCGCGACCGTGTGGCGCGCGCTCGACGCGGGGCGGGGCGACCTGCCCGTGGCGATCAAGGTGCTGCACCCGAACCTGGCGGGCGACGAGAGCCGGCAGGAGCGGTTCTTCCGGGGAGCGCGCGCAATGGCGGAGCTCGACCACCCCGGCGTGGTGCGCATCCTCGATCCCAAGGGCGAGGACAGCGGCTGGCACTACTTCGTGATGGAGCTCGTCCACGGCGAGGACGTGCGCAGCGCGGTCATCGGGAAGCGACTGCCAGCAGAGCGGGTGATCCCGATGCTCCTCAGCGCTGGAGAGGCGATCTCGTTCGCGCACGGGAGGGGGCTCGTACACCGGGACGTGAAGCCGGCGAACATCCTGCTCGACGCGGACGATTTGCCCCGGATCACGGACTTCGATCTGGTGTGGGCACGCGACACGACGGGGGGCACGGGGACCGGCGCGATGGGGACGTTCCTCTATGCGGCACCGGAGCTGATGCACCGCCCGCAGGAGGCGGACGCGCGCGCTGACGTGTACGGGCTCGGCATGACGGCGGTGTTCTGCCTGCACGGCGCGGAGCTGCCGCCCGTCATGATGCGGTATCCGGGGCGGGTGCTCGAGCGGCTGCCGTGCAGCGCTGCGGTGCGGAAGGTGCTGGAGCGGGCGATCGAGTTCGAGGCGTCCGAGCGGTTCCCAGATGTGGCGGCGTTCTGTGAGGCGCTGCGAAGCGCCGCAGGGAGCGGGGGTGAGGCGCCGCAGACCGCGACAGAACATACGGCGACGCTCGAGAGCGGCGAGCCGAGAGAGAGCACAGCGTCGAGCGAGCGCGTGGCGCAGCTCAACGCGACGGATGGCGTGCAACGGTCACATGGCGGCCTCTCGCGCACGGTGCTGCGAGGCTTCGAGCAAGGCGGTCATGCGTACGCTGCGATCCGAGATGTCATCCTGGCCCCGCGGGAAGCGCGGGTCAGAGATCCGGTTGAGCTGACCGTCGTGGGGTTCGAGATGAACGGGGAGCAACTGATCGTGTCGGGAGGCTGGAGCCTGCCATGGCCGAAGCACCCGGTCCCCGGATCGGCCGAGGCGCCATTCCAGGAGCACGGGACGTTCCGCTGCACCCTCATCGGGAAACCAGGCAGCAGCGGAGCCACGAAGGTGACCTACCGGAGCGACTTCTTCGAGTCGCTCTTGCCATGGGTGGACATCTCTGGTGGCACGTTCCTCATGGGCAGCCCCGATGACGACACGGAAGCCCACAGGGCCGAAAGACCCCAGCGCCAGGTGGACGTCGAGGGGTTCACCATGGCCGCTACGCCGATCACGGTAGGGCAATACGCGGCCGTGACAGGCCTGGCCGCCGAGCAGGAGGATCCGGATCGGCCGATCAGGAACGTATCGTGGGGAGACGCCATCGAGTTTTGCAATACGCTCTCCCAGTTGGCAGGAAGGCAATCCTGCTACACGTCGACGCCGACGGGTCTGGCGTGGTCAGAGGACATAGACAGCTTCCGGCTACCGGATGAATCGGAATGGGAATACGCGTGCCGCGCCGGCACCACTACCCGATACTCCTTCGGCGATGACGAGCGCCAGCTGCGCGAGGTCGCATGGTACCTTGAAAACAGCAATGGCCAGATCGCCACGGTTGGGCTGAAGAAGCCGAATCCATGGAACCTTTACGATATGCATGGGAACGTGTGGGAGTGGACCTGGGACTCATTCCTTGACGTCAACGGCGAAGCCGCGGTGGGCAAGAGCAAGGTGCTCCATCTCGTCGAGAGGGCGACCGCCGACACGAGCAAGAGCGTGTCGGCTCGCCCTCGGACCGACAGCCTCCGGGTGGTGCGGGGCGGTTCGGCCATCGAGAGGCCCAGGTGGCTGCGCTCGGCGAGCCGGCTCGGATGCGTGCCCAGCCACAAAGACGAGCACCTCGGCTTCCGCTGCGCCGGTCCCGCCCGCCGAAAAGGCTGATCTCCGTCTCCCCGCCCTCACCCCCCCGGCTTGCGCGTATACCGGTGCTTCACCCCGAGCGGGAAGTACTCCGGATCCCCCGCCGCCCTCAGCGTCACTCGCGGGGCCCGCTTCCCTGCCGGCACGTAGTTCCTGAACTCGCTGTTCAGCCGGACGAGGTGCTCCTCGATCGACCGCGCCGCCGCCTCGCGCCGCGCCTCGCTCTCCCCCTCCCCCGGCGCGAGCTCGACCACCACCGAGAGGTATACGTCCCTGTCCGCGCCCTCGCGGACCTCCAGCACGAACTTTCCGGTCACCCACTCCTTCACGCCGGGCTGCTCGATGCCCACGACCACGTTCTCCGGATAAATGTTCGCCCCGAAATACGACACCGTGAAATCCGAGCGCCCGAACACATAAACGAACGGCAGCTCCCGGGCCCCGCGGTCCCCGTCGAGTTCCCGACGCGGGTCGAAGCCGAAACCGGCGAGCGCCGCCATCAACTCCGCGTGCGGATAGACGCCCCCGCTGTCGAGGATCGCGTAACGGACGAGCGGGACGCCGTTGTCACCCGAGAAGAGGAGCATTCCGTCGCGCTGCTCAAAGAACCTCTCCGCCGGGTCGTACTGCACGAGCGTCGGGAGCCGGTCCTGCCCGAACAGGGCGCGCGCGGCGTCCGGCCTCCCCGCGAGGAACCGGCGGATCGTGACGCTGAGCGGCGTCTCGTTGCCCAGCACGCCGGCGTCCGCCGTCCCGTACAGGGAAGCCGAGTCGTAGCAGGGCGACGTCGACCCGACACGCTCGCCGACCAGCGTCCGCCACTCCTCGCTGAACACCTCCCCGGCCATCACGAGCTTGATCCGGAAAGGAGCCCAGTCGACGCCCCGGGCCCGCCCCGTGTCGATGACGTCCTTCAGGAACGGCGGATAACCGAGCAGGACGACCTGCTCGAACGCCGGCCCCAGATCCTGCACGACGCGGAAGATCTCGTCCTTGTTGTTGCCCGGCGTGACGACCGTGATCGGATATCCCTTCGCCGCGAGGTGACGGCAGCACGCGGCGGTGTACATCCCGCCGACCCACGAGCCGAGCGCGAAGCACACGACCGCGAGCGTGCGGCGCGTGTCGGCCCGGAAGCCGTCGTGGAACACCTGCTCGAAGCGCCGGGCGACCGAGAGCTCATCCGTGACGGAGCGCGGCCAGAACGTCGGCTTGCCCGTCGAGCCCGAGGAGACCGCGATCATGTCGCACGGCTCGACGCGCCCGCCGCGGCACAGATCCGCGATGGGGTGCCTGAGCACGTAGTTCTGCTTCGTGATCACCGGCAGCGCCGCGAAATCCGCGGGCGTCCGGACCGCCGCCGGGTCCACGCCGTGCTCCGCGAGGAAGCGGCGGTAGGCAGGGACAGCGGCGGCGACCTCGTGGAACAGCGCGAGCGCGCGGTCGGCCGGATCGGCCTCACGGTGCCGCGAGAGCGCCGCGTCGAGCGGCGTGCTCAGGAAGGCGTCGATGGCCGCCAGGACCCGCTTGGGTTGCACATCCTGCATCGCGAGATCTCCCTCCGTCCGATGGTTCGCAGGAACCCAGAGGCCGGTCCAACCCCCGCCTGCCTTCCTCTCCCTCGCCTCGCGGGCTCCAGCGCCCGCGCAGGGTCAACGTTCTCCATCCCCCGCCGCGCCGGAGAGCTCCGCCGCGAGCGCGATCTCCTCGGCGCGCTTCTCGTAGCCGTCCGGCGGCTCGGAAGGCGGGTTCGCGAGCAGCGACGTGATCACCGTCTCCAGCCAGCGCCGGAGCGGCGTGTGCTGGAAGCCGAGCTCCGCCCTCGCCTTCGCTGGATCCAGCAGCGACATCCAGCGGTCGCTGAACGGCGACATCGCGATCGGATCGATGCCGCGGGCCCTGATCGCCGCCGACGGGATCGGCGCGAGCCGCGCCGGCGCGCCGAGCAGCGAGGCGATGAGCTCGAGCAGCTCGGTGAGCGTCGGCGTCTCGTCCATGCAGAGGTTGTACGCCTCGCCGAAGGTCGACGGCACGAGGAGCAGCTTCACGATCGCCCTGACGACGTCGCCGCTGTACACGTGCCGCACCGGGTGTCCGCCGCCGTCCGGGACGAGCAGCGGACCGCCGTCGAGCATGCGGACGATGTACCGATCGAGGCGGCGGTAGGGATCGCGCTCCCCGTTCACCATCGGGATGCGCAGGACGGTCGCGGGGAAGCGGTCCGTCTGCCAGGCGGCGGCGATCTCCTCCTCGCAGCCGCGCTTGTTCACGCCGTAAGACCACGCCTCGCGGTCCTTTTCGCCCGCGGGCTCCGGGAGGAGCGGGCCGTGGTAGTCGCGCTCGCGCGACGGCCGCGGGCACCCCTCCCGGACGAGGTACACCGAGCCGGTGCTGATCATCACGTAGTGGCCGATGCGCCCGCCGCCGAGCGCCTGGGCCACCGCGCGGCCGTCCGCGGCCGTGTACGCGGTGAAGTCCACCGCAGCGTCGAACTCGCGACCTCCGAGCGCCTGCGCCAGATCGCCGGCCGCCCGATCGCAGCGGACCCGCGCGACGCGATCGCCGAACGCGTCGGGCGTCGCGCCGCGGTTCAGGAGCGTGACCTGGTGGCCCGCCGCGAGCAGGCGATAGACCAGGAAATGACCCATGAATCGAGTGCCGCCGAGCACGAGGACGCGCATGCGCGGCAACCTATCACCGCGGCGTGCAATGACGATGACGATGACGTGGACGCCGCCGCGCGCGGGCAGGCGCCGCGCCGCCGCCGGGCGGCCTCGCGCGCGGCGCGTACCGGGACCAGGTCGACCCCCGGTCGTGCTAGATAGCGGGTCGTGCCGTTCTCCCACATCCTCGGCCAGGACACCGCGGTCGGCACGCTCGTGCGCGCGCTCGAGGCGGGCCGCGTGCACCACGCCTACCGCTTCGAAGGCCCGCCGGGCGTCGGCAAGGAGCTCGCGGCCGTCGCCCTCTCCCAGGCGCTCGTCTGCACCGGGGGCGATCCGCTCGGCTGCGGCCGCTGCGACGCCTGCCGGCGCGCGGCCGCGCGCTCCGACGGGCGCCCCGCGGCGCCGCTCCACCCCGACGTGCAGATCGTCGCGAAGAACTTCTACCCCGCCGCCGTCATCGGCCGGAGCCGCGACGAGCTGACCGAGATCTCGGTCGACCAGGTCCGCTCCATCGTGCTCGCCCACGCCGCCTACCCGCCCCACGAGGGGCGCGCTCGGGTGTTCATCGTCCGCGACGCCGAGGATCTCAGCGTCGGCGCCGCGAACGCGTTCCTCAAGACGCTCGAGGAGCCGCGGCCCGGCACGCACTTCATCCTCTTGACCTCGCGCGGCGATCGCCTGCTCAACACGATCCGCTCGCGCACCCTGCCCGTGCGCTTCGCCCCGCTCTCCGAGGCCCTCATCCGCCGCGTCCTCCGCGATCGCGGCGTGCCCGAGGGGCGGCACGACCTCGCCGTCGAGCTCGCCGCCGGCAGCGCGTCCACGGCGCTCGAGCTCGCGGACGAGGAGCAGACCGCCTCGCGCGACGCCTTCGTGAAAGGTGTCCTCGAGGCCGCGGCCGCCCGGGACCTCGGGCCCGCCGTCGCGTTCGCCGAGTCGGTCGACCGCGACAAGGGCGCCCTCAAGGACGACCTCCGCGCGCTGAACGCCGCGCTCGCCCGCGAGGCCCGCGCCGCGGTCGCGTCCGATCCGCGCCACGCAGGCGTGTCGGCCCGGCGCTACGCGGCGGTCTCCCGCGCCGTGGCGCAGCTCGAGCGCAACGCCTCGCCGAGCCTCGCGATGGCGTCGCTGATCGCGGAGCTGCGCAGCGTCGTCGGCTGACAGGCGCCGCGCGACCCCGCGAGCCGGCGTCAGCCCTCGCCGCCTCCGCCCAGCCGCTCGTATCCGCCGTCCTCGATGCGCCGCCCGGCCCACGCGTGGATCCGCCCCTCGCTGGCGAGCACCACGGCCGCGTCGTGCCCGGCGCCGTCGTAGAGGGCGAAGATCCCTGCGTCGCCCACGGGGGGCGCGCCCTGCCCGCACCGCTCGAGCGCCGCCGGCAGCCGCGCCCGCCGCCTCATGGTAGCGCCCGCGATCTCGAGCGTCGCCGGCGGTTCATCCGGCGAATCGGCCGCCGCAGGCGCGAGCCACAGGATCTCGCGCCGCGGCGCGGGAAAGGCCACGACCGCCCCGTGCGCGCCGCCCTCGGGCGCGAGGAACACCGCGGCGACGATCTCGCCCCGCTCGCGCGCCACGATCGCGCCGGAGAGCCAGCGCTCCTCGCTCCCGGCGAGGACCACGTCGCCCAGCGCGAGCGGCAGCTCGTGCCATGGCGCGTCCCCCGGGGGCGCCGCCGGCGCGTCTCGCGCGCGCTCGCCGCCGTTCCCTCCCGGCGCCTCCCGCTCGCGGCGCGACGCCATGTAGCCCACGGTCGCGGCCACCGCCGCGGCGGCTGCCGCGAGCAGCGTGAGGCTCATCGCGCGCCCCTGTCCACCGGCGCCGCGCGCGCGCCCGCCAGCGCGAGCGCCCCCTGGAGCGCCCGCGCCCGCGCGCTCACCTCCTCGAGGGCGCGCGGCGCGGGCGTGCCCTGATCCGGCAGCAGCGCGGCGATGATCGCGGCGGCGGAGCAGTGCGCGCCCACCTCGGCCGCCCTCTCCAGCGAGATGCCGCCGATCGCCACGACCGGGAGCCCGGGACGCACCTGCTCGACCAGGGCGCGCAGCGACGCGAGCCCCTCGAGACCGACCACGGCGTCAGGCCGCTCCTTGCTCGAGGTCGCGAAGATCGGCCCGATGGCGACGTAGTCGAGGCGCTCGAGGGAATCGCCGGAATCTCCGGCATCGCGGAGCTCGCTCGACGCCCGCAGCGCGGCCTCGATCTGCGCGGACGTGTGGGTCGAGAGCCCGACGCGGAGCGGGACGGAAGCGCGCTGCGCCAGCCTGCGAACCGCGGCTACCGGGAGGTCGTCCTGGCCGACGTGCACGCCGTCGCAGCGGGCAAGGATCGCGAGATCCGCCCTGTCGTTCGCGAACAACGGCACGCCCGCGCGCGCGGCCAGGGGCTGGATCGCGCGGAGGAGCGAGAGCGTCTGGGCCGCGCCGCTCCGCTTGTCGCGCAGCTGGATGGCCGCGGGGCGCGCGTCGAGGACGGCCTCGGCGAACGCCACAGGATCGAGCCCGCGGCGCGCGAGCGAGTCGGTGTCGACGATGGCGTACAGGCCGCGCATGACCACGCTTCGAGCGGTGGGAGAGCGCCCGGGCGCTCCGGAGGAGGCCAGGCTCGCTGGCTACGCTAAGGTTGACGCCCCCGGAAAGAAAGCGGAAGCGTTCGCTCCCGAACGGATCCTCCATGCGCATACGTCTCGTCCGGATCGCCTGTCTGTTCACCTCGATCGCTCCTGTTGCAGCGGCCGTGATGGGGCTCGCGCCGAGCCCTGCGCTCGCGGAGGAGAAGTCGAGCCCCGCGCAGCAGACCGAGGGGCCGGGCTCCGCGGTGCCCGCGGAGGGGCCGAAAGCTGGCGCGGCCCCGCCGCCTGCAGGGAGCAAGGTCGCCGCGCCCAAGGCGAACGTCGGCGCGTCCAAGGCGAGCGCGAAGAAGAAGGCGCCCGAGGTCCCGCCGCTGCCGCCTTCGCCGGCGCGCGTGTGGCTCATCGCGCCGTCGCCTCACGGGCCATGGACGTTGCGGATCGACAACGAAGGGGAGCGGCCGATGCGCATCCCGGCGGACGTGCGGCTGCTGCGCCTGGAGGTCGACACGCTGAACAAGCGCACGAAGAAGACGGTTCGCTGCGCCGCGCCCGCGGGGCTCAAGCCGAGCGGCTTCCCGGAGCGGCGCGCGCTGCTTCTGGCGCCCGGTCAGTCGTACATGGAGCATTTCGACCCGCGCCTGCTCTGCTTCGGCAAGGACGAGGCGGCGCTCGCCGGCGGCTCGGTGGTGAGGAGCTGGTACGGCTGGGGTCCGCCGCCCAAGTGGTCGAAGAAGCCGCCGGCGGCGCCGTTCGCTGCGGAGTCGACGGACCATCCGCCGGCGTTCGCCCCTGCGCCCGGCCTCGCGGCGCCCACCGTCGTGCTGAGCTACGGGCTGCCCTCCAAGGAGGCCGCCGCGGACGATCCGGGCGGCACCGAGCCAGCCTCTCCGGCGGACGAGACGGCTCAGCCTCCGGGCGACAAGGCCGCTCAACCCCAAGGCGACAAGGCAGCTCAACCCCAAGGCGACAAGGCAGCTCAGCCCACGGACAACAAGGCAGCTCAACCGTCGGACGACAAAGCGGCCCAGCCGTCCGCGGACAGGCCAGCTGGCGAGTCCGCGGAAAAGCGCGTTCCGTCGGACAAGGACCACGGCGCCGGTCCGCGGGGCAAGCCGATCGTGGACGCCAACGCGCCTCGCCTGGAGCTCACGAGCGAACCCTGGTCCGACGCGGCGAGCCCTCGCTCGATCGTCGTCCGGGTGAGCGCGAAGAACGCTGGCAGGCGCCCCATGACCGTCGCCATCCGGTCTCGGATGCTCGAGTTCCACGTCGCCGGACCGAACGGCGAGACGGTGTGCACGGCGGCCCCGCCGACGGGGGCGATCCCGCGCGATCTCTTCAAGACGCTGAAGCCCGGCGCATCGGTCGACGTCCCGCTCCTCCTCCGGGAGATCTGCCCCGCCGACACGTTCAACCGCGAGGGCCTCTACGAGGTCACGGCCACGCTGCACGCGAACGAGCCGGGCACCGAGCTCGGCCTGGACGCGTATACGGCCGTCGTCCCCGCCAAGAACACGACGCTCCTTCGCGTGAAGAGCGCGCCAGAGCCGTTCTACGCGGCCGCGCCGAGAGCCGTGCCGACGCCGAAGCCCGAGGCCAGCCAGGCGTCGGAACACGAGGATCACGACCAGTAGAACGAACGGGACCGCGCGTCGGTGCGGCAGGGACGCTCCGAGACCCGACAGGGACACGCCAGCACGCGCCCGGGACCCCCTGAGACGGGGCACGCGGTCCCGGGTGCGCTCTACACCGGCAGGATCCCCCGCTTCTTCTCCGGCCGCTCCACCCGCTTCTTCCGCGCGAGCTCCAGCCCCCACGCGATCGCCCTCCGCGTGTCCCGTGGATCGATCACGTCGTCGATGAGCCCCCAGCCGGCGACCTTCATCACATCGATGTTCTTCTGGATCGCGTCGACCATCCCCTGCTTCACCTCCGGCGGCGGCGGCGCGTCACCGAATATCTTCCTCGCCGCGATCCCGAGCATCCCCTCCGGCCCCATCACGCTGATCTCCGCGCTCGGCCAGCCGACGATGAGGTCCGGCTCGTACGCGCGCCCGCACATCACGTAATAACCCGCGCCATACGCCTTGCGCACGACCACCGTGATCTTGGGCACCGTGGCCGCCGCCATGACGTGCAGCATCTTCGCCCCGTGGCGGATGATCCCCTCGTGCTCGACCTTCGAGCCGATCATGAACCCCGGCACGTCCTGCAGGAACACGAGCGGGATGTTGAACGCGTCGCAGATCTGCATGAAGCGCGCGGCCTTGTCCGACGCGTCCACGTCGAGAATGCCGCCCATCTGGGTCGGCTGGTTCGCCACGACGCCGACCGGCTGGCCGCCGATGCGCGCGAGGCACGTGATGATCGATCGCGCCCACCGCGGCTTCAGATCGAACCGCTCGCCGTGATCGACGATGGCGTCGATCAGCTTCAGCATGTCGTAGGCGCGCCGCGGGTTCTCCGGCAGGAGGTCGAGCAGCGACTCCTCCCGCCGGTCGATCGGATCCGTGACCGGCAGGCGCGGCGGCTCCTCGTCGCAGCTCGAAGGGAAGAACGACAGGTACCGCTTCACCGCTGCGACGCACTCCGCGTCGCTCGGGTACTCCGCGTCCCCGACCCCGCTCTTCGTCGCGTGCACCTTGCTGCCGCCGAGCTCCTGCTCGGAGATGTCCTCGCCCGTCATCGCGCGCACGAGCGCGGGGCCGCCGAGCGCCAGCGAGCCGACGTCCTTGACCATCGGCACGAAGTCCGCGAGCCCCGGGATGTACGCCGTGCCCGCGGCGCCGGGCCCCACCATGGCCGCGACCTGCGGCACGACGCCGCTCATGTGCACCTGCTCGCGGAACAGGTGCCCAGAGCCGGCGAACAGCGAGATGCTGTCCGGGTGCATCGAGCCGGGGTCGATGCGCGCCCCGCCCGAGTCGATGAACCACACGATCGGCCAGCGGCCGCGGAGCGCCATCTGCCGCAGGCGGGTCACCTTCTCCTCGCCCGTCTGCCCGATGCTGCCGCCCTTCACGGTGAAGTCGTACGCCGCCGCGCAGACCATCCGCCCGTCGACCTTGCCGAACCCGCAGACAACCGCGTCCGCCGGCGGCCGGTCGCTCCCGTCCGGCCCGGCCGCGAGCCCCATCTGCGTGCCGTGCATCCCCACCTCGAAGTGCACGCCGTCGTCGAAGAACGCCGCGAGCCGCTCCCGCGCCGTCATCTTCCCGCGCGCGTGCTGCTTCGCCACGCGCTCCTCGCCGCCCATCCGCCGCACCTGCTCCCGGCGGGCCTCGAGGTCCTTCACGAGCTCTCGCATGTTCACGGGCCACCTCTTCCTGCGCGCCCCGGCGCGCCTACCTGCCCGACCAGCGGGGCTTTCGCTTCTCCAGAAAGGCCAGGAGCCCTTCCCGCGCGTCGTCCGTCGCGAGGCAGCCGGCGAGCCGCTCGCGCAGGAGCGGCAGCGCCGACTCGAGGTCGAGATCGTCCTGCGCCGCGAACGCCTCGAGGCCGAGGCGCACCGCGATCGGGCTCTTCGAGGCGATGGCGGAGGTCACCTCGTCGACCGCGGCGTCGAGCGCGCTCGGGTCGACCACCGTGTTGAGGAGGCCGCACTGCGCGGCCTCGTCGGCGTCGAGGCGCTGCCCGAGGAGCATCATCTCCAGCAGCTTGCGCCGGCTCACGAGCCGCTGGAGCACCGCCATGATCATCATCGGGAACAGGCCGACGTTGATCTCCGGCGTCCCGAGCTTGGCGCCGCGGGCGCCGATCGCGAAGTGCGACGCCGCGACGAGCCCGAGCCCGCCGCCCAGCGCGTGCCCGTTCACCCGCGCCACGATCGGCTTGCTCGAGTTCGCGAAGGCGAGCAGGAGGTCCGCGTAATCGCCCTTCATTTCGGGCGGCGGCGCCCCCTCGGCGCCCGCGATCTGCGCGAAGTCCCCGCCCGCGCAGAACGCGTCGCCCGCGCCGGTCAGGACCACGCAGCGCACCGACTCGTCCGCCGCGCCCGCCGCGAGGGCGTCGAGGAGCTCGCTCACCATCGCCGGCCCGATCGCGTTCTTGCGCCACGGGTTGTTCAGCGTGAGCCTGAGGACGCCCCCCGCGGAGAAGGCCTGGACAACCGTGTACGCGCGCGCCGTCACGAGGCCGCCCCTCCTGCCGTGCCGGGCGCGCCGCCGTCGTGCAGGCCCAGGATCTGCCGGGCTTCCTCGACCGTCGCCGGCCTGCGGCCGACGTCGCGCACCATGCGCACGGCCACCTCGCAGAGCTCTCCGTTGCTGCGCGCCATCTCGCCGCTCGGCAGGTAGAAGTGGTCCTCGAGCCCGCACCGCACGTTACCGCCGAGCACGAGCGCCGTCGCCAGCATCCTCCACTGCCCGTGGCTGATCCCGATCACCTCCCACTCCGAGCCGGGCGGCATGATCTTGGTCTGGAGCTGGAGCGACTCCACGTGCGCGGGGATGCCGCCCAGCACGTTGACGATGAACGAGAACTGGAGCGGTGGTTTGAGGAGCCCCATGTCGACGAGCGGCCAGGTGCCCTGGGTGTGCCCCGTATCGAAGCACTCGAGCTCAGGCTTCGTCCCGGCCTCGTTCATGGCGCCAAGGAGCTTGCTGATCTTCGCGTACGTGTTGGGAAACACCATATCGAAATCGAAGGTCTTCCGCGCGCGCGAGTACTTCGAGTAGTTCATGGTGCCCATGTTGAGCGCCGCGATCTCGGGGCGGCTCTCGCGGATGGTCGCGCACTGCTCGCTCACGTCATCGAGGAGGGTGCCCGTCGAGAAGTTCAGGATCACCGGGCAGCGCTGGCGCACCTCGTCTTTGATGCGCGCGAACACGGCCGGAGAGAACGTCGGTGATCCGTCGTCGTTGCGCGCATGGATGTGCACCGCCGCCGCCCCTGCGTCGTACGCCCGCTTCGCCTCCTCGGCGATCTCGACCGGCGTATACGGGATGGCGGGGCACTGCTTGCGGCCGGCGAGCACCCCTGACAGCGCGCAGGTCACAACGCAGATATCGGGATCTCGGCCGTTCGGATCCCTCAGTTCCCCGGTGAACGTCGGCTTCTCTCTCATGCCCCCTGCCTCCCTTTCGCGTCCTCAGCGCCGTCGCTCTTCCTCGGTCCGGTTCTGTCCGACCCGGGACACCACCTGCTTTTGCAGCTTCGTCAGGATCCGGAGCAGATCGCGCAGATCGGTCGAGCTCAAGCTCAGCAGCGCGCTCCGGAAGATCTCCATGGGTTCGACCTGGATCTCGCGGGCGAGCCGCGCCCCCTTCTCGCTGAGCCGGATGTGGACGACGCGCCGGTCGGCCTTCGAGCGTTCGCGCCAGACGAGCCCTTCTCGCTCCATGCGATCGACGATCCCGGTCACCGTGCTGTTCTGCGCCCGGATGCGCTCCGACAGCGTGGACAGCGAGAGATCCTGGAACGACTCGAGCAGCTTGAGGATGGTGAGCTGTGGTCCGGTGAGGCCGAACCCGCTCGCCATGCCCTTCGTGAGCCTGCGCGACTCCGTGTAGAGATAGATGATCATCTCCACGATGGCGTCGATCTCCGGCCTCTCGGGCGGCGGCAGGGTCGCTGTCACGATGCTTCGTGTACGAAATATTCGCTCCCCGGGGGTGCGTCAAGCTCCCGCGCCCCCCGCCGACCGAGCGGGCCCTGTCCCACCCCCGTCCATAGGCGTTAACCAAGCTCGTTCGGTCACCGAAGCCCGCCCCCCACCATCGGTCACCAACGTGGACGTTTACGTGAACGTGGACGTGAACGTGGACGTGGACGTGGACGTGGACGTGGACGTGGTCGTGGTCGTGGTCGTCAACGATAAGCCGTGAACGACCACGACCACGACCACGACCACGTAAACATCCACGTCCACGTAAACGTTCGGATGTAGGAGGACGCGGCGCGAAGCGGGATTTACCGCCGTTCCCGCCGCCGCTTCTCTGACCCCCGGTCTGCCCGGAGCTCCTGGATGCACCACCTCAGCGCCTCCTGGAGGTCCCGATGCACCTGGACGGACGAGAGCTCGACGCCGAGCGACGAGGCCGTCTGCGCCACCTGCGGCTGGACTCCAGCCACGACCCCTTGCGCGCCGAGCAGCTCGATCGTCTGCAGCATGCTGATGAGGTGCTGCGCCGTCGTGGAGTCGACCTCTTCGACCCCCGTCACCTCGACGATCGCGTAGCGCGACTTCGTCTCGACGATCGTGTGCAGCAGCTTCTCCGTGATCTCTGTCGCCCGGTGGCGATCGATGGTGCCGACAAGCGGCAGCACGAGCACGCTGTCCCAGACCTGGATGATCGGCGTCGACAGCGTCTCGATCGCGGACTCCTGCCGCGAGATCACCGCGCGCATCGACTCCTGCTGCTCGACCACCTCGCGCAGCGACTCCTCGGCGCGCATGCGCTCCAGCGTGATCGCGAACATCTCGCCGATGACCTGGAGCAACGCCCGGACGCTCTTGTCCCACGCGCGGGTGGATCGCACCGCGTCGAGCCCGACGACCCCCACGAGCCGCCCCGCGTACGCTGCAGGCACCCGGACGAGCGAGGCGATCCCGAGCTCCGTGAAGGCCCGCCGCTCGCTCGCTGCCTCATCCGGCAGGTCGGCCACGCGCGGCACGTCGCACACCTCGAGGCGGAACAGCCGCTCGACGAGCCACGGATACACGTCCCTGGACACGATTCCCCGCTCCGCGCGCAGCGACGGCACCCCTTCGGCGCACCACTCGTGCATGTTCAGGAACCGCCGCCCGTCCTCCGCGAGGAGGAACAGGGTCGTCCTGTCGGCGCGCAGCGCCTTGCCGAGCTCCGCGAGCGCCGCGTGGAAGCCGCGGTCGACGTCCGCCAGCTTCACGTTGATGAAATGGGCCGAGATCGACGCGACCAGCATCTTGGTCTCGATCCGCTGCATCAGCGCCCGCTCGAGGCGCTTCTGCTTGCCCACGTTCCGCGCCCAGCCGTACACGAGCCCCTCGCTCGGTACCGAGAGCATCGACCACGACAGCCAGACGTAGAGGCCGCTCCTGCTCCTGCACCGGTTCTCCAGCCCGAGCGTGACGGACCCCTGCCGGAGCCGATCCATCTGCTCCCTGGTCGCGACGACGTCGTCCTGGTGCACGAGATCGAGGAGGCTCCGGCCGACGAGATCCTCGGTCCTGAGGCCGAGCGTCCGCTCCCAGGCTCCGCTCACGCGCAGGAACGATCCATCGCTCCGCAGAACACACAGCGGATCGGGACAGACAGCGAAGAACCTCTCTACGTCCGCTTCGTTCGAAGGTGTGTCCATCGCCGGTCGCCTTACCCAGCCCACACCCCCACGCTTAGGTCTCCTTGACGTCCTCGAACGTCGTCCGCGCGGCCACGTGCTCCTCGTTCAGGTTGAGCAGGATGGGCAGCGTCTCGTGCTGCCAGTCATCATCGAGGATCCGCCGCACGGTCACTCGACCGGGCACCAGGTTGTACACGGCGTCCACGATATCCATGATGACGTAGAAGCCGTTCGAGTTGCAGAACCGCATCTTCACGAAATCCATCACCGTGGACGTGATCGGGTGCTGCGGCAGGACTCGGGCCAGCTCGTCCAGGTAGCTCGACAGGTACCGGTACGGGTTGTCGATCCGGATAGCGCCCTCGAAGGTCAAGACGAGGCGGTTGTCGTCGTCGAGCCGGGCGACCGACTGAAAGACGCTCAGCCCGCCATCCGTGATTTCGCCATAGCTGAGAGCCTTCATACGCGACCTTTCGTGGAAAACATACGCAGCCTTTTCAAGGGAAAGTAGCCTGGACGACGAGGATTCCATCGACGTACTGCGTCGAGAGATGGAATTTGTTCTCGGCGGTCAACCGAATGAGCCCTAGACCGCCCCTGCGTCGATCGTTGCGCCGCTCGCGCACCGTCCTGGCAAAGAGCTCTCTCGGGTCCTCCGCGGCGAAGATCTCGTCGAATACCGCCTTGACGGTCCGGTATTCTTCCGGCGTAACGCGGTTGGATACCTTGATGAGCAATCGATCCGGATCGATGCTCAGATCGAGCCGCACCTCGCTCTCACGCTCGGTCCCGTGCTGGAGCACGTTGGTGACCAGCTCCGTGACCACCACGTTGACCTTCTGGCAGATCCGTCTGGGATAGAACCTCACCAGAAGCGCGTCCAAAAAGTTCGCAAGCAGGCCGGCCACGTCGCCCGTGATGTGATCGATCGGAGATATATATATCGATGCACCGACCGACGTCTGCGAATGATTCTTCTCGGGCTTCATCAGGCGCACCTTCGCAGGATGATCAGTGTGATGTCGTCGGCGTCCGCCACCCGGAACCGCGTGTAGTCCTCGATGCACCGGTCGAGGATCACCTGCACCGGTTCCTCGCTGTGCTTGACGACGATTTCGTTGAGACGTTGCACGGAATATATCTCCCCGCTCGCGTCCTGCGCCTCGAACATCCCGTCTGTGTACAAGGCGAGGACGTCATCCTCCTCGAACGGCAGCTCGAACTCGTGAAATGGCTTGATGCGCAGACCGATGAAGTTGCTCACCCGGTTGAACGAGCGAGGCGTACCGCGACGGACCAGGAGCCCGTACCCTCCGCCCGAGACGTAGCGGAGGAATCGGTCAGTAAACATGACGAAGTTCACCGTCGCGTACCGGCGAACCTCGCGGAGGAACGAGTAAGCGCTCCGGTTCACCCAGTCCACGATCGCCCCAGGGCTATCGAGCCGCTTGGTAGCGTGGGCGAACTGCGCCTTCAGAAACGCCATGATGAGCGCCGACGATACTCCGTGACCTGAGATATCGTAAACACCTATCGCGTGGCGCTCGCCAGGCAGGTAGAAGAAGTCGTAGTAGTCCCCGCCCACCTGAGCGAGCTGCTTGTGGAAGATCGCCATGTCGAACGACGAGGCGATGGCCCCGCTCGCCTCCGGAAGGAGGGCGCGCTGGACCTGCCGCGCCACCGCGAGGTCGTCGTCGATGGCCCGGTTGTATCCTTCGAGTTCGTTCTCGATGCTGGTCGCGTGTTCCAGGATCGCCTCGTGCACCAGGGAGAGGTCGTCGAAGTCGAGCTTCAGCTTGTCGACGTACTCCAGCAGCGCGCTGCAGCGCTCCATGAAGTCTGTGAAGTTCCCCTCCTCGCGGAGCAAGGTGTTCCACGCTTGCCGCTCCTTCACGATCGCCCTGATGGCATCCAGATTGCTCTGCTTCTGCAGGAAGCCTCTGGAGTGCATCGAGCTGATGTCCTTGGGTGCAGTCATGGCTCGACCTGGACGCGATTCGGGTTGGACGGAAGAACCCATCCGATCTCAATCACAGAGTATCATCTCGAAGTTCTGATTGAACTTCTTGAGGTTGGGCAGCGACTTCCCCTGCCACGGGATGGACTTCGACCCGCGGACGATGAGCTGGAGCTCACCCTTCTTCCGGGTGGCGATGGCGAACTTGTAGAGGACGTTGATCCCCGAGCTGTTCAGGAAGTTCAGCGCCCTGACGTCGAGTGTGATGGTGGGAGGGTTCGTGGCCAGGACCTTGTCGAGCAGCTCCTCGATGGGGGCGTACTCGGTGGTGCCGCCAAGACGAAGGATTCCTTCCAGGTACACCACCACCTCAGAGGGATCGTACCAAACCCGATAGTTACCACCTTTGATTTCCATTCTCGACCTTTCATTCAAAATAGGAATCCTGGCCATCGTCTTGATGCTGAAGCTGTTGACCGAGATCGGGTCCAGCTTCCACCCAAGACTGACACCGTAATCATTCATGATGATGAGATACCCGAGCCCCGACCCGGCGTTCTCCGCGTCTTCGGCGTTCGCCTCCGCCTGCCGACGCAGGAGCTCACCAGGGTCCTCCTGCGTGAGCTCGAGGAGCTTTTCACGAAGCGAGGGGACGGCGGCGTTCGTGATCTGGTTGCTGACGAGGCACACCAGGTCCTCACGCCCGATACCCACGGTCACGGTGATGTCACCGTGCTGATTGAACTTGACGGCGTTCTCAACCAGTTCGTTCAGAACGTACCCGATGGCGCCTGAGACTTCGTCTCGGCTGATGAGCCTGTCCTCGCCGTCTATCTCCGGAAAGAGCTCGCCGAAGTACTCGGCCATGAAATTGGCCGTCAGGTTACAAAGGCTCCATCTCACCGCGAACGAGTCGGGGTACAACGTCAGCGACATGTGTTCGCTGAACGAATCGTCTAAAGAGTAGACGCCGATGATTTCGCTCATGGTAATGCCCAGTCTCCCCCTTGCTCATACCCTCTTAATGACAAGTACAGTGATGTCATCATGGATTTTGTTGTAGCCTACGTGCGCCAAGACGTCCTCGATGATAGCGTCCTTGATCTCCCGCGAGGTTCTTTCGTGGTTTCGCGAGATCACCTGACACAGACGGTCGATTCCGTACTGCTCCTCTGAAGAGTCCTCCGCCTCGGTGATGCCGTCGCTGAAGAGCGTCACGACGTCCCCGGGCTCCAGCTTCACCTCGATGCTACCGATGAAATCGCTGATATCCAGGTCGATGCCTATCGGCAACCCGAGCCCCATGGTCTCGACACGATCGAGGGTCCCGTCCTTCCGGACGATGATCAGATCCTCGTGCTGGCCGGTGAGCTGGAGCTCGCCGTCGCTGTAGTCGAGCAGGGTCAAGGACAGGTTCTTGTCCGACCGGATGCGCTGGATGTTCTGGTAGATGACCTTGTTGACGATGCTCAGGAACTTCTTCGGATCCCGCTCGTTGCTCGCGAGCAGCGTCCGGACGGCCGTCTGGACCATGAGCATCAGCACGCCGCTCTCCAGCCCGTGGCCGGTGACGTCGCCGATGCCTATCTTGACGAGCCCGTCGCTCCGGAGCACGTCGTAGTAGTCCCCGCCGACCTCGTCGGCAGGGGCCATGTAGCCCGCGATGTCGAGGCCCGGGATCTCCTGGAGCTCGCTCGGCGCGGGGAGCACCATGAGCTGGAGCTGCCGCGCGACGTTCAGCTCGGCGCCGAGCCGGATGTTCTCCTGGGCGAGCTTCGCGTTCAGCTCGCTGATCTCCTCGTTCGCCTTCTCGAGGGCCCTCGTCCGCTCGCCGACGAGCTCTTCGAGGTTGTTCGTGTAGGCCTCGATCTCGCTCGCCATCTCGTTGAACGCGACGCCGAGCTGCCCGATCTCGTCCGCGGAGTTCACGTCGATGCGAACGCCGTAATCGCCCTCGCGCATCCGCGTCGCGCCGGTCGAGAGCGCGACAAGGGCGCCCGTCATCTTGCGGGAGATCAGGTAGACGCCCAGCATGAGCACGAGGAACGAGGCGATCGTGATGAGGACCTGGGTCCCGACGATCACCGTCCTGCTCTTCTCGATGCTCTTCTGCGCCGCGAGGAGCGAGGCGTACATCTCCTTCTTCGGGACGACGAAGCCCATCGTCCACCGCTCCTTGGCCACGCGGGCGTCCGGCCCGGCCCAGCCGTTCACCGGCGCGAGCCGCTGGAGGGCGATGATGTAGGTCTCGCCCGATATCACCATCTCCCGGTAATCGACTTTATCATCGTTCGGGAGGACGATGCCAGACACCCCCGAGTCCTCGCTGTCCTTGAAGAACCGCTGCAGCATGCCGACGCCGGAGTTCTGGCCGGCGCCCGCGTCCGTGCGCAGCCGCAGCGTCTTTGCGCCGAGCTCGTTGACCGCGAAGACGTTCCCGTCCGCCTGCGCCAGGAAACCGAAGCCCGCGGTGGCCAGCTTGACGTCCTTGATCGACGCGATGAGCTGCGCGAGCGTAAGGTCGAGCCCGACGGATCCCACGAAGCTCTTGCGGTCCTTCGCCCAGAGCGGGTGGAACGCCGTCATCACGATACCGCCGCCCGCCGCGTCGTCGTACGGCGCCGTGACCGTGGTCTGATCCGGGTGCGCGCCCAGCCCGGCGGGGTCCTTCGCCCACTCGTTCCAGCTCTCGGCGATGCCGGGGAAGAAGAACTTGTACCACCCCTGGTCGTTGTGCCCCGGATACAGCTTGTCGAAGGTCGACGCCATGTCCGTGTACGGCGTCAGCCGCACATACGGCTTGTCCTCAGGACCGATGTAATAGATCTGAAGCTTGTCGGCGCCGTACTTGCCGAACGAGGGCAGGATCAGATCCAGAAACGCGGTCTCGTTGACGGCCCGCTGGACCTCGGGCAGGATCGTCCCGTCCTTCCCCAGGTAGCCCCAGACGCTGACGACGCTCGGCTCGCTCGGATCGTTCTGGTACCAGTTCCCCTTCGGGTTGTACTTCATCTGATCGCGAAAATACGGGAAGTCGGCGGCCGTCTGCAGGAACGGGGCGACGTCCTCCTCGCGATCGACCACGGTCTGCAAGACGCCGGCGAGGGTCTGGAGATCCCTGTACGCCTCGCCGAGCCTGAGGTTGACGTGAGTGGCCTTGTCCTCCAGGTGATTGGTGAGGTACTCGCGGTTCGCCGAGTTGAGGCCAGCCTCGATCTCCGCGGCGGCCTCGCTGCTCAGCCGGTGGATGCCTTGCCGCCCGACGACGACGTTCCACACGGCACCGAGCAGGACGCTCACGCCCGTCACGAAGATGATCTTGGTGCTGAACTTCCTGAACCTGAAGAGCAGGCTCTGAGCCTGCTGTTCGCCAGGGTTCCGAGGTTGAATGCTCACGGCTGGCAATCTCCTAACGGCACGGCCCTGGGCCACTCGATCGGCATCACGACGCGACGGAGCATGACGACCCGGCCTCCCCTCACATGACCCGCATCGGCTTGCGGCCCGAGCCGGCGTAGATCGGCCACGAGGCGAGGCCGTGCGGGTGCGTGATGGCCGCCATGTGCGCGCGCAGCCCGGTGCTCAGCTCGGCGTGGTAGTCGGGCGGGGCGCCGGCGGTCCGGGCCATGTTGGCGGTCACCGAGATCCAGCACTCGACGACGCGCGCGAAGTCGAAGCAGTCCGTGTTCATGTTGTTGATGTCGATCAGGTTGACGCGGATGTCCTCGAGGCCGGCCTCCCCCATGATCTGCCGCGTCTTTATCCCCGTATCGAGATCCATCCCGATCGACCTGCCGAGCTCGACGAACCGCTTGTAGGTCGCGCGGATGAGGTCCTGCTCCGGATAGCCGTACGCGCACGACAGGAGCTCGTTCGTGATGTAGATCCGGCCGCCTGGCTTGCAGATGCGATAGAGCTCCTGCATGATGCGCTCGGGCTGCGGAAAGACCTGGAGAGACAGGCGGCAAGACACGAAGTCGAACGAGTTGTCCGGCAGGAGCAGCGCCGCGGCGTCCCCGTACTGATACTCGACGTTCTCCAGCCCGAGCCGCCGCACGTGGTCCTGCGCGTAGCGGAGCGCGGGCCGGGAGTGATCGACCCCGACGACGTGCTCTGGCTTGAACTCCTTCTGGAGCAAGATCGCGAAGTCGCCGAAGCCGCACGCGATGTCGGCGATCTTCATCCCCGGGTAGAGGCCGTGGTTCGTCAGCCCCGTCTTCTCGTGCTCCCAGATGATGCGCTCCTGGAGGCGGAGGACGTCGATGAACTCGGCATCTTCGAGCATTCCCTGGCTGGGGTAGAACGCGACGTCGTAGATCTCGACGGAGACGCTCGAGTAGATCTCCGCGATGACCTGAAACTTGCGGATCGCCCAGGGGATGACGCTGGAGATGATCAGCCTGATCTTGAGGTTGGGGCGCGCCTCGACGGCCCAACGGACAAACCTGTTGATCTCCAGGAATGCCACGTTGTTCATGTACTTGAGCCGCTTGAAGTCCAGGCAGAGCTCGCCGCTCGCGTTCTTGGCCGCGGTCTCCAGCGTGCCGCGGATGGCCCTCATCTGATCGGCACCGAACGGCCGCAGCATGCCCGAGAGCGCAACCTCCTGGTCGGTCTGGTCGACGCGCATGCTGAAGGTCACCTGCGAGCGCCACGAAGGGAGGCCGCTCGCAGATGAGGGCGGTACGGCGGATTCGCGACCGATCGGAGCTGTCATAGTTCTTCTACCTCAGTGAACGGGAACTGAATCGCCAGGAGGAGCCAGTCCCCGCTCGTGGGTTCGGAGATACTGAGCTTCGAGCCGTAGACGACCGCGAGTTCGAGCAGCCCGAGCGCCTGAGCGTCATCATCCGGAACGTCGTGCTCGAGCTGCTCTCGATACCAGGCCATCGGGTCCGGCTGATTGGCCAGCTGGACGGCGTGGTTGTAGAACTTGGCGCTCTGCTCGTTGATCGGGACCTCCGCCTCGACGAGGATGTGGTTCTGCTTCTTGCGGAACCGCATCTTGATCTCGCCGGTGGAGCCGTGATTCCGGTATATCGCTTCCAGCAATTCGTTGAAGAACGTCGAGAGCAAGGTCGCGTGGCGCTCGGGGTCATCCTCATTGGCGCTCGCGTACCTCGCGAGGAAATTGGCTAGCTGATGACAGTGGTTCCACCGTTTACTGAAGCCACCGACCGAGAAGTTCGCGGAAATGACCATGCCGTCCGCCGGTAACGCGGGCGGCGGTCGCAAGGTCGGAGCTATGTCGGCCTGCTTGGAAACGGACATCAAAGCCTCGGGGGTTGGTTGACAAGTGAGGCACGAACGAGGTTACCCGGGTTCGGGGTGCCCCGTCGAGTGCATCGCGAGGTTTCCAGCGAGCGCCATCCGGGCCTTCACGCGGCAGAAACGTCAGCGACCGCCCGGCCGGTTGCACCAGGCATGCCACCGCGCCGTAAACTTTCTGTAATACAGCTCGCATTTATCGAAGATCACTGGTCCCATGACCAGGTGAACCGATGTAGGGCACCGCCTGCTGGTCGACGGTTCCGTTCGGTCGTTTCGCGCTTATCCGGGTGAAACGGGCTCCGCTTGCCTCAGCACGCGACGTTCGTGGGTCACCACGACAGGCAGCCATTTTGTCCACAGAGCACCCGCGCCGGCGGCGCCATTTGTAGTTCGCTATACATGTGCTCCCCGCTGCCTCGAGCGGAGCGCACGGTCGTTGACCATCAGACCCTTTGGAGCAGCAGAAGAGAGGTAATCGAAAGTGCGTCGCTGCTGTCAACCCCTTCCTGCGCGCGGCGAAGGTGCGCTCAGACATCGTGTGGTCCCGCGAGTCGCGGCGGGAGTGCGAGGAGATCCGTGCGCTCACCTACCACCTAGCCCATCGCGCGCCGGAGCCGAGTGCGTCTCTCGGACGCGGATTCGGTATGCGGCCCTCTCGCGCGAGAGTCGGCGTCTCGGGGCAGCGCCGCGGCGAGTCCCACGCCGGGCGAGCGCTCGCGGCTGGCGCCGGGTGTCGTCTGGCGTCCGGGAGCGCTTCACAACATCGATGGTCCCGCAGCCCTCGTCCTGCTGCTGAGCACCGCTCGACCGAGCGCCCTCACCTTCGGCGCGAGCGGCGCGAGCGGCCCCAAAACGCACGAGGTCGGCCATGGCAGCGATTGAGCTTGACAATCATCCATGCAGGCCGCGTGTGTTCACCGTTGCGCTTCCCGACGCGGCTGCGCGCCGCCTCCCGAGCGCGGCGCGCAGCGCGGCCTGGCCGAGGGCTGGCGCCGCGCAGCGCCGCTGTGGCGCACGCGATCGGCGCCTCGGCGTCACCGCGGCGGAGCGCCGCGCCGCTCGACGGCGTCGAGCTCGTCCATCACCGCCTTCACACGCGGATCCGTGGGATCGACCGCGCGCGCCTTCTCGTACGCTGCGCGCGCGTCCTTCAGCTGGCCCGACTGCGCCAGCGCGTTGCCCAGGTTGATCCAGGCGCTCCCGAGCTTGTCGTCGAGCTTGAGCGCCTCGCGGTAGAGCGCGGTCGCCTTCTGCAGGTCGCCGCGGAGGTGGTACGCATACCCGAGGTTCGATCGGTACGTGGCGCGCGCCGGATCGCGCGCCACAGCCGCCTCGAGGTGCGGAACGGCGCGCGCGGGATCGTTCGCGGCGAGGAGCGCCGTCCCGAGGTCGTTCTGCAGGCGCGCATCCGCCGGCGAGAGCCTCGCGGCGCGCTCGTAAGCGCGGATCGCGTCGGCCGTCCTCCCCGCCGCCAGGAGCGCTGTCCCGAGGTTCGCCTGCCGCTCCGTGTCCCCGGGGGCGAGCTCCGCGGCCCTCGTCAGCTCGCGGACGGCGTCTTGCAGGTCGCCGAGCGCGAGGTGCGCGACGCCGAGCGCGGAGTGTGCCTCGGCGTCGCTCGGGGCGAGCTCTGCGGCACGTGTCAGCTCACCGAGCGCCGCGTCGGCCCGGCCGAGGACAAGGAGAGTGCGGCCGAGCTCGAGGTGCGCGAGCGCGTGGTCAGGCTCGAGCGTCACCGCGCGCTTCAGCTCCGGGAGCGCGGCGAGCAGCGTCCTGTCGCCCGGCGCCCCGTTGTAGTCGGTAGACACGCCTGCCCTGGCGATCGCCGCGCGCTGGGTGCCGACGATCGCCGCAGCGTCCTTCTTGTCGAGCTGCGCGGCCGCGCGATAGGCCCTCTCGGCAGCGGCGAAATCGCCGTTCGCATAGGCGGCGTCGCCCTCTTCGAGCTTCCTGTCCGCCGGCGTGCCGGTGCCGCGCGCGACGCGCGGAGGAGGGCTCGCCGCCGCTGCCTCGCTGGTGGACGGCGCGTCGAGCGGGACGCCCGAGCCGACCGGCGCGCCCGCCGCGCCCGCGGCAGCGCCGCTCCCCGGAGGCGGCGCGGGCGCCGCGTTCGCCGGCGGATCGAGCCGGGCAGACGGCGCAGGGGCCTCCGCCGATGGTCGCGGCGCCGGCGCCGGCGAGCGCGACGCCGGCGCCCCAGGGGCGCAGCCGGCGAGCGCGAGCAGGACGCCGAGCCGGCGGATCGCTCCGCTGGCGCTCACAGCTTGTACGGGGTCATCGCGTGCTCCTTGCCGTCGTACCGGAGCAGCACAGGCTTGTTATCCATCTTCGTCGCCACGCCGACCGGCCGCTTCCAGCACCGGACGAGCGCCACGAGCGTCTCGCGCGCGTAGTCGGCGCGGAGGTCGAAGCCGCCGTGCACGTGCTCGAGCAGGAGCTCTCCCCGGTTGCCGTAGTTGGCGTCAACGACACGGATGTACGGGTCGCCGAAGTTCGTCAGCTGGAAGAGGAGCTTCTCCTTCACCTCCTTGAACTCGCGGCTCTCGATCTCGAACCTGTCGTTCCGCCCCGAGAAGCCGAACGTGTACATCTTCTGCTCGATCACGAACTCCGGCGTCAGGAACTCGTCGATGAAGGTCACGTCGTTGTAGAGCGCGCGCACCTGGAAGATCTTCTCGCGGCCGAGGCCGAGCCGCATGTCCCAGGTGCGCTTCGCGTCGAGGTCCGCGCACTCCTCCCACTCGCGGCCGAAGCGGCCCTTGTTCCATCGCTCCTCGATGTAGCGATAGAGCTCCACGCCGACCTTGTAGGGGTTGAAGCGCCCCGGCGCCGTCGCCATGACACCGGCGTTGTTCTCGGCGTAGTCAATGATCTCCGACGCATCGAGGACCTTCTCGGTCATCATCTTCGAGTGCCAGTACGAGGCCCACCCCTCGTTCATGATCTTCGTCTGGCGCTGGGGGACGAAGTAGTAGGTCTCCTCGCGGATGATCTCGAGCACGTCGCGCTCCCACCGATCGAGCGGCGCGTGGTCGAGCAGGAACTTGAGCACGTCGCGCTCCGGGCGCTCCGGCACCTTGCGCTCCGGCTTCTTCTGGTCCTGCCGCTTCTTCCGCTGCGCCGCGAGGATCTCCTCCGGGTTGATGAAGGAGTCCATGTACTCCTTGGCCCGGAGCTTGTAGGTGTCCATCGGCTCCTCCGTGGGCTCCTCGTCCTCCTTGGCCACAGGACGGCCGGTGAAGGGGGCCCACGGGTCGATCAGGTTCTCGAGCGAGAGGCAGTGGTCGACGAACGCCTCGACCTTGTTGATGCCGTAGCGCTCGATGTGGCGCGACACGCGCGCGCCGTGGTTCGCCATCTTGTCGATCCACTTGCGGTCCGGATCGTAGGCCTCGGTCTTCCGCACGGGGTCGACGATCGGGCCGCGATGGTCGAGATCGGTGGACCGGAAGCAGAAGTTGTTCTTGAAGAAGTCGACGTGCGCGTACACGTGCGCCATGACGAGCTTCTGGTCGGTGAGCGAGTTGCCCTCGAGCAGGTAGGCGTACGAAGGGTTGTTGTTGATGACCATCTCGTAGATCTTCGAGAGGCCATACTCGTAGCTCTTCGAGAGCTGCTCGTACTCCATGCCGAACCGCCAGTGCGGGTAGCGGCTCGGGAAGCCGCCGTACGCGGCGATCTCGTTCATCTGGTCGTACGTCAGCATCTCGAAGATGACGGGGAAGAAGTCGAGCCCGTAGTCCTGGGCGATCTTCTCGATGCGCTCCTTCTCGGTGCGCAGGTAGCGGGGAAGCGCGGTGTTCAGGGCGAACTTGCTCATACCGCTCTACTTCCCCTTCCCCAGGAAATCCTTGATGCTGCCCACGATGGCGTCCTTGTCCCTGATCTCGCTCACCACCACCCGATCGTCCTGCGAGAAGTGCTCTTTCAGATCCTTGATGAACTGGCCCGAGCCGTACGGGCTCTCGACCTGCCCGTAGGCGAACATGTTGACCCGCGGCAGGATCTGGGTCTTGAGCACGTCCACGCAGGAGAGCGTGTCGTCCATCGACCAGTTGTCGCCGTCGGAGAAGTGGAACGGATAGATGTTCCACTCGTCCGGCGGGTAGTCGTTGTCGATGATCTGCGAGCAGAGCTTGTAGGCGCTCGAGATCATCGTGCCGCCGGACTCGCGCGTGTGGAAGAACGTGTCCCGGTCGACCTCGCGGGCGATCGCGTCGTGGATGATGAAGCGCGACTCGAGGCCCTTGTACTGGCGGGTCAGCCACGCATCGATCCAGAACGACTCGATGCGCACGATCTCCTTCTGCTCGTCGCCCATCGACCCGGAGACGTCCATCATGTAGATGATGACCGCGTTCGCGACGGGCTCGGTGATCGTCTTCCACGAGCGGTACCGCTTGTCGTCCGGGACAGGAACGACGACGGGCGCCGTCGGGCGGAACGTCCCGCTCGAGATCATCCGCTTCAGCGCCTCGCGGTACGTCCGCTTGAAGTGGCGCAGCGACTCGGGGCCCACCCTGCGGATGCCGGAGTAGCGATCGTGGGCGTTCGAGATCTTGCTCTTGCCCTTGTCCTGGATGTCGGGCAGCTCGAGCTCCTCGCCGAGGATGCCGGCGAGCTCCTCGAGCGTGACGTCGACCTCGAGGAGGTGGTCCCCCTCGCCGCTGCCCGCCTGCCCCTGGCCGGGCTGCTTGTCGTCCGAGCCCCCCACGGGATCGCCGGGGTTGCCGTCGCCCTGCCCGACGCCGCCGCGCTGCTTGTCGCCGAAGCGGAAGCGCGGGATGTCGATCTGAGGGATGGGAATCGAGACGAGGTCCTTCCCCTTTCGTCCGATGAGCTCGCCCTGCGAGATGTACTTGCGCAGGTTCTCGCGGATGCGGCCGCGAACGATCTGACGGAAGCGCCCGTGATCCTGGTCGATCTTCAACGACACGCTCGCGAGTGTAGCATCGGAAGCCGCCTCGGGTCCGCACGTTCGGCGGGCCGCCGAGGTCTCCCGCCCCGGCGGCGCCGCTTCGCCGCTTCCGTTCGACATCTCTATCTCCACTTCCCCACGTCCCCGCCGTTGCCCCACCGCCACGCCCGCCCGTCGTGAACTGCCCCCGTGTTAGCCTCGGCGCCGTGCTTTTCCGAGCGCGCTCCCTCCTCGTGTTCCTCGTGCTCGTGGTCCTCGCGGCGCTGGCCCTCGGGTGCGGCTCCCGAGAGCAGCTCGTCGGGCTGCCCGAGCTCGTGGGCGCGGGGGGCGCCCCTGACGCGCCGCCCCCGGACCCGCCGGTGTGCCAGGAGGACGGGCTCCCCTGCCAGGGCGCGGCGGACTGTTGCAGCGCCATGTGCGCACAGGGGATCTGCGGCGGCGACAGCTGCGCGCGGGACGGCGCGCCGTGCGCCGCCCCGGGCGACTGCTGCGCCGGCCTGTGCACCGACGGGCTCTGCGGGCAGGGCTGCTCCGCCGACGGGGCGCCGTGCCAGAGCGCGGCGGAGTGCTGCGCCGGGGTCTGCATGGGCGGGGCCTGCGGGCGGGGCTGCTTCCAGGACGGGAGCGCGTGCGGGTCCGCGGGGGAGTGCTGCTCGCTGAGCTGCGTGGAGGGCGCATGCCGCGCGCCGTGCATCCCGAACGGCGCGCGCTGCAGCGCGGGCGACGTGTGCTGCAGCGGCGCCTGCATCGCGGGCGTCTGCGCCGAGGCGTGCGCGCCCGACGGCTCCATGTGCGGCCAGAGCGCGGACTGCTGCACCGGGCGCTGCAACGCGGGCATCTGCGGCGGGTGCAGCTCGGACGGGGTCGCGTGCGGCTCGGCCGATGCGTGCTGCTCCGGCGTCTGCGAGCAGGGCGTGTGCGGGGGCGCGGCGTGCTCGCACGCGCCCTGCGAGATCGGCGCGCCGCTCGCAGCGGACTGCGGCGGGTGCGCGGCGGCGCTCTGCCAGTTCGACCCGTTCTGCTGCACCACCAGCTGGGACGCGATCTGCGTCGGCGAGGTCCCCGAGCTCTGCGGCCTGGTCTGCGTCGAGTGCGCCGCAGACGGCCGCCGCTGCGCGTCCGGCGAGGCGTGCTGCAGCGGCGCGTGCGAGGACGGCGTCTGCCGGCCCCCGTGCACGCGCGACGGCCAGCCGTGCGCGGACTCCGGCGAGTGCTGCAACGGCAGCTGCCAGAACGGCCTCTGCGGCGGCCCCGCTTGCCCATCGGACGGGACGGGGTGCGGAGGATGCGTGGCCGAGAGCTGCTGCGCGGAGCTGAACCAGTGCCTGCTGAGCCCCGCCTGCGCGGACGACGTGGCGTGCTTCTTCGGCTGCCTCGACGAGGGGAGCGGCCCCGCTGTCTGCGGGTTCCAGTGCATCCACAGCCCGGAGACGTTGCAGCTGCTGCGCTGCGTGGGCAGGAGCTGCGGCGGCGGCACCTGCTTCTGACGCGCGGCGCGGGGCGCGATGGCGGCGCGAGGGGAGAGGGCCTCGCGCGGGCGTGGGGCTCGCCGCGCCCGCGGCTCCTCCGCGTGGGTCTGGAGCGCGGATTTGCCGAGCGCCTGACGCGCAATAGGCGCTTCCGCCGGGGTTGGCTACAGCAGATCCTGATTTCGATTCCGGTGCTTCCCGCCGACTTTCCGACCGGGAAAGAGGGAAGGCTGTGGCACCATGAGTCCACGAGCGAGCTCATGTCGAGAGAGCTCGGGGGGAGGGCTCAATGCCGAGAGGCGAGACAGCAAAGGATACGTCCAAGCAGAGGAAGCGGGTCCAGAGCAGCGAGCGCGAGCAAGCTGCGCCCGCGATATCCCAGGGCGAGGCGGGTCAGAAGGCGCCGCGCAGGCGGACGAAGTCCGCTGCCGGCGCACGGATGGCCGCTTCGTCGACCCGGCGGGTGACCCGGGCGAAGAAGGGAGCGAGCAAGGCAGGAGCGAGCGCCGCGGCGCGGCCGGGCACGGCGCGGAGCACCGCGGCGGCGCAGAAGAAGAAGACCAGCAGCGCGCCGAGGAAGACGACCGCCGGACAGACGAGCCGGCAGCAGAGCGGCGCGGCCAAGAGGGCGGCCACGACGAGGAAGCGGACCACCACCGGTAGCGCGGCGGGGCGCGGCCGGAGCTCAGCCGGGGCGACGCCGGCCGGCGGGCGCAAGACGACGCGCGCGGCGGGCGCGAAGCGCGCAGCGGGCGCGAAGCGCGCGGCGCCGCAGCGCGCAGCAGCGATGAGGAAGCCGTCGGCCAGCGCCCGCGCCGGGCGCGGAGCAGCGCGGCGGACGAAGGCGGCGCAGCCGGGCGCGCAGAGGGCGGGGCAGAAGCGCGCGACCGCCAGCAAGCGGTCGGCGGCCAGCTGAGCTGCAGCGTCGGGCGCGCCGCTCGCCGCGGAGCGCCCAGCCGCACCTTTCCCATCGCATCCCATCCCAAACATCCCAAGAGGGCGCCGGCAGATGCTCGGCCGTCGCGCACGACGCCGCGCCTGGGCGCGCTCAGGGCGGTGGCGGCAGCGGCTCACCGACCATGAGGACCACCCAGGTGGCGGTCAGGAAGGGATACGGCGCCCCGCCGAGGCCTGGCACCGTCGACCGCGCGCGCCGCGCGCAGAGCGCGCAGCCCGCGTCGCCGCGCCGGCCGAACAGGTACCGGCGCGAGGACGGCGGCGGCGCAGGACAGACCTGAACTTCATCGCCCTCCATCACTCCGCACATCCCCCCCATCTCGCCCTGCAGCGGAAGCGCCTCCGTGCGCCCGGTCTCCTGCGACGCCCCGCGCGAGCGCGGAGCGCGAGCGCCCTCGCGAAGCCAGCGCTCGATGGCCCGATATGCAGCCGCTGACGTAGGGCGATGCTGGACCATCGTAGGAATGTTCCTTCTGCCGAGCCGAAGACCAGCGACCCAGGCTCCAGATGTAACCCCGCACTGCGGGCGAGATTCATCCTAGCAGGATCCCCGGACCACGCATGGATGACATTCCGTATCTGCGTGGTGCTTCCCACCGCGACAGCCTCTTGTCTCGGCTGTCGTCATGATTGTCGTCTTCGTACGCTTCCGTCTGCTCCCTCTGCTCAATCGATATCTCCGAGGCGCACACGGAGGGCAGGGCGGCGAATGACTGCGCAGCGCGGCAGCGTGCCCCGCCGCCGGCCCGCGCGCAATGGAGCACAAATGCTCCCCGGCTCGCGGTCTCCCGCGATCAGGCGAGGCGGATAACAACAGGACATCCCGGAGAGGCACGAAGGCAAAGCCCGATGGCGCGCGGCGCTCGCCGGGTCGAGCGGAGAAGACGCTCTCCGCCCATCATCAAGGATCGTTTGCGGGGCAGCTCGGGATGCAGACGACGTAGTTCAGGAGAATACCGACATGCGTCCTTCAGCCCCGGCGGGGCTCCGAGGCCGGCGCACGAGCGCCGGCCCGATGGAGGCGAGCGAGGCAGGTCACTGCGGGATGGGGATCGGCGGCGGCTCGTCGTCGGGCACGATGCAGGACGACAGATCGAACAGCATGAAGAGCAGCGCCTTCTCCTGAGCGCTCAGCTCCTCCGTGGAGCACCCCTCCGGGAAGGGCGGGCCCGTGAGGTCCGCCGCAGAGACATGGATGTCCGTGAACACGAGACGCCCGCACTGCTGATCTTCTGGGACGTCGACAGGCGTGTTGAATGTGAAGTACTGGACCCCGGCCGGCTCGGGCTCGTTGTAATAGATCCACCGGGTCGAGATGTCTTCGGTCACGTCGCTCACCGTATGCTGCGCGCCGTTGATCACGATCTCGCCGGGCACGTCCGACGCGCCGACATTGACGAGCCACTCCGCGAGGGCTTGCCCCTTCGGGAGCGTGGTGTCCACGAGCGCCGTGAGAGGGCTCTCCGGGTCCGTGACGTCGTTGTCCCAGACCGCCGTGTCCGGGAACGGCGCCGGCCCCTTCTTCAGCCAGACGTTGTGCCAGTGGGACGCAAACACGCGCCCGCCGAGCGAGGTATATTCGAACATGGCCTGGCGCGCGGGCCCGGGTTTGTCTTCCTGGTGCGGGTCGCCCTCGCAGGCGAGGATCACCATGTCGTACAGGCGCAGGGCATCGACGGTCCCCCAGAGGCTCGTGGCCGGCGTGAACTCCACGCCTTGATTCAGGCCATCCGCATAGCGCGTCGTCACCGGGTGATCGTCGTCACCGCGGCCGGCGAACAGGTTGATCCGTCCCGTCCCGGTCTCCGGCGTGAACTCGCTCTCATCGATCCCGAGCTTGTGCAACAAGCACTCGAGCGGATCGGCGCCGCCCGTCGTGAGCGCGATCTTCGGGATGTGCCCCTCCGATTGGTTGCGCGGCAACCGGATGATCCCGGCGTCCGTCGCGGTGTCCTCGCATCGCGAGACCACGGGGAGCGTCATCTCGCGGCGCCATTTGCCCACCTGCACGACGAGCGGGATGTTCTCGCCGACCGGCACGTCCTCCAGCACGAACTTTCCTTCCGTATCGGTCAGCGCCGTCACGAGGGGTGAGCCGGAGAGCGTCGCGCTGCACTGATCGCAGGTCGCGCCGTCGGGGATGGGATCGAGCGGCGCATTGGGGACGTAGACGATCACGTTGTAGAGCGGCAGTTTGCCCGAGGGGTCGTATACGGTGCCGCTCACCGTCGTCTTCGCCCCGTTCTCGCATTCGACCTGCTGGCATTCGAGGCCCTCGCAGCCGCCTTCGCCTCCGACACCGCCCCCGCTGGCGATCGCCGGGAAGCCGCCGAAGCCACCGCCAGTTCCACTCCCGCCGCCAGGCCCCGCGCCGCCAGGCCCCGCGCTGCCGGATGCGATGGGCGCAGTGCCCCCGGTATCTCCGCAGGAGCAGCCAGCCATGACGCCCGGTGCTACAGCGATCGCAGCCATCAAGACTCCCGCCTTGCCCGACCAAGTCACCATTTCGAGCCTCCCGGCGACGCGAGCAAAGGTGCTCTGCTGCCGCCCAGTCTCTATCGTATGCCAGACTGTAGAAATCGGGAAGTATGTCCAGCAAAGAGCAGGAATGGAGCGATGGGTTATTAGGGCGAGCCCTGATACCTCTGACTACCGCGTCCACGAAGGACACGCGTGTCGTGCGGTCGGACGGCCTGGACAGTGAATCTGCGTGCGTCCGACATGGTGCGTGACGCAATGACAAGGAGGATTGACGGATCGATGATTTGTGACGAGCGCGTTGCTGCTTTTCGGCTCTGCGCTCCGCGCAATCGCGCCGTGAGCGAGGTCCCGCGACGAGCGCCGCTCGCGCCTCCGGCTCGCCTGAGCCCGCTTCGGGCCGGGATGGCGGATTACTGCGAATCGACGCGGGTCAGCCCGAACCAGAGCACAGCGTGCCACCGCTCGTGCCACTTCAGCAGCATCGGCCCGATCGCGAGCCCGGCCTCCACGGTCCTCAGCTCGTCCTTAACCGCGCTCACCGGCCAGGGATTGCCGAACGCCTTCTCGCCATACGTCAGCGCGAGCGTCGGCTCGCCGTCGAGCTCCGAAGGGATCAGCTGCGCCTTGAAGCGGCACACCCGGCTCCCGAAGACCACGTTCGTGCCGGAGTTGCCGCCATGGTCGAACTCGTTCCCTTTCCAGGGCATCCAGCGCGACGCGAGCGCCGTGATCAGCGGGCGCGTCGCCAGGTGGATCCCGGCCGTCGGCTGCAGGGCGAGCAGGCGCCCTCGCGGTAGATCGCCGAGCTCCGCCGGATCCGCCGGCTTCCCTGCCTCGTAGAACTGCCTCAGCGTCCCCGGGTGCGCGCCGACGAGGCTATCGAGGGGGGTCGTCCCGGTGACATGACGGTGCCCGACGGACGGGCGTGCGCTCTGCTCGCTCTGGGTGGTCATCGGAACGCCTGGCATTCCACCGCGTCCGACAAGGGTCAACGGCAACCGTCAGCGCTCGTCTTCGCCCGTTTCCCCTGCGCTCGCCGTGTTCGCCTCTCGCGCCTCGCTCGCCTCACCGGTAGACGCCGCGCCGCCCGCGACGATGGCCTCGTACGCCCGGCGTACGCGCTCGGTGATCGCGCCGTAGCGCGCGAGCAGCTCGCGCGCGGCCTCGGCCGCGGTGCGGCCCCGGATGCCCGTCCGACGCGCGAGGGTCGGGACCCCTGGCGCGTCCTCCTCGAGGAGCTGCGAGGCGTCCGCGTGGACGATGCGGATCCGTTGCTCCAGCTTGCGCAGGAACGCGTGGCCGTCCCGGAACGTCTCGGCGTGCTCGGCCGACAGGTGTCCGGCCGCGGCGAGCGCGTCGATCGCCGCGAGCGTCTCGGTGGTCCTGACGCGCGGATCGGCGCCGTGCCGGATCTGCAGGAGCTGCACCGAGAACTCGATGTCCGCGAGGCCGCCCCGCCCGAGCTTGAAGTCGCGGCGGCCGTGGCGCTCGTGCGAGAGCTCGCGCTCCATGCGCAGCCGGAGCCTGTGGATCTCCTCGGCGATCCGATCGAAATCGTCCGCCTGGAGGTACGCGGCCTCGTGCGCGATGGCGATCGCCTCCGCCCCGAGCTCGGGATCGCCGGCCGACGCGCGCGCCCGGATCAGCGCGAGCCGCTCCCAGATCGCCGCGCGCATGTGCCGCGCGCCGGGCGACGACTCCGGCTCCGCGAGCGCCGGGGAAGCCGCGTCGGCGCGGCGGATGCCGTGGTAGCGAGCGAACGAGTCGACGGACGTGACGAGCAGCCCCTGGCTGCCCGATGGGCGCAGGCGCGTGTCGAGCTCGTAGCCTGGGCCCGCCGCGTGCGACATGGAGATGAGCCGGATGATCTGCCGCGCGCGCCGCGCGTAGTACGTGCCCGGGTCCGACGCGGCCCCGTGCTCACCGGGCGGCGCACACGCCGGGTCGAACAGGAAGAAGACGTCCAGATCCGAGCCGTAGCCGATCTCGCGGCCGCCGAGCTTGCCCATCGCGATCACGGCGAGCCCTCGCACGGGCTCGCCCGGCGGCGTCCCCAGCGCGAAGCGCGTCGCGGCATCGAGCGACGCGTCGGCCAGATCCGAGAGCGCGAGCGTCGCCTCGCGCGTGCCGACCTCGCCGCTCAGGTCGGCGAGGCCGACCTCGATGGTGACGCGCGCCTTGGCGCGCCGGAGCGCCCCGATGAGCGCCTCCTCCGGATCCTCGTCCGGCGACGCCTCGCTGAGGCTGGCCTCGATCGTGTGTCGGATCAGCTCGGCGCTCGGCGCGCCGCGCGCGAACAGGACGGCGTCGACGAGCTCGGGGTACCTCACCATGGCGTCGCCGATGAACGCGCTCGACCCGAGCGCCTCGACGAGCCTGCGGAGCGCGCGAGGATCGTCGCCGAGCATGCGCGCATAGACGGAGGAGTGCCTGATGCGGGAGAAGCACAGCCGGAGAAAGCGCGCGGCCTGCTCCGGATCGGCGGCGTCGACGACCGCGGCGAGCAGCGTCTCCGCGAGGGACGAGGACGCCTCGCGGCTGCGCGCCCCGAGCAGGCCGTCCGGGTGGCGGGACAGCTCGAAGAGATCGTCGGCGACGTCGCGGAAGCGCGCCGTCAGCGAGGCGTGCGGCTCTGGCGGCGCGGCGAGCTCGGGGGCGGCGCCGCCGGCGGCGGCCGCCGGCTCGCCGCCGAGGACGAGCACAGCGTGCTTCGCCAGCGCCTCGGCGAACGCGTCGCGATCGCCGTGGTCGAGCGCGGCCATCGCGTCGATCCACCGCGACGGCCGGGCGCTCCCCTTCGGCAGGAGCGACAGGAGCCGGGCCTTGATGCGCCCCCGGCGCTGCGCGGTGTCGGCCAGGAACGCCGCGGCGTCCTCGAAGCGCAGCGTCCGCGCGAGGCGCGCGATCTCCGCCTCGCTGTCGGGGAGGAGGTGCGTCTGCACGCCGGTCGCGGACTGCACGGCGTGCTCCGCGCGCCGGAGCGCGAGGTAGCCCTCCACGAGCTCCCGCCCCTCCCGGTCGGTCACGTACCCGAGGGTGCGCATGCGCCGCAGGCCGTCGAGCATGCCCTGCGCGCGCGCGCGGGGCTCGCGCCCGCCCCAGATGAGCTGCAGGGCTTGCACGAAGAACTCCGCCTCGCGGATCCCGCCCGGGCCGAGCTTCAGGTCGCGCGACGCGTCGTGCGGGAGCTCCGCGCGAGCGCGATCGACGAGCTCGATCATGTCGACGGCGAGCTGCGGATCGACCTGGCGCCGCCACACGAACGGGCCGAGCACCCCGAGCGCCTCGGCGCCAAAGTCGAGATCGCCGGCGATCTCGCGGGCGCGGAGCAGCGCGGCGCGCTCCCAGAGGCGGCCGAACGACTCGTAGTAGCGCTCGGCGGCGGCCAGCGAGTTGACGAGCGGACCGCTCCGGCCCTCGGGGCGGAGCCGGAGATCCACGCGCCAGACGAAGCCGTCCTCCGTGACCTCCTCGAGCGTCGACGTGAGGCGGCGCGCGACGCGGGCCCAGAAGTCGTGCAGGGTGACCGAGACGGCGCGGTCGCCGGGGAGGCCCACGTGCCCGTCGTCCGTGTCGTAGAGGTAGATCAGATCCACGTCGGAGCCCGCGTTGAGCTCGTCGCCGCCGAGCTTCCCCATCCCGAGCACGACGAACTTCGAGCGCGCGCCCGTCGCGGTGCGTGGCTCTCCGAAGCGCGCGGTCACGGCGGAGATCGCCTCGGCGAGCGCGACCTCGATCGTGGCCTCGGCGAGCGCGGTGAGCTCGCGCGCGGTGACGTCGATGTCCGCGCCGCCCGCCGACGGCGGGAGCAGCTCGCGCAGCGCGACGCGGATCCGCTCCTCGCGCGCCACGCGCCGGAGCTCCCGCCGGACGCGGTCCGTGTCCGAGACGTCGCCGACGCGGCTCCGGATCCGCGCCAGGTACGTGGCGCGATCGCGGGCCGTCTGGTGGCCTTCCGCCGCGAGCCGCTCCACGATGTCCGGATTTGCCTCGATGATCGCGCCGATCGCGGGGTAGGCGGCCGTCAGGAGCGCCGCGATGGCGAAGGCCATCGTCCCGGGACGAAGCCGAGACGACAGCCGCTCCGCGCGGTCCTTCACGCGTTGCTCATCGATCGCGCTCGCGATCTCCAGGAGCCTCGAGACCTGTTGCATGGCGGGAGGCTAGCAAGACCGTGGGGGCGTGAACGGCGGTTCCGCAGGGCCCGACCGCCGGTTTATCGCGACCTGGCCCCACCTCGCGCCTTGGCGGCGTCGCTCTCAGATCCTATGCTCGCCGGGTGCGATTGCTCTGCGTCTCGGATATTCACGGCCACGCCGACGCGCTCGCGGCGGTCCTGGCCACGGCCGAGCGCCGAGGGTACACCCAGCTCCTGGTCGCCGGAGATCTCTGCTTTCCCGGCCCGAAGCCGCTCGAGACGTGGCGCCGGCTCACCCAGGCCAAGGCGGTTTGCGTACAGGGCGTATCGGATCGCGCCCTGGCGACGCTGGACCTCGACAAGGTCAGGGCGCGGAGCGAGCACGAGCGAGCGCGGCTCGATCGCCTGTCCCAGACGCGCACCGAGCTCGGCGAGCTGATCCTTGCGCGGCTGGCGCGGCTCGCCCCGACGTACCGCCTGCCGCTCGAGGACGGCGGCGAGCTCGTCCTGGTCCATGGCTCCCCGGCGGATCCGCTCGAGCCGATCTCTCACGACATGACGGATGAGGAGGTGCTCTCCCTGCTCGGCGACGATCCGGCGGATGTCGTGATCTGTGGTGGCTCCCACGTCCCGTTCGATCGGATGGTGGGCGGCGTGCGCATCATCAACGTCGGCTCGGTGGGTGAAGCGCCGTGCTCGTCGATGCGGAGTGACGTCGACCTGGTGCGCGTCGGTGCGCGCGCTCCTGGCGAGCTTGTGCGGAGCGGTGCCGTCTCCGCGTATGGCACGGGGCACGCCGACGCGACGTTCATCGAGCTCCGAGCGGGCGAGCTCTGGGTCGAGCAGGTCGTGGTGCCGCTCGGCAGGGCTGCGTGAGCGCGCAGGTGCGCGGGAGCGCTCCGTCGGGAGTGACGCGCAAGTGGTGGGAAACGCTCGAACCTCGCGAACCTCGCGCGACGCTCCGTCACGCACCCTACCC
This sequence comes from Sorangium sp. So ce726, assembly GCF_051521405.1. Classification (NCBI taxonomy): domain Bacteria; kingdom Pseudomonadati; phylum Myxococcota; order Polyangiales; family Polyangiaceae; genus Sorangium; species Sorangium sp. So ce726. The sequence goes on along the minus strand of NZ_CP150349.1, from coordinate 2,521,310 downwards.
GACAGGGAACATCGCCTGTGCCATGCCCTCCCGCTTGAACCTATTTCAAGGATTTAGGATCATCCTCAGGGAGCATGGGCAGCTACCTCCCCGACGATGACTTCGAGGCCACGCGGGTGGCCAACGTTGGGGAACTCCACAAGGAGCTCCCGGCGCGCTCGCCGAAGGACCGCGCCTACCTCATCGTGCTCGCTGGCTCGAACGTCGGCGAGATGTACCGGGTCGAGGGCGCCGAGATCGTGATCGGCCGGGCATCCGGGGCGACCATCCGGCTGAACGACGACGGCATCTCGCGGCGCCACGCGCGCCTCCTCCAGATGGACAGCCAGGTGCTGATCGAGGATCTCAACAGCTCGAACGGGACGATGGTGAACGGCGAGCACATCACGCGCCTCGCCCTGCACGACGGCGACAAGATCCGCCTGGGCTCGACGACCATCCTCAAGTTCACCTACCACGATCACCTGGATGAGTCGTTTCAGCAGCAGATGTACGACGCCGCGCTGCGCGACGCCCTCACCAAGGCCTTCAACAAGAAGTATTTCCTGGATCGGCTCGAGACCGAGGTCTCGTATGCGCGGCGGCACGGCGCGCACCTGTCGCTGCTCATGTTCGACGTCGATCATTTCAAGAGGATCAACGACACCTTCGGGCACCTCGCCGGCGACTACGTGCTTGCGAGGATCGCCAAGATCGCGAGCCACACGGTGCGGACCGAGGACGTCTTCGCGCGCTACGGCGGTGAAGAGTTCGGCATCCTGTGCCGCGGCGTAGCGCTCGAGAACGCGGGCATCCTCGGCGAGCGGCTGCGCCTGCTCATCGAGGGGTCGGTCTTCGAGCACGAGGGCGTTCGCATGCCGACGACGATCAGCGTCGGCGTCGCGGCGCACCCCGAGCTCGCGGTGCAGACCGGCATGGAGCTCATCGCGGCGGCCGATGAGGCGCTCTACGAGGCGAAGCGCACCGGTCGCAACCGCGTGCTCCTGAAGTTCGGCCCGAAGCCGTAGAGCGGAGCGGGGTGCAGGTTCGTGCGCTACGGGGCCATCCGCGGCGTTCGGCTCGCTGCGGCGTACTTTCGTACGCCTCACTCGCCTGCCTAGCGGCTGACCCCGTAGCGCACGAACCTGCACCCCGCTCTGAGCCTGGGGCCCCGGATCATCGCAGCGCCGACCCGCGCGGCTGCGGCAGGGCTCCGCGTCGCCCAAGCGACCGGCGCGACCGTGCGCCCGCTGACGCGGGCGCCAGCGCGCACGTCAGTCGATCTTGAGGAGCTCCTTGACCTTGGCGATGACCTGCGGGGCCTGAATGGGCTTCGTGATGTACGCGTTCGCGCCGAGCTGCAACGCGCGCTGACGATCCTCCTGAGACCCCTCGGTGGTGATGATGATGATCGGGGTGTCCTTGTGGACCGGATCCGTGCGCACGCGCTTGACGAGCTTGAGCCCGTCCATGATCGGCATGTTGATGTCGGTGATGATCACGTCGTACTTGGTCGAGGCGAGCTTGCGGAGACCGTCGACGCCATCGTCTGCCTCGGTGACGCGGAGATTCTTCACGCGCGCCAGCGCGAAGACCAAGAGCTGCCGCATCATGGGCGAGTCTTCAACGATCAGACACGAGTACTCGGCCATGATCAGTCCTCCAGGTCCAGGAATGCCTGGACGCCAGGCACCTTCCGGCCGGCGTCGGTGAAGAGCCGCGCGTTGATGAGGGCGGGGGCGGCCTGGGCCCCGAGGAGCTTGAAGAGCTCGGTGTCCACGTTCACGAACTCCGTCTTTTGCGGGAGCGTGCTGAAGATCGCGATGACACCCACGGTGCGCCCGTTGAAATCGAGCGGGATCACTGCAGCGGGATCCTCGATGCTCCCCTTGGAGACGTCCTTGGTCTCGTCGAAGAAGATTTCCCCCTTCGAGAATGCCTGGCCGACGACGCCTTCGGTCACCGGCATGCGCACGATCTCCTCGACCGCGACGCCTTCGCTCGCGATCGAGACGAGCTCTTTACCATCGGGAGACGCCAGGTACACGGAGAAGGCGCCCGCGCCGAGGAACTGCGCCAGCAGCTCCTTCAGGTTGCGGAGGACATGGCGCACGTTGCGCGCCGCGTGCAGCTGCGACAGCGCGACGTACAGGTTCGCGAGGTTCGCGAGCTCTCCCTCCGCCTCCGAGTAGCGGCTGTTGAAGCGGTCCGAGGCCGCCACCATCCGCACCGACTGCGTCACCAGGTCGCGTTTCTCCTGCTCGAGCTCCTCGATCTTGCGGAGCAGATCGCGGATGGCCGAGTCGCTCGCGAGGTGCGCGCGGAGCTTGCCGTTCTCCGACTCGAGCTCGGAGATCTTGTCACGAAGGCGCTCGTTCTCGCGGAGGAGCTCCTCGGTCAGCTGCGCCCCCTTGCGGAAGAACTGCTGAATGAAGGCATCGCGCTCCTTCTTCAGGTCCTCGGGGGGACGATCGCTCGGACGCCCTTTTTTCTCCGTCATTTTATCCCGGGGTTCTCCAGAGCTTCGGACCGTATCATGCGGGGCTGACCGGACGGAAGCGTCGAGCGCGGGCCAGAGGCGTGCCCGGCGCCCCCGCCAAGGACAGCGACCGCTGGGCGCCTCGCCGGCCCCGCCGACAACGTCGGTTCGGCCCCGCCGGCCCTACCCCGGGGACCGGACCCCGCCGTCTCGGCCCCCCTACCCCCGTCACCCCCACCGCCACGACTACGCCTTCTCCATCTGCTTCATCTGCTTCAGCAACCTGCTCCACCTGCGCAGCTCCCGTCCGAGCAGCACAGGTGCCTTCTGGAGCGACGCGATGTCGCGCGCCCCGACGAGCAGCATGACCGCCCGGAGCTCGGCCTCGACGCTCTCGAGGTACCGCACCGCTGCGTCCCGTCCCCCCGAGACGAACGCCTGGAGGACCGGACGCGCGATCCCGGCCGCATGCGCGCCGAGCGCGAGCGCTCGAGCGATGTCAAGGCCGCTCGTGATGCCCCCGGTCGCGATGATCGTCTTGAAACGAGGACGGATAGCGCGGGCGATGAGCACCGAGGCGGCCGTGGGTACCCCCCACTCGCGCAGCGCCTCACCCAGGGAGCGGGCCGCACCCTCGGCGCGGGCCGCCTCGACGGCGACCCAGGAGGTGCCTCCGGAGCCGGAGACGTCCAGATCGCGGACGCCCGCCCGGACCAGGCGGTACGCTGTCCCCGGGCCGATCCCGCAGCCGGTCTCCTTCGCGATGACCGGCACGCTGAGGCCGCTCGCGAGCCGGCCCATCGCGTCCAGCGCGCCGGCGAAGTCCCGGTCGCCGCCCGGTTGGACCAGCTCCATCGCGGGGTTCATGTGGACGCAGAGCGCGTCGGCGCCGACCTGGGCCACGAGCTCGGCGACCGCCTCCGTCGACAGCGATCGCGCCTGCACGGCGCCGATGTTCCCGAGAAGAAGCGTGGTCGGAGCGTGCGCGCGGACCTCGTAGGTGGCCGAGGCGTCGCCGTTCAGCATCGCCCGCTGGCTGCCGAGCCCGAAGCCGTACCCGCGCTCCTCGGCGATCTGCGAGAGCTCCCGGTTGATCGCATGCGCGCGCTCCGTCCCGCCGGTCATGGCCGCGATCAGGAGCGGGACGCGGAGCCGCTTCCCGAGCAGCAGCACCGACGTGTCGATCGCGTCGAGGGAGAGCTCCGGCAACGCGTCGTGGATCAGCTCGACCTGCTCCAGCAGCGTGGTCTTGGCGCGGAACCCGACATCGCCGGTCGCGCAGAGCTCGATGTGATCCGCTTTCCTCTCGGAGATGTCCTTCGCCTCTTCCGTCATGGGGGCACAACTTTACGCGGTCGCCGACCGCCGTCGAAAAGGAAGTGGCATGGACAAAAAAACGCCAAAATTGGCGTCCCCGAGCCAGGCGTTGCCGCCCGGCCCGCCTTCTGCTGTAGCTACGCGGGAACTACCGCGCGACCGCCGCGCTGCGGTGGCATACAGTAGCTGTATGGACCTCCCGGACGAACCGCAGATCCGCTGGATCCTTCGTACGACCGCAACGCTCCTCCAGCACGGCGCGGAGCCGGTGCGCGGGCTGGTGCAGCCGACGGCCGAGTTCTTCCCGGACGCGTTCGACGGCTCGCCGAAGACGGTGGCCGCCCTGATGCTGCGGGTCCAGGAGCAGGCCGGGCTCCAGGATCTCCCGGTGGAGCTCGCGGTGGTCACCCCGGAGGGGCAGGCCAGCACCGTGAGCTGCTCGAGCGGCGCCTGCGGCGGGATGGCGCTGGATACGAAGCTGGAGCGCGTCGCCCCGCGCGGCGACGGAGGGTACCGGGTCGCGCTCTCCGCGGGCGAGCTCCGCAACCCCACGGTGCTCACGACGGCGTTCGTGCGCGCCGTCGCGTACATGTTCCTGAGCGAGGCCGGCGCCTTCGACGCGCTCGCGCCGTCGGACCGCGAGCCCGCGGTGGATCTCGCCGCCGTCCTGCTCGGCTTCGGCGTCCTCACGACGAACGGCTCCTACCTGTACGCGAAGGGCTGCGGCGGCGTCCAGGTGCACTCGGCGACCAAGATGCCGGTCGACGAGCTCGCGCTCGCGCTCGCCGTCTACTGCCGGCTGCACGACGTGCCTGACCGGACCGCCGCGCAGCACCTCGACGTGACGCCGCGCGCCCATTTCGACGAGTCCGCCGTCTGGGCCAGCTCCAACGCCGCGCTCGTCCGCATGCTGCGCGCCGCGCCGGACCGGATCGCCGCGGACGACTACGCGATCGGCGAATCGAGGAGCTGGCTGGCCCGCGCGCTCGGCCTCGGCAAGCGCCGGCCGGCGCGGACGGCGGAGGACGATCTGCGCGAGCTCGAGCGAGAGCTCGCGCCCGCGGCCGGCGCGGTGAAGCCGCGACCGCTGGACGAGGGCAAGGCCAAGAAGCTTGCCGAGATCCGTGCTCTCGTGGACGAGAGCCTGGGGAGCTGAATGAGCGTACGACTCTGGGACAAAGGGGGCGCGACCGACGCCCAAATGCTGCGTTACACCTCGCGCGACGACTGGCAGCTCGATCAGCGCCTCCTCGCGTACGACCTGCGGGCCACCATCGCGCACGTCCGCGGGCTCGCGCGGATCGACGTGCTCAGCGAGGCGGAGCGGGACGCGCTCGTCCGCGAGCTCGAGGTGCTCTCGGCGCAGAACGAGGCCGGCGAGCTGCGGCTCACCGAGGACGACGAGGACGGCCACAGCGCGATCGAGGCCGCGCTGGTCGCCCGCATCGGCGACGCGGGCAAGAAGGTGCACACCGGCCGGAGCCGCAACGATCAGGTGCTCGTCGCCACGCGCCTGTACGAGCGCGACGCGCTGGACGAGCTCACCGAGAACGCGACCGCCGGCGCCCGCGCGCTGCTCGATCTCGCCAGGCGCGAGGCGGAGACGCCGATGCCCGGCTACACGCACCTGCAGCGGGCGGTGCCGTCGTCCGTCGGCTACTGGGCCGCCTCGTTCGTCGAGGGGCTCACCGACGCGATCGACGTGGTGCGCTCGACGCGAGCGCTCGTCGATCGCTGCCCGCTCGGGGGCGCCGCGGGCTTCGGCGTGAACCTCCCGCTCGATCGCGTCGGCGTCGCGCGCGAGCTCGGGTTCGCCGGCGTGGCGCTGAACCCGCTCGCGTCCCAGACGTCGCGCGGCATCATCGAGGCGCAGATCCTCGCCGCCGCGTGGCAGGTGATGGCCGTGAGCCGCCGGCTCGCGTGGGATCTCAGCCTGTTCGCGATGAGCGAGCTCGCGTTCATCCGCCTCCCGGAGGCGTTCACGACCGGCTCGTCGATCATGCCCCAGAAGCGCAACCCCGACGTCGTCGAGCTCATGCGCGCGGCGTGCTCCGTCGTCCAGGGGGCGCTCGCCGAGGTGCAGTCCATCGTGGCGCTGCCGTCGGGCTACCACCGCGATCTCCAGCTCACGAAGGGCCCCACGATGCGCGGGCTCGACGAGGCGCTCGCGACGTCGCGCCTCTTGCCACGGCTCGTCGAGGGCCTCGCGTTCGACCGGGAGCGCATGGCCCGCGCGATCACGCCGGAGTGCTTCGCCACGGATCGCGCTGTCGAGCTCGCCGTGGAGGGCGTCCCCTTCCGCGAGGCCTACCGCAAGGTCGCGGCCGAGATCGCGGCGCTGCCGGCCGGCGACGCCGCGGCGAGCCTCCGCGCGCGCGTGTCGCTCGGGGCTCCGGGCAACCTCGCGCTGGACGACCTGGCCCGCAGGCTCGATCGCCACGCGCGCTAGCTCCGCCTGTCAGAGGTCCCGCCATGGGCAGGCGCGCGCCGCGCTGGCGCCGCCCGCCCGAAGCCCTGTTCCCTGGCTTCGCGTGTCAGCGATCCCTGACGGGATTCGTGACACGCGGAGCTAGCGCTGCCGCGTTAGCTCGCGGACGGCGCCCGGGTCCGCCACCAGCACGAGGGTCGCCATGTCGAGGAACAGCCCCGTGTCGACGACGCCGGGGATCTTGCGGATGCGCGCGTCGACCGCTGCGGGCGCGTCCATCGGGCCGAACGCGGTGTCGAGGATCCAGTTGTGGTTGTCGGTCTGGAAGGGGTACCCGTCCGCGTTCTTGCGGATCGCCGGCTTGCCCCCGAGCGCGGTCAGGTGCCGCGCGGCCGACGTGCTCGCGAAGGGCACCACCTCGATGGGGATGGGCACGCGCGAGCCGAGCTTCTCGACGAGCTTCTCGGGGGTCACGAGGATGATGAACTGCGCGGCCTCGTAGGCGACCACGCGCTCGCGGAGGAGCGCGCCGCCAAGGCCCTTGATGAGGCCGAGATCCGGCGCCACCTCGTCCGCGCCGTCGACGGCGACGTGGAAGCGCTCGACCTCCTCGAGCGACACCATCGGGATGTTCTCGCGGCGGGCGAGCGCCGCCGAGCGCTCCGACGTGGCGACGCCCTTGATCTGGAGCCCTCGGCGGACGCGCTCCCCGAGGCGGCGGATGAAGGCCTCGGCCGCGCGCCCGGTGCCGAGCCCGAGCAGCATCCCGCTGTCCACGCGCGCGAGCGCGGCGTTGGCGATTCGATCGAGGTCGGAGGGGTCCGGTCCCGCGGTGCTCATGCGCTGCTCATCGGCGATCGGGACCGTCAGCGCAACGGGATTTTGTCGAGCTGGTCGAGCGGCCCCGGGCAGAGCGGCCGGAGCCTGCAGCCCTTGCACTCGGCGCCGGTCCAGATCGCCTCGAACGTCGCCTGCATCTCGTCGAGCAGGAGGTCGTCGTCGGTGAGCACGCCCGCCTCGAAGTTCCGCCGCCCCTCGCCCTTCGCCCCGAGCCCGGCGCCGGTGAGGTTCGCGGAGCCGAGGTAGAGGAGCGCGCCGTCGACGGCGATCATCTTCAGGTGGACCCGCGGGCAGCGCCGCATCTCGATCGGCGGCCGGGACCGCCGGCGGAGCTCGGCGCGGAAGGCGCGCGACGGGACGCCGGCGTGCAGCAGGCGCAGCTCGACCCCCCGGGCGGCGAGCGCGTCGAGCAGGTCGAGGAACGACATGTACCGGCCGCGCGCCCGCGCCCTCGATCCGATGGGCGCCTCCACGCGCAGCTCCTTCACGTTGGCCGTCGCGATCCACACGGAGACGCGCGCGTTCGCGACGGCGCCCATCACGAGCGCGTCGTAGTGCGCCCTGTCGCGGAGGAGCGTCAGCTCGACGCGCCGCTTCAGCAGCGATCGCGCCTTCGCCTCGGGTTCGGTCCTCGTGCGTGCCCGCGCCCGCGGGCGCGCCGGCCGAGCGCTCACGCCCGCTGACCGGCGCTGGAAGGCGCCTGATCGAGCTCGAGGTGAGCGCTGAGCAGCGCTCGGATGTCCTCCGGCATCGGCACCGACACCAGCTGCACGAGATCGGTGGTCACCACCGTGTGCCGCAGCTCGGCCGATAGCACGCCGTCGTGAGCGCGGTGCATGCGGTACCGGAGCGTGGCGCTCCGCCGGCCGATACGGACGACCGACGTCTCGATCCGGAGGGCCTGGCCGTAACGCACCGGCGCCGCGTAGTCGGCCTCGACCCGCACCGCCGGCAGCCCGATCCGCCGCTCGAGGATGAGCCCGGCGTAGCCTCCCTCGAGCGGCGCGAAGAACCGCTCCATCGCCTCGTGCGCGTAGTTGAGAAAGCGCGCGAAGAAGACGATGTTCGCGGCGTCGACGTCTTCGAACTTGATGGGGCGCTCGAGGGAGACCATCGCGGCTAGGACAGGTCCTCGGCGAGCTTGTCCAGGGTCGCTCTCCCGAGCGGCGCCTTCACCGCGTAGCGCGGGTGCCCGACGACGAGCGATACCGTCGCCCTCTTCGCCTTGATCGCGGCCTGCGCCTCGGCCGGGAGATCCGCCTTGAGGTAGTGAACCGCCGTCGTGCGGTCCTCCATCGACCCGTCGCGCTTGCCGAGCGCCCGCGCGGCGACGCCGTCGACCTCGATCGACACGGTGTCCTCGAGGCCCACCAGATCGACGAGCATCCGGTCGCGCAGCGCTCGATCGGGGATCTCGACGAAGAGCGTCAGGCTGAGCTGCCCCGCGCCTGGGATGAGATCGTTGTACGTCTCGATCTCGTGGAGGATGCCGCTCTCGCTCGTGATGCGCTCGGTGCGGAGCATCTCCTGGATCTGGAAGAGCACCGAGTCGCGGTTCTCGAACACCGCGGTCAGGTGGTCTCCGATCCGCACGCGGCGGGGCCGCTTCTCCTCGATGATCCGGCTGCGGAATCGCTCGCGGATCACCTCGTATTCGCCGATCCCGAGCACCTCGTTGCGATCGATGGGACGCATGACGCTCCTCTCCTTGACGACGTCGGACCGAGACTCACGGCGTCGGGCCGAGCCCGTACGCGTGGGCGAGCGCCTCGACCGGGTGAAGCACCTTCGCGCCGTTCTCCTTGACCATCCTGAGCCCCGCGAGCGTGCAATCGCTGACGATGACGTCCGCGCCGCCGACGCCGCGCACGAGCTTCGACGCGTACTTGCGCCCGGTCTCGTAGTGGGCCGCCTTCATCCCCCACGTGCCGTCCACCGCCGAGCACTGCTCGATGACGCGCACGTCGGTGTCGGGGACGACGCCGAGCACCCTGGCGCCGGGGAAGCCGATCTTCTGCGCGCGCAGGTGGCACGCGGCGTGGTAGGCGATCGTGCCGAGCCCCTTCTTGAACTCGCGGTTGAGCTTCTTCTCGCGGCCGAGCTGGACGAGGAACTCCATCATGTCGACCGTCGCGGCCGCGACCTCGCGCGCCTCTGCCGTCTGCAGGTACTCCGGCCACTCCTTCTTCATCGTGTAGCCGCACGTCGGGCCGATCACGACGATCTTCCTCCCCCTGCGCACGTGCGGGAGCAGGAGCGCGACGTTGTGCTTCACCTTCGCGGTGAAGGCCGCGAGATCGCCGCCGTCGAGGTTCGGCATCCCGCAGCACGTGAGCGCTCCCGTCGGCGTGTCTCGCGGGTCGTCCGCCGGGGAGCAGCCCGGAACGTGCACCGCGTAGCCGTTGTGCTCGAGGACGCGGACCGCCGCCTCGGGGACCGCGGGCGTGTTGTACTCGCCGTAGCAGGTCGCGAAGAGCACCACGTCGCCTTGCTTGCCGGCGTCGGCCGCGGCGCCGTGCTCCGCGAACCAGGACGAGAACGGCTTGCGCGCCATCTCCGGGAGCGGGAACTCCGACGAGATCCCGGTCACCTTCTCCTGCACCTTGCGCAGCAAGCGGCTCGCCTGCACGAGGTTCGCGAGCGGCGCGACGGCGCCGGAGCCCAGCTCGCCGATCAGCTGCGGCTCGCCGAGGATCCTGTCCACCAGCGGGATGCCCTCCCGCTGGGCGCGCACCGCGCGCTCTCGCGCGAGCACCCGCGGGAAATCCAGGAGCTCGTAGGCGTGCTCGTCGGCCGTGTACGGGCACTTGATGTAGCAGAGCTTGCACTGCCAGCACTCGTCGCCGACGGCCTTGAAGTCATCGTAGGTGAGGGCCTCGGCGCCTTCGGCGACGCCGGCCTCGATGTCCCTGTCGACGCGCGCGAAGAGCTCGGGAAACGAGCCGCAATACCCGACGCACATGCGGCATTCGTGACAGATCTGGAACGTCCGCCGCAGCTCTGCCTCGAGATCGCGGGGCTCGAGATATCGCTCGTCGTTCGGCGATGTCGCCGGTGGACGGTCTGGTGCACGCCGGATGACGCTCACTGGTCGGTTCCTCTCAACATCGTCAACTTGGGGTACGGCGCGAAGGGACGGCTCGCCGCGCGGCCCGGCGCCGGACGGCGGTCGGGGCCGCGATGGCGCGTGCGCCCCGGGTCGAGTCGCCGTCGGTTCGGCGCGCCCCGGAGCGCTCGCGCTCTCGCGTCGGTCGCTCTCAGAAGTCGAGCGACTGCAGCGCCTTCGTGAAGCGCCCGGCGTGAGACTTCTCGGCCTTCGCGAGCGTCTCGAACCACTCCGCGATGTCCTCGAAGCCCTCGTCGCGGGCCTCCTTCGCGAAGCCTGGGTACATCGTCTCGTACTCGTGGGTCTCGCCGGCGACGGCGGCCTTCAGGTTCTTCTCCGTGCTGCCGATCGGCAAGCCGGTCGCCGGGTCGCCCGCCTGCTTGAGGTAGTCGAGGTGGCCGTGCGCGTGGCCGGTCTCGCCGTCCGCCGTGTCCTTGAAGAGACCGGCGACATCGGGGCGACCTTCGACGTCGGCGACCTTTGCGAAGTACAGGTAGCGGCGGTTGGCCTGCGACTCCCCGGCGAACGCGTCCTTCAGGTTCTGGTGCGTCTTCGTGCCCGTAAGCTGCTTGGTTGTCATGGGTTCGCTCTCCTTCCTTCGGTTGAACGGCTCGGATGATAAGCCCCTGGTGCCCGCGCAGGTCAGCTCGGCGGCGCGGTCGATCCGCTAGACACGTCCAGGACGCCGCGCCCCTCGAGCCCCTGCAGGGCGGAGTCGACTGCTCGCCGCGCTTTGCCCGGCATCTTGCGCCTTGCCCCGCGCGCCTTCGCCACCCCGGGTGCCCTTCGCGCAGGCAGCGCAGAGCCCCCGGTAGATCCGCTCGACGGCGCGGACCTCGAAGCCGGGCGCGGCCGCGAGGGGCGCTGGGCCGATCTCGTCCGAGCGCTCGGCGGACGGGCCTACCGGCTCGCACGGCACATCGCGGACGAGCCCGCAGCGATCGCAGACCGCGTGATGATGCGCCGCCATGTTCGGGTCGAAGCGCGAGGCGCCAGGCGACAGCGACAGCGCGACGCACAGCCCCGCCGACGCCAGCGCGTCGAGCGTGTTGTAGACGGTGGCGAAGCTCATGGTCGGCAACGCCGGCCGGAGCCGCTCGAACAGCTCCTGAGCCGTCGGATGCGTCGGATCGGCCGCGAGCTCGCGCACGATCGCCAGGCGCTGCGGCGTCAGCTTGAGCCCCGACGCTCGCACGCACGCCAGCATGGAGGCGATCCGGGTATCCTCCTCGACCACGCTGCGCTCGAAGCCGACCGCGCGCCCCCGGACATCGCGGGACGCGGCCCCCTTTGCAGCACCTGTCCGCGAGGTGGCCACAGCGAGATGTGTACTTAGAAAGTTTCTCAGGTGCAAGTCCTAATAATTACCAACGGACGGCCAGAGAAATCCGGCGCAAATTGCGGATTCAGGCGAAACCTGGCGAACAAGACGAGCCAGGTGAGCCTGGCGAGCGTTGCGAATCAGCCCGGACGGCGCGCCGCGACGTCGTGCTCCGCGGCCGCCGGGAGGTCTTGCGAGGCTAGAAGGCCTCTGCCATAGTGCGCGCCCCGCGATGCCGGCCCCCGCCGGCTTGCATTCCGCCCGCCAACTGGGCCAGTTTTTTTCCCAGCAGAGGACGCTTCGAGACATGCCGACCGACGCCATTCAGTGCAAACCGCTCGAGGTCGCCGTGGGCGACAAGGGTATCGAGCGCGCCATCAAACATCTCAAGAGGAAGATGGCCGCCGAGGGGATCCTCCGCGAGCTGAAGCGGCGTCGGCACTACATGAAGCCGTCCGTGAAGCGACGGAAGAAGGCCTCGGAAGCCGCTCGTCGCCGCCGGAAGCGGTCCAAGATGGACATGGTCGCATAGAGCGACCGCCCTTCACGCGACAGCAGCCGGCCAAGACGCAGAAGACGCACACGGACGCTTGATTCGAGCGGCCGCGGCGTGCTCTGCGTCTTGTCATTTTGTTCGTCCAGCAGTGCCCCGGCGGCGTGATGCCACCGCGGCTGCGCGCCTGAGCGGCGCGGAGGCTGTGCCCGTGCCGCGTCCAGCCTGGTGAGGTCCCGATGCGCGCCGTGGTGGTCACGACGTCCTATCCGGTCAGCGACGAGGATCCATCCGGCCATTTCGTGCGGTCGTCGGCGGAGGCGCTCGCGCGCAGCGGCGCCGAGGTCCACGTGATCGCCGCCGGGGGCTCGGTCCTCGATCCACCCTCTCGGGACGGCCGGCTCGTCGTCCATCGGGCAGGCGGGGGTGCGCTGTTCGCGTGGCCCGGCGCCGCGGCGCGCGCGCGCGAGTCGCCGCTCCGGCTGCTCTCCGCAGCGCCGTTCGCGGCCGGCGTGCTCGAGCGGCTCCGTGAGGTCGGGCCGGTCGATCGCGCGGTGGCGCACTGGATCATCCCGTGCGCGTGGCCGCTCCTGCTCACGCTTCCGCGCACGCCGCTCGAGGTGCACGCGCACGGCGCCGACGTCCGGCTCCTGCTTCGCGCGCCGCGCGCGGCCCGCGCCGCAGTGGTGAGCGCGCTCCTCCGGCGCGACGCGCGCTTCGTCTTCGCGGCGCGCGCGCTGCGCGACGCGCTCGCAGGCTCGCTCCATTCGGAGCAGGCTCGCGCGCTGGACCTCGCCTCGCGCGTCGAGCCCTCCGTGTTCGATCTGCCAGCAGTGGCCGGGCGCGCTGCCGTGCTCCGTAGCGAGATCGTGAAGGGCCCCGGCGAGCGCCTCGCCGTCGTCGCGTGCCGGCTGATCCCGACGAAGCGGGTCGAGCTCGCGATCGAGGCGGTGCGCGCTGCGGGACCCGGGTTGCGCCTCGTCGTCGTCGGAGACGGTCCAGAGCGCGGCGCGCTCGAGCGCCTCGCGAGCCGCGGCGACCTCGATTCACGGAGCCCGCGCGGCGCGGGCATCAGGGCGACGAGCGAGGGCAGCGCAGCGGTGCGCTTCACGGGGACGCTCCCGCGGAGGGAAGCGCTCGCATGGATCGGCGCAGCCGACGTGCTGCTGCACCCTTCATCGCACGAGGCCGCCCCCACGGTGGTCCGCGAGGCGCGCGCGCTCGGCGTGCCCGTCATCGCCTGCGACGCGGGCGACGTGGTCGCATGGGCCAGGAGCGACGATGGAATCCTCGTCGCAGACGGCACGGCGCAGAGCCTCGCGGCCGCGCTCCGCGGCATCTGACCGCGCCGCTCGGATCGCGCGCCCGCGACGTCGCGCTGAGAGCCCCGGCGATCTCGCCGGACGATCCGCGCCCCGCGCCCGGCTGCAGCCAGCGCCAAACGCCCCGTCTGGAGTTAGTCTGCGATCCTCGATGCGATGTCCTTGCAATTCCCAAGGCTTCGACTACGGTGCGCCCTCGCTCCGCACCAAAACAAGGCGACGGAGTGGCTCGGGGCGTAGCGCAGCCTGGTTAGCGCACTTGACTGGGGGTCAAGGGGTCGGTGGTTCGAATCCACTCGCCCCGACTGGTCCGGCGGAGAGGTTCTCCGGCGGACCTTTCGGCTTTGTAGGGCTTCAGCTTTTGTCGACTGTGGACGCGCCGGACAGCGGCCACGCGGCGGCATCATCGAGTTCCGGTGTCGTCCTGGTCAGCCGGCACCCGGCGTTCGCCGCGTCATCCGGCGAGCGAGGGCGGTGAGACAGGCGTGACGGGCCGATCGGTCTCGCCGGCGAGCTCGTCCTCGATGGCGATCATGGCGGCCATCACCAGGTGCTCGGTGAAGGGGAAGCCGACCACCTGCACCCCGACAGGCAGCCCCACGCTCTTCGCATCGACCTCGGCGGCCCGCTTCTCCAGCCGGTCGCGCCGCCGCTCGCGGCGCGCCTCCTCGGGCCGCACGCGGGTCACGGGGACGACGCCGGCCGGGAACTGCGTGAGGTTCCAGAGCATCGCGGCGCTGCCCGCGAGGACGAAGTCGCGCGACGCGGCGTGCGGCAGGGCCGGCGTGGCGTACGGCGGGCAGAGCAGCAGATCGAGCGCTTCGGCGCGCATCGCCGACGCGATCGCGGCGCGCGCCTCGCGCAGGGCGTGCGTGGTGCGCCAGAACTCCGAGACCGACTTCGGCCCGGTGACCTCGAGGAGACGCTGGAGCCGCCGCTCGCCCGCGAGGCCAGCGATGCGCGCGGCGGCGCGGCGCGCGAACGGCGGGAGCGAGGCCATCGTGCGGAGCGAGCGGAGCGAGACGTCGATGTCCGTCCCCTCGCTGCCGTCCTCGCCAGCGTCGAGGAGCGACAGCGCCGTCGTGCCGCCGTCCGCCGAGAGCGCCGCGAAATACGCGTAGACGGCGTCGGGGATCCCGGGCGGCGTGAACGGCACGACCGTCGCGCCCCGCGCGCGCAGGGCCGACGCCGCCTTCGCGACGGCGCGGGCGACGGCCGTCGAGGGAGGGACCAGCCCGTCGTCGCAGTAGAACCCGACACGCAGGCGCGCCACCTCGACGCTCGCCGGCTCGACCAGCGGGAGCGGCGGCACGCGCACGTCGAGCTCCGCCATCGACGCGGGGTCGAGCTCGGACATGACGAGCGCGATGTCGCGGGCGCTCCTGGCCATCGGCCCGATCTGCGCGCGGATCGCCTCCTGCCCGAGGAGCGCCGTGTTGCTCCCCTTGTTGGTCCAGCGATCGAGCGTGGGCTTGAGGCCGACGATGCCGCAGCAGTGCGCGGGGACGCGGATGCTGCCGCCGATGTCCGTTCCGATGCCGAGCGGCGACATCCCCGCCGCGATGGCGGCCGCCTCGCCGCCGGACGAGCCGCCGGGGCTGTGATCAAGGCTCCACGGGTTCGCCGTCTGCCCGAAGAGCGGGTTGCGCGCCTCGTTGTACAGGAGCAGCTGCGAGACGTTCGTGCGCCCGAGGATCACCGCCCCCGCGCGGCGGAGCAGCGCGGTCACCGTCGCGTCGCTGGCCGCCCGATGCCCCTTGCGGGAAGCGACGCCGAGCGTGGAGGCCATGCCGGCCATGTCGAGCGACTCCTTCACGGTGATCGGGAGCCCGTGGAGCGGGCCGCGGATGTCCCCGCGACGGCGCTCCTCGTCGAGGCCGCGGGCGGCCGCGAGCGCCTCGTCGCGGAGCACCTGGGTGAAGGCGCGGAGCCGCGGTTCGAGCGCGTCGATGCGCGCCAGGTGCGCCCGCGTGAGCTCCTCGGAGCTGATCTCGCGCGCCGCCAGGAGCGTGGCGAGCACGGTCGCTGAAAGATGGGTCGGATCGGTCGATGCGCTCACGGCAATTCGACGAGTATCACAGGTCCGCGCGCGCCAAGGATTGCTAGGCTCCGCTGCCGCGCGCCCATCGCGCGGAGAGCGCCGAAGCCATGCAGCCGCTGCCGATCGATCCGATCCTCCCCGATCTCTGCGCCGCCCTGCGCGCGCGCCCGAGCGTGGTGCTCGAGGCCCCGCCCGGGGCGGGCAAGACGACGCGCGTACCTCGCGCGCTGCTCGACGCGGGCTTCGCGGAGCGCGGCGAGATCCTGGTGCTCGAGCCGCGGCGGCTCGCGGCGCGCCTGTCCGCGCGGCGCGTGGCCGAAGAGCTCGGCGAGCGCGTGGGCGAGACCGTGGGCTACACGATGCGCTTCGAAGAGGCGTCCAGCCCGGCCACGCGCGTCCGCTTCGTGACCGAGGGCGTGCTGACGCGGCGGCTCCTCGTCGATCGCGAGCTCCGGGGCGTGAGCGCCGTGGTGCTCGACGAGTTCCACGAGCGGCACCTCGCCGGCGACGTCGCGCTCGCGCTGCTGCGGCGCCTGCAGCGCGGCGCGCGGCCCGATCTCCGCCTCGTGGTGATGTCCGCGACGCTCGACGCCGGGCCGATCGCGGCGTTCCTGGGCGGGCCGGAGGCGCAGCCCGCCCCGGCGGCCGAGGCCGGACACGGCCACGACGCGACGGCGGCCGGAGCCTCGATGGCCCCGACCCTGCGCGCCGAGGGGCGGATGTTCGACGTCGCGATCGAGTACCTTCCGAGCGCCCGGGTGAGCGCGTCGACCCACGCCGCGGGCGACCGCCGCGCCCCGGCGCACTGGGGCGACAGGACGCTCGAGAGCCTTGTCGCGTCGTCGGTGCGGCAGCTCATCGAGGAGGGGCTCGACGGCGACGTGCTGGTGTTCCTGCCAGGCTCCGCGGAGATCAGGCGGGCGATGGACGCGTGCGCGGCCATCGCGAAGAGCGAGGATCTGCTGCTCCTGCCGCTCCACGGCTCGCTGTCCGCGGCGGAGCAGGACCGCGCGGTGCGCCCCGCGGATCGGCGCAAGATCATCCTCTCGACCAACGTGGCCGAGACCTCCGTGACCATCGACGGCGTCGTCGCGGTCGTCGACAGCGGCCTCGCGCGCGTGGCCGCGCACGCGCCGTGGTCGGGGTTGCCGACGCTCCGCGTCGCGCCCATCGCCCGCGCCTCCGCGGCGCAGCGCGCGGGGCGCGCCGGGCGGACGCGGCCCGGCCGCTGCCTCCGGCTCTACACGCGCGGGGATCTCGCCGCGCGGCCGGAGCACGAGGCGCCTGAGATCCGCCGGCTCGACCTCGCGGAGACGGTGCTCGAGCTCTGCGCCGCGGGGGTCACGGATCTCGAGGGGTTCGGCTGGCTGGAGGCACCGCCCTCCGCCGGGCTCGCCGCGGCCGAGGCGCTGCTCGTGCGGCTCGGCGCGCTCGACGAGGGGCGGCGCGTGACGCCGACCGGACGGCGGATGCTTCGCTTCCCGGCGCACCCGCGCCAGGCGCGGATGATCGTCGAGGCCGAGCGGCGCGGCGTCGCCGACGACGGGTGCACGCTCGCGGCGCTCGTCGCGGAGCGCGACCTCGGCGCGCCGTCGGGCGCGCGGGAGCCCCACGGTCGGAGGAGCGACGCGCGTCACAGCTCCGACCTGCTCGCCGCGCTCCAGGCCTTCGAGGAGGCGGATCGCGCGCGGTTCGCGGCGGACCGCCTGCGGTGGCTGGGCGTGGACCCGGCGCGCGCGCTCACTGTCGAGCGGACGCGCAAGCAGCTCTCGCGGCTCGCCGATCACCGGAGCGCCGCGTCGCCGGAGACCGTCGAGGCGCGCGAGATCGCCCAGCGCATCGCGATCCTCTCCGGATACCCCGACCGGGTCGGACGCCTCCGCCGGCCGACCAGCGCGACGGGGCGGACCGGACGGGAGGTCGTGCTCGCCGCCGGCGGGACGGCCGCGCTCTCCGAGGCGAGCGTCATCGACGAGGTCGATCTCGTCGTCGCGGTCGACATCGAGGAGCGCAGCGAGGGGCGCTCGGCGCGCACGGTCGTCCGGGCGGCGAGCGCGATCGAGGCCGACTGGCTGCTCGACCTCTTCACAGACGCGATCCGGGACACGACGGAGGCGACGTGGAACGCCGCCGCGGAGCGCGTCGAGGTCGTGCGCCGGCTGTCGTACGACGCGCTCGTGCTGGAGGAGGCGCGGCCGGCCGCAGGCGCGGGCGGTCCGCTGTCGGAAGCGGCGGCGCGGGAGCTCGCGGCGCAAGCGAGGGCGAAGGGGTGGCGGGCGTTCGTGAAGGGCGACGCCCTCGAGAGCTGGCTCTTGCGGGTCGCGTTCGTGCGCGCGCACTGCCCCGACGCAGCGTTACCCGACGTGGGCGAGGACGCGGTGCTCACCACGCTCGAGGCGCTCTGCGACGGGCGCAGGAGCTTCGCCGAGCTCCGCGACGCCGATCTCTCGAGCGCCGTGCAGGCCTCGCTGGGCCCCGCGAAGGCGCGGGCGCTCGCCGAGCTCGCCCCCGAGTCGATCGTCCTGCCCGGCGGCCGGCGGGCGCGCCTCGAGTACACGGCGGGCGCGCCGCCCTCGCTCGCATCCCGGCTGCAGGACTTCTTCGGCATGGCGGAGGGGCCGCGCGTCGCCGGCGGCCGGGTCCCTGTCGTGCTGCATCTGTGCGCGCCGAACCAGCGCCCCGTGCAGGTCACGACCGATCTGTCGGGGTTCTGGGCGCGCCACTATCCCGCCATCGCGAAGGAGCTCCGCCGCCGCTACCCGAAGCACGCGTGGCCGGACGACCCCGCCCACGCCGCGCCGCCCTCGCGCGCGCCGCTCCGCAAGGCTTGAGTCAGCGCACGAGCGCCACGCTCCGCGCCGTCTCGGCGACCGTGCGGAGGAGCATGCGCACGATCCCCTCGCCGAGGGGCAGCGTGAACGCGACGTCGCTCTCGCGCTGCGCGACCTGCATCGGAGGGACCGAGCCGTAGCCGAAGCCCCACGAGGAGAGCAGGGTCGCGATCCTGGCGATCTGCTCGAGGTTGCGGAGCGCCACGGCGCCGTTCGCCGCGCTCTGCGGGTCCGTGTACGTGAGGGCGCCGGCGAAGTTGACCCCGGGCGGCTGGAAGTTGCCGATGACGCGCACGTACTGAAGCCCCGCGAGGAAGGGGAACTGCCCCGCCGCAGACGCGACCGCCGCCTGGCTCGAGAGGTCGCCGGCCACGGCGAACGACCCGCCCTTCGTCCCGAGCAGCTCGACCATCCACGAAGGCACGGAGCGCTTCAGCTTGCCGGAGCGGAGCCGATCGAGGGCCCGCCGCATCCCCGTCTCGTTGCCGGTGAGGATCGTGTGCGGCGTGAGCACGACGAAGCCCACGTTGCCGGCCGTGAAGAGATCGTTGTCCGCGTAGCGCGTCTTCACGAGCGGCGCGCCGATGACTGTGACCGACCTGGCGTCGGCGGAGCGGCGGATCGCGTCGACGTCGAAGTTGCCCTGCATCACGGCGCAGAAGTCCGCGCCCTGCATGGCGTAGAGACCGCCGTAGACCTTCACGATGTCGCGCGACGGGACGAAGTTCGACTCGGGGCCCAGCGGGAGCAGGCTCGTGACGATCTGGTTGACCTCGCCTCCCAGGCCGGAGGTGAACATGGCCGCCGCGTCGAGGTAGCCGAGCATCACCGCGCCGCTCGGAAGGACGGCCAGGGGGTCGCGATCGATCGCCGTCGCGTCGATCTTCTCTCCGCCGACCAGCGCGAGGCTGTCGTCGGCGCCGCCGCAGCCGCCGAGCGCCTGGAGGGCGAGCGCAGCGATCGCGATCACGCCCGCCGCGCGGCGCAGGGCGGCAGCGCCTCGGGAATGGAACAGCGTCCGCACCATCGCGCTCGCCATCAAGCTCGCTCGTGCGGCGGGTCGGGGCGCTCCAGCGGGAAGGAGCCGATGATCTTCAGCATCTTCGTCTCGCGCTTCACGCCCTCGAGCGCCGCGACGAGCGCCCGATCGGTCGTGTGTCCGCTGACCTCCACATAGAACACGTAGTCCCAGCCCTCGCCGGGGACGGGGCGGGAGTGGACCCGCCGGAGGTTGCAGCTGCGCTCCTTGAAGTGCTGGAGGATGTCGTGGAGCGCGCCGGGCCGATCGTGGACGCTGAAGAGGATCGCCGTGGCGTCGTGGCCCGAGCGCGGCGACGGGAGCCGGGACAGCACCGCGTAGCGGATCCGGAGCTCCCCCTCGTCGCCCACGTTCTCGCGGGCGACCCTGAGCTCCTGCCCGCCCGCGAAGCCGCGGGGGACGATGGCGGCGCTGCCCTCGTTCTCCGCCGCGAGCTCCCAGGCGGCCTGCGGGCCCCGCACGTCGAGCACCAGCGCGCGCGGGTGCTGGAGCTCGAGGTAGTTCACGCAGGCCACGTGGTCCTGGGGCGAGGAGTACACCCGCTCGACGTCGGAGAGGCTGCCCGTCCGGTTCACGAGGTCGAGCGCCTGCACCAGCTGGCGCTCGCCGACCACCTTGAGATCGGCGCCGCCGATCGCCTGGATCGTCGGGAAGATCGGCCCTTCCTTGAGCGATTCGTACGGGACCACCGCGAAGTCTGCGCGCGAGCGCGCGACCTCTTCGATGGCGGCGAGGGGGCTGTCGGCGCGGACGAACTCGCCGCCGATCCCGAAGTGATCGTGCGCCGCGGTCCAGCCATAGTCGCCCTCGGCCCCCAGGTACGCCACCCGGGGCGCCACCTCGAACGCGCGCGAGGCCGCGTCGATGGCGACGAAGATCGGCCGCACCGCGCGCTGCGGGAACGGCGACGTCACGGCGCGCTCGAGCGCCTGCATGTGGGCCGCGTCGGCCGTGGGGGCGAACCGGGCCGTGCCTGTCCTCAGCTTGGCAAGCTCGTGCGCGATGCGAGCCCGCCGCTCGATGCTGCGAAGGATTTCTTGATCCAGCTCCGTGAGCTGCCGGCGGAGCTCCTCAAGTCGCTTTCTCTCATCCATCCAGGGCACCCTAGCACCGCGCCCGGCGCCGGTGGGCACGCAGCACTGCCGGCGCACCACGACGGCGCCACTGCGCGCTGCGCCGCGCTGGCCATACCCCCGTCGCTGCTCAACGAGTTGGCGTCAGGCCGCCGCGGAGGAGGCGGACGACGCGCTGGAGTCGCTCTTGGTGCTGCCGCCCGCCGGCGAGGCGCTGCTCGACCCGGAGTCCGAGCTCGCCCCTTCCGACCCTGAGGAGCTGCCCGACCCGCCGTCCGACTTCGCGGGCGGCTTGTTCGAGCCCGAGGAATAGAGGTCGGAGTACCAGCCGCTGCCCTTGAGGATGAAGCCCGTGCCGCGTGAGATCTGCCGCCGGGCTGTCGCGTTGAGGCACGACGGGCACTCCGAGAGCGCCGCCTCCTTGATGGACTGCTCGGCCTCCCATTCATGCGCGCAAGATGTGCAGGCGTACTCGTAAGTGGGCATGACGTTTCTACTCCTCGGAACAACCCGAGGAGTATGGCCACGTTAGCCACCTGTCAAGGCGGCTGCCAAAAGCACACCTTGCGCCTCGGACATCGCTGCACCAGCGAGATGCGCAAGACCTGGTCCGCGGTGCGTGCGAGCAGCCAGGATTCCGATCTTGCCGCGCGACGCCAGCCCACGTAGACCCCGAGACGCCAGTTGTGACGGTACGTGGCGTGCTGTGACGATACGTTTAAGCCCGCCCGGCCGGTCCCGGGGACGTCATGCGCATTCGTAAGCTCGAGATCAGCGGCTTCAAATCGTTCGTCGACCGGACGGTGGTCCATTTCGACACGGACGTGGTGGGCATCGTCGGTCCCAACGGCTGCGGCAAGTCGAACATCGTCGACGCCATCCGGTGGGCGATCGGGGAGCAGAGCGCGAAGCACCTGCGCGGCAAGTCGATGTCGGACGTCATCTTCAACGGCTCCGAGACCCGCGCCCAGCACGGGATGGCCGAGGTGACGCTCACCTTCGACAACAGCGAGCCGACGGCGGCGTCGCAGCTGCCGCTGGAGTACCGGGACTACGCGGAGATCGCGGTGACGCGCCGGCTCTTCCGCGACGGGACGAGCGAGTACCTCATCAACAAGACCCAGGTCCGGCTCAAGGACGTGACCGACCTCTTCCTCGGCACCGGCGTCGGCACGAAGGCCTACTCCATCGTCGAGCAGGGCAAGATCGGGCTCATCGTCTCGGCGCGCCCCGAGGACCGGCGGATGCTCATCGAGGAGGCCGCCGGCATCACGAAATACAAGGCCAGGAAGAAGCAGGCCGAGCAGAAGATGGACCAGACGCGGCAAAACCTGCTCCGCGTGGGGGACATCGTCTCCGAGATCCAGCGGAACCTCGCGTCCTTGAAGCGCCAGGCGGCCAAGGCCGAGCGGTACGTCAACTACCGCAAGGAGCTGGAGGACCTCGTGCTCCACGAGGCGTCGCACAAGCTCCTCGAGATCACGGTGCTCACGCAGCACGAGTCGCTCGGCAGGACCGCGCACGCGGAGCGCGAGCAGGCGTCGCGCACGGCGCTCTCGGCGCGCGAGGCCGAGATCGAGGTCACCCGGCTCGAGGCCCTCGCCTGCGAGGAGCGGGCCGAGCGCGCGCAGAACGAGGCGTTCGCGGCCGACAACCAGGTGCGCACCCACGAGGCGGAGATCGCGCGGGCGCGCGACCGCCTGCGGCACCTCGAGGAGCGGCTCGTCACCGCGGCCAAGGAGCAGGGAGAGCTCGAGAAGACGGTCGAGGAGCTCACCACAGAGAAGGCGCAGCTCGAGGCGCAGCTCGCCGGCGTCGACGAGGAAGAGGCGCGGGAGAGCGAGCTCGCGCTCGAGCAGCACGAGCGGCTCGAGGAGCTGCGCCACGGCGAGCGGACCGCCGAGCACGAGGTCGCCGCCCTGCGCCGGCGGGCCGCTGAGGCCACCGCGGCGGTCGCGGCCGCCGAGGCGTCGCTCGCCGGGTTCGATCGGCGCATGACGGAGATGAGCCAGCGGCGGGCGAAGCTCGAGGACGAGCTCGGGCGGCTGATGTACGAGTCGGAGGAGCTCGAGCGGCGGCGCTCGTCGCTGACGCGCAACGTGGCGGAGCTCGCGGACGGGAAGCGGATCTCAGCGGAGGAGCGGACGCGGCTCGACGCAGAGATGAAGGCGCTGCGCGAGCAGGCGGTATCGAGCGACCGCGCCGTGGAGCACGCCAAGAACGAGCTCGGGCAGCGGCGCAACCGGCTCCGCGCGCTCGAGGAGCTGCACGCGCGGCTGGAGGGCGTCGGCGCCGGGGTGAAGAACCTCCTCAAGACCAAGGACCCCGCGCTGCTCGGGCTCGTGGCCGACCGGATCGAGGCGCCGGCTGAGCTGACCGCGGCCTTCGCGGGGCTGCTCGGGGACCGGCTGCAGTGCGCGGTCGTGAGCGACGTCGAGCGCGGGATCGCGCTGCTCGCGGATCTGTCGAAGAACAACCGCGGGCGGGCGAGCGTGATCGCGGCGCGGCCCTCGTTCGTGGCCGGCGCAACGCGGCGACCGCCGCGCGGAGAGGGCGTGCTCGGGCCGCTCGTGGACCGGCTCGTCTTCGCGCCCGAGGACGAGGCGCTGGCGCGCGCGCTCGTGGGGGATGCGGTGGTCGTCGCCTCCGCCGAGGTCGCGGCGCGGCTCGCGGCGGAGGGCGCGTGGTGCACGCTCGTGACGCTCGACGGCACCGTCCTCCGCGAGGACGGCGTGGTGAGCGGAGGCTCGGGCGACGCGGTCGCGGCCGGCATGATCGAGCAGAAGCGGGAGATGCGCGCGCTGCACGAGTTCGTCGCGACCAAGTCGGAGGAGGTGACGGCCCTGCTCGACGCGCAGCAGAAGCTCCGACTGCGCATCACCGAGGTGGGGACGGCGCTGGAGCGGGCGCGGAGCGAGGCGCACGAGGGAGAGCTCGCGCTCGTGACGGCCGAGAAGGATCTCCGCCGCGCCGAGGAGCAGCTCGCCGCGGCGCAGAAGCGCGAGGGCGTGGTGCGCTCCGAGCTCGAGGACCTCGCCGACAACCTCGACGCCGGCGGGAGCGAGCAGCAAGCGGCGCGCGACAAGCTCGAGGCGGGGCGAGCCGCGCGCGAGGCGGCGGCGGCCGGCCTCGATCACGCCGAGCAGGTCGCGGCCGAGTGGCGCGAGCGGGTGCTCGGGCAGCAGTCGGTCGTGACCGAGCGCAAGGTGAAGCTCGCGCGCGTGCGCGAGCGCGCCGCGGCGGCGCGGGGAACGGTCGAGCGGCTCACGCGGTCGTGCAACGAGCTCCGGGGCCGGATCGCCCGGCTCGACCAGGAGCGGACGGAGAGCGCCGTGGGCGCGGGGAAGGCCGCGGCGACGATCATGATCGCGCGCGAGGCGCTGGTCCGCGCCGTCGCCGAGGCGCACGCGGCGCAGGCCGCGCTGACCGAGGCGCGGCGCTCGCTGGACGAGGCGCGGCAGGCGCACGGGGTGCGGGAGGCCGACCTGCGGGGGCTGCGCCAGGAGCTGGCCGAGGTGTCGGAGCGGCTCCGCAAGCACGAGCTCGCGCTGGAGCGGCTGCGGGTCGAGCACGACCACCTCATCGAGGGGGTGCGCGAGCGCTTCCGCGGGCTGGAGCTCGCCCGCGTGGTCGGCGACTACCACAAGCGGCCGCCCGCCGACGCCTCGCACCGCGCGCGCATCCAGGAGCTGACGGAGCTGCTCGACCGCATGGGCCCCGTCAACCTCGACGCCGTGCGCGAGCACGCCGAGGCCGAGGAGCGGTACACGTACTACTCGGGCCAGAAGGCCGACCTCGAGAAGGCGCTCGACGACCTCGAGAAGGCGATCGCCCAGATGAACCGCGAGTCGAAGCGGCTCTTCAAGACGACGTACGACGGCATCAACGCGCGCTTCAAGACGCTGTTCCCCAAGATGTTCCGCGGAGGGCAGGCGGAGCTCCGGCTGACGAACCCCGACGACATGCTGGAGACGGGGATCGAGATCCTGGCGCAGCCGCCGGGCAAGAAGCTCGGGAACATCGAGCTCATGAGCGGCGGCGAGAAGGCGCTCACCGCGGTGTCGCTCATCTTCGCGATCTTCCAGTTCAAGCCGTCGCCGTTCTGCATCCTCGACGAGGTCGACGCGCCGCTCGATGAGGCGAACGTGGCCCGCTACAACGAGGCAATCCGGAGCATGACGAGCCACTCGCAGTTCATCCTCATCACGCACATCAAGCGCACGATGCAGTCGGTCGACGTGCTCTACGGCGTGACGATGCAGGAGCCCGGCGTCTCGAAGCTCGTCAGCGTGAAGATCAACGAGACGGCGAAGCGCCCGGAGCGCGAGGCGACGCCGGCGGCGGCGGTGGCGTGAGCACGGAGAGGGCGGCCGCGCAGCGCCTGTCGCGCGGCGCCTCGGGGCTCCGGCACCTCCGCTGGGCCCGCGAGGTGCTGGCGACGCTCGAGGCCCACGTCGAGCACAACACGGCGCTCTCCGGCGCCGATCGCGAGGCGCTCCGGGGCGAGGCGAGCGCGCTCGCGGCGGCGGTGCAGGCGCTCAGCGGGGCGGTGAAGCCGTACCGGGATTTCCTCGAGCGGACGCGGGTCCGCTACCGCGGGCGCGTGCGCGTCGCGGAGTACCTGGTCCGAGAATCCGACGCGGGCGAGGCGGGCAGCGCGACGCGCGCGCGCCTTGATGCGGCGCGCGCGCACCTTGAGGAGGCGCTTGTGGAGCTCGCCTGGATGGAACAGGCGCAGCGCCAGCCGCTCAAGGCAGCGCTCTCGGACGAGATCGATCGGCTGCGCGAGGCGCTGGCGCGGATGGATGCACACCTCGCGGGGCGGCTCTCCGGGAAGTTCGTCGAGAGCCTGTACCCGCCGCTCACCGACAGCGGGACGAGGGTCGCCGACGACGGCGATCCGGACGACGACGCGACATCCCGCCCCCGATAGTCGCGCGAAGCGGGCGAGCCGACCGGCTGGCGAGCGGCTCGAAGGAGACCGGCGACGCGGCGAGGTGCATGGCAGGCGCAGCGGAACGGATCACCATGCCTGCACGCCGGGATGGAGATGCGGTAAAGGATCTTCGAAGGACACCTGAAACGGGTCTTCGAAGGACAGCTGAGAGGACGTCGATGGGCTGCGCGGAGCCGGCCGCCATCCTGCTCCTCCGCGGGCGCGCCGCGGCGAGCGAGCGATTCGAAGCGCTGATCCGACGTCACGTGCCGGACGTCGGCGTCACCTCCGATCCCGCGCGTGCCCTGGAGCGGTGCCTGGGCGAGGCGCCGCCGGTGCTCGCCGTCGACTGGAGCGAGCCCGCCAGCGCCGCCGCGTTCTGCGGCCGCGTGCGGGCGCAGCCCGGCGGCGATGCGGTGTTCGTCCTCGCGATCACCGAGCGCGACGCGGACATCGACGGCATCCTCGCGGCCGGCGCGAGCGATTTCCTGCTCGCGGGCGGCGACGGCGCGGGCCCCCGGGCGCGGCTCTCCGTCGTCCTCGAGCGCGCCGCACGCGACGCCGTATCGCGCCAGGCGCTCGCGCAGACGCAGGCCCGCCTCGTCGGCGCCGGCCGCATGGCGAGCGTCGGCACGCTGGCCGCCGGCGTCGCCCACGAGATCAACAACCCCCTCGCCTTCGTCATCACGAACGTCGACGCGGCCATCCGGCGCATCGGCTCGCTCGATCGGCGGAATAGCGCTGCGCGAGGCGGCCCCTGGGCTCGCTCTCACGGCGACGGCCGCGCGCCATCGAGCGAGCTCTCCGACGTGCTGAGCCTGCTGGAGGACGCGCGCGAGGGCGCCGAGCGGGTGCGGCTCATCGTGCGCGATCTCCACAGCTTCTCGCGCGCCGAGGAGGACCGACGCGGGCCGGTCGACCCCCGGCGGGTGCTCGACTCCTGCGTCCACATGGCGATGAACGAGATCCGGCATCGCGCCCGCGTCGTCCGGAGCTTCCAGGAGGTGCCGCCCGTCCAGGCGAACGAGCCGCGGCTCGCGCAGGTCTTCCTGAACCTCATCGTGAACGCCGCGCAGGCGATCCCCGAGGGGCTCGCCGAGCAGAACGAGATCGAGCTCTCGACGCGCTGTGACGCCGAAGGGTCGGTCGTCGTCGAGGTGCGCGACACGGGCGCCGGGATCGCGCCCGAGTCGCTCGAGCGGATCTTCGAGCCGTTCTACACGAGCAAGGGAGCTGGCGAAGGGCTCGGGTTAGGGCTCGCGATCTGCCACTCCATCGTCACGGCGCTGGGGGGTCGGATCGAGGTGGACAGCCGCCCCGGCAAGGGGAGCACGTTCCGCCTCGTCCTCCCCGCCGCCACGGCCAGCGAGGCGCACGCCTCCGCGGCGCCCGGCTCGGGCGCGTCGAGGTGGCCGCGCGAGAGCGGTAGCCTCGCCGCGCTCGCGCCGGAGGCGGCGCCGCGGCAGCGGGTCCTCATCATCGACGATGAGCCGCTGCTCACGCGGGCCATCGCGGGGACGCTCGAGCCACGGCACGAGACGACCGCGACCGCGAGCGCGCGCGACGCGCTCAGCCGGATCCGCGCCGGAGAGCGCTACGACGCCATCCTGTGCGATCTCATGATGCCCGATATGACGGGAATGGATTTCTACACGTCGCTTGCCGAGCACGCGCCCGAGCAGCAGCGCCGTGTCGTGTTCCTGACCGGCGGCGCCTTCACGGAGCGCAGCAAGGCGTTCCTGCAGCAGGTCAACGCCCGGCTGCTCCTGAAGCCGTTCGACGCGGCGACGCTGCTCTCGCTGGTCGACGAGGTCGTCGCCGCCCGCTGACGAGCGCGCTGGTCGACGAGGTCGTCGCTGCCCGCTGACGAGCGCGCGTGCTCTCCTCACGCGCCGCCGATCGCCCCGCGCTCCGGAGACGCGGCGTCAGCGCACTCTCAGCGGTAGTCGCGCGATTTGAGCGCGATCTCCTCGCCGCTGGGCAGCTCCAGCCGATCGAGCTCGCGCGCGAGCACGTGGACGACCTCGCCCTGCCGCTCGATCCGCCCGGCGACGAGCAAGAGCGCCGCGTTCCTCGCCACGTGCTCGTACTCCGCGAAGACCTGCCGCTGGACGATGACGTTGACCACGCCGGTCTCGTCCTCGAGCGTCATGAACGTCACGCCGCTCGCGGTCGCCGGCCGCTGGCGTCCGACCACCATCCCGGCGACCCGCACGCTCTCCCCGTCGCGCGCGGCCTTGATCTCCTCGGCGGTCCGCACGCGCCCGGCCCCGCGCCGCCGCTTGAGCACCCGCCGCACGTGCCGCATCGGGTGGTCGTGCAGCGACAACCCCACGCGCCCGTAGTCCAGGGCGAGCTGCTCCAGCGGCCTGAGCGGAGGGAGCCCGACGTCCCGGTCCTGCTCGATCGGAACGCCCTCGAACAACCCCTCCACGCGGGGGGCGCGCGCGCGCCAGAGCGCCTCTCTCCGGGCAGGCACCAGCGCGGCGAGCGCGCCCGCTTCTGCGAGCGCCTCCACCTCGTTCTTCTTCAGCTCCGTGCGCCTCACGAGATCCGGGAGGCTCGTGAACGGCGCCTCCTCGCGCGCCGCCACGATCGCCGCCCCCGCCGCCTCGCCGAGCCCCTTCACGAGCCGCATGCCGAGTCGCAGCGCCGGGCCCGCCGAGGGCTCGGCGAAAGGCTCCAGGGTCGCGTCCCACGCGCTCTGCACCACGCACACCGGCCGCACCTCCACGCCGTGCCGCTGCGCGTCCTGCACCAGCGCCGACGGGCTGTAGAACCCCATCGGCTGCGCGTTGAGCAGCGCGCAGGTGAACGCCGCCTGGTGGTGGACCTTGAGCCAGGCCGACGCGTACACGAGGAGCGCGAAGCTCGCCGCGTGCGACTCCGGGAAGCCATACTCCCCGAAGCCCTGGATCTGCTGGTAGAGCATCTCCCCGAACTTCGCCGAGATCCCCCGCTCGGCGAAGCCCTGGATGAGCCGCCCGCGGTGCCGCTCCAGGCGCCCGTGCTTCTTCCACGCCGCCATGTCGCGGCGCAGCTGGTCAGCCTCGCCCGGCGTGTAGCCCGCGCCGACCATCGCGATCTGCATCACCTGCTCCTGGAAGAGCGGAACGCCGAGCGTGCGCTCCAGGATGGGATCCAGGCACGGGTGCGGGGACACCGGCGGCTCCTGCCCCGTCCGCCGGCGCAGGTAGGGGTGCACCATCCCGCCCTGGATGGGCCCGGGGCGCACGATCGCCACCTCGATCACCAGGTCGTAGAACTTGTTCGGCTTCAGCCGCGGGAGCATCGCCATCTGCGCGCGGCTCTCGATCTGGAACACCCCCACCGTGTCGGCCCGGCCGATCGCCTCGTAGACAGCCGGGTCCTCCGGCGGGATCTGCGCGAGCGCTGCGATCGGATCGAACGCGGCGCCTCGGCCCGCATGGAGCGAGCCCCCCCCGGGCGCAGGGTCCCCTGCTGCGCCGACCGAGGGACCCGCGGACGTAGGATCCCGTGCCGCGTCGACCGAGGGACGCGCGAGCCCGGCGTACCGGTCCGAGTGGATCAAACCGAGCGCCTTGCGGATCGCCGTCAGCATGCCGAGCGCCAGGACGTCGATCTTGAAGAAGCCGAGATCGTCGAGATCGTCCTTGTCCCACGGGATCACCGTGCGGGCCTCCATCCGCGCAGGCTCGACCGGGGCCACCTTGTGCAGCGGCTCCGACGACAGCACGAAGCCGCCCACGTGGATCGAGAGGTGGCGCGGGAAGCCCTCGAGCGCGCTCGCCATCATGACGGCCTGCCGGACGCGCACGTCATCCGGATCGAGGCCCGCCTCGCTGACCCGTTGCTCGGTGATGTCCGCCTCGTGGTGGAGCACGAGGCCGCTCAGCCGATCGACCTGATCCGCCGAGAAGCCGAACGCCTTGCCCACCTCGCGGAGCGCGCTCTTGCCGCGGTAGGCGATCACCTCCGAGACCATCGCCGCCCGGTCGCGCCCGTACATCTCGTAGATCGCCTGGATCACCTCCTCCCGGCGCTCATGCTCGAAATCGACGTCAATGTCCGGGGGCTCGTGGCGCTCCTCCGACAGGAAGCGCTCGAAGAGCAGGCTCGACCGGGCCGGGTCCACCGCCGTCACGCCGAGCACGAAGCACACCGCGCTGTTCGCCGCGCTCCCGCGGCCCTGGCAGAGGATCTGCCGCGCGCGCGCGATCTTCACGACCTGCTGCACGCTGAGGAAATAGGGCGCCACGCCGAGCTTCGCGATCAAGGCGAGCTCCTTCTCGATCTGCGCGCGCACCGGAGGCGGCGTCCCCTCCGGGTAACGGTCGCGGCAGCCCTCCTCGGTGAGGCGGCGCAGCGCCTGATCCGACGTCTCCCCCGGCATGCAAAGGGCGTCGCTCGGGAAGCTGTAGCGGAGCTCGGACAGCGAGAAGCGGCAGCGGGACGCGACCTCCACCGTGCGCGCGACCCAGGCCGGATGATCGCGGAACAGCGCCGCCATCTGCGCGCCGGACCGCACGTACGCCTCCGCGTTCGGCGCGATCCGCGTCCCCGCTTGATCGAGCGTGGTCTTGGTCCGGATGCACGCGAGCACGTCCGCGAGCGGCTTGCGTGACGGGTGATGATAGAGCGGGCGCGCCGTCGCCACCACGCAGGGGCCGTAGCGGCGCTCCGCCGCGAGGGCCGCCGCGACGCGCTCGCCGTCGCGGCGGTCGAGGTGCTTCCAGGTCGCGACGAGCGCGCGCTCGCCGAACGCGTCCCGCAGCGTGCCGAGGAGCGCGCCGGAGACGCCCGCGGGCACGAGAGGATCGAGCGGCACGATCGCGGAGAGGCCCCGCTGCGCCGCTGCGATCGCCTCCGCAGAGATGCTCGCCATCCCCTTCTCGCACTCGGCGTGCGCGATCGTGAGCAGGCGGCAGAGGTTCGCGTAACCCTCGCTGTCCTCGACCAGGAGGACCACCGACGGCCGGACCTCCGGCGCGCGCTCGGCGCCCCCGCGCGGCGCGCCCAGCGTCAGCTCGGCCCCGACGATCACCCGCTGCTCGACCTTCTTCGCCGCCGTGTGCGCGCGCACGCTGCCGTAGATCCCGTCGCGATCGCAGAGCGCGAGCCCCTCGAGGCCGAGCTCCTTGGCGCGGTGCACGAGCTCCTCGGGGTGCGAGGCGCCCTCCAGGAAAGAGAAGCAGGAGCGGCCGCAGAGCTCCACGAACGGGACCGACGCGCCGGCGCTCACTCGCACCACCCCTGCAGGAAGGCCTCGCCCGTCGCGCGGTCGACGTAGATCCACGCTTCGCCGCAGGAGCTCGCGCTCGCGCCGTCTCGAGGAGAGCGCAGCTCGCCGAGGCGCGCCGGGGCGGCCTTGCCGGACGGAGAGCCCGAGACGAGCCAGGCGCGCGCGTAATCGCGCGACGCTGGCGTGGGCGTCCACCACTCCACCGCGTCGATCCGCATCACGAAGGAGAGCCGCTCGATCGCGTAGAGGTGCCGATCGACGGCCACGATCGCCCCGCGCCCCACCCGGCCGAGCGGGATCGGCTGCGCGAGGAGCCGCGCGGGCTCCAGCGCCGGCGCGTCGGCGCCCCCCGCCTGCTCCGCCGCGCCCCGATCCGCCGCGGCGCGCGCGCGGGCCGCGGCGGACGCGCGCGTCATGGCCGCCTCGCCAGAGGCCGGCACGAGCCGCGAGCGCGCCTCGGGGCGGTGCGCGTCGGCGATCTCCAGGATGCCCACCCGCTCCTGGCCGATCTCCGCCGAGAGCTCGGCCAGGAGCGCCGGCAGGCTGTCGGGATCGACCGACCGATCGCGCGACAGATCGAGCTGCACCCGACGGGCCCGCGCGATGCGCGAGGCGATGACGTGGACCCCCACCGCGGGCGCCGCGAGCTCGATCCGCTCGAGCCTCGCCTTCAGCGGGCGGAGCAGATCGCCCGCGTCCGAGAGGGGCACCGGCATGTCGACGTGGAAGCGCAGCGAAGGGCCGCGCCCGTCGTCTTCCAGGAGCGCCGCGGCGGCGCCGTCGTCCTCGCGCTCTCCGAGACGGAGCCGCGCGATCGAGCGATCGTAGGCGATCGCCACGTTGAGCCGCCCGCACGCCTCCCCCCGCGCGGCGAGCCGCGACGCGATCCGCGACGTCATGCCGCGCAGCACGAACAGGAGCGACTCGGCGCTCTCGACCGGCTCATCGAAGAGCACCTCCTCCTCGAGCAGCCGGGGCACCTCGAACGGCAGGAGCGGCACGGGATCGCGGCCGGCGAGGAGCTCCATCACGTCGGCCGTCCGCGGCCCCAGCCGCGCCGCCACCTGCGCCCGCGGCAGGCGCGCGAGATCCTCGACGCGGAGCACGCCGAGCCGGACGAGGAAGCTCGCCACCTCGCGCTCGACAGGGAGCGCCTGCACCGGCAAGGGCCCGATCGCCTGCGCCCCCTTGCCTGGCGGCGCGATCGGGGCCTCCGCCCCTCCCCCGCCGTCCGCGTGCGCGCCGAAGCGCGCGAGCGCCTGCGCGAGCCGCGGCCCGTCGGCGATCGCGAGCCGCGCCCGGTGGCCGAGCGCCGCGACGCGCTCGCCGAGCTCGCCGAGCAGCGCCTCCTCGCCGCCGACGAGGTGCGACGCCCCGGTGATGTCGAGCCACACCGTGTCGTACGGGCCGTCGCCCCAGGGGCTCCGCGCCTCGCTCGCGGCGCGCTCGGGAGCGCGGCTCGCCCGCGCCGCGCCGGCGCGCGGGGCGCCCTGCTCGCCGAGCTGGATCGCCGCCGTCGCCCCGAGCCCGAGCGCCACCTCGGCGACCCGGCCGAGCGCCGCGTCGATCTCGGCGAACGTCACCCGGTGGATCGCGAGGTGGGCGACCAGCGCCGCCGCCTCGACGACCTTCTGCCCCGGCCTCACCCCGTACCGCCTCGCCTCGTCGTCGACCACGTCGATCACCGCCGCCGGCGCCTGCGGCTCGCGCTCGGGCTGCGGGGCGAGCGCCGCGCGGCGGTCCTCCTCGCCCCCGAGGATCACCGCAAGCGGCGCCTTCCCGCTCGGCGAGACCGGCCCGCGCTGCTTCACCAGCTCGCACGCGAGCTGCGGGAGCACGATCGCCACAATGCGCCTCACCGCCATCGCCTCTCCTCCCTCACGCCCGCGACAGCGCGGGCCGCGGCTCGCCGCCCGCCGTCCGCTCTGCCTTGTCCCCAGGACGCTCCCCGAGCACCACCGGCGTCGGCGAGGTCACGCGCCCTCGGCGGTCCTTGGCGACGCGGACCATCAACCGGTTCTCGGCGACCTGCTCGAGCTCCAGCCGCATCGCGACCGGCAAGGGCATCGGCCGCGCCGCCTGGCGATCGGTGAGGAGCAGGATCGTCCCGTCGCTCCCCTCGATCGCCAGGGCGAGCTTGCGCACCACGTTGACCCAGCGCGCGAGGTCCTCCTCGCGGCGCCCCGCCCCGGGCGCGTTCCGCTCCCCCTTCCCCGCGCCCTGGCCGAAGGCCCCGGGGACCCCGGCCACGTCGATCACGAGCACAGCGAACGCCCGGCTCATCGCCATCCGGACCGCGACCTTCGCGAGCACCTCCGGCGGGGGCCGCACCACGAGCAGCCGGCTCAGATCGACCTGCGCGCGCGCGACCGCCGGAGCGAAGAGCGAGCCGCTCGGGTCGATCCACGCGCACCACGCCCCCGCCGTCGCGCTCGTCCCGCGCAGCCGCGCCTCCGCTTGCGCCGACGCGCACGCGGAGAGGGCGAGCGAGGTGGACCGCCCCAGCCCCCGCGGCGCGGCGAGCTCCACCACGCCCCCGCGCGGCAGCCCCCCTTCCGGGAGCGCATCGTTGATTTCCCGCAGGCCGAGCGGGAGCGTCTTGGCGCGCGCTTCGAACTCGGGGAGGGTATGGCGCAGGAGGTCCCGGGCAAGCGGAGCGGCAAGAGCGGCGGACGACATACTGAACACGATAACAGTACCCCCGCGAGGCTGCCAACTTTGCAGGACGAACAACGTCCTACCTGCGCCCGTGGCGTTCTCCTTTTGCCCTCCCAGGGCTCTGGAACGGCGTCTCCGGCAATTTCTGTGCGGATAGGATGGCAGGATGACGGGGATGAAGCGAATGCCGTCACGGACTCTTCAATAAGTCCGACCCGGGCAGGTCGACCTCATGGCCAGCGACGACCAGCGCTCCTGCCAGCAGCCTCGCCGCGCACGCGGCGGGCCTGACGCCTCAATGCGGCGGAGCTGCCGCTTCGGGGACGCCCCCGATGTAGCGTGAGCTCGGGCGAATGAGCCGCCCCACGCGCCGTTGCTCGTCGATGTGCGCGCACCAGCCGGCGACCCTGCCCACCGCGAAGGTCGGCGCGAAGAGCGCGCGTGGCAGCCCGAGCGCGTCGAGCAGCACCGCCGTGTAGAACTCGACGTTCGCGCGCAGCGGGCGATCCGGGTGCCGCGCGCGGAGCGCGGCCTCCGCCGCCCGCTCGACCTCACGCGCCAGCGCAAGCCGGGCGCTCCGCGCACCGCCTGCCGTCCGCTCGAGCCGCTCGATCGCCCGCTCGAGCACCGCCGCCCGCGGGTCCCTCACCCGGTAGATCCGGTGGCCCATGCCCATGATCCGCCGGCCCGCCGCGAGCTCGGCCTGGATCCAGCGCTCGGCGCAGCCCGGGGGCGGCGCGCTGCCCTCGCCCGCCTTCGCCGCGATCGCGTCCAGCATGTCGAGGACCGGTCCGGGCGCGCCTCCGTGAAGCGGCCCCTTCAACGCGCCGATCGCCGCGACCACCGCCGAGATCGCGTCCGACCCCGTCGAGGTGACCACGCGCGCGGTGAAGGTGGACGCGTTCATGCCGTGATCCGAGACCGTCACGAGGTACGTGTCGAGCTCGCGCGCCTCGGCCTCGCTCGCCGCAGCCCCCCGCGCCATGCGCAGGTAGTCGGCCGAGAGCCGGAGCGCCGGATCGGGCGCGACCGGCGCCTCTCCCGCGCAGCGCCGCGCCCACGCCGCCGCGAACGTCGCGACCGCCCCGGCGATCGCCGCGGGCGGGACGTCGCCCGAGAGGTGCGCGACCGCGGCGCGGATCGCATCCATCCCGTCGCCCACCTGGAGCGCGTCCCCGAGCCGCCCGAGCAGCGCGAAGGCCCTCGTCCGCCCCTCGGCGATCGCTCGCCGGAGCGACTCCCGCTCCGCCTCCCCGGGCAGCGCGCCGCCCCAGAGCAGCCCGCACGCGTCCTCGAAGGTAACCCCGCCGCCGGCGAGATCCTCCACGTCGTGGCCCGCGAGGGTGAGCCTCCCCCGCTCTCCGTCCACCTCCGAGAGCCGCGTCTCCGCCACCACCACGCCCTCCAGGCCGCTCGCGAGCGGCGCCGCCACATCCCTCATTCCGATCACCTCCGCTGACGACATCTTGGGCACCGCACGAGGTTGATCAACCTTGATTGTACAATCAACCATGCACGGCCTCGAAGCGCGTCGAGGAAGAATCCCGGAGGAAGCCGAGGAGGGCGGTGCTAGGAGGGACGGGTGTCGCCGGCGCGCGCGACGCTGGCGTCTCGTGCATCGGAAGACAGGATGGATGCAACGTTGATGGGCGCTCATGGTGGATCTACCTGACTCGGGTCTGCGGCCCTCGGCGTACGTGACCGGCGCCGAGGCGGCGGAGCTGCTCGGCGTGAAGCGGGAGACGCTCTATGCGTACGCGAGCCGGGGCGTGCTCCGGGGGGTGCCCGGCGGGCGAGGGCGCGCGCGGCTCTACCTCCGTGCGGACATCGAGCGGCTCAAGGCGCGGCACGACGCGCGCGCGGGCCACGGCCCGGTCGCCGCCGAGGCGCTCCGGTGGGGCGAGCCGGTGCTCGAGTCGGCGCTCACCGCGATCGGCCCGCGCGGGCCCGTCTACCGGGGCAAGGAGGCGGTCGCGCTGGCGCTCGACGACGTGCCCTTCGAGGCGGTCGCCGAGCTGCTCTGGACCGGCGAGCTGCCGGCGGAAGGCGCGCCGACGGCGCGGCCAGGCCGGCTGAGCGTCCGCCCGGCCAAGCTCGCGGCGCTCTTGCCGGAAGGCGCGCCGCCATTCGTCGCGCTCGCGCTCGTGGTGCCCGCGCTCGGCGCGCACGACGCGACCCGCCACGTGGGCGCGCCCTCGGGCGACGGGCGCATCCCCACGGGCGACGCGGAGCGCGCGCGGGCGCGGGCCCTCGTGCGATCGCTCGCGGCGCTCGTGGGCCTCGGGCGGGACGCGCGCAGGGCGACCGACGCACTCGAGGCCGACGGGGCTGCGCGGCGGCTGCTCCTCGCCCTCGGCGCGAACCCCTCGAAGAAGGCCGAGCGCGCCGTGAACCGGGCGCTCCTGGTCTCGGCCGATCACGAGCTGAACGCCTCGACGTTCGCGGTCCGGGTGGCCGCCTCCACCGGCGCTGACCTCTACGCCTGCGTCAGCGCGGGGCTCGCCGCGCTCTCCGGCCCGAGGCACGGCGGCATGACCGACCGGGTGGAGGCCCTGGTCGCCGAGGCAGGCCGGCCCGAGCGCGCCGCCGCCGCGGTCCACGAGCGGCTGCGCCGCGGCGAGCCCATCGCCGGCGTCGGGCACAGGCTCTACCCCGAGGGCGACCCCCGCGCCCAGCTGCTGCTCGACACGGCCCGCGCGCTCGCCCCGCAGAGCACAGCCTTGCGCACGGTGCTCGCGCTCGTCGACGCGCTGCGCGACGCCGGCCTCGATCCGCCGTCGCTCGACCTGGGCCTCGTCGCGATCGCGGCCGCGCTCGGCCTGCCGGCCGGCACGGCGGCGGCCCTCTTCGCGGTGGGGCGCGCCGCCGGGTGGATCGCCCACGCGTTCGAGCAGCGGGAAGCGGGGTACATGCTAAGGCCGCGCGCCCGGTACACGGGGCCTTGAGCCCCGCGCTCACCCCTAAAAATCGACCTGCATTCCGAGCTCGACCACGCGGTTCGGCGGCAGACCGAAGTACGCCGTCGCCGGCCGCGCGTTCCGCGAGATGAAGGCGAACAGCCCCTTGCGCCACCGGGACATCTTCGAGCGCCCGGTCGTCAGCAGCGTCTCCCTGCCGAGGTAGTAGCTCGTCCTCCCGAGATCGATGTCGAGCCCGTGCCGCTTGCACCCCTCGAGCACCGAGGGCGCGTTCGGCGTCTGCATGAAGCCGTAACACGCCGTGACCTGAAAGATCCCCTCGCCCCGCGGGATCACCGTCGTGCGCCGCTCCGCCGGCACCTCGGGCACGTTCGTCACCTGGATCGAGAGGAGCACCACCTGCTCGTGCAGCACCTGGTTGTGCTTCACGTGGTGCAGCAGGATCGGCGGCGTGCCCTCCGGGCTCGACGCCATGAAGACCGCCGTCCCGCGCACCCGGTGCGGCTTCACGCGCTTCACGTCCTCGAGGAACATGTCGAGCGGCAAGATCGCCGACTTGATCGCCGCGGCCAGGTGCTTGCGCCCTGTCTTCCAGGTCGTCATCACCGTGAAGATCGCCGCGCCCATCACGATGGGCACCCAGCCCCCGTGGAAGAACTTGGCGCTGTTCGCCGCGAAGAACGCGAGATCGATCACCAGGAAGAGCCCGGCCAGCGGGAGCGACTTCCAGACCGGCCAACCCCACGTCTTCCGGGTGACCACGTAATAGACCACCGTGGTGATCCCCATCGTCCCCGTGACCGCGATGCCGTAGGCAGCCGCGAGCGCGCTCGAGTTCTTGAAGGTGAGGACCAGCACGATGCACGAGATCAGGAGCCCGCTGTTCACCTCGGGGACGTAGATCTGCCCCGCCTCGTCCTTGGACGTGTGGACCACCGTGACACGCGGGAAATACCCGAGCTGCACCGCCTGCTGGGTCAGCGAGAAGGCCCCGGAGATGAGCGCCTGGGACGCGACGACCGTCGCCGCGGTGGCGATCGCCACCGTGGGGTAGAGCGCCCACGACGGGACGAGCGCGTAGAACGGGTTCGCCGCCGCGGTGGGGTCCGCGAGGAGCTTGGCGCCCTGGCCGAAATAATTGAT
This sequence comes from Sorangium sp. So ce726, assembly GCF_051521405.1. Classification (NCBI taxonomy): domain Bacteria; kingdom Pseudomonadati; phylum Myxococcota; order Polyangiales; family Polyangiaceae; genus Sorangium; species Sorangium sp. So ce726. Next base: position 2,484,162 of record NZ_CP150349.1, on the reverse strand, counting down.
GAGCAGCCCGGGCCAGACGATCGTGTACCAGGTGTACTTGATCGGCACGCGGCCGAAATGCCCCATGTCGGCGTACAGCGCCTCGCCGCCCGTGATGCAGAGGACGACCGCGCCGAGGATCAGGAAGCCATGCAGTTGGTTCTCGACAAAGAAGCTCACCGCGTAGGTCGGTGAGACGGCCCGGAGCACTCCGGGGCTGCTGATGATCTCCTTGGCCCCGAGCAGCACGAGCGTGACAAACCACACGAGCGTCACCGGCCCGAAGATCGACCCGACCCCGGCCGTGCCGCGCTTCTGCACGAGGAACACGGCGAGCAGCACGCCGCAGGTGATGATCGGGACGACGGCAGGGTCCAGCTTCGGGATCGCGACCTCGAGGCCCTCCACGGCCGAGAGTACCGAGATCGCAGGCGTGATCACGCCGTCGCCATAAAGGAGCGCTGCGCCGAAGAGGACGAGGAGCACGAGGAGGCCGCGGCTATCGCCCTTGCGATCGCCGCTCGGGACGAGCGCGAGCAGCGCGAGGATGCCGCCCGCGCCCTCGTTGTCGGCCCGCGTGATGAACGTCACGTACTTGACGGTCACCACCATCATCAACGACCAGAACATCAGCGAGAGCACCCCGAGCACGTTCTCGGGCGTCGGAGCGACGTGATGCGGGCTGCTGCGGCTGAAGCACTCCTTCATCGCGTAGAGCGGGCTCGTCCCGATGTCGCCGTAGACGACCCCGAGCGCCGCCAGCATCAGCGGCCACATCTTCTTCGAGCTCCCCAGGTGGGCGCGCTCGGCCATCGGAGACGGCGTGGGGCGCTCTGCGGCAGGGACCGGTCGTGGGCTCATCGTCATCGGGGGCGAATCCTACTCCATCGAGAGCGCGCCTCGCGAGGAGGCGGCGCGCGCCGGCTCAGCCGAGCGCGCGCGCCGCCACGGTGAGATCCTCGATGAAGCGGGAGAGCTCGGCTCGCCTCGTCGCTTCGTCCGGCATGCGGAGGATCGACGCGGGATGCACGGTCGCCAGCACGCGCGGCGCGAGCGGCGAGGCGACGATCCTGCCGCGCTCGCGCGTGACCCGAAACGAGCCGCCGAGCAGCGCCTGCGCCGCCGTCGCGCCGAGACATACCACGATCGCCGGCTGCACCGCCGCGATCTCCGCGGCGAGCCACGGCAGGCACGCGCGGATCTCGCGCGCGTCCGGCTTCATGTGGATGCGGCGCTTGCCGCGCGGCTCCCACTTGAAGTGCTTCACCACGTTGGTCACGTACGCCCGGCGCCGCTCGATCCCCGCCGCCTCGAGCGCGCGATCGAGCAGCTGCCCCGCTGGCCCCACGAACGGCTTGCCGGCCAGATCCTCCTTGTCGCCCGGCTGTTCGCCGACGAGGAGCACGTCCGATCGCGCCGCGCCCTCGCCGAACACCGTCTGCGTCCCCCGCTCCCAGAGCGGACACGCCCGGCACCGCGCGGCGGCCTCCCGCAGGCTCGGCAACGACGGAGGGCTGGGGACGAGAGCCGCCGCCGTCGCCTCGCCGACGCCGCGCCCTGCTGCATTTCGTCTCGCCACGGTCGCCATGACCGCCTCCGCAGCATCGCGCGTGCCATGGGCGACGCGGCGCGGTCGAACGCGCCGCGTCGCGAGGAGCGCGGCCGACGAGCGTCTTGACGGCTTCCGGCAGCCTTCCCATAGTGCCACGGTCCTCCGACGTTGACCGACCAGTCAGAATGCCCCGCCTCGCCGATCGCCGCGCCAGGATCGAGCTACTCCGCGCCGCCGAGGCTGCCTTCACCGAGCGCGGCCTGGCCGCCGCGAGGGTCGAGGACATCACCGAGCGCGCAGGCGTCTCGAAGGGCGCGTTCTACCTGCACTTCCAGAGCAAGGACGACTGCTTCAAGCAGATCGTCGAGACCTTCATCGCGCGCCTCGCCGACTGCGTGGAGCCGCCGCCCATCGTCTTCGAGGCCGAGCGAGCGTCGGTGAACGAGTACTTCAAGCGGCTCCTCGCCCACGACCTCGAGGTGCTCGAGTTCTGCTGGCAGAACCGGGCGCTCCTCAGGATGATGCTGGCGGGCGGCGGTGGGACCCCGTACGCCTACCTGATCGACGAGTTCGCCCAGCGCGTCGCGCGGCAGGTGGAGGGCCGCGTCCGGTACGCGATCGACATCGGCCTCTACCGGCGCGATCTGGAGCCCAGCGTCATCGCCGCGCTCATCTCCGGCGCCTTCGATCGCCTGGTGCGCAAGCTCATCGACGCGCCGTCCAGGCCAGACATCGCCACCTGGGCTGCGCAGGTGCTCCAGCTCTTCACGCACGGCCTGCTCGCCCCGGAGGTGCGCGCCGTCGCTGACCTGTCGGTCATGGAAGCACCCCCGCGCAGCGCGCGGCAGACCGCCGACCCGGCGCCTGCCTCAGCGTCGAGCAGCGAGCGCCGGCGCTCCAAGGCCAAGACGACCTAGGTACCTACGTCGTGAAGAGGGCGCACCAACCGCCCACGGCCGTCGGCGCACACTTCCCCCATCGGAAACGTCGGAACCGCCGGAATCGTAGGAACGGTCGAAACCGTCGGTAACGCCGGGGGTCTTGGAACTTGGAACTTGGAACTTGGAACTTGGAACTTGGAACTTGGAAACCGAGAGCCAGCCGCTGCCAGATGTAGGGCCTTGCCTGAATGAAACGGCCGGAGGCTCGGCGGTCCCAGGACACCTTACAGGGATTCCCTGACGAGCGATTCCATATCGCCCTAGCGGTCGGTCGGGCAGCAGCTGAGCTACAGCTAGCAGTCAACGGGATTTTCGGCGGGACAGTGAGGGGGTGGGTCGGGGAGCCGGAGGGGGAACCGCTCGGGCAACTCGGGAGGAGCGCAGCCTTGGGGAGCGGTCCTGCTCGTTCAATCGCGCCAGGCTGACCGTCGCGCGCTCTGGCCGGTCGCGGGCACTCTCTGGACGGCTCTCCGCAGGACAACGGAACTGTCGAGAGGGGGCGGAATGGGCAACCAGGCGGGTCGTGATAGACGGTTAATCCAGGAGCTGCTCCGGCAGACCTGCCGATCGATCCAGTGGCGTGCGGACACCGCAAGGTCGATTGCGGACAGGATCGAGGTCGCCCTCGCCGAGCACGCGCTCCACGTCTCCACGCCGGACGTCGACCTGCGCGTCCAGCTGACCAAGGACTTTGCGCTCGCCATCGCGATACGCGTGCTCTCCTTCGGCGACGACGCCGAGGAGTCGCTGAGCAAAGCCCTGTGTCAGGACAGGTCGCTCATGGCGGAGCTCGTGAAGGCAGAGTGGCAGCTCGTGCGCACCGCCTGCAGAACAGCCGAGCAGACCGCCGGGAGGCTGGTGCTCCTGACGGCGGTACCGGGGGCGTGAGACCGCAAGCAGGACGCGCGCCGAGAACTCGCGCCCTGGGCTCACGGCGAGAGATCCGTGAGAATCTCATGGAGCGAGGGGCTCGCCCGATCGGCCCGGCGCCCTGGCGAGCTGCACCCTGGAGGCCGCGATCAAGAAGAGCGCAGACACCGTATGACGCGACCGGGCCCACGAGGCGATAGAGATGGCGCCCCAGACCAGCTACAGCATTTACGTTCGCTTCCGGGGCAGGCGGCTCGCGCTCACGAAGCACATCCGCTCGCTCGAGACGGCGCGGTCTTCGCTGCGGGCCTTGCGGGCAGAGCGGTTCCACGACGCCGATCAGGTCTTCCTCGTCAACGACGCGACGAGGCAGATCGTCGACGAACGGGGGTGGGAGGACGCCGGAGCGTCCGGGGAGGATCAGCAGATCAGCGTCAGCATCGGCCTTCCGACCGATGACAAGCGCACGGAGCGCCCGCACGACGCGGGGAACGAGGCGGCTCGATTGCTGCGGGGGGCGCAGGCTCCCGCGCTGCTCGCGGCGCCCGAGGCGCTTGCGGCGCCGCTCGCGGCGCCCGCCGATCACCTGGCGCGAGCCGAGGGCGAGGCGCGGCACGTCTCACCGGAGAGGAGGTGGGCCGGGGTCGAGGACCCGGAGCCGCCGCGCGCACGCCTCCGCCGCGCGATGGCGGCAGCCCAGGTCGCCCGAGCGCGCCACGACGCCGCGCTGGAGGCCCTGACCAGGCTCCAGCCCGGCGGGAAGATGGATGAGATGACACTGATGAGGCTCAACGATTCTGCCCGAATGGTATCCGACCGATCCGCACACATCATCGAGCGGCTCGAGCAACTCCTGAAGCGCCTGGAAGGCGCGCGCTGATATGGTGAGATGACCGTGAGGTGCCGTGTCCCATGCGCGACATGGACGACGACAGCCATCGTTGACCGACCGCTCACCGGAACCCTGGCTTAGTCCCTGTCAGGCTCTCGCCGTCGCGAGACGCGCGAGAGAGCGCCCAACCGTTCAAGCCAACAATGCCCGAACAGAAGAAGTCACGCCGGACGCAACTCGGGGCACCGGGCCCGAGCGACGCCGCGCCCCAGGCCGGCAGGGCATCCGTGCCGGGGCGCGCGCCAGTCCCGCTCCAGGACGCCGGCGAGAGCGCCGCGGCGGGCGAGCCGCGCCCCGAGGGCGAGCTGCGCTTTCCCGTGGTCTGTGTCGTCGCTTCGGCCGGCGGACGCGGCGCGATCGCGGAGCTCCTCCGGCGGTTGCCCAGCAGAGATACCAGCCTCTCTCTCGTCCTGATTTACAGCGCAGATCCAGGAGAGCTCCCCCTCCTCGAGCTCGTGGCGCAGAGCAGCCCTCTCCCTGTGGCCGAGCTCCGATCGGGGATGAAGCTCGCGCCTGGTCGCGTCCAGGTCCTGCCCCCGGAGGCGCAGGCGACGCTGGCGGGGCTCCGCGTCGAGCTCGCGCCGCGGGGCGAGGGCGGCCCGGGCCCTGGCGATCTCTTCCTGCGCTCGCTCGCGGGCGAGCTGGGGTCGGGCGCGGTGGCCGTCGTGCTGTCCGGCGCCGGGAGCGACGGCGCCCTGGGGCTGAAGGACGTGAAGGCCGAGGGCGGGGTCACCTTCGCGGAGAACCCGCGCGGCGCCGAGCGGCCAGCGCTCCCGCGGAGCGCCATCGCGGCCGGAGGCGTCGACTTCGTCCTCAGCGTCGAGGAGATCGCGGCGGAGCTCGTGCGGATGGGTCGCCCCGGGCACGTGCTCGCTCCATGGCTCAGGCAGGGTACGCCCCTCGGGATGGACGCCGATCTCAGCAAGCTCCTTCGGCTGCTTCACGCCGCGGTGGGCGTCGACTTCAGCCAGTACAAGAAGAGCACGCTGAGGCGGCGCATCCAGCGGCGAATGACGCTCCATCGGCTCGCCACCCTCCAGGAATACCTGGCTCATTTGAAAGCGCACCCCGGCGAGATCGAGGATCTCTACCAAGACCTCCTCATCAAGGTCACCACGTTCTTCCGCGATCCGGGCGCCTTCGCCGCGCTGAAGACCCACGTGTTCCCGGTGCTCATGCACAGCAGGCCGCAGGACTCCCCTGTTCGCATCTGGGTACCGGGCTGCTCGACGGGCGAAGAGGTCTACTCTCTCGCGATCTCGTTGCTCGAATTCCTCGAAGCCGACGCGACCGATCATGCCATCCAGATCTTCGGCACCGACCTGAGCGAGGCCGCCATCCAGCAGGCGCGGTCCGGGATCTACATCGAGAGCATCTCGATGGACGTCTCTCCCAGCCGGCTGCGCCGCTTCTTCGTCAGGGTACAAGGCGGCTTTCAGGTCAACAAGTCGGTCCGCGATCTGTGCATCTTCTCGCGCCACAACGCCGCGGCCGACCCGCCCCTGTTGAAGCTCGATCTCACCAGCTGCCGCAACCTGATGATCTACCTGGAGCCGAGCCTGCAGCGCCGGCTGCTGCAGACGTTCCACCAGGCCCTCAAGCCCACGGGCTTCCTGCTCCTCGGCTCGTCCGAGAGCCTCACCACGACGCCCGATCTGTTCGGGGTCGTGGACAGGACCCACAGGATCTTCTGCAAGCGCGCCGCGTCGGAGGCGGCGCACTCGCTCGCCCTCGCCGCGCCCGCTCTGCCCGGCGCGCCGGTGGTCGCGCTGACGACGGAGAGGCCGCGGGAGCCCGAGGGGCTCGGCATGGATGCGGTGCGCAGGGAGGCCGACGCTATCGTCATGGCGCGCTATGCCCCCGCCGGCGTGGTCGTGGACGAGGCGATGCAGATCGTCCAGTTCCGGGGCAAGACGGGGCCCTACCTCGAGCCGTCACCGGGCGACGCTAGCCTCCACCTCTTCAAGATGGCCCGAGAGGGGCTCGTCCTCGGCATCCGGGCCGCCATCGATGCGTCGATGAACTCGGGGACGATGGCCCGCAAGGAGCAGATCAAGGTCAGGCAGGACGAGAAGATCCGGTACGTTGACGTCGAGGTCTGGCCGCTCAAGATGCGGCTCCCGCAAGGGCGCTGCTTCCTCGTCACCTTCTCCGAGTCGGGCGCCGCGCGGCTGGACCGGCCGGGCAGCGACCCGGCCCCCAGCGACGCCCAGAAGGATCTGGAGATCGTCCAGCTCCGCAGGGAGCTCGTGACCACGAGGGAGTACCTCCAGTCGCTCATCGATGAGCTCGAGGCGACGAACGAAGAGCTCCTGTGCACGAACGACGAGCTCCTCGCGGGCAACGACGAGCTGCACAGGGTGCACGACGCGCTCGAGGGCGCCCACGACGAGCTCCAGTCGGCGAACCAGGAGCTGACGACCATCAACGAGGAGCTCCGCAGCAGCAACGTCGCGCTCGGCCTGGCCAACGACGAGCTGCGCAAGCTTTTCGGCGGCATGAACATCCCGATGCTGATGGTCGACGCGGACCTGCGGATCCGCCGCGTCGCCGGCGCCGCCGACAAGCTGCTCGGCCTCGCCGCGAGCGACGTGGGCAGGTCCATCCTCGAGGTGAAGTCGAGGAGCGTGGCCGACATCGCGCCGGTCGTCGCCGAGGTGCTCGGCACGATGAGCACCGTCGAACGGCACGTCGAGGACCGCGACGGGCGCTTCTATCTCATGCGGGCACGCCCTTCCCGGACCACCGACGACGAGGTCGACGGCGCGGTGATCTGCTGGCTGGAGAGCGAGGCGCCGAGGCGCGCCGCGCGCGAGCTCGCGGGCGCGCGCGACGGCCTCTCCGCCGTCTTCGAGGTGCTGCGCCATCCGTTCCTCCTGCTCGACGGGGAGCTCCGGATCCGGGCGGTCACCCGGCGCTACTGCGAGCAGTTCATGGTCCCGCTCGGCGACATCGAGGGGCGATCGCTCTCGGCCATCGATGCCGGATGGAACACCCCGCAGCTGGAGCAGCAGCTCCGGGACGTGCTCCACCGCCGCGCCGCGCTCGTCGACTTCCGCCTCGAGGCCGTGCTCGCACGCGCCGGCCGCAGGACGCTCTCGTTCTCAGCCTTCCGGCTCCAGGCCGACGAGGGCGAGCTCCCGGCCCTGCTGCTCGTCGTCGAGGACAGGACGGCGTCCGAGATCGACCCGGCCGGTCCACCCGGGCTGCGGCCAGCGCGCCGCGCCGGCCCCGGCTGAAGCGCTCATCGCCGCCGTGTCCGCCAGTCCCCCGAGGCGATCCGAGGCCACCCCAGCGCCTGCTCTGCGGGCATCAGGTAGGCCTCGCAGAGCGCGCCCTCCTGGAGCTCGATCGGCTCACGCCTGAAGAGATCGGGGCAGTCCTCGTAGAGGTCGAGCGAGGGCAGCGTCTCCGGGTCCGGCTCGTACAGCTCCCCGAGGACCGCGACCGAGCCCCCGCGCACGAGCGCCGGGTAGGCGCCGAGATCGGCGAGCTCGAACGACGGGGCGGTGCGGGCGGGCCCGAGGCACCGCGCGCGCCCGAGCAGCGCGTGCGCGCGCTCGCCGTGCATCAGCGTGCCGTAAACGAACAGGCGCGCCGTCACCGGCAGTGCTGTTCGACCGCGGCGAGCAGCTGCTCGAGGTTGATCGGCTTCTTGAGGAACTGCGCTGCGCCGAGCGAGGACACGAACTCGTCGCGGCCCGTCGCCGAGATGATCACCACCGGGATCGCGGCGAGCTCCGGATCCTTCTTCTGCTCCGCCCTGAACTGCCAGCCATCCATGATCGGCATCATGAGATCGAGCAGGATGAGCCCGGGTCTCGGATCCGTTCTCAGCGCGCTGAGCGCCTCGCCGCCGTGCGCCGCCGATGCGACGGCGTACCCCTCCTCCTGCAGGAGCTCGGCGAGGGTCTCTCGAATATCCGGATCGTCATCGACAACGAGGATCCTCTTCAAGGGAGTGGCAGGCACGGTGCATCAACCACTATGCGAAAGCCTGACGTCACGGCGAAACAGGGAAAGCCCTGAATCCCTGCTCGGGTTCCGCTTGATGAGGCTCTTTCTACTCTTTCTGCGAGGAAGGGGGCTCATGAAGGTCTCTCTACGTCTCTCTCCGGCAATCAGCGCCGCAAAGGCGCCTTGGAGCGGAGCCCGCTCCCGCGTCGCCCGTGCGGCCATGCAGCCGCGCGGGGTCGACGTCGGTTGAGCCGGGCAGCTCTGGCAGGCGGGTTCGGGCGTACGCATTACGGGGATCGATCGTCGGCGGTCGAGCCCGATGTTACAGCACGGTGGCGCTCCGGCGAAGCCGCTCTGTACCCGATCTGCGGCCAGCCAGGGTGAGCGCAGCGCGGCTTCTTCGCCATCCACCACGTCATGAGCTGCGATCCTACCACCGGCGCCGGGGGGCGCAGCAGCCCGGCGTCCGCCGGAACGATGGCCCGAGGCGCTCACGGCGTGGTCCGAACGGGCAGCATCAACGGTCGATATCTGTTGAGCCGGGCGAGCCGAGCGAGCCGAGCACCACCTTCGAGAGGGTGCCCAGCAGGACGTCGATGTCCACAGGCTTCGGGATGAGCGCGGCCGCATGCAGCCGCTCGGCGATCGCCTGCATCTCGTGGGGGAGGCGGGCGGAGAAGATCATGAGGGGCGAGGGCGTGCCGAGCCCCTCGATCTCGGAGACGAACCGGTCCGTCGTCATGCCCGGCATCGTCAGATCGAGGAGGACCGCGTGGAAGCGCCGCTCCGCGAGCGCATCGAGCACCGCGCGCGCGGTCGCGGTCAGCTCGACCTCGTACCCTTCCAGGGTCAGGAGCTCTTCCAGCATCGTCGCAGTGTCAACGTCGTCCTCCGCAACCAGGATCACGTGCTTGCCACACATGGCTCCCCTCGGCTTTCTTCAGTAGCGGGGGTCGCTCGCCAGGGCAGCGCGCCCTCTCTTCCCCATGCGGGGGGAGGACGGGATGGGCGCTCGACGCTGCCCGAGCCTCCACTGGCCAGCGGCCAGCGCAGCGCAAGCAATCGCGGTGATGCACCCGGTGTGACGAATCGCCCGGACACACCGGAGCGCTCGCCGCGGTGCGCCACACCTGCGACCACGCCGCGAAGTGCGCAGCCCGACAGTCCGCCGCTGTCTGCCGATCCGGTACGTTCCGTTCCCCCTCTCCCGCCCAGGGCACTATGAAAGCCCGACTGCGCGCCGGATGCAACTCCGGGCAGAACGAGCAACTCCGGGCGCAAGGAACCGACCGGGGGGGGCGAGGAGCGCGAGCAGCGCGAGCAGCGCGAGCAGACAGAGAGCGCGAACGGACTCCCCGACAGGGGAGACACCCTGGTAGACTCTCATGGATGCCTGGCGAACGCCGCGTCGCGCTACTCGCGATGGAGCCAACCATGCCGGACGGTGGGGGAGCGCCGTCCAGCCATGGAGTCCGTCGTGTCGAGGCCTCCTTGCTCGCCGATCCGGACCTCGCCGGCGTGCCGATCCACGTGATCGACGCGCAGACGAGGGATCTCGACGCGTGGGTCGCGGAGGTCGAGACCGTGGACGCAGACGTGGTCGGCCTCGCCGCGCACGTCTGGTCGTTCCCCACGTTCATCGAGGTCGCGCGCCACCTGCAGCGGAACCGGCCGGGGCGCACGATCGCCCTCTGCGGGCCCCTCGCGCGCCCCGCGATGTTCGCGCTCGCGCCCTGGCGCGACGCGACCGCTTGCATCGACGCCCTCGTGCACGGCAACGAGCTCACGTTCCGGAACATCGTCCGGTTGAGCGAGCGCTCGCCCGAGGCGCTGCGCGCCGTGCCGGGGCTGCACGTCTCCACCGCCGGCGGCTGGGTCTCGACGGGCGAACCGCCTTACGTGGGGCCCGACGAGCTCCCCTCGCCGATCCGGATGAAGCTGCTCCCGACCGATCGCATCGTCCCGCTCGAGATCTGCCGCGGGGGCGCCATGAGCTGCGCGACGTGCGGCGTCTCCCCGGGCGACGCAGGCGGCGTCTTCTCCGAGGCCTACCTCGTCGAAGAGCTGAGCGCGCTCCTCGCCGCCGGCGCGCCGGGCGCGCAGATCGTCGACGCCCCGCTCAACCTGAGCGCGGAGGCGTTCCGGAACCTGGTGGCCGCGGAGAAGCAGGTCGGCTTCTTCAAGCAGGCGACGCTGACAGCATCGATCGATCCGGAGCACGTGCACGACGAGCACCTCGAGTTCCTCCGCGGCGTCGCGCGCGTGTCGCTCGACGCGCGGCTGCCGCCGCTGAACAAGGAGACGGGCGACGGCACGCAGCGCCCCTTCAGGGAGTCGAAGTTCGCGAAGGTGATCGAGGAGCTCTCGACGTTCACGGACATCGAGGTGGACATCCTCCTCGGCCTCCCGGGCGACGGTCCGATCACGTTCCGGCGCACGCTCGAGCGCGCGCGCGAGCTCCCGTGCAAGGTCCGCATCTTCCACAGCCTCGTCCTTCCGGACGACCTCATGGTCCGCGCGCCGGCCTCGTTCGAGCTCCGCTTCGACCCCTTCACGCTGATGATGCGCTCCTGCCTCGGCTGGTCCGAGGACGCGCTCTCTCGCGAGCGTAGCCGCCTCATCGAGATGGCCTACCGAGAAGGCGGCGAGATCACGCCGGACATGTGGTCGTTCCCCGGGCCTCGCGAGATGCGGCGGCCGGCGATGCCGCTCGGCAGCGGCGTGATCCCGCCGGGCGCCGAGATCCGGGTCGAAGGCGCGACGACGCTCGCGCCGGCAGGCCAGGACTTGCAGCGCGTGCTCGAGCTCGGGATCAAGGAGGCGACCTCCGGCGGGTGGACGTTCGTGGAGGCCTCGGCGCGCCCGGGCGAGATCGTCGTCATCATGAAGACGCGCGACGGCGCGCTGGTCGTCGAGATGCGCCCCGCCTCGCCCACGGAGAACGCCTACAAGGTCGTGGACGGCGTCGCGTTCGGCTACCGCTCGCCGCGCGGCGTGAAGATGAGCGACGGCGCGCTCCGCCTGCTCGATCGCGTCCTCCAGCGCCTCCACGCGCCGGCGCGCACGGCGCTCGGCCTGTCGGCGCAGGACGGCGGCCCCGGCTCGGCGCGCGTCCGGCGCTTCCGCGCCACGCCCTCGTGACCCCCTCGCCCCGATCGCGCAGCGCGCCGCGAACCTTCAGCTACTCCTTGCCGCGCAGGGCGGCCGGCGCCCGCGGCGGTATCGATTCCATGGGACGGACCCTCGAGAGGAGCTCCCTCCGGAGCTCGCTCAGGCGCGCGGGAGAGAGATCCATGTGGTCCACGATGTACGGGTGGACCTGACGGCTCTTGCCTCGGATGCTCAGCGCGCCGGTCGGCTGCGCCGGGACGCAGTCGTCGAGGGTCGCGTACGTCGTCTGGCAGATGATGATCTTGGAGCCGAGCTCCTTGTTGAACTGCTCGAGGCGCGCGGCCGTGTTTACTGTATCTCCGATGCAGGTGTACTCCATGCGCTGGAGTGAGCCGATGTTGCCGGAGATGACGGTGCCGGTCGCGATCCCGACGCCCATCTGGATCTCGCCGACGCCGAGGAGCTTCCGCTGGTTCATGCGCTCGAGCGCCTGCACCATCTCGATCGCCGCGATGACGGCGCGCTTCGGCGCGTCCTCGACCGAGAGCGGCGCGCCGAACACCGCCATCAACCCGTCGCCGATGTACTTGTCGAGCGTGCCCCCGTAGCGGAACACGATCTCGACCATCTCCGTGAAGTACTCGTTCAGGAACGAGACCACGGCCTCCGGCTCGACCGACTCGGTGAGCGGGGTGAAGTTGCGGATGTCGGTGAACATCACCGAGACGTGCCGCCGCGTGCCTCCCAGCTTGAGCCGCCTCGGATCGGACAGGACAAAGTCGACGAGATCCTTCGATAGGTACCGGCCGAGCTCCTGCTTCTCGCGCTCGAGCCGGAGGCGGCCCATGGACTCCACCTCGGCCCGCACGACCAGGTTGCGCGACATCCGCGCGATGATGCCGGCGACGACGCCGGGGAGCGCGATGAAGAGGATCTGCTGGCACTGGTCCGCGATGTTGATGGCGTTCTTTCCGTAGACGGACACCGCGCTGATCGGGACCGCGCCGGAGCCGACCGTGACGGCGAGCACGATCGAGTTGAAGAGGGCCGACAGCCCCGCCGAGTACAGGCACGCCGCGAGGCTGTAGCGGAAGCCCGACATCAGGTTCCAGAGCACGTAGACGGTCGCGAGGTAGCTCGTGAAGTACTCGATGATCCCGGAGTGATTCCTCGCGTTCCCCAGGGCCGTGAGCGTCAGGAGCGCGAGGTCGACGAAGATGCTCACGTACTTGAGCCAGCCCACGTAGACGCCGGGGCGCAGCCGGAAGAACGCGTAGAGCACGAGCGAGTAGGCGAGGTACCCGCCGGTCAGGATCGCGAAGATCTGGTTGGCGGCCAGCGTGTTGATCGTCCACACGTGCATGAACGTGGCGGCGCTGAGCAGCGCGAACGCGAACCGGATGTGGTTCACGATCTGCTCGCCGCGCATCTCCTGCGCCTCCATGATCCGCACGATCTCGGGCGATTTCTCGATGCTCATGTGCGCCGCTCCTCTCCGCGCCGCAGCCGAGATCGCGCCGCGGCGAACCCACGCGCGCAGAGCGCGGTCGTCAGCGCTCCGCCCTGGTGGTACCCCTCGCGACCGCGCTTCATGGGCACCCGGTAGAGCGGCTCCGCAGGCCAGGAGCCGTCCACGAGCTGGCGCTCGCCGAGGTAGCGCAGCCCTCGCGTGAGGAGCAGCGGATCGGGCCGCTCCCTCATCGCCGCCCCCTCGAGGCACGCAGCCGTGCAGAGCGGCGCACCGAAGCCGCCGTCGAGCCGCTGCGATCGGAGCATCCGCGACAGCGTCGCGGCCTCGACCGCCGCGACCTCGTCGGCCCACCGCGCGCCCCCCGCCCTCTCCCGGTAAAGCCGCGCGAAGCGGAGGAACGCGAGGTCCGTGTACGAGGCATCGTAGAAGCAAGCGCCCTCGATGCCGTCCTCCGAGGCGGCGTCGAGCACGCGCCGCGCGTTCGCGTCGATGAGCCACGCGAACCGCGCCGCATCGAACGAGAGCAGGCCCACGAGCAGGTTCAGCCGGACGACCGCGCAGTCGTCGCCGGCCCACGCCACGCCCGGCGAGGTCGGCCCCGCGGGCCCGCGGTAGAACCAGGTCGGAACGACGCCATCCTCACCCACGTTGGCCAGCATGACCTCGATCCACGACTCCGCCCGCTCCTTCGCGGCGCCCGTCTCGGCGACCAGCTCGAGCACGACGCCGAGGAGGTCGGCGTCCGGCGGGACGTCGCGGAACGCGCCAAAGTAGCGGAGCTCTCCCGCCGGGATCTCATCGAGCAACGCCGCGGCTTCGGCGCGGACGTCGCGCCCGACCTCCCCGATCTCGATCAGCGCTCTCAGGATCGTCGCCCGGACGAACCAATGCCCGACCGGCTGCTCGCTCGATCCGAGCACGCCGAAGCGCTGCACTTCCCAGGACTCGCGCCACGGCGCGGCGTTCAGGAGGAACGCGACCGCCGCTTGCAGATCCACGCGCGCCTCGTCGGGCGGCGCCGGCTCGCCCTGCGCGCGCGGCGGCCCGAGCGCCGCGCCGGGGCCGAGGAGATCGCGGAAAGACATCAGCCCCTCGAAGAAGCGGAGGCGCTCGCCGAGCGCGTCGAGGAATTCGCGCTGCGCCTCGGCGAGGCGGCGCGCGCTCGGGCTCGTGCGAGGAGAGGTGGCCACGACCTCACGGGCCGCCGCGAGCGTCTCCTGCATGCGCGCGGCGAGCGCGGCGCGGTACGGGCGGGTCGCGAGCAGGCTGTGGATCTCGCCGCGGCGCGCGCGGGACGCGCGCTCGCCCGAGAGCGCGCGGAGCAGCGGAGGAGCGAGCCCCGGGTCACGCAGCCAGAGCGCGAAGAGCGGCGTGAGCGTCGGCGCTGCGAGGTCAGGCGCGACCGGATCGATCCAGAGGCGCACGAGCCCATCCAGCAGCCAGATCGGCTCGGCCACGGCCTCTCCGAAGCGACGGGCGGGCGCGAGATCGTCGCCTGCGACGAGCGCGGGCGCCGTCCAGAGGGCCACGGCCTCGCGCGCGCTGGCGGCGGTGGACGCCGCCATGGCGCCGGAGCCGTCGATCTCGATCACCGGGTTCTCGCGCCACGAAGCCTCCGCCAGCTCGGCCAGGCCCAGGAGCCACCCGTGCGCGCGCGCGTCGTCCGCGTGCCGCGCGAGGAGGCGCGCGGCGATCGTGCCCCGCGTGAGCGCGTCCGGAGCGCCTTCGATGCCCCCGGCGGCCACCGCGGCGACCGCCACGGCGGCGTCATCGGCTGCGTCGGGCGAGGACACCCGCCCGCAGAGCCGCAGCGCCCAGCTGGCCCACGGGATGCTGTACCCCGGCGGTGCGCCCACGCCGCGCCGGATCGCGAGCGCTCCCCACGCCGCTTCACCGCGCTGAAGCGCCCCCTCTGACAGATGCGCCGACCAGGCGCGCTCGCACACAGCCCGGTCACCCGGGTCGAGCCATGGCCAGGCGGCGGTCACCCCTCCAGCAGGGGACAGCGTCACATACCGACTCCGCCCTCACGCGCCGCGGCCGAGATGGCCGCATCGACCGCTTCGGGCGTCGAGGTCGCGGCATCCCGGATGCGCTGGAGCGTCTCCGCGCCGACGTCGTATCCCTCCGCCTGGATGGTGCGCTCGGGATCGGCAAGGAGCTGCTGGCGGAAGCTCGAATCCACGACGGCACGACCGATGAGCTCTGCCTCTGATTTCTTCGACGTCACGACTCCTCGCTTTCTCGCTCGGGAGGCTAGGAGACCTCCAAACGGCTAGCAAGTACAAGCAGGCGCGTCCGCGCGTCCTCGGGGGGTGTTGCGTCCGCGCACGACACACCGGTTCATCGCGGCGCGACGACGGGCTCGCCGGCGAGCGCGCTGAAGAACGCGAGGAATACCCGCCGCTGGATCGCGACCATGTACTGCTCGCGCTCTCTGCAGAAACGCGCAGCCTCCGGTAGCCCGAGGGCCCCGGCGGCGACCGCTGCGCGAGCGAGCTCACAACGCGCCTCCTCCAGGATGGCGTCGAAGCCGCCGCGCGCAAACAGCCGCGCGCGCAGCGCCGTCGCGCTGCGCATCTCCTGATCGCGACAAGGCCCGCTGTCGGAGACGACGGCCCCGCTCGACGGCGCCACATCTGCCTCAGCAAGCGCCCAGAGCCGGGAGAGCACATACGTTGTGTTGCCGAACGCACGATCCTTCTCTGCATGCAGCAGGTCCGCGAACAGCTGATGCGCTGCAACAAGGGCGGAAACGAACTCCTCGAGGGCGGCCAGGTGCTCGGCCTGCGACAGCGCAAACAGGGCCGCCGCTGCCGGGAGCACGAGCGGGCGCGAGCGAGCGAGCACCCGCCGGAACGTGGCGCCGTCCCGCGGGCCTGCGCCGCGGTGGAGCCGCCGCTCGAGGAGCATCGCCTCGCCGTACGCGAGCCAGACCTCTTCGAAGAGGCCCCAGAACGCGCTCCCGCCGGGCAGCGTGCGGGCGAGCAACGTCTGATGGCGAGCGAACAACGCCCCGGACAAGAGCACCGTCGCTCCAGGCTCACCGACCCCTTCGTCCAGCAGGTCGTCCTCGATCCGGACGTGCAGGTACCCGACCGCTGCCGCCTCGGCGAGGTCGACGGCGAGCGGCGGAAGCGCCGGCGATCCAGCGTCCCGCGCTGGCGCCGGCCCGCCGGGACGCGTCGCGACCCAGAGCGGCAGCTCGAGCACCGGGAGCGCCATCGGGTGCGAGAAGTAGCCCTCGCCCGGCTGCCCCTCGAACAGCCTGAGGCGCGCGGCGAGCTCATCGAACAGCGCGCCGAGCTCGCTCCCCAGCCGAGCCCGGAACGACGCGAGCCGCCGCAGCACCTCGGCCTCGAGCGCCGCCTCGATGGCGCCGCGCGCGCCCTCGCCTCCCCCTGCGCGGCTGTCCTCGCTCATCCCACCTCCGGACGGCGCTGGCGGCGCCGGCTCGGGCGACGCTAGCACGAGCCGCCTCGTCCGAGGGGGCGTGCGCCGCCGACTTTGCCCCGCGCGCCGCCCGTGCGACACTCAGCGACTTCACGAGATCAAAAACAATGATCGATTCCGAGCGTTTCGCTGGGCGTCACGGGGACATCACGACCGACGCGCGCGCTGACGTCCTCGATTTCCGCGACACCCTCTATCGCCCCACGATGGTGGAAGTGCCTCCGATCATGCCCCCGGAGCGCTTCGTCGAGCACGGCGTGCCCGTGCTCGATCAGGGCAAGAACAACGGCTGTACCGGCTTCGCGGTCGCCACCGTGGCGCACTACCTGCTGCGCAAGCGCAGGGTCTCGCCGGACCGCTGCCTCGTGAGCCAGAACATGGTGTACACGATGGCGCGCCGCTACGACGAGTACCCCGGCGAGGACGACGCGAGGGGATCCAGCCTGAGGGGCGCCATGAAGGGCTGGCACAAACACGGTATTTGCTCCGATGAGCACTGGCCGTGGGACGCGAATGATCTCCACGGCACGCTCACGCCGGAGCGCGCAGCGGACGCGATGCTCCGGCCGCTCGGCCTGTATCAACGTGTGAACCACAGGGACCTCCCGGCGATGCACAGCGCCCTCGCGGAGGTCGGGATCATCGCGGCCTCGGCGCTGATCCCGTTCAACGGCTGGTATTATGGGACCCAGAGGAACGGCATCATCCCGACGGTCGACAAGACGAATCCGTTCATCGCCCCCTGGGGAGGTCACGCGTTCGCGATCATCGGGTATGACGCGGAGGGCTTCTGGCTCCAGAACTCGTGGGGAGTCGGCTGGGGCAAGGGCGGCTTCGGTCGACTCTGCTACGACGACTGGCTCCAATACGGCTTCGACGCGTGGGTCGGGCGGCTCGGCGTCCCGATCCGCCTGAACCAGGCGCGCTCGCTCCGCCCGCTCACGTCCACCAGCCGGACGTTCGCCAGCCTGCGACCGCACCTCATCAGCGTCGACATGCACGGCCAGCTCCAGCAGCGCGGAGCCTACGGCACGTCCTCGGAGGACGTCCGCATCATCATGGAAGAGGATTTCCTGGGCGCGACCGCGACCTGGAAGCGCCGCCGGCTCCTGCTGGTCGCGGGCGGCGGGCTGCGCCGGCAGATCGACGCGATCAACCGGATGTCGCGCCTCCGGCCGAAGCTGCTTGGGCACGAGATCTACCCCATCGAGCTCCTCTGGGAGACCGACCACTACCCGCGCCTCCTCGAGATCCTCCATCGCGCCACGGAGGGGCGCCGCCACGACGGCTACGATCCCAGGGCGTTCGGGTTCATGATCGATCGGCGCGACGACGCCCTCGAGCCGCTCGTCCGCCGCATGGGCGGCAAGGCCGAGTGGGACCGCATGAAGCTGGCCGCGGGCGACGCGACGATGGACACCGACCACGGCGGCGTCCGCGAGATGATCGGCCGCCTCGCGTCGCTGATGGACAGCGATCCGAGGATCGAGCTCCACCTGGTCGCCCATTCGAGCGGCACATTCCTGCTCGCGCCGCTGGTCCAGCTGGTCACCTCGGAGAAGGGCAAGAAGATCGAGGGCGGCCCGATGCGAGGTCAGCTCGGGCTCGGGCTCCCCATCGAGTCGCTCTCCCTGCTCGCGCCGGCGAGCGCCATCGACGCGTTCCGCGACACGTACATGCCGCCTATCAAGAGCGGCATGGTGCGCCGGTTCGCCCTGTTCACGCTCACGGACGAAGCGGAGCTCCAGGACCACTGCGAGGTGTACGGCAGGTCGCTCCTCTACCTGGCGTCGAACGCTCTCGAGCGGCGCCCGCGGGTGCCCGGCACGAGCGGCGTCTCGCTGCTCGGCATGGAGGCGGGGCTCCTCGATCCGGAGAACGCCGACGTCCTTTCGCTCCTCACGGAGACCAAGGACGACCGGCCCGTCGTGTTTCCGAGGGCGGAGTGGATCAAGGGGCCCAACACGAGGCCGCCTCCCCACGGCTCCGAGGCGCGGCGGCATGAGGACTTCGAGAACGACGCGACCACGTGGAAGTCCGTCATCGCCCGCATCCTCAACCAGCCGTTCGCCGATCACCTGCCGCCCATGTCGGCGCGGGATCCGTGGTGAACGCGCGCCCCTCACCCCTCCGGGCGGCGCCGCTCCACTGAGCTCAACCCGCGGAGGGCCGGGGCGCCGAGCCGGGCGGACGTGAGCGGCGGCGCGCTCGCGCCGCTCAGGAGGAGCGCGAACGATGCCCGGATCTCCTCGCCGAAGTTGATCCGGAAGAGGCCCATATCGGGGCGGCTGCGGATATCGCGGATCACGTCGCTGGGATCGCAGACCTGGCGCATCCCGATGAGCAAGGCGTACATCCGGATGAGGGTCGGGCCGCCATGGCCGGGAGCGAGCGACGGCAGGCACCGCTCGAGCAGCACCCCGGTGCGCTCGATGTGACCCAGGAGAGAGAGCTTGAAGCGGAGCGCGGCCTCGTAGCTGACGTTCTGCTCGAGCACGCTGTGAAGGATGCCGAGCAAGCGTGTCATCGCGTCGCGCGCGGCGAGGGTCGTCGACAGGATCGAGGCGACGCTCGCCGAGGCGTCCTCGGCGGACGCCCCGGGCGCGCCGCGGCGGGCCCGCGGGGGCCGAGGGCGCGACGCGCTCGCGTCGCCGCGGGAGGCGCAGAAATGCGTCAGATGGATATCCACATCGTGGAACCACTTCGCGAGCTCTTGATCGACGACCGCGAGAAAGAGCTCCTCTTTCGTGGTGAAATAGAGGTAGAGCGTGCCCTTTGCGAGCCTGGTGCGCTCGGCGACCTGAGCCATGGTGACCTCGGAATAGGGGGTCTCCTGGAACAGCTGCCAGGCTGCGTCGATGATGAATCGCCGCCGCTCCTCCTTCTGCTCCTCCTTCCTCGCCCTCCGCGTCGAGCTCATAGACTCCCCGGTCTACGATGTCTCCAGAAGCGCCGCAATCCAGACTCAGCGGTCACCACACAGCGCGAATTCGAGCCGACGGGCGCGACCAGCGCTCGCCGCGATCGCTCAGCGGACCAGCGAAACGCATGTTGCAGCCGCAGTAGCCGCGTTCATCACATTTCGCCGGACACGGTCACACCGAACCCGTGCAGACCAAGGAACATCGGGGCGATGCCCGACCGCGCCACCCGCTTGACGGTGCTTGAGAGGGCGCGCGCGACCCGCGCTGGAAGCCAGCCCGAGCCCTCGGGTACGCCGGGACGTGTGGCGGCGCGCGAGACGCGCGAGACCCGCGGCGCGGGCAGCGCGAACAGGCCAGCGCCATCGTTACAGGGCAGCGCGAAGCAGAGAGGAGAAGAGACCAGGGTCGCCACCGTGACGACCACCAATCCCCTCATGATCGCCGAACCAGCGCTCACCCTGGCACCCACATCTAACCTAGCGCTGCAACCGGCGATTGTCGTGAGCGGCAGGGCAGCAAAATAACGTTGTTGCTGTCCAACAATGGAAGTTCGACATGGAGAGTCGCTCTTTCTGCGACATCCCACCTCGTCCACGACCGCGCCAAGTCGGGCGCTCCCTGGATCGCGCTGTTTCAGCCGGCGGCCGCCATCGCCAGGGCTTTGTGGATCACGCGGAGCGCGACGTCGGTGAGGCCGTAGGCCGGCAGCTCGGGGACGGGCACGAGGGCCACCTCGGAGGCGTCATCTCCTGGAGAGAGGGCGCCTCCGATCGACTCGCACAGATAATCGAGGATCACATAATGATAGGGAGTCGCCACGATCTCCACGACCTCCACGAGGGGGCCGACGCGGACGTCGAGGCCCGTCTCTTCGCGGATCTCGCGGGCAACGGCGTCCGCGAGCCGCTCTCCGGGCTCGACGCGCCCACCCGGGAGCGACCAGGAGCCCTCGAGGGGGGGACGAGCGCGCTTGATGACGAGCACGCGCGGCGCGTCAGGCGCATCCGGCCGGCGATCGATGACGACGGCGCCCACCGCGACGCGCGGGGGCGAGAGGGCGCATGCCGGCGCGTCGCTCACGGGGCGGCAGCTTCCGTACGGCCGGCCTTGCAGCGGACGTCGCCCGGCGTCGCGACCGCGAGGTCGTACTCGCCGAGCGCGAAATCGCCGGGGATCACGACGGCCCCGTCGTACCGGCCGCGGTCGTCGGTCGACAGCGAGCCGACCGTCACGCCCTGCGGCGCCGCGGTCCCCGTCAGGATCACGTCGACGCGGACGTGCCCGCACGGCGCCCCGGCGCTGCTGACCTGTCCCTGGAGGTGGAGGGGAAAGCCGCGGCGGATGTCCTTGTCCAGCGCGGTCACGACCACGTCGGTGCTCTCCGCCGCGCGCCCGGCCGCATCGCTCGTTGGCGTGGGCGCAGGAGGCGGCGGCGCGGCGGCGGCGCTGCTCCCGGCCCCTGGGCCAGCGGGCCCCTGCTGCGCCTGCTCAGCGCGCGTGCGGTCGGCGAGATCCTGGCCCGAGTCGCGCTGCTCCGGCCAGCTGTAGGGATCCGGCGGCGGCACATGGGGCGGGCGGCTCGGATCGACCTCCTGGTCCATGTTGAGGGCGGCTCCACCGAGGTCGATGCGGTGCCAGAGCGAGCCATCGAAGATCTCGACCCAGGCGTGCGCCTCGTTGACGACCATCCGCGCGGGGATCCCGATGTGCAGGGCCGTGACGAGGAACGCGAAGGCGCGGTGGCGGCAGACGCCTTTCCGCGAGAGCGCGAGATCCAGGTAGATGTCGCCGTTCCCCTTGGGCGGGTCGTCCGACGGGGTGAACGACCGGAAGTACTCGACCATCTTCTGTACGACGTCGCGCGGCCGCATCGCAGACGAGATGCCGATCGCCTGGGCGACCTGCCTGAACGCCGCCTCGTGGGAGGCCTCCTGCGGCGCGCGGAAGGGCTCGAGCTTGCTCCAGCTGACGTCGGCGAACTCGCTGCCGAAGGTCGCGCGGGCGATGGCGAGTTGCACGATGAGCCGGACGCGCGCGCTCTTCGTGCCGCGCACGAACCAGTTGTCGGCGCCGTCACGCAGGACGACGGCCGGGGTATCGGGGTTCACATGCATCCGCACGAGCCGCGTGTCCGGTCCGACCGTCGGGATCCGGACCGGCTCGTTGGGCACGAGATCGACCGCGATGTCCCCGTAGAACGCCTCGTCGCCCGCCGAGACGGCGCTGTCCGCCTTGACGGTCTTCAGGCTCCGATCTCGGACGACGAGCGAGTAGTCCGCCCTCACGGCGTCATACGCTTGCAGCCGCTTGAACGGCGCGGTCGCTGGGGAGAACGGATCGTCGTAGCGCTCGACGTTCGGCCGGCGGGTGTCTCGATCCGGCTCGTAGGACGCGTCGGGGCCGGCGTCGGATCCGACGTTGCTGTAGACCTGCTGCTGGTTCGACGGCGGGCGCTGCGGGTCGGGCGCCGTGGCCAGGCCGCTCGGCGTCTGGATCGCCGCGGGGAGCCCGCCGTCGAGCGTCGTCGTGGCGAGCGACACGTCCTCCGCGGGATCCGGCGCGATGAACTCGTGCAGGAGCGACGCCTGCGCATCGGCGAGCCGCGATACGGCGCAGGCGAGCGCGAACACGAGCAGGCTGCGCGCCGAGCCGCCGAACCGGCGCCTGGACACGGGGACAGCCGGCGGAGCAGCAGGACGCAGGCGTGCGACCGGAGAGGACATCAGGGGTCTCTTATGAAACCAGAAACCCCGGTGATGTTCCACGGCGGCTGGTCGGTCGCCGTCAGCTACCTGCCCGACGGCCACCTTCGATCGCGCCGCCCGCGGCGCTGGCGGCGCCCACGTCGATCACCGGTCAGCGCCGGAACTGCGCGGCGTCGGCGTGCTGGCGCCGCGGGTGCGGGGCGGAGCGCAGCCGGTCGATCGCTTCCGTCGACTCACCGCGCGCGGTGAGCTCGGCGGCGAGCACGTCGAGGGCGGGCTGGAAGATGTCCGTCCGCGCGAAGCGGCCAGCGCGACCCCCCGCGAGCCTCGGCAGGACGGCGACGATGCGCCGCATGCCGTCGGCGTAGCGGCGGGAGATGGCCAGCCGGTCGATGAGAGGCTCGAGGAAATCGGCGACCGCCGCCGCGCGGTCGCGGACGCCGTCGCAGGCCTCCTTCATCGGCTCGAGGAGCAAGAGCGTCCAGAGGACCGTGTCGTCGAGCGGCCGATCCGCCGCGGTGCGCCGGTCGACGTAGTCGAGCACGCGCCAGAGGCGCTGGCCGGGGCCGTCATCGCCGCGATCGTCGTAGAGCAGCGCCGAGACCTCCGGCAAGAGGACGTCGAGCACCCCGGTCTCCCACGCGAGGTAGATGGTGCGGCGCGCCTGGCCGCCGCGCAGCAGGCGCAGGATCTCCTCCGAGAGGCGCGGGCGCGCCGCGAGCGCGAGCGCGTCCCGGCAGTAGACGACCGCGTCGTAGACGTCGGGGGTGATCGCGAAGCCCAGCCGGCCAGCGAACTTGAGCGCGCGCAGGATGCGGATCGGGTCCTCGCGGAAGCGCGTCTCCGGATCGCCGATCGTGTGGACCACCTGGCGGCGCACGTCCTCCATGCCACCGACCCAGTCGAGGATCTGCCGCGCCTCCACGTCGTAGAAGAGCGCGTTGATCCGGAAGTCGCGGCGAAGCGCGTCCTCGTGCGCGACGCCGAACGCGTTGTCGCTGCGGATGAGCAGCTCGCTCCCGTCGTCTGTGTCCTCCTTCGGGTTGCGGCGGAAGGTCGCCACCTCGATGACCTTCCCGCCCTGGAAGAGGACGTGAACCAGGCGAAACCGCCGGCCGATGATGCGCGAGTTGCGGAACAGCTCGCGGACCTCTTCCGGCCGCGCGCTCGTGGCGACGTCGAAGTCCTTCGGGCGCCGATCGAGCAGCAGATCCCGCACACAGCCGCCTACCAGGTAGGCTTGGAAGCCGTGGCGTACGAGGCGTCGCACGACTTTCTGGACGTCCGGATCGATCCGCGCCTCGTCGAAGACGACCTGGTAGCGCCGCGGGGTGGGGATGTCCTCGTCGACGAACTCGACGCGGAACGGATCTTCGTCGAGGGCGCCTGTGTCCGTCGGCATGAGCTCGCCCTCGGGCCCAGCGCGTGGCCCGAAGGCGCTGCGGCTCTCGTACATCGGGAGTTCGGCGTCGTGAAACGCCGCTGTGCCGTTATCAGGTGATGGGGTCGCGCGACCCATAGTCAGCAACCGAGAAAGCGCCAGGCAAAGCCTGGAGGGAGTGGAGGACGACTGGCGCGCGATTCTGGGATTCCAGTACTCGCTGGAGAACCGACCCGCGCAGATGAGGCCCGCGCCCGCGGACCTCCGAACCGAGCCGGCTCGCTCGCCGCGGCCAGAGTCGGCCTGACGAGCGGATCCGGCTGTCGCCCGGAACAAGAGATGGTAACGGCCGTCTAGCAGGGCTTCGCCGTGAGAGCAAAGCCGAGGCGCAGGGAGGCCGACGGAAGCCTCCGGAGCGAGCGGGCTTCACGGTTTGGTGCCCCAGTGCCCGCCGCCGGGGGGCGGCGGCGCGCCGGCGTCGGGCGGAACGGCGGACGACGTCCCGGCGCGGGCCTCGGGCGTCGCGAGCAGCGCCTGCCGCAGCTCCGCCATCGAGGCGAACCGGCCGCGGGGGTCCTTCACGAGCGCCTTGCGCACGACGGCGTCGAGCTCGCGCGAGATGAGCAGCCCCGGGTGTACCCGGTGCAGCGGCGGCGGCGGCTCGCGCCCGTGCTTCTCTGCGATGGCCGGGTACGGACCCTGGAAGGGGACACGGCCCGCGAGCATCTCGTAGAGCACGATGCCCAGGGAGTAGACGTCCGCGGCGGGCGCCGCCGGCGCGCCCTGCGCCTGCTCGGGAGCCATGTACTCCGGCGTCCCCACGACCCGGGGGAGCAGCGCGCCTTCGGCGCCCTGGCCCTGGATGAACGAGAAGCCGAAGTCGAGCAGCTTGACGATCTCGCGCCCGTCGGCCGCGTGCACGAGGAACACGTTCTCCGGCTTCACGTCGCGGTGGATCACCCCGGCGCGGTGCACGGCATCGACGCCCGAGGCGAGGTCGGCGGCGATCCGGACCGCGCGAGACGGGACGAGCGCTCGCGTGAACGTCAGCGTGTCGGCGAGATCGAGCCCGACGAGCAGCTCCATCGCGAAGCACGGCGCGTCGCCGGCGCGCTCGAGCGCATCGACGCAGAGGACGTTGGGATGACGGACGCGCGACGCCGCGCCGGCCTCTCGCTCGAACCGCGCGACGAGCAGCGGATCGTCGCGGAGCTCTGCCCGGAGGACCTTGAGCGCGACGCGCGACGTCGCGGCCTCACGCGGCCTGCCGACGCGATCCGCGAGGTAGACGTGCCCGACCCCGCCGCTGCCGAGCAGCTGCACGACGCGGTACTTGTCGCAGAGGAGCTTGCCCACGAGCGCTTCAGCGGCGACGCGAGCGGGAGGCATGGGATCGATCGTAGCGCAGTCGCGCCTGGCGAAGGGCACAGAGGGCACACGGACGTCACGGCGGCGCAGAAGAGAGCGCTGGCCAGCCCACGCGCAGCCAGAAGAGGTTCGCGCCCGTACCATCAGGCGGCCGCATCGCGCGCCCTGCTGCAGCGCAGCGCTCCGACCGCGACCGTTTCCACCGACCGGGCCGACGCCACAGGAGGAACGTGGCGCAGGGGGATGACGCGCAAAGTCATCGGTGTGCGCGCAGACCTGGTCGAGCCTGCAGCGGGCGTGGTGCGGGCGTGATCAAGGGTCCCGGAACCAGACGAGCAGCGCACCGCCACCGCGGGACCGCGCGCCGCCCAGCAGCGCGGCGTGCGCTCCGATAGCGCGGCGAGCTGCCCGCCCTGAACGCAGGCGCGCGTGGATCGCTTGAGCGGCGACGAGGAGGCGGCCACGCTAGGCGCCGCATGACCGACGACCGTGGATCCTCCACCCCGAGCACGCTCGACCTCGACGCCGAGCTGGCGCCTGCAGCGACGAGCTCCGCGGAGCCAAGCGCAGCAGCAGCCGCTTCGCACCCGCCCCCGCTGCGATGGAAGAAGAACCTCGCGCTCTTCTGCCTGACGGTCATCTCGGTGTTCGTCGCCGGCACCCTCTGGACCCCGATCACGACGGACGACGACAGCGCGCTCTCGTTCGTGAAGGCGCTGCCGCAGACGTGGCCGTTCGCGGTGCCGTTCCTGTCGATCCTGCTGGCGCACGAGTTCGGGCACTACTTCGCGGCGCGCGCGCACGGAGTCGAGGCGTCGCTCCCCTACTTCATCCCGCTCCCTGTGGTGAGCCCGCTCGGCACGATGGGCGCGGTGATCTCGATGGAGGGCAGGATCAAGTCGCGGAACGCGCTGCTCGACATCGGCGCCTCCGGCCCGCTGGCCGGCCTCGCGGTGGCGCTCCCGGTCCTCTTCGTGGGCCTCATGCACTCGGAGGTGCACGCGAGCTCCGGACCTGCGCTACAGGAGGGGCGCAGCCTCCTGTATCTCCTGCTGAGGCGGCTCGCGGTCGGCCCGATCCCCGAGACCCATGACGTCTTCCTCGGCCCCACGGCGATGGCAGGGTGGGCCGGGTTGCTCATCACGGCGTTCAACCTCTTTCCCGTCGGTCAGCTCGACGGAGGGCACGTTGCGTACGCGTTGTTCGGCAAAGAGCAGGACCGCTACAGCCGCGCGGCGCACTTCCTGATGTTCGCGCTCTTTGTCGGCAACGTCGCCTATTTCACGCCGCACTTCATCGCAGAGGGGCTGTCCGACGCGCTCATCTCCGCGGCCGCGAACGGGATGCCCTGGCTCACGTGGTTCGGCTTGGTCCACCTGATGTTGCACCTGGGTGGGCGGGAGCACCCTCCCACGGAGGCCGGCGAGCTGTCGCCGGCGCGCAAGGCGATCGCGGTGGTGACGCTGCTCTTGTTCGTACTGCTGCTGATGCCGACCCCGTTCGGCACCTACTGAGCGCGCGGGCGCTCAGGGTTTCGCGGCGCCGAACTTCGCCCGGAGCGCGTCGCACACGGCGGCGGGCGCGTAGTGGCTGACATCGCCGCCGTGGCTCGCGATCTCGCGCACGAGCGACGCGGAGACGAAGCCGTAGTGGGTGCGCGTCGGCAGGAAGACCGTATCGACGCCGGGGAGCATGTCCGCGTTCGCGTGGGCGATCTGCAGCTCGTACTCGAAGTCGGTCGCCGCGCGCAGGCCGCGGACGATCACCCGCGCGCCGACGCGCTGGCAGTACTGGATGAGGAGCCCCTCGAACGAATCGATCCGCGCGTTCGTCACCTCGCTCGTGGTCTGGCGCAGCAGCTCCAGCCGCTCCGAGTACGTGAACAGCGGGTGCTTCGTCGGATGCCGGCCGACGGCGATGATCACCTCACCGAACAGCTTCGACGCCCGCTGGATCAGGTCGAGGTGACCGAACGTGATCGGATCGAAGCTCCCCGCGTAAACTGCCAACAGATCCTTGGACATGACGCTCACTGGTCCGGCGTCCGCTTGGGAGCGCCCGCGGGCGGCGCCGACTTCGGAGCGGCCGCCGGCGGAGTCAACTTCGGAGCGGTCGCGGGGGGTGCCGTGGGGGGGGTCAGCGGCGCCTGGAGTGCGGGCCCCTGGGGCGCAGGTGTGCCGGGCGCGCCTGCTGGACCGGCGCCCTCTGCTGGCGACACGGCGGGAGCCTGCCCTTCGTTGACGGGCGCCGGCGCGCCGCCCCGGAGCACCTTGTTCACGGCGGTGTCGTCCTCGATCCACATGAGCCGACCGCCGTCGCCGAAGGTGACACGGAAGTAGGCGAGCAGCCCCGCCCCGATCACGCCGTCCAGATCGAGCTGGAGTTGCTTCTCGACCGCCTGGAGCGGCGCCCCGTACACGCCCGGGACCTTGGGGATCTCCAGCGCGCCGAGCCGCAGCATCGGCACGACCCCCTGCTTCAGCTTCTGCTCCGGATCTTGCTCGACCCGCTTCAACCCATCGGCCTCGAAGCCGGCCTTCTTCCAGCCTTCCTTGTCGAGCGCGATCGGGAACGTCATCGACGTGTCGATGAGCAGCGGCCCCTGCACCGACTTGTCGGGGCCGAGGCTGCTCCTCAGCACCATGCCGCCGCCCTTGATGAAGGCGACGTCGACGCGCGTCGCGTCGGGCGGCGCCGGCGGGGAGAAGCTGCGCACGACGAACTGCCAGCCGCTGTAGTCGATGGTCGCGTTGAGGCGCCGGAGCAGGTTCACGCCGAGCAGCGCCTTGACCGGCGCGCCGATCTGCTTCGAGACGCCCGACAGGTCCTGCGTGAGGGCGGGCACGTCGTTGATCTCGAGCTTCTTGCCGAAGCGGAGGGAGACCCAGCTCGGCTCCTTGCGCGTGCTGCTGTCGAGGACCACCTCGCCTGTACCGGTCGACACCATCGCGAGCGCCGACTCGCCGTCGATCTCGAGCGAGACGACGAAGAACGGGGCCGCGGGGCTGACGTGCTGCATCTCGATCGCCGCGAGGAGCGCGCCCGAGACCGTGAACGGCGCGCGCCCCGCGCCGCGCCTCGCCAGCTTGGCGATCGACTTCGCCCAGTCGTCGACGACATCGGGATCGTCGAGCATCGCCTCGAGCTCGTCGGCGGCGGCGTCGAGATCACCCTTGTACCAGAGCGCGCGCCCGCGGAGCCCTGCGGCCTCGGAGCCAGCGACGCCCTTGAGGAGGCGCAGCGCCTCGGCGTAGTCGAGCCGGGCCAGCGCGATGCGCCCCGCGAGCAGCCGGGCCTCGGTGTCGGTCGGGACGATCGTCAGCGCCCTCGAGACCGCATCGCGCGCGTTCTCGACGTCGGCGGACTGGAACTCCTGTCGAGCGCGGGCGAGCCATTTCTCGGCCGCCGGCGGGCGGGCGGACTCCGGGCCGATCATGCTCGAGCACGAGGCGAGGAAGGTCGCAGTCAGGAGGCCGCCGAGGCGGACAGCGAGGGAGCTTCTCGTCGGCGCGTTTCGGTTCGAATGGATTCGCACGTGGATCTCAGGCCTTTTGCGGCACACCGTCCGGCCCGAGCTCTCCCGGCGAAATCGGCTCGATCGCCAGGATGCGATCGGCCCGTAGCTCGCGACGGCTGCGCGACGGGAGCAGATAGCCGAGAACCCGGGGTGGGTCGAGGTCCGTTCGCACCCCCGTTACACGTACGACGAGCTCCTCCGGCCCCCGGCGCGCCGGACGGTACCGCACGCGCACGGTGGCGCCATGCTCGGCCGCGCGCACCGCCGATGCCACCAGCGCCGGGCGGGCGTGGCGCTCGCCGATCCGGACATGCCACAGATCGCGCGGCGTCCGCGGCGCAAGGACCTCCACGACCTTGCGGAACACGGCGCGCAGGGCGTGGACGTCGTCTTCGGCGCGGTGAGCGCGCTCGCGGTGCACGCCGAGCTCCCGGCAGAGGGAGGCGAGGCTGTGGCTCGGCAGGGCGAAGGCCCGGCGGGAGAGGACGAGCGTGTCGAGGTAGTACGGGAGGCGCCTCGCCCTGCCCGCCCGCGCAAGCTCGGCCTCGAGGAACGCCACGTCCCATACGGCCGCGTGCGCGACGAGCACCGCGCCCTCCGTGACCTGGTCGATGCGATCGCAGAGCTCGGCGAATGTGGGCGCGCCCGCGAGCTCTCGCGGATCGATGCCGTGCACGTGCGCGTTGCCGAACACGCCCGGCTCGGGCCGCACGAGCGACGTGATCGCGTCCTCGCACGCATCCCCCCGCGTCCGCTCGGCGCAGACCTCGATCACGCGATCGCTCTCGGGGCGGAGGCCCGTCATCTCGAGATCGAGGAACACGAGCGGCGCGCTCTCGATCGGATCATCCCAGGGCGAGCCGGCAGGAGGCTCCGCGCCGGTCGCCCGCTCGGGCCCCGCCCCTTCGCGCTGCTCCGTCATCCGACCCGCTTCCCCACCACGGCGGCTCGACCCAGGAGACGACCGTCCCTCGACATGGACGCGTCTTAGCGAATACGGCGCCCGATCGAAAGCGATCCGCGCGGAGCGTCGAGCGCGGCACGCCCGGCCCGTGACATCCGGGCTCCGGCGTCGTGGCCTCGCGCAGCCCGAGCGTCGACAGGGCGGGCGCGGGGGGGTTCGAGGCGATGCCCTGACGGCGCAGGGCGCGGCGTCGCGCCCGATCCGCCGCGCGGCAACGGCAGAGATCCAGCAGAAACGCTGCCGTGCAGCGCCGGATGTTCACCGGAGCTTTCGTTGCTACACTGCCCAGCGTGCCGGACGGGGTAGCTACAGTCCCGGGGGGCTCTCCTCACGAGGAGCTCGATCTCGGCGACGGTTTTTCGGGGTTCCGCTGCGAGCGTAGGACCGAGCCGCTCGATCTCCCGGTCCTCGTGGTGAACCGCTTCTTCCAACCTGTGCAGATCACGACGGCGCGTCGCGCCTTCCTGCTGCTCTTCGGCGGGGCCGCCCTCGCCGTCGACGAGGTCGGCGATCTCCACGATTTCTCGGCGTGGCGGAGCTTGCCAGTGCGCGAAAAGGACGACGGCCTCCCCGTGGTCGGCGGCTCGCTCCGCGTGCCGCGTGTCCTCCACCTCCGCCGGTACGACCGCATGCGACGCCCGACGATCCGGCTGACGCGAAAGAACGTGATGCTCCGCGACACGCACCAGTGCCAATACTGTGCGCGCCGCCCGCCCGTCCGCGATCTCAACATCGACCACGTGCTCCCCCGGTCGCGCGGCGGCGAGGACACCTGGGAGAACCTGGTGACCGCGTGCCGCACGTGCAACCTCCGCAAGGGCTGGCGCACGCCGGACGAGGCCAGCATGCGGCTCATCCGCCAGCCTCTGCCGCCGCGGTGGTCAGCGACGATGCAGATCCTGATCGGCTTGCCGCATTCGTTCGACGAGTGGGGCCCCTTCCTCAGGGCCGGCTGACCGCTCCCTCGTGGGTCTCCCCTCGGCGCCAAAGGCAGGCGCCGACGAGCCGAGCGTTCACCTCCGAGCCGAGCGTTCACCTCCGAGCAGGCCCGGGCGTTGAGGCAGGCGCCGACGTGCTGATCGTTCACGGCGCCACGATCACGCGCCCTTGCTCGTCGCAGTAGGCGATCGCTCGCCACCCCTCCTCGGTGCAGAGGAAGAAGTCGATGCAGCCGGTCCAGCACGCGGTTTCCACGCAGGTCTCCGCGGCATCCGCCGGGCAGTCCGGCTGCTGCAGGGCGGGCGTGCAGCCCGCGGCCTCGCCGCTGTGATCGAGCGCAACGGCCTCGCACGCGCCGGGGTCGCCACCCACGCCCGCATCCCCGTCCTCGGCGGGCTCACCGGCGGAATCGCAGGCCGCGGCCTCCGTCCAGGCCCCCTCGAGGCAGTCGTAGAGCGCACGACACGCGGTATCATCGCAGGTGCCCCCCCGACCGACCGGGCACCCTCCCTGGGGGATCTGGCCGCACAGCTGCGGCTCCGCGATGGGATCGCAGCCTGCCGGCGCCAGGACGGCAGCGGCGGCGGCCGCGACGAAGCACAGCGGGATCTTCAAGACGGCCGTCGAGAAGAGCTCAGATTGCCGGCGCGAGGGGAGAAAAACGCAAGGCGCCTCGCCTCCGCTCAGCCGAACCGTTTAGTATGCGCGCCATGCGTCCCTGCGCCACTGCCAGCGCCGTGTTCACCGGAGTCCTCCTCGCCGCGGCCCTGTTCGCGGCCTGCTCGAGCGGCAGCGCGCCGCCGCCTTCGCCGCCTGACAGCGCGACGCTCGGCGCTTCGCCGCCGCCTGCCTCGCAGCCGACGTCCCCTGGCGCCGCGGACCCGGGCGTCACGGCCGCTGGCACCGCGGAGCCGGGCGCCGCCGCGACCGCGCAGCCGGACCGTCCTGCGAGCCGCAAGAAGGCGCCCGAGACCGTCGAGGACTGCAAGGTCATCGCCTCCGAGATCACGAACGAGCTGCCGGACGGCGGGGTCGTGATGAACAACGCGACGACCTCCGCCGACGCCGGATCGAGCGATCGCCTGCAGCCGCTCGTCGACGCGATCAAGGCGAGGCGCGACGGCTTCCGCTGCTGCTTCGATCTCTACGCCCGCAAGCACCCGGGCGCGCAGGGCAGGATCACCTGGCAGCTCAAGCTGAAGCCCGACGGGACGTTCGAGGAGGCGAGCATCGTGCGCGACAAGAGCGACGTGACCGCGCCGCAGGTCGAGTCCTGCATGGAGGAGCTCGCGAAGTCGATCACCTGGGCGCGCTCGCCGAGCGGCAAGGAGACCGTGTTGACCTACCCCTTCGACTTCAAGCGACGCAACTACTAGCAGCGCGCCGTCGGCGAGGAGCACGTCAGTGTCGAGCGACGCTTCGGGGATCCTGCGCGGCTCGGGCCACCCCGGCCGCAACGCCTACGCTGAGCTGCTCCGCGACACGCGCGGCCTGAGGCGCGAGCAGCAGCAAGCG
Source organism: Sorangium sp. So ce726 (assembly GCF_051521405.1). Lineage (NCBI taxonomy): Bacteria > Pseudomonadati > Myxococcota > Polyangiales > Polyangiaceae > Sorangium > Sorangium sp. So ce726. Next base: position 2,452,623 of record NZ_CP150349.1, on the reverse strand, counting down.
CGCGAGGCGTGGTTCGCGCGCCTCGCAGCCGACAAGAAGGACGAGACGCTCTTCGAGCTCGAGATCCTCCTGAAGGGCGTCGCCTGCTTCGCGAACCCGCGGAACCACCCGGGCGCCGGGCAGCGCCAGACGATCGTCAGCCACGATTTCCGCGAGCATCTCCAGCACGCCCGCGACGGCATGGCGCGCGTCGTCCAGCTGACGCGCACCATGCTCGGCGATCGCGATCGCGCCTTCGTCTTCCAGCGCTACCTGGAGACGGTGCTCCCGGAGGACACGGCGCGCACGCGCCTCCTCCACGCGACGATGGCGCAGGAGTCGCCGGAGTCGAGCCTCTTCGTGCTTCGGCACGGCTTCACGAACCTCATCGAGGTCGCGGGCGGGCTGCTCCGGCTGCCGAGGGTCAACTTCAGGCTCTTCTACGCCCACCTCGCGACGTCGATGCGCGAGATCGCGCAGAGCACGTTCTTCAACCCGCTCCACGCGCTCGAGTTTCGCCCGGAGTTCGACCGCATCCCGTCGACGCAGGTGCTCGAGCTGATCCACCGCGTGCCCGGCGAGCAAGCGCACCGGCTCGTGGCGCTCACGTTCCTCGCGCTGTTCAGGATGCTCCGGTACCTCCGCCTGCTCGACGCCATCGCGCTCGATCACTCGGATCATCGCGTGGCCGGGCGCGGGTACCTCGTGCTCGCGGTCCTGCGCAGCGACGCCCGCGCGCTCTCGAACTACCTCCGGCGCCGGGCGGGCTCGCTGCTCGCGGACAGCTTCGAGCGCGATCTCCTGCGCGTGCCCGCGAGCGACATCGTCGCCCGCCACGACGAGCTCGCCGCCGAGGGGCACCGCCTCCTCTCCACGAAGGCCGCGCTGACCGGGCTCGCCGCGAACCTGCGGCTCGAGATGCGCCGCGCCTTCGAGCACGACCTCCCGCCCGCGGACGCGCTGGTGAGCGAGTCCGAGTACCGGCTCCGCCTCCGCGCCGTCTCGCACGGCCTCCGCCCCGCCCTGCAGAACGCGATCCTGTTCCTCGGCAGGTCGCTCGGCGCGAAGCTCGAGGAGGGCCGCGTCTTCGACGATCAGGCCGCGCGGCGCGCGACGAGCGATCGCCTCCGACGCGACGTGTGGATGTTCGCCCAGATCGCGCGCGCGTTCGCGAGCAAGGCGCGCAACACCGGCCCGGCGCCCGATCGCTGGACCGGCATCGCGAGCTTCGCGTTCGTGCGCGAGTTCCTCTCGTACTTCCGGGCGATGGGCTACCCGCTGCTCCGGGTGGGCGACTATCCCCACGTCGACGCGTTCGTCTCCGCGATGACGGCGCTCGAGGAGAGCGATCTGCTCGATCCGCAGCGGCTCGACGCCGCCATCCGCGAGTGCGAGGCGTTCTTCGAGTTCCTGATGAAGCTGTTCGAGCAGATCTCGAAGCGCGAGGACCTTGCCGGCGTCCCGTTCGATCGCAAGGGCGCCGCGCGCGCTCTCCGGCTCTACCTCGGCGAGCGCACCTGAGCGCCCCTCGCGGGCCGCGCCCCCGCATCCTCAGAGCGCGCTGAGGGCACGGGCGCCGCTCGCAGACCCAGGAAGCTGCCCGCAGCCCGCCGTCGCCGAGCGGGGCATACGCGCCCCACCCGCTGCTCCGGCACCCCGGCGAACAGGCGCAGCGCGCCGCACGCCGATGCCGGCCGCCTCGGCCGCAGGCGGTGGCGCCGCCGCGGGGACATCGTCCACCCGCGCGCGCCTCCGGCCTGGACCCGCGCGTCCGGATCCGCGGCGTCCTCACCCCCCGAGGGTCTTCTAAGACGGATTATCTCGTCGCAATCGGCGGGTCGGCTTGCTGCGCCTCGTTCTGTTGGAAGACCCGAGGCGCTCCCGTGTCGCCTTATTCCGATTCGTCGGACGGGCCGGTGCTCGCAGGAGCAGGAGCCGGCGTGCTCTTGCGCGCGCCGCGGGTGCTCGCGCCCTTGGCCGGCGCGCGCTTGGCGGCGGCGCGCCCTCGAGGAGCGGCCGCCTTCTTCGGCGCAGCCGCCCGCTTGCCAGCGGCCTTCGCCTTGCGCTTCGGGGCGGCCTTCTTCGCGGCCGGCTTCTTGGCGGCGGCGCGCTTCGGGGTCTTCTTGGCGGCGGCGCGCTTCGGGGCGGCCTTCTTCGCTGCCTTCCGCGCCGGCTTCTTCGCGACCTTCCCGGCCTTCGCGGCGGCCGGCTTCTTGGCCGACTTCGTCACCTTCTTCGCAGGCTTCTTCGCGGTCTTCTTAGCAGCCATTGGAAATCCTCCTGCATTCGCCCCGGCACGGCACGGCGGACATCGCCGAACGTCCTCTCCGCTACAGTTTCCTTACCGAGGCAACAGATGTTGCACGACGTATATTGCCACGCATGGTGATGGTCAAGGAAAATCTTGCAGGCCCTAAACTGATGTATCCCATGTGTTCCAGGCAAACTGGTCCGCAAGCGTTGCGAGGGTAAACGTCGGAGCAGGCCATGGTGAAGCAACCAGACCGAACCGTACGACTGATTTTTGTTGACAGCTGATGGGATGTCTGTCTTGGCCCTCTGCGCTCCTTCCTGGCGATCGCGCGCCTGCACGGCGCGGCAAACGGCGCCGGTGCGCTCATGGTCGCACGGAGCACCAGCGTTGCGCAGGCTCTAGAGAGCCTTGTGCGGCGCCATTCGCCTCGCTACGGTCGCGCCGCCTGCGCGGCGCCCCTCATGGCCGAGCGCCGCGCTGCTCTAGGCTGCTCTAGGAGGAAAGGTATGTTGGTTCGTCGCTCGACGTCGTGGTTGTTGCTTGGCGCAACGCTCCTTGCGGGCTCGGGGGCGCTCGGGTGCGGCTATTCGGAGGAGGAGATGCAGGCGAAGATCCGCGAGATCGAGGGCCTGAAGACCCAGCTGAGCGCCGAGCAGGCGCAGAACAAGAAGGCCAAGAGCGAGCTCGACGAGGCGGCGGCCCGGATCGAGCAGCTCAAGTCCCAGCTCAAGGCGGCAGGCGTGGACATCTCCAACCTGAACGCGAACCTCGAGCAGCAGGCGCGCGCGCTCGAGGACTTCCGCCGCCGTGCCCAGCAGCTCGAGGACATCAAGAAGCGCTTCGAGGTCCTGCGGGACAAGCTCCAGGCCCTCACCAAGCTCGGGCTCAGCGTGACCGTCCGCAACAACCGGATGGTCATCCAGCTGCCCGGCGACGTCCTCTTCGACTCGGGACGGGAGACGCTCAAGAAGGAGGGGCAGGAGATTCTGATCAAGGTGGCCGAGGTCATCCGCAACGACTCCGGCCTCTCGTCGCGCTCCTTCCAGGTCGCCGGGCACACGGACAACGCGCCGCTGGCCGGCGGCCGCTTCAAGGACAACTGGGGGCTCAGCGTGATGCGCGCCCGCGAGGTGCTGGCGTTCCTGCTCCAGCCCGAGGACAAGGGCGGCGGCGGCCTCAAGCCCGAGCGGTGGAGCGCCTCCGGCTACGGCGACACCGACCCGGTGAAGCCGAACGACACCCCGGAGAACAAGCAGGCCAACCGGCGCTGCGAGCTCGTGGTGCTGCCGAACGTCGAGGAGATGCTCGACCTGAAGACGCTCACCCAGTAAGGCTCGGGGCATGAGCGTCGCGGCCATCGACATCGGCACGAACTCGGTCCTCCTCCTCATCGCCGAGCGCCGCGGGGGTGAGCTCGTCGCGCTCGTCGAGCGCGCGACCATCACCCGGCTCGGCCAGGGGGTCGACGCGGCGCGGGCGCTCGCGCCCGAGGCCGTGGAGCGCACGCTCGCCTGCCTCGCCCGCTACGGAGAGGAGCTCCGGTCCCGGGGGGTCGAGCGCGTGGACGCCGTCGGGACCAGCGCGATGCGCGACGCCGCCGGCGGCGAGGCGTTCATCGCCCGTGCCCGAGAGCTCATCGGCGTCGCGCCGCGCGTGATCTCCGGGCCGGAGGAGGCGGAGCTCACCTACGCCGGCGCGTTGACGGGGCTCGATCTACCGGCCCGCGGTCCCACGATCGTGTTCGACGTGGGCGGCGGCAGCACGGAGATCATCGTCGGCAGCGCCGCCGGCGCGGTGGAGCAGGCGGTGAGCCTCGACGTGGGGAGCGTCCGTCTGACCGAGCGTCACGTACACACGGATCCGCCGGCCGCCGCGGACCTCGAGGCCGTCCGCGCCGACGTTCGGGCGGCGCTGGCGACGGTTCCCGCCGTGCCCCAGCTCGCTGCGCCCACCCTGGTCGGCGTCGCGGGCACGGTGACGACCCTCGCCGCGCTCGTGGGCGACGTGGCCCCCTACGACGGCACCCGCGTGCATGGCGCGCGGGTATCCGGGGCCGAGATCGTGGACGTCACCTCCCGCCTCGCTTCCCTGCCGCTCGCCGCGCGCAGGCAGCTGCGCGCGCTGGATCCAGCGCGCGCGGACGTCATCGTCGCGGGCAGCGTGCTCATCGAGGAGATCCTCGCGTGGGCCTCGCGGCTCGCCGGAGCTCCTGTCGATCTCGTCGCTTCGGATCGAGGCGTCCGGTGGGGGCTCGCCGAACGCCTCAGCGCCGCCTGAGCACCCTGGCTCGTTTGAAGGCCGGACGGACGTCAGGCCTGCGGCCCGTCGCGTCCGTCACATTTTCGAGTCATCCCACCCAGGTCAGGTCCGCCACCTCTCCCGGAGAGGCCCGCTCTGCCCTAAACTAGGCGGGTGAGCCGGCGCGCACCCACGCCGATGCCTCCATCGGTACACACTGTAACCCCGCCCGACCCCGAGGAAAAACCAGAGTGATCACGCCACGATGGCTCAACCACGGGGATTTTCGTTGACGTATCTCGGCCGGCTCACTAGAGTGCGCGCGCCTGGCGCAAACCGGCCCTTTTTCAAAAGGGCCGTTCCCCCAACCTCAATCCCTTCCGCCCGCAACCGTCCGCTTCAACCGCCGCTTCTCAAGATTCCGCCGTGCACGCCAGAGCACCGACCTCTCGCGGGTCATGGCGGGTGCTCGCGTTCCTGCTTCTCGCACAGCGGTCTCGAGCGGCGGCTCATGGTTCTTTTCTCGGAATGCGTGACGGTGTGTGTCGGTTCTGCGGGTCCAGGTTCAACCGCATGTGCAACGTACGCCCCCCGAAGGGATTTCGGGAGGCAGACGAAAAACTAAAAGGACGGCGGGGTGGAAGGCAAAGGAGACGATATGCAGGCTCGTTCGGAGATCCAGTTCAAGGTGGGCGACAAAGCCGTCTACCCGGCACAAGGCGTGGCCGAGGTGGTCAACATCGAGGAGAAGGACATCGCTGGCAACCGTCAGCGATTCTATGTTCTCCGCATCTTGGACACGGATCGAAAGATCATGGTTCCAGTCAGCAACGCGAGCGCGGTCGGCCTTCGCCAGGTCATCTCTGAACAGGAAATCCGGGAAATTTTCGACATCCTCCGCGAGCGTACCATCGCGTTCGACAACCAGACCTGGAACCGTCGGTACCGCGGCTTCATGGACAAGATCAAGACGGGTTCTATTTACGACGTCGCCGAGGTGCTCCGCGACCTCTATCGCTTGAAGACGGACAAGCAGCTCTCGTTCGGTGAGCGCCGCATGCTCGACACCGCCCGGACGCTGATCGTGAAGGAGATCGCGATCGCCCGAGGTCAGACGGAAGAGCAGGTGAAGACCGAGATCGAGGCGATCTTTCTCGCCAACTGAGGCGTTACCTCATGGTTAGCGGCCCTGCGGCCGCTGCCGATGGAGGCCGGCACTGCCGGCCTCCGGGCTTTTGTGGGCCTGTTGTGGGCCGAAAATGCCGCGCACCGTCGGTTCGGGCGCGTTCAGAGATCGCTGCCCGGACGCTTCTGCACGGGAGGGAGCGGCGGCAGCGCCACATCGACGCGCCACCCCGCGTCCTCGTAGACGCAGGGCACCTGGACGCGCTCTCCCGGGAGCAGGCCGGCGACGTCCACGAGGGCGTGGGCGCCGGCGATCTGGGCGGTGTAGCGCTGCGGCTCGAAGCGCAAGAGGAAGCGGGACGGCGTGATCATCGCTTCGGGCGCGATCGCCTTGCCGGTCGCGGCGCTGTAGCGCTGCGCGCGCGACGCGAGGTTGTCCCGAGCGCGGCGCGACAGGAGCTCGAAGGCGGCCTTGGCGTCAGCCGGGTCGCCGTGCAGCTGGCGCAGGCGAGCGACCAGCTCCCGGACGGCGCCGTCGGGCGTGCCGCTCGGAGGCCGCCTGCTGCATCCGGCGGAGGCGAGCGCCGCGACCGAGAGCGCGACCGCCACGCCGGCCCGGACGAGGCGCGCGGCTGGCCGTCGGACGTCACGTCGCGCGGGTTGCCGGTGCATGACCATGCCGCCCTCTCCTTAGAACGACGCGTCGCCGACGTCCACGGCGCGCGGCCGCCGGCGCCGGGGTGACGTCGCGGCAGATCGCGCTCTTCCCCGCGGTTACGCACCGTTACGCGCCGTTATCCCGGCGCGGCGCCGGCGAGCGCGCCCACCTGGCGGAGCGCCTCGTACAGGACGATGGACACCGCGTTGGCCAGGTTGAGGGAGCGCACGGGACCCAGCGTGGGAATGCCGAAGACGTCGTCCGGCATCCGGGCGAGGAGCTCGGGGTCGAGGCCCACGCTCTCCTTGCCGAACACCAGCGCGTCGCCTGGCCGGAAGTCCGCGTCGAGGTAGCTCCGCGGAGCCACCGCGCTGAAGAGGCGGAGCCGAGCGTTCGGGTGATGGTGGCGAAAGTGGGCGATGTCGAGCTGCTGCTCGAGCGTGACCAGGTGCCAGTAGTCAAGCCCCGCGCGGCGGACGCTCCGCTCATCGATGCGGAAGCCCAGCCTCCCGAGCAGATGCAAGGGGCTCTGCGTCGCAGCGGCGAGCCGCGCGATGTTGCCTGTGTTCTGCGGGATCTCCGGCTCCACCAGCACGATCCGGAACGGCGGATCGAGCGGCGCCGCACGGAGCCGGGGGCGACCATCTTTGAGCACGCCCTCTCTTTCCGCGACGAGGCCGCGCGCCGCAACCCCCGAGCGGGGGATCGCGCGCGCGGCCTGGCTCGCCAGCGCCGCCTCGAGAGATAGCCGGCCCACGCGGTCGCGCGGAAAACGCGAACCGAACGGACGGAGGCCCCTCTGTTCGCTTGACGGCTGTACGAGCGGACACGTAGCCTCCCGCCTCGGAGACACGGAATGCGCGCATCGTGCTGGATCGCTTCGGCTATTGCCCTCGCAGGAGTGGCGTCGTCCTCGCTCGCGGCCGCCGACGCCATGGATCCGGCGCTCGCGCGGCTCGTGCGCGACCCGGAGCCGGGCGTCGGCGGCGCCGTGCCCTGCCGCATCACAGGGCCGAAGAATGGCCTCTACTACAACCCCGCCTCCCGTTATCAGCGCTGCCTGACCGACGACGCTGCGTTCGCCAAGCTCATCGCGCAGTACGGCTTCGCGGTGGCGCCGTCGGCGATGCACTCGGCGCGGACCACGGGCTATGGCGGATTCGAGATCGGCATCGAGGCCAACTACACGAAGATTGACAGCGACGCCGATTATTGGAAGCAGGGCACGCAGGGACCGCAGGATCCGACGAGCAAGAACTTCTCCATCGAGAACCGGAGCCCGGACTCCTTCCTGCAGCACTACTCCCTCAAGGTCCGCAAGGGCTTTCCGTTCGGGTTCGAGCTCACGGGCGCCGTCGGGTTCCTCGCCAACACCAGCCTCGTCAGCGCGGGCGCTGACGTGCGCTGGTCGCTGTTCGAGGGGTTCCGCCGAGGGCTCCCCGCGATCCTCCCGGAGCTCGCCGTCGGCGGCAGCGTCCGGACCGTCACCGGGACCGAGGAGTTCCAGCTGACCGTGGCCGGCGCCGACGCAGAGATCTCGAAGCCCCTGCCGATCGCCGGCACGGTCGTGCTCACCCCCTACGTCGGCTACCAGTGGCTCCGCATCTTCGGAGACTCGGGGCTCATCGATCTCACCCCGAACACCGACGCCGTGAACTTCTGCAACTTCCGAGGGGTGAACTCGCCTGCCAACCCGGTGCAGGGGCAGGACGGCAACCCGCTCCCCCACGACGGCCAGCCGGTGTGCGAGGGCGGCTCCCAGGCCGACTTCAACAACACCGTGGTGTTCGACGCCGTGCGCATGAACCGCCACCGGCTCCATTTCGGCGCGCAGCTGCGGTTCCAGATGGTCAAGCTCGGCGCGCACTTCATCACCGACATCGTGAGCCCCGAGGACGCCAACCAGGGCGCGGCGAACGAGATCGACGGCGAGAACAAGTTCGCCGGGCTCGGGTCGCAGTGGACCCTCGGGATCGATCTCGGCGCGATGTTCTGAGGCGCGCTGCGCCGGGGTCGCTCGCCACGGGCCCCAGCGCCGATCCGTTCCGCTCGGACGCGGCTCGCTCGGGGCGCGCGCGGCCTGAGCTGCCTCAGCGCTTCGAGCTCAGATCGGGCAGCGCGTAGCCGAGCTCGGCGAGGATCGCACGGAATGCGCGGTCCTCGTTCCGCGCCACGGTGAGGTACTCCACGAACTTCTTGAAGTTGCCCTGAGCCGCCGCGTCGGCAGCGCGCTCGCTGTTCTCGAGCACGAGCAGGAGGTGCGGGTGCGCCTTGGAGACGGAGCCAGGGCACTCCATCTTGCTCGCCACCCTGGCGCGCGCTTCCGCGAGCGCATGCACCACCATGACGAGCTCCTTGTCATGGGTCCGCGGCAGGAGCATGTCGCCCTCCCTGCGCGCCTCGTCGAGCAGCAAGCTCGCTCTGTCCAGGTAGCTCCCGGCCCAGGCCGGCAGCGCGACGAAGAGCGAGCAGAGCGCGAAGGTGAAAGCAAGCATCAGGTGACGGATCATCGACTGGGTCCTCGGTCGTTCACGGTTTGCTCGGAGGACACCCCGCCGGACGGCGGGCCCCCCCTGCCCTCGGGTGCATCTTGGAGGGCCTCGACAGCTGCCCGTCCATCGGATGCGGCGGCCGCCGGTTCTGGTGCGGCACACGAAAGGAGCGCGGCACGCGCGGCCGCCTGCTCCGCAAGCTTCTTCGATCGGCCCCGGCCGGTGCCGATGACCTGGCCGTCGACCTCGACGGCGACGAGAAACGCGCGGTCGTGGTCGGGCCCCTCCGTGCCCGTCAGGCGGTAGCGCGGCGACGCCGCGCCGCGCGCCTGCACGCGCTCCTGCAGCTCGCTCTTCGCGTCGCGCCCGAGCATGCTGCCGCTCGCGAGCTGCGCGAGCGGGCTCGCGGCGATCTTCCGGCTCAGCGCCCGCGCGCTCTCGAAGCCGCGATCGAGGTACAGGGCCGCGACAAGCGCCTCGGTGGCGTCGGCGAGCACGTTCGTCTGGTCGCGCTCCCCGGCGACCTCCGCGCCGCGCCCGACCCTGAGCGCAGCGCCGAGCTCGATCCCCCGCGCCCACGCCGCCAGCGCGTCCGTGTTGACCAGGGCCGAGCGCATCATCGAGAGCTCCCCCTCCCTCGCCCCCGGAAAGCGCTCCATGAGGAGCTCCGTCACGCACAGGCCGAGCACGGCGTCCCCCAGGAACTCGAGGCGCTGGTTGTCCACGCGCCGGCCGCCTCGCTGCTCGTTCGAGAAGCTCGGATGCGTCAGCGCCTCCTCGAGGTGCGGCAGCTCCCCCTCCAGCCCCAGATCCAGACGTTGCAGCAGCTCGCTCGGGAGCATCCCCAGCACCTTGCCCACGCGCAGCGTCAGCCCGCGCTCAAGCGGTCGGTCAGCTCGGCCAGCTCCAGATCGAGCGCTGTCAGACCGCCAGCGTCATGCGTGGACCACACGACCCGCACCTTGCCCCATGACAGCGCGATGTCCGGGTGATGATCGCGCCGCTCGGCCAGGAGGGCGATCCGCATCACGAAACCCACGCTGGTCCCGTAATCCGGAAACGAGTAGCTCCGCTCGATCTGCTCGCCCGCCAGCACCCAGCCCGGGTGAGCAGCGACGAACCCGGCGATCTCATCGTCCGAGAGCCGATCACGCTTGCCCATGGGACGCAACTATGGGCTAAGCCCCGCCCCGGTGGAACCCCGGAATGCGGCCCTGCCCCGCGCGCGCCGCTCGCGCGCGCGCCGCTCGCCGTGCGCTATCCTCCCGCCTCGATGACCGGGCTTCACGCCTGCCCCTTCTGCCGGGAGATGTTCGAGGCAAAAGAGGCGTCCACGTGCCCCGCCTGCGGCCTCCGGCTGGAGTCGCTCGCGAAGCTTCCCCCCTCGTACGACGCGCTCCTAGAAGAGCCTGACGAGCCGCTCCCGCCGCACATGGAACCGCTCCCGTGGACCTACGCCGGGCGCGGCCGGGGCGCCCTGCTCGCGCTCGCGCTCCTCGGGCTCGCGGCGTTCTTCGCGCCGTGGATCCACGAGACGGCCCCCGAGCTCCGCGACCTCAGCGGCTTCGGCCTCGCGCGACGGCTCGGCTGGATGTGGGCCCCCGCGGTCGCGTTCTTCGTGATGATCCCGCTCGCGCTGACCCGGCGGTCGATCCACAAGATGCGCGGCGCACGCGTGGCCGTCGCTTTCCTCGCCGCGGTCGCCCTCGTCACCGTCGCGATGCGCCTGCTGTTCACGCCGGGCAGCACGCTGCTCCGTCCCGTCCGCTTCACGTGGGGCTACGGGCTCTACGCGACCGGGGCGATCGCGCTGCTCGCGCTGTTCACCGCGGCGTTCTTCGGAGGAAGGATCGACGACCTCCCCACGGGGCAGCGGCGGCGGGGCGACGAGGTGCTGCACTGAGCACGTAGCGCGCACGCCCCGCGCCCTGACCAACGACGCCCGGCGTTCCGACGTCGCCATGTCAACCGATGGCCGTCGTCCGCGATGAGACATCTTGCGCGCCAACGCCGACGCCGATCGACGCTGCCAGGAGGACGCACCGGAATCGCGCGGCGCGGGAAGCGGGAAGCGGGAAGCGGGAAGCGGAAGGAGAGAGCAAGCCAAGCGCGTGGTCGGTGGCATCTCGGGTCGACAGGCCCGCTCGTGCGACGTAACCTTGATGGGAGTGGCCTTTGTCCGCTGCTCGAAGGTGCGCAATGGCCAAGAGATCTGCCAGCGTACGCCGTGAGCTCGCGCGGGACGACGAGGCGTTCGATGTCCCCGCGGCGGTGCTCTGCGCGTGCTGCGGACAGCCCGACTGCGCGGGGTGCTCCGCGGCGAGCGACGAGGGCTCGGGGGTCGTCGCGATCGTCCCGTGGGAGCGCCCGATCGGCGGGGTCTGGTCGCGGCTCTGGGCCACCTCAAGGGCAACCACGCTGGGGGCCGAGACGTTCTTCGCGACGATCCCCGACGGCGCGCTCCCCGCGGCCATGCGCTTCGCCCTGCTGGCGGAGACGCTCGCGATCCTCTCGATGATCGCCGCGCTCCTGCCCCTCGTCGCGCTGGCGCTGCCGGGCCTTACGCTGGAGCTCGCTCGCAATCCGGCCGCACGCGCGAGCGCCCTCCAGTGGCTCGCGATCGGCGTTCCAGCGGTCACCGTGTGGATGGTGCTCGCGCACACCTTGCACGGCGCCGCGCTCGACCTCGGTGCGCGGCGCCAGGGCGCGCGGCCAGAGCGCCGGCGCGCGCTCCGCTTCGGGCTCTACGCGTGCGGCTGGGATCTCATGGCTGGCCCGCTCGGCGCGCTGGCCATGCTCATCACGGGCGGCACCAAGGGAGCCGAGCAGGTCCTCTCGGCCTCGCTTCGGGTACCGGGCAAGGCCTCCATGGCGCTGCTCCTGGGCGTCTACGCGCTCCACCCCGATGCGGCCGAGCGCGCTCGACGCGCCGGAAGCATCGCCGCGCTCGCGCTCACCATCGCCTCCGGCTTCGCCGCCATCGCGCTCGCCATCGCCTTCAGCTGACACGCCGTTCAGCGCCCTCGGGGGCGGCGCCCCCGAGGGGTGTCGAGCGCCCGTCCGTGCGCGCCGGCAGCCTCAACGCATGTCGTGACGCGGCACGGGCGAGGGCGGAGGCGCGCCTGGACGCCGGCCGCTCGCGAGGGTGCCCGGGCGCTTCTTCGGCTGCAGATCGCCCGTTGAGGTGATGTCGATGAGGTCCACGAGCTCGGGGGCGTGACCGGAGACGTCCTGCGCTCGCAGGCGATCGAGGAGCTGCTTCACCTGCGCCTCCGCCTTGCCGTGCGCGAGGATCTGACGGATCGATGGCGCCTCCTGCTCGAGCGAGCGGCTCACGGGTTTCCTGCTCTGGCGCCGCCACAGCACAGCAAAGCCATCGCCCTCGGGCACGGGTTCGGGCACGAGCTCCGCGTCCTTCACCGCGGCGGCAGCCGAGAGGAGCCCCGGGTCGACCTTCAGCCCCGGCTCGGACGTCGTGCCATCGGACGCCACGAAGCCGAGATCGCCGCCGCGCATGCTCGTCGCCTTGTCGAGCGACTTCTCGCGCGCGATGTCCTTGAAACGCTGGGGTGACGGGTCCTTCTTCAGCTCGGCCAGGATCGCCTCGGCCTCCCCGCGCGTCGCGACGAGGATGCGCCAGAGCGCCACCATCGCCGGGGAGCTGAACCTGTCGCGGTGGGCCTCGTAATAGGCACGGACCTCCTCGTCCGTCACCGGGGAGCTCGCCGCCGCCTCCGCCTGGATCCGCTGCAGCAGCGCGGAGCGCAGGACGCCGCGCACGCGATCCTGCACGTCGGCGCGCTCCGTGAGCTTCTGCGCGGCGGCCCCCTGGGCGAGGAGCAGCTCGCGCACGAGGACCTGGCTGACGAAGTTCTTCCGGATCGCTTCCGGGGTACGCCCGAAGGTCTGGAGCTGAAACGGCGGGACCTGGGCGAGCCTGCGCTCGACCTCCGACGCCGTGATCGCCGCGTCGCCGACGCGCGCCACCGGGGCGTCCGCGGCGGCCGCTGGCTGGGCCTCAGCGCGGAGCGACAGGCCGGTCGACGCCGCGCACACGGCCGCCATGGCAGCCGCGCCGAGGGGGAGCTTCAGCGTTCTCGCGCGCATCGGAGCGGGTTATCCCCGCGCCGGCAGGCAAGGTCAAGCTGCCCCGCGGCGCGCTGCCTCGGCGGACACGCCGCGCTCGTCTCCGCGCTCGCCGCCCCGCAGCACCCCGGCTTTCCGCAGCGCGTGCGCGTCGAGCCCGACGAACCGGTACACGTCCGCAGAGAAACCGTAGGCGCGGTGGAGGTGCCTCAGGCCCTCCACGAGCTCGGCCGTCACCTCGACCGGGGGCGGGGGCGGATACGCCTTGCGGATCGAGGCGAGCGGCTCGCCCAGCTCCAGGAGCTCCTCGACGCGCGACAGCACGTCGATCGGCTTGAGCGCACGCTTGCCTCGCCGCGCGACACCCTCGGCCAGCTCGGCGAGCAGGCGCCGGCGCCGGCGCTCGGTACGGCCGTCTCCGGCGCGGCCGCCGCCGCCCAGGAGCAGCTCGTTGAACCGGCGCGCGGCCCGGCGCTTCTCGACCGCATCCGGACTTCCCCGGCGGTTCTGCGCACCGCCACCCCGTTTGGCTGGACGTGGCGCTTTGGTGGACCCGGCCGTGCCGGCCGGCGAGCTCTTCGTCTTCACGATCCTCGGCAAGAGCACAGCGCGCTCGAGGAGCCGGTATTCCCCGGCACATCTTCTTGCTGTCCCAGCAGTATAGACAGCTCATCCTCCTGCTTCGAAGAAAGCGGCGGGCGCATGGTTGCGCTCCCCGCGCGGCGCTGGACGTCAGCGCCCGCCAGCGCACCACGCGAGGGCCGTTCCGACGGCCGCGATCAGCCAGGCCGGCCACGTCGCGCGCACGAAGCCGGCGACGTCCGACAGGGCGCCGCGCCGGGCGCGCCGCACCGCCTCGGCGTGGCCCACCCGGCGCAGCTCCTCGCGCGTGATCTGCTCGTGCTCCTCGTCGTCGAGCGGATCGCTGCCAGCCAGATGGTGCAGGTGATGTGTCACCTCGTGGTCGATCGTCTCCTCGATCTCCGCGTCGATGTCGAAGCCGGGATCCTCGCGAGCTTCCAACCGGAACGTCCGATAAAAGATCCGGATCTCCGGAGGATGGGCGATCCCGAGCGCATCCGCGGGTGTCCCGGGCGTGTAGCAGCCGAGCAGCGGCTCGCCTCCGTCGTCGCAGGCCGGCACCCCAGCATCGATGAAGAGATCGATGTTCCGCACGCCGCGGGCCTCGTAGGTGCGCTCGGCCGCGGCGCGGACGCGCGCCTCGAAGCCGTCGAGATCAGGAAAGGCGCTCGAGGCGTTCGCCCGTGCCCTCGTCGAGCGGGGCTCCCCGAGCTCGTCCGCGTCTGCGCCGGGAGCGCGCAGCGGGGCGCGCGCGAGCTCCCGCTCGAGCGGCACGTCGAGATCGTTGCGGGCGCCGCAGCCCTGGCAGCGGTGGACGGCGAGGAGCCGCGCGGGGTAGCGCGCCTCGTGGTAGAGGTCGACGATCGCCGCCCACGCCTCATCGGGAGCGCTGGCGAGCGCGTCGGCGATCACCGGCGCGCGACGCTCACGGCCGAGCGCCGCGATCCCCATGGCCACCACCAGCGATGGCGTGACGCGGAGGACGCCGTCGTCGGGCAGGCGGAGGAGCGGCATCGCTTCCTCGACCGTGCGCTCCACGAGCCGCACGGCGCGGCAGACGGCGCGACCCACGCGCAGCGCCGGGATCGGGTGCGACACGCCGAAGTCGAACGGGCGATCGAGCTCCAGATCGTCGAGCTCGCCATCGGTGAACGGCCCGATCTCCAGCAGGCTCGACGGAGCGACCTCGAACGGGGCGCTGCAGTTCTCGCAGGTGTAGGCGCCTGGCTCCTCGGGCACGATGCCGGCAGACGCGAGGAGCGCGCGCAGGACATGAGCGTCGGCGAGCGGGAGGCTGAGAGGATCCAGCGGCATGCCGCGCGCGTCGGCCAGGACCGACGGGCCCGCGAGGACCTGCACGTCGAGCGCGCACCTGCCGATGGCTGCGCGCTCGCCGCCGCCGCGGCCTGCGGGAGCGCCGAAGACGGACGAGGCGCGAGTGCGCGCGGCGGCGTCCGACAGGCGCGCCACGCCGCCGGAGGGAAGGTGGACCTGAGCGGGGAGCAGGCGTCGCGCGGGCGCAGGCATCGCGGCGGCCTATATAGCGGGTGGCTCGCCTCAGGGGTCCTCGGGACGCGGCGGACCGCCGGCGGTGCCCTCGTCGGTCGGAGCGAGCGATCCCCACGGCTCGCGATCCCTGTCGGTATCGGACGGCTCGCCCGCCGCGCGGCTGACGTCGAGGCCGGCGGCGCTGGCGAGCTCGGCGGCCACCGCGGCGGAGAGCGAGCCTCCGCTGAGCGGGGACGCGCCGGCGACGGTCGAGACGGGCGACGGCTCCGAGGAAGGACGATCTCGGCGGCGACCGCGAACGAGCACCGGCGCGCGCTCCCCGTCCCCGGCCGGATCCGGCGCGGCCGCGCCCACGCGATGGACGGTCGCGCGCAGCTGCACGCGCCCGAGCGACAGGCTCGCCGCGCTGGCGGGCGGCACGCTCGACGAGAGCTCCGCGCCCACGGGCACGCCTGTCCCGAAATCGAGATAGCGGGTGATCGCCAGGGCGTAGACGATCTTGCGCACGGTCGGCTCGGGCGCGACCCCGGATCGGAGGAGCGCGGCGAGCGTCGGCGTGGAGCTCTCGAGGGCGTCGATCACGGCAAGCTCGCCGTCACGGAAACCGAAGCGGCCGGGCTCGATGGCGGGGTGCAGGCGGAGGGGCACGGCCCCGATCCGCTCCAGGGTCCGCTGGAGGCGCGTCGAGCGCTCGCCATGCTCGCGCAGCCCCGCCCAGAGGAGCGCGAGGGGATCGACCTTCGCGGGATCTCCCCCCCACTCGGCCAGCGCGTCGAGGCCGTCGAAGTAGCGGTACTTCGTCTCCGGAGGCAGCTCGAACAGGCGCACCATCCGTCGCACGAACTGGACCTGGGCAAGCCAGTCGATGGTCGCGGCGTCGACGCACCCCGACAGCAGCAGCACGTCCCCCAGGAGGCCCCTTGTCGCGAGCGCGTCCGCCAGGATCTCGGCCGTGATCACCCCCTCCTCGAGCAAGATCTCTCCGAACCGGGCATACCCGTCGCCCGGACGGATCTTGACGGGGTTCCCTCGGACGATCCGCAGCGTGTGCTCGGCGCCCGTGGGATCCACCAGGATGAGCGCGCCGGTCAGCCGGTGCTCGACGGCATAGACGAAAAGATGAGCGAACGGCGTCCGCTCCAGATCTCCTTCCGCCGTCGCAAGACCGTCGGGAGACATCCTGGGCCAAGCTACCATAGCGCGCGCAAGCCGGATCCCCCTTTCTCCACGCGCGGCGGCGCGGAAGCGCGGCTGGCGTCGCCGGTCCCGGAGAGCGCGGTTTTCACGCCGCCTCACGCCACCTCGCGCGTCGGGTCGCGGCCATGGATTCTTGCCGGCGCCGACGCGCACTCGACGCACTCTCCACGCCCGTCCACCCACTGGTTCCGGCGGAGTGCGCCTGCGCTCCAGCGTCGGCGCGCAGCCGGCGGGCATCGGCCGCGGCGGTTCCGCGCTACGTTGGCAAACATGCCGCGCGGACATGTGCTGGTGCTCGACGACGAGCGGGCGATCTTGACGACCCTCCAGAAGGCCCTATCGCTCGAGGGCTACACGGTCGACGTCGCCGGCGGCATCGGGGTGGCAGAGGAGAAGCTCGCAAAGCGGAGCTACGACATCGCGCTCTTCGACGTCTCGCTGCCCGACGGTGACGGCGTGGAGCTGCTCCAGCGGATACGCGTGCTGGGCTCGGAGCTGCCCGTCGTGATGATGAGCGGCCATGCGACGGTCGACGCTGCCGTCCGCGCGACGCGGCTCGGGGCGATCGACTTCCTGGAGAAGCCGCTCTCGACCGATCGGCTGCTGCTCGTGCTGGAGAACACGCTGCGCCTCGTCCGCGCCGAGGCCGAGGCGAAGGCGCTGCGGACGCAGACCGGCCAGGTCGGCGAGCTCATCGGAGAGAGCCGGGCGATGCTCGACCTGCGCGAGCAGATCGCGCGCGCGGCGAAGGCGACCGCGACGGTCTTCGTGACGGGCGAGCGCGGCACTGGCAAGGAGCTCGTCGCGCGCGCGATCCACGGCGCGTCGAAGCGGGCGCGCGGGCCGCTCGAGAAGATGAACTGCGCCGCGGTCCCGAGCGAGCTCATCGAGAGCGAGATGTTCGGGCACGAGGCCGGCGCGTTCACGGGCGCCACGAAGCAGCGGCGAGGCAAGTTCGAGCGCGCGAGCGGCGGGACTCTGTTCCTCGACGAGGTCGGGGACATGCCGCTCGCGATGCAGGCGAAGCTGCTCAGGGTGCTTCAGGAGCGGGAGATCGAGCGCGTGGGCGGGCACGAGACGATCAAGGTCGACGTGCGCGTGGTGGCGGCGACGAACCGCGACATCGAGGCGGCGTGCCGGGAGGGGCAGTTCCGGCCGGATCTCTACGATCGGCTGAACGTGCTGCCGCTGTCGCTACCGCCGCTCCGCGCGCGGCGTGAGGACGTGCCGCTGCTCGCGCGGCATTTCCTCGCGCTCGCGACGCAGGCGAACGATCGGCCCGGGATGGCGTTCACGGACGGCGGGATGAGCATGCTGGTCGCCTACAGCTTCCCGGGGAACGTGCGGGAGCTGCGCAACATCATCGAGCGGCTGGTGATCCTGACGCCGGACGAAATGATCGACGAGGGCGACGTGAAGGTCTGCCTCGGAGGGCAGCAGGCCGCGATGAAGGGCGGGCTCTTCCGGCCGGGGGTGCCGTTCCGGGTGCTCGCGGAGGAGGCCGAGCGGGCGATCCTGGAGGAGGCGCTCGGCCATCACGGAGGGCAGATGGCCGCGACGGCCCGGGGGCTCGGGCTCGAGCGGAGCCACCTGTACAAGAAGTTCAAGGCGCTCGGGCTGCGAGGGGACAAGGGGGAGGCGGAGGACGAGTAGGGCGCCGAGGGGGCGGTCCTTCCGGGGGGCCGCGCCGAGGGGAGGGTCTGCGCGGCGGCCGCGGGTGGGCGCTCGGCCATCCGCCGAGGCGGGAGCGCGGAGCTTGCGCATGAACCACCACCCGGCATGTCTCCCTTCGGGCCTTGCCACCTGGGACGTTTCGTCGCGCGCCACACAAGGCGCGCCTGAGACGTGGAGCCCTCCCGGGACCTTATGGCACCTCGGTCGGTGCTCGCCGCGCCCACCCCCGGCCGCCGCGCAGACCCTCCCCTCGGCGCTACGGGTGTGGACGTCGGGCGAGATGGCGGTGAGACGCTTGGCCGGGGCCACTGGGGGTGTGGTACGCGGAACCAGGATGCTGCGATCGCTGCACTTGGAAGGCGTGGGGCCGGCCGACCAGCTCGACCTGGAGCTCGGCCAGCGGCTCAACGTGCTCACCGGAGACAACGGGCTCGGCAAGAGCTTCGTGCTCGAGGTCGCATGGTGGGCGCTCACCGGAACGTGGACGGATCGGGCCGTGCTGCCGCAGCCGGGTAAGGAAGAGAGCGCGCGCATCTCGGGGGAAGCCGATGCGGGTGCTCGATCGGAGGAGTTCGAAAGCAAGTACGAGCGCGTTGCTCAGCAGTGGCGCGACAGATTTGGGCGCGACATGGGGCGCGGCTGGACCAACACTCCTTCCGGGGTGGTCATCTCTTCGTGGGTGCGCGGCCTTGTCCCGGTGCTCCACATCCGCACGAATGGCGCGTGCTCCGTCTGGGATCCCTGTCGAAATATTCCTTCGATGAGCAGCGCTCTGCATCGGCTCTCGTCGTCGCCTTCGCCTGACCCCCAGCCCTATCTCTTCGAGGAAAGACAACTTTGGGACGGGCTCGTTCACGAGGGCAAACCCGTCTGCAACGGGCTCGTCCAGGACTGGGTGACGTGGCAGCTCGAGGCAGCGGACGGCGACGAGGCCCACCCGTTCCAGCTCCTCTGCCGCGTGCTGCAGCAGCTCTCCCACCCCGAGGAGACGATGCGGCCCGGCAAGCCGGTGCGGCTCTAC
This sequence comes from Sorangium sp. So ce726, assembly GCF_051521405.1. Classification (NCBI taxonomy): domain Bacteria; kingdom Pseudomonadati; phylum Myxococcota; order Polyangiales; family Polyangiaceae; genus Sorangium; species Sorangium sp. So ce726. The sequence continues at coordinate 2,433,808 of NZ_CP150349.1, read as the reverse complement.
CTCGACGACGTGCGCAAGTTCCCAACCATCGAGCTGCCCTACGGCACGATTCCCATCGTCCACGCTTCGGCCGGGATGAAGCGGATCCTCGCGCTCTCCTACCTCATTGCGTGGTCCTGGTCGGAGCACGTGCAGGCGTCACGCCTCATCGGCTGGGAGCCCTCGGCTCGCATCGTCGTGCTGATGGAGGAACCCGAGACGCATCTGCACCCGAAGTGGCAACGCCACATCGTCCCCGCGCTCCTCGGCGCCCTGAGCGGGCTCTCTCCCTCGATGCGCCCGCAGGTGCTGCTGACGACGCACTCGCCCCTCGTGCTCGCGTCGATGGAGCCGCATTTCAAGCCGGCCAGGGACAAGCTGTTCGTGTTCGAGCTCGACGGCGCCGACGTTGCCGTCCGCAAGCTCCCCTGGGCGAAGCGCGGCGACGCGATCGGGTGGCTCACGTCCCCGGTGTTCGGCCTGGAGCAGGCGCGCTCGATCGAAGCGGAGCGCGCCATCGAGGCCGCCGAGGCGCTCATGCGCGGCGAGACCGGCGCGCTGCCGGAAGGGCTCAGGAGCGAGGAGGAGATCCATCGGGAGCTCGTGCGCGTCCTGCCGGATCAGGATCGCTTCTGGCCGCGCTGGATCGTGCGCCAGGAGCGAGAGGGCGCATGATCCCGTTCGAGCGCACGCCTGAGCCCGCGGACTTCGATGTGAGAGTGCGACAGCCCGGCCAGCGGTGGCTCGCCGAGGGCGGCGCCAAGAGGATGCCGGACTACTGGCGGCGCGCTGCGCGCGACCTTCAGGCAGCTTTCAAGGACTTGTGCGGCTACACGGCGATGTGGCTCTCGACGCCTGGAACGGTCGACCACTTCGTCTCGTGCGATGAAGATCCCAGCCTCGCCTACGAGTGGACCAACTTTCGGTACGCCGCGGCATGGATCAACAGCAGCAAGAGCGCGCTCCGCTCCGATCAGGTGCTGGATCCATTCGAGGTCGGAGACGGCTGGTTCGAGGTGCTCCTTCCCTCGTGCCAGATGGTGCTGACCGATCGCTGCCCGCCCGAGTTCCGTGATCGCGCGCAGACGATGCTGAAGCGGCTCAAGCTCGGCGATGGCGAGAGCGTCGTCGACGTCCGGCAGCAGTGGTACCGGATGTACTGCGAGGGAAAGCTCAGCCTGGAGGGCCTCGCGCACTGGGCGCCCCTCCTTGCGCGCGCGGTGCGGAAGCAGCGGGAGCAAGCAGCCGCCAAGCCGGTGGCTAGCGACGGGGCCCCGCGCTCTACGCAAGCCGGAACCTCGGGCTCATGACTGCTGCTGCGCCGTAGGGCCGTTTCCGGTTCCTCAGGGGCTCCCAGCTACCTCTCCCGAACCGTTTCCGGTTCCTCGGGGGCTCCCAGCTGCCTCCCCCGAACCGTTTCCGGTTCCTCGGGGGCTCCCAGCTGCCTCCCCCGAACCGCTTCCAGTTCCTCGGGGGCCCCCAGCTGCCTCTCCCGAACCGTTTCCGATTCCTTGGGGGCTCCCAGCTGCCTCCCCCGAACCGTTTCCGGTTCCTCGGGGGCTCCCAGCTGCCTCCCCCGAACCGTTTCTGGTTCCTTGGCGGTTCCCAGCTGCCTCTACCGAACCGTTTCCGGTCTGCCGAGGGCAAACCGTGCTCCTCGAGCGCGAGGCCGGGGGGAGCGTTGTGTTGCGGTGGTCAGCTCTGGCGCATGGCAGCCCGATCCGGCACCACGTGAGCGCCGGAGGGGGTCTCCGCGCGGCAGGGTGCGGGTGGGCGCGGCGAGCACCGACCGAGGTGCCATAAGGTCCCAGCGGGCTCCACGTTTCAGGCGCGCCTTGTGTGGCGCGCGGCGAAACGTCCCAGGTAGCAAGGCCCGAAGGGAGACATGCCGGGTGGTGGTCCATGCGCAAGCTCCGCGCTCCCGCCTCGGCGGATGGCCGAGCGCCCACCCGCGCCCTGCCGCGCGGAGACCCCCTCCGGCGCGTGCAGCCGGGATCTCCGTCCTCTCCTCGCCGCCCTCCCCCTCGCCCCGAGACCTTCGCCTCAATCCGGCATCGCCCGCGGTGCAGGCGGCGACGCGCCCTTCATCGTCTTCTGGTACTCGAGCGCCTGCTTCGCGTAGTCGTCCCGCTTCATCTTCGCGTACGCCTTGGCGAGCTCCCCGTAGATCTCCGCCACATCCCCCGGCTTGGGCCCGGACAGGAGCGCGCTGTTCAGCTCGTAGATTGCCGACACGTGCCGCCCCGTGCGCGCCAGCGCCCGCGCATAGAGCCGGTGGATCTCCGGGTTCGCCACGTCGACGAAGATCGCGCCCTCGCCGACCTTGCGCGCTTCCTCCCACGCGCCGCGCTCCACGAGCAGCCGGAGCAGCCGCCGCCAGACACGGCGATCGTGCTGATCGAGGAGCGCGAGCCGGCGCAGCGCCGAGAGCTCGCCCGCCGCGTCCTTCTGCCGGCGCGCGAGATCGTAGAGCCCCTGGAGCGGCTCGGCCTGCGTGGGATCCTGGCGCGACGCCGCCTCGAGGTTCGCCTTCATCTTCGCCGCGTCCTTCTTCAGCTCGGCGAGATCGGCGAGCTTCATCCGCACGACGTAGCCGTCGTTCCCGTCGGCGACCATCTTGCTCAAGAGCCTCGCCGCCTCGTCGGGCTTCTTCTCGGCGAAGGCCGCCCGCACCTTGAGGTACGTCGCGTCAGGCTGCTTCGGATCGACCCGGAGCGCCTCGGCGAGCACCGCCTCGCCCTCCTGGCGCTGCCCGTCCTCGAACAGCGAGAGCGCGAGCTCGACGAGCCGCTTCGCGTCCTTCGGAGCGCGCGCGGCCGCCTTGCGCGCCTCGTCGAGCGGCGGCGCGTGCAGATCCGGGACGTACTGCTTCTCGTAGCGCTCGAGGCGGGGCTTCAGCCACGCGCGGAAGCGCCGATCGAGCTCCTCCGCGCTGATCCCGAGCGACTCCTTCACCACCTCCTGCGTCCGCTTGCCCGCGGCCCACCGGGGCAGCATCGAGACCACCTTCGGGAAGCCGAACTCGCCCGCCATGAAGACCACGATCTGGCTCGCCGCGAAGTAGGCCATCGTCACGTCCTCGATGTCGTCGACGTGCGTGAACGCCCGGTTGAACCCTTCGACCGCCGGGATCCTCCCGCCTTTCAGGGCGGCGAACAGCGCCGGATCTTCCTCGCGGTGCCACTCGGGCCGCCGCACGATCGTCTCGTACTCGCTGAGCCCCTCGGTGAACCAGCGCGGGACGTGGTTCTTCGAGAGCTGGATCGCGAAGACGTGCCCGAGCTCGTGCCACAGCACGTTCCCCCAGTTGAACTCCCCCGCCGCCGGGCTCAACGCCGCGAGCGTCTGGCCGAAGCAGACGCCCTGGATGCCCACGTTGGGCAGGCCGCTCGTCCTGACGCTGAAGTTCTCCGTCGACGCGTAGAGCTCGATCGAGACCGGGACCTTCGGCGTGAAGCCGTACCGCTTCACCATCGAACCCCAGGCCTCCTCGAGCATCCGCGGCACGTACCGCTCGAGGATCGCCCGCTCCTGCTTGTGGTAGCGGACGCGGAACGTCTGCCCCTCCACGGTCACGTACTGCGTCGCGATGTCCTTCTCGTAGAGGTTCAGCGTGTTGAAGACCCGCACGTTGAAGCGGTCCTTGTCCCACGCCTTCTGGAGCGAGAGCACGCCGCTCTTCTCGTCGCCGGAGCGGATCAGGTTCAGGCCGAGCGTGGCGTGCGCCTTCGCGTCGTTCGGATCGACCTGCGTCGCCTCCCCCATCATCTTGACGATGTCGTCGTAGCGGTGCTCCCACTCCGCGAACTCGCCGACGATCTGGAAGAACCGCGAGAACTCCGGGTTCAGGCCGAGCACCTTCGCCTTGATGGCCTCGAAGCCGGCCGCGTCGTCGGCGAGGAAGCGGCCCGCCGCCTTGATCGAGAGCAGCGCGAGGTCGTTCGGGTTCACCTTGAGCCCGCGGTCGGCCGCAGCGTCCGCGGCGTCGATGTCCATGTCGCGGAGCGCGAGCCCGGCGCGGACGAAATAGGCCTCGGCGAGGTTCGGATTCACGGAGAGCGCCTGCGCGACCTCGCTGTCGGCGCCGCCGAAATCCATCGCGTTCTCGAGCTTGATGCGCGCCATGGCGACGCGGCATAGCGGATCCTTCGGGGCGAGCTTGAGCGCCTCCTTCACGACCTGCCCGGCGTGGCCGGGGTCGTATTTGTCGAGGAACAGCTCGGCCCGCCAGAGCAACGTCTCGATCCGCTGCTTGCCGCCGACCTTCTCGGCCGCGTTGAACGCGTCGTTCGCGTCGCGCGCGCTCCGGAGCAGGTGCGCCGCGCGCCCGACCAGCGACAGCCCCTCCACGTCGCTCGCGGTGATCTTGTCGTCGTTGTAGTCGTCGATGATCGTCATCAGCGGCGCGCGCGCCTCGCCCCGCTTGCCCGACTCGATCAGGAGCTCGCCGAGCACGAGCCGCGCGCGGCGGGCCTCGTCCTCCCGCTCCACCTCGCGCACCGCCGCGATCGCCTCGGCCATCTTCCCGCGGCGCGCGAGCGCCTCGGCCCGGAGCGGCGCGGCGGCGATCCGCGCCTCCTTGCCGAGCGCGGCGGCCGCCTTCGCCGTCTTCGCCGCGTCGTCGTAGCGGCCCGTGAGCAGCTCGATCCGCGCCTTTGCGAGCAGCGCCGCGGCGCGCTCCTTCCCGCCCTGGAGGCTGAGGATGATCTTCTCGGCCTCCGCGTAGTCGCCCTGCGCGAGGAGCGCCTCCGCGCGCGAAAGCGAGGAGGGCGGCTCGCCGGAGGCGGGAGCGGGGGCCGCGCAGGCGGCGGCGACGAGGAGAGCGGCAAGAGAGCGGCGGATCGAGTGGCTTCGCATGTCACCCCGTGCGCAACCGTGCGCGACCGTTCGTCATCGTGCACAACCGCACGCAAACGAACGCAAACGAACGCAAACGAACGCAAACCTACGCTGAGACGCGGCGCCCGGTCGAGCCGGGTCAGGCCATCGTAACCGACGCCACCGGCGCGACCGAACGGCGAAAGGCCGAGCATGAGCGAGCGCGCGAGGGCGCGCCAGGGCGCGCGCTCCCGCGATCGTGGTATGCGGGCGTCCATGGGAAGCAAGCTCGCCGGTCGGGTCGTTCTCATCACGGGCGCGTCGTCGGGGATCGGCGAGGCCCTCGCCCGGGAGGTCGCCCGGCGCGACGGCCGGGTCGTCCTCGCGGCGCGACGGGCCGAGCGGATCGAGGCGCTCGCGACGGAGATCCGGCGATCCGGCGGCGAGGCGCTCGCGACCCCGTGCGACGTCACGCGCGACGGCGACGTGGAGCGCGCCGTCGCGCAGGCGAGCGAGGCGTTCGGGGGGCTCGACATCGCCATCGCGAACGCCGGGTTCAGCGTGGCTGGGCGCGTCGAGGATCTCGCGCTCGACGATTTCCGCCGGCAGCTCGAGACCAACGTCTTCGGCGCGCTGCGCACCGTGAAGGCTGCGCTGCCGGAGCTCAAGCGATCGCGCGGCGGCGTCGCGCTCGTCGGCAGCGTGAGCGGCTACCTCGCGGTCCCCGCGATGGGCGCCTACACCATGAGCAAGTTCGCGGTGCGCGCCCTCGCCGAGACGCTGCGCGCGGAGCTCCACGCCGAGGGCGTCGCGGTCACGCACGTCGCGCCGGGGTACGTGGCGAGCGAGATCCGCCAGATCGACAACGCGGGCAACCTGCACGAGGGCGTCCCGGATCCCGTGCCGCGCTGGCTCGTCATGCCGGCGCAGACGGCGGCGCGACAGATCATGGACGGCATTGTCGCGCGGCGCGCCGAGGTGATCGTCACCGCCCACGGGAAGCTCGGGGTATCGCTCTCGCGGCACGCCCCGGGGCTCCTCCGCGCGACCGTGTCGAGGCTCCCGCGCAAGCGCCGCGTCAGCGAGCGCTGAGCCGGCGCGGCGCGGCCTGCGCGAGCTCGCGCCGGACGAGCGCCTCCAGGGCGTCGATGAAGCGCGGCCGTGTGTTCACGGCCGGCGCCCGGGAGAGCCGCGCGAGGCCCGCCTCACGGGCGAAGACCTGCGCCTCCACGTCGAGATCGTAGAGGGTCTCGACGTGATCCGCGACGAAGCCGATCGGCGCGATCAGCGCCTCTTGCACGCCGCGCGCGGCGAGGCCGTCGAACGTCGACCGCAGATCCGGACCGAGCCAGGCGTCGCCGGTCATGCCCTGGCTCTGGAAGGCGACGAGCACCGGGTTCCCGCGGGAGGCGATGCGGCGCTCCACCTCGGCGGCCATCGCGCGGAACTGGCGCTCGTACGGATCTCCGGCGGCGATGATCCGCTGCGGGAGGCTGTGGGCCGAGAGGATCACCGCCGCCTGCGCCCGGCTCTCCTCGGGGACGCGCGCGAGCGCCTCGTCGATCACCTCGACGAAGGCGTCGATCAGCGCCGGCTCGAGCCCCCACGCGGGCACGCACCGGACCTCCATGCCGTCGAGCTCGGCAGCCGCGTCGCGAACGACGGCGTGGTAGACGTCGACGGACTGCGGCGCGAGCGGCAGCGAGACGACGAGCCTCACGCCGCTGCGGTGGAGCGCGCCGAGCACCTCGGCCGGATACGGGTGCCAGAGGCGCCCGGCGATGGCGACCGGGAGACCGAGCCTCGCGGCGAGCGCGTCCGCCTGGGCCTGCGTGATGCGCATGAGCGGCGAGCCGCCGATCGCCTCGAAGCGGCGACGCACCTCGTCGATCACCTCTGGCGGGGCCGGCCTGCCGCGGCGGATGTTGGTGAGGAATGCGGGCAGATCGTCGAGCCGCTCGACGGTGCCGTGGCAGCTGAGGAGGACGGCGGTGGTCACGGCGCCACTCTACATCGCCGCCGCACAAGCAGCGCAGCCCTCGCCGGCGCGCAAGCACCGCAGCCCTCGCCGGCGCGCAAGCACCGCAGCCCTCGCCGGCGCGTGGGAGGGGCGCCGCCGCTCGCTGGCGCTGGCTCAGTCCGCGTCCCAGGCGACGACGATGCGATCGTGGCCGATGAGGCCGTTCTTCTTGCGGGCCAGGTGCTGCGCGACGACCCGATCGCCGGCCGCGTAGATGCGCACCTCCATGTATGCCAGCCCCTCGTCGGTCTCGATTCCGTCCAGTATCTCCGTCGAGTCGAGCTGGCGCGCCCAGCCCGAGATCGGATCGTGGAAGAGCTCGCTCTTGAGCCGCTCCAGGATCGCGTGCCTCCCGCTGGTGACGCTGGGGTGGGCCGGCGGATCGCGGCTGCTCACCTCCTCGATCACGGCGTCTTCCGCGTAGATCCGGGAGAGGGCCTCGATGTCCTTGCCCCTCAGGGCACGGGTGATCTCTGCGAGCAGTCCACCGTTCACCCGCTGGGCCGAGGGCCGCGTCCGCGCCGAGCCTTCCATGCACGCTTGCATGGGACGCAGCGGCGCAGGCGTCGAGCCCGTGCCAGGACCGCGCCGCAACGGTAACGGTCATGAAGCGCGGCATCCGCAACGACATCGGGCCGCGACGCGGCCGTGACGGATGTGACAGACGCGCGCTGAGCTCGGTGGGCGGCCCTCCTCCACACGGCCACCAGCCGAGATCGCGCGGCTGGCGGCGAGTTGCAGCGCCCGGACGGACGTGATGGATAAGGAAGGTTATGACGCAGCGCCGCACGGTCGTGCTCGCCGATCTCCATCTCGTGCGCCAGACGCCACGCGATGTGACCGCCGATCTTGCCCGGTTCGTGGAGGCCCACCGGGGGGCACGCATCGTGGTCGCCGGCGATCTGTTCGATCTCTCCTCCGAGTCGCCCTGGATGCCCCGGCCGCGTGCGCTGCGCGAGGCGCTGCTCGCGCATCCGACCGCGCGGGCGGCGCTTGCCGAGCACCTCGACCGGGGCGGCGAGCTCTGGCTGGCGGGTGGCAATCATGACGCCGAGGTCGGGGCGCCCGACTTCCCCGTGGCGCTGGCGGAGGCGCTCGAGGTGATCGGCGAGGCCCGGTCGCGGATCCGGACGACGCCCTGGTTCTTCCGCGAGGGTGCGATCCACCTCGAGCACGGCCACCTGTACGATCCAGACAACGCCCCGGCTCACCCGCTCGTGGTCGGCGAGCGCAGCCTCGGCGTTCACTTCGTCGAGGAGTTCATCGCGCCGACCGGCGCGCACCGTTATCTGCAGGCGAACGATCAGACGCCGCTCAGCTTGTTCCTCTCGGCGTTCACCTGGTACGGCCCTCGCGCGCCCTACGTCATCTACCGCTACTTCCACGCGGCGATCGGCGCGATGTTGAAGAGCGGCCCGCTCTACCGCGCGGGAGGCGAGTCCACGGTAGGCGCCGCGGCGATGGAGCGCTTCGCGCACGAGCTCGGGGTCTCACGCGCGATGGCAGACGACCTTGTCGGGCTCGGGGCCACGCCGACCCTGGAGAGCGCGGCGCGCACGTTCACGCGGCTGTACTTCGATCGCGTGATCGCGACGTTGTCGATGGGCGCCGGCATCGCGGCGCTCGGGCTCGGCGCGCGGGGGACCGGCGCCGCGGCGCTCGGGCTCGGCGCGCTGCTGATGGGCGCGAGCTGGGCGAGCGGACACAACCGCTACGCCGGCACGGTCGCCGAGCGGCTGGCCGAGGGCGCTAGCCGCGTCGCGAGGACGACAGGCGCGAAGCTTGTCGTCTTCGGCCACACGCACCGCGAGGCGCTCGGCGACGGCTACGCGAACACCGGGAGCTTCTCGTTCCCTCGCGCCGCGCCCGGCCGGCCCTACGTGGAGATCGAGGGATCGTCCGAAGCACCGCGCGCGGTGACCCGCTTCTGGAGAGCCGTGGCGTAACTCTCCGAATGGCTAGAAGCGCCGCCGAGCGGCGACCACCCGCACAGGAGACGGGCGGCCGTCGCTCTAGCCCCCGCTCGCGTGCGCCGTGAGCGCACCTTCCACCAGGTCGAGCGCGAGCGGGACGTCATCTTCCGGGATCGGCGCGCCGCCGAGCATCGCTGCCAGCAGCCGCTCCCTCGGCTCCGGCCGCAACACGACAGGGCCGCCGCCGCAGGCCCGGCAGACGAGACCGCCGCGCGCGGGGTCGGCGCAGGCCGACTGCGTCGTGTCGCAGGCGCGCCCGCAGCGGACACACTGCGTGAGCTCGAGGCCCCAGCCGAAAGCGACGAGCAGGCGCAGGCCGGTCTCGGCGAGCAGCGCCTGGGGAGGGGCTGCGGTGACCTCGTCGAGACGGTCGAGCAGCTGGTTCAGCTCGCGCCACGCCGCCGGCTCGGCGGTGTGCGCCGGCGCGATCTCGCGCACCCAGCGCAGCGCGCGCCCGGCCACCTCGAGGCGCCCGAGATCCCCCGCGAGGCGCAGGCGCGGGCGCTCGATCGCCGCTTCCGTGAGCTGGGCGAGCTCCGCGCCCGGACGGATCTCCAGGGTCACGCGGAGCAGGTGCATCGGCTCGAGCGCCGGGAAGCGCTTGGCCGAGCGGCGCGCGCCGCGCGCCGTGGCGGAGATGAGCCCACCCTGCTCGGTGAAGAGGCCGACCAGCAGGTCGGCTTCACCGAAAGGAACACGCCGGACCAGAAGCGCCCCGGTCCGGAGGCGCTCCGTCCGCGGGCGAACCGATCGAGGCATGGCAGGTACCGGCGGGTTATGGCGCGAACCGCGCGCGAGCGCTCGGCGAAAATTTGGCCCTCAGGCCGAGAGGGAGGTAATCGCCCTCGCGAGGGTGCCCTCCGACAGCTCCGGCGGCATGTCGTGGCCGCGGGGCCTGAGCACGATGCTGAGCGCCAGCGTGAAGAGGATGAGAAGCAACACGAACGCGATCGCGACCCCGAAGCGCCTGCTCTGGGTGCGGCGCGCTGGTGCCGCGATAGGCAGCGGTGTCACCAGCGCGATCCGGCGGCTCGCCGTGTATCGGGCCAGCACCTCCTCCATCGGGAGCGAGACCGCGCGAGCGTACGCCTTCAAGAACCCGCGAACGAACACCTCGCCTGGCAGGTCGTCGAAATGATCAGCCTCGATTCGCTCGATGGAGATCACCGGGATGCGCGTGGCGCGGGCGACTTCCTCCACGCTCATGGCTCGGGCCTCACGCGTGCGTCTCAGGTAGCGTCCGATCGACTCCATCCCATTCCACCCATCGTCATTCGGTCGTCACTCTACTCACCCTGAGAACCGTTGCTCAACCCCCTAGCGCACCCCGCGGTATTTCTCGGAAAGCGGCGCGCCGAGGCCCTATTGCAACGTCTGTAACTGTGCAGCGCAGCGCTGCCCTACCGCCGTCGTCGCGTCGATCTCCCGGCACCGCTCGAGATCGGCGCGCGCGTCGTCCACGAGCCCCCTCTTCTCGGCGATGCGGGCGCGCGCGTCGAACGCGTCCTGCAGCCGCGTGCACTCCGGCTGGTCGGTCTCGACCGCCCTCGTCAGCGCCTCGCGCGCCAGATCGAGCTCGCCCCGCTTCTCATAGGCCAGGCCAAGCCGGTACTGCCCCACGCAAAAGAGCGGCTGCGCAGCGACCGCGCGGCGTAGCGCGTCGATCGCCTCGTCGTTCCTGCCCTTGAGCAGGTACGCCCAGCCCAGGTTGCCCCACGACTTCTCCGGCGAGGCGTACAGGATGTCCTCGGTCAGCGGCTTGAGCACCGCGATCGCCTCGTCGTAGCGCCGCTGATGCACGAGGATGACGCCCAGCGCGTTCTTCGCGTCCCGCATCTCCGGGTTCGCCTCGAGGGCCCGCCGCGCCATCTTCTCGGCGCTGTCGAAGCGGCAGTCGCTGGAGTGAGCATCACCCGCGCAGAAGCCGAGCAGGATCAACGCGCCGAGATAGGACGCCTCGGCGTTGTCCTCGTCGTGCGAGAGCGCCTGCTCGACGTGCGCCAGCGCCTCCCGCAGGCGGCCGCGCTGGAACGAGTCGCGCGCGAGATCATACTCCGCGAGCGACCGCGCGTCGCTGGTCTGCGCCGAGGGCTGCGCGCCGCCGCACGACGCGAGCGCGAGCGGCGCAAACGACGTGAACGACAACAGCGACCCCATCGACACGACAGCAGCCGCGCCGCGGATGCACCCCGCGCGGGTCGCTGCTGTCCTGTGTCGCTGCGAGGTCATGTGCGATCTTGAATCCGCTGCCGAACGATGCCGCGGCGCGGCACATTGTCAGGACGGGACTTCGCCCGCCCTGCGGGGACCCCTGAGTAAACCAGGCCGCTTGTCACGTCAACCTGCGAATCTCCCTGGAAGACGCAGCGCGTTCTCAGGATCCCGATTCGGCTTCCAGCAGTTGTCAGGTCAGCGTAGGATGGCGGTGCAGGCGGTTCTTGCTCGTCACTGTTCGCCACGGATCTCGTCCTTGAGACCCAGCAGGCCGAACAACCTCCGCAGCGCTTCGATATCGGGGATCTCGAGGCGCTCGTCAGCGACGCGCAAATACTGGCCCTCCCGGAGCTGCTGGACGGCGCGCTTCACCGTGTCGACGTCGAGGCCGACGCGGGTGGACAGCTCCATCGGCGAGATCGCGAACGATGCGCCGCCGGCGGTGGCGCGCGACTGCTGCGCGAGCTTGAGGAGCGCGTTCACGACCTTCGACTGCGTGTCGTTGAGCATCATGATCTCGATCTGATCCTCCGCGTCACGGAGCCGACCGACGAGCTGCTTGATGATGCGCATCGCGACGGCCGGGTTGCGCTCGACGAGGTTCTGCAGCGTGCCGTGATCGAGCGCGAGCGCGACCCCGCGGGACAGCGCGATCGCCGTCGACGAGCGCGCCGCGCCGCCGAGGAGCGCGGATTCGCCGAACAGATCGCCGGGCTTCAGGACCATCAGGCTGCGCTCGGCGCCGCGGACCTTCTTGATGAGCCGGACCCGCCCTTCCTCGAGGAGGTACGCCTCGGTCCCGGGCTCGCCCTCGCGGAAGATGACGTCGCCGGCCTCGAACGGGCGGCCGAACCGGGCGCGGAGCCGCTCGGGATCAGGCCCCGGCTCGGCCGGCTCCACGCGGGCGGAGAGCGCGGCGGGCTCGTCGCGCGACGCGGCGGGGACGGAGGGAGAACGAGCAGGCTCCGCTGCCCCGGCGGGCGGCGGAGCGCGCTCCGCGTCGCTGGGGCTCGAGGCCTCGCGCTCCGCGTCGGGTGCGACGCCGTCCCCTTCAGGCGAGCTGATCATCGGGGCGGAGTGTATCCCAGCTCGGCCGGCTTCGCGTCCGGCGCGCGCACATAGAGCGGCTCCAGGAGCGCCGGATCGTGCGGGGCCGCCGCTGGCCCGCGCTCGCCGCCCGCGGCGGCCGCCCGGAGCCGGTCGATCGCGAGGCGTCCGACCCATGTTGCGTCGGGGAAATCCAGGGCATCGCCCCGCGCGGCGAGCGGCCGGAGCGCCTCGATCTCCTCGGCGACGGCGCCGACGACGACGATGCGGCGCCCCGCGGCGAGCTCGGCCACGACATCGAACGCCGCGTCGCGCGGCAGGTGGCGCGGCGGGAGCGAAGGCGCCGCCGCGGGCCCGTCGAAGGCGGCCAGGAAGACCTCACCCTTCTTGGCGTCGATCAGCGGGACCAGGAGATCGCCGGGGGTCGCCGCGCCAGCAGCGAAGGCGGCGGCGGCCATCGCCTCGAGCGAGGTGACGCCGGCGACCGGGACGTCCAGCGCCAGCGCGACGCCCTTGGCCGCCGCGACCGCCACCCGGACCCCGGTGAACGAGCCGGGCCCCACGTCGCAGCCGAGCGCCTGCACCGCCGCGGCCGGTATGCCCGCCGCAGCGAGCACCTCGTCGACGGCTCCGAAGATGCGCTCTGCGTGCCCGTGCACGTCGGCGTAGGTCGTCGCCGCGAGCAGCCGCGCGCCGGCCGCCGGCGCCGCGGCGAGGCCGGCGGTGGAGAGGGCGCGGCCCCGCGGCGCCGCCGCCTCGGCGTGCAGGTCCACGTCCGCTGCGTCGAAGAGGGCGGCGCTGCCGCGCGGGGTCGAGGTCGAGAGGGCGAGGAGCTTCAAGGCGCGCTCGGGAACGTTGCAGCCGCGATGCTGTCTGGCAGAACCTCGGGCCAAGGGCAACGAGCTTCAGCGAGGCGCTGGGGCGGCTGCCCGTCCGACTGGGCCGAAGGGCGGGGTGCGAGCCGATGCGCGATCAACGAGCGATGCTGCCGGCGCTCCTCGTATCGGCGCTCGTCCATCTGGGCGCGTGGAGCTCGGCGCGGCTGTCGCCGGAGGTGCCCGCCTGCGATCCCGCCGAGCCAGCGGCAGAGCGCGAGCCGATCGATCTCTGGACCGGGCTCACGGCCGCGCTGCCGGGCAGCGGTGGCGCGACGCGCCCGAGCGACGCTCGCGGCGAGCGCGATGAGGCCGGCGAGCGCGGCGAGCTTACGAGCATGCCAACGGCGCGCGCTCCGGCCGATGCCAGCCGGCCCACGGCACCTGCAGAGCGCCAAGCAGAGGCCGGCGGCGAGCCGGCGCCGCCCGTGACGGCCGCGCCGCGCGGCCATGCAGCACCTCGGCCGAATGCGACGCCCCGGCCCGCAGAGCGACTCCGGGAGCCCGCGGCGAACAGCGAAGCCGGCGCACCGGCGCGCTCCGCCGCCGCGCGGACGAGCGCTGGCGCCGGAGAGGACGGCGAGGGCGACTTCGGGGCGGTCGGCGTCAGCGCGGTGCGCAACCTCGGGCGCGCCTTCACGAGGGCCATTCCGCCCGCGTGCCAGGCGGATCCGATCTGGGCGACGCTCCCGCCCGGAAGCGCGGGGAAGGCGCGCTTCGTGATCGACATCGACGACGCCGGGCACATCGCGACGTGGCGTCCGGAGCCGGGAGGGGAAGAGCCCGCGCGACACCTGAGCAACCTGGCGAAGCGGACGATCGCGCTGCTCGGCGCCGGGACGTTCGCGGTGGCGCGGGGCGCCGTGACGGCGGGGAAGCAGACGCTGGAGGTGAGCGCCGTCGTCCGCGTCGGCGAAGGCGCGGGAGAGACAGGCGCTCCTGCCGATCTGGCGTGGCGCTTCGAAGGGGGGCGCGGCAAGGCGTCGTTCGTCCAGCCCGGTGGCCGCCTGGTGGAGGTCGTCGTCCAGGTGGTGCGCACCGAGGTCGCCCGAGGCGCGCCGCCCGGCTGAGCGGCCAGCGCATCGCCTCGTCCGGCCGACGGCGCCGCTCGGCTGCGACGCGGGGCGCTTTCCAGCGCGCGGTCCTCGCGCGCTTGCGGTCTCGCCTCGAGGCTCTACGTCCGGCGCGTGGGACGGCTCCGCGCTGCCGCATGGGCGTGTGTCGGGTTCCTCGGGACCGCTCCGCTCGCTGCCTGCGACGACCGAGCAGCCGCGCTCTCGCCCCCTCCATCGCCCCGCGGCGCGGCGAGCGCGCCGTGCTCGGTCCTGCGCGCGGAATCGCCGCCCGAGCCGCCGGCGGCCCGCGGCACGATGACCCTGCCTGCGCTGGTCGAGCAGGTGCGGCCGGTGGTGGTGACCATCACCACCCTGCGCGCGCCCTCGTTTCCAGACGGACGCGCGAGCCCGGCGCTCCCGTTCGAGGGCCGTGTGCAGCGGGTGGAGCGGGCGATCGGATCCGGGTTCGTGATCGCCGAAGAAGGGCTCGTGCTGACGAGCGATCACGTGATCGGCGACGCGTTCGGCATCGAGGTGCAGCTCTCGGACGAGCGCGCCTTCGAGGCGACCGTGATCGGGCGGGATCCGACGCTCGACGTGGCGCTGTTGAAGCTGCTCGGAGCGGGGTCGCTGAGGGTCGCCGCCCTCGGATCGAGCGCGCCGGTCCGGCCTGGCGACGGCGTCATCGTGATCGGGAGCCCGTTCGGGCTCGGACCGACGGTGACCCGGGGCATCATCAGCGCGACGTCGAGGCCCATGGGCACGGGGAGCCTCGACGGCTTCCTCCAGACCGACGCCGCCATCAACCCGGGAAACAGCGGCGGGCCGCTCTTCGACGCGACGGGGCAAGTGATCGGCATCGCGACGGCGATCCACGCCGATGGCCGCGGCATCAGCTTCGCCCTGCCGATCGACGAGGTCCTCGAGATCCTGCCCGAGCTGCGGGAGACGGGCCGCGTGGACCGGGGGCGCATCGGGATCAGCTTCCAGGAGGTGACCTCGCAGCTCGCGCGGGTGCTCCGGCTGCCAGGGCGGATGGGCGCGCTGATCACGGAGGTCGAGCCGGAGGGCCCCGGATCGCGGCTGGGCTTCAGGCCGGGCGACGTGATCACGTCGGTCGAGGGGCACCGCGTCGAGCACGCGCGCGAGCTCGCGCGCATGCTCCGGCGAGCCAAGCCGGGAGACGAGGTGGAGCTCATCTACAAGCGCGACGGCGCGGACCGGCGCGCGAGGATGAGGCTCGATCCGTCGGCCCCCAGCGAGCCGTCGTCGAGCTGGCGCGCGCCGGACGAGCGCGCGCCGAGAGAGGCCCAACAGCCGCCGTTCGGCGTCCTGGCGAGCGACGCCTTCGAAGGAGCGCGCATCGAGTCGATCGCGCCTCGGAGCCCTGCGGCTGGCCGCCTCGAGGTGGGCGACGTGGTGCTCGACCTGAACGGCGCGCCGGTGCGGGGCGGCGCCGACCTGACCGCGCGCCTGGGCGCGGCGGCACACCAGGATCTCCTGTTGCGGGTACGGCGCCACGGCGCGCCCCGCTACCTCGCGGTCCCGGCGCGCTGAGCGGGCGTCGCTCCAGCGAGCTCGGTCCAGCGCGCCGAGCGCGGGCCCGCTGCTCACCGAGCGCGGGCTACATGCCCGCAATGGACGCTGCTACGTTACGCCGCATGGGAGCTTTGGCAGGCGCGAGGTGCCCGATTTGCCGCAAGTCGGCGGGGCCCAGGCCCGAGAACCCGGTCTTTCCGTTCTGCTCGCCCCAGTGCAAGCTGGTGGACCTCGGCCGCTGGCTCGACGGTGGCTACCGGGTGCCTGGCCCGTCCGTTTCATCCACAGATGCCGAGACCCTGGAATCGAAGGGACGAACCGACGGGCTCGACGGGAACATCCAGGAAGAGGACGAATGATCGCTCGTCGCACGCTTTGCTTGCTCACCGTTCTCACGTCGGCCTGCATGACGTCCGCGGCCCTGGCACAGCAGGGGCAGCCGCTCCCGGGGACCTCGCCGAGCGTCGGCGCCAGCGCTGCCTCGCCCACCGGCGCCGCGGCCGCGCAGCCGAACCCGTACGATCCATCGATGCAGGCTGGAGGCCTGGCGCCGCCCCCTCCGATGACCACGCCCGAGCCGGAGCCCGCCGCCCCCGACGGCACAGCGCAGCGCCTCGACGAGGCCAGGGAGCGGGACTCGGGGCGCGGCCTCGAGATCGTCTGGCTGAACGTCGAGGGAGGCTACGAGAACGTCGGTCTCCAGACGTTCAACATCGACGAGGACGACTTCACGGCCGGGTTCGTTTCCAGCGCGGCGAACGGGGGCGTCATCGGCGCGGGGGTCGGCGTCCGGCTCCTGTACTTCACGCTGGGCGCCCGCGGACGGGTCGGGTTCTTCAGCGACTGGCAGCTCTTCACCCTGGGTGGCGAGGTCGGCATGCACCTGCCGCTCGGGAGGCTCGATCCGCACGTCGATCTGGGCTTCGGCTACGCCGGCCTCGGCAGCGTCAAGAGCGCGGTGAGCGGCGCGGCCGACGCCATCGCGATCCGCGGCTTCTACGGCAGGGTCTCCGGTGGGCTCGACCTCTACCTGTCGCCGGTCTTCTCGATCGGCGCGAACGCGAGCTGGGAGCTCCTGGCGCTGACCAGGCCGGGGCTCTCCTCGGCCGCGATCGAAGGGATCAAAAACGGAGCCGCCGCACCTCAGCAAGCGAAGGCCGATCTGCTCGCGGCCGACGGCTCCAGCGTGGGCTCGGCCCTCGCCCTGACCGCGGTCGCCGGGCTCCACTTCTAGCCGCAACGAAGCCAGCTCCGCCGCCCCGCCCCTCGCGCCCATGAACGCCGCCGCCGCGCTCCTCTGGCTCGCCACCGTCGCCGCGCCGCTCGGAGGGCTGGCCGCGCTCCTTGTCTGGTCGCAGCGCCTCTATGGCAGGCGCCGGTTCGCGGTGGGGACCGCGCTGCTCGGCGCGCTCGCGTTCGTGCCGGCGCTGCTCATCGAGACCTTCCTCCAGCGCTGGCAAGGCCTCGACAAGTCCGCCAGCGCGCTCGACGCCGTCACGCTCGTCTACATCTTCGTGGTCACGGCGCCGCTCGAGCAGGGGCTCAAGGTGGCGGCGGTCGCGCCGATCGCGCGGCTGCGCGCCGTGGAGGAGCCGTTCGATGGGCTCGTGTACGCGGCTGCCGCGGCGCTCGGGTTCGTGTCGGCCCACAACGCCGTGTACCTGTGGGGCCGGCCGCTGGCGCCGCTCGACATCGCGCGGGCCCTCCTCGCCGTGCCGGCGCACCTCTTCTTCGCCTCGCTCTGGGGCTACGCGCTGGGCCGCGAGCGCACGCGGCCGCTGGGCGGCCGTCGCTTCAACGCCGCGTGGCTCGGCGCGATGGTGCTCAATGGCGCCTACGACTACATCGTCTTTGCGTGCCGCCCGGTCGCGCTCTTCATGGCGGCGCCGGTGCTCCTCGGCGCCGGCCTCGTGACCTTCCTCGCCGCCCGCGACCTGCTCCGCCGAGGCGCGTCGCCGCACAGCTCGCAGCGCAGGGAGCGCCGCTTCCTTCCGCGCATCGCTCCGCCGTCGCTCGGAACGTTGCGTGAGGCGCTCAGGCGCACCGAACGACCGGTGACGCTCACGTGGATCGCCTTCGGCGCGCTCGTCACGGTCGGGGTGATGACGACCGCGCTCGCGATCGCGATCGCGCTCGGCCACCGCTTCGGCGTCGACTTCGCTGCGGTGGACCGGGGCGACGCCTCGACCGCCGCGGCGGCGCCGCTCCTCTTGCTCGTCGCAGCGGCGATCGCCGCCTTCCCCTTCGCTGGTTATCTCGTCGCCCGGGCCTCGTCGACGGGCAGCGTCCTGGAGCCGGCCGCATCGGCGGCGCTCGCCATCCTGGGCTCTCTGGTGCTGCTCGGCCTCGCGGCCCCCGTCGCCGTCGTGTTCGCGGCCGCGCTCGCCCCCATCGCCTTCAGCCTCGCGTGCGCGGGCGCCTGGATCGGCACGACGCGCTGAACGCGGCGCAGACCCACGCCTGGCGCCAGATATCCTGCCAGTTCGCTGGGCGTGAGCGCCGCTCAGAGCCGCGACGAGCCCGCGCGCCCCCGACCTCGTCTCCGCGCAGCCCGCCCCACGCCGCTGCGCTGGCCGGAGCTCGAGCGACCAGCAGACCTATGCGGTCGCCGCCTTCGCCGCTGGCTGGTGCTTGGCTACCTCGTCCTGGAACCTGCGGAGCAGCTCCTGCGCTGCAGGCGACAGGTTCCGCGGCACCTCGACCTGGATGACCACCTGGAGCGCTCCGCGGCCGCGACCGTCGATCCGGGGCGCGCCCTTGCCCTTGACCGAGATCACCTCGCCGGGCTGCACGCCCGCCGGGACCTCAACGTCGACCACCGTGTCGTCCGGCAGGTCGATCTTGACCGTGCTGCCGAGCGCCGCGTCGGCGAAGGAGATGGGCGCCCGCGTGATGAGATCGAGCCCGTCGCGCTCGAAGCGCTCGTCCGCGGCAAGATCGACGTCGACGTACAGATCACCGGGCGGCGCGCCCTGGGCGCCTGGCATGCCCTGGCCCGGCACCCTGAGCCGCTGGCCGCCGTCGATGCCGGCCGGGAAATTGACGACGACCTTCCGCGTCTTCTCGACCGCCCCGAACCCCTTGCAGGTGGCGCAAGGCGTCTTGATGACCGACCCCTCGCCCGAGCATTCAGGGCACGTCTGGGTGAACATCACGAACCCACGCGAGGTCGAGACCTGCCCGGCGCCGCCACACGTACCGCACGGCTTGCGCTTGGTCCCTGGCTTCGCCCCCGAGCCGGAACAGTCGTCGCACGCCACCGGCGTCCGCAGGACGACCTCCCGCTTGCAGCCGAGCAAGGCGTCCCGCAGCGAGAGCCGCTGCTGCACCCGGATGTCCTGGCCCCGCGCGGGCCCGCGCCGCCGGCGCTGCCCGCCGCCGAAGCCGCCGAAGAACTCCGAGAAGATGTCCTGGAAGTGGGAGAAGATGTCGCCGTCGGCCGCGCCGCCGATCCCCTCGAGGCCGGCGTGCCCGAACTGGTCGTACCGCCTGCGCTTCTCCTCATCGGAGAGGACCTGGTACGCCTCGGTGGCCTCTTTGAAGCGGGCCTCCGCCGACGCATCGCCGGGGTTCCGGTCCGGATGGTTCTTCAACGCAGCCTGACGATAGGCCTTGCGAATGTCGTCAGGCGTCGCGTCTCGCGCGAGGCCAAGAACTTCGTAGAAGTCGCGCTTTTCACTCATGAATCGTGGACCGCCGCGTCGATCCTGCCCGACAGCGGGCACAGGCGCCGGCAGACCATAAGTCGTCGTGCGCGCCTGTCAACGCGTAATACAGCGTGAACGCTCGCGGTGGCTGCGCACCGGGAGTTCTTCCGCGCGGGCTGCGCTGCTGCTACTGGCCCCGGCGCTGGAACGCGGGCGTGTCCCAGTCGGAGTCGAGCGGAGGGACGAAGCTCGCGCGATCGCGCGGGCCGCCGCCCGCCGCCTGGACCTGCGGCGCGGGCCGGCGGGTGGTCGGATACGCGACCTCCTCGTGCCGGTGCGGCTGGCGCTGCGTCATGGGCATGGGAGGAGCGCTCGGGGCGGAGCGGCCCGACATCGGCCCGGCCGCCGCGGCCAGCGACGCTCCGATGGAGTGCGCGGTGGCGCGCGGCTGCGCGGCGCTCGCGAGCTGCTGCGGGACCTCGGCGACGAGGTGGTCGAAGCCGGTCGCGATGACCGTGACCTTGATCATCTCGCCCATGTTCTCGTCGATCGTCGCGCCGAAGATGATGTTCGCGTCCTCGTGCGCCTGCTCCTGCACGAGCGTCGCGGCCTCCTCGATCTCGCGCATCCGCATGTCGGGGCCGCCGACGATGTTGATGAGCACGCCGGTCGCGCCCTCGACCGAGATGTCGTCGAGCAGCGGCGAGCTGACGGCCATCTCGGCGGCGAGGCGAGCGCGGCCCTGCCCCTTCGCGCAGCCGGTGCCCATGAGCGCGCGGCCCATGTTCGACATCACCGTCTTCACGTCCGCGAAATCGACGTTCACGATCCCGTTCTGCGTGATGAGATCGCTGATGCCCTTGATCGCCTGATAGAGCACCTCGTCCGCCTTGCGGAACGCCTCGACGAACGAGAGGTCCTCGTCGCCCAGCGAGAGGAGCTTCTGGTTCGGGATCGTGATGAGCGTGTCGACGTGCTCCGCGAGCATCGCGAGGCCGAGCTCGGCGCGCCGCGAGCGCTGCTTGCCCTCGAAGAAGAACGGCTTCGTCACGACGCCGACGGTGAGGCAGCCCTCCTCGCGCGCGAGCTGCGCGATGACCGGCGCGGCGCCCGTGCCCGTGCCGCCGCCCATCCCCGCGGTGACGAACACCATGTCCGCGCCCTGGAGGCACTCCTTCACGCGCGTCACGTCCTCGAGCGCCGCCTTGCGGCCCTTCTCGGGATCGGCGCCCGCGCCGAGACCGCGCGTGACGCTCGCCCCGATGTGGAGCTTGGTCGGGGCGAGGCTCGATCCGAGCGCCTGGGCGTCGGTGTTGACGACGATGAACTCCACGCCCTCGAGGCCGAAGTTGATCATCGTGTTGACTGCATTGCCGCCAGAACCGCCACAACCGATGACCTTGATCCGGGCGTCGTACCCGGTGTGCTCGTCGGCAAACTCGATGGAGAAACTCATGAACTCCTCCCGGGGATGTACTGCTAGCCGCTCGGCCCGGCGCCGACCCCTACGGAGGTCGAGCGGCGCGGAACCCTCAGTGCGCGAGGACGTCCTCGCTCCGGACGGCATTCGGAGGGGCGCCTCTTCCCCTTCGAACACCGCGCTTCAAACCCTCTTGACTTCGCGTTCAAGAAGGAGCGCCGGTGCGCTATCGGACCCTCTCAAACCCAATTCTCTAACAACTTTCTCTTGCCACGTCATGCCTAGAATGCTGCTCGAAGCCAGTTCCAGAACCTCCCGCTCGACCTCTTTTCAATCGGCATTTCTTCGACGACATCTCGACGCAACTCGCGCTCGCGGAGCTTCTCGCGACGGATCTCCGCGCGTCCGGCGTGGCCGGCGTCGAGCGTCACCGGCGTGAGCGCGCGCGCCTGCGCGAGTGCGTTGGCGCCGTACTGAACGAGGCCCACGCCGGTCGCGTACTGCGGGCCGGCGACGAGCTGCGTGATGCCTCGCACGCCGACCGGCACGCCGAGGCGCACGGGCATCCCGAGGATCTCCTCGGCGAACTCTGTCATCCCTTCCATCAGGACGCCGCCGCCGGTGACCACCGCGCCGGCCGAGAGCTGCTCGAGCATCCCCGTGTCCTCGATCCGCTTGCGGATGACCGCGAAGATCTCCTCGACGCGCGGCTCGATGATGTCCGACAGGACGCGGCGCGCCGCCTTGCGCGGCAGGTGCCCGCCGACGCCGGGGACCTCGATCTCCTCCTCGTCGCCCACCATTCGGCCCAGGGCGCAGCCGGCGTTGCGCTTCAGCCGCTCGGCCTCGCCCATCGGCGTGCGCAGCCCGGCGGCGATGTCGGCCGTCACGTTGTTGCCGCCCGCCGGGATCACGCTGGCGTGCGCGATTCCGCCGTCCACGTAGAGGAGCAGGTCCGTCGTACCGCCGCCGATGTCGATGATGGCGACGCCGATCTCCTTCTCGTCCTCGGAGAGCACCGCCTCGGCGCTGGCGAGCGGCTCCAGCACCACGTCGGCCACGGTGAGGCCGCAGCGCTCCGCGCAGCGGACGACGTTCTGCACGCACGAGGTCGCGGCGGTGATCAGGTTCACCTTCACCCCGAGCCGGACGCCGCTCATTCCAACCGGGTCGCGGATGCCGTCCTGGTTGTCGACCGTGAACTCGCGCGGCAGGACGTGCAGGATCTGACGATCCGCGTCGACCGGGATGGCCCGCGCGCCCTCGAGGACGCGCTCGACGTCCTGCCGCGTGACCTCGCCGCCGGAGACCGCGGCGACGCCGTCAGATTGCTGGCAGCGGATGTGGCTGCCCGCGACGCCGGCATACACGGTGCGGATCTCGACGCCCGCCATCGTCTGGGCGGCCTCGATCGCCTCGGCGATCGAGCGCACCGTCCAGTCGATGTTGCTCACCACGCCCTTCCGCAGGCCGCGGCACGGGACGTTCCCCACCCCGAGGATGGTGATCCCATCAGCGTCGATCTCGCCAACGACCGCCGAGACCTTGGTCGTCCCGATGTCGAGTCCGACGACGATCTCAGTAGTCTCCATCCGGCTCTTCATTGCGTGCACCACCTCATGCGGGGACGAGCCCCATGCGCGTGTAAGGCGGGCACGACGCTGCCATGAGCCAGCAGCACCGGCCAAGTTTTGCTCGGCGATCGCCGGCGCGGAGAGCGGGCCCGACGGCGCTCATCTCATCCTCACCACGACGCGCTCGGGGTGCGCGTCGTTGTCGAGGAAGATCACCGACGCGTTCGCCTTTCGCTGGGCGAGCTCGGTGAGCACCCGCGACGCCTGGGCGACCTTGTCCCGGTAGGGTGGCTGCCCGAGGTGGAGCGAGATCGCCTCCTTTCCGATGGTGACGACGATCGACCCGTCCCGCTCGACGTGGAGCTCCTGGGTTGGATAGCGGCGCGCGACGCCCGCGCGCTCCAGGTCCTCGACCACGTCGAGCAAGCGCCGGACCGCGATGACGACGCCGGGGCGATCCCGCGCCACCTGTTCGCCGGTGATCCCCGTGACGATCGGGAGGTCGACGGGGTCGTCCCCGGCGACCTCCTTGAAGAGCTCGCCGTCGCGCGTCGCGAGGTAGAGATCGCCGCCGATCGCGACCAGGGCCTGCGCCTCCCGCTCGACGACGTCGACGTGGATCGTCGAGGGGAGCCTGCGCGTGACCGTCGCCTTCTCGATCCAGGGGTCGGTGGCGATCGAGGCGCCGGCGAGCTCGAGATCGAGCGTGAAGATGTTCTTGCCCACCTCGATGCCGCCGGAGCTGGCCACCTGCTCAGCGGACCGGCGCTGGACGCCGTCGACGAGCACCGTGCGCACGGCGAAGCGAGGGCTCGACACGATGTAGCGTCGCGCGCCCCACGCGACGGCGGTCGAGGCGACGAGCACGACAGCGGCGCCCGCGAGCAGCTGCAGCGCGCGGAGGTGGCGCGCGATCGGCCGTCGAGTGCGCGTCGCCGGGGGCGCGCCCTCGGCGGCCGACGGGCGGGGCGGGCGCACGGAGACGCTCGTCGCGGGCGGGGCCGGCGACTCGTGCGACGGCGGGGTCGACGCGCGCACGCGCTCGTTCTTCGGCGGCACCGCCGCCACGGGCTCGGGCTTCGAGCCGCGCGCGGAGGCCGCCCGGACCGACGGCGCCGCGGGCACCGAAGGCAGCGTGCGGCGACGGTTCGGCGGGGGCGCGCTGGGACGCTCGGTCATGAGCTGCCCTCCTGCGGCGGCGACTTCGCCTCGAGCCGCGCCTTGAGCCCCCGCACGCACGCGTTCACGTCGCCCGCGCCGAGCGCGATGACCACGTCGCCGGGCCGGGCGATCTTCTCGAGGGCCTCCGGGAGGTCGGCCTTGTCGGCGATGAAGCGCGCGTCATGGTGACCGTGCTCCCGGATCGACTGGACGAGGCGCTCCGCGGTGACGCCGGGGATCGGCGGCTCGCCCGCGGCGTAGATGTCCGTGACGAGCAGGACGTCGGCCTGGTTGAAGGCGCGCGTGAACTCGTCGAAGAGATCGCGGGTGCGGGTGTGCCGGTGCGGCTGGAAGGCCACGACGACGCGGTGATCCTCGCCGGGGAACGCCCGGCGGGCCGCGTCGATGGTGGCGCGGATCTCGGCCGGGTGGTGGCCGTAATCGTCGATCATCGTGATGCCGCCGATCGACCCGACGACGGTGAAGCGGCGAGCGACGCCGCCGAACGTGGCCAGCGCCTGCTTGGTGGCGTCGAGCGGCACCTCGAGCTCGTCCGCGACCGCGATCGTCGCGAGGCAGTTGAGGACGTTGTGCGCGCCCGGCATCTTCACCGTGAATCCGCCGAGCGGCTCCCCTCGGCGGTACGCGTTGAAGCTCGTCTCGAGGCCGCGGAACTGGATGCCGCGCGCCGAGTAGTCCGACTGCGGCGAGACGCCGTACGTGACGTGGCGGCGCGGGATGCGCGGGAGCAGATCCTGGACGTGAGGGTGGTCGAGGCAGAGCACGGCGAGCCCGTAGAACGGGACGCGCGCGGCGAACTCGACGAAGGCGTCCTTGATGCGCTCGTGCGTGCCGTAGTGATCGAGGTGCTCGGGGTCGATGTTGGTGACCACCGCGATCGTCGGGGTGAGCCGCAGGAACGATCCGTCGCTCTCGTCGGCCTCGGCGACGAGCAGGTCACCGGCGCCGAGCCGCGCGTTCGTGCCGAGCGCCGCCATCTTGCCGCCGACGACGACGGTGGGATCGAGGCCGGCGGCGCGCAGGACCGTGGCGACCAGGGAGGTCGTGGTGGTCTTGCCGTGCGAGCCCGCGATCGCGACGCCGTACTTCACGCGCATCAGCTCGGCGAGCATCTCCGCGCGACCGATCACCGGGGTGCCGAGCGCGCGCGCCTCGGTGAGCTCGGGGTTCTCGGGGCGGATGGCGCTCGAGTACACGACGACATCGACGCCGCGGACGTTCTCGGCGCGGTGGCCGATGTCGATCCGGACGCCGAGCGACGTGAGCCGCCGCGTCGTCGAGCTCTCCTTGAGATCCGAGCCGGAGACCTCGAACTCGAGCGAGCGCAGGATCTCGGCGAGGCCGCTCATCCCGACGCCCCCGATGCCGACGAAATGGACGTGGCGAACGCGACCGCGGAACATCAGCCTGCCTCCTCCCAGCCGAGGCCAGCGCCGAGCGGCGCGACCTGATTCGTCACGGCGCCGCGCTGCGCCTCGTCAGCGCGCCCCGCGCGCCCTCCGAGGGTGGGGAAGCGCAGCGCGCGGTGGCGCGGAGCCCGCGCGAGCTCGAGCAGATCGGCGGCGACGCGCGCCGCGGCGTCCCGCGTCGCGAAGGTCGCCGCCGCGTCCGCCATGCGGGCGCGGTGCGCCGGCGCAGCCGCGAGCCGGGCGATCTCGTCGGCGAGGCGCAGCTCGGTGGCGTCGCCCTGGGCGATCGCGACCGCGGCGGAGGCCCGCTCGAGGGATTGCGCGTTCCTCAGCTGGTGGTTGTCGGCCGCGAACGGGTAGGGAATCAGGATTGAAGGGCGCCCGACAGCGCAGAGCTCGGCGAGCGTCGACGCGCCCGCGCGGGCGATCACGACGTCGGCCGCGGCGAGCGCCTCCGCCACGTCGTCGATGAATGGGACGACGCGAGCGCGCCCCGCGAGGCCGAGCTCGGCGTAGAGCGACCGGACCGCGGCCTCGCGATCCCTGCCCGTCTGGTGCACCACCTCGAGGTCGACGCCGCGCTCGCGGCCTCGCGCGATCGCGCGGGGGACGACGTCGTTCAGCGCCAGCGCGCCCTGACTGCCGCCGAGCACCAGCAGGCGGAGCGCGCCCTCGCGCGGCGCGTACGGGGCGCGGGCGAAGGCGCGCCGAAGGGGAACGCCGAAGAGGCGCACGGTGCTCGGGCGCAGCGCGCGCGCCGTCTCCGGGAAGGCGACGTACGCGCGATCGACGATGGGCGAGAGCAGCCGGTTCGACAGCCCGAGCACGCTGTTCGGCTCCAGGATCGCGACCGGAACCCCGAGCGAGCGGGCCGCGAGGGAGACCGGCCCGCCGGCGTACCCGCCGAGCGAGAGCGCCACGCGGGCGTCGAGCCGCTCGACGAGCCGCCGCGCCTCCGGGAGGACGCTGCCCGCGCGGGCAGCGCCGCGTACGAAGCCGGAGAGGCCGCCCCCGCGCAGCGGCAGGACGTGGAGCAGCTCGAGGTCGTCGCCGCGCTCGCCCATCACGCGCACCTCGATGCCGCGCGCGGTGCCGACGTAGACGACGCGCGCGTCCGGCGCCGCGGCACGGACGGCGTCGCCCACGGCGATCATCGGGAAGACGTGGCCGCCGGTGCCGCCTCCGGCGATGAGCACGGTCACCATGTGCCGCCCTCCTCGGCCGACGCGGCGACCACGGCCGACGCGCTCGGCGCGTGCGGGATCGGCGCAGCGCCCGCCTCGCCGCGCTTCTCGGGGGCCACGACGGTCCGCGATCGGCTGATGCTGAGCAGGATGCCCGCGGCCGCGGCGTTCACGAGCAACGAGGAGCCGCCATAGCTGAGGAACGGCAGCGTGAGCCCCTTCGTGGGGAGGATCGCCATCGCGACGGCGAGGTTCGTCATCGCCTGCACCCCGAAGAGCGTCGCGATGCCGAACGCCATGAAGCTGCCGTAGTCGTCGGCCGCCTCGAGGGCGATCTTCACGCCCCGTGAGACGATGACGAGGTATGCGGCGCACAGGCCGAGGATGCCGACGAAGCCGAGCTCTTCGCCGACGATCGCGGACACGAAATCGGTGTGCGCCTCCGGCAGGTAGAGCACCTGCAGCCCTCGCCCGAGGCCGAGGCCGAAGAGCCCGCCCGAGCCGAAGCTCATGACCGACTGGAACGGCTGGTAGGCGAGGTCCGCGCGGTTGTTGTCCATGTCGATCCACGCGAGGTAGCGCGCGTAGCGGTAGCCGCTGAAGCGAACGAGCGCGGCGCCGGCGAGCGCCAGCAGCATCGAGAACGCGGCGATGTACGGGACGCGCGCGCCCGCCACGAACAGCAGCGTGAAGGTCAGGAAGAGCAGCACGACCGCGCTGCCGAAGTCGGGCTGCTTGAGGCAGAGGAGCATCAAGAGCCCGACGACGAGGAGGTGCGGGAGGAAGCCGACGGAGAACGACTTGATGCGCTCGGCCTTCTTCGACAGCGAGTAGGCGAGCCAGAGCACGATCCCGAGCTTCGCCACCTCGGCCGGCTGCACGTGGACCGGGCCGAGCGAGATCCAGCGGTAGGCGTTGCCGGCCTTGTGGCCGAGCCCCGCCACGCAGGCGACGAGCATCCCGGTGACGGTGATGAGCACCGGGTACGTGAGGACCTTGAGCCGGCGGTGATCGATGCGGCTCGTGATCCACATCGTGGCGATCGAGAGGACCGCGTAGACTGCCTGACGCTTGAGGAAGAACTGCGCGTCCTTGTAGCGGACCGTCGCCTCGACGGCGCTCGCGCTGTAGACCATCACCACGCCGAAGCCGATGAGCGCCGTGACGACCGCCGCGAGGAAGGCGTCGACCGGCCCCGACGGGCTCGATCGCACCTTCCAGAAGGCCTCGGCGGCCGCCGCGATCCCGCCCGGCGCCGCCTTCTCCTGGTCCGGGGGACCGACGTGCCGGTTCTTGGGTGCATCGGCGCGCGCGCCGAACGCGCTGCTCCACGACATCACGACGCCACCTCCCCGGCGGCCCCGCCGGCAGCTCCCCGGAGCTCGCGGACCGCGCGGACGAAGGCGTCGCCGCGGTCCTTGTAGTCGCGGAACATATCGAAGCTGGAGCACGCGGGGCTGAGCAGCACCGCGTCGCCCGGCCGGGCGAGGGAGCGCGCGGCGAGGACCGCCTCCACCATCGAGCCCGCCCGCGCGATCGGCAGGACGCCGGCGGCTGCAGCGGCGATGCGGTCCGCGGCCTCGCCGAGGACGACGAGGGCGCGCCCCCGCTCGCGCAGCGCGGACACGAGCGGGGCGTAGTCGCCAAGCTTGTCGCGCCCGCCCGCGATCAGGACGGCCTTCGCCTCGCGCAGGCCAGAGAGCGCGGCGACGGAGGCGCCGACGTTGGTCCCCTTCGAGTCGTCGTAATAGCGGACCCCGTCGACGTCCGCGACGAGCGCGGTCCGGTGCGCGAGCCCCTCGAAGCTCGAGAGCGCGTCGCCGATCGCCACCGCGGGAGCGCCGAGCGCGGCGGCGAGCGCGACGGAGGCGCAGGCGTTCGCGAGGTTGTGCGCGCCCGTGAGCCGCACGTGATCCAGCGGGTAGCGGGCGCCGGCGACGCGATCGACGATCGCGTCCCCCGCGGCGCTCACGTCCGCGCGGGCGTCGCGCGCGCTGAACGTCACGACGCGGGCGCGCCCGCGCGCCGCCTGGCGGGCGACGAGCTCGTCGCCGAAGGGGACGACCGCGACATCGTCGGGCGTCATGCGCTCGAACGGGTTGCCCTTCGCGTCGGCGTACGCCGCGAAGCTCGGGTAGCGGTCGAGGTGATCGTCCGTGATGTTCAGCAGCGCGTGGGCGCGCGCGTGCAGCGTCGGCACGCGCTCCGCCTGGAAGCTCGAGATCTCGAGGACGAGGACGTCCCACGCCTGGTCGACGACCTCGGCGAGGGGGATCCCGAAATTGCCGCCGACGAACGTGCGGAGGCCGGCCCGATCGAGCATCGCGCCGGTGAGCGCCGTCGTCGTGCTCTTGCCGTTGGTCCCGCCGACGAGCACGACGGGCGCCGAAACGAAGCGCGACGCGAGCTCGAGCTCGCCGATGACCTCGCGCCCGGAGCGAGCGACGGCGTCAAGCGCGGGGAACGACGGCACGCCCGGTGAGACGACCACGAGGTCGGCGCCGTCGAACAGCGCCGGATCGTGCCCGCCCGGCGCGAGGACGACCCCCTCGCCCTCGAGGGCCGCGGCCGCGGCGGAGAGCCGCTCGCGCGGCGCGCCGTCGTTCGCGATCACGCGCGCGCCGCGCGCGTTCAGGAGGCGCGCGGCCGCGACGCCGCTCCGGCCGAGCCCCACGACGATCACTGTTCGCCCGCGGACGTCCATCATGCCCTCACCGCAGCTTCATCGACGCCAGGGAGACCAGCGCCAGGAGGATGGAGATGATCCAGAAGCGGACGATGATCTTGGGCTCCGCCCACCCCTTCTTCTCGTAGTGGTGGTGGATCGGCGCCATCAAGAAGACGCGCTTGCCGGTGAGCTTGAACGAGAGGACCTGCGTGATGACGCTGACCGTCTCGATGAAGAAGATCCCCCCGAGGATGATCGACAGGAGCTCGTTCTTGGTGAAGACGGCGAGCATCCCGAGCCCGCCTCCTAGGGCGAGCGACCCGACGTCCCCCATGAAGACCTGGGCGGGGTACGTGTTGTACCAAAGGAAGCCGATCCCCGCGCCGATGACCGAGCCGCAGTACACCGACAGCTCGCCGGCCGACGCGATCGCCGGGATGTCGAGGTAGGTCGCGAGCGAGAAGCTCGCGATGGAGGCGCCGACGATGTACGCGAGGATGAGGTAGGTCCCCGCGTTGATGATCACCGGGCCGATCGCGAGGCCGTCGAGGCCGTCGGTGAGGTTCACGGCGTTCGACGTCGCGACCACGACGAAGACGGCGAACGGGATGTAGACGTAGAGCGGCAGCTCGATCGGGTACTTCGAGAACGCGACGAACGGGATCGCGAGCCGCGTCCTGATCTCCGCCCAGTCCGGCGGGAGCTTGGACGCGAGCAGGAACGTGTAGGCCACGGCCGCGCCGCCGATGAGCACCTGGCCGATGAGCTTGTAGCGCCCGGGCAGGCCGCCGCTGTTCCGCCGCTTGATCTTGAGGAAGTCGTCCAGGTAGCCGATGACGCCGTAGCCCGCGGTGACGGCCGTCGTCGCGAGGACGAAGGGGTTCCTGAGGTCGGCCCACAGCACGGTGGGGAGCAGCAGCGAGAGCAGGATGAGCGCGCCGCCCATCGTCGGCGTGCCCGCCTTGATCTTGTGCGTCTCCGGCCCCTCGGCGCGGACCACCTGCCCGATCTGCTTGCGCCGGAGCTCGCGGATGAACCACGGCGCGAGCACGAACGTCAGCACCATGGCGGTGATCGTCGCCATGATCGTGCGGAACGGGATGTAGCGGAGGACGTTGAGCCAGCTCAGCCAGCCGTAGTGGAACTTGAGCGGGTAGAAGAGCTCGTAGATCACCCCGCACCTCCGTGCGACGGCTGCTCGCCGAGGGCGCGCGCGCGGCGTGCGGCGAGCGCGCGCCGCGCCTCGTCGCGATCGTCGAACGGCAGCGTGACGCCGCCGATGATCTGGTACGGCTCGTGGCCCTTGCCGGCGATGAGGACCACGTCCCCCGGCTCGGCGTCGAGCACCGCGCGCTCGATCGCGCGCGCCCGATCGAGCTCGACGACGACGCGCGCGCGCCCGGCGGCGAGCCCCGGCAGGATGGCGTCGGCGATCGCGCGCGGGTCCTCGCTCCGCGGGTTGTCGTTCGTGACGATGGCGACGTCGGCGGCGCGGCCGACCGCCTCGCCCATCTGCGGCCGCTTCAGCGGATCGCGGTCGCCGCCACACCCGAAGACGCAGAGGATGCGCCCGCCGCCGAGGGCGCGGACGCTCGCGAGCACGCGGGCGAGCGCGTCCGGCGTGTGCGCGTAGTCGACGAGCACGATCACATCGTCGGCGCCCGGGGTATCGCAGCGCTCCAGGCGGCCCGCGACCTGGATCGGAGACGAGAGCGCCGCGGCGGCGTCACCGACGTCGAACCCGAGCAGGTAGGCCACGGCGAGGGCGGCGAGCAGGTTCGACGCGTTGTGCGCGCCGAGCAGGTGGGAGCGGATGGTGACCTCGCCGGCGGGCGTGCGGGCGCGGATGAACGTGCCGCTCGCGCTGTGCGCGAGCTCGACGGGGGCGATCTCCGCGGCGTCCGGTCCCGCGCCCACCTCCGCCGAGTAGCGCGCGAGCGTGGCCGCGGTCGGGCGCGAGAGCCCGCCAGGGGCGAGCATCTCGACGAGCTGCCGCCCGAAGGGATCGTCGACGTTGATGACCGCGGCGCCGGGGCCGAGATCCACGAACAGGCGCGCCTTCGCCGCCGCGTACGCCTCCATCGTGCCGTGGTAGTCGAGGTGATCCTGCGTGAGGTTCGTGAAGACGGCGATCCGGAACCGGACCGCGTCGACGCGCTTCGCCGCGAGCGCGATCGACGACACCTCCATCACGAGGTGCGTCGCGCCGCGGGCGACCATCGCGGCGGCGACGCGCGCGAGCTCGTCCGCCTCGGGGCTCGTGTGCGAGGCGTGGACATCGAGATCGCCGAAGCGGTAACCGAGCGTCCCGACGATCCCGGCCTGGCCGCCGCACCGGTCGATGCAGGCCTGGACGAGGTGAGCCGTCGTCGTCTTGCCGTTCGTACCGGTGATGCCGACGACCTCGAGCGTGAAGGTCGGGTGTCCGTAGACCACGGCGGCAGCCTGGGCGAGCGCGAGCGGCACGTCGGGGACCTCGACGCGCGCGGCGCCGAGCGTGTCGGCCGCGCTCCCGCGGGCGACGATCACAGCCTGCGCGCCGCGCTCGATGGCCTCGGGGATGAAGCGCTCGCCGTGCGCCCGCGCGCCCGCGCGCGCGACGAAGATGTCCCCCTGCTCCACCTTGCGCGAGTCGAGGTGCACGCCCGTCACGACCATGTCCGCGGCGCCCGCCGGAGAGAGCGCGGCGCCCGGGATCTCGCGCAGCACGTCGCCGAGGCGGAGCGCGAGCTCGACCTCGGCCAGGCTGGCTTCCTTGTGATCGTGCTCCGTCATGTGGGGGGCTCGAAGATGAGCTTCAGGGGCGATCCCTTGGGCAGCACGGTCCCGGGCGGAGGCTCCTGGCGCGCGAGCCGCCCCGTGCCCTCGACGCTCGGATCGAGCCCGAGCGCCGCGGCGCTCTTCACGGCCTCGCGCTGCGGCAGCCCTGTCAGATCGGGGACGCGCAGCTCCCCCGCCTTGAGCGGCGCGGACGGCGTGACCACCCCCGTCGAGATCGGCGCGGCCGCGGCGCGCGCCTCGCTCAGCACCTGGTAGGTGCTCGCCGCGAGGTCCTCCCCGGACTGCTCGCTGATCTCCGACAGCTTCATCGGCACGCTCCCGCGCGGGGTAACGCCCAGGTAGCGCAGCGCCATCTCACCGACCCGACGGAAGACGGGCGCCGCGACCGAACCACCGGCGTACGTGCCGCCCATCGGCTCATCGAGCACCACCGCGATGGCGATCCGAGGCCTCTCGGCCGGGACGAACCCGACGAACGACGCCACGTAGTGGGTGTCCGTGTACTTGCCCGTCGCGGGATCGATCTTCTGCGCGGTGGCCGTCTTCCCCGCGACGCGGAACCCAGGGATCGCAGCCTCGACGCCGGTCCCGTCCCCCTCCGTCACCGCGACGAGCATCTCCGACATCATCCGCGCGATCGGCGCCGGCACCGTGTCGCGGCGCACGCGCGGCGACGCCTCCGACAGCGTGACGCCCGTGCCGTCGGTGACCCGCTTGATCAGGATCGGCTCGAGCAGCCGCCCGTGGTTGGCGATCGACGCCGACGCCATCGCGAGCTGGAGCGTGGTCACGCTGATCCCCTGCCCGAACGCGGCAGCCGCCGTCTCGACCTGGACCCAGGGGCGTCCGCGCGGCCGCAGCACGCCCACGGACTCGCCCGGCAGCGGCACGCCGGTCAGGTCTCCGAAGCCGAACCGCCGGAAGCCCTCGTAGAGCCGCTGCTCGCCGAGCCCGAGCGCGATCTTCGCCGTGCCGATGTTGGACGACTGGGCGAGGATCTGCGGCAACGTCAGCCACTTGTGGATGTGCGTGTCGTGGATCACGACGTTGTCGATCGCCATGTTCCCCTCCTCGCAGTAGATGGTCGCGCTGGGGGAGACGCTCTTCGCGGCGATCGCGCTCGCGATGGCGAACACCTTCATCGTGGAGCCGGGCTCGAAGCGATCGACGACGCAGCGGTTGCGCCGCGCCCCCGGATCGCTCTGCGAGTAGTCGTTCGGGTTGAAGCCCGGAGCGCTCGCCATCGCGAGGATCTCGCCGCTCTCCGGATCGACGACCACGATCGATCCGCCGAGCGCCTCGTAGGTCTTCATCGCCGCCTCGAGCTCGCGCTCGGCGGTGAACTGGATGCCCTTGTCGATCGTCAGGTGGACGTTGTGCCCGGCGAGCGCCTGCTCGTCCTCGATCCCCTCCGAGAAGATGAGCCGGCCCGATCGATCGCGGAGCCCGCGCACCTCGGACGCGTTGCCGCGGAGCTCGTGCTCCAGGCTGAGCTCGATCCCCTCCTTGCCTTCGCCGTCGGTGGCGACAAAGCCGAGCAGCGGGCCGGCGAGCTCGCGGTTCGGGTAGAAGCGGCGCCCCTCGCCCTCGATCACGAGCCCGCGCACCGGATAGCGCTGCGTCCTGTCCCCGAGCGCGCGGACGTTCTCGACCTCCTGCTCGGAGATGCGGCGCTTGAGCCAGGCGAAGCGGCGCCGCCGGCTGAGCTTCTCCACGACCTCCTCGAGCGGCAGCGAGAGCGCCTGCGCGATGCGCTCGGCATACTGCTGGATCCGCATCGGGACGTACTTCTCCTCGATGCCGCGGAGCATCTCGACCGCGTCCACGGAGACGCTGGGCACCTCCACGCTCTCCGCGAGCGGCGCGCCGTTCCTGTCGTAGATGGTGCCGCGCTTCGGCGTGATGTGGAGCCGCCGCTGGCGCTGCCGCTCGGCGAGGTCGTACCACGCGTCCCCGTCCTCGACCTCGATGCGGTAGGCGCCGGACACGACGCCGCCCAGGCCGAGCGCCATGAGGCCGCAGAGCAGCCCCATGCGGATGCGGATCCACCGCGCGCGCCGGGGATCGAGGTTCTTCACGGCTGCCCTCCGCTCGGCGGCGCGCTGCCGGACTCCTCGCCCTCGGGCTCGCGCTCGCCGGGCGGCGCCGAGTAGCCCCGCACCGGGATCACGCGCTCGGGCGGGGGCGGCGTCATGCCGAGCAGCGAGCGGGCGACCATCTCCACGCGCTGCGGCGTCTCGTAGCTGGCCGCCTCGAGCGAGAGCACCCGCTTGACCTCACGCAGCCGCGCCTGCTCGGCGCGCGCTCGCCCGAGCTTGTACCCCAGGTCGACCGTGCGCCCTCGCAGCGCGAGGTGCACGACGAACGCCGCCACCGTCGCGGCCACCGCGAGCGTCCACAGAATGAGGAACGGACGCTGCTGCGTCACGCGAGCGCCTCCGCCCAGCCCACGCGCCTCGCGGCGCGGAGCTTTGCGCTGCGGGCCCTCGGGTTGTCGGCGACCTCGTCGTCGGCCGCGGTCACCGGCTTCTTCGTCAGCGGCTCCCAGACCTCCGGCTCGCGCAGCGCGCGCTTGACGATGCGGTCCTCCAGCGAGTGGAACGAGATCACGGCGAGCACGCCGCCCGGCGCGATGATCCTGGGCGCCGCCTCGAGCAGCGCCTCGAGCTGGTCGAGCTCACCGTTCACCGCGATGCGCAGCGCCTGGAACGTGCGCGTCGCCGGATCGACGCCGCCGATGCGCGCCGGCCCGACCGCGCGCACCACGGCGCGCCGCAGGTCGAGCGTCGTCTCGAGCTCGCCGCTGTCGGCCGCCTGCTTGATGCAACGCGCGACCCTCCGGCTGCGGCGCTCCTCGCCGTAGCGGTAGATGAGATCCGCGAGCTCCTCGTCGCTGAGCCGCTCGATGAGCTCGAGCGCCGTCTCGCCGCGGCTCGGGTCCATCCGCATGTCGAGCGGCCCCTCCGCGCGGAAGCTCATGCCGCGGGCCGGGTCGTCGAGCTGCATGGAGCTCACGCCGATGTCGGCCACGAGGCCGTCCACCTGCGGGACGCCGAGGGCCGCGAGGTGCCGCTCGATCTCGGAGAACTCGCCGTGAACGTAGGTCACCCGATCCCCCGCGCGGGCGAGCCGGGCGCGCGCGATGGCGAGGGCGCGCTCGTCGCGATCGATCCCGATGACCCGGGCGCCCGGCGTCTCGAGGATCGTCGCGGTGTGGCCGCCGGCGCCGAGGGTGGCGTCGACGTAGACGCCCTCGCTGACCGGTGAGAGCGCGGCGAGCACCTCGCGGCCGAGGACGGAGACGTGCTGCTCGCCACGCGGGCGCGGCGGCGGAGGAGGCAGGTGCATGGGGACTACATTGACGACGTTCATAGGCGGAACTGCTCCGCGATTGCGTTCTTGAAGCTCTGAAGCTCGACCTCGCTCATCTGCTGAGCGGCCTTCCACCGTTCCTGTGACCAGAGCTCGATCGTCTGGCCCATGCCCGCCCACAGCACGTCCTTCGTGAGGTCCGCGTGCTCGCGGAGGGACGGCGGAATGAGGATCCGGCCTTGCTTGTCAAGGTCACACTCGACGGCCGCGGACAGGTAACGGCGCCGGAAGGCGACCACGTTCGAGTCAAATTGCGGAAGTGCTGCAATTTTCGCCTCCAGCTCTTCCCAGGCCTTCATCGGGTACGCGTGCAGGCAGGGGTCGAAGAGGGCCGGGGTGATGACCATCCGCAGGTCGTTCGCGGCCGCGAGCACGTCGCGAAAGCGCGAAGGGAGGCTCGTGCGCCCCTTCGCGTCGATCGCGTGCTCGAAGTGACCGCGAAACATCGTGCTCATCGACCCCAGCTCCGGCTGGCCCGTCCCGCCGAGGGGTTGGCGAGGCGTTGCTCCACCGGGCGCACGCCGCGTCGTGACATTCTCTGCCACTTCTTCCCACGAAGCTCCGCCACGCTACGGAGTGAGGTGCCGAGTGTCAACAGTTTGGGAGATTTCTGGACCTCATCCGCCACCTATGTAGGACATAAACCGTAAAGGTCTCACCCCACAAAACAGCGCGATTTATCGACAAATGCCCCTCGGGCAAGGCCGTGGGAGGAAGTGGGGGGCCGCTCGGAGGTGGGCTGGAACGCGTCGGGCGGACGCTGGCAAGACGGAAAGCAAGCAAGACGGATCGCCGCCCTGAGCACGTCGATTCGCGGCCGGGCGAACGGGTGCGTAGCCG
The DNA here is from genome assembly GCF_051521405.1 of Sorangium sp. So ce726. Classification (NCBI taxonomy): domain Bacteria; kingdom Pseudomonadati; phylum Myxococcota; order Polyangiales; family Polyangiaceae; genus Sorangium; species Sorangium sp. So ce726. The sequence continues at coordinate 2,398,211 of NZ_CP150349.1, read as the reverse complement.
GGTTACCGGACGGGCTCAGCGAGCCCTTGGCTGGGGGGGAAACCGGACGGGGGGGAGCGCGGTGGTGGAGAGTGGGGAGGCGCGCCGCGGTGGTGGAGAGTGGGGAGGCGCGCCGCGGCGGCGGTCAGCTGTGGGGGGTCACGTTGGTCTGGACCCACTCCACGATGCTCTTCAGGGTGGTCCCGGGGGTGAAGACGCCCTTCACGCCGGCGTTCTGGAGCCGCGCGATGTCCTCGTCCGGGATGATGCCCCCACCGAACACCACGATGTCCTCGGCCCCGTGCTTCCGGAGCGCTTCGATAACCGCGGGGAAGAGGGTGTTGTGCGCTCCGGACATGATCGACAGCCCCACGGCGTCGACGTCCTCCTGCACAGCGGCGGAGGCGATCATGTCGGGGGTCTGGTGCAGGCCCGTGTAGACCACCTCGAAGCCCGCGTCGCGGAGTGCCCTGGCGACCACCTTGGCGCCGCGGTCATGGCCGTCCAGGCCGGGCTTCGCCACGAGGATTCGGACTTTGCGCTCTGCCATGAGCGCGTCGATTACCGCCTGCTCGGGCAAACGTAAAGCGAAGCGCCCGCGCTCCGCGGGGATGCACCCCGCTCTACTGCGCGGCGAAGACGAACGGAATCGTCACGGGGGTGGAACCCGAGGAAGGAGGGAACCGCCAGGACTTGATCCGGGAGGCGATGCAGCTCGCCAGGCCGGGGTAATCCTTCTCCGACCCGCCGGCCGAGACCGACTGGACGGCGCCCGAGGCGCCGATGACCACCGAAGCCGAGACCCTGGCGGTGCTGGCCGCGTTGCTGGCGCGCGCGTCGAGGGCAGGCTGCCAGCAGTGGCGCCGGACGCTGGGGCGGTTCGACTCGACGACACCGGAGATCTCCCCCTGGGAAAGCTGGCTCAAGCCGGCGCCGGCCCCCTGGCTGCCCGGTCCGGACGAGGGGCCGGGGACCCCAGCGCCGAACCCGGACCGGTCGAACTGGGCAGAAGCAGAGGCCGATGGAGCGACCGGCTTGTCCGTCGGAAGACGCTGGCTCGCGACGCCGCCCGCCTTGCCCGTCGAAGCGACCTCTGGCCGGGCGGAAGCCGTCTCGGCTGGCGCAGGCGCGTCCGGCTCGACGCTCGGCGGCGGCGGCGGGGCCGCCGTGGGCAAATCGGCCGGCTGGCTCTGCGGCGGGGGGGCGGTCACGACCTGCACGGGCTGCGGCTTCGGGGAGAGCAGGACGAAAGCGGAGACGCCACCGAACGCCGCTGCCATGGCGATGAAGGCGTAAGCGAGCGGGCTCATGCCCGATCGCCGCCGTGGCGCGACCGTCTCCACCAGGCTGCCAGGCGTGGCCACCAGAGGTGCGGGCTCCGCGGCGGAGAGGGCTCCCGCCGGCGCGCTGGGTGAGCCCCCTGCGGTCAGCCTTCCGCCTGCTGGCGCCGTCGCAGAACGCGCTCCCCCAGCGGCCAGGCCGCCCGCGGGCGCCGCCGCAGAGGGCGACCCGCCCGCGGCCAGGCCGCCGGCCCCACGAGCGAGCTCGGTCGAGGCGGACGCGGCCAGCTCGGGTCCGGGCGCAAACGCGACGGGGGCCGTGCGATCGGCCGCGAAGGGATCGGCGAGCACTTCTACCGGCGCAGCGCCCGCGGCGTGGGGCCGCCCGGCGCCTGACGGCGCTCCTGGCCACGCAGCCGGCGCGCTTGCTGCTGGCGCAACCGGGGCGACGCGCGCGACGGACGCAACGGACGTAGCTGACGCGACCGACGATGCGACCGGCGCGGGCAGCGGGGCCGACGCACCGGGCGTCCCCGCCGCCGTGAAGGCGGCGACCGCCGGGGCCTGCTCGTTCAGGCCAGGAGGCTCCGGCTCGCGCGTCGCCGGGCGCGCGGGCACGGCCGCTGGGACCGCAGGGACCCTCGACGAGGAGGGCGCCTTCGCCGACGGAGACGCCTGCGGCTGACCGACAGAGGAGCCCGTGGTGCTGATGCGGCGCGCAGGCGGGGACAGGCGGGTCGACTGAGCCTGCGTGACGATCTCGAGCAGCTCCGGGAAGTTCTTGAGGGGCTGCCACTCATCGAAGCCCTCGCGCCAGACGAGCGACTCGCCGTCCACCGCGCCGGCAAGCGCCTTGTCGCGAATGACCGAGAGCCGCACCGGGCCGAGCGGGACGCCGCCGACCCCGACGTACCAGTCCTCGCTCGACGTGGCGCGCACGGCCGGCGCCTTCCCGAGCGGGCGGTCGTTGGACATCGCGCGCGTGAACGCGCCCGCGGCCCCCGCCGGCGGCGTGGGCTCCGCCGCCCTGGCGGCAGGCGCAGGGGAACGGGCCGGCGCCGCGGGTGCCGGCTGGGCAGGCCGGGGTGCCGGGGAGACCTGCGGTGCGGTCGCCGGACGCGGGCTCGACGCCGGTCCGGGGACAGCGCGCGGCGCGACCGGAGGTCGAGGAGCGCCCCCTGGGCGCGGCAGCGCCTGGGATGCCGGCCGGGGCGGCGCCGGAGCGGCGCCCTGGCCCTGGGACGAAGCCAGCGGCGGCTTCAACGGGCTCGCCGCGCCCGCGTCCGCCGCCGGCGCCTCGTCGCTCGGAGGGGCGACGTGCGCGTCGTCGCCCGCCTCGCGCGGCGGCTCGACCGGGAGAGCACGCGCCACGGAGCTCTCGGTGACGCTCGCGCTGACCTGAATGAGGTGCCCGCATCGCCGGCACTGCATCCGCACCATCTTGCCGGCGACCTTCTCGTCACCGATCTGGTACTTGGCCTTGCAGTTATCGCAGATGAATTTCATCCAAGGACGCGCCTGCCGGTGGAATGGCGCAGTCTACGACAGCTTGGACCAAGACGACATGGGGTAGGCGGTCAGAGCAGCCCGAGCAAGTGCTCCTTGATCGATTGCCGCGTCGGGTCATCGGGAGCGACGCCCAGCGCGCGCTCCCAGGTCTCGATGGCTTTGTTGCGGAACCCGGCCTTCTGATAGAGCACGGCGAGGTTCTTCAGCGCGGGGAAGTGCTTGCCGTTGATGTGCAGCGCCGTCTCCAGCTCCTGGATGGCGTCGTAGAGCTGCCCCTGCTTGCCGTAGAGCAGGCCGAGGTGGAAGTGCAGCCGGTACGCGAGCGGGTCGATGGCCGTGCCCTCGCGCAGGTGCCGCACGGCCTTGTCGAAATCGCCCGCGCGATACGCCGCGATCCCCGCGGCGAGGAGGCGCTCCGCCTCCGCCGAGATCCGGTCCTGATCACCGCGGATCGAGCGCGCCTGGAGCGCGTTCTCCACGGCGGCGACGACATCGGCGACGCGGAAGGGCTTCTCGATGTAGGCCTCCACGCCGTAGCTCGACTTCAGATCCTCCGCGAACCGCCACCCGCGGTAGACGGCCGAGATCATGATGATCGGGATGTGGCCGTAGCGCTGGGTGCCCTTCATGCGGCGGGCGATGTCGAAGCCGTGCACCTCCGGCAGCATGGCGTCGAGGATCATCACGTCGGGCGGATTCTCCTTGACCATGCGCAGCGCGAGGAGCCCGCGGTCGGCTTCCTCCACGCGGTACCCGCGCTCCTCGAAGATGCGACGGAGCAGCTTCCGGATCTCCGGCTCGTCGTCGACGACCAGGATCGTGGTCTGATCGCCCTGCGGCGCCTTGCCTGCGCCCGGGAGCGACTCGACGACGGAGAGATCGCGGTCTGCGGTGCCGAAATCCGTGTCCGTGAGCTCGTCGGCCGCCGCCGCCCTCCGCATGGCGTCGTCGACGACGAGCGGCGGCCCCGCCGGGGAGAGGCGTGCTGGCGACGGGGCAGCAGGCGGGCTCGGCTCGTCGGTGAGATCGGCGAACGAGATCTCCGCGTCGTCGCGCGGGCGCTCCGGCGCAGGCCGTGGCGGCGGCGGCGGGGCGGCGCTGGGAGCAGGCGCTGCAGGGGCCTGGGCCACCGGGGCCTGGGCCACCGTCGCTGGGGGCACGGCGGACGCAGGCCTGCGCGGCGCAGGCTGCGCAGGGGCGGGCGGGGGCGCAGGCGGCGCCTCGGAAGCGGACGCCGCCGTGGAGCCGAGCCCGGCCCGCTTCAGCACCTCGGGCGGGCACTTGGCGCCCACGTAGAACGGCTCGCCCTGCTCCTTCATGTCGTAGGCGGCCGCGATGGTCCGCACGAGGGGGCCCGCGAGCGCGATGTACGGGAAGACGCGCTTGCCGGTCACGAACTCGAGCTCGTCGATCACCTTCTTGTCGGCGGGCGCGGCCATGGCCACGAGGATGCGATCCTCGCGCACGAGCACGGGAAGGAGCTTGTGCTTGGCGGCGATCTCGCGGGGGAGGATGGAGAGGTCGCTCAGCTTGATGCAGACCTGGTTGAGATCGATGCCAGGAACGCCGCTCTGCTCGGAGAGGGCCTTCAGCGCAGCGACCTCGGAGACGGTGCCGCTCTCGATGAGGTTCGTGGCGAGGGGCACCCCCTTCGCACGCGCCTCGAGGAGCGCCTGTTCGAGCTGGGGCTGGGTGACCGCCCGTTGCTGCAGGAGGATGCGTCCGAGCGGCTTCTTGTTGGCGTCTTGCGTCATTCCGCGGGCCGAGTTCGAAGGCTAATGGACGAGGAATGCGCGGGCAAGCACGCGACCCGCGCGCGAAGGCGGCCATCCGACCGACACGACCGGCTCGGGCTCGTGCGCCGGCGGCTCGGGCATACGGCCGGGTCGAGCGCGGCCAGGACGCCGCCCGATGCGCGCGGATCCGAGCGCGCGTCCCGACGCCAGAGGCGAGAGCTCACCATCCGCCCATGTTACTCCGGAACCCTCCGGGCAGCGCAGGCGATGCGCCGGCGGCGCGACGGCGCCCGCTGCACCGGCTCCGCGAACGCATCGAAGAGGCCATGGCGACGATGTAGGGTCACTCGGTTGACTCGGTCGCGCCCACCGTATCGTTCGCGTCGTTCGCGTCGTTCGCGTCGCTTGCATTACCGGCGCCGCTCGCGCCGAGCCACTCGCGAGCGAACGCCGCGTACCTCCCCTCGGCGATCGCCGCGCGCGCCTCTCGCATCAGGCGGCCATAGAGGTGGAGGTTGTGCTCCGTCATCAGGCGCAGCACCAGGATCTCGCCGGCCATGTAGAGGTGCCTCAGGTACGCGCGGCTGTATCCACCGGCGCAGGTCGGGCAAGCGCAGGTCGGATCGAGCGGCGAACGATCCTCCTTGTAGCGGGCCTGCTTGATGACGATCTTGCCGTGCTGCGTGAGCGCCTGCCCGTTCCGCGCGTTCCGGGTGGGGAGCACGCAGTCGAACATGTCGACCCCGGCGCCGATGGCGTGCACGAGGTCGAGCGGCGTCCCCACGCCCATGAGGTAGCGGGGGCGCGTCGGGTCGAGGTGCGGCCCGATCTGCGCGATGACCTCGTGCATCATCGCGATCGGCTCGCCCACGGAGAAGCCGCCCAGGGCGAGCCCGTCGAACGGCAAGGCGCCGAGCTCATCGGCGTGCGCCATGCGCAGCGCGACCGAGGTGCCTCCCTGCACGATGCCGAAGAGCGCCTGGCTCGGGCGCTTCGCGGCGAGGCAGCGCTTCCCCCAGCGCGTGGTCAGGCGACACGCCTCCTCGACCTCTGCGCGCGGCGCGCCGCCTGGCGGACACACGTCGAGCTGCATCGCGATGTCGGCCCCGAGCAGCCCCTGCACCTCCATCGCGACCTCGGGCGTGAGCGCCTTGCGAGCGCCGTCGAGGTGCGATCGGAACACGAAGCCGTCCTCGACGAGGGTGCGCCGCTCGGCGAGCGAGAAGGCCTGGAAGCCCCCGGAGTCCGTGAGCATCGCGTGCGGCCAGCGGGTGAACGCGTGCAGACCGCCGAGCTGCGCGACGAGCTCGGGGCCAGGGCGAAGCCACAGGTGGTACGTGTTGCCGAGGACGATCCTCGCGCCGGTCGCGGCCACTTCGGCCGGGGTCAACGTCTTCACGCTGCCCTGGGTGCCGACCGGCATGAACGTCGGGGTCAGCACGTCGCCGTGCGGCGTGGAGAGCACGCCCGTCCGGGCATGCCCGTCCCTCGCGAGCTCGGAGAAGGAGAAGCCAGGGGTCCGGCTCATGGCGCATCCACCCCGCGGATCAGCATGGCATCACCATACGAGTAGAAACGGTAGCCGGCGTCGATCGCCGCGCGGTACGCGAGGAGCGTGCGCTCGCGGCCGGCGAAGGCGAACACCAGCGCGAGCAGCGTCGAGCGCGGCAGGTGGAAGTTGGTCAGCAGGGCGTCGACGACGCGGAACCGATAGCCCGGCTGGATGAGGAGGCGCGTCTCCCCGGACTGCGCCCGCACGAGGCCTGCGCGGGCCGGATCGGCGGCCGACTCCAGCGCGCGAACCACGGTGGTGCCGATGGCGATCACCGACGCGCCGCGCTCGCGCGCGCCCGCGATCGCGCCCGCGGTCGCGTCCGGGATCGAGTAGACCTCCGCGTGCATCGGGTGCAGGTCGAGATCGTCGACCGTGACCGGCTGGAACGTACCGAGGCCGACGTGCAGCGTGACGCTCGCGATCTCGACCCCGTTCGCGCGGAGCCGCTCGACGAGGCCGGGCGAGAGGTGGAGGCCCGCCGTGGGCGCGGCGACCGCTCCTGGGACCCGGGCGAAGATGGTCTGGTACCGCTCGCGATCGGACGCGTCGTCGCCGCGGCCGAGATAAGGCGGGAGCGGGACGTGGCCGTACGCGTCGATCGCAGCGGCGACGGACAGCCCCGCGGGCGAGGAGAGCTGCACCGTGAGCACGCCGTCCTCGGCCCGCTCCAGCACCTCCGCGACCAGCGCGCCGTCGCGCTCGAGATCGAGCACCGCTCCCGGACGTATCGGCTTGGAGGCGCGCCCCATCGCTCGCCAGCGTTCGGACAGCGGCGCGCTCTCCTGCGGCCCTCCGCCGAGGTCCTCCGCGCCGGCCGGCGCCCCGTCCAGCCGGTGCAGCAGGAAGAGCTCGACCTGCCCGCCTGAGCCGCGCTTCCTCCCGAACAGACGAGCGGGGACGACCTTCGTGTCGTTGACGATAACGAGCGAGCCGCGCTCGATGTACCGGTCGAGATCGCGGATCGCCGTGTGCTCGACCTCGCCCGCCCTGCGGCCGCGATCGACCAGGAGGAGCCTCGCTCCGTCGCGCTCCTCGGGGGGTCGCGAAGCGATCAGCGCTTCAGGGAGTTCGTAGTCGAGCAGCTCGCAGCGCACGCCGCGCTACTAGCACGACGCGGGCGTGAGCACGTTCGTCTTGGCGCGGAGGAAGCGACAGATCTCGCCCACCTGATAGGGCTTGGGGACGAAGGCCACCGCGCCGCAGTCGGCGCGCTCGACCTGGCGCGCGGAGAGATGATAGGCGCTGGAGAGCACGACCCGCACCCCCGGGTACGCATGCCGGATATGCCGCGCCAGATCGAGGCCGTTCAGGTCCGGCATCATCAGGTCGATCATCGCCACATCGATCGGAGACGAGCCGAGGGTGAGCAGCGCATCCTGGAACGAGGCGGCGAACACAACCTCGAACCCCTCGACGCTTAGCCCTGCCGAAAGAGCGCGACGCTGGGAATTCTCACCGTCCACGATCAGCATGCGGGCCATTAAGCGTCCTCCTGCGGCAATCGCCGCCATCTAATACGCCTACTTGTCTAGCAATCGCCGGGCCAAGTTCCCGAATCGACGCGTTGCGGTTGCCGACGCTAAAGTGAAACAGAAGAGCACAGTCTACATCAGCCGCCTCATTGCACTAAGGCAAATCCCGACACTGCATCATTGCAAAGATGCAATCTAGCGTAGGCTAGCTCCCTCGATTTACTGCTGAGTCAGATGGTTTGCTCGGATCGAGCGGCCGCATCCATACGACCCGAGCGGAGGAATGCAGGCTGAGCTCGATGGGCAGCAGGTCGCGGTGCCGGGGGAGCACGGCCCCGCCGAGCGCGGTCCGCCTGAGGTCGCTGTATCCCGCGGGAGCGAGCTGCTGAGCCCGGCCGGTAGGCGATGGAAGACGCCCGGCAGATCGGCGCCGTTTCAGCCCGGGGGATACGTGATCGTCAGGCGGGTCATCTTGCGCCACAGCGTGGTCGCGCTGATCCCGAGCACCTCGGCGGCGCGCTCCCGGCTGCCGTCGCACTCCCGCAGCGCGGCCTCGATCGCCTGGCGCTCGGCGCAGTCGACCACGTCGGCGAGCAGCCTGCCGCCGGCTTCGGGCGCGCGCTGCGGCTGCACCGCGGCGGGCAGCACGTCGTCGACGCTGATGACGCCGCCGCCCGAGAGGGCCACCGCTTGCTCGACCATGTTCTCGAGCTCGCGGATATTGCCGGGGAAGTCGTACTGCGTCAGCGCCTCGATGACGCCGTCGGCGGCGCGGGCGCGACAGCTCATCTTGCGGTTGTACTTCTCCAGGAAAAACTCCCAGAGGATCGGGATGTCCTCGCGACGCGCGCGGAGCGGCGGGAGCACGAAGCGCGCGACGTTCAGCCGGTAGTAGAGGTCCTGGCGGAACCGCTTCTCCGACACCGCGGTCAGGAGCTCCTGGTTCGTCGCGGCGATGATGCGCACGTCGACGTGGATGGGTTTGTTCTCGCCTACCCTGCGGATCTCGTTCTCCTGGATCGCGCGGAGCAGCTTCGCCTGGAAGGTGAGCGGGGTCTCGGCGATCTCGTCGAAGAAGAACGTGCCCCCGTCGGCCTCCTCGAACAGCCCTTTCCTCGCCGAGATCGCGCCCGTGAACGAGCCTCGCGCGTGGCCGAACAGCTCGCTCTCGAGGAGCGTCTCGCTGATGGCGGCGCAGTTGACCGGCACGAACGGGCGGTCGGCGCGCTTGCTGTTGGCGTGGATGGCCTTGGCGACGAGCTCCTTGCCGGTGCCGCTCTCGCCGGTGATGAGCACCGTGGCGTCGGTCGGCGCGACCTTGACGATCCGGCCGAGCACCTCGCGGACCGCCTGCGAGCGGCCGACGATGTTCTCGAACCGGTAGCGCTCCTTGAACTCGCTGGCGAGCAGCTGCACCTCGCCGGTGAGCTTCCGGTTCTGGATCGCGCGCTCGACCTTCACGAGGAGCTCCTGCTCCGAGAACGGCTTCTGGATGTAGTCGAACGCGCCGAGCCGCATCGCCTCCACCGCGCTCTCGATGGTGCCGTACGCGGTCATCACGATGACCTCCGTGTTCGCGTTCGACTCCTTCACCGCGCGCAGGACGCCGATCCCGTCGAAGCCGCCCATCCGGAGGTCGGTGAGCACGACGTCGTACGCCCCTTTGGCGCCCAGATCGGCGCCCTGGCTGCCGTCCGCCGCTTCATCGACCTCGTACCCGGCGCCACGCAGCATCATCGCGAGCGTGGTCCGCATGTTCCGCTGGTCATCGACGACAAGAATCTTCGACATGGATTTCCCCCGCCGCGCTCATCCTCCTCCGGGGACGAGGGCGGCGCGACGATCACGACCGACGTGCCGCGCTGGCGCGTAAGCGCGCGAGCACGGTCGTCCGCGGCGCCTTGGACATGCGTCCAGAGCATCGTACGTCAAGCACGACCTCCGCCGCCAGAAGGGTGCACGGGGGACGCCCTTTGCGCGAGGAGCGTCCCCCACCCTCCCCTACTCGCGGATCTGCTGGGCGAGGTAGGCTGTCTCGCCGAGCTTCTCGATCAGCCCGATTTGTGTCTCGAGCCAGTCGATGTGCTCCTCCTCGGACTCGAGGATCTCGGCCAGGAGATCCTCGCTGGTGCGATCTCCCTTGTCGCGGCAGAGGGCGATCGCCGAGTTGAGCCGCTTGACCGCGTGGTACTCGAGATCGAGGTCGCTCTTGAGCTGCTCCGGCACGCTCTGCCCGATGTGCAGGGTGTCCAGGCGCTGGAGGTTGGGCAGCCCATCCAGGAAGAGGATGCGCTCGATGATCGCATCGGCGTGCTTCATCTCGTCGATCGACTCGGCGCGCCCATGCGCAGCGAGCGTGACGAAGCCCCAGTGCGAGCACATCTTCGCGTGCAGAAAATACTGGTTGATCGCAACGAGCTCTCCGGCAAGCACCTCGTTCAACGCATCAACGACGTCTTTTGCACCCTTCATCGGACCCCTCTCGCGCTCATGGCTGTCGTGCTGGCCCCGCCCCTGTCAGGCGGGGGACGCTGGCTGGAACGCCAGCGCCCCGCACAAATGCGCAAGGTCCGTAGAGGTGCGCAAGCAGTTTCTAAGGAAATAGATGCCGCGGCCGTCGCTCCCGACGGAAACCAGGGCCTTCAGGGTGTTGCCGGTCAAGCCGGAGAATCAGGCTGCGCTGGAGACCGGCGCCATCGTGAGGCGGCGCGGCGTCGAGGCGCCGTCGCGCTCGCCGACAAGCTCGGCGATCGTCGACCGGCAGGAGCCGCACCGCGTACCGGCGCCCGTGCACTCCATCACCTGCGAAACAGAGCAGGCGCCCTCGCTCATCGCTTCGCGAATCTCTCGATCACAGACGCCCATACAGAGGCAGACGTACATGCAGACCCCCGGCTACGGAACGGGTGGGATTGATATTGAACATAGCTTTCAATATCGCAGCGTCAAGGGGAATGTCGCCTGGGCGGATCGCCGCGTTGGCTCGTGGTCCGAAATCCCCCTTGGATCGGGCCAGCAGCGAGCGAGCGAGCGCGAGCGCACCGAGCAGTGCTCGGTCGGTCGAGCGCCACAGGAGCACCGGAGGGAGAGGGATCGGGCAGGATGCAGCCGGTCAGACCGGCGGGAGATGACGCCGCGCGAGCGCGGCCGGGAGGCGAGGCGCGAACGCACGCCCGCCGGGGAGCGGTCGGCCGCGTGACAGCGTCACATCGTGAGGCCGCCGTCGACGTCGATGCAGCGACCGTTGAAGTACTCGCACTCGATCACGAAGCGCACGGCCTGCCAGATGTCCTCGGGTACGCCGATGCGGCCCACAGGGATCATGGCGACCAAGGCGTCGCGCGCCTTCTGGTGCATGCCCTGCGTCATGGGCGTCTCGATCATGCCGGGCGCAACAGCGCCGACGCGGATGCCGAACGGCGCGAACTCGAGCGCCCAGGTCTTCGTGTTCGCCGCGAGCGCGCTCTTCGCGGCGGTGTAGCTCGACTGGCCGCGGTTGCCGTGGCGCGCGATGGAGCTGATGTTGACGATGACGCCCTTCTGCTCGGTCTCGATCATCTTCGCGACGACCTCGCGGACCATGAGCGTGGCCCCCGTCAGGTTGACGTCGATGACGGCCTGCCACTGCGCCGCGCTCAGCTTGACGACCGCCCCCGTCTGCCGGTCCTTCTTGACGAGCAAACCGTCCCGCAGGATGCCCGCGTTGTTCACGAGGCCGTTCAGGCCGCCCATCTCCTCGTGCGCGAAGCGGACGAACGCCTCCACCTCCGCCTCCACCGCCACGTTGACCGCCCGCGCGTGGACCTTTCCGGCGAGCCCCTTGCTCGCCTCGACGAGCGACGCGAGCCCCTCCTCGTTCATGTCGCCGGCGGCGACCTGGCCCCCGAGCTCCGCGAGCCGCAGCGCATAGTGGCGACCCAACCCCTGGGCAGCACCTGTGACGACGAACTTCGTGTCCTCGAGTCGCATGATCGCACTCCTCCAGGGATCGCTCCCGATCACCGTGTCGAACGCGCCGTCTACCACGACACAGCTGCGAGGCGGCGAGCGACGTCGCAGCGCGCCACCAACGCCCGAACCCCCCGCCTGGCATGCAGGCCCCCGCGCAACCCGCGGTCGCCGCTTGCGCCGGGTGGCATCGATGTTATTCAGCGCCCATGAGGTCGATCGCGCTCGCCGCCATGTGCGCCGGCATCCTGACGCTCGCGCCTGCATGTGACCGCGCCCCCCCGGTGCCCGAGACCTCCGATCCGACGGGCAAGGATCTGGTGATCGGCGCCGTGGTCGCAGCCGCCGAGCAGAGCGGAGGGATCCGCATCTACAAGATCGTCGAGGTGGAAGAGCTGCCCACGCCGTTCGGGTCCGATCTGCACATGATCGCCTACGATCCGAAGGTGCAGAGCTTCGCGGAGGCCGCGGAGCTCCGTCGCAAGGGGAAGCTGACCGTCGCGAAGGATCACATGACGGTCCGGCTCGTGTATTTCCTGCCGCGCGACCACCGGGTGATCAGCAACGAGCCGGTCAGCGACGAGGAGCGGGCCCCGTACCTCCGCTCGTTCCAGAGCCGGCAGCGCTGACCGGCATCCGCCGGCGGGCGGCGAGGCGCCCGCGCCTCAGCGCGCTGTGCGGAGCAGCTCACCCAGCCGCTCGATGGCCTGGCTGTGCAGCCGGCTCGCCCAGCTCTTGCTGATCCCGAGATCCTGCGCGATCTGATCGAAGCGCTCGTCGTCGAAGTAGTGGCGCTCCACGAGGGTGCGCTCGCGCTCCGGGAGCTCGCGCACGGCGTGACGCACGGCCTGCGCGAGCTCGGCGCGAGAGGCGTGCTCCTCCGGGTCGTCCGCGGCGTCGGGGACGGCAGCGATGTCCCCGTGACCCGAGAGCAGGCCGAGCGCCATCGCTGCCGCATGCCCGGCGAGCAGATCGCCGAGCCGCGCGGCGTAGGCCTCCTGCGTGGCAGGCGCGTCGGCGTCGTCCTCCGCCCCGCGCCCCTCCGCGAAGCGCGCCGACGCAGCGAGCGCGCTGGCCCGCGCGGCCGCGGAACGCCAGCGCGTCTCCCTCCGGACGCCGTCGAAGATGGCCCACCGGAGCTTCCTCTTGGCGTAGGCCTCGAAGGTGGATCGGCTCGGATCGTGCGTCCGCACGATCTCGAGCAGCGCCGGGTGCCCCAGCGCGACGAGGTCCTCCACCGGGATGCGGCGGCCCAGACGGCGCGCGATGCGCTTCGCGACCAGCTGAAGCAGGTCGAGCCCCTCGGCGAGGAGCCGGTCTTCCGGAGTGCGCACCGCTATCCCGCCTTGGCGCGCTCCGCTGCGCCGAGCACCCCGAACGCCCGCTCGCCGCTCTCGTCGACCTCGCGCGGATGCGCGCGCCGCAGGAGGCGGCTCGCCTCCTCGTCGTGCAGCAAGACCTCCGCGAGCTGCTCGCGCATCCACGCGATCTCGTGCGCGGGCAGGCGCCCCACGTAGGGCGCCACGGCGGCGTCGACCTGAGCGGCGATCCAGGGGTCATCGAGGAGCGAAGCGTCCATGGGTGATGACCATTATATCTGCACAGCGCGCGCCGTCATCCGCCGCTCGCCGCATCGCCGAGGCGTCATTGGGCCGACGGCGACCCGTTGAGGCAGGCCTCGAACACCTTGACGGTCCGCGCGTCGAACGCGCACTTGAGCGACTTCGGATCCACGCTCTTGCCGACGTTCTGCTCACACGACCGCGCGTACTGATCCCCCAGCGTGGCCGCGACGGCGTCGATCTTCTTCTCGGTCTCGCTCCGCTGCTCCGCCGTGAGCTTGGCGCTGAGCGCCGCGACTTGCTCCGAGCGCGTGAGCCCCGTGAGCCGCTTGCCGAGCTCCACGCAGTCGCCATGCATGAGCGCGTAGTCGTCGGGCACCGAGTCGTCGCGTCGCGGCGGCGGCGCCGGCGCCGCCGCGCCGGGCTCTGCGTCTGCCTCCCGCGCCTCGGCGCCCTGGGCGGCATCGCTCGTGGGCTCGGCCGTCAGCGACGGCTCCTCCGAGCGCGCGGGCTCGGGCTGCTCGATCGGAGGCGGCGAGGCCCCTCCGCACCCGAGCAGCAACGTCGACAGCGGACCCATGACCATGATCAAGAAAAGAGCTCTCCCCATGCAGCGAGGGTTGATCGGCTCGCGCCGGGCGTCCATGCCGCGCCGGGCGCGCTCGGCGCTGCGCGGCGGATCGAGCGACGCCTCGGCTTGCCGCGCTTGCCGCGAGGGTGCACGGGCCGCCTTGGCAGGCTCCGTGCAGGGCGCACCGTGACGGCAGGTCGGCCTCGCCGGCCATGTCGCCTGTCCGTGCGGAGGCGGGAGCATGCGGTCGCTCTGGATTGTTCTCGTCCTGGTGCTCGGCTCGGCGTTGCTGCTTCAGGTGATGGCGGCGTCCGACGGCCGGATCCCGTACGCGCGCTTCCGCTCGCTCGCGGAGAACGGAGAGCTCGCCGAGATCGAGATCCGGGACGACATGTACATCGGGCGCGCGGTGCCCGGCCTGAGCGCGCGCGCGCCGCAGAGCTACCGCACGGGGCGCATCGAGCAGACCGAGAAGGATCTGCTCGCCGATCTCGACCGGCGAGGGATCCTGTACACGCGCGTCGCGGACGAGCTGGTGCTGCCGCCGTACCTCTGGCTGCTGCTGCCGCTCGCCGGTCTGGCCGCGATGGGCCACCTCGCGTCGCGCCGTGCGACGACGGCGGGGACCATCTCGGGCGCCGCGACCGCCTTCGGCAAGCACAAGGCGCGGCTCTACGAGGAGCGGGGCGCGATCGCGACGTTCCGCGATGTCGCCGGCAACGCCGAGGCGAAGACGGAGCTCGGCGAGATCGTCGACTTCCTCAAAGCGCCCGAGCGCTACGAGAAGCTCGGCGGGCGGATGCCCAGAGGGGTGCTCCTCGTGGGGCCGCCCGGCACGGGCAAGACGTTGCTCGCTCGAGCGATCGCGGGAGAGGCGAGCGTCCCCTTCTTCAGCGCAACCGGGTCGGAGTTCGTGGAGATGTTCGTCGGCGTCGGCGCCGCGCGCGTGCGCGACCTCTTCTCCCAGGCGCGCGAGAAGGGGCCTTGCCTCGTGTTCATCGACGAGCTCGATGCGGTCGGCAAGGTGCGCGGCCTCGGCGGCTCCGTCGGCGGCCACGACGAGCGGGAGCAGACGCTCAACCAGCTCCTGACCGAGATGGATGGGTTCGACGCGCACACGGCCATGGTCGTGATCGCCGCGACGAACCGCGCCGAGATCCTCGATCCGGCGCTGCTCAGGCCAGGGCGGTTCGACCGCCGGGTGCACATCGACCGGCCCGACCTCGCCGAACGGAAGGAGATCCTCGCGGTGCACGCGAAGAAGGTGGCGCTCGATCCTGGCGCGGATCTCGACGCCGTGGCCGCGCAGACCGCGGGGCTCGTCGGCGCCGACCTCGCGAACATCGTCAACGAGGCGGCGCTTCTCGCGGCGCGGCGCGGCGCGGAGGCGGTGGGACACAGCGACCTGGAGGCGGCGATCGAGCGCGGGCTCGCGGGGCTCGAGCGCCGCGGCAGGCGGCTTGGAGCGCGCGAGAAGCTCGTCGTCGCCTACCATGAGGTGGGGCACGCGCTGACGGCCTCGCTGCTGCCGACGCAGGATCCGGTGCGCAAGGTGTCCATCGTGCCGCGGGGGCCGGGCGCGCTCGGGTACACGATCCAGCAGCCGCGCGAGGATCGTTACCTGTGGAGCCGGCAGGAGATCCTCGATCGGCTGGTCGTGCTGCTGGGCGGGCGCGTCGCCGAGGAGGAGGCCGTCGGAGACCTCTCGACCGGCGCGCAGGACGATCTGCTCAACGCGACCGACCTCGCGCGTCGCATGGTCCGCGAGCTCGGGATGGGCCAGGGGGTCGGGCTCTCGGCGCTCGAGCCGCGCCGGCCGCTGTCGTTCCTCGGCGAAGCGCAGGGCGCGATGCCGTCCGGCGCAGGCCCGCGGGAGTGCAGCGACGCGACCGCGCGCGCGATCGACGCGGAGGTCGCGCGGATCCTCGCGGACGCGGAGGCGCGGGCGCGCGCCTTGATCCAGGGGCGCCGACAGACGCTCGAGCGCATCGCCGCCCGGCTCTACGAGGTCGAGACCCTGAGCGGCGATGAGCTCAGGGAGATGGTCGCAAGAGGGGAAGCCTAGAGCAGCCGCTCAGTCGACGCTCCGCAACGCGCGGGACAGATCGAAGCCCGCGGCGTCATAGTGATAGACGACGCGGAGCACGCGGCCGCGCAGGAGCTCCCTCGGCACCGCCCCCATCGCCCGGCTGTCGAGCGAGGCGGCGCGGTTGTCGCCCATCACGAAGAGGTGGTCCGGCGGGACGACGACCGGACCGAACGCGTCGAAGTCGGTCTCGCCTGCCGCGTGCGTGACCTCGCCGAGGTGCTCCACCCTCGTGCCGTCCCCGAGCTGCTCGAGCGCTTGCGCCGCGCCGTCGACGTACAGCACGCCTTGCCGGAGCATCACCGTCTGACCCGGGAGCGCGATCACCCGCTTGACGAGGAGGGTGGAGCCGCCGCGCGGATCCGCGAAGAGCACCACCTCGCCGGCGCTCGGTCCGCTGCGCTCGAACAGGTAATGATCCGTGAGCGGGACGCGGAGCCCGTAGGCGACCTTGTCGACAAGGATGCGATCACCCGGGGCGATCGTCGGCCACATCGAGCCGGTGGGCACGTGGTACTGGTCCGCGAGGGTCGAGCGACCCAGCGTGAGGATCGCGAGCGCCGCGAGGATCTTGAGGAGGCTCCGACCGAACGGCGCGACCGTCTGGTAGGCGCGCTGCGCGAGCGCGCGATCGGATCGAAGCGTGAAAAGTCCGGCCTTGTCGGGCGGGAGGCACACCGCCGCGGCCTCCACCGCCGGCCGGGGAACGCTGGGCTCGCTCATCTCTGGCGGGGCTAGCATCCGCGCTCGAGACAAGCCAGCTTCGCTGCATGCACGGCTGCACTTCATCGACTGCACCACTCTCCCAAGCTCTGGGCCGCCTCACACTCTGCGGATCAATGTCGCGTCATCCGGTAACGACAGGGGCCGCCATGCACCTCGCCGGCTACCGCGCGCTGGGACTCGATTTTACCTATATCCCTTTTGCGGTGACCGATGTTGAAGGCGCGACGCGAGGGATGCGCGCGCTCGGGATCCGCGGCCTCGGCGTGTCGATGCCCTACAAGCAGGCGGTAATTCCATTGCTCGACGAGCTCGATCCCGTCGCCGAGCGGATCGGCGCGGTCAACACGATCGTGAACAACGACGGGCGCCTGAGGGGGTACAATACCGACTGGATCGGCGCGGTGCGGGCGCTCGAGGAGGTGACGCAGCTCGGGGGCGCGCGGGTGATGCTCCTCGGCGCCGGCGGCGCGGCGCGCGCGGTCGCGTTCGGGCTCGCGGAGCGCGGCGCCCGCGTCACGGTGGCGAACCGCGATCTCGAGAAGGCGCGGCAGCTCGCGGCGGCGGTCGGCGGCGCGGCCGTGCCGCTCGACGCAGCGGCGCTCTCGCCCGACCACGGCGTCCTCGTGAACGCCACGTCGCTCGGCATGGCCGAGGTCGATCCGCGAAGCCCTGTCCCGGAGGTGGTATTGCGGGAAGGTCTCCTGGTGATGGATATCGTGTACAAGCCGATGATCACGGAGCTCGTGGCGGCGGCGCGGCGGCGCGGAGCGATCGCCGTTCACGGCGGGAGGATGCTCCTCCACCAGGCTGCAGAGCAGTTCCGGCTGTACACCGGGCGGGAGCCGCCGCTCGATGCCATGGACGAAGCGCTGCGCGCTCAGCTCGGCTGACGCGCGGAGCCGCCGCTCGACGCCACGGACGAAGCGTCGCGCGCTCAGCTCGGCTGACGCGCGCGACGTCCCGCGCCAGGCTCGCGCTGTCTGGCGCCTGTCCGGCCGGCAAGGTGCGCGGCGACCGCCGCTCTGCGCCGCGCGCACGGCCTCCGGAGCAATGGCCAAGGACGGGCGCCACGCGTAGGCTTCCGGCGATGGTCTCGTTTGAGATACGCGCAGCCGTGACCGGCGACGAGGAACAGCTCCTCTATGTCGCGCGCCACCTGAACTCGGTCAACCTGCCGAACAACCGTGACGCAATCCACGAGATCGTCGCCGAGAGCCACAAGAGCTTCAACGGTACGATCCAGGATTCCCGCCTCCGCCAATACGTCTTCGTCCTCGTCGACCTGACGAAGGGCGACAAGGGCATGATCGTCGGGACGTCGATGATCATCGCGCAGCTCGGCCGGCGCGGCGTCCCCTACATCTTCTTCGACGTGCTCGACGAGGAGAAGTACTCGGCCACGATCGACAAGCACTTCCATCATACCGTGCTGCGCATCGGCTACTCGTACAACGGCCCCACGGAGATCGGCGGGCTCGTGCTCATGCCGGAGTACCGGCAAGGGCCCGAGCGGCTCGGCACGATGATCTCCTATGTTCGCTTCCTCTACATGGCCGCGCGATCCGCGCTGTTCCAGGAGGAGATCCTCGCGGAGCTGATGCCCCCCCTCGAGCCGGATGGGACAAGCCACCTCTGGGAAGCGCTCGGGCGCAAGTTCACCGACATGAGCTATGCCGACGCGGATCTCCTCTCCAAGAAGAACAAGGAGTTCATCAAGGGGCTCTTCCCGGAGGGGACCATCTACGCCTCGCTGCTGCCCGAGGACGCGCAGCGCGTGATCGGGAAGGTCGGGGCGCAGACCCGGGGGGTGGAGAAGCTGCTCCGCCGCATCGGCTTCCGCTATGCCCACAGGGTCGATCCGTTCGACGGAGGGCCGCACTTCACTGCCCGCATGGACGAAATCTCGCTCGTGAGCGATACGCGCCGGGCGAAGGCGGGCCGCCCGTTCACCCCGAGCCCGTCGGATCCGAAGGGCATCCTCGCGATCGAGCGCCCAGACGCCCCTTATTTTCGCGCGGTCGCCGCGAGCCTCCGCGATGAGGGAGAGCTCGGCATGGCGATCGCCGAGGACGCCTGGAAGCACCTCGAGCTCCAGCCTCGCTCGCCGATCTGGGTCCTGCCCATGCCGTGACAGGGCGCCTGCGCGCCACGTCCAGCACGCGCAAGACCAGCGGCTCAGCCCGCCTGCGCGTCACGTCCGGCACGCGCGAAACCAGCGGATCAGCCCGCATGCACGCCATGTCCACCAGCGGATCAGGCCGCCTTGCACCGTGACGATTCTGTTGCTACAGAATTAACAGAAGTTTTCACGAGCGGTTCGGAGGACCATGACCCTTGGATTGGACCTCGATTTCGGGCGCTTGCCCGCGCTGGAGCGGAGGGAACGCTGGCCCGGGACACCGAGGGAGGATGCCGGCGCGGAGAGGGCCCCCGAGGCAAAGGGCGGCGCAGAGCCCAGGCTCTCCGGGCGGGAGATGCGTATCGCCGCCGCGCTCGCCGAGGCGGCGATGCCGCCCGGCCGCTTCCTCGACGGCGCAGGCGCCGCGACCGCCAGCCGACTCGCGGCCTGGCTCGGCTCGATCCCGCCGCACCTGGCCCAGGGGCTGCGCGCGGCGCTGTGGGCGATAGAGCTCGCCCCCCTGCCGTTCCGGCTCAGGCCGCTGTCGGCGCTGCCGATCGAGGAGCGGATGGAGGTGCTCCGCGGCTTCGAGCAGAGCCGGGCGCGGACGCTGCGTTCGCTGCTCCGCGCCGCGCTCACGCCGCTCCGGTTCGTCCACTACGACCGGCCCGAGATGTTCAAGCACGTCGGCTGCCGTTACGAGCTGCCCACCGTGCGCGACGAGGCGCCGCGCTGGCTCGCGCAGGTGACGGACGGGCGCGAGGTCGAGGAGGACCTGGAGCTCGAGTGCGAGGTCCTCGTGATCGGCACCGGCGCCGGCGGAGCGGCCGCGGCCTACGAGCTCGCGTCGCGCGGACACGCGGTGCTCATGCTCGAGGAGGGCGACTTCCACCGCCGCTCGAGCTTCACCGGACGGCCTGCGCGCGCGTACCGGGAGATGTACCGCGACCACGGGCTCGACATGACGCTCGGCAACGTGAATATCCCCGTGTTCGCGGGGCGCGCCGTCGGGGGGAGCACCGTGATCAACTCCGGTACTTGCTACCGGGCTCCGGAGAGCACCTTCGCGTCGTGGCGAGACGGCATGGGGCTCCCGGCGGAGTTCTCGTCCGGCGGGCTCGCTCCTTATTACGAGCGCGTCGAGCGTATGCTCCAGGTCGCCCCCGCCGACCCGCTGCACCTCGGGGCGATCGGGCCGATCGTCCGGCGCGGTGCGGAGCGGCTCGGCCTGCGGCACGGGCCGCTCCAGCGCAACGCGCCGGACTGCGATGGGCAGGGGATCTGTTGCTTCGGCTGCCCCACAGGGGCCAAGCGCTCGACCGACGTGAGCTACGTACCCGAGGCGCTGAAGCGGGGCGCGCAGCTCATCACGGCGGCGCGGGTCAGGACGATCGAACTCGTGGCGGGCCGCGCGCGGGGGGCGACTGCAGTGCTCGGCGGTGACACGAGGGCCGGAGGCAACGGCGACCGCGCGGCGAGCGGCGCAGGGCGGCAGCCGCGGCTCGTGGTCAGGGCGGAGGCCGTCGTCGTGGCCGGCGGCGCGCTGATGACGCCGCTGCTCCTGCGCCGGAGCGGAGCGTGCCTGTCGAGCGGCGCGCTGGGAAAGAACCTCTCGATCCACCCGGCCTCGAAGGTGATGGCGCTCTTCGATGAGCGGATCGATCAGTGGCAAGGCATCCCGCAGGGCTACCAGATTGACCACTTCGCCGATGAAGGGCTGATGTTCGAGGGAGGCTCGCTCCCCTTCGACGTCGCCGCGCTGGCCGTGCCCTGGACGGGACACCGCTACACGGAGCTGATGGAGCGATACCCGCACCTCGCGACGTTCGGGTTCATGATCAAGGACACGAGCCGCGGCGAGGTGAGGCCCGGGATCGGCGGCACGCCGCTCGTGCTCTACACGATGAACCGGGAGGACGTCGCCAAGATGCAGCGCGGGGTCGAGCTGCTCTGCGAGGTGTTCCTGGCCGCGGGGGCGCGGCGCGTCCTGCCGCTCGTCGCCGGCTGCGACGAGGTGAACGGCCCCGCGGACCTGGAGCGGCTCAAGGCGCGGCAGATCAAGGCGGGGGACCTCGACGTGGCCGCGTTCCACCCGCTCGGGACGTGCCGTATCGGGGTGGATCCGCGGTCATCGTGCCTCGGGCTGGACCATCAGGCGCACGACGTCGCCGGGCTCTACGTGTGCGATGGAAGCGCGATCCCCTCGTCGCTCGGCGTGAACCCGCAGATGACCATCATGGCCATGTCGCTGCGCGCGGCCGAGCTCCTGAGCGAGCGGCTATCCCGCTGAGCCATCGCGGTACCCGAGGGCCGCGGCGCGCTCGCTGCCGATTCGATCGCTCTCGATCGTCCCGTCGCGCATGGTCACCACGCGCGGCATCGACTCGGCGAAGCTGAGGTTGTGCGTCACCACCACGACCGTGGTGCCGTGCTTGCGGTTCATCTCGAAGAACAGCTGGTGAATCGAGTCGCTCGTCGCGGTGTCGAGGTTCCCGGTCGGCTCGTCGGCGAGGAGGAGCTTCGGCGACAGGACGAGCGCCCGCGCCAGGGCCACGCGCTGCTGCTCGCCGCCCGACAGCTCCCCCGGCCGGTGCGTCGCGCGCGCCGCGAGCCCGACCTCGGCGAGCAGCGAGCGCGCGAGCGGCTCCATCTCGCGGCGGGTCTTCCCCTGGATGAGGCCCGGCATCATCACGTTCTCGACCGCGTTGAACTCGGGGAGCAGGTGGTGGAACTGGAAGACGAAGCCGATCGTCCGGTTCCGGATCGCCGCGAGGCGCGAGCCCGGCAGGCCGGTGAGCTCGTCGTTGCCGAGGCGGATGCGGCCGCTCGTGGGGAGGTCCAGCGTGCCGATGCAGTGGAGGAACGTGCTCTTGCCGGCGCCGGAGGGGCCCACAAACGCCACGACCTCGCCCTGGTTGATGACGATGTCGATGCCGCAGAGCACGTGGAGCTCGCGGCCCATGTGAACGAACGTCTTGCGGAGGTCTTCGACGACGACGAGCGGAGTGGACATGGAGTGATTACTCGTAGCGGAGCCCGTCGACCGGAGAGAGCCTCGAGGCGGCGCGGGCCGGGTAGATGGTGGCGATGGTGCAGATGAGCATCGACGCGACCGCGACCATCGCGTAGTCGGAGAGGTTCACGTTCACGGGCAACCGGTCGATGTAATAGACGTCCGGATCGAGCCGGACACCGAACCAGTACAGGCCCGTGCAGACCGCGAGCGCGGTGCCGACACCGTAGATCGTGCCGATGGCGCCGATGATCACGCCCTCGAGCATGAACACGCGCATCACCGCATTGTCCGAGGCGCCCAGCGCCTTCAGGACGGCGATCTCCTTGCCCTTCTCGGTCACCATGAGGAGCAGCGTGCAGACGATACAGAAGCTCGCGACCGCGATGGCGATGGACAGGATGATGAACGTCGCGATCTTCTCCAGCTTGAGCGCGCTGAAGAGGTTCTTGTTCATCTCCATCCAGTCGCGGACGCGGAGCTGCGGCGGCGGCTTGCCGCCCTCCGGCGCCTCGTCGAGCGCGGCGCTCGCGGCGACGGCCGCCTCCACGGCCGGGCGGACCTCCTGCACCCGCTCGGGATCCGGGACCCGGATGTCGATATGGGTGATCTTGTCGTCGAGGCTGAAGAACTTCTGCGCCTCTTCCATCAAGACGTACGCGTGCGTGACGTCGTACTCGTACATGCCGCTATAGAAAATCGCCGCCACGCGGAACTTGCGGGAGCGCGGCATCACGCCGGTGGGACCGAGCTCGCCCATCGGCGACAGGAGGGTCACCTCGTCCCCGACGAGCACGTGCAGCGATTTCGCGAGCTCGCGGCCGATGATGACGCCCGGGTAAACGCGCGTCTGCTGCTTCAGGTAGTCGCGCACCGACGGGTCGACGTCCGTTGGCTGGCGGAAGTCCGGCCCCTTGAAGTACGGCTCCCCGCCCGGACCTCGACCGATGACCTCCTCGGGAGGCAGGCTCGTCAGCCTCTCGGGCTCGCGCAGGTAGTCGAAGCTGCCGACCTCGATGTTCTTGGCGAGGTCGATGACCTGCCCGATGGTGTCCGGATCGATGCCGCGGACGAGCGCGCCCGCGGTGTTCGAGGCGCTGGAGCCCATCGCCTCGCCGGCCGCGACCGGGGTCGCGGCGCCTCCGTAGGGCGCGAGCGCGACGCGCACCTGGGTGAGCTTGTCGTCCCAGTTGCCGAAGCCGCCAGGGCGGGAGGCGTCGACGACCATGTGCGCGTTGTTGCCGAGGATCTTGCGCTTCAGGTCGGCGCCGAAGCCGCCCATGATGCTCGTCACCGAGCACAGGGCGCACGAGCTGACGGCGACGCCGGCCATCGACAGGACCGAGATGACCGTGAGAAAGCCGCTCTTCGAGGCGCGCACGTGGCGCGCGGCCACGTGGGGCACGAAGCTCCGGCGCTCGAGCGCGTCGAGGGCGATCGGCAGGAGCGCCGACAGCACGAAGAACAGGAAGACGACGCTCGAGACGAGCGCGGTGAAACGGATGATCTGATCCGTGGAATTGAACGACGCGCCCTTCCCGACGGGCATCCTGGCCGTGAGCGTCGCGGTGACACCGAACGCCACGCCGACGATCGCGCCCCACCACCAGCCGAGCGCGCGATAGAGCCCCTTGCGGACAGGGCGGCTCCCGGCGACCAGGTAGCCCGTGCCCGCGCCGAGCAGGACGCCTCCAAGAATCCACCTGAAGGTCGGGTGGATGGGCAGGACCGCGACCCAGAGGACGACGATCGCGAGCGCGGCGAGCAGGGATACCAGGCCGAGCACGCGGAGGCCCACGCGGGCCTTGGACCCCCACCTGCCGGAGAGCCACCGGGCGTTGTCCGCGGTCATTCTGGCCCGGAACAGCCGAAGGGCACCCCCTACGACCAGCGAGGCGACGAGCTGGGCGATCAACTCGGTATTGCTGGAGAAGAACGCGCCGATGAGCGCGAGGCCCTTCGCGCGCCCGCTGGACGCGATGAGCGTGAGCGCGAGCAGGCTGGCGCCCGTGAGCGCGACCACGACCCCGCCGCGCACGACGCCGGGGCGCCGCGGCTCCAGCTCGCCCTTCTTGTCGAAGCGGGTGTAGCCCCGCCAGGCGAGCAGGACGATGCCCAGAGCGACGGCGGCGAGGAGCGCAGCCTGCAACGACCTGGAGAGCTCGATCACGCGTCGGTCTCGGGACGGAGGAGCGGGAACAGGATGACGTCGCGGATGGAGGTCGCGCCGGTGAGGAGCATCGTCAGGCGATCGACCCCCATGCCGAAGCCCGCCGTCGGCGGGAGGCCGTGCTCCAGGGCGCGGACGTAGTCGGCGTCGTAATCCATCGTCTCCTCCTCGCCCCGCGACTTCTTCTCGACCTGCGCGCGGAAGCGCGCGTCCTGGTCCTCGGGGTCGTTGAGCTCGCTGAAGGCGTTGCAGAGCTCACGGCCGTCGATGAAGAGCTCGAAGCGGTCGACCAGCGAAGGATCGCTGTCCTTCTTGCGCGCGAGCGGGGAGACCTCGAAGGGATAGTCGATGATGAAGACAGGGACGCTCTTGTCGCCCGACTCCGTGCGGTAGTCCCTCGTGAGGAACGGCTCGACCACGTACTCGTAGGCGCAGAAGACGAGCTCACCGGGCGACTCGCACTTCTTCGCGCCGGCGCGGAAGTTCGTCCAGTCGATCTCGCGCCCGGCCGCCTTCGCCGCCTTCGCCCACTCCTTGATCGGGGCGTCGTCCGCGGCGACGCGCTGCGGGACGTCGGCCGGCAGGCCCGACTTCGCCAGGGCGCGGGCGATCCCCTCGGCCATGGGGACACGCTCGAAGCGCTCGAGCGAGTACGTGCGCTGCGCGGCCCAGGTCGCGTGCTCGGCCGGGAGCCGCTGGGCGAGGCGGGCGTCGACGTGGCGGAGCATCGCCTCGGTCGCGTCCATCAGCGTCTCGTACGTCGCGTACGCCTGGTAGTACTCGAGCATCGTGAACTCGGGGTTGTGCCGCGTCGACAGCCCCTCGTTCCGGTAGCAGCGCGCGATCTCGTAGACGCGCTCGAAGCCGCCGACCACGAGCCGCTTCAGGAAGAGCTCCGGCGCGATGCGCATGAAGAGCCCGAGGTCGAGCGCGTTGTGGTGGGTCTTGAACGGCTTCGCAGCCGCGCCGCCGACGAGCGTGTGCATCGTCGGGGTCTCGACCTCGAGGAAGCCGCGCGCGTCGAGGAACTCGCGCAGCGCGGCGACGATCGCCGTGCGGGCGCGGAAGACCCCCGCGACGTGCGGGTTGGCCACGAGATCGACGTACCGCATGCGGTAGCGCGACTCGACGTCCTTGAAGCTCGTCTTGGTCGGCAGCGGGCGGTAAGCCTTCGTGAGCAGCCGGAGGCGCTCGGCGCGGATCGAGAGCTCGCCCTTCTGCGTCGCCATCGCGACGCCCCGGGCCTCGACGAAGTCGCCGAGATCGATGTCCTCCAGCCGCTCGAAATCGGCGAGGCTCCCCTGCTCGCAGTAGAGCTGGAGCTCGCCGGTGCGGTCGCGCAGCCGGACGAAGGTGACGCCGCCGAACGAGCGCACGAAGAGGACCCGACCCGCGACGCGGAACGGGACCGGCTCGACGCGCGCTGGATCGTAGCGATCTGCCGCGGCGGCGCCGGGCCGCTCGGGCGCCGCGCCCTCGGGCCTGGGCTCGGCCGCGGCCCGCGCCCCGTCGAAGCGGGCGCGGACGGCCGCGAGCTCGACAAGCGGCTCGCCCTCCGTGACGTCGTTGGCGAACGGGTTGTCGCCGCGGGCGCGGAGGCGCGCCGCCTTCGCCTTGCGGGTGGCGATCAGCGTCTCTTCGGCGCGCGCGGCCTCGGCGGCCTCCTTCACGAGCCGCTCGGTCTTCTTGTCGTTCGGTCTGTCTTTTTGCTGGCTCACGGAGCGTCGTCCTCCGCGACGGAGCCGCCCTTCCTGAGCGAACCGCCGGCCGCGGCGAGCAAGTAGGCCTCGATGAAGCCCTCGAGATCGCCGTCGAGGACGGCGTCCACGTCGGTGGCCTCGGTGGAGGTGCGCACGTCCTTGACGAGCCGGTAGGGCGCGAGGACGTAGTTCCTGATCTGGCTGCCGAAGTTGATGGCGCTCTTCGCGGCGTTGTAGGCCTGGACCTCGGCGTCCCGCTTCTGGAGCTCCATCTCGTACAGCTTCGCCTTGAGGACCTTCATCGCCATCGCGCGGTTCTGGTGCTGGCTGCGCTCGGCGCGGCACACGATGTTGAGGCCTGTCGGGAGGTGCCGCAGGCGAACGGCGGTCTCGACCTTGTTCACGTTCTGCCCGCCCTTGCCGCCGGCGCGCATCGTCGTGATCTCGATGTCCTTCTCGTTGACCTGGATGTTGATCTCGTCGTCGCTGTCCGGGGTGACCTCAACGGCGGCGAACGCGGTCTGGCGCGTGTGATCGGCGTTGAACGGGCTCATCCGGACCAGGCGGTGGACCCCGGCCTCGGAGCGCAGATAGCCGTACGCGGCGTCGCCGCTCACCGTGAGGGTGACGGCGTCGATGCCGGCCTCATCGCCGTCCTGGTAGTCGATGATCTCCGTCTTGTACCCGCGGCGCTCGCAGAAGCGCAGGTACATGCGGAGGAGCATGGACGCCCAGTCCTTCGCGTCGGTGCCGCCGGCGCCCGGGTGGATGCTGACGATGGCGTTGCCGCGGTCGGCGGGGCCAGACAGCATGCGATCGAGCTCGACCTTGCGCAGGCGCCCGGCGATGGCGTCGGCCTGCGCGTCGGCGTCGGCGATGACGCCCTCGTCGCCCTCGGCAGCGCCGAGCTCGAGGTACTCCGCGAGATCCTCGATCTCGCGGCCGAGCCGCTGCGCCACCTCGAGCTTCGACTCGACCTGGGCGCGCTTGCGGAGGACAGCTTGGGCCTTTTCCTGATCGTTCCAGAACCCCGACGACAGCGTCGTCTGGGTCAGGTCCTGGAGCATCCGTTCGAGCTTGGGGACGTCAAAGATGCCCCCTTAGCGCCTCAAAGCGCCTTTTGATGTCCAGGACTTTCTCGCGGGTCTCGGAGAGCATGGCCGGGGATCTATTCGATCTGGGCGGCGATCGCCAGGAGAGACGCCAGGCGAGACCGCCGCGCGCGGGCGGACCGATGCGGCTCCACGCCGGGCCCACGTCGGGCGCGCCGGCGACGCGCTCTCCAACGCGGCGCGCGGGCGGGAGAGGGTGCGGCGGATGACCCGGCGCCGCGGATTCCTTGGCCGTGGACCGCGTCACGACCGCCGGACGCCCCGAGGCCGCGCGAGCTCCGCTCTTCCCGGCCAGCGCGACAAGGCGCCTCAACCAGGAGTCGGCGCAGGGACGGATTGCCGGACGGCGCGGCGGATCCCGGACCAGAGCCGCTGAGCCCTCCGCGCTCGCCTTGGGTTCCGCAGGGCATCCCTGAGGGCCCGGAGGGAGACCGCAGGAGGCGGCGCCTTGCTGCTCAGCGCGGCGTCGAGGTAGCGGCCCAGGAACTCCGTCAAGGCGATGGCGGTGACCGCATTGGAGAAGAGACCGGCGACCGGGACGAGGCCGAGCGTGAAGTTGGCGAAGAGCCTTACGGCCGCTCCGCCCCAGATGATCTTGCTCACCTGCAGCCACGGAGCCCTGCGGAGCGGCACGCCCCGGCGCCGGGTCAGCGACACGGAGAAGGAGTAATGAATGGGAACCACGATCAACTCATCTGCGCCAGGAATGGGCTGAGTGACGAAGCTGATCACTGCAGCGATGGCAGAATACTTGTTGGTCAGCCGGCGGATCGTCGGTTCCATGGGTCGTATATACGGCGTGGAGCCGGCCGCCGGGAGGCCGAGACAAGCATGTTGACGAGGGTGCGGCGCGCGCAGCCGAGGGCGGATCACGCTCGGCCTGGACGAAGCATGAGAGTCTCCGCGCTCGTCGGTGTCCTTCGGGCCCTGGAGATCGTTGCGGATATAGAGAGAGCTAGATGTTCAAAGCACGTTGGAGCGACCCGCGGATTGGACTCCGAGCCTGGGAAAGACCATTTCCCGCGCATCCGCGCTCCACACCTCCGCGGCGCTCGCGAGGCGCCGGCGCTACGGATCGAGCCCTTCCCTGCATGCGACCCGGAGCTCACCGAGCGCGGCGACGAGCGCTCCCCGCTCGCCCTGCCATGCCGGCGACGGGTCCTCGGCGTCACGCCGGCGGAGGTGCTCGCGGGCCTCGTCCCAGAGCGGACGCGGCGGCACGAGCGGCGGCACCCGCGCGCGCACGGCGTCCGTCAGGCGCAGCACGCGCTCGACGCGGGACAGCGCCTCGCCGAGCGGCACCTCGCCCGCCTTGCAGCGCCGGAGCAGGCCGCACTCGTAGCTGCTGCACACGGAGAAGCGCATCTCGTAGACGGTGCACTTCCGGTCGAGATGGCAGGGGCACGGCAGGCTGAAGGCGTCGTGGTACTGATTGCAAGCGAGCGGCAGGCGCAGCTTCTCGGCCCGCGGGAGCTCGTGCTCCTCGAGCGGCGCGACGTCGAAGAGCAGCCCCGTGCAGCAGAGGCCGCACGCGGTGCAGAGGTCCGAGCCATCCGGCCGAGCCGCAGGAGCTTCGTTCGCTGGGAGAGCGCTCACCCGCGTCGATTGGCACGCGCGTGGCCGCGCGTCGAGGCGCGAAGCGGGCGGGCGACGCGCGCGTGTCTGACGAGCGCTCAGTGCGCGGCGTCGTCGAGCACGATCTCGCGCAGGTGGTCGAGCCCGACGGACCCGGAGCCGATGACCCTGGCGTGAAATGCTTTCAGATCGAAGGCGTCGCCCTGGCGGCGCCGCAGCGTGTCGCGCAGCTCCAGGACGACGCGCTCGCCGACCTTGTAGGAGATCGCCTGCCCCGGCCAGCCCAGATAGCGCGTCGCCTCGCTGTGCGCGTGATCCGGCGGGAGGAAGGCCCGCCGGTGGAGGTACTCGACGGCGATCTCGTAGCGCCAGGGCTCCCCGGCGTGGAGCGGCGCGTCCCTGGGGATCGGCAGCTCCAGGTGCATGCCGATGTCGAGGACGACGCGGTAGGCGCGCGTCAGCTTGCCCGAGAGCATCCCGAGCACGTAATCGGGGCGCTCGAAATAGCCGAGCTCGTACATGAGCTGCTCGGCGTAGAGGGCCCACCCCTCGGCGTGGCCGGAGTTCGTCACCAGGAAGCGGTGGAGTCGGCTCAGCCGGTCATCGAGGTGCACCTGGAGCGCGCACTGCAGGTGATGGCCAGGAAAGCCCTCGTGGTACGCCGTGGTGATCTCCTCGTAGAGCGGGAACGCCTGCTTCGTGCCGGGCGCGTACCAGACGGTGCCGGGCCGCTTGAAGCCGTCGCTCGGGGGCACGTAGTAGGCGCCGAGCGCGCCGCCCGGCGGAGCGAGCTTCACCTCGATGTGGCGGATGGGCGCCGGGATGTCGAAGTGCACGCCGTCGAGCTCGGCGAGCGCCTTTCGCTGGCGTTCTGACATGATGCGGAGGAACTCGTCGGCGCCTTGCGCGCTCCGGGTGGGGTCGGTCACGAGCAGATCGATCACCTCGGGCAGCGACGCGCCGGGGAGGATCTCGGCGGCGAGGCGCGCCATCTGGGCCTCGATGGCGTGCACCTCGGACCACCCCCAGGCGTAGGTCTCGATCGGGTCGATGCTCGCGCCGAGGAAGCGGCGCGAGAGGCGCAGGTAGCGCTCCTCTCCCACGGCGTCTGCGGCGCGCGCGCTCGGCAGGTACGTCTGCTCCAGGTAGCCGGCGAACTCGCCGAACGCGGCGCGCGCCCGCTCGACGCCGTCGGCGACGCGTGCGCGGCTGGCGGCGACGCGCGCGCGACCGGCGCCCGCGCCGCAACCCGACGCCTCGTAAGCGGCCGGCAGGGTGAGGAAGAACGACGCGTCGCCCGCCTGGTAGCGCGCCTGCTCGATCACGGCGAACACCTGGCGACGCGCGACGACCTGGCCCGTCCGGCGCCCCTCCTCGAGCGACGCGCGGTAGCTGTCGCACGCGCGCGGCAGGCTCTCCAGGCGCGACGCGATGGCCTCCCAGCCGGCAGCGCTGCGGACATCCATGAGGTCGAAGACCATCCGGAGGTGCTGGAACGCCGACTCGATGTTGTTGAGATCGCGCAGGTGCTCGCCGTGACGGAAATCGTCGAGCCGCTCGTCCAGGTGATCCGCCATGACACGGCGTGCGAGGCGACCCCACCGCGCCTCCGCCCCGGGGCGCGGCGGCGGCAGCGAGCGGAGCCGCTCCTGGAAGGACGCGACCGTGGTGGCCCAGGACGCGGCGCCGCTCGGGCTCCAGTCGTTCCAGGCGCCTTCGTCGCAGGGGATGCCCGCGAGTGTGGCATGGGCAGGGCAGCGGGCAGCGAAGGCTTCGACGAACTCGTCGCTGAGGGCGAAGATCGGATCGCGCGCGTCGTGGTCTTGGCTCACTGCGACAGCATATGCGGCGACGACCGGATTTTCTCCGGGCGCGCGAGACGATCCGTCGGGTCTTCGTTACGCTTGCTGGAGGGAGGTCGCTCACGCGGCGGCCTCGGGGAGCGACATGAACCACCGCAGCCTGCCAGGCGAGCTCCATGACGACGACCGGCGCTCCTGCGCCGCTCCTCCATCGCGCCCCCGACCCCCGCAGCGGCCCGTCTGGCCGCGCGCCTCGGCGCTCGTCGCTGCAGCGGCGATCGCGGCGCTCGGCTGCGCCTCGAGCTCGGCAAGCCAGCCGGCGATCTCCGCGTCACAGCCCGCGGCGATGACGCCAGCGCAGATCGCGGCGCGCGCCATGCCAGCGGTCGTCACGATCCGCGGCGACGGCTCGCTCGGGGCGGGCTTCCTCGTCCGCGAAGACGGCTGGATCGCGACGAATTTCCACGTCGTCGCCGGGATGCCGGACCTCAAGGTCGTCCTCTCGGATCAGAGCGAGCACCCGGTGCTCGAGGTGCTCGCGTTCGACGAGGCTCGGGATCTCGCGATCGTCCGGATCCACGCGCCGCGGAGGCTCCCGCTGCTCTCCCTCGGCAACAGCGGCGCGGTCCGTCCCGGCGATCCGGTCGTCGCGATCGGCCATCCGCTCGGCCTCGCGGACACCGTGTCGAACGGCCTCGTGAGCGCGGTCCGCGTCGTGGATCCGGAGCTGACGCTGCTGCAGATCTCCGCGCCGATCGCGCCAGGCTCCTCGGGCGGCCCGCTGTTCAACGAGCACGGCGAGGTGATCGGCGTCGCCGCGGCGGTCTCGACGCAGGGGCAGAACCTCAACTTCGGCGTGCCCGCCGACTACCTCAAGCGGCTGCTCGTGCGCCCCGATCCCGTCCCGCTCTCGACGTTCGCGGCCGAGACGGCCGACGAGGAGGAAGGGCTGCCGGCGGTCAAGCGAGCGGTGCCCCACCACGCGCTCGCGATCCTCCGCGGCTGCACCGAGGGTGATCTGCTCGTGCTGGCGCGCACGATGGACGGCGCGATCCAGGTCGGCTCGCCCCTCTACAACCAGGGGGATTTCGCGTCCTGCTATCACATCTACGCGGGCGCCTCGCTCGACATGGAGCGCCGGCTCGGCTCCACGTGCAGGGGCCCCAAGAACGCGCTCGCCGAGGGCCGGCGCAAGGCCGCCGGGCTCGACGACGAGGCCGCCCAGGCCTGGGCGATGCGCGATGCGTTCGACGGGTTGCTTGAGGTGATCCTGCGCAAGGTCCACGGCGAGGCACAGTGAGCGGCGCCTCGCCGCGGTAGCAAAGGGGGCCGGGCGCGGCGCGCCGCGGCCCCGGAGCGCTGCCGGGGTACTGCTAGTCGAGCTGCGCCGGCGCCGGCCGGCCCGCGTCGTGCACGACGGCGCGCGCCGCGGCGCCGCGGTGCCCTGCCGCGACAACCCCATCCCCCGCCGGAGCGACGCCGTCCTCCCCCGCCCCGCGCGGCTCGCGCGGCTCGCCCTGATCGTCGCTGCCCCGCATGAAGGGCAGGATCCGCTTGAGCCACGACGAGACGTCGTCGAACAGCGAGTAGGCGACCGGGGTCGCGAGCAGCGTCAGGAGGAGCGCCAGCGTCTGCCCGCCGATGATCACGAAGCCGGTCGCGCGGTTCGTGCCCGAGCCGGCGCCGCTCGAGACGACGAGCGGGATCATGCCGGCGACGAACGCGAGCGTTGTCATCAGGATCGGCCGGAGCCTGTCGCGGTTCGCCTCCAGGATGGCCTGCGCCCGCGGCAAGCCGTGCTCGCGCAGCTTGATCGTGTGATCGATCTGGAGGATCGAGTTCTTCTTCACGACGCCGAACAGCACGACGATGCCGAGCAGCGAGAAGATGTTGAGCGACTGCCGGAAGATGATGACCGCGATGAACGCGAACGGCACCGTCAGCGGCAACGACAGGAGGATCGTGATCGGGTGCAGCCACGACTCGAACTGCGCCGCGAGCACGAGGTACATGAAGACCAGCGACAGGAGGAGGGCGACGAGGAAGCTCTTCATCATCTTGACGAGC
The DNA here is from genome assembly GCF_051521405.1 of Sorangium sp. So ce726. NCBI lineage: Bacteria > Pseudomonadati > Myxococcota > Polyangiales > Polyangiaceae > Sorangium > Sorangium sp. So ce726. Next base: position 2,366,229 of record NZ_CP150349.1, on the reverse strand, counting down.
TCCTTCGACGCGCCGACGGGGCCAGCGGAGTAGCCGGACGCGAGGTTCATCTGCGACACGGCCTTGTCGAGCTCCTGGATGACCGTCTGCTGCGAGTACCCCGCCTCGAGGTTGGCGGTCAGCATGACCTGCCGCTGCCGGTTGTACCGCTCGATGCGCGACGGGCCCGTCCCCTCGGAGAACGACACCACGTTGTCGAGCGTCACGGCGCCGAGCTTGGTCGACGGCACCGTGATCTTCGCGAGGCCCTCCTTGTCGGAGCGGAAGCTCGGCAGCGCGCGCGCGCGCACCTCGTACTGCTCCCCGCCTTCGTTGTAGGTCGACACCTTGTACCCGCCGACCAGGAGCCGCAGGGTGCTGGCCACGTCGCCGACCTGAACGCCGAGATCGGCGGCCTTCTTGCGGTCGATGACCACGCGCATCTCCGGCTTGCCCACGAGCAGCGACGTGTCCGGATCGACGACGCCCGGGATCGCCTTGAGCTTCTGCAGCAGCGCGTCGGAGTAGTGGCCGATCTTCTGGAGGTCAGGGCCCTGCACCTGGTACGCGATCTGGGTGCTCTGACCGCCGGAGAAGGCGGGCACGACGCCGATGTTCGCCCGGAGCTTCTCCGCGTCGAACTGCGGCTTGAGCTCTCGCCGGGCGCGATCGATGAGGTCCTGCTGCGACAGCGCGCGCTGATCCGCCGGCTTGAGCTTCACGTAGATGGTGGCGAGGTTCGGCGTCTTCTGCGGATCGTCGCCGATCGTCGTCAGCGTGTAGGACACGCCGGGGAGCTTCTCGATGTCCGACGCGATCCGCGTGGCGATGACGCGCGTCCCGTCGAGGCTCACGCCCTCGGGCGCGCGCATGCTGACCTGGAACTGCGACTCGTCCTCGACCGGGAGGAAGTTGAACTTGGCCATCTTCCCCAGCACCGGGATCGAGAACAGCGCCAGGAGCGACGCGAGCACGATCACCCAGCGGTGCGCCATCGACCAGCGGAGGAGCGCCATGTAGCCGCGCTCGATCGGCCCGTAGAAGCGCGACTCCTTGGAGCTGGCGGCGTCGTGCTTCTCCGGCTTCTTCAGCCATCGCGCCGACAGCATGGGCGTCAGCGTGAAGCTCACGATCAGCGAGACCAGGATCGAGAACGCCATGGTGAGGCCGAACGAGTTCAGGAAGCGGCCGACGATGCCGCTCATGAACGCGACCGGGAGGAACACGGCGATCAGCGAGAGCGTTGTCGCGAGGACCGCGGGTCCGATCTCCTTCGTGCCCTGGAGCGCCGCCTCCCACGGGCTCGCGCCCTTCTCCTCGATCCAGCGGTAGCAGTTCTCGAGGACGACGATCGCGTCGTCGATCACGATGCCGACCGCCAGCGTCAGCGCGAGGAGCGTGATCCCGTTGAGCGTGAAGCCCGCCACCTTCATCAGGGCGAACGTGGAGATGATGCTCGTCGGGATGGCGATCGCCGAGATCATCGTGCTGCGGGCGTTCGCGAGGAAGAGCGCGACGATGATCGCGGCGAGCAGCGCGCCGAGCACGAGGTGCTCCTTGACGGCGTGGACAGAGTTCTTGATGAACTCCGACTGATCGCGGGCGACGGCGATGCTGTACCCCTCGGGGAGGCGCTTCTCCACCTCGCTGATCCGCGCCTTCAGCCCGTCGATGACCTCGACGGTGTTCGTCCCGCTCTGCTTGCGGATGCTGAGGAGCACGGCGGGATCGAGGCCGCGGAAGCCGGCGGACTCCGGCTCCGCCATGCCGTCCTGGACCTCCGCGACGTCGCCGAGCCGGACGGCGTAGCCGTCGCGGTTCGCGAGCACGATGTCCGCCATCTGCTGGACCGACTGGACGCGGCCGCGCGTCCGCAGGGTGAGCGCCCTGCCCCCTTGCTCGATCCGGCCGGCCGGGATCTCGACGTTCTGGCTCGCCAGCGCCTGGGCCACCACGCCGCCGGTCAGGGCGTACTTCTCGAGCTTCTCCGGATCGATCCAGATGTTGATCTGCCGGCTCCGGCCGCCGATGAGCAGCACCTGTCCGACACCGGCGAGCGACTCCAGCTCGCGCCGGAGCGTCTTGTCGGCGAACTCCGTCACCGCGCGGACGTCCGCCTTCGGAGACGAGACGGCGAGCGTGAGGATCGGCGCGGCGTCCGGATCCAGCTTGCCGACCACCGGAGGATCGATCCCTTCCGGCAGATCCGCGAGGATGCCTTCGACCTTGTCGCGCACCTCCTGCGCGGCGACGTCGACGTCCTTCTCGAGCTGGAAGGAGATCATGACCTGGCTGAGCCCCTCGACCGAGGCGGAGCGCAGCTCATCGATGCCGCTGATCGTGTTGACCGCCGACTCGATCTTGTCGGAGATCTCCGTCTCCACCTCCTCGGGCGCGGCGCCGGGGAGGACGGTCGTCACGACGATGAACGGGAACTCGACCTTGGGGAACCGGTCCACGCCGAGACCGAAGTAGGAGAACGCCCCGAGCACCGTGAGGAGCAGGACGATCACCGAGGCAAAAACCGGCCTACGGATGCAGATTGCCGCGAGCCATTGCATGGTCGCTACCTTTCTTCAGTAATGAGGCGCGCGGTGCGCTCGGCTCACTGCGCCGCCGCGACCTCGATGCCGTCCGCCAGCTCGCTCACCTTGTCGATCGCGATTTCATCCCCCTCGGCGAGGGGACCGACGACCTCGACGAGGCCTTCGATCTTGCGGCCGGGCTTGACGAGCCGCTCCGTCACGCGATCGCCCGACTTCACGAACACACGTGCGCTCGTCCCGGAGGTGCCGACCGCCGACTCGGGGACGAGGATCGCCGTTCTTGACTCACCGGTCAGCGTCAGCTGACCCTGCGCGAAGAGGCCGGGGCGGAGCTTGCCCTCGCTGTTGTCGAACTCGGCCTCCACGGGCAGGGTGCGCGACGAGGCCTTCAGGCTGGCGCCGATCCGCTTCACGACGCCGGGGAACAGGCGATCGGGGAAGGAGGCGACCGAGACGCTGACCGGCTTGCCCACCTCGATGTTCGCGATGTCCGCCTCGGGCACGTCGATCCGCAGCCGCAGCGGGTTGTCGCGGACCACGACCGCCACGACGCGGCCCGGGCTGGCGTACTCGCCGACGCTGATCCGCTTCTCGGCGATCGCGCCGTCGAAGGGCGCCCGCACCGTCGTGTCGAGCACCGCCTTCGAGGCGAGCCCCGCCTGCGCCTGCGCGGACGTGAGCGCCGCGACGGTCGCGCGGATGCCGTTGACCGCGGCCTCGTACTGAGCGGTCGCGTTCTGGGCCTGCGTGCGCGCCGCGTCCCAGGTCGACTGGGGGACGGCGCCCTGGTCGTAGAGCTGCTTCACGCGCTCGGCCTCGGACTTCGCGAGCTCCATGCTCTGCTTCGCGGCCCGGACCTCCGGCACCTGGTCGGGATCGATCCCCTTCGGCGACGCGCCGTCCTGCAGCGCGAGCTTGGCCCGCGCCTGCGCGACGGCCGCGGACGCGGCCTGGGACTGGAGCGCGACGTTGCGCGCGTCGAGCACGACGAGCGGATCGCCCTTCTTGACCCGGGAGCCCACGTCGATCGCGACGCTCACGACCAGGCCGCCGACCTGCGTCGCCGCCTCGCTCGTCTCGTCGGCGACCAGGGTGCCGCTGATGTCGAGCGTCTGCGCGAGCGGGCGCGCGGTCACCTTACCGAAGTGCACCGCGGGCTTCTGGCGTGGCGCGGCGGTGTCGCGCGCCGGCGACGGCTGCGCGTCCGCCTCGGGGCGGCGACAGCCGATCACCGTGGGCACCGCGAGCGCAGCGAGCAGCGCCGCGACGACGGCGGCGCGGGAGTGATTCGATGCGGCGCTACGAGCGCCGAGAGCCCATCGAGCGATATGGCGCTCGGGTCCGCAAGGAGGATGTGTCATGGGGAGTCCGCCCGGTTCTTTGCCAGCGCCTGCCGGTGCGGTCCAGGAGCAAAGCTGGCGGGCAACACACTAGGGTGCTGACCGGCCGGTCATCAAGGGGGTGTTCCGGACAAGGTCTCCGTCCCTCTCGCACTTCATGCCGCCATGGCCGCGAAAAACGTGCTGAGAGATGTGCGCCGGGTCGCGCCGCCGGCGGCCGGCGACGAAATAGGCGGGTGAATCGCGGGTCACCCTCCCGAAAAGAGGCGCAGAGGGCCCGGCTGCGGGGCGCACACGCCCTCCCACGGAGATCCTGCGAGATACCGTCGCAGAATATTTTAACACAATTTAATTCTTCTTTACCGGAAAGAGATCTGCCCCTGCAGCGTGGGAGATCCGGAGGTGAGCGGCGCAGAGGAACGCTGGCTCAGCGCCACGGGTCGAAGGCGCCTCGGAGCGCCGGGCCCGAGAGCTCGGCGAGGAAAGGGTCGAGCGCGCAAAGCGCGTCGAGCCACGCCACGTCGGAGGGCGAGGCCGTGGGCTGCTGGGCCAGGCGCGCGAGGCGGCGGGCGCGGGTCGCGTGGGCATGGGCGCGCGCCTCGGCATAGGAAGCCATCTCCCCCGCTGACATCATGAAGGCCCAGTCGCTCGATTGAAGGAGGAGGAGCTCGCGGATCGCCTGGTCCAGCGCGCGACCGGGCAGGCCGTCCGCGTGGCGGCAACGCGAGAGCGCGCCCAGCACGGCGCGCTCGGCGTGGTGCGCGTGGCGCCACAGGAAGGACGCGCTCGGGCCCGTCCAGAATGCGCCGAACCCGCCTTCGCCCCACGTCGAGGCGGCAGGCTCCACGACCTCGACGGGCGGATGGCGCTCCAGGTACGCGCCGAGCGCGATCGGAACGGCGCGATCCGAGGCCGCGAGGCGGCGCAGGGCGTGCTCGAGGAACTCGGGCCCTTCGAGCCACCAGTGGCCGAAGAGCTCGGCGTCGTACGGGGCCACCAGGATGGGCGGGGCGTTCACGCCGCGGAGCGACGCGAGCGCGGCCTCGCGGCGGGCCACGAAGTCCGCGGCGTGCGCGCGCGCCTGCGCGGAGGCGCGGGCAGGGTCGTACGGGGCCTTGTCGGGGCCGGGCCCGGTCACGCGATGGAGCTTGAGGCCGGTCATGAGCCGGGTGCCGTCGGGACCGACCTCACCTTCGAGCTCGCGCTCGGGCAGGTCGAGCCCGACGTCGCGGTAGAACTCGCGGTAAACCGGGTGACCCGGATAGCCGGCGTCGCGCGACCAGACCTCGCGCGCGCTGTCACGATCGCGCCCGAAGCACGCGAGGCCGGCAGGCGAGAGCACCGGGACGGACGCGCCGGCGGATGCAGGCGGCGCGGCGAGCGTGAGCGCGTGGGCGTCGAGCACGGTGAAGCGGACGCCCGCCGCCGCGAGATCGGCGTCGAGGCCGGGCGCGTAAGCGCACTCGGGCAGCCAGAGGCCGCGGGGCTCGGGCGAGCCGGTGAAGGCCGCGAAGGCGCGGCGGCCGAGCCGTAGCTGCGCCCGGATCGACGCCGGCGTGGCGAGCAGCCCGGGCAGGTACGCGTGCGTCGCGGCCGTGGTGAGGAGCTCGACGCGGCCCGCTCCGGCGTGGCGCACGAGGGCGCCCGGGACATCGCCGCCCAGCGCCTCCCAGGAGCTCGCCGCGTCCGCGAGCCGCGCGCGGTAGAACGCGGCGGCCTCGGCGAAGCCGCTCCCGGCGAAGCGGGCCTCGACCCGGGCCGCCAGCGCGGTGAGCCGGCGGAGGTGGTCCTCGAACCGGCGAAGGAGCAGCTCGTCGCGCAGCATCGCGAGGAGCGACGGCGAGACGGAGAGGGTCAGCGGGGCGACGACGCGATCGGCGGCGAGGCGATCGAGGACGCCGAGCAGGGGGAGATAACACTCCCAGAGCGCCTCGAAGAACCAGCGCTCCTCCAGAGAGCGCACGTGCTCGGGGTGACGCACGTACGGCAGGTGAGCGTGGAGGACGAGGGCGACGTAGCCCGGCATGGAGCGCTGGGCGGCGGAAAAACGCCGGTGGGCTGTCGTCTCGCACGGTCACGCCCGCGCGGGAAGCGCGCGGCGAACACGCTCTCACAGACGACGCGCGAGGCGCAGGCCGACGGGCCCCCTCTGGACGCGCCGGCGCACAGAGCGCTGGCGATCACATCGCCAGGTGACCGTTCATCCCGGCGTGGTACAGAGAGCCCTGATCGTGCACTGAAGAGGCCGCGGGTGCCTCCTCCGGCTCGGACGCCTGCGCTTCCGGTGCAGGTGCCTGCGCTTCCGGCTCGGACGTCTGCGCCTTGCGGGGCTTGAGAACGCTGCGCGTACCAGGCCCCGGGACGAGCTTGCGGATCGACCGGTTCTTGCGGCGCGCCTCTGCGAAGCTGCGCATCGCAACAGCCATCTCCCGCAGGAGCCGCCCCTGGGCGCGCACCAGCGCGGCCGGGTCGCGCTTCGCCGCGCCATCCGCCTCGCCCTCGCCCTGCGCGTCACCGTCGTTCGCGGCCTCGGCGCCCTCGCTCGCGGCCTCGGCGCCCTCGGCGCCATTGCTCGTGGCCAGGGCGACGTCGCTGGCGGCACGTTCCAGCTCATCAGCAGATCGCCAAGCAGTCTGCGCGTGGGCGTCGGTGAGACCAGCCGCCGCGACGAGCGCGCGATCCACATCGCCTGCCCGGCCCAGCCAGTCCTGCGCGAGGAGCGAGAGGGCGCGCAGCGACGCCGCGAGATCGCGGTCGTCGGAGACCGTCCCCTGCGCCCGCTCGAGCGCCTCGACCTCGGCTTCTACCCCGCCGGCCAGCTCGGCGAGCATGCCGAGGAGGTATTCGCGCGTCTCGAGCGACGCCGCGCGCGCATGCTCTCCGAGGCAGCGCGCAGCGCCGGGGGAGCCCTGCGCGCTCTTGTACAGGGCGCGCTCCTTCGCGAGCGCGAGGAGGCACTCCAGCAGCCAGGTGAACCGATCTTCCGAGTACCGCAGCCCCTCGTGGGGCCCCTCAAGCGTCTTCTGGATCCGCGCCGCCCACTCGAGCCCCTCGCGGAACACCTGTCCGCTCTTCGCCCGGCCGCCGAGCTCATCGCATTGCGCATCCGAGAACCGGCTCCGGAACGCGGCCCGCTGCACGTCCGTCAGCGGCCACCTGGGGCGCAGCATCCGCTCGACCTGAGCGATCTCACGCCACCGCGCCGCTTCGCCTGCGCCGTAACGCTCCGTCCGCTTCGCCTTGACCGTCTGGGCGCTCGATATTGCCTTCGCCATGCGATCTTTGAATCTCATTCAATCGAAATACAGTTTCTCCAGGCAATCGTCACAGAAATTCCACACTAAAAATGTTCTGGACGTGAGAGCCTCTTACCAGGTTATCTGTCTCAACCTTTCTTGAGCTCCGCACCAAGGTCCGCCCCGATGCGCTCTGTTTCGCGCACGTTTCTGGGCCACGACAGGCGCCTTTCTGCCCTTCGCAACCGGGAGCCGTCGGGCTCGGCAAGGAGCGCCCGAAGCCACAGCGCATCGCCGTCTCGCACCGCATAAGCGGCCACCGGCGTCCGGCAGCTGCCTTCCACAGCGGCCATCACGGCGCGCTCCGCGGAGACGCAGATCGTGGTCTCGGCGTCCGCGAGCGTCGCCAGGACGTCGCGCACGCTGGCGTCCGCCGTGCGGCACTCGATGCCGAGCGCGCCCTGTCCGATCGCCGGCAACGACACCTCGGGCGACAGCACCTCCGTGGCGCGGCCTTCGAGGCCGAGCCGCTTCAGGCCGGCGAGCGCCAGCACCACGGCGTCGAACCCGCCGTCGAACACCTTGCGGAGCCGCGTGTCGACGTTGCCACGGACCGGCTCGATCACGAGATCCGGGCGCGCCTCGCGCAGCGCGACCGCCCGGCGGAGGCTCGAGGTCCCGACCCGGGCGCCCGCCGGCAGCTCCGCGAGCAAGGCGCCGCTCCGGGTGACGAGCGCGTCGCGAGGGTCCTCCCGCGCGGGGATGCAGGCGAGGCACAGCGCGGGGGCGATCTCGGCGGGGACGTCCTTGATCGAGTGGACCGCGAAGTCGGCGCGCCGGTCGAGGAGCGCCTCTTCGAGCTCCTTGATGAACAGCCCTTTGCCGCCGATGTCCTGGAGCGAGCGATCCTGTGTCTTGTCGCCCGAGGTCACCACCTCGAGCTCGCGCAGGGAGAGATCGGGCACCGCCGCTTCGAGGGAACGGGCGAAGGCGCGGGACTGGGCGAGGGCGAGCGCCGAGCGGCGCGTGGCGAGGGTGAGCTCCGTGGGCATCACGCTCCCTTTAGCCCAGCTGCGCTCACGGCCGCGGCTGGATTCGCGACGGCCATGACGCTCGCCTCGGCGGGCTGGGGGCGCCCGCCGGGCTGCCGCGTGTAAACGCCGTTGTCCTCTGCAGCCTGGGGGCGCGGATCGGCGTGCCGGGGCGAGGCACCGCCCCGAGCGCCGGAGGCGGGAGGCGCTGCTCCGCGCGCGGACCGAGGCGTGGGAGGCCCGTCCACCGCGCCGCGCAGCTCCCCCTCGGCGAGCGCCGAGGCAGCGGCGTTTTCGACCGGCGCGCCGTCGATGTCGAACAGCTCCCGGAGCGAGTCGACGTGCTCGGCGACGCGGGGATCGCTGGCCATCGCGCGGAGTCGCGTGGTGGGCACGTGGAGCAGCTTGTTCGTGGCGGCGTCGATCATCATCGCGAGGGCCTGGCGCTCGACCGCGCCGAGGTGCCGGAGCTTGCCAGAGAGGCTGCGCTCGACCTCGGCCGCGAGGATGGATCGCGTGCGGGCCCGCAAGCCCACGATCGTGGGGGTCAGGGCGCGCTCGAGCGTCCACGCCTCGAAGGCCTGCGCCTCGTCCGCGACGATCGCCTCGGCGCGCGCCGCCTCGGCGGCGCGCCCCTCGACGGACTGCGCCACGATCTGCGAGAGGTCGTCGACATCATAGAGGTACACGCTGTCGAGCTTGTTGACGGCGGGGTCGATGTCACGCGGGACCGCGATGTCGATGAGAAACAGGCTCCTGCCCTTCCTGGCCTTGCGGGCTCGGCGGACGAGGTCGGGCGTGACCACGTAATTGGGGCTCGAGGTCGACGAGATCACGATGTCGGCGTCGATGACGGAGCGCTCGAGGTCGGCCCAGGGGCGAGGCTCGCCGCCGACCTCGCGGGCGAGCGCGGCGGCGCGGTCCGGGCTCCGGTTGACCACGATGAGGCGGGCGCCGGCGCGGACGAGGAGCTTCGAGGCGGCCTCGGCCATGTCGCCGGCGCCGATGAGCAGCGCCGTGTGACCGGCGAGATCGGCGAAGATCTGGCGGGCGAGATCGATGGCGACGCTGGAGACCGAGACCTGCCCGGCGCCGATCGCCGTCTCCGTGCGCACGCGCTTGCCGACCTTGATGGCGCGGTGGGCCGCGCGGCCGAGCCTTGCGCCGAGGGTCTTCGCTCCGCGGGCCACCTCGATGGCATCCTTCATCTGCCCGAGGATCTGCGGCTCGCCGACGACCATCGAGTCGAGCGACGCGGCGACGCGGAAGAGGTGGAGGACGGCATCGCTCCCGACACGGCCTGCGAGGTGGCCCCGGACGGCGTCTCCGCCGAGGCCGACGAGGGTCGCGACGGCGGCGCGCAGCGCCTCGTTGTCGCGCGAGAGATCCTCGTCGGACGGCGGCGGAACGCTCCCGGGGCGGGACGGCGCGGGCGCCTGCTGCCGGGGTGAGGCGTAGATCTCGACGCGGTTGCAGGTGGAGAGGAGGAGCGCCTCGCCGATGGCGGGGTGAGCCGTGAGGCGCGCGAGCACCTCGGGCAGCCGATCCCGCCCGATCGCGAGACGCTCGCGCACCTCGATGGGCGCGGTCTTGTGGGAGAGCCCGACGAAGATCACCTGCGCTAGCCTCCGAGCCCCGAGGCGGGACGGATGAGATAGATGATGAGCACCGCTCCGGCGCAGGCGAGCCCCGCGATGGTGCCATACGCCGCGCGACGGCCGCGCCAGCCAGCGGCGGCGCGCAGGAGCAGGACGAGCGCGATGAGGAGCCATGTGGCGTAGCCGAAGATGGCGCGCATCACCTCCTCGGCGTTGCCCATCTCGAGCCGGTGCGCCCAGTACGTCCCCGTGACGATGCCGAGCGTCAGCAAGGGGAAGCCGGCGCTCAGGAAGCGATGGATGGCGCGGTCGAGCGTGTCGAGCGGCGGGAGGTTGCCCATGCGCTCGAGGTGCCGCTTCTGCTTGAGCCGCTTCTCCTGGACGAGGTAGAGCGCGGCAGAGGCGCCGGCGAGCAGAAAGAGGGCGATCCCGAGCAGGTTCGCCATGACATGCGCCGCGATGAACAGCGGGCTGAGCTTCGGCTCGGGGTGCGGCTTTCCGAGGAAGAACGTGCCGAGCAGGAAGGCGAGCCCGAGCGGCCCGATGAGGAGCCCGAGCGCGTCGATGCGGAAGCGATGACGGGCGACGAGGTAAACGGCGATCGCGAGGAGGGACGCGACCGAGAGCATGAAATGAACAGAGTGCACCGGGCAGACCCGCGCGACGAAGCTGGCGAGCGTGACGTAGGTCGCGTGCCCGAGGGCGCCCAGGCCGAGCAGCAGGGGCGCGTGCCGAGAGGCGGAGGCGGCGACCGCAGCGCTCGGCCGGGCGCCGGGGTCGTGGACGCGCGCCCCCGCGCCGAAGAGGCCTGCGAGGTCGCCCGCGGAGGGGAGCCGCGCGCGGCTGCGGGCGACGTCGAGGAAGAAGAGCGCGCTGGCAGCGCTGTAGAACAGCAGGGCGAGCGCGAAGCTGATCCCGGAGATGACCTCGGGCATGGCCCCGTTATAGCCTGCCTCACCGGGGATGGCCCGCCGGCCGCAGAGGCTCGAGCGTACTCTCGTAGGCCCAGGCCTGACAGCGCGGAAGTGCCGGGAAGGCGGGCGCGAGAGACCGTATTGACAGCGGGTCGCCACCGCGCGGGCGCGGCGCGCCGGCGGAGGCGCCGAAGCAACCGGGCGCGGCGCCGGAGCAACCGGGCGCGAAGCCGGAGCAACCGGACGCGGCGCCGGAGCAACCGGGCGCGGCGCCGCTACATCTTGCTTGTGAGGAACGCGGCCAGGAGCTCTTCGTCGCTCGTCGGGCTGCTGGACGCGGTCCCCGCCGGCGCGGCCTTGCGGTGCTCGGCGAACGTGCCCACCGGGGCGCCGATGAACCCCGGGATCACGTCGTAGGCGTTGTCGCCGATGATCATGGACCCTTCGAGGATCTCCGCCCCGAGCTCCCGGAGGAACGCGCGCGTCTTGACCCTGCCGAGGACCTCGTGGATGTCCGCGGAGCCTGTCACCTCGCGGAGCACGCGGATCGCCTCGATGATCTTGTAGCGGCGACCCTCGGTCTTGATCAGAAGCTCGTCGTTGTTCAGATCGACGCGGTCGCTCGCGATCCAGTCGTCGAGCGCGGCCTGCGGAAAGAACACGCGGTTCTTCATCGCACGCAGTCTACTCAAAAATGAGGCGGAGCGGTTGGGCCGCGATGCCGGCGGCCAGGGGTGAGCCCGAGCGGACGCGCGTCAGGCCGCAGGCGCTTCAGGCCGCAGGCGCTTCAGGCCGCAGGCGCTTCAGGCCGCAGGCGCTTCAGGCCGCAGGCGCGTCAGGCCGCAGGCGCTTCAGGCCGCAGGCGCTTCAGGCCGCAGGCGCTTCAGGCCGCAGGGGGTACCCTGGGCGGAGGCACCGAGTCCCGCCGCAGGCCGCGGAGCCGCGCAGGCAGGTGCCAGAGCGACTCGAAGATCCCGAGCAGCACGTAGAACCCGAGCAACCACACGAGCACGAACGCAGGCTGCAGCTGCGTCGAGATCACCGCGCTCGACCCGACAGCGAACGCCACGAAGAGCACCGTCCGGACGTTGAGCCGGAGATCCTTGAAAGAGCGGAACCGGATGGTCGAGACCATCAGCAGCGACAGGATCGTCGTGGTGACGAGGATCGCCGACGCGTAGCGCTCGCCGCCGATCTCGCCGGCGGCCGCGTGGTTCGCGACCACGATCGAGACGAGGATGCCCGCCGCGCCCGGGATCGGGAGGCCGACGATGTACTTCGAAGGCTTCGTGGGCTTGCCCGCCTCACCCATGGAGAGGACGTTGAAGCGCGCCAGCCGGACCGCGCCGCACGCCGTGAAGATGAACGACACGAGCAGCCCCGCGAGATCGAAGCGGTGCAGCGTCCACTGATACACGAGCATCGACGGCGCGACGCCGAACGAGACGATATCGGCCAGCGAGTCGATCTGCAGGCCGAAGGCGCTCTGGGTCTTCGTCATCCGCGCGACACGCCCGTCGAGGGTGTCGAAGAACATCGCGAAGACGATCAGCAGCGCGGCGCGGTAGAAATCATCTTCCGACTGCGCGGTCGCGGAGCGCCGGATCGAGTCGAAGCCACAGAAGATCGATGAGAGCGTGATCAGGTTCGGAAGCAGGAACAGCGTCTTCCTGAGCTCGAACCGCCGTCGCTTCCGGATCATGCCGCCTCCCAGTTAGGCAGGCCAGGCTATCGCCGCAGGGACCGCGAACGCAAGCGCCGAAGCGCACACGCGAGTCGCTAGAAGGTTACCGCGAGCCAGGATTCGGGATCGTTTCATTCCGCTGTCATCTTCGTTGCAGACGTCGTTTTTCCGCCGTCGCTCAACGTGCGAGCCGCGCCATACCCGGCTCACTCCATACCGCCTCCGGGACCTCCGCGCCGGGATCGAAGCGGCACACCATCGGGCGGAGCTCGACGGCCGGGCCGCTCGCTCCGCCCGCAGCAGCAGCCGAGCCCGCCGCAGCCCGGAACAACCACGACTGGGCGAGATCACCGGGGATGATCGCAGAGCGGGGAGCCCTCCCGATCGCTCGCGCCTCCCAGCCCGCAACACACGGCGCGGCAGGCGTGCCGTGGAGCACCATGGAGGAGGTCAGGAGCACCGTGACCTCGGGCGGGCCGGAGGGACCAGCGGCGTCGACGACGAGCACCGGGTGGCGTGTGCCCGGGAACAAGGCCGTGCTGCCGAGGAAGAACGGCGCCTCCTGGCGCGCGGTCGCCGCGCGTTCGGCGGCAGAGCAGGGGCGCGGCGTGTCTCCGAGGTCGAGCGGCGTCGGCAGCGGCTGCGCGGGGCCGAGCGTGCCATCCGCGCGGAACGGCTGGAAGATCGACCACGCTGCCGCGTGCCCGGGATCGGCGACCAGCGTCGTCACGCCGATCGACCGTCCAGCGTAGGTCCAGTCGGTGTGCACGATCCGATCGCGGCCCGCCGGCGGAGCGACCGAGACGGCGTCGATCGCCCACGCGGCGCCCGGGCCCGGCGCGGCAGACGCGCCGGCGGGAGGCGCCGGGCGGTGGGCGAGCAGCATCCCGATCACCGGGCCGTTCGACGCCTGCCGGACCATCCCCACGCCGACGGGCTGGCCGTCCGCCAGGACCGCATCAGCGCGCACGTCGAGGCTGCCGTGAAGGCCCGACGCGGGCCAGGACGGGAAGTCGAAGCGCTGGAGCTTCCCCGGCGGCTCGTAGAAGAACGTGAGCGCCGAGTGAGCGCTGTCGGAATGCGGCCTGATGAAGAGCCCCCGGAGCGAGACCGACAGGAGCGCGGGATCGAAGAAGTCGTCAGGGGGCGCCGCGCGGCGCGAGGCGGCGCCTGCCGGGCCGGCCTGCGGCCGGGCGCCCGCGCGCGGCTTTCGCGCGGCGTCGGGGACGACCTTCACGTCGCCGAGCTCGAACGGGCCGGCGTCGGGGATCGTGCCGCGGCCCGAGGTGCCATCCATCCAGTTCTCCCAGGCGACCTCGACGTTGCGCATCGGGGCCCCCGGCGCCGCCGCGCCGCCTGGGATCCGCAGGCGCGCCACGGCGTAGCCCTCCATCTGGGAGGTGACGTTGGTCGCGACCCGCGCTCGCCCGAGCCCCGCCGGCACCGCGGGCAGCAGCGATCGCGTGACGACCCGCGCCTCCCCGGCGCCGGACTCGGGGAGCATCGCGGAGACGACGTCGACGGCGCCGCTCGGGGCGCGCGTGAGCAACGACCACACCGACCGGCCGCGCAAGAGCTCGTCGCCGTCGGGCAGGCCGAGGCCGCTCGAGTCGACATGGTCAACGCGCGTCCACTTCGAGGACGGCAGCGTCTCGCAGACGATGGGCGTGCGCGCGGAAGGCTGCGCGCGCGGGGCCGGCTCCGGCGCGCGCGGCAGCGCGCCGTCGGCCTGGCCGCCCCAGCCGACGCGGGTCGCCACGTCGCCGAAGAGGCAGCCGCTGGCGCCGCACGCGATCGGGAGCTGGGCCTGCGAGAGCTCGCGCGAGAGCGCCGGCATCTCCGGGAGCTCCGCCCAGCTCACGCCGCCGTCGAGCGACTCCCAGAGCGCCGCGACGTCATCGCCGCTCTCGCGCGCGCGCGACGCGAGCGCGAGCACGCGCCGCCCGAAGCCGGCGAGCGCCGCGCTCTCCGCCGGCGGGGTCGTCGCCGTGAGCACCCGGCCGTCCTCGTCGGCGGTCAGGTACGTGAGCGAGCCGCGCTCCGAGAGCAGCAGGCTGACGGCGCCGTCTTCCGCCACGCGCAGCGCGCTCTCCTCGACGATCTCGAACCCCTCCGTCGACGAGCCGTCGCCCGGCCCGCCCTCGGCGTCCTCGTCCTCGCCCTCGGCGCCATCAGCCTGCGGGGCGGGCAGCGCGGCGGTCGCGTCGAGCGGCCGCGGCGCGAAGGTCTCGCCGCCGTCGTGCGAGACGAACAGCGCGAGGCGCTCGTCCTTGCCGCGGAAGCCGAGGAAATACGCGGAGCGCCCGTCCGCCGAGAACGCGGGCAGCACGGCGGGGGCGCTGAGCGTGGGGGCCGCCGCGAGGGCGACCGCGGCGCGATCCTCGTCGTGGGCGCCGTCGTGGGTCAGGAGGAGCGGCGCGGTCGGCTTGCAGCTGTCCGCGCCGTCGCTCGTCTTGCAGACGCCGGTCAGGAGCGCCGCGCCCTCGGGCGCCACCGCGACGCCGACCTGGTCGATGTCGGGCGTCTCCAGCGTGGCGACCGGCGACCACGCGCCGCCGCCGTCGTCGCTGCGGAGCACCCGCGCCACGACGCGATCGCCGTCCGGCTCGGCGCACACCGCGACGACGCGCCGGCCGTTCGCGCCGAGCTTGATGCTCCCGCAGTCGCCCGTGCCAGGCATGGCCGCTTCCTTGAGCGGGCCCTCGATGGGGCCGCTCGCGAAGAGCCACGGCGCGCCGGCGTCTTCCGGGCGGACCGCCTCGACGTAGCGATCGCCGCTCATCGCCGCCCGCCCGATCGCCACGGCGGAGGCGGACGGGGCGCGCGGGGTCGTCACGTCGAGCTCGACTTCAGCCCGCGGGAGCGTCGCCGCGCTGCGGGAGAACGCGGGCGCGTGCCGTGGATCCCAGGTCGCCGACGCGAGGAGCCCCTCGGCGAGGAGCTCGCCCCCGGCGGCGCCGACCCGCGAGAGGCCCATCGTCGGGAGCGGCGCGCGCGCCCAGGTGCCCCCGCCGTCCTCGCTGGCGAACAGCGCCTCCGGCAGCGCGAGCACGAGCGCGCGGCCGCCGTCGGCCATGGCGACGCCGAAGGCGCGCGGCTGGGCCCCGCCCTGCCCCGCGGCGCCGTCGAGCAGGACCGGCTTCCAGCCGAGCTCCTCGCGCCACCGGAGCACCCCGCCGCCCCGGGTCACGCCGATCAGCGAGCCGCCGGCGCCCGCGACCTGCAGGAGCGGCTCGGGCGGAGAGAGCGCCCGCGTGAGCTGGCCGAGCGGCGAGGAGGCCTCGTAGATCGCGC
This sequence comes from Sorangium sp. So ce726, assembly GCF_051521405.1. Classification (NCBI taxonomy): domain Bacteria; kingdom Pseudomonadati; phylum Myxococcota; order Polyangiales; family Polyangiaceae; genus Sorangium; species Sorangium sp. So ce726. The sequence goes on along the minus strand of NZ_CP150349.1, from coordinate 2,350,607 downwards.
CGCTCTCGCCGACGAACATCCAGGAAGCCGGCGAGCGCCGCACGATCGCGGTGAGCTCCTCGGGCGCAGGCGAGGCGCTCGTCCTGCCCTGGCCGGCGCAGCGCGCGGCCTGCGCAGCGGGCCCGGCGGCGCTCGACGGCGGCGTGGACGTCCGTGAATCGGGCGTCACCGTCCATCGCTGCCCTCCCTGGGCGACGACGACGCAGCCGGCACCGGCGAACGGCGCCCACGCGACCGCGGCGTCGGGCGCCGCCGGGTGGTAGCTCCAGCGCGCCGGCGAGGAGTAGGCCGCGCCCGCGGCGTCCGTCGACGGGAGGGCGGCCGCGGCAGGGCGGGACGGCTGCGCCGGGGCGCCCGAGCAGCCCGCGAGCGCGCACGCCGACGCGAGCGCGATCGGCGCGCGGGTCCGCGACGGCGGCGCGGTCATTCGACCCAGCGGGCGACGAACAGGTTGGTCTCGCCAGGCTTCGCGCCGTACCGGTTCGAGGCGAAGACGACGTGCTCGCCGGTCGGTGAGAACATCGGGAAGCTGTCGAAGCCCTCGTAGAAGGTCACGCGCTCGACGGGCGGCACGCCGTCCGCCGTCGGGGGCGCCTCGGAGTCGACAAGGTAGAGGTCGAAGTTGGGCATGCCCCGGGCACCCAGCGGGGTGCTGAAATCGGAGGCGAAGAGGATCCGCCGCGAGTCCGGGAGGAAATACGGCGCGAAGTTGGCGCGGCCGTTCTTCGTCACCGGGCGCGGGTTCTGCCCGTCGGCGCCCCCGACGAAGATCTCGAGCGCGCTGGGGCGCACGAGCCCCTTGGCGAGCAGCGCACGGTAGTCGTCGAGCGCCGTTCCGGTCGGGCGGCTCGCCCGCCAGACCAGCTTGGTCGCGTCGGGGGAGAAGAAGGCGCCGCCGTCGTAGCCGGGCGTGCTCGTGATGCGCTTGACGTCCGAGCCGTCGAGCTTCGCGGTGTAGAGCTCGATGTCCCCGTCGCGCGTGCTCGTGAACACGAGGCGCGAGCCGTCGAACGCGACGGTCGCCTCGGCGTCGTAGCCCTTGCCCTGGATGAGAGGGCGGAGCTCCGAGCCGTCGGCGTTCGCGGTGTAGATGTCGAACTCGTCGAGCGGCCAGACGTACCCCTGCGAGTGGTCGGGCTTCGGCGGGCACGCCTCGCCGGCGGCGTGCGTGGAGGCGAAGAGGACGCGCGCCTGGGCGGAGGCCGCGGGCGCGGGGAAGAGGAAGTAGCCGCAGGTGGTCTTGCCCTGGCCGTTCGAGACCCGGCGGACCTCGCCGCTCTCCAGATCCAGGATGTATTGCTGGTCGCACGTGTTCCCGTCGCGGGTCGACTGGAACACGAGCTTCCTGCCGTCGGGCGACCAGTAAGCCTCGGCGTTCTCGCCGCCGAAGGTGAGCTGCCGGAGCTCGGCGAAGTGCTTCTCGCGCGGATCGGCCGCGACGCTCTTGCCGGCGCGGATGCGGAAGGGAAGCCACTCGGGCTTCGCCGTGGTCGTCGCCTCCGGGATCTGGCCGAGGGGCTCCTTCGGTCGGGGTTCCGAGGAGGCACAGGCGGCGAGCAGCAGGCAGGCGAGCGGGGCGGGCAGCCTTCGTTTCATGGCCGCGCGACCATAGTACGAAAGCGGCGAGCCGTCGCGGGGAGGCGGCCGCAGCGGGTCAGCCCGAGGCAAGGCGCGGGTGGCGAACCGGGCGGTGGCGCGGGTCGGGGGGCCTGCTCGGCTGCTGATGCCGGAAAATCACGCGTTGGCGAACGCACCTGAGCTGGCGAACGCACCTGGGAGGAGCCCGTGGACGTCCCCCATGCCGTCGACGAGGAGCACGCGACGGAAACCCGGACCCGCTACTCCCGAAAGATGGTCACCGTCGTCGGCGTCGTATGGCCACCGCCAACGCAGTTCGGGAAGCTGCCGTCCGACGTCGGAGCGCCGCAGACGTCATCGCAGTCGCCGAGGACGTCGACGATGCAGCCCTGCGTGTCGACGCCCGTCCCGCCGCACACGCGGCTGATGAGCGTCGAGCCGGGCGACTTGCACGCGAACCGGCGCTGCTCGGGCGCGAAGAGGTCGCCGAAATAGGCCCCCTCCCGCTGAGGAAAGGCTTCCTGCTCCGCTTGATCCGCGTCAAGGGCCTTGTGCTTGCCACGCATCGAGAGAGGCACGCTCTCCCCGAGATAGTTGATCCTGGCCAGGATGCAGGCGGAGAGCCAGCCCTGACAGCGGGCGTTGCACTGACCATGATCTCGGCCCCACTCGGGAGAAAGACCGATGCTCCCATCGAACCCATAGGTCTCGCCGTCCATGGAGACCTGCACGGATTGCCCGTCGGGGAGCGCGCAGCCCACCACATACTTCAAGAACTCGCGGGCCAGGGGATCCCGCAGCGCGCTCATGACATTGCTGCTGCTCGCGATCGCTTCGCTCGTCAGCGGGTTGCCCGTGAGCGCATCCGTCGCGAGCCTGTCTGTCGTGAGCGCGCTGGCCTTGAGCGCGTTCGTCGTGAACGCGTTATGCGTCATCACCTGCTGCGCCGCCACGCCGCCGTCTTCCTCCAGCGGATCCGCCTCGCCGATACAGGCCGCTAGACAGATGCACCAGAGACCCAGAAACGAGATTGCGAGTTTGAAACGGTACTGCATAACCCCCTCCCCACAATTGAAACACGCGTCGGGAATTTCCTCAACGAATTTTCCGGAGGAACCCTACGAATCCGCGCCTGCGATGATGTCGTGAGAACAGCGAAAAACGGCGTATCAGGCGCGCTCGTGGGCGGCGCGCGACCCCTGGGAGAGGCGCGCACAGAGAATCCCACGTGCGGCGAAGTGCGAGCTCATGGCGCGTCTCGGTCGCCGAGCCACTGCGCCGCCAGCGCCAGTACCTCCCGATTGTCGAGCGCGGACAGAAACTGGTCTCGGTAACGAGGATTCGATATCTGCTTGGCGCGAGAGAGCACGCTCTGGCGCGCCTGCGCGATCGCGGCGACCGCCTCGACCTGCCGGCCGCTCGCAAGGAGCGCCTCGGCCCGCACGAGCCGGATCAGCGACTCGCCCTCCTCGACCGCGCCGAGCGACTCCAGGAGGGAGAGCGCGTCGCCGGACAGCGCCAGCGCCTCCTCGACGCGGCCCTTCCGGAGCAGGACGCGCGCAGAGAGGGCCCACGCTGCGGCGCGCAGCGGCGGCGCGCTCTGCAGGAGCTCCGCGGCCGCGCGGGCCTCGGCCTCGGCTGCGCCGAGGTCGCCGCCGAGCAGCGCCGCCTTCCCCAGGTAGGCGCGGGCGATCCCCTCCGCCCTCGGATCGCCCAGCCGCTGGAACGTCGCGATCGCCTCCGCCTCGACCCGCCGAGCCTCGTCGAGATCACCGCGGGCGATCATCACGTTGCCCAGGTTGCTGCGGGCGAACGCGGCCAGATCCGTCAGCTCCATCTGCTCCGCAGCGCGGAGCGCGGCGCGCAGCGCGGCCTCGGCCCCCTCGTAGTCGCCGAGCTCCATGGTGATCGAGCCCAGGTTCACCTGCAGCGAGCACGCGTTGCGGCGGTCGCCGCTCCGCTCGAACACCGCGAGCGCCGCCTCGATGCCGTCGAGGCAGGCGCCGGGATCGCCAGAGGTCATCGCGCGGATCGCGCGCGCCTCGTAGAGCCTGGCGAGCACCTCGACGTCGAGGGATCGGCCTTCCGCCCCGCTGCGCTCGAGCGCCTCGATGAGCCCGTCCGCGGCGGCGTAGCGACCGCCGAAGACAAGCCACAGGGCCCCCTCGACGAGGCAGATGTCCCTCCGGGTCAGGGCGCCCTCGCGCGGCGACGCGCCGCGCGCGGTCGCCACCCACGACTCCACGCGCTCGAACGCACCTTGCTTGCCAGCGGCCATGATCACCCCGGTCACGGCGCGGTACCAGGACGGCGAGCCTGCCTCGAAGAGCGCGACGGCGTCGAGCGCGCGCTGCTCGGCCACGGCGAAGTCGCCGCGCCACACGCGGGCCTCCGCCTCGACGAGGAGCAGCCCGCCCGCCTCCTCCCCGGTCGCGCCGCACTCGCGGCCACGCTCGGCATGGCCGATCGCGGCGAGGAGATCGTTGCCGCGCAGCGCCTGCTCCGCCGCGCGCCCGTACCACGCCGCCGCGCGCCCCGGCTCGGCGCCACGCTCGAAGTGCTCCGCGAGCTCCGCCGCGTCGCCCTTCCCCTCCCCTTCGAGCCACTCGCCCGCCAGGCGGTGGCCGAGCCGCCGGTCGTACTCCGTCAGCGCCCCGTACGCCGCCTCCCGCACAAGGCCGTGCCGGAAGCTGTACTCGGGATCGTCCGCGCCCGCCTGGATGGGAGGGCCGGGCTCGAGCGCCGCGGCCCGGCCTGCCGGCGAGGCCTCGCGCTCGGGCCCGTCGCCAGCCCCCCCGCCGGCCCCCCCGCGCGCGGAAGACGCGGCGGAGAGGCTCTCGCCGTGCGCGCCGCCCCGGCCAGGCTGCCGCCTCTGGACGATCACCTCACGCTCGACGAGCTCGGCGAGCCAGACTGCCACCTCGGCGTCGGCGCCGCCGAGCAGCGCGGCGACGCCGGCGGGCCGGAAGCTCTGGCCGAAGACGCTCGCCGCCCGGAGGACACGCCGCGCCTCGGGATCGAGCGCCTCGAGCCGCGCCTGCACCATCGCCAGCACCGTCTCCGGCAGCGCGGCCCCTCGCCCCTCGGCGGCAGCACGGATCTGCTCTTCCAGGAAGAAGGCGTTGCCGTCGGCCCGCTCGATCAGCGTGCCGATCATCTCCTCGGTGACGGCGCCGCCGAGCGCCTGGCGCGCGAGCCGCTCGCTGGCGCGGCGCGAGAGCCCCGTGAGCTCGATCTCCTGGACGCCGCGGCCGGCCCACAGCTTCGGGAACATCTCGCGCACCTCGGGCCGGCCGAGCGCCAGCACCATGAACGGCGCGTCGCGCAGGTTGCGGAGGGCGCTGTTGATCATGCCTACCGTGGGCAGGTCGCCCCAGTGCATGTCCTCGAGGACGAGCAGCACCGGCTGCGCTGCGCACTCCGCGCGCAGGAACTCCTCCCACGCGAGGTGCAGCTGATCGCCCATCAGCACGGAGCTCCGCCGCGCCGCCCTGAGCGCCTCGCTGGCCTCGTCCGGGAAGGGCGTCCCCACGAGCTCGCCAAGGAAGGGCGCGACGTGGGCGCCGCGCTCGCCGTGACGGCCGACGCGCTCGCGGATCTTGCGATGCACCGCCGCGGCCGGCGCGCCGTCGGCGACGCCGAGCGCGCGGCGGAGCACCTGCGCCAGGAGGCCGAAGGCAGAGCCGGCGCTCATGGGGTCGCCGCGCGCGATCCAGACCGCCATCGGCTCGTCCCGCGCCCGGAGGCGCCGGAGCAGCTCGACGCGCAAGCGCGACTTGCCCATGCCGGCGGGGGCCGTCACCAGCACCGCGGACGGGGTCTGCTCCTCGATGCACTGGACGAAGGTCGCCTCCAGGAGCGACAGCTCGCGGTCACGGCCCACGCAAGGCGTCGGCTTGCCCAGGAGGCGCGGCACCGCCTCGAGGTCGTCGCACTCGCCGCGCAGGAGGTGGCCGGCGTGATCCGACCCGAGATCGAAGCGCGCGCCGAGCAGGCCTGCCGTGACCTCGTCGATACGGACCACGCCGAGCCGCGCCTCGTCGCCGGCGAGCAGCGCGGCGGCCTGATCGATGAGCTTGCCGATGGGAGAGCGGGCGGTGATCTCGGCGCGCCCAGACACGAGCGCGACGGGCGCGCCGCCGAGCAGCACCTGCATCGCGAGCGCGCACCGCGCCCCCCGGGCGGCGAGATCGGTCGGCGCGACGAGGCCGGACAGCACCACGACGGGAGAGCGCGCCTCGATGATCTCGAGGCGCCCCTGGTGGCGCTCGGCCAGGGCGCTGAGCGCGCGCACGCGGAGCGCGTCCTCGCCCTCGGACCGGGTAGCGTCGTTGTCGAGCGCGCCGTCGCGGGCGACGAGGAGGCAGATCATCCGGCGCTCGCCGGTCGTCAGCTCGGGCGTGGGGCCGCCGATGGGCACGGGGAGGCCGCGCCGCGAGGCAGGCGCGAGCTCACCGAGCGACCCGAGCTCGGCGGCCACGGCCGCGCCGTCGCGGGGGCGGTCGCGCGGGGCCTTGGCGAGCATGCGCGTCACGAGGTCGTCGAGCGCGGCCGGGACCTCGCCGCGGAGCTCCCGGAGCCGCGGCGGATCCTCGAGGAGGACCTTCACGAGCACGGAGAGGCCGTCGTTGCCGACGAACGGGGGCCGGCCGGTGAGGCAGCGGTAGAGGATGCAGCCGAGGGCGAAGACGTCGGCGCGGGCGTCGATGGCGACCTCGCCGCGCGCCTGCTCAGGGGCCATGTAGCCGGGGGTGCCGAGCATCACGCCGGGCATGGTGAGCTCCTGGCCGGCCTCCGCGACGCGCACGACGCCGAAGTCGAGCAGGGTGACCTCGTCGACGGAGCCGCCGACCAGCAGGAGGTTGCTCGGCTTGAGGTCGCGGTGGACGATGCCGAGCCGGTGGAGGGCCCCGAGCGTGGAGGCGACGTGCACGCCGAGCGAGAGGCTCTCGGGGACGGTGAGCGGCTCGCGGAGCAAGCGCTCGGCGAGGGTCTCGCCGGAGAGCCACTGCATGGCGAGGTAGAGCTGGCCGCCCTCGGTCGTGCCGTGGGCGACGTACCCGACGACCCCGGGGTGACGGAGCGCGGCGAGCGCGTGGGCCTCCCGGCGGAAGCGGTGCGACTCCTGCGGGCCCGTGCGCTGGAGGATCTTCAGCGCGACCGGCTCGCCCGTGAGCCGATCGTGGGCGCGGAAGATCTGCGCCATGCCGCCAGAGCTCGCGTGCCCTTCGATCTCGAAGCGGTCGGCGACGATGTCACCAGCGCGCATCAGCGGTACCCCTGAGACGACTCAGAGAGCCGCAGCGCTCGCCTGTGGGGTGCTTCGGACGAGCTCATCGCAGGGACCGAGGATATCCAGAACTGCAGCGCTCCCCGTCAGCAAATTGTGCTGTAAGCAAGGCAACGTCAGGGACCGCTGCGCGATGAGCTCGCCGCACGCGGCGAGGGCGGATCCGAGGTTGTGCGCCTCACCACATACGAACAACGATGTACCCGACGTCTGCCCGAGTCGATTAGCCCGACGCGTGTCCGTCCTTGGCGCCGAGTACGTCATCGACGAGCTTCACCCAGGCGCGCTTTCCGTCGAAGACCGCGACCAGCTCATGCACAGGGGCTGCGCCGGCGGCGACCAGCTCGACCGCGTAACGGCGATCACGGACTTGCCGCGCCGCGGCCAGGAGCGCCTGCTCCGGGGTCTCGCCTCGCTGTGGCACCTTGAGCTCCAGCACGACGCCTGGACGGCCCGGCGCGCGCGGCCGCACGAGCAGGTCCGCGCGGCCGAGCCCGGACTCGCGGTTCGAGCGAACGTCGTAGTCGCCCTCGAGCTGCACGAGGAGGCCCAGAATGAAGCCGTGATAGAGAGAGGGGTTGTCCTTGAGGGCGGCAGAAGAAGAAGTTCCGGAAGAACAGCATCACCTCGCCGAAGAAGCCGTTCAGGAAACCGGACTGGATGGGGGAGTCGTACTCGTCGATCAGGATGGCCACCTTCTGGCCGTTGTAGCGTGCGAGGTGATCGGAAAGCTCTTCGGTGAGCCACTGCAGTCTTCCTTGGAGATCTCTCCGAGGAGCATGTGCTCGTAGTGTCGCCGCTCATCGGGGCGGAGCGCGTCGCTCTTCAGCAGGTGTTGATGCTGGCTATAGAGGCGCTGCACCTCGGTGCGGATCGCGTCCAGCGTGATCTCGTAAGAGAGGGTCTTGATGTCCTTGAACGTCAGAAGGAGGACGGGGTACTGCTGGAAATGCTCACGCGCCGTCGGGTCGCTCCAGACGGCGAGATCCTGGAACAGCGGGGAGAGGACCTCGTCGCGTTTCCCGAGGAAATACGCGAGGGTGGATAGGTTCAGTGTCTTTCCGAAGCGGCGCGACCGCTGGAACAGGACGATCTGCGCAGGATCGGCGAGGAGCTCGGCCGGAATTGGAAAGACGTCTGCTGAGCTCAGCAGTCTCGCATGTCCCGCATCCGCGCCGCCCCGATCGCCCCGGTTCCCGGCGACGCCGCTGCTCCGCGTGGCCCGCCGCGCACCGCCGATCTACCCTACCCAGGTGCGATCCCACGTTCTGGCCGGCTGCCTCGCGGTCCTGATCCCCGCGGCCGCGACGCTCGCGATCCCGCACGCCGAGGCCGCGGATTTCGATCCGTCCGGCCGCGGCAAGCGGCCCAGGCCGAAGACCCCGAAGCCCGGCGGCGGCAGGCCTGGCCCCGCCGCGCGGCCGCAGCCCGCGAAGCCGCCGCAGGCGAAGCCGGAGCCGGCAGAGACCGGCGATGGGAAGCGGGGCGGCCCGTCGAGCGACGCGCTGATCGCGCGCTACACGGCCATCGTCATGAGCCAGCCGAGCGCGCCCTTCCCGCTCCAGCGCCTCGCCCAGCTCTACCGCGAGCGCGACGGGAACCTGAAGAAGCTCGTCGAGGAGTTCGAGCGCCGCGCCGCGCAGCCCGGGGCCGACGCCTGGGCCTCCAAGGTCGTGCTCGCCGGCGTCTACAAGCAGGACGGGCGCTACGACGACGCCATCAAGACCTACGAGGCCGCCATCGCGGACCGGCCCGGGGACCCGGCGGCCATGATGGCGCTCGCCCAGCTCGAGGCGGATCGCGGCGACAAGGCCCGCGCGCGCGCGCACTACGAGAAGGCGCTGCCGCTGCTCAAGGTCCCCGCGGACGTCGAGCAGACCCGGCGCACGCTGCTCGCGCTCTGCCTCGACCTCTCCGACTTCGATGCGGCCAAGGCGCAGCACGACGCGCTCGTGAAGAACGCGCAGGGCTCGCTCTTCGTGAAGGCCGAGCTCGGGCGCGAGCTCTCCGCGCGCGGGCACCACGCGCGCGCCGAGGCCGAGTTCCGCGAGCTCGTGAAGGCCGCGGCCGGCGACAACCGGGCGCTCGCGCCGGCGCTGCGCGATCTCGGGCAGGCGCTCGCCAAGCAGAAGAAGATGGACGAGGCGCTCACCGTGCTGAAGCGGGCGCTCGCCATCGCCGGCAGCGCCGCCGGGGTGCGGGCCGAGATCCTGCTCATCATGACCGACGCGTTCCGCGCCGAGGGCAAGCTCTCGGAGCTCATCGCGATCCTCGAGGCCGAGAAGGGGCAGGACTTCCAGCGGCTCGCGACCCTGGGCGCCCTGTACGAGGAGACCGGCGACGTCGACAAGGCGATCGGGATCTACAGGAAGGCCCTTGCGCTCGACGGCAAGCACATCGACACGCGGCTGCGGCTCGTCCACCTGCTCCAGACCGCCGGCGAGCTCGACGCCGCCATCCGCGAGTACGAGCTCCTGATCAAGGCGGCCCCGGGCAACGCGGACTTCGTCTTCGAGCTGTGCGAGACGCTCATCCAGCGGGGCGACCGGCCCAAGGCGCTCGCGCTGCTCACCCAGCTCGAGGGGCGCGTCGCGGACGAGGCCGAGACGCTCGCGGCCGTCGCCGATTTCTACGAGCGGGTGGAGGAGAAGGATCGGGCCCTCAAGGTGCTCCAGCGGCTCGCCGGGGCCGCGGGCGGGGATCCGAGCCACCTCGTCGACCTGGGCGACCGGTATTTCCAGGCGGGCGACAAGAAGAAGGCGCTGGAGACCTGGGCGCGCATCAAGCAGGTCGTGCCGAGCCGGGCGCGCGCCGCGGCCACGCTCGGCGAGGTGTACCTCGACCACGACATGGTGGCGGAGGCGCTCGCCGCGCTCCGGGAGGCGGCGCAGCTCGAGCCCGCGAACAGCCGCTACAAGAAGGCGCTCGCGATCGCGCTGGAGCGCACCGCGAGCGCGCTCGGCAACGCGGGGCCGCGCTACACGGAGGCGCGCGAGCTCTGGGAGCAGCTGCTCGCCGGGGCGGGCAACGACAAGCTGCTCGCGCGCGAGGCGCGCACCCACATCGTCAGCCTCTGGTCGCTCACCCACGAGCTGCCGAGCCGCGTCGCGCCGCTCAGCGCGCGCTTCAACGCGAACCCGCCCGACCTGGAGGCGGGGCGTCTGCTCGCGGAGGTGCAGCGCAAGCTGCACCGGCTGCCCGACGCCGAGGCCACGCTCCGGAGGCTGGTCCAGGCCGCGCCGGGCGACGAGGACTCGCTGCTCGCGCTGGAGCGCGTGCTCGTGCTCCAGCAGAACCTCCTCGGCGCGATCGACGTGCTGGGCAAGCTCGTCGAGGTGAACCCGAAGCGGGCCCGCGAGTTCTATCAGCGCATGGCGCAGTACGCCGCGGAGCTGTACCGCGACGACGACGCGATCCGGTACGCCGCGCGGGCCGTCGAGCTGTCGCCCGAGGACGCGAGCGGCCACCAGAAGCTCGGCGACATGTACCGCCGGCGGCAGGACTTCCCGCGCGCGATCGCCGAGTACCGGCAGGCGCTCGCGAAGAACGACCGGCTGTTCCCGGTGTACTTCGACCTCGCCGAGCTGCTGCTCACCGCGGGGCAGGCCGAGGAGGCCGACCGGCTCTTCCGCCGGGTGGTGAGGGCGTCGAACGACGAGGAGCTCGTCGCGCGCGCGGCGCGGATGTCGATGCAGGTGAACCTCGGCAGAGGCTCGCTCGAGGTGCTCGAGCGCGAGCTCCTGCCGGTCGCGGTCGGCAACCCGCAGAAGCCGCTCTACCGGCGGCTGCTCGTGGAGCTCTACGGCGCGATGACCTTCCCGCTGATGCAGAAGGTCCGCGGCGACGGCCGCGCGGCGAGCGCGGCGGCGCGCGCGGAGCTCGCGAAGATCGGCGCCCGCGCGGTGAAGCCGCTGCTCGACGCGCTCGCGGACGAGAAGGAGTCGCAGCAGAAGATCGCGATCGAGGTGCTGGCCTACGTCGAGAACAAGGGCGCCGGGCCGGCGCTCTACAACTTCGCGATCGGGCAGGCGGACAAGGGGCTGCGCGCCCGCGCGATGATCGCGTGCGGCGCGCTGCGCGACCCGGCGATGCTGGAGCGCTACGAGCAGATGCTCGCGCCGCGGGACGCGGCGGCGAGCGTGCTGCCGAACGACGCGGTCGCGGTCGCCGCGACCTGGGGCGTGGCGCGGCTCGCGGCGGGCGGCGGGCGGCCGGCGGCGAAGGCGGTGGCGCTGCTCACGCGGCTCCTGTCGTCGCCGGCGCCGGAGGTGCGGGCGCTCGCGGCGGTCGGCCTCGGGCTGACGCACGACCGGAAGCACGCCGCGGCGCTGTCCGCGGTCGCGAGGGCGCCCGAGGCCGGCTCCGTGCCGCGCGCGGCCGCGGTCCGCGCGCTGGGCGAGCTCGGGGGCGGCGGCGAGGGGCCCGCGCTGTTCATGTCGCTCGCCGACTCGAGCGAGCCGGAGCTCCGCCGCGCGGCGCTGATCACGCTCGCGCGGCTCGGCGGCGGCGGCAACGCGGGACCCGGGGGCGGCGGCGCCGGCGAGACCGAGGCGGTCGCCGCGGGCGGGGCCGCCCAGGCGATCGCGGCCGGCGCGTTCTCGTCGGACGAGGGGCTGCGCGCCGCCGCGGTGTCGGCGGCGGTCGCGCTCACGCGGCGCGCGTACCCGCGCACGCGCGAGCCGCTGCCCGTGCCGGACGGCGCGCTGACGGTGAAGGACGTGCTCGCGGGGCTCGACCCCGATCCGCCCGGCCCGGAGGATCGCGCGGCGGCGCTCGTCGCGCTCGGCCCGGCGCTGCAGAAGGCCGCGGTCGCCGCGGTCGCGACGTCGCCCGAGCGGGCGCTGGTCGTCGCGGACGCGATCCTGTCGCGCGGCGCGGCCGTGTCGGGCGGGACAGGCGGCGATCGCGGCGCCGGCGGGGGCGGCGCGGCGCTCGGGCTCGCGCCGTTCACGGACGGGCGCGCGGCGCTCGGCCCGGAGCCGAGGCGGCAAGTGGAGTCCGCCGTGGAGGGGATCGCGGCGGCGGTGGTGAGCGGGTTCGTGGCGCTCGTGCGGCACCCGGCGATCGAGGTGCGCACGCGCGCTGTCGAGCTGCTCGCGACCCGGCCCGAGCCGGAGGCGCAGGCGGCGGTGGTCGACGCGCTCGGCGATCCCGAGGAGAGCGTGCGGCGCGCGGCGCTCTCGGCGCTCGGCGCGGTCCGGCAAGGGCCGACGATCGCGGCCGTCTCGGAGCTCTTGCGGACCTCATCGAGCTGGCCGCTGCGCGTGCGCGCGGCGGAGGCGCTGGGTCGGCTCGGCGCGCCGGGCGGGAGCGCGGGCGGCGGCAGGCCCAGTCAGGTCGCCGAGACGCTCGGCGAGGCGGCCCGCGCCGACGCGTATGCCCTGGTGCGCGAGGCGGCGGCCCGCGCCCTCGCCTCCGCGGACCGCGCGGCGGCGGCGCCGGTGCTCCGGCAGCTCGCGGCGAGCGATCCCGAGCCGCGCGTCCGCCAGACCGCGGCCGAGCTGATGCGGAGCGCCGCGCCTTGAGCCGCGCCGCTCCGCCCGGGCCGCGGCGCCTCGCGCTGCGGCTCGCGCCGCTCGCCCTCACCGGCGCGATGAGCGCCGGCGGGGCGGCCGGCTGCGACGACCTGAGCCGGTTCTCGACGGCCGACGGGGAGGCGTACTGCGGCGCGATCACGCTGGGAGGCGCGTTCCGCACAGGCCTGAGCCCGCGGGTGCAGATGCGGCTCACGCTCGACGCGGACGCGCTCGACGGGCCGGAGCCGCCGGGCGCGCTGTGGACCTACGAGGCGCCCGACGGGGCCACGTCCGAGCGGCGCCTCCTCGACGGCGCGCCGCTGCGGCCGCTCGGCGCGCTCGCCCACGATCCGCTGTCGCGGCTGGAGTTCGGGGAGGGCCGGGAGCGCAACGCGATCTACGCGGTCGACGCGTCCGAGGCAGAGGCGGAGTCCATGCTCGCGGTGCTGTCGCTGCGCACGGACGAGTCGGTCGAGGTGCGCCTGCTCCGACCGGGCCGGGCGCCGCTGGCGTCGGGCGAGGCAGAGGCGGCAGGGCAGCGGCAGGTGTTTGGCAATTTCAGGCTGACGCGGCGGACAGGGACATGCGGGTTCTAGGGATCGAGACATCGTGTGATGAGACGGCGGCGGCGGTGGTCACCGAGGGAGGCGACGTCCTCTCGGACGTCGTGCGCAGCCAGGTGGCGCTGCACGCGCCTTACGGGGGCGTCGTGCCCGAGGTCGCGGCGCGCGATCACGCGCGCGCGGTGGTCCCGGTGGTGCGAGAGGCGCTCTCGCGCGCGGGCGTCTCGGCGGCGGATCTCGACGGCGTCGCGGTGACGTCGCGGCCGGGGCTCGCCGGGGCGCTGCTCGTCGGCCTGCAGGCCGCGAAGGGGCTCGCGTGGGCCGCGGGCAAGCCGCTCGTGGGCGTCGATCACCTCGTGGGGCACCTGCTCGCGGTGTTCCTGCGGCGAAGCGGCGCACCTCTCCCGGACGAGCACGAGCGGCCGTCGTTCCCGTACGTGGCGCTGCTCGCCTCGGGCGGGCACACGGCGATCTACCGGGTGGATGGCCCGGCGATCGGCGCGATCCGGGAGCTCGGCGCGACGCGCGACGACGCGGCGGGCGAGGCGTTCGACAAGGTGGCGAAGCTGCTGGGCCTCGGGTATCCGGGCGGGCCGGTGGTCGATCGGCTCGCGGCCGGGGGCGACGCGGCGGCCGCGGCGGACGCGGTGCCGGCGCTGATGGCGCGCAAGGAGTCGCTGGAGTTCAGCTTCTCGGGCATCAAGAGCGCGGTCGCGCGGCACGTGGCGAAGCGGGGGCGGCCGGAGGGGCAGGCGCTCCGCGACCTGTGCGCGGCGTTCCAGGGGGCCGTGGTCGACGCGCTCGTGCAGAAGACCGTGCGGGCCGCCCGGGCCGAGGGGATCGGGCGGGTGGTCCTCGCCGGTGGGGTCGCGGCGAACCAGGGGCTCCGTGCGACGATGGCCGCGGCGTGCGAGCGGCGGGGCCTCGCGCTGTTCGTGCCGCCGTTCGCGAGCTGCACGGACAACGGGGCGATGATCGCGTATGCGGGCGCGCTGCGGCTCGCGGCCGGCGAGCGCGACACGCTGGATCTCGCGCCCGAGACGAGGACGGCGCTGCCGCGGGTGACCCGCAAGGGCGGTGGCGCGCGGTGAGCGGGAGAGGCCGGTAGCGGGATCGCCGCCGGAAGCGGAGAAGGCGCGGGTCCTGTGTGTGGGGACATGGCGTCCGGCGGCGGACGATGGCGGACGATGGCGGACGATGGCGGACGATGGCGAACGATGGCGAACGATGGCGAACGATGGCGAACGATGAAGTGATGGCTCGTGCTGGGGATTACCTCGGACTTGTACGCTGCGGCGAGCCGTGGTCAGATGCGCTCTCAGGATTCAGGCCGGCCCACGCCTGCCGTTCTTCCGGCCGCGCGGGACAGGACAGGGTGGGATAGCCCGCCCGGCGGGGCGCGAGGATTGTAAGCCATGCAGGTTGTTCTACCGATAGTGCTCGGGTTGATCGCGGTGGCGTGCGGCGCAGGCGCCGTGTTCCTGTTGATGCAGGCCACGCAGCTGAAGCGGAAGCTCCAGGACGCGAACCAGCACATCGAGGCGCTCCGGCAAGCCAAGGGCCAGCTGGATCAGCTGCGGGCGCAGTACGGGCAGCTCCAGCAGGCGCTCGATCTCGCGAGGAACGACGATCGCCAGAAGGTCGACTGGCTCGATGCCCAGCAGAAGGAGATCGACTGGTACAAGAGCGAGCTCGAGAGCCGGCCGAAGATCACGCAGAAGCGGTACAAGATCCTGACGCTCGGCATCAAGTGGACGGGCAAGACGTCGCTCACGCTCAAGTGGGCGAATCCCCTCGTGGATCTGGGCACGCTGCAGGGGACGAAGATCGAGCGTTACGAGCGGACTGTCAGCCACGTCCTCACGAAAGAGGTGTTGACGGAGCACGTGTTCGAGGTCGGCGACTGGGGCGGCGAGCACATCGTTGACGCGCAGCAGGAGCTCATCATGGAGGAGATCCATGGGCTCTTGATGGTCGTGGATCTGGCGGGCAAGGACGGGCAGAAGGTCGAGCCGTCGCGGATCCAGGAGCAGCTCCGGGAGTTTCAGCCGCAGTCGCTGCAGTTCTTCTTCAGCCCGAAGACGCTGGCCTCGTGCAAGGCGGTGGTGCTCTTCATCAACAAGTCGGATGTCCTGTCCGGGACGCCGGCCGAGGTGGAGCGGGAGGCGCGCGGGTATTACAAGGCGCTCATCGACAGCCTGGAGCGGTACAAGAACAACATCGATATTCGCGTGCTCGTCGGGTCGGCGAGCTACGGGCACAGCACACATCACCTGTTCTCGCACTTCGTGGAGAAGATCCTCCCGAAGAACGCGTATGATCCGCAGCTCCTGCAGCGGATGAAGCAGGACGTCTCGCCGAGCGCGGCGCTGTCGCGGACCGCGGCGCTCCCTGCCCCGCCGGTGCCGCAGCAGGTCAGGCCCAATGTACGGTAGCGAGGGCGCTTCAGGGTATGTGATCCCGCGGTACCGCGCGCCGGCGGACGCGGCGTGGTATCACGTGCTGCACGGGAACATCCCGGGGCACCAGATCGACTTCATGTACTGCCCGGAGGTGCCGCAAGGGCCCCTCACGACGACGCAGTTCAGCCACCTGGCGCGGCTGATGAAGTACATCGAGCCCGCGACGGGGTCGACGCACGCGTTCGCGATTGGCAATCTGTCGAGGGATGACACGCAGCATGAGCCTGGCCACGGGGCGGTGGGGCTCATCTTCGGGTTCCGGATCGGCGGGGCGGTCGACCACGCCGGGCGAGGGAACCCGCCGTTTGCGCACGGGATCGTCGCTGTGGATCGGGACCTCGGGTATACGACGCTGCTGGAGGCGTCAGCGACGTTCTACCGGCATGTGATGAACGCGACGGAGGTCAACTCGTCGGCGGGCATGTTCTACCGCGAGTACACGGGCGCGGTGCGGGAGGCGCCGGAGCGTGTGGCGCACGTGCTGGAGCGGTATGTCGAGGAGTTCGGGGATCTGCCGTATCTCCGGCGGAGCGGCGCGACGTGGGACTGGGTGGCCGACGAGGCGGCGCAGCCGAAGCGGGTGGTGATCGTCCACAAGCCGGATGAGCCCTTCGGGGCGATCGCGCACGCTGCGGCGAAGATCGCGACGGTGCTGTACCGGTCGAACATCAAGTGGACGTCCATCACGAGCGGGCGAGAGGCGGATATCCCGGGCGGGGTATCGGTGCGGTTCGTGAGGGAGCGGGACGTCACGATGGAGGACCGGCACGGGGCGCTGATCCGGATCGAGGAGGTCTCGGAGGACGAGGGGG
Source organism: Sorangium sp. So ce726 (assembly GCF_051521405.1). Taxonomy (NCBI): domain Bacteria; kingdom Pseudomonadati; phylum Myxococcota; order Polyangiales; family Polyangiaceae; genus Sorangium; species Sorangium sp. So ce726. The sequence goes on along the minus strand of NZ_CP150349.1, from coordinate 2,334,386 downwards.
AGATCGCGCGGAGGATGTTCGGAGCGCGGCCGCAGGGCGAGGTGGAGGAGAAGCCGCAGTTCGGCGGCGGATGGCGTGAGCGGTTCGCGGCGCAGCAGGGGGGGACGGGGCCGGTGGGGGTGGCGGGCGCGATGCCGGGGGTGGCGCTGCAGGAGCGGCGGGTGCCGGCGCCGGGGTCGATGCCGCCGTCGCAGAAGGGCGTGGCGGGGCCGGCGGGGCCGGCGTCGCAGCAGGTTGGGCCGAAGGGGACGCTGGTCATCGATTCGGAGAAGCTGCTCGGGAGCGCGGCGCTGACAGCGGGAGGCGAGGCCGGGGGCACGGGGCCCGTGCGGATGGGCCAGGCGGGCCCGGGAAATGCCGTTGCGGCGCAGGCGGCGGGCGGCGTTGCGGGGCGGGCGGCGAGCGGCGGGGCGTGGAGCGCGCCGGCGGCGCCGATGCCGCCGGGGCTGAGCGTCGGCGGGGAGGAGCGCGACGAGATCCCGGTCATCGTGGAGAAGCCGGCGTCGTCGCGGACATGGATCTGGGCTGTCGCGGGGCTCGGCTTCGTGGCGGTAGCGGGTATGGTCGCGGTGCTGGTGTCGCAGGGGGCACCCGGAGGGGGGACTGCAGCGCCGGAGGCAACGGGGCCGGGCGTGGCGTCGCCCTCGGGGAGCGCGGCGGCGCCAGGGCCGAGCGCCGGGGCCGGCGCGGCGTCGACGGGGTCGCCCTCCACAACCGCGCTGCCATCGCCGTGGGCGCCGCCGGATGCGACGGCGAAGCCGCAGGCAGGACAAGAGCAGCCGCAGGAGAGTGAGCCTCAGTCGAAGACGCAGCCATCGGGGCGGAACAGGAACACCAAGGTAGGTGGGGCCGCGACGGGGCGCGTTGACCCGAAGCCGAGAGTAGGTAAGGTGCCGTCGTCGCGCACCTCCGAGCCGCCTCTCCCCGAAGGGAAGCCAGACTTCTGATGACTCCGACGATGAAGAAGCGTCCGCTGCTGTGGTGTTGGAGCGTCGCCGCGGCCTTGACGGCGCAGGCGGCGAGCGCGCAGCAGCCGGCCACCCCGGCCGCCGCCAGCGAGACTGACGCGCTGACGGACAAGGCGCGACAGCTCTATGAAGAGGGGAGAGAGGCGGCAGCGGCAGGGAAGTGGGCCGATGCGCACGCGTCGTTCCTCGCGGCGTGGGCGATCAAGCCCCATTATCAGATCGCCTCGAACCTGGGGGTGACCTGCCTGAAGCTTGGCAGGAACCGCGAAGCCGCGGAGTACCTGACGCGATACCTCCGAGAAGCGCCTGCCACGAAGGTGAAGGAGCGGCAGAGCGCGGAGGCGTCGCTGAAAGAGGCGCTCGCGAAGATCGCGTCCGTCACCGTGCAGGTCGCGCCGCAAGGGGCGGTCGTGACGGTCGACGGGACGGCCGTGGGGAAGGCGCCTCTCGCGGATCCTGTGTTTCTCGATCCGGGAAAGCATGAGGTCAGCGCGAGGCTCGACGGTTACGTGGCTGTGACACGACCGATCGTCGCGGTGGCGGGCGGGATCGACAAGCTGGTGCTCCAGCTCGAGCGCACGCCAGCAGCTGGGGTGGTGGCCCCCGGATCCGTCGGTCCGACGGCGCCAATTCCGCCGCGGGACAACGTGCGGACGGCGGTGCTCATCGGGGGTGGCGCCGTGGCGGGGGTCGGCGTGGGTGCGGGCGTGCTCTTCACGGTGCTCGCAAACGGGCGGGCCGGCGACGCAAGGCGACTGAGAGCTGAGATCATCACGGAAGATCAAGAACAGAAGAAGTGCCCGACGGTGAATCCGCAAAAATGCGCGGACCTGAGCGATGCGGTGGACGCCAGGGTAGCTCTCAGCAACTCGGCACTCTGGAGCTTCGTGGCAGGCGGGGCGGCTGGGGTTGGCACGCTCATCTATGGACTCATCACGATGGAATCCGCAGCGTCAAGCAGAAGCGTGCAGGTGACACCTCTTTGGGGGCCGCAAACTGCTGGGATTTCTGCCAGCGGTTCTTTTTGACCTGAACAGAGTCGAAAGGGAGAAGACTGCACCATGCGCCGTCGTGCCCACTTCGCTTCCCTGGCCCTTCTCGCAGTGACGGCCATCGGCGTCAGTCACGCTGGATGCATCGTCTCACTAGAATATCCCGACGAAAAGCTCGACGAGCCTCGTACTATCCCCAATCCGACCCCTTCAGGGTGTGTGCCCAGCGAACGCGACACCTGGACTGCAGCACAGGCCTGCGGCGTATTCGTATCGAACACGCAGGGGCACGACGACAACGACGGCACGCCCGGGAAGCCAGTAAAATCTCTCAAGCAAGCGCTTCTCCTCGCCGAGTCCAAATCGAAGCGCGTATACGCATGCGCCGAGGAGTTCGACGAGGCTGAGACCGTTGAGGTTCCAGCCGGCATGACGCTCTACGGCGGGCTCACATGCGACAAGGTAGAAAATGGCCTTGATTGGCGCTGGGTAGACGACACGACGCGAACAAAGCTATCGGCTCCGTCGGGAACGATACCCCTGAAGATCACAGGGAAGAACAGCCCGGCAGTCGTGCACCTGGAGAATGTGCACGTGATCGCCAAACCGATCCGGCAAGGCGGTTCTGCAGAGCCGGTGCTGTCATCAATCGCCCTGGTGGCCTCAGCAGTGCGCCTGGTGGAGCTGAAGCACAGCATGCTCGAAGCCGGGGACGCAGCACCCGGGCTCGAGGGAGAGCCGTACGAACAACCTGCCAGCCCGGGAGCGAAGGGCAATCCAGGAGAGGACGCGTGCTCAGGTAGCACCGTCAACAGCGGCGAGACTCAGTTCAACGATTGCGGCACACCGGATGAAACGGATGACTCCTTCGGCGGCGCCGGCGGGGCGGGGCGGCCTGATACCGGCGACCCTGGCGTACCAGGGTACCCGAACGATCTGGTGAACGGCGGCACCGGGCAAGTAGGAACGACCGCTTGTACGTCCGGCCAGATCGGTGGAGATGGCACCAACGGCGAGCCGGGCAGCGGCGCCACAGGCGACGGCAGCATCACGCCCGAGGGTTACATCGGCGCTTCCGGCGCTCCCGGCACGTCCGGCACCACAGCCCAAGGCGGTGGTGGAGGGGGCGGCGCTCGCGGGGTTCCGATGACAACAACGAGTCCACGGCGTTCGTGCCCAGATGGCACGCCGCCGCTCGGGGGCGCCAGCGGCGGTTCAGGCGGCGCGGGCGGCTGTGGCGGGGCCGGTGGCAGAGGTGGCGGTCCAGGCGGCGCAAGCATTGCCCTCATCAGCATCAACACCGAGATTTCATTTGATGGGGTCACCCTCAAGACCGGCAACGGGGGCAATGGCGGCAACGGTGGCCCTGGACAGGACGGCGGAATGGGGGGAATGGGCGGTCCGCGGGGGGAAGCCCCTGACGGAACGAGCAACCTACTCCATGGATGCGACGGGGGCCCAGGTGGGATAGGCGGCAATGGCGGCACAGGCGGCGGAGGGCGCGGTGGTCATTCCGTCGGAATCGCATTCCAAGGTAAGCCGCCCGCTCTCACGGGCGTGACATTCGAGCTTGGCGCACCTGGCAATGGCGGCACCGGCGGCGATGCCGGCCACAACGGAGAGAACGGTCGGAAGGCTGACCGATTCGAATTCTAGATCCTGCGTCCGCGTGCCTGCTCACCGCAGCACGCTGCAACGTCAACCCAGGACGCCTGCTCGGCGCGGGAACAGCTATCACCTCCTCGTGGACGAGAGGGATGCGCCCGCCCCCGGCGTTCGCAGACGCAAGTCCAATCAGCCAACGGCCAGGCTCGACCTCAGCAGCGCCGCTCGAGCGTCCCAGCCCCGATCGCCCCTCGGCACCCCCGCACCACTCCACCCCCGCCCTCCCCTTCCCCGGCGATGTGCTCGCGCACACCATGACCCGGATCCTCATCGACCCGATCCCCTCGGCAACCCAGGCGCTACGGCGCCACTGCACCATCACACCCCGTGTAAAACGGGACGACAAAAGCTTCCGTCACCCCTCGGAAGAGGTACGGTTCGAGCTCCAGGGTGGGTAAAGTACTGCGGTAACCTTCTCTGAACCGCAGCTTCCTGTAGCACCGCCGGACTCATCATGACGACGAACCGCCCGCTGCTGTGGACCTTGAGCGTCGCCATCGCCTTGCTGGCACCTGTCGCCGATGCGCAGCAAGCGGCCCCTCGGGCCGAGGCGCAGGAGAGCGACGCGCTGACGGACAAGGCGCGCCAGCTCTTCGAAGACGGGGTGAAGGCGGCCCAGGCGGGGAAATGGGCCGACGCGCATGCGGCGTTCCTCGCGGCGTGGGGGCTCAAGCCGCACTACCAGATCGCCTCGAACCTGGGCGTAGCCTGCCTCCGCGTGGGCAAGCCCCGCGACGCGGCCGAGTACCTGACGCTCTACCTCCGCGAGGCCCCTGCGACGAAGGTCCAGGAGCGGCAGCGCGCGGAGGCGTCGCTGCAGGAGGCGCGGGCGCAGGTCGCAGCCGTCACGGTCCGCGCCGCGCCGAACGGGGCCGAGGTGACGGTCGACGGAGCCAGCGTCGGGCGAGCGCCGCTCACGGACCCCGTGTTCCTCGATCCGGGCCGGCATGAGGTCGGCGCGAAGCTCGACGGGTACGTGCCGCAGGCGCGGCCGGTCGAGGCGACCGCGGGCGGGACGGAGGCGGTGGTCCTCGAGCTGCAGCGCCCGCTGGCGCCCGACGCGAGGCGTGCCAACGCTGAACGGGGCATCTTTCCGGCGCCCGGGACCTCGCGGGGCGGCGGGCGAACGGCGGTGCTCGTCGGGGGTGGCATCGCGACCGGCGTTGGCGCCGCGGCAGGCGTGCTCTTCACGGTGCTCGCGAACAACAGCGCCGGAGAGGCCGAGACGCAGAAGACGACGCTGCTCGCCAGCGGTCGGAACCCATGTACAACCCCGTCCGCACCAGCGGCGTGCGCACAGCAGGGCAAGGCGCTCGACGAGAGCACGCTGTACAGCAATGTGGCGTTCTGGAGCTTCGCGGGGGCTGGAACGGTCGGCCTCGGGACGCTGCTCTATGCCATCGTGAGCGGCCCTGAGGCCCGCGTGCAGGTGACGCCCACGGTGGGAATCAACGACGTGGGGCTCTCGGTGGGCGGCGCGTTCTGACGACGGCGACCCCAAGACAATGGAGAATGGCTGATGCCTCGGACTGCTCGTACCGCTGCGCTGCTCGTGCTTGGAACGACGGCCGCCAGCCTCGATCTGGCGGGCTGCTTCCCGTTCTCGCACCACGACGATTGCGAGCACAAGCCCATGTACTGTGAAGCGAATCAAAGCGGAGCAGGGGGAGCCGGAGGCGTGGGCGCCGGAGGGACCGGTGGCGCAGGAGGGAGCGGCGGCGCAGCGGGGACCGGGGGTGCAGGGGGGACTGGCGGCGCAGCGGGGACCGGGGGTGCAGGCGGGGGCCCGCCGCCGCTGGTGTGCGTGCCCAGCGACGGGCAGGGCTGGACCGCCGACGAGAGCTGCGGTGTGTTCGTGTCGGCCACGGCGAGCGACGGTGGTGACGGGACCCCGGACGCGCCGGTGAAGACGCTCGCGGAGGCCATCGAGCTCGCCGCGCGCATCGAGGACAAGGAGGCGCGGCGCGTGTACGCGTGCGCCGAGAAGTTCGAGGAAGCGCTCACGGTGACTGCGGGCGTGACCATCTTCGGTGGGCTCGATTGCAGCGCGAACTGGCAGTGGGAGGATGGGGGGAAGACCACCCTCACGGCGTCACCCGGGGCTGTACCTCTGACGATGCGCGCTGGAGACGAGGCGGTGCACATGGAGGATGTCCATGTCGTCGCTCGGTCGATCGATTCGAACGATGCGGGGACCTCGGCCATCGCAGCGATCGCCGATCACGGCAAGGTCGACCTGGTCCGGTGCACCCTCAAGGCGGGCGATGCGGCGCCCGGGACTCCGGGGGCGGCCCCTCCTTCGCCGCGCGAGAAGGCGTCGGACGGCAGCCCCGGGACCGCCGCTTGCTCGTCGTCAGCGGTAGAAACGGTCGCGCCGCTGCCCAATGAGTGCGGCACAACGGATACCGCCGACGACTCGCGCGGTGGCCGGGGCGGAAATGGTCGGGTAGCCGAAGGGACCGACGGCAGCAGCGGTTCTCCCGGCGGTGAGGCCCATCCCAACGCCGGCCAATACGGTTCCACATGTAGCAGCGGTACGAAGGGCAGCGACGGTGACTCCGGCGAGCCAGGCGCAGGGGCACGCGGCATCGGCCAGCTCTCAAGCACCGGCTATGCCGGTTCATCCGGCAGCGATGGCAAGAGCGGGAAGACCGCCCAGGGTGGCGGCGGAGGCGCCGGTTCCCGCGGGACCACGTCATGCTCTGGTTCAGAGGACGGCGGTGCCAGCGGCGGCAATGGCGGGGCAGGCGGCTGCGGCGGGATAGGCGGCAGGGGCGGCTCTCCGGGTGGGTCCAGCATCGCCCTGCTCAGCCTCAACGCAAAACTCACGCTCCGTGACGTCAGTCTGATCGCCGGCAAAGGCGGCCAAGGCGGCAACGGTGCCGTCGGCCAGACGGGCGGGCCCGGCGGCAGCGGCGGCAGGGGCGGGTTGAATATGACTCCCTTCGACTACCTGGCCGATGGCTGCGCCGGCGGCATGGGCGGCCAGGGCGGCACCGGCGGCAAGGGCGGCGGCGGTCAGGGCGGCCATTCACTCGGCATCGCCTTCCTGGGCACTCCGGACACTTCCCCGTCTCTCGACAATGTTGAGGTCGAACTCGGCGAGCCCGGCGCCGGCGGCATTGGCAGCGACGACGAACACGCCGGCGAGACGGGTAAATCCAGCGCGATGCTGGCCTTCTCGCCTCCGTAACGCGCTCCGGCGCCGTGTGGTCCTGTGGCGGCATCTCCGCCTCGGTCTGCCGCTCGCTCGCGCGGAGGGCCGACGGGTCTCGGGGACTTCGCTCATCGATCTACCGAGGTCCGCCCTCGATCCAGCGACGCGCGACATCGATCTTCCGCTGTCGCGCGCCGGCAACTGGCAGCGGCACGTTGATCGTTACTTGCTGGCGAGAAGCATGCTCGGAAGCAGCTTGTACGCCTCGATCAGGCCTGACATAGGCCCTCCGGTAGGTCCCGCCGGCTGCGCAGGCTTACCGTTGCGCTCACGCGGCCGGAACGACGGGAGCCCTGCTCCTCCGAGCTCAACACCGCTCAGGGAGCGTAGGGATCCTTCTTCTTCGCCTGGTCCCGCAGGCAGTTCGTCCGCATGAACCCTGTCTTGCCGGCGCACGGATCCGCGGGTTGCCGCCGGACCGCAGGTGGCTGCGCAGGCCGCGACGATGCGGGCGCAGCCTGCGCCGATGCGGGCGCAGCCTGCGCCGGAGGCTGGATCTTGGGCTGCGCTGCAACGACCGACCGCGCCGCTGCAGGCGCTGCAGCAGGTGGCGACGCCGCGACCACCGACGCCACCGCCGGCGGATTCGGCGCCTCCACCGCCGGCTGACTCTGCGCCGCCAACGCCGGCTCCACGGCTGCCGGCCCGGCGTCCGGCGCGCTGTTCGCCCCGCCGGCATCCACCGGCTCATCCACCCTGGGCGGCTCAGCTGCCGCCGAAGCCTGCGGCGCAGCCGTCGCCGAGGGCGGCGGCTCCGGCGGCCTTGCCGCGCTCGCGGCGCTCTCGATCCCGGCCTCCGGCATCGCCTCGAGCCCGGCTGCGTTCTCCGTGGGCGCTGGTGAGCGCAACACGACGAAGAGCGCTGCGCCCACCAGGCCAGCCGCGCCGGCGGCGAGCGCCACCACAGCCGGGACTGGAAGGCGCTTCCAGCCTCCCTGCCGCCGCGGCGTCGTCCGCGGCTCCTGCAGAGGCACCGGCGTCGCACGCGCTGCCCAGGGTGACGGCTGCACACCTCGGCCTCCCGGCACGAGCGGAGCGCTCGTCGATTTCCCCGGCTCGCCGTGGCCCCACGCTGGTGAGGCGCCCAGCGCCGCCTCGGCGCTCGCCATGGCCTCCGGATCGAGCCTCTGGGTCAGCTCGGCGTTCCACGCCGCCGCCGGCGCCCCACTCGCCATCGGCGACACCGGCGCCCCGCTCGCCATCGGCGACACCGGCGCCCCGCTCGCCATCGGCGACACCGGCGCCCCTGCCGGCGGCGCCCCGCTCGCCATCGGCATCGGCGACACCGGCACCCCTGACTGCGGCGCCCCGCTCGCCATCGGCATCGGCGACACCGGCACCCCTGACTGCAGCGCCCCGCTCGCCATCGGCGACACCGGCACCCCTGACTGCGGCGCCCCGCTCGCCATCGGCGACACCGGCACCCCTGACTGCGCCGCGCCAGGAGATGCGGGCGCCGCCATGGCCGCCCTCTGCCCGCCGCCCGCACCGCCCACTCCCCCGACGGCGAAGCCCGCCCTCGCCCCCGCGGCCGTGTACCCCTCGAGGAGGTCCGCCACCTCCGCCGCCGACCCGATCCGCTCGTCGCGGTGGCGCGCCATGCACCGCGCCACGAGCTCCACGAGCCCCGGGTCTACCCGCCGCACGTACCGGGAGATCTTCGGTATCTCGCCCGTCAAGATGCCGGTGAAGACCGCCCTCGCGTCCCCCTGGAACGGGCGCATGCCCGTCAGCATCTCGAACAGCACAACGCCGAGCGACCAGATATCGGCCCGGTGGTCGACGTTCGGCTCGGCCCTCACCTGCTCCGGGCTCATGTAGAGCGGCGATCCCACCGCGCCGCCCGTCGCCGTGCGGATGCCGTCATTCACGGAGAGGTTCTTCGCGACCCCGAAATCGAGCACCTTCACCACCGGCTCGTCCGCGTCGGCCTCGCGGTGCAGGAAGATGTTCGCCGGCTTCAGATCGCGGTGGACGATGTGCAGCGCGTGCACCGCCGCGAGCCCCCTCGCCACGTCTCGCCCGATCGACGCCGCCACGTCCGCGTCGAGCCGCCGCCTGCGCACGAGCAGCTCCGCGAGCGTCTCCCCGGTGAGCAGCTGCATCACCAGGAAGGGCTCGCCGAACTCGGTCTCCCCCATGTCATACATGTCGATGACGTTGCGGTGTCGCAGCGCCCCGCCATTGCGCCCTTCGCGCTGAAGCCGCCGGCGTAGCTCGGCATCCGGGCGGTGAATCAGCTTCAACGCCACCTCGCGCGACGTCGACAGGTTGAGCGCCGCCCACACGACGCCCATGGATCCCTCTCCCAACCGCCGCACCAGCTTGTATTTCTCGGCGATCAGCAGGCCGGCAGCGATCTGCGTGAAGGAGGTGGACATCGAGCTCAGCAGGGTGGGTCGAGGCGCATCGCCGCGACGGGCGAGGTCGCTTTACCTAGCGCAAACGAGAGGGCGACGCGGAAGGTAGCACGCTCTCCGCCGGGGTCCCTCGGGCGCTCCACCTCACCGCGCCGCAAGAGATACCCCGCGGCCATGCCGATCCCCAGGAGGAGCGCCGCCGCGACCACGGACATCGCGATCCACACGACGGGCGAGCGGGCGGGCACAGGAGGAGGCTTCTTTGGCTCGCGGAGCGGATCGAGCGGCACCGTGCCGCCGAGCGACAGCGCCTGCCCGAGGGGAGCGGCCGGACGCGCCAGCGACGCGCTGGCCGCTGATCGATAGGCGACCGCCTGCTCCGGTGACAGCTTGATCGTCCCGTGGTCCCCCAGCAGAGGATGGCTCGCAATCCGCTCCCGATGCCCCGCTGTCGCCGTGCCCCCACCCACCGCCGGCTGCGCCGGCCACGGTACCACCGCCGGCTGCGCCGGCGCCGCAATCGCACCTCGCGGCCCTGAGACCGGCGTGATCGGGTGTCCCTGCGGGGCCTGCAGATAGGCCATGGACGCCGGGAGCGGCGTCCCGGTCGCCGGCGTCGGCGACCGCCCAGGAGCGGCCCCACCCCACGACCCTCGCCCGAGGTGCTGCGGGATCTCGTACCGCAGGTCCGGCGCCGAGGGCACGCGCGGCGGCGCCGACGGCGTGACGAACGGTTCGAGCGCCGCCGCGACCTCGGCCGCCGAGCGCGGTCGCTTCTCGCGATCGCGCTGGAGACACTGCGTCACCAGGGCATCGAGGCCGGGATCGATCTGCCAGACGGACTGGGACACCGCCGGGATGTCGCCCTGAAGCACGTTTCTCAGGAGCTCATGCGCCTTGCCCTGGATCGGCCGCCTGCTCGTGAGCATCTCGAACATCACAACGCCAAGCGCCCAGAGGTCCGCGCGAGTGTCGATATCGCTCTGCGCCCGCACCTGCTCCGGGCTCATGTACGCCGGCGAGCCGACGAGGATGCCTGTCGCGGTCCTCACCTGTTGAGGACCCGCGAGGAACTTGCTCACGCCGAAGTCGAGTATCTTGACGATGGCATCGCTCTCGCCAGGCTCGGTGTGAAGAAAGATGTTGGACGGCTTCAGGTCGCGGTGGATGATGCCCCGCTCGTGCGCGGCGGAGAGGCCGCGCGCGATGTCCCGAGCGATGCGCGAGGCATCGTGGATCTCCAGCTTGCGCTTGCGCTTGAGCAAGGACGAGAGCGTCTCGCCGGAGAGCAGGGGCATGACGAGGAACGGGTCCCCGCTCTCCGTCTCGGCAGCATCGTAGATATCGACGATGTTCCGGTGGCTCACGGCGCCGCAAGCGCGCGCCTCCCGCAGCAGCCGGACGCGGAGCTCCGGGTCGGGCCGCACCAGCAGCTTGAGCGCGACCTCCCGAGAGGTAGCCTCGTTGTGCGCTGCCCAGACGACGCCCATCGCCCCTTCGCCGATCCGTCGAAGGAGGCGGTATTTGCCGCAAATGAGCGCACCTGGCGGCGGCGCGGCAGGAGCCGAAGGGGACTGCATGGGGTGGTCTCGCTGGAGGACGGACGTAGCAGCAGGTCGACGGTGCTTGGAAAGAAGTGTCGCAGGTGAGGCAGCGCACCGTCAAGAACCGTCAAGAAAAGCTGCTGGCCGGGCTCGCAGCGCGCGAAGCCAGCTCCGATACTTCCAGTGTGGCCACGCGCTCAGCGCGACATGATCGTCGCTGCCTCGTCGCTGCCCAGGAATCGCGGCGCGACCGTGGTGTCATCTCAAGAGGGGCTGACCGAGCCGCGGAGAGGTCGAGTCTATTTCTTGAGCTTCGCCTCGCACTGCTTCTTCGCCAAGAACCTGAGATGAGCGCACGAGGTTGCGGATGGAGCAGCCTTCACGGGCTGCGATGTCGCGGGAGGCGCCCCGAGCATCGAGCTGCCCGGCTTCGCGCCGCTCGCCGTCCCCGGCGCCGACGCACCCGCTCCGCCGCCTGGCGCCGACGCACCCGCTCCGCCGCCTGGCGCCGCCACGCCCGCTCCGCCGCCTGGCGCCGACGCGCCCGCTCCGCCGCCTGGCGCCGACGCGCCCGCTCCGCCGCCTGGCGCCGACGCGCCGGCTGCGCTGCTCGCCGGAAGGGCGCTCGGCGCCGATGGCACGGGCGGCGCCAACGCCGAGGAGCCCGGCGGCGCCTCCGCGGATGGCGCCGCGGGCTCCTGCGCCGCGGGCTCCTCGTTCCGTGGCGGCGCTCCCCCGCGCTCCGGCGCGGCGCCCCTGTCTTCTCCGGCGCGGTCCAACGACGGCATCGCGCTCCCGGACAGTTCCGGCGCGGCCGACGATGTCTCCGGCGACCTCAGCGAGATGAGCATCCCCACGACGATCAGCGACAGCGCAGCAGCCACGATCGCGAGCGTTGCGGCCGTACGCCTGCGCCTCGGTTCGTCGCCGTGCGGGGCCCGCTCCTGAGCGTCCTGGGCCTGGTGCACCCCGATCTGATGGACCGACGGGTGGTTCGAGACGAGCGGGGTCGTCGACGAGCTTCCCGCCTGGCGCGGCGCGCCCGTTGCCGTTGTCGCGCCCGGCCTGGAGTCCGAGGCGCTCGCGCCGGCTTCCGGGCCGAGCCTCGCGGCCGGTGCCGAGTTCCAGCTCGACGGCGCGGCGATGCCTCCGGGCGGCAGCGCACCAGCAGGGCCGAGGCCACCCGGTCCCGCCCCTGCCTCGGGCATCGGCGGCGCATTCATGCGCACCGTCATCGCCCAGGAGCCCTGCTGCGGCGCCGCCACGGGCGCAGGCTGCACCGGAGCGGAATGCGCCGCGCTCGCCTGGGATGGCTCCGGCGCTGCAAACGCGGCCACCGACGACGACGTCCGCGGCGCAGCGGCGGCAGGCCCCGCCGCCGGATAGGCTCCCGACCCGGCGCGCGGCCCCGCGGGCCCGGGCCCCGCGGGCCCGGCCGCATCCGCGTTCTGCCGCGTGAGGGGCAAGGTCGCCACGTCCTCTTCCCGCAGCGCGCGCACCACGGCCGCCGCGGCCGGGTGCTGGCCCGAGCTGCCCGGACGCCGAGGAACCGCGCCCGCCGCATGGCCGGCACCCGACGCTGGCCCACCCTCCGCCACGCGGCTCATGCCCGACGCTGGCCCCGCAGCCACCTGCCCCGGCCCCAGCGACGGCGACCTGTGCGCCTCAGGCGACTCCTGCAGCGGGAGCGGGGCCCGCGGCCCCCCACCGAGCAGCGCCAGCGGCAGTGCTCCCGCGCCCACCTCGACGCTCCCCGACCGGTTCACCACCGACCCGGGTTGCGCCATCGACGCAGGCTGCGCCGCAAACGCCGACCCGGGTTGCGCCATCGACGCAGGCTGCGCCGCAAACGCCGACCCGGGTTGCGCCACCGACGCAGGCTGCGCCGCAAACGCCGACCCGGGTTGCGCCACCGACGCAGGCTGCACCGCAAGCGCCGGCCCAGGTTGCGCCACCGACCCAGGTTGCGCCGCCAGCGCCACCGTGCCGCCTTGCGAATCCTGCCAGCCGGCGTCCACGTCCTCGTCCGGGGGCGCCACCCGCGCCTCCGGCGACGACTGCCGCAGCGCCACGTCCCTGCCCGGGCCCACGCCGCGCTCCGCGTACCGATCGAGCAGCGCCGCGACCTCCGCCGCAGCGCTGATCCGCTCCGCGCGATCCCTGCGCATGCAGCGGGCGATCAGGTCGACGAGCCCCTGGTCCACCCGCCTCAGGTACTTGGACACGGTGGGGATCTCGCCCGTCAAGATCCCCATGAACACCGCCTGTGCGTCCCCCTGGAACGGGCGCATGCCCGTCAGCATCTCGAACAACACAACGCCGAGCGCCCAGATGTCGGCCCGGTGATCGACGTTCGGCTCGGCCCTCACCTGCTCCGGGCTCATGTAGAGCGGCGACCCGACCGCGCCGCCCTGCACCGTGTGCAGGCCGTCGTTGACCGAGAGGTTCTTGGCGACCCCGAAATCGAGCACCTTCACCACCGGCTCGTCCATGTCCGGCTCGCGGTGCAGGAAGATGTTCGCCGGCTTCAGATCGCGGTGGATGATGTGCATCGCGTGCGCCGCCGCGAGCCCCCTCGCCACGTCTCGCCCGATCGACGCCGCCACGGGTGGGTCGAGCCGGCGCCGCCGCGCGAGCAGATCGGCCACGGTCTCCCCCGTGAGCAGCTGCATCACCAGGAACGGCTCCCCGGCCTCGGTCTCCCCCATGTCGTAGATGTCGATGACGTTCCGGTGCCGCAGCGCCCCGCAGTTGCGCGCCTCGCGCTGCAGCCGCAGCCGGAACTCGGTCTCCGGCCTATGGATCAGCTTCAGCGCCACCTCACGGGCCGTCGCCACGTTCACCGCCGCCCAGACAACGCCCATCGCCCCCTCGCCGATCTGGCGCAGGAGCCGGTACTTCTTGTCGATCAGCACACCGGACGCGAGCAATGTCGAGCTCTTCGGCGAGGGCATCATCGGCTTTCCGGAAGCGCGGCACGCCCCGCCATCACGGAGCGCACACGGACGGCCGCGACCAGCAGAGCGAGGCGAGCAGCGGCGCCCCCACGACGCTCCCACCGCCCAGCGCTCGCGCCGCGCGATCCGTCATCCACCTGCGCCCGTGCGACGTGACATCCGGTCCCCAGGTCCACGGGACAGCCTCCTGTGCGGGGCATCCTACAGCAGTTCTCCCTGGCGCGATACGTTCCCTGCGGCGACCAACGCACGAAGAAGACCGACGAGGAAAGAGGGAGAAGCCCGATTCGCTCCCGCCAGGACTGGACCCACGCTCGTCGCCAAACCCGACGAATCACTCGTGGAGGAAAGCGAGGCGCACATGAGCGACACAACCATCATGAAGGTCTCCTCCGGCCGCTCTCCGACAGGCCAGATGGGGCAAAAATACCTGGCCTCCGGGATCCAGGTCTCGATGCGGCTCTGGGAACGCGAGCCGCCAGGCGACGCCAAACAGTCGACCGTGCGGGATTACGAGACCGTAGGGTTCGTCATCGCTGGACGGGCCGAGCTGCTCATCGAGGGGCAGATGGTGCGCCTCGAGCCGGGCGACTCCTGGACGGTCCCCAAGGGGGCGTCGCATTCCTACAAGATCATCGAACCGTTCACCGCCGTGGAGGCGACGAGCCCGCCCGCCGGCGTCCACGGGCGAGATGAGACCAGGGCGACGCCCTCTGGCAAGACCTGAGACCACGACGCGGGGCTCTCGCCCCCTGGAAGCCCGAGCTCACCCGGACCTAAGGCATCCCCTTAAATTCTCCGGAAAATTCACAGGGAGGCGGGGAGACGGGGAGGGAAATCTTCAAGATACTCCCCGTCTCCCCGCCTCCCTGTTCAATTTCCCCGCTGACAAAGGGCTGCAAAATAAGGGGAGTCCTTGGCACCCGGACCTCAAAGCGCGGCGCCGGCCCCAGCCGCGGGCTTCTCCTTGTCCTGCGCCCCCTTGGCGCGCCCCGCCGGCTGCTGCTCGGCGGCGCCACGCCCCGCCGGCTTCTTGTCGTTCGCTCCGCCCGCCGCCGGCTTCTTCTCGCCCTCGGCGGCCTTCTTCTCGCCCTCGGCGGCCTTCTTCTCGCCCTCGGCGGCCTTCTTCTCGCCCTCGGCGGCCTTCTTCTCCTCCAGCCTCGCTCCGGCCAGGTCGCCCGCGCCCGCCGCCCCCACGCCGCCGGGCTTCCCCTCGCCCGCGCCCGCCTCGGCGTTCGCCCCCTCGGCCCGCGCCGGCTTCCCCACGCCCGCGCTGGCGGCCACGACAGCGCCTGCCGGCTTGCCGCTCCCGTCCTTGGCGACGGCCGCGCTGCGGCCGTCCTCCCCTGCGCTCGCGCGCGCCGCCTCGACGGGCGCCACGGGCGTCACCAGCACCGCCGGCTTGACCGGCTCGGCCGCCGCCTTGTCGCCGTCGTCCACGGCGCCCGCGGCCGAAGCCGACGCCACACGGACCTCGTCCTCGCGCGGCTCGACCGGCGCCGGGTCGTCCGGCCGCGAGGTCGGCACGTACACCACCAGCCGATCCCCTGGCATCAGCGGGCTCCGCCTCGAGCGCTGGTTGATCCGCTCCAGGCTGCCGACGCTCAGGCCGTACCGGCTCGCGATCTTGCTGAACGAATCGCCCTCTCGCACCGCGATCTCGATGCGCTTCCGCCCCTTCAGCCCCTCGAAGTGCGCGAAGAACTCCTCCGAGCCGACCTCCATGACGCGCGCGTCGCCCTCGTCGAGCAAGAACACGCCGTCGTGGCGCTGCGACCTCGGGACGAACAGCTGGAGCGTCATCCCCTCATGGAGCGACGCCCCTGGCGCCAGCGTGTTCCAGCGGCAGATCTCGTCGGGCGTCACCGAGAGCACCGCCGCCAGATCCCGCAGCGCATCGCCCGCGACCACCCGATAGAACACCCGCCGGCGCCCCTCGTAGGAGAAGCGCTGCGCCGGGACCACCACGACCGGCTTCCCCTCCGACGACAGCGGCGCGCCGCTCGCGAGCAGGTGCTCGGCCGCCGCCACCCCGACGCCCTCCGCCGCCGGGACGAACAGCAGCGCCCCAGGACGCACCGGCTCGCCAGCCCGCAGGCCGTTCAACGTCTGCAGCGTCCACCGCGTCGTCCGCCGGAACGTCGCGATGTCGTCGAGCGACTCGCCCCAGCGGACCAGGTAGCGCTCGAGCTTCGGCTCGCGATCCAGGAGCCTCGGCATCGACTTCGCCGCGCGCGCCCCCGCACCCGCGGGCACCCGGACCTCCCAGCGCGCCTGCTCCTTCGCGTCCACCGGCGACGGCGGCGTGCGCTTCGCCACGAGCTGCGGGTTGAGCGCCTCGATCTCCTGCGCCTCCGCGCCCGACGCCGCCGCCACCGCCTGCAGCGACACCCCGGAGCCCAGCGAGATCTTGTCGAACGTCACCGCCGGATCGAGCTCCACGTCGTCGCACCCGAACACCGCCGGGTTCCGCGCCACGATCGCGATCGCGAGGATCTTCGGCACATAGAGCGCCGTCTCGAGCGGCATCCCCGCCTCGAGCCGCGACAGCTCCCAGAAGTCGTTCGTGTTGTACTTCCGGATCGACGCGAGCAGCCCCCCGTACCCCATGTTGTACGCCGCGAACGCGAGCTCCCAGCCGCCGAAACGCCGCCGGAGATCCGTGAGGTACCGCGCCGCCGCCAGGGTGGATCGTTCTGGATCCAGGCGCTCGTCGACCCAGCGGTCGACGGTGAGGCCATAGATGCGCGCGCCCTCCGGCATGAACTGCCAGAGGCCGGCCGCGCCTGCCGGGGACTGGATGGTCGGGTCGAAGCCGCTCTCGACGAGCGAGAGCCAGAGGAGATCCTCCGGGAGCCCCTGCTCGCGGAGGACGCGGCGGATGGCGGCGCCGTAGCGGCCGCTCTTCTTGATCCACGTGACCACGGCGGAGCGGCCACGCGGGTCGTCCTTGTAGTACTCGAGGTAGCGCACCACCCGGCCGTCCCAGCGAACCGGGATCTCGGGCAGATCGAGCTGACGCAGCCAGGAGATGTCGCGGGTCTCCTCCGCTTCCGCCAGCGGGGCGGGCAGGCCCGCAGGCGGCAGGCCGGAGACCTCGAGGCGCGGCTCGCCCGCGCCGAGCAGGAGCGTGCCGTCGACCGGCCACGCGGGCCCGGCGCTCGGGGCCGCCCCGGGAAACAGCGCCAGATCGATCGCGCGCAGCGTGCGGAGCTCGGGCGACTCGCCGGTGCTCGCCCCCGCCGGCGTCGCTGTGCCCGCGATGACCCGCCGCGCCGCCTCGTCCGGCACGCCGGGCTCCCCCGCCTTGCGCGTGATCTTCGCCGCGCCCTTCTTCGAAGGCTTCGATCGCGCAGCGGCCTTCGCCGGCGCCTTGGCCGCGCTCTTCGCGCCGCCCTTCCCGCCAGACACGGCCGCCACCCTGACCGGCGCCGGCTTCTCCGCCTTGCCCTCGGCCGACCCATCCTTCTTCGCGTCGACCTTCGCCGGCTCGACCTTCGCGGGCTCAGCCTTTGCGGGCTCAGCTTTCGCCGCACCTGCCTTCGCGGGCTCCGCCTTCGCCGCGTCGACCTTCGTCGCACCGGCCGCAGGCGCCGCTACCTCCGAAGGAGGCGCCGCAAGGCCGTCGAAAGCCACGCCCGAGAGGGCGGCCAACCAGCCAAGACATACAAGCCTGCGTGCGGCGCGTCGGATCCGCATGTCAGGGACCGACCTGTCTCACGATGCGCCCGAGGGGTCAACTTTGGCAGCCCACCGGAACCCAGCCCACCGTGGAGCGCCGATCCCCTGGATCAACCGAGAAATGAACCGCCAAGCGCGCCAAGGACGCCAAGATTTTGTGATCCTTCTTGGCGTCCTTGGCGCGCTTGGCGGTTCGAAATTCTGCCCTACGCAGGAGGTTTCAATCCGTCTGTTGCTCTAGGAGAGAAGCGCGATGAAGTCGCCGATCGCAGTGAAGGGCAGGCTCTCGTTCACGACCCCGGCCCGCACCGCAGCCCCGGGCATGCCGTAGACCACCGCCGAGTCCTCGCTCTCGGCCACGACCGTGCCCCCGGCCGCGCGGACCGCCCGTGCGCCGTTCACCCCGTCGTCGCCCATCCCCGTCAGGATGATGCCCACCGCGCGGCTGCCGCCCACCTGCGCCACGCTCCGGAACAGCCGGTCCGCGCTCGGAACGTACCGATCCCCAGGCGCCGGTGCCCCCACCCGGATCCGGATGTCGCCGCTCAACCCGACCCCGCTGCCCGGCGTCACCGCGATCTCCATACACATCCGACCCGGGCACACATAGGCCTTGCGGGCCACCACCTGCTCGCCGTTCTGCGCCTCGACCACCCGGAGGCCGCCCTTCCGATCGAGCCGCTCCGCGAACGTGCGGGTGAACTTGTCCGGCATGTGCTGCGCGATGAAGATCGCGCCGGGGAAGCGATCCGGGATCCGGTTGAAGATCTCGAGGAGCGCCGTGGGCCCGCCCGTCGACGAGCCGACCGCCACGAGGTGGCGCAGCGAGACGCCGAGCCGCGACGACTCCTGCACCGCGCGCGGCGATGCAGGCTGCGCCGCCCGCGCCGGGGCCGGCGCAGCCGGCATCGGAGACCGGGGACGGAGGTAACGCACCAGCAGGACCTTCTGGATGATCTCCCGCCGGATCTGCGCGTCCGCCGTGAACTGCCGGTCCGGCTTCGCCACGAAGTCGACGGCGCCCAGCTCGAGCGCCTTGAAGACGTTCTCCTTGTGGCTGTAGCTCGAGACGATGATGACAGGCGTCGGCTGCCTCGCCATCAGGATGCGGAGGAAGGTGAAGCCGTCCATGCGCGGCATCTCGAGATCCAGCGTGATCGCGTCCGGCCGGAGCTGCGCGGCCTGACGGAGCGCGTCGTCGCCGTCACCGGCCTTGCCCACGACCTCGATCTCGTCGCTTCCGCTCAAGATCTCGGCGATGTTGCGCCGGTTGTACGCGGAGTCGTCCACGACGAGCACGCGCAGGGGAGCGAATGTCATGAGCGCAAAACCTTCCGCCGGAGGTTCATTCTACCCCACCCGGAGCGCCATGGGACCAACCGTCGCCTGCGCAGCCTCGACTTCGTCGGCGCCTCATCCGCCCTCCTCCCCGCCGCCCCGCTCCGGACCGCCCCGATCGGGCGAGATCTCCGGGATCCCCAGACGCAGCGTGGCCGCCGGCTTGCGGTACACGAGATCCTCCCGCAGGTGCACGAGCTCGAACGCGGTCGTGACGTTCAGGAGCGACTCGGAGTGGCCCAGCAGGAGGAACCCGCCGGACGAGAGGCGCTCGTAGAAGATGTCGATCACGCGGCGCCGCGACTCCTCGTCCAGATAGATGAGGACGTTGCGGCAAAAGATGACGTCCACGCGCCCGACCACCGCGGCGCGTGACGAGTCGAGCAGGTTCAGGTGGCCGAACTGACAGAGCGCCCGCAGCTCGTCCGCCACGTGGAACCCGTCCGGGCGCTCCACGAAGTAGCGCCGCTTGAGGTCAGGCGGCGTCACGCGGAACGACGAGGCGCCGTACACGCCCCTGCGCGCCGCGATCACACAGCGGCGGGAGATGTCGCTGCCGAAGATGCGGACCTCGCGGCGCTCCGCGGCGCCCGACTCCCGCGCGGCGATCGCGATCGAGTAGACCTCCTCGCCGGTCGAGCAGCCCGCGCTCCAGATGGACAGCCGGCCCTTGGCGCCCCCCGCCTTGACGATCATGGGCACGAGCTCGCTCATGAGCGCCCGCAGCTGGTAGTCCTCGCGAAAGAAATACGTCTCGTTGACGGTGATGAGCTCGAGCGCCTCGTCGAGCTCGACGCGCCCGCGGCTGTGGAAGCGCAGGTACTCGTAGTACTGCGCGAACGACGAGAGCCCGAGCTCGACCACCCGCTCGCGCAGCCGGCGCTCCATCGACGTGCGCGCCTCGGGCCCGAACTGGAGCCCGCAGTGCTTGTTGAACAGGTCACGCAGCCTCTGGAACTCGTCAGGCAAGAGGCGGATCTCGTCGTCCCGCCGCCGGTTCACAGCACCTTCCCCGACGGCGGCCCGCCGGCCATCCCCGAGGGGGACGCCGGGCCTTCACCGCCGTCGATGGCCACAGGCGCGCTCAGCCGCTCCGCGGCGTCGCTCCAGGGAGGATCCGAACGGAACGGCGCGCCCCCCTGCGCCGCGGCCGCGATGAGATCGGGCTCCCCCGACGCGCGCACCAGCCCGAGCAGCTCGCGCGCGCGCGCCCGCTCGTCGCTCGCGCGATCCGAGAGCGACGCGTACAGGCGGCCCAGCGAGCGCGCCGCGGCGAGCCGGACCTCCCGCTCCTCGTCGGCCAGGGAGAGGCTCAGCACGTCGAGCGCAGAGACGCCCGCCGCCGCCGCGATCGCGGTCACGGCCGCCCGGCGCGCGCGCACGTCCCCCACCGACGCGACGCTCGTGAGGAACGCGATCTCCTCCGGCTCCGCGTCGCCGAGCGCCTCGATCACGATCGCCGCCGCGAGCTGGGTGTCCTCCGCCAGCGCGAGCCCGCGCGCGAGCTCGCGCGCCGTCTCGGGGTAGCGCTCCGTGAGCCCCGCGAGCGCGCTCTCCGCGGCGCGCGCCACCGGCAGCGAGATCGCGCGCGTCTGCGACACGACGAGCGGGAAGTCGATCGCGGCCCCGATCTTCGCGAGCCCGTAGAGCGCGCTGGTCGCCACGAGCGTCGAGGGGCTCCGGACCGATCGCCGCACCGCGCCGAGCAGCTCGGCGAGCGTCGCGAGGGCGGCGGGCTGCTCGCCCTCCAGCGCGCTCTCGCGCCCGCCCTGCTCCGCGATCGCCACGGCGCCATCGAGGAGCGCAGCGGTCGCGTCGTCGACGCCCTCCCAGAGATCCGGGTCGGGATCGATGTGGCGCTCGAGGTAGGACAGCACCGAGGGCAGCGCCTCTGCGCCGAGCAGCCCCAGCGCGCGCTGCGCCGTCTCGACGAGCGCGGGCTCGATCATGGCCTGCACCGCGGCGTCGGCCGCGCCCGGGGCGCGCGCCATCGCCGCGAGCAGCAGCGCCTGGGCGCGCCCGCTCACCGGATCCGCGCCGAGGCCGCGCCACGACGGGGGCTCCGCGCCGCCCGAGCCCGGCGCGGCGCCGGCGGCCTGGACGAGGCGGGCGCCCACCTCGGGCGGCGCCTCCCGGAGCGCGTCCACCGCGTGCGACGCGAGCGGCCCCTCGGCGAGCCGCGCGAGCGCCCGGACGAGCTGCGCGAACGCGCCGCCCCGCGCCGTCGCGAGCGCCGCGCAGAGCGCCCGCGGCGCCTCCGGGCTCTCCGCGAGCGCCGCGGCGACCAGCGCGGCCGGCCGGAGGATCGGGTCGTCGATGAGCGACGAGAGCACCCGCCACGGCACCGGCGCCTCGAGCCCGTTCAGCCCGTTCAGCGAGGTCAGCCGCACGAAGCGATCCCGGTCGGCGAGCCGCTCGTACAGGATGTCCGTCACCCGCTCGCGCGCGATGAGCCCCATCCCGGCGATCGCCTCGATCGCGCTCTGGCGCAGGTTGTCGTCCTGCTCGGCGAGCGCCGCGTAGAGCGGGTCGAGCGCCGCCGGGTCGCGCGTGCGGCCGAGCGCGTCGACGACGAGCTTGCGCTCGTCCCCCGCGAGCGCGCCGAGCGCGTCGACGAGCGCCGGCGTGGCGTCGCGGCCGCAGTAGCCGAGCACCTCGATGGCCGCGTTCCTGAGGCCGACGTCCTCGCTCTTCTGAAGCGCGTCGAGGAGCGCCGCGACGAGGAGCTGCGGGGCGGACGGCCGATCGCCCTCCGTGCCGGCGCCGGGTGAGGCCGGCCGCTCCCCCTCGGCGGCCAGCTGCGCCGGCGCGGAGACCGGCGCGGCCTGGATCAGCCGGTGGCAGGCGTAGGTCGCCTCCTTGCGGACGCGCCAGTCGGGATCCCCGAGCGCGCGGAGCAGGAGCGGCAACGCCTCGACGACGTCGGCCCTGCCGAGCCGCGCGGCCGCCTGGCGGCGCTCCTCGGCGTCGTCCGCGGAGAGCGCCGCGGCGATGGCCGCGATCGGCATCGGCGTGCTCCGCACGCTGGGCGAGATGGACTCAGGCTCGGCCGGCCAGGAGCCCGCGTCGCCCGCGCGCGGGCCCTCGAACGGACCCAGATCGTCAAACGCGCGGCTCACGGGGCCTCCAGGAGGGCGCCCGACGCGGCGAGCGCGAGGGCGAGCTCGATGAAGCGCCCGACGTCGAGCACGAAGATCATCCGTTCGTCGTGGGTCGTCACCCCCATGATGCCGCGCAGATCGCTGCTGCCGCCCACCGGCGGCGTCGGCCGGTAATCGCCGCTCGTCCCAAAGACCTCCGTCACCGCGTCGACCACGAGCCCTACCGTGTGCGTCCCCACGTCGACAAGGATCCACTTGGTGCTGCGGGTCGGATCGACCGGGGGCAGACCGAAGCGCACGCGGAGCTCGATGACCGGTACCACCTCACCGCGGTGGTTTGCCACGCCGGCGACCTCGGGGGGCGTGTGCGGCAGCGTGGTCACTTCGAGCGGATTCACGATTTCGCGGACCCGCGTGATGTCGATCGCGTAGTGGACGTCGCCGACCACAAAGCCGACGAGGCTTTTCTGCGGGTCGGGACGGCTGCGCTCTCCAGTCAACGGCATCTGAGCCTCCGAGCGCCCGGGCTCTACGAGCCGCCCGGGCGCGGACGAATCGTCCGTTAGGACGCGAGTATGGCCTGCAGGTCGAGCAGGATGATGACGCGCGGCTGCGCCTCGCCCTGGGTGCCATCCGACGCGCTCGCCCCGTGCATGGGCCGGGCGATGCCGGCGATGTAGCCCGCCACGTCCCCCCCGAGCGCCGTCGCGGCGTGCTCGATCTCGGCGTCGGCGAGCCGGTAGACCTGCTGGACCTCGTCGACGAAGAGGCCGAGCGTCTCGCCGTTCGCCGCGTCGACGAGCAGGATGCGCGCCCGCCGCTGCGCGGCGCTCTCGTGGAGCCGCATCCGCCGCCGCAGATCGATGACGGTGACGAGCTGCCCGCGCACGCTGACGATGCCCATCGTCGAGTCCGGCGCGCGCGGCACCGGGGTGAGCGGGGGCGGCTTCAGGATCTCGCGCACGAGCGAGACGGGCGCGGCGTAGGTGTCGCCCGCGAGCGTGAACGCGAGGTACTCGGTCCGCGGGCCGCTCGCCTGCGCGCGCGAGTTCCGCTTCGAGACCGGTATCCGGGCGGGCCTTCGGGTGAGGTTAGCCATGGGTGCTCCGCGGATCGTTGCGCTGCCGGTCCCCGCCGTGGAGGATCTCCTCGATGAGCGCCGGCGCGTCGAGGACGAGCGCGATGCGCTGATCGCCGAGCTCGGTGGCGCCGGAGAAGCCGCGCACCGAGGAGAGCGACGGGCCGAGCGCCTTGATCACGACGTCCTGCTGCCCGATGAGCGTGCTCACGACGAGGCCCAGCCTGCGCGCGCCGACCGACGCCACGACGATGTACTTGCGCTTGCTGCCCCCCTGGAGCCCGAGCGTCGCGCGGCCGCCGTCGCCCCGGCGCCCGCCGGACACCGCGGCCCGCGCCGCCGAGCCGCCGCGCGCGCCGCCGAGCAGGCCGGCGATGCGCGCGCTGAGCTCCTCCTCCTCGTTCAGGCCGAAGAGCCGCGCCAGGTAGCAGAGCTGGAGCGTGCTGTTGCGCAGCGTGATCATCTCGCGGCCGTCGATCTGCCGCACCGTGGTCTCGTCGAGCGCGACCGCCTCCTGCACGTTGGTCAGCGGGATGGCGAACAGCCGGTCCGCGACCCGGACGATGAGCGCGCTGATGATCGCGAGCGTGATCGGCAGCGTGACCGTCATCTTGGTGCCGATGCCGGGCTCGCTGTGCACGTCGATGACGCCGCCGAGCTTGCTGATGTTCGTCTTCACGACGTCCATCCCGACGCCGCGCCCCGAGAGCTCGCTGACGTCGGTCTTGGTCGAGATGCCCGGCTGGAAGATGAGGTTCAGCACCTCGCGGTAGCTCGTCGTCCGCGCGTCCTCCGGCGTCATGACGCCGCGGCGCAGCGCGGCGTCGAGCAGCTTGTCGACGTCGATGCCCTTGCCGTCGTCCTCGATCTCGATGACGACGTGGTTGCCCTTCTGGAAGGCGTTCAGCGCGATCGTGCCGACCGCCGGCTTGCCCACCGCCTCGCGCATGCTCTTCGACTCGATGCCGTGGTCGATGGCGTTGCGCATCATGTGCATGAGCGGGTCGCTGAGCTCCTCGACGATGAGCTTGTCGACCTCGGTCTCGGCGCCCGTGATGACGAGGTTCACGAGCTTGTCGGCGTCGCGGCTGATCTGGCGGACGACGCGCGCGAGCTTGTCGAAGACCTGCCCGAGCGGGACCATCCGGACCTCGAGGATGCCCGCCTGCATCTGGGCGAGGTGCCGGTCGAACGTGCGCTGGAGCCTGTGGAGGTCCATCGAGAGCTCGCGCTCGGTGGGCGCCGCGCGGAGCCGCTCGACGAGGCGGCCGAGCGCGGAGCGGACGAGGGCGAGCTCGCCGACGATGTTCATCAGCCGGTCGAGCTTGTGGATGTCGACCCGCACCGTCTGCGCGACGGAGCGGATGGAGCTGAGCTCCCCCTTGCGGTTGCCGCGCGCGCTCGACGGCGGGCTCGCCGCCGACATCGAGCCGGTCAGGTCGACGGCCCGCGACACGCCGGTCGGCGCGCCGCCCCGGAGCGCCGCGGACATCGACGGCATGCCCGGCGGGGCGACCCGGCCGTGGCCGTTGTTGTTGCGCCGCGGGATCTCCTCGACGGCGGCGCCGGCCTGGTGCAGCGCGCGCTGGAGCTCCTCGAGCGGCGCGCGCGAGGCCATCAGGATGTCGAGCTCGATCGAGTCCTGGTCCGCGCCCGCGCCGGTCGGCAGGTAGGTGATGATCTCGCCGTACGGCTTCGCGGTGATCTTCAGGTCGTCGAGGGCCTGATCGATCGTGGCGAGGTGGAACTGCACGCGGAGCCGGAACAGGGTCATCCCGCTCGCGATGTTCGTGCGCAGCCGGTGCTCTTCGTACTCGGTGAGCACGGAGAGCAGCCCTGGATCGAGGTCGTAGTTGTCGTCGGGGAGGCCGGCCGCGCTCGGGCCTGCGTCCTGGTGCAGCTGGCGCAGGAGGTCGTCGACCTCGGGCATCGGCGCGTCGCGGCCGTCCTTCTCGTTCTGAAGGATGCGCCCGTAGAGCTCGACGCTGCGGAACAGGAGGTCGAGGACCGACGCGCTGACCTCGATGCGCCCGAGGCGGAGGTTGTCGAGCAGCTCCTCGAGCTCGTGCGAGAGGGTGGCCATCCGGGTCGCGCCGAAGAGCCCGGCGAGCCCCTTCAAGGTGTGCACGGCGCGGAAGACGTCGTTGATGACGTCGGGGTCGACCTTGTTGGTCCGCACCGCCTCGTCGAGCGCGAGGAGGTCGCGCCCGAGCCCCTCGACGATCTCCTGCGCTTCCGAGAAGAACTCTTCGCGCGCCCGATCGCCGCTGTCGACCATCAGCCGCCGCCTCCCTCGCCGGAGCCGGGCTGCTTGGTGCGGGCCGCGGGCTCCTCCGCGCGCGGGGCCTCTGCGCGCGGAGAGGGAGCGGCTGCGCGATGATCGTCGACGCCGGCGGCGCCGTCAGCGGACGAAGCGCCGGCCTGCGGCGCCTCGGCCCGCGCGTCGAGGCTCGCGACCACGGCGTCGCGCAGGGCCTCTGGCGTGAACGGCTTCGGGAGGAAGCGGTCGGCGCCGAGGCGGAGCCCGCGCTGGATGTCTCGTTCGGTCGCCTGCGTGGAGATGATGAGGATCGCGACGTGCCGGTAGCGGTCGCTCTGCCGGACGAAGCGGATCACCTCGAGCCCGTTGATGTCGGGCATGTTGATGTCGGTGATCACGAGGTCGAACGCGCCGCGCGGCAGGAGCCGGAGCGCGTCGAAGCCGTTCACGGCCTCCACGATGTCGACGTCGCCCGCGAGCCCCAGCACGCGGTCCTCCAGCGTCGAGCGGATGTACGCTCGCATTGCCGGCGAGTCCTCGACGATCAGGATGCGTGCCATGCGGCGACAGGGTAACGGAAATCGGCCCGGGGAGACCAACTCGCTGAGCGCCCGGAGACGACGCGCGCGGTCTTCGGCGCGCGCGGGCCTATGTACGGCGGTCTCCCTCCCGGAGTAAACCAGCGCGAGCGCTTCCCTGCACGATCGGCGAGGCGACCGCGCGGGCGGCGCGTCTGGCGAGGCAGCGCGGGCGGCGCGGCCGGGCGGGACCACCGCGCGCGGCGCGGCCAGCGCCTCGGGGTGTGGGGTCCCGCCCTTCCCGCCGGCGCGGCCGTGCGGCCGTGCCCGCCCGGCGAGGCGGCTGCGGGGAGGGGCTGCCTGCGGCAGCGAATTGACATCGCGGCGTCCGATGCGCGCTAATCGCGCGCGTGAAAATCCTCCTTTGTTCTCCAGCGTTCCGGATCCTGCTCGCCGCCCTGTTCGCCCTGTCGAGCGTGGCGTGCGGCGGCGGGCTGCGGGTGACTCGGATCAACTCCGCCCAGAAGAAGCCGAACAACGTCTGGGTGTTCTTCAGCGTCGATGCCGGCGAGGACGAGCCAGTGGGCGGCCTCACGGCCGAGGACTTCGAGATCTACGAGGACGGCGAGATCGTCTCGAAGTTCGAGAGCAAGCAGACCATCCAGAACCCCGAGGTCGCGGCGGTCATGTACACGATGCTGCTCGTCGACATGAGCGGCAGCATCACGGAGTCGGGTCAGGCCGACGCCCTCGTCGACGCCGCGCAGTCGTTCAGCGATCGGGTGGGCAAGAGCCAGAAGGTCGGCGTCTACGCGTTCGACGGCGAGGTAAAAATCCATTCGGTGGTGCCGTTCACCGAGGCGCAGGGCTCGGTCGAGGGCGGGCTCGAGGGGCTCCGGAGCTACAAGCCGAAGGACACGTCGACGAACCTCCACGGCGGCGTGGTGGAGGGCATCCGGGAGCTCAAGAAGCAGCTCGACAAGGACCGGCGCCCCCTCAAGTTCGGCACGCTCGTCGTCTTCTCGGACGGCACCGATCGCGCGAACCGCGTGAGCCGGGAGGACATGCTGAACGAGCTCAAGAAGGAAGAGTACGAGAACTACCAGATCTTCGTCGTCGGCGTCGGCGCCGAGATCGAGAAGGCGCGCCTCGACGAGATCGGGCGCGACGGGACCGAGCTCGCGGCGGACCAGGCGAAGGTCAAGGAGTCGTTCGACAAGATCGCGGCGAAGATCGAGGCGCACATGAAGCGCTTCTACCTGCTCTCGTACTGCACGCCGGCGCGCGCGGGGGAGCACGAGGTGGAGATCAAGGCGATCCGGAAGGATCCGTCGGCCTCGGGGTCGCTCGCGTGGAAGTTCAACGCCGACGGGTTCGGGCCGCCGCCGGAGTGCGATCCCAACACCCCGCCGTCGTTCGAGCTGAAGGCGACCGTGCCTGCGGACGGCGACAGCGGCGGCGGAGCGGGCGGGAAGGCGAGCTTCAAGGCGAACGCCAACGTGAAGGTCGAGGCGAAGTGAGGTGCGCCGCGGCCGCTCGAGGCGGCCGCGACGCCGTTCCAGCGGCTCGCCGCGCCCTGCGGCGGGCCTGCTCCAGCCAGGCTCGAGCCTCCTCCCTCCCGTCGACGTTCACGCGTCGACGTTCACGTGTCGACGTTCACCCTCCTCGGCTCGGCGCCGGCGCTTCTGGCGGCGTGGCGCGCGCTGCCAGCAGGATGCGCCAGGCGGTGGCGCCGAGGAGGACGGCGCCGCCCACGGTCGACCAGATCCCAGGGCGCTCCCCGACGAGGAGGAGCGCCCAGACGGGGTTGAGCACCGGCTCCAGGAGCACCAGCAGCGAGGCCTCGACGGCCGGCGTGTCGCGCATGCCGCGGCTGAACAGGGCGGTCGCCACGCCGATCTGCACCGCGCCCAGGAACACGAGGAGCCCGAGGTCGACGAGCCCCGGGCGGGCCGCGCCGCCCAGGGCCATCGGCAGCGCGCCGAGCCACGCGAGGACGTTGCCCCAGACGAGCACCGCGGGGTTGTCGTCCGGAGCGGCGCGGAACCTCATGATGCACAGCGCGAACGCGAGCCCGGAGAGGAGCGCCAGGGCGTTGCCGAGGAGCTGCCCCGCCGAGAGCTGATCCAGAAAGAAGAGCGCGAGGCCCAGGATGAAGATCGGGGCCGCGACCATCTCGCCGCGCGAGGGCCGCTCGCCCAGCAGCCAGGGGCTGAGCAAGAGGACGTACACGGGCGAGGTGGACTGCAGGAAGATCGCGTTCGCCGCCGTCGTCAGCTTGGTGGCCTGCACGAACAGCACCATGACGGCGGCGTAGATCGCCGCGACGCCGAGCGTGCGCCACGAGGGGAGGCGGCGCGCGCTCGGCATGGCCAGGCCCAGCGCGAGCGCCGCGATGAGCGCGCGGGCCGAGGCGACCTGCCACCCATCGAGGGAGATCAGCTTGATGGCCGCCCCTCCGGTGGACCAGAGGACCGCTGCGGCGAGGATCATCAGTCGAGAGCGGAGCATGGGCGACGAGGGCGGCGAGCCTAGCCGAACGGTCGACGAGGCGCGCAGGGGCAGATTACGCTGCTCCGCGATGCCACCCCGCCGCCCCGAGCGCGCCGACCGCGACATCGATCCTCGCTCCTGCCGCTCGGAGGAACGCCCCTCGCACGAGTCACCGTCATCGCGCGGCGCCCGCCGCCGCGCGCGGCTCCTCTCGCTCGCCGTGGCGGCGCTCGTCTCGGCAGCCCGGCCCGCGCCGCTCTCGGCGCAGCCGAGCCCCGCCGAGCAGGCGAGCGAGGCCCTCTCCGTGGCCCACGAGCGCTGGAGAGCGGCCGTGGAGAGAGACGATCTGGCCGAGGGCGCCGCCCTCGCCGACAGGTACTTTGCGCTGCTGGAGGGCACCTCCGAGCTCGATAACGAGCTCGCCCATTTCTACCTCGGCTACGGCGACTACGCGCGCGCCGAGGCGCTGCTGGTGCGGGGGCTGACGCGCGAGCAGCCCTCCTTCAACGACGAAGGGATGCTCTATGCCCGGCTCGCCAACGTCTACCTGGACCTCGGCGACCTCCAGAGCGCCGAGGAGCTCCTGAAGCGAGCCCAGCCGCTCCTCCAGGGCTGGAGCGAGTTCTATGCCGTCGACTCGCTCGCGCGGCTGTACCTGGAGCAACGCGCGCTGCGCTCCTTCGCGGAGGCGCTCGACAGGATGCGCGCGATCCTCAGAGAGGCCACCGGCGGCTCGGGGTGGGCCTACGCGATCCCGGATCTGCGCGCCGCGCAGCTCTGCTTGCGGCGCGGGCAGGTCGAGGAGGCCGAGCGGCGCCTCCTCGCGCTGCGCCCGCAGCTCGAGCCCGCGCTCCCGGCGCAGAGCGCGGTGCGCGCCGATCTGCTGGAGGAGCTCGGCGTGCTCTTCACGCGCAAAGGCGATCCTGCGGCGGAGGCGCTGCTCCTCCAGGCGCTGGTGATCCGCGAGCGGGTCTTCGCGCCGGCTCACCCGGCCATCGTCCGCGTGCTGGGGCACCTCGCGAACCTGTACGTCGCGCTGGGCCGGACCGCCGACGCCGTGCGGACGCGCGAGCGGGCCGCCGGCCTCCAGGACCGGAGCGCCCGGGTCAACCTGGCGAGGGGCTCCGAGCGGCAAAAGCGCCTGTACATGGGCCTCGTCCAGCGCGACACCGACGCGACCCTCTCGCTGCACCTCCAGGGTGCCCCGCGCGACCAGGCCGCGGCGCGGCTCGCCCTGCGGTCGATCCTCCGGCGCAAGGGGCTCGCGCTCGACGCCATCGCCGAGAGCTTCGCGTCGCTGCGGCGCAACCTCGACGCCGAGGGCCGGGCGCTCCTCGACGCCCTCACGCAGCTCGACGCGAAGCTGTCCACCGCGATCACGCGCGGCCCGATCGACATCCCCGCCGAGGAGCACCAGCGCGAGGTGCAGCAGCTCGAGGCCGAGCGCCAGAGGCTCGAGTTCCAGCTCGCCGCGCGGACGCGCGCCGCGCGCCCGGCGGACGCGAAGGAGCCGCCGATCACCGTCGAGGGCGTGCAGGCGGCGATCCCCGACGGGGCGGCGCTCGTCGAGATCGCCCAGTACCGGCCCTACGATCCGTTCGGGCCGCCGGTGAGGCCCACGTGGGGCAAGCCTCGCTACGCGGCCTATGTCGTCGGGCGGCGCGGGGACGTCACGGGGGTGGATCTCGGCGACGCCGCCGCCATCGACGCGGCCGCCGCGGAGCTCTCGCGGGACCTCTCGAACCCGGAGCGAGACCCTCGGGAGCGCGCGCGTCACCTCGATGCGCTCGTGATGCAGCCGATCCGGGGCGCCCTCGGCCCCGCGCGCTGGCTCCTCCTCAGCCCGGACGGCGCGCTGAACCTCGTGCCGTTCGCCGCGCTCGTCGACGAGGAGGGCGGCTATCTCATCGAGCGCGCCTCGTTCACCTACCTGACCAGCGGGCGAGATCTGCTGCGCACCGCGGGCGCGGTCGCGCCACGTGGACGCGTGCTGGTCATCGCCGATCCCGCGTTCGGCAGCCTCTCGGAGCTCGCGCCGGACAACGACGCCACGCGCGGCTTGCGCTCCGCCGAGCTGGCCGGGGCGCGCTTCCCGCCCCTGCCGGGCACGGAGCGCGAGGCGGAGGCGGTGCGGAGCGCGCTGGCCAGCGCGACGGTCCTGACCGGCCCGTCGGCCACCGAGGAGGCCCTCAAGCGGGCGCAGCGGCCGCGTGTGCTGCACATCGCGACGCACGGCTTCTTCCTCCCGGACCAGGGCTCCGCGGCCGATCCGGCGAACACCCGCGGCGCCGAGATCGAGGGCCACGCCTGGAGCGAGAACCCGCTCCTGCGCTCGGGCCTGGCGCTGGCCGGAGCCAACGCGCGGCGGAGCAGCTCGGACGAGGACGACGGCATCCTGACCGCGCTCGAGATCTCCTCGCTGGACCTCCACGGAACCCAGCTCGTGGTGCTCTCGGCCTGCGAGACAGGCCTCGGCGAGGTGCCACGCGGCGACGGGGTCTACGGGCTCCGCCGCGCGCTGCTCCTCGCCGGGACGGAGACGCAGGTGATGAGCCTGTGGAAGGTCGGCGACATGGCGACCCGGGATCTCATGACGTCGT
Organism: Sorangium sp. So ce726; assembly: GCF_051521405.1. Taxonomy (NCBI): domain Bacteria; kingdom Pseudomonadati; phylum Myxococcota; order Polyangiales; family Polyangiaceae; genus Sorangium; species Sorangium sp. So ce726. The sequence goes on along the minus strand of NZ_CP150349.1, from coordinate 2,303,614 downwards.
ACTACGCGGCGCTCGCGCGCGGCGGAGGTCGCAGCGAGGCGCTGCGGTCGGCGCAGCTCCAGATCCGGCGTGAGCGCCCGCACCCGCACGCGTGGGCCGGCTTCATCACTTCCGGCGAGGGCGCCGCGCTCGACGGCAGGCAGGTCGCGCCGAGCTTCCCGCGTGCGGCGCCGGGCCCGCGCGGGTGCGCCTGCGCGGCCGGCGAGGAGGGCTCGAGCGCTCCGCCCGCGCTCACCGCGCTCGCCGCGGCGCTCGTCCTGGTCGCACGGAAGCGCTGGCCCCGCAGGCCTGGGAATTGGTAGACGTCGACGCCGGAGCCCACCCATCGCGGGCTCGTGGAGGTCTGCATGCGTCGATCGGCGATCGTTCTGGTGCTCCCCGTCCTGACCTGGATGCTCTCCGCCTGCGGAGGCGCGCAGGCGCCCGAGCAGCCCGCTGCCAAGGAAGGCGAGGCCGAGATCTGCCCCACGGGAGATCCCAGCGTGCAGCCCTGCCCCGAAGGCTGCGTGTGGGACGAGAAGGTCCAGAAGTGCAACAAGGACCGCGGCATCATCGTGCACTACAACCCGGGCGCGGTGGCCCCCAAGCCTGTGAAGTGATCATCCCTCGTCGAGCCACGCCGCCATCTCCGGCAGGAGGCCTCGCAGGAGGCGGATGACGCGCGGGCTCGCGCGCGCACCTCCCCGACGAGCCGCCGGCGCTCCGCCTCGATCCTCCCGAGGACTCTGTCGCGCTGATCGGCGCGCGTGCCGCCTGCGCCCGGAACCGTAGCGGGGCGCGCTGCGGTCGAGCTCGTGCCCTGAGCGGCCCCGGCGCCCGCCTGCGGGGCCCCCGCGGCCCTCCTACGCAGCCACTGCGACATCCTGTGCGGCTCCGGCGCCTTCCTGCGCGGCCCCCGCGGCCCTCCTGCGCACCCGCCTTGGTGTTCTATCGTACAATCTGACGACTCCTCTGCTGCCACGACGCCCTCCTGCGCACCCAAATTTGTGTCCTATCGTACAATCTCATGGCTCCTCTGCTGCCACGGTGCCCTGCTGCGCACCCCAACTCGTGTCCTATCGTACAATCGCACGACTCCTGCTCGGTGGGTGGCTGGAGCGAATGCGCGACGGTGATGTCAGAGGCAGACCAGCGCTGGGTGCGGCGCGTGGGATGACGGTTCGGGCTCGTCTTCCTATCGCACCACGCGCTTGGAGGATCGAAGCCGGCTGATCCTTGTCGGGATCGGTCTCGCATGCGCACAAGACGGGATGAGTGACAGGGGGCGCTCGAGATGACGCATTCTCCTCGGCACCTCGGCGACAACATCCCGAGCCAGACCAACGCCCGGAGGGCGCCGTGTGCCCGCGGCTCACCGATGCGCCCCTTGTCTCGCCCTCCGCCGCCCGGGGCCCGCTCTTTCGACCCATGAACGAGGCGCCACGACGCTCGCGGGCCCGCCATTTCGGTTTGCCGCGCCACACTTCCTCGCGCTGCGATCCTGCTGCTTTTACCTGCGCGCTCAAGCGGCCTTGACGGAGGCGACCCGTTGTTCTCTTCTTCTGCTGTGTCAGCGAGATCTTCCTCGAGAGTGCATATATGCAAGAACCGATGACCCGGGGCTCTCTGATACTCAATGCAGCAGCCTACTCGGACGTGCTGTGTGACGAGGCTGGGGTCCGCCGGGTTCGTCACGGGCTCTCTCAGGAGCTCAGGAGGGCGCTGGCCACCATGTCCAGCACGGCGTGGTACCCTCGCGCCTACTACGTCGAGGTGCTGCGCGGCATCGTCCAGGTCCACAACGAGCCATCGCAGAGCTATCTGGACGTCGTGAGGTGCGGCCGGACGGTCTTCGAGAAGGAAGCGAACACCTTGATGAAGCTGCTTCTCAGGGTGATGAACACTCGGCTCTTCCTCCGGAAGTTCCCCGACTTCTGGACGCAGGATATGGTCGGCGGGATGCTGCGGGTGGATTGCTCGCAGATCGAGCGGAACGAGGTGACGATGCTCGTGACCGATGTCGCAGGGTTCGAGCACCTCGGACCGCTGAGCCTCGGTTTCGCCGGCCGTGCGCTGGAGCAGGTGACCGGCAAGCAGGTCGATGCGTCCCAGACTGGCTGGTCGTTCGAGGAGCCAGACGCTGATGAGGTCACGTTGCGCTTCTCGTGGTGAGCGCGCCGATGCGCCGGTGTGAGCGAGCGGTGACTGCCAGGCTGAGGACGCGACAACCTCCCTGAGACATAGGGCATACCAGGTCGACGCCCAGCTGGTCGACCCACGGGACGCTCTCACGCGTCGCCCGCCTGACGATGCGGTTCAGCGGCGGCATAGCGAGCGCAGCTGTCCGCTGGAGCCGCGTGCTGGGCGGGTTGGTGTTGAATCGTAAGCGCTGCATGAGGCGCCGTCGACCCCAACGCCGGTCGGCCGGTGCAGGATGGGGGCGATGGAACCGGCTCGGTCAGCTCGTCGCGCGCTGCTCCTCCGCGGGAAGCGGAGGAGGCACGGTGATCGGCCCGAGGGGAACCTTCAGCTCGTCGACGACGAGCCGGGCGCGGGTGCGCGCCCAGTACCTGGGGGCGAGTTCGAGGTAGCGCTCGCGCGACCAGTAGGGCATCACACGGATGACGTCGGCCAGGTAGGCCTCGGGGTCGAGGCCGTGAAGCTTACAGCTCGCCACCAGCGAGAAGAGGTTGGCCGCGGCAGAGGCGTGGTCGTCGCTGCCGAAGAAGAGCCAGGACTTTCTCGCGACGGCAATGGATCGCAGAGCTCGCTCGCTGGCGTTGTTCTCCAAGCGCAGGCGGCCGTCGTCGAGGAAACGCCGCAAGGGCTGCTCCTGGTTGAGGGCGTAGCCGAGCGCGGTGGAGACGAGGCCGCGCTCGCGGGGACGTGCGTGCTCGGCCCTCGCCCAGGCAAAGAACGCGTCGACCAGCGGGCGGACGACGGTGTCACGGCGCACCTTGCGCTGCGCGGGCGCAAGATCCGCGAGCTTGCGATCGGCGGCAAAGAGGGCGTTGATACGGCGCAGCCCCTCGACACCGAGCTCGTGCTTGCAGACCGCCGCCTCCCAGAAGTTGGTACGGCAGTGCGACCAGCATCCGACTTCGGTCGGAGGCGGACCGCGCTGCTCGTTGGCAGCAGCGCCCCTCGGGGGTGTGCCGCGAAAGAGGGCGTCATAGATGGCGTGGGCGTCTGCCTGAATATACCGCGAGAAGCCGCGGAACATCTCGCAGACCGCAGCGCTGGTATGCTTGGGCTGGTATTCGAAGAAGACGTGATCCTTGTCCGCGAGGACGACGAAGAAGTGACCTTTGCGGCACGGTCCGGGCTTCTTGTCCTTGCGCTCCTGGATGGATCCAGGCTGTATAGAGACCCCAGTGGCGTCGGTGGAGAGGCAGAAGGCGGTCTCGAATGCCTCGTTCCGCGCCGCTTGGACGATGGCGCCCAAGGTCGCGCCCGCGTCTTCGGCGTAACGGCACATCGTGCCGCGATCGAGCGGCGCCCCCTGAAGCTCCAGCTGCTGTTCCAGTCGATAGAACGGGACACCGAGCAGGTACTTGCTGGTGAGGATGTGCGCGATGATCGACGGTGCGAGAAACGACCGTCGGAACAGCTCCTTGGGAAGCGGCGTCGTGATGAAGGCGGTGCACGTCTCGCCCATCGGCGCCGGCTGCGGCGTGTCCAGAGTTGTGGAGGAAGCGCTCAGCTTGCCGGCCGCCGCCCTGTTCTCCGCGCTGACGCTCGCATCGGGCGTCGGCGTCTGGACTTCCTTCGCGACGACCTGCAATGGGGCGGTTTCCACTTCCCCAGAGCTGCCCACGTCCGTGACGGACCTCTCGACCTTGTACACGACACGTGCGAGCACGATGCGGCGCATTCCGCCGCGCTCGTAGCCGAGTCGCGAGGTCTCCTCGACGCCGATGCGCGTCGCCGTCGCATCGAGCTCGGGGCAGGAGAGCTCAATGCGGACGACGGGCAGGTCCGACTCGGACAGGTCGCGACGGCCCTTGCCGCCGGACCTTCGTTTCGGCCCCTTGGGGTCGTCGTGCTGCCGCTCTTCGCCGCTGTTGCGCTCGGCAGCGTCGAGCGCTTTCTCGAGACGCTGAACCTCGAGGAACATCGAGTCGAACGCGAGCTGCTCCGCGCTCACCTCGGCGCGCTCCGCCTTTGCCACGAACAGTCGATGTCGCAGAAGCTGGAGCTGCTCGAGCGCACGGGTGTAGGCGCGCCGAAGCTGCGCGAGTGCATCGCGCGCTCCCACGAGCTCGCTCTTTGCCGCGGCGAGCTCTGCTTCGAGCTGCGCGATGCGCTGCTGCTCGGGCGTCGGCCTCGACGTGTCGGCGGCGTCGTGCACGACGCCGCTCTACGAAAGTCGGGCGTCGTTGTCGAGCGGATTCGTGCGGCTCAGTGAACGCGGCGCGGTGCGCGCTTTCGCGGTTTGGACGTGGGCGCGATCTCGATGCCGTCGAGCAGCGTCTCGAGCGTGGCGTCGTCCACCTCGACGTGGGTCGCCCCCTCGGCTGGCGGGTCGGGAAGCGCGAACATGCCGCGATCGAGGCGCTTTGAAAACAGGCAGAGTCCGCTGCCGTCGAAGAAGAGAATCTTGATGGTGGTCCGCCGCTTGCCGATGAACGCGAACAGCGCCCCGCAGCGCGCCTCGTACCCCACGCGCTCACGAATGAGACCCGAAAGCCGCTCGAAGCCGTAACGCATGTCCACCGGCTCCAGCGCCACGAACACCTGCACGCCCGCCGGGATCATCGCGCCGCCCCGCCAAGGGCGCGGACCACCTCCGCCAGCAGCGTGGGGTCGAATCCCGCGGCGACTCGCACGCGCACGCCGCCGACCTCGACGACAAGCTCCGGAGCGCTGCTCGTCACGGCGGGCGCCTTCGGCACCAGACGCAGAAAGCGCGGGGGCTCGGCCCGCGACAGTCGACTCGACCAGCCGTGCAGCGTCGAGGCCGCAAAGCCGCGGCTCCGCGCAAACGCCTCCGCTGTTTCACCGCTGTCGCGCCACGCCTGAACGCGCTCGGCCCACATCGCTTCTGTCGTTCTCGTACTTGTCATGCACACCATCATGAACTGGAGCGCGCGTCCTGGGTGAGACGGCGCTTCACGCAGCGCTTACGTTGAATCGTGTGGTCTCATGGGCGTCCGGTTAGCGGAACGGGCGATTCCGCCAATAAAATCGACCGGTTGACCGTGGCCATCCGGGGACGATCGACATGACGATCGCGGGCTGCGTTCGTGACGCCATGGCGAAGCCCATCGACAAGCCCACGTCGGCGCCGCGCGCGGTGCCGGTCCCGTTCCTCGCGAAGTACCACGAACTGTTCGACGCCGACGACCTGTGGGCGGTGGCGCGGCAAATGGGAGCGGTCACGCGTGAGCGGAAGGTCGATGTAAGCGCCTTGGTGGAGGCTTCCGTCTTAGCGATGTCGGACCTGCCCGGCACGCAGACGACGATTTTTGCCAACTACCTCCAGCTGACCGGCCAGGAGCTGGCGCCATCGGCCTTCTCGGCCTTCTACGATCGGTTCACCGTACGACTTGGGCCTCACCCGCGGGGCGCGGTGCCGAGCGGAGCGAGGCTCCGCGCACCGTCGGGTGCAGGCCTTTGTTCGGCGGCCCGCGCCTTCGCCACCGTTACCGCTCTTGCGCCCCACTTCGATCTACGCAGACTCACAAGAATTGCAGGTCGAGCGCTTGCACTTTTGCGTCTCGATCACCGATGCTCAGGTTCCATCGCGCCTCCATAAACTCGAGCATAGCAATCCCTCGCCTAAGGATGCATTGCGGCGTCCAGTCCTCACCCTGGGACACATCAATTTCGGAGTAGCACCCGTACGCATACCCCTTGGTCCCAGACGTCCCAGCTTTCTTCTCGGGGAAAGGTCGATTCCCCAGAGCAGAGTTCTTCGCCGCGGAGAGCGGCAGAAGATTTCCCAGCGAATTCCGCAGAATGCCTCGCTGCCTCGCCGAAAGACGCGCAAATCGCGACTTCCAATACGAATTTGTCGCGTGCTGCGGGTAGATATGCTCAACCGTGCGAAAGTCCTGCCGGTAATCCTCGCGACGGAATTCATCCCAGTTCAGTTTGTCGCGCGTCGCTCGTGCCCTCGCCTTCAGGTGCTGCTCGTACTCGAACAAGAAATATCGCAATTGATTCCAATGATAGTAGCCCCAGCGTCGTGCCTGCTCGGCAAAGTGCATCTGAAGATTAGCGTTCCCCAGGACGGACTCCAGGTGGGAGGTCATTCTTTGCGTTACATCCGCCAGCGAGAGGACACGCGTCTTCAACCGCAGCGCCAGAGCGAGCGTGTCCAAGTCGGTCACATCAGGAGTGTAGACATCGAGAGCATCCACGAAGCGAAAGCGCTCGAGAACTTCGAGAAAATTCGAGAATTCAGGACGATGCAGCGAGTCGCAACAAACCTCAGCCGCGACGACCGTCAGCGGCAGCAATTCGCCCCAGCCAAGGCGGTTCATCCTCGTGAGCCAGATTCGCTCCGAGTCGGTAAACAGACCGTCCTGCGGATTGTATGCCTCATAGTACAGCTGCACCGCTCTCTTTAGATCATGCGCATAGTCATATAGATATCTCACAGAGAGACGGGACACGACGGAGCTTTCTACTAGAGAATCAATGTTCGCGGACGTGAATAGCTCATCAAGAAGATAGTCCTTGTATGAGTCGTCGCGGGTGTAGCGCCTGATTTGGTAGACGTCCTCATCCTCGTCCTCGTCCTCGTCCTCGCCCTCGTCTTCGTTCTCCGAGTCGCGAGTCAGTTGCGGGCCGACGTACAGGGTAAAATGCAGACGAAGAAAGTCGTCGTCGCTCAGGGGATTATGCTTATTGCGCCCCAGATAGTGATACGCCGTCTTCCATGCCTCGTTGATCACAGAACGAATCTTGTCACGCTCGGCCTCATCCGTATGAAGCCGAGTCGACAGATAGATCAATCGGTTCTTAAGGAGCTCAAGATGGGAAAGCGGCTTCCCCCTATTGTTCATCGTCTCGAATGCCACAAATACATCAATCTCCTTGGAGATTGTATAGATGTTATAAAGAAAGCGCTGTGTCAGCTTCGTAAACACGTCCTCGATCTCGCCGACGGACATGCTCTTAATCTGGTCAACCATGAAACCTTTCGCCGCGAGGAGGTTGCTGGTATAGATCGTCTCCTCGTCAAGCGAGTGATTGTCAGAGGCCTCCAAGAAGATGCGCGTCTTAAGAAACTCGTAACTCGGATTATCTCGCTCGTATCCGAATACATACGACCGTGAGACACCCTTGTCCTTGGATTCGAAGATGAATTTGCGTCTAATATCTTCGGTACTTGAATAATTGAGCTCACCAGAGGGTCCGATGCGTTCCGTGATGGCCTGAAGAAGAATGAGTGAAGTTGTAAGCCGCTGCTGGCCATCCACTACGTAATACGGTCGAAAACGCTTGGACTGGATGATCCAGAGGTCATCTGTCCAACGACGGTAGGTATCGGACTCTACATCCTCAAGCGTGAGCACCCCCGTGTAGTGATCGCGACCAGGTGCCAGCAGTATAAGATCCGTCCAAAAATCTTTGAGTTGCCTGTCCGTCCACGCGTATCCGCGCTGATAGTCAGGAATTCGGAACAGGTTTTCAGTGAACAGCTTCGAGAGTGAGAAGAGTTCCGTGTGCATATCATCCCCTTCTGGGATCTCGGTACGCGGTCTTCAGCGTAGCGGAAAGCCTTATGGTGCGGTCCACGTTGAACACGCAGTTGCGGCTGAATTTCAACGCGACGCATCACATCATGTTCGATCGGCCTACTCCGGTCTGCCGAACGTAGCGGGAGTTCAGCTGTGGCGCGAAGCGCCATCATCTGCAACTCCTTGTTGGGCAGGTGCAGACTCCACGGGCGGCCTCAACTTCGCTAGGTCCAGCCCCCATCGACGTTCCGCGCTCGCGATCGTCTTCAACAGTCCAACGTACGGATTCGCGGGGAACGCTTCCCGATCGTCGTTCACAACGCCCAGAGGCACTACATCACCGCCCAGCTTCTCGAGAAGAAACTTCATCTCGGCAGACACCGCATCGCTCGTCGCCTGCTGCCATACGCGTGCGAGCAGGTCGAGGAAGACCGTGCCTCGCGGTGTTATTTGGTAGGCTGCCGATCCTAAGGGCGCCGTAACTAGACCTGCCCCCGCCAGCAGCATGAACTTCTCTCGAATCGGTGCAGCACTGACGCCAAGATTGCGAGCCACCATGGAAAAATTCGTCGGTTCGCCTTTGACCGCTTCGCACAGGACAGCCAAGTTCAGACCCGGGATGCCGCTGGCCTTGAGAAAGAACGCGACGTCGTCGGCGCTGAGATTTCCGAGAACAACATTTAGGAGGATATCCTCCACGATCTGCGACTCCAGTACCCGCGCGACCGCCCCTCGCTCAAGCTCACTGTCTGCGTCAAAGTCAGATGGGATCCAGAGCACCTTCAACTTGAAAAGGTCCTGAGCTCGTCCACTCCGACGGTAGTCATGAATAACCTCCTCCAGTGCAAGTCGATGCCGTACTTGATCACTCGCAACATACAGCCAGATGTCAGCCTCACCGTCAGTGACCATGGTTCGAATGTCCTTCTCTAAGCCATCGGAGTGCTTCCACAGGACCTGGCCGACGAGAGGACGCTTCCAGTCACGTTCGAGCATGCATGCAAGATCGAACCGCCTACGGTCCGATTCGGTGCAGCCATAGAGGCGCAGGTGCGCAAACCGTTTCAGGACAGCGACTGTCTCGGTCTTCAAGAACGCGTGCTCAGGAGCTTCTGCCATGGCGCGTTCCAGTCACACTCTACCTAACGTCGCAACCAGCGAGGGAAAATGCCAGGAGCAGCCACCAGCCTCGCCTGGCGATACCTCTTCCCCTCCTCTCGCCCTTGCACCGATCCAGCGACTGGCCGACGGGTCCTCTACCACCTGCACGAATCGGCAGCGCAAAGGGCCGTGCACGATGCCGGACGCGGACCGCCACCTCAGCGTGGAGCGCCTTGAGCTCCGCCCCCACCCCGTCCTGTCGCCTCCATGCATCGTGGAAAGGTAGCGTACCTGACAGTTGCCCCGCCTTGTCAAGGAGACCAACGCGTTATCGTGCGGGCTCCACACCGGACGACGACGCTCGAAATCGCCGCAGTGCTTGCGCTCCAAAGGCCGACGGTGGCCACGCGGACCCCCTCGCCGGCCGCCGCGTCGCCCGCGGGGGTGCCGGGAGCGCCGCGGTGCTCGCGCCGCGCGCTTCTCCCCGGAGCGGCCGGGGCGCGGCACGCCGCCGCGAGACTACACCACGGGGCTCGCGTCGAACCTGGAGCACCGGCCCTCCGGGCCTCCGCGCTCTTCACCGAACGCGGCGAGCTCCTTCAAGGCCGCCGGATCGGCGCCGGACACGAAGAGCGACATCACGACGTCGAGCCGGAGGTCCGCGCCGTCCGCGTGGACCGCGACGGCGGCGAGCGCCGCAGGCGGGCCCCTGTCGCACGGGCATGACACCCGGCGTCGCGCCTGCGTGACAGCGTCACGACGCCGTTCCACGTTGCTCGCTCCTGATGGGCTGAAATCCGGGCGATCCGCGCCGTGCGCGCGCAGGTACGGCCAATGCACTGCTCGGAATGCGCAGGGGACCTCAACAGAAATGGAGGCGAGTATGTTGAACGATAGGCGCGTTCCGGGTGTTTTCGTCGCAGCTACGCTGCTCGCGGCAGGCTGCGCGGTCGAGGCGGGCGATGCGGGGCAGGTCTCGGAGGAGGCGTCCGCGAGCCAGGCCTCGCACGGTTTCGGGCGGGAAACGCCCCAGGAGAGCGCCGGCAACCAGCCCGCTCGGGCCATCGAGAGGATAGAGAGCAAGGTGCTGAATCGATTCGTGGTGCCGCGCGTCGGGACGGTATCGCTGATCGACGAGGATCCGAGCAGCGCGGCGCCCCAGATCGGCGTCCTGGTCGTCTCTTCGCCCGAGGACGACAAGCTCATGCCGCTCGTCCACGAGGACGGGACCGAGATCACGCCGCTCGAGTATTTGCTGAGCGCCGACGCCTCGGCCGACGTCGCGCCGCGGCTCTTCGAACAGCACGCCTCGATCACCGGCGGGACACGGATGCTCTCCGTGGTCTACGACGCGGGGCCGGAGGTGACCGCCGGGAACTGCGCAGCGGCGTCGTGGCAGAGCTATTTCGACAATGAGGCGCTCTCGTTCGGCGGCGTGGACGATTCCGAGCACCTCCCGAACATGACCACGTCATTGCCGAGCTGGACGGCGAGCGGCTACCTGGGCAAATACTCGCGCATCGTCGCGGGGGCGTGCTTCGTCAGCCAGGGCGACGGCAACGACGACCTGACGGTGAAGATGGAAAGGCGCGTCGGCGGAAGCTGGCAGACCGTGAGTGGAACGCAAGTCACGCTCAATACGACGATCAACGGCGGCAAGGATCGCTATCTTTACCTGAGCGGCTCGTATTGTTATGATCACGAACGCCGCATCACCGTCGCGGGGCGTCCCCCGGGTGGCATCTACCCGCCGGACAAGTTCCACCTCTCGGGCGCGTGGGGAGGACAGGCGAACGGCTGCTGGATCGAGTCGGGCGGCTGACGCGCGCCCGCCCCCGCGCCTTCCGCGCGAAGAACCGCCGCGCGACCCCCTCCAGAGCGCGCCCCCGTGGAGCACTCGGAGGGTCGCGCGGGGGTCCTGGAGCAGGGCGCCAGCGGTCGCTGCGGCCGAAGCACCCGCGTCAGCACAGCTGCAAGGTCACCTCGCCCAGAGCACCGAGAGATCGAGCTCGACGGCGTCGAATGGCTCGACGCGGACCCGGGCGGCGTCGCGGTGGACGACCGCAGGTCCCCAGCGGCGATCCGCGCCGAGCACGTACACCTCCAGCGTCCGCTGGATGGGGTCGACCAGCCACGCGTGCCGCACGCCCTCGCGCGCGTAGATCGGCATCTTCTCGTCGCGGTCGACGTCCTCGGTGGAGGCGCTCAGGACCTCGCAGATCCAGTCCGGGGCGAGCGCGAAGTACGCCGTCTCGGGCAGCTCGGGCATGCGCTCGCGGCGCCAGCCGGCGATGTCCGGCACGAGCGCGTCGATCTCACCTGGGGCGTGCGGGTCGGGGAAGTGCAGTTCGGGCTCGTCCAGGATCCCCCAGCCGCCGGGGCCCCCTCGCCCGCGCTGGAAGGCGCCGTGCAGGTCGGCCCCCAGCGACGACGCGGCGTTCGCATGTCGCGGCGCCGGCCGGGGCATGACGTGGAGCACGCCCCCGATGAGCTCCGCCACCTTGTTCGGCGGGACGGCCTCGAGGTCGGCGTACGTGGCGCGACGCTGCTTCTCGGCGGGCTGACCCATGACGGAAGCCTGCCCGTGGGCAGGCGGCGGGGCAAGGCGGCGAGGAGCAGGGCCAGGGCGGCGCGCCGGCCGGGTCACCGGCGCAGCGCCACGAGCGCGATCGCCAGGGCAAGCCCGAGCGCGTGCACGTGCGGATCCGGCGGCTCGATGCTGGCGACGTAGGAGCACGGGTCGGAGAGGGTCATTTCAACGCCGGCGCTGGGCGACGTCCTCCCGACGATGCCGGGATGGGGAGGGGTGAGGCACGCAGTGACGTTCGGGATGGGCGGGCCGAGGATAACTGCGTCCTGGGGCGGGAGGATCATGCGGCGAAGCTACCACGACGCAGCGCCGTTCCTCACCCTCGACGCGGTCGGAGCGCCCGCGTCAGCGCCGCGATCCCGCGGGAGCGCCACCTGTAAACCGTGCTGACCGGCGCGTCTTGCTGCTCGGCCACGTCCTCGATCGACATCTCGAAGATGTCGTGGGCAATGATCACGTCGCCCTCGTGCACGGGTAGCTGGTGCAGCGCCTCGAGGAAGGCAAGGCGCCGCTCCTCGCGCTCGATGGCCTGATCAGGAGTCGGTGCCTCGTGCTCGGCGTGGGGCGGGGTCGCGACGATCTCCTCGCGTTGCACCCGGGCACTTTCGAGGTGATGGCGGACGCGGTGATAGACCAGCGCCCGTATCCAGACACGAAGCGCTTCTGCGGGCTGCACGTCCGGGTCGGGGCGGTAGCGGTCCTCTTCGCTGGCCTCCCACGCGGCGAGGAGCACGTCCTGCGCGAGGTCTTTGACGTCCTCGCGTGTCGCCCGGCGACCTCGGAGGTAGCGCGCGACGAGAGCGCTGACGACGCCTGCTTGCGCGACAAGCTCGGCAGACGTGAGGCGCCTTGGTGCGAAGCGCCGGTTGTGAACGACGATCGCGAGAAGGAAAACGACGAGCTGAGCGAGGGTAAACGCTACTGCGTCCGTCGCCATACCGCTACCCCCTGAACAGGAACGATTGTGACGTACAGCGCGATCAGCATCGACTGCGCGAGATCCCAAGCAGTGAAGACGCCGAAGCGGTAGGGGCCCGCGAGCATCGACAGCTCGGTGATGATGATCAGGCCTGTCGCGACGTGGTGAACCTTCGCCCGCTCCCTGCCGGCGAACCACAGCAGCAGACAGCCGACGGACGTGCAAAGCGCCGCGAGCTGCAAGGCGACGTAGGCCTTGCCGAGGAGCTCACCTCGGAAGGTGGGGTATCCGGCAGCGAGGCCCGCGACCGCCACGACGTACGCGGCGAGCACTCCCCACGGGCGCCGCCGGCTGAAGATCCACACCGCGAGCGCCGCCACCCCGGCCATCCAGCCGACGAACAAGGCGCTCTCGACGTGCCCGGCGACGCGAACCCAACCCGTGAATGGGGCTCCCCCGAGCTCGGCCCGCGCCGGCTGCAAGACGTAGAGCCGGATGACCCGGCGCACGACGTCGGAGACAACCCCGTACCCGAGGAGCCATGCGATGGGGCGGTGCTCGGGGCGATACCGCGCGACGACCAAGGCCAGGGCCGCCGACAGGACGGCGAGGCCGTACAGCGAGGGGATCACCCCGCCGACGGTACGCGGGGCCTCGTTTCGGGCCAAAAACCGCGCTCCTCCGGTGCAGGAGCACGGGAGGTGTCCGGGGGCGAGCTCGCGCCTCCTACGGCTTCCGGTGGCGCCGGCGCGGTCGCTGGAGGGCTCGGGGGAGCACGGCGGTCCCGAGGCCGATGAAGACGAGGAAGTGCTGGAAGAAGCGGGCGAGGTTCAGCGGGTCGGGCGGCTCGATCGGCATGGCCGGGAGGCTATCAGCGCCGGCCCGTGGACGTCGTCCGCTTTCTTGGCCCGGCGAGTCGACCTGTGGCACGCGCGTGCGCGCGCGAGGAGCCCGTGCAGGATCAAGAGGAAAGTCGCGCCCGATCGCCACACGATCGCCGCGACGTCGCTGCATGACGAGCAGCGCGTGGGAGGCTACCAGGGCTTCCGGCCGGTGGGTGTCGATTTCGTGAGAGAAGATCCGTGGCATCCGTAAGTGGCATCGGCGCGCCACGCGGCGAGCGCCGCCGCGACAGCGACAAGGAGCTGGCCGTCGACTCCTCCTCGCCTCGCTCTGGCGGGCCGCCTCTGGGCCGCTGGCCCGCTTGGTACCCGTCGCGCCACGAGGGTGAGCGTGTGGAGGAATGCATGCTCACGCGGGCTGTTGCCCATCGCACTCCAAGGTGCGCTTGAGCGACAGCCGGACCAATCCGTTCTCTTGCAGCGCGACGCGCTCCTGCGCGATCGGAGGCCGCAGGACGTAGCGCAAGAGCGCCTCCCTCGCCGCGGCGTCGAGCCCGCCGGCGCGTGTCGCCCCATGAGTGCTCGCGCCCTGGCAGACGCTGCGTGTCAGCAGAATATTACAGCCACGGCGGATACTCACCGCCAGACGGCAGCCGGGAAGGCCTTCCGATTTTTTTCTGTAACTCCGGGGCGGGTCCGGCCACATGGGGCTCGTGGCATCGCTCTCGGAGGTCTGGATGGCGGCCCCGGCGCTCGCGGTCCAGGAGGGGGAGGATCCGGTGAGCACGCCGGTGGAGGGGGCGGAGCCCGCCGCGCGGAGGCGCGCGCTGGAGGCGCTGTACGCGGCGCACGCGCGGGCCATCCACCGCTTCCTCTGCGATCTGCTCGGGGACACGGCGGCGGCGGCCGACGCGACGCAGGAGACGTTCGTGCGGGCCATGCACCGGCTGCACACGCTGGAGACGCCAGAGCGGCCCGCGCCGTGGCTGTTCGGCATCGCCCGGCACGTGTCGCTGGAGCACCGGAGGGCGCGGCGGCGGCGGCGGCAGGTGCTCGACGACGGGCCGCTCGACGCCTGGGAGGAGCGCCCGGCCGCGTGCGCGGCGCGGGCGCCGGGGGCGTCGCGCACGCCGGAGGACGAGCTGATGGGGCGCGAGGCGCTCACGGTGCTGGCCGGGGCGCTGGATCAGCTCGGCGAGGACCGGCGCGCGGCGCTCTTGCTCCGGCTGGATCACGGCCTCAGCTACGAGGAGATCGCGCGCCTCATGGAGTGGAGCCTGCCCAAGGTGAAGGTGGAGATCCACCGCGCGCGGCAGGAGCTGCGCGCGGAGCTCGTGCGGTACGACGGAGGTGGGCGATGAGCGGGTGCCGTCCCGAGGCGGTGGAGGCGTACGCGCTCGGCGAGCTTTCGGCGGCGGAGGCGGCCGAGGTGGAGGCGCACCTCGCCGGCTGCAGCGCGTGCGCCGAGGAGCTCGCGTGGGTGCGCCGCGAGCAGGCGCTGTTCGCGGCCCGCGCGGCGGAGATCCCGGAGCCGCCGCCCTTCGAATCCATCCTGATGCGCGTGCTCGACGAGGGGCGCGTGGCGCGCGCCGAGGAGGCCGCGTGCGCGACCGCGCCGGCGGTCGACCACGCAGCAGCCCCGGCGCCAGCGCGCCGGCGCGCGGCGGGGCCCTCGGGGAGGCGGGGCAGCCGAGCGCACGCCATGAGCGCGCCGAGCCCCCTGAAGAGGTGGCTCCCGCGCGCCGCGGCCGCCGTCGCGCTGGCGCTCGGGGCCGCGCTGCTCGGGCTGCCGCGCGACGCCGCGACGCCGCTCGCGCCGGAGCCGCGCGCGGCCGCGCCGAGCATCGCCCCGAGCGCGCCGCCTGCCCCGCCGGAGATCGTCTTCGAGGAAGAGCACGGCGCGGCCTGCGGGGAGGCCTGCGATGACACGCCCGGGGGGCACGACGTCGACGTCGATCCGTCCGAGCACCCCGGCGGTGACTACCCGAGCGCCGGGCAGGCCTGCGACGACGAAATGGCGTGCGCTGATATGTCGTGTGTAACTCCCGAGCCGCAGCGGCCACAGGGGGAGTGAGGCCCGACGAAACGGCGACGCCACAATGGCGACGCGAATCCCGCGCGCCGCGGGCCGAGGAGGAACAGACCATGCGCACTTCGACCCGCTCCCCGCTCGCCTTCCCTCTCCGCGCTGCCGCCACAGCCCTCGCCCTCGTGCTCACCGCCGCGTGCAGCAATGCGCCGGACGGCACGGCCCCGATCGAGGAGGTCGCGCCGCCGGCCGCCGCGCCCCGCGCCGCGGCCCAGAACCCCGCGGCCGCGAAGGCGCCGGCACAGAAGCCCGCGGCCGCAATTGCGGCGGAGGTACCCGCGATCCACGGGCCCGGGGGGGCCTGCGATGCCGAGCCGGGCGGCGACTGCGGCTCGTGCGACGGGGCCGCAGATCACGGGCCGGAGCGTATGATCGGCGAGGAGGTCGAGCTGGTCGATATCCGCAATGCGCCGACCCGCGGCCCGGCCAATGCGCCGGTGACGCTGGTGGTCTTCTCCGATTTCCAGTGCCCGTTCTCCAGCAAGTTCGCGGGCGTGCTCGACCAGCTCGAGCAGGAGTACCCCGGCAAGCTCCGCCTCACCTTCAAGCACCGTCCCCTGCCCATCCACAAGCAGGCGCGCGTCGCGGCGCGGGCGTCCCTGGCGGCGCACGCGCAGGGCAAGTTCTGGGAGTACCAGGCGGCGCTGTTCGACAAGGCGCAGGGCGCGCTCGACCAGGCGGGCCTGGAGGAGCGCGCGGCGGATCTCGGGCTGGACGTGGCGCGGTTCGCGCGGGACATGCAGTCCCCCGCGCTGGAAGCCCAGGTGGCCGCCGATTTCGAGGAGGGCGACCGGCTCGCGATCGAGGGCACGCCCACGCTGTTCGTGAATGGCCACCGCGTCATGGGGGCGCAGCCCATCGGCGTGCTGCGCACCGCCATCGACCGCGCCCTGGCGGGGACCAAGCCGGCGAAGTGATCACCCCTCGTCGAGCCACGCCGCCATCTCCGGCAGGAGTCCCCGCAACAGGCCGATGACGCGCGGGCTCGACGCGCGCACCTCCCCGACGAGCCGCCGGCGCTCCGCCTCGCTCTTGACGAGCTGCGCGCGGCGCAGCGCCGCCCAGAGGCGCGCGCCGGCGGCGATGCTGTCGTCGCCGTGCTCCTCGGCCACGCGCCGGGCCTCCACCGCGTCCTCGAGGGCCTCCCTCACCTGCTCCAGCTCCCATTGAATCTCGGCGCGCCGGAGCAGCGTCAGCGCGTGGTATCGGTCCCCCCGCGCCCGCTGGAGCTGCTCGGCCTGATCCGCGCTCTCCAGCGCCGCGGCGGGGCGGCCTGCCCGCGTGAGCGCCGCCGCCAGGAGCGAGAGCGCCGCCGCGCGGAGCGCGGGGTCCCCGTCCTGCGCCGCGAGCTCCGCGGTCCGCTGCGCGACCTCCGCCGCCTCGGCGGCGCGCCCCTCGCGCATCAGGAAGGCCGAGAGGTTCTGCAGGAGCAGCCGGAGCTGGCCCCGCATCCCCTGCTGCTCGGCCTCGGCGACGAGCCTGCGGAGCCGGTCGATCGCCACGCCGGTCCGCCCCAGCTCGGCCTCGAGCACCGCGAGATCGCCCCCGATGTGGACCCTGTGCCACGCCGAGGCCAGCGGCGCCGCGATGCCGAGCGCGCGCTGGAGATCGCGCTCCAGCAGCTCGTGATCGCGGCGGTTCTGCGCGTAATTCAGCTCGCACCGGAGCACGCGGGCCGCGAGCTCGGCCGCGGGTCCCGCGCCCGCCGCGAGCTCCACCGCCTCGCCCGCGAGCTCCATCGCGCGATCCCCGGCCGCCACCCCTGCGAGCGCCATCCGCGCCTCGCAGCGGAGCGCAGCCTCGCCGAGCGCGTCCGCGTCGGCGAGCAGCCCCGGATCGTCGGCCCCCGCCTCGCTGAGCCCGCGCGCCACCTCGAGCCGATGGATGCGCCGGCGCACGTCGAGCGGCCCGCCGCGCGCCACGACGGCGTGCTCCGAGAGGCGCACGAGCCGCCGGCTCGCCTCCTCGAGCTTCCGTCCCTGGATGAGCGCCCGGACCGCGTCGATCTCGAGGCCGGCGCGCGCCTCGGGATCCGCCGCGAGCGCGGCCAGCCGATCCACGAACGCCGCCGCCTCCTCGAAGAGCCCTGCGGCGGCCGCTTCGGCCATCGCACGGCCGAGCCAGCGGCGCGCCTCGGCCACCGCGCCGAGCCGCTCGTAGCCCGCGCCGAGGAGCCCCGCGTCCACGCGCGCGCCCTCCGCGAGCGCGTCGAGCAGCGCCCGGTGCAGCCGCTGGAACCACGGCCGCCGCTGCGTCAGGTGGAGCGCCGCCTGCCGCAGCATCTCCTGCGGGAAGCTGTACTCCTGCGCGTCGCCGGAGGCCGTCAGCACGCCCGACCCGCCGAGCGCCTCGAGCGCCGCCTCGGCGCGCTCGTCGTCCCCCACGACGCGCAGGAGCACGTCGACGCCGAGCCCGCCGCCGCAGAGCGCCACCGCGGCGAGGGTCCGCAGGGCGCTGCGCTCGGCGGCGCTGTCGGCGGCGAACGAGGCCACCCGGGCCTCGAGCAGATCGGCCACGCCGGGGACCTCCCCCCGCAGGGCCCGATCGTCTGCGGGGCAGAGGGTCCCGTCGCGGAGCGCCAGGGCGCCGCTCTCGTGCCACGCCGTGAGCGCGTGCACGATGTAGAAGGGCACGCCTCCGGACGTCGCGACCACGGCCCGCTCCAGCGCGGGCGCGAGCGCGGCAGCGGGCGCCGCGGCCCCGCCCTGCGTGCCCTCTGGATGCAGGCCGCGGCCCACCGCCTGCGCGAGCTCGGCGGCGGCCTCAGCGTCGAGCGGCGCGAGGCCGAGGTAGGTCACGCCGGGGCACACCCGCGCGCGCACCTCGCCCAGCAGGGCGCGCAGGGGCGCCGGCCGGCTCGGCTCGCTGCGCGCGGCCGCCATCACGAGCAGCCGGCCCTGCCCCTCCGCGGCGGCGCGCCGCAGGAGCAGCTTGATCAGCTCCAGCGTCGCTGCGTCGGCCCATTGCAGATCGTCGACGAGGAGCAGCAGCGGCTCGCGGGCGCTCGCCCGCAGCAGCGCGTCCTCGATGGCCTCGACCGTGTGCGCGACCTCGTCCGCGGAGGGGAGCAGCGCCGGAGACAGCGCCCGCTCCAGCGCCGCGGGGAGGGCGCGGAGCTCGGGGAGATCGCTCTCGACGAGCTCCTCGGCGGCGCGGCGCAGCGGATAGAACGGGCTCCGTCGCTCCGGCAGGCACCGGAGCCGGACGACATGGCGCGGGTCCCAGCCGGTGCGCTCGACCGCGGCGTCGAGCAGCCGGCTGCGCCCGATCCCCTGGTGGCCGCCCACCACGATCCCGCGCACGCGGCCCTCCTGCGCGGCCTGCGCAGCGCGCGCGATCGCGTCGAGCTCGGCTCGCCGCCCGAGGAGCGGCGGCCGGCCGTCGGGCGGCGGACGTGCGGGACGTTCCTCGGGCGGCGGCCGCGCCGACCGGTCGGACCCGCGAACTGGCGGCTGCGACCCTTCCTTGCTCCCTGGCGGGGCGTGCTCGGGGTCGAGCGCGGCGAGGATGCGATCGAGCTCGCGCGCGACCTGATCGGCGTGCCGGGGGCGGCTCTGCGGATCCAGAGCAACCAGCGTTGCCGTGAGGCGAGAGAGGAGGCCGGTCGCCGTCGTCGGATCGGGCACGAGCGCCTCGAGCGGGGGAGGCGGCCGCCGCGGCACGAGGAGCCAGTGCGCGGGCTCCCCATTGCGCCGCTCGAGCTCGGCGGGGAGGCTGCCGGTCCTCAGGCGGAAGATGAGGACGCCGAGCGCGTAGAGATCGCTGGCGGGCGTGGCGGACTGGCCGACGGCACACTCTGGAGCGATGTAGCCGGGCGTGCCCGCGAGCACGGAGCCCAGCTCCCGGACGCCGCCGGCGACCACGGGCACGCTCAAGGTCATGGTCGCGCCCGCCGGCTCCTCGGCCAGCACCGTGCCGGAGTACCCGTCGACCGCCACGGTGGGCGGCGGCCCGGTGGGGGCGGTGCGCCCCCGCTCGACCCAGCTGCGCGCGTTTCCCCCGGAGATCCCGAAATCGATCAGCTTGTAGACGCCCGACCCGCGGACGACGTTGGCGGGCTTGACGTCCCGATGGACGAGCCCGGCGGTGTGCACCGCGGAGAGCGCCCAGGCGACGGCGGACGCCGCTTCGAGCACGACGCGCTCGGGGAGGCGGCCTGCCTCGCGAGCGAGCTCATCGAGGCTCGTGCCGGCCACATACTCCATCACGAGGCCGACCACGCCGAGGGCGTCGTCGCGCTGAAACGAATAGAACCGCACAACGTTCGGGTGCTCGACCCGGCAGAGCGCCTGCGCCTCGTCGAGAATCGTGTCTCGCCACGCGGCGGTCGCGTCGGGGGAGCCCGCGAGCTGCTCTGGTACGAAGAAGAGCTTGATGGCGACGTCGCGGAGCTTCCTGCCTTCGTAGACCTCCTCGGCCAGCCAGACCGGCGCGAACCCGCCGCTGCCGAGCTGCCGCACGAGCCGGAAGGGGCCGAGGCGGGCGCCCTGCCCGAGCGGGGCTCCGGAGGAATTCGGCGACAAGCTGGGCATCCGCCGCCGAGCATACCCTAGCCACCCCGGCGCTCCCGCAGGAACCGGTCGCTCACGCTCTCCCTCGTCCGCTCGTGCGTTCGTGCGCGGGCGCCTTCAGGGCGCAATCTCGCGGACGCTGCCCTTCTTGTACAGGAGTCCGTCGGAGCCCACCCCGTCGCTCCGGAAATAGACGCTGATGTTGGGCTTGCCGGTCTCCGAGCCCTCCCGGGTCGGCTCCCGCGTAAGCCTCATTGCGGGATCGATGCCCGGCCGACAGGGCTCGCCTCCCACGCCGAAGTCGGTCCCCTGGTCGACGTGCTCGTGGATCTTCACCCAGGCGCCTCCGCTCGCGCCGTCGGTCTCGTCGATCCAGAGCTCCTGCTTCACATCGCCGTTCGGCAGGTCGTAGACGAGCTGCTTGTACCCGATCCACACCTGCTCCGGCATGCCGCCTTCCCAGTACGTCTTGCTCAGGATGGCCGAGGAGGCGGGGTGATTCGTCTCCTTCTCGAAATCGATCTTGCCGTCGTAGCGCATGCGGGCGGCGATCCCGCGCGTGTCGCATTTGTTGACGTCCTCGTCGCCGATCGTGCCGTGGTTGGTGCGCGTCATGGCGACGAGGCCGCCATAAGGTGTCCCATCGTCGGCAGCCCGCAGGAAATACATCGTCACCTCGACGTCGCGCCATGAGTCGGCGAGCGCGGGGTCGTGCACGTACATCCGCGGGACGCGGCCGCTGATCTTGAGAATGCCCTGGCCATCGGTGTCATACGAGGCATCGCCGTGGTCAGCGTCGAACCAGGCATCGGCCGGGTCGATCCCCGAAAACGTGCGCGCGGCGCCGTTGTCCCAGGTCGAGAACCATGTTTTGCCCGAAGGCAGCGTGGGCCGCAGCATCGCTATCCCGAACCTGTCGCGCTGTCCCTCCTCCCCTCCCCCAGCGCCGGCCGAGCTGGACGCCTCTGCGCTGCTGGATGCGGGCGACGCCTCCGCGCCGCCGCCGAGACCTCCGCCGCCGAGGCCGCTGCCACCGAGCCCCCCGCCGCCGGAGCCGTTACCGCCCACCCCCCCGCCGCCGGATTGGCTTCCTGACGCAGGTACGTGTTCGTCCGCGCAACCGGCGCTGCTCAAGCCGACGGCAGCCGACGTGGCGGACATCGCGATCGTGAAGAAGACTCGCACGCCCTCGTGCATAACATGCTCTCAGCGGATCCGCGAGGCCATTGACGGCGAGATACCGGCTGCGACCTACCAGCCAGGTGCGTTACGGAGACAGCTAGGTTTTAGTTCGAAATTGCACCTTTCATCGTGTTTCAAGCGGCGGCATCGCGAGGGTTGTCCTCGGACGGCGATCCGTGAGGTTACCGCCTGCAATATGACGTTGGCTGCAGCGCTCCCTGTCTGCTACCTCCCGCAACACCATGGGTCAGCCGGACCTGTTCGCGAAGCGGACGTTTGCCGAAGAGACAGAGCGGGTCACGGCCGGCGCGGTGATGTGGCGGGATCCGCCCGAGATCAGGCTGGAGAAGGTGCAGGCCGACGGGCTGCTCGTGATTCGCCGCCCAGGCATCCTTGCGCATCTGCCGGCACCGTGGCCGGCCGCTCAGATGTACGAAGAAATCGTGGTGGAGCTGAAGCTCGCGGGGGACCATCTGGACATGACCGCCGTGGAGCGGGCCCTGCTTCGCCGGCAGGCCAGGCAAGTGCAACGGGTCGAGGAGCGCGCTCCGTCCTGGCCGGGCGAAACGCCGCTCTGGCTGGCGGCGCCGCACGTACCGGAGTGGCTGAGGCAGGCCCGCCATCCCGTTCGCTTCGCTCCTGGCTGCTACGCCGTGGGGCCGCTGGGGCGCTGCTTCGTGTGGGTGGCGGCGAACGAGCTCCCGCTGCGCGACGAGCTGGTGCCGTTCCTGGTCGCCCGTTCGGGGCAGCCGCTCGACGAGTTCGCCCGCTGGGTATCACAACGCCGTCCGCTTGAATGGGTGCTGTCCATGCTAAAGTACCTGCCTATGTCGACGAATATCCGCGAGGAGCTCCTGTGGAGGTTCGCGAAGACCGACGACCCGGAGATCGACGCGCGGCAGCAGCGGATCCTCGAGGTCCTGCTCGCGGCCAATCCTGGGATGAAGCAGCGGCTGGTCGACGAGGGTCGCCTCGACGAGGCACGCGCAGCCCTTCGCCGCGTGCTCGCACACCGGCAGCTCCCGCTCGCCTCGGAGGACGAGGCGCGTATCGAGGCGTGCGCCGACCTCGCGACCTTGGAGCGGTGGCACGGTCAGGCGCTCACCGCGTCCAGCGCACAGCAGGCCCTGCGCTGAGTGCCGCCGCCGGCGCTCCTCAGCACCGGAACGGCCGCGGCAGCATCAGCGGCCCTTCCGGAAAGGCCCCTCGCACCATGAGCCGCGCCGCGCCCGCACCGCCGATGGCGTCGTCGCCGTCCACGAAGACGTGCGGCTCTGCCGTCCCCGCCATGCCGAGCGCGTCCGGGCACGCGAAGAGCTCCACGCGCCGCACCGGCGCCGGCAGCCGGCGAAGGATCTCGTCGAGCGGCGGCAGCTCCGCGGCCACGACATCGTAAAGGCGCAGGACATCGCCGGCGATCTCCAGGGAGACGATGGCATCGAGATCCTGGGCGTAGAACAGCGGCCGATCCAGCTCGTTGACCACGAACACCGCGGCCGGACCGGTGACCCCCAGCCTCGTCGAGGCAGGCGCGCGGCGCGATGCGAGCCGCTGGAAGATCGCGCGATCCTCCTCATCGGCGAGCCGGAAAGGCCGCATCGGCCGCCGGTCGAGCCGCGGCGCGGTCCCGGCGACCACCTTGTGCTCGTCGACGACCCGGAAGCCGAACTGCTCGTAGAGCTCCGGCTGCGCCGTGCAGAGCAGCGCCGCCGGGTACCGCTCGTCGCAGAACGCGAGCGCCGCCCGCATGGCGGACGCATAATGCCCCTGCCGGCGGTGCGCCGGATGCGTGCAGACCGCGTGGATGCAGCCCACGTCCGTCGGTCTCCCGTCCAGCACCATGGCGAGGCACAGCACGCTGACCTGGCTCACGGGCGCGCCCTCCGCCGAGGCGACGAACGGCGTGGTCACGTCCTCCCAGGCGGCACCGAGCGCGCGCGCCCGATCGATGACCTGCGCCAGGCCGGGGAACACCGTGTCCATGAGCGCCATGAGCTGCGCGCGGAGGCCGGGTTCTGACCAGGATCTGCGCGATGTCGTCATTCGGTGCCCCTTCTAGCCATCTTCACATATCAGATCCCGGCGCGATGGCCGCGCCGCCCACATACCAGAGCACGAACAGGTCGACGCGCTCTGAAAGATGCAGAGAGCGCGATCCACCGAGACACGGAGAATCACGGCTTCAAGAGCACAGACGACCAGCGCCCGGCCTCTACTCCTCTTCCCGCCTGCCGTGTCTCTGCGGCTCGATGGCCCATGCTCGGGCCCAAGGCCCCGGTTCCAGCAGGATTGCGCCTCCGGAGCGCCCGCCCCAGGAGATCGTCAACTGCATCGCTCTGCGGGGCGGTGTGCCAAGGGGGGAACCATGAAGAGTATGCTCGTCGCCCTGTTCCTCGGCGCTCTCTCGCTGTCCGCCGTGCTGTCCAGCAGCGATGTGGCGCAAGCCCAGGACAGGGCTCGTCCGCCACGCGGCTCCTATCTCAAGACGTGCAGGAACGTCCGGACGCAGCGAGGCACGCTGTTCGCCCGCTGCGAGGATCGGAGGGGCAACTTCCACAAGACACGGATGGTGGACTGGAGGAGGTGCAGAGGAGACATCGAGAACGACAACGGCCGGCTCCGCTGCGCCCCCCGCCGCTGACGCGCGCCGCGGCCTCGCAGGGCGCCCTTCGCGAGGTGGGCTCCCTCAGCGACGAGGAAGCGGGGCCCCCGCCGGGATCCGCCCTTCCTCGACGGCCACGACGTACGGCGGCAGGCGGCCCGCCCGCACCGCGCGGACGTCGGCGCGCATCGTCGCCGCGTCGGGGTAACGCTCGACCTTGTGGAACGCGAGGGCGCGATCCACGACGTCGCATACCTCCGAGGGCACGTCCGGCGCGCACAGCGCGAGCGACGGCGCCCGCTCCGTCGCCGCGGCGATGAGCAGGCGCGCATCGGCCACGCCGCCGTGGATCGCGCGACCGGAGAGCAGCCGAAACATCGTGGCGCCCAGACCGAAGACGTCGGTCCGGCCGTCGATCTCGCGGACCATCCCCGTCGCCTGCTCTGGCGCCATGTACTCGCTCGTGCCGAGCGCCACGCCCGTCTTCGTGGCCGTCTTCTCCGGCAGCTCCCCCATCCCGAAAGGAAGCGGATCGAGCACGCGGGCGATCCCGAAATCGAGCACCTTCACCCGCCCATCGCTCCCGATATGCAGGTTCTCAGGCTTGATGTCCCGGTGAACGACGCCGTGCCCGTGCGCCACGACCAGCACATCGAGGACCCGCTCGGCGAGCGTCAGCACATAGCCCACCGCGAGCGTCCCCACGCGGGCCATGTTGTCGAAGACCGTCTCGCCCTCGAGCACCTCCATCGCAAGGTAAGCGGCGCCGTCGTCCGCGATGCCCGACTCCAGCACGAGCGGCAGCCCCTCGCAGAGCGGGCCGACAGCCGCCAGGGCGCTGCCGATCGGGCCCTCCCGCAGGAAGCGCTTCCGGAGCTCCTCGATCTGGCTCAGCGACGGGTGCAGGACCTTCACCGCCGCGACCTGGCCGTCCGCACGCCGGCCGAGGAAGACGCTCGCCATCCCGCCGCCCCCGAGCACGCGCTCCACCCTCCAGGTGCCGATCTGGGTGCCGATGCGCTGCGCCGCGAGCTCCTCGTCGTCCATCGAGCGGGCGGAGGGTAGCATCCCGTCTGCCGGAAACGCTCAGGAAAGACCGCTCCGCCGGAGGTTCCGGGCGATGACGTCGGGAGAGCAGGAACTCGGCGCTCAAGGGTGCGCCAGCGCCGCTATCCCTTCTGCGGCTTCCACGGATCGTCCTGATACAGGTAGTTCGGCTTCAGGATCTTGTTCTCCATGTTGGTGTGAAACACCGCCATGGTCGACGCCGACATCGGCGGGACGATCCACGTCCAGTCCGCGTACACCGGGCGCTCGCACTGCCGCTCCTGCTGCTCGAACTTCTTGAAGTACTCCGAGAGCGTGTGGTGGTCGAGCATCCGCACCTTGGCCTGCCGGAACGAGTGCAGCACCGCGATGTTCAGCTCGACCAGCGCGGCGTCCTGCCACAGCGTGTCGCTGCGCGACCGGTCCAGCCCGAGGCGATCCGCGATGAGCGGCAGCTGGTCGTACCGCGTCGCGTCGCTCAGGTTGCGCGCGCCGATCTCGGTGCCCATGTAAAAGCCGTTGAACGGCGCCGCCGTGTACTGGATCCCGCCGAGATCGAGGGCCAGGTTGGAGACCGCCGGCAGCGCGTGCCACTTCAGCCCGAGCTCGGCGAACCACGCATACCGCGGGTGCTCGATCGGCACCTCGAGCACCTTCTCCCGCGGCACCTCGAACCACTTCGGCCGGCCGTCGCCGATCTGGATGATCAGCGGCAGCAGATCGAAGCGCGTCCGCTCCCCGCCCGGCCAGCCCAGCGCGAGCGCCTGGTCCGTCAGCTCCACGTTCCCCGGATCGCCGAGGATGCCGCCCTCCGGGAGCCGGTAGCCCGCATAGCGGACCAGCTGGCCGTTCCAGATGCGGATCCGCGGCTCACCCGGCCTGAACACCGACATCGTCGCCCGGACGTCGCCCCCGTTGGTCGCCAGATCGAGGTGCTCCACCAGCGCCTGGAAGATCTCCTCCTCCGTCTTCAGGTGGCGCAGATCGCGCACGTGGAGCGTCGACCAGAAGAAGCGCCCGATGCAGCGCGAGCTGTTGCGCCACGCGAGCCGGGCGCCATAGGCGAGCTCGTCGGGCAGGTGCGTGTACGTCCCGTGCTTCTCCAGGCTCGCGCGCACCTCCTGCCAGCGCTCTTCCACCGCCGAGGGCACCCCGAGCTCCGCGTAGCACTGGCGCAGGAACGCCTCGGCCTCGGTCGGCACCGCCTCGGGCGCAGTGCGGGTCACGTGAAACGACCCGTGCTCGACCGGACACACCCCGCCGGCCGCGCGCGCCCCGCCGGCGCGCCGGAGCGGCGTCGGGCGGACCTCGCCGGCGGTGTCGACGTTCGAGCTGAACAGCTCCTGCTGGATGGCGTCCGGCGGCCAGCCCACCGCGCGCAGGTGCTCCTGCGCGTCGCGCATGAAGGCATCGGGACCGCACACGAGCGCCTGCGATCCCGGCCGGTAAGGATACAGCTCGGCCACCTGCTCCCTGGACAGCCGCCCCTCCGCCTTCGTCGCGCGCAGGCGGAACGCGACGCCGGGCGTGCGGCCGGCGATCGCGCGCAGATCCTCCTCGAAATAGGCGAAATCCGCGGCGCGCGACGCCGACCAGTCGAGGAGGAAGGCCCGCGCGTCGGGGCGGCCGGCCCCCCCGTCGAGCGCCCGCAGCATCGCCATCGCCGGCGTGACACCGATCCCGCCCGCGAGGAACACCACCTGGTCCACGGGCGGCGCCGGAAGGACGAAGCTGCCCTTCGGCGCCGACGCGCGCAGCAGCGAGGCCGCGGCGCGCTCGCACAGCCACCGCGAGAACACCCCGAGCTCCTCGCGCTTCACCGTGATCTCGTAGTCACCGCCGGCGCGCGCCGGCGCCGAGAGCGTGTACGCGCGCGCCACCCAGCGCCGATCGAGGTAGCCCTGCACGAGCACGTGCTGCCCAGGCACCGACGCCGCCGGCGCGCCGCCGACCGGCGAGAGCGTGATCTGGAAGATCCCGGGGGAGAGCTCCCGCGCGGCCTTCACCTCGGCCTGCTGGAGGCTCGATCCGCCGAACATCTCGGCGACCGCCGGGGCGCAGCCGCCGCAGATCTGGCCCGCCCGCGTCCGCTCCGACAGCTCGGCGGGCGTCGCGCACCCGGCCTCGATGAGGCTCGTGATCTGCCCGCGCTTGACCCCGGCGCAGTTGCACACGACCTCGTTCGGCTCGAACAGCGCCGCGGGCTGATCGATCTTCAGCTCGCCGAGCTCCCGGAACGTCGTGAGCTGCCAGCCGGGCAGCGGGCCGCGCTCCATGAGCAGCCGCATCGCCGAGGGGAGGTCGTTCCATTCGCCCTCGACGTGCAGCCCCGTGAGCTCTCCGCTCGACAGGAGCAGCGCGCGGCGCTTGCCGCGATCCCCGCACGGCACCCACCGGAGGCTCTCCGTGGGCGCGTCGAGCCACCGCGCCGAGACGCCGCTCCCGTCGAGCGCGCGGGAGAGCGACAGGACGCGGCCGCCGCCGTCCACGATCTTCGAGATCGCGGCCTCCTTGCCGGCCAGCGCGCCCATCGCGGCGCTTTGCTCGACGACCCCCTCGCGCCGGGAGAGCAGCCCCTGCCCGGGCAGGAGGTGGACGTTGGCGAAATCGAGCGCATACCGCTCGGCCCAGGCATCCACGGTCGCGGGCGGCAGCTCGAGCCAGGCCTCGTCGGACCCGCGGACGTCCGCGGGGATGCCCTCCCTGGCCAGGCTCGCCCAGCCCTCGATCAGCGCCTCGGCCGCCGCCTTCCGCAGGCCCGCCTGGACGAGCGCCGCCACGGCCTGATCGGCCGGCGTGTCCACGTACCGGAGCTCGAACGAGTCCTCGCGCAGCAGCTGCTGGACCAGGTTGTCGAGCCGCCCCCGCAGCCCGGCGGTGAACTCCTCGAAGTCGACGGTCCCGTCCCCGGTCGTGTCCGCGGCCAGGAGCAGCGCCTTCGCCTCGTCGGCCCGCATCCCGAGGCCGGTGAGGTACGGCAGGAGCTCATCCTCGCTGAGCTTGCGGTTGTGGTCGCGATCGATCTCCTCGAACCGGCGCCAGGCGAAGCGCTCGCTCGTCAGGCCGGCCCGGAGGCCGCGGGAGAGCGCGGCCGCCACCTCGGCGCCCGAGCACGCGGCGGGGCCACAGACGACGGGCGCCGGCGCACCGGGCTGCTCGAGCGCGCGGATCGCCCTGCGGGCCACGTCCGCGGGCGCCACCCAGGGCAACGCGCCGCCGCCGAGCGGCAGCGGCAGCGTGCGGCGGAGCCGGATGTCGTCGCGCCAGAGGTTGAGCGCGCTCAGCAGAGGTCCGTGCCAGACCGTCGTCACCGCCTGGCCGGAGGCGCGCACGGACGCCTCAGCGTCGCGGATCTGCTGCCCCACCCGGCTCGTGGGCGGGAAGTACGGCGCCACCCAGAGGAGGTGCGACGCGCCCACCTCCCTCGCCGACGCGACGAAGGTCCGCGCGGCCACGAGCGGATAGGCGAGATCCGCGATGCCCATCACGAGCGCGACGGCCGGCTCCACGGGCTCGATCGGCAGCGACTGGAGGAAGGAGGCGAGGTCGTTTCTGGGCTCGGAACAGACGATCTTGAGAAAGCTCATGGTGCTCGGCAGGGGCAGCCGCGGAGGAACGCAACCGCCCTCGCGGCCGCCAGGCGGCATCGAGGGCTGATGGCTGCGCACAGGCGCGGAGCGCTCCGCGCCAGGATACGGCGCATCACCCGGCCGGCCGAAACCCGAAAACGCCCGCGCGATCCAGCACACACTGCCGCACCCGGGTCACCAAGGTGCGCGCGGCATCGGGGGATTCCTTGTTTTGCCTGGAGGAGATCCGTCCGCGCGTAACAAACTGCCCCATGGGGCACTTTGGTGCGCCGGCCTCCGCTATCACCGCGTCCGGACACGACGCTGCCGCGTCCAGCGCTCGACGATGCCGCCGCGGGTAGCCGCGGGGCGCCACCGAGACCTCGCGCGCTCGCACGGGCCAACGGGCGAGCGATCTCCGCTTTGTTCGCGGGAAATCCGACCTGAAGGGAGACCAGGCGAACGAGCGTACCGGCGCCGGTCGCGTGTGCTCGAGCTCCGTTCTGCGTGCGCTCGTACCTCCTGTGGCTGTGTACGACTGCGGACCGGACATACGGGCACGATCCTTGAATTCGCTCGCTCAGCGCAGCCATGAAGACCCTTACTTCGGATCGACCCCTGGCGATGAGGAGCGAGCGGACGCGGTCATTGGCTGCGTCCCGTCCCGCGGCGTCCACCGCGCGTCATCCCGTCCTGCAGGGCGTGACGATGGCGCCAGCGAGCGTCTCCGAGGCGCTGATCGCGCTGGAGACGGTCGCCGCGCGGCTGCGCGAGAGGAACGACCCGCGGGCCGTGTTCCCCGACGTCTACGCCGTGATCACGCGCCGCGTGAAAGAGGCGGTCGTCGAGGGCTCGGACAGCCGGTTCCTCGAGCCGGCGTGGATCTCGCGCCTGGCAGGGATCTTCTGCGAGTACTACCTGACGGCCCTCGCGGCGTCGCTGGAGGGGCGTTCGACGGGCGTCGAGGCGTGGGACGTCGCGTTCCGTTGCGCCAGCGCGGGCGGGCCGGCGGCGGCGGTGCACGGGCTGCTCGGCATCAACGCGCACATCAACTACGACCTGGCCCTCGGGCTCTACCGGAACATCGTCCAGCACGGCGCGGCGCAGGACGCCCGGCTTCTCGGCCGCTACCGTCACGACCACGACCTTGTGAATGAAATTCTCGCGGCGGCGATGCCGGAAATCTTCGAGATCCTGCGCGCTCGTTATGGTTGCCCGCTCGCCCGAGTCGCGACCTTCAGCCGGGACGTGGAGCGCGCCGTCTCGAGCGTCGTGATGTCCCTGCTGAGGTGCTGGCGCGACCGGGTCTGGACCGACCTGCTCTCCTTGCTCGCGACGCTCGGGCACACCGGCGAGACGGGCAAGCGCGCGGTCCTCGCCCGGATGGACCAGCGTTCGGGGAAGATCGCCCGTACGTTCGCGGCGGGCCATGGGGCGCTCCGCGTCGGGGCCCCGCTCGCCCGCGGCGCCGCCCTCACGCTGGCCCTGGCTGCCTGACGCGGGCCATCCCCGCGAGCTGCCCGCAGGCGCCGCCCACGTCGCGCCCCCGCGGCCGCCGCACCAGCGTCGTCACGCCATGGCCGGACAGCCGCGCCACGAAGGCGTCGAGCCGCGCGGCGGACGGCGGGCGCAGCGCCGGATCCGGGCCGGGGTTGCAGGGGATGACGTTCACCCTGCACCGGAGCCCGGCGACATAGGCCGCGAGCAGATCCGCGTCCTCCGGGGCGTCGTTGAATTGATCGAAGAGCACGTACTCGAAGAGCACGCGCCGCCCCTGCGGCAGCGCCCGCGCGATCGCCTCCTTCAGCGCCGCCATCGAGAAGCGCGCGTTCACGGGCATGATCGCCTGCCTGCGGGCGTCGTCCGGGGCATTGAGGCTGACGGCGAGCTCCGCCCGCGCCTCGCGGAAGAACGGCTCGATCTTGTCCGCCACCCCGACGGTGCTCACGGTGACGTGCGACGGCGCGAACCGGAAGGCCCGCGGATCGGTGAGCAGCCGGATGGCCTTCAGCACCTCGCCGAGGTTATCGAACGGCTCCCCCATCCCCATGAAGACGAGGTTCCTGAGGGGCGCGCCGCCGCGCTCGGCCGCGAGCGCCCGGGCGATCCGGACCTGATCGACGATCTCGCCGGCGGCGAGCTGGCGCTCGAGCCCGAGGCGCCCCGTCTCGCAGAACGAGCAGGCCCGGGCGCAGCCGACCTGGCTCGACACGCAGAGCGTGGTGCGGGCGGGCCCCGGGATGAGCACCGACTCGATGAGCGCGCCGTCGCGCGCGCGCAGGACGAGCCGGAGCGTGTCGTCCTGCGCCGGCGCCCGCTCGGCGATCTCGAGCGACGGAGCCGGATCGAGCGCGAGCAACGCCTCGTGCGCCCAGGCCCCGGCGCCCAGGGCGGCGAGCGCCCGCGCATCCCAGGCCGGAGCCGGCGCGCCCGGCTCGGCGCCGAAGGCGTGGCGCACCACCTTGCCCGAGACCGCGCGCGCCGCCGACGCCGTGCCGCCGGCCCGGCGGAGCAGCTCCGCGAGCGAGGCGGCGTCGTGATCGGCGAGCCGCGCGCCGCCCCGCGCGCTCCTCCGGATCAGCGGGCGCCCTGCGACCTGCGCCGGCGGGTCGCCGGCGCGCAGGGGCGACGCCATCTCTTCGGGGATCTCCGGAACGCGCATGCGCACCCGCTAGCACGCCGGGCGCGGCGCCGCGCGGCCCAGCGACGCCGCGCCCGGCGCGGCCGCCTCGCCCGGACGGCCGCCGGAAAGACCGCTCGCCGGGCGCTCCGGCCGGCCGAGCCCTGACGCCAGCGCATCCGCCGAATGGACGCTCGCCGGGCGCTCCGGCCGAGCCCCGGCGCCCGCTGCCCCCACACAGTTCAGCGCGAGCTTGTCAATCGCATGTCGATCGCCACTCAAAAGACAAGCGAGAACTCGCCCGGCGCCCCGCATTCGACACGAAACCTGCACGTCGCCTGGGGCCATCAGGTGGCCAATCTGTGGACAAGCATGTGGACTTTCAAACCGGGCTCAGGAACGTGATTTTTGGGTTGCAGATTGGTTCCGAAGGAGGGAGTTTAGCGCCCGGAAGTTGGGAGGCGCGCCGGGCCACGGAGCGCCAGAAATCGCAGAAAAATCAGTTGCATCGGTGTGGGCGGCGCGTCCATGCCCGGGCTGGCTTCGGCTGGCGCCGGCGCTTGGAGGGGCTGCCGCCCCGCGATGAGCGCAGGACCCGGCAGCTCGGCGAAGGTGCCAGGGTCCCACGGGGTTTCCACAACCTGGGAACAACCTGTGGATTATTTGTCCCTCCTGCGCGTGGCATGTTCCAGGATCGGGTGAGCGGGGTTCCAGCCCACAAGCTTTTCTGGCGCTCGCGGACACACCGGTGGGCTACGTTGCGCGCCGATGTCCGCACGCAACGGCCCTGTTTCCTGCGCGCCGCGCGCGCTCCTCGCGATCGCGGGGAGCCTCGCCGGGTGGCTCGCTGCGGGCTCCGCGGACGCGCAGGCTCCGCCGTGGAATGCGCAGGCGGAGGCGGCCCTGAAGGAGGCGATGGGGACCGACTACTTCGAGACGCGGTTCGTCCAGGCGGAGCGCAAGCTCCGGGCCGCGCTCGACGCCTGCGGCGAGTCAGGCTGCTCGCCCGCGGTCAAAGCGAGGCTGCTGATCGCGCTGGGCACCGTGCTCGCTCAGAGCAGAAAGGGGCTGGAGGACGCGCGCGGCGCCTTCGCGGACGCCCTCCGCATCGATCCCTTGGCGAAGCTGGACCCGGATCTGGCGAACCCAGACGCCTCGTCCGCGTTCGAGCAGGCGCGCGCGGCCACGGGCGCCGGGGCGGCCGGGTCGCCCGCGGCGGCTGGAACAGCCGGATCGCTCCCGGCGGCCGGGGCGCCCGAGGCGGCGGAGGCGCAGCTCCAGAGCGCGCCGCTGCCCGAGCAGCACGTCCGCACGCCCGTCCCGCTCTATGTCGAGGTCTCCACCGACCTGCTGCCCAGCGTGAAGCAGGTGACCGTCTGGTACCTGGCGCCCGGGGAGCGCGAGTACCGCTCCCTCGTCATGAAGAAGCTGCGGGGCCAGGGGTTCGGCATCAACGTGCCCTGCGCCGCGGTGGGAAGGACGGGGGAGCTCCGCTATCACGTCGCGGCCGTCGACGAGGACGGCGCGATCCTCGCGAGCGCGGGCACCCGCGACGCCCCGCTGGTCACGCAGATCAGGGAGAGCATCACCTCGGCGCCGCCCCGCTGGCCCGGACACGCCCCGCCGGCGGAGTGCGCGGCCCCGGAGCAGCAGCGCCCGCGGCAATGCCTCGACGACCGCCAGTGCAACCGCGGGCTCACCTGTGTCGGCGGCGCGTGCGTCGCGCGACCCGCAGCGGAGGCTGCGCCGGACGTCCGGAGGAGCTGGGTCGCCCTCACCTTCTCACCCGACGTCGCGCTGCTCTCCGGCCGGGACGTGTGCACCGTCGCGTCGCAGCAGAGCGACCATTTCGTCTGCCTGCGCGGCGACGGGACCCGGTACGACGGCACGCCGACGCCGGGCGTCGCGAACGACGTGAACCTCGGCTTCGCGCTCGCGACGTTGCGGGTGGCGATCGCCTACGATCGGCTGGTCCTCGACAACCTCACGGTCGGCGGCCGCGTCGGCTTCGCGGCCGGCGGCACGACGGAGGGCGGCGCCTCGTTCCTGCCGCTCCACCTCGAGGCGCGCGCGCAGTATTTCCTCGGCGCGCGGCCCTTCGAGCAGCTCGGAGCGCGCCCGTTCGTGCTCGCCGCGGCCGGGGTCGCGCAGATCGACACCGAGGTCGACGTGGAGGTCCTCGAGGACGCGACCGCTTGCGGGGCCGACCCGTCCGACAGGACGAGCCCCTGCACGAGGCCGGGAGCGAGCGGGAGAGTCGAGGCTCGGCGACAGACGCTCATCGCGACCCGGCAAGCGGGCCAGGGGTTCGCGTCGGTCGGCGCGGGCGTTGCCTATGCGCCGATCGAGGCCCTCTCGCTGAACCTTGCGCTCCGCGCGAGCCTCACCTTTCCTGCCGTGACCACCGTCCTCTCCCCGGAGGTCGGTCTTTCCCTGGGGTTCTGAATGGCTGACACGTCGGATCTGCGCCGGGGGGCGACTCCCCCGGGCGCGCTGCGCAACCCGAAGATCGACGCGGCGATCGAGCGCGCCGTACAGCTCGGCGATCCGGCCGAGCTGCTCGCGCTGCTCGATCGCAGCTCCGGGCTGCCCGCCCGGCGCGGCGGGGTGAGGGCGCCCGGCCCCGACCTCGGGCCGAACGCTCCCTTGCCGCGCGTGAACATGGATCTCGCGCGGGCGGTGGGCGCGGCGATCGCGGACCGCGGCGTGCCGGCCGAGCGGCTCGTGCGGGCGCTCTGCTCGACCGCCGAGGAGTACGCGCTCATCGTGGCGGCGCAGGCGCTCGCGTCGCTCGCGGTGCAGGGCGCCGCGCGGGCGGGCGGAGCGGGGCAGGCGCCGCGCGCCGGCGGCGGGCGCCGCGGGAAGGGCGGGTTCGATCCGCTCGAGGCGCTCGAGGAGCTGGCCGAGGACCCGCGGCGCGTCGTGCGCGACGGGGTGGTGGCGGCGCTCCGCGCCGTCATCGCGGCGCGCGGCGACGCGGTGGTCGGCGAGCTCTCGTCCTGGACCGACGGCTACCTGCAGGCGTACGTCGCGCTCGAGGCGCTCGCCGAGCGCACGCTGCTCGCCAGGCTCTCGGCGGGCGCGGAGGTGGTCGGGCGCCTCGAGGAGGCGTTCGTGCTCTCGGATCGCTCCCCGCGGGCGGACGAGCGGCTGCAGGGCCTGCGCCTCCTCCGGCAGGGGATGCCCGCGCAGATCGCGGCCTTCGCCGGCCGCTTCCCCGAGGTCGTGCGCTGGATCGAGGAGAAGACGCAGGCGGAGCGCCCCGAGTCGCGCGACGTCGTGGCGGACGCGATCGCGGCGCTCCGGAAGGCGTCCTTCTCGGTTGCGGAGGTCGACCGCCTGTCCGCGGCGCTCAGCGCGACCGCCCCGCAGCCGCGCTACGCGGCGCGCATCGTCCAGGGGACGCGCAAGCGGAGCAAGGGGCGGCGGTAGGGGGCGGTCGGGCCTGGGCCGCCGGAGCGAAGCGCGCCGAAACGCAGGAGATCAGGCGGCCTGCTGCGACCCCTCCGTCGCTCCGACGCCGTCCTGCTGCTCCCTGGCGGCCTCGGTGAACAGGAACTGCAGCGCTCCCGGCGCGCGCCGGCGCCACGCGTCCTCGGAGTGGGTCCCGTCCTCGTCCAGACAGAACAGCAGGTTGTCCTCCCTGTAGCCCTGCTGGCGAAGATGCTCGACCAGCCGCGCGGCGTCGCGCAGCACCGAGCCGCCGTCCTCCTGAGCACCGGCGTCGACGTACAGCCTCGAGCTCGCCGGGACGGCCAGGGACGCGAGGACGTCGAAGATCTTCCGCTCGGCGAACCAGAGCGATGGCGACATGCAGAGCGCGGCCCCGAACACGTCGGGGCAACGCCAATGAGCATAGAGCGCCGCGAGGCCTCCCATGGAGGAGCCGCCGATCGCGGTGCTGGCCGGGTCGCGCCTCACCGCGAAGCGC
Organism: Sorangium sp. So ce726; assembly: GCF_051521405.1. NCBI lineage: Bacteria > Pseudomonadati > Myxococcota > Polyangiales > Polyangiaceae > Sorangium > Sorangium sp. So ce726. The sequence continues at coordinate 2,268,941 of NZ_CP150349.1, read as the reverse complement.
TCCTGTACGGCCGGAACGATCTCGGAGGTGAGCCAGCCCAGAAAATCGTCGAGCTTCCCTTCGCTGCCGTCGCCCGGGAACGGCGACAGCTCCGTCAACCGATCGGCCCCACCGTGATCGATCCCCACCAGGACCGGCGCTTCGAGACATCGATCTGCGAGATCACGGACGGCCTCGTGAAGGTGCCACCCTCCGCTGTAGGAGGGGTCGTCGTGAAAGACGTTCTGCCCATCGAACAGGAAGAGCACAGGCGATGGCCGCCCGTCACGCGCCCCCTCGTCGGGCAGGTAGACACGCACGTTGCGCTCCCCCTGGAAGCCGGGAATTCGGTACGGACCAAGGAGATAGATGACATGTGTTTGCGCGGAGGTCTGCTGTTCCACCGTCCCGGTGTGAAGCAATCACCAGGCCGCTACTCGACTGCTGCTCTCAGGCTGCGGCGCGCGGCGCGGTCCGGTTCTCTCCGGCCCAGACCGCGCCGCGCCGCCATGGCAGAACGCCTCACGCGTGGCACGCTGCTGCGAGCAGGCGGCCGCCGCCGCGGGTGCCCAGCCTAATTGCAGCTCGCCTCGGAGGCGCCGCCGAACACCGTGGTCCAGTAGGACCCGTAGGTCCCGCCTCCGGTCGCCCGCCCGATGCCGATGACCTTGTAGGCGGAGCCGAGCATGTTCTTGTTGTGGCCGTCCGAGTTCTTCCACTGGGTGAACGTCGCCTGCGCCGCCGAGTTGCCAGCGGCGATGTTCTCGGCCATGGCGGTGCCCCCACAGCCGAGCTCATAGCAGGCGTTGCACATGCGGGTCCAGGGCGTCCGGCCGTCGAGGCTCGTGTGCGAGAAATAGTTCTGATCGCGCATGTCCTCGCTGTGCCCCTGAGCAGCGCGGCTCATCGAGGTGCAGGCCGAGAGCGCCCCGAGGCCGTTCTGCGCGCGATACTGGTTGATGATGGTGAGGAACGCCTGCTCTTCGGTATCGAGCGGAGTCGTGCTGGGCCCGGCGCCGCTGCACATCTGGCAGGTGCCGCAGTCGCTCGAGCAGCTCGAGCAGTCCTCGCCGGCGCCGCAAACCCCATTGCCGCAGACCTCACCGCCCGTCGAGCCTCCCGTGCCACTCGTCGCGCCTCCCTCGCCTCCCGCGCTGCCCGTCGAGCCTCCCGCGCCTCCCGCGCTGCCCGTCGAACCTCCCGCGCCTCCCGTGCCGCTCGTCGCGCCTCCCGCGCCTCCCGTGCCGCTCGTCGCGCCTCCCGTGCTGCTCGTCGAGCCTCCGGTGCCGCTCGTCGAGCCTCCCGCGCCGCTGCCCGGCGTCGCGGGGCCGCACGCCGCCTGCACGTAGAGCCGCTTCGCGGTCCTCCTGCACGGATCGCCGGAGAACGTCGCGTTGCTCGCCCGCACGGTACAGCTCGCCTTTCCGACGCAGGCGCGCTCCACAACGGCCTTCGACGTCGGCGCGTTGCACGAGGTGGCCGCGTAGCCGCCGCAGACCCCGCGCGGCCTGCCATAACTCGCGAACTGGATCGCCGTGATGACCTCGCCGGCAGGACAGGAGAGCTCGACGTCCGCGCCCTCCGACGCGGTATCGCAGACCGCCCCCACGAGCGGCGCCGACTGGTCCTCCGACAGCTCCACCGACGGCTCCTCGTCGACCTCGGTCGAGGCGAGGCAGCCGACGGCAGAACAGCCAGCGATGAAGGCGAGGACAAGCGTCCTGTGCAAAGCGCTCATATGCATGCTCCTTGATTCTCCAAGCCCGTCCGAGCCCGATCCACCCCTGCGCCGCGGCTCGCGCCGGCAATGACGCCGGGGCACACGACACCTCGACGGGCCACCCCAGTACAGCGTTGTTCAGGGGGCGGAGTAGCGCACAGCGCGATCCCACGCAGCGCAGCGCCTCCCTTCGATTCGCTCACACCACGGTGTCACCTGGCCGCTGGCATGTCCAGATACGAAACACTCCGGCGCGCATGATTTGCCGTCGAATCATTGGATCTTTTCAAGATCCGTGAAACCAATCTTCGCGACGCTCGGCGACACAGGATTTCTTCATGCAAAAACGGTGTGAGACATGGACCCAGCAGGACACACCATCTGCCTTGGTCCGAAGGGTGGGTGTCCGTACGCCGACAGTTAACCGCGATCAGCAGCCCGGCTGAGCGGCAACATCATGCGAGCCTCGAGCGGCCGGGTTCGTCCATCGATGTGCTCCCCGGGGGGCGGCGGCCGCATGTCAGCAGCGTGTCAATCGAACGCCCGTGACATTCCCCGCGACTCCCCTGCTCTTCGGCACTCCGCCACGCCGCGCAGCGCGCCTGAGGGCCCTCGCCCGCTCACGTCCACGGCAGAGGTCGTCCCTGCGCGCGCGGGGTGCCTGCGTCACGCGCGGGGCGGTGGATGTGGCCTCTCGCCGTACGCGCGCGCCATCCCACCCGCGCGGCATGGCGGCTGTCGCGCTCATGGGAAGGCGCCCCGACGCCCTGACAACAGCGCGGCGACCCCGCAGCACGGCCGCTCGACTGCGAACCGCGAGGCCGCACCTGCGGCGGCTCCTGTGCTATGACCGCGAACCATGCGCCTCAAAGACCGCGTTGTCTTCATCACAGGAGCTTCCCGCGGGATCGGCCGGGCCGTCGCCCTCGCCTGCGCGCGAGAAGGCGCGGATATCGTCGTCGCCGCGAAGACGGAGGTCGCCGAGAACCCGCGCCTCCCGGGCACGATCCACGACGTCGCCCGCGAGGTCGAGCAGCTCGGCCGCCGCGCGCTGCCCATCAAGCTCGATGTCCGCGACGACGAGGCCTGCAGGAGCGCCGTCGCCACGGCCGTCGAGCGTCTCGGACGCATCGACGCGCTCATCAACAACGCGGGCGCGCTCTGGTGGGCCGACGTCGTGGACACACCCATGAAGAAGTTCGACCTCATCATGGGCATCAACGTGCGCGCGTCGTTCGCCCTCTCGCAGGCCGTCCTCCCCCAGATGATCGCGCAAAAATACGGCCACATCATCATGATGTCGCCCCCCGTCGACGCCGAGGCCTGCGCCCACCACGGGGCCTATGCGGTCTCCAAATTCGGCATGACGATGATCGCCGACGCCATCGCCGGCGAGTACGCGGAGCACAACATCACGGCCAACGCCCTCTGGCCCGCGACCGCGATCGAGAGCTTCGCCACGATCAACTTCGGCCTCGGCGGCCCGGAGCTCTGGCGCAAGGCGGATATCCTCGCCGACGCGACGCTCGCGCTGCTCTCGCGCGAGCCGTCGGCCCGGCGCGGCAAGGCGTGGATCGACGAGGCCCTGCTCCGCGAGGAGGGCGTCACCGACTTCTCGAAGTACCAGTGCGTGCCCGGCGTGGAGCCGCCGCACTTCCCCTTCACCGCGATCCCCAAGGCAACAACCACGAAACAATGAGGCGCGACCCGTGACCCGCGAGGACGACAAGAAGACGCGCCCCGCCGCCGGCGGCATCGATCCCGGGCCAGAGCTCGCCGCGGTCTTCGACGACCTGGAGACGCTGCTCAAGAACGGCGACGTGATCGAGGTGCTCACGGCGCGCGGGATCAACGCGAGCCTCGCGCTGCTCGCCGCCGACGCGCTCCGCGCCTACCTTGCGGGCCGCAAGGCCGACGCGGCGGAGGACTTCGCGACCGTCGCGGAGGAGATCCGCGGCCGGCTCGCCGCGAGCGCCGAGGCGCCGGGGTCGGACGACGGATCGCCAGGGGAGCCGTCACGCTCGAACGGGAGGCGCTGAATGGGCACGAGCTTCGAAGCAGAGCAGACACCGAAGCCAGGCGAAGGCGCGCGGCCGGCGCCGCCCTGGGAGCCGGCCGCGGCCCTCTCCGGCGCCGACTACTCGGCCGTCGAGCTCGCGCAGGGCGACGACCGCGTGTTCCTCCTCGAGCAGCGCGAGCTGCCCGAGCGCGAGCGCTACGTCACCGTGACCGACGCCGCCGGCGTCGCCGAGGCCATCCGGACCATGGTGATCCGCGGCGCCCCGGCCATCGGCATCGCCGCCGCGTACGGGATGGCGCTCGCCGCGCGCGCCGCCCGCGACGAGGGCGCCTCCAGCTACGTCGCCGCCATGCGGGCGGCGGGGGAGCACCTCGCCTCCGCGCGGCCTACCGCCGTGAACCTCGGGTGGGCGGTGCGGCGCGCGATCGCCACGGCCCTGCAGCACGCCGGGCGCCGCGGCGACGAGCGCTCGCGGGAACTCGCCGAGCTCGCCCGCGAGATCCACCGGGAAGACGTCGCCGCCTGCCACCAGATGGGCCGCGCCGGCGCGGCGCGCCTGCCGGAGTCGGGCACGGTCCTCACCCATTGCAACGCGGGCGCGCTCGCGACCGGCGGCTACGGCACGGCGCTCGGCGTGATCCGCGCCGCCATCGAGGAGGGCAAGGCGCTCCGCGTGCTCGCGTGCGAGACCCGCCCGTACCTCCAGGGCGCCCGCCTCACCGCCTGGGAGCTCCAGCGGGACGGCATCCCCGTCGAGGTGATCTCCGACTCGATGGCCGCGTGGTTCATGCAGAAGGGCGAGATCGGCGCCGTCGTCGTCGGGGCCGACCGCATCGCGCGGAACGGCGACGTCGCGAACAAGATCGGGACCTACGGCCTCGCCTGCCTCGCGCGCCACCACGGCATCCCGTTCTACGTGGCCGCCCCGTGGAGCACGATCGACCTCGCCACCGACAGCGGCGCGTCGATCCCGATCGAGGAGCGGAGCCGCGACGAGGTCGCCGTCGTCGGCGGTCGCCGCGTCGTCCCGCCCGGCGTGCCCGTCCGGCACCCGGCCTTCGACGTCACCCCCGCGGAGCTCGTCACGGCCGTCTTCACCGAGCGCGGCAAGCTGACGACGCGCGAGATCAGCCGCTCCGTGCCGCCGGCGCCGCCGGCCGGTTAGCGCCCGCCGCCGGGAGCATGGCTCGGCCAGCGCGGATCGCGGCGTGAACCGCTCCGGCGCTCGAGGGCCGCGGCGCCGGCGCGCGCCTTCCCCCCTCGCGCTCCCCCGCCGCATGGGCTAAGGACACCCCTGATGGCGCAGTTCTCGCCCAAACCTGAATGGCTCAAGGTCCGCGCTCCCGGGGGTGACACGTACCACCACCTCAAGGAGACGTTCCGCAAGCTCGATCTCCACACGGTCTGCGAGGAGGCGCGCTGCCCGAACGTCGGCGAGTGCTGGCGCGAGGGGACCGCGACGGTGATGCTCCTCGGCGACGTGTGCACGCGCGGCTGCCGCTTCTGCGCGGTCACGACGGGCGATCCGCGCGGCGCGGTCGACGTGCGGGAGCCGGAGCACGTGGCCCGCGCCATCGCCCGGCTCTCGCTCCAGTACGTCGTGATGACGATGGTCAACCGCGACGACCTGCTCGACGGCGGCGCCGAGCACGTCGCCCGCACGGTGAGCCGCCTGCACGCGCTCCGGCCCGACCTGCTCATCGAGACGCTGGTCGGCGACTTCCAGGGCCACATGAGCGCCGTCGACATGGTGGTCGACGCCGGGCCCGACGTCTTCGCCCACAACGTGGAGGTCGTCCGCCGCATCACGCGTGTCATCCGCGACGTCCGGTCGAGCTACGACCAGTCGCTCGACGTGCTGCGGCGCGCGAAGGAGCGCCAGCGGCGCCTCGCCGCCGACGCCGCGGAGGCCGGCGCGCCCGCGCCGCGGCGGCTCACGAAGAGCTCGGTCATGGTCGGCATCGGCGAGACCGACGACGAGGTGCTGGAGGCGCTCCGCGACCTGCGCGCCGCCGGGGTCGACATCGTGACGATCGGCCAGTACCTCCGCCCCTCCTCGAAGCACGCGCCCGTGCAGCGCTTCGTCGAGCCGGAGACGTTCGCCGCGTTCGAGCGCGCGGCGCTCGAGATGGGCTTCCTCTACGCCGCCAGCGCGCCGCTCGTGCGGTCGAGCTACAAGGCGGCCGAGGTCTTCGTCCGCAGCCTGATGGACCGCGGCGGCGCGGCGCTGCCCGCCGGCGCCTCCCCGGCCGGCGCCCTTCCAGGCGAGGATCCCGCGGGCGCGGCGACCATCGAGGCGCTCCTCGAGGAGCGCCTCGCCGTGGCGCGCCGCGAGGCCGCCCGCCTCACCGCAGAGCTCGACCCGGACGAGCCCCGTCCGCCCGGCGGCCCAGCGACGGCGTCGGCAAGCGCCGCGCGGCTCGTCCCGGCGACCTCCCTCGTCCGCCGCTAGAGCGGCGCCCACCCGAGCGGCGCCCACCCGAGCGGCGCCCACTCGATCTGGGACACGGGCTGGCATATTGGATGGCAGACTGAACGCATTCACCGCGGGGGGGCGTGGGCTGGCAAGCGCAAGCGCCTTGACGCTCTCCGGCGTTTGGCCGAGCGTGGTGCTCGGCAGGAGGGTCCAACACCACGATGTCCGCTCCCATCAACAGGCGCCCCGGCGGCATCGCTCCAGGCGCCTCGCGCCTCGGCCCGGAGACGCCCCGCATGCGCGTGGCGTCGATCCTGGCCCAGGCGGCGAGGGCCTACAGCGCGCGCCCTCCCATCGAAGACATCACGATGCCCACCGGCTTCGATCCCGCCGCGGTGGCGCTCTTCGAGACGATCATCGAGGCCGCGTTCCTCGTCGCGAACGCTGACGGCCACTTCGACGACGAGGAGCGCGGACGCTTCCAGGCGATCGTCGCCGGCGCCTGCCAGAACCTCGTCCACGAGAAGCAGCTCGAGGCGCTCCTCGCCGATCTCGGCGAGATGCTGGCCGAGGACGGGCTGGAGAAGCGCATCAGCATGGTCGCCCGCACGATCGCGCGGACCGAGCACCAGCGCGAGGTGCTCCGCGTGGCGGCCTCCATGGCGCACGCCTCCGGCGGCGTGAGCGCGCAGGAGCACGGCGTGCTCGAGCAGCTCGCGCGCGGCTTCAAGCTCGACGTGGCCGCTGTCGACGAAGCCCTCGCGCAGGCAGCCGAGCCCGTGAACGTCTAGCGTGGACATCAGCGCCGCCGCGTACGGCGGGAGACGCGCATCAGGGCGCGCGCGGGTTCGAGCTCGCCGCGGCGAGTCAAACCCCGAGCGTGATCGCTGCGACGAGTCAACGTCACATCAACGTCACGCGTAAAGCGAATGAACGTACGCCGCGTCTGGGCACTGGTCTCGGGCAGCGCCTTTGGTTAGTGTCCCGCGAACCGATGAGCACCGCGACGTACTCCACCGACCGCCCGCCGAACGTCTCAGGGGCAAGCCTCGAGCCGCAGGCTGCCGTCGCGCGGCACCCGCTCGATACGTGTGCCGACGACGTGATCAAGGTCCTGCGCGACGACGGCTCGCTCGACCCCGCGCACGATCCGAAGCTCGAGCCATCGGAGGTGATCGCCCTCTACAAGGCCATGATGCGCACGCGCCTGCTCGACGAGCGGCTCGTGGCGCTGCAGCGCCAGGGGCGCATCGGGTTCCACATCGGCTCGCTGGGTGAGGAGGCCACGGTCCTCGGCAGCGTGTCCGCGACGCGGCCCCAGGACTGGGTGTTCCCCTGCTACCGCGAGTTCGGGGCGGCGCTCTGGCGAGGGCTGCCGCTCCAGCGGTACATCGACAACATGTTCGGCAACGCGAACGACACGGTGAAGGGGCGGCAGATGCCGGACCACTACACCTACCGCGAGGGCCACTTCGGCTCGGTGAGCTCGCCCATCGGCACGCAGATCACCCAGGCTGTCGGCTTCGCGTGGGCCGCGAAGCTGAAGCGCGACGAGCTCGTCTCGCTGGCCTACTTCGGCGACGGCGCGACGAGCTCGTCGGATTTCCACAGCGGCCTGAACTTCGCTGGCGTGTTCAAGGTGCCGGTCATCTTCCTCTGCCGGAACAACGGCTGGGCGATCAGCGTGCCGACCGAGCGCCAGACGTCGAGCAACACGTTTGCGGCCAAGGGCGCCGCGTACGGCGTCCCCGGGGTGCGGGTCGACGGCAACGACGTGTTCGCCGTCGTGAAGGTGATGCGCGACGCGATCGCGCGCGCCTCGCGCGGCGAGGGCGCGACGCTCATCGAGGCGATGACGTACCGCCTGTCGGGCCATTCGACGAGCGACGATCCCAAGGCGTACCGCCCCGACGCATGGCTCGATCCGTGGCGCCGGCTCGATCCGATCGCGCGGCTCCGGCGGCACGTCGAGCGCACCCAGGGCTGGACGGAGGCGCAGGATCGCGAGATCGAGGCGGCGGTCGACGCGGAGGTCAAGGCCTGCATCGCGGTCTCGGAGAAGGTCCCGCCGCCGCCGCTCGACTCGATGTTCGAGGACGTCTATGCGGAGCCGCCCTGGCACCTCGTGGAGCAGCGGGAGCAGCTCAAGGCGGGCCCGAGGCCCAAGGGCCACGGCGGCCACTAGGCAGCGTGGACGGCGGCGTCCGCGTGGCGGCTTGCCGGACGGCGGCGCGGCGGGGGTGGCGCCGCTGCCCGTGATCGGCGGGGACCCCCGGGGGGCGGGGCGCCGGTGAGGTTGTACCCCCACCTGTTGGCCGAGAGACGGAGACGAAGAGCATGCCTCAGATGAACATGGTCCAGGCGATCAACGACGCGCTACGCCACGAGATGCGGCGGGACTCGCGGGTCGTCGTGCTCGGCGAGGATGTCGGCAAGGTCGGCGGCGTGTTCCGCGTGACCCAGGGCCTGTTCGACGAGTTCGGGGATGACCGGGTGATCGACACGCCGCTCTCGGAGAACGGGATCGTGGGGACGGCCATCGGGATGGCGCTCTACGGGCTCGTGCCGATCCCGGAGATCCAGTTCGCCGATTTCATCTATCCCGCGTACGACCAGATCGTGTCCGAGCTGGCGAAGTACCGCTACCGCTCGGGGGGCGAGTACCCGTCCAAGCTGGTCATCCGGACGCCGTTCGGCGGCGGCATCCGCGGCGGGCACTACCACTCGCAGTCGCCCGAGGCGCAGTTCATCCACGTGGCGGGCCTGAAGGTCGTGTGCCCGTCGAACCCGGCCGACGCGAAGGGGCTCTTGCTCTCGTCGATCCGGGACCCGGATCCGGTGCTGTTCTTCGAGCCGAAGCGCATCTACCGCGCCGCGAAGGGCGACGTCCCCGACGGCGAGTACACGGTCCCGCTCGGCCAGGCGAAGGTGGTCCGGCCGGGCTGGCACGTGACGCTCGTGGTCTGGGGCGCGATGCTCTACGAGGCGCTCGACGCGGCGAACCAGGCGGCCGCGCAGGGCATCGAGTGCGAGGTGATCGACCTGCGCACGCTGTGGCCGCTCGACATCGATACGGTGATCGAGTCGGTGAAGCGGACGGGCCGGTTCATTGTGGTGCACGAGGCGCCGAAGACCTGCGGCCTCGGGGGCGAGCTCGTCGCGCTGGTCAACGAGAAGGCGTTCCTCCACCTGGAGGCGCCGCCGCTCCGGGTCACGGGCTTCGACACCCCGTTCCCGTACACCCTCGAGAACGAGTATCTCCCTCTGTCCCATCGTATCCTTCCGGCGATCCTCGAGACAGCGAGGTACTGACGCATGGGCAAGTACGAGTTCAGGCTTCCGGACATCGGCGAGGGCGTCACCGAGGGCGAGATCGTGACCTGGCTTGTGTCGCCGGGCGACATGGTCGCCGAGGACCAGCCGATGGTCGAGGTGATGACCGACAAGGCGACGGTGACGATCACATCGCCGCGCTCGGGCCGGATCGTGGAGACGCGGGGCAAGGTGGGCGGGGTCGTCCCGGTCCACTCGGTGCTCGTCGTGTTCGACCTCGACGACCGGCCCGCGGCGGCGGCGCCGCCCGCGTCGGGGGCGGGGGTGCGCCAGGCTGCCGCGAATACCGGCCCTGCGGAGCCGCCCGCAGCGGCCGCGAAGACTGCGGAGCCCGCGGCGACGGCGGTCGGCGACATCCGGGAGGACCTCCCGGGGATGAACCTGGTGGCGCCGGCGCGGTCCGCGTGGGCGAACGGCAGCATCGGTGCGGGGGCGCGCGCGGCGGCCTACTTCAACGAGAAGCCGCTCGCGACGCCCGCGACGCGCAAGCTGGCGCGCGACCTCGGGGTCGACCTGCGGCGCGTGCCGCCGACCGGCCCGGCGGGCCGGGTGACGAAGGACGATGTGCGGGCGCTCGAGGCGCCCGAGGAGGCGGCCCCGGCGCTGCCCGAGGCGGCGCCGAGGCGGGGGGCGGGCGCGGCAGCCCCGGCGCGGCCCGAGGCGGCGCCGAGGCCCGGCCAGCTGGACGAGGAGCCGGGAGCGGCCCGGCCCGAGGGAGAGCGCGGCCGGGGGTTGCCTTCGGCGCCGGGCGACGAGCGCATCCCGCTGCGGGGCGTGCGCAAGCGGATCTTCGAGGCGATGTCGCGGTCGAAGCACACAGCGGCGCACTTCACCTTCGTCGAGGAGTGCGACGTCTCCGCGCTGAAGGAGCGCCGCGCGCGCCTGCGCCCGCTGGCCGAGAAGGCGGGCGTCAAGCTGACCTTCCTGCCCTTCTTCGTGAAGGCCGTTGTCGCGGCGCTGAAGAAGCACCCGACGTTGAACAGCGCCTTCGACGAGGCGGCGCAGGAGATCGTCGTCAAGAAGAGCTATCATATCGGCATCGCGTCCGCGACCGAGGCCGGGCTCATCGTGCCGGTCGTGCGCGACGCGGATCGCCGGAGCGTGCTGGAGATCGCGCAGGAGATCGCGCGGCTCGGCGAGGACACGAAGTCAGGGCGGGTGAAGCCGGAGGATCTCGGCGGCTCGACGTTCACGATCACGTCGCTCGGCCAGCAAGGGGGGCTGTTCGCGACGCCGATACTGAACTTCCCGGAGGTCGCGATCCTCGGGATCCACCAGATGAAGCAGAAGCCGGTGGTGCGCGACGGGCAGATCGTGATCGGCGAGGTGATGCTGGTGTCGCTGTCGTTCGACCACCGGATCATCGATGGTCACGTGGGGGCGGCGTTCGCCTACGAGATCATCGGGTACCTGGAGGATCCGGATCGGCTGTTCCTGGAGATGAGCTGAGCGGCGAATACGATCTGTGGTCCAGGGTCGTTCCTGAGCGCGCGGGGCGAGGGTCTTGCCGAACCGCCCGGCCCCCGGGGAGGGTGCTCGTGGCGTGGGCGCGGGGTGGGGCCCCGCCGAACTCGCCTGAGCCATCTATCCTCCGGCTCCGCCGGAGGATAGATGGCTATTGGGCTCAGATAGCGGCCCATCCCCACCCCGCGCCCACGCCACGAGCACCCTCCCCGGGGGCCTACCGATGACGCAGGATCAGGGCCCATGTGGCCAGAGCCTCGAGGGGACCGATATCCTTGTCGATCTTCCGCCCTGCCGTCCGGAGGGGCGGATGGGTCGAGGGCCCCCTGGAAATTGGCCTCTCTACCGTCTGGGTGCCCTGCCGGGATCTCCGGAGCACGCAAATAACGACGAGCGAGCTCTGCTCAAGACGAAGACGCGGTGACCACCAAGCTGCGCGCCGCCATCCAGACGCCCGTGCTGCTTGCAAAGGGGCGAAAGGCTTCGCTCAGCGCCCGCTCGAACGCGGGCTTGAGCGAGGGGTCCGTGTCCGCCATGAAACGGGCCGATGGCCCAATTTGCATCGAGTACTCCACTGCCTCGGCGATGTCTCGCGCCGCTCCCAGTTGAATCATCGTCTCGCGGGGTTCGATGTTCACGCGCTTGAAACCCGCAGCGCCGAGCACCTGCTGAACGAACGCGGGAGCGGAAAAGTAAAACGGCCCAGGCTGGCCGGGTTGCAGCAGCGCGGGCATCGGATGCTCGGGCGAGACGCTGCGCGCCGCCATGAGTGGCACGTGAGCCCAGTCATTGCGCTCCAGCTCTTGCCAGCACACGAAAGCCAGGCGCCCGCTCGGTCGCAGGCTCTCACGCATCTCGCGGAAAGCCGCGACGGCATCTGGAAAGAACATCACGCCGAAGCGTGAGTAGATGGCATCGAACGGCACCTTGAAGGTCTGACGTGCAGCGTCTCCCAGGATGATCTCGACGTTGCCGAGGCCCGCTTGCGCGACGCGCCCGCGCGCGGCCGTCACCATCGGCTCCGATATGTCGACCCCGACGACCGTCCCCGTCGCTCCCACGCGGACCGCGAGTTCGATGCAGCTCTGGCCCGCGCCACAACCCACGTCGAGCACCCGCTCGCCCGCTTCGAGCTGCAAGCGATCCAGCGCCGGGCGCCCGAGGGGCTCCAGCTGCGCGTCAGTTTGCGCCTGCAACTTCACCCACGCTTGCCCGCTCGATTCTCGCCATGCGTCCTGAGCTTGCATCACGCCGTCCCTCTGCCGCAGAGGATATGCGCCTCGGCCGGCGGAACGCAAGCCGGCTCAGCGGGAGTCAGGCGTTCGCATGGAGATGCCCTGTGGCACGTCGAAGACGTGGGCGGACGGAAGGATCGCAGTCGTGCTACCATTCCGCACTTTCAAGGCGCCAGGCGATGAGCGGCGGCGCGCCGTTGGGCGCTGGGCCGGACACCACCGCGCCGGGCGGCGCAGCGGCGGACGCCGGGGCGGCGGTGGGCAGGGAACACCGTCTGCGGCCGGCCTCCGGGCGGGGCCTCGGGCTTGATCGAGGCCAAGGCGGCAGCGCTGCCTTGTCGCGCGGGGCCGGAACCGGCAACATCGCGCGCCGTGATCGCGATTCCCAAGACGCTCGAGGACGCGCTGCGCGACCGGTTCGTGGTGCCCTTCGTCGGCGCCGGCGTCTCCATGGCCGCGCTGGACCGGAACGGGAAGCGGATGTTCCCCAGCTGGGGAGACCTGCTCCTCGGGGCAGCCGCGCGCCTCCGCGAGGACGGCAAGAGGCCCGAGGCCAACGTCGTGGAAGGGCTGCTGGAGAAGCGGGCGCCCGACTACTTCGAGGCGGCCCGGCACGCGCGCGAGGGCATGGGGCCGGGCTGGTACCGCTACCTCCGCCAGGTGCTGGATCCGCCGGGCAATCGCATCGACACCGGCTCTCTGTCGCTCGCGCGCGCCGTCTGGCAGCTGCCGAGCAGGCTGGTGATCACGACCAACTATGATCAGATCCTCCGCTACGCGCTCGACGATCCCAACGATCTCGTGCAGATCAGCGTCGACGCGACGGCGGAGCTGTCCGCCATGCTGCGCGACGAGATCGATCGCCCGACGGTCTGGCACCTGCACGGCTTCATCCAGCAGCCGCAGCGGCTGATCCTGACGCCGGACGGCTACCGCGAGCTGTACCCGAGCCAGGAGGACGAGGTGCGCTACCGCGGCGCGCTGCAGGCGCTGCGGCACCTTCTCGCGGCGCGCACGTTCCTGTTCGTCGGCTTCAGCCTCGACGACGCGATGTTCGGTAACCAGATCGCGTGGGTCCAGGAGGCCTTCGGCGGCGCCGCGGGGCCGCACTACATGCTCGTTCGGGCGCGCGAGCTGCGCGACACCCAGCGGCGCCTGAGGGACCTGAGCTGCATCGAGTTCCTGACGTTCGAGGAGTTCGGCGATCCCCTGGTAGCGCTGGTCCACGCCCTCGGTTCCGCGGGGAATCGGGAGCCCAGCATGCCGCCGCCGCTCATGGCGGGCGCCCCTCGGCCCACCGCGCGCCTCGAGGTGGCGGCTGCCCCATCCACCGCCCCCGCTGGGCCCCTCGCGTTCCTCGCCGACGAGGTGATGATCCCCCCCGTCACCCGGGTTGTACACCGCGGGCTCCTCCCTGAGGCAGCGCTCGCCCCGCCCGCCACCGCCGCCGCCGCGACGCCTCGAGGTTTCGAGACAACCGCCGGGGACGGCGGCATGGACATGGCGCTTGTGAGGCAGAGCTATCGGCTCGTCCACCAGTATCAGCGCCGCGTCTTCGATCGGCTGTCCGAGCTGTCCGATGCGCTCGCGGGCATCGGGCTCGCGTTCGAGCGCTGGGACCCGTCCCTGTTCTCGCGTCACCCGAAATCGACCTCGGAGTTCTTCCGGCGCAAGTACTGGGCCTGGGATTTCCTGCCCGGGTATCGCCTCCAGCTCGTCTGGCAGTCATCGGCCAGCACCTCGCGGAGCGTGGTCCTCGAGGTGGTGTCGGACACGGGCTTCACGCGCGACGGCGCTGAGGAGCCGGATCCGGCGCGCTTCGGCGGCGCGCGCGCGGCGGGCTCCGAGCTGCAGATCAGCCTGATGCGCTCCTCCGTTCGGAACCTGCCGTGGAACCAGATCTGGTCGTCCTTGAGCGGGCAGGAGGACACCATCTACGACGGAAACGATCACGAGCTCGACGCCGGCGGGCGCCCGTGCACCTACCGCTATCTCCGCGTCGATCTCGGCGCTGCGCTGGACAAGGAGGCGTTCAGCGAGCGCGTCATCGCCCCTGTCAGCGCCTGGCTCGCTCGGTGATCGAGAGCCTCGGACGAGCGCGCCCCGCGCGGGTGCGTGGCTGTCGGGCGCGGGCTCGCGGCGCTCCGGTGGGGCTTGGCCGCAATGCTGGAACGCTGAGCGCGTTGAGGACCCGAGAGAAAACAACAGGGAGACGGGGAGGCGGGGAGGAAGAGAGAGAAGCAAGCTGCCGCTGGCGTGGGAGCACATGGCATCTGAGTCGCCATCGCTTCTCGACACGGAGAGCACGCTGGAGGATGCTATGCACTACATAGTTATCCTGGCCGCATCAGGCCGTCTCTTTCATGGTATCCCAGAGGCTCCCGGCATGTACCCCAGGCAGATCCTCTGACAGTATGTGGATGAGCGCATCGCGCAGCGCGACAGACACCGCGTCACGGAAAGCCTGCTCCTCACGCTGGTCGTCGCCGATGATGCGCCTGAAGGTCCAGCCGTCGGTCGAATGCGCCTGCCCAAGATTGCGCGTGGCGTATACACAGAACAGCGCGTCGTCAACACATGCCGCGATCATGGATATGCGCCTCTGCCCTGTGTCCCGATACGAATCAGCCGGATTGTCGAACACCAACCTCGCCGATGGCGTCACCAAGGCATTGTTGATCAGCATGTCGCGACCATACTGCATGGTACAGCCGCCAAGATCCGCGTACGACAGCACCTTGCGCACCTTCTCGAACAGATCGTTGACCACGGCCACAAAACGCCCCGACGCAATCGACGCGATACGCGTATCCGCCTTTGCAGGGCTTTCGCCGCGTACATCTGCCATGCGCTTCAATCCGCGGAGCACGATATCGAGATCGGCCTCGGTCATGTTCGACTCTCCTCCGTCTTGCTCCATACGCGGACCACGGCGTGGACGTAACTCGTCGCCAGTCCAGCTGCAGGCGTTCAGGAGGTCGGTGTGGCTGGATGAGGCGGATGAGCGCGGGATGAGACGGGCTACCGGAGCCTACGGAGGAGCCTGCCGGTGTTGGATCGCATGCTCGGCCTCCATCGTATACCGGCGGCTCTCGGCCTCGTCGGGTTCGAGCCCCAGCTCACCATAGCGATAGGCCATCGCCAGCGCCTGGAGCGCCGCGGGGTGCTCGTGCTCGCCAGCGCTCTCGTAGAGCTCCACGGCTTTTCTGTCATTCCTCGGCACGCCGGCGCCTGCGCGATATGCATTGGCGAGCAGGAACATCGCGTCCGGCGACCCTCCGCGCGCCGCGATCTCGAACCAGCGCGCAGCCTCCGCAGGGTCCACCTTCACGCCATCGCCGTTCTGGCTCATCACGCCGAGGAAATACGCGGCGCTCGGGTGCTGCGAGGGGGCGGCTCGCAGCAGCCAGGCGCGGGCGCGCGCCGTGTCCCGGGGGACCGACGGGAGCCCCTTCAGGTAGATCCTTCCGAGCGAGACCTGCGCCTCGACGTCTCCCTTCTCGGCCGCCCGCGCGAGTGAATCCATCCCGGCGAGGACCTCCCCGGGATCCGCGAGCGTGAGCAGGCGAAAGCCGAGCGCCCGCGCCTCCATGCCGCTCGCGGGCGGCGCCTCGGATCGCGACGGCGACGAGGGCACCGCGGCGGCCGTGGGCCGACCCGCCTCGGGACGATCGCTCTCGCCCAGCCCTCCAAGGGAAAGGGCGGCGGCGCCACCGAGCACGAGGGCGCCGCCAATCAGCACAGCGAGCCGCACGGGAGGCGGGACGCTCACCGGCTCAGATCGATGGAGTAAACCGAGAGCATCTTGCCGCTGCCGTCATCCTGCGCGACGAGCGAGAGGTTGGTGAGCCCGGCGGCCTCGGCCTTCGGGAGCGCGTTCTGCGCCGAGGTGAAGGTCACGGGGCCCGCCGTCGTGACCCGGGCAAAGCGCCAGCTGCGGGCAGAGCCGTTCTGGGCCCGCGTGAGGCTCTCGATCTTCTTGATGTACGCGATGAGCACGTCGCGGTTCGTGTCCGGCGCGGCGTAGATCGTCTTCGAGCCGTCGAGGCCAGGGAAGCTGCCGCCGCCACTCGCGCGGTAGTTGTTCGTGGCCACGATGAACTCCGCGGCCAGATCCATGGGCTCCCCGTTCCACTGGAGGTTCTTGATCCGGCCGCTGGCCTTCATCCCCGTCGGCGGGAGCGGCTGCGTCACGTCGATCTCGTACGTGATCCTGCTGTCCGTGAACATGTCGAAGTTGTATCCGGGCATCGCGGTGTTGATGAGCGGCTGCGCCTCTGTCTTGCTCGGATCGATCTGATTGAAGCGCGTCGCGGCCCTCTCCAGCCAGTCGAGGATGACCGCGCCGGTGACCTTCACCGCCTGGACCGTGTTCGCGTACAGGTAGAGATCGGCCGCGTTGTTGATCGCGACGCTCCCCACCGGCACGTCGGTGTAGTCGTTGCCGCCCTGGAAGCCGGACTTGAACGGCGCGCTCACAGAGAGCACCGGGAGCGACGCGTACTGCGGCAGGTTCTCCTCGATGTAGTGGGCGACGTAGTCCGCCTGGGCCTGGTTGACGATCTGGATCGCGCTGCCGTCCCCCACGTCCGCGAACATCGACGACATCGCGAAATCGGTCGTGCCGATGGGCGTCTTGACGTAGGCGACCGTCGCCTGGTGCTCGGTGTCGAGGAGCGGCGCGATGGAAGCGTCGGCCGCGACGAGGACCTTCGTCTTGTCCGGCTGCGCGTCGCAGAGCGTCGCGAACGCGCAGGACGCCCCCGTGCGCCAGCGCTGCATTGCATCACACGCCTCGGGGAGCCCACCCTTGCAGGTCGTGGCGATCGGCCGGGCCTCGACGACCGTCTTCGCCTTGTCGACTGTCCAGCCCTCACCGTCGTGGGTGAGCCCCAGCTTGATGACACCGAGGTGCTGGCCCCAGAAATTCGCCATGACGGCGGGGACGCCGCCGACGGTGCCCGCGACCTTGTCGACCTCCGGCAGGCTGAACTGCGGCACGGTGCTGCTCGGGTTGGGGAAGATCTGGTGCGAGTGGCCCATGAGCATCGCGTCGATGCCGGGCACCTGGACGAGGTGCCACGCCTGGTTCTCGATGGTTGGCGTGTAGGCCGAGTCGTCGAGGCCACCGTGGACGATGGCGACGACCAGCTCAGCCCCCCTGGAGCGGAGATCCTCCACCAGCGGGGCCACGACCTCCTTCACCCCCTTCGTGAAGACCTTGCCGTCGAGCCATTTCTTGTCCCAGCTCAGGATCGTCGGCGGCGTGACGTCGATGAAGCCGACCTTGACCGTGCTCTCGATGGCTCCGCCGCCCGGCGCCGTCGCCTTGATGGTCTTCTCGACGAGGACGGTGTTCGGGAAGAGCGTCTCGTTCGTCTTCAGGCTGAAGACGTTGGAGTTCACCAGCGGGAACTGGGGGCCCTCGCAGGCCGCCGATCCAGCGAGATCGAGCCCCTCGACGTCGAACGGGGTGTGGGTCACCTGCGAGAGAAACGCGAGGCCGAAGTTGAATTCGTGATTGCCGATCCCGCCGACGTCGAACCCCAGGTGGTTCATCGCCTTGTACATGGCCAGCGTCTCGCTGCACGCGATCGGCTCGACGAGCGCCTGATAATCGGCGAGGACGGTGCCCTGGATCGTGTCGCCGTTGTCGATCAGGAGATTGTTCGAGAACTCGGCTCGCGCCTGGTTGATGAGGGTCGCCGTGCGCTCGAGGCCGATCGATGGCTCAGCGACCAGCTTGAAGTAATCGAAGCCGAGGATGTTGGTATGGAGATCAGTGGTCTCGAGCAGCGCGAGGTCGGCCGTAGATCCGCTCGGCGTCGCGGGCGCCCCTCCCTCGCCGCCTCCCCCCTGGTCGCCTCCTCCCGCGCCGCCGCCCCCCTGCTCGCCTCCTCCAGCGCCGCCTCCTCCTTGGTCGCCTCCCCCCTTACCGCCTCCTCCCTCGCCGCCTGAGCCAGAGGAGCTGGAGGAGCTTGATGAGGAACTGGAGGTCGATGAGCCCGTGCCGCCCTCGTCATCGCCGCACGCGGTCAGCGCGCCCATGGCCAGGATCACCGAGGAAACCGACGCTATCCGTCCGATTCGACCTGTCATCGTGAACACCTTTCCGAGCGCCGCCTCGGCCGATGCCGCTTCGCGCGCAACCAGCCATGTTGAATCGGGGCGGTCGAGTTTTGGCACCTATGCACGCCCGGATCAAGGGCGTCGATGTGATTCTCGGCATGTCAGCAGCACCGGAGAGGCGATGCGGCGGAAGAATGCTTGAACGGCGCGCCCTCTGCGCGCCGCTGCGTCAATCCGATGAACTGTTGGCAACAGTCTCGTTAACGCTCTCCACGTGCGAAGGACCGCGTGGAAGGGCGCCCGCCCGCAGGCTGTGGAGTGACGGATCGGGGCCGCGGCAGGACGTCGATCGAGGGCCGGTGTCTCAGCCACACTGGCACGGAGGGGGCAGCGCCCCCTCCGTGCTCCCGGAGCTCCCGCGGGGGACCACGCAGGCCATCATGGCGCCTGTCCCCCGCCCTGGATTGGCATCAAAATACGATCGTCCAGCCCGGACTGCTCACTTGCTGCTTCGTATAGGACACGCCGTCGACCTTCAGCCCTTCGGCGTTGAGCAGCGTGATGAGCCCGCCCTTGTTGGAGAGCACCATCGGAGCCTGGACGACGACCGTCGTCACCGCACCTGGCTGAAGCTCTCCGGCGAGCGCCATCTTCGACTTGGCCTTGTCGGCCAGCGACCAGCCAGCGAGGTTGATCTTCTGGTTCGACGTATTCAACAATGTAACGGTCTCCCGTTCGGGTGTGCGCGTGTCGTTCACGAGGGCGGCGACGATCCGCACGATGCCGTCGGGCTGCTCTACCGTGGGGAGTCCACCACCTCCACCCGTCACATCAGACGGCGGTCCGGACACCGGGATGTCGAGCGTGTGCCCTGTCTTGTCATCGGTGTGCCACGCCTGCGTCTGAAACTTCATGAAGATCGCGACCCACTGGTCCCCACGCGGGAAGTGGATGAGGAGGCCGCCGTCCTGCCAGACGCCATCGTCCTTCTTGAAGCGGGCGTCGTTGCCCTGGTTCATGTGGATATCGTGGATGCCGTTTCCGGGCAGGAAGCCGAAGATCTTGTCCTTCGTCCCGTTCTCCGGACCCCAGCGCTCCCCGAAGGCGTACAGAAGCGCCGTCTCGTCGGCCATCGCCCGCTGCACGTAGTGATCGAGCTTCTCGTTGAGGTCGTTGTCAGGGCCCGGGGCGGAGAATGGCAGCGGAACGAACTCCTTCCGATCCACGAGGTTTCCGCGGATAAAGTCGAGCCCGAGCCCGCCCGGCTTGCTCTCCAGCCGATGGAAGCCCGGCTTCAGCTCGTGGATCTCTTGAAGCAGCGGGTGCGCGAAATGGGACTTGACGACATATTCGACCTGGGAGCCGTCCTGCGACTGCACATTCACCGCGATGCGGTAGTCGATCGTGTCGTCCACGACGTGGATCTGATAGTGCGGGTTCGCACCCGACGCGAGACGCCGATCGATCACTGTACCCTTCAATACGCCATAGCTCTTCAGCGGCATGTTGCCTCCCGCATTCATCGGCTGAGCACGGCCGGTGCCCGCCTGTGAGATAGTATCAAACCCCTACTTCACTGCTTCGAATGGTGATGGATCATCCGGCATGCGCTCCCCCTTGGGGCCGGTGACCGACGGGTGTTGAATGGAACGCGCGATAGCGCCTTCTACACCATGTGAAGCCGTCATTTTTTTGAAGTCAAGACTGAACTGCCCGCGGACTCGGAAATTTCGCCGCCCTGTCACGCAATGGTGTATGCAGCGGAACGCCAGGAAGCTGACGCCGGAACCCCATCATCTCTCGAGCGGCCAGCGCCGAGCCGAGGTGCACGCTCCTTACAGGCACATCAAATTCATCGTGGATTTGCTCGCACGGCACAAAGCGCGCTTCGAGTCGATTTCGGCCGCGACGGATCTCGTCGGGCCGTGTTCGAGGTCGTACGAACCGCTATCGGCGCGGCTCGCCTTCACGGTCGACCCACAAACGTCTCGTGGCCGGCGGGAGCCCGTTATCCGTGGTACTCGCGCAGCGGCGTGCCCCGGGCGCGGCGCAGCATGGCGAACGCGCGGCGCTCCGCTTCCCAGAGGATTCGCTCCTCGTCGAGCGTGAGGAGCTCATGGTCCTTCATGACGAGCCGGCCCGCGATGATCGAGTGGCGAATGTCGCTGGATCTCGCCGAATACACGATGTTGCCGACCAGGCTATGTCGAGGCCGGAGGTGAGGGCGGCGGGAATCGAAGAGGATCACGTCGGCCGCGGCGCCCGGAGCGATGACGCCGCTCGCCTCGAAGCCCAGCGCCCGCGCGCCGTTCCGTGAGGCCAGGCGGAGCACGGTGTCGCCAGGGAGGGCCTCGGCGTCGCGGAGGTGGGCCTTCTGCAACAGGCCCGCGAGCTGCGCCTCTTCCAGCATGTCGAGGTTGTTGTTCGAGGCAGCGCCGTCGGTGCCGAGCGCCACGTTGACGCCATGGGCGAGGAGCGAGGGGACGGGCGTCACCCCCATTCCGAGCTTCATGTGGCAGCCGGGGCATTGCGCGACGCTCACGCCGCGGGCGGCGAGGATCGCGATGTCCTCCTGGGTCACAGCGATGCAGTGGGCGGCGAGCTTCTGGCCGGGCACGTCGAGGAGGCCGACCGCGTCGAGGTGCGCGGGGGGCGTCTTTCCGTGGCGCTTCCGCGAGACCTCGACCTGCTCCTCGCTCTCGGAGAGGTGGATATGGACGCCCATGCCCTCCTTGCGCGCCGTCTCGCCGACGGTCTTGAGGAACTCCGGCGGGCAGGTGTACGGCGCGTGCGGGCCAAGGCACGTCTTGATCCGGCCGCCAGCCGCGCCCTGAAAGCGGCGAGCAAAATCCACGGCCCCGGCGAGATCCGTCTCGACCTCGCTGGAGAGGCCGAAGACGCACCACGCGAGCAGCGCCTTCAGGCCGCTCTCTTCGACGACCTGCGCGACGCGATCCATATGAAAATAGTGGTCCGCGAACCCGACAGTGCCGCTCCGGATCATCTCGGCCGCGGCGAGGTAGGCGCCCCACGCGACGTCGTCTGCGGTGAGGGCGCGCTCGGCGACCCAGATTTTTTCATTGAACCAGCGATCGAGCGGCAGATCATCTCCAAAGCTTCGCTCGAACGTCATGGCCGCATGCGTGTGCGCGTTCCAGAAGCCGGGCAAGGCGATGAGATCGGTGCCGTCGAGCACCTCGCCGGCGAGAAAGCCGGGGGGCGCCTCGCCAACGGCCACGATCGAGCCGCCCTCGATGGCGATGTCGACCCCGCGGAGCACATCGCCCGCGTCGTTGAGGGTGATCACATCGACGGACTTGATGAGGAGCGACGGCATGATGTTTTTACATCATTCTTTGCGCGAGGGTTCAAGACCCATGCGCGTGTTCACGACGGACGTGACGGCTCGTCGCGAAGCGGCTGGCTCCCCTCCCCCTGCTCCTGCCCGATCGGGAGCAGGGTAGTGGCGCGCGCTCCTCAGCGCGGCAGGAAGAGCTGTTCAGGGAGCGCGGTGTTGCAGGGCTCCTGAACGAGTTGCGCGTAGCCCGCGGTGCTGGCATCCTCGACGCTCAGGCACTTCTGGCTGTTCACGTTCATGATCGACCGATAAGCGCCCACCGGCCGCAGGACGAACTTCTGGTTGGGGTTGCCCGTGCAGGTGTATTGAATGAGCTCGGCGCCGTCCTCGAGGCTCGAGTAGTAGATGTCGAAGCAGAGCCCGCTGTGCCTTGGCTTGATGAACACGCTCCCGTCGGGGTCTCCCGTCGGGATGAGCTCGAAGCTCTGGTTGGGGTTGCCGGTCGCAGGCCATTGAATGATCGGCGAGAGCGGGGTCGTCTCCGAGTAATAGACGTCCATGTTGAGGCCGCTGTTCTGGTTGGTGAAGGTCACCGCCGGGTTGGTGCTGCTCACGCTCCCGAAGTCCACGGTCGTGTCGAGCTTGGGGGAGACAGAATAGTTTTGAGGATGCGCCTGGACGTAGAAGAAGTTCCAGTCGACATAGATCCCTTGGAGCACCTGGGTGTGCATGACGGAGAGCGGCACCTTGCCGTTGAACGAGCTCGGCGCGGAATAGACGGTTTGATACGTCGGCTGGAGGGTCGAGACCGCCAGGAACGGCAGCGTGTGGAGCGTCCCGGTCCACTGGTCGACGAGGTCGACGGGGTTCCAGTACGGATAGCCCTGCGCCGAGGTCATCCGGTAGCTCCAGGCCGACGTCAGCCCCGTGCTCTGATCGATCGCGGTGAAGTCGGACAAGGAAACGGTGGCGCTGTCCTGGAAGCTGCACGAGAAGCTGGCGCTCGCCGCGTCGGTGCCCCCCTGCGCGCCGACGCTGCAGCCGACGGAGCGCGTGAACGAGTTTTGTCCGTTCGGGGAGTTGGGCACGTGGGCGTACGGGCTCAGCGCCGTGCTGCCAGGCACGACGCTGACGTTCAGCTGCTGCTGGTAATAGCCCCGGTTGAAATTGCTGTTCGTGTTCAGCGGTCCCGGGTTTGCTCCCGCGCCCACGCCGGTGATGACCATGAATTTGTTGTTGGGCGTGGTGGAAGCGACGAGCTCGACCTCGTAGCTCAGATCCAGGGTCGCGACTTGAGAGGTGCCGGGGACGGTCCACCACGAGGAGCCGTTCACGATGAACTGGCGGTAGGTGCCTGGAGGGGCCGCGCTCGCGACGGAGAGGGCGAACGGCTGCACGACCGGCGCAGCCGCGAGCGTGCGGATGCGCGCCGCCACCTGGGCCGCGACGTCCTCGCGCGACGGACCGGCCGTGGGCGTGGCGCCCTCTGCGGCCTGTCCGGCGTGCTCACGGTCCGAGGCGCGCGCCGCCCGCTCCTCGGCGGGCAAGGGTGCGGCCTCGTGGTTCACCTTGATCGTGGCGGAGGAGGACTTCACCGCCGTCGCCTCGATGTTCCCGTAGAGCTTGATATCGAACTTCGTTCCCCCGCGCGATGGCTCCACGATCGCCACGTCGCCCGCGACGCCGTAGCCGAACACCGCGGCCATGCGCGCCGAGTCGCGGACATTCTCGAAGACGAACGGGATCCCGGCCTCGCTCGCGGCCTCGACCAGCGACCGGTAGGTCGCGAGATCCGCCTCATCGAGCTCGTCCATGTCGGCGATCACCGCGCCCGTTCGGCGAAGGAGGTCGCTGCGCTCGGCGGCGCCGGAGCGGAGCGAGTCCAGAGCGCTCTGCGCCGACGTCGCCTGGAGCTCGCCGGCGAGGTGATGGAGGACCGGTGTCCCGACCGCGGAGATCGGGGTCAGGGCGATGAACCCGGTACGCGCGGCGGGCGCCGCGGACGTCGATGAGCCTTCATCGAGCGGCTCGACGTCGGGGCTCCCGCAACCTTGCTGCAAGAATCCGAGGGCGAGCGTCGAGAGCGAGAACACCAGGCCGACTCTGGAACGGATCATGGATTCCTCCCTTGCGGCTTCCTTCGCCCAGGCAAGCGATCGAGCCGTCAGGTCCAGTTACGGTGGACGTCGGCATCGGTTTCGCAAATTTGCAAATTTGCCTCGGGGCAAAGACCACCTACTCGCGGCGGCTGCGCCCGGCGCGCGCCGGGTCGGTCGCCGGCAGCTCCCCGAGGAGGTGGTCGATGCAGGTCCGGACGGCGGCCGTCAGGGCTCGATGCGCGCGATAGAGGAGACTGACACCGCCGGCCTCGGCCTCGTAGCCCTTGAGGACGCGGACGAGACGCTTCGCGGCCACGTCCTCGGCGCAGAACACCTCCGGAAGCATCGCGATGCCAACGCCCGCGAGCGTCGCGCGGTAAGCGGCGGAGGACTCGCTCACATAGAAGCGGGGCTCGAAGGCGATGCGTCGTCTCCGGCGCCCCTGCCCGAGCGTCCACGTGGCCATTCCGTCCGCCGCGTGCACCGCGATGCAATCGTGATGCGCGAGGTCCTCGACCCGGTGGGGAATGCCCCTCGCCTCGAGGTAACACGGGCTCGCATACAGCAGCTTTCGCGTCGCCCGCCAGAGCTCTCGCGCCACGAAGTCGGTCGTGTCTTCTACGTGGCCCGGGACGATCGCGATATCGAAGCCCCCGGCGAGGAGGTCGACCCGCCGTGAATCGATCTCGAGGTCGACCGACACGTGGGGGTGCTTCGCGAGGTAGGTGCAGACGGCGCTCGCCACCGCGGCGCCGAGGGCGATCGGCGCCACGATCCGCACGCGCCCGCGCGGCTCGCTCTGGAGCTCGCGGACGTGATGCGTGCCTCTCGTGAGATCGTCGATCGCCCGCTCGGCGTGGCCGAAGTACGCGCGCCCAGCCTCGGTCAGCTCCAGCCGCCGCGTGGTTCGCTCGAGGAGCCGGACGCCGAGCGCAGACTCGAGCCGCGCGATGCGCCGGCTCACCGTGGAGACCGGCACGCCGCGCTCGCGGGCGGCGGCCGAGAAGCTGCGCGTCCGGACGACACGCACGAGGAGGGCGGCGTCGTTCAGGTCCAGATCGATTCGTGCGTCCACGGCAACAGTTCCTTCCCTCCAGGCACACTAATGCGCTCCGGTGGCCGGCGCTAGGCTCGACGACGTGAAGTAGCCCATCGTCACCGGGCCACACGGAGCACGGAGCGCCGCGTCCACGTGATGCTTGGGATGACCGCGCAGGGTCGCTGCGCCAAACGCAGCAGGAGGGTGTCATGATCATCGTCACTGGAGCCAACGGTCACCTCGGCCGAGCCATCATGGAGCGGCTCCTTCAGCGCGTGCCCGCCGCTCGGCTGGGCGTCAGCGTCCGCAACCCGGAGCAGGCCAGCGCGCTCGCCGAGCGCGGCGTCCGCGTACGCCAAGGGGCCTTCGACGACGTCGCGAGCTTGCGCCACGCCTTCGAGGGCGCCTCGCATGTCCTGATCGTCTCCATCAACAGCACCGGTGAGGCCGCGGTGCGCCAGCATGAAGCCGCGATCGAAGCGGCGCGCGCGGCAGGCGCCCGCCGCGTCCTCTACACGAGCCACATGGGCTCGAACCCGGCGTCCCGCTTCGAGCCCATGCGCGACCACGCGGCCACCGAGGCCTCGCTGCAAAGATCGGGGGTCGCGTTCACCTCGCTTCGCAACGGGTTCTATGCGGCGTCCGCGCTCATGCTCCTCGAGCGGGCGCTCAAGACGGGCAAGCTCGTCGCGCCAGAAGACGGCCCGGTCTCGTGGACAGAGCACGGCGACCTGGCCGACGCGGCGGCGATCGCGCTGACCGACGAGGCGCGCCTCGACGGGGTGACACCGCCGCTCACCGCCTCCGCGGCCCTCGATCTCACGGAGATCGCGGCGATCGCATCGGAGCTCATCGGGCGCTCGATCGCGCGGGTGACCGTCAGCGATCAAGCGTTCAGGGAAGACATGGTGTCTCACGGCGTCCCCGAACACCGGGCGGACCTGTTTCTGGGCATGTTCGCGGCGAGCCGAGAGCGCGAGTTCGCCGCCGTGGATCCGACCCTGGAGCGCCTGCTCGGCCGAGCGCCGATGTCCATGCGCCACTACCTGACGGCGCGCCTGTCACGCTGAGGCGCGGGGCGCACCTCGAAGAGCAGGTCGGCGCAGCGAGAGCCCCCGGAAAGGCGGCGCTACATCGACAATTTTCGAGAGGCGAGCGCCGCCTCGCGGCGCTACGCGGGGCCGATTGCGGATGAGGGTCCGGCGGTGGAGCTCAGGGCACCATGGTGAAGAAGTTGAGCTTGTTGCCGTCCAGGTCGCGGAAATACCCTCCGTAGAAGCTCTGTCCACGCGGCCCCGGCGCGCCCTCGTCCTTGCCGCCCAGCTCCAGGGCCTTCCTGTGGAGCGCGTCCACCTTGGCCGGGCTATCGACGACGAGCGCGACCATCACGCCGTTACCAACCGTGGCCGGCTGGTGGTCGAAGGGCAGGGCGACGGCGAGCGCAGGCGCGTTCGGCTTCACCGCCCAGATGATCATCCGCTCTAGCTGCCAGAGCCGCGTCGCGCCCAGCTCGCCCAGCAAGGCGTCGTAGAAACGGGCGGCGCGCTCCAGATCGTTCGTGCCCAGCGTGACATATCCGATCATCGATCTCTCCGTTCGTTGGAATGGTTCGTCTTCGTTGCCTGATCAGGGTCGGGTGCCCCGAACGCCATGCCGACCTGCCCCGCTCGCGCGTGGCACGCGCAAAAGGCGACCCAAGCCGGCGGAAAGCCGTGTACCATGGCGGCTGCCCGCGAGGTGCGGTTCCCGCGCTTCAGCGGGGTGATCGTGTTCTTCCACGATGTGGGAGCGGTCCTCCCGGGACGACGGCGGCCCCGCCGTCCGACGCGGCGGCGCGCACGCTCGGAGGTGAAGGCGAGCGCATTCTTCTGATGGATCCGGCGCGGCCGCAGAGATGGCGGCCGCGTCAGCCCGCGACGGGGTGGGCGCTGCCGCGCCGCGCTCCCGTGATCACGAACAAGATCCCCGAAAGGACGTACGGGCTCGCGATCACGAGCGCGTCGAAGGGCTGGTGAACCCGGGTGAGGCCATAGCTGGCGCCGCCGATCGCCAGGAGGCCGGTGATCCAGACGGCCTGGTTCCAGCTCCTGGTGGCGAGGCACAGACCTGCTCCTGCGCCCATGATCGAGAGGAAGGCGCTCATCAGAGAGAGGTGTCGATAGCGAATCACCTCGGCGAGGTAGCCGACCCCCGCGATCGGCCGGATGCACACGATTCTCTCCCGGAGCCCCCGGCGCGAGCAGTGTTCCAGGCGACATCACGCCCGCGCGGTGAGTGAACCGGCAGGCCGAGCGCGGCCGGTCGCGCCGGCGGGTCGAGCGCTGAGAACCCCGTTCCTGCGGGACGGACGCGATGGCGGGAACACCGAGCACCGGCTCGCACACAAGGCTCCATCGGTCACCCGTGGATCACGGCGATCCTCGCGGAAAGATCTTTTGGTACTGTGGTCGCAGGCGCCTCGCCTGCCTGATGCGCTCTCGCTCGATGGAGCAGGGCGCACCGAGTCGGGCCTCGCGCGCCTGAGGGGGTTCGAGGGAGGGGCATGCGAACAAAGGCCTTCATCGAGAGAGCGATACGCCATGCTGTCGCGTTGCTGGCGCTCCCGGCGCTCGGCGCGTGCGGCGCGGAGACACCGCCTTACGACGACCTGCCGCTGCGCGACGCGCTGAGCGCCGCGCCGGAGGTCCTCGCCGCCTTGCCGGAAGAGGTCCTGCACGACGTGGCGGTGCGGCTGGAGGAGACGCACGGCGAGCCGGGGGACGAGACGGCGATCGAGGGCGCGGAGATCGCGAGCGTCCCCGCGCTGGTCCGCAACGCGGACGCAGCGCGGGACGAGCTGGGCAAGGACGCGATCGTCCTCGGCTCGCTCGAGCCGTCCGAGGACGGGTTCTTGCTCCGCTCGGTCACGCCCGTTGCGGGGGGGCGCGGGCCCGAGGGGGCGCTCGATCGACCAGTGCCCGCCCTCGCGGGGCCGCCGGCGTCGCCGGAGACCGCTCTGCTGGAGGACGCGGCGCTCGGCGGCCGGGCGGGCGAGATCCTGGCGGAGCTCGCGCGGCGCGCGGACGCGCAGGACCTCGTCCGCGTCACCGGCCTGCCCGCGGGCGTCATCGCCCAGGATCACACGGTGTACGTCAACGCCGCGTGGCTCGTCGCGCTGAGCGCCCTCTCGCCCAAGGACGCGCCCGCGCTCCCCACCCCCTCGGGCGGCGCCGCGATGCCCGCGTGGCCCCGGAGCGAGCCGCGATCCGTGCGCTTCAACCCCTATCACCTCCCCTCGTCCGTCGCGGAGTGCGCCGCCGAGGTGCGGGACGTATGCACCTGCGCCGTGGCCGGGCAGTGCGAGCACGACCGCACCGACCCGACGTTCGAGGACGCCCAGGCGGAGTGTTCCTGGGTCAACGCCGGGGCGCTGAACGCCGAGGCGCTCTGCATCCTCGCGCTGCTGAGCATCGACGGGGTCAAGGAGTGTGTCTTCTCCGCGGGCAGCGGCGCGTGCGCCGCGCTGCCGATCGCGGGGCGCGACGGCGCCCTCGCGTTCGCCGGGGACGAGGGCTGCATGGCCTTGCTCGACCGCTGCCTCCAGTACGGCAGCCCGACGGTCCCCGCCGTCACCCCGAGCACGCCGAGCGGCACGTCGGGCGGCGACGACTGCGGCAGCTGCGGCGGCTGCAACGACGACGTCGCGGGTTGCAACCAGAACTGCAGCGAGTGCAACCAGAACTGCCGCGACTGCAACCAGAACTGCCGCGACTGCGACCAGAACTGCAAGGACGGCGATCCATCCACCGGCAGCAACTCGAGCTGCAAGCTGAGCGCCGGCCGGCGCGATCCCGGAGGAGGCCACCCGGGCGCGCCCGTGCCCCTCGGCGCCGCGTTCTGGCTGCTCCTGCCCGCGGGTTACATGCTGCTGCACATCCGGAGGCGGCCGTGAACCGGGCGGTGATGTTCTGGCTCGAGCGCCACGGCCTGCCTCCGTGGCTCGCGCCGACCTACACCGTGATGGTCGCCGTGGCGGGGCTCCTCGGGGCGACGGCGTTCTTCTGGCTCGTTCGCCGGGATCGGGGCGATGTGGCCGTGGAGGGCCGGGCGCTCCTCTCGGGCTACGTCGCGGCGCTCCTGGGCGGCTACGTCTTCGAGGCGCTGCGCGCCGCGCCCGAGGCGCTCGCGGGGGGCTCGTGGGGTCCGATGCTCCACGCCGGCCGCGCCGCCTACGGGGGCCTCATCGCCGGCGTCGCCGTGGCCGGCCTGGTCCTCTACCGCCGCGGCGCGGCCGTGCTCCCGTTCCTCGACCGGCTCGTGCCCGGGCTCGGGATCACCTACGCCTGCGTGCGCACCGGGTGCTTCCTTGCGGGCTGCGACTACGGCCGCGTCACCGGGGGCGCGCTGGGCGTCCGGTTCCCCGCCGGCAGCCCCGCGGCGGCGGACCACACGGCGGCGGGCTGGGTGCCCCTCGGCGCGCCGAGCCTGCCCGTGCACCCCACGCAGCTCTACGAGGCGGCGCTCGGGGCGATGGCGAGCGCGATCGCCGCCCTGTGGCTCGCCCGGGGGCACCGGGACGGGCGCGCCTTCGGGACCTGGCTCGCGCTTTACGCGGCGGGCCGGTTCTTCATCGAGCTCCTCCGCGGGGACGCCGGGCGCGGCGTGTACGGGGGGCTCAGCACCGGCCAGCTCGTCTCGCTCGCGCTCCTGCTGGGGCTCGCGGCGGCCGTCGTGCTGGCGCGCCGGGCTCGCAGCGCGCGTCGCGCCGCCGCCGTGGCGCCCGCGCTGGTGGCGCTCGCCTTCCTGAGCCTCGCCGCGGGCGAGGCCGCCGCCCAGCCGGCCCGCCCCGCGCCGCCCGCGCCAGCAAAGCCCGAGGCGGCAAAGCCCGCGGCCACGAGCTCAGCGCCGGCTCCGGCGCCTGCTCAGAGGCCGTCGCCGGCACCAACGCCCTACCCCTACCCGCCTCCCGCGGGCGGTCACGCCGCGCCCTACCCCTACCCGCCGCCCGCCGGCGGGTACCCCGCGCCCTACCCCTACCCGCCGCCCGCGGGCGGTCACGCCGCGCCCTACCCCTACCCGCCGCCCGCGGGCGGGTACCCCGCGCCCTACCCCTATCCGCCGCCTGCGGGCGGGTATCCCGCGCCCTACCCTTACCCGCCGCCCGCGGGCGGGTACCCGGCGCCCTACCCCTACCCGCCGCCCGCGGGGGGCCCTCCCCCGGCCTACCCCTACCCGCCGCCGGCGGGCGGATACCCCGCGTCTCCCCCTCCCTCGCCCGCGGCGGCCGCACAGCCGGAGCGGCGCACCCCGGATACGCCGCCGGGGCCCTCCGCGAAGGAGCCCGCGACGGGTCACCAGGCGGAGGCCAACGCGCGGCGGATGGCGCTCTCGCTCGGGATCTCCGGCTACTTCGTGCCGGGGCGCTTCGCGGTGAAGGACGGGATGTCCGTGGATCTCGACGTCCTCGCGCGCCTCCGCCTGAGCGAGACGCGCCGCTTCGAGGTCGGCCTCGAGTTCCGGACCGTCTCGACCACCGACGTCAACCAGCTCGCGGTCGGCGCGCCGCTCCGGCTCGTGATGGGGGTCGGGTCGCACGTCGAGATGTCGGTCGGGATCACGCCGGGCTACCACCGCATCTTCTTCGATTCCCCCTACTTCGAGAGCGTGGGCGCCTTCGGCGCTCGCTTCGGGTGGGGCATCCAGTTCCCGATCACCTCACACCTGTTCCTCGGCTTCTCTCCGGTGAGCTTCCTCGTGCTCGCCTCGGACGACGTGGACGCGCTCGTGGCGTACGAGCCCGGGCTCTGGGCTGGCGCAGGATTGCTGTGACAGACGTCGCTGGCGCTGCCGGCAGCTCCTCGAGGTGGGGCCCCGTCGTTCTCTAGGCGCGACCGATCCTGGTCGCGATGATGAGCCCAGACGACCAGCAGAGCTTGGTCAGCACGAGATCCTGGCGTCGCTCGAGAGCGGCGATCAGCTCCGCCACCTTGGGAGCGTGGTCATCGGGCCAGTTGGGCTGAGGGAGCATGTCGTCGATGACATAGAGCCCGCCGGGCTTGATCAGGCTCAGCGCCTCGTCCAGGGCGTAGTACTTCCCCGGCCATGTATCGGCAAAAATGAGCTCGAATTGCTGACCCAGCACAGAGCGCAAGAAGGCTTCGCCATCCATGTTCTTGAGCGTGAGGCGGGGGTCGCCTCCGAGGTGCTGGCGTGCCACGGCCAGGGCCTTCTCGTCGTGCTCCACGGAGACGAGCGTAGAGCTGGCATTCATGCCATCGAGGATCCAGCACGTCGAGATGCCCGTGCCGGTCCCGAGCTCAAGGAAAGCGCCCGACTTGGCGGCGGCGAGCGTACGCAGCATCGAGCCCGTCTGCCTGTCGCTGGCCATCGTAAACCCGATCTCCGCGGTGGCCCGCTCGATCCCTTCGAGCACCGCAGGCGGTCTCAAATTCCCCAGCTCCTTCATCAGCCGATCCTTCTCCACGCGGCCAGTCGCGCGTCACTCTACAGCACCTCGATCTGCCAGGCCTCGTGGAAAGAGCCAGCGGAGCCAGCGGGGGAGGGCGTGCTGCGCGGGGGGGCGGCGGGGCAGGCCCCCACAAACCCCGAGCGCCGGCCCGCAGCGCAGCCGGTCGCCCCCCGATCTCGCCTCCCGCACAGCAGGCAATAGCCCCCCAAAAGGCGCGAGTTTGTGGGACAGCCCCGCCGCCCCCCCGCGCAGCGCGCCCTCCCCCGCTGGCTCCGCTGCAGCCGTCTAAACCGACCGCTCTCCCGCGCCCCCCGCCGTCACCACAGCGATCTCATCGAAGCGCTCAGCCACCGCATGCCGGCTCCCCCCATCCCGCGCCGTCCCCGGCCGGATCACCAGCACCGTGCGCATCCCCGCCGCCGCCGCCGCGTCGAGCTCGGCCACCACGTCAGACAGGAACAGCACCTCCCCCGGCTGCACCCCGAGCGCCTCCGCGATCCGCTGGTAAGCGCCCGCCTCTCGCTTCGGCCCGGTCGTCGTATCGAAGAACGCCGTGAACAGCCCGGTGAGATCGCCGGCCGTCGTGTGCCGGAACAGGAGCTCCTGCGCCTCGACGGACCCGGAGCTGAACACGGCGAGCGTCACCCCGAGGTCTCGCCATCTCCGCAGCGCCGGCTCCACGTCTGCATACACGTGGCTCCGGAGCCCCCCCGACTCGTAGGCGCTGCGCCAGATCTTGCCCTGGAGCGCCTTCAGCGTCGTCTCCTTGCGATCCTGGTCGATCCACGCGAGCAGCGCCGCAGCGAGCTCGCCGTCGCTCACGGCCTGCTCGCTCTCGCCCCGCTCGCGCGCGACCGCGCGCCGGGCTGCCTCGACCTCCGGGCCCCCGGCGTGCGCCGCGACGTACGCCGCCAGATCCCGGCGCGCCACGGCAAACAGCGTCTCGTGCACGAAGCGCACGTCGGTCGTTGTCCCCTCGATGTCGATCAGCACCGCGCGCGCAGGGAGCGCCGCCACGCTCACGCCTCGAGCCGCGGGAAGCGCGATGCGATGTCCGACCCGGTGTGCTCGGCGACCCACCCCTTCGGATCGGAGAACCACCGGATGCAGGTGAACGAGGGCTCCGGCCCCATGTCGAACCAGTGCCGCGTCCCGGCCGGTACGCTGATGAGATCGCCCTTCTCGACAAGGAACGAGAGCACCCGCTCGCCGTGATGGATGCAGAACAGCCCTCGCCCCTCGACGAAGAAGCGCGCCTCGTCCTCGGTGTGGATGTGCTCGTCCAGGAACTTCCGCCTGAGGTCGGGGTGGTTGGGGGTGCCCGGCGACACCGACACCACGTCCGCTGTCACGAACCCGCACGCCTCGGAGAGCCGCTTCACCGGCCCCGCGTACGCCTCGAGCACCTGCTCCTGCGCCGTCCCCGGCGGCAGCGGGCGCTCGGCAGACCAGCGCTCGAAGCGGATCTGCGCCTCGGCGGCGACGCGGGCGATATCCTCGAGCGTCGTGTATTCGTCGGCCCTCGTCGGGTCGCTCTCCCGGTAAACCCGCAATCGGCTCATGATAGCCCTCCTTCCAGCAGCGCGCAGTCCAGCATGAACTCGATCGCCTCGATGTGGCGGATGGTGCTCGCGATGTCCGATCCCCACGTGTACAGCCCGTGACCTGCGATGAGGTAGCCGTACACGGGCGGATGCGCCGACATGAACGCGTCGACGTCCTCGGCCAGCTTCCGGATGTCCTGCGTGTTGACGAAGACCGGGAGGAGCACCGTGGCGGTGTGCGTCGTCATCCCGGAGAGCGCCTTCGCCACCTCGTAGCCCGAGAGGGTCACGTACCCCTCTTGCGCGCACCGGCGCGACAGCACCGTCGCCGCCCGCGAGTGGGTGTGCGCGACGGCGCCGATCTCGCTGGAGTGCCGGTAAAGCTGGCAGTGCAGCGCCGTCTCGGCCGACGGGCGGGCCGCCGAGGGCCCGGTCAGGCGGCCCTCCGCATTGACGACCACGATGTCCGACACGCCGAGCGCGCCCTTGGGCCGCCCGGACGCCGTGATCGCGAGGGTGCCGTCGCCGAGCCGGGCGGAGAAATTGCCACTCGTGGCCGGCGTCCAGCCGCGCTCATGGCAGAAGCGGGACAGCTCGATGAGCTCGGCCGCGACCGAGGAGAACGATGCAAACGACGTCCCGCGTACGCTCACGGCGCAAACATACCAAAGCGAACGCGGGCGATCAACGCGCCGCGCCGCCGCTCGAGCCGCGTCCGGGCCGCTGAACCCGGGGAATGCCGCGCTGCTCCGCGCTCACGGCGCCGGAAGGCGCTCGGCCTCGCGCCGGCCAACGCCGTCCCGCGCGCCGCGGAGCAGGCCGGCCCAGAACCCGAGCCCGTGCGCGGCGTGCACCGCGGGGAAGATGGCGCAGAGCAGGGGGAAATCACGCAGCGAGGCGCGCCGCGCGAGCCGGAGCGACTCCGCGATCACGAGCGCGGCGTAGCCGAGCGAGGCGAGCGCCAGCACCGGGCGGACCGCCGGCGCGAGCGCTGAGGCGAGCGCGAGCAGCGCGAAGGCCGTCACCATGAAGAACGGCAGCGCCGGCCGGAGCGACAGGAACTTGCGGCGGCACAGCAGCGTGCGCGCGCGCCCCTTGCCATACGCGAAATACTGCCGAACGAGCGCGGCGAACGACGACCGCGGGTAGTAATAGGCGACGATCTCCCGGGACAGGTAGACCGCGCCGCCAGCCTCGATGATGCGCTGGTTCAGCTCGGCGTCCTCGTTGGTGATGGCGGCCGGGTCGTAGAGGCCGGCGATCTCGAACGCCTCGCGCCGGAAAGCCCCGTTGAACACCGACTCGACGAACCCCTCGCGCGACGGGTCCCGGTACGCCGAGCCGCCCACGCCGAGAGGGCTCGAGAGCGCGACGCAGAGCGCCCGCTGAAAGCCGTTCCGGTGGCGCGGCCGCGCCGCGCCGCCCGCGTTGAGGGCGCCGGTCCGCCGGAGCGCCGCGACCGACGCAGCCACGTAGTCGCCGGCGTAGTCGGCGTGGGCGTCCATCCGGACGATCACCTCACCTCGCGCGCGGCGAATGGCGATGTTCATCGCGGTGGCCTGGATCCTGTCGGGGTTGTGGAGGAGCGTCACCCGTGGATCCTCCGCCGCGGCGCGGCCGACGAGCTCCCGTGTCCTGTCGGTCGAGCCGCCGTCGACCACGAAGATCTCGAGGAGCTCTGGAGGATAACGCTGCTCGAGGGCGCAGCGGAGGACGTCCTCGATGTAGCGCTCCTCGTTGTAACAGGGAATGACGATGCTGCACCGCGGCCGCTCGGCGAGCGGGCGCAGAGAGAGACGCCCGCCTCGCGGCGCGCTCGCTGTTTGATCCATGGCCTCTCCCAGTCTCTCGCGGGTCGAGCCGACCCGCCGCAGGACTGCGACAGCGGATACAATCGCGGGGCCACGCGATCTCGCGGGGTCGCCCGGCTCGAACTGCACTGCGTGATGCGGCCTGGACGCGGCCGGGGCAGCTCGCTGGGCTCTGGCTGCACACCGGCGGACTCATGCGAGGGGCGCGCGATGGGAGCGCGAACAGACGAGCGCTCGGCCTCGTGCTGCCAGGGCAGCGGCTCGAACGGCGCGTCCGCCTGGGCTCGAGAGCCACGGATCCCGGATCGGGGAGCGCACGGTCCGCGCGGAGCGCATGCTCCGCACCACGGCCGTCCCCGATTCGGTGGGCTTCCCACGGTCCCGCGTCGTCCGCGACAGAGCTTCTTGAGGAGGCGTGCAGATGGATTTCGATCTCGTCATCTCGCGGGGAACGATCCTCGATGGCAGCGGCCAGCCTCGCTACGTGGCGGACCTGGGCATCCAGAAGGGCAAGGTCGCCGCGATCGCCGGGCCAGGCGCCCTCGCGGGAGGGCGGACGCTCGACGCCAGCGGACTCGCCGTCGCGCCCGGCTTCATCGACATCCACTCGCACATCGACTGGCTGCTCGCGCTGCCCGACCACGAGGACGTCCTCGCGCCGATGGTCGCCCAGGGCATCACGACCGTGGTGGCGGGCAACTGCGGTCATTCCCCTGCCCCGGTCACCGAGGCGTCGATTCCGCTGGTGGAGCACTCGGCAGAGATCCTGAAGGACGGAGCGCTCGCCTACCGGTGGCGCTCGATGGGCGAGCTGCTGGCCGCCCTCGAGGCCGGCGGGCTGCTCGTCAATGCGGCGCTCCTGGTCGGCCACGGCACGCTCCGCCAGGCGGTCATGGGCAACAGCGCCGCTCCCCCGAGCCCGGAGCAGATGGACGCGCTCTGTTCGCTCGCGCGCGCGTCGCTCCGCGAGGGCGCGTTCGGGCTCTCGGCCGGGCTGGCCTACACGCCCGGGGTCTTCGCGCGAAGGCACGAGTTCCTGACGCTCCTCCGGACGGTGGCCGACGAAGGGGGCGTGTTCACGGTCCACGGCCGGGCCTACACGTGGATATCGCCGTTCTACAGGCCGCTGCTCCTCGGCCCGCCGCACAACCTCCGCTCCGTCCGCGAGCTGCTCGGCCTGGCCGAGGAGAGCGGCGCGAAGATCCAGCTCTCGCATCAGATCTTCATCGGCCGGCGGACGTGGCCCACGGTGCCGTGGGTGCTCCGCGCGATCGAGCGGGCCGTGGACAGAGGGGTCGACGCCGCCTTCGACGCGTTCCCCTACACGGTCGGCAACACCACGGTGAACGCCCTCTTCCCCGCCTGGGTGCTCGACGACTTCCGCGCCCGCATCAACGACCCGGCCATCCTCCGCCGGCTCCGGCGGGAGTTCGCGATGTTCCGGCGGCTCCTCGGGCTCTCGTATGCCGACATCCGGCTGCTCTGGGGCGGGGCGCCGGAGCTCGCGGCGCTCGAGGGGCTCGATTTCGAGGCGATCGCGGCGCGCCTCGGCGGGAGCGAGTTCGACGCCTACGCGCACGTCGCCCGCGTGAGCGACGGCAAGGCGCGCGTCCTCCTGAACACGTACTCGGGCGTCGATGCGCAGGACGAGCCGCTCCGGGCCGTGCTCTCGCACCCCCTCTGCGCGTTCGAG
Source organism: Sorangium sp. So ce726 (assembly GCF_051521405.1). NCBI lineage: Bacteria > Pseudomonadati > Myxococcota > Polyangiales > Polyangiaceae > Sorangium > Sorangium sp. So ce726. The sequence goes on along the minus strand of NZ_CP150349.1, from coordinate 2,232,773 downwards.
ACCGACGCGATCCTCACCCGGCGCGGCCAGCACAACCCGGCGTCGTTCGGCACGTTCCCGCGGGTGCTCGGTCACTACAGCCGCGACGCCGGTCTGTTCCGGCTGGAGGAAGCCGTGCGCCGGATGACCTCGCTGCCCGCCGAGCGGATCGGGCTCCGCGACGTGGGGCGCATCGTGCCCGGGCACTGGGCGGATCTCGTCGTCTTCGATCCGGCCACGGTGGCGGACAACACGACGCCGCGGCGGGCCGACGCGCCGCCGTCAGGGATCCGCGCCGTCCTGATCACCGGCGAGGTGGTGGCGCAGGACGGCGCGCTGACGAGCAAGACCCGTCAGGGGCGCCTCCTGCGCAGGTAGGCGGGGCGGCGGTTTCCTTCGCTGACCAGGCGCGTTGAGCGAGCGATCTTCCGCGAATCATGGTCCGCGGCTGAAACGCGCTCCCCGTCGCGCTCGGGATCGAACGCGGACGGACAGCCCCGTCGTCACGGGCACGTCGCCGAGTCGTCGTTGTCTATCACGGACGCTCGTGGAACGCCGGTCCGCTCACGGAGCTCTTCCGCCTCACAGGTGGGGAGCCTCGGGTTCGTCGTGATCTCGAGAGCGTAGTGGATCCGCTCGAGCGAAGAAAGTCCATCGAGGCTGGTGAGCTCTCGGTTGTTCGAGATGGTGAGATTTTGCTCGATCGCCCGGAGCGCAGAGAGACCATCGATGGACGTGAGCACGTCATTGCTCCCGATCGTGAGATCTTGGTAGACCGTCTCGAGCGCCGAGAGCCCCTCGAGGCTCTCGAGGTTCGCGTTGCCGATGACGAGGAGGTTGGCGAGCTGGCTCACGCCTTCGAGGCCCTGCAAGTCCTTGAGCGCCGGGTTGAATTTGAGCACCACTGCGCCCGTGCCGGTCAGGTTGCGCAGCCCGGCGAGACTCGCCAGGACGGCGTTGTCCTCGATTTGAATGCCGAAGCGCACCGTCGTCAGACCCTCGAGTCCGCCCAGGTCAGCGAGGCGGAGGTTCGAATTGATGTTCAACGGGCCATCCACGGCCTTCAGGCCTTGAAGCCCCGTCATGCTCGCGAGCGTATCGTTGTTCGCGATCGTCAAACCCGCCGCGATGGACTCGAGCCGCTCGAGCCCCTCGAGCGTGGGGAGGTTACGCGTGTACCGGATGGTGACCGTGCCCGTGACGTGCCGTAGACAGCCAAGGTGATGCAGCCGATGCACCTCTTCACTGAGCACCAGGTCCCCGCGGACCTCCGAGATGAGCGGCAACTCGTCGAGATCGACCTGGTATTTCAGATCGAGCGAGCTCGAGATGGGCCGCGCCGTGGAGCAGTCCAGCTCCGCAGGTGCCCCCGCGCTCCCGCCGGTTCCATCTGGAGCCCCGCCGCTCGTGCTGCCCGAGCTCGCTGCCGCGCCGCCGTCGCCCGACCCCGTCGAGCCGAACGGGCCACCCGTGCCGGAGCCGTTGCCCGTGGTTCCGCTCGCGCCACTTCCTCCAACACCTCCCCCGGACGCCTCGTGCCCGGCCTCCCCGGGACCGTGGCCATCGGAGGAGGTTCCCCCTTCCCAGTCGCCCGCGACGCCTGGATCGTCAAGATGCGTCCTGCCGCAAGCCAATGGGCTTCCTGCTGCGACGAGCCCTGCCGCCGCTATCGGCGCCCAGTACCAAACGCGCCTGCTACGCACCGGCATGACCGAACCTCCGCCGCCGAGTATATGCCCAGGCGATGCCCTGGGGTGAGGGTCGGCGCCCGTCGAAGCCGTGCGGATCGAGTCCACACCGCCACGCGCGCCAAAGTTTGCGCCACCATTGACGGAAATGTGCCACGAGCGCGAAGCGCCGGGCCCCCCCAGGGCCGCGCGCGCGTTCTCGCGGCGTCGCGCTACTTCCTCTTCGCGTCGTCGACGTAAGGGGCGGGCACCCAGCGGTAGGACTCTCCGTCTCTCCGGACGTGGCCCAGCCCGGGGAACGGGGCGTGGGTGTGCGCGACGAGGTAGCCCTTGTCGGCCGCGTCGGCGAGCGCCTTCTTGCGCGTCTCCACGGCCATCGGCGCGTTCACGTCGAAGGCCACCGCCACCGAGGGATCGTCGAACTGAACGGCCATGATGTGAACGAGGTCGCCCCACAGGAGGAGCCTCTGGCCACCGCTCTCGAGAGCGTACAGCGTGTGGCCGGGCGTGTGGCCGTACGCCGGCTCCGCGCGGAACCCCGGAAAGAACTCGGCCGCTCCGGTGAACGGCTTCACTTGCCCGGCGTCGAGGTACGGCTGCAACGTGGCTTGCGCCGCGGCGAAGAACTGGGCCTGCATCCCCGAGGCTTTCGCGGCGATCGCCTTGTCCATCCAGTAGTCGAGATCCTTCTGGTTCAGGTGGACGGTGGCGTTCGGGAAGGCCCTCTTCCCGCCGATCACGAGCCCGCCGGAGTGATCCGGGTGAACGTGCGTGAGGAAGACGTCGGTGACGCTCTCGGCGCTCACGCCCGCCGCAGAGAGCGACGCGGGGAGCTTGCCTGTCGTGGGGCCCATGAGCTCTGCGCACCCGGTGTCGACGAGGATCGTCCTGCCGTTCCTGTGGATCAGGAAGGTGTTGAAGGACACGTCGATCGGCGACCTCTGGAAGGATTGCGCGAGGAGCTTGTCGACCTCACCCGGCTTGGCGTTGAGGACGAGGCCGTTCGAGAGTTCCAGGCCGAACGTGCCGTCGGAGAGCACGGTCACGTCGATGTCGCCCACGCGCGTGTGGTAGAAGCCCGCCTGACGCCTCTCGCCGCCGGACGGAACCAGCGCGCTCGCCGCCGGAGACGGCGCCGGTGCCGCCGGCGTCGCGGCGGGCTGCTCCGGAGCAGCCGGGCTCTTCGGAGCGCTGCTGCTCGGCGGGGCCGGGGCGGCGCACGCAGCGGGGAGGGTGAGAGCGCCCCCGAGCAGCAGCAGTGAGGCCGCGATGGACGCGATTCGCCGCATGGAAATCATCCGCATGATCGTTCTTGTCTCCGGGCTTTCTTCGGTCGTTGGCGGCGCGCGAGCGCTGCTCGCCGTCCTTCGGCGGGATGGCGGCCCGTGTTCGCCGCCCGTTCGTCGTTGCACCGTACGTCCCGGCATGTAGACTTGCTATGCCTGAAACATCAGAAAAATAAACCGGTCGTCCAGATGGGGCGCCTGATGGGCGCCGGAGGAGCGAGGCGATGGATGCCCTCAGCCGACTCTTTCATTCGCTGCACGTCGAGAGCGCCCTGTGCACGCGCTTCGAGGCGTCGGCGCCGTGGGGACACCGCGTCGCGCACCGCGGCCCCATCAAGTTCGTGCTCATCGTCGCGGGATCGTGCTGGCTGCGAACGCGCGCGCTCCCGGAGCCGAGGCTGCTCGGCGCAGACGATCTCTTCCTCGTTCTGGATGGCGAACCCTACGTGCTGTCCGATTCGCTGGACTCCGCGACCGTGGACTGCACCGCTCTCGAGGATCGCCGGGACGGCTATCTGATCCGCTACGGAGGCGGAGGCGCGCGCTCCACGCTGGTGAGCGTGGCCTTCGACGTGGATCCGACGGAGGGCGAGCCTCTCCTCGTCGCGCTCCCGCGCTTCATCCACCTGCGCATCGATCAGAACCGGAGCCACGGCCTCCAGTCGCTCATCGAGCTGTTGCGCCTCGAGGTCTGCTCATCGGAGATCGGATCGATCCCGATCATCCGCCGCCTCGCCGAGGCGCTCTTCATCTCGGCGGTCCGGGCCTACCTCCAGACCGGCGAGGGGCCGAGGAGGGGCGTCCTCGCGGCGATCGCGGACACGCAGCTCGCGCGCCCGCTCGGCGACATGCACGAGGACCTCGCGCGCGGCTGGACGATCGACGACCTCGCGCGCAGCGCGCGGATGTCTCGCTCCGCTTTCGCGGAGAGGTTCCGGAGCACGGTGGGCCAGACGCCGCTCGAGTATCTGACGCGGATACGGATGGACCGCGCGCGCGGGCTCCTGCGGGAGGGCATCCCCATCGCCGAGGTTGCCCATCGCGTCGGCTACGACTCGGCCATCTCGTTCACGCGCGCCTTCCGGCGCGTGACCGGCGGAACCCCGGGGGCGTACCAGCGCGGACACGAAAGCGGAGCGAGGCCCGAGGATGCGCGCGGGGAGGAGTCGAGGCCGCCACCGTCATGACGGTGGCGGCGATCCTCCCGCGCGCACGGCCGCTCATTGCACGACGCTCACCGGCAAAGGCTCGCCTTCGCGCGCGAGGTAGACAGTGGCGGTCAGCTCGCCCCTCGCGTCGGGCGTCGGCGGCGACGCGAAGAAGCCGGCGTTCCAGATCCGGGTGCCGGGGATCATGAAGGCACCCTGGACGAAGTTCCGGTAGCTCTCGAGGTCGGTGTGGCTCGTCTCGATACGGCACATGCTGGCGTGGCAGTCGACGTCGCGCAGCGCCGATGACTCGGGCAGCACCGCGGCGACGCGGGAGCTGACCGTGCGGCTCGCCTCCGAGGTCCAGGCGGGGTCGGGGCGCTCGGACGCGAACACCGTGTCGAGCTCGCTCTTCATCTCCGCAGGCTCGAACGTGGGGCGGGGCGGCTCGTCCTGCGCGTCTCTCTGGGGCGCCGCCTCGTCCTCGTCATCCTGCCCCGGCTCCGGAGCGAGCGGAGCCGTCTGCCGCGCGAGGACGGGCGCGGCCGCGGTCAGAAAGGCCTTGTTCGGCGGGCGGTCCTGCGCCGCCTCCACCGGCACGGACAGCGATCGCATCTCGGTGCGGAGGCCCGCGAGCTGCTGCTCGTGGCGGCGTTCGCTCCACACGTTGAGCGCACCGGCGGCCCCGACGAGCACGACGAATGTGACGATGACATGACCGTTCTTCATGGCTGTCTCCAGAGCAAGTCTCGCTCGCTGCGGGACGGGCGCGGGGAGGCTCGCTCCCCGCGGCCGGCCGTCGGGCTCAGTACGTCACTGTGGTGATGCGACCGCTGGGGGTGATGTCGCACGCCAGGTACGACGACCCGTTGGCGGGGTGGTAGCTCGTCACGTTGATCTGCTGGAACACGTTGACGGAGGTCAGCGACTTCGAAGGATAGAGATCCCAGGTGTAGCCGTCCCAGCTCGTGCCGATGGCGCGGCAGCTCACGTCGCTGCTGAGGTTGAAGGCAATGCCGCCCACCGAGAAGTTGGTCCAGCCGGCGTGGTCCACGACGGCGGGGACGAGCCAGGCACGCGGGCCAGCGCAGCCGGTCGAGCCGTTGTTGTGGATGTTGCCCCAGAACTCCGAGAAGCACGCGCGATCGGACGCCACGATGGTGGTCCCGGCGCTGGCCGTCGTCGTCCTGGCGGAGGCGGGCGCGGCGACAGCACCCACGGAGACAACGGCGACGGCGGCGAGGAGGAGGCTCTTGAAGGTGGTGCTCATGTGAGGATTTCTCCGGAGGGCAACTGTTGTTTGTCGGGAGCGGTGCCCTCCGTCCGCGCCCGAAGCCGCGTTTTGCAGGGCCCGTGCCGCGGGCTCCGGGAGCGCGGGAGGTCTGGATTCGTGGTGCTCGGCGTGACTGGCAGTCTGCGTGGCGAGCGGGTTGTCACGCGGCAGTCACATCGCGCCGGGGGGTTGTCGCCTGGCAAGCGACACTTCGGCGCAGGCTCCGGGGCTACGTTCTCCCGAGGCCTCGGACGACGTCGCCGCGCTCACCGCCGATGTCGTCGTCGGCCAGCCGCGGAACGGCGCGGGCCTCGGGCATCGCGCGCTCGAGCGACGGGAACCTCGACGTCACGCCGCGCCTGCCGCGCGAGATGGGCGGGCCGGGCGGCGGCACGTCGCGCTCGGCGCGTCACAAGAGAAACAGAAATGGAGCTCTTTCACATGCGCGGCGCGTGCTCACTCGCCGAGACGTTCCCCGGCACGCGGCTCCTCGGCGACGGCACGCCGCGTGCTCGCGTCGAGGTGATGCGCTGGGCGGCGTGCCTCGACTCCGACGTGCACAAGGCCTTCAAGCCGATCTTCACGCCGCGTCGGTTCCTCGCCGACCCCACGTCCGCCGCGCCCCTCGCGGACACGGCACCGCAACCACGAGGATCCCATGCTCCAGAATCTCCGTTTCGCCTCTCGCACTTCGAAGTTCGTGAAGAGCACCGCCGCCGTGGCGGCCGTCGCGGTGGGCCTGCTCGCCCGCCCCGCTGTCGCCGCGCCCGAGCCGGTCGTCACGACGCTCCTGACGAAGGAGCTCGCGAACATCCCCGGGAAGGAGGTGATGATGCTCATCGTCGACTACCCCCCCGGCGGCGCCGATCCGGTGCACCGTCACGACGCCCACGGCTTCATCTATGTCCTCGAAGGCTCGATCGTGATGGGCGTGAAAGGCGGCAAGGAGGTGACGCTCACCCCTGGCCAGACCTTCTATGAGGGGCCCAATGACATCCACACCGTCGGCCGGAACGCGAGCACCAAGAAGCCCGCGAAGTTCCTGGTCGTGCTCGTGAAGAACCGGGGCGTGGCCCCGTTGCTGCCCGTCCAATGATGCATCTCGTGGAGAGCCGGCAGCAAGCGACCGATCGAGTCCCGTCCGATCCGGTCAAACGCGATCACACGGGAAAGCTCACCACCTCCGCGCCTGTCGGGAAGCGACCGCCTTCTCCAAAGCGGTAGGTCACCGGCGAGTGCTCGCCACGGGCTTGCCGCATCCAGACGAACGACCCATGGGACCCGGCGCCGGCGTGCCCTGCCTGGCACGCACGGCGACGAGCGAGCAGGTGCTCGCAGGAAGAGGGGACGCGTGAAGTCGGTCGCTGCCTTGATGGCCGAGAGGGTGGTGTGTCTCGTGGAGGAGGAAGACCAACCGGATGCTCGGCCGCTGGCGAACGGGCACGCGCTGCTCCGCACGCTCGCGGTCGGAGTGTGCGGGACCGACCGAGAGATTGCCGCGTTCACGTATGGGTCCGCCCCGGCAGGGACGGACCGGCTCGTGCTGGGACACGAGGCCCTCGCCGAGGTCGTGCAGACGGGTGAGGGCGTGGTTCGCCTTCGGCCCGGAGATCTCGTGGTGCCGACGGTGCGTCGGCCCTGTACCAGGATCGAGTGCCCGGCCTGCCGCGTCGGGCACCAGGACTTCTGCGCGACGGGCGAGTTCATCGAGCGCGGTATCTCCGGGGCGGGCGGCTTCATGACCGAGCTCTTCGTCGAGGAGGAGCGCTACCTCGTCCCCGTCCCTCCGGCGCTCGGCGAGCTCGGCGTCCTCGTCGAGCCGCTGAGCGTCGTGGGCAAAGCGTTCACCCAGCTCGACGCTGCCCTGGCGCGCCTGCCCTGGGAAGACGACGCGCCGCGGGGCCTGGTCCTCGGCGCCGGACCGATCGGCGTGCTCACGGCGATGGGGCTGGTCGCGAACGGGTATCGGGCGGTCGTGTATTCGAGGGAGCCGAAGGACGGCGATCGGGCGCTCTTCGTGCGCAGCATCGGCGCCGACTACGTATCGAGCGAGTCCACCGATGTCGCCGGGCTGGTGAGGCGCCACGGGCGGTTCGACGTGATCATCGAAGCGGTGGGCGTGCCGGCGTTCGCGTTCAATACCCTCCCCGCGCTGGCGGCGAACGGCGCGTTCATCCTCACCGGCATCCCTGCGCCAGGGCCTGCGATCGACTTCGACGCATCCGGTCTGATGCGCGATTTCGTCCTCCAGAACCAGCTGATGTTCGGGACCGTGAACGCCGGCCGCAAATCCTACGAGGCAGCCGTCCGGATGCTCGAGCAGTTCCTGGTCCTGTTTCCCGACGCCGCGCGCCGCGTGATCGCGCGGCGGATCTCGCTCGACGAGGCGCCGGCCTTGCTGCGCGCGGGGTGGGGTGGAGCGAAGACGGTGATCCACGTCGCGGAGGCCGGAACCGCGACGCGTGATGAAGGGCTTCGGGCCGCTGGGTAGGCCGTGGCGCCCCCTCGTCCAGGAACCAGGAAGGACAGCGATGAACCAGAAGCGAAAGCTCAGGAGCCAGGCGTGGTGGGACGACGCGACCAATCCGGAGATGACGGCGCTGTACCTCGAGCGCTACCTGAACTTCGGGCTGACCCGTGAAGAGCTCCAATCCGGCCGCCCCGTCATCGGGATCGCCCAGACGGGGAGCGACCTCGTGCCATGCAATCGCCATCATCTGAGCCTCGCCGTCCGGGTCAAGGAGGGCGTGCGTGACGCCGGCGGGATCCCGCTGGAATTCCCGGCGCACCCCCTCCAGGAGACAGGCAAGAGGCCCACCGCAGCCCTCGACCGGAACCTCGCGTACCTCGGGCTCGTGGAGGTGCTCCACGGATACCCGCTCGACGGCGTCGTCCTCACGACGGGCTGCGACAAGACCACGCCGTCCTGCCTGATGGCGGCGGCGACGGTCGACCTGCCCGCGATCGTGCTCTCGGGCGGGCCGATGTTGAACGGATATTACCGGGGAAGGCTCGCCGGCTCGGGGCTCGTGATCTGGGAGGCACGCCGGCTCCTGGCGTCCGGCAGCATCGACTACACGGAGTTCATGGACATGGTCGCGGCGGCGGCGCCCAGCGTGGGACACTGCAACACGATGGGAACGGCCTTGTCGATGAACGTCCTCGCCGAGGCCGTCGGGATGACGCTGCCCGGATGCGCGGCGATCCCGGCGCCCTATCGGGAGCGGGCGCAGATGGCCTACGCGACCGGGCGAAGGATCGTGGAGATGGTGCACGAGGACCTGACGCCGAGCGCGATCATGACCAAGGCGGCGTTCGAGAACGCGATCGCGGTCGCCTCGGCGATCGGCGCGTCGACCAACTGCCCCATCCACATGAACGCCATCGCGCGCCACGTCGGGGTCGACTTGACGAACGACGATTGGCAGAGGGTCGGGCAAGACGTCCACTTGCTCGTCGACTGCCAGCCCGCCGGGCGCTTCCTGGGAGAGGACTTCTATCGCGCGGGGGGGGCGCCCGCCGTCATGAACGAGCTGCTCCGCGCGGGCCGTCTCCACGGGGATGCGCTCACGGTGTCCGGACGAACCGTGGGTGAGAACGTGGCGAGCGCCGTCGTCGCCAACCGCGACGTGATCCGATCGTACGAAGATCCTCTGCTCCGCGCCGCCGGCCTGCTCGTCATGAGCGGGAACCTCTTCGACTCGGCCGTCATGAAGAGCAGCGTGATCGGAGAGATCTTCCGCAACCGCTACCTGTCGGACCCCGCCAATCCCGATGTCTTCGTGGCGCGGGCCATCGTCTTCGAGGGGCCTGAGGATTACCACGCTCGCATCAACGATCCGTCGCTCGGGATCGACGAGCGCTGCATCCTCGTCATGCGCAACACGGGGCCCATCGGTTATCCGGGCTCCGCGGAGGTCGTGAACATGGATCCGCCCGACGCGCTGGTTCGAGAGGGGATATCCCTGCCGACGCTCGGCGATGGCCGCCAGAGCGGCACCTCGGACAGCCCCTCGATCCTGAACGCGTCGCCCGAGTCCGCGGTGGGCGGCGGGCTCGCGCTGATCCGGACGGGGGATCGCATCCAGGTCGATCTGCGCCGGCGTCGCGTGGACGTGTTGCTCTCCGACGACGAGATCGAGCAGCGCCGCAGGTCCCTGAAGCTGCCGGAGCTCGAGAACCAGACGCCATGGCAGGAGATCTACCGGAACGCGGTCGGCCCCCTGTCCACCGGCGCGTGCTTCGAGCCGGCCGTTCGGTACCAGCACCTCGTTCAGCTTCGCGGGCTGCCTCGTCACTCACACTGAACGGCACGGGAATGGAGGTAAGGACCATGAGCATGGAACGGACGGGGCAGGTCGTCGTGCTGGACTACGACTTTGGCGACGTTGACATCGAGCGCTCTCTCGTGGAACCGGCCGGCTTCGAGCTGGTCGCCGCGCAGTGCAAGACCGAGGAGGACGTCGTGGCCGTCGCGCGCGACGCCGTCGGCGTGCTCACGCAGTACGCCGAGGTCAAGGGGCGAGCCATCTCGGGGCTCCGGCGCTGCCAGGTCATCGCTCGGTACGGCACCGGGGTCGACACTGTCGATGTCGCGGCGGCGACCGGCCGAGGGATCCGCGTCACCAACGCGCCGAACGACTGGTGCGCCGACGAGGTCGCCGACCACGCCGTGGCGCTCTTGCTCACGCTCGCCCGCAAGCTGCCCGCGTACGATCGTGCCACGCGCGGCGGATCCTGGTCCTGGCAGGATGGCCGGCCGATCCACCGGATGCGGGGCGCGACCCTGGGGCTCCTGTCGTTCGGCGCGATCGCCCGAAACGTCGCCGCGAGGATGGCGAGCTTCGGTGTGCGCGTCACGGCGCACGACCCCTTTCTCGAAACGGACGAGATCCGCGCCGCCGGCGCTGTCCCCGTGTCCTTCGACGAGCTCCTGGAGCGCTCCGACTACCTCGTCATCCAGGCGCCGCTGACCCAGGGGACCCGTGGTCTCTTCGGGGAACACGAGCTCCGGCGCATGAAGCCGACAGCGATCCTCGTCAACACCGCCCGTGGTCCGATCATCGACGACGACGCGCTGTACCGGGCGCTCGAGGAGGGATGGATCGCGGGGGCCGGGCTCGACGACACCGCCGAGGAGCCGGCGAAGCGCCGGGACTGGAGGCCGACGAGCCCGCTCTTCTCGCTCGAGAATGTCGTCATCTCGCCCCACGCCGCCTACTATTCGGAAGAGTCGATCGAGTTCGTCCGACGATTCGCGGCGAGCGAGGTCGTTCGAGTCCTGTCCGGACAGGAGCCGATGTCGCCCGTGAACCTCATGGCCGCTTGAGCCCGCCGTCTCGCCGGCGTCAGTGGGTACGGCGGATGCATATGGATGCATATGACGGATGCAGCCTTGGAGGGACACATCCATGCGACAACCAGCCCTGAACCAGGCCGAGGAGCCGTGGGTCGACGTGAGCGTGCCAATCCGTGACGGCATGGTGCACTGGCCGGGCAATCCCCCGGTAGAGATCGTCCAGACGGAGCACCTCGAGCGCGGCGATCCCGCGACCGTCTCACGCCTCTCGCTCGGCGCGCACACAGGCACGCACGTGGACGCGCCGGTTCATTTCATTGTCCGCGCCGCGGGGATCGATCGCGTCCCGCTCGACCGGCTGATCGGCCCCGCGCGCGTCCTCGATCTCGGCGAGGTCGATCGTATCCAGCCGGCCCACCTCGAGCCCGTCGAGATCCGCCCCGGCGCTCGAATCCTCTTCAAGACGGGAAACTCCCGACGCTGGGGCGAGAAGCGATTTCGCTCCGATTACACGTACCTGTCCCTGGAGGCGGCCCATTATCTCGTCGAGCGAGGCGTCTGGGCCCTGGGGATCGACTACCTGTCGATCGGAGGCATGGATCGCGGGGCCGAGACGCACCGGCTCCTGCTCTCGGCGGACGTCGCCATCATCGAAGGGCTGGACCTATCGCGGGTCGAGCCCGGCTCGTACGACCTCGTCGCCCTGCCGATACGCCTGGAGGGGCTCGACGGGGCTCCCGCGCGGGTCGTCTTGCGCCGGCGGCGATCGGAAGAAACGGAGGAAGTGCACCATGGAGCAAGCAAACATTCGTGACGTGCCGATTCCAGCGAGCCGGGTCGGCCTCGGGACCTGGGCCATGGGCGGGTATCAATGGGGTGGCGCCGACGACGACGCGTCGGTCCGCACGATTCACGCGGCGCTCGATCTCGGGATCAACCTGATCGACACCGCGCCGGCCTACGGGTTCGGGCACTCCGAGGAGGTCGTCGGACGGGCCATCGCCGAGCGGGGCCAGCGCGAGCGCGTGATCCTCGCGACCAAAGGGGGCCTCGAGCGACGCGGCGACGCGCTCTTCCGGAACGGGACGCGCAGGCAGATCCTGGAGGAGGTCAAGCTCTCGCTCATCCGCCTGCGCACCGACTACATCGATCTGTATCAGGTTCACTGGCCGGATCCACAGACGCCCTACGAAGAGACGGCCCAGGCCCTCCTCGATCTCCAGCGTGAAGGCAAGATCCGCGCGATCGGCGTCTCCAATTACTCGATCGACGCGATGCAGCGGTTCCGCTCTGTCGCGCCGATCGCCTCGGCGCAGCCGCCGCTGAACCTCTTCGAGAGGCAGGCGGAGGGGGACATCCTGCCTTGGTGCCGCGACAACGGGGTCGCCACGCTCACCTACGGCGCGCTCTGCCGCGGGCTCCTGAGCGGCGCGATCGACGAGAAGACCGCGTTCAAGGGGGACGACCTCAGGAAGACCGATCCGAAGTTTCAGCCTCCGCGCTTCGCGCAGTACCTCGACGCGGTGAGGGGCCTCGAACGCTTCGCGCGCGACCGCTACGCTCGGGGCGTGCTCGCGCTCGCGGTGCGCTGGGTGCTGGACCACCCGGGTGTCTCGGTGGCTCTCTGGGGAGCTCGACGGCCGGAGGAGCTCGCGCCGATCAACGATGTGATGGGATGGAGCCTCGACGACGAAGCCCGCGCCCACATCGACGCCGTGCTCACCGGAGCCGTGCGCGACCCGGTAGGTCCCGAGTTCATGGCGCCGCCGGAGCGCCCCACCAAGGCGCGCAGCGCAGCCTGACGCTGCTTGCGAGTCCATGCCGGCGGCTACGAGCTAGCCGCCGGCATGGCGATTCACGCCGCCCGGAGCCCCGACTCCGGGCGCGCTCGGCCGAAGGCGTCGCACCTGCCCCAGCGCCCGGGGATGTCGAGCAGCCGAATCTCCCCGAGCTCGGCGGGGACCGCCGGATCGACGAACAGGCGATTGCCCATCGGCTCCAGCCCGAGCACGACGCGCAGAAAGAGCAACGGAGCCGCCGTGGCCCAGGCCTGTGGGCTGCACGCGGTCGGATACTCGACCGGGAAGCTGGTGAGCTCTCGTGGATACCCGGCAAACGCCTCCGGCAGGCGGTAGTGGAAGAAGGGAGCCGCGGCCAGGTTGCCCGTGGCGACGCGCCCCGCCTCCACGCTGAAGCCGTAACGCCGGAGCCCGAGCGCGATCAGCGAGTTCTCGTGCGGCCAGACCGTGCCCACGTGATATCCGATGGGGTTGTACCCGCCCTCGTCGTCTGCCATGGTGCGCACCCCCCAGCCGCTGAACAGATGCGGTCCGAGGAGGTGCTCCACAACGCGTTCGGCCTTGGATGTTTCGACGATACCGCTCCAGAGCAAGTGGCCGATGTTCGAGGTCAAGGAGTCGACCCGGCGCTTTTTGCCATCCAGCGCGAGCGCGAAGAACCCGCGATCCTCGAGCCAGAAGTCCTGATTGAATCGGCGTTTCAGCTCGGCCGCGTCTCGCTCCAGGCGCGCCGCCAGCTCGGGGTCCCGCCAGAACTCGCGCGCGAGCCGGGCGCTGCGCACCTTCGCGTCGTAGACGTAGCCCTGGATCTCACAGCACGCGAGCGGCCGCGGCGCGAGCGATCCATCATGAAAGACGATGGAGTCCCACGAGTCTTTCCAGCACTGGTTCTCCAGGCCCGTCTCGGGGTTGCGCGTGTCGTATTCGACATACCCGTCGCCGTCCCGGTCGCCCCACTCATCGATCCATCGAAGCGCGGCGCGCGCGGTGTGCTCCATGGACTGGACGAGCTCCGCGTCGCCGGTCCAGCGCTCGTACTCGTCCAGCAAGATCAGGAAGAGCGGCGTCGAGTCGGCAGAGCCGAAGTAGGGAGAGTGCGGCCGCTCTTCGAAGGCGGTCAGCTCGCCCCAGCGAACCTCGTGGAGGATCTTTCCCGGCTCCTCGTCGCGGAAATCGTCCCGGCGGCTGCCCTGGCGGCGCGCGAGATAGCGGAGCGTGGAGCGCGAGAGCTCGGGGACGAACGGCAACGCTTGCAGGCTCGTGATGATGCTGTCACGGCCGAAGGCCGCCATGAACCACGGTAGACCAGCGGCCGGAATGGCGGCGTCCGGCATCAGCTTGGAGAAGAAGCGCAGCGCGGCCAGGTCGACGAGGCTCCGCTCGTACGTCCGGGCGAGCGTCTCGTTCGAGGTGAGGAGTCGTGGCGCGTGGTCGACCCAGCTCTCGAGGCTGATGCCGATGTTCGGGCGCGCGTGGCTCTCGCCATGGGCGTACTTCACCCGGGTGTGCCGCTCCTCGAGGCCGTCGATCGCCGCCACGACGTCGAGGCACGTGCTCCAGCGGCCGTGCGGCGCGATGGTCGCCCGAAAGGTCATGCCGCGCGGATCGATCTGCGCGGGCTGCGAGGCGGAGATCCATGTCTCGCGCACGAAGCGCTCGCGTCGATAGCCGAGGACGAGCCGATTGTCCTCGATGCGGTGATAGTGCTCGCCTTTCTTCGGGAGCATGTCCTTGACCTCGAACAGGTCAGCAAAATCGGCGGCGGCCTGGATGCGGACCTCGAGCTCGACGGGGACCTTGCCGTGGTTCATGAGCAGGAGGTCCTCGTGGAAGCCATCGCCCGCAAACCGGCTCCGGACGATCGACAGGGTCGATTCGACGTACATCGCGGCAGGCCTCGGGACGAGGAAGAACTGGGCCTGGAAGTATTGCACGTCGTCGGTGGACAGCGCGGCCGGGACGACGCCGTCGATCGTCAGGATCCATTCGGACAGAAAGCGCGTATCGAGGTGAAATAGGCCGAGCGGCCGGCTGACGGAGTGTTCGATGTTGCCGCGCAGATCGCTGACGACGAACGTGCCGCCGTCCAGAATGCTCACTTGCCGTTCCATGGGCCCCCTCCGAGTACGGTGGCTCAGCGCGTCGCTTCTGGCGTCTGTTGGTCCCCCGGGGAGAAGACGCTCTGAAACATCTGGGCGACACCCAGGTCTCCTCGCACGCCGACGCGGCCCTGCATGATCGCCGTGATCAGGTTCTGTTCACCGCGAAAGATCCGCAGGAAATCGTCGAGCGAGCAGGAGAGCTGGCAGTCCTCGCTCGCGCCCTCGGGCGCGATTCCAAAGGACCCGTCGGCGATCTCCACGACGACGCGCTCGTCGTCGCTGAGCTGCACGGCGCACACCTTCCGTGTTCCTCGCAGGCGGGCGTCGTAGCGTCCTGCCGCGAGATCCTTGATGAGCTTCCTTGCTTGCGACATGATCAAAGAGTGTGTCCGGGTTGCCAACCTGGCCTTCGCGCTTCCCACCCCAGGCAAGGGGTGTGCCCTTCTGCAGGCGCGGAGGTCGCCTCCTTCACGGTCGCGTGTGGAGCACGCGAGCGCCGCCCAGCGCGATCAAGATCATCGACATGCCGCCGGTCAAGAGGCTGATTCCGACGAGCAAGCCGAGCACCCTCACGGCCGTTGTGACGCCGCCCGTGATGATCAGCATTCCGAGCCCCACCGCCAGGATGCCGTCGAACACGAGCCATCCCGAGCCCCGCAGCCCGCGGTGCTGATAGGCGCGGATGAGCTTGAGCGCGCCCTCGGAGACGAAGTATGCCGAGGCGATCACCATCAACGCGAGCTTGCCGGTCATCGGGGCGACCACAAGGAGAAGCCCGAACGCCACCTGCACCAGGGCGCTCACGAGCTCCCAGCCGGAGCCGGCCCAGCCGCGGCTCTGGATGGCGTGACTGCCCTCGGCCACGCCGGCGAGCACGATCAACCAGCCGAGGGCGATGGCGGTGACCCGGGAGGCGACGAAGGGCATGATGAACGCGAGCACCCCGAGCACCATCGAGGCAACGCCGATCGCGAGGAACCAACCGCGGTTCTCCCGCACGGTGTGAAAGTCGACCTGCGCAAAGCGCAGCTTCCTCGCGGACTCTCCGAGCGGAGCAACCATGGGCGACCTCTCTGGTTCGTGGAGCACGCATGTCCCGTCGGTCACCCGCCGCGCGAGGACGAGGTGGCCGGGGCCGCGTCCGCGTCGAGCATCGTCCGTGCCAGCGCGCCTGCGGGAACATTGTGCCTGCCGCGCATGGGAGGCGTCACGGCCGAGGGCGGCCACGAGCGCGCCGCCTGATCAGCGGGCGGTGGCCTTCGCGGCCCTGGTGCTCGGAGCGGTCGCCTGCCGGACCTCGCGCCGCTGGAGCTTCGAGCCCTGCTTCGCGCGATTGGCGCTCTTGCGCGTCGACTTGCGCGACGGGCGGTCCTGCGCCGAGTCTTCGAGCGTCGCTGTGGCCTTCCGTGCCCTCCGCATCGTGTTACGCCGCGCCGTCGAGCCGCCGCCCGCCTTCCGGTCGGTCGCGCTCCGCCCCGGAGCGGCCGTGTCGACCGGAACGTCACGCCGCTCCTTCTCGGGCCGCTCCAGCGCGCGCTCGAGGTTCTCCTTGCTGCGCCCCACGCGCCGCCCGATGAAGCTGCCCTCGGGCGATGGATGACCGAGCCGCGCCGGAGCCGCCGCGCCGCGCTTCGACGCTCGCGCCGTGCGCTTCGGGCCGCGCGCCGGCGCGCGTGATGCGGCGCGCGGCGCGCGCCTGAGGGCGCTCTGCACCGCCCGTACGATCCCCGGGACGGCCCTGTCGATCGTCTCGCGCGGCTGGTGGCCTCGCATCTGGTAGACGACGCTGGGGTGCCCGCTCAGGACGACCTTCACGTCACACTCGACGTCGACCCCGCCGCGTGGCCCGTTCACGTCCGTGAAGCGCACCGTGAGCCGCTCGATGTCGGGCGCGAACTTCCCGAGCTTCGCCCCGAGGGTCTGGCGCACGTACGCCCTCGTCGCCTCGTCGACGCCGACGCCGAAGGTCCGCACCGCCAACGGAGTCCGCTCCGTCGGTGTGCGCCCGGCGCGCGCCCGGACCGGTCGTGGCACGGTGGAAGGAAACTGCGGACGTCGCCCGGTGGATGGTCGCCCCATGCGCGCTACATCGAGACCGGCCCCCCGTCGTCAAGCGTCGCGATCCACGGCGAGCGAGATCGTGTTCCTGATCCATCCGCCGCACCTCGGTCGGCTGCCATTCCCACGGAGCGCCCGCATCCGCACCGCCGGGCGGACCCAGGCTGGTCGCCTCCCGGTCACCCACGCGTCGGCCGCTGGCGTCGGAGCCGTTGGCCAGCTGCTCGTCAATGCGAATGACAACCCGTGCAAAACAAGGCCGTCTTCACTGGCGGGTCGTTGTTCGGATCGTCGTCCCGGTAGAGCGCCGAGCGCATCGCGAGATCCGAGGCCAGCCGCTCCTCGACGATCGGCCGGTCACGCCACGTGGAATAGCTCTCTGTCAGCCGCGCATTGCGGAACATGACCTCGGCGGCGTCGACCTCGCCCTCCTTGACCAGAACATCGCCAAAGAAGAGGTAGAGCCCCTCTTGTCCATGCGGCACGCCGGGAGTGCTCCAACAGGCGGAATTGAGGCCCTGTTCTCCCTGCTTGTGGAGATAGGGGGTGATGTCCGGGTTCTCGCGATCGATCTTGGCCCCGACGCAGGTGTCGACCGTGGCCCACATCGCTTCCAAGGCCTCCGCCCACTCCGGGCTGGTCACCGGCTGCCTCTCGAACGCGACGACGGTCATGAACTGGCCGAATGCGGGCCAGCGTTCGGTCCCTGCGCCGAGAAGGGCGCGGCCCTGCTGCACGAGGTCGGCGCTGCGCTGGTCGAGGCCGCCGATGACCAGGGTGGCGCCGAGCCAGCCGTCGTACCGCGCGTCGTCCGGGTTGAGCTCGCGCCCCTCCTGGATGAACCGGAGGAAACTGTCCCAGGACGCGCCGATCTGCTGCGGGGTGAGCGGCGGGTCAGCGCGGTCGATCTCCCCCGTCGTCCAGAACCACGCATTGTAGACCTGGTGCGTGTTGGCGGCATCCTTGGGGTTCTCCTCGTAGGCCCGCATGAGGAGATCGCGGGAGGCGGCGAGATCTTCATAGCGATCGTTGAGGAAGGCGTCCCAGAAGGCCTCCTTCCCCTGCTGGGCGAGCGACGGTCGCCCTGACGAGGCGTCGGGGGCGTCCCTGGCTCCGTCGCAGGACGCCACGGCCAGCGCGGCGACACAGAGGGTTGCCGATTTCATCCTTCGGGCCCTCGCGCCAAGCTCAGGGATCGTCGTTCTGGGCACGAACAGCCTTCGTCGTCCAATGGGGGTCGATACCGTGGTCATCGCGTCTCTCCGTCGGGGTCTCCGGGTGACCTTGAGCAGGACCCGTGCCACGCCATCACAAACCACAAATCATAAGCTATTTCAATTATTTACACTGGCACAGCGGCCTTCGCCTGGGTTCGGAAGGACGATGGAACGAATCTGCGGATGTGATCCAAATGCCGAGTGGACTAATCCAAAATCTCCTGGAATAATTCCGGCCTTGCATGACCCCTCAACGCATCCGCAAGCTCCGAGGCGAACTCAGCCGCGCGGCCTTCGCGCGCCGGGTCGGCGTGACGCCGCACACGGTGTATCGCTGGGAGCTCCCGAGCGACGCCCCCGAGTCGCGGAGGCCCAGGGGCCGCGAGCTTGCGAAGCTTGAGCTGCTGGCGCGAGGCTCGCTCGCCGAGCCTGGGCCATCCGGTGCAAAGCCGGTGTTGCCCGAGGATAGAGCCCTGCCTCCCGAGGTCACACACGCGATTTCAGCGGATGAAGATCTCGCGAGCGTGCTGCCATCGCTGGAGCGCGTGGTCGGGGGCGATATCCGTAGGGCGTATACAGAGCTGGTTCAGCTTACCGCCAAGCAGGATCTATCGCTGAACACGCGGGCGCTCGCGCGCTTTGGCATCGCGCTCGTGGAGCTGGTGCAGTGCTCTGACGCTCGAGCGGCCTTCCTCGCGATCTCCCCTGCCCTCCTCGATGCACGAGCGTCGCTGCTCTCCAGCGACGTCGAAGCCCGCGTATTCGCGGCCGCGGCGCTGGTGCACGCGCTTCCGGACGCATCGCTGTTCGATCTCGGGCGCGTCCATGCCTACGCCGGACGCGCCGAAGCGCTGGCCTGGAACACGGACCCGCAAGCCGTGTGCGTCGCCTGCCTGGCGACGTTCTGCGCTGCCACGCTCGTGAGTGACAAGGAGCTGCTCGAGCGCGCCTACCTGCGGCTCGACAGAGCCGCGTTTACCGAGCTGCCTCCTCTGCTCGATCTGCACGTCGAGGAGTTCAAGGCCTTGCGCCCCATGCTTTCGGGCAAGACGGCCGCTTCGATCCGCGCGTTTGAAGCGATCATCGAGCGCGCCGCGGAGCACGGCTACGCCGTTCTCCACGCGCGGGTGCTCGGCCATGTGGCGCAGCAACATCTCGAGAACATGGCCGATCCCGAGGCGGTGCTCGCGATTTCGCGCCGGGCAAAGCAGATTGGCGCAGGGGCGCGCATCGCGCCGGGATTTCACGGGCTGTTCGCGCTGAGGACCGAGATCGAAGCGCTGCTCCGCCTGGGGCGCACCGCGGAGGCGCTCGAGGTCGTGGGCGAGCTTGATGCCTGGAGCAGCGACACGGGCATCGCGCCGCTCGCGGCAGCTCCGGCGCACGCCCGGCTCCTGTACCTGACGGGGCGCCTCGAAGCGCTGCGGGTGCTTGCTGCCCGGCTGCGTGAGTGCAGCGTGTCCTCGCTGAAGGCGACCTGCCACGCCTACGCCGCGTTCGTGGAAGCGATGGCGTGCACCGTGTCCTCGGAGGACCCGTTGACCACCGTCGCGGCATTCGAGCAAGCTGAGGCGGAAGCGACGGGCGCGCCATCACCGTTCTTGCTGCGCGACGTGCTGCTGTACCGCGTGATCGCTCATACGGTTGCAGGTCAGGACGAGGCGGCGCGGATCGCACTTCGGCGCGTCCAGCGCGTCAACGATCTGTTTCCATCGCCATGGATCACCGCTCACCTCCGGCGAATCGAGGGAATCATGCTGGCGGCGCGAGGGCATTGGAGCGAAGGGCGACAGCTCATCGAATCGGCGATGGCGACGTTCGACCTCGCGCAGGATCGCTGCGATGCGGCGCTGACGCGCCATCTGGTAGCGGTGTTCGCCGACTCCTACAGCGGACGCGACCCGGAAGGTGACATCGAGCGGACGCGCGCCGAGCTCGATCGCGTCGGCGTTCAGGTACCGCGATCGTTGCTGGTCGCTGCGGAGCGGCTACGTCGTTCGCGGCAGACTGCCGAGACCGAGCCGACAGGGCCGCAACGCCTGGGCATCGACGCGCTCGTCGTACCGATCCAGCGGCTCTCCGTGCGGGGCGCGGCGCCAGGGCTGATCTTGCGAGAATTGACGTCTGTCGCATCCAGGTTGCTGCCAGACCGGACGATTCGGCTCGAAGAGATCGACGCGACGGGCAAGGCGCGACGGATCGCCGGGGCGGGCGGGTCTGACGACGGCGTTGAGTGGATCGATTTCGGCGATGGATCCGGACGATTGCTGCGGTTCGGCGTCACCGGCGGTCTCTGCGTTCTCGAACGGTCCGCCATCGCCATGTTGACGACGATGACGTCGCTTGCCCTGGAGGTCGCGATGCTCCGCGGCTGCAGCGAGCAGGGCGATCCGAGCTCGATGGACGAGCGCGCGCCGGAGTTGCCGGGTTTCATCGCGGTGTCGCCCGAGATGCGCAAGCTGCGCGACGAGCTCGTGCGGCTCGCGGCTTCACGCGCCACCGTCATCATCACCGGTGAATCGGGGTCCGGCAAAGAGCTCGTCGCCCGGGCGGTTCACGATCTCTCGGATCGCTCGAAAAAGTCGTACGTCGCTTTCAACTGCGCGACGGTGCCGCGCGATCTGTTCGAAGGTCAGCTGTTCGGCTACCGGAAGGGCGCCTTCACCGGCGCGAGCTCGGATCATCCTGGCGTGATCCGGGCGGCCAACGGAGGCACGCTCTTTCTCGACGAGATCGGCGAGCTCCCGCTCGATGTCCAGCCGAAGCTGCTCAGGTTCCTCGAGAACGCAGAGGTCTTTGCGCTCGGAGAACGTCGGCCGATGCGGGTCGATGTGCGCGTGCTTGCAGCCACCCATCGGGATCTGGCGGCGCTGGTGCGTGAGGGACGATTTCGCGAGGACCTGTACTATCGCTTGCACGTCTTGCCGATCCACGTGCCGCCGCTTCGCGAGCGCCGAGAGGACATCGCTGTGCTAGCGCGCCATTTCGTGCGCGAGGTTTCCAGGCGCAAAGAGCCGCCCGTTCTGGCCCCCGACGCGATCGCCGCGTTGACATCGTATGCGTGGCCCGGAAACGTCCGCGAGCTCCGCAACGTCATCGAGCGCGCTATTGCATTCTCGCCCAAGCTGGATGTGATCCGGGCAGAGCATCTGCGGCTGACGAAACCATGACTGGCTCAGCGCACAACGACCTGGCCGTAGGGAATCACGCGCACCGGACCGATCAGGCCAACGGGCTGCCGAGGCACCGCCGCTTGCCCGGGGAACCCCGGGGTGACGCGCAGGCGATTCCGCAGCGTGGTCGCGACCTCCACGGTCACGGTGTTCCGTCCCGCCACCAGGTAGGGTCCGACATCGACGCGGGCCGTGACCTGATTGACAGCAGGCAGCGTGGTTCCATTGATGGCGACGTCGTAGGTCCCGACCACCTTGCCTAGATCCAGGTAAGCTCCGCTGTCCCGGGTCCACCCTTCTCCGACGGTAAAGCTGGCGCTGTAGCTGCCGATCCCGGAGACGTCCTCTAGCTCCGGGATGTCCGGCCACGCCGCGAGCCCCTGGAGGTCGAGGTCCTGTGTCATCTGGATCAGCTGGCCGTCGTCGCCCTGGCGCCAGTCGCTCACGTTGATGTGCCAGTCCGTCAGCGCGATCGGCGATGGCACGCTCGCGATGGCCACGTCCAGCGTCCTGCCGTCGCTCACCACGACATCATATCGACCAGGCTCGGTTGCCCGCAACACCAGCCCCTTGCCGCTGTCGAGGACCTCACCGCCGGTCGTGTCGACCGCGTACAGACGCGAGGCTGCTGTCGGAGTGACTGCGATCACCGTGGAGTCACCCGCGCTGAGCGTCAGCGGGACCTCGATGCGCCCCTCTTCCGTCGTATGATAGTGGGCGATCGCGGAGGTTGCTCCGGTCCACGGGTCGATGCGAATCGGCCGCCCGGTCCCCTCCAGCGCGATCTGTGTGGCCTGCGCCGAGCTGCCGTGATTGTACAGGTAGTAGAAATCGCCATTGCTTGCGCCTCGATGCACGACGCGAATGTCCGTGCCGGAGGCAATCTCGGCGGCTGCGCGGACGCCGAGCTGCGCCAGCGCGGCCGGCACCTCCTCGCGCGTCGCTACGCGGGCAACCGTTGGCTCGGCGAGCAGGCGATCCACCTCCTCGCGCAGCGTCGAATCTTCCTCCGGAGATTGCGGGACGCCCGGCGTGCGGCTTGGAGGAGCTCCCACGACCACGACCGGCAATCCCGCGCGGGTGTCCTCGAGGATCCCGCGCGCCGCCCGCAGCGGCAAGGCCTCCTGGTTGTCGAGGATCAAGGCTCCGTACGCCGGACCGTCGGGATAGAGCCGCCCGCGCTGCACCCGCGGCTCGCGTTGGTCCAGCTGGGCGGCATCGACGAAGTCGTACGAGTAGCCACGCGCGCCCAGCCCCGGATCCGCGTAGATTGTGCCGTCCTGGTAATAGCCCTGTCGATAGATTGCGACATCGACCTTCTGCTGCCCATGCCGCAGAACACTCTGCATGCGCGACATCCAGCCGGTCACCTTCGGCATGTCCTTCCACATCGGCTGCCGCGGGCCCCATGCCTCGGAGAAGCCAGGCCCGGCGCCGATGCCGTCGCTGAACAAGGTGAACGGTGAAAATCCTGGCCACGGCAGCCCCAGACCGTGCTCGGCCGCAAATCCGTGCACGACGACGTGGTTCACGCCGCCCGCGTAGGCCTCCTGGATGTACGCCAGCATCGCCTGCCACGTCTGCGCATAGGCGGCGTCGATCTCCGCACAACACTCGAACGACAGCAGACGCTTGTCGCCGATGTGGGTCGCGGACGCGACGGCGCGATACTGGTCGATGTTGCCGAAGCGGCCCAGCGACTCGACCTCGGGCACGTCGAGCACCATCGCGGCTTGGCTGCTGTCGATCGTGATAGCATACGCCTGCGCGCGCAGCGCGAGGCCCAGCGACTGAGCCCAGCTCCGGAGGGTCGCCAGGTGGGTTTCCTGGTAGAGCTCGGTCAGTGTCTGGTAGTAATCGTTGCGCGCCCGGGCTCCAATTCCGTCAGAGAGCTCGTAATCGGGGGCGCTGTCCGGCGTGGCGCCGCTGAGGAATTCGTGGAGTTGGGCGATGAACAACGCCGGCAAGTGCGCGTTCAAGGCATAGCCGCGTCGCTTCGTGAACTCGGCCAGCAGGTCGGGAGTCCAAAGCAGGTTGGCCTTGAGCTCGAGCGAGTCGATGTAGACATGCCCGCCGGCCGTCGCCAGCAGCCCGCGCATCGTCGGGGTCAGCACGTTGGTGTCCCAGAACCGGGTCACGAGCTGAGCGCCGGCAGCGCTGAAGTGGTCGACGACGTACGCGGGCGAGACCGAGGTGATCTCCTCCGAAGCGAGCTCACTCGCGAGGGTTATCTGAGCGGTGCCGCGCTGCCAGAAGCTGAACAAGGTCCACGTGCCCTCGCTCGGTGCGGTCCAGGTCAAGCCTCCATCCTGTACCGAAGCGGTCAGATCGATGGATGACTCGGCCTGCAGCATCACCGGCTTTGCCTCCGTGCAGTCGGCCACACAGCGGACCGCCTGAACGGAGATCAGGCTGCGCTGCGTGACCTCCGGCGGCGCGGGCGAGGGCTCCGGGAGCGGACCCGAAAATGTCGCTCCGCCCTCGACGACGGCGCTGCCGTACACGAGCTCCTGCTGCGTCCCCGGGGTGTCCGGCGTGAGCCCCGGCACGACCAGCGGCCACGCCGGGCCCAGTGTAAAGTCGAGACGGATACCCAGTTGGCTCGCGTACTCGAGCGCGGCCTCCATCCGGTCGCTCATCGCCGGACTCCCCCAGCCGTGGTTGGCCGGATCGGCCGTCAAGGTGCACAGAACTTCGGCCGCGCCGAAGCCGGCTTCGGCCATCTGGGTGAGCTCCTCGGCGATGTCCTCCGGGCTCATGTCGCCGCAGGTCCACCACCAGCGAATCTTGGGGCGCGCATCAGATGAATCTAGCAATTCGTTCAGGCCTGGCACCGGAGGCTCGGTCGAGACATCGTCCAGCGGTGCGGTGTCGCCGCCGCTGCAGCCCACAATCGCTGATGCGATGCCGGCCACTACGTGTAGCTTCCATGCTGTCATACGTCATTCCTCAGGGTGATAGCGGTGTCATCCCCGCAGGTCCTGCCGGACGATGCGCAGGGCAGCGCGCAGCGGCCCCACGTATCGCGGCGCGCTCGAAATGCAGTGCATTCGAGGCCGAACCCGAGGGATCCCTCCCCCAATTCTATTTCTGGCTGGATCTGGCGAGTTGGATGATCACCACAGCACCGAGCGCATGCGGCACGCCGGGAGTGCTCCAACAGGGGGAACCGAACCGCCTTCGTCGTCCCATCGGCGCCGGCACCGTGGTCATCGTGTCTCTCTTTCAGGGTCTCCAGGTGACCCTTGGCAGGACCCGTGCCACGCCGTCACGAACCTGAACTATCGAACTATTTCATGCACTTATGATGCACGAAGGACCCTGCGCCTGGGTTCGGGAGAACGATGGAACGTATTTCCGGATATAGTCCAAACGCCGATCGGACTAATTCCAGAGATCTTGGATTCGGCCGGAACACCACCCTCACGCCCGCGGACGTGGCCAAGCGCGCCACGCCTCGGTCGTGCGCCGGGTGGCGCCCTCACGCTCCACATCCGCGCCACCCGGGGGCGCCCGCAGGAAAAGGCGCACGGCGCTCGCCGCGTCGTTAGCGAAGGCGTATCTCGAGCGCTTGGGCGGCCTGCTCGCGCGGCTTCTCGATCAGGTTCCGGACCGTTGAACCAGCTGCGCGATGGCGCGCGCGCTTGCCTCGTTCGCGGGTGAGAACACGAACATCGAGAGGCCGTCGCTGCCTTCGACGTAGAACACCGACGACTCGAGCACGATCTCGCCGACATCGGGACGGACGAGCCGCTTCTGGAACCCGCCGTGCGACCGGATCTCACCTTCGTCCCACAGGCGGCGAAAGTCGGGGCTCGTCTCCATCAATTCGTCGATCAGCGCAGTCGCCTCATCAGACTGGCCGGCACGCGCGATGTCGACACGAAACGACGCGAGACAGGTGCGGCGAACGTCTTCGACGTCGTGCACCTTGTTCTCCGAACCCGGCTGGAAGACCCGGCGCAGCAGGTTGCGGTCGCGCTCCGGTACCGCCGCGTAATCTCCGAGCACCGCGACCGACGCGCGATTCCACGCGACGATCTGGAACGTCGGCGTCTTGACGAACGCGGGGACGGAGAGGTTGTCGAGCACGAGCCGGAGTGACGGCGTGACCGCTACGGGCGGCGCGGGCTTGCGCGGCGGCGGACGGTCGTGCGCCAGCAGGAACAGCATCTCGCGATTCGTGTCGTCGAGCTCGAGGGCGCGGGCGAGGCGTTCGAGCACGTCGTCCGACGGCACGCCGCCGCGACCTTGTTCGAGCCACGTGTACCAGGTGACGCTCACGCCGGCTCGGGCGGCGACCTCCTCGCGGCGCAACCCGGGAGTGCGCCGGCGCACGGTGGTCGCGGGACGGACGCGCTCGCGGCGGTCGCGCAGGAACGTCGGGAGGGTGGTGGTCGCCATACCAGGATAGCTGCCCGTCTTTTCGGACGAGCAATCCGAGCCTACGGTCCTCGCATGACCAAGTCAATGCGAGTGTTCGTCACCGGCGCGACTGGCTGGATCGGTACGGCGGTGCTGAAGGAGCTGCGCGGGGCCGGCCACAGCGTCCTCGGCATGGCACACAGCGATGCGGGCGCCGACAAGTTGAGGGCGCAGGGCGTGGAGGTTTATCGCGGCGACATCAGGGACCCACGATGCCTCGTCGAGGGCGTCCGCGCGACCGACGCGACGATCCACCTGGCGTTCCACATGGACTTCTCGGACTTCCCGAAGATCAACCAGATCGATCGCGACGCGATCAGCGCGATGCTCGATGCGATGGCGGGCACGAACAAGGCGTTCGTCGGCACGAACGGCACGCTGGTGGTCTCGAAGCCCGGCAAGGTCGCGTTCGAGACCGACGAGTCGCCGGCGGACTCGCCGCTCGCGGTCCGGCTGCGGGCCGAACGTCTCGTCGTCGATGCTGCGAAGCGCGGAGTGCGCGGCAGCGTCATCCGGCTGGCTCCGACGGTGCACGGCGCTGGTGACAAGGGCTTCATCGCAATGCTGATCAAGCTCGCGCGCGAGAAGAAGACCGCTGGTTACGTGGACGATGGCGACCATCACTGGCCCGCGGTGCATCGGGACGATGCGGCGCGGCTGTACCGGCTCGCCGTCGAGAGCGCACCGCCGGGATCCGTGTTGCACGGCACCGCGGAGGAAGGCATCACGATGCGCGCGATCGCAGAGACGATCAGCAAAGGCACCGGTGTGCCGACGAAGAGCATGCCGGCCGCGGAGGCAGGCGCTCACTTCGGATGGATGTCGATGGTCGTCGGGCTCGATAACCGGACCTCGAGTGAGGCGACGCGTGAGCTACTCGGCTGGAAGCCGGAGCAACCGGGCCTGCTCGACGACATGAGCGCTCACTACTTCTGATCTACCATGGAGCCATCAACGGCTTGTTCGTACCCACCGAAGAACAATCCCGCGACGCTCGTCGCCGCCGCGGCGCGACGCATCCACTGCCCCCTCATTTGTTTCAAGTCAGAGACAACTCGAAGGATTTTTATGTCACCTGAGGTGAGCGTGGCGATTCGCCCTTGACATCCTCGAATCGTTTTGCGTTTTCTTCTTCTCCGCGCGGGACACCGGCGATACCAGCGCCTGCCGGCGCGGCCCTCCGCGCCGCAACGCGTGACGCGCGCGACGCCGGAGGACGCGACGCTCCGGCACGGCATTCAGGATGAGCAGGTAATCTAGTGGGTCACGTACACTTCTGCTAGGTTCCGGGGCGCATTGGGCCAGGGTACGCATGTCCTGACATGTCGAGGCGCTGGCGCAGCGAGGAGCCGTCGCGAAGATGACACCGGGAACCATCATCGCTGGTCGCTACCGGATCGTCCATCCGCTTGGCGAGGGCGGCATGGGCGCTGTCCTTGTCGTGGAGCATATCGAGACCAAGGCGCGCCGCGCCATGAAGGTCATGCTGCCCCACCTGGTGCAAGATCCGAGGCTGCGTGAGCGCTTCGCGCAGGAGGCGCGCATCGGCGCCAGCATCAAGAGCGACCACGTGGTCGAGGTCATGGACGCCGGGGTCGACGAGCAGACCGGGACACCGTTCCTGGTGATGGAGTTGCTGGAAGGGGAGAGCCTGGACTGCGCGGTGCAGAAGCGCGGAGCATTCTCGCCGGCGCAGGTCGCCGATCTCTTCGAGCAGCTCTGCCATGCCGTGGGCGCAGCGCACGAGATCGGCGTTGTCCACCGGGATCTCAAGCCTGAAAACATCTTCCTCGCGATCCCCCGGACGACGGGCGTCGAGCTCACGGTCAAGGTGCTCGATTTCGGCATCGCCAGGCTCATCGCGGCGTCGCGCAAATTCACGGGCCCGGCGGGGACGTCGTACTGGATGGCCCCGGAGCAGACCCTCCATAACGCGGTTGTCGGGCCCTCGGCGGATGTCTGGGCGCTCGGCCTCCTGGCGTTCCACATGCTCACCGGCCGCTACTACTGGAAGTCCACCGACGACGAGAGCATCGAGGTGCTGATGCGCGAAATGTTGGTGGACGACCTCGTGCCGCCATCCCTGCGGAGCGGCGAGACGCTGCTCCCCGAGGGCTTCGATGAGTGGTTCGCCAGGTGTGTGTGCCGTACGCCGGGTCAGCGATATTCCACCGCCAGCGAGGCGTACGCGGCGCTTTCGCCCCTGCTGAGGGTCGCGGCGCCGGCCTCCAGCATTTCACCTCCGGCGTCATCCAGGCGGACTGCCCCGGCGGCGCTCGCCATCCCAGCGGAGCTCGCGAGAGACGTCCCGCAGCGACTTCCCTCACCACGAGCGCACCAGGACGGGTCGGCCTGGCCGGGGCCTCTCAGCGACCCGCCGCCCTCGGGGGAGCCCGCGCAGCGGCCGCCGGCATCCGTGACCTCTCCGCCCGTCAACAGGCCGACCCCGATTCCGCCTCAGGGGCCCACGCCGCCGTCGCCGAAGCGGTCCGTGGTTCCTGTAGCTGTGGCAGCGGCCGTGGGCGCCGTCGCCGTCGCCGTCGTCTTGCTCGCGATCCTCTTCGTTCGTGCCCCTCGGGCGGGCGATCGCCATGCGACACCCTCGGGGACGCCTTCGGACCTGACCCAGGTCATCTTGCGCATCCACGGCTCGAACACCATCGGCGCCGAGCTGATGCCGGCGCTCGTGGAGGCGTTCCTCGAGAAGAAGGGAGCCACGAGCATCACCCGCGTGCTGGGCGACAAGGAGATCAAGATGACCGGCGCCATCCCGGGAATCCTGGGATCGCAGGTCATCGAGATCGCCTCCAAGGGTTCAGGGACAGCGTTCGATGACCTGCGCGACGGCAAGTGCGACATCGGCATGGCGTCGCGCCGCATCAAGGCCGATGAAGAGGCCGAGTTGACGAAGCTCGGACCGATGACGTCGAAGGACTGTGAGCACGTGCTCGGTCTCGACGGGGTGGCCATCATCACCCACCGCACGAATCCGGTCACGATGTTCAGCCTCGATGACCTGAGCAAGATATTCTCCGGCGATGCGCGGCGGTGGTCCGACGTGGGGAGCGCGCTTCCGGGCGAAATCAAGATCCATGCGCGCGACGATAAGTCTGGCACCTGGGATACCGTGAAGGACGTTGTCCTCAAGGGGCGCCCGCTCCTGCCTGAGGCGCAGCGCCACGACAGCAATGAGGCGGTCGACACAGCGGTGGCGGCGGACACGAACGGGATCGGCTTCGAGGGGCTGACGGCGGTCCGCAGGACCAAGCCCGTCGACATCCGCGACGGCGACTCGCCCCCTGTTGCCCCAAGCTCGGTCGATGTGTCCCTCGAGAGGTATTCTCTCACGCACCGCCTCTACCTTTACTCCGCAAAGGATCCGCGGAATCCATGGGTAGCCGACTTCATCCGCTTCGCGCTGTCGCCGGAGGGACAGCACGTGGTCAAGCGCAGCGGCTTCGTCCAGCTGGATGCGATGCCCGTGGAGAGCATGGCCGCTTGCCTCGACTGCACACCGGAGTACAAGGAAGTGACGCGGGGGGCGATTCGTCTCAAGCTTGATTTTCGTTTCGGTTTCCAGCCCAACGCCATCCGGCTCGACAGCCGTGGCTCTGAGGACATCAACCGTGTCATCGAGGCGATGAAGGCGCCCAATAACAAGGGCAAGAAGATAGTGCTCATCGGCTTCTCGGATAACGTCGGCGACGCGGCGCACAACCGCACGCTCTCGCTGAAGCGAGCGGAGGCGGTCGATCGTGAGCTCCAGGCGAGAGGGCAGCCCCCCTCGGACGTGAAGGGGCTCGGCGAGGACATGCCGATCGCGTCCAACAGCACGGAAGACGGCCGTCAGAAGAACCGGCGGGTCGAGATCTGGATCCGTTGATCTCTCGCATCAGCTCGCTTCGGTGAAGCGGCCTCGGCGGGGCTTCTTGTCCTTGTCCTTGTCCTCCGGGTCCACCGCGATGCGAAGCCCGGGGTATTCCGCTGTAGGCCCGGTGAGCGGCCCTCGAAGATCTGGGCCGCCGACGCAGGGCGTTCGACGATCTCCGGCCGCGCAAGGGCGACGCCGGCGCAAGACGCCCGGTGCTGCGAGAGCGGTGTTGTTCGTCTTATCCTCCCGGCCCGTGGCACCTCGACCTCAGAAAGTCTCCGCGCCGCCGAGCGATCCTCGTCGGGTGCGCGCGCTGGGCAATGCCGTCCGCCAGGGCGCAATCGCGGCTCTGGGATGGCTCGTCCTGGTACGAGCGGAGGCCGCCCACGCCGCGAACATGGGGGCCGCGGTGGAGCTCGATGAGCAGCGCTGCGTGACGCTCGACGCGGTGCGGGCGGCGGCTGCGCTGCGCGGAGGGCGCGTGGACGCCGACTCCACGGTACGGCTCCGGGTCCATGTGCGCGAAGCGGAGCCGCCGAGCGCGGTGACGCTCGAGATCTCGGGAGAAGGCGCTCACGGCGCCATCGAGGCGCGCACGATCGTGGCAGACTCCTGCGCGGAAGCCGCCTCGGCGCTCGGGCTGGTCGTCACGATGGCCGGCGAGGACGAGCAGGCCCAGATCGAAGCTTCCCGCGCCGAGCCTCCCTCGCTGACGCCGCCGGAGAGACCGTCGCAAGGCACAGCCCGCGAGCTCAGCCCAACCCCAACAGCGCCGCCGGCGAGACCATCGCAAGGCACAGCCCGCAAGCGCAGCCCAACCTCCGCAGCACCGCCGGCGAGAGCGTCGCGAGCCACGGCTCGCGAGAGCACACCCGCGACGAAGCTGTATACGTCGCTCGGCGTCGTCGCCACGCCGCTCTACGAAGGGCCAGCAGGAGCGCGGCTCTCGGGCGGGTTCGCATCGGGTCGGGTGTTCTTTCCATGGGCCGAGCTCGGCATGGGGGCCACGTTGCCGCGCACCGTCTTCGGCGGGGGAGCGGCGGTGAACCTCACGTGGTTCACCGCTCGTGCCTCGCTGGCGCCGCTCGGCGCATCCCTCGGCGATCACGTCTTCGTGAGCGCTTACATCATGCTCGATGTGGGCGCGGTGCTCGCCTCCGGGGAGGGAGCCCCGAAGGTCGACAGCCGATGGCGCCCGTGGCTCGAGGCTGGCGCCGGCGCACGGATGCGCGCGCTGGTTGGCGCATGGTCCTTCGTGGAAGGGCAGATCGGGGCCGCGCTGCCCCTCCGTCGGGACGAGTTCTACTACGTGCACGGCGGGACGGCCTATCAGGCTCCCGTCGTGCGGCTCGACGCTGCGCTTTCCGTCGGGGTGCTTTTTCCGTGATCAGAACGGGGGCCTCGCGGATCGCCTGGGACGAGCCCCTCGTGATCACCACCACCGACGACGCCCCAGGTTCCACCGCCTTCCGCTTGGCTCGCCCTCTGGGCGGACTCGTCGACGCGCAGGCGCGCTCCCCCGGTGAGTCCACCGCCGACCTCGCTCGCGAGGCGCGCCTCGAAGAGCTCGCGTCGCACCTCGAGTTCCTGTGGCGATTCGCGTGCCGGATGGGCGCGGGCGAGGTGGCGGCCGAGGACATTGCGCAGGAAGCGTTCGTGGTGGCGGCGTCGCGCCTCGACGCGATCCTTCCCGGAAAAGAGCGCTCGTACCTCGTCTCGGTCGCGGTTCACATGGTCCGACGCGAGCGAACCCGGCGAGCACGTCACGAAGAGCTCACGGGAGAGCCCCCCGCGCCGGCGGGCGAGCAACCGGACAGGCGCCTCGACGAGGCGCGCGCGCGCAGGCTGCTGGATGCGTCGCTCGAGGCGCTGGACGACGGGCTTCGCGCGGTGTTCGTGCTCCATGAGATCGAAGAAGAGACGATGGCGGACATCGCTCTTCTGCTGGACTTGCCGCCAGGGACCGTGGCGTCACGACTCCGCCGCGCCCGTGAAGCGTGGAAGCGAGCGACGGAGCAATTGAAGAGGGGTC
Source organism: Sorangium sp. So ce726 (assembly GCF_051521405.1). Lineage (NCBI taxonomy): Bacteria > Pseudomonadati > Myxococcota > Polyangiales > Polyangiaceae > Sorangium > Sorangium sp. So ce726. Next base: position 2,201,423 of record NZ_CP150349.1, on the reverse strand, counting down.
TGCCGGTGAGCGGCGGGAGGCGGCGGTGAGCGACTCGTACGACGACTTCGACCGCGCGCTGCTGCGCGCCGGGAGGGCGGCGAAGGCGCCTTCCTCGCTCCGCGTGAAAGCCCTCGCGGCCGCCGCGGCGGGGACCGCGACCGCGGCCGCAACGACGAGCCTCGGCGTCGGCGCGGCCAAGGCGAGCGGAGGGATCGCGGCGCAGGCCGCTCACGCGCTCGGCCTGAAGGCGGTGCTCGTCGCGTCCATCGGCGTCACGTCCATCGCCCTCGTGCTCGGGGGCGCGTACGTGGCGGCGACCCATCACGCGGACGCCGTCGTATCCACAGCCCCCGTGCGCCCGCCTCGCGCGGCGGAGGTCGGTGGGGTGGCGCCGGCAGCCGCGTCACCCACGCAGGAGGAGCCCGCCGTGCCTGCGAAGGCAGAGCCCGCCGCCGCCTCTGCCGCCGAGCCCGCCCCGCGCGCAGCGGCGTCGACCAAGAACGTGGCGCCCGCGCCCCAGGGGACCGGGCTCGCGCGCCAGGTCCCCTCCTCCGTTCCTGCGGCGACGGCCGTCCCCGCCGTCGACTCCCTTCCACGAGAACCCCGCAGTGAAGAGGTCGCGCAGTCCCCTGCGGCACCGACCTCCGTTCTACCCAGCTCCGTTCTATCGGACGAGCTCCGGCTCATCGATACAGCACGAGCGGCCCTCCAGCGTGGAGACGTGCCGCTCGCCCTTCGCCTCACCGCCGAGCACGCGGCACGCTTTCCAGGCGGCAGCCTCGCGATCGAGCGCGATGTCCTCCGTGTCGACGCCCTCGTGGCCGGAGGGCGCATCGCGGAGGCCGCGTCGCACGCGTGCGCCTTCGTCGCGCGGAGCCCGCGCTCCGCTCAGGCTCCGCGCATGATCAAGGTGGGTCGCTGTTCAAATACGATTCCGTGATCAAAAGCGCGGGGAGAGAGATCGCCGGGCAGTGGAGGACTCTCGATCATGCGACTTTCGCGGCTAGCACTCTCCTTGTTGTGGTTCCCGGTCGCTCTCTCAGCCACCACGTTTGGGTGCGGCATCGTTCGCGTGCCGATCGGTAATCTCGACCCCGACCAGCAGCCGCTCGACCCCGATGGCTTGGGCGCGGGCGGCGCAGGCGGCGCGGGCGGCTCGTCGGATTCCGGCGGCGCGGGCGGCTCGTCGGGCAGGTGCAGCGCGCGGGTGGCCTCCCGTCCCTTCAGCCTGGACGGCTGGCCGGCGACGAGCGGCACTTTTCCGCTGGCGATCACGGACATCGCCTTTGATCCATCCGGCAACCTCGGCATGACAGGATACACGACGTCGGACGTCGACATGGGCGGCGGCGTGCTCCGGTCCGGGGGAACCGACGACGCCCTCCTGGCAAAGTACGATGCCGCGGGCAACCACACCCTCAGCAAGCTCTTCGGCGATGATTCGAACCCGCAGGCCGGCGAGCACATCGTCTTCGACGCGGACTGCAACATGTTCCTCGTAGGCAGCTTCTCCCAGACCATGGATCTCGAGGGTGCGACGATGACCTCGCCCCGGGGCGCCAAGTTCCTGGCCAAGCTCGACAGCGCCGGCAATCCCCTCTGGAGCGTGCACCTCAACGCCGCGTATGACACAGATTGGGATATCCGATCCCTCGCTGTGGATCCGACGACGGGCGGCGTGGTGTTCACGGGGAATTTCGCCGGATTCCTCGATCTCGGGGGAGGTCCGCTGACGGCGCCAACCGATGCTGGAGGGGACCCGACGAAGGCCTATGTGGCGAAGTTCGATGCGACAGGACATTTTGTCTGGAGCAAGTACGCAGACGGCAGGTACATGCCAGGCGGCACCCTGGCCGTCGACGCTTCAGGGCAAATCGTGATTGCGACCGACGACTCGGACATCTCGGACGGCGGACAAACCAGAGACACGCGGCTCGGCCTCTCGCGGTTGGACGCCTCGGGAAACCGACTCTGGAGGAAGGAATTTGCCGATGCTTTCGACGGTGGAGCCCCCTGGGGCTACCACCGCAGCCTCACTGGCGTCGCGGTGCGTGGAGACGGAAGCGTGATCCTCGCAGGGAACGTGCCCTGCTTTTTTGATCTCGGCGGCGGACCCCTGAATGGCTCGAATTGTTTAGGCGACAGCCCCTTCGTGGCCAAATTCGACGCTGATGGAGTCCACCTCTGGAGCCAAGTCATCAGGGGCGACCTTCCTGACGCCGTGAGCTTCGGCGTCGACGCTCTCGGGAACACCTTCGTTTTAGGCAGCGTCGGCGGCCGGGGTCTGGAGGCCGACGACAGGCCGCCCGGCCCAGAGGGAGATTCCCGGCCGTTCATCATGCGGTTCGACGCCGAGGGGCATATTTCATGGGCCCAGATCCTCGGTCCCGAGGTCACCGACGCGGTGGGGCTCGCCGTGGATCCTGAAGGAAACGTCGCCGTCGTGGGGCAAGACGTCGATGCCGTGAATGCGCACTTCGGGGCCGGAAATGTTGTCATGAAGCTCAACATCGCGGCGCCGTGATTCCATGCGTCGGCCCTGGTGGCGGCGCTGTCGGTGAGCGCAAGCTGCGCGCCTCGACCGGGGCAGGGCGCGTCGCTGGCGTCTGACTCGACGCCAGCGACGCGCCGAGCCGCGGCCCTCCAGCGTGGAGACGTGCCGCTCGCCCTTCGCCTCACCGCCGAGCACGCGGCGCGCTTTCCAGGGGGGAGCCTCGCGATCGAGCGCGATGTCCTCCGCGTCGATGCCCTCGTGGCCGGAGGGCGCATCACGGAGGCCGCGTCGCACACTTGCGCCTTCGTCGCGCGGAGCCCGCGCTCCGCTCAGGCGCCGCGCATGATCAAGGTGGGTCGCTGTTCAAATACGATTCCGTGATCAAAAGCGCGGGGAGAGAGATCGCCGGGCAGTGGAGGATTCTCGATCATGCGATTTTCGCAACTAGCACTCTCCTTGTTGTGGTCCCCGGTCGCTCTCTCAGCCACCACGTTTGGGTGCAACATCGTTCGCGAGCCGATCGCGGATCTCGACCCCGACCAGCAGCCGCTCGACCCCGATGGCGCTGGCGGCGCGGGCGGCTCGTCGGGCTCCGGCAGCGCGGGCGGCTCGTCGGGCAGGTGCAGCGCGCCGGTGGCCTCCCGTCCCTTCAACCTGGACGGGTCTGCGGCGACGAGCGGCACCTCTCCGCTGGCGATCACTGGCATCGCCTTTGATCCCTCCGGCAACCTCGGAATGACAGGGTACACGGTGTCGGACGTCGACATGCCCGGGTCCTCGGAATACGACGACGCCCTCTTGGCAAAGTACGATGCCGCGGGCAACCACACCCTCAGCAAGCTCTTCGGCGATGATTCGAACCGGCAGGCCGGCAGGCACATCGTTTTCGACGCGGACTGCAACATGTTCCTCGTACGCGCGCTCGTGACCTCGTCCCGGTTCGACATGTTCCTGGACAAGCTCGACAGCGCCGGGAACCCCCTCTGGAGCAAGCGCCTCAACGCCGGGTATGAAGCAGATTGGAACATCACATCCATCGCGGTGGATCCGGCGACGGGCGGCGTGGTGTTCATGGGAAGATACGCCGGGGACCTCGATCTCGGGGGAGGTCTTCTACCGTGGGTAGAGGATGACGACAACCCGACGAGAGCCTACGTGGCGAAGTTCGATGCGATGGGACAATTCGTGTGGAGCAAGCCCTCCCCCCGCAGCAGCGGCAGGTACATGCCAGGCGGCATCATGGCCGTCGACACTTTCACCGGTACCCTGGACGCCGACGGCACGGCGCTAGGCGCAGAGGACGGAGCCGAGCGGCAGTTCGTCGTGCGGCTCGACAGGGATGGGCATATCTCGTGGTCCCACATCCTCAGCCCCGAGTTCAGCAGCGTGCAGGGCCTCGCCGTGGATCCTGAAGGAAACGTCGCCATTGTGGGGCATGACGCCAGCGCCTCAACCACTCGCTCGATCGCCTACCTCATCAGCAAGGTGGGTCGCTGTTCAAATACGATTCCGTGATCAAAATCGCGGGGAGAGAGATCGCCTGGTCATGGAGGATGATTGCTCATGCGATTCCTGAAGAGTGTAGTCTCGTTGTTGTTCCCACTCGCTCTCTCGGTCACCACGTTTGGGTGCGTCATCGATCGCGTGCCGATCGGTGATCTCGACCCCGACCAGCAGCCGCTCGACCCCGACGGCTCGGGCACGGGCGGCTCGTCGGGTTCCGGCGGCGCGGGCGGCTCGTCGAGCAGGTGCGGCGCGCCGGTGGCCTCCCGTCCCTTCAGCCTGGACGACTGGGCGGCGACGAGCGGCACCTCTCCGCTGGCGATCACTGGCATCGCCTTTGATCCATCCGGCAATCTGGGCATGACAGGGTACACGGTGTCGGACGCCGACATGCCCGGGTCCGTGGAATACGACGACGCCCTCTTGGCAAAGTACGATGCCGCGGGCAACCACACCCTCAGCAAGCTCCTCGGCGATGGTTCGAACCGGCAGGCCGGCCATCACATCGTTTTCGACGCGGACTGCAACATGTTCCTCGTACGCTCCTCGGAACGCTCCTCGGGCTGGTGGGACATATTCCTGGACAAGCTCGACAGCGCCGGCAACCCCCTCTGGAGCAAGAGCCTCAACCCCTGGTATGAAGCAGATTGGAACATCACATCCGTCGCGGTGGATCCGACGACGGGCGGCGTGGTGCTCATGGGAAGATACTATGGGGACCTCGATCTCGGGGGAGGTCTGCTACCGTGGATAGAGAGTGACTACGACCCGACGAGCGGCTACGTGGCAAAGTTCGACGCGATGGGAAATTTCGTCTGGAGCAAGTTCTCCCCCCGCGGCAGCGGCAGGTACACGCCAGGCGCCATCATGGCCGTCGACACTTCAGGGCAAATTGTGCTCGCGGCCGACGACTCGGACATCGTCGATGACGGATCAGGCAAATTCGCGCGGTTCCAACTCGCGCGGCTGGACGCCTCGGGAAACGATATCTGGAGTCAGGAATTGACCGCTCCTCTCCATGGTGGATCCGCCTCGGACCACCACGAGGGCCTTGCTGGCATCGCGGTGGACGGAGACGGAAGCGTGTTCCTCGCCGGGAACGCGCATTGCGACTTTGATTTCGGCGGCGGACCGCTGGTCGGCGCGAATTGTTCATCCGACAATGCCTTCGTGGCGAAATTCGATGTTCATGGAGGCCACCTCTGGAGCCGATTCATCGAGGGCAGCCTTGCATCCAGAGCCGTGAGCCTCGGCGTCGACGCTCTCGGGAACACCTTCGTTGCGGGCAGCGTCACCGGTACCCTGGACGCCGACGGCACGGCGCTCGGCGCAGAGGACGGAGCTGAGCGGCAGTTCGTCGTGCGGCTCGACAGGGATGGGCATATCTCGTGGTCCCACATCCTCAGCCCCGAGGTCAGCAGCGTGCAGGGTCTCGCCGTAGATCCGGAAGGAAACGTCGCCATCATGGGGCAAGACGCCGGTGCCGTGAATGCGAGCGCTCGGGGCGCAAATGTCGTGACGAAGCTCGACGTCGCAGCGCCGTGATTCTATTCGTCGGCCCCGGCGGCTGCGCTGTCCGACAAGGCGCTCCTCAGCAGCAGGCGGGTCGGACGAGGAGCCGCGGTCAGTCGGCGGGCGGGATGAAGAGGCCCGGGCAGGGCTCGTCGCCGAAGACCCTGGAGCCGAACCGGTACATCGTGATCTTCGGGTTCGGCGCCCAGTTCCAGCTCCCCCCGGCGTGGGAGTAATCGTTCGACTGGTTGAACGCCTGCCAGCTCGACGCGTGGAACGCGATGTTGAACCGGTCTGTGGAGGACGAGGGATCGACCGAGAGGAACGGCAAGCGCACGTCGAGGTAATGGGTCGCGCCCGCACAGCCGCCGCCGGGCACCTCGTGGAAGCTCATCTCGAGCTCGCTCGAGCAACCCCAGCACGTCGCCTCGAGCGAGCCGGGCGGCTCCTGGCTGAAGTAGTACCGCACGGTCGAGCCCGCGAGGTACACGCTCTCGCTTCCCGTGTTGCGCACCTGGATCCCGGGCGTCACCCAGCTCGGCTGCGGCGCGTGGGAGTCGTACAGCACCTCCAGCTGGCAGTCCGCCGGGCACGACGTGGTGCTCTCGCCGCTGCTGCAGATGCCGTCGCCGCAGGAGCAGTCGCTCGCGCACGACGCCGGGCTCTCGAGCGGGCCGCAGGCGCCGTCACCGCAGGAGCACAGGTCCGAGGCCGTGCGCTCGCACATGGCCTGGATGGCCCGGAAGGCATAGGTCACGTCCTCGCCTCGGCACGCGTCGTCGGCGCAGGTGAACGGACGCACGCAATCGCCGTCCTGCACGAAGTCGCGCTCGCCGCGCACCAGGATGCCCACGAGCTCCTTCGTGTTCAGGTCGAACACCCCGGACCCGGAGTTGCCCACGAACGTGTCCAGGTTGCCGACGAAGAAGTCGAGGCTCGGCGCGTTGCTTCGGACGGCGGCCCCGTCGGCCAGCTTGAGCGGCAACCCGCGGGGGAACCCGTGCACCACGAGCGGCGTGCCGATGGCCAGGGGATCGCTCGACGCACGCACCGCGGCGGGCGTCCGCCCCACGACCGGCCGATCGAGGCGCACGACCGTGTAGTCCGCGCCCCGCCGGTCCTGGTAATAGGCGATGAAATCCACGCAGCTGTAGACGTCATCGCTGGTGATCTGGCCGAGCTGGCCGGACGGCGTCATCGCATAATCGAAGACGAAGCGGCTGTCGCGGCAGTTGTTGATGCAGTGCGCGGCCGTGAGCACCAGATCGTCGTCGATCAGCGTTCCGCTGCAGTCGGCGAGCGCCGGCTGGGACGCGAAGCGCTCGTCGGGGCACACGCCGTCGCGCCCCGCCCACGTGGGCCCGGCGATCTGGATGTTGTTCGGGTCCGAGGCGTCGACGGCCGACGCGGGGATGAGCGCCACGGTGAAGTCGAGCGCCCGCGCGGCCCAGGCGGGATCCGCGTACGTGAAGGGATCCTCGCGGTCATCCTGGCCATAGATGACCTCGGATCGGGCCTCGCCAGCGGCCTCCTCCCCGGCAGGCGCAGGCGCCGCGCACCCCGCGGCAGCCCACACGGACAACAAGCCAGCAGCAATGATGAAGCGATTCGCTCTCATGACAAGCTCCCAGGTGTTCAAGGCAGAGCGAGGATCACCCGGCGGGCCCGATGACGACGTGTCGATGCCTGGCCGGCGTCGAGCAAGGATCTGACGCCTGACAAGCAAGAACCCCCGAGTGGCACGCTCGCTCCGTTCTCAGCGAGGGGGATCTACTTCGTCGTGAGGCGCGCACCAATTCATATGCGCCATGGACCTCATGCACACGCTGCATCGAGCCGGCGCGGCCCGGGCGCGAGCGCCCGCGAGGCCGTGCCCCTGACGACGGATTGACCATTGTCCAATGGATTGGCGCCGCCTCCAGCAGGCGGACATCCCGGATTTACCCTCGTCGCATCGGGAGATCGTCCTCCCAGGGAGCGCCACCATGAAGGTAGCCATCTTGACCGGCAGCGTGAGGAGCGGGAGACAGTCGCACAAGATCGCCCATCACCTGGAGCGGAAGCTCCGGGAGCGAGGCGCCGAGGCCGATCTGATCGATCTGGCGGAGACGCCGTTGCCGATCCTGGAGGACCGCTCGGGTCGCCCCCCGCAGCTCCAGGCGACGGTTCAGGGGCTGAGCGCGCGCCTCCGCAGGGCGGACGCGCTCGTGTTCGTGACGCCGGAATACCACGGGAGCTTCTCGGGCGTGTTGAAGAACGCCCTCGACTATTTCTGGGAGGAGTTCACCAGGAAGCCGATCGGCGTGGTCGCCGTCTCCGCGGGGAAGCTCGGGGGCATCAACGCCTCGACGCAGCTCCAGCACGTGATCCTGAGCCTGGGAGCATTCCCGCTTCCGCTCAAGCTGCTCGTCCCGGAGGTCCAGAACGTCTTCGACGAGTCGCTCCAGCTCAGGAGCGAGCAGGTCGCGAAGGCGGCGGACAGGTTCCTCGACGAGTACCTGTGGTTCGCTCAGGCCATCGTCCAGGCGAAGCAGGCCGGCGAGCGCTTTCGGCCTCTGGTCGCATAAGGTCCCGCGCTGGAGCTCGTCCTCGCCGGCAGCGTCTGCGCCCCGCGCGCGCTCCCGCAATCCGGGGCGGCGACGATTCATTGCGTCATCGTTCGACGAGCGTTGCTGCTCGGTTGACGCTCCACACGAAGCCTGCGAGGCTTGTATCCTCATGGATCAGCCGGGCACGACGCGCTCGATCGAGATCAATCGGATGAGCATCACCTGGGAGCTCGACCAGGGCAGGATGCTCACCTTCGGGAATCCGGCCGTGACCCTGTGGCTCAGGCCGTCGCTCGAGCGCCTCTTCCGGCCCCTGGTCGCGGAGATGGGCATTCCGCTCTTCCGTCTCCTCGTCGCCCACGAGTCGAGCGCGGGCGCCGAGGAGGATTACCGCGCCATGGTCACGACGCTCGGGTCGACGTTCGACGAGGGCTTCCTCGCGTGGGGCGCCTGCGTCTCCGCGTCGGGGTGGGGCAGCTTCGCGCTGCCCGTCTTCGACAGGGCGGCGCGGCGGGCGGTCGTCGCCGTCACGAACCCCTGGGAGCTCGCGATGCAGCGCGAGCTCCCCGATCACGAGCGCTGGGGCTGCCCCTTTCTTCAGGGCAAGATCATCGGCATCTTCTCGCGCGCTTTCGGGGTGAACTGCTGGGCCGACGAGGTGGGCGCGAGGGTCGACGGGTCGTCCTCCTACATCGAGTTCCACGTCCACGCCGACGACAGGACGATCCCGGACGAGATCGCCGCGCTGCGCGGCGATCAGCGGGCCGAGGCGCAGCGCAAGCTGGCCGAGGTGACGCGGACCTGGCGGGAGAGCGAGGAGCGGCAGCGGGCGATCCTGTCGTCGATCAGCGAGGTGGTCTTCACGCTCGATCCGGAGGGCCGCTTCACGAGCTATCATGTCCCGGAGGAGCTCGCCGACGTGTACGCGCCGAGCGAGGCCGTGCTCGGGCGGACCCTGGACGAGGTCTTGCCGAGGCGCTCCGCGGACGCAATGCGAGCGGCGCTGGCGCAGGTCCTCTCGAGCGGGAGGGCCGAGTCGCTCAGCTACGACCGAGTGCACAGCGGCGAGATCCGCTTCTTCAGCGCGAGGATGTCCGTCCTGCGGTGCGCCGGCGGCGCGGTCGCCGGCGTGACGGTGATCGAGCGCGACCTGTCCGAGCGCCTGGCCGCCGAGCGGGCGCTCGCGGAGCGGATCGAGATCATCGCGCGGCAACAGGAGACGATCCGCGCGCTGTCCACGCCCGTGCTGGAGGTCTGGGAGGGGGTGCTGGCGCTGCCGATCATCGGCGCCGTGGACAGCCAGCGCGCCGCCGCGATCACCGAGGATGTCCTCGGCGCGCTCGTGCGGACGCAGGCCCGCTGTGTGATCCTCGATCTCACGGGCGTCGAGGAGATCGACGCCGCCACCGCGGATCATTTCGCGAAGATCGCCCGCGCCGTGGCGCTGCTCGGCGCCGAGAGCCGGATATGCGGCATCCGGCCCGCCGTGGCCACGGCCATGACGGCGGTGGACGCGGCGCCGGCTCAGGCGAAGACCTACAGCACGCTGCGGAGCGCGCTCATGTCGGTGATCCGCCCCTCGCGCTGAGCGCCGCTGCGCCAGCGGGCGATCTGCGACGAGGCTGCCAGGGCTCCGGCTCTCGGGAGCAGGGCATCTTGCGGTGTCGCGCGATGTTCGATATCGTCGGTCGTCGGCGGAAGGAACGCCTCAACCACCATCAGATATGGCTCAATACGTTTCTCCACATCCCGGGCTCGAGGGCTCCGGGAGCGCCTTCGCGTCGGTCGCCGCGGCTCTCGGGGCGCACGGAGACATCGGGAAGCAGGTGCTCTCGACGCTGGGTGTGCCTGAGCTGGTCGCGGGCGAGTGGTACCCTCTCCAGATGCTCCTCGACCTGCTGAAGGGCGTGGCCCGGGCGAGCGGGGACCATACGCTGCTCGCCATCGGGAAGGCGCTCGTGGATCACGCCGTGTGGCCGGCCATGCCGCCGTCCATCGTGGATGCCCTCCAGATGATCGACGTGGCATACCACATGAATCACAAGTGTGACGGAGAGGTGATGTTCGATCCGGCGACCGGCGTCATGCGGGAGGGGATCGGCCATTATCGCTGTCATCCGGAGAAGCACCAGATCATCATGGTCTGCGATACGCCTTATCCCTCGGAGCTCGACCGTGGGATCCTGCTCGGCACGGCGCGGCGAGCGGCGTCGCGCGGGGTCAGGCCGCGCGTGGACGTCGTGCTCGACGAGTCCCGCCCGTCGCGGAAGCGCGGCGCCGACTCCTGTACCTACCGCGTCACATGGTGAGATCGCTCCCCCTCCGAGGTAGCCACCCGGGCCGCTCGAGTTCACCGACGACATCGATCCAGTTGAAGCTGTAAAGACTGAAGTTTCCTGACATCCACAAAAGCGCCAGGACTTCCTGCTAGCCAGATTGTGCCGTGGCACACGCCATCGAGCGCCTTCCGTTCCCGCGGGTGGAGCCCCATGACAGGCGCGTAGCCGCGCGATGCGCCCGCTTCGCCAGCGAATACGAGCGCACACGCGATGGAGGCAGCATGAAAACGAACCGGATTCGTCTGGGGATCTCTGCGCTCTTTGCCATGGCTTCCTTCGGGCTCGCGATCGCGGGCTTCACCGACACGATGGAACGCACGGAGGACACGGGAGAGGTGGACTGGAAGGCCTGTCAGCAGCGGTATGCCCACGCCTCCAGCCAGGTGGAGCGTGTCCGGGCCGCTTACCGGGCATGCGCTACCGACAACGATTGCGTCATCGTCGATACGAGCACCGACTGCGGCGGCACCTGTGGTGAGGTGGTCAACCGGGCGGGCGTCCAGCAGATGAGGCGCCTCATCCTCCACCTCAACGCGACCGTATGTCGCGAGCATCGGATGATGGACTGCCCCTCCGGCGCGCCCGCGTGCCTCGCGTCCAGGCCCGTCTGCGCCGGCGGCGCGTGCACGTTCGCCCCTCTGTAGGCGACGCCGCGCGACCCGGCGCCTTCGCTGTGCCTCGCGCGCGGCGAAGGCGCGGCATGATCGCTTTCCCACCTCCTCGATCCCTCTCGCAGATCGAGCGTGCCAGCCGGCGGCCGCAGCCATTCCGACCTGTCAAGAATTTCCCGCCAACGACCGGCAGTTGACATGACGTACAAAAAGTAGGATCTACTGATCCGCCTACAAAAACCACCAGATCCAACGAGTTCACTCGGCTGTGGCATATCGTATACATCACGCTGAGAGTTATTCCCAGCCGACGAACACAGGAGAGGCTTGCTGCGATGAGCAAACTGACCATCTGGACCTACGACTGGGTGCCTGAAGGCCCTCGTGGTTTTGTGCGTGATCTGAGGCTGAGATGGGCGTGTGAGGAAGCGGATCTCATCTACGCAGTCCAGACGATCCCCTTCGATGATCGCGAGACCAACCATCTCGCGCGCCAGCCATTTGGCCAAATTCCGTTCCTGAACGACGGAGAGCTGAAGATATTCGAAAGTGGTGCGGGGCTCCTGCATCTGGCCCGGAAAAGCGACAAGCTGATGCCGCCTGATCCGGTCGGAGAAGCGGAGACACTGCAATGGACGATCGCGGCGCTCAACTCGATTGAGATGGTCACCGTACCGTGGTGGTTTTTGAAGATATGCGGCGATAAGGACAATAAACTTACCGGATGGATGGCCAAGCGCCTTGATCAGATCGAAAAGATCCTGAGCGAGCGAGAATGGCTCGCGGCCGGCCGCTTCACCGTCGCAGACCTGCTGATGGCGGATGTGCTACGGGTCTCGGAGGTCCGCTCTTTCGGCGATCGGCCGGCGACCGAGGCCTATGTAGCCCGTGTAACGGGTCGACCCTCATTCAAGAAAGCCCAGGCCGACCAGATTGGTTTTTTCGAGGCGGCCGACGAGAAGAGAACAGGAAAAGGATCAGACTAACGAGCGTCTGGGCCTCTATCATTCCGGCATCGGTCGTCTACGAGGTCGACGCGCTGGCCGCCTCAAGATGGTGGTCCGATGATCGGGAGCTGCTCTCAGCCTTGCGCGTGCTTGAGGCACATCGGTTGCAGCGCAGCTGGCGACTTTTCTGGCTAGCTCTCTGACACGCGGGCCTAGCGCCCCCGGCGCACCACCCGCGCGATCTTGCGAGACAGCGCGTCCGGCGCGACCGGATAACGCGCCACGTCCGCCGCGCCCGCCGCGACGAGCGCGTTCATCCGGTCCGAGGAGAGCCCGGACGCGCACACGACGGCGCGCACGCCGGGCGCCGCGCGGCCGAGCGCCTCGAGCAGCGCGCACGCGCCCTCCACGTCGGCGCCGGCGTCGATCACCGCCACGCCGAGCCCCGCCTCGATCAGCGCGGCGGCGTCCGGCACCTCGGCGAGGTGGATCCCCTGCGCGTCGAGCCCGATCTCGCACGCCTCGCTGAGCCCCTGGCCCGCCGGCGCGAGCCGGAGCAGCGCGACGGTGCGCTCCGGCACGGGCGGGAGCTGCGCGGTCTCGCCGTCCGGCCAGGCCTGCGCCCGCTCCGCCCGGTCGCCGAGCGGCGCGTCCGCCTTGCGCGCGGGCAGCCGCCGCGCCTCGGCCTCCCGCGACATCGCCTCGTCGAGCCGCGACCGCGCGGCCGCGGCGCTCTCCGGGCGCTTCTCCGGCAGCTTCGCCAGCAGATCCAGCCGGAGCCGCTCCAGGAGCGGCGGGACCGGCGGAGCCCCGGGCGGCCGGCGCAGCGGCGGCGGGATCGAGAACATGTGCATCGCCATCAGCTCCACCGGAGGGAGACCGACGAAGGGCGCCGCTCCCTGCAACAGCGCCGTGAGGATGCAGCCGCACGCGTACAGATCGGTGCTCGGGCCCACCGCGAGCGAGCGGCACTGCTCCGGGCTCATGTACTCCGGCGTGCCCGCGACCATGTCCTTCGAGGTGAGCGTCGGCCCGGCGTCGAGCGGGTCGTCGAGGTGCGCCAGGCCGAAGTCGACGACCTTGGCGACGGGCTCCCCGTCCTGCTCGGTGAGCAGCACGTTCTCCGGCTTGAGGTCGCGGTGGACGATGCCGCTCGCGTGCGCGGCGCCCACGCCGTCGAGGATGTCCGCGAACAGGGCCGCGACCTCCGCGAGATCCAGCAGCTCCCGCGACCCCCGGAGCCGCGCGGCGAGCGACTGGCCCTTGAGCAGCTCCATCACGAGGTAGATCGAGCCGTCGCCGCCGTCCTCGTCGCCCCCGAGGTCGAGCACCTTGACCACGTTCCGGTGCACCAGCCGCGACGCGGCGCGCGCCTCTCGGAAAAACCTCCGCCGGCTCTCCGGAAGGATCGCGATGTGCGGGTGCATCGTCTTCACCGCGACCGGGACGCCGAGGAGCACGTGCTCCGCCTCGTAGACCTCCCCCATCCCGCCCGCGCCGAGCAGCCGCACGAGGTTGTACTTCCCACCAAGGACCCGCCCGGCGCGCGTCCGCTGCTGCGAGCCCGCGCCAGGCTCGTCCGAGGGGAGCGTCTCCGCAGCCGCGAAGCGCTCGGCGGGCGCTCGAGGCGCGGGCGCCCGCCCGTCCGGCGCCCGCTGGCCCTTCAGCACGGTGCGGTCGGGATCGCCGTCCGGCGGCGGGCGCTCGCCGTCGCCCGCGCTCACGGCGACGCCTCGCGGAAGCCCACCGCGATCTGCGCCGTCACCAGGCCCTCGCCCTCGTCGCGCCACGGGCTCACCCGCACCGACAGCGCCCCGAAGAGCGCGCTGCCCGCCTCCACGCCCGCCGACAGCCCGCCGAGCACGTCGTCCGCCCTGATCTCCCGGTGGACGAGGTGCAGATCCAGCGCGCCGTGCAGCCGGAGCCACGGCGCCGGATCCGCCGTCGCCCCTGCCAGCAGGAAGCCCTGCACGTCCGGCGTGGCCGGCTCGCCGCCCGCCGCGCTGTCGCCCGCGCCCACCGCCGCGCCGTCGTCCGAGGCGCGGATGCGGGCCCCGGCATCGGCCACCCACGTGAACCGGCCCGCGGCGCCGCCGAGCGCGATCCCGGGCTCGATGCGGAGAGGCGGGCTCCCGTCGGCCATGGGCACGCCCAGGCGGAGCGTGGGGCCGAGCTCGAGCTCCGAGCGCCCGAGGCGCAGCACGCGCGCGCGCGCGCCGAACCAGCCGGTGCTGCCCACGCCCGCGCCATCGCCCTCACCGGCCGGGTTCGAGCGGAGCGCGACGTCGAGGCCCAGCGGGCCGATCGCGCCGCTCGCGCGCACCTGCCCCGCGGCGACCCAGCCGCCCCCGGAGCGCGCCGCGGCCGCGCCGACCGCGGCGACCGAGGGCGGCGTCGGCGCGAGCCAGAGCGCGTCGGCCACCCCCGACATCGGGAGGAGCGGGAGGTACGCGCCCAGCACGGGCGCGGCCGGGGGCGCAGGGGGAGGGGCGGCTCGCGGCGCCTCCGGCGCGGCGGGCAGCTCGGCGTCGCTCGTCCCGATCACGCCGCCGCGGCCGTCGGCGACGTCGAGTCGGACGCGCAGCGGCTCGCCGGGGCGCAGCGCCTCTTGGGGCAGCGGGATCCGCGCCGTCAGGGCGCCGCCGCGATCGCCGCCGGCGAGCGCGACGGAGCGCACCCCGCCCGGCAGGTGGGCAAAGAGCCGCGGCGCCACCCGCCGTCCGACGTCGACCCCGGCGAGCCCTTCGAGCTCGACCCGGGCCTCGAGCGCCGGCCCGCCCGGCGTCGTCGCCGCAGCGCGCGAGGCCGAGACCACCGCGCCCACCTTCGTGTACCGGACCGGGAGCGACGTGGCCGCGTCGGGTGCGGAGCTGCCCCGCTCCCGCAGCCGGAGCGCGCGCGGGGCGCGCTGGAGCAGATCGATGCGCTCGGGGACAGGGCCAAACGGGCCGTCGTCGAGCGAGAGCTCGAGCGCGGGAGACGGCGTGAGCTCGACGATCCCGTACGGGTTCGCGGTGATCTCCTGCGCCGCCGGGACGACGCCCCCGGCGGCCCGCGCGGCGACGAGGTGGAACCTGCGCACCGCGCCCACCCCCAGGTACTCCTCGCGATCGATGACCCGGACCCGGAGGAAATAGGCGCCTGCCGGCATCTTCTCCGCGCGGAACGACAGGACGTCCGGCTTCACCTCCTCGCGGGCGATGAGATCGTTGAACTCCGCGTCGCGCGCGATCTCGACGCGGTAGCCGGCCGCGGCCGGCGCCGGCTTCCACGACGCCGCCAGGACGCCGAGCCCCTCCGGGGCGAGCGCGATCTGCGCGGCGTCCGCGGTCGTCCACTCGGGCGGCGCCGGCAGCGGGCGCGGGCGCGCGGGCGGCGCTTTGCCCACGAACCGGGTGCCGTGGTCCTTCGGGACCACGACGGAGAGGCCGCCCGACGTGACGCCCGCCTTGCCGTCGAACACCGCGACCGTCGTCCGCTCCCCGCGCCGCTGCACCACCGTGTCCCGCGACGACGCGCTCACGCGGCCGCCCCCGCTCGCGGCGACCTCGACCGACTGGCCCCGCAGCGCGGCGAGCGCGGCCTTCACCTCGCCGTCCGCGAGCTCGACGGCCGCGGGCGGCGTCTTCGATACCCGCGCTCGGCTCGCCGTCCCGTAGATGACGACGAGCGTATTCGGCGCGAGGAGCACCCGAGTCCGATCCACAAACTCGATATCTGCCCTCCCCTCATCCAGCGTGTTGACGCTCGAGTTCGTGAGCAGGGGCATCCCCTGAGCCGCGGGCGACCAGGCGCCGCCGGCCGGGCGCGCGCGCACGTCCGGGTGCATCGACCGGAGCTTCGCGTCGGGGATCGACGTCACCTCGGCCGGGAGGACCAGCGTGAGGCCCTCGGCGAGCTTCGTGCCCGGGCCGCACGCGACGCGGTTGTACCGCTGGATCAGCCCTGCATGCTTGGACGAGCCGTAGAGGACCGCCGCGATGTCGTCGCAGGTCTCTCCCGCCTGCACGCCCCATTGAATGACCGCCTCCGGATATCCGGGCGTCGGCTCTCTGGCGCTCGACACGCCGACGTATCCAACGTGGATCGCAGCGTGGGTGGCGCAGCCGAGGAGCACCGCGATAGCGACGGACTGGCCATTTGACGATGCCACGCCAGCGGCACGCTACCGGATCGAGATCGGCGTTGCAAGGGACCAGGCAATAGGATACGAGCAGACCGATGGCGTATTGGTCGGCGCGCGTCATCGCGCCCCTCCTGGCCTCCCCGCTGCTCGTCGCCGCGGCCACGGCTTCCATGCCGGCCGCAGCGCAGGAGGCCACAGCGCTCGACAGGCTCGCTCCCGCGCCCGCGGGCGACGGGCTATCCACTGTCCCTTCTGCCGGCGTATCGGGGGAGCTCCGGCCCGCCGTCGGACTTCTGTTCTCCTATTCTCATCAACCCCTCAGCCTGCGCGGGACTGCGCCTGCCGGCTCGGTAACGTGGGTGGGCCGGCAGGCGATCCTGCACGCGCTCGCGAGCATCGAGCTCCTGCGCCGGATCAAGCTCGATCTCGACGCGCCGTTCGTGCTGGATCAAGGCGGCGCGTCCGGCGCGCTCGGGGGCATCCGCGTCACGGCGCCCGCCGGCGGCGCCACGCTCGGCGATCTCCAGGCGGGAGGAAGGGTGACGCTCCTGCCCCAGGAAGGGCTGCGGCCGGCGGCGGCGCTCGGGCTCTCCGTCTGGCTGCCGACGGGAGACGAGGCGGCGTTCGCCGGCGCGGGCGCCGTGCGCTACGCGCCGCGGGTGATCGTGGGGTCCGAGCACCCGGGCTTCCGCTGGTCGGCCTCGGCGGGGGGCCGGTTCCAGAAGGCCTCGGCGGACAGCCTGACGGGCAGCGAGGTCCTCTTCAGCGCGGGCGCGGGCGTCCGCAAAGGCCCGCTGCAGCTCGGATCGGAGCTCTCCGTCTGGGCCGCCGCCGGCGAAGGGTCGGCGCTCGAGGTCCCGGGTCGCGCGGGGGGCGAGCTCCTGCTCACCGCGCGCTGGTCGCTAGGCCCCCTCACGCTCGACGCGGGCGCGGGCCCCGGCTTCGGGCGGCTGCCCGGCATACCGAAGGCGCGCTTCTTCGCAGCGCTCGGCATCGCCGCCGACGTCGTTCCATCGGCGCCCCCTGCCGCCACCCCCTCGGCCTTTGTCGGGACATCCACCGGGACGAAGGGCGCTCGCGGCGCGACGCAAGCTGCGCCTCCGGCCGCCGACTTCGACGGGGACTCGGTCCCCGACGCGGAGGACGCCTGCCCCAGGGTCATCGGCGAGGCGCGCCCGCCTGTCGCGGCGGCCGGCGCCCGATCGGCGTTCCGTCGCGGCTGCCCGCCGGACCGGGACGACGACGGGATCTACGATGTCGACGATCGCTGCCCGGACGTGCCGGGGGTCAGCAGCGCGGCCGGCGACGCGGGATCGGGCGGCGCGGGGTCCGGGGTCACTTCCGAAGCGCCTGCGAACGCGGGGTCCCGACCCACGTCCGCAACACCCGCGAACACGGGGTCCCAACCTGCGTCGAAGCACGGGTGCCCCGCGGACACGGACGGCGACGGCATCCCCAACGCCGCGGACGCCTGCCCCTACGAGCGCGGCAAGCCGAGCGAGGATCGCGCGACGCACGGCTGCCCGTTCGCGGTGCGCATCGAGGGCTCGCAGATCGTGATCCTGCAGCAGGTCCAGTTCCGGACGGGCCGGGCCGAGATCGAGCCGGAGAGCTTCGAGCTGCTCTCCGAGGTCGCGGCCGTCCTCGAGGAGCACCCCGAGATCGCCCGGGTCGCGGTCGACGGCCACACGGACAACCAGGGCGCCGCCCAGGCGAACCTGAGCCTCTCGCAGCGCCGCGCGCTCGCCGTCGTCGCGTGGCTGACCGCGCACGGCATCGACGCCCGCCGCCTCGAAGCGCGCGGCTTCGGCGTGCGCCGCCCCATCGCCGACAACCGCACCCGAGACGGCCGGACAAAGAACCGCAGGGTGGAGTTCCAGATCCGCAAGCGCACCGACGAGGGCGCGGCCGGCTGGAAGGACGGTCCTCTTGAGTGACGCGTCGCCCGCGGAGGCCTCCACGTGAGGGACTTCTCGCTCAAGACGAAGGCGATCGCGCTCTTCACGGCGATGGCGCTCGTCCCCGTCGCTGTCGCCGTGACGCTCCTCATCGACGTGAACCGGCGCGCCGTTCGGACCTCCGAGGAGAGACTTCAGACGGCGATCCTCTCCGAGGTGGCCTCGGCCTCGATCCAGCTCGTCCGGGACGTCGAGAGCGATGCCGTCGCGGCGGCGGCGATCTTCGGCCACGCCGCGGGCGGCGCCATCCGGGACGAGGACGCGGTCGCGTCGGTGCGCGCCCTCGTCGCGACCCGCGGGCTCGTCGACGCGGTGCGGCTCGAGGTGCCCGACGCGGGGATCAGCACCTTGATCCGCAAGGCGTCGTCCGAAGCGGACGTCCCCGCCGCGCCGGCTGCGCTGCGCCAGCTCGCTGACGAGCGCGGCGTCGGCTTCGGCGTGATCGGGCCGGCCCGCGGCCTCCTCGTCGCCCGCGTACGGCCCGCCGGCGACGCGGGCGCTGGCGCCGCGCCGGGCGCTGGCGCCGCGGCGCCGCCTCCCCCGGGCGGCCCGGCCGGCTACGTGGTCGCCGAGGTGCCGCTCGACATGCTCGGGCTCAACCTCGAGGTGATCGCCGGTCGCCGCCTCGGGAGCCGCGCGGTGCGCCTGCTCATCGCGGGCCACGACCGCCAGGCGATCGCGGCGTTCGGGGTGCCGGGCGTCGCGCCGGGCAGCGATGTCTCGTCCTTGCCGATCTGGCGCAACCTCCCCACCGGCGCCGGGTTGAACGACAGGATCGGCGTGCTCGCCCCGCATGACGAGGGCGGCCAGCGGATGATCGGCGCCATCGAGACGGTGCCCGACCTCGGCTGGGCGGTCGCGATCTGGCGCCCCGAGCCGGAGGCCTTCGCCGCGCTCGACGAGATGCGGCGCCGCGGCCTCGCCGTCGCCGCGGGCGCCCTCGTCCTCGCGCTCGCCCTCGCGCTCGTCACCGCCCGCCACGTGACGCGCCCGATCCTGCACCTCGTCGCGCAGGCGCGGCTCATCGGCGCCCGGCGCTGGCGCGAGATCGCGCTCGGCGACGCGCTGCGGAGGCGGCGGGACGAGATCGGCGAGCTCACGACCTCCCTCGGCCGCATGGCCCAGGACCTGGAGCAGGGAGAGGCGGACATCGCCCAGGAGGCGAAGCTCCGCGGCGATCTCGGCCGGTTCATGGACAAGGCCGTCGTCGACGCGATCGTGCGCGGCGAGCACCCGCTCGCCCTCGGCGGCAAGCGGGCGGCCGTGTCGGTGCTCTTCGCCGACGTCGTCGGCTTCACGCCGCTCGCCGAGTCGCGCGACGCCGAGCGGATGGTCGCCCTCCTCAACGAGCTCTTCTCGATGCTCACCGAGATCGTGTTCCGGCACGGGGGCACGGTCGACAAGTTCATCGGCGATTGCGTCATGGCCGTCTGGGGCGCCCCGATCGCGCAGGAGGATCACGCGCGCCGCGCGCTCGCGGCCGCGGAGGACATGATGCGCTTCCTCGAGACGGCGAACGAGGAGTGGCGCGAGCGGTACGACGTCGAGATCCGCCTCGGCGTGGGCGTGAACTCCGGCGAGGCGATCGTCGGCAACATCGGCTCTGACAAGCGGATGGAGTACA
This sequence comes from Sorangium sp. So ce726, assembly GCF_051521405.1. Classification (NCBI taxonomy): domain Bacteria; kingdom Pseudomonadati; phylum Myxococcota; order Polyangiales; family Polyangiaceae; genus Sorangium; species Sorangium sp. So ce726. The sequence goes on along the minus strand of NZ_CP150349.1, from coordinate 2,181,778 downwards.
CGGTGATCGGCGACGTGGTGAACGTGGCCTCGCGGCTCGAGGCGATCGCGGCGCCGAACCAGGTGCTGGTCTCCGCCGCGACGAGGGACCTCGCCGGCGACGCCTTCCCGCTACGCGCGCTGGGCGAGCGCAACCTCACGGGGCGAAAGACGACCACGGCCGTGTACGCGCTCGATCCGGACTGAAGGGGACGTTCACGTTCACGACCGAGCCGTTGCCGGGAGGCGGGCGCCAGCCTCGCCGCTCAGCGATACGGGCAATCGGCGTTCCAGCGAAGATTGATGCCGTATTCGCGCGGACAGTAGACGACGTGGGTCTGCACGTCGTTGCTGAGGCCAAAAGGCTGGTTCAGGTCGACCGGCGTGCCCGGCGCTCCGCCGGTGATCCGCCACTGGTACACGGCGTCCGGCGACCAGACGAGGTTGATCCCGTATTCGCGCTCGCGGTATTTGACGTACTTCTCCGCGCTCGGGTTGGTGACGAAGAGCGCGACCGGCTCGCCGTACCGCACGGCTCCGCCAGCCTGAGGGACGAACCGCACGTTGCCCGGGTTTGCGCCGCTTCGCCACCCGAGGTTGATCCCGTACCTGCGCTCGCTGTGCACAACGTACTGGTCGACGAACGTGTTCTTGAGACCGACGTACGAGCCGCCGGTGATGGTGCAGGGCACGCCCGGCGTGCACGCCGGTCCCTCTCCCCGCCATTCCACGTCGGGCGCGGAGATGGCGAGCTTCGCTTCCTCGACGCGCTCTTCATCCTGTGCTGAACCCTCGGGCTCATCCGCTGAATCCACGGCGCATCCCGTCATCAGGACGGTCGCGAAAGCCAGCCCAAACACAGCGCATCGCAGGCCAAAGGACTTGTTCTCAAGCTGAATCGATTTCATGTGAGCTCCTCATGGTTGCAGGGAATTGCAGCCGCAAAGCGGCCTCGACGGATGAGCGCAGGCGCGTGGGCCCCATGCAGGTCGGGTCGCTCCAGCGCGACCTGCACCGGCTCACACCGCTCCTGCGTCACCTGTCGTCGGTGTCGGTGTCGTCGGCGAGCGACAGCAAGCGAGGTGCCATGCGAGGAGGCCGTTGCCGGAGCGAGGCGGATGCGTGATGCGGAAGATGACTGCCCGCATTGTCTGGCGATCCGAGCGCCGCCGGGCGCCGAGACCGGCGCGTTCATCCGCGGGACCGGCGCGCCACGCTGCGTCGCGGACGCACCAGCGAGCTCCCGGCGCGCCAGCAACGCCGCCCGTCGAGCGGCGCTCGATCGGGTCGCTCGTGCACATCACGGTCGAGGACGCCGGCGTCGGGCTCGACCCCGGAATCGGCAAAGCGCGCCGATTCGACGCGTTCTACACCACCAAGGAAACCGGGCTTGGCATGGGCGTGTCCATCAGAGGGCCGATCCTCGATCGGCACAGCAGCAAGCTGTGAGCCAGCGCAAATGAGGCGTTCGGCGCGACATTCCAGTTCGCGATCGAGGAGCCAACAGGATCCCGAGATCGCGCGTCGCCTTCATCGTCGACAGCGACGAGTCCGTACGCGACGGGCTCGACCGCTTGTTTGCGTCGCCCGAGATCGCGGCGGAGGTTCGAGGAGCCTCGCAACCGGGAGAACTTCGCGAGATATCGACGCCCGCTACGACGCGGTCGTTTACATCGAGGCCGCGCGCGGTCGCGCCAGCGTCGTCGATCCCAGCGAGAGCCACGAGCGGCCACGCCGATGGCGGTGGCTGGGCGCTCACCTTCGGCGGTGCCTGGCTGGACTGCCGGCGGCCGAAACTAGTGCAGTCTGCAGCCCTCCAGCTGCAGCTGGTGGTAGTAATTCTGCGAGTTTTGCGGCTCTTCCTTTCCGGTAAACCCGTCCTTCATCGTGAAGTTGAAGGCCTCCCTGTACAGGCGCGAACACCAGGAGTCCGACGACACCAGATTGGCCATATGCTGCTTGCAGATCAGCGAGTGCGTGCGGGTGCACTCCATGGGCATCCGGAACGCGAGAGCCGTGAACGGTCGGATGACCAGGCGGTCGACGTCTGCATCCTTGACAGTTTCGCAGTATTGCTGGGCCAAGGCGCGCGCTGTGTCGAGCGCGGTCTGACTACAGCTCTGCGCCATGGTGTCAGCGCTGAGGCTCAGGACCCCGAGCGCCGCGGCAGCGGACGCCGCTAACAGGATTCGCGTCATGATGAGCTCCTTGATGGTTCGGAAACACGTCACGCCGCGCGAGGCGCGTCGCGCAAACGCGCCGTCGTGCGTTATGCCTTTGACGTGCAATTCAGGTGCCGTTCAGGACGTGTGCCGTTCGTACACGAGCGGCGTTCGGAGGCGCTGACAGCGAGAAGGAGAAGCACCACCGGGTAACCGCAGGCGCACGTCGCCCTCCAGGCGTTGGTCTGCCGTGGAGATTTGTCAGATCGCCGGCGCTCGGTAGCCGCCGAGCTCCCGCTCGATGTGACCGGCCAGGGCGAGGACGACATCCTCGCGGAAAGGGCGGCCGATGATCTGGACGCCGACAGGCGTGCCTCGCGACGAGGTGCCCGCGCGCACGACGACCGCCGGCCACCCTGTCATGTTGTAAGCGAACGAGTAGCTGAATCCTGCGTAGACCCCGTGCTCGACCCACGCATCGTGGGGCAGCGTCTCGAGGACACACGGCGGGCAGACGATGGCGTCGACCTCCTTCATGAAGCCGAGCATCCGCCCCCGCCACGCGTCCAGCCGCTCGACCGCCGCGGTCAGCTCACCGCTCGACAGCGGCTCGCTTGCGAGCGTGGCGTCCACCTCGACGCCGGGGTCCGTGGTCCCGGCCAGGTCCAGGAGCCGCTTCAACCAGGCGCCGCCGTCCGCCCGGAAGATATCTGCGTCTATCGTGAGCACGTCGCTCAGCGCGTCGGGCTTCTTCGACTCCACCCGCGCGCCGCCCGCCTCCAGCGCCGCCGCCGCGTCCACCACCGCCTGGCGCACCGCCGCGTCCGGCGCCGCGATCCCGTTGTCGGTGTGCATCGCGATCCGCAGATCCCTGAGCCGCACGTGCTTCGGGTCGCCGAGCGGCGCCGGGATCAGCGCCGCGTCGCGCCAGTCGGGCCCCGCCAGGATGCTGAAGAGCAACCAGAGATCGTCGACCGAGCGGGCCATCGGCCCGAGCACGGTGAACGACTGGAGCAGCCCCTCTGCCGGGACGATATGGCCCGTCCGCGAGATGCGGCCAGAGGTCGGCTTGAGCCCTGCAATCCCGCAAAAATGCGACGGCACACGGATGCTCCCGCCGGTGTCGCTGCCCACGTCGAACGGCGAGCCGCCCGCGGCCACGATGGCGCCCGCCCCCCCGCTGGAGCCGCCCGGCGACAGGTCGAGACCATACGGATTGTTGGTGCGCCCGTACACTGCGTTGTTCGTCTCGTACGACCACGTCATCTCGGGCGTATTGCTCTTGCCCAGCAGGATCGCGCCCGCTTCCTTGAGGCGCCGCACCACGGTGGCGTCCTCTGCCGGAACGAAATTCGTTCGCCCGCTCGTCCCGCCGGTCGTCACGACGCCGGCGGTATCGATGGAGTCCTTGATCGTCATCGGCACGCCGTGCAGCGGGCCGAGGTGCTTGCCTCTCGCCAGGGCCTGGTCGGCCGCCCGCGCCTCGGCTCTTGCCTCGTCGGCGCGGAGCTTCACCACGGCGTTCAGCCGCGGATTGATCTGCGCGATGCGGGCCAGGTGCGCCTCCACGACCTCGAGCGACGACACCCGCTTCCGGCGGATGAGATCCGCCAGCTGACCCCCGGTCGCCCGCGTGAGCTCCGACAGCGCCTCCGCTGTCGGCGCCTCGACGGGCGTCGTCCCGTCGCATGCGCCCGACAGGGCCGCCACGCCCCCGGCGAACGCCCGCAAGAAGAAGCGGCGCGAGATCTCCCCTGTGTGCGCGGCAGCGCCCGGGTCATTGACGTTTGCTGAGTTGCTCATGCTCTCCTCCCCACGGGAGCGTCGTGAGCCAGTGTCGCACTGCTCGCGAGACGCACGCCGCGATTCTTCAGGTCTAGATGATGCCTTTACAGGAGCCAATCCATTGCACAGCAGGATACCGGCAATGCATGGCCCGTTGGCCACATCCCTCCCGCGCGGAAGCGGAAACAACGCGACCCGGCCCACGGCGCATCTACGGCGCTCACCGCGCGCGGTTACGACGCCGACACGGATTCGATCGGAAGCGCGAACGGCGCCGCAGGCACCGACGAGCCGCACATCGCATCACCAGGCTGGAGGCGAAGCTGCCGCAGACACACGCACATCCGCGTACCCCGAGCGCACGTCGCCCTCCGGGCCCTGAATCGCGACGGCGCTCAGCGGTGCACGGCGTTGATGATGCCGTCGAAGAACTCGGTGCAACCGACGTTGTCGAGCATACGGTTCCAGCCGAGCTCGTCGAACGGCTGCGGCAGCCCGTGGTTGGTCAGGAGGACGCCGATGATCTCGAGATCCGGATCGACCCACATGAACGTGCCAGCGCCGCCCGCCTTGCCGTAGGAGCGCGGCGACAGGCGCATGCCGCCGTTCGAGAAGCGCCGCGTCCGCAGCTCCCACCCGAGGCCCTTCGGGGCGAGGAGCAGGTTGTTGATGGGCGATGTGTCGGTCTCCGCCTCCGTCACGAAGGGCGTGTTGTTCTTCTTCATCTGCCGGACCAGATCGGGCCGCAAGACCTCGGCGCCGCCATAGACGCCGCCGTTCAAGATCATCTGGCAGAAGACGGCGACGTCGAGCGCCGTGGTGAACACGCCGTCACAGCCGGCGACGCCGCCCAGCGCGAAGTCCTGCTCGTCCTGCACCTGGCCCCGCACAAGGCAGCCCCGGCGGGCGGAGTACCCCGTGGCCGCGACGCGCTCGACGAGCTCCGGGGGCGGGTTGTACATCGTGTCGCTCATGCCGAGAGGACGCCAGACGCACTCTCTCGCGATCGCATCGAGATCGTCCCCCGCGGCGGCCTCGATCATGCGGCCGAGGAGGCGGTACGTGAGATCGCTGTACAGCGCCGATCTGCCCGTCGCGTATTCGAGCGGCGTCTCGGCCATGATGCACCAGGCCGCCTCGACGTCCTCATCCAAGCACTGGTTGTCCAGCGGCAGACCGGACGAGTAGCGGAGCATGTCGTAGACGGTGACTGCCCCTTTTCCGTTGGCGGCGAAGTCCGGCAGGTACCTGGCGACCGGCGCGTCCAGCCGAATCACGCGCTCCTGCACGAGCGCGAGGGCCGCCGCCGCGGTCGAGAGCACCTTGCTCATCGACTGGACGTCGAAGATCGTATCGAGCGTCACCGGCTCGTCGGCGCCGGCGACCTTGCTGCCGAAGGCCCGGTGACCCACGATGACCCCGCGCCGCGCGACCAGCGCCGTGGCGCCGGGAAACAGGGCGTCGTTCACGCGGCGCTGGATCCGCGCGAAGACGTCCTCCAGCCGCTCCGAGCTCATGCCCACGTCCTCGGGCCGCCCCGTGGTGAGCGTGGTCGAGCAGGCGCCTCTCCATGGGTCCGAACCGAGCGCGGGCGCCGCGGCGGCCACCGAGGCGATCTGGGTCATCCCTTGCAAGAACAGCCTGCGGTTGACCGCTCGTCGTTGATCGATCATGGCTCTTCCCAACCTTGCTTTCATCAAGAACGAATCCTTCCACGACGTTTGCGCCCCCGGAGGACCGGAGGCGCATTCAGCGTGGGCGTCTGGCGTGAAGGCTCGCAATTTGTACGCCAGCGTGACCTGCCGTCTCCCCTTCGAGCTGCACCGCCAAAAAGTGCTACCACCTGGCCGCTGGTTTCAGCTGAGAGGTCCGGCGCGTCCCCTTCAATGGAGTTGGCACGACTAGAATCGAAGCGCAATCGATTGCGGGATGACGCAAGCAGATGACATCCTGGACGACCGTGGACGACCATGGACGAAAGAACGCGCTGTTCCCGTTCCGCTCCGTTCTGCCCTGTTCCGCGCCGTTCTGCCCTGTTCCGAGCTCGTTTCTGCGCCGTTCCGAGCTCGTTTGGATGCGGGCTCACCAATCACGGACGCCCTCCGCCGTCCGGCCCCGACCTGCTGTCATGTCCTATCGACTCCAGCGCGACGGCGCCCGACGCGCCCCGCGAGGCGAGGCCGCGGGCGCTCGTGGCCTGACGCCTCCCCCGCTGCCTCTCTCGTCGTCTCTCCCCCCATCACTCCCGCTCTTGCGCGCCAGCGGACGATACAGCGAGCGCTCCTCTCAAGGCCGAGCTCGGCAGACAGCGTCCGACGACGCCGCGATCGACGCGGCTCGCCCTGACCGGCCGTCACGCCGCAGCCGACGCGTCGAGTCGACCGGAGGCCTGGAGCCGCCGCGGAGCCGACCGCTCACCGCTGGTACCGATCCTGCCTGCCGATCGGCAACGCAGGCGCTTTCGAGCGCATCCGCGCCCCGGAGAGGTGTGTCACGCCCAGCACGCCAGAGCCATGCAGACAGCGACCGAATACCTCGCGGAGGCCGTGCTGGACGAAGGACCGGATTTCGCGCTCTACCGGGCGCGCGAGCCGGCGGGGCGGAGCGTCCTCGTCAAGGCCCTGAAGGCCGCTCACCCCTCGACGGCCGAGTACGAGGCGCTGCGGCGCGAGCTGGAGGCGACCCGGCTGGTCGGCTGCGACGTGGCCATGGAGGCGGTGCGAATCTGCACGTTCCATGGCCAGCCCGCGCTCGTGATCCAGGACGACGGAGCGACGCCGCTCGCTCGCCTCATGGGCACGCCCATGGATCTCGGCCGGTTCCTGAAGCTCGCCATCAGCATCGCCGAGGCGCTGGCGACGATCCACGGGCGGCAGATCGTCCACCTCGGCCTCACCCCGCACCGCGTGATGCTCCTGCCTGGCGACGACATCAAGCTGACGGGGTTCAGCCCCTGGTCGCTCTCGCCGGGCCGGTGTAGCCCGCGATCGGCCCGTCCGTCCCCCTGCACCTGGCCGTACCTGTCGCTCGAGCAGGGCGGGCGCCTCGGCGTGGCGATCGATCACCGCTCGGACCTCTACTCCCTCGGCGTGATCCTGTTCGAGCTCCTCACCGGACGGCTGCCGTTCGCCGCGAACGATCTGCTGGGATGGCTCTACTGCCACGCAGCGGTCGTCCCCCCCTCGCCGCTCGTGTCCGTGCCCGGGCTGCCCTCCACCGTCGCCGAGCTCGTCCTGAAGCTGCTCGCGAAGCTCCCCGAGGACAGGTACCAGAGCGCCGCCGGCCTCCAGCACGATCTCGTCCGGTGCCGGGAGGCGCTCCGGACGGAGGGGCGGATCGCGCCGTTCCAGCCAGGTCTCGCCGACGTGCCGCCGCCTCTGCGGCTGACCCCCGGGCTCTACGGCCGCGCCGGCGAGGTCGCGCGGCTGGAGGGCGCGGTGGCGCGCGTCGGGAGCGATGGCCGGACGGAGCTCGTCCTGATCTCGGGCCTGCCGGGCGTGGGCAAGACGCGCCTTGTCCATCGCCTGGGCGAGTCCGTCCGCGCGCCCGCGGCGCGCTTCACCGGCGGCAGGTGCGAGGCGGGCCCGCGCCATGCCCCGTGCGAGGCGCTCCTCGCGGCGCTGGACGGCGCGCTCGTCCAGGCCCTCGACGAGGGCGAGGCGTCGCGCGCGGAGCTGCAGCGCGGCCTCGCGGGGACGCTGGGCGCGAACGCGTCGCTGCTGGCCGGCATGCTCCCGGCGCTCGCCCGGATCCTCGGCCAGCAGAGCCCGCCGCCCGGGATCCCGCCGCCCGAGGCCGAGGCCCGGTTCCTGCTGGCGCTCAGCCAGCTCCTCGGCGCGCTCGCGCGGCCGGGGAGGCCGCTCATCGTCTTCCTCGACGATCTCCAGTGGACAGACGCCGAGACGCTGAAGGTCGTCGAGCGCTGGGCGACCGACCCCGGCGTCCGCGACACGCTGATCCTCGGCGCGTACCGGAGCAACGAGGTCTCCGATTCCCACGCGGTGCGCCGGATGATCCGCCGGCTCCGCGAGCAGGACGTCGCCGTGACCGAGATCGCGATCGCCCCGCTGTCCGCTGACGCCGTGACCTCGTGGGTGGCCGACTCGCTGCGCGCCCCCCGGGAGGAGGTCGCCCCGCTCGCGGTGAGCCTCCACGAGAAGACAGGGGGAAATCCGCTGTTCGTCGCGCAGCTCGCGGGCACGCTCTACCAGGAAGGGCTGATCCGCTTCTCGACCACCGCCCGGGCGTTCCGGTGGGATCTCGAGAAGATCCGGGCGAAGAGGTGCTCGGACGACGTCGCCGAGATCATCGCCGCGAACCTCCGCAGCCTCGACGCGGGCACGCAGGACGCCGTGCGGCGGTTCGCCGTGTTTGGCGACGCCGCGGATCTGACGACCCTGGCGCTCCTCCTCGGCTGCCCGGAAGACGCCGTCCTCGAGCGCCTGCAAGCCGCCTTCGCCCTGCGGCTCATCGTCCGGATCGACCGCGAGATCCGCTTCCTTCACGACCGCATCCATCAGGTCGCGTACGAGCTCACCCCCGCCGAGCAGCGGCCCGAGGCGCACCTCGCCGCCGCGCGCGCCCTGCTCGACGGCCTCCCGCCCGACCGCATCGAGGCCCAGCTCTTCGAGATCGTGCGCCAGATCACCCGCGGCGCGTCGCGGATCACGTCCCCGGAGGAGCGGACACGGGCCGCCGAGCTCGACCTGCGCGCGGGCCGGAAGGCCCAGGCCGCGACCCACCACGCCGCGGCGATCGGGTTCTTCCTGCTGGGCGCCGAGCTGCTCGCGGGCGCGCGTGGGGGGGCGGCGCGCGCCGAGCTCGCGTTCGAGCTCGACTTCGCGCTGGCCCAGTGCCGGTTCGCGACCGGCGAGCTCTCGGCCGCAGAGCGCATCTGCGCGTCGCTGTGCGAGCGCGCCTCCGGGCGGTGCGCGGCCGCGACCGTGTACGCCCTGCTCGCCGAGATCCAGGTCGCGCAAGGCGCGATGGACGCCGCCGTCGAGAGCTGCGTCGCAGGCTTCAGCAACTGCGGGCTCCCCCTGCCGCGCCACCCGGAGGCCGCCGCGGTCGACGCCGCCGTCGCAGCGGTCCTGGGTCGCCTCGATGGCGGCGCCCTCGCCATCTCCGCCCTCCCGGACCTGCCGCCCATGACCGACCCGCGCGCCCGGGCCGTCTGCGATCTCGCCGCCACGCTGTACCAGCCCGCTTACCACGCGAGCTGGGACGTGATGGCGGCCGCCGCCTGCCTCGCCGTGGAGCTCTCGCTGACGCACGGGAACACGTGCAGCTCCGCGGTCGCCTACGCGACCTTCGGGCTCGTCCTCGCCGAGCGGCGCGGGCGCCCCGCGGACGCGTTCGCCTTCGGCGAGGCAGGCTATCGGCTCGCGCAGCGCGAGGAGCACTCGCCCTACAGGCCCAGGGCGAGCTTCACGTTCATCGTCTTGCTCGGCTACCTGAAGATGCCGATCCGACGCTGTCTGGAGCTCGCGCGGCGCGAGCTGGACGCGGCGCTCTCCGCCGGCAACTACCCCTTCTCATGCTACTTCGGCCACCAGCTCATCGCGTTTCAGCTGTTCGTCGGCGACTCCCTCGACGACGTCGCCGAGGAGGCTTCGCGGCGCCTCGCGCTCGCCGAGCGCACCAGCAGCCCGGTGGATCAGGACATCTTCCGCGATCAGCTGCGGCTGCTGGCGCGGCTGCGCGACCCACCCACGCCCGGTCGCCCTCCGGAGTGCTCCGCGGAGGAGCTCGCGCGGAGGGCGCCGATCAGGGCCTTCTATGGCCATCTCCTCGATCTGCAGACGCGCGTGCTCCTCGGCGATCTGGGCGAGGCCGCCGGCGCGGCGGAGCGCGCGGGCGCCTTGCTGCACGCTGCGCGCCGCTTCCTCGGGGCTGCCCAGGTTCACTTCTACGCGGCGATCGCGCGCTCCGCGAGCCACGCTCGCGCGCCCCCGCCGGCCTGCCTCGAGGCCGTGCGCGCGCACCTCGCCCACCTGACGGCGCTGGCGGACGCGTCCCCGGAGAACTTCGCACACCAGGTGGCCCTGGTCTCGGCCGAACTCGCGCGCCTCTCGGGCGATGAGCTCGCCGCGGAGCGCGCGTACGAGCAGGCCCTCAAGGACGCCCGCGCGGGCGGGTTCGTCGAGGTCGAGGGGCTCGCCAGCGAGCTCTGCGCGCGCTTCTACGAGCAGCGGGGGCTCGATACGGCGGCGAGCGCCTACCTCGCGCGCGCCCGCGACAGCTACGAGGCCTGGGGCGCGCGGGCGAAGGTCTGCGCGCTGCTCCAGCAGCACCCCGAGCTCGCGCGGCGGCCCGCGTCCGGGTGTGGCGACGTCAGCGACGTCAAATTCCTGGATATGCTCGGCATTTTGAAGGCCTCGCAGGAGATCTCGAGCGCGCTGGTCCTGCCCCAGCTGCACGCCCGCCTCCTGCTTGTGGCCATGGAGCACGTGGGCGCGCAGCGCGGCTGCCTGCTCCTCTCGTCGCCGGAGGGCCTCGTCCTGGCGGAGGCGAGCGGCGACGGCGAGCGGGCCTTCGGCCCCGCCGGCCGCCTCGCGGCGCCGTCGCAGGTGCCCCTGTCGCTCTGCACAGCCGTCGTCCGCTCCCGCAAGCCCATCGCGATCGCCGACGCGGCCGCGCCCCACCGGTTCGCGATGGATCCCTATTTCGGCGATGCGCTGTCCCGTCGGCGCTCGGCCCTCGGCGTGCCCATCGTGCGCCAGGACGAGGCGGTGGGCCTGCTCTACCTGGAGAACAACCTGGTCCCGGGCGCCTTCTCCACAGCGGAGCTGGGCGTCCTCGATGTCCTCGCGTCGCAGGCGGCCATCTCGCTCGAGAACGCGCGGCTCTACGGCGAGCTCGAGCAGGAGAACGCGCAGCGCCGGCGCGCGGAGGCGTCCTTGCACGACAGCAACGCGCTCCTGCAAGCCATCCTCGACAACACGCCCGCCGTCGTGTTCGTCAAGGCCCCAGACGGGCGGTACCTGCTCATCAACCGCCGTTACGAGGACGTCGTGCACGTGAGCCGCGAGGACATCGTCGGCAAGACCGACCACGAGCTGTTCCCGGCCGAGATCGCCGACGCGGTGCGCGCCAACGATCTCGCCGCGCTGCGGGAGGACCACCCCATCGAGCGGGACGAGTACGTTCCGGCGCCCGACGGCTTGCACGCGTACATCTCCCTCAAGTTCCCGCTGCGCCATCCGGACGGGAGGTCGTATGCGGTGTGCGGGATCGCGATGGACGTCACCGAGCGCAAGCGCGCCGAGGAGATGCTGCGCCACTCGCACGCGCTGCTCGAGGCCACGCTCGACTCGACGGCGGACGGCATCCTGGTCGTCGACGACGCGGGCCGCCCCGTGCGGCACAACCGCAGGTTCAGGGAGATGTGGGGGATCCCCGAGCAGGTGCTCCTCTCGCAGGACGACCGCCTGGCGCTCTGCCTCGATCAGCCCGCGGACTCGGAGCAGTTCCTCCAGGAAGCGAGGATGGCGAGGATGACGAGGAGCGTCGACGATCCTCGCGAGGCGAGCGGCATCGACACCTTGACGTTCGACGACGGCAGGGTCTTCGAGCGCTACTCCCAGCCTCAGCGCGCGAGCGGGCGCATCGTCGGGCGGGTCTGGAGCTTCCGCGACGTCACCACGCGCGTGCAGGCCGAGCAGCAGCGGGACCGCCTGCTCGCGGACGAGCAGCGGGCGCGCGCCCGCGCGGAGGAGGCCGTCCGCGCGCGGGACGAGTTCCTCTCCGTCGCCTCGCACGAGCTCCGGACGCCGCTGACCAGCCTGCAGCTCGCCGTCCACTCGATGGAGAAGAAGCTCTCGCGCGGCGCGGAGGGCATCGAGCGGGCGCGCGCGTCGGTCGATCTCTCGCAGCGGCAGATCAAGCGCCTCGTCGCCCTCGTCGACATGCTCCTCGACGTCTCCCGCATCCACGCGGGGCGCCTCGATCTCGACCCGATCGAGATCGATCTCCGCGCGATCGTGGGAGAGGTCACCACGTACCTGGACGACCAGCTCGCGCGGGCAGGCTGCGCGCTCGACGTGCGCGCCGCCGGGCCGGTCGTCGGCCGCTGGGACGCCCAGCGCATCGAGCAGGTCGTGACCAACCTGCTGAGCAACGCGATCAAGTTCGGCGGGGGCAAGCCGCTCGAGCTCACCATCGCGTCGGACGGAGAGACCGCCCGGCTCTCGGTCACCGATCATGGCATCGGCATCCCCGCCGACGTGCGAGAGCAGGTCTTCGAGCGGTATCGCCGGGGCGTCTCATCGCGTCATTACGGCGGGCTCGGGCTGGGCCTCTACATCACGCGCACCATCGTCGAGGCGCACGGAGGGCGGGTGAGCGTGGCGAGCGAGATCGGCAAGGGCTCGACCTTCTCCGTCGAGCTGCCGCTCGCGCACGACGTCAGGCCGCCCGCGAACGGCCGCGAGCCGCGGCGGCGGCGCATTGAAGATTGAGTAGCGACGAGCGCGTTGACAGCGGGCGCGCTGGCGCTACCCTGAGCACACCGGTCAGGAACAGGATCCGTCATTCCACCGACCGACGAGTCATGACGGGCCGCGCTAGCGCCTGGCGACGATGGACCTGAGAGTGTCCCTGATCCCACATGGGGTCTCGGGTGATGAGGTCGCGCCATGCGAAAGGCGGAGATTGAGGCCCTGGTGCGCGCGCACCGGGGCCGTGCCCGTCCCGTCGCGTTCTTTCATGTGCTCCGTCAGCCGTCGCTGGAGCCAGACGATCATGCCTTCCTGTCCGAGCACATCGACGAGCTCGGGACATCCGATCTCCTGCGCTGGAGGGCGCGCTGCGAGAGCGGCTTCAGCGGGCCGGTGATCCGGCAGCTCGCGCGGCTCGCGATCCAGGATCCCGCGCACTTCCAGCATGAGGTGCTCGGCGTGCCGCGCCTCGTGCTCGACGAGGAGGAGTGGATCGAGCTCTCGGATCTCGTGCGCGGCAAGGTCCCTGCGGGGATCTACGAGCGCGTGCTCGAGCGTTGCCGGCGCGAACCTGTCCAGTGGCCCTCGGGGTTCATCCTCGCGCCCAAGGTCCACAAGGGGCTGCCGCCGCTGCTCGACGGGGACGAGCTCGACGGCCTGAACGGGGAGCGCCCCGCGCTGCGCGATCTGCCGGTCCCGAAGATCCTCGCGGCGAGGCGGGCCGGGGTGCTCTCGCTCGACGACGACGCGCTGGCCGCGCTGGCGATGGAGCGCGCGCGCGGCTCGGACGAGGACTGGAGCGTCGATATCCTCCATTTTCCCCCGGCGCTCCGGGATGCGATCCTCGAGAAGGCGCGCCGGACGCCGCGGGGCGCGGAGCGGGCGAACCTGCTCGGCTGGCTCGAGGCGCACGGCGTGGCGCGGGCCGCGCTGATGGACATCGCGCTCGGCGCGATCCGGGCGGGGGACGACGCCTATGCCGTGCTCTCCTGGCTCGCGCGCCAGCTGACGACGCGGGCGGCCTGGGACAAACACGGCCTGGAGACGCTCTCCACGCTGATGTCGGCGCGCGCCTTCTCGGAGATAGGCGAGCTCGTGACGCTCGCGTGGAGCGAGGCCAGCCAGGGCGGCAAGGAGGTCTCCCGCGGCTTCCTGGAGGCGATCCAGGTCGCCTTCGCGCTGGTGCTGCTCGGGATGGCGCGGGAGGCGCTCGCGGCGGGCCGCGAGGCGGGCGCGACGGCGGCGCTGTCGGCGCTCGCGTGCCTCGACCCACCGTCGCGGGTGAGCCGCGCGGTGCACGAGCTCCGGCGGTTCCCGGGCGCGAGCCCGGACGTGGTGGAGCTCATCGCCGTGAACGAGCGGCTGGTGAAGCACAGCGACGCGCGCGACGCCTCCCTGGAGGGCTTCGTGGCCGCCCTCCACGCGATCGCCGACGCGTCTTCGTGATCGCCGCCGGCGCGGCGCCGCTCGCGGCGGCAGCAGCGGCGCGGCCGCTCGCCGCTGGCCGCGCGTGACGTAGCGCCGGGGAGCAGGCAGCGCGGCGCGCCGTGCTGGGCTCGCGGCTCGCGGCGCGCCCCCAGCGCGGCGCGTGACGCTGGGACGCGTGGGGGGAACGGCCAGCGCCTCACCTCCCATGGCGGGATCGACCACGGACGCCGCTTCCAGCGCGGGCACCGGTGGCCGCCTTCGTTTCCATTGCGCTGGACGACCGCAGCCATCGCTTCCAATGCGATGGCCTCCGGTCGCTTTCAATTTCAATGCGGGGACCGGCCTTGCCTCCCCCTCGAACGTCGACTCTGGAGGAGCACGCCGATGGCGTTCATCAACTATGCGACCCGGGAGATCTACTGCAAGATCGTCTATTACGGACCTGGTCTCTGCGGCAAGACGACGAACCTTCAATACGTGTACGATCGGACGGTGCCGGCCGCCAAGGGGCGGCTCATCTCGCTCAAGACCGAGAGCGATCGCACGCTGTTCTTCGACTTCCTTCCGCTCGATCTCGGGGGCCTGTCGGGCTTCCGGACGCGCCTTCAGCTCTACACGGTGCCGGGCCAGATCTTCTACAAGGCGAGCCGGAAGCTGATCCTGAAGGGGCTGGATGGCGTCGTGTTCGTGGCGGACTCTCAGCGCGCCCGGCTCGACGCGAACGTCGAGTCGATGGCCGATCTATGGGACAACCTCGCCGAGGAGGGCCGCTCGCCCGGGCGGCTGCCGTTCGTCGTCCAGTACAACAAGCGGGATCTCGACGGGATCGCCGATATCGAGGAGCTCCGGGAGCTCCTCAACCCGGGTGGAGCGCTCGAGTTCGAGGCCGCGGCGGCGAGCGGGCGCGGCGTGTTCGATACCCTGAGGGCGATCGCGAAGCTCGCCCTCAAGGAGGTGCAGCGCCGCCACCGGTAGGGCCCTCGCGAGCGCCGTTCTCTTGCGGCTCGCGCGCGCCGAGCTCACCCTGCCGGAGGGAGGACACGCCATGACCCAGAGACTCGCATACCACGTCATGCCGGACCCCGACGGCTGGGGCTGGGTGGTCGCGGCCGAGGGATACGTCACCCGCTCGCTCCCGTACGGCACGGTGCAGGAAGCGATCGAAACGACGGAGGACCTCGTCCGCCAGCACCCGGGGAGCACGCTCGTCGTCGACGAGCAGCCGCCGCAGCTCACGCCGATCGAGATAGAGCACCGGCTCGCGGCGTGACCGCGGCCAGATGGGTCGCCTCATCGAGGCGATGCGCCGGGCCGTCGAGCTGCTCGCCACCGCGGCGCTGCAGCCGAGCCCGATCCCTTGAGCGAGCCCTCGCCCAGCTTGAGCAAACCCTCGCGCAACGCGCCGATGGACGCCCGCAGGCCGCGCGGCGCGGGCCTCGATTTCCCGCCCTTTTCGCCGGTGCGCGGCGCCCGAGGGGACGGGCACATCGATTGCGATGAGCCCGGCACGCTCGCCCGAACGCCCCGCTCCGGGGATGGCTCGGGCAGGGACAGCTCGAGGGAACGACCATGAACAGGGTAGGGGCGAAGTCGCTTTTTCTCAGTATCGCCACCGCGCTGGCCGGGTACGGGGCCGACGCGATCGAGGAGCCCGCGGGCCCGGAGATCGCCGAGGCGCAAGAGGCGCTGTACGGAGAGCTGAACACGAGCTCGAGCGCGCTTGCGCAGCGCGACGTGCTCGTGGAGGCCCACGAGGCCGGCCGCCAGATCGCGATGACCGAGGAGTTCGACGCCTGCCTGCGCTACCGGAGGATGGAGTGGTGCGTGCGCCTGCCGCCCGACGAGGGCGGGACGAACGGGCACAGCATCGAGACCTGCCGGTTCTACGATGAGCCGACGCCCACGACCGTGCTCGCGGGCACCTCGTACGCGGAGGTCGTGCTCGTGGTGACGGTGCCAGAGCCACACGCGCAGCAGGTTCGACCTCGGGGCCGGCCTGGCGAGCGCGGTGTCGTTCGTGGAGGTCGCCCCTCCGCTGCTGGGCACATCGACGCTCAGCGTGGTCCGCGCGGCGGGCAGCGGCGCGGGCCACGCGGTGAGCACGCCGCTGAACCTTGATTGCACCTCGAGCTGCTCTGTCGCGTTCCCGGCGCGCAGCGAGGTGCGCGTGAGCGTCCGCGCCACGCCCGACGCGATGTTTCTCATCGGGACGCGAGAGAACGCCTGCACGCGGACGGGAAGTGCAGTACACCCGATGGATGGCAGAAACGTGCGGGATTTGCGGAGGCGACGGTCGGATCGCCAACTCGTTTGGAAATACGACCACGTGCCCGAGCTGCCACGGCTCGGGGCGGCGGTCCGACGACGGGGGCTTCCGAGACGTCACCAAGACGAAGGCCTCGCACCACCGTCCGACGAACGTGGCGGCCGTCGTCGAGAAGCAGACGTGGCCCGGGACCTTCGAAGGGAGCCAGCTTGCGAACGAGGTGCGGGCCAGCGCGACCGTCTCCAACGAGACGAAGGCGAAGCTGACGCGAGAGATCATCGAGCACGAGGGCAGCCACGGCAAATGCACGCAGACCTTCATCAAGAAGATCCGCAAGCAGATCCGCCCGCCGGCGCCCTGATCCCTGGCGCGGGTCGCGGGCGCGGGGGCCGCCCGGGCCCCCGCTGACGTCTGGCGTCGAGCAGGCGCGACAGCAGCCTGGCCCACCGGCAACGCCAGGCTACGCAGACATCTGAACGTTTGTCCACATCATGTGGGTTATCTGTGGGCAGTGGTCGAGCTAACACGCCGCTGCGGGCTCACACGCCGCCCTTTCCCGGTGCTCGAGGAGAATCGGCGGCTCCGGCGTTGCCTCGGGGCGACAGCGCTCGTTGTGGACGAGCACGGTCCCTCGTCTGCACGAGATCTGCGCACGAGATCTGCAAAGGATGTCGAAAAATCGCCGGCAAGGTAACCCCGGTGGGTACCCGCCATCGTCAGGCGTCGGCGGGACGATCACGCATTCTCGTACGCCGCAAAAACTCCCATCTGCCGAAAAACGAGGGGGGGTGCGCTGCTTTGGTGATTGAGTCCGAGCTGCTCGAGCAAACATGGAGGTCATTCATTGCTCCTCGGTCTCCGAGCGCCGCTGGCCGCAGGGCCACCGGCGCCGGAGGCCGGGGACCTTTCGCGGATCGCCTTGCGGTCCGCGTGCTCTGAAAGGAACTTTCCATGCGAACTTGCTTGTCGGCGGCGACCGCCGCCGCCCTCGTGCTCCTCGGGGCGTGCGTCGTGGAGGACGCCTACGGACCGGAAGTGGAGCTCGAGCAACAGGAAGGCTGGGATCAGCCGCTGACCGGAGACGGGCTGACCGCCACGCTGACGGTCGCGTCGGACTGGGGGACCGGGTACTGCGCCGACGTCGCCATCCGGAACACGGGAACCGCGACGACGACGACCTGGCGGATCGCCACCAACCTGAACGGCTCCACGCTCGCGAACGCGTGGAGCGCCACCACGAGCGTGAGCGGGTCGCAGCTGGTCGCCACGCCCGCAGCGCACAACGCGACCCTGGCGGCGGGCGCATCGACGAGCTTCGGGTTCTGCGCCAACGCGAGCGGTCCCGCGCAGCGCCCAGCGCTCGTCAGCGTGACGGCGGGCGGGTCCGGCAGCAGCAGCAGCGCCAGCAGCACCAGCGCCAGTAGCAGCAGCAGCGCCAGCAGCAGTAGCAGCGCCAGCAGCAGCAGCAGCGCCAGCAGCACCAGCGCCAGCAGCACCAGCGCCACCACCGGCAGCGGCGGCTCCGGCGGCGCAGGAGGCTCCGGCGGCGCAGGTGGCTCCGGCGGCGCGGGTGGCTCTGGCGGCGCAGGTGGCTCCGGCGGCAGCGGCGGCGCCGCGCCGACTGGGCATTACCAGATGGAGGACCTCGATCGCGGCGTGGTCGCCGTCAAGGTCTCGAATGGCGTCTACGTCGGATGGAGGATGTTCGGTTACGAGTACGACGCGGCCAACCCGAGCGCGATCTCGTACGATGTGTACCGCAACGGTACGCGCATCGCGAACGTCACGAACAGCACCAACTACCTCGATACCGCCGGCACCAGCTCTTCGACCTATGCGATCCGGGCAGTCGTCGGCGGCGCCGCTCAAGCCGCCTCCCCCGCCGCCGCGACCTGGGGCCAGAACTACCTTCGCATCCCCCTCACGGCCCCCGCGGGCGGAACGACGCCATCGAAATGCGATAACGCCGGCGAGAGCTACTCGTACTCCGCGAACGACGCGAGCGTTGGAGACGTCGACGGCGATGGGCAGTACGAGATCATCCTGAAGTGGGATCCCTCGAACGCCAAGGACAACTCCCAGGCTGGCTGCACGGGGCCCGTTTACCTCGACGCCTACAAGCTCGACGGGCGGCGCCTCTTCCGCATCGATCTCGGGAGGAACATCCGGGCGGGCGCGCACTACACGCAGTTCGTCGTGTACGACTTCGACGGCGACGGCAACGCGGAGATCGCGGTGAAGACCGCTCCCGGAACGCGCGACGGCGCGGGCGCCTACCTCAGCCGAGGTCCCGCGGCCTCCGACGACGACGCGACGGACTACAGGAACGCCGCGGGCTACGTGCTCACCGGCCCCGAGTACCTGACGGTGTTCAGCGGCGCGAGCGGCGCGGAGCTCGCGACCGTCGCCTTCGACGTGGCCCGCGGGACGGTCTCGTCGTGGGGTGACTCGTACGGCAACCGCGTCGATCGGTTCCTCGCGAGCGCGGCGTTCGTGAGCGACCTCGGGACAGGCCAGGACGCGAGCGGCAAGCCGGCAATCCTGATGGCCCGCGGCTACTACACGCGAGCCACCGTGACCGCCTGGAGCTTCCGCGGCGGCAAGCTCACCCAGATCTGGAAGGCCGACAGCAACGCAAACACCGCCTACACGGGCCAGGGCGCCCACTCCATGGTCGTGGCCGACGTCGACGCCGACGGGGCGCAGGAGGTGATCTACGGGGCCTCGACGATCGACAGCAACGGCACCCGGAAGTGCTCGACGGCGCTCGGGCACGGCGACGCGCTGCACGTCAGCGACTTCGTCCTCTCACGCCCGGGGCTCGAGGTGTTCATGCCGCACGAGGACGGCACCAAGCCGACCTACGATATCCACGACGCGAACTCCTGCGCGATCCTCAAGCAGGGCCCCGTCACGGGGGCCGACACCGGGCGCGGCGTGGCGGGCGACGTGCTCGCGAGCAACGCCGGCGCGGAGATGTGGACCAACTCCACGGGAGGGCTCCTGTCCGCGACCAGCGGGTCGAACGTCGGGAGCCAGCCCGCGTCGGTCAACTTCCTGATCTGGTGGGACGCGGACGAGCTGCGCGAGCTGCAGAACAACACGTCGATCACCAAGTACGGCGGCGGCTCGCTCCTCAGCTGCAGCCAGTGCGCCTCGAACAACGGCACGAAGTCGACGCCGGCGCTCACGGCCGACCTGCTCGGCGACTGGCGGGAGGAGATCGTGTGGCGCGAGTCCGACAATTCGGCGCTGCGGCTGTACACAACGACGAACGTGACGACGCGCCGGCTCTACACGCTGATGCACGACCCCCAGTACCGCATGCAGGTCAGCTCGGAGCAGACCGCCTACAACCAGCCGCCCCACACGAGCTTCCACATCGGCGGCGGAATGGCGGCGCCCCCGAAGCCGGACATCCACGTGAGGTGACGTCGACGCCCTGACCAATCCCCTCATTCTGTTGGTATTATTAGCAAAATAAGAGAATTGAACAGGGAGACGGGGAGATCGGTGGGATTTTACTCCCCGTCTGCCCGCCTCCCTGTGAATCTTCCCGAAAAATTCGAGGGGATGCTTCAGGTCGACGCCGCGTGCTCGACAGGCGCGTCCGTCCCGTCACTTCCTGTACTGCGCGAGCGTCAGGCCGGCGTCCTCGGTGCCGTCGGCCACCAGGCCCGCCATGACCCGGGCGCCGGTCTCGTTGAAATGGGTTCCATCGACCGAGCCGTCCGCCCGGACGAGGAAGAAGTCCTCGCCCGCCGCCACACACCCGATCGAGTTCAGGTGGGCGAGCGTCTTCGCGTTGAGATCGATGACGGCCACGTCCAGCTCGTCTCCGAGCTCCCGCATCGCCTGTGAATGGGCGCTCAGGCCGTTGCCGAATTCGTGGCTGTCCCCGGAGCACGATCGCCGCGGGGGCGGGGTGACCAGCACCGGCGTCGCGTCGCGCGCCTGCGCGCCCGTGATGTACTGCTCGAGGTACGATTTGAAGTCCGTCGCGGGGTCCAGGTAATAGGGAATGGTCTCGCCGTCGTGCTCGTACGTCGCGGTCTTGTTGCTGTCGTTCGTGCCGAACTGCACAAGGAAGTAGTCTCCGCTCTGGATGTCCTCGAGGACATCGTCGAGGCGGCCCTCGTCGATGTACCGGCGCGCGGTCCGGCCGCCGATGGCCCGGTTCTCGACGCGCACCCGCTCGTCGAAGAACTCCCCCAGCATCTGGCCCCAGCCCGCCTGGTGAAGGGCGCTGTTCACGTAGGTCTGAACGGTCGAGTCGCCGGCGATGTACACGGTGACATCCGGCAGCTCGGCGCTCCCGCCGCCGCCTTCCGAGCCGCCTGAAGCGCTCGTCGCCCCTCCGGCCGCGCCGCCGCCGCCGCCCCCCTCTCCCGCGCCGCCCACCCCCGCGGCGCTGGAGCCGGTAGCGCTGCTCGCTCCGCCCACACCGCTGCTGGCGCTTGTGCTTGTGCTCGCGCTGGTGCTGGTGCTGCCGCCACCGCCGCTGCCTGTGGTCTGCGCGGCGGGGTGATCGTCGGGGTCTCCCGAGCTGCAGCCCCCAGACGCGAGGCCGATACCGGCGACGAAAGAATGAAGCACGACGGTCATGAAGATGGGCCGAATTCGCATGACGAGCTCCTGCAGGAAGACAGTGCACGACGAGCACGCGTCGGGAGCGTGCCCGGAGGGACGTACGTGGCCAACGTGGATAAAAAGAGCGGGTGAAGAGAGCGCGAAGCGACCACAAAGCGCCGCTCTGTCCTCCCCACGTGCGCCGAGGCGGCTGCGATCAATCACGCATCGTTCGATTTTCTCGCGGGCGCCTGGGCCGTCGCGTCAAAGCGCAATTTTTCATAAGAACGACCATCCCAGGGCTCGACTCCTGGCCGACCCGACGCCGTCAGAGCTCGACGCCGAGCAGCACGCCAGGCCGGAAACGGTACCGCGCAAGGACGGTCTCGGTCCCCTGCTCGAGCGCGAGATCGTAGCGGACGCGCGCGGGATCGAGCTCGACGAAGAGCTCCGTGAACAGCCGGATATCGCGGCTCAGCGGCAGCTTGGCGACGGCGCCGGCCACGAGCACGAACGCGTTCGAGGCGCTCGCCCCGGCGGGGACGAACGACGGCGCGCCAGCGTTGCCCGGCCGCGGCGCCGCCTCGACATGATCGAGGCCCGCGCCGAGCCGCGCGCCGAGCTCGAGCGGCGCCACGCCGGGCGTGAAGGCGTAGAGCCAGGAGGCGTCCGCGCGGAGCCCTATCGTGCGGAGATCGAGGCCGATGCGCGGCTCCTCGTAGCGGCGCTCGAACTGGTACTGGATGCGCGCGTCGAGGGCGAGCCGCTGCTGCCCCGAGCTCCCGCCGAGCGCGACACGAACGCCGGGGCCGTGCGTCCAGCCGATCTCCGCCGAGTGCACCGTGACGCCATAGAAGGCCCCGAGCTCCAGCGCGCTGCGCAGCGCCGGCGCCGCCTGGCCCGGCGCGCCGCCAGGGGGCGCCGCCTTGCCCGGCGCGCCGCCCGATGGCGCCGGCTGCTGGCCCGGCGCGCCGCCCGGCGGCGCCGCCTGGCGGAGGACGAGCGCGCGCGCCTGATCCCGATCGAGCGACGCGCGCGCGCCCCCGCGCAGCGACCGCAGCGAGAGCTCCACGACCTGGGCCACGGACTCGCGATCGAGCTCGTCGAAGCCGCCCGACAGCTCGATCGAACGCACCAGGAAGCGATCGGCCACGGGATCGGTGAAGTAGAGCGCGGCGCGGCGCGGGTCGCTCACGTCGATCCAGCAGGAGAGGGCCACGCCGGAGGAGGCCCGCGCCGCGAAGAGCGCCGCCGCGTCGAACGTCGGCGCGACGCGGAACCGGAGCGTGAACGCGGAGAGCGCCTGAGATTCGAGCGCCGCCCGGATCGCGCCGAGGTTCGGCGCGGGGCCCGTCAGCACGATCTCCACCACCGGCGCGCCGGGCGACGCGGACGCCGTCGAAGGCCCCTCCTCGATGGCCAGCGCGCGCGCCGCGGAGAGCGCGATCGCCGCGGCGAACCCGAGCCAGATCGGCGCTCGCTCCGTGATCACCCTCCGAGCTCGGCGAGGCGGCGGCGGGCGTGCTCGACGTACGGTGAGCCCGGGTGCTCCCGGAGCAGGCGCCGCCAGGTCTGCGCCTCGTCGCCGGCGCGCCCGAGCGCCCGCAGGGCGCGCCCGCGGCCGTAGAGGGCCTCGACCGCGAGCGGGCGCGAGCCGGCGACGCCGAGGTACCGGTCGAACTGCGCGAGCGCCACGGCAGGCGAGCCGGTCTGGAGGAGCAGGCCGCCCAGCGACACGAGGGAGAGCGTGGCCTCGGGCGACGACGCGAACCCCTTCTGGAGCGCGCGGTAGAGCTCGATGGCGCGCCGGGAGCTGCCGGCGCGCCGCGCGTCGTTGGCCTCACGGAACAGCTGCTCCGCCGTCGAGGCGCTCGGAGAAGCGCTCGGAGAGGAAGCCGCCGCGCTCGGCCCGCGCGCTGCCTCGCGCGGCTTCGGAGCGGCCGGCGCGAGCCCCGCCGCTTCGGTGGGCGCCGGCGCAGCCTCGCCCTCGGACGGAGCAGCCGCGAGGGACGCGGCCGCGCGCGCACGGGACACGGCTACGCGCAGCGAGGGCTCGATCCGGCGGGCGCTCGGCCCCATCTCCGCTGCCGGACGCGGCTGGACGAGCGCCGAGGTCGCGAGCGACACCCCGGCGACGAGGACGGCCGCCGCGGCGTAGAGCCAGGCGCTCCGCGTCCATCCGGCCCAACGCCGCCCCGCGAGGAGGCTCCCCGGTCGAGCGTCGTCGTCTCCGCGCCGGACGTCGTTGTCGGGCCGCACGGGCGCGCTCGCGAGCCGCACGGGCGCTCCTTCGCGCCGCCGCCGCGCCGGCGCTCCCTCGCACGGCAGGTCGATCACGGCCCCGCCGATCGCGGCGTTCGCGATGCGCGCGAGGAGCTCTGCATCTCCGGGCTCCGCCGCGCCCGCGGCGTCGAAGTCCAGCGCGAGCACCCAGCTGATCCGGCACGACGCGCAGGTGCCGAGGTGGGCATCGAGGGCGAGCCGGTCCGGCTCGGTCGCGACGCCGCGGCGCACCCGCGTGAGGAGCTCGCTCCGGCAGTCGGCGGTCATGTCTCCCTCCCTCGGAAGAGCTCGGCCAGCTTCGCGTTGTTGGCGAGCGCGCGCCGCAGCGCCTCCTTGCCGAGCCGGAGCCGACTCCAGACCGTGTTCGGAGAGACGCGGGCGAGCGCCGCGATCTCGTCGACCGTGTAGCCGAGCACGAAATGGAGGGCCAGCGCCTCCGCGGTCGCCTGGGGCATCCTGTCGAGCACCTCGAGCACCATCTTACGCCGCCGGCTCGAGACCGCCTCGGCGAACGGCGACGCGCCGCTCTCGTCCGGGGCCACGTCGATCGGCGCGTCCGGCTCGTCGAAGCGCGCGCGCACGCTGAGGCGCCGGCGCGCGCCGAGCGCGGTCATCACGGCGATCCGGTTGGCAAAGTGGAGCACGGTGCACTCCGCGCGAAAGGACGGCAGCGCCTGGAGCAGCGCGAGCACGGCTTCCTGGGTCACGTCCTCGACGTCGGGGTGATGAGGGCCGAGCACCTTCCGCACGCTGCGCAACATGGCGCCGCCGAGCTCGGTGATGAGCGTGCGGATCGCCGCCGGATCGCGCGCCGCCGCGGCGCGCGCGAGCCCGAGCAGCTCGTCCGCCCGCGGAGGCGCTCCCTCCGGCGGCGCGTGGAGGTCAGTCACGGGCTTTCGCATTGTGGCAACGACGGTTGAGTCCATAAATCCCGATCATCAGGGCGCGCAGCGCAGAGCCCGGCGACGGTGGCGCGACTAGGGCCCTCCGGAGCGCGGCCAACCGTCGGTGTCCCATGCCAGATCGGAGATCCGCAGCGTGGGGGCGCCGTTCGATTGCGCGTCGTACGCGTGATAGACGTTGTAAGAGCGATCGCCGGAGAACAGCACGGCATTGTGCCCGGGCCCTCGCCAGCGGGTGCCTCCTTCCACGACGATGCTGCCACCGCCGGACATCATCCGTGTCCCCTCCTTGTCGACGTACGGGCCCGTGATGCTCGTCGAACGACCGACGGCGATCTTGTACGTGCTGTCCGCCCCGCGGCAGCAGGCGTCGAACGAGACGAACAGGTAATAGAAGCCGCAGCGCCGGACGATGAAGGGCGCCTCGAGCGCCCCGCGGGCGTCGGGGCGGGAGGCGAGGGCGTGGAGCTCCCCGTCGGCCCGCTCCCCCGACGCGGCGAGCTTCACCATCTTGATACCGCTCCAGAAGCTCCCGAACACGAGCCACGGCGTCCCCTCCTCATCCATCGCGACGTTGGGATCGATCGCGTTCCAGTCGTCCCGCGCCGCGCCGTCGTTGGAGCAGATGGCGGCGCCGCGGTCCGTCCAGGGACCTGCCGAGTCGAGCGATGCCTTCGTCGCGTGCCCGATGCACGACCGGTTGCTGCCGAACGTGGAGGCGGAGTAGTAGAGATGGTAGGTGTCCCCGAAGCGCGAGATATCGGGCGCCCACAGGTCGCTCACGCCCGGGACCTTCTCTTCCAGCCAGGCGGGCTTCGCCTCGAACACCCGACCGGCGGCCTGCCACGCGGTGAGGTTCGACGAGCTCTTCATCGGGAGCCTGTCCCCCGTATGGAACAGGTAGTAGCGGTCGCCGGCCTGGATGATCGCCGGGTCGTGGGTCCCCAGGTTCCCGGACAGGGACAGCGCCTCTGGCGGGCTCGCCGGGTCGTAGAGGGCATCGGCGCACCGGTCCGCGGCCCCTCCCGCGCCGCCGCTCCCGCCCGCGCCGTCGCTGCCGCCAGCGCTGCCGCTCCCGCCAGCGCCGCCGCTCCCGCCGGCGGCCTCGGCGCCCCCCACCCCGGCCGTCGCGCTCGGGTGGCCTCCCGCGCCGCTGCTCGCCGTGGTGGCAGAAGCGGTGGTCGTGGCGCCGGCGCCGGTCGCGCCGCTGTCCTGGCCGCCTGAGCCGGAGCCCTGCACCGAGGAGGTCTCCGTGCTGCAGCCCGCGAGCGTTGCGACGACGCCGATCAGGAGGCTCCACGTGGGCGCGGACACCCGTCGTCGCCGTGACCGGCAAAGCGTGAGACGCATCTTGAACTCCTGAGGCTCCATTGGCGGATCATCCGTCGAGGTGCTGGCCATGGGGGTCGGCTCGATGTCCTCCGGAACGAGCCGTCCCGCTCTCCCACGTGGGCCGGAGCGCCCACGATCAATCATGGGTTGCTCGAGCTTCTCGTGGAGCACCAAAAACCGTCTTCGCAGAAATTTTACACCGAGACGGCGATGCCACGACTCATCGTGCGACGCGCCGAGCTTCGTAGAGGTCGGCCACCCCGCTCCGCGTCGACGCGAAGAACAGGACGGCCCCGTCGGGCGAGAGGTGTGGATCGGTGTCGCGCTCTTCGGGAAGGTTCAGCGGCTCACCGAGCGACTCCGCTTCTTCGAAGGCCGCGTCGGTCGACGGCCGCCGCGCCCAGAACAGGTCTCCTCCGCCCTCGCGGCTCGATCGGAACAGGATCTGGCGGCCCTCGTCGAACAGGAACGGAGCGTGCTCGTCACCTGGGCCGTCCAGCCCGGGGAGCGGGGCGAGCGCGCTCCAGGGGTCCTCCGGGCGTTCGCGCGACGCGATCGCGATGTACGTCTCGGCGTTCGGGGGCTCGACGCCGACCACGACGCGGAGCTCGGAGGGATCGACGTGGGGGGACATCACCTCGCCGTCGTCGGCGACGAGCGAGTCCACGCGGGCCGGCGCGCCCCATGGGTCGTCTCGGCCGGCGCGCTCGGCGCGCCAGATGCCCTTCGGAGCGCGCTCGCTGAAGAACCAGATCCTCAGCCCGTCCTCGGAGACGCAGGGAGTGTCCTCGACGCTATCGGCGCTGTTGAGCGCCTCCACGGCGCGCGGCGCCTCCCAGGGCGAGCCTGGCGCCGCCCGCCGCGACGTCCAGATATCGCGGCTCCCGCCGCGATCGGACATGAAGTAGATCTCGAGGAGATCGCCTGTCAGCGTCGGGTCCTCTTCCCTGGAATCGCTGTTCAGCTCCGTCATCGCCGTCGGCGCATCGAACCTCGGCCGCTCCTGCGCGCCCGCCGCCCCCCCTCCCCCGCCCTGCCCCGGCGCGAACACGCCGATCACGAAGCGCTGGTCCTCGCACCCCGCCCCGCCGAGCGCGAGCCAGAACCAGCACGCCACCGTGATCCCCCGGGACCGCCACCTCATCCGCCCCCGTTCATACGCGCCAACGTGCGCTGGATCGAGCCCCCGTCCCTGCCGACGAGGGCGGGGCGCCTCACCCGACGCCGGCCTCGCTCGGCGGCGCGACCGCCACGTCTCCCCCGGCGGCCTGGAGCGGCACGCGGGGGAACCACAGCGCCGCGATGAAGCCGATGACGCCCATGGCCGCGATGATCCAGAACACCGTGGTGAGGCCGGACGTGAGCGCCTCCCCGAGGTGCTGGAGGATCGACGGATCGAGGCCGCGCGCCCCCTCCGCCGTCAGGAGCCGGCTCGCTGCGTCCGCGGGGATCGACGGGTCCTTCGCGAGCTGGGCCGTCAGGACGCCGCCCATGATGCCCACCGCCACGACGCCGCCGAGCAGCCGGGAGAACATCGTGCTCGCGGTGGCGATCCCGCGCTGATCCCACGCGACGCTGCTCTGCACCGCGATCAGCAGCGCGACGTTGGAGAGCCCCATGCCCACGCCGAAGACCAGCGTCGTCGCGCGGAGCATCAGCGGCGTGTCGTGCGCCCCGCCGAGCGCGAGCGCGAGCCCCGCCGTCGCCGTGACGCCGAGGCCGATCCAGATGAGCGGGCGGAACCCGACCCGGGGGATGAGCCGCCCGCCGATCGCGCTCGCGACCGGCCAGCCGATGAGCATCGGCGCGATGGCGCTGCCGGCGTCGGTCGGGGTGCCGCGGAGCACGCCCTGCACGAAGAGCGGCACGAACGTGATCGTGCCCATCATCGCGCCGCCGAGGATCGCGCCGGCCACGTTGGAGATGAGCATCACCGGGCGCCGGAAGAGCGGCAGCGGGATCATCGGCTCGGCGGCCCGGCGCTCGACGGCGAAGAACACGGCGAACAGCGCCACCGACGCGACCGCCGCGAGCAGCGTCGTCCCCCCGCCAAGCCTCCCCGTGGCGAGCAGCAGCGCGACCACGCCAGCGGACAGGAGCGCCGCGCCGAGGAAATCGAGCTCGTGAGGCCGCCTGTCGATGCGCTCGTGGAACGAGGTCGCCACGAGCGCGACGGACGCGACGCCGAACGGGATGTTGATGTAGAAGACCCAGCGCCAGGAGAAGTAGTGCACGATGAGCCCGCCCACCATCGGGCCGATGATGCCGAACAGCCCCCAGGCGGCCCCGAAGACGCCCTGGATCCGCGCGCGCTCCTTGAGGTCGAAGATGTCGCCCGAGATGGTCATCGCCATCGGCTGCATCGCCCCGGCGCCGGCCCCCTGGAGGGCGCGGAAGGCGATGAGCTGCGGCATCGATCGCGCCGCGCCGCTCGCGATCGAGCCGATCAGGAAGACGGCGATGCCGAAGAGCATGATCGGCTTGCGGCCGTAGATGTCCGACAGCTTGCCGCAGATGGGCACCAGCACCGACGAGGTGAGCAGGTAGGCGGTGGTGACCCAGGCGTACTGGTGAATGCCGCCGAGATCACCGATCACGGTGGGCATGGCGGTGGCGACGACGGTCGATTCGAGGGCGGCCATGGCGAGGGCCAGGATCAGCCCGGCGACGGTGAGGGCGCGGTGGGTCTTGCGTTCTGAGGCCATGCTGGTCGTGGGGATGTGGTGTGGATGAGGCGGCGCGGCAAGCGGGACGCAGCGCTACGCCGCGCGCGCCGCTCGCCGCCAGAGCCCCCCGCGAGGTGGTGCGGCGGCGTTGCGGTGTCATGACCGCGTGACGGATGGCCGTCATGGCCGCGTGACAGCGCCCCTCGGAGCCCCGCGATCCCGGCCTTGAGCGGCCTGGCCTCTCGGTTGCAAACACGCAAACACGCAAACGAGCAAACGGGCAAACAGGCAAACGCCCCGAGCGGCCGCCCTTTTGCGCTTGCCTCGGCAGGAGCGCCATGAAGCGCCTCCTCCGCCCTGCCCACAACGAAGGAAGAACCCATGAAGCTCAATCGATGGATCGCAGCGTGTTTTGGCGTCGCCCCCTCGCTCGTGGGGTGCGCAACCCCCCAGCCGGAGATCGAGCAAACGGCCTCCGAGGAGCGCGTCCAGGCGTCCTCGGACCGCCTCGATTTCATCGCCACGACCCCACCGCCTCTCGTGAACGCAGCGCACGACGACCTCGCCTGGAAGCTCGATGACTACACGGGCTACCCGGCCCCGGGCGCGCTCACGCCGGGCATGATCGCCGCGGTCGTCAAGGGCAAGCACATCGTCGCGCTCGGGGCGGCCGGCTACGCGAAGCTCCCGGAGCAGACCCCGATGACCGAAGACATGATCTTCAACATCGGGTCCAACACCAAGAGCATGACCGCCACGCTGCTCTCGATCCTCATCGAAGAGAGCCCCGCCCTCGACTGGGACACCACGCTCGCCGAGGCGCTCCCCTGGGCCACCGAGCCGGGCAAGGAGTACATCAAGCCCGCCGCGCGCAAGAACGTGACGCTGCGGCAGCTCGTCGCGCACCGCTCGGGCATCGCCTGCAGCTACGAGGTGGGCGACACCACGATCGATAACCAGCTGTACAGCCACCCCGATTACAGCGCCGGCTGGAAGAGCAAGACGCACCAGCAGGTGCTGAAGGAGTACGTGCGGGGACCTTCCATCCCCGCCGGCGGGAACGCCACGGGGCTCCTCGCGGACTGCAGCGACACCATCGGGGTGTACCGCTACGAAAACGCGAACTTCACCATCGCGCAGGCGGTCATCGACCAGTGGGCCGGCATGGCGTTCGTCGACTACGCCAGAGAGAAGCTCATCGACGCGCACGGCTTCGGGGCCACCTACCAGACCTCCCAGGCGTTCTTCCTCGCGCAGAGCGGCTCGATCAACGGCACCGCCTCGCAGAGGGTCTACTGGAATCCGTATTTCTTCAACCCCACGCACCCCTATCTGGCCGCCGGGAAGTTCGTCTGGGGCCACAACGAGGCGGGGACGCCCCACTCGGTGAACGATCCGGACGTGGACCCCTGGGCCGTCGCGCCCGGCTCGGGCGGGTTCGCCTTCAACATCCTCGACTGGGCCCGCTACGCCATCGCCCACATGCGCGACACCTCGCCTGCCTTCACCAACGTCCACGCGCTGGACTTCTCGAGCTACAACTACGGATGGA
Organism: Sorangium sp. So ce726; assembly: GCF_051521405.1. Lineage (NCBI taxonomy): Bacteria > Pseudomonadati > Myxococcota > Polyangiales > Polyangiaceae > Sorangium > Sorangium sp. So ce726. The sequence goes on along the minus strand of NZ_CP150349.1, from coordinate 2,152,417 downwards.
GCTCAGGCCCCCGCTGGACCAGCGGCGGCATCCAGTATACCGGCCTGTGCCACACAGGCTCGATCACGGGCATGCAGTCCAAGATCTGCGTCTACCCTGAGCTCGACATCGCCTATCTCTCGTTCGCGAACGGCGGCCCGGGCTCGGGGACGGCGAACGAGAACGTCGTCACCTGGATGGCGAGCCAGCCCGCCTACGCGCGGACCACGGGCGGGTGCAAGGACGATCCGGACCTCGTCACAGGGGTGCAGCGCTTCTGGGACGACGAGATGTTCGGCTGCGCCGGCAGCGTGACCTACCCCGACCGCGCGGACCTTTGCACGACCGGCTATCACGTGTGCAGCGCCGAGGAGTTCGTCGAGAAGAACGGCTACGGCTCCACGAACGCCGAGGCGCCGAAGCATCACTACTGGACCGACGACAACCTCAAGTACACCGGCGTGGGCTCGGGGAGCTGCTCCGCGGCGCCGACCGGCATCAGCTGCGGCGCCAATACCCCCATGCGCGTGTGCTCCCCCGACGGCGTCGATCCCGAGGGGAACAAGTGCAACTGGGTCAACTGCGGCCACGGCGACAGCACCCAGAACCGCTATTTCGGCGGCTGCGCGGGCAACACCACCGCCGGCACGCTCTGCTGCAAGAACTGACCGGCAGCAGGGCCTGTCGCCGCTCCGGCGGCGCGGCAGGCCTCCGTGCGGCGCGCTCGTGAAGCGCAGGATCCGTCTTGTTTTACAGACGCGCCGACAAGGGGTCGAAACGATGCTGGACGTGGCGTGTCAGCGCGCGGGCTCGTCCAGCAAGGCGCGGACGCGCCCCTCGACCGCCGCAAACTCGGGGGTGGCGGGCTCCAGCTTGCCCCCGAGGTGCACGTGCCGCACGAGCCCCGCTCGATCGAGGAGGAAGCTGACGCTCGTGTATTGTCGCTCCGGATGGCCATCCATCCACCAGCGCCGCCCGAGCTCGTCCGTATCGCCGGTCGCTCGCGTGGACCCGCGCCGGAGCGGCCCCCGGCGCCGCGCACACCTACCGATCGGGCGACAGCGTCGTCATAACGACCCAATCCACCGTCCACCGCCGGCTCGCGCTTCTGCTGCCGAGCGCACGGTGTCGAGCGGATCACGGAGCGAGAAAGCAGCATGTCCGGAAAGGAAGCCTCCTCGAAGGAAGGTAGGCTGATGTCGACACTCGAGCGCTTGCTCGAGCTGCCGGCGGCCGAACTGAAACAGTCGCTCAACCAGGCGAGTGACCTCCTCGTCGGCGCTCTCGGCGCCGACAAGATAGACATCTTCCTCTTCGACCCTGGCAGGAACACGCTGCGTGCCCTGGGGACGAGCAAGACGCCCATGGGCCGGCGGCAGCGGTCGCTCGGGCTCGACATCCACCCGATCGCCAACGGCGGCTCGATCACCCGCGTCTTCACGACCGGCGATCCCCACATCACCGGGCATGCAGAGCAGGAGCCCGACGAGGTGCCCGGCCTGGTCCACGAGCTCGGCGTGCGGTCACACATCGCGGCCCGGCTCGTCGTCGACGGCGAGCGGCGCGGGGTCGTCTCTGCTCACTCGGCCGCGCCGGAGTTCTTCTCCGAAGAGGATCTTCGCTTCCTCATCGCGGTCACGCACTGGATCGGCGCCCTGACGCACCGGGCGGAGCTCGTCGAGCAGGTCACCTCCGCTGCGGTCGCGCAAGGCCGGCGCCAGGCCGCGGAGGAGCTCATCACCGTGCTGGCGCACGATCTGCGAAACTACCTGAGCCCGCTCATGGGCCGCCTTGGCATGCTTCAGTATCGTGCAGAGCTCGACGGCCGGATCGACGATCTGCGCGACGCCGACCGGGCGACCGACTCGGTCACCCGGCTCGGCCAGCTCATCTCGGATCTGCTGGACGTGGGGCGCATCGAGCAGGGGCTCTTCGAGATCGCGCCTGCGCCCATGGACCTTGTCTCGCTGGCGCGGGACATCGCCGCTGCGCTCGGGACACCCGGCGTCGAGATCCGCGTCGAGGGCCCGCCGGAGCTCGTCGTCGTGGCGGACAGGGATCGCCTCCGCCAGGCCCTGGAGAACCTCGTCAGCAACGCGACCAAGCACTCGCCCCCGGGAAAGGGGGTCATCATCAAGCTCACCAGCGAGCTGATAGAGGGGATGGAGTACGCCCACGTCGACGTCGTCGACCGCGGATCCGGCGTGCCGCCGGAGATCCTTCCCCGCATCTTCGACCGCTTCGTCACGAACGGCCATGCATCGGGGATCGGCCTCGGGCTCTACCTGGCGAGCAGGATCGCCGCCGCCCACGGGGCCACGTTGACCGTGAACTCCCCTCCTGGAAGCGGCGCGACGTTCCGACTGAGCTTGCCCACGAGCGGACCGCCCGTTTGTGGGGATGAGCCGTGATCCCGCTGCGGTGCCAGCGCAAATGCCCCTCGCGCCGGCAAGCGCGGCGCCCCGCGCGGTGGCGGGCCCCGCCGGCTCGGCTACACCGCGCAGATGCTCCGCCGGCTCCGCGAATGGCTCGACCGCGCGCTCTCGCCCCGCGCGCCCGCGCCGCCCGACCTCGCCGAGATCGAGGCGCCCGAGGCCGGGTCCCCCGAAGAAGCAGCCGAGCCGCCCGGCGACGACGGCGTCGTGGTCATGCCGATCGAGGACGCGATCGACCTGCACACGTTCGCCCCGCGCGACGTCGCCTCCGTGGTCGAGGAGTACCTCCACGAGGCGCAGCTGCGCGGGTTCCGCGAGGTGCGCATCATCCACGGCCGCGGCAAGGGCGTGCAGCGCCGCATCGTCCGGACCGTCCTCTCGCGCCACCCGGCGGTGGACGGCTTCCGCGACGCCCCGGCCTCCCGCGGCGGGTGGGGAGCCACCGTCGTGTGGCTCAAGGCGGCGGGCGGCGACCTCTCGCCCTGAGCCAGCAGGGCCACCTCTGGACGACCCCAGGCTCGCGCGTAAGATGGCGCGCATGCCGCGCCCCCCCGCCACGCCCGACGACCCCGGCCCGCCGAGCCTCGCGGCCTCCACGGAGCCTCGCATGACGAAGGGCGAGGTGCTGGCGGTGCCCCGGCTCGAGCTGTGCGTCGAGCGCGAGGCGGGCAAGCCCGCGAGCCGGGCCATGGTGCTCGACGGCGATTTCATCCGCATCGGCTCCCACCAGAGCAACGATCTCGTGCTCGCCGACCGCGCCGTCTCCCGCTTCCACTGCATCCTCGAGCGCGTGAAGTCCACGTTCCGGCTGACGGACGTCGGCTCGCTCAACGGGACCTACATCGCCGGCGTCCGCGTTCGGGACGCCGACGCCATCCTGCCGGAGTGTCGCATCGAGCTCGGCGAGTCGGTCGTGCGCATCCGCGACGCCGACGCCGTCGCCGAGACCGAGCTCGCGCGCGCGGTCAGCTTCGGGGCGCTCCAGGGCGTGTCGGTCCCCATGCGGCGCCTCTTCCCCGTCCTCGATCGCGTGGCGAAGAGCGCGCCCGACGTGCTGATCGAGGGTGAGAACGGCACAGGCAAGGAGGTCATCGCCACCGAGCTCGTCCAGCGCGGCGCCCGCGCCGACAAGCCGCTCGTCATCGTCGACTGCGGCGCCATCTCGCCGAGCCTCATCGAGAGCGAGCTGTTCGGCCACGTGCGCGGCTCGTTCACGGGCGCCACGCGCGACCGCGCCGGCGCCTTCGAGGAGGCCGACGGCGGCACCGTCTTCCTCGACGAGATCGGCGAGCTGCCGCTGGAGATGCAGCCGAAGCTCCTCCGCGCCCTCGCCTCGCGCGAGGTGCGCAGGCTCGGCGAGAGCCGGGTGCGCAAGGTCGATATCCGGGTGATCGCCGCCACGAACCGGCGCCTGGAGCGCGAGGTGAACAGCGGCAGGTTCCGCGAGGACCTCTATTACCGCCTCTCGGTGCTCACCGTGCGCGTCCCGCCGCTCCGGGAGCGCAAGGAGGACATCGGCCTCCTCGTCCACTGCTTCCTGAACGAGCTCGGCGCCATCGACAAGGTGCACCTCTTCCCCCCCGAGGTCATCGAGGACATGAAGCGTTACGACTGGCCCGGCAACGTGCGAGAGCTGAGGAACTATGTCGAGCGCCGCGTCGTGCTCGGCGAGGGCGCCGCCATGGGGACGACGGCGCCGCCCGAGCGCAGCTCCGCGGCGCCCTCGAGCGCCGCGCCGCAGGGCGCCGCGCCCGAGGGGCCCGCCGCGAACATCGAGATGCCCTTCAAGGAGGCGAAGGACGCGATCATCGACCAGTTCGAGCGGCGCTACCTCGCCGCCCTGCTGGAGTGGTCGAACGGCAACGTGAGCCGCGCCGCCCGCAAAGCAGGGCTCGACCGGATGTACCTCCACCGCCTCCTCCAGCGCCACGGGCTGCGCCGCGCCGCCGCCCTCGACTGAGCCACGCGCGGATGGGCCACCGCCCGCGCCGGCCTCATCAGGGCCAGCCCGAGGCCGCCATCCCGTGCGATAGAAAAGGGCGCAACGGTGCTGCACATGTCACAGTCGCGTCGCAATGGCGCGATCCGTCCGTGTGCGCAACCTCGCAAAATCTCTGAATATTTCAGAAACCGATCTGCTCCTCTGGCTCGCGGAGCATGCGCCAGCGACGGAGCTCCGCCACCCCGCGGACTTCCTCCCGGCGGAGCTCGCGGGGCAGGCTCAGCAGGCGCTCGGCCGGTCCCCGCCGTCGGCGCCGGCGGAGGAGCGGGTCGAGCGCCGCTGCGCCGAGTGCGCGAAGCTCCCGGCGAAGGCCGGGCTCCGCGTGGTCGAGGTCGGCGCCGACGCCGTCTGCGACCTGTGCGGCAGCTCGGCGAACAAGCGGGCAGCGCTCGCGATGATCGGCGCGTTCCACGCGCGCGGGCTGCGGAGGCTGCTCGTGGTCGGCGGCGGGCCAGGCACGTCCGAGGACCTGCGGCAGCTGCTCGCGGGCGAGGTCGAGATCCGCATCGTGGACGGAGAGGGTCACCGCAACGCGGCGAAGGCCGACGCCGATCTCCGCTGGGCCGACGTGGTCGCGGTCTGGAGCTCGACGATCCTCTCGCACAAGGTGTCGAAGCTGTACACCGATCAGCGCGCCAGTTTCCGCGAGAAGCTCGTGACCGTCCCGAGGCGCGGCGTGGCCGCGCTGTGCATGGCCGTCACCGAGAAGGTGGGCGCGCCGGCGGGATGACCGGCGCCCGGCCACCCCGCCTGCCCTCCGCGGGGCCGCGCTTCAGCAAGGCTCGGGGCGGTTGATCGTTCGTCAAGCGCGAGCGATCACGCAGGGCGGCTGCTCAGCCGCACCCGGCGGAAGGTGCGCCGCGCGTGGGGCACCCAGCCGTGGAAGTGCCAGCGCGCGGCCATGACCAGCCCGCGGACCCACTCGTCGGCGGCGTAGGCGACCCAGACGCCGGCGAGCCCCCAGCCGAGGTGGACGCCGAGCAGCCAGGACAGCCCGACGGCCACGGCGAACATCGAGAAGACGCCGAACCCGACAGGGAAGCGGGCGTCGCCGGTGGCGCGGAGCCCGTTGATCACGACCAGGTTGAGCGTGCGGCCCGGCTCGACAAGGAGGGTCAGCCACAGCAGCCGGGAGCCGGTGGCGATCACCTCGGGATCGCGCGAGAAGAGGCCGAGCAGGTGGGGGCCGAGCAGCGCGGTGGCGATCACCAGGCTCACGCACACGCAGAACCCGATCGCCAGGCCGCCGCGCACCAGGCGATCGGCGCCCTGCAGATCGCCGGCGCCGATGCGGTGCCCGACCACGATCTCGGTCCCGAAGCCGATCGCCATGCCGAACAGGAGCAGGAAGTGCACGATCTGCATCGTGTACGTATGGGTGGTGAGCGCTGTCTGCCCCATGTTGGCGACCATCGCGAGGATGATCATGAAGCTGATACGATAGACCACGTTCTCGCCCGCCCCCGGCAGGCCGATGTGCAGCATCTCGCGGAGGCGATCGGGGCGAATGCGCCAGAAATCCTCGAAGGTCGGTCGGATCCCGAGGCGCGAGATCCACAGCTGCCGGTGCATCCAGAAGGAGAGCGCGCGCCCGACCACCGCGGCGAGCGCGAGCCCCATCATGCCGAGCCCTGGAGCCCCGGCGACACCGAACATGAGCGGCAGGCTCAGCGCGAGCTGCACGATGTACATGACGACGATGAGGCGCAGCGTGTCGCGGGTGTAGGTGTGCGCGCGCAGCACCGAGCCCATCGAGAAATTCACCGCGTCGAACGCCAGCATCACGCCGACCGCGATCAGATAAGGCTCCGCGATCGGGAACAGGGAAGGCGGCAGGCGCATCAGCTCGAGCAGCGGCCTCGCGCCGATCGCGATGACGACGAAGCTGAAGACGCCGAGCCAGAGATTGGCCGCGAGCGACGCCCGCGCTACCTGCTCCGCCCCGGCGCGGTCCCGCGCGCCGAGATACTGGGTGACCACCACGCTCGCGCCGACGCTGACGAAGCGAAAGGTGATCATGAAGGTCAACATGATCTGGTTGGACAGCCCGTACGCGGCGGCGGCCTCGTCCGAGAGGCGGCTGACCAGCCATACGCCGAACACGCCGACGAGCATGTGCAGCAGGTTCTCGCTGAAGATGGGCCAGGTGATCTCCAGCAAACGCGGGCGAGGGAGAGCGGGGGCAGGTAGGACTGATTGCAAAGCGCCGCATCCTACTCTGCCGAAGAGCATCTCGCCACGACGGAGCATGGCCACGCGAGCGCCGTCGCGCGGTCTCGCGCGGTCTCGCAAGGTTCCGCGATGTCCCGCAAGTTTCGCGCGGTTCTGCGCGGTTCTGCGCGGTTCTGCGCGGTGGGTCGCGCGGCCGCGGGGCGCGGTGGTACGCGGAACGGAGGTTGGGGCCGCTGTCGCCTATCTCCTCACGGTCCGCTCGATCGCACGGACACCTAGCGAGACCTAGCGAGACCGAGCGACAGACGCCCGACTGCCTCGCACCGCCCCCAGCGGCGCAGACGGAGAGGGCGGCTTCCGGCAACGCACGCAAAAGCGTGTTCTCGCTCGCATCCTTGCATGGTTGTCCCTTCCCGTGTCCTCGCGTATCGATTACTCTGGGAATGGGCAGAAAAGGGCACACTCGCCCTTCTGCGCCTGGAGGATCAAATGGGGATATTGCACGGCAGCGCCCGATGGCTCCTGGCCGCGGCGGCCATGGCGCCGGCTGTCGCTGGCGGATGCTCCTGCGGCGAGTCCAGCGGGACGATCGGCGCCACGTCCGGCGGCGGAGCCGACCAGAGCGCGGGGGGCGGCGGCTCCGGGGGAATCCCCTTCCAGGCGGGGAGCGGCGGGTTCCTGGCGGGGAGCGGCGGGTCAGGGGTCACGAGCGGCGGGTGCGAAGGGCTCGAGTGCCAGCAGATCGCCTGTCCAGGCGGCGGCACGACCACCGTGAGCGGCACCGTGTACGAGCCCGCGGGCAAACTCCCGCTGTACAACGTCACGGTGTACGTCCCGAACAGGGAGCTTGAGCCCATCACCGACGGCGCGAGCTGCGATCGGTGCAATGTGACGCTCTCCGGCGATCCGATCGCGACCGCGCTGACGGACACGAACGGGCGTTTCGTGCTGGAGAACGTGCCGGTCGGGGTGGACATCCCGCTGGTCATCCAGCTCGGCAAATGGCGGCGCCAGATCACGCTGCCGAAGGTCGAGGGGTGCGTCGACAACCCGACCGTGGACACGACGGTCCGCCTGCCGCGCAGCAAGGCGGAGGGCCATCTCCCGAAGATCGCGCTGACGACCGGCGGCTCGGACGTGCTGGAGTGCCTGCTGTACAAGATGGGAATCGACGCGTCGGAGTTCACGCCCGAGGCGGGCGACGGGCGGGTGAACCTGTTCGCCGGGCGCGCCATCGAGGGCGACAGCGCGACGAGCAGGTACCGAGACGGCCTGAACGGCGGCGCGCCCTTCTCCCTCGCGCGGGAGTTCTGGGGCTCGCTCGACAACCTGCGTCAATACGACATGGTGATCCTGTCGTGCGAGGGCTCCGAGTTCGTGGACGACAAGCCGGAGGCCGCGCTGCAAGCGATGTTCGACTATGCCTCCGCGGGAGGCCGCGTGTTCGCGTCGCACTGGCACAACACATGGATCCGGCTCGGGCCGGAGCGGTTCCCGGAGACGGCGGAATGGGACGAGGAGAGCGATCCCGACGACGGGCTCCCCGTGCTGGTCGACACCACGTTCCCGAAGGGCCTGGCGCTCCAGGACTGGCTCGCCAACGTGGGAGCGTCGACCGTGCCCGGGCAGATCGAGATCAACGATCCGCAGCACTGGGTCGACTCGGTGAACGAGGAGATCGCGACGCGGTGGCTCTACAACGAGGCCAACACGGATTTCGACGCGCCCGCGGGGGTCAAATACTTCACGTTCAACACGCCCATCGGCGCGCCGGAAGAAGCGCAGTGCGGCAGGTTCGTGTACACGGACATCCACGTGGCGGCGAGCGACGTCGCCGGGGCGCCGTTCCCGAGCGGCTGTGAAGACCGCGGCGGGGCGATGCACGAGCTGACCGCCCAGGAGAAGGCGCTGCTCTTCATGCTGTTCGACCTGTCCGCCTGCATCGCGCCGGACGACGAGCCGCCGCCAGTGCCCGTGCCGACGTGACGAGCGCCTCGACGGGGCGCAGCGAGCTCCCTCTCCGAAGGCCCGCTCGAGGCTTGACATTCCGGGGGCGCTCGCTCGCGATTTCCTGAGCGATATTGACGCCCTGCGCATGGATAGGCGGTTGCCCAGGGTGGTCACCCGACCACCAAGGGGAACACCGTAGCCTGCGTGGCCCCGCGCGGCGCAGCCCCCACGCCGAGACCAGAGACGCAGCGCAGCAGCGCCCGCTTCACGGGCTCTGCCAACTGGCATATTTTTTGCGAAATTTCTGTTGCCTGCACACCACAGCTCCCTCAGATCGGCGCCCGTGAAGGCTTCGCCTCACGGTCTCGCTGGAGACCACCGGCCGCAGTTGTAATCTGCACGCACTGACACTGTATTCTGCCATACAAACAGCATCGAGTTTATCCCTTAACCAGGGGCACGCAGAGGGCTTGCCATGGCGCTGAACTGCCCTTTTAATGCCGCGCCATCCGGATACTTCTCTTGGAGGACATGATGAAAAGTGTTTTGCTTCGCGGTGTGCTTGGCAGGTCGAAGTGGTCATTCGGCCTTGCGGTGGTTGCCTTGCAAGCAACCGTGCTGATCGGCTGCGGTGACGCGGCGACGGACGACGGCGCGGGCGGCGCGGGCGGCGCGGGCGGCGGCGGGGCGACCTCCGCGAGCTCGACGAACTCCGCGAGCTCGACGACCTCCGCGAGCTCGACGAGCGCTACGAGCTCGAGCGCCTCGACGACCTCGGCGACGACGTCGAGCGCCTCGACGACCTCGGCGACGACATCGGCCTCATCCACGACGAGCGCGAGCACCGGGGGGGTGCCCACGGACGGCACGCCGGTCGAGCGTCATGGCCGGCTCCGGGTCATGAACGGCAACATCGTCGGCGAGCACGGGTCCCCGGTCCAGCTCAAAGGCATGAGCCTGTTCTGGAGCCAGTGGAGCAACTACTACAATGCCAATGTCGTCAACTCGATCGCGGACAACTGGGACGCGACCGTCGTCCGCGCGGCCATGGGCATCGAGGGCGAAGACGGGTACCTCCAGAACGCGGGCGCCCAGAAGGCCAAGGCGAAGACCGTCGCTGACGCGGCGATCGCGAAGGGCATCTACGTCATCCTCGACTGGCACGATCACAACGCGCACCAGCACCTGGACCAGGCGAAGAGCTACTTCCGCGAGGTGGCGCAGGCCTACAAGAACGTGCCCAACGTCATCTTCGAGGTCTTCAACGAGCCCCTCAACACGAACACCTGGCCCGCGGTGAAGTCCTACGCCGAGGCGGTGATCTCCGAGATCCGCGGCCAGGGCGCGGACAACCTGGTCATCGTCGGCTCACCGAACTGGTCGCAGGACGTCGACATCGCCGCGAACAATCCCCTCAGCGATCAGAACGTGGCGTACACCCTCCACTTCTATGCCAACACGCACAAGGGGCCGCTCCGCGAGAAGGCCCAGAAAGCCATCGACAAGAAGCTGGCGCTGTTCGTGACCGAGTGGGGGACCTGCTCCGCCGACGGCAACGGCCAGCTCAACATCGGCGAGTCGCAGACCTGGCTCGACTTCCTGGACGCGCACAACATCAGCTGGGCCAACTGGTCGCTTGGCGACAAGGCCGAGGCGTGCTCCGCGCTCAGGCCCAACGCAAACCCGATGGGCAACTGGACGGACGACAATCTCACCGAGTCGGGCAAGTGGGTGAAGGGGAAAGTCGCGGAGTGATCCCCGTGCGGGTCACCGGCCGCTCGCGCCGGTGACCCGCCCCCCAACCAACGGCGCCGCGCCGCTCACCCGTGCGCGCGTTTGCTCTCCACGGACAGGGGCCGCCCGGCACAGAAGGGGCATTGATCGTCCGAGCACCAGTCGTCGTCCTCGAGGCCGAGCGCCCGGAGCTGCTCCAGCTCCCACGCGCGCGCCTCGGGCGAAAGCGGGGCGGGACAGGTGGACTTGTGGTCTCTCAGGCTGCTCAACATGGACGGTCCCGTTCGGCTGTGCTCCGGAGAGCGATTCCGGGATCTATCGCGCACAGCCCTGCAGCGCCCGCGAAATCGGCCGTGCCGCGCCGCGTCTGTCCATGGTCGAGACGAACGGAAAAGACCTCTGGAGGACGGTCCCCCGGCAGACCGCCAGTTCACCCGAAACCACGGCTCTGTCGCCGCGTCCAACCGTCGGCTTCCGTAGCATCGCCGTTAACCAAGCTTCGCGCCGCGTTCTCCTACATCCGAACGTTTACGTGGTCGTGGTCGTGGTCGTCAACGATAGGCCGTGAACGACCACGACCACGACCACGTAAACGTCCACGTCCACGTTCACGTAAACGTTCACGTTCACGTTGGTGACGGATGATGGGGTGGAGGGGGCGGAGCGCTCTTCAGCGAAGCCCTCCCCCGCGCAGCCGCTCAGCGACCTCCCGCCGTCGCAGCTTGCCGCTCGTCGTCTTGGGCAGATCGCCCGGCGGAACCAGGACGACCTGGTCGACCGTGACGCCGTTCGCCCGCAGCGCCTCCCGCACGCGCTCCACAAGGCCGGCGTGCTCGGACGCCTCGGCGCGCGTCTCGGCCACCACATAGACCGACTCGGTCTGGCGCTCCTCGACGAACAGCCCGACCGCGACCACGCACCCGGCCCGGATACCGTCGACCCGAGAGGCGATCTCCTCGATCACGGCGGGGATCATCGTGTGACCCCCCTTGATGATCACCTCCTTCTTCCGGCCGGTGACGAACAGCGTCCCGCGATCGATGAACCCGAGATCGCCCGTGCGCAGCCACCCGCCGACAAGCGCCTCCGCGGTCGCCTCGGGCTCGTTGAAATAGCCCTCCATCACCGTCTCCGAGCGCACCTCGATCTCCCCCACCGTGCGCTCCGGGACGGGGCTGCGCTGGGCGTCCACGATCCGGATCTCCGTGTGCGGGATCGGCCTGCCGACGCCGGCGAGCTCCAGCGAGAGGGGGCCAGGCGCGGCCTCCTCGACGCGGCCCTCGCGCTCCAGGAGGCCGCGATCCACCGTGAGGGCGCGCGGCTCGGCGTAGAGGTCGGGGAAGGTCACGGCGACCGTCGCCTCGGCCAGCCCGTAGACGGGGAAGAACGCCTCGATGCGGAAGCCGCAGGGCGCGAACGCCTCGGCGAAGCGGCGGAGCAAGGCGGGGGAGATCGGCTCGGCGCCGATCATCGCGCACCGCCACGCGCTGAGATCGAGGCCCGCCTCGACGGCGCGGCGGGCGAGGCCGATGCCGATGGCATAGGCGCTCGGCGGCCCGAGCGAGATGACGCCCCGGATGCTCGACATCTCCGCGAGCCACAAGAACGGCCGCGTCCGGAACTCGAGCGGCGAGAGCATGTGCACGGGGAAATCGTTGAAGAGCGGGAAGAGCAGCCCGCCGACGAGGCCCATGTCGTGGTGGAGCGGCAGCCACGAGACGCCCCCCGCGCCCTCGCCGCGCACCGGGAGCCGCTGGCTCATCGCGTCGAGGTGCAACATCAGCCGCTCGTGCGGGATCACCACGCCGCGCGGGTGCCCGGTGCTGCCGCTCGTGAGCTGGATGAGCGCGGGCCCGGGCGCGCGCTCCGGATCGGGCAGCGAGCCCGCGAGGGGCGCGTCGAGCAGCGGCTCGGCGGCGAGCTGGAGGAGGCCGCCCGCCCCCTCCTCGCCCTGCGCGAAGCCGAGCAGCGCGGACGAGACCACGAGCGCGCGCGCTCCGACGCGGTCGGCCGTCCGCCGGAGCTCACCGAGGAACGCCGCCACGTCCGTGAGCCGATAGGGCACCCCGACCTGGATCGGCACCGCGCCGAGCACCCAGACGCCGAAGAGGCACGGCACCGCCACCTCCACGTCCGTCACGAGCAGGAGCACGCGATCGCCCGGACGCACCCCCGCCGCGAGCAGGCCCGACGCCGCCGCGCACGCGCGGCGCCAGTACTCCGCCCACGACCAGCCGACGAACTCGCCCTGCTGCTTGTGGTAGAACCCGAATCGATCCGGCGTCGCCTCGGCGCGCGCCCTGAGCAGGCCCGCGACCGTCCGCGCAGAGAGCCCGCGGCTCACGGGGCGCGCCTCGGCTCGGGCGAGGGCGCGACGCCGAGGCGCTCGCGGCCGCCGCCCTTCGTCGCCACGATCATGTACTCGAGCGCGGTGCGGCGCGCGAAGGAGAGCCGGCCCACGGTCATGTACGTCTGGAGCAGCCGCGAGAAGCCGGGCGCGCGGGCGTCGATCCGGGCGCGGTTCGTGCGCACGTTGTCGATCCACCGGGCGACCGTGTGCACGTACGAGCTCGTGAGATCCTCGACGCGCCGGATATCGAGGCCGGCCTGCTCGATCAGCCCGAGCTCCTCGGCCAGCGAGATCAGGCGGCAATAGCCGAGCGCCTCGACGAAGATGTACTGCGTCGCAGAGCTCTCCCGGTCCCCGCGGGCGCGCGCCGGGAAATAGCAGTCGGAGATGAGCAGCCTGCCGCCCGGGCGCAGCGCGGCCGCGATCTTCTGGTGGATCCGCTCGCGGTTGTGCATGTGCACGATGCTGCCCACGAAGAGCACGGCGTCGAGCGACTCGGGCGCGAGCTCGATGTCCTCGATATGAGCGAGATCGATCCGTACCCGCGAGGCGACGCCCGCCCGGTCGGCGCGGCGGAGCGCCTCTTGCCGCTGCTTGTCGCTCAGCGTGACGCCCTGGAAGCTCCCGCCGGTGTGCTCGGCGAGATAGATGAGGTTCGAGCCCCAGCCGCACCCCACGTCGAGGACGCGCTCTCCGGGGTGGATGTCGAGCTCTCGGCGGACCCAGTCGTACTTCCGCTCTTGCGCCGTCTCGAGGCTCTCGGCGGGATCGAGGAAGATGCCCGTCGCGTAGGCCAGGCGGCTGTCGAGGACCATGGAGAATATCTCCGGGTCGTTCTGGTAATGAGCGGCGACCTCGCGCCGCTCGTGCTCCCGCTGCTCTTCAGGCGTCCGGACGGCGGCCTCGCGCTCGGCGCGCGTGCGCGGGGCGATCAAGGCGCCCCTCCCCGGCCGCCCCGCGCCGCGATCTGCGCCTCGACGAAGGCGATGACGTCACCGACCGTGCTGATATGCGCCTGATCGGGCGCCGCGAAATCGGGCGCCACGATCTGGAATCGCTCCTCGAGCGCGACGTTGACCTCGATGAGCGCCAGTGAATCCACGCCGAGGCCGCTCTCGAGCGACAGGTCGGGAGTCACGGCATCGACGCTCATCCCACATCGCTCTGCAATGATGGTACGGACCTCTCTGGCGATCTCCGGATCTCCCCCGCCCGCCACCTGCGGCTGCTTCCGAAGCGCCGCCTCGCTCTTGTTCATCGCGCTCTCCAGTCCAGGGTTCGGCGCGCGCGACCTTCAGCACGCCAGCGCGATAGATGCTCATGCCAGCGCCGGTCACGGCCGTAGCGCGACGTACCATGATCACCAGTCGTCGTCCATGCCCGGACGAGCCCGCTCGACCGCGAGGTCAGCGCGTCGCGGGCGCGCTCGCGCGCTGCGCGCCGGAGCCTACGCGCGACCGACGCGCGAGGCCCTGCCGCCGCGCCTCGCCGCGGCCCGGCGCGCCGGCGCGAGCGGCTCAATCGCCGAAATCGCCGTCGAACCCGCCGCCGTCATCGACGCCGCCGCCGTCATCGAACCCGTCGCCGTCATCGCCCCACGGATCGCCGTCATCCGCCCCGTCCCCCTCGTCGCCCGCCGAAGGGTCGTCGCCGCCGCGATCCGCGTCGTTCAGGAGGTCAGGATTCTCGGCGGCCTCCTGCGCTGTGCCGAGCATCGTGCCCGCCGGGTTCACGAAGAGGACGTGTGGGGGCGTGAGCATGTGCATGAACGAGGTGATGAGCATCACGTCCAGCATCATCCCGAGCGGGCTGGGTGGGTAATAGACGACGAACGGGTCATAGCCCGGGTGCGTGGGGCTCACGGGAGGCCGCTCGGCGCCCGCGCCGTCGCCCGCGCCGTCACCCGCGCCATCGCCCGCCGGCGCGTGCACGACGCGCGCGTCGGCGTGGTGATGCTCCACGCGCGCCTCCGGCATCGTGGCCTTGAGGGCGCCCTCGACCCGCCCGACGAAGGACTCGAACTGCAGCCGCGCCGCCTCGAACAGCGCCGGATCCTTCACCAGGGGCTCGACGCGGCGGCGGTAGTCCTCCCCGGACTCGCCGGCTCGCGGCTCGAGATCCCGCAGCCGCCCGCCGATGGAGACGAGCCCCGCCGGCTCGTCGTCGGCGTGCTCGGTGCGCGCCCGCGTCTCGATGACCAGGTGCAGCCCTGCTTCCTCGTGCTCGGCGGCGAACCTGAGCTCGCTGAACCCGCGCCCGAACACGGTGGAATGCTCGGACAGCGCGAGCACGAGATCGGGAAGATCGTCCGGCTTCCCGTCGGTGTCCTGGAAGATGACGGTGTCATCGATCACGAGCGAGAGGGCGTTCGTGACCCCGAGCTGGACGAGCGCCCCCCGCACCTGATCGACCACGGCGGTGGCCTCGAGCTCGACGCGCACGCGATCGGTGTCGAGATCCACCGTGGCGCCGAAGCTGCGCTTCAGCTTCTCCCAGACGGTGGGGTTGCGCTGGATGATGCTGCCCTTGAGCGAAACGTGGATCTGTCCGATGAGCCGCATACGCGCTACTTAGCACCGCGGCGGCGCGCCATCGTCGACGACGCTCGCGAGCCTGGAGGGCGGCAGGGGCGCGGCGCCGGGTGAGCGATCGGCCGCCGCGCCGCCGCGCCGCCGCGCCGGCGCAGGAGCCCGGCCGCCCCTGGCCGACGGGGCTAGCCGAACGTGAACCGCTGCGCCACGCGCTTGTACGCCTGCTCGACGACGCGGCGGGCGTGGTGGATCGGGTTGGAGTGGGGGAACTGCAGCGAGGGCGGCGCGCCCTCGTCGATGCCATGCGCGTCGGAGGCCGCGTCCGAGAGCCGGCGCGCGAGGGCGCCCACGGTGTCGACCTCGAAGTCCTTCGAGTTCTCGTCGAGGAAGCGGCAGAGCCCGCGGAGCCGCTCGACGTTGAGCCGGTTCGGGAAGCCGCGGCGCGCCTCCGCCGAGTCGAGGAAATAGAACTCGAACGAGTGCGTCACCAGCGTGACCTCCTTCACCCCGAGGGCGCGGTAGCGGAGGAGACAATGCTTGATCTCGTCGAGCGTCACCGCCGTGATCTGAAGGTGCCTGAAGCGCTTCGTGGGCTCGATGAAGTTCGTGACCGGCAGCTCGTACACCCCCGGCTCGGGCGTCTCGAAGAGGCCGAGCCGCGCGCCCGGATACTGCATCTTGCAGTTCTTGCTGAAGTAGCAGGGGTTGTAGTTGCTGCTCAGCACGAGCCCCGCCCGCTTCATCGCCCGCCAGGTGTCGTTGCTCGCCCCGAAATTGCCGGCGCGGTAGCCGAGCAGCTCGCTCGCCGGGACGCCCGCGCGCACGAGCAGGTCGCGCCCCTCGAGGAGGAGCCGCGTCTGCTCCTCGACCGGGTAGTCGGCGATGTCGTCGGAGACGCGGGGCTCGCCCCGGGTGTGCCAGTCCGCGCGCCGCTGCACGGGGTGCACGTGCAGCTGCACGTCGTGGCCGCGGCTGTGGAGCGCCTGGCACACGCTCGTCAGACCGTCCATGCCGAAGCTGTACGAGCCGATGGCCTCGACGAAGAACGTCCCGCGCTGGCCGTACGCCTCGAGCTCGCGCATGATGAGCTCGATCCCGAGGGGCTCGCGCTGGTTGACGAAGCGGCCCCAGATCCGGAGGTCGTAGCCCATCGCGGGAGACTTGGTATCGCCCAGGATGCGCTCCTCCGCGCACTCCACGTCCACGGTGATGTATACCCGCGTCCTCCCGTCAGCCATCGCCAGCTCCTCCCTCACCGCGCTTCTGAAGAACCATCGTGATCGTCGGAGACACGAAGCCCACGTGCATCCCGAGCGGGCCGAGCAGCCGGTTCGCTGCCGAGAAGACCATGAGCCGCGGCCCGGACAGCCCCATCTTGGCCTTCAGGTCGACGATCAGCCGGCCCCGATCCTGCTGCGAGATGTCGACATAATCGCCGAACCCGCGCCGGAGCTGCCAGGGAAATACGCTGTAGATCGACTTGCCCGGGAACAGCGGGCGCAGCGCCCGAGGCACGTAGTTGATCAGGAGACGGCCGCTGTGGCACTCGACCGGCCAGAGGCGGTTGCTCGTGCCCAGGACGACGATGAACCCCCACGGCCCGAGCACCCGATCGATCTCGCGCTGGACGGCCGGCAGGCGCTCAGGCGGGACATACTCGAGCACGCTGTTGCAGGAGACGAGCTCGAACTCCGCATCGGCAAACGGCATCGCGGTCGTGTTGGGGACGTGATGAACACGGATCCTGTCCGACAGCCCGTGGCGCTCGGCGTTCAGCTGCGCCAGCTCGACGTACATGGGGTCGACGTCGAGCGCGGTCACCTCGGCGCCAAGGGTCGCGAGCACGACCGCCGTCCCGCCGAAGTGGCAGCCGAACTCGAGCACCTTCTTGCCGCGGACCGACGTGAAGAGGTCGTCGTAGGCGTGGCGGCTGCGCCGCCACTCCCACGCGGCATACCCCCCGACCCACGGGTCGTCGGGATCCCAGCCGTGGCGCCGCGCGCACTCGCGGAAGCGGTGATCGGCGTCTGCGTCTTGGACAGCCGGCGGGGTGGCGACGCTCTGGCTCGGCTCGCTCATCGGGGAAAGGATCAAGCGTCGGCTGTCCCTGCGGGCAGCAGGGGCGCCCGGTAGATGGCGAACAGGAAGGGCGAGAACCAGGGGTTCGTCTCGCCGGGGACCACCCGGCGCGCGATCGCCCTGAGGGGCGGGACGATCTTCCAGACGACACGCCGCGCCAGGAGCGGCGCCTCGTCGTCCAGCCAGAAATCGAAGTGGCCGCCGGTGTATCGAGCCTGGACGATCTCGGCGCCGTTGCGGCGGGCGGCGGCCTCGAGGAACGGCAGGTTCATGATGCGGGTGTTGTGGCCGTTCAGGTTCTTGCGATCGAACAGCCAGTGGAGCGCCTTCTGTCCGCCGCCGAAGTTCGGCATGCCGATCACCACGGTGCCCCCCGGCTTCACCATCTCGAAGTGCCGATCCACCACCGCCCCGGCGTCATCGAAGTGCTCGATGAACCCGAAGGAAGCAACGATATCGAACTTCTGCTGGGGCTTCCAGTTGAAGAAGTCCCCCTTCTCGATCTTGCCGACCTTGATGCCGCGCTTCCGGATCTCCTGCTCGACGACCTCCGGGTCGCAGGCGTAATCCAGGCCGTTCGCCGTGAACCCCAGGCGCCCACAGAAGTCGACCAGGATACGGCCTGGCGCACAGCCGATCTCGAAGAACGACAACCCCTCCCCGCGCGGCAGGAAGGGAGCGACGTCGTCGTAGATCTCGCAGCCGCCACCCAGATCGTCGGTGCCGACATAGCCCTTCCAGTGGTTCTCCCAGTACTCCTGTGACGTGAGCTTCAACGTCGCCTCCTCGATGCCTTCGCGAAAAGGGCGGCTCCACGAGGAGCCTCCCGGAGAACCGCAGTCGACCACGCGCGGCGCGGGCGATCGAATGCTGCCCGAGATTCGTCCAGTTTGACGAATCCTAGAGGACCGGGAGGCTCACATGCAAGCCGGCCCTCCGCCTTCTTCCCGCGCCGCCGTTCCTTAACGCAGACGCACGCAGGCGCACGCAGGCACACGCAGACGCACGCAGGCGCACCTACGCAGCGCGGGGTCGCCGCGCCTGCGCGGCGCGCGGGGTGCCCGGGCCCGCTGCCCGGAGCTCCGCCGCACGCGCCGCGCTCGCGCATCGCCAGCGCTAGGAAGCGGCCCCCTTCTGGAGGCGCTCGCGGAGCAGGACCTCGAGCGAGGCGAGCGCCTTCGCGAAGCCGTCGATGCCCTCGGCCAGCTTGTCGCTCGCCATCCGGTCGGCGGCGTGCATCGCGCGGAACGCCGCCTCATCCATCGGGATCTTCGCGATCTGCAGGGCGCGCGCCGCGTCGGGATCGAGCTTCCTCGGCAGGTCGCCGTGCGCGGAGGCGAGCTCCGAGAGCAGCTTCGGCGAGATCGTCAGGAGGTCGCAGCCGGCGAGCTCCTTGATCTCGTCGATGTTGCGGAAGCTCGCGCCCATCACCTCGGTCTTGTAGCCGTGCTTCTTGTAGTAGTTGTAGATCTTCGTGACGGAGACGACGCCGGGGTCCTCGGCCGGCGCGTAGCTCGTGCGGCCGGTGTCCTTCAGGTACCAGTCGAGGATGCGTCCGACGAACGGCGAGATGAGCGTCACGCCTGCCTCGGCGCACGCGATCGCCTGGTGCAGCCCGAAGAGCAGCGTGAGGTTGCAGTGGATGCCCTCCTTCTCGAGGACCTCCGCCGCGCGGATGCCCTCCCACGTCGAGGCGATCTTGATGAGGACGCGCTTGCGCGAGATGCCGGCCTCCTCGTAGAGCCGCACGATGCTCCGGCCCTTCTCGATGGTCCCCTGGGTGTCGAAGGAGAGGCGCGCGTCGACCTCGGTCGAGACGCGGCCGGGGATGATCTTCAGGATGCGCAGGCCGAAGTCGACGGCGAGCCGCTCGAAGGCGAGGCTCACGACGTCGCCCGGTTCCTTGCCCCGGCCCGCCTCCTTCTGGCCCCAGGCGAGCGCGCCGCTCACGATGTCGGCGTACTCGGGCATCTGGGCCGCCGCGGTGATGAGCGACGGGTTCGTCGTCGCGTCCTGGGGGCGGAATTTCTCGATCGAGTTGATGTCGCCGGTGTCCGCGACGACGACGGTGTACGCCTTGAGGCGCTCCAGCAGGTTCTGGTCCATGGGCGGCATTGTACGAGCAGCCAGGCAGGACGCTTCAAAGCTTTCGTGGCCTTCGTGTGAGGACCACCCCCTCCGGCTGGATGCACGGCCGGCGGTGGCCTATGGAGAGGGCCCCGTGGAGCCGCCCCCCAACGCCGTCGCGCAGCGCGTCCTGTCCGCCTACGATGACCGCCTCTCGGTCCTGCGCGCCGAGGCCAGCGCGCTCGATCGCCGCTCGAAGACGTTCTCGCTGCTGCGCGGGGTCTCGTTCGTGGCGGCGGCCGTGGCCGGGGGGTACGCGCTCTTCGGCGATGTGCCGCGGTGGGTCTCGTACGCCGCCGGGGCGGTGACCGCGGTGTTCCTCGGGCTGCTCGTCGCGCACGCGCGCCTCGTCACCCGGATGACGGAGCTCGAGCAGCGCATCGGCCTCTACGTGCGCGGCAAGCGGCGGGTCGCCGGCGATTTCGGCGATTTCCCGGAGCGGGGAGATCGCTTCGCCGCGCCGGACCACGATTACGCGGGCGATCTCGACGTGTTCGGGCAGGCGTCGCTGTTCCAGCTGCTCAACGTGGCCCAGACGGGCGAGGGCGAGGCCACGCTCGCGGCCTTCCTCGCGGAGCCCGCCCCGGCGCCCGCGGTGGCGGCGCGGCAGGAGGCGGTGCGCGAGCTCGCCGGCCTCGGGGCGTTCCGGGAGGATCTCGCGGTGGTGGGCATGCAGGCGGGGGCGCGCGGGCGCGAGGCCGGCCCGCTCATCGCGTGGGCCGAGGCGCCCCCGGCGCTGCTCGGCCCGGAGGCGCGCGCCGGCGGCCTGCCGGTGAGCGCGCTCCTGACCGCGGCGAAGGTGCTCGTGCCGCTGACGCTGGCGCTGCTCGCGGCGCCGCGGTTCATCCCCGCGGAGCAGCTCGGGCTGCTCCGCCACGCCTACCTCCTGCCGCTGGCCGCCCAGATCCTCGTGCTGGTCCTGCTGCGGCCGGCGTACGAGCCGATCGTCGCCGCGGCCTCGTCGCGCGAGGCGCCGTTCGCCAGGTACCGGCCGATCCTCGCCCGCATCGAGGAGCAGGCGTTCTCGTCGGCGCTGCTCCGCGAGCTCAAGGCCGAGCTCGCTGGGCCCTCGGGCGTGCTCGCCTCGCGGGAGATGACGGCGCTCGAGAGCCGGGTCGGCTACTCGGACCTGCGCCACAGCGGGCTCGTCCACATCGTCGCCAACCTCTTCCTGCTCTGGGACGTGTGGTGCGCGCTCGCGCTGGAGCGGTGGAAGCTGCGCGCGGGCCGCCACGTGAAGGCGTGGATGCGGACGCTCGGGCACATGGAGGCGCTCGCGAGCCTCGCGACGTTCGCGCACGAGAACCCCGACAACGCGTACCCCGACGTGAAGGACGGCGAGCCGCGCTTCACGGCGGCGGGGCTCGGCCACCCGCTCCTTCCGCGCGACCGGCGGGTGACGAACGACGTCTCGCTGGAGGGCGCGGGCGCCGCGCTGCTCGTGACGGGGTCCAACATGTCGGGCAAGAGCACGCTGCTGCGCGCCGTCGGGGTGAACGCCGCGCTCGCCCTCGCGGGCGCGCCGGTCTGCGCGTCGTCGCTGTCGCTCTCGCCGGTCCGCGTGCGGACGAGCATGCGGATCAAGGACTCGCTCGAGCACGGCGTCTCGCACTTCTACGCCGAGCTGACCCGCCTGAAGCGCGTCGTCGACGGCGCGAACGGCGGCGAGCGGGTGCTGTTCCTGCTCGACGAGATCCTCCACGGCACGAACGCGCGCGAGCGCCAGATCGGGGCGAGGGCGGTCGTGCGGCACCTCGTCGCGCAGGGGGCCATCGGCGCGGTCTCGTCCCACGACATGGGGCTCGCCGTGCTGGAGCAGGAGACCTCGGGACGGGTGCGCAACATGCACTTCGAGGAGCTCGTGGTCGAGGACAGGATGACCTTCGATTACAAGCTGAAGCCCGGCGTTGTGACGAGCGCGAACGCGCTGCGGCTCATGAAGATCGTCGGGATCGACGTCGACTTCTCGGAGGGTGAGCGGACGGCGGCGGCCGCGACCGCGGCGCCGGGAGCGAGCGCGCCGGCCGCGGCGGCGGCGCGGGAATAGCGGCGGCGGCGACGACCGCGGCGATGGCGCGGGAATGCGCGCGGCCCCCGGCCGCGTTGAGGGCGCCATGCTTTCTCCGCTCCCCTGCAGCCTCTCGCGCCGCGCCCTGGTCTCGGCGCGTCCCTTGCTCTCCTGCGCGCTCCTCGCGATCGTCACGACAGCGAGCGCCTGCGCCACGGCGCCGCCACCGCCGTCACCTCCCCCGCCAGCGAACGGCGGAGCGGCCCCGCCGGCCGCGGCGCCGGGCGCGAGCGCGCCGGGCGCGAGCGCGCCGGCCGCGGCGCGGACCGAGATCGACGAGGGCGGGGCGGCGCTCCTCCGCGCGGAGGGCGTGGACGGCGCGTTCGTCCTGTTCGACGCCGCGCGGGGCGTCACCCGCGTCGTGAACCCCGACCGCGCGGCGGCGCGGTACGTGCCCGCCTCGACCTTCAAGATCCCGAACACGATCATCGGCCTGGAGACCGGGGTCATCCCGGACGAGCGCTTCACGCTCCGGTGGGACGGGGTGCAGCGCCGCGTGCCCGACTGGAACCGCGACCACGATCTCGCGTCGGCGATGAAGCACTCGGTCGTCTGGTTCTACCAGGAGGTCGCGCGCCGGATCGGGCCCGAGCGCATGCAGGCGCACCTCGACACGCTCGGCTACGGCAACCGCGACATCTCGGGGGGCATCGACCAGTTCTGGTTGACCGGGGGGCTCCGCATCTCCCCGCACGAGCAGATCGATTTCCTGCGGCGGCTCCACGCCGGCGCGCTGCCCTGCTCCGCGCGGAGCATGGACATCGTGAAGCGGATCCTCGTGCTGGAGCAGACGCCGGCCTACACGCTGCGCGGCAAGACGGGGATGGAGATGGACGAGCGATCGAGCACCGGCTGGCTGGTCGGCTACGTCGAGCGCGGGGCAGACACCTACTTCTTCGCGACCGTGCTCGTCGGCACAGGCAGCGACGGCGAGCGCATCATGCCGCTGCGCCGCAGCCTGACCCGCGCCCTGCTCAAGCGGCACGGCGCGCTCCCCGAGGACGCCTGACGCCGGCGCCTCGCCCGGCGCCGCCCCCTACGCCGCCGGCGCTGCGCTCGAGGGCGACGGCGCCGCGCCCTGTGACGCCGTGGAGCGCGCCGCCCACGCGAACGCGGCGATCCGCTCGGCGAAGCGGCGCGGGTCGTCGACCTGCGGGCAGTGCCCGATGCCTTCGGGCTCCTCGATCTCCGCGTGCGGAGGGAGGTGCCGCCGGTAGTACTCGAGGTTGGCGCTCGGCATCAGGCGGTCCGAGCGGCCCCAGATCAGCAGGATCGGCATCGAGAGGGCGCTCAGCTGCTCGGGCGTGAACGCGTGGTCGCACCGGGCCGAGCGCCTGAAGGAGAGGATGGTCTCGCGCGAGAACGTCCGCATGACGTCGCCGGCGATGAGCGGGGTGAACCACGGGACGCGGTGGTAGAGGCGCGCGAAGAACGCGTGGGCGTCGGCCCGCGACCGCAGGTTGAACACCGCGAGCAGCTCGGCGAGCTCAGCCTGCTCCATGCCGGCGCCGGCCGGCGACGCGAGCACCAGCGCGCGCACGCGGTCCGGCGAGCTCAGCGCGTAGCTCACCGCGACCGCGCCGCCGAGGGAGTTGCCGACGACGATCGCGGGCTCGTCGAGCTCGCGGTCGAGCAGCTCGTGCATGGCGGTGGCGAGGCACTCCGGCGTGAACGCCGACGCCGGCGCCGCGCTCCACCCGTGCCCCGGCGACTCCGCGGCGATGACGCGGCGGGCGCGCCGCCGGAGGCGCTGCAGCACCGGCGCGTACGGGAGCGCCGAGGAGCCGATGCCGTGGAGCAGGACCACCGTCGGGAGCGGGCCTGTGCCCGGAGCATCGTAGAGGTGCAGCCGGCAGACCGACGTGTCGACCCAGCGGCTCTGCACCCCGGACCTGTTCAGCGCCTTCTTGGCGAGGCGTTCGGCGAGCGGGAGGATGCCCATGCGCCGGGCATAGCAGATCGAAAGGGTTCCCGCGGGGGCGGAAGCGGAGGTGCGCGCGCGCGGGCTGTCGTTCGATCGGCGGGCCGCGGACGAGGCCGGGGGCGCGCCCGATTTCCGTTGAGCTCCATGGAGATCCGCGCAACATCTCCGGCCGTGCGATCGCCTCTCCTCGCCGCCGCCGTCACCCTGATCGCGTGCTCACGTCCCGAGCCGCCGACGCTCAAGCCGGAGCTCGCGACGGTGACCGCCGTCACCGTCCAGGGCATCGATCTGCGGGTCCAGATCCAGGCGTACAACCCGAACAGCATCGATCTCTCGACGCGCTCGATGAAGGCGAGCGTGCTGCTCGACGGCAAGTACGACGTCGGCACGGTCACCGCGCTCACGCCGCTCCAGCTGCCCGCGAAGAAGTGGACCCGGATCGACGCGCCGCTCTCGGTGAAGTGGAAGGATCTCACGAGCATCGCCGCGCTGGCGGCGCAGAGCCGCGGTATCCCGTACCAGGTGAGCGGCACCGTCGCGATCGGCGGAGAGACGCTCAACGTGGATGTGCCGTTCCGCCTCGCGGGGACAATCACACACGAGCAGCTCGTCACGGCGATCGGCAACTCGCTCCCGGGCCTGCCCCTCCCCGGTCTGCGCTGAGGAGCACAGCCCGCAACGGACGGGCGAGCAAGCCCCTCGGGTGCCCGCCCGCCATCGCCCTCATTCAACCCTCGTATCGCTCGATCGTTGAATACCCCTCGACCGTACCGCTCGACGGGATAGCTCAGAAGGCCCAGCGCGCCCTGTTGTCTCCAGCGTTGTCTCGGGCCCACAAAGCTTGCAGAATCGCAGCGGAGGAGACGTCCGTGCCCGTCCACGAGGAGCCCCCCGTTCGCGCGCGCCCGCGGTCATCGACGCGCTCGTCTCCGCCGCCAAAGGACGCAGCCCCATGTCCGGCGGCCTGATCTTCCACGACGGCGGCGGCGGGGCCGTCGCGCGCTGCACGCGCTGCGGCGCCGAGGCGGCGGGGCCGTGCGCGCGCTGCAGCACGCCCGTGTGCGGCGACTGCTGCGTGCTCACGGAGGGCGGCGCGCGCGTCTGGGCGATCTGCCTCGCCTGCGAGGATCGCGGCGGCCGCTCCCTCCGCCGGGGCTGGGCGACCGTCCTCGGGTGGATCGCGCTGCCCATCGCGGCGCTCGCGGCGCTCGTCGCGCTGCTCGCGTGGCTGCAAAGCAACTGAAGAGACCGGAGGAGTCATGTTCAGCGTGAAGGAAGTCGAAGGCGCGATTCCCACCATCGAGCTCGCCGACAGCGACGCCGCGAGCCGCGCGGTGCTGGCCCCGGCCCGCGGCGGCATCCTGACCGAGCTGACGGTCGGCGGCCGCGCGCTGCTCTACCTCGATCGCGCCACCTTCGAGGATCGCAGCGCCAACGTGCGCGGCGGCAACCCCGTGCTCTTCCCCTCTCCGGGCAAGCTCGCCGGCGACGCCTGGTCCGCCGCCGGCGCGGCGGGCCAGATGCGCCAGCACGGCTTCGCCCGCACCCTGCCGTGGTCGCTCGACGACCATGGCACCCTCGAGTCGGGCGGCGCGTACGCGCGCCTCGTCCTTCGGTCGAGCGAGGCGACGCGCGCGCAGTACCCCTGGGATTTCCGCGCCGAGTTCACCTACACGCTGCGCGGCAGGGCGCTCCGCATCGATCTGCGCATCACCAACGAGACCGGCGCAGGCGCCCCGCCGATGCCCTTCGGAGCGGGGTTTCACCCGTATTTCACCGTCTCCCAGGCGGACAAGGCCCGCGCGTCGATCGAGACGCGGGCGACGCGCGCGTTCGACAACACCACGAAGCAGGAAGCGCCCTTCTCCGGCTTCGACCTGACCCGGCCCGAGGTCGACCTCCACCTGCTCGACCACGGCTCCACCGAGAGCTCGCTCTCGATCGAGGGCGCCCAAGGGGTGCGCATCGTCGTCCGCGGCTCACCGGAGTTCACCCACTGGGTCGTGTGGACGTTGCAAGGCAAGGACTTCGTCTGCCTCGAGCCCTGGACCTGCCCCGGCAACGCCCTCAACACCGGAGAGCGCCTCATCCACCTCCGGTCGCACGAGACTCGGGCGCTCTGGATCGAGCTCTCCGCCTGAAGCGATGACGGCCGCGCGCCCGCGACACGCTGGAGGGCGCGCTGGAGAGACCGAGGAGCCGCGCTGCGTCGGCGGTGACGCGCGGCTTCTCGGTTGACTGCCGGCCGGAAAACGCGTCGAATCCCGCCATGACTTCTACCGATCTCCTTACCGCACATCGATCCCTGCTCGCCCGCTCCCGATCGCACCTCGGGCGGCGACCTCGCCTCTCGCTCTCCACCCTCGCGGCTGCCGCGCTGGCGACGACGCTCACCACGGGCGCCTCCGCGGCGCCGGTCTGGACCGGAGACTTCGAGACGGGCAATCTGAACCAGTGGAACACGACCCTGAACGGCGAGCACATCTCCGTGGTGACGTCGCCTGTCCTTCAGGGCACGAGGGCCGGGAGGGTCCAGCTCACCAACGACGCGAGGTGGTCGAACGGCATCAAGCGCGTCGAGCTGAACCACAAGCCGGCCAACGCCCGCACGGCCGAGGGCGCCCAGACCTACTTTGCCTGGAGCTTCTATCTCCCCGAGGCGCTCGCGGCGGACCCGCCGACGCAGATCGGATACTGGGAGTCCGAGGGGAGCTACAACCAGATGATGTCGTTCGAGGTCGTCGGACAGCATATCAGCTTCGCCACCCGCAAGCCCAACAACAAGGTGCACTGGGAGGCGGACGGCGCGCTGACGCCCGGCGTGTGGCACCGCATCGCGCTGCACATCCGGTGGTCGACGAACCCGAACCAGGGCTCCGTCGATGTGTGGTTCGACGGCGAGCAGGTCGTCACCGGAGGGAAGGCGCAGACGCTCGCCGACAACAACGCGCACTTCACGCAGATCGGCCTGCTGCGCAACCCGTCCGAGTTCACGGACAGCCCCGTCATCGTCCTCGATGATGCCGTGGAGGGGGACACCCTCGAGGACGTCCGCCCCGCGCTGCCCTCCTCCGGGGAAGGCGGCGCCGGTGGCGCGGGCGGCGCGGGCGACGCGGGCGGCTCCGGCGGCGCAGGTGGCTCCGGCGGCGCAGGCGGCGTGGACGGCTCCGGCGGGACCGGGAGCACCGGGGCCGCCGGCGGCGACGCCACAGGCGGCAGCGACGGCGCGGGCGGCGGCGTGGCGCCCGGCCCCAGCGCTTCGAGCTCCTCCTCCGCCGCTTCGGGCGCCGGCTCCACCGGCGCGGGGACGGGCGGCACGGACGAGGTGGCGTCTGACGAGGGCGACGACGACGGCGGCTGCAGCTGCCGCGCCGCCGGCTCGCCCGCGGCCCCCGCGCCCATGGCCCTCGCCGGCCTCGGCCTCATCGCGGCGCTCGCGTTCGCGCGGCGGCGCGAGCGGCGCTGAGCTGTCGCGAGCGGCGCGAGCCGCAGCGCCCCGGGCGGGCCAGAGCCGCGCCGAACACATGACGAGGGCCGTTCTTAAACAAAATTGATTTTCGGATCAATTTTCATCACCTCGACATTGACAATATTGACCGCGGTGAGGATATTACGCTCATCCCGTGGCAAGATTTGTCGTCCGATGCCCTAGCTGTGATGGAGAGCTGCGCGCGACGCGGCTCGGTTGCCAGAGCTGCGGAACGAACCTGGACGGTCAGTTCGAGATCCCTGCGCTGCTCCAGCTGTCGCCGGACGATCTCGCCTTCGTGACCGCGTTCGTGCGCTCGTCAGGCAGCCTGAAGGCGATGGCTCAGGTCCTTCAGATCAGCTATCCGACGGTGCGAAATCGCCTCGACGAGATCATCGGTCGGCTCGATGCGCTGGAGCAGGGCGTCGCGCGGCGCCGGCACGAGATCCTGGATGCGCTCGAGAAGGGGAGGCTCTCCGCAAAGGAGGCCGAGGAGGCTCTGCGCAAGGTGGGATTATGATGATGACCAGGCCTGACGAGAGAGTGCGCGCGCTCGTGCGCGACAACGTCATCAACCCCGCGGAAGGCGAGCGGCTGCTCGCCACGATGTCGCCGCAGCCTCCGCGGCGCGGATGGCAGCTCGCGCTGAATCCATTCGAGCGCTTCGGCGGGGGGACCGCCGCCGCGGCGGGGCTCACCGTCGCCGCGCTGAGCGTCGCCGTCACGAGGCTTGGCGTCCGCTTTGACGGCTTCCTCGACCTGCACGCGGCGCCTGCCGTCATCTCGTACCGGACGGCGCTCCTCGAGCAGGTCGTCGCGTGGCCGTTGCCCGCCCTGCTCTTCTGGACGTATGCGCGGCTCCTTCGGCGCCGCGTGCGGCTCATCGATTTTCTCGGCGTGCTCGGCCTGTCGCGCGCGCCGCTCGCGCTCGCCGCCGTCGCGCTCGGCCTGCTCGCCCCGCGGCTGCCGGCGGGCGCGCCCGCGTTCACGCCCGAGCTGGCCGTCATCGCCGTCCTCGGAACGGTGTGTCTCGTGTGGTCCTTGACGCTCCTCGTTCGGGGCTTCAGGAACGCCTCCGGCCTGCGCGGCGCGCCTCTGATCGCAGGGCTCATCGGCCTCGTGCTCCTCTCGGAGATCCTCTCGAAGGTCGCGCTCGCGCGCCTCGGCTGAATCATCGATCTCCCCCGGCGCGCTGCCCGGCTCGCGCGGCGCGCTCTGCGGTGCTCGCGCGACCGCGAGGGCGCATTGGTGCGCCCCGGGCGGCGCTGCACCTCTCTCTCATCCTCGGAGGGCTCGTCATGTCATTGCGATCGGTTCTCGTGGTCCCGGCGCGCCGCGCCGCGCTCGCCGTCTCGTGTGCCGCCGCGCTCGCGTCGTCGCCCCTCTGCGCGGGCTGCGGCGCCGGAGAGCGCGCGTCGTCCGCTGGCGGGAGCGACGCGCTCCCTGACGACGTGCCTGACACGGAAACGCCGACAACGCCGGACGCGCCGGGATGTCCGGCGGCGGTGAGCGCCAGGATCACGGTCGATAACGCGCGAGGCACGCTGGTTGGCACGCTCGTGGTGCCGGCCGGATGCGGGCCGTTCCCTGCGGTCGTGATCATCCCCGGATCGGGGCCGACCGACCGGGACGGCAATCAGGTCGCCGCGGGCGTCGAGCCGGACACGTACAGGCTCCTCGCGGAAGGGCTCCGTGACAGGGGTATCGCGTCGATTCGCTACGACAAGGCCGGCATCGGCGCGAGCGTCTCCGCGGCCCCCGAGACGGAGCAGGAGCTGCTCTTCGAGATGGGCGCCGACGACGCCGGCCTGTGGGTGAAGAAGCTCCGCGAGGACGGGCGCTTCGCGACGATCACGGTGGTGGGGCACAGCGAGGGCTCGCTGCTCGGTATGCTGGTCGCCCGGGAGACCGAGATCGACGGCTTTGTCTCGATCGCCGGCGCGGGCCGGCCCATCGGCGATGTCCTGCGCGAGCAGCTCGAAGGCCTCCCGGACCAGGATCGCGAGAGGGCAGACGCGATCCTCGGCCAGCTCGAGGCCGGGGAGCTCGTCGCGGACATCCCGCAAAACCAGCTGTTCATGAGCCTGTTTCGCCCGAGCGTGCAGCCATTCGTCATCTCCTGGATGAAGCACGATCCCGCGGTGGAGCTCGCGGCCGTGACGGCGCCGATCCTCCTCCTGCAAGGGACGACCGATCTCCAGACCAAGGTCGAGGACGCGGAGCGGCTCGCCGGCGCGCGGCCGGACGCGACGCTCGTCATCGTCGAGGGGATGAGCCACACGCTCAAGGAGGCGACGTTGTCGAATGCGTCGCAGGCCGAGGCGTACACCGATCCGACCCTGCCTGTCGTGCCGCGCGTCTTCGAGGCGATCGAGGCGCTGATCCGGGAGGAGTGACGCAGCCCCGGAGGCAGCGCTAGGGGACCGGCGTCGCTGCGGCGATGATCGCCTTGACCTCCCGCAGCATCTCGGCCGTCTCGGCGCGCTGCGCCCCCTCGGCGAAATACGCCGAAAGCTTCTCCGAGCCCGCCCGGATCGCGTCGCTCTCCTCGCGCACCACGACGCGGAAGATCGGCCGCTCGGCGGTGCCCGCGAGATCGACGCTCCCGTCGGTGGGCAGCGCGTCGCTCCGGTAGATCGCGAGCCGCTCGTCCCGGAACAGCTCTCGAAGACCCGAGATCTGCTCGGCGCTGAGCGTTCCGCGGATCGCCGTCTTCCCCTGGTGCCCCTCGAACGTGCCGCTCAGCTCGATCCAGACGACGGTCTCGTCGCCTGCGCCGCGGTTCACCTCGAGCTGCGCCCAGGGCGCCGGCGGGATGTCCGAGCCGGGGTGCCCGGCGCACCCCGCGAGGCACAGCGTGCCCCACAGGATGCCGCCGAGCGCCGCCCTCCTAACACGTGATGATCTTGCTGCCATTGCTCGTGATGTTGAAGCAGGGATTGACGTCGAACATCGTGTTCAGGATCCGGTTCGCCTCGTCCCTCGCGAAGGCCTTCATCGTCGACGAGCTGTGCTGCGCGTCGGCCTCGAAAGCGTACCACCACAGCCACAGGACCTGGTAGCCGTCCGCGCCACGCCCGCTGGGCGACCCGATCCCGGAGCACCCATCCAGGTACTTCTCGTCGCACGACTCGCTCTTCGCAGGGCACTTGTTGCTGCCGTCGTTGCCGCTGTGGCCGCACCAGTCGGAGTGCCGCGACTCGTGGATCAACGTCCCGGCCCGCTCCACGACGTTCTCGTTGTAGAAGAACGGGATGTAGAGCTCCGTGTAGTCGTCGAACCCGCCCCAGGTCGTGTACGCCCGCTTCGACCCATCCCCGCACCGCGCGTCCAGCTCGTCGAACTCACGAATCGTGTAGTTGCCGCCCCAGCGCAGGATGTTGCCGGCGAAGTCGTTCGTCTGGTGTGGCTCGTTCGGCGATGCATAGTTGAGGAGCTGGATCGCCTGGAACGTGCGCGCCAGCGGCCGCCTCCGGTCGCACGCGGCCTCCCAGCCGAAGCCGTCGTCCCAGTCCCCCTTGTCGAAGTCGTACGCATCCCAGAAGAAGTCGATCCACGGCTGCGTGCACCAGAAGCTCGTCATCACCCCGGGATCGGTCCCCCGCACGGTGTCGCAGGTGTCGGCGCGGGCCTCGGAGGCGACGCCGAGGAGCAAACAAGACGCAAGAATGGCGCTGATCGTGCTTTTCATGATCGATCCCTCAACGAGTGATAGCAGGCGTGTCGGTCCGAGGAGCCACCTTGAATACCCGTGATCCGGGCTTCTCCGGCTGCGCCGGCCGACCGTTGTTCGGGTTGTAATCCTTGGTGTCGGCGACGTCCTCCGCGAGCGCCTTGCGCGCGTCGATCAGCTGGATCCCGCCGACGTCGATCCCGAGGGCGTAGAGGCTCGCCGCCGCCGGGTTGCGCAGGAGGTCGCCGGCGGAGAAGATGGCCTTCAGCTCCTCCGCGGCGCCGAGCGCCTCGAGCCCGGCGATCGCGCGCAGGCGAACGCGGTATTCATCCGCGAAGAGCTGCTCGTCGGCCTCGGGGTCGGGGAGCTTCGTCGTGGCGATCTCGTTCAGCGGCTTGATGCCGTCGCGCGAGCCGAGCAGGCCGAGCAGGTGAGCCGCCCGCCAGCGCATCTCGCCAGGCCTCGCCGATTCGGCCTTGTCCGGCGGGACCGACACCGACCACGCCTTGTAGACCTCGGCGACCACGGGGACGACCGCCGGGCCGATGGCCACGAGCTCCCGGAGCGCCCCGACGAACTCGGCCTCGTTCCCGAACTCTCCCATCAACGAGAGCTGCCTGTTCACCATCGCCAGGATGCACTCCTTGCTGCACTCGACCGCCTGCGAGTCGACCGCCGTTTCCTCCGGCGCGTCCTTCTCGGCGGGCACGGCGCAGCCCGCGGCCGCGCCGATGAGAATGAGGATCATCGTTGTTTTGATGGAGACCGACGACATGGTTCACCTCGGGTTCGGTTCGTGTTGGGGCGCTCTCGCCCCCTCAACGGCGCGCGCGGTCGCAGCGCCCCGCGTCGGCAGGCCTGCGCGCTGATCTCACGCGAGCGCGATATGAATGCTGTGCAGGCGCTCTTCCCGCCCCTCGACGTCATGGTGGGAATCGCCTGACCGACCGTGCGACCGACGGTTCGAGGTAATTGCAATCGTCAGGCCATGCGCTGAAGGCAACGCTGGGCGACCCGGCGCGGCGCCACCGAAGGCCGCGCGCCGGGCGGCATACCCCCGAGTTCGCAGCGCTTGTGTGTGGAGCGAGCGCCGGGCTCGCGTGACGCCCATGCGCCTGTTGAAATGGTCCGGGCGCCGCTCGGGGGCCATGCCCTGGAGGTCGGGACCTCCATGTGTGGAGGCTGGACCCTCCAGCGCAACGCGCCAGGGCCCGCAATGGCTGGCCCTGGCGCGGCCCCGCCATTTCGGTCCTCCCGCCGCCGAGGCGTGCTAGAAGGCGACGATCATGAGCAGGCTCTCCGAACGCGCGTTTGCCGAGATGGTCGAGGCGGGGTGTCCCGCGTGCGGGGGACAGAAGCTCAACCTACGCTCGTATGTCGACGGGCTCGTGCCGCTCATGGAGGGCGAGCCCGTCGGGCCGGTCAAGTGGGTCTACAAGGGCGAGATGTTCGTCGACGGGCTGTACGAGATCACGTGCGGCGCGTGCCAGCACCTCGTGTTCACGGACGACCGCTGCCCGCGGTGCCACGCCGACGGCGGCCTCGCGCGCGGGCTCACGACGACCAACACGTACGCGGTGCCGGAGCGGTGCTCGCGGTGCGAGCACATCGAGGTGCGTTATATCGCGTTCGTGCCAATGCGCGTGAAGTACGAAGGAAAGCGCGCGGACAGGGCGCAGACGAGCGTCGAGCTGCACGACCCCGGCTTCCACGGCTATCGCGTCGACTGCAAGGACTGCGGCAAGATCGCCGAGCGCGCGGACGCGTGCCCGATCTGCGAGAGCCCGGCGCCGATCCGGGCGCGCTTCAGCTGATCGTCAGGCGTGGCTCGCGATGAAGCTGGCGGTCGCCTCGGGCGACGAGAGGATCGCCCACTGGCGCTCCGGGTACGAGAAGTTCGTGGCAAACGCGTCGGCCACCGGCTGGCTGCGCGCGGCCGCGGCGAGGAGCGCCAGCGCGTGGTCCGGCGGCGGCAGGAGGAAGGCGTTCGTCCACTCTGTGGCCGGCCGGAGCGCGTTCCAGAGGCGATCCTCCAGGTCCGCGCAGAACGCCTCGTCGAACGGGGCGCCGGCGGCCGCCTGCCCGGCGATCTGCTCTCCTGCGAGCGACGCCGCCAGCGTGGCCATGTTCGCGCCCTGGCCCGTGATCGGATCGTAGGTGATGTGGA
Source organism: Sorangium sp. So ce726 (assembly GCF_051521405.1). Taxonomy (NCBI): domain Bacteria; kingdom Pseudomonadati; phylum Myxococcota; order Polyangiales; family Polyangiaceae; genus Sorangium; species Sorangium sp. So ce726. The sequence goes on along the minus strand of NZ_CP150349.1, from coordinate 2,119,757 downwards.
GATCGCCCAGCGCGAGCGCGAACCTCTCGCCGCCGACGGGCACGTATGCGCGCCGCACCACCGGCGTCACGGCGCCCGTCAGGTAGTCGCGCGGGCCGGCCACGCCGAAGCTCGCCCGATCGATGCGCTCGGCCGTGAGCGGCGCGTGCGCGAGCACCGCGTCGAGCAGCGCCGCGTCGAACCGCGCCGGATCGTCCTCGTAGCGCATCCGCGTGATCGGCTCGAGCGCGCCGCCGGGGATCGCCTCGATGAGCAGCGAGGGCACGATCCCGCCGAGCGTGATGTACTGGTTCTCGAAGATCTCGCCGTGCCCCGGGGAGAGCTGGAACATGAACTCCATCGGCCCGGGCGGCATGCGGAGCCCGCGGACGATGCCCGCGAAGAGCCGCCGCATGGGCGCGGCGTGCGGGCTTCGCTCGGGGACCTTCGGGAAGAGGTCCGTGAGGCCCGCCCGGCCCGTGGCGACGACCACGAGGTCGTGCGCCGCGGCGAGGCCGCGGACGCCGGCCGCATCGAGCGAGGCCCTCACCACGCGGCCGCCCCGCGCGACGAAGTCCTCGAACAGCTGGGGCAGATAGACGCGCATGTCGATGAAGAGCGCTTGATCGGCGAGGCGGCCGACGAAGTCGAGCGGCGGCGCGGCCGCCACGCGGATCCGGATGGTCCTGGTGGCATGGTCGGGCCCCTCCCAGTGCGCGACGCCGAGCGCCCGCTGGCGGGCCCGGGTCGGCGGGGAGAGCCCGACGGTGCTGGGCAGGCGCCCCGTCCGGATCTCGTCCGGCGTGCGCTCCTCGTAGAGGCTCACGTCGAGGCCCTCCTTCTGGAGGTGCAGCGCGAGGTGCAGGCCGGCCACGCCGGCGCCGACGATTGCAATGGTGGGCATCCTTGTCCTCCTCGTTTCTTCTCAGCTGTGCGTGCGAGCTTCACGGCATGTGAGGTCCGCCGGGCTCTCGGCGCCCCCGACCACGGCGACGTCGCGGGAGCGGATCGCGGCCGCGGAGGCCCCTCGCGCAGCGGCTCCGTCCGGCAGATCCATGGTCGCCACCGTCACCCCTCCGTGGATCTGACCAGCGTAGTGGAAGTACGAGGACGCGTCGCGGCTTCGAACGCTGCGCCGTGACCGAGCTCAGCGCGACGTCGACCGGGTCATCCCAGGTCCCCCGCCGCCGGCAGGTGCGCAGCGCCGAGCGTCACGCCCTGCGCCGCGCGGATGGCGCGCACCACGGCCAGCGTGCACACCTCGGCCGCCATGACGCATAGAGTCATCATGCCGAGCGTCGAGCCGGACGCGCCCGTGCCCAGCGCGAAGAGGGCGTCGCCGTCGGAGAGCGTGTGCAGCGGGTTGATCGCGCGCGCCAGGCCGTCGTGCCCCACGGTGGCAAGGCGGCAAGCCTGGTTCTTGGTGAGCACGGCGTCCGTGGCGATCACGCCGATGGTGGTGTTGCTGCCCGCGAGCATGGGCCTGGGCGTGTCGCCTCGCAGCAGCGCGCGCCGCGTGTCCAGCAGGCGCGTGCCGCGCTCCGTGCGCGCGCCGGCGAGCACCTCGCCGGTCTCCGGGTCGACGACGTCGCCCAGCGCGTTGCAGGCGACGATGGCGCCCACCGTCACGCCGCCGACGGTGACGGAGGCGGTGCCGATGCCGCCCTTCATCGCGCGGTGGAAGCCGAAGATCTTGCCGACCACAGCGCCGGCCCCGGCCCCCACATTGCCTTCGGCGGGCGGCGTCCTCGACGCGGCCTCGCAGGCGGCGTAGCCAGCGTCGGCGTCGGGACGGATGCGCTGATCGCCCAGCGCCAGGTCGAACAGCACGGCGCCGGGCACGATGGGCACGCGGGCGGGGCCGACGGCCATTCCCACGCCGCGCTCGTCCAGCCAGCGCATCACGCCGCAGGCCGCGTCCAGGCCCCAGGCGCTGCCGCCGGCCAGCAGGACGCCGTGCACGCGCTCGACCACGTTGGATGGTGAGAGCACGTCGGTCTCGCGCGTGCCAGGCGCGGCGCCGCGCACGTCCGCGCCGGCGACGGCGCCCTCGCGCGCCAGCACCACGGTGCAGCCCGTGGGGCGGCGGCTGTCGGTGAAATGGCCGACCTCGATGCCGGCGACGTCGGTGATCGCGCCGGGGCGCGGGGAGGCGGACGCGGGAGCGCCGGGAGGCATGCGCTCATTGTCCATGGCCCCGAGGAGCCGCGCCATCCGGCCGCGGCCGTCGCGGGGCACACGGCCGCGCAGCGCTGGCGGGCTCCTGCGCCTGCTGGTGACGTATCGGATGGGTCGAGGCGCGGCGCCGTCCTCAGCAGCCGGACGGGTCCGCGAGCATCGCGGCGGCATAGGCGGAGAGCTCCACGCCGTCGAGGCCCCCGACAAACTCGCTCCACGCCGCGGCGTCGCCCTGCGTCAGCTCGTGGGCGACGCACACCGCAAAATCATCGAGCGGCGTCGTCGACGCCGTGCGCAGCTGCTGGAGCAGGGCGGCCAGGGCCTCCGCGTTCTCCGTCGCGGTGGGCGCCTTCGTGAGGCTCAGCCCGTCGAGCGCCTGGTAGAGGAGATCGAGCACCTCCGTGGACGCCACGATCTCGGCGAAGAAGGCGCGGAGGGCAGGGACGTTTTCCGGCCGATTTCGATCGATATCGTTACGGATCCTGGACATGGCGAGCGAGCGCGCGCGCAGCGAGCTGGACTGCCTGGCGACGTTCCCCCACGCCGATAGCACCGTTTCGCGCGGCAGCTCGAAGTTGTACAGGAACTGCAAGTGCGCGTCGGAGAGGTCGCCGGCCGGCGGCCCCGCCGCGAGCGCCGACCACTCGTCCGCGTAGAGCGCCAGCGCGTCGATGACCTCGCCGCACGCCCCGTACTCCAGCCACGGCGTGAACTCGGTCCAGCGCGCGAAGGGCGGCCCCGCGAGCAGCGGCGCGAGCGCGCTCGACCACGCCGCGCGCAGCGCTGGATCCAGCGCCGGATCCGCGGCCCTGACGCACGCTGCGGCGACCGCCATGCCCTTGGCGTCCTCGGCGTCGAGACCGTCGAGGAAGGCCGCGAACGCGCCCGGGGCCACGGGCTCCGGCAAGCCGACATTGAGGGCGGCCGTCTGGTGAACGCCGCCGGCCTCGAGGAGGTTCGCGACCTGCAAGGGGCTCGTGGGAAGGCGAAACGAGGAGAAGCGCGCCGCGGGGTCGTCCGGGTCCACGCTGGAGTCGACAAGGTAGAACCAGGGGATGTGGCGGTCGAGCGGATCGAAGATCAGCAGCTCGCCCTCCTGCTGCGGGGCGACGTCCGCGCTCTGATCGGGCTCGAGCACCTGCGAGCGCGTCGCGCCGTCGGCCCGGAGCGCCCGCCGGGCGCGGGCGGTCGCGTCGGGGCCGAGGTGCCGCGCGAAGGCGCCGAGGAACTCGTCCGTACCGATGGCGCCGAATCGGTGGTCGTTGAGGACGTCGCGCAGCGTGCCCCAGAAAGGCTCCTCCCCGATGAGGCTCCGGATCTGGGTGAGCAGCCACGCGGCGCGGTCGTAAGGTCCGCTCGTGTACTTCTCGTCGGGATCGCGGTCCGGATCCACGATGAGGGAGTCCACGACGGCCGCGAAGGAGTCGCCGTTCAGCGTTCCCTCGCCGCTCTCATCCAGGTAGAGGCGCGCGCCCTCCTCTGCGAGCAATGTCGCCATGCCCTCCTTGATCCACAGATCGTCCCAGGTCTTGACGGTCACTAGGTCTCCGAACCACTGGTGGCCGAGCTCGTGGATCGTGAGCCTCAGGTCCTCGGAGCTGGTCGGAGCGGTGCTCCGGGACTCCCCCTGGAAGGTGATGCCGAGGTTCTCGATGCCGCTGCCGAACTCCGGTACGAGCACCAACGCGTACTTCTCGAAGGGATAGGGCACGAGCAGCTCCTCGAAGAGGCCGATCGAGCGGACCACCTCGTCGAGCAGACGGTCGTAATCGCCCGGGACGCCGCGCCGGTGCCAGACAGAGACGGGGAGGCTCCCCTTCATCGTGCCCTCGACCTCGAAGTCGCCGATCGCGAAGGCCATGAGGTAGATGGGCACCGTGTAGTCCGTCGCGTACTTCATGCGGCGGCCGGACGCGCCCTGCTCGTCGGAGACGAGCGTGCCGTTCGCGATCATCGTCTCCTGTGCGCCCATCCCGAGGTCGATGGAGAAGAAAGCGCGGTCCTCGGGCGTGTTGTGGCACGGCATCCAGAGCGCGGCGTTGAGCGGCTCCGAGAGCGTGTAGACAGCGCGGGATCTGGCAAGGTCCATTCGAACACCTCGATGGAGCGAGGGACGCCGTGGACCTCCGTTGATTGGCTCCTCTTCCCGTCGGTTTTGTGCTCCTCGCACGGAGGGAGCGGATCGAGGATGCGGCGCACCCCGCGCTTGAAGTGAAGTCAGGGCTGTCGAGCCCCAGCTTCCGAGCGAGCATCCTGGCCAGGTTTCTGAGACACGAAACCAGGCTATACCCGCGCCGTCTCCTCGAGCTCCTTGCCGCGCGTCTCCGGGAGGAGCCACAGGATGAGCGCGAGCGCCACCAGCGGGAAGAGCGCCGTCGCCGACACCGCCGGTCCCCAGCCGATCTCCTCCGCGGCGAAGCCGACGGCGATCGGAGAGAGCATGTAGCCGATCCGGCCGAGCAGGTTGTTCGACCAGGCGATCGCGTCGCTCCGGAGGTGCGTGGGGAAGAGCTCGGTCATGTAGGCGTTCAGCACGGGGAGCACCCCGCTGGCGCCGAAGATGGCGAAGACCAGCGCGGCCGTGAGCCCGCCCCGCGAGCCCAGCGAGTAAGCGCCGAGCACGCCGGCCGCCGCCAGCACATAGATGATCACCGCGCCCTTGCGGCGGCCCACCACGTCGAGCAGCTTGCCCGAGACGAAGATGAGCGGCATCGAGACGAGCGCGGCGAACGTGATGCTGCCGCCCACCTCGCCGTCGCTGAGCCCGCGCTCCCGGAGCGCGAACGTCTTCCAGAACGTCACCGCGTTCTGGGTGCAAACGTACGTGAGCCCCCAGATCAAGGCGAGCTGCAGCATCCGCTTGCGGTACGGCGTGCGCAGGATGCGCGTGAACGGCGGCGTCCCCTCCCCCGCCCGCTCGGCCGCCATCTGCTCGAACCGCGCCGTCTCGCGCAAGCCGCGCCGCGCGACCGCGATGAGCAAGAGCGGGACGCCGCCGACGAGATACACGCTGCGCCACCCGTACGGCGTCGCGAGGAGCAACGGAACGACGCCCGCGCACACGATGGATCCCAGGCTCGAGAACGCCTGGATGACGCCGATCACCATCCCGCGCCGATCGCTCGGGTACTCCTCGGCCGCATACACCATGCTGACCGCCCACTCGCCGAGGAGGAAGATGCGCGCGAGGAGCTGCAAGACGGCAAAGACATAGACGTTCGGGGAGAACGCCGTCAGCACGGAGAAGATCGTATACCCCGCGATGGTGACCGATAGCACCCGCCGCCGTCCCCACTGGTCGGCCTTGCGCACGAGGAGATACGCGATCATCGTGCCCGAGTTGATGACCCCGACGAGGAGCCCCTCGTGGCGGGGCAAGAGGCCCATCTGCGCGCCGAAGTTGGGCAATATCTGCGTGAGCGCCAGGAAGTCGTAGCCCTCGAAGAACGAGGCCACGCTCAGGAACCAGAACAGCCGCCGCTGGTACGGCGTGAACGGCGTCTTCTGGTGCGGGGCAGCTGTCGTCATATCACCTGTTCCCTCCGAGCGGGCGCTCGTAGACGCGATAACGCCGGTAAGGCACGCACCCGGCCGACTCCACGATATGGCGCATCGCCGCGTTGTCCTCGTGGATGAGCGACGCCTCGAGCCGCTCGTACCCCGCCGCAAAGAGGCCTTCGACGACGTGCCGCACGAGGAGCGCGTGGAGGCCCGTCGACCGGAACGCCGGCACGACGCCGATCAGCTTGAAGCTCGCCGTCCGGACGCGGCGGAGCGCTCCGAGGACGCGCGCCCACCCGAGCGGCAGGAGCCGCCCGCGCGCCGCGGCGAACGCCTCGTTCAGCTCGGGGAAACACGCCGCGAACGCCGCGGGCTCGCCGCGCACCGTCGCGATCTGCAAGAGGCGCGGGCTCGCCAGGGCGACGAACGCGCGCCCCAGGTTCACGAACTCCGCGCGCGACATCGGGACGACCTCCGGCACGGCGCGGTACGCCTCGGTGAAGACGGCGTGGGCGATCTCCATGTCGCGCGAGATGCGGTGAACCGCGACGCGGCGCACCTCGAGGCCGGGGAGGCTCACCGCGTCGGCCTTCCGGCGCAGCGCCTCGGGGAGCTCGCGGCGGCGCCCCGCCGCGTCGACGAGCGGGGTGTCGTACGCGAGCATGTCGTAACGCTTCGAGAACCCCTCGGCCTCGACGAGCTCGCGGTAATACGGAGGGTGATGGCCCGCGAGCATCGGCGGCCGGGAGCCATAGCCCTCGACCAGGAGCCCGATGTCCTCCACCCGCGTCACGTTGCGCGGGCCCCGCAGCGACGTGGCGCCGAGCGCCCGCGCCCGCTCGCTCACCGCGCCGAAGAGCGCCCGCGCCGCCTCCGGATCGCGCTCGCACTCGAAGAAGCCGAAGAACGCCGCGCGCTCGCCGCTGTGGCGATCGTGGCGACCGTCGAGGAGGAGCGAGATCGTCCCGACCGTCTCGCGCCCGCGCCGCGCCCGGAACAGGCGCAGCTGCGCGTCGCGGAAGAAGGGGTTTCGCGGGTCGAGCCGCCGCAGCACGAGCGGGCGGAGGGGCGCCACATAGGCAGGGTCGGCCGCGTGGAGGCGCAGCGGCAGGTCGAGGATCTCGGTGAGATCCGCGCCGCGCTTCGCCTCCTCGATGGTGATCGACATCGAGGCGCTCAGTACCCTGCGAGCCGCTTCAGCCGGAAATAGAGGGGCGTGGGGCTGCCCTCGTGCTTCTCCTTGAGCGGCCCGCTCATGAGCGGCAGGTACATCACGCGCCGCTGGCTGGCGTCGCCCGTGGCCGTGGCCTGCGCGACGCGGTGCCAGATGCGGCCGTCGTGGATCGTGAGGTCCCCCGCCGCGGCCTCGAGCGCGTACTCGTCCGGGTCGGGCCGGTGGTCGAGGAAGTAGGCCTTGCGGGTCGTCATCTCGAAGAGGCCTTGTCGGTGGGACGACGGTATCAGCCGCACGCCGCCCTTCGAGAGGGGCGAGTCGTCGAGATAGAAGCCGACGTTCAGGTACCGGCGCGGCTTCTCGAGATAGAAGATGTCGCGCAGGCTGTCGGTGTGCCAGCCGAGGCGCTGGTACGTCGACCCCTCCTCGTGGCGGTAATGGTTGATCACGAGCCCGTCGCGCTCCCGATCGCCGATCCGATAACCCGGCCCGGCCACATCGAGGATGGCGCCGAATCGAGGGTCGCGCAGGAAGGCGCGGAGGCGCTCGCCGAAGAGCGACGCGAACACCATGCGCTGGATGTAACGGGAGCCGTCCTTCCGCGTGCCGAAGAGGAGCGGGACGCCGTTGATGTGCGCCCTGCCCTCCCCGACGAGCCGGAGGTCCACGGCCTCGACCTCCTCGACGAGCGAGCGCACGGCGCCGCGACCTTCGAACCCGCGGAAGCGGATGAACCCGTGCTCGTCCAGGAAGTCCCGCTGCTCGGCCGTGAGCTCGCTGCCGAGCTCGAAATCCGGCAGCCGGATACGGTGGTTCGCTGGAGGCAGGCCAGCGCTCGCGGGCGTGGCGGCGGCTGGCTGCGTGTCGCGCGGGGCGTTCACGTGACGTCTCCTGGCCAGATCCCTAGCTCAGTCGGGCCGCGGCGGGAACAGCGGCCGCAGGGAGCGCCCGCCAGCGCGGAATCTGCACCGCTGCGCACGCCTTGCAGCCGAGCGCGCCGGCCCGCCGCGGCGTCCCGCGGTCGCCCCTCGCGCCGAGTCGGCTCGTCCCCGCCGCCAGGCCGCCGATCGCCGCTCCGGCCGAGACGCGGCGGCACCTGCCTTGCAAAGCGGAGGATCGAGGATCGATGAACCGGTGAACCGGTGCGGCGACCGATGGCAGACGAGCAAGATCCGATGACGGAAGGGCAACGGCGAGATGAACCTGGGGAGCCGCCAGCGCGCGAGCGAGCGCGCGGCGGGCGCGGCTCCACAGGGGCCTTGCTCCTCGCGCTCTGCGTCGCGCTCGGCGTGGCCGCCGGGCTCGGCGGGTACACCTTCGTTTATGCGAAGGGCGCCTCGTACCTGGGGAGCGATCCGTCGGCGTGCGCCAACTGCCATATCATGAACGAGCAGTTCGCCGGGTGGCAGCGCTCCAGCCACCGGGCGGTGGCAGGGTGCAACGACTGTCACGCGCCGCACACGTTCCTGGGGAAATATGCCACGAAGGCGTCGAACGGGTTCTGGCACTCCTTCGCCTTCACCTCGGGCCGCTTCCCGGACCCGATCCGGATCAAGCCCAGCAATCTACGCATCACGGAGGAGGCCTGTCGCGGGTGTCACGGCGACGTCGTGGATGCGATCGACAGCGAGCACCACGGCGCCGCGAGGCTCTCGTGCGTGCGCTGCCATGAATCGGTGGGCCACCTGCACTGAGGGACGCCTGCTGCACGAGGGATGGAACCGATGACGGAGCCGAAGGACGAAGGATCCACGCAGAAGAGCGCGAGGCGGCCGGCGCGCTGGCGCTACCTGCCGCTCGCGGCGCTCGCCGCGGCGGCGGCGACCGCCGGGATCGCCGCGCTGCTGGTGAACATCTTCGAGCACAAGCAGGAGGCGAGGAACCCGTTCTATCGCGTCGTCGAGCTTGACGACACGATAGACGACCCGGCCGTCTGGGGGAAGAACTTCCCCCTCCAGTACGACGGCTACCGGCGCACGGTCGACCAGAAGCGCACGCGCTTCGGCGGGAGCGAGGCGGTGCCGCGCACGCCGACGGAGGCCGATCCGCGCAGCGTGGTCGCGCAATCGAAGCTCGAGGAGGACGGGCGGCTGAAGACGCTGTGGGCCGGCTACGCCTTCGCGCGCGACTTCCGGGAGGAGCGCGGGCACGCCCACATGCTCGAGGATCAGGTGTACACCGAGCGGCAGATCGCGACGAAACAGCCGGGCACTTGCCTTCACTGCCATGCGTCCGTGTACGTGCCGTACAAGAAGCTCGGCGGCGGTGACCTGATGCGCGGGTGGGAGGCGATGAACCAGATGCCCTTCTCCGAGGCGCGCAAGCTGGTGACGCACCCGGTCTCGTGCATCGATTGCCACGACCCGGAGTCGATGCAGCTCCGCGTGACGCGGCCCGGGTTCATCGAGGGGATCCGCGCGCTCAAGGCGTCGATGGGCGAGGCCAATTACGACGTCAACACGATGGCCACGCGCCAGGAGATGCGCTCGTACGTCTGCGGCCAGTGCCACGTGGAGTATTACTTCAAGGGCCCGGAGAAGCGCCTCGTGTACCCGTGGGCGAAGGGCCTCAAGGTCGACGAGATCTACGCCTATTACGAGGAGAACGGCCACTCGGACTGGACGCACGCGGAGTCGGGCGCGAAGGTGCTGAAGGCGCAGCACCCGGAGTTCGAGATGTGGAATCAGGGCATCCACGCCCGCTCTGGCGTGGCCTGCGCCGACTGCCACATGCCGTACCAGCGGGTCGGCGCGACGAAGATCAGCGATCACCACGTGCAGAGCCCGCTCCTCAACGTGAACCGCGCGTGCCAGACGTGCCACAGGTGGCCCGAGGACGAGCTCCGGCAGCGCGTGGAGACGATCCAGTCGCGCCATTTCGAGGCGCGGAACCGGGCGATGGACGCCGTGACCGCGCTCATCGGCGATATCCGCCGGGCGAAGGAGGCCGGGATGGCCGACGAGGCGCTCGCGGGTCCGCGCGCGGCGCAGCGGAAATGCCAGTTCTTCGTCGACTTCGCCGAGGCCGAGAACTCGTCCGGCTTCCATGCGCCTCAGGAGGCGATGCGTATCCTCGCGTCGGCCATCGACATCTGCCGCCGAGGTCAGCTCTCTCTGCGCGACGGCACTCCCCCCGAGGAGTGACCCGAACCAGCGTAAACGTAAACGTGGACGTGGACGTGGACGTGGACGTGGACGTGGACGTTTACGTGGTCGTGGTCGTGGTCGTGGTCGTTCACGGCTTATCGTTGACGACCACGACCACGACCACGTAAACGTCCACGACCACGTAAACGTTCGGATGTGGGAGAACGCGGCGCGAAGCTTGGTTAATGCCTACCTCTCCTCCACTCCCGCTCTCCTGCTCCAGTCCACCCGGAGCGCTCGCCAGCGGACCGCGCGTCTGCGCGAACAGGCCGAGCGGCCTCGTCATCGTTGCTCACGGCCTGACGAGCTGGACCATGACTCGAGAGCTCCGGCGAAGCGCTCATGTGTCCCTCATTGCATTTAGCGCGATTCGATCCAAAGCTCGACTCCTCGCGAGATAGTGCTTGGATAATTCGTTTGAGATCCGTACGGTGTCGCCGAAAGGGGAAGACGCCATGACAACCTGCCGCAATCGTTCAAGCGCCGTCGCCGCGCTGGGTGCCGCCTTTGCGCTCGTCTCGACGTCGTGCGCGTCCGGAGATCCGGGCGCGCCGGCGGCCGGAGAGTTCCACGTTTCGCACGTGGGCAAGGATACGGTCAGCACGTTCCTGAACCGGCTCGCGACGGAGACTGGCCAGGTCGTCGTGACCCGCGCCAGCGTCGATGACGCCTGGCAGAGCGTCACTCTGAAAGAAGAGCGCGGGGCCTCGCTCTACCTCGTGGAGGGGCCGCTGCCCAGCGCGGCGCTCCCTGGCGAACGCGCGCGCGTCGGTGGGATCGCCGCCGTCGCCGTCCCGACGGGCCGCGACCCCCATGACTGGCTCGGCTCGCACCGCCTTCACGCGGAGCCGATCGGGGAGCACGATGTGGTCCTGTCGCGCGCTCCGGGGCGACAGGGGACCCGCGCTCCGGCCGGGACGCGCGCGCCGCTCGACGGCGACGCCGCCGAGCTCCCCGAGCTCCACATCGACGCCGCGTTCCTCGAGGCGCGGCTCAAGGAGCTCTCCGGCGCCGCGCCCGTGACCGTCAACGGCCGCTCGGCGGTCATCCGCGAGCGCGGCTCCGAGGACGGGCGCGCGCTGGCCCGCGCCTGGATGCGCCAGCAATACGAGGCGATCGGGTTCACCGTGGCGGAGCATGCCTATCGAAGCGGCTGGAGCCGGGGCGTCAACCTGACGGCGGACAGGCCCGGCGCCGATCCGTCGCGCGTCCTCATCCTCTCGGCGCACTACGACTCCATGAGCAACGCCGGCGCCGACGACGACGGCTCAGGCATCGTGTCGTCGCTCGCCATCGCCCACGCGCTGAAGGACGCGAAGCTGAGCATCGGGCTCCGCGTCGTGGCCTTCGATCAAGAGGAGGACGGCCTCCTCGGCTCACGGGCCTACGCGAGCAAGCTCTACCAGAACGGGCAGATGGATCAGGTGGTCGGCGTCCTGGATCTGGAGATGATGGGCTACGACTCCAACGATGACGGGGCTTATCACGTCATCCACTGCAACGAGAACACGTCGTCCGATCTGGCCGCGCTGGTCGAGGAGGCCGCGTCGCACGGCGAGCTCGGCCTGACCCGGGTGGACGCCTGCACGAACCGCAGCGATCACTCGGCGTTCTGGCGCTACGATACGCCGGCGGTGGCCATATCGCAGAACTTCTTCGGCGATGATGGCAACCCCTGTTATCACCAGCGCTGCGACCGGGTCGATCAGCTCAACTGGGACTACATGCGGCGGCTGACCGAGGCCGCGGGGCGCGCGGCGGCCAAGCTCGTGTTGAAGTAATTCGAGCGATCTCGGCGCGCCCTGCCGCGCTACTCCGCCCGCCTCGCCTTCGTCTTCGTCTTCTTTTCTGGCCTGGTCAGCTCGCTGATGGCGGCGGCCAGCGACTGGAAGATGGATATGTCGTGCAGCTCGATCCCGAGGCCGACCATGCCCTGCGCCATCCTGGGCCCGACGCCGACGAGGCTCACGCGCGCGCCGAGCAGCCGCGTCGCCTGCGCCGTCTGCACCAGCGCCCCCGCGATCGCCTCGTCGACGTACGGCACGCCGGTGACGTCGAGCAGCACCCACCGGGCCCCCTCTCGCGCGACGCCAGAGAGCGCGGCCTCCATGATCTGCTGCGCCCTCGCGGTATCGATCGCGCCTATCAGCGAGATGAGCAGCACCCCGGGCAGCAGCGGGATGACGGGACAGCCGAGCTCCCGCACCGTGCTCGCCAGCGCGCGCTCGCGCTCGTAGGCGGCGGCCAGCATGTCGCGCTCCGCCTGCAGCGTGGCCTCCATGTCGTGGTGCTCGAACGCGGCGATCAGGAGCGACACCCACATGGCCAGCGGATGGAGGTTGTCCACGAAGCTCTCCAGGTGCAGCCCTCCCAGCACCAGAGTCCCCCAGTCGCGCCTCGCGCTCACGAGCGGGATCAGCAGGAGATAGCCGCTCGGCTCGTCCGGCAAGGCAGCCGCGCGCAGGGCGGGCGGCGGAAAGTCGCCGGCCGGATATCGGTGCCCCACGAGCGCGGTCAAGTCGATATCGTACGGGTACACGGAGTGGACGAGGAGCGCCGGCTCGGCCGAGCCCGCCGCATCCGCCCAGAGCGCGATGCACCCGATGCCAATGGAGGTCTGCGCCAGCCACTCCAGGCGCTCCTGGGTCCATGCGTGCTTCGAGGCGAGGAGCCTGCTCATGTGCACCTTGGCGCGGACCAGCCGCTCGAGGCTCTTCACGTTCCGCCGCTCCCACGCGGCGAGGGCCCGCTGCTGCGAGAGGCGCACGCGGTCGAGGAACGTCTCCACCCGGCGCGCGGCCTCCGGCTCCGGCGCGCCGGCGAGCCGCCGCGCGGCGGTCTGCTCGACGAGCTTCACCACCGCGAGGAGGACCTCGATCTTGTCGTTTTGCGCGACCCCGGCGGCGAAAGCGCTCTGGAGCGTCCCCACGTCCAGCGGCTCCTCCCCGGCGAGCGCTGCGCCGAGGCCCTGCGCGATCACCTCCGCCTCGGGCCAGCCGAGGGACGCGTCGTCGAGCAGCGGGCGCCCCCACCCATCCATGAGGAGGCTCATCTGCCGGGACAGCGCGCGCGGCCAGTCGCCCTCCGGCGACTCGACCGCTGGCCCGACCGGCGCGGCGTTCCACGCGGCGCGGCCGCTTCCGCACGAGCGACGCACCACCAGCTCGGCCGGGGCGCGGGTCACGAGCTCACGAAAGGGGAGGCCGTCGAGCAAATCGATGAGCCGCTCGACGGCCATGCTCCCGAGGAGCGCCGGGTCCTGCCGTACCGTGGTGAGCGGCGGATCGCAGTGCTGGGCAGCGTTGATGTCGTCAAACCCCACCACGGCGATGTCCTCGGGAACGCGGTAGCCGTGCGCCCGGATCGCGTTGATGGCGCCAATCGCCATCTCGTCGTTGCCCGCCACGAGCGCGGTGCAGAACTTGCCATTGCGCTCGAGCAGCTCGTGGAAGCGCTGCTCTGTATACAAGATCGTGCACTCGTGAAACTCGGAGAGCAGGTTGAGATCGGCCTCGATCCCGCGCGCGCGCAGCGCCTCATCGAATGCCTTGCTCCGCTCGTGGAAATCGTCCGACCCCGTCATGCCGATGTACGCGATCCGGCGATGTCCAAGCCGGATGAGGTGATCGACGAGCAGGTGAATCGAATCGTGGTTCTCCGCGCGGACGACCGGGCAGCGCGTCCCGAGCGGGGGCGCGCAGAAGATGACGCCAGGCTGCCCGTCAGAGAGCAGCTCCTCCAGGCCGTCGATGTTGTACATCGCGATCCAGCCGTCCACATGGCGAAGCGCCACGCCGCGCTCGAAGACGCGCCGAGGCGTCGCATAGATGAGCAGGAGCTCGTAGCCCCGCGCTCGCGCGGCGCGGTGCATGCCGCGAAAGGCCGTGGCGTTGAAGGAATTGTCGAGGAAGACCGACGCGACGCCGATCACCTTTGATGTGCGCTGATCGACAGGCCCAGTCTTCATCCCGGTCGCGTTCGCCCCCTCATCCCCGGGCGAGCCTATCACCGTCCTCGATGAAACAACTCAGGAAGTTCCGCGCGTCGACGGACCGCCGCGCGATCCCGCGCGCCGCGACAGGTGCGCGCATGTAAACAATCCGGAGCGGCCGCTTCCGCCGACGTTCACGCGCGGCGCCGGCTGCGCAGCACGGCCGTGCATCGATGGTCGCGGGGAGCCCACGCAGGAGGGCGAGGTCGATGATGGGAGCGCTTCAGGGCGCGGCGGGCTCTCCCCGCGGAGCGCGCAGGGCGGCCGCGCGAGCCCCCTTCTCAGGGCGGCAGGCCGCGGGCGCGGTCACTTGCCTTGACCAGCGCGCCCGACGGGGAGGTCCGAGCCGACGCAGCCGCAGCCGCACTCGTCCGAGAAGAGCGCCTCTCCCGGCGCGCAGATGAAGTCGACGAGGTGGCAGTACTCCGGATCGTGAGAGACGTAGCGGACGTCCGGATCCGCGGCGTCAGGGCAGGTCTCCGGCGCGGGCCCGACGCAGCCACAGCCGCACTCGCCGCCGAAGAGCTTCTCGGGCGGTGAGCAATCGAAGTCGATGAGCGCGCACTCATTCGGATCGTGGGAGACGTAACGGACGCCCGGATCGCTCGGATCCGGGCACGCAGGGGGCGGCTCCTCGTCGATGCAGCCGCAGCCGCACCCTGGTTGGGTCATCAGCCGCTGTCCCTCCGCGCAGACGAAGTCGATGAGCGCGCACTCGTCCGGATCTTGAGAGACGTAGTGGACGCCCGGATCGCTCGGATCCGGGCACGCAGGGGGCGGCTCCTCGTCGATGCAGCCGCAGCCGCACCCGGGCTCGGTCATCAGCCGCTGTCCCTCCGCGCAGACGAAGTCGATGAGCGCGCACTCGTCCGGATCCTGAGAGACGTAGTGGACGCCCGGATCGCTCGGATCCGGGCACGCCCCGCCGCCGCCGCCCGTGGGAGGGTCACAGCCGAACACTCCGACGATCGAAGAGGCCGCAAGAAGCAACAAGGCACAGGCTCGCATGTTGGTCTCCGTATCTTTCTCGTGTGGGTTGGGAGATGCACCTCCCCCTCGAGGCCCGTCTCGAGCCTCCCGGAGGAGCAGAGAGCTGGAATCGACTCAGGGAGCGCCGGGCACGAAGAGCGTCACCGCCCGCCGGAAGACCTCCGGTGAAGACACCTCGATCAGCGCCACTTCCTCGCGCGCGGCGGCCTCGGTCGGCCGGTACACCACGCGGAGCTCTTCGGCGCGCCCCGCCTCGAGGACCACGGGAGCGGCCGTTCCCTCGAGGCTGTACTCGGGCGCCGGGGCGCGCAGCGCGATCCTGTCGATCGCGAGCGGCTCGCCGCAGGCGTGCGCGAGCGCGATGGCGCGGCCGGACGTCGCGCCGATAGCCGTCTCGGGCAGGGCGAGCTCCCGCTCGACCTCGAAGCAGTCGGCGAGCGGGCGAGGCGACGGCTCGAGGGCGCCGGCCCCGGCGATGAGGTCCACCGGCTCGGAGCGCAGCGCGCCGCGCCGCGCCTGGATGCGCAGCTCGTTCCCCCGGAGGCCGTCGATGTCGAGCGTGAAGCTGCCGTCGCCCGCGACCGGCGCGACGACCGGGGGCGCGGTCCCGTCGAGGTTCACCGCCCAGACCACGTCGGCGTCGGTCACGCTCCCGGGCGCGCCGGTGAGCTCCAGCGGGGCACCGTCGCACTCGTCGCACACCGCGCCGACGACGTCGCCGGCGAGCGCCGGCGGCCGCTCGAAGGGCGGCTCCGGGATCGGGTTCACCCCGCACCCGGCGGCGCAAGCGACGAGAAGGACCGCAAGCCAGCGCATCACGCCGCCCCTCTGTTCAAGAGTCGCGCCAATGCGAGCCGCGGCGTTCCGCGGAAATCGTGGCCCCTTGTTGTACCATTCTGTATCATATTGTACCGATGGTACACCACGGCATTGCGCCAGGGGCCGTGGTCGATGGCCGTTACGAGGTGGTGCGCGCGCTCGGGCGCGGCGGGCTCGCCTCGGTCTACGAGGCGCGCGACCGGCTCTTCGATCGCGACGTCGCGATGAAATCGCTGAGCTTCGGCTCGGCGGGCGCGCTCGAGGCGTTCCGGCGGGAGTTCTCGCTGCTCTCGGCCTGCGCTCACCCGCGCCTGCCGCGCGCGTACGACTTCGCCCGGACGACGGCCGGCGGCGCGCCGGGCCAGCCGCTCACGTACGTCACGACGGAGCTCATCCGAGGCCGGACGCTGGCCGAGCACGCGCGGGGGCGCGCCTTCCGCGCGGCCCTGCCCGTGCTGCTCGACGCGCTCGACGCGCTCGGGTGGCTCCACGGCGCCGGCATCGTCCACGGCGACTTCAAGCCCGAGAACGTCCTCGTGCGGGACGACGGCGCGGGCGTGCTCATCGATCTCAGCGCGGCGCGGAGGATGCGCGCGGACGCGGGGGACCTCTCGGGGACGGCGCGGTTCTTCGCGCCAGAGCTCCTCCGGGGGGCCCCGCCGAGCGCGCGCTCCGATCTCTTCGCGGTGGGGCGGACGCTCGAGGCCCTGTTCCCGCTCCTCTCCGGGGCGCCGCCCGCCGCCGTTCAACGCCTCGCCGAGCGGCTCACCGCGGAGGATCCGGCCAGCCGCCCCTCCGGGGTCGAGGAGGTCCTCGAGGCCCTCTCCGCCGGCGGCCTGCCGCGGCGCGCGCCCGCTGTCGTGAGCGAGCCGGGCGAGATCGTGGGCCGGGAGCGCGAGGTCGAGGCGTTCGGCGCGGCGCTCGAGGCGCTGCTCCGCGGCGAGCGCGGGCCGCGCGCGGTGATCGTCACGGGCGAGGAAGGCGCGGGAAAATCGCGGCTGTTCCGCGAGCTCAAGTGGCGCGCGCAGCTGAGCGCGCAGGTCGTCGAGGGCGCGCCCCGCGGCGACGATCCGCTGCGCGCGCTGCTGGTCCGGGCGCTCGGCGGCGCGGCGCTCCCGGCCGGCGTCGACGCGCTGCTCGGGGCCCGCGGCGAGCTCGCGGGGGCGCGCTCGCGCGAGGGCGAGGCGGCGCGGGCAACGCGTGATTCGCGCGATGTGCGGGATTCGTACGGATTGCCCGCGCCGCACCGGCCGCGCGTGCTCGCGATCGACGACGCCCACAGGCTGGGCGCGCACGACCGGGCGCTGCTCGAGGCGCTGGTTCGATCGACCGAGCCGACCGACGCCGTCCTCTGGCTGATCGCCTCCGCGGAGCGGCTCGACGTGGGCGGCGGCGCTGTCGTCGAGCTCCCGCTGGGCCCGCTCGGGGAGGACGCGGTCCGGGTCTGGACCGCGCCCCTCGCCACGGCGGCGCGCACGTCGGACCTCCTGCGCGCGAGCGGCGGCCGGCCGCGCGCGCTCAAGGAGCTCTGCGCCGCGCTGGCGCAGCGCAGCCTGAGCGAGGCGGAGCTCGACAGGTTCGTCCACACGACGGGCACCCCGGAGCTCTGGCGACGGCGCGTGGCGGCGCTCGACCGCGGCGAGGCGCGCGCCCTCGCGGCGCTCGCGGTCGCGGATCCGCTCGGGCCCGAGGCCGCCGCCGCGCTCGGCGTGGGGCGCGCGGCGCTCGACGCGCTCGAGGCCGCGGGGCTCGCGCGGCTCGACGGCGAGGGGTTCCGCCTCGGCCAGCCCGGGCAAGCCAGGGCGCTCCTGCCCTGGCTCGACGCGGGCGTCGTGCGCGAGGCCGCGGCCGCGATGGCGGCCCACCTCGCCAGCGCCAACGAGGCGGCCCTCGCCCCGGCGCTCCGCAGCCAGCGCGCGGCGGACCGGGCGAGGGCGCTCGTGCTCGCGGGCGACCACGAGGCGGCGCGGCGGGCGCTCGCCGCGTCCGGGCCGATGCTCGAGTGGGCGCCGCGCGCCTGGGTGCGCGCGGCGGACGCCGCCTGCGAGGTTCTGCCGGCGCCTCGGACGCTCGTGGCCGCGGCGTCCGCGATCGAGGCGGCCGGCGACCCGCGGCGCGCGCTCTCGCTGCTCGCGCGGGCGAGGCGCGCGGGGCCGCCCGCCGACGTCGGCGCGGAGCTCTCGTACCGGGCGGCGCGCTGCTACGAGAAGCTCGGCAAGGTCGAGCGGGCGCTCTGGCAGCTCGGGCGCGCGCGGGCCCTCTCGCCCGGGCCCTGGGGCGGGCGGCTCGCGAGCCTCTCCGCGCGCTGCCTGCTGCGCCTCGGCCGCTACGACGAGGCCCGGCGCGAGGCGGACGGGGCGCTCGCGGCGCTCGCGGCGCCCGGATCACGCGCGGCCGAGGGCGCGCCCCCGAGCGGCGAGGCGCGCGAGGCCGAGGGCACGCCCCCGAGCGGCGAGGCGCGCGAGGCCGCCGCGGAGCTCGCCGAGACGCTCGGCCTCGCGCTCGGGTACCTGAGCGACCAGACCGGGGCGCTCCAGAGCCTGGCGCGCGCCGTCGCGCTGCGGCCGGCGTCGGGCTCGCCCCGCGCCCGCGCCCGAACGCTGAGCTACCACGCGCTCCACGCCTACCGCGCCGGCGACGCGGCCCTCGCGGCGCGCGGGTTCCAGGAGGCGCTCGACCTGGCCGAGGCCGAGGGCCTCGGCGATCTGCTCGCGACGGCCGCGCTCAACCTGGGGACGGCGAGGCACCAGCTCGGCGACTGGGGCGCGGCGCTGCGCTGCTACGAGCGCGGGCTCCGGGCGGCGATCGCCTTCGCCAAGGAGCGGACCGAGGCGACGCTGCGCTTCAACCTCGCCAAGATCCACGCGGACGTCGGCCTGCTCGAGCGCGCCGAGCTCGCCGTCGCGCGGATGCGAGCGCCCGAGGGCCCGAGGGCCCCCGAGGAGATCGCCGTGGCGGCGCTCGGGCTCGCGGCGGAGATCGCCGCCGCCCGCGGCGCGCTCGGCGAGGCGGCGCGGCTGCTCGAGGAGGCCCGCGCCGGCCACGCGGCGCGCGGGTCGAAGCGCGAGGCGTGCGAGGCGGTGATCCACGCCGCGGAGGTCGCGCTCGCGGCGCGGGACAGGGCCGCGGCGGGCGCGCGGCTGGCCGAGGCCGCGGCGCTGCTCCGGGAGGCCGACGCGGCGGACCTCGCGCTGCGCCACGCGACGGCGGGCGCGGAGCTCGCGCTGGCCCGCGGCGACACGGACGCGGCCCTCGCGGAGGTGCAACGGGGCGCGGGCCTCGTGGCGAGGGTCTCGCAGCTCGAGCTCCACGCGAAGCACGAGGAGGCGTCCGCCGAGGTGCTCCGCCTCCGGTCGGCGACGGCGCTGGCGGAGCGGCACCGCACGGCCGCGCTCGAGTGCTGGGAGCGCATCGGGAGCACGCTCCCCGCCGAGCTCGCCGAGGTCTTCTGGCGGCACCCCCGGCGGGCCGCGCTCCGCGGCGGGCCCGCGCCGCCGGGGGCCCGCATGGAGCTCGTGCTGAAGCTGCTCGAGGTGAACCGGCGCCTGAGCTCGACGCTCGACGCGGAGGAGGTGCTCCGCCTCGCCATGGACGCGGCCATCGAGCTGACCGGCGCCGAGCGGGGGTTCGTGATCCTCGCGTCGCCGTCGCCGGAACCGGGAGGCCACGCGAAGGGCAAGCTCGAGGTCGCGGTCGCGCGGAACCTCGATCGCGAGCGCGTCGGCAAGAGCCAGCTCAAGTTCAGCCACGGGATCGCGAAGCGGGTGGTCGAGCGCGGGGAGGCGGTGCTCACGGTCGACGCGCTGGCCGACGAGCGGTTCCACGGGAACGCGTCCGTGCACGGCCTGCGGCTCCGGTCGATCGTGTGCGTGCCGATCCGCGCGCACGGCGCGGTGCTCGGCGCCGTCTACCTCGACAACCGGTTCCAGCGCGGCAAGTTCGCGGAGGGCGACGCGGATCTGCTCGGCGCGTTCGCGGACCAGATCGCGGTCGCGCTGCACAACGGCAGGCTGATGGCCGAGCTCCGGGACCGCACCCGGGCCCTGGAGGAAGAGCAGCGGCGGGTCGCGGAGCTCATGCGCTCGCAGGCCGACGAGATCGAGCGGCTCTCGCACGAGCTCGAGCGGACCCGCGCGGATGCGCGCCGCGACTTCCCGGAGATCGCGGGGAGGAGCGCGCCGATGCGCGCGGTGCTCGCGCTCTGCGAGCGCGTCGCGGAGAGCGACGTGACCGTGACGGTGACCGGCGAGAGCGGCACCGGCAAGGAGCTCGTCGCGCGCGCGATCCACGCGGGCGGGCCGCGGCGGGACGGGCCGTTCGTGGCGGTGAACTGCGCCGCGCTGCCGGAGGCGCTGCTCGAGTCGGAGCTCTTCGGCCACGTGAAGGGCGCGTTCACCGGCGCGGTCCGCGATCACGGCGGGCTGTTCGTCTCGGCGCGGGGCGGGACGCTGTTCCTCGACGAGCTCGGGGAGGTGCCGCTCGGCGTGCAGGCGAAGCTGCTCCGCGCGCTCCAGGAGCGATCGATCCGCCCGGTGGGGTCGGACCGGAGCCTCTCGGTGGCCGACGTGCGGGTCGTCTGCGCGACGAACCGGGATCTGCGGGAGGAGGTCGCCCGGGGGCGCTTCCGCGAGGATCTCTACTACCGGGTCAGCGTCATCGAGATCCGCTTGCCGCCGCTGCGCGACCGGCCGGACGACATCCCGGCGATCGCGCAGGCGATCGTCGAGAAGCTCGCGGCGCGCCAGGGCCGCCCGCCGTTCCGGCTGTCCCGGGGCGCGCTCCGGCGGCTCTCGTCGTACGGCTGGCCCGGCAACGTGAGGCAGCTCGAGAACGTGCTCTCGCGCGCGTGCGTGCTCTCGCCGGGCCCGGAGATCGGCGCCGCCGACATCCAGCTGCCGGCGGCGGCGCCTGCGCCGCGTGGCCGGTCGCGCGCCGAGTACCAGGGCGCCGAGGAGGAGCGGATCCGCGCCGCGCTCGAGCTCTCCCGCTGGAACGTGTGCGAGGTGTCGAGGAGCCTCGGGATCCCGAGGATGACGCTCTACCGGAAGCTCACCCGCTATGGGCTCTTGCGGAAGGAGTGAAGGTCAGGCCAGCGTGAGCAGGGCGCCAGCGACCATCAGCCCCACGCCGAGCGCGAGCTTCCAGGTGATGGGCTCGCCAAGCGCGACCGCCGCGAGCACGATGGTGAACGCGAGGCTCAGCTTGTCGATGGGCGCGACACGGGACGCCGGGCCGAGCTTCAGGGCCTGGAAGTACGCGAGCCAGGAGACCCCCGTGGCGAGGCCCGACAGGGCGAGAAACACGGCGGTGCGGACGCTGATCTTGGCGATCTCGCGGTGATGGCCGGCAGCGAAGACGATCCCCCAGGCAAAGACGAGGATCACGACGGTCCGGACCGCCGTCGCGAGGGTGGAGGGGACGCCCTCCACGCCGATCTTGGCCAGGATCGCGGTGGCGGCCGCGAAAACGGCGGAGAGGAGCGCGTAGATCCACCAGGTTGCCATCGTTTCCCTTCGGTGTTCCCGATCAGCGATGCCTCCAGGAGGTGCCCGCTTCCACGTGCACGTCGAGGCGCCGTTCGGCGGGGGAGGACGGGCCTAATCCCAGATGCGCACCACCATGAGCCCCAGGTTCGACCGCTTCCCCGCGGCCACGATGCGGCCGTCGCGCTGGACGGTGACGGCGTAGAGGTAGTTCTGGTCCGGATGGTCGTCCAGCACGGCCGCGCCCGAGGCGCCGAACCCGGCGTCCCTGGATCCGTCCGGCAGGAGCCGCAGGATCGAGGCCGTGATGCCCGAGCTCGGGGTGCCGCCCGCGACCGCGCCGAGGATCTTGCCGTCGGCCTGGAGGGCGACACCGTAGCCCCGCACATAAGGTTTCTCCGCGCCGCTCGCATTCACCATGCCGCTCTCGCCGAACGTCGTGTCCGCCGAGCCGTCCGCGTTGAAGCGCGCGAAGGCATAGTGGTTCACGCCGTCGAGCGCGTATCCGACGAGGATCGGCTTGCCGTCGCTCCCGAGGGCGAGGTCGTTATCGTTGTACGGCGTCTGCGAGAGATAGGCGATGCCGCCCGTTCCGAAGCCGGGATCGAGCGCCCCGTCGCGATCGAGCCGCACCGCGAGGAAGGTGGGGCCCGCGTCCCGCTCGGTTCCTCCGGCGACGATCTGCCCGTCCTCTCCGAGCGCGACCGAGTGCAGCGGTCGGTTCTCGAACGAGACGAGGCCCGAGCCGCCGAAGTCGCTATCGACATCGCCCGTGGAGGAGAACCGCACGACGATGCCGCGGTTGCCCGGCTTCCCGGCGCCGGCGGCGATGATCCGGCCGTCGCTCTGGACGGCGGCGTCGAAGCCCTCCGAGCCGCTGATCAAGGCAGGATCGAGCCTCGCGACCCCGCTGGCGCCAAAGGCCTGATCGATCCCGCCGCTCGCGTTGAACCGGACCACCGCGAGCTGGTCGTTCCGTGTCCCCACGGCCAGAATGCGGCCGTCCGGCTGGAGGGCCAGCGACTTGACAGTTCCCTCCTGGCCGACGACGAGGCCCGCTGTGCCGAACTCCGGATCGAGCGCGCCGCTCGGCAGGAAGCGCACGAGTTCCCATGTGTCTCCGTCGATGCCGGCGACGAGGATCTTGCCGTCTTCCTGGACGACGATGGCGCGCGCCTCGTGGGGCGTTCCGCTGGTCGCGATTCCATCGCCATCAAACGACTGATCGAGCGTCCCCGGCAGATCGGCGACGAGGAGGGAGAGCGGCACCACCTGGTCCTCCAGCCCGGGCGCGCTGGCCACGAGCGAGGGCGCGGCGCCGCCGAGCGTCGCGAGCGGCTCCGCGCTCAGCGTGAGCGCGCCGGTGGCCTCGCCGCCTGGGACCACGACAGGGCTCGCCGAAACGCCGCTCGGCAGGCCTGACAGCGAGAGCTCGACGTCGCCCGCGAAGTCGTCCGAGCGGGTGACGGCGACGGTGAGCGATGCCGAGCCGCCGCGCACCACGCGCGCCGCCGCCGGGTCGAGCGCGATCGAGAAGCCCGCCCGAGGCGCGCCGCCGCCGCTGCCGTGCGCGGAGACCTCGCCGCCGCCCCCGCCTCCGCCCGACGCGGCGGCGCCGCCGCCAGCGCCGCCGTCACCGCCGGCCCCGTCGCGCGAGACGTCGTGAATGCCGAGGATGTCCTGGCAGCCGAGCGCGAGGAAGGCCGCGGCCGCCCCGGCGAGGAAGGCCACGCGCGCGAGCCGGACACCCCGGGCTGGCCAGGGCAGCGCGCTCTTCTGGGCGAGCGGGAGGATCATGCCGGCAGGCTACCACGTCGGCTCCCAGCCGGACGCAGCGCCGCGACGGCGCCGGGGTCACGAGTCCAGCCAGGGATCCGGAGAGAGATTTCAACGCAAAGGCGCCAAGACGCAAAGACGCAAGAAAGAACAAACACCATGCCTTTTTGCGTCTTTGCGTCTTTGCGTCTTTGCGTCTTGGCGTCTTTGCGTCTTGGCGCCTTTGCGTTGAATCTCTCTCCGCTCGCGAGGTGGAGCCCTCCGCCCCGCCTCCTCGTCACGAGCGTCTCTGCCACTGCCAGGTGGAGGGAGCGGAGGAGATGGGGCGCCGCCCGATCCGATTCGTGACTTGGTCCGCCATGCCCGGGCGTCCGCCAATCACGGACGGCCCACCGTGCCGTGAGCACCCGCTACACCTGTACATCCGTTCAATGATCTGCTAGCCGATCGGCATGCGCTCCCGCAAGGCCGCCGCCGCCGTCGTCGTCGAAGAGCTGCCGTCCGCCGAGGAACCCATCGACGCGATCCCGCCCGACGACACCGCGGCGGACGAGCCGATCTCCGCCGTCCGGGAGCCGCTCGCGCTCGATCTCATCTGCATCGACTGCGGCAGCAGCGGCGGCGGTCACGACGGCTGCGCGCACCGCGAGCGCGCCCGCTTCCACGCGCCGCCGCGGGCAGCGGTGGAGCTGGTCGCGCGCCTGCGCCGGGCCGCCGCCGAGCACCGCGCCGCCGCCCGCGCCCTCCGCGCCCTGGTCACCGCCGAGCACGCGCGCGGTCGCGCCGAGATCGAGCGGGCGGATCCGGTCGAGCCGCCGCAGCCCGAGGCGGCGCCAGAACCCCCGCCGCCACCCCGGCTCGAGATCGCGGCGCCGGAGCCGCCCGCCGTCTGCCCGCGCTGCGCCGAGCGGACCGAGGGCGAGCCGACGGAGGCCGGGGCGCCGCCGCGCCGGCCAAAGCGCAGGGGGCGGGTGATCCTCGAACAGCAGGCGTTTCTCTTTTCGAGCGATTCCGAGCAAGGGTCCCCGCACGGGGCCTGAGCCGCGACCAAGGCGCTGCCGAAGGAATCGGAAACCTGGGATCGGCGTTAGGCTGCGCCGATGTCCCCGAGCCCGTCCCGAGCTCCTTGCTTGCGCGCCGGAGGCGCCGTTCTGGCCGCCGCGCTGCTCTGGCAACTCGCCTGCACGGCAGGAGCTCCACCCGGAGCTCTGCCCGTGACCGGAGCGCGCCGGTCACTCGCGCCGCCCCGGCAGGAAGACTCAACACCACCGCGCCCGCTGCCCGCGGAACGCCAGAGGACGCCGGCACCGCCGCCAGGGCCAGCTCCGGGCGAAGCGCCGCTTCCAGCCGATGTCGTAGCCACGATGCAGGCGCTCGCCGCGCTCGACACCAGCGCGGACGGCATCGGGCTGAGCGCGCCCCCCGCGGGGGCTCCCGCGCTGCTCCGCTCCTTGAAGGCCGAGCTCCGAGGCGTCGTCGGGCGCGCGCTCGACGCGGCCGAGGGCGCGCCGGCCGCCGCACGCACGCGCGCGATGGCGGAGCTGGAGCGGCTCGGCGTCCGCCCCGCCGGCGAGGAGCGGCGGTGGGGCAGCCTGCTCGACCTCCGCATCGAGCAGCCCGCGGCGCACCCCGAGCTCCGGGTCGCGCTCCTCACGCTCGCGGTCCCCTGCGGCGAGGACTCGTCTCTCTACGTCTTCGAGCGGGGCCGGGCGGGCTTTCGCCTCGCGCTCGCTCACGAGAGCGATCTGTCGGAGCGGACGTCGGAGGGAAATCGGCTGTCTTACGGCTTCCTGCCGGGCCAACCGAAGGGACGCTGGGCGCTGGCCGTCTCGAGCGCCGAGTCGTCCTGTGTCTCGCTCTGGAGGACGCTGACCACGAGGGTGCTGCTGGAGGGAACAGACCCGCTGCACCCGCGCGCGGCCTTCGCGAACAGCCTCCGATTCCACATGCCGGCAGGCTACACCCTCGCGGTGTCGGCCAGAGGCTTCACGCTGCGCTGGACAGGCGACCCGAGCTTCCTCCCATGGTACCCGCGCTGGGACGCCCTCGCCGCGCGTTACACGGTGGAAGGCGACAGCGTGCGTCGAGCGCCGCCCCTCGCGCCTGACGCAGAGTCGTTCGTGTACGCCTGGCTCGGGCTCGAGTGGGCAGAGGCCGAGCGCTGGCTCTGTCCAGAGGCATCGCCGTCCGCGGGCGAGCGCTGGCACCGGGAGCTGCGCGCGGCGCTGCCAGGGCTCGGGTCGACACCGCAGCTCGGCGCGTGCGGGGGCCCCGATGGGGAGGATCCCACGAAGTGCGAGGATGTGGAGCTGTGGCTGACGCGCCCGGGCCTCGCCCGGTCCACCGCAACTACCCACGTCCTCCTGGCGAAGCACGGCGCGGACCGCTGCGTCGAGCGCGTATTTTCGAGGGTGAAGCCATGAGAGGTCCGGGCAGCGGCTCGGTCGAAAGCAGGATGCTCGCGGCGACGATCGCGCGGCCGGCGTGGCGGCGCCTGCGCGGACTGGCCCTCTCTTGCGCGGCCTGCCTGTCGCTCGCGCTCACGGCGTGCGCGGCACCCGCGCCCGAGGCGAGAGGGCCTTTGGTACCTCGGCCGGCAGCGCGGCCCGTGACGCACGGCGCTCCCACAGCCCCCGCCACAGCCCTCCCAACAACCCCCCCAGCGGACGACGCCACGGACCTCGTGAGGGAGGCGCTCGCCCCGTTCTTCGCCGCCCCGAGATCGGGCGCGGCCGACGATCAAGACACGTGGCTGACGCCGCGGGTGAGCGTGGAGAAGCTGCCGGCGGAGTGCTGGGAGCTGGCGCCCGAGCAGGACGCGGCCGGGCTGGCGATGGTCGCGCTGCATCGGCGCGAACGCGGCCCCGTCCAGTGCGCTCCGTTCAGCGCGCGCCTCGCGCCGTTCGCCACGTTCGCCGTCGACAGGCGCGCTGGCACCGTGCGCTGGTGGGACGAAGCCACGCCACGGCCGATGCGCGAGTTCTTCGCGGCGCGCCAGGAGTCCCTGAGAGCAGCCGTCTCGGCGCTGGAGAAGCGCTTCATCGACGACGCCATCGCCTGGGAAGGCACGACCGCGCTGCACGTCGAGGACGAGACGGCCATGCACCTCCACGTGTCCGTGCTCTCGCCCGACGGCCGCAAGCGGCTCGCGCGCTTCCGCGTCGACAGGCGCACGCGCGAGCTCTCGTGGGACGACAACGGCGAGCTCCGCGACTACGCGGCGTTCAAGGCGAGCTGGTACAGGGACCATCACCCGGCGGTCACCGCGCTCGGCCAGCTGCTCGAATGGAAGTGGTCCGGAGTCGATTCGCTCACGCTGGAGGCGTCCCACGGCCACGTCTTCGATCTCGTCGCCCGGGCCGGGGAGACGTGCTCACCGGCGAGCCGCATCTGCGCCACGGAGCGATTCCGCGTCGATATGCGGCGCGGCGCGGCGATGTGGCACGACGGCAAGTCCTACGTACCCATCGAGCGCTTTCTTCAGGACCTGGAGCGGAAGGGGCAAAGAGCCGTCCTCCTGGCCAGGGCCTGGGCGCTGAAGCAGCGAGGGCCCGCCGGCGCCTCCTGCGTCGCCTTCCGGCCCGAGGGCGTCGACAGGGCGAGCGCGCACGTCCGGATGCACCTCGCCCTGCCGTGCAACACCTCCCCGATGCTCATGACCCTGGCCTGGTACTTCGTGGATCTGCGCACAGGCAGGGTGTGCTCGCTCGAGGACGAGACGTGCGCGTCGGAGGCCGGACAGGAGAGGCCATGACATCGTCCAGCAGGGCTCCGGCCCCATGAGGTCGCCCGCCGAGGTGCCCTCACGACCCATCGAACGGAGCTGACAAGGGAGGCCGTCCGTCCGATACTCTCGCCGCTTGCCGCACAGCGCCGCTAGCCATTCAGCCGACGACCGGGAGCCGGACGTGAGGACGCGGGAGACGACGCGGATGCGCTCCCACCGCGAGCGCGCCGCAGAGCGGCATGACCACACGGGTGCCCCGTGCTACCAGCTTGCGTTTGTGATCGCGGCACGACGGAACGCCGGCGCTGAGGACCACCGAGGATCCTGCCACCATGTCTCCCGATAGAGCCATCGGCATCATGTGCCCCGACATCTGGGGCAGATATGTTTGCGAGCTTCTCGGCGGTATCCAGTCGGCCGCCGCGCGCGCCGGATATCGGGTGATCGCCATCCGGGCGTCCCCGCGAGACGTCCACAGGCTGCGGCTCGCGCGAGACCAGGTCGACGGGTGGATCGCGCTCATCGACGCGGCGGAACTCGGGCCCTTCCTCGACGACGGCCGGCCCGTCGTGACCCTCAGCGCGCGCGCCGGGGACGGGCGCTGTCCCTACGTCCTGCCCGACAACCACGGTGGCGCCCTCTCGGCCGTACGCCACCTGCTCGACCACGGGCACGAGCGGATCGTCTTCGCGGGCCACATGGCGCACGAGGACATCCGGCAGCGCTTTCAGGCCTACCGGGACGCGCTCGAGGAGCGCGGCATCCCGTTCGACCCCGAGCTCGTCTTCGATCTCCCGAACAACGAGCGGGCGAGCGGCCGGCTCGCCGTGCAGCGCCTGCTGGAAGGGGGCGTCACCTGCACCGCGATGTTCATGTCGGCCGACCAGGAGGCGCTCGGGGTCCTCGACGCGTTCGCCGAGGCAGGCATCCGCGTCCCCGAGGACATCGCGCTCGTCGGGTTCGACGACATCGAGGCGGCCCGGTACGCCTCGCCGCCGCTGACGACGGTCCGCCAGCGGTTCGACCGGCTCGGCAGGACGGCCGGCGAGCTGCTCATCGACCTCCTCGCCGGACGGGAGCTCCCCTGCGCGGGGCACATCGCGCCGACGACCCTGGTCCTGCGCCGCTCCTGCGGCTGCTCGCCTGTCCCGGCGCTGCGTGACGCGCCCCCGTCGTCCCGCAGCGCCGCTGCGCCGGCCAGCGCGCCCGCATCGGCCCGCAGCGCGCCCGCATCGGCCCGCAGCGCCGCCGCGCCGTCCGGCGCGCTCGCGCGGGAGCTCGCCGCGCTCGCGAGCGCCTCGACGGCCCTCGAGCCGAGCGCGCCGCCGGAAGAGGCCTGGTCCGGGGCGACGGAGGTGGTCCTCGGGCTCGAGGCGGCCGTCTGGGGCAGGCCCGGCCCCGCCGCCGCGGCGCTGGAGAGGGCCTGGCGAGAGGCCGCGGAGCAGATGCCCGACATCGACCAGCTCCTCGAGATGGTCGACCGGCTGGAACGGGCGGGCCAGACGATGCTCCGCGGCGCGGGGGACGCCGCCGCCGAGCGGCGCGTCGCGGCGTACATCCGGGCGGCCCGGCGCGCCATGATGGAGGGCCGAGTGGCCATCGAGGCGGCCCGCGCCGACTACCTGAACGGCCTGCTCGACATCAACCTCGTCATCCGGGAGACGCTCCTGGCGGACGCGGGCAGCAGCGGGAGCAAGCTGAGCTGGCTCTCCGCGGTGCAGATGAGCTGGGGCTGCCTCGCCGTGTGGGAGGCGCCCGGAGACACGGATCCCCTGCTGCGGATCGTCGAGAGCTGCTCCCCCGGAGCGACGGCGGTCTCGCCGGAACCGGGCGCGCGCGTCGCGGCCGAGGGGTTCCCGCGCCGCGCGTGGCTGCCCGCCGCCGCCCAGCGCGACGACCACGTCCTCCGGCTCATCCCGCTCTGCAGCGACGGCGAGGAGCGCGGCGTCCTCGCCGTCTGCGCCCCGGTGAGCAGCCCGCTCGGGCTGGATCACCGGGACATGGAGATGTGGGTGTCGATGCTCACCACGGCGTTCGAGCGCGCGTCGCTGATCGAGTCGCTGATCGAGCAGGAGCAGCAGGCGCGCGCCGCCTACGAGCGCGAGCGCGCCCTCGCGGACGACGTGCGCCGGCTCGGGTGCCCGGTCATCCCCCTCGACCAGGGCGTGCTGCTCGTGCCGCTCGTCGGAGCCATCGATCTGGAGCGCGCGCGCCACGTCCTCGAGGTGGTGCTCACGGAGCTCAGCCGCCAGGAAGCCGACGTGCTGCTGATGGATATCACCGGCGTGCCCTTCGCCGACATGCAGGTCGCGGCGTCGCTGATGAAGACGACCCGCGCCGCCCTCCTGCTCGGCGCCGAGGTCATCGTCGTGGGGATGCGGCCCCAGGTCGCGCAAGGGTTCATGCGCCTCGGCATCGACCTCCAGGGGATGAAGCTCCACCAGACCCTCGGCAGCGCGCTCTCGGCGCTGCGCCGCAGGCGGCAGCCGCTCGGCGCGCCGCGGGTCCCCCGGGCCTGAGCCCCCGGCGCGCGCCGCGCGTCGGCGCCGCTATTCCTCTGCGCCCGGCTCCGCCGCGGCCGCCCCGCGGGCCCGGCGGCCGCGCTCGCCTTCCCCCGGTTCCCCCGGCGCGCTGCGCGCGGCGCGCGGCTTGCCCCTGTTGACGCTGACGCCGACCCGCCGCACGAACGACAGGAACTGCCGGAGCGTGGGTGAGGCGTCGTCGGCGCGCCACGCGACGAGGAGGTCGGTCGACGGCGCGCCCACGATCGGCCGCAGCGCGAGCCCTTTGCGACCGACATTCTTGATGGATTCCGGCAGGATAGAGACGCCGAAGCCCGCCGCCACCAGGCTCAGGATGTCGAGGTGCAGCGCCTCCTGCGCGATGCGCGGGGAGAAGCCCGCCGCGCGGCAGAGCCCCATCACCAGGTCGAAGAAGGCCGACCCGCGCTGGCGCGGGAACACGACGAACGGCTCGCGCGACAGGAGCTCGAGCGGGATGCGCTTCCGCGCGGCGAGCGGGTGGTCGGCCGGCAGGGCGACCAGGAGCGGCTCGCGCCGGACGCACTCGGACGCGAGCCGGGCGTCGTGGAGCGGCGCCCTCACGAAGCCGACGTCGATGCGCCCGTCCTTGAGCGCCTCGATCTGCTCCTGCGGCGGCATCTCGCGGAGCGCGAGCTCCACCGCGGGGAGCTCCCCGCGAAAGGTGCGGACCAGCTCGGTGATGCCGCTGTACGCGAGGGACGACAGGTACCCGACCACGAGGCGCCCGGTCTCGCCCACGCTCGCGCGCCGGGCCTCGTGCACCGCGAGCTCGAGCGCGTCGAAGACCCGCCGGACATGGGCGAGGAACACCGCGCCCGCGGGCGTCAGCTCGACGCGCCGCCGCGAGCGATCGAAGAGCGAGAACCCGAGCTCGGACTCGAGATCCTGGATCTGCCGGCTCAGCGGCGGCTGCGCGATGCCGAGCCGCTGCGCCGCGCGGCCGAAGTGCCGCTCCTCGGCGACGGCCGTGAAGTACCGGAGGTGGCGCAGATCCATACCTTGAAGGTATCGTGTGATACGAAAGAATAGATTGGACGAACGTCAAGGGCACCCTAAATGCGGAGCCTGCCCTCAGGCGCCACCCCCGGCCGGGGCGCTCCGGAGGGGGACGGGAATTGGCCCATGTGGCTCGTCCGGATCGCGCTTCAACGCACGTACACGTTCATCGTGATGTCGATGCTGATCGTCATCCTGGGCGTGTTCACCGTCGCCCGGATGCCGACGGACATCTTCCCGGACATCGACATCCCGGTCCTGTCGGTAATTTTTAACTACGGCGGCCTCCCCCCCGAGGAGATGGAGAAGCGCATCGTCAACAACTACGAGCGCTTCCTCACCACGACCGTCAACGACATCGATCATATCGAGAGCCAGTCGCTCACCGGCATCTCGATCATCAAGATCTTCCTCCAGCCCGGCGCCAGCATCGAGGCCGCCACGGCGCAGGTCACGGCGATCTCGCAGACCGCGATCCGCCAGATGCCGCCCGGGATCAGCCCGCCGCTCATCATCCGTTACAGCGCCTCCAACGTGCCGATCCTCCAGGCCGCGCTGGAGAGCGAGTCGCTGAGCGAGCAGCAGCTCTTCGATTACGCGGTCAACTTCATCCGCGCCGACATCGCCACGATCCGGGGCACGCAGATCCCGTACCCCTACGGCGGGAAGCAGCGCCAGATCATGGTCGACATCGACCCACAGCGCCTCTTCGCCTGGGGGCTGTCGCCGCGCGACGTGAACGCGGCGCTCGGGCTGCAGAACGTCGTCCTGCCCTCCGGCACGGCGAAGATGGGCGAGAACGAGTACCCCGTCATCCTGAACAGCAGCCCCGCGGCCTTCGAGGAGCTCGGCAAGCTGCCGCTCAGGACGGTGAACGGCAGGACCGTGTACCTCCGCGACGTCGCGAGCGTGCGCGACGGGAGCTCGCCGCAGACGAACATGGTGCACGTGGAGGGCAAGCGCAGCGTGCTCCTGAGCATCCTCAAGAACGGGAGCGCGAGCACGCTCGAGGTCGCCTCGCGCATCCACGCGATGCTGCCAGCCACGCTGGAGAAGCTCCCGAAGGAGCTCAAGGTCTCGCTGCTCTTCGATCAGTCGGTGTTCGTCCGCGCCGCGGTCTCCGGGGTCGTGCACGAGGCCCTGATCGCCGCGGGGCTCACGGCGCTCATGATCGTGCTGTTCCTCGGGAGCTGGCGCAGCACGCTCATCGTCGTCATCAGCATCCCGCTCTCGATCCTCGTCTCGATCATCGCCCTCAACGCCCTCGGCCACACGCTCAACGTGATGACGCTCGGCGGGATGGCGCTCGCCGTCGGCATCCTTGTCGACGACGCGACCGTGGCCATCGAGAACATCCACAGGAACCTCGGGCAGCGGAAGCCGTTCCTCCGCGCCATCGTCGACGGGGCGCAGGAGATCGCCGTCCCGGCGCTCGTCTCCACGCTCTGCATCTGCATCGTCTTCGTGCCGGTCGCCTTCATCACCGGCGCCGCGCGGTCGCTCTTCGTGCCGATGGCCATGGCGGTCGTCTTCGCCATGCTCACGTCGTACTTCCTGTCGCGGACGCTCGTCCCGACGCTCGTGCGCCTCCTGCTCGAGCGCGAGGCGGCGGAGCACGCGCACGGCCACGCACCGGAGGGGACGGCGAACGCCGATCCCCGACCCACGTCGCGCCCCCAAGGCCTCTTCGGGCGCGTCTTCGCCGCGTTCAACCGCGCCTTCGACCGGCTGCGGGCGGCGTACGGCGGGTGGCTCGCCTGGGCGCTCGCGCACCGCGCCATGTTCGTCGGGGCGTTCCTTGCGCTCGTCGCCGCCTCGGTCGCGCTGATCCCGCTCCTCGGCCGCGACTTCTTCCCGACCGTCGACGCGGGGCTCATCAAGCTCCACGTGCGCGGCCCGCCGGGCACCCGCCTCGAGGAGAGCGAGCGGCGCTTCGCCCGGATCGAGGAGACCATCCGCGGGACGCTCCCGCCGGGCGAGATCCGCACGATGCTCGACAGCATCGGGATCCCGGCGAGCGGCATCAACCTGTCGCTCAGCGAGGGCGCGCAGATCTCGTCGGCCGACGGGCAGATCTTCATCGCGCTCGCGGAGCACCACCGGCCCACCGCGGACCACGTCCGGGCGCTGCGCGCGAAGCTCAACGCGGCGTACCCCGACACGACGTTCTTCTTCCTCGCCCCCGACATCTCGACGCAGGTGCTGAACTTCGGCCTCGCGGCGCCGATCAACGTCCAGGTCGTCGGCCCGATCGGCAAGGAGGACGAGACCTACGCCGTCGCGCTGAAGATCGCCGATCGCATGGAGAAGATCCCCGGCGCCGTCGACGTCCACCTCGCGCAGGTGCCGGCGAGGCCGCAGCTCCGCATCGACGTCGACCGCACCATGGCCGACCAGCTGGGGCTCAGCCAGCGCGACGTGGCGAGCGACGTGCTGGTCTCGCTCTCGTCGAGCGGGCAGACGTCGCCGACCTACTGGCTGGACAAGCGCGGCGTGCAGTACCTCGTCGCCGTGCAGACGCCCCAGTACGCGATGGGGTCCATCGACGACGTGAACGCCACGCCGCTGTCGACAGGCGACGGCCGCCCCCAGCTCCTGTCCAACGTCGCGTCGATGTCGCGCGCGACCGGGCCGGCGAACATCACCCATTACAACGTGGCGAGGACGTTCGACGTCCAGGCGAACGTCGACGGCACCGACCTCGGCTCGGTCGCGGGCGCCGTCTCGCGCGTGGTCGACGAGCTCCGGCCCGAGCTGCCGCGCGGGACGAAGGTGACCATCAAGGGGCAGGCCGAGAGCATGGACACCTCGTTCACGGGGCTCGGCTACGGGCTCCTCTTCGCGGTCGTGCTCGTCTACCTGCTGATGGTCGTGAACTTCCAGTCGTGGCTCGACCCGCTCATCATCCTGATGGCGCTCCCGGGCGCGGTGGCGGGCATCGCGTGGGTGCTCTTCGTGACGCACACGACGCTGAGCGTGCCCGCGCTCATGGGCTCGATCATGTGCGTCGGCGTCGCCACGGCGAACAGCATCCTCGTCGTGACGTTCGCGAACGACCAGCGCAAGCTGGGCCGCGACGCGGGCACCGCGGCCCTCGCCGCGGGCATGACGCGCCTCAGGCCGGTGCTCATGACGGCGCTCGCGATGATCTTCGGCATGCTGCCCATGTCGCTCGGCCTGGGCGAGGGCGGCGAGCAGAACGCCCCGCTGGGGCGCGCGGTCATCGGCGGCCTGCTCGTCGCGACGCTGAGCACGCTCTTCTTCGTGCCCGTGATGTACAGCCTCCTCCGGAACAAGGCCCCGGCCAGAGACCTGCTCGCAGAGGACCTATGAGCTCCCCCGCCCGCCGCGCCCCTGTCTCCCCTACGACTTCCCCTCCCCCGCCTCCGGGCAGCCCTGCCGACGACCTCGGGTTCGATCTGCCGCCGCCCGCCGTGCTGACGAGGACCCGCGGCCTCGCCCTCGGCGTGGGCCTCGTCGTCGTGCTCGGGGCGGCGTTCGCCGCGGCCTACCTGCCCCGCCGGAACGCCCGCGCCGCGCTCGAGCAGGGCGCGCGGGCCGCCGAGGGCGCGGCCCCGCGCGTGGGGGTCGTCGCGCCGCAGCCGGTGTCGAGCGACCGGGCGCTCGTCCTGCCCGGGAGCATCCAGCCGCTCGCCGAGACGGTCGTCTACCCGCGCGTGAGCGGCTACGTGCGGAAGTGGACCGTGGACATCGGCGACAAGGTCGAGGAGGGGCAGATCCTCGCCGAGATCGACACGCCCGAGCTCGATCAGGAGCTCGCGCAGGCCCGGGCGCAGCTCGTGCAGGCGAGCGCCGGCCTCGTGCAGGCCGAGGCCAACCGCGACCTGTCGAGGTCGAGCGTGAAGCGCTACGAGCAGCTCGTCCCCGCGGGCGTGGCGCCGCAGGAGGAGCTCGAGCAGCGGCAGGGGCAGGCGCACGTCGCCGAGGCGAGCGTCACCGTGGCGCGCGCGGCGATCACCGCACAGCAGGCGAACGTCCAGCGCATCCTGGATCAGAAGAAGTTCGCGAAGGTCGCCGCGCCGTTCGCGGGGACGGTCACCTCGCGCACGACCGAGCGCGGGGCGCTGGTCACGGCGGGCAACGGGACGCCGCTCTTCACCATCGCGGCGACCGACCCCGTGCGCGTCTTCGTGGGCGTCCCGCAGGACGTGGCGCCCAGCGTGCGGGTCGACGCGCCGGCGAAGGTCACGGTGCGCGAGTTCGCGGGGCAGCCGTTCCAGGGCACGATCGCGCGCACGGCCGGCGCGCTCGACGCGGCGACCCGGACGATGAACACGGAGGTGCGGGTGCCGAACCCCGACGGCCGGCTCCTCGCGGGCATGTACGCGGAGGTCGCGCTGACCTTGCCCACGCCGCACCGCGTGCTCGAGATCCCGGCGACGGCGCTCTACAACGACGCCAAGGGGCTCCGCGTGGCCGTCATCGACCCCGGGAGCAGGATCCGCTTCGCGCCGATCGTCGTCGAGCGCGACACGGGCGCGACGATCCAGGTGTCGACCGGGCTCGACGGGAGCGAACGGATCGTGAAGCTCGCGAGCGCGGAGCTGAGCGAGGGGATGGCCGTCGAGATCCTCCCTGAAGGGCCGCCGCCCCCGCCTCCGGGCGGACCTACCCGCTGACGTCAGCCTCGTTCGCGTCGAGCTCCTGGGCAGGCGGCGCCCTGAAGAACGCCGGGCGGTGGGGTACTTACCCCATCCTGCGGCCATGATGGGGCCGCCAGGACGCCAGAAGACGCCAAGATTCTGATGTCGCGCCGTGCCGATGTCACGATGTCACGCCGTGACAACGTCACGATGTCACGCCTCCGCGAGCGTGCCTTCGTGCGGCGCAGCAGCGCGCCGAGCCACTCCCCTCTTCCTCGCGAGCGGCGCCGCGCCAGGCGGAGGCGGCGCCCGGCGCGGCGCTGCCGGAGGCGTCATGAGCTCGCAAGTGGCTGAGTTGCAACGCGTTTCCGCGGGCTCCAGGCGGCGCCACGGCCGCTCCTGAGGGGCGCGCGACCGCCGTCGCGGCCACCACGCCGCGCGCACCGCGCGGGGTGCGCTGCTCTCCGGAGCGCTGTGCGGCCCGCTGGCACGAAGGGTGGATAAGCGCCTGACGGGGCGCGGGCGAAGAGGCGCTCCAGGACCGCAGCCGATGACCCCGATAGCCCTTCGCCCCGCCCCGCGCTGTGCTGAGGCTGCAGCACCATTCAAGGAAGGAATCGCGAACATGAGAGCCAGTAGCTTGATCTTCTGTGGAGCCGCGGCCGCCGCCTTCGTCGGTATGGCGCCCCCGGCTCACGCTCAGGACACGTACCCTCTGTCGGTGGGAATCTTCCCCCTCCGCGCTGGCACACCGGCGTCGGTGGGTCTGTCCAGCGTCCTCCTCGACCAGGCGGTCAACGAGCTGGAGGATGCGGTCGACGACGGGGATATCAACGGCGCGGTCCTCCTGGTCGCCCGCCGGGGCCGGATCGTGCTCCACACCGCCGTGGGGACGAGGGACGGCCTGAACGAGGACGATCCGGGCATGCCATCGGTGCCGATGCCGCTCGATGGGATCTTCGATCTCCAGTCCATGACCAAGCCGTTCACCGTCTTTCTCGCGATGAGAATGCAAGAGTCCGGGGATTACCCGGGGTTCAACATCAACAACACGGTCGCGACGTATTTCTCGGAGTTCGCCGTCTCCTCGGTCAACAACAAGAGCTCTGTCACGATCAGGGATCTGATGAGCTATGTATCGGGGGAGAATGTCGACTACTTCGACGACAGCAATCCGAACGGCCTCTTCGACGACGCCGACCCCTGGCACACGATGCTCGACGCGCCGCTGGCCCACCCGCGGGGGACGAAGGTCGTCTACAGCGATCTCGGCTTTCGGATCCTGGGCCACGTGCTGGAGACGGTCGGCGGCGACTCGCTCCAGAACCTGATGAAGACCTACATCTTCACCCCGCTGCAAATGACGGACACAGGCTTTCAGCCGTGGCTCAACATGCCGGAGAAGGAGGACCGCTTCGTCGGCACGGCGTGGTCCGCGGCGCGCGAGCGGTATCTCCGGGGCGAGGTGCAGGACGAGACCGACTACTTCCTCGAAGGGGACGGCCCGGACCCGGCCGAGCACCTCACCGGGTGCGACGGCCTGTTCTCGACCGCGAGCGATCTGGCGAAGTTCGCCCAGATGATGTTGAACCGGGGCAAGCACATCTACAGCTGCAACCTCACCCGTTTCAACATCTGCATAAACTCCATGCTCCCTGCCCAGACCGTGCTCGACATGACCACGAACCAGACGGGCTCGCTCCATCTCAACAGGTCGGCTTGGACGTACTCCGAGAACCTGCTCTACTCGCGCAAGGGGTACGGCTGGGAGATGTGGGACGGAGGCATGTGGCCCGGCGGGGAGTCGACATCGACCGTCGCCTACAGCAAGACAGGCGCCGCAGGGACGCTCATGGTGCTCGATCCTGAGCCGAGCCGCGGGATGTTCGCGATCCTGCTCACGAACCACGGGCTGCCGAAGTTCGACCATTTCACCGTCGACCCGGTGACGGGCAAGATCTCCTGGGAGGAGTTCGACTGGATGCTCGGTGACATCCGGGCCAACGAGGTCATGACCAAGGTCCACGGGTCCCTCACCTGGTGACCCGGCCCGCGGAGACGACGCGCGGGCCGAACCGCGCCCCGACGCGCATCGCCTAGAACACCAATCCTGTTGAAACCCGGAGAATTTTCACAGGGAGGCGGGGAGGCGGGGAGGAAGAAAAAAAAAGAATCTCTCGCTCCCCGCCTCCTCGCCTCCCTGTGAAATCCCTGCTTTTTCTCGAGGTTTCAATCCGTTTGTCCCTCTAGCTGCGGCCGGGCCACCGCCTCCTCGTGCGGCGCGCTCCGGGCCCACGCGATAGCGCACGCCGCGAGTGGCTGATATGCCATGCATTGACCTTCGGGGGGCAAAGAAATTTGCCAGGTGGGGCAAGAACGTTTGCCCTTATCGCATCTCTGACCGTGCGGTACTACCTCCGTACCAGATCACGGTCCTCGTACGAGCTCCGCAACGCAACGGCGGCTCCGCTGCAGCGACAGATACCGAAAGCATGAATGGAGGCAGAGCATGACACACGACATCAAGAGCGAACAAGGCACACTCCTCGAAGGCCAGGGCGGCTGCACCATGGCCCGACCCGAAGATGACCGGCGAGCTCGGTCGAGCGGGAAGGGCCGAGGCATGAGGTTTCTCACGAAGTTCAGTGGGATGATCGCCGTCCTCGCCTCCATGGCGCTCGCGGGCTGCATCGCGCAGGAGGGCGATGAGGCCCTGAGCGACGAGGACCTGAGCGAGGAGACCGTGGAAGAGGCGGAGCAGGCGCTCCAGATCGGCCTCACGTCGGTGACCTGCAACAGCGGCTGGCCTGGTACGCGGGGCTGCTTCAAGAGGATCACGAGCGCGACGGACATCGTCGCCGGCACGATCACCGTGCAGATCGATGGCCACAACGGCGCTGTTGGGTTCAGCGCGTCCCAGACGGGGCCCCGAACCATCGAGTTCTCGGCGAGCATCCGCGAGGGCGACGCGTTCAACCCGGGGGCGAACACGACCAAGTTTCTCGTGGCGTGGATGCGCCAGTAGCAGCGGGACCAAGGCCCGACCCAGGTCGGCCGCGCGGCACGGCTTTGCCGCGCAGGGCCAACCCGGGTCGGGTCGCCCCAACCCCGGGCCGGACGTGCACAGATCAGGGGACGGAGCGGCCGACCGTCTCGGCCTTCGCCCACATCTGGGCGAAGCCTTCGGCTCCGCTGTAGAGCCGGTCGATGAGCTGCTCGCCCCCCGGAAGCGCCTCGACGTGCTTGAGGAAATCCGGGAAGAGCCCGACGTGAACGACCCCCTCCTCGTTGTAATCCCATGAGCGGCTCCCCATCCGGGCCCTGGGGAAGCTGGAGTAATCGACGCACGCCTCGGCCGCCGGATCGACGCATCGGTACACGATCTCCATGGCCTGCGTACAGAACGCGCGCGTCGCCGCCTGGACGCCGGCGCGGCTGTATTCGTCGGGGGTCGGCGCCTTGTAAGAGCAGGACGCCTTGTCGTTGCAGGTGCGGCCGACGAGGCTCGTGAGATTCCCGCTGGTCTGGATGTCGAGGCAGCCGATGCGCGCGGAGCGCACGTCGATCTCGCCCCCTGTACACCGGAGCTGCGCGGGCGGGTGGCTCCAGGCGTCGCCTGGCACCGTCACCACCTGGTCCGGGGGCGCCTGGCACTCGGGAGAGCGCGGCATGACGACCATCCCGTTGATGTCCGAGCCGAGGGTGATCTGAAGCGGCTTGCCGCCTGACGTGATCGCCGCCACGGCGGCCGCGTTCCGCAGGAAGGTCCGTGCATCGGAGTCGCCGAAGCCGACGCCCGCGAGCCCGCCGCGCGCAGCGAGCTCCGTGTACTGGGCGTTGGTCCGGCCGTTCTCGTTGCCGCTCGAGCCGCGGAGCCCGTTGTGCCCCGAGACGAGCGGATACGCGCCGCCGGGCGTCGTTCGGGTGAGCGCGAGCACGTCGCTCACCATCCGCTGCGACATGTGATCGATGTCGATGACCATCCCGAGCTTCATCATCTCGTTGATGGCGACGCGGCCCATGGGCAAGAGCCCCAGCCGGTTCTTGTGGCCTTCACCCGGCTGGCAGCTCGGAAGCGGGATGCTACCGCCGGCGTCGCCGAGCTTCATCAGCTTGAAGAGGTCGTTCCCCGACTGGATCTGCTTCGTGATGCCCTCTCCGCGGGAGCACTCGAGGTCCCACCATTTCCCCGTCTGAAAGCGGTTCGCGCGCGCTACCTCGTCCTCGTAGGCGGCGGTGCCGCCGAAGAGGTTGTCGGTCAGGTGGACAGGGAACACGTAGCGCACGCCGAGGACGTGGAGGCGCTTGATCTCCGCGCGGATCTGGGCCTCCGTGGGCGACGCTTTGTTCCACACGAAGTTGCCGATGTCGTCCAGCTCGACACCGACGATCACCGCGAGCTTGTTCTTCTCCACGATGCGCCGGAGATCGGCGGATGAACGCGCGATCTCCATCCACGTGTCGTGCTTGCCGACGAAGCGGACGAGCTCCTCGATCTGGAGGTTGCCCGACGCCCTGTCGTCGATGGGCGGGTTTGCTTCGATGCCGTGAGCGAGCGTGCGGCTGTTGACGGCCAGCGCGACCATCACCCGGAGGCCACCCTCCTTCGCGCGCCGGATCCAGTCGACCCACATCTGCTGGTGCAGGATATCGTTATGAGCCGGGAAGTGCGCGAACGTCGGATAACCCACGGGGCGCTCGACCTCGAACGAGCGGATGTCATGGGATTTCGCCATTTCCCCGAGCACGAGCTGGCGGACGTGATTCCCGCACTTGTTCGTGAGCAAATCGTGACCCCGGTGGGTGCTGTAGCTGGTCCCCAGCGCCTCCGCGATGCTGGCGGCGCGCCGCGCTGACGCATTGCACGTGGCGCCCGACAGGCCTTGACCGCTGGGATCGTAGATGGTCCCCGGCGCCATGAGCACGTCGGCGTCAGGAGCGCCGTGGAGCACGTGCCCCCCGAAGCCGAGGTGCGCCATCGGGTGGGTGTGGAGATCGGCGAACCCGCGCAGCGGTCGGCCGGGGGCGTTCAGCGCGGGATCGAAGATCGGTGAACGCCGCGCCTGCGCGCTCGCCGGGCCGGAGGCCGCGAACGTCAGCGCGGCCGCGGCGATCGCAGCCCAGGTGGGAGCCAATGCAGGACCTGTCATTGGTCTGGTCTTCTTCATGCCGAGTTATCCTTCAGAGGTTTACGAGCGACGGAGTCCATGCGAATACCCACTTCGCCACCGAGTGGTACCGCATGGCCATTGGCGCGATGAGGGCAAATTTTCTTGCCACCCTGTCCGCGCGCCGTGCGCGCCGCCGTCACACCGGCGCTTCGAGCAGCTCGATCGTGACCTTGGCGCCGCCTTCCGGGAGGTTGGCGCGCAGGACGAGCCCACCGCTCGATTCCACCATGCCGGCCACGAAGCCGAGCCCCTGTCCGGACCCGCCCGGCTTCGGGCTCGGCGCGTCGTGGAACCCGGGGCCGTCGTCCTTCACCTCGATGGCCACCCGCCCGCCGCCGAGCGGGCGCGCGTCCAGCGTCACGCTGGACGCCCCGCGCTCGCCCGTCCCCTCGCACGCGTTGACGAGGAGGTTGAGGAGCACCCGCTCCAGCACGTCGTGCCCCCCGGCGAACAGGACCGCGGTGCGCTCCGCGCGATCCGTGACGTCGACCTTCACCGCCTGGTAGCGCCGCCGGACGACCCGGAGCGCGCCGCGGGTCGCCTCGCCGACCTCGGCGGGGGCCGTCGCGCGCAGCGCGTCGAGCTCGCGCATCGTCCGATCGCGGATGTGCCCCATGGTCGACGCGACATCCTCGATGCTCTCACGGAGCTGCTCCAGCTTTCGCAACATGCGCTCGGCGCTCGCGGACTCGACCCGAAGGAGCTCGCGCCGGAGGAGATCGGTGTCGATGAGGGCGGCCGAGAGCGAGGTCTTCACGTCGTGGTGTTCGTGCAGCATGACGCTCAGGTTCCGCTGCGCGCGCTCGGCGCGCAGCGTGGAGCGCGCCCCGAGCTCGACGACGCGGACCGTGCGCATCGTGACAAGGAGCGCCGCGCTGGCGGCCGTCAGGAGCAGGATGAAGAACAGCGACGCCGGCGCCCAGAA
This sequence comes from Sorangium sp. So ce726, assembly GCF_051521405.1. Lineage (NCBI taxonomy): Bacteria > Pseudomonadati > Myxococcota > Polyangiales > Polyangiaceae > Sorangium > Sorangium sp. So ce726. The sequence goes on along the minus strand of NZ_CP150349.1, from coordinate 2,078,754 downwards.
GGCGTCGAGGTGGCCGCCGTTCAGCGCGCGGTCGAGCGCGATGAGCACGAGCGCGGAGAGCGCGTTCGCCGCCGTCGCGAGGAGCACCGCCCGGCGGACGAGCCGGAACGCGCTCACGGACACCGTGATCAGGAGCGCGGCCATGTCGGGCAGGTGCAAGATTCCCGGGTAGCTGTCCCAGGGCCAGAGCACGTTCGGCAGCAGCGCCAGAAAGCACAGGAGCGCGTCGAGGCCGACCGAGACGAGGATCAGGTGAGGAGGGGCATCGGTCCTCCGGCTCCGCCACCACACGTACAGCGAGGCGGCAACCGCGCCGAGGAGCAGCGGAACCTCGATGAGCGAGCGAGCGTGAGAGCCTGACGGCGTCAAGCCGCCGACGGCGAGGAACCGCGCGAGGAGGGCCGCACAGAAGACGCTCCGCGCGATCGAGGCGGTGCGCTCACCCCGCAACGCCTCGCGCGTGATGAGGGCGTCGAGCTGCGCGCTATTTGACACCGCCGACACTGCCGACATCGCCGACAACGCCGGGAGGCTGGCCAGCTCCGCCCTCTTGAGACTATGCGCCTCCATGGACCGGGGGCATGCTACCACGCGATGCTGCGCTGGCTGGTCGTGGAGGATGACGCGAGGCTCAGGCGCGCGCTGCGCGAGGCGCTCGAGGCGCGCGGCGCCGAGGTCGTCGCGTGCGCATCGGTGGCCGAGGCGCATCGCGCGCTCGCAGAGGGGGCGTTTCAAGGGATCATCGCCGATGTGATGCTCCCGGACGGGAACGCCGTCGACGTCGTGGAGCGGGCCATGACCTGCGCTGTCGCGCCGACGATCCTGGCCATCAGCGGCTCGGCGAGCCCGGCCGTCTCGTTCCGGCTCGCCCAGATGGGCGTGCGCTCGTTTCTGGCGAAGCCGCTGCGCCTCGAGGAGCTGGAGCGCGCGATCGACGACGCGCTGACCCGGCCGCCCGATCTCCGGCCTCAGGTGCGCGCGGCGGTGGGGCGGGCGTCGATCCAGGACGTCGAGGAGCAGGTGCGCACCGTCATGGTCGACGAGGCGCTCGCGCGCGCCGAAGGAAACCGCCGGAAGGCGGCAAAGCTCCTGAACGTCTCGCGCCAGCTGCTCCAGCACATCCTCCGGCGGCGCTCGTAGGAGAGGCCAGCGCAGCCGCGCGCGGGCCGTGAACCACGGCAAATTCCTCCTCTACCGCAGGCGGTGGCGAGTAGGGACGCGCCGGTGCTGGCGCCGTCACTGCGCCTGTGTCGCCGCGAACGGGTTGAGCTCGTTCGTGAACAGGTCCTCGGCCTTGAGCTGCCCCGCCTTGAGCTCGCCGTCCTTCACCAGCCAGTCGATCCAGATCTGGTATTCCCCGGCCGACAGGAGCCCCCCTTTGCCGGCGACGCCCAGGCTGGTCCAGTACTTCACCAGCGACGCGTCCTCGTTGCGGCCCCGCCGCTCGATGATGCGCTGCAGCCGGGCCACCACCTCCTCGCGCGGCGTGCTCCTGGCCCACTCGATCGCGCGCGCCGCGGCCTCCACGAACTTGCGGGCGCTGTTCGGGTTCTCCTTCAAGAATCGCTTGCTCATCACGTAGCTGCCGGCGGTGAGCTCGCCGAACAGCTCGTGATCCGAGAACAGCGCCCGGACGCCGCCGCGCTCGAGCGCCTTGTCGCGCAGGATGTCGCCGAGGACGGCGACCTCCACCTGCCTCTGTCGGAGCGCCTGCTCCGCGCTCACCGGCGGCAGCACCACCAGCGTGACCTGCGCGATCTCGGCGCTCGTCAGCCCCTGCCGCGACAGGTACTCTTTCAGCATCAGCTCGTGGTGCGCGCCCAGCGTGTTCATCGCGACCTTCTTGCCGATCAGGTCCCGCGCCGACCTGATGGGGCTGTCCTCGGTCACGTAGAAGCCGCTCCACCGCTTCGCGTCGATCCCGTAGCCGCCCACCACCGCCCGGAGCGGCGCCCCCGCGGCGATCAGCTTGATCACCGCGCCGTTGAACGCCTGCCCGAGATCGGTGTCTCCGGTGACCACGGTCTGGATGTCCTGCGGCCCGCTGATCGTGTTGCCGACGTAGCTCAGCCTGATCGGGGCGAGATACCCGAGGTCCTCCGCCAGCTCGGGCACCGAGACCATGCCCGAGAACCCCTGATAGCGCAGCTCCTGCACCTCGTAGTCGCCGGCGGCGCTGTCGCCGTTGCCGGGGTCTCCCTTCGAACAGGCCGCGAGCGCGAGCGCGGCGCAGAGGGCCGCCGCGAGCCGACGGCGTGTTGTGGCGATCGAAGATGGCTTGTCGAGCACTCGCATGGTGGTTGTCTCTCCTCGGCCGTTACTCCGCGGCCGCGGGCTCGGCGGGCGCGGGGCTCGCGGCGGCCGCCGCGCTGGACGTCCTGCGCGCCACGGCGAGGAGCACGCCGAAGAACACGGACAGGAGCAGAAACATCGATTGGAGCCCCAGGCTCCGGCCCACGAGGCCGCCCACGGTGCTGCCGAACAGGCCACCTGACGGCCCCACGAGCGCCTGCAAGCCGGCCACCTTGCCCCGCCCCGCCCGCGCGCCGATCCGGGCGATGCGGGTGAGGTTCGCGATCTGGAGGACGCCGAGCCCGAGGCCGAGCAGCAGGCCGCCGGCCCGCAGCGGCATGAGATCGCGCGAGAGGCCGAGCAAGAGGAGCGCGCTCGGGACGAGGACCAGGCTCGCGAGGTAGACGCGCTCGTGCCCCACGCGGCCCACGAGGCCGCCCAGCGCGAACAGCGCGAAGATGAAGGTCACGCCCTGCCAGGCGAGGAGCCCCGACGCTTCGGCCGCCGTCAGGTGGGCGACGGAGATGCCGATGGGGATGATGAAGAACATGAAGAACGAGTTGACCGACTGGGCCGCGAACTCGATCAGGCACACGCTGCGCAGCTCGACGTCCTGCGCGAGCAGGGCGAGGTCGGACCGGACGCCGGAGAGGCGGAGCGATCGAGGCTGCGCGGACCGCGCCGTGTAATGGCCGAAGACGATCGGCGACATGAGCACGGTGATCAGGAACGAGATCCCGATGAGCCGGTACGTGCCCGAGAAGCCCAGCGCCTTCGTGAGGCCGGCCGCGATCATGGGGCCGAGCAGGAACATGCCGACCATATGGGTGCCGCGGTACCAGCCGGCCTTGCCCTCGCCCACCGTCTCGAGCTGCTGCATGAACACGGTGCTCAGCGAGACGAAGCGCATCGGCATGAAGAAGCTGATCGCCGTCGTGCAGACCAGCAGGAACACCGGAGACGGGACCGCCGGCAAGGCCATGTAGAGGGACCCCGCCACGAGGCTCCCCAGCACGAACAGCCGCGAGGGCCCGAGGTGATCGACAAGGAGCCCGATGGGGATGCTCATCAGGAGCACCCCGACGCTCTGCGATCCGGAGATCAGCCCGAGCAGCGCCTCGTTCGCCCCGAGCTCCAGCGCGTACAGCGTCGTGCTCACCTTGGCCACGCCGACGCTGAGGCCCATGACCGAGGACAGCGCCGCGAACATCAGCAGAAAGCGGTTCTTGTCGATGAAGGAGCGCAGTTGGACCTCGGGGCACGGCGCGGATCAAGCCTGTTGAGCCGCGCCGGCGAACACCCGCGGTCAGCAACCCCCATGCCGCGCCGGTGCGGGCCGGAACGCGGGGCCGAGAGCTTCCGCGCTGCTGCCGTGGCAGCAGCGGGTGGTGATCCGGTGCCCCGGCGCGAGCAGGCGCGCGCCCGAGCGACCACGCAACGTTGGACCGCTGCGACGAGGCGACGCGATCAACCGACCAACCGGGCAACCGGGCAACCGACCAGGCGCGCGCGCGCTGCCGGTAGCAGGTTTTGCACCGAGCCGCCCGCGCTTTGTTGTTGCCGTCGTCATTTCGAGGGTGGTACTGGTGCAAGGCATGAAATTCTCTGCGATTCATGCATTGATCGCCGCGTGTACGCTCTGTTCCACGGCCGCGTGCTCGTGGCAGCCGTATGGCGAGGTTCGCGTCGTGAGGCGGACGAAGGTCGGCGGCGAGCTCGCGATCCTGGGCGATCGCGAGGTGGCCATGCAGAAGGCGAGCCAGACGATGGCCACGACCTGCGGCGGACCCGAGAGCTACGAGATCGTCGAAGAGGGCGAGACCGTGGTCGGGGAAGAGTCCGTGTCCGAGTCCAGCGAGCGCCGCGAGAAGGATTTCTTCGGGCCGAAGAAGCGGAAGCAGGAGAGCACGCACACGGTGCAGAAGACCGAGTGGCGCGTGAAGTACGAGTGCAAGAAGGACGAGCCGGCGGCCGCCGCGGAGGGGGCGCCCGCGGGCGACGCCGCGCCCGCGGAGGCCACCGAGGGCAAGACCGAGGGGCGCCGCGTCCACGAGGTGATCATCCGGTTCTGACGCGCGTCTCCACGCGCGGCGCGCGGCGGCGAGCTGTCCGTCGTGGAGCAGCAAGGCCGGCCACCGGGTCGCGCCGGCTTTGCCGTCGTGCTCTTGGCCTGCCCAGTGGTAGATCTGGTGCGGCATGGACGTTCTTGAGTTGGTGGAGCGCGCGGCGACCGCGCCGTCATTGCTGCTCGCGACGGACTTCGACGGGACAATCTCCGAGATCACCGCGGTCCCGGGCGGGGCGGTGGCGGCGCCGCGCGCCCTCGGGGCGCTGGGGGCGCTCTCGCGGGCGCCGGGCACGACCGTGGCGATCGTCACGGGGAGGACGATCCACGACGTCGCGGCGCGCACGGCGGCGGTCGGCGCGGTGTGGCGCGTGGGCGAGCACGGGGCGGAGATCGCGGCGCCGGGCGGGGAGCTCGTGTACCTGGGGGAGGCGCCGACCGAGGCGCTCGACGCCCTGGAGCGCGAGGCGGAGGAGGCGGTGCGGCGGGTCCCTGCGCTCGGGATCGAGCGCAAGCGCTTCTCGATCGCGCTCCACTGGCGGCTCGTCTCGGCGGAGGCTCGTCCGGCGGCGTTCGACGCGCTCGGGACGTGGGCGGACGCGGCGGCGCGGCGCGGGTTCGTGGTCATGAGGGGGCGCAGCATCCACGAGGCCCGGGACGCGGCGCACGACAAGGGCCGCGCCCTCGCGTTCCTGCTGGCGCGGCTGCCGCCTGGGACGCTGGTGGTCTATGCAGGCGACGACACGACCGACGAGCCGGCGATCGCCCATGCCCGGGCGATCGGCGGCGTGGGCGTCTACATCGCCTCGTCCGAGCGGCCGGACACCGCGGTCGAGCCCAACCTGACGCTGGATGGCCCCGAGGCGTGGATCGCGTTCCTCGAGGCGCTCGCGGCGAGGCGCAGCGGCGTGATCGGCGAGGCGCCGCGCCTGGCCTGAGGGCCGTCATCGAGCCTCGCCAGAGCGCCAGGCAAAACGTTGCTCGTTGACGCAAGCCCGCGCGGTCGCCTCGCCGCCGCCCACGGCCTTCATCGCGCTCTCCGCGCGGGCTTCCACGCGGCACGGGCCCTGCAAGCGCCTGCAAGCGCCTGCAAGCGCCTGCAAGCGACTGCAAGCGACTGCAAGCGAGAGGCGACCCATGGCGACGCCGGTCCGGAATGGGCGCGGACGATCGGGGAGAGCGCCGTGATGGGCGCGGCGACACCGAACATCCGCCCCGGCCCCGCCGGCCAGCGAGAAGACAGGAGATGACGATTCCTTTCCAGAGCAAGGATTTTATGAGCGATCGCGGAGCCGATCCGGGCGTGGGCGCTGATCGCGTGGCACGGATGCGAGGCATGAAATCCTCTGCGATTCATGCGCTGTTCGCCGCATGCGCGCTCTGCTCCACGGCGTGCTTGGGGCAGTCGGCGTGGGAGCCGTATGGCGAGATTCGCGTCGTGAGGCGGACACAGGTCGGCGGCGAGCTCGCGCTCCTGGGCGATCGCGAGGTGGCCATGCGGCAGGCGGGCCAGACGATGGCCATGACCTGCGGCGGACCAGGGAGATACCAGATCATCGAAGAGGGCGAGACCGTGATCGGGGAAGAGTCCGTGTCCGAGCTCAGCGAGCGCCCCGAGAAGGACTCCTACGGGCGGGAAAAGCTGGACTTCTTCGGGCCGGAAATGCGGGACTTCTCTGGGCCGGAAACGCGGAGACTGGAGCGCACGCACACGACGCACAAGACCGAGTGGCGCGTGAGGTACGAGTGCTCGTGGCCTGCGCAGGGCTAGATCTGGAGCAGCACGGACGTTCTCCAGTGGGTCGAGCGCGCGGCGGCCTGATCAGCGAGGCGCTTCGCCTGGCGTGAGGGCCTAACCAAGTTCTCCTGTCTTGCACCTCGGAGAGAAGATCAGGAGAAGCGGCGCGGAGCGCGCAGCGCGCGGAGCACGGGTGTACGGCGGGCAGATGTGGTGGGGTGGTGAGCCGGACAGCGGTGTCTCGCCTCGAACGGAGCGTGAGTCCACCTATCGTATCCGCCGCCAGTAAACCGAGCACGCCGTTCGTCCATGACCGCTCGAAAGAAGAAGTCTGATTAGCGGGTGAGCTGGACCGACAGTAGAGTTCGGCGCATGTGGACATTTCACATCTCAGCATTTCCGCGCCGCCGCACGAGCCGCGTGCAGGCGACCTCGGTGCCGCTGTGCCTCGTCGTCGCGCTGGCGGGTTGTTCGCCCAAGGCCCGCAGCTTCCAGGGCGACGGCGGCGTCGGCGCGGGCAGCGAGGGCGATCACGGGGCCGGGGCCAGCGAGCCCGGCGCTGGCTGGGACGGAGAGGCCCCTGCGTGCGCGGCCGAGACGCAGGCGACCGACTGCGACGATGACAATCCATGCACCGCGGACGCGTGCACCGCAGGTGCATGCGTCAACGTCCCGCTCGACGGCGTACCGGCCCTGCCGTCCGGGCAGAACGCGGGCGACTGCCAGGTCCTCACCTGCGCTGCGGGACAGCCGTATCCTGCGCCGGACGACGCCGACACCGAGGACGACGGCGACCCCTGCACGAGAGACGGGTGTGAACGCGGGGTCGCCACGCACGTCGTGGCTGCAGGTCCGCCGTGCGGCCAGGGCGGCGTCTGCGACGCAGCGGGCGCGTGCAGGGGCGCGAACGGTCGGGCGTGCACCGGTCCGCGGGACTGCGCGAGCAGGAAATGCGTCGACGGCGTCTGCTGCGACACGGCCTGCGATGACACCTGCATGGCCTGCAACGTCGAGCGCTCGGTCGGCACGTGCTCACCCCTCGGCCCCGGAGTCGAAGACGAGCCGGACTGCGAGCTGGAGCACAAGGTCTGCGATGGCATGGGCGCCTGCAAGCTGGCGCCCGGCCGGCGGTGCCATCGAGACGAGAGCTGCGCGAGCGGCGTCTGCCGCGGGAGCGGCCGCTGCGGCGACTTCACGACGGAATGAATCACCATCGTTCCCAGCGATCCGCGGTTCAAGGGAAAAGGGAAACCGAAGGACAATGTCGCTGGGGATGCGTGACCATTCAGGACAGGTCAGCTTCGCGGGCTGCTCCAGGAGCAGGCCTGTGCCGGGGAACCAAGCGCGAGGGCGCGCGCGGGCGACAACCCCAACACCCCATGGGGTCGCTCACCTGGCCAGCGCCAGCGCCACCGCGTCGGGACCGGCCGGGAAACGGAGCTGCCCCGATACGTCGTTCGCTGCGCGCCACACCCCTTCGGCCACGTCGGACTCGCTCGTCACCAGCGCCGGTTGCCCGATGGAGGCGAAGATACGCTGCGCGAGAGGCGCGTAGGCGTCGGGAATCAGGCCTTCCATGCGGGGTCCCCCGTTGCTCGTGAAGCGCGTCGTCGGGCCGTAGCCCGGCTCGACGAGCTTCACGCGCACGTCGAAGGCTTCGAGCTCGAACGCAAGCGACGCGGTGAACCCTTCGATGGCCATCTTGCTCGCGGTGTACACGGCGACCAGCGGCATCGGCGCGAGCGTCGCGCTCGACGTCACGTTCACCACCACGCCCGATCGCCGCGCGCGGAGCTGGGGCAGCACGGCCTGCGTCATCGCCATCACGCCAAACGTGTTGGTCTCGAACACCTCGCGCACCGTGGTCATCGGCGTGGCCTCGAAGGCGCCCATGAGCCCGACGCCGGCGTTGTTCACGAGGACGTCGATGGGCCCGCTCGCCTGAAGCGCAGCCGCGATGCTCTCGGGCTTCGTCACGTCGAGCGCGACCACGCGCAGCCGGTCCGACCGAGGCAGCACGTCCTCGCGCGGCGTTCGCATGGTGGCGACGACATTCCAGCCCTGCGCGTGGAAGTGGCGCGCGGTTTCGAGGCCATAACCCGAGGAGCAACCAGTGATGAGCACGGTGTTCATGGCGAGAAGATAGCGACGGCGCGCTGGACTATCTACCATTGGTAGTCCACGTTTCGTTTGCTAGAGTCCAGACATGAACGACCCTCTCTCGGAGGTCATCGCGCTGCTCCAGCCGCGCGCCGTGTTCTCGAAGCGCATCAGCGGCGCCGGTCGCTGGGGGGTCCGCTACTCGGACTTCGGCCAGCCGAGCTTCTGCGCCGTGCTGGAAGGCAGCTGTCGTCTCGCTGTCGACGGCGAGCGCGCCCTGACGCTCGAGGCGGGCGACTTCGTGCTCCTGCCGGCGACGCCGGGGTTCACCCTGTCGGGCTTCGATCCGGTGAGGCCAGAGCGCATCGACCCGAAGGTGACGCCCGCGCCGACGGGCGAAGTCCGCCACGGCACGCGCGGTGGACGCCCGGACGTGCGGCTGCTCGGCGGCTACTTCCTCTTCGACTCGCCTGACGCGGCGCTGTTCGTGTCGCTGCTGCCAGCGCTGTTGCACGTGCGCGGCGTCGAGCGCCTCTCGGTGCTGGTACGGCTCGTAGGCGACGAATCCAACGAGCAGAGATCGGGGCGCGACCTCGTGCTCACGCGGCTCGTGGAGGTGCTGCTCATCGAAGCGCTGCGGTCGACTTCGGCTGAGGACGCGCCTCCGGGGCTCCTGCGCGGGTTGGCCGATCCGCGGCTCGCGCCGGCGATACGGCAAATGCACCGTCAGCTCGCGCGCTCGTGGACGGTGGCCCAGCTCGCCAAGACTGTGGCCCTTTCACGCTCGGGGTTCTTCGAGCGTTTCACCCGCACCGTGGGCCTGCCGCCAATGGAATACCTGCTCGCCTGGCGCATGGCCGTCGCAAGGGATCTGCTCCGCCGCCACGATCTCGGGATCGCCGAGGTCGCCGAGCGCGTCGGCTACGGCTCGGCGAGCACCTTCAGCACCGCGTTCAGCCGGCACGTGGGCCAGCCTCCGGGCCGCTACGCGCGCGCGGGGTAGTCGGTGAGGGTGGAAGGAGAGCGCCAGCTGCCTCCTCATCTGGGTCGTCTGGTTTCCGGTAGTTCTTTCGAAGCGTGGACAGCTCCGGGCTTTGGCGCGTGCAACGCGAATACCATCGGACGCTGCCCTTGCCGACGAGGACGAGAAGGCTGTCGAGGCTGTCGAAACTGCTGCGGAGACCCTGGCCTCGGAGACCAGCGCCGACCCCGACGCTGTGGCTCGCCATCGAACGAAACGGGAACGTGCCGCGGCAGCGCGCCGCCGGCGCCGATCCGGAAGAGGCACGCTCTCGTGCTCTTGCCGACCTGCGCGGGCCCATCAAGCGACGCTTGACCTCCCGGAGCCGCCGAGACCACATGGCAAGCCATGATCAAAGCCCCGGTCCGGCCCGGCGACGTCGTGGCGGGCAAGTACCGCGTGGAGCGTGTGCTCGGCGCGGGGGCCGTGGGGGTCGTCGTTGCGGCGGTCCACGTCGAGCTCGACCAGCGCGTCGCCGTCAAGTTCATGCGCTCGGCCCACCACGCCGCCGCCGACGCGCGCGCGCGCTTCTTGCGCGAGGCGCGCGCGGCGGTGCGGCTGCGCAGCCAGCACGTCGCCCGCGTGTTCGACGTCGGCACCCTCGAAAGCGGCGCGCCGTACATCGTCATGGAATTCCTCGAAGGGCGTGATCTCGCTGCGTTGCTCAAGGAGAGTGGGTGTCTCTCGCTCGACGACGCCGTGGAGTACGTTCTCCAGACGTGTGAAGCCGTCGGCGAGGCGCACGCCGCCGGGATTGTGCACCGCGACCTGAAGCCGGCGAACCTCTTCGTCACGCAGGACGTCAGCGGCGCGCCGTGCATCAAGGTCCTCGACTTCGGGATCTCGAAGATCAGCGGCGCGGAGCTCGCCCTCACAGAAGACGACGAGCAGCTTGGCACCCCCTACTACATGTCGCCCGAGCAGATGAGCTCGCCGAAGGATGTCGACGCGCGCAGCGACGTCTGGGCGCTCGGCGTCCTCTTGTACGAGCTCATCGCCGGGCAGACGCCATTTCACGCGGAGACCTTGGCGGAGTTCTATGGGCGCATGCTCGCGGCCAAACCTACGCCGCTCCACGAGCGCCGGAGCGACGTGCCGCCGGAGATCGACGCGGTGATCCAGCGGTGTTTGGTGCACGATCGCGAGCAGCGCTGGAACGACGTCGCAGCGTTCGCCGGCGCCCTCGCGCCTCACGCGCCCCCGCGAGCGCCGAGCTATCCGGAGCGGGTTTCGCGGGTGCTCTCCATGTCGCGGTCGTCTTCGCCGGGAGCCAAAAACGCGCCGGAGTCGCGCCGCGTGGAGGCTTCCTCGCCGCCGGCCAGCGCGGGGGCAGCAGGGTCGATCGCGCCGCGCCCGCCGGATTCCGTGGCGGAGACAGCGCCCACCGCGTCCTGGCCCGATGGCGCCTTATCGCCCTTCGGGGTGCTGCTGTCGAAGCCGCGCTACTGGGCTCCCCTTCTCCTCGGCGGTGCGTTCGTCGCGGGCGCTGCGCTGGCGGTGATCGCCTGGGGCGGGCAGGAGGGGGCGCGATCCCCTGCACCGGCAGGCCCACCGGCGGCCTCCTTCGGGGCGCCGAGCGCTGCCCCATCCGCGCCCGGTGAACCCCAGGCTCCCCCGTCCGCGCCCGCCTCGCGCGACGCGAGCGCGAAAGCGCAGGCGGAGCCCACCTCGCCTTCGCCGGCGGCGACGGCCACGCTGAAGGCAACGAAGCCGTCCCTGCGGGCGAAGCCCCCGGCCAAGGCCCCTCCCACCTCGAAGCCTGAGCCGGCGTTCTCGTACGACGAGCGTCGCTAACCCTGGGACAACGGCGAGCGGTGCCGATATAATGGGATCGGTGCGTGGCCCAGGACCGATGCGTGTGAAGCGCAGTGTCGTCGCTGCGAGTGCGCTGATCCTGTCGTTGTCGCTCGCGCCGCGCGCCCTCGCGGACCCGACCGCCGAGGACCGGGCAGCCGCCGATGTGCTCTTCCGCGAGGGGCGCACGCTCGTCAAGCAGGGCAGCTACGCCCTGGGGTGCTCGAAGCTCGTCGCCAGCCAGAAGCTGGACCCAATGGCCGGGACGCTGCTCGCCCTGGCGGATTGCTACGAGCTCAATGGCGAGACGGCGAGCGCCTGGGCGACCTTCAACGACGCCGAAGCGATGGCGCGCAAAGCGGGCGATGGGCGGCGCTCGAAAGAAGCGGGGCGGCGGGCGGGCCTCCTCGATCCGCAGCTCACGAGGCTCGTCATCGAGGTGGCGCCGGAGGCCCGGGTCGAGGGGCTCGAGGTGCGGCGCAACGCAAAGCCGCTCGATGCGGCGATGTTCGGCTCGGCGATCCCGGTCGATCCGGGCGAGCATACGATCGAGGCGGCGGCGCCCGGCAAAAAGGCATGGATCACGAAGGTGGTCGTCGAGCCGAACCCAGGGCAGAGGACGGTGCGCGTCCCTCTGCTCGACAACGCGCCCGCGCCACGGCGGGAAGCGCGCGCGCCTGCGGCCACGAGCGCCACGCCCGCGGCGAGCTCATGGAGCACCCAGCGAACCGTTGGGCTCGTGCTGGGCGGGGCGAGCCTGGCCGGGATCGCGGTAGGCGCTCTGTTCGGTGTCGAGACGCTCTCGAAGATGAGCGAGGCGCGCAGCCAGCACGGGTGTACCAACGACGACCCTCCCCGTTGTGACGCCGAGGGGGTCAAGCTCCATCAGGACGCCAACACGACCGCCAACATCTCCAACGTGGCGTTCGCGGCGGGAGGCGCGGCGCTCGTCACAGGCCTGGTCGTGTTCCTGACCGCGCCGTCGAGCGACGCCGTGCCGTCGACGGTGCTGGAGGTGCGCCTGGGGCATCCGGCCCGGGCCGGAGCAGCGGGGCTGTCGTTGCGAGGTAGCTTTTGAGATGCGCCCGATGCGACCATGGAGGCTCGTCATCGTCGGGGGCGCATTGCTCGTCGCCGGCTGCCAGATCATCGCGGGCGTGCGCGCCGACGCGGAGCTGAACCAAGGAGGCAACGGCGGCGAAGCGTGCAGCGCTTCTTCCGAGTGTCCGAGCGGCGTCTGTCAGGACGGCGTGTGCAAGCCGGCCGAGGCGAAGTGCGCGCTCGACCTCGAACCGTTCGACATCCTCACGTCCGAAGACCTCGGCGGCCATGAGGTCGACACCTCCTCGCTCGTGCTGGCGAGCGGACCCGATCGCGTATCTGTCTCGGTCATCGACAAGACTGCCAGCCGGCTCGTGATCGGGACGGTGCACGAGATCGGGGAGCCAGCCGGGTCGAAGACGGAGTTCCCCTTCACCGACGGCGCGGCTTTCGTCACCGGCCGAGAATCGGAAGGGCGAGTGATCCTTCAGGGCAGGGTGGGGTACGAGATCGGGCAGCTCGTCTTCCCCACGACCGCCGACGGCGTCTCGTCCGAGGGGACGTTCCAGCGGTTTCCCGCGCTCGCACCGGAGTGCTCGAGCCCCAACGTGGCAGCGTCGATGGCGTTCGTCCAGGCGGGCGATAACACCCTTTATGCCGCGACCTGCGCGGCGCCCGGCGGCTCGACGCGAGCGCTCGTCGTCGGTGGATCGGCCGAGCCTGCGCCGACCCTGGTGGCCCAGGGCTCACGTACCGATGCCTCGCTCAACGTTCACTACTACACCGTCACGAACGGCCAGCACCTCCTCTTGTTGGATGACAGCGCGACCGGAGAAGCGTTCTTCAGAACGGGCGCCTCGCGCGCCGATCTCAGCGCGGCGCACCAGATCCAGTTCAGCCCGTCTCCTGACGAGGTGGAGTCTTTCTTTGGGGCGTTCCCGCTGCCCGAGGGCGATGGCGTCACGCTCTTGATCGTGCACCTCGTTCCTCCGCCGAGGCTCGCTCTCTCGGCGGAGGTGGGCGTCGTAAGGGACTTCCTGTCGCTCGGCCAGGTTCCCCCGCCCGGCTTTACCCCTGTCTTCGAGCTCCAGAATGTAAACCAGTACAATCCCCCGGGCCCCGTCGCGAGCGACGGCGAAAACGTGTATTTGACGTTGGTGCCGCCCCCTGGAAAGAGCGTGGACCTGGGCTGGTTCACGCGAACAGGTGAGAACGTGCTCCCCCGCCAGCTCATCTTCTCCCTTCCGGACGGCAGCAGCGCGCAGATCCTCGGCTCGACCGTCGCGAAGCTCGGCGTCAAGCTGCTCGTCGCCTGGATCGAGCAACGCGACGGTGCCTACTCCGTGCGCGGTCAGCGGCTTATCTGCACGCTGCAATAAGGCGCCGACCGGCGCGGCCAGCTGGAGCGGCTCGTTGGTCGGCGGGAGCGCCTCGGGAACGCACGTCCTTTCGCGACCCGTCCACGATCCTCCCGTGGCTCACCATCGTCACAGCGCATAAAGGTGCGCAAGCCGAGGCTCAGAGCGTCCTTCCGAGGTTCTCCAGCACCTTGGGCCACCCAGGCTTCATGCCCTCGAACGCGGTCTTGCCCATCGCCGAGTCGAGGTTGAAGCCCTCGTGCGTGAGCGTGAGGAGCGTGCCTGGCCCTTCGGGCGTGAGGCGCCAGGTGATGATGGTGTCGAGCTTGCCGATCGCAAAGCGGTACGAGAAGAGCCGCTCCGCTTCGACGGCGAGCACCTCGCAGGCCTGCTTGCCCCAGGGCCCCATGTCGAGCTCGAAGCGGTGTCCGACGACGGCTTTGACGTCGCCCGGAGCCCACCAGCGCGCGTGCAACTCCGGATCCGTGAGCGCCCGCCAGACGGCGGACGGAGGCGCTGTGTAACGATGTTCGAGGCGGATGACTGCAGGGGCGTTCATTTTTTTCCTTCTTCGTTGAGGAGATCTTCAAGGGCGGCGAGCCGCGTCTTCCAGTACTGAGTGAACGTGTTGAGCCATTCATCGACCTCGCTCAGCGGGCGCGGATCGAGGTGGTAGTAGCGCTCGCGTCCGCGCGGCTCCTCGCGCACGAGGCGAGCTTTGCGGAGCACCTGCAGGTGCTCCGACACCGCGGGGCGGCCCAGGTCGAAGCCACGCGCGAGGTCGTTCACGGCGCGAGGTCCCATGCGGAGCTGCATCAGGATCTCGCGCCGCACCGGGTTGGCGAGCGCCGAGAACACGTCGACTTCAGACATGTCTTTAATATGTCGGAAAGTTCCGACGCGTCAACAAAATCCGACGCGTCGGCCGCGCGGCAGGTTCGCGCGCAGCGCGGATCCCGCCCGCCGCAGGCGGCCGCGCAGCGGGGCGAAGCGCCTGGAGCCGCGGGGCGGTCTGCTGTCAGGTTCGCTTCAGCGCGTAGGCGATGCCGCTCCGCAGCGTCCCCGCCGTGACCAGGCCCCGCAGGTCGACGTCGAGCTCGATCAGCGTCTGCGCGATCGCCGGCTGGATGCCGGTGAGCACCACCTGCGCACCGAGCAGCCCGACGGCGCGCGCGGCATGCACGAGCATCTCGGCGACCTGGACGTCCACCGCCTTGACCCCGGTGATATCGATGATCGCGATGCGGGCCGCGTGCCTCTCCACCCCCTGCAGCAGCGTCTCGATGATCCGGCTCGCCCGCGCGCCGTCGAAGAAGCCGATGAGCGGCATCACCAGCACCCCCTCGGCGATCGGCAAGAGCGGCGTCACCAGCTCACGTATCGTGTCCTGCTGCGCCGCGATCAGCTCGTCCCGCGCAGCCTCCCGCTCGCGCTCTGCCGCCTTGACCCGCGTGATGTCGACGGAGATCCCGGCGACCGCGCCCTCCGGGATGCCCTCGCCGCGGAGGGGGAACTTGATCGAGTAAAACGTCTTCTCGCCCCGGGCGTGAGGGACGGGATCCTCGGCCTCGAACGGGGCGCCGTTCCTCCGCACCAGGTTATCGACATCATTGTAAATAGACGCAACTTCCGATGGAAAGAAGTCGCCATCGGTCTTTCCAAGCATGCTGCCCGGGGTCGCCCCGACGAGCTCCTCCACCGAGCGGCTCACCAGGAGAAAGGCGCCTTCCCCGTCCTTTGCATACATGAGGATCGGCGCGTGATCACAGAACGTCGCGAGCAGCACCTCGCTCCTGTGGAGGCGCTGTTCGCGCCGCTTTCGCTCTGTGACGTCCTCGGCCGACAGGAAGATCTCGCGCGCGGATCCATCCTCGCTTCGCGCGAAGACCTCCGCGCGCACCACGAAGATGCGCTCGTCTCCCTGGCGGCCTCGCGCCCGGAGCTCACCCTCGATCACCTCGCCGTCCCGCGCCCGCTTCAGCCGCTCCGAGCTCGCGGCGAGGCCGGCCATGTCGTCCGGGTGGATCCGATCCGAGAGCGCCTCGACGCCGCGTGTCGAGAGCTCTTCGTCCGTACAGCCGAGCGAGCGGGCGAGAGCGGCGTTGTGCGCGATGAGCCGCCGCTCATCGAGGCCCACGACACACAGGATCGTCGGCGCCGCGTCGAGCATCCGCTGGGCTCGCACGCTGAGCCCGTCCTGCTGCTCCTTGGCCCTGGTCTCCTTCATCGCGGCAGGCCTCTCCTCATGGTGGCTCCCTCCAGGCCCGGGCGGCGGACGCGCGGGCCAGAGCTCGATCCATGATACATACCCACGGCGCGCGCGCGGCGAAATCGAAGGCGCGGCGTCGCCTCCCTGTCGCGGCCGGCCGGCGTGGCGCCGTGGTCTAGCCTACCCGGCGCAAGCGACGATCGTGGCGCGCGTCACGCAATGTGGCCTGCCGGGCTGAGCAAGGCCGGGCTCAGGGGAGCAAGCTGCACTTCGACAGGGGCGTCCGGTAGTCCATCGCCTGGGTGTTGCGCTCGAACTCCTCCAGGTTGTTCGGACAGACGACGTACCAGCCAGCGTCGGTGAAGGCGCTCACTTGCCGGTCGGTGGTGGCCAGATCGTACGCGAGCATGACGGTATCGTAGCCCCAGCCGAACAGCTTCTGACCGAGGAGCACGTCCACGTACCCCTCGCGCATCCGATCCATGTATTCCGGCAGCGTGTCGAACGCCACCGAGTGAATGGTCTTCTCCTTCGCTCTCGCGGTGAGCGTCGGCGCGTTCGCCGCGAGGTCGGGCTCGCCGAGGAGCTTGCTGTAGGAGAAGAAGAAGCCCATGATCTCCTCGTCCTTCTCCAGCGCCTCCTCCGCGGTCTCCGCACAGAAAGGGATCGCGTAGTCGCAGCACACGCAAGGGAGGCTCACGGCGTTCGTCATGTCCGGGTACTTCTTCAGCGACTCGGTGAACCCGGCAGACCGGTCGATGAAGGTCCCCGCCGGGGTGGGGGTGTAGCCTCCGTCACTGTCTTCATCCATCATCGTCTGAAAGGCGATCTTGCCGGTCTTCCCGTTGATGGTCGCGAGCGCATCCATGAGGAAGGCGGCAGCGGCCTTGTTGTCCATGCCGTAGTAGGTGTGGCGCTTGCTGGCCGGAGCGTCGCCGCCGTACGTGACGACCTTGATGCCGGCGTCCACCGCCTGGTTGATGAGGTCGTTCTCGCAGACACCGTCGAAGACATCGACGGATATCGCATCCACCTTCATGTCGATGACCTCTTGGAGCACCTTCATCTGCGGCCGGGAAAGGTAGCAGGCGTCGTCGGGATCCAGCGGCTTGCCGTCCTCCGTGAGCTCCGGACATTCAGGGTCCAGGATCATCACGTTGACCGGCCGTGTGCTCGTCGTCGACAGCTCGCTCTGCGCCTGCGCGGCGCCCGCGCGACCCAGATCGTGGAACCGATTGCACTTGTTGTGGGTGATGTAAGCGATGGTCAGCGGCGCTTCCGCCGTGCTCTCGCTCGAGCTGCAGGCAAGCCCGCTGGTCGCCAGAAGAATGCTCCCGATGATGGCGCGATGGTCCATGAATCCCCTCCTCTTCTCGATATGGCTCGACCCGTTTCACCGTCCCCTGACGGTTCAGCGCGGCTGTGCGCGCGCCGACATCCGGCCCCCCTGCGATGGTGCGCGCTCAGCGCGCCTCGCCCTCATTCGCGGCGCGCGTGGCGCGGCTCCTGTCCACCGCGTGCTTGCCCGACCGGATACGCATACGCGATGCCGCTCCGCAACGTCCCCGCCGTGACCAGGCCCCGAAGATCGACGTCGAGCTCGATGAGCGTCTGCGCGATCGCCGGCTGGATGCCTGTGAGCACCACCTGCGCACCGAGCAGCCCGACGGCGCGCGCGGACTGCACAAGCATCTCGGCGACCTGGGCGTCCACCGCCTTGACGCCGGTGATATCGATGATCGCGACGCGGGCCGAGTGCCTCTCCACCCCCTGCAGCAACGTCTCGATGATCCGGCTCGCCCGCGCGCTGTCAAAGAAGCCGATGAGCGGCATCACCAGCACGCCCTCGGCGATCGGCAAGAGCGGCGTCACCAGCTCACGTATCGTGTCCTGCTGCGCCGCGATCAGCTCGTCCCGCGCAGCCTCCCGCTCGCGCTCCGCCGCCTTGACCCGCGTGATGTCGATGGAGATCCCGGCGACCGCGCCCTCCGGGACGCCCTCGCCACGGAGGGGGAACTTGATCGTGTACAGGGTCCGATCACCCTGGGCCTGCGGGACGATCTCCTCGGCCTCGAACGGGGCGCCGGTCCTGCGCACCAGCTGTTCGACGTCTTTGTAAATAGACGCAACTTCCGCCGGACAGAAGTCGCTATCGGTCTTTCCGAGCATGCTGCCCGGAGCCGCCCCGACGAGCTCCTCCGTCGAGCGGCTCGCCAGGAGGAAGGCGCCGTCACGGTCCTTCGCATACATGAAGACAGGGGCGCGGTCGCAGAGCGCCGCGAGCAGCACGTCTCTCCTGTGGCGGCCCTGCTCTCGGCGCTTTCGCGCTGTCACTTCCTCTGCGAAGACGACGATCTCACGCACAGCGCCGTCGTCCCCTCGCGTGAAGACCTCCGCGCGCACGGCGAAGATGCGCTCCCCTTGCCCTCCCTGGATGCTCCGCGCCCGCAGCTCGCCTTCGACGGCTCCGCCGTCGCGCGCCGCGGCGAGCTCGGCCGCGCGCGCTCCGAGGCCGGCGAGATCGTCGGGGTGAATGCGCGCCGAGAGCGCCTCGACGCCCCGCGAAAGGAGCTCTTCTTCCGTGCAGCCGAGCGCCCGGACGAGCGCGGCGTTATGCCCGGTGAGCCGCGGTCCCGCGAGGTCCAGAACACACACGATCGCCGGCAACGCGTCGAGTATCCGCTGGGCTCGCGAGATCGTCGCGCTCTGCATCCGGCTGGCCTCAGTCTCGTTCATCGCGCGCATCGCGGGGACTTCTCTCGAGAGCTTCCTGCCCGGTCAGGGCGAGAGATCGCGCTTTGTTTCTCGCAGTACATCGATGACGATGGCGCTCACCTTCATGGCGATGGCTTCCTGACGCTCGCCGCCGGGAGAAGACCGCCAGAGAAATTTCGGTCGTGCACGCTCCCCCTTCACGACAAGAACACAGCGGTCCAGTCGAGTTGCATCATTACGACTATGGGAAACAGGATCGACTGTCAACGCCTTTTACGTCCTCGTTCGCGACGATGCCGACCATGCGAGTTCCAGCCGGAGAGCATGCCAATCGACAGTAGGGTACCGTCGGAGATGACTCCACGGTGGACGATTCGGCCCCTCATGTGGCGATAGGTTGACGCAATCCACCGCGATGAGGCGAGGACCACCGCGCTCGTCCGCCCGCGCTCACAGCCCGGCGCCGCCGGCGCCGCCTGCGCCGCCTGAGCCCGCGGAGCCGCCGTCACCGCCTGCGCCGCCTCCGCCATCGGCGCTCGCGCCGCCTCCGCCAGCCCCGCCGGCCCCGGTGGTTCCGCTCGGCTGAGAAGAGCTCGCGGAGACGCCCGTGTCGAAGCAGTTCGGGTTGTCGGCCTCGACGAAGCAGCCCACCTCGATGGGGTGGCCGACGTCGACGCAGCCCGCCGCCAGGAGGCCTGTTGTGGCCGACAAGCGGAGGAGGAGCGCGGGAAAACGTGTGCTCTTCACGGGGAAGCTCCGTGGCTCGCGCGCCCGACGGTCGCGGTGGAGGAGGGCCTGGCCGCCGCTGCCGGGCTGCCTGCGGCGGCGTCGTCGTCGAGGTGAAGCTCGATCCCGGCGAAGAGCGTGAGGCGGTTCTTCAACGCGAAATCCGCGGAGGGGCCGCTCTCGACGAGGTAGCGCGGCTGCCCCTGGTTGGGCCCGACGACGTAGGGCTCATGGCCTGAGAACGCGTATTGCCCGCCGAGCGTGTACCCAGCGCCCTTCACCCCGGGTATCGCGCCCGTCACCGCCACGCGGAGCTCCACCTGCGGCGGCACCTCCGGGCGAGGGGCGATGTTCGACGGATCGCCGCCATAGTACGCTTGGTCGGCGATCCGCCGGCCCATGTAAGCGGCCGCCAGGGATACGGCGCCAGAGCCGACCTCGTACGATATGCGGGCGTTGCCGTACACCTGCGGCGCGACCGTGATGGGGACGTCGTCGCCGGTGCCGAACGGCGCGTTCCGGGTGATCTGCTGAGAGGACATGCGGCGTCGCGTCGCGGCGAACGTGGAGTTCACGCCGACGCGCAGCTTCCGCTCGAGGAAGCTCGTCTCGAAGCCGAGGTTCGCGCCGTAGTTCTCGATGCCTGGCACGTTGTTGTACCTCGAGACGCTGGGCGCCTTGGCCCTCAGGAGCTGGAGCTCGATGACGTCCCGCCAGTCCGAGTAGAAGCCGCCGGCCGTGAAGGAGTACGCGCCGCTCCGGAACGACGAGACCGCCTCCAGGGAGGAGACCTTCTCCGGCTTGAGGCCGTCCGGGTTCGGCAGGAGCCTGCCGCTCACGCTGTAGAGCTCGACGAAGCTGGGCGCGCGGAATGCGCTCGAGTAGATGAGCTTGACCGACACCCGCTCGTCCGGCGTGAGGATCAGCGCGGCGCGCGGCGAGATCGCGTTCGTCACGTACTCGAGCGGGATACGCGAGTCGAGGTCGACCCGGATCCCGGCGTTGAGCGAGAGGGGCCGGAACAGGCGGAGCGTCTGCTGCACATAGGCCCCGAGCGCGGCCTCGTCTTCGAGACGGCTTCCTCCGCCGTGCCAGCGCGTGCGCGCCGGGTCGGAGCCATAACTCTTCCCCGTGAGCTCGTCGAATGCGACGAACTCGAAGGCCGACGTGCGGAAGCGCCCGTCGAGACCCGCCATGGTCGTGAAGGCGCCGTCGCCTGCCCAGTCGTACCGCGCCTGGAGCTCCAGCCCGACCCAGCGGGAGAGGAACAGCGCGTCCTTCCGGCAGGGCCCGGACGGGCCGCGCGGGCACTGCTCGGGATCGAGCACGCCGAGCGGGACGTTCGGCACGAGCGGGTCGTGGCCCACCACGTAGCGCGAGCGCTCGATCCGGCTGTACCCGAAGTACCCGCGCGCCACGCCCTCGAGCCGCTCGCTCAGGCGGGCGCGATAACGCACGCTGGTCAAGACGAGCGTCTGCGTGTTGTCGTTGCGGGCGTCGTCATAGGCCCCGACGCGGTTCTCGTGGAGATCCATGAACGGCGCGGCCCACCTCGAGCGGGTCGCCTGCGCGACGGCGCTCAGGTCGCCGACGTCGAGGCGCACGAAGGCCCCTGCCTTGCGGCGAAACCACTGCTCTTCGACCGGGCCGCCCCAGAAGCCGGGCTCGGCGTGCGAGCCGAGATCCATGACGGACACGCCGTCCGCCCCGACAGGGAGCCGTTGCTTCCGGAAGCTCACCTCGGGCCCCTCGAAGCGGTTCATGTCGACCGCCGCCACCACCCCCGCGGGCTGCCCGAGCAGCGTGAAGCGGCGCCCGAAGCCGAGCGCCGCCGTGCCCTCGCCCCCGATGCCCTCGACGTCCGGTGCCCTGATGTTGCCCGATTCGTCGAGCGGGGGCGACGCCCCGAGCGTCAGGGAGGCGCGGAGGCCCTGGTGATCGGCGGCCTTCTTCGTGACGACGTTGATGACCCCCAGCATGGCCTGCGCGCCGTAGAGCACGGAGCCTGGGCCCAGGACCACCTCGATATGGTCGACGATCTCGATCGGGATATCGTGCAGGAAGACGGCGCCGCCGCCCTGCTCGTTCACGACCATGCCGTCGAGCACGATCAGCACGTGGCTGTTCGAGTCCCGGGTCAGGGCGACCCCGCGCGCGCCGACCTCCGGGACCGACATGCGGTCGTGCGCGAAGACGCCGCTCGCGAGGAAGGTGAGCGCGTCGGCGAGGCGCCGTATGCCGAAGAGCTTGAGCTGCGCGCCCGTGATCACCGACGACATGGCGGGCGCGTCGCTCTCGCGCTCCGCGGAGCGCGAGGCGCCGGACACGACGTTCTCTTCGAGGATCTCGAGGAGCGAGCTGACGTCCTCGGCCCGCGCCTCGCGCGGGGCGGTGGCCGACCACGCGAGCGACGCGGCGCAGAGCAGTGCGAGACGGGTCGACCTCACGTCAATAGATCCTTGCCAGTTTGAGGATGGGAGCGGGGAAGTCGATCTGCTGGGCCCGGGCCTGCGCGAGGTTGATGCTCATGCGCGGCTTGCCGTCCGCGACGTCGACGCCGAGCACGGCCCCCTGCGAGACATAGGGCTCCACGGCCGCGAAGCTCAGGATGCCCGTGTCGGTGAGCGCGCCGCGTATCGCGGCGACCTCCCTGCCGAGCCCCGAGGAGATGTACACGACGTTGATGTCGCGCGCGCGGCACGTCGCGGCGAGCTCGGAAGCGCTCGAGTACTCGGCGCTCTCCACGCGGATCGGCTTGTCACGCACCTTGCCGATGTCGTTCAGCGCCCTCCTCATCTGGAGCGCGGCGCTCAGCGAGTCCGCGTCGCCCGCCCGAGAGAGCAGCAGGAAAGAGACCTGCCCCTTCACCCGCTCGGGAAAGCCCCTGTCGTACGGCAGGATGCGCGTGACGATCTCCGCTTGCACGGCGAAGGGCGCCGTCGCCGGCTCCGCCATGACATGGAACGGGACGAGGGCGGCCGCGACGAAGAGGCCGAGCACAAGGGCGCGCCGGCGAGGCGTCATTTCTTGCGTTCCTTGCCGCGCGACAGGCCGGCGAGCTTGCGGATGCGGAGCGCCGCTTGCACCTGCGGGGTGAGGGCGAGGAGATCACCCTTCCTGCTGAAGACGCCGTCGAAGCCGAGCTCCGCGTACCGCGATCCGGCCTCGGCGTCCGTCGTGTAGAGGTAGAAGAGCGGCGGCTTCTCGCCCTCGGGCACCGCGGCCTTGAGCGAGCGGAGGACGGCAGCGCCGTCGAGGCCCGGCATGAAGAAGTCGACGATGACGAGATCGCAGCCGCGCAGGTGACGGGCCGTGCCCACGAGCTGCGTCGTCGTGACCACGTCGTAGCCGGCGCTCGACAGCTCGACGCGGATTCGCATCAGCACGATCTCGCTGTCATCGATCACCAGGATGCGTCCGCCATGTGACATCGAGTCATTCTCCGTTGCTGAGAGGGGCAGCCTGGGGGCGGATCACGAACGCCGTGCCGGTCTGGCGCGACGCGTCCACCTCGATGAGCCAGCCGACCGAGAGGAGATCGGCGCGGACCGCGGAGAGGCCGATGCCGCGGCCCGCGAGGTCGCTGACGTCGCCCTTCGTGCTCACGCCGGGGGTGAACAGGAGCTCGCGTGCCCGGCGCAGATCCTTCGGATCGACGCCGGCGCTCGTCGCGAGGGCGTCGAAGTCAATGCCCTGGCCGTCGTCCTCGACGAGGAGGGTGGGCAGCGGCCGATCGTCGATGCAGCTGGCGCGGATCACGCCGATCTCGGGCTTGCCCATCCGGGTGCGCGCGTCGGGGGGCTCGATTCCATGGGCGATCGCGTTCCGCACGAGGTGGAGGAGCACGCCCGGGAGCAAGCGGGCGAGATCCGAAGGAATGGAGGCCTCGCGGCCGTCGATCTCGAGGCGGGCGCGCTTGCCCTCCCGCTCGGCCCAGCGGGGGACGCGCTCGACGAGCGGCGCGAGCACCTCGCCGAACGGCCGCGCCGCGAGGCGGCGGACGATCTCGGCGGCCTCGCCGCCCTGCGGGCCAACGAGCTCGCCGAGCCGGGTGACGTCGGTGCGGCGGACCGTGATCTGGTCGAGGATCGCGCTGCCCACGGGCGAGGCGTCGACGAACGTCTCCTGCGCGCGCGTGAGCTCGTCCGCGACGCGGGTGAGCCGCGAGCGCCACGACGCCGAGTGCCCCTCGACCGAGGGCCTGTCCTCCGAGCGCGCGCGCGCCTGGACCATGGAGAGCTCGTCCTCGAGCGCCATGATCTCGTCCGCGAGGCGCTCCAGGTCGAACGACCGGGCCTCGCCCTTCATGGTGTGCAGCTGCTGCAAGAGCTCGTCGATGTCCTCGGGGCAGAGCTGCCCGCCGGGCCTCAGGATCTCGCTGCACCGGGCCACGCGCTCGCGCGAGATCTCGATGAAGCGGACGAAGACCTGGCCGCCGCCGGCGATGAGGCGGCGCATGGCGGCGATCTGGCGCGCGTGCTCCTCGTCCTTGGTCTTGACGCTCTCCGCGAGGCGCCTGAGCTCGGTCTGGTCGGTCGCGAGCAGCATGATGCGCGCGATCTTCTGGCCGGAGACGATGGGGCAGAGCTCGATCCGCAGGAACCTCCGGTCGCCCGGCGCGCGCTCGAACCACACCTCGCGCGGGGCGAGCTCGGCGATCTCCGGGAAGGCGTCGACCTCCGCGTCGAACGCCGCGTCGACCCATTGCCGGAGCGCCTGGCTCTCGACGCAGAGCGGCCCGCCGCGGTAGAGGAGCTCCGCGACGTGGTTGCCCTCCGCGGCGCGGTCGCCGAAGAGCTGCCTGGCCTCTTTCGAGGCCTCGCTGCCCAGCCGGCCGTCGGGGCCGAAGGCCACGATGGCCTCCCGCATGTTGTCGAAGAGCTCACGGAGGCTCTTCGTGGCCATCTCGAGCTTGCCCTCGCGCTCGAGGATGGCGGAGCTCATCGCATTGAAGACGTCGGCGAGCCGGCCGAGCTCGTCGTTCGTGCGGACGTTCACGCGGACGGCGCGGTCCCCCTCCCCGACGCGCCGCGCGGCGTCGACGAGCCGCGAGAGCGGATGCACGATCTGCCACCTTGCGAACGCGAGGAGCAGGAAGGCCGTCATCGCGCCGACGATCCCCGCGAACGCGAGGATGTTGCGGCGGGCCGCGGCGAACGCGGCGTTCTCGGGCTCGAGGGAGAAGACGAGGACGAGCGTCCCGAGGCGCCGCCCGTCGTCGCGCACGACCGGGCGGGCGACGCGTATCTCGCGCTCCAGGACCTGGTTCTCGGCGCCGCGCGTGGTGAACGCCGACAGACCGCCTTCCGGATGACCGATCTTGGCGACGGGCTCGGCGTCGCTGCCCCACGCGACCGCGGCGATGAGCGCGCGGTTTGACCGGAGCTGGTCGAGGTCGCCCTGCGCCGTGTCCCGATCGCCGAAATCGAGCGACGCGGTCAGGGAACCCGAGAGCAGATCCGCCATCATCGAAGCGGCGTTCGCCTTTGCCGACACGAGGTCATCTCGTGTCTTCTGGATCACCTGATTGGCCACCAGCACGGTAACGCTGGTGAGGACCACCACGGTCGCTGCGGCGAGCTTGACGCCGATGCCAAGGTGAACACCAGAGCGCCGCTGGTGAGCCGCTGGGGGCCGGGAAACAGGGGCAGAGACCAGCATCACGCGCTCGGCGCAGCAGGCCGTATCCGAGCCAAAGAACGGTCGAATCCACGAGCGTGCGTCATCCGCGCCCCCCTCCACGGCAGAAGCTTCGCCAGGCGCACCATCGGAAGCACCCGAGGGACGAGGACAGGCGCACGGCGATGCCCTTCCGACCTCGACGGTACGTAGTTCATTTCATTTCTGCAACAGGATTCTCCTCGCCCACCGCCGACGTGACTGTCCGCTTCGCGCGTCAACGGCAACGGGTCCATGCGTCAACAGGTCCACGCGTCAACGGGTCCGCGGTCCGCACGTTTGCGGGTTCACCAGGTTACCGGTCACCCACCCCCGTCATCGGCCCGGCGGCCTGCTGGGGTCTTTGCCGCTCCGCGCCGTGTGGAGGCGGGTCGACGCACGACCCGCTGGGGAACGGCAGCGCTGGAACCAGTGAGCGGGCCAACGCCGTTGGGACTTGACGTCTCTGCAACGTCTGAGTTTGCTTCTCCCGTGGACATGGGCGCGCCGCGATGGCGGTGAAGGGGCCGGGCTTCGAGGCCATCTTCGGCCGTCCGGCGAAGCTCCTGGCCGAGGCGCCAGGGCGCGTGAACCTGATCGGTGAGCACACCGATTACAGCGGCGGGTACGTGCTGCCGACGGCGATCCCGCAGAAGACGCGCGTCGAGATCGCGCCGCGGGGCGACGGGCTCGTCCAGGTCGCGACGCTGAGCGTGGGCGACGTGGACGACGTGAACGGCGGCGCCCGGCTCTCGTTCCGCGCCGGCGAGGAGGCGCGCCGCGGCCTGTGGCTCGACTACGTGCAGGGCATCACCGCGGTCCTCCGCGGCCGGGGCGCCTCGATCCCCGGCTTCGACGCGCGGATCGACTCGTCGGTGCCGCTCGGAAGCGGCCTGTCGTCGAGCGCCTCGCTGCTCGTGGCGCTCGCCCGCGCCCTGCGCGCGATGCTCGGCCTGTCCATCGACGACGTGGAGATCGCCCGGATCGCGCACACCGCAGAGCACGACTTCGTGGGCGCGCCCGTCGGGACGATGGATCAGATGGCCGCGAGCCTCGCCGACGAGGACACGGCGCTCTTCATCGACACAAGGACGCTCGCGTTCGAGCGCATCCCGTTGCCGCGGGACGCCGAGCTGCTCGTCGTGGACTCCGGGGTGGCTCACCAGCACGCGAGCGGCGACTACAAGACACGGCGCGCGGAGTGCGAGCGCGCGGCCGCGGCGCTGGGCGTCCCGCAGCTCCGGGACGTCGACGCGGCGGCGGAGCCGCGCATCGCGTCCCTGCCGGCGCCGCTCGACCGGCGCGCGCGCCATGTCGTGACCGAGAACGCCCGGGTGCTCGCCGCCGTGGCCGCGCTCCGCGCGGGCGATCTCGGCCGCCTGGGCCAGCTCTTCGACGCGTCGCACCGCTCCATGCGCGACGACTTCGAGGTATCGGTGCCGGCGGTCGACGATCTGGTGGAGAGCGCGCGGGCGCAGCCGGACGTCTTCGGCGCCCGGCTGACCGGCGGCGGCTTCGGCGGCGCGATCGTGGCCCTGGCAAAGCGCGGGTGTGCAGCGAGGGTGGGGCGGGCCGTCGTGGAGGCCTACGCGCGCACGCCGGGCCGGCGGGCGACAGTGCTTGTAGGAGGGCCCGTCATGACCTCCCAGAGCGACAAACGGGGTTGAACGGTGCCTCAATCAATGGGTTGCGAGGCCGACCGATCTAGCTCCAAAGGCCAGGAATACGGGAGAGAGACAAACCGCAAGGGGCGCAAGGGGCGCAAGGGACCAGAGACGAGATATGTTCTTGCCTTCCCCTTGCGCCCCTTGCGCCCCTTGCGGTTTCTCTTGCCTTCTGTTGATTTCCTCGGGACTCGAACGCGCTCGGTGCTCTAGCCGGCGAGCGCCTCCGTGACCACAGGCGGCTTCAGCGGCGCGCGGTCGGCGAGCGCCGATACGCGCAGGCGCAGGCCATCCCGCGGGCGCAGCGTGAAGAGCGGTTGGGGATCCGTGGGAGCGCCCGGCGCCCGCTCGAAGCGATAGCGCTGGAGCAGCATCGGCAACAGGATCTGCATCTCGACGAGCGCGAAGCGCTCTCCGACGCAGCGCCGGGGGCCGAGCCCGAAGGGCAGGAATGCATGCCTGGGAATGGCGTCGACGCGCGAGGGCGCGAAGCGATCCGGGTCGAACCGCTCGGGGTCGGGCCACAGGTCCGCGCGGCGATGGAGAAGGTAGGGCGAGACCACGATCACCGCGCCCCGCGGCAGTCGATGGCCGAGGACCTCGCGCTCCTCTTTGCACTCCCGCTCGAACGCCCAGGCGCCCGGGTAGAGCCGCATCGTCTCTTGCAACACCTGCGTGCAGTACTCGAGCTCGCGAAGATCCGCCGAGGTCGGAGCGCGCCCGCCGAGCACCCGGTCGACCTCGGCCCGCAGGCGCGCCTCGACGTCCGGATGCGCGGCGAGGAGGAGCAGGCACCAGGTGAGCGTGTTCGACGGGTTCTCGGGCGCCGCGACGAGGACGCCCATGACCTGGTCAACGACCTGCGCGCGCGCGGCGTCCGGCGCGCTGCCGCGCAGCCGATGGTAAGGGCAGCCCTGAAGCCGCTGCTCGTGGCCGGCGGCCGACGCTCGGACGCGCGCCATGTAGCCGTTCCCCGCCGTGTCGACCGCGCCGCGCGCGAGCCGCGCGGCGATCCTGCGCAGCGCCGCGCTGGCGGAGCGGGCCCTCTGGTTGCCGCGGGTCGGCAGATGACGGAGCGACAGGACGCCGTTCGCGAGGATCTGGAAGACATCGACCTGCGCGCTCCAGAACAGATCGACGAACTCGCTGGCCTCCCGCTCGTCGGTCTCGATGCCGAAGAACACCCGCGTGGTCACGCGGTAGGTCAGCTTCATCATCTCGAGCGAGATCGGAAGGGTGGACGAGGCGTCCGCGCGCTCCCGCCACCGCGGAAGCTCGCGCGCTGCGATCTCTGCAGCCGCCTGCGCGTGCCTGTCCTGCATGGCGCTGACGAGCGGCTGCTGCAGGTCCCGTCGGTGCTGCTTCCAGGCCGCGCCGTTCTCGGTCAGCACGCCGCTGCCGATGAACGGCCGCAGCACGTCGGGGCTGCCCGCGCCCCGAACGAAGCTGTCCGATCCGTCGAGCAATACCTGACGCACCCCTTCGGGATCGTTCACAAGGTGCAGGAATCGATGTCCGAGCCGGATCCGCCCTATCGGTCCGATCGCCGCCAGGCGCGAGAGGACCGTCAGCGGATTGCGGCGAAACTCGGCGTAGTGACCGAGCAGGTTCCCCGACGGCAGCGTTGGAATCGCCCCGCCGGCAGATCGCATCCGGTGGGCCTCGTCAGGCGGTGTGCGGCGGTTCGTCGCGCGGAATCCCATTCTTCAGGATAGGTTCGCTCCGCTCCCTCGCTCAACGAAAACATCCAGGCGGCGCCCGCGCGCTGAACGCGCGTTCCAGGCATCGTTCTGCCATCGTTCTGCCATCGCTCTGCCATCGCTCTGGCTCGCCGAGCATGAAGGTGATTGTCGCATTCGCCTCCACTCTGGCGCCCGCTCGTCCGTGCCGAGCTGCTCGTCGCCGCCGCGGCGTCGTGACGTCGCGCGTCACTCCGGCGACGGCGACGCTGCGGGATCGTGTAGGCTCGCGGGCATGCCCATCACGCGACTCACGAAGCCTGATTCGAAGTTTCGCCTCGATGACGTCTCGACCGATCCGCATCGGGACGCGACGAAGCAGGAGGCAGCGGAGCGGCTCAAGAAGCTCGGCGACGAGCTGCTCGAGCTGCAGGAGCTCATGTGGGGAGCGAGGACGCACAGCATCCTCATCGTGCTTCAGGGCCGCGACGCGGCCGGCAAGGACGGGGCCATCAAGAACGTCGTCGGCGCGCTGAACCCGCGCGGCGTCACGGTGAGCTCGTTCGGCGTGCCCACGAAGGAGGAGCGGGAACACGACTTCTTGTGGCGTATCCACCGGCAGGCGCCGCGGGCGGGGGAGTTCGCCATCTTCAACCGCTCTCACTACGAGGATGTGCTCGTCGTGCGCGTTCACGACCTCGCGCCCAAGTCGCTGTGGGGGGAGCGCTACGGTCACATCAACGACTTCGAGGAGCTGCTCGCCGAGCACGGGACCATCGTGATCAAGTTCTTCCTGCACATCAGCAAGAAGGAGCAGGAGGAGAGGCTGCTGGAGCGCGAGGAGAACCCGTCGACCGCGTGGAAGCTCAACGTGAACGACTGGAAAGAGCGGGAGCACTGGGACGAGTACACCGAGGCTTACGACGAGGTCTTCCGGCGCTGCTCGTCCAAGCACGCGCCCTGGTGCATCGTGCCGGCCGACGCGAAGTGGTACCGCAACCTCGTCGTCGCCGAGACCGTGGCGGAGACGATGCGGGAATACCGCGATGGCTGGCTGAAGACGCTCGAGCGGAACGGGAAGGCGGGCCGCGAGGAGCTCGACGAGTACCGGAGGTCGCGGGGTGGGCGGAACAAGGGGTGAGCGCGCCCGACCGATATCCGCTCTAGCGCAGAACGCAAGTCGCGCGCTGCGACCAGCGTGGGCCCCTGATGCCATGGCACGGAGCCCACGCGAGGGATTCCGTGGTTGCATGGACAATTGATTTCCCTCCAGCCGGCGGGGCCGTTCGACGACCGTTGTACTCGTCGACGATCTCAACACGTGACCCCACGCTGTGGAGTCAGGAGGTCGTCCACGGTGACCTCCGGGGGGAACGGCTCTCGGCTCGCCGACGGTGCTCGCCTTTCAGGGAGGCGGTGGCCGGGCGCCGCCGCGCGCGCGCCGTGTGAGGCCGAGCGGCTCGGCCAATTGACGCGCTGTCGCTCGGGTGATGCAATTCCGGCGAGGAGGAGGGGGCATGCAGTTCGACGATCCCAGGCACGAGTACAACCCGTACGCTGCACCGACGACCGACAACGCGGGCTCCTATGGCGAGGACGAGCCGGATGAGCACATCCTCGCCGAGCGTGGCACGCGGCTCGGCGCGCGGATCCTCGACAACCTGCTGCTCGTCGGGTCCGCGCTCCCCGTCATGGTCCTCTTCATCGGCACCAACGCGATCGATGGCGTCGCGACGGACGAGTGGAATGTCTACCTGATCATCGGCGCCGGCGCGCTCCTCGGCCCGCTCCCGCTCGTCATCTACCAGTGGTACCTCATCGTCACGCGCGGGCAGACGCTCGGGAAGAAGTGGACGGGGATCAAGATCATCAAGGCGGATGGCTCGCGCGTCGACTTCATGTCCGGCGTCGTCGTCCGCAACTGGCTCATCGCGCTCCCCGGCCTCATCCCCGTCGTCGGCCAGGTGCTCAACGCGATCGTCAACCTGGTCGACGGCCTCATGATCTTCAGCGATGACCGCCGCTGCATGCACGATCGCATCGCCGGTACCAAGGTCGTCCTCGCCGCGCCCAAGGCGGGCTCCTGATCGCGCTCCTCGCCGCATGATCCACCGCGAGACGCTCCACGAGCCGCTCGACACGAGCGCCGAGATCGAGACGCCGGAGCACGTGCGGTTCCGCCACCAGGTCGCGGGCCCGGCGCGGCGCGCGCTGGCGTACCTCATCGATCTGGTGCTGCGCGGCGTCATCGTCTTCGCGGTCGGGATGCTCGCCGCGGTCGGCGGCATCGCCGTGGGGCCAGCGCTGCGCGGCGCGTCGACGGGCTTCGTGCTGCTGGTCCTCTTCGCGATCGAGTGGGGGTATTACGTCTTCTTCGAGACCCTCTGGAGCGGCCGCACGCCCGGCAAGCACGCTCTCTCGCTGCGCGTCGTCACCGACGGCGGCCAGCCGCTCCGCTTCGGGGACAGCCTGCTGCGCAACCTGCTGCGCGCCGCGGATCTCCTCCCCCCCTTCATCGATCCGTTCTCGTTCCTCGGCACGTACGCGGTCGGCCTCACCGTCATGGGCCGTGATCCGCGCTTCCGCCGCCTCGGCGATCTCGTGGGCGGCACCCTCGTGATCGTCGAGGCGCGCCACACGGTCGCCGGCCCGCTCGTCCTCCGACCTGCGCCGAGCCCCGCGGAGCTCGCGAGCCTGCCCGCGCGCCTCCCGCTCTCCGGCGAGGAGCTCGACGCCATCGAGCTCTTCCTCCGCCGCCTCGATCGCCTCTCGCCCGCGCGCGCCAACGAGCTCGCCGAGATGGTCGCGCCCGCGTTGGCGCGGCGCATGGGCGTTCGCTACAAGGACGCGACGCGCTTCCTCGGCGTCCTCCACTACCGCGCGCACGCGCACCGCGGCGGTCAGGATGGGGCCGCGAGCGGCCCAAGGCCCGGCCGCAAGAAGGAGGTGAGCGCGTGATCAGCGCCCGCTCCCAGGACGAGTTCGTCGCTGCCCGCAGGCCCGACTGGCAGGAGCTCGATCGCCTCCTCCTCCACGACGGCGAGTCGCTCGCGAAGAAGGACGGCGCCGCCATCTCGCGCCTCGCCGCGCTCTACCGCTCGCTCTGCACCGATCTGATGCGCGCGCGCGCGGCGCGCTACACGCCCGATCTCACCGCGTACCTCGACGCGCTCGCCGCGCGCGCGCACGCGACGCTCTACGGCGCGGAGCCCTTCCGCCTCCCCGACATCGTCTCCCTCTTCACCCGCGATTTCCCGCGCGCGTTGCGCAAGAACGGCCGCTTCTTCGCGATCGCCTGCGCGCTCTTCTTCCTCCCCTCGCTCGTCGGCATCGCTGGCGCGCTCGCCTCCGACGAGTTCGCCACCCACGTGCTCCCGGGCCCGGTGCTCCAGGGCATGGCCCAGACGTACAGCGAGGGCCTCAACGGGCGCGACGCGGGCACCGACACGGGCATGGCGGGGTTCTACGTCTTCAACAACGTCGGCATCGCCTTCCGCTGCTTCGCCACCGGCGTGCTCTTCGGCGCGGGCAGCATCTTCTTCCTCATCTACAACGGCCTCTTCACCGGCACCGTCGTCGGCCACGTGATGAGCGTGGGCCACGGCGGCAACATCTGGACGTTCATGTGCAGCCACGCGCCCTTCGAGCTCACCGCGATCGTGATCGCCGGCGGCGCAGGGCTCGAGATGGGCTACGCGCTCGTCGAGACGCGCGGCCGCACGCGCGTCGGCTCCCTGCGCCGCGCGGCGCCGTCCATCGTGCGCCAGATCCTCGGCGCGGCGGCGATGCTGCTGATCGCCGCGGGGATCGAGGGCTTCTGGTCCCCCTCTGGGCTCCCCCCGCCGGTGAAGTGGGCGGCCTCGGGCGTCTTCTCGCTGCTCATCGTCCTCTACCTGGCGCTCGCGGGTCGCTCCGCGAAGGAGGCCTCGCGATGAACCTCGGCGCCTCCGCGATCGTGCTGCGCCCGCGCCCGCTCTCCGAGATCCTCGATCTCGCCTGCCGCCTCTCCATGTCGCGCGCGTTCGGCCTCTACGCGCGGCTCTCGGCGATCCTCTTCCTCCCGATGCTCGCCGGCTGCCTCGCGCTACGGTACGCGGCGGGCTGGTCGTGGCCCGAGGTGTGGGGCGTCGCGATCGCGCTGGGCGGCGTCGCGCAGGGCGTGTTCACCGTCGCGGTCGGGCGCCTGCTCTTCTCGGAGGAGCTCAGCGCGGGCCAGGTGCTCCGCCTCTTCAGGGCGCGCCTTTCCTCGTACCTGTGGATGCTCTTCTTGAGCCGCCTCCTGCTCGCCGCCGCCGCGCTCCCGCTGCTCCTCGGCCTCCCCCTCGCCTGGCCGCGCCTCGTCTTCGTGCACGAGGCCAGCTTGCTCGAGGCCGCGCCCGCCGGCGACGCCATCCAGCGCAGCAGCCGCTTCGTGACCGGCCGCGTCGCCGCGGTCCTGGGCGCGCTGATCGCGCTGCTCCTCGCGCAGGCCGGCATCGCGCTCACGGTGGAGCTGCTAGGCCAGTCGCTCGTCGACGCGATCCTCCAGCTCGGCAAGCCGTTCGGCGCGCTCCTCGACGACGGCGGCTCGCCCTTCGCGCTCGCGGGCTTCTTCGCCGGCATCCCGTACGTCGCGACCGCGCGCTTCCTCCACTACATCGACGCGCGCACGCGCGCCGACGGCTGGGACATCCAGCTCCGCTTCCTCGCGATCGCCGCGCGCGAAGGCGAGAAGAGGGCCGCCGCGTGAGCCGCCGCGCGCGCCTCTTCCTCGCCGTCTTCGCGCTCTCCGCGGGCGCGCCGCTCGCGCGAGACGCCTGGGCAGAGGGCGTGGAGAAGAACGTTCACTGGAGCGTGCGCGACGTCCTCGAGGACGATCGCTACCGCTTCTGCCACGAGGACGACTACCCGCTCACGCCCGAAGAGCACGCGTGGTGCCCGATCATCTCCGGATCGAGCGACGTGTGCCCCAAGCTCCCCGCCGCGTGCAAGCTGCCCGCGGTCGAGCTCTCGCGATCGATCGCGTCCCGCCGCGGCGGCCGCGGCGGCCGCGACGCGTCCGGCAAACATCCCGCGAGCGACGCGCCGGCCGATCGCGGCCCGAGCGAGGACGAGCGCCGCCGCCCCGCGCCCGAGATGCGCGTCGATCTCTCGGGGATGAGCGTCGTCGCGTCGGTGCTCCTCATCGGCCTGCTGGTGGTCTTCTTCGGGGGGGTGATCCACGCGCTGGTGAAGAACCTGCTCCGCGATCGCGCGCCCGCCCAAGAGGCCGCGGAGGAGAAGGCGCCCGCGCGCGGCCCCACGCCGGAGGAGACGGCGAAGCGCGAGATCGAGACCGACGTGCAGCGCCTGCTCGCGCGCGCGCGCAGCCACGCGGCGCGCGGCGACTACGCGCGCGCGATCGACGACGCGTACGCCGCGCTCCTGCGCCGCCTCGACGGGGATGGTCTCATCGAGATCCACCCCTCCCGCACCAACGGCGACTACGTGCGCAGCCTGCGCGAACGGCCCGATCTCAACGGCGCGATGAGATCGATCGTGCGCGACGTGGAGGGCGTGCAGTTCGGCGTCACCCCGCCCTCCGAGCCGCTCTTCCGCGCGGTGATGGACCGCGTGGTCCCGCTCGTGAGCCGCGCGCTCTCGCTCGCGCTCGCCGTGTTCGGCCTCTCCGCCGCGCTCTCCTTCATCTCTGTCATCTCCTGCACCCCGCACGCCGGCGGCGGCGACGAGGGCGGCGGCGATCGGTCGCCCTCGGGCACCCAGGCGGTGCTCGAGGTGCTCGGCACGCAGGGCGTCAAGGCGCGGCGCCGGGGCGAGGCGCTCAAGGCGCCGGATCGCGCGCTCGCGCTGGTGGTGCTGCCGGGCGCGACGATCGACGACGCGACGTGGAAGGACCTCTTCGCGTGGGTGAGCGACAAGGGCGGCACGCTCTTCCTCGCCGGCCTTCCGCGCGTGCCCGACGAGGTCGGGCTCGGCCTGCGCGTGGCCGAGGACGCCGAGACGTCGACGGCGCTCGCCGCGGACTGGTCGCGCGGGCTCCGCGCCTCGCTCCCGCCCGGCAAGCGCCTGGTCGACGTGAACGGCGACGAGCCCGACGACCTCTTCATGATCCTCCGGGGCGAATCGTCCTCGACCGCGGGCGTCGTCCGCCGCCTCGGCCAGGGCAAGGTCGTCGTCGTCGCGGACGATCGCCTCGTGTCGAACGTCTCGCTCGCGGCCCCCGACAACGCTCAGCTCTTCCTCGATCTGCTCCGGTTCTCGCCCCCCGCGGCCGAGGTCGAGATCGTCGACGAGTGGACAGGCGTCGGCGCCGAGACGCCCTTCGCGGCCGTGCGCGAGGCGCGCCTCTGGCCCGTGATCGCGCAGCTCTTCCTGCTCCTCGCGCTGCTCTACCTCTGGAAGGGCAGCGCCTTCGCGCGCCTCCGCGATCCGCCCCCCGCGGGCCGCCGCGCCTTCGCCGATCACGCGCGCGCGCTCGGCCTCGCCTACCGGCGCGCGCGCGCGTCGCGCCACGCCGCGGGCCTCTACGCGAGCTGGGCGCTCGATCGCCTGCGCGAGCGCGTGCACCGGTCCGGCCGGCGGGGCCTCATCCCGCTCGCCGAGGCGATCGCCGCGCGCACCGGCCGCCCCGAGAGCGAGGTGATGCGCGCGCTGGTCGAGGCCTCCGGCGCCCGCGACGAGGCCGCGCCCGCCTCGTCGCTCCGCGCGCCGCCGAGCGCGCGCGGCGCGCGGCCCTCGCCCCGCTCGCGCGACGGCGCCGCCGCCGATCTCGAGCTCGTGCGCGAGCTCCAGGGCTTCCTCAACGCGACCGGTCAGCGAACCTCCGATCGAAAGACGACATGAACCCGATTGAATTCCGCGATCGCTTCGATCTCCTCCGACGCGAGGCCGGCAAGGTGCTCCTCGGCCAGGAAGAGCTCATCCTTCACACGCTCGTCGCCGTCCTCGCCGGCGGTCATGTGCTCATCGAGGGCGTGCCCGGCCTCGGCAAGACGCTGCTCGTGCGCACCCTCGCGCACGTGCTCGGCGCGACGTTCAAGCGCATCCAGTTCACGCCCGATCTGATGCCGAGCGACGTCACCGGCGGCAACGTCTTCAACCAGAAGGAAGACCGCTTCGTCTTCCACGAGGGGCCGATCTTCACGCAGCTCCTCCTCGCCGACGAGATCAACCGCGCGCCCGCCAAGACGCAGAGCGCGCTGCTCGAGGCGATGCAGGACCTCGCGGTCACCTCCGACGGCATCACGCGCGCGCTGCCAGATCCGTTCTTCGTCATCGCCACGCAGAACCCCATCGAGTCGCAGGGCACGTACCCGCTCCCCGAGGCGCAGCTCGACCGCTTCTTGATCCAGGTCAACGTCAAGCACCCCTCGCAGGCGGTCGAGAAGCTCATCCTCAAGAACCACGTCAACGGCTTCCACGCGGCGCGCCTCGATCGCTTCGAGATCCAGCGCGTCGCCACCGCCGCCGAGCTCGTGGAGATGCGCGAGGGGCTCGCGCGGATCCGCGTGGACGACGGCATCATCGAGTACATCGCCGACATCGTCGGCCGGAGCCGCGTGCACCGCTCGGTCTACCTCGGCGCCTCGCCGCGCGCGTCGATCGGCCTGCTCGCTGTCGCGCGCGCCATGGCCGCGAGCGAGGGCCGCGAGTACGTCATCCCCGACGACGTGAAGGCGCTCGCGCCCGCGATCCTGCGCCACCGGCTCATCCTGCACCCCGACGCCGAGATCGAGGGCGTGAGCGCCGACGACTGCGTCGACGACATCCTCCGCGAGGCCAAGGTGCCGAAGACGGCGGCCTGATCGCGATGATCCCCTCGCGCGCCCTCGTGCTGCTCGCGATCGTGCCCCTCGGGCTCGCGGTGGCGACGCTCGTCGATCGCACGCTGCTCCTGCCCATGCTCGCCGCGGACGCGGGCATCGCGCTCTGGGCCGCGATCGACGCGCTCCTCGCGCGGAAGCCGCTGGTGACGGTGAAGCGCCACGCCCCCGCGGTGCTCTCCATCGGGCGCCCCAACCTGATCACGCTCGAGATCCGCTCGCTCTCCCGCCGAAAGCTCGCGATCGAGGTCGCCGACGATCTCTTCGATCACGCCGAGAGCGACGACCTGCCCGTGAAGCTCGAGCTCCCGCCCAGGGAGCGCGCGGCCGCCCGCTACCACGTGCGCCCCACCCGCCGCGGCGCGCACACGATCGGCGATCACCACGTGCGCTACCTCTCCCCGTTCGGCCTCTGGATCCGGCAGGTCACGGTGCCGGCGGAGACGCCGGTCAAGGTGTACCCCGACGTGCAGGCGGTGCGCACCTTCGAGCTCATGGCGCGCCAGGATCGCGATCCGGCGGCGCTGCGCGCCTCGCGCAAGCGCGGCGGCGAGAGCGAGTTCGAGCGCCTGCGCGAGTACCGCCGCGGCGACGAGTTCCGCTCCATCGACTGGAAGGCGACGGCGCGGCAGAAGAAGATCATCAGCCGCGAGTACCAGCTCGAGAGCAACCAGAACCTCGTCTTCCTCCTCGACGCGGGCCGCCTGATGACCGCGCAGACGCAGGGGCTCTCGCTCTTCGATCACGCGCTCAACGCGACCTTGATGCTCTCGCACGTCGCCGCGCGCGGCGGCGACCGCGTTGGCCTGCTCGCCTTCTCCGACGGCATCAAGAGCTACGCGCCCCCGGTGAGCGGCGCGGGCGCGGCCAAGCACGTGCTCTCCGCGGGGTATGACCTCTACCCCGAGCTCGTCGAGACCAACTACGGCTCCGCGTTCCAGCACGTGGGCCTGCGCGTGCGCAAGCGGAGCCTGATCGTGCTCTTCACCCAGGTCGTCGACGACGTCGCCGCGAGCGAGCTGCTCCGCCTGATGCGCGGGGTGATGCCGCGCCACCTGCCGCTCATGGTGCTGCTGCGGGACGTGGAGATCGACGCGCTGGTCGAGGGCGGCGACGTCGACCCCTACACCCGCGGCGCCGCCGCCGAGCTCTCGAGCTTCCGCGATCGGCTCGTGCGCGACCTCAAGAAGCAGGGCGCGCTGGTGCTCGACGTCGCGCCCGGCCAGCTCACCGGGCAGCTCATCAACCGGTATCTCGAGATCAAAGCGCGCCATTTGCTCTGATCTGCGCTGCGGCCCTGGCGCCCATTGCTGCTCCAGCAGCAATCGCTGCTGATCCATTGCTCCTGCACAAGCACACCGGCGTCGGCCCGAGCAGCCGATCACGGCTCAACGCGTCACGCTCCGCGGGGTGATCGCTTTAAGATAAGCGCATGTCCAGCGAGCAACCCGAGCAGTCCCTTCCCCTGCCCCGCGCCGAGCTCCGCGGGGCGAGCCGCGTCCTCGACGCGCTGGAGCGCGCAGGCAACAAGCTGCCTGATCCGGCGGTGCTCTTCGTCCTGCTGGCCGCGGTGGTCGTGGTCCTCTCCGCGGGGCTCGCGACGCTCCAGTTCAGCGAGATCGACCCGCGCACGAAGCAGCCGCTCGTGATCCACAGCCAGCTCTCGGGCAAGGCGATCACGGAGTTCCTCGCGACCATGGTGCAGACCTTCACGAGCTTCCCGCCGCTCGGCGTGGTGCTCGTGGCCCTGCTCGGGGTCGGCATCGCCGAGCGCTCGGGGTTCATCAACGCCGGCCTGAAGAAGGTCCTCGCGGTCACGCCGAGGGTGCTGCTCACGCCGATGCTGATCGTCGTGGCCATCGCGAGCCACACCGCCGCAGACGCAGGGTATGTGCTCGTCATCCCGCTCGGCGGCGTCATCTTCCAGGCCGCCGGCCGGCACCCGCTCGCGGGCATCTCCGCGGCGTTCGCGGGCGTGTCGGGCGGCTTCAGCGCGAACTTCATCCCGTCGAGCCTCGACCCGCTGCTGCAGGGCCTCACCCAGGCCGGCGCGAGCATCCTCGACCCGAAGCGCACGGTGAACCCGCTCTGCAACTGGTTCTTCTGCAGCGCCTCCTGCCTCGTGATCGTCGCGGCCGGTTGGTACATCACCGACCGCGTGATCGAGCCGCGCGTCGCCCGGACGCCCGTGGACGTCGCGCCCGAGGCGGAGCAGCGCATGACGGCGGCGCTCGCGCCGCGCGAGGCGCGCGCGCTGTGGCTGGCCCTCGCGTCGATGGCGGCAAGCCTCGCGCTGCTGGTCGCGGCGAGCGTGCCGGCCTCGTCGCCGCTGCGCGCGCCGAGCGGGCAGCTCACGGTCAGCGGCGCGCCGCTCATGGGCGCGATCGTGCCGCTCATCTTCCTCTTCTTCCTCATCCCGGGGCTCGTCTACGGCTACGCGGCCGGCACGTTCACGAGCCACCGCGACGTCATCGACGGCATGAGCAAGACGATGAGCACGATGGCTTATTACCTGGTCATGGCCTTCTTCGCCGCGCAGTTCATCTCCCTCTTCAACCGCTCGAACCTCGGCGCGCTCCTCGCGCTGAAGGGCGCCGCGGGGCTGCAGGCGATGGCGCTCCCGAGCTCGGTGACCATCGTGGGCGTCATCCTGCTCACGGCGATCACCGACATCATCATCGGGTCCGCGTCGGCGAAATGGGCGCTGCTCGCCCCGATCCTCGTGCCCATGCTCATGTCGATCGGCATCTCACCGGAGCTCACGCAGGCGGCGTACCGGATCGGGGACTCGACAACGAACATCATCTCGCCCCTGATGGTGTATTTCCCGCTCGTGGTGGTCTTCTGCCAGAAGTACGTGAAAGGCACGGGGATCGGCACGCTCGTCGCGCTGATGGTCCCTTACTCGGTGACCTTCCTCGTCGCGTGGACGCTGTTCCTCCTCGCGTACTGGCAACTCGGGCTCCCGCTCGGGCTGGACGCGCCGTATGTCTACCCCTGACAGACCTCTCCGGGGCGGCTGCACACCAGGGGGACTGGCAGGGAATCGAACTCCGCTTCGCGCCGGATCGTGCCGATCCCAGCCACCCTCCTGAGAAGCCGTTCGCGACCGCTCACCGGCTTGTCCTGTGGACGTGGTTTGATGGAACATCGCAGCATGGTCGTTCGCAAGGTAGGTGCAAGCTGGCTGGCTGCGATCGCGCTCCTCGGCTGCGGGACGAGCAACCCCATCTCGGCCGTTTCCCCGGCGCCGCCTCCAGCGCCCGCGGTTCAAGCCTTCGAGCCCGGGACCGCCGACCCGCAACGCAAGGCGCGGCTGGTCGCCCTCGCCGGCGATCTTGACGAGCTGTTCCGTACCAAGCTCGAGGAGACGGGGGCGACCGCGCTCGCGGCGGGCATCCTTGTCGACGGTGAGCTCGTGTATCAGCAGGCCCTCGGCGTGCGCGATGTCGCTTCCGGGGCGCC
Source organism: Sorangium sp. So ce726 (assembly GCF_051521405.1). NCBI lineage: Bacteria > Pseudomonadati > Myxococcota > Polyangiales > Polyangiaceae > Sorangium > Sorangium sp. So ce726. The sequence goes on along the minus strand of NZ_CP150349.1, from coordinate 2,039,427 downwards.
CGTCGACGCCGATTCGGTGTTTCGGATCGGCTCGCTCAGCAAGAGCTTCACCGCGCTCTCGGTGTTGAAGCTGCGCGACGAGGGCAAGCTGTCGCTGGATGCGCCGGCGGAGCGCTACGTCCCGGAGCTCTCGCTGCTCGTGCCCCCGACGGCGGATTCCCCGCCGATCACGCCGCGCTTGCTGCTGACCAACGCCGCGGGCCTGGCCTACGACGATCTATGGGGCGCTGTGACATTCGGGCAGAGCGATCAGCAGCTCAACGAGGTGCTGCGCGCGGGGGTCCGGTTCTCGAGCGTGCCCGGCACCAAGTACGCTTACTCGAACCTGGGCTGGGCGCTGCTCGGCAAGGTCGTCGAGCGCGCGTCGGGCGTGAAATTCCGCGACTACGTCACGGCCAACGTGCTCCGCCCGCTGGGGATGAACGCGACGGTCTGGGAGGCCTCCGACGTACCGCCCGCGCGCCTCGCCATCGGCTACCGGCGCGAGAAAGGCGCGCTGGTGCCAGAGCCCCGGCCTTCCGATGGCGTCTTTGCCCCGGCCGGGGGCCTCTACACCTCGCTCCATGACTACGCGCGCTACGTCGCGTTCAACGTGATGGCCTACCCGCCGCGCGACGACGCCGAGGCCGGCCCGGTGCGCCGCAGCACGCTCCGGGAGATGCACGCCGGGCAGCGCTGGAGCCGCAACAGCGACAAGGACGCGCCCGTGCTCCGGCGCGCCGTCGGCGGGCTGCGACTCTCTGCGAGCAACTACGGGTTTGGATGGACGAACGTCACGACGTGCACCGAAGAGGGCCGGGTGCAGCACGGCGGCTTCGAGCCTGGCTACTTTGCGACCGTCATGCTGCTGCCCAGGGAGCGGGTCGCGCTGTTCGTGCTCTCGACAACGGCGGCGGTCGGCAAGAGCTCAAACGCCGCGGTGTTCGAGGTCCTGCGCGCCGGAGGGGTCTTGACCCCTCCCGTCCTTCAGCCCACGCCAGCGCTGGAGGCGGCCAGGACGGCGATCGACCACCTGCTCGACTCCTGGAACCCTGGGGTATTCCAGGCTGCGTTCGATCCACAGAGCGCCATGTACAGCTGGAACGCCGATCTGCCCGCGAAGTTCGAGGCGCTCGCGCGCGACCATGGGGCCTGTCGCTCGAGGACGCCGATCGAGGCGTACAACGGCTCTCACGGTGGCTGGCGCTCGACCTGCAAACGCGGCGCCATCGAGTTCGAGGTGATGCTTGCGCCGACGACTCCACCGCGCGTGCAGGCGCTGCTCTGGCGGCAGCAGTTTCCGCTCGACGAGGAGACGCGCGGGACGGCCGCGGTCCTCGCGGGTGCCGTCGGCCACGGGCTCAGCGATCGCAGCAGCGAGTGGATCTCGCCGAGCGCGGACGTCGTGCCCACCGTCAGGCTGCTGCATCAACTCGAAGCGGATCATGGCTTCTGCGAGCTCGAGGATGGCGTGATCGAGATCGAGCACGCGCCGCTGTCGACCCAGACCAGAGCGCTGCGCTTGAAGCTCGCCTGCACGAGGGGACCGATGGAGTTGCTCGTCGGCCTCAACGAGGCCGACAAGATCGTCAGCCTCTCGGGTTACGCACCGCACGCCCCGGATGCCACCTGCTGGCTCTGACGGGGAGCAGCCAGCCGACCAGGAGCGCCGAGACCGCCCGGGAGGGCCTGGAGACCCGCCGCCGTGAGCGTCGAGGCGCAGGGCACGGGCGGCACCGGAGCCCTGACGCGTCCTTTCCGGCCGCCGATGTGGACACCAGTTCCTATCGAGTGTACACTCGTCCATATGTCGACCCCTCACGATCCCCGGTCCATGCGCGAGCGCATGCTCGCTGGCGACCTCTACATCGCCGACGATCCCGAGATCGCCGAGCAGAGCGCGGCTGCGCTGGATCTCATGGCGGCGTACAACGCGACGTCGCCCCGGCAGCGCCCGCTGCGCCGCCGCTTGCTGGAGCAGCTGCTCGGCGCGATCGGCGAGGGCACCGAGATCCGCCCGCCCTTCTACGTGGACTACGGTTCGCGCATCACCATCGGGGCGCGTTGCTTCGCGAACTTCGGGCTTGTCGCGCTCGACGTCGCGCCGATCACGATCGGCGACGACGTGCAGATCGGCCCGAACGTGCAGCTGCTCACGCCGACCCACCCGGTGGAGCCCGAGCCCCGGCGGCAGAAATGGGAGGCCGCGAAGCCCATCACGATCGGGAACAACGTGTGGCTCGGCGGCGGCGCCATCGTGCTTCCGGGGGTGACGATCGGCGACAACACCGTGGTCGGCGCGGGCTCCGTCGTGACGCGCGACCTGCCGGCCAACGTGATCGCGGTCGGGAACCCCGCCCGCGTGATCCGCGCGCTAGGCGTCGCTGGCGCCGCGGGGGCCGCGCAGGCGCCGGGCGAGGCGCGAGGCTGACGGAGGCGCGATGAGCGCTGCCAGGGCGAAGCGCGCCGCCCCCGCGCGGCGGGCCCGCCGCCACGACCCAGGGCGCCGGGAGCGGCTCCTGGCGACCGCGCTCGACGTGATCGCCGAGCAGGGCGTCGCCGGCGCGTCACACCGCTCGATCGCCCGGGCCGCCGACGTGCCGCTCGGCTCGACCACGTACCACTTCGCCTCGATCGACGAGCTGCTCGCCGCGGCGTTCACCCGGCACGCGGACGACGTGGCCACCCGCTTCGAGGAGCAGATGCGCGCCGCGTGCGATCGCGAGGCCGCGGTCGAGCTCCTTGTCGAGCACCTCACCACGGCCCTGCTCGGCTCCGAGCGCGACCTGGTGCTCAGCGTCGAGCTCTACGTCGCCGCCGCCCGGAGGCCCGCGCTGCGCGCCGTCACCCAGGCCTGGATGCTGCGGAGCCGGCGCGCGCTGGAGATCCACTTCGACCCGGTGACCGCGCGGGAGCTCGACGCGCTGATCGAAGGCCTCGTGCTGCACAGCGCGTTATCGACGGATCCCATGGCGCCAGAGCAGATCCGGCACGCCATCCGCCGCTTCACCCGATGAGCTCCCGAAGGAGATTGCTCCTCAGCAGTCCACGCCGCAGACCAGCCGTCCGTCTGGACACGTCACGCCGGGCGTGCTGTCAGCGCCGCAGCTCACCTTGCACTCCGCCGTCTCGGCGCACGTCGCGACACAATCGACGTCGCACTTGAGATCGCAGTGGCTCTCGTCCTCACACCGGATCGTGGCGCCGGGACCCAGGTTGAACTTGCACGTGGCCTGATCTCGACAGACCGCGGTGGAGCCAGCGTCCGCCTTCAGGTCGCAGTTCGACTCCTCCGTGCATGTGATCACGCTGCCGTCGCCGCCGTTGCCCTTGCACTCGCTCGTGTCGATGCACTGGAGCGTGAGCGCGCCTTCGCTGCTGCCGTTGCACTTGGCGTCCGTCGTGCAGTCGAGCGAGCACGACGTCGAGCCGCACTCGGTCTTGCAATCGGCGCCCGCCACGCACTCACAGTCGAACCCGCTGCACGCACATCCTGCACCCGTGCACGTCGCGCTCCCTGTCTCTCCCCCGTCGCTCCCGCACCCGGCAACCGTGAACATCGCGAGCGCCACCAGCCAAGCTCTTGCCGTCATGGTCATCCCCTCCGAGAGTAGGTCGATCGCTAACCGAACGTAGACGGCATCGCCAACCTCGTCATGCAGAGCAGAACGCGCGTCGCGCCGCATCCGTTCGGCCGCCTGCGGCAGGGGGCGACGAGCGGCGGCGAGCGCCCGCCCGTCACTTCAGCACGACGCGGACGAGCGCGAACTCCGACCCGAACCAGCCGCTCGTCGGCCTCGAGTACGTGATGTACTGCACCCGGCCGCCGTCCTCCTCGTACTCTGCGTGGTGAACCGAGTCGTACGGCGCGCGCTCCTCGGGGGCCGTATAGAGGGTGGCCTCGTCCGACCATGGACCGGTGAGGTCCGGGGCGGTGCGCGCCACGATCCGGTGGTCGAGCGGGGGCGAGTAAACCGCGAGCCATGCCCCGAGGTGCTCACAGTACGAGACGGACATGATGGGCGCGCCGTCGAACAGCTCTGCGGCATCCCCCGCGTCGTCGCTCCAGCCGTCGCCGTCGAAGTAGCGAAAGGCGCCTCGGTCGAGGGGCGTCTCGAGCGGCACGCGCGCGAGGCTGCACGGCTTGGACAGGCTGCCGTCGCACGCGAAGGTGTACAGGTCGTCGCCGTGGGCGACCAGCGCGGCACCCCAGCCTGGATCCCCTTCCCCGAAGAGCAGATCGGGGTGCTCCGCGCTCGCGTCCACGATCGGCCGCTCCGGCGCCTCGTCGAGGCCCTCCCAGATCGCGAACGACTGGCCCACGCCGCGGAAGTTGAAGTCGCCCGGCTCCGCGTAGATGAGGCCATACGGGATCAAAGCGCGGTCGCGCGCCGCATCGAACACCGGCGCCCCGGGCCACACGGCCCAGCGGGCGCCGCACGGCGCCTCGGCGCAGTCCTCGCCGGCGTGAGCGTCGTTGAACGCCTGCTCGTCCGCGGTGGGCGCGATGAAATACCCCGGCGCCCCCACGCCGTCGGCCGGCGATGAGAAGCCACCGATGCCGTCGGACGCGTCGAGATCGTCCGAGATGTCGAACGAGTTATGGTGCCAGTTCGTCCCGGCCTCGTCGGCCGCCGTGAGAACGGTGTCGCCGTAGACCCAGACCGACTTGCCCCACGCGACAGCGCTGTCCCCACCGTCTCGCCCTTCGATCCACGAGCTCTTTTCGATGACGCCGATCTCCTCTGCAGACTCGACGCCTGGCCCCGGCTCCCCGCCACACGCCGCGAGGACCAGATGCACGATGACGATGGGGACAGAACGAGAGAGCGCGATGGATCGGCGTACGGAGCGCATGACGCCATCATCGCACGACAGCGGACGGCGCAGTGCATCGCGTTGCCTTCAACGGCTCCACCACGTGCTCGATGGGCAGCTCGACGACGAAGGTTGAACCCATGCCGAGCGCGCTCTCGACCCGGATCGAGCCGCCGTGAGCCTCGACGATCTGCCTGGCGATGAAGAGACCGATGCCCACCCCGGCGTAGTCGCGCGACGAGACAGCGCGCTCGAACCGCTCGAAGATCCGCGCCGTGTTCTCGGGGGCGATGCCGATTCCGTGATCGCGCACCGCGATCACGGCCACGTCCCCGCGCCGCTGTACGCTGATCTCGACGGGGGCGTTCGCACCATACTTCAGCGCATTGGACACGAGGTTCGTCACGACCTGCTCGATCCGCAGCGCATCCCAGCAACCGAAGATCTCGCGCTCGACGCGCAGAGACAGCGAGCAACCCGCCTGCGCCAGCACCACCCGGAGGGGCTCGACGGCCTGACGCACCACCTCGGCGAGATTGACCCTCTCCGGATCGAGCTCGAGACGACCCGCCTCGATGCGCGACAGATCGAGCAGCTGATCGACGAGCCGCGTCAGCCGCGCGACCTGTCGAAGGCTTCCCTCCACCGCTCGGGCGGTGCGGTCATGCTGGAGGGTCGCTGACTCGCCGCCGCCAGGCCTGCGCTCCAGCGCCTGCAGCGTGAGCTGGAGCGCGGCGATCGGCGTTCGGAGCTCATGGGACGCGATGGAGAGGAACTCGTCTCTCTCTCGGACGGAAGCCTGGGCGGCCTCCTCACGGAGAGCGAGTCGGCCGCGATCTTCTACGGCCCTTCCCCGATCCCGATCGATGCACTCCAACGCGGCAGCGCTCTTCCAGATGTGGCGCACGATGAGGACGATGCAGCCGACGACGAGGAGCGACGACTCGAACGCCGAATCGTAGAGGCCGAGCTTCCGACCCTTCACGATCAGCCAGCCGAGGAGGAACGGCGCGCCGAACGCGGCGATGATCAGGCGGCGTGCCATCGCGCCGCCTGCCCCCGCGCTCATCAACAGCTCGACGCCGCTCAGCTCGGGCCGCGCGCACAGGACGCCAGCAGACAGCACGAGAAAGAGCAGCGCCGTATGCAACGCCATCTCGGTCGTCGCCCCGACACCATAAAGATACCCTACCCCGAGCACATATCCGAGCACCGCCAGCTGCCCGAGCAACGCGATCAGCGCGACCATCGCGAAGAAGAGCCGGCGCACGCGCCGCGCCTTCGCGTCGAGGAGACACAGCGCCGAGCCGGCGAGGAAAAAGCAGGTGGCCGTCGTGATAGCCATTCTTCCGAGGTGAGGTGTGCCGACGGCGCCCGGCCCTTCCCGAAAGAGAATTTGATCGATATGGAGCGGCTGGCTCAGCGCATATTCCAGGAACGTGAGCAGCCCGACGACAGCGACTCCGCCGGCGCACGCCCGCGAAAGCCGGCGCGTCCACGAGCTCGATCCCGCGCGGCAGCGGAGCCACAGCGACGCGGCGGCGGCGAGGAAGGCCAGCGCCGTGTTCGCCTTCATGGTCACGAATGTCGGATGAACACTCTTGAGAATCTGAACATCGAGCCACCAGCCCACGAGGACGGCGCCGGCGGTCACGACGGTGATGGCACACGCGGCTCGCGGGATGATCCCAATCCAGTCGAGCGGAGGTGAATCAGGAAGCCCGCGCGGGCAGCCAGGCCCGTCCAATCCGCTGCTTCGCCCGCCCGCTTTCGACATCATTGCTCAGGGAGATTGTCTTCGAACACCGCGATGCGCAACGTGCGCTAGGAGGCACACGCTGCTTTCTCGTCACGCCTCCCAGCGCTGCGCTCTGCGAGTCTTTTTGGCATCTTCGGGTCTGCGATCTGTACAGGGGCAACCCACGCGAAGCGGCGGGGTCCGTCCGTCCGCGGATGGAGCGGCAGAGGTCGCGACCTGCTGCGGCGCGCCGAGCACGCAGGTGGCCGTCGCCATCCCTGGCCGGACTTCTATGCCCGGCGTCCGCGGGCTCAGGCCATCCGCCGGACCATCTTCGTGTGCGGGATCCCCGCCTCGTCGAAGATCGGCCCCTCCTCGACGAAGCCGAGCTTGCGATAGAACGGCGCTGATGCGACCTGGGCGTTCAGGACCAGCGCGCGCGCGCCCTCTGCGCCGGCGACGCGGATCGCCTCCTCCATCAGCAGCCGCCCGAGGCCCGCGCCGCGTAGCTCTTTCCTGACGGCCACGCGCCCCACCTTGAGCGCGCCCTCGTACGGCACGATCCGCATCGTCGCGACGACCTCGCCGCCGTCGAGGACCACGAAGTGCCGCGCGACGGGGTCGAGCTCGTCGATCTCGATGTCCTCGGGCACGGACTGCTCGACGACGAAGACCTCGCGCCGGAGGCGGAGCGCGCCGGCGTAGAGCGGCGAATCGCTGTGGATCGGGAGGACGTCGCCGGCCATGCCCGCGTCGTGCGCCCTCTCGGGCGCCGCGTCCACCCGATTCAGCGCGCCCTTTGCCTGCTCCGCGCAGACGCCCCGGCCCCGGAGGAGCTAGCCTGATCGGACCGTGAAGATCATGACCTTCAACATCCTCTTCGGCGGCGAGGATCGGTTCGAGGCGATCCTCGCGATCGTCGCCGCCGCGCGCCCGGATCTGCTCGTCCTCCAGGAGTGCGTGGGCTGGGAGGATGGCGCCCGGCTCCGGGCCGTCGCCGAGGCGATCGGCGCGCCCGCCGGCGAGCGGCACGCCGTCCTGGGCAACGCCAACCCGCGGCCGAGCGGGAGGCGCAACCACGTCGCCGTCGTCAGCCGGGCGCCGCTCGCCGGCGCGCGCGTGCACGCGCCCGAGGTGCTGGCCCACTGCCTCGTCGAGGTCGAGCTCTCGCTCGACGGCGAGCCGCTCGTGGTGCTCGGCACCCACCTCAACGCCGGCAGCGAGGATCGCCGGCTCACCGAGGCCCGCTGGCTGCTCTCGCTCGTGCCGCCCGCCCGGTTCGCCGCGGGCCTCTGGGCGCTCGCGGGCGACCTCAACGCGCTGTCGCGCCGCGACCCCTACCCCGCGGATCTCGGCCCGCGCCTCGCGGCGGCCGGCATCGAGAAATACGGCAGCCCGCCGCGGTTCGACACGATGGATGCGATCGAGGCGTTCGGCTGGGCCGACGCCCTGATCCAGAGGCCGCGCTCCTCGCGCTGGTTCACCGCGCTGCGCGGGCGCAACGGCGCGCAGGTGGAGACGCGGACCGACTACGTGCTGCTGTCGCCGCGGCTCGCTGGCCGGCTCGCGCTGGCCGACGTCATCGACGTCGGCGCCGCGTCCGACCACCACGCGGTCATCGCCGAGCTCTCCTGACACCGCACGCCGCGCGGGGGATCCGTCCACGCCTCTGCAACAGCGAAGCACGGTTCTATCAGCAATCCGCACATCGAGCGCGGTGGCATGCAGCGACCGAGCAATGGACCGAGCGCCGGTGTGACCTGGTCGAACCGGGGACGACTCCACTGGAACAGCACACAACGCGATGTCTTCGGCTCGCCAGCGGCCGACAACATGATTGAATCGGCGGTATCGCGCGCGACACGCGCGGGGGCTCCGGTACGCAAACGCTTCGGTCCGCGCCATGGATTCAACCTACGGCCTGCAAGCTGGCAGCATCATCGGCGGCGACTTCGAGGTCGTGCGCCCGCTCGGCTCGGGCGGCATGGGCAGCGTTTATCTCTGCCTTCAGCGCAGCACAGCGCGCCAGCGCGCCGTGAAGGTCATGCACCCGGTGCGCGCCGTCGACCCCGAGGAGCGCCGCCGCTTCGAGCGAGAGGCGCGGGCTCCTGGGCTCATCGGGTCGCCGCACATCGTCGAGGTGCTGATCGCCGGCGTCGACGGCGTGACAGGCCTGCCCTACCTCGCGATGGAGCTCCTCCAGGGCGAGACCCTCTCGGCCTGCGTCGAGCGGGCAGGCCCGCTCCCTATCGCGGAGGCGCGCCGCGTGCTCGGGCAGCTCGGGCGCGCGCTCGAGGACGCGCACGGCGCGGGCATCGTTCACCGCGATCTCAAGCCCGAGAACGTCTTTCTGGAGGACGCCGGCGACGGCGCCCCGCCGCGGGTCAAGCTCCTCGATTTCGGCATCGCCAAGATCATCGCCGACGCGCGCGCCTCGCTGACGGCCGCCGTCGGCACGCCCCTCTGGATGGCCCCCGAGCAAGCGCGCGAGAGCCAGGGGGCGCTCCCCCAGAGCGACGTCTGGTCCTATGGGCTCCTCGCGTTCTTCGTCCTCACGGGCAAGCCCTTCTGGCAGGGCCGAGACGTCCCGGCGCTGCTCCGGGAAATCCTGTTCGAGCCCATCCCGACCGCGAGCCGGCGCGCGGGCGAGCTCGGACTGCCGCCCTTCTTCGCCGGATTCGACGCCTGGTTCTCTCGCTGCGTCGAGCGCGACCCCCTCGCCCGCTTCACCAGCGCGTCCGCGATGTGCCCTGTGCTCGAGCGCCTCCTCGACGGCGCCGCGCGCGTGGCGCCGACCGCGCCGGCGTCGACCGCGCCAGCGTCGCGTCGCCGCACCTCGCTCCCGCCGCCGGAGGCGTCGCCCGGCGCCGCGGCGGTGCGTCGCCGCAGCTCGCTCCCGCCGCCGGAGGCCTCCCCGGCCGGCGTGGTCACGGCGAGGCCGCCCGCCCCCGTCGCCGCGTGCTTCAACAGCACGCTCGCGGCCCCGCTGCTCAGGGACCACGACGATCCCGCGCCGCCCGCGAGCTCGCCGCCGCCGCGCAGCGAGGGGGGAAGCAGGGCGATGAGGCCTTTCCTCCACGCGCTGGATGAAGATCACTGCGTCGCCACCTGGAAGGGCCTCCTCTTCCAGATCTGGCGCCGGCACACCACGGCAGCTGCGGTGCGCGAGGTCCGGAGCATCCTGCGCGAGCGCGGCAGCGAGCTGCAGGCGACGCTGGTCATCCTCGAGGAGAACACCGTCCCGGCGGGGCGGGAGGTCCGGAGCTCGCTGGCGGAGCTCTCCAGGGAGCTCGCGGCCCACGGGATGTGCGCCGCGCTGGTGTTCGAGGGCCACGGCTTCAAGGCGTCGCTCGTGCGCAACGTGGCCATCGAGTTCATCCTGCTGAGCCGCTCGCGGCTTCGTTACGAGGTGTTCAGCACCATGGACGACGCCGTCGCCTGGCTGATGCGCAATCGCCCGACGCGGGACTGGCTCAGGGAGCTGCCGGGGGTCACGGAGGCCCTCCGCCGCGAGGTGGCGGCGCACGCGGCGCGGGCGTCGCACATGCCCTAGCGAGGAGGCCGAGCGCGAAGGCCCGGGACGAGCGCGGCAGCTCGCGGTGCGCGCTCCGCGATCCTGCGCGCGCCGCCTTTCGGCTACGCTCGCCGCGCGACCTCTCGCAGGAGAGGGAAGCAGGAGGAGAAGCGAGCGTGGTGGATCTGCCGATCATGGACCGTGCGCCCGGGGACGACGCGGCGACTCGACGCGACCGCCTGCTCGCCGCGCTGCTCCGCGGGCCGGACGCCCTCGTGCTGCTCCGCTGCGACGCGGGCCTGGCGCTCCTCGCGGGCAGGGCGGCGCCCCTCCAGATCGCGCTCGTCACGGCGCCAGGGGACCCCACGGCCGACGAGATCCGCGCCCTGCTCGAGCCGCTCGTGAAGGCGGTGCAGCCCGGCGGGCCTCCGACGCACGTCGTGCTGGTGGGCGGCGGCGCTGCCCCAGGCCAGGCCGCGCTCGCCAAGGTCGCGCCGTTCGTGCAGCCCGTGCCGATGGGCTTCCACCAGCTCGACGCGGCGGGCGAGCTCGCGCGCGTGAAGGGGCAGGCCCTGCCGGCCCTCGAGCGGGCCTACGAGCGCCTCGCCGAGGTGGGCCCGATCGAGCCTGACGCGCTCGCCGAGGCGCTCGTCGAGGGGCACGCGCTGGCGCAGCAGGAGCGCGCGATCGTCGACCGGCTGAGGGGCAGCCGCCGCGTCACGGCGACGCTCATGATCGCGTGCGCCGTGCTCCTCGCCGTGAGCTACGCCTTTGGCTCGGGCACCCACGAGGCGGCGCTCTGGCGCATGGGCGCCAACAGCGGCGAGGCGGTGCGCCATGGGGAGCTCTACCGGCTCCTCGCCTCGGCGTTCCTGCACGCCGACCCGATGCACCTCTTCGTCAACATGCTGGCGCTGTGGTCCTTCGGCCCGATGCTCGAGGCGCTCCTCGGCCCGCGGCGCTTCCTCCTGCTCTACGGGGCCTCGGCGCTGGGCGGGTCGCTCGCGAGCGCGATGCTGGAGGACCGGTGGAGCGTCGGCGCGTCGGGCGCGATCTGGGGCCTCATGACGGCCGGCATCGGCGTCGCGCTCCGGCCGCACGGGCTCCTGCCCCCCGCGATGATCGCGCAGATGCGCAGCCGCGCGTGGCTGCCGCTCGGGCTCAACCTCGTCTACAGCTTTCAGCCGGGTGTCGACCTGCTCGCGCACCTGGGCGGCGGCGTCGTCGGCTTCGCGCTCGTCGTCACGGTCCTCCCCCGGGGCCTCACGCCCGTGGACCAGCGCGAGCGCGCGGCGGACGCCGAGCCGAGGCCGCGCCCCCTCCTCACGGCGGCGGCCGCCCTGACGGCCGCGGCGATGGCGCTGTCCGTGGCGACGGCGTTCGCCGCCGGCCGCCCGTGGGAGCTCCGCGCGCCGCCGGCGCTGACGCGCACCGCGGTCGCGGACACGGGCGTCGCCCTGGACCTGCCGGAGGCGCTCGCGAGCGCCGCGTCCGTGGAGGAGCTGGCCGGCGTCCGCTTCCACACGTACGGGCAGCTGCCCCGGACGCCCGTCGTGTTCCAGGTCGCCGTCTTCCCGCTCGAAGGCACGGTGCCGCCCGATCAGCTGGACGCCCTCCTCGAGCAGGAGCGCAAGGTGCTCGACGAGCAACGGCCGGCGAACACCGTCACGAAGGGCCCGGCGGCGCGCGTCACGCTGGGCGGGCGGCCGGCGGTGAGCGTCAAGAACGGGCTCAAGAACGGGGTGCAGATGGTGAGCTACGTCGTCGTGCTCGGGGACCGCGAGGTGATGCTCCAGGCCTACTCGACGGCGGATCGGCCGGCGACGTGGGAAGGGATCGAGGACAAGGTGGCGGCGACGATCGGGGCGCAGTAACACGCGGCTGGCGGCGCCCACGCCCGGCGCCGCGAGCGAACGACCTTGCGGAGATAGCGATCCCGTGGAGCACATGAATTCTCTGATGCAGCCGATCGGCCACCCTCTCCCCGGCTGGACGCCGCGGCCGCTGCCGCCGCGCGAGATCCTGCTCGGGCGCACGTGCCGACTCGAGCCGATCGATCCCGAGAGGCACGCGGCGGACCTCCATGCGGCCAACCTCGCGGACGCGGAGGGGCGAGGCTGGACCTACCTGCCCTATGGGCCCTTCGCGACCCTCTCGGACTACCGCGCCTGGATGGACGCCACGTGCCTGGGCGATGATCCGCTGTTCCATGCGATCATCGACGCGACGACCGGACGGGCGATCGGCGTCGCGGCTTACCTGCGCATTGACCCGAAGAGCGGCGTCATCGAGGTCGGACACCTCAAGTACTCGCCGCTCCTTCAGAGGACGCCTGCGGCGACGGAGGCGATGTACCTGATGATGCGGCGGGCGTTCGACGAGCTCGGCTACCGGCGCTACGAGTGGAAGTGCGACGCGCTCAACGCGGGCTCGCGGGCGGCGGCGGCGAGGCTCGGGTTCCGCTTCGAGGGCGTGTTCCGGCAGGCCACGGTGACCAAGGGGCGCAACCGCGACACCGCGTGGCACGCGATCATCGACAAGGAGTGGCCGGCGGCGAAGGCGGCGTTCGAGCGCTGGCTCGATCCATCGAACTTCGACGGCGCGGGCCGCCAGCGGCAGAGCCTCTCCGCGCTGATGGGCGTGGAGGAGCGGCGGTAAGCGGGGGTGACGGGGCGACGGCGAGGCGGCGCCGCGTCGCCCGGGGGTGGGGTGCTTTGGCCGAAGGTGTGTTCTTTTGAACCGCCAAGGCGCCATAAGACGCCAAGAAAATAATAATCATCTTGGCGTCTTATGGCGCCTTGGCGGTTCCATCACTCCCGCAGGATGGTGGAATTCCCCAACCACCTGCAGTTCATCCCCACACAACGCGGTCGAAGTCCGGATCGATCCCCGGTCGGATCGCGTCGGCCCAGGCGCGACGTTCGTCGATCTCGTACGCGAGCGACTCATCGGTCCAGGCCTCATCGTTCTCCTCCCATCGATGGCCGGGGCCCTCCGTCGTCCGCAGGACGTGGGTCTGCGTCCAGTACCTCACCGCCGCGCGCGCCTCGCCCGACCCGATCCACGAGAGCGCGGCCCGCACGGAGGCCGATTCCTCGAACGTGGCGGCGTCGTCCAGCGCGAGCACGAGTTCTCGAAGGCACCACGCCTGACCGAGCGCCGCGAGCGCCGCGGCGACGTCCGTCCGGACCGCGGGCGTGCTCGATCGCAGCCCCCTGCGGAGCGCGGCGAGCGCGTGCGGCGGCGAATGCTCGAGGAGCAGCAGGGCAAGCTCGCCGAGGAACGGGTTGCCCAGGTAGCCCTCGACGACCTCGACACGCGCGAACGCCAGCACCACCTCGATCGCGCGATCGCGCTCGATCCCGCGGCGCAGCAGGTACCGGGCCGCGGCGTGCACGGCGTAGGGATGATGTAGCGCCGGATCCGCGCGGGCGAGCAGCCTGCCTACCGCCGGGCAGACGGGGTAGTCCGGGTGTACGTCGAGCCGCTCGATCGCGCGCCCAGCGGTCGTGTTCACCGAGGCGTCGATCAGCCCCGCGCACACATCGACGAACTCCGCCGGCGCGAGCGCTGCCTCGAGGGGCTCGATGAACGCGCGCGCCGTCGCCTCGTTCGCGATCCCCGCGAGCAAGTACCGCTTGTAGGCCTCGCGCTGCGCCGCGGCTCGCGCCTGGGTGGCCGCCGAGGGCCGCTCGACGGAGAGCAGCTCGTGATCGCCGAGGTGCTCCGCCCAGTGCGCGCGGAGGGACGCGTCGGAGAAGTCGACCGAGGCGAACGCCCCGGCGTTCTCCTCGATTTCAGGGGCGACGCGGAAGACGTGCCCGTGCTCGTTGAGGACGAGCAGTCCCTCCCGGGTGAGCTCGCGGATCGCGGCGTCCATGGCGTCCGCTGTCGGAAGAAATGCGAGCAGGCGCCGCTCGGGAAGCGCGGGGTGAGGGAGGCTCAGGATGCGCTGCGTGAAGAACCAAGGATCGATCGTGAGGCCGTTGTCGCCGTGATCGTCGACGTCGATCGTCTCGCCGTCGGGTGCGGTCAGGCAGAGGCCGATGCCGTGAAAGTAAAACTTCCAGCCCGGCATGCCCGGTACGTCGCCACGGCGCGAGGCATGAGAGAGGCGCTCACGCTGGACATGTACCAGCCAGCGCTGCCGATCGACCTGCCGCGCGAGCGCAACGAGCAGCCACGCGTGCCACGGGTCAGGAGGCGGACCGGCGGCGACCGGGCCCGCTGCGAGGGCGGAGCTAACGGCAATAAGGACGGTATGCACAGGCGTCTTCGTGACGCGGCTGCGGGTGCGCGGCAAGGCGGGGACGCGAGCGCCGGCGTAAGCGCTCGAGGGGCAGCTTCATCTCATCGACCACGAGGCGATCGCGGGTTCGCTACCAGTGCTTGGGCAGCGGCCTGTCTCAAACCTATTGGCATCGTCCGCTACACCGAAGGTCCCAAGCAGGTCACGCTCCACGACCGCGCGATCGCCATCTCATCGAATTCATTCATTTTATCCAGCGGACAACACATCCCCTCCCTTCAATGCCCGCGCGCATCGCTCAGTCAATGCATGTATTTCATGAGCCGCTTGACGCGCCTCGCCACTGTCCAATCCCGGCCCGATCAGCTGGTTGATCCGCTTGACGATTTCGAGGTTCTCCACTGAAAAATCGGCCGTTCCGACACCGAGCTTTCCCGCGGCGTGAAGCTCAACGAGCTGCTCGTATGCGCCTTCGAACGACGCAAGATCCTCAAGAATTTTCCGTCGATTCGCGACCGCATAAGCCCAGATGGCGACAACATTGACCACATGGGCACCGTTGTAGAAGTCGACCAAGAGCTTCTCAATGTCCATCACGCCTCCCAGTTCCACCATCAGCCTTGTATGGGCGCACGACGAGTGCAACACATCCAATTCCTTTCGCCAGACCACAGAACGCCACCGCGAAGGCGGCGGCCTCTCACAGGCGGGCGTACACGTGAGGGCTCGGCGCTCCACTCGGCTCTCCGCAGCGAGCTCGACACGCACCCAACCGCCGCGCCGACGCCCCTCCCGCCCGCAACGCACGCGGCCTGGCCGGCGGCGCCGCGGCGCCCTACCTTGACGGCCATGAAGAAGCTCCGTGTCGATGTCTGGTCCGACATCGCGTGCCCGTGGTGCTACGTCGGCAAGCGCCGGCTCGAGGCCGCGCTCGCCAGGTTCCCGCGCCGGGATGCCGTCGAGGTCGTCTGGCGCGCGTTCGAGCTCGACCCCTCGGCGAAGCGCGTGCTCGACACCGAGGTGTCCTACGCCGGGCGCCTCGCGAAGAAGTACGGCGTGCCCGTCGCCAAGGCCGAGGGGATGATCCGGCAGATGACCGAGGTGGGCGCGGCGGACGGCCTCGATCTCCGCTTCGACAAGGTCCGGCCCGGCAACACCTTCGACGCGCACCGCGTGCTCCACCTCGCGGCCGAGCGCGGCGTGCAGGACGCGGTGAAGGAGCGGCTGCTCCGCGGCTACATGACCGAGGGCGAGGCCATCGGCGAGCCGGAGGTGCTCGCGCGCCTCGCCGGCGAGGCGGGGCTCGAGCCGGACGAGGTCCGCGCGGCGCTCGCGAGCGACGCCCACGCGCGCGAGGTGCGGGCCGACGAGGCCGAGGCGCGAGAGATCGGCATCACGGGCGTCCCCTTCTTCGCGTTCGGCGGGCGGTACGGCGTCTCCGGCGCGCAGCCGGCCGAGGCCCTCCTCGGCGTGCTCCAGAAGGCGTGGGACGAGGCGGCCGACGCGCCCGAGCAGGCGCTCGCCGAGGGGGCGGCCTGCGGCCCGGACGGGTGCGCGTGAGCCGCCGGGCGTGGTAGAGCTGCGCGGCGGATGTCGATTCAATGGTATCCAGGCCACATGACCAAGGCTCGGCGCTCGATCGCCGAGTCGATGCCGTCGCAGGACGTCGTCATCGAGGTGCTCGACGCCCGGATGCCGCTGGCCAGCGAGAACCCCGTCCTGGCCGAGCTGCGCGGCCAGAAGCCGTGCATCAAGGTCCTGAACAAGAGCGATCTGGCAGACCCGGCCGTCACCACGGCGTGGCTCCGCTACTTCGAGGCGGAGCACGCCGCGCCGCCTGACGAGGCGGAGCGCGGCGCCTCGCCGGGGGGCCAGGTGCTCGCGATCGCGATCTCCGCGAGCCAGTCGTCCGAGGCGCGGCGCCGGATCCCGGAGCTCTGCAAGCGCCTCGCGCCCCCCAAGAACGGCCCCGGCAAGGTGGTGCGGGCCATGATCGTCGGGATCCCCAACGTCGGCAAATCGACGCTCATCAACGTGCTCATGGAGCGCAAGGTGGCCAAGGTCGGCGACGAGCCCGCGGTCACGAAGAGCCAGCAGCTCGTCACCCTGAAGACCGGCATGGCCATCTCCGACAACCCGGGGATCCTCTGGCCCAAGATCGACGATGAGGCGGCCTCGTTCCGCCTGGCCGTGGGCGGGGCGATCCCCGACACGGCCATCGATTACCAGAGCGTCGCCCTGTTCGCGGCGGGGTACTTCCTGCGGCGCTACCCCGAGCTCCTCGTCGCCCGCTACAAGCTGAAGGAGCTGCCGGAGACGGCCACGGCGTTGATCGAGGAGATCGGCCGCCGCCGCGGCTGCCTGCGCAGCGGCGGGTCGGTGGACCTGCACAAGGCGTCGGACATCCTGGTCCACGACTTCCGCGCCGGTCGGCTCGGGCGCATCAGCCTGGAAGAGCCGCCGGGGCTGGAGTCGCCGTCGGGGATCGAAGAGAGCGCGTGAGCCGCGGCGCGGCGTCGCCGGCCAGGCTGGCCGATCGACGTGGGCGCCCAGGATCTTCGACCCGCCGGCCGCCGACGCCCGCTACCATGCCCACCGCGACGGCTGCCGTGCGGCGCCGCCCGTGACGTTCGCCACGCTCCCCGCTCCCTACGCTCCCTACGCTCTCTACCCATTCACCCGACGAGGACCTCACTCCATGGCCGGAAGCAGCCTGCTCGCCCTGATCGACGACATCGCCACCGTGCTGGACGACGTTGCCGTGCTGACGAAGGTGGCCGCCAAGAAGACCGCCGGCGTGCTGGGCGACGATCTGGCGCTGAACGCGCAGCAGGTGACGGGCGTCAACGCCGACCGCGAGCTGCCGGTCGTGCTGGCCGTGGCGAAGGGCTCGATGCTCAACAAGGCCATCCTGGTGCCGGCGGCGCTGGCGATCAGCGCCTTCGCGCCCTGGGCCGTCACGCCCCTGCTGATGGTCGGCGGCGCCTTCCTCTGTTACGAGGGCTTCGAGAAGGTCGCCCACAAGGTGCTGCACAGCAAGCACGAGGACGAGGCGCACCACGCCGAGCTCGTGCAGGCGCTCTCCGATCCGAAGATCGACCTCGTGGAGTTCGAGAGGGCCAAGATCAAGGGCGCGGTGCGCACCGACTTCATCCTGTCGGCCGAGATCATCGCGATCACGCTGGGCACCGTGGCGGCGTCGCCGTTCGGCACGCAGGTCGCCGTGCTGAGCGGCATCGCCGTGCTGATGACGGTGGGCGTCTACGGCCTGGTCGCAGGCATCGTGAAGCTCGACGACGCCGGCCTCTACCTGAGCCGCCAGAGCGGCGGTCTGCAGCAATCGCTGGGCAGCGGCATCCTGAAGGCGGCGCCGTGGCTGATGAAGGGCCTGTCGGTCGCCGGCACGGCGGCGATGTTCCTGGTCGGCGGCGGCATCCTGACGCACGGCGTGCCGTGGCTGCACCACCACATCGAGGACATGACCCAGGGCGCCGGCGCCGTGCTCGGCGCGGTGGTGCCGTCGCTCGCCAACATGATCGTCGGCGTCGCGGCCGGCGCGGTCGTGCTGGGCATCGTGACCGCGGTGAAGCAGGCGATGAACCGCGAAAAGGACGATCACTGACCCTGGAGCGCGGGCTCGCGCCGCGCCGATCAGCCCGGCCCGGACCGCGCTGGCCTCACCAGCGTCGCGAGCAGCCGGTCGAGCGCGGCGGCCGGGTCGGCGCAGAGGCCCGCGTGGACACGCGAGGGCTGGACGATGGTGCTCGCCGGGGACACCACCCAGCCGAAGCGCTCGGCCTGGGGGAGCTCGGCGACGTACCCGCACGCCCGATCGCCGGCGCAGACGCGGCGGATGAAGTCGAGGTGGCCGCGGACCGCCTCCAGATCGAGGCCGGGCCAGAGGGCGAGCAGGCGCCGCTCGTCGGGCTCGAAGCGCGCGTCGAGGAAGCCCTGAGCGCGGCAGAAGAGGACCACGCCGATGTTGACGCGCTCGCCGCGCTCCACGCGCGGGACCACGCGCAGCACGGCGTAGTCGAACGGGTCGGCGGCGGCGGGCGCGCCCGGAGGGCTACCGCCGGGCACGGGCGGCATCGAGCGCCTCCTCGACGAAGCCCCGCGGCGACGCGAGGCGGTGGGTCAGGTAGGCGGCGTACGCCGCGCGCCGCGCCGCGACCGGCGCGGCGTCGGGCCGCGGCGCCTCGGCCGCGTCGGGCGAGAACGCGGACCACCGCTCACCCGAAGGCCGGGCGCGGGGATCCTGGTCGGCCAGCCACGCGTCCGGGATCGCGGCGACGATCCCCGCGATGCGCTCGGGCGTGAGCCGGGCGCTCAGCGCGGCGTCGGCCGCGGCGAGATCACCCGCGAACGGGAGCAGGACATGGCTCTTGACGAGCGGGAAGCGGTCGTGGGCGTCGGCGCGCGGGTCGGTCGCGTCGGTCCAGGCGTGGTGGACATAGAGCGCCGCGCCGTGGTCGATCAGCCAGAGGCGGCGGTGCCACAGGAGCAGGTTGGGGTTCTTGGGCGTCCGGTCCACGTTGCTCGTGAAGGCGTCGAACCAGACGACGGCGGCCGCAAGCCCCGGATCGATCGCCGGGCCAGCGAGCGGCTGGAAGGCGAGCGACCCGGGCAGGTAGTCGAGGGCGAGGTTCAAGCCCGCGCTCGCCGAGAGCAGGTCGGACAGCTCTGGATCCGGCTCGGCGCGCCCGAAGGCGGGGTCGAGCTCCATGAAGACGATCTCCGGCACCGGAAGCCCGAGCGCGCGCCCGATCTCCCCTGCAACGAGCTCCGCGATGAGCGCCTTCGGCCCCTGGCCGGCGCCGCGGAGCTTCAGGACATAGAGCCCGTCGTCATCGGCCTCGACGAGGGCCGGCAGCGACCCACCCTCGCGGAGCGGGGTGACGTAGCGGGTCGTGTGGACGGTTCGGATCATGCCGCAGCAGCGTAGCGGGTGGTCGGGGAATTCCCCCACCCTGCCGGAAGAATGGAGCCGCAAAGACGCCATGAGGCGCCAAGTTTTTTGTGTTTTTCTTGGCGTCTTTGGCGTCCTTGGCGCGCTTGGCGGTTCATAAAGAGCCCACCTTCGGCCAAAGCACCCCGCCACCCGCAGTTACGTGAGACGGGGACGCTGGGTCGAGCTGGAGCGCACCGGGAAGCGCGCCCTCGATGATCGATGAGGCGGCCCGGGCGCTCGCTCCGCGCAGCAGCGCGAGAGCGAGCGCCGCAGGCCCGCGTGGATCACTCCTCGCCGAGGGGATCCAGCCTCGAGCCTTGCACGGGCTGGTAATCGCCGAGCAGGAAGCCCTGCAGCCCGTCCGTGAACTCGAACGGACCGATCACATTGACCACCTCGCCGCTCGCGCCGCCGGCGCCGCCCTCACCGGTGGCGCCCGCCGAGCCGCCCTCACCGGTGGCGCCCGCCGAACCGCCCTCGCCGCTCGTGCCGCCAGCGCCGCCCTCACCGGTGGCGCCCGCCGAGCCGCCCTCGCCGCTCGTGCCGCCAGCGCCGCCCGAGCCGCCCTCACCGCTCGTGCCACCAGCACCGCCGGCGCCACCCTCGCCGCCCGCTCCGCCGGCGCCGCCCGAACCGCTCGTGCTGGCAGACCTCGTGACGGTGATGGAGTCGATATAGACGATGGTCGGGTTGGCCCAGGGCCCTTCGGCACCTGCGTCGACCTTGACGCCGATGCGCTTCACCTGGGCCTTGTTGAACGTCGTGGACGCCGCAGCGGAGGCATCGACGTCGATGGTGAGGTCGGTCCAGTCTTTCAGGTCGCTGAAGCTCGTCCACGCCCAGGGGACGCCCGCCCAGCTCTGTGCATTGCCGTTCTGCACGAAGACCTGCAGACCGCCGCCGGTGGCGGTCTGAGCCTTCACACGGAACGTGACGGTAGCGCCGGTCAGATCGGCCAGCTGAGCGAAGTCGAACTGGAACAGCGTCCCCGTGGAAGCCGTGGTGAGCGGCACAGCCAGCCGGGCGCAACCCGAGCAGCTCTCCCCCGGACCGGGACCGATGTCGGGGGCACCGCCGCCCGCGCCGCCTTCGCCGCCTTCGCCGCCGGCGCCACCGTCGCTGCCGCCCGCGCCGCCTTCGCCGCCAGCGCCACCGTCGCTGCCGCCCGCACCGCCTTCGCCGCCTTCGCCGCCGCCCGAGCTGGTCGAGCTGCTGTGGGAGCTCGACGACGTCGTGCTGGAGCTGGTCCCACCGCCCGCGCCGCCGCTGCCGGTGGTGTCGTCATCACCGCAACCCGTCATGGCGAATGCGCCGACCAACATCCCGCACATTGCCAAAGAAAGAACTGATCTCATCCTGACCCTCTCCTGATGTGCACCACGAGGCCACGCAGCCCGGGCCGCCTTTCGCCATGGCGGTTGCCACCGCCCGCGAGCTCCTCCGAGCCAGCCGCGTGGCGCAAGTTACCCTGGGCAGAAATTTTTCTCAACAGCCCGGACGTGTGAGCCCGGCAACCAGCTCAGTCCTGTCGAGGCGCGGCGCTCAGCGCCCGCCCGACAAAAACGCCGCGGCGGCCCCGATGACGGCGCCGCGACGGAATCGTGCGATACGCCCTCGCCCGCGGCGGCCCCTCAGGGCGCGCCCCCGCGCTTCACGTCGTACCGGAGGAGCGAGACGCCGTTCGCGTACGACGTCGCGCCGAGGAGCGCCAGCTCGACCTTCCTGGAGCTGCCGCCGAAGAGCCGGACCCCGTGCCCGAAGACGATGGGATTCACCTTGAGGACGAGCTGATCGATGAGGTCGTGTTCGAGGAGGAAGCCGGCGAAGGCGCCGCCCCCGCAGAGATAGATATCGGCCCCGTCGCCCTCCTTCAGCCGCTTCAGGACCGCGATCTCGTCACGGTCCACGACCTCTACCTCGGCGCCCTCGCCGAAGCGGAGGGTCTTCGAGAAGATGTAATGTGCCATGTGCGGGTAGGCTCGCTTCCCTGGGACGAGCCCGAAGGGATAGCCCCACTCGTACGTCCTTCGCCCCATCACGACGGTGTCGTAGCCCTTCAGGCGCTCGACGTACTCGGCGACGTGCTCTCCTTGCATCACGAAGCCATCCACCGAGCCGTCCTCGTGCGAGACGAAGCCGTCGACCGTCACCGCGATGTCGTAGACGACCTTTCTCATTCAAATCCTCCCTGAAACGCTGCCCTGAGCTCGCCGTGGGTCGGTCCATCGAGAGCGCCGGGCCTCGGCGCGTCGACGACATTCTCCTCGCGCAGCTCGCGCCAGCGCAACCAGAGAAAGCTCGCCGGGGGGGCTGTCGAGCCCCTCCGGCTGGAGTTGTCACGAATTCAGGCTGTTTGAAGCGCTGGCGCGCCTTGCGCGCTTCGCTGCGTGAGGTGCAGCGTGCTCCCCGGCTGGCCCGGGATCAGTCGGCGATGTGGGTCAGCAACGAGCCGGCCACCGGCATGTAGTTGCCGACCACCATCGGCGCCACGCCGGTCGTGAACTCGAACGGACCCACCACGTGGATCACCTCTCCGCTGGAGCCACCGCCTTCACCGCCCGCGCCGCCGACACCGGCCGAGCCGCCTTCGCCGCCCGCGCCGCCGACACCGGTCGTGGCGCCCTCGCCACCAGCGCCGCCGACACCGGACGTGGCGCCTTCGCCACCAGCGCCGCCGACACCGGACGTGGCGCCTTCGCCACCAGCGCCGCCCACGCCGCTCTCACCGCCGGCGCCGACGTCACCGCTCGTTCCACCGGCGCCACCTTCGCCGCTCCACCCGCCAGCGCCACCTTCGCCGGTCCACCCGCCGGCGCCGCCCGCACCACCGGCGCCGCCCTCGCCGCGCTCGCCGCTCGGTGCGGCGCCTCGCGCGGCGCTCGGAGCGCCGGGTTTCGTGACGGTGATGGAGTCGACGTAGAGGACGGTCGGGTTGGTCCAGGGCCCGGTGCCGCCCGCGGTGATCTGAAGTCCGATCAACTTCACCCGTGTGCGGTTGAAGTTGGGACGAGCCGGGGCCAAGGCGTCGACGTCCATCGTGATCTCTTGCCAGTCTGTCAGCCCGGCGATCGGATTCCACGAATAGCCGATGTTCGCATAGAACAGGTCCGCCCCGTTTTGCACGAACGGCTGCACGCCGCCGTTGGTGCCGGCGTGGGTCTTCACACGGAACTTGACCGTGCTCCCCGTCAGATCGACCGGCGAGGCGAACTCGATGAAGAACTGCGTCGCGGTATTCATGGTCGTGAACGGAACGGACAGCCGCGCGCAGCCGGAGCAATGCTCCGCCGGGACCGAGCTGCCGCCGCCTTCACCCGAGCTGCCGCCGCCTTCACCCGAGCTGCCGCCGCCACCGACACCCGGGCTGCTGCCGCCGTCGCCCGAGCTGCCGCCGTCGCCCGAACCACCGCCGCCGTCGCTCGCTCCGCTGCCGCCGTCTCCCGAGCCACCGCCGCCGTCGCTCGCTCCGCTGCCGCCGTTACCCGAACCACCGCCTCCATCGGCGTTCGAACCTCCATCACCCGAGCCACCGTCGCCGCCAGAGCTCGTGCTCGTCGGGCTCGACGACGTGCTGGAGGTGGACGAGCTCCCGCCGCCCGCACCGCCCGCACCGCCCGCACCGCCGCTGCCGGTCGACTCGTCGTCACCGCAACCCGTCATGGCGAACGCGCCGACCAGCACCCCGTACAACGCCAAAGAAAGAACTGATCTCATCGTGACCCCTCCTGGATAGGCCCCCGCGAGGCTGCGCGGCCGAAGCCGCCGTTCGCCGGAGCGGCTCTCACCGCACTCGATCTCTGCCGAGCCAGCCCCGCAAGCAGCGACATTATCCTGGACAGACAACTTTCTCAACAGCCCGGACATGCGAATCCGTCACCAGAACCCAACGCGCTTGGCATCACTCGGCGCTGGCGCCGCTGCGAGCGCGACAGCCACATGAGACCACCTGCGGAGTCGAGCCCGAGCGCGGCGCAGCGGCCACATGAGACCACCTACGGAGTCGAGCAAAGCGGGGCGCGGCAGCCACATGAGACCACCTGCGGAGTCGAGCCCGAGCACAGCGCGGCATCCCGAGAGCGCAAATCAGCGCTCTCTCATGCCAATCGCTTCATCAGCGACCATCGTCGCCGCGACGACGCCACCGACAGCGCACCTCGTTCAGTCAAGGCACCTCCGGACGCGGCAGCGCGCTCGGCTCGTCGAGCGTGCCGAGCCCCTCGCCGTCGCGTCCGGAATCGTCGTCAGATCAGTGCAGATTGATGCTTCAACACGTCGCGTGGACCTCCCTGGCGGGGTACAGCGGGCGCCACGGGATCGCAGGGGTCACGGGGCGACGTGGCTCACAGTCGAGCCTTCCACGGGCTGGTAATCGTTGACCACCATCGGCTCTTCGCTCGTCGTGAACTCGTACGGACCCATCACATGAATCACATCGACGCTGGAGCCGCCGCCTTCGCCGCCTCCGCCGCCTTCGCCGCCTCCGCCGCTCGAGCTGCTGCTGCTCGAACTGCTGCTGCTCGCGCTGCTGCTGCTGCTCGCGCTGCTGCTGCTGCTCGCGCTGCTGCTGCTGCTCGCGCTGCTGCTGCTACTCGCGCTGCTGCTGCTACTCACGCTGCTGCTGCTGCTCACGCTGCCGCCGCCTTCGCCGCCTTCGCCGCCTTCGCCGCCCGCGCCTCCTGCCCCGGCCACCCCACCCGCGCCTCCCATACCCCCGGCGCCGCCATCGCCGCTGGTGCCGCCCACGCCTCCGGCGCCGCCCATACCCCCGGCGCCGCCATCTCCGCTGGTGCCGCCCGCGCCTCCGGCGCCGCCATCGCCGCGCTCCCCGCTAGGGCCAAAGGAGAAGCGCTGGCTGCTCGGAGCCCCTTCGCCTGTGCCGGGTCTCGTGACCGTGACATAGTCGACATCGACAACGGTCGGATTGGCCCAGGGCCCCGTGTTGCCCGCCGTGACCTGAACCCCGATCATCTCCACCACGGTGCGGTTGAAGAATGCATTTGTCGAAGCCAGCGCGTCGACATCGATCTTGAGCTCCTTCCACTCTCCCAGGTCGGCAAGCGGGTTCCACGAGTAGCCGATGTTCGCATAGCCGACATCGCTCCCGTTCTGCACGAACGGCTGCACAGCGCCGTTCGTGCCGGCACGGGTCCTCACGCGGAACGTGACGGTCGCGCCGGTCAGGTCGACCTTCTTCTTGAAGAAGATCATGAACTGCGTGGCCTGCATCGCCCTCGTGATCGGCACGGAGAGCCGCGCGCAGCCAGGGCAGCCATCGCCCGGATCAACGTCGCCACCTACACCGCCGCCGCCACTACCACTACCACCTGCGCCGCCCTCACCGGTAGTTGCTGCGCCGCTCGAGCTGCTGGTCGCGCCCGTCCAGCCCGACGATGTGCTCGGGGGAAAGGGGAAGCCCCCGCCCGTAGCGTCGTCGCTCGCAGGATTGTCCGTGCAACCCATCACGGCGAACGCGCCAACCAACAACCAACACCCCGCCGTGGAACGAACTGTTCTCATCCTAGCCCCTCCTAGATCCATCCCGCGAGGCCCCGCGGCGGATGCCGCCGTTCGCCTTCAGCGGCTCCGACCGCGCCCGAGCTCCTCCGAGCCAAACCGCACGTGGCGAGACTATCCTGGACAGAGCAACTTCTCAACAACACGGACGTGTGGATCCGTCGTTACAGTTCAGCGCATTTCGCGATCACCGACGCCGGCGCCAATGCGCGTGAAGAAGCCACATCATACCACCTGCAACGTCGCGTCCGGAGCGCGGGCACCCGCCAGCGCCAACGGCTGAGCGTTCCTGGCTGCTCGGCCGTGGTGCGATATCGAAGCGGCGCGCGCCGCTGATGGAGCGGCCCCATCCGGACGCAGGGCTCAGCGCCCGCCCGACGACGGGGCCGCGGTGGGGTGGAGTAGCATCATGGCAATGGCGACCACATAAAACGAGAGGCCGACCAGCAGGAACGCGATGGCGACACGGTAGATCGTGGTCTTGCGATCGCGGTAAGCGAGCGAGGCGACGAGCCAGCCGCGCAGGTCGTCGCCCGGCTGCTGGGTGAGCCACCGAATGTGCTGCACACCCCAGACGATCAGGGTCGCGGAGAGCAGGACGATCGCCACGCCGGCGATGATCAGCCCCTGCGCGTGGGGGCTGGTGCCGGCGATGAGGCGGCCCGAGAAGCCGGTCGTGGTGATGACGATGCCGCACAGGCCGATGAGCACCTGGGCGCGGTTGTGGAGGACGGCGAACTGCCGCTCCAGGATCCCGTGGAGGACCTCCCAGGACTCGGCGCCCATGAGCTTGACGAGCCGGTCCACCTCTTCCTCTCTCGCGATCTTCTTCATGACAGGCGCCCTAGCACCACGGCGCCCGCGCCTCATCACGCCGCGCCGCGCGCGCGACGAACAGGCCGAACGCCGCGATCGTCAGCGCGACGAGGAGCGCGCCCGAGGCCCACAGCACGGGGCGCTGCCCATAGCGATCGACGCCCATCCCCACGACGGGCCCGAGCAGCACGAAGCCGAGGCGGAAGAGGAAGCTGCGGAGCGAGACGCAGCTCGCGCGATCGCCGTCGGGCGCGAGGCGCTGCTCCTCGTGGTGGAGCAGCGGCATGTGCAGCCCGCGCACGAGCGTGAGAAGGAAATAGAACGCGACCCCGAGCACGTGGCGCGAGAGCGCGAGGCCGAGGTACCCGGCCGCCACAAGGACGACGCACGCGAGCAGCGTCCCCGTCATGCCGAGGCGGCGGCCGGCGCGCTCGCTCAGCATCGAGCCGAGCGCGGTGGTGAAGCTCGCGACGGCCCACATGGGGCCTATCCACGCGACCGGGGCGCCGGCCTCGGTCGCGTACAGCGCCATGAGCCAGGTGGGCAGGTACGACGCGAGCGCGAGCACGACGCCGAGCAGCAGCACCGCGCGGAAGTCGGCGCGCTCGAACAGCGCGTCGCGCACGATCGCGCGCATGCGGCCCAGGTGGTCCTCGACCTTCGGCTCGGCGCGCCGGGTCTCGCCGAACCGGAGGGCGATCCCCGCCGCGAGCGCCCAGGCCGCGGCCTCCATCGCGAACGGCAGGCGGGACCAGCGCGCGTAAAGGAAGCCCGCGGCGAGCGCGGCGCTCCCCGAGGCGATCTGCGCGATCGAGCGCATGCGGCCGTACCAGCGGGCGAACTCGTGCTCTTTGCCCTGCTCTCGCAGCGAGTCGAAGAGGAGCGCGGAGTCCGCCCCCGAGACGAGCGAGAACCCGACGCCGAGCACGAGCTCGGCGAGCAGCACCGACCAGAGCCCGCGCGCGAGCGCATAGAGGACCCAGCCGGCCAGGATGCAAAAGGAGGCGATCACGAGCGCGCGGCGGTGGCCCAGGCGATCGGCGATGTAGCCCGACGGGAACTCGAAGAGCGCGATGCTCAGGCTGAACGCGCCCTGCACGGTCATCATGGTGGCCACGCTCATGCCGATGTCCTGCGTCCAGAACAGCGGGAAGATGGCCGCCGGGAACATCAGCGACTGAACGCCGTGGTAGACGCAGATGCGCCAGGGGTTCTGCTGGACGGACGACATGGCGGGGAGTCCTGGAGCGCGCGCTGCCGCGGGCGCGCCGGACGCCTAGAACTCGGTCCCGATCATGTACCTGAGTTGCCCCGTCTTCAGCGAGAACACGTAGAGCGCCGTCCAGCTGGCGAAGAAGACGTCGTTCGCCGAGATCGAGATCCCGGACGAGACCTGCGACTTCTTGTGGACCTGCACGTCCCACAGCCGCTTGCCGGTACCAGCCTCGAAGCAGGCGAGGCGCGTGCCGTCTTTGTGATCCTTCATGTCATAAGGGATGACCAGGAACCCGCCTTCATAGGCCCCCGCCTCCACCCCCGTCGCCCTCGTGGTGAGCGGGTCGACGCCGGGCACCACCGTCTTCCAGAGGACCTTCTTCTTGTCCACCGCGGCCACCATGCCGACCTGGCTGCCCTTGCTCCGGCCGCCGAGCAGGAACCGCGGTCCGGGCCCGCTCGGGAGGATCGCGCCGCTCACCGACATGCCCTCGACTTCATGCGACCCGGGCAGCCCGAGCTCGTCGAACTCGTGCCAGCGGGCGAACCGATAACCGGGCGCCTCTTCCTGGCTCGAGCTCGGAACCGTCTTGCAGGCCGCGTCCTTCGCGAGCTCGCGCCGCTTCCCGGTCGCCGGCTCGAGCCCGTGCTTCACGTCGTCGACCGTCTCGACGACGATCACGCCGTCGCCCTGGCACAGCCGCCTCGCCTTCTCGCCGAGCAACGCCGACCATGACGGCGTCCCGGTGCGCAGATCATAGGCCTGCGCCTTGCCCAGCGCGTCGATCGAGATCATCCGATCGAAGACGATCGCGCGCCGCGCCTCGTGGTTGGCCGCGTCCTTGGTGAGCGCCGCCGTCTTCCAGATCGGCTTCCCGTCGCGCCCGTCGTAGGCCGCGATCCACTCCTCGCCACCGGGGACGTTGTTCTTGCCGATCACGTCCGGCGCGCCGTCGCCGTTCACGTCGGCGAGCATGGGCCGATCGCTGAAGTACGAGTTCGGTCCCAGGGCGAGGAGCGGCGCCGACCGGCCCTTGGACGGCCCCGACGCGCTGAACATGAAGGCGCCGGCGGCCGCGCCGGCCACGACCATGGCCATGACGACCGACAGCACGATGATCCCCGCCGCGTTGCTGGACGGCGGGGCGACCCGGACGACGTGCATGCCTTGCGGGATCGGCGCGGTGGTCGGCTTCCTGCCGCGATCGACGAGCGACCGCGCGCCGCAGTACTGGCAGGTGACGGCATCCATCCCCGGCTGAATCGGCAGCGGGGCGCCGCAGCGCGGACACCTGGTATCGACGATCCGTGCCATCGTCCCACTCTACACGAGCGCGCGACCGTCTATTTCTTCTTCTCGCGCTCGCCCGGGGCTGCGCGCGACGTCGCGCGGCCCGAGGGCGGGGGTTCCAGCAGCGCCGCGCGGGTGAGCCCCTTCCCGCCGAAGCGCTCGGCCACCTCCGCCACGACGCCCTCGAGGCGCCGCCGGCGCTCGGAGGCGACCGGGAACAGGCTCAGCGTCGGGCCTGCGGTCTGGCTCGTCAGGTCGCTCGCGGCGACGCCGACGAGCCGCACCGGCCGCGAGAGATCGAAGCGCGAGAGCAGCCCCTTCGCGGAGGTGTAGATCGAATCCGTGTCGCTGACCGGCTCGGACAGCTTCGTCTGGCGCGTCCGCAGCGTGAAGTCCGAGTACTTGAGCTTCACCACCACCGCGCGACAGGACAGGCCCGCCTTGAGCAGGCGCCGCGCCACGCGGCCCGACAGATCGAGCAGCCAATGCTCGATCGGCTCCCTGCCCCGGAGGTCCTCCTCCACGGTCTCCTCCGCGCCGATCGACTCCGCCACGCGGCCCGGGACGACCGCACGCTCGTCGACGCCCGCGGCGAGCAGCCGCACGTGCTCACCCCACGCGGGGCCGAGCAGCTCGTGGAGGCGCGGCGCGGGGCAGCGCGCGAGATCGCCGACGGTCGCGAGCCCCGCCGCGCGGAGCCGCTCGGCCGCGCGCGGGCCCACGCCCCACATGCGCTCGAGCGGCAGCGGCTCGAGGAAGGCGGCGACGTCGTCGGGGACCACGACGAGGCCGTCGGGCTTTCGCAGATCGCTCGCGATCTTCGCCGCGAACTTGCACGGCGCGACGCCGGCGGAGGCCGTGAGCCCGGTCTCGTCGCGGATCGCGCGCTTGATCTGCGCCGCGATCGCCTCGCCGTCGCCGAAGAGCGCGCGGCTCGCGGTCACGTCGAGGAACGCCTCGTCGAGCGACAGCCCCTCCACGAGCGGCGTGAAGCGGCGGAAGATCGCGAAGACCTGCGCGCTCACCTCGGCGTAGCGGGCGTGCCGCACCGGCACCACGATCGCCTGCGGGCAGCGGCGGAGCGCCTCGACCATCGGCATTGCCGAGCGGGCGCCCGAGGTGCGCGCCTCGTACGACGCGGCCGCGACGACGCCCCGCCGGGAGGCGCCGCCCACCAGGACGGGGCGGCCTCGCAGCGAGGGATCATCGCGCTGCTCGACCGACGCGAAGAACGCGTCCATGTCGATGTGGAGGATCTGTCGCATCGGTGCTGCTCTTCTGTACCGCCTCGCCGCCCGCGCGCCGCGGTGAAGCGCCGAAGCGGCGAAGCGCCGAAGTGCTGAACGCCGCGGCGGCGCCGTGCTGCGCGGTAGCGTCGTCGTTCGTTTGCTGCTACGGGTCGACTCTACTTCTTCCTTCGTCAGCCGGACACGTTGGACCGCGTCGGGGATCGTGAGTCATGACGCCGAGCGCCGCACGACCGAACTGCCCCCGTTGCGCCGCGCGCCGGCGCAAGGCGCCCGCGCTGCTCGCGGCGGGATGGCTCGCGCTAGCGTCGGGCGCGGCCGCGGCGGACGAGCCGCGCGCCCCGGAGCGCGCCGGCGCGGGTGAGGCGCCCGCAGCGCAGCGCGCGCTCGTGCTGATCGTCGCTGGGCGTCCGGGCTCGCCGCTCGAGGCGCACGCCGCGGCGCTTGTCGCGGCGCACGTCCGGCCCTCCGGCGTCGGGCTCCACGTGGTCCGCCGCGCGCCGGCGCCCGCGCTCGATCTGCACGAGCGCGTCGCGGCGGCGCGCTCGCTCGTGGAGCAATGGTCCGCGCACGGCGCGCTGTGGATCGAGGCAGGCCCGGGCAACGAGCTCGCCCTCTACCTCTTCCCTCGCGGCGGAGAGCGCGTGTACTCGCGGCGGTTCCCTGCGCCTCCCGGGCGGACATCCGCGGCCGTCGAGGCGCTCGCGAACGTCGCGGGCTCGGCGGCGGCGGAGGTGCTGGAGGGGCCCATCACCGGGGCCGGGATGGCCAGCGTCGAGGTCGGCGGCGCCGCGCAGGCCGCGCAGGCCGCGCCCGCCGCGCAGGCGCCCCCGCCGACGCCGTCCGCGCCACCGCCGGACGCGCCCGCCCCGCCCGCGGCCCCTCCGGTCCAACCGGCCGCGCCGCCCGCGGCAGCGCCGGACGAGCGCCCCGCGCCGCCGCCCTCGACGCTCGAGCACGCTGACGCCGCGTGGTGGCAGCGGTGGTTCCTCTCTGCCGGCTATGCAGGCGGCACGTTCGGAGAGCACGTCCCCTGGCAGAGCGCCGTCTCGCTCTCGCTGTCGTGGACGCCCACGCCCGATTCGTACGTCGGCGCCGGCTACGACTGGATGGACACACAGCACCTCCAGGTGGAGCGCGCGGGCCTCGATCTGGATCTCGATCGGACACCGCTCTTCGCGAGCGGGGGCCACCGCTTCGACCTCGGGAGTGGGCGCTGGGCCTTCCATCTCGGCGGCCGGGCCACCTTCGACGTCGTCTCGCGGAGCGGCGCGTGGCGAGCGCCGCACGCGCTGTGGAGATCGCCGGGTCCGCCGGAAGCATCCTCGCCAGAGGGACCGCCTCTTTCGTCCGACAAGCGGGTGACCGACCTGCTGATCAGCGTCGCGCCCACGACGGGCCTGAGCTTCCGGATCTCCGATGAGCTCCGCATCGCCCTCTGGACCAGCCTCGACGTGCCGCTGAACCGGCTCTCGACCCCCGCGCCGCAGGTCGCCGATCTGCAGCCCGATCCCGTGCGCTTCCTCGGTGGGATCGGCCTCGAGCTCGGGCCGGCCACGCGGAGCGCCCCGCCTCGCACAGTCGCGGGGCGGTGACGACGGGGGCGCGGCGCGCCCTCGCCCCGCCGGGCCACCCTCGCGCCGGGCCACCCTCGCGCCGGGCCACCCTCATAAAAATGACCCGATCGTGCCCGCGGGAGGCACAGGGTCACCGTGATCGTGGATGGACAGGCTCTCCTCATGGGTGTGCGCGTCACGGAGGGGTCGCGCGCTCACCAGGCCGAAGGTCCCCTCGTCTCCTCCATTGATCTCGAGCGGACCCGCCGCGCCGGGGCGGGTGATCCCGCGTCCCAGGCGTGGCTCGTGGCCAGGCTCCTCCCGGGCGTCCGTCAGGTCGCGCAGGCGTTCCTGCGGCGCTCGGCCGACGCGGACGACGCGGCGCAGCTGGCGATGCTCGCCATCCTGAGGGCCGCGCCCGCGTATCGCGGCGAGGCCGCGATCGAGGGCTGGGCGCGGCGCATCGCCGTGCGGACCGTGCTGCGGTACCTCCGCGCCCTGCGGCGGCGCGACGCCCCCATCGCAGGCGACCTGTCGGACGCCGAGGAGGTCCCGGCGTCATCGAGGGGGAGCGCCCAGGAGGCGCTCCCGCGCCACGTGCGCGATTACCTGGGGGAGCTGCCCGAAGCCCAGCGCGAGGCGCTGATCCTGCACCACGCGCTTGAACACACCGTCGATGAGATCGCTGAGATGACCGACGTCAGCCCGGACACCGTGCGCAGCCGCCTGCGCCTCGGGATCGCCGCCCTGCGAAAGCGGGTCCGGCAGGACATCGCCGTCGGCCGGAGAAGATCGTCGTGAAGACCATCATGGCCCATGCCTCGGACGAGGAGCACTGGATCGCGATCGTCGCAGCCGAAGGTCGCGGGACGCCGATCGGGCCCGAGGACGCCGCGTTCCGCCGCCGCTACGAGGAGGCTCACCCGGAGCTCGCCGACGAAGCCGCGCTCTGGGCCGACCTCGGCCGGCTCGGCGCGCGGCGCGGCGGGGCTTCGGGCCCCGTGGACGACGACGTCCTGGCCGCGCGGATCCTCGCGCAGATCGCCGACGAGGCCGGGGCGCAGCGCGTCCCTGCGCCAGAGGAGCGCCCCAGGCGGCGCGCGATCGTGCGGCGCGGGATCGCGGGCACCTTCGCCGGGGTCGCGCTCGCGGCGACGTTCCTGGCCGCGCTCGCGGCCGAGCTGATGAGCGGCCGCGACGTGGCGCCCCCGCCCCCGCGCGCGCCAGACGCGGCGCCCGCGCAGGCCAGCGCCGGGATCGAGCCGCCGCCGCGCTCCCTCGACATCCAGCCCGCCGCCGCGGCGCCCGCGCTGAAGGAGCCGCCTGACGCGGGCGTGGTGGAGGCCGCCGGGGCGGCGGCCGCTCCGAGGGCGGGGGCAGCGCGCGAGGGCCACCGCGGCGAGGCGCACCCCGGTCCGAGCGCCGACGAGCTGCTGCGCGACGCGCAGCTGGCGCTCGCCGCCGGCCGCGACGCCGATGCGTCGGCCGCGTACCTCGCGCTGCTCGCGCGCCATCCTGGCAGCCCCGAGGCGCGCGTCGCGCTCGTATCGCTCGGCCGGCTCTCGCTCTCCGGCGGAGATCCCGCCACGGCCCTCGCCTATTTCAATCGTTACCTCGCGGCCGGGCGCGGCGGGCTCGGCGTCGAGGCGCGCTACGGCCGCATCGAGGCCCTGCGCCAGCTCGGGCGCGTAAGCGACGAGCGGGCCGCGATCGACGACTTCCTCTCACGCCACGCCGACAGCGTCTATGCGGCCCGGCTGCGCGCCCGCGCCGAGGGCGCGGCCGAGCATTGATGGAGCGTTGATCCTCCTCGCGAGACGCCGTCAAATTCATTGACCCGATCTCGCCCCCGGCGGGCACAAGGAGGGCAGGCAGCCGCGCCTGAAGCGCCCCGCTCTACTACTCCAGCCGCACTTGGTCCGAGGTGCGGCCGGAGGCGTAAGGAATTCCCTTATTTCGTGGCCCTTTTCAGCGAAAATATTTGAACAGGGAGGCGAGGAGACAGGGAGTATTTTGAATCTCTCCTCCCCGTCTCCCCGCCTCCCTGTGAATTTTCTGAAGAATTTCACGGCCGGCACACCCAACATCCTTAACAACGAGGAGGCTCGCGTGAGCGCGATCCTGCGATTGAAAGAGCTTGCACTCAGCGATACCGGATTCGTGTTCGATCCCGCGTCGGGCGCGACGTTCACCGTCAATCCCACCGGCCTCTGCGCGCTCAACGCCATGAAAGAGGGGCTCTCGCGCGAGCAGGTCGCCGCCCGGCTCCGCGAGCGCTTCGACATCCGCGGGGGCGACCCGGCGCGCGACGTCGGCGAGTTCGTGGAGCTCCTCCGGCAGCACGGCCTCATCTCCGCGGAGCCGGAGGGAGCCCAGTGAAGACGAGGCCCCGCACCATCGCCGTCACCGGCCTCAACGCGACCGACAACCCCGCGCCCGGCGTCGGCGTCATCCGGGCGCTCCGCGCGGGCGGCGACGCCTCGCTTCGCATCGTCGGCCTCGCGTACGACGCGCTCGATCCCGGCGCGTACGCCGGCGACATCGTGAGCGATGTATTCATGATCCCCTATCCATCGCAGGGCCTGGAAGCGTTCGTGTCCCGCCTCGAGTACGTCCACCGGCGGGTCGGGCTCGACGTGATCATCCCGACGCTCGACGCCGAGCTGCCCTCGTTCATCGACATCGCGCCGCGGCTCCACGCGATGGGCATCGGCACCTGCTTGCCCACGCGCGAGCAGCTCGATCTCCGCTCGAAGGCGAGCCTCGCCGCGCTCGGCGCCCGCGCCGGCATCCGGGTCCCGCGCACGGCGGCCCTCTCGGACGCCGACGAGCTCCTGCGCATCCACGAGCGGGTGCCTTACCCCTTCCACGTGAAGGGCGTGTTCTACGGCGCAACGCTGGCGACGACCTTCGATGAGGCGGTGTCGGCCTATTACAAGGTGATAGCCCAGTGGGGCCTCCCGGTCCTCGTCCAGGAGCACGTGAGCGGGGAGGAGTTCGATGTGGTGGCGGTCGGCGACGGGGAAGGCGGGCTCGTCGGCGCCGTGCCGATGAAGAAGATGCTCCTCACCGACAAAGGAAAGGGCTGGGCCGGAATCACCGTGCGCGACCCCGAGCTCGTCGGCATCGCGCAGGCCTTCGCGGAGACGACGAGGTGGCGCGGCCCCTTCGAGGTCGAGGTGATGCGCGACGCGCAGGGACGCTATCACCTCATCGAGGTCAACCCGCGCTTCCCGGCGTGGGTGTACCTGAGCGTGGCGGCGGGGATGAACCTGCCTCGCGCCGTGGTCGATCTCGCCGCAGGCGCGCCGATCGAGCCGCTCCGCGGCTACGAGGTCGGCGCGATGTTCGTCCGCATCTCGATCGACCAGGTCGCGCGGATCAGCGACTTTCAAAGCATGGTGACGACGGGCGAGCTCGTCCGTTCAGGAGGCCTCTCGTGAATAGCCCGGTCTACGAATCGCCCAGCATCGTCCGGCACCAGATGGGGGCGATGAACAAGTTCGGCCGCCTCCAGGGCGTGCGGCCCCTCACCCACATCGATGGAGTCGCCATCGCCGATCTCGTCGCCGAGCACGGATCACCTCTCTTCGTGTTCTCGGAGCGGACGCTCGTCAGCCGGTATCGCGAGCTCCACGGCGCGTTCGCGCGCCGATGGGCCAAGGTGCGGATCGCCTGGTCGTACAAGACGAACTACCTCGAGGCGATCTGCCGCACCTTCCACCGCGAAGGCGCCTGGGCCGAGGTCGTCTCGCCCTTCGAGTACGACAAGGCGATCCTCGCGGGCGTCCCGGCCGAGCGGATCCACTGGAACGGCCCCTACAAGCCCGACGCGGCGCTCGCGCGCGCGGTCTCCGGCGGCTCGATCATCCACATCGACAACCTCGACGAGCTGGCGCGGATCGAGCGGGTCGCCGAGCGGGTCAAGGCGCGCCCGAAGGTGGCCATTCGGGTCAACATGAACATCGAGGGCCTCGCGCCGTGGAGCCGGTTCGGCCTGAACCTCGAGTCCGGCCAGGCCAGGGAGGCGGTGAACCGCCTCGTGAGCGGAGATCGCATGGAGCTCACCGGGCTGCACTGCCATATCGGCACGTTCATCCTCGACCCGGGCGCCTACGGCAAGGCGGCGTCCAAGCTGGCGCGCCTCGCCAACGAGATACGCGCCGCGCACGGGATCCGGCTCTCGTTCCTCGATCTCGGCGGCGGCTTCGCCTCGAAGAACACGCTGAAGGCGCAGTACCTGCTCGGCGAGCAGGCGTCTCCGTCGTTTGAGCGCTACGCCGAGGCGATCTGCGACGGCCTCGGCGAGCTCGATTATCCCGCGCGGGAGCTCCCGACGCTCGTCCTCGAGACAGGCCGCGCGCTGGTGGACGACGCGGGGTACCTCATCTCGACGGTCGAGGCCAAGAAGCGCCTCCCCGACGGGCGCAGCGGCCTCGTCCTCGACGCGGGCGTCAACCTGCTCTTCACCTCGTTCTGGTACAAACACGATGTCGTCCCGGCGCAGGAGTTCAGCGCCATGCAGGAGCCCACCGTGATGTTCGGCCCGCTGTGCATGAACATCGACGTGGTGCGCGACACCATGCAGTTCCCGGCGTCGTCCCCGGGAGATCGGCTCGTGTTCCGCAACGTGGGCGCCTACAACGTGACGCAGTGGCACCAGTTCATCACCCTCCGTCCGGCGGTGGTGATGGTGGGCGAGGGAGGCGCCTCCTGCATCCGCCGCGCGGAGACGCTCGACGATTTCCGCGCCGTCGAGGACGTGCCGGCATGGCTCAGGTGATCCCCGCGCCGATGAGCGACGTGAGCGGCGCGGCGCACGCGACCGGGACGGCACGGCGCCGTCGGGTCGCGGCGGCCGTGAGCTCGCTGGTCGCGAGGAGCGGCGTCGTCGAGATGGGGGAGTCGCTCCTCCGGGTCTACGCGCACATCCTGTTCTCGCGCTCGCCGGCGGTGGGCCTCCTCGTGCTGCTCGCGACCGCCACCGTGCCTCGCGCCTTCGTGTTCGGCGTCATCGCGGCGTGCGCGGCGAACGGGACCGCGCTCCTCCTCGACCTCGAGAAGGACGCCGTGAAGGACGGGTCGTACGCGTACAACGCGCTCCTCGTCGGCCTCGGCGTGGCGCAGTCGTTCACCGCGGACGGCCCCGCCGTCGCCGTCGCGCTGCTCGGCGCCGCCGCGTGCGTGGTGGTCACGGCCGCGCTGCGCTCCCTCTCCGGTCCCGGTTCCGGCGGCGCCGCCGGCCTGCCGGTGCTCTCGCTCCCGTTCATCGTCGTCTTCCACCTGACGCTGAGCACCTCGGCGTTCTCCGGGCTCACGCTCGCGGCGCACGCGCAAGCCCCGCTCGCGATCGAGGGCCTCCCCGCGCCCATCGCGCTGTTCGCGCAGTGCCTCGGCGGCCTCTTCTTCCTGCCCCGCGTCGACGCGGGCGCGCTGGTGCTCGCCGCGCTCCTCGTCCACAGCCGGATCGCCGCGCTCCTCGCCGCGCTCGCGTTCGCGGCGGTGCTCGGGCTCGCCTCGCGGTGGCTCTCGCTCCCTGACGGCGCGCTCGACGTGCTCGGCTACAACGCCGTCCTCACGGCGGTCGGGCTGGGCGGCGTCTGGTTCGTCCCCTCGGCGTCCTCGTTCGCGCTCGGCCTGACCGGCGCCGTCGCCGCCGCGCTCGTCACCGCCGGCGCGATGGCGCCGCTCGCGCGGCTCGGCGCGGCGCCGCTGATCCTGCCGTTCAACGTCACCGTCGTCGCCGTCCTCCTCGCGATGCGGCGGCGCGCGCGCGACGAGCGGCCCAAGGCCGTGGACTTCCTCCCGGGCACGCCCGAGCAGAACCTCGCGTACTTCCGCACGCGGCGCGCGCGTTTCCAGCAGTCGCCGCACGGGGTGAGCTTCCGGCTCCCGTTCCGCGGCGCGTGGACGTGCACGCAGGCGGTCGACGGCGCGTTCACGCACAAGGAGCAATGGCGCTATGCCTTCGATTTTCAGGTGATGGGCGAAGATGGCCGGGCCTTCCGCGGCGCCGGGAGCGCGCCGCAGGACTTCCACTGCCACCGGCTGCCCGTGGTCGCGGCCGCCGACGGCACCGTGGTGAAGGTCGAGTCGAGCGTGCCCGACAGCGACGTCGGCGCGATGAACCTCGAGCAGAACTGGGGCAACCACGTCATCGTGGCCCACGCGCCCGGCGTCTACTCCATGGTCGCGCACCTCGCGCGCGGGACGCTCAAGGTCGTGGAGGGGCAATGGGTGAAGCGGGGCGACGTCCTCGGGCTCGCCGGCAGCTCGGGTCGATCCCCCGAGCCGCACCTGCACTTCCAGCTGCAGTCGACCCACAAGCTCGGCGCGCCGACGCTCCCGTGCAGGTTCAGCGACGTGGTCACGGTCAGCGAGGAGGCGCGGCTCTGGCCCAGCCTGGAGCCGCGGGAGGGCGACGCCGTGCGCTCGATCGAGGCCGACGAGGACGTATCCGCGTACTTCGGCTTCACCTGCGCCGACACCTGGGCGTACCGCGTCGGCGCGCACGTCGAGCGCGTCACGTGCGACGTCGACGTCCACGGGCGGCTCCTGATCCGCTCGGAGGACCGCGCCGCGTCGCTCTTCTACGGCAGGAGCGACGACCTGTTCACGAGCTTCGACGCGGTGGGCGACGACGCGTCGGTCGTTCACCTGCTGCGCGCGGCGCTCCCGCGGGTGCCGCTCGAGGGCAGCGCCTCGCTCCGCTGGGCGGACACGCTGCCGGCGCGGCGATTCCGCGCGGTCGCGCTCCGGGTGCTCGCCGACTTCGCCGCCCCGTTCCTGCCAGGCGACGGGATCGAGATGGACCTCAGGATGCGCCGCGAGGGCGACCTCCTCGTGGTCCTCGGCGAGTCGCGGCGGCGCGATCGCCGCGGCGAGCCGCTCGTGCGGACGCGGGCGGAGCTCACGAGGGGCAGAGGGCCGCTCCGGGTCGAGGTGACGGCGCAGGGCCGCACGCGGGTGGCGGAGCGGGCCCAGGACGCCGACAGGAAATTCACCGTGTCATTCGGCGAGGAGACGTCATGAGAGCGAGTCGATGGTTCTTCGTGATGCTGGTCGGTTGTGCGTTGAGCGGCGTCCCTTCCGGGGCCGCCGAGGCGGAGGGGAGGCCGGCGGACCTGTTCCAGCTGTCCTATGACGCCGAGGCCGCCGGGAAGGTGCAGGACGCGCTCGCCGCGCTCGATCGCCTCCCTGCGCCGCAGAAGGATGGCTACGTCGCGGAGCTCCGCCGCGGCTGGCTCTATCACAGGCTAGGGCGCAACAAGGAGGCCGTCGACGCGTACAGCAGGGCGAGCGCGATCGAGCCGAAGTCGGTCGAGTCGCGCGTCGGCGCGCTGCTCCCGCAGATGGCGCTGCGCCGGTGGGCCGACGTGGAAGCGACCGCGCGGAGGGCGCTGCAGCTCGATCCCGCGAACTACCTCGCGAGCCTGCGGCTCGCGTTCGCCCTGTACAACCTGGCGCGCTACCCGGAGGCGGCGACGATCTACGGCCGGCTCGCCGAGATGTACCCGAGCGACGTCGAGGTCCGCTCGGGCCTCGGCTGGTCGCTGCTCAAGATGGGCAAGGGCGGCGACGCCGCGCGGGAGCTCCGGCGGGTCCTCGACATCGCGCCCAAGCACGCGCTGGCCCGGGACGGCCTGCGCGCGGCGGGCGTTTCGAACTGACGCGCCCGCGCCCGCTGCCGTGGTCGCCCGACGTGTCGATCCACGCCGCCGAGCGCGCCAGCCAGGCCGCGCGCGGGGCGGAATCAACGCGGAGTCGATCACCGGAGCGCGCCAGCGCGCGCCGCGAGCCGCCCCGGTCGGGTCAGCCGCCAGGCGGGCCCAGGATCACCGGCCCTGGCGAGAGGACGTGGGTGCCGTTCATCAACCACACCGAGATCTGGCTCGTCCCCAGGCGTTGCCATACGACATCCGACATCAGATCGGCGTTGACGTCGCCGGCGGCGACCGCTCTCCAGCCGTCGCCGATGGGCCCGCGGATCACCGGCCCCGCGTCGAGGACCTCGACGCCATTCATCAGCCATACCGCTGCAAGGCCCCTCTCCTCGTTGGACCAGAGCACGTCCGCCATGCCGTCAGCGTTGAAATCGGCCGCCCAGAGGACTTCCCATCCCTCGCCGGCCGGCCCGGGGATCACCGGCCCTCGCCCGATGACCTCGGTGTTGCTCATCAGCCACACCGTCATCAGGTTGTGCACTTCGTCGTTCCAGATCACGTCCGCGATGCGGTCGAAGTTGAAGTCGGGCACGGGGCCGATATCCCAGTCGCCGCCCGGCCCCGGAATGAATGGGCCCGGCGCGAGCAGCTGGGGGCCATCCAACAGCCACACCGTCATCAGGTTCTGCTCCTCGCTGTAAAAGAGCACATCCGAGGCGACGTTGCGGTTGAAGTCGTTCGGCCGGACCACCCAGCCTCCGCCTCGCGGCCCGGGGATCATCGGGCCCTGCGCGAACGGCCGGCCTCCGTCCGTCAGCCAGATCGTGAACAGGTCCCGCTCATCGTGACGCCAGAGCACGTCCGCCAGGCCGTCGAGGTTGAAGTCGTGCCCTATGGCGATCCAGCCCCTGCCGGCCGGCCCACGAACGATCGGGCCCGGCGTGAGCAGCTGGTTTCCGTCCATGAACCATACGGCCATGAGGCTGCGTTCGGCGTCGATCCAGAACACATCCTGCTTTCCGTCGAAATTGTAGTCGATCACCTCGATGACCCTCCACCCGTAGGTGCTGGACCGCTGTTC
Source organism: Sorangium sp. So ce726 (assembly GCF_051521405.1). NCBI lineage: Bacteria > Pseudomonadati > Myxococcota > Polyangiales > Polyangiaceae > Sorangium > Sorangium sp. So ce726. The sequence continues at coordinate 1,999,794 of NZ_CP150349.1, read as the reverse complement.
CGCGACCCCGAGGGTGGAAGTCGCAGGCGCCGCGGGTCCCCCCTCGTCGGGCGGGTCGACGCCGGCCGCGCAGCCGAGCACGGAGAGAATCGCAGCGGCGGCACACATATACTTGGTCACGACCACAGGACTCGTCACGCTCGCCTCTCTTGCGCCGCGTGCGCAGCACGGCCGCCGATCCTGGGGGGATGCGCGACCTCGCGCGTGGGCACGCCGCTCACGCGCCTCCTGGAACGGCAAACGCCAGTCCATCCGAGAACGGCGTTTGCGCCGGGGGGTGTTCGCGCTGTGGACGCCACCATGGCGCGCGCAGGGGATCGCGCTCCACTCCACGCTTCTTGCAGGGAGCGTCGCCCCATAGGACTTCTATGCTCATCGAGCTGGTCTCACGGAGGACTCCCGAGCTCACGGCGCTCACCGGGTGGCTGAACTCTGGCCGCCGCCGCCTCGGAGTCGGAAGAAGAGGCCTCCCGGGACACCGGGACGCGAAAGGTGACGATCGGCTCCTCGGCGCTCTCCACGCCTGAGTGGCTCCGTCACTTCGCTGCTCTGATCGCAACCCAGGGGAGTGAACATGTTTGTTCCTGACGTGAAGCTCGTGCTCGGCACGGCGATGCTGCTCGTTCCATCCATCACTTGCGTGAACCCGCGCGAGGCGTCCGAGGTGCCCGAGCGCGCGGACAGCGGCGTACGAGCCGAGGTCGGAGAGGCCCGGCAGGCCCTGTGTTTTGGTCAGACAATCACGAACGTCCTCGTTCTACCGGAGACGTTCCACTGGGAGGATGCCGCCCACCTGCTCCGCGTGGCGGAGGGGTTCGGCCCGCGGACCCTCAGCGTCTCCGTGTCGGCGAGCGTCTCGCCGGCGGTGCGCGTCCTGAGCACCGTCACGCCCCGGCCGCCTCTGGCCGCAGAGCGCACGATGGGCAGCCGCGCGCTCAACAACCTCTGGCCCTACCCGGCGCTATCGGAGGACGAGCCGTTCGGGTTCTTCCAGCCCTTCCCGGGCATGCCGGGCGGCGTACCGGGGGGCGACGACGACACCTTTGGCCCTCAGCCTTCGACTGGAAGGCCGGGCGGCGGCGGCGGCTGGAGCTATCAGCCCGCGCCGGGCATGCCGGGCGGCGGCACCTGGGGTCCTCGGCCTTCCTCGGCCACGTCGGGCGGCGACACGTCCTCGAGCGCCCAGCCCACACCGGGCCCGCTGGACGATTGCGTGCCATCGGACGACCAGATCACCAAGGCGGTCGGGTTCGACGTGACCGCGACCGTCGCGCTCGACGCGACCTCGGTCCTGTTCGTGCCCACGGCCGCGCTCGCGCGGGTCTCGGCCTATCCGGTCTACCAGCAATACACCTGGGATATCATCAGCACCACCGGCTGGAACTGGGAGACTCATGTAGCAGAGACCGTCGTGGTGGGCTCTGGCATCGCCTACAGGCCGATCGGTATCTATTTCGATACCGACCTCATCTATGATCTGGCCGCGATCGGCGGCGGTCTGATCGACCCGGGCCCATACGTGGACCCCGGTGGCGGCACCAACGGCGCGGGCGGCACCAACGGCGCGGGCGGCGCCGGCGGCGCCGGCGGCGCCGGCGGCGCGGGCGGCACCGGCGGCGCGGGCGGCGCCGGCGGCGCGGGCGGCGCCGGCAACGGCTCGACCCCCGGCGAAGACGAGGGCAGCGGCGTCGGGACCACCGGTGTCGCTGCCACCGGCGCAGCGGCCGCCGGCGGCACGGGAGCCGGCGCCGGTGGCCCCGGTGATGCGGGAGCCGGCGCCGGTAGCCCCGGCGGCGCGGGCGGCGGCGGCGCCGGCACCCAAGACGGCGCGGGCGGCGCGGGCGGTCCTTGGATCATCGATCCGTAGACCGCTGGCAGCGCCGGCGCTTCAGGTAGGGCGGCCGGCACCGGCGGCGGGGGCTCGCAAAGCGGCCGATCTCGGCGATCCGGCGCGCAGCCCAGGAGACCGAAGCTGGAGCGCATCGCCCCTCCGATCGCGGTCAGATCCGATACCAACGAGGGTGTTCCTGGCGTTCATCGTCCTCGATCACGGTCGTTCGAGCTCGAGGCCCCACTGCCGCCGGACCTCCGGAGGAAAGTGATGATCGAGGACGTCATGGGAGAGCGCCTTGAACGCTTGGCGCCGATAAAACAGCGTCCTCAGGGCGGATCGCCAGGCCTTCGCGACGATACGGCCGTCTCCCGCATGGATTGCCTCCCGGATCGCCTTCACATGATGGCTGACGAGGTCGGACACATGATCTCCGTAGTCCGTCACGAGCGCGGGGCGGTCGAGCTTGAGGACCTGGATCGTCCTCTTGCCCCTGCGGCTCCCGCCACGAGCCACGGGGATCCACTTCTCTTTCTTCCCGGCCTGGCGGAATGGCACGAACTGGATGTGCTCGATCGGATCGTCCTCGCCTGAAGGATCGATGAGGATAGCTCGCTCGGGCCCCGGTGGACGGTGACCCGCCGGCAGGATACGGCTCCCCCGGGCAAGGGGGAATTTGTTCTTCTTGTGCCTTCGATTGCAGCTGGGACAGGCGAAGAGGAGATTCGCCCACGTCCACGCCAGCCACCAGTAGCCGTGCATGGGACGCCCCTGGCCGCGGTAGGCGCGGGTCTTGGGCCGGAAGTGCTCGACATCGTTGTAGAGGCGGTCGATTCGGCGCTCGCAGTAGCAGCAGGTCCGTCCTTGCGCTTTCCAGAGATCTCGGCGGGTGATGTTGTATCTGTTGCCGAAATCCTTCGCCTTAGGTGGCGCCTCCCGTGCGAGGGCCGCGAGCCGCTTCACCTCCACCTTGCGGATGGCCTCCAGCCCTTCCGGCTTCGGGCCTCGGTCCACGCGGATCACCGGCCTCGTGCCTTCTTCGTTGACCGCCCCTCGCTCGTCCTGGTGCGAGGCACGGGTTCCCACTCGGGCTCGACCTCAGCGGCGCGGAGCTTCTGCCGCAGCGCGACCATCTCGTGCTCCTCCGCGTCCGAGCGACCGGGATCGTTCGCGAGCAGGCCGTAGCGCTGCGCGGCCTCGCCGAGGTCGGTCGGAAAGAGGCGATCGATCCCGAAGAACTCCTCGTACAGCTCGCTCCCGGTCATGAGCGCAGGCGACTCCCCGGTCTTCCGGGCGATCACGTCGCCGTCCCGGTTCCGGCCGAGCCGGACGATCTCGTCCTTCGCGAAGCCGGGGAGGACCAGGGGCGAGTGGGTGGTCACCACGAACTGCATCCGCGGGAACACCTTCCTCAGCTTCGGCACCAGCTCGGCCTGCCAGCTTGGGTGCAGGTGGAGGTCGATCTCGTCGATGAGGACGAGACCGCTCATCTCCGCGGGGTCCACCAGGGCAGTGGACATCGACGTGTCGGCGACGATCTGAGTATCGGCCAGGATCTGACCGATGAGGTCCGCGATCCAGGAGATCAGCCCCTGGTAACCATGGGACAACCACGTCGCCGGCAACTTGAAGGTGGACGAGCCCGACCGCAGCTCGAAGCGGTGAGCTTCCACAAGGTCCGCGGCGCTCTTCACCCCGCCGCGGCCCCGAAGTTCCAGCCCACGCACGCGCGGGAGGAGGCGGGAGCGGCGAAAGAGGGCGTCCGACAGCATCTCAGCGTAGCGGGCCGGGTCGATGCCGAGGTCCTGGAGAACGTCGGCGAACCCGGTGCCGAGGATGGGGGCGCCGTCGAACAGGGAGTCGAGCCGACTCAGGGTCGGATCGTCCGGGCGCGCGGCGCCGTGCGGCTTGGGCAGGCGCCGGTTGACGCCGTACCCGGCCACGAACCACCACGGCGCACCGACGGCGCGGGCTTCGCGCAGGGGGCCTGGGTCGGCGCTGCGCGCGGGATCGAGGTGTTCCTGCGGATGTTCGGAGGGTTCCCCGTAGTCGGACGAGCCCACGAAGACCTTCCAGCCGGGCGAAAGACCCAGCCGGCTGTGCAGGAGCTGGGGCGGCTGGCCCGGCTTGCCGCCCCAGCGCGGATACGCGCGCGAGCGCCCTTCGGGCAGGGGGCCGAACGCGAAGCTGGCCGCGATGTCGAGCGGCTCGTCCGGGTGCCGCCGGTCCGGCAGCGACGGGATGTCGGCGAGCTGGTTGGCCCGGTCGGGGCCGCTGGCCGCGAGGGCGATGGCCTGCAGGATGGAGGTCTTGCAGAGGCCGTTCTCGCCGACGATCGCGGTCCACATCCGCGGTTCGCCGGAGGAGGTGGTGAACGACAGCCGCAGATCGCGGAGCAGCTTGAGGTTCCGGATGTAGATCTCGCGGAGGTACACGGCGGCATCCTAGCGCAAGGGGCGCGCGGATGTTGCGCGCTGCGCGCCCGTTTGGAGGCGCGAGGCTAGGCAAGGACCTCCGCCACGAGCGCCTCGGCGAGCTTGGCCGCCTTCTCGTCACGGACGCGGAGCTTGGCTTCGAGGTCGTCGCACAGGGCCATGAGCTGGTCGACTTTAGCAACGATGCGCTTCTGCTCGGTGTATGGGGGAAGCGGGATGGGGATGTTGGCTACAACAGTCTGGCTAATCTTCGGCATCGAACCAGCGGTGCCGCTCGCACGTGCGCGGACGAAGGAACGAGTGGGGGATGCGAGAAGCACTCGGTGAACGTAGTCGGCATCGACACTCGCGCTAAGCCTTACCTTCATCATCAAATCGGGATATATGTACTCGCGAGACTTGCCGCGGTACACAGCCGCCATTCCCACATGCTCAAGGGAATTTGAACGCTGAATTAGGACATCGCCATCCTGGAGCCAAAGATAAGACTCTTCCGGAATCGTCTCGTCGATGTATTTATAATGCTGACCATTGAACCGTCCGGAAGTTGTGGCGGTGAGCGCGAGAGTCCTCGTCGCCGTAAGATAACCTACGGCCTTAGGAGAATACCCATTTTTGGGTCCGAATATTACAATATTGGACAAGCGTACCCAGGACCAGGATTCGGGCGCGTCGTAACCAGCATCCGAAGCGATCTGCCTTGGCTGCGGCTCTAGCCATTGACCTCGACATGCGCCAACCTCGCTTCTCAGTGCCGATAGCAAGTCTGCTCCTCTGCCTTCTGACCTGGAGCGAGGAACAAGCCGCCCTCGAACAGCGAGATCGAGGATCAGCCTCCGAGCGCGTTGTATTCCGCCATTCGCATCAATAATAATTGATAATTTTTCGGCAAATTCAGGCCTATTTAGATCATCATTGACGCAAGCAGCGCTCGCAAACAACACATTTTCCTTAAAGAGAGACCTCTGAGTCGTCATCCGCGCCCCTGCTCAAATGCGAGACAAAGCTCTGCTGTCAGGGAGTTGCGCAGTTGACTCGCTTCATACACCGCGACCCGATACTCATTTAACAGCTCATCTACATCGCCAGGCTCATCATCGGCTGCACGCGGATTCTTGACATCGAGATTGTAGCTCCGCGCCTTGATCTCCTCGATGCTCACCTTCCAGGCGTGGTCATTCTCCTTGCGCTTCCCCCACCACTTCTTCTCGGCCTCGAACTCCTCGATCCGCATCGGCTTCGTCTTCGAGTAGCTCTTGTATCCCGCCGGGTACGGGTGCTCGTAGTACCAGACCGTCTTCGTCGGCGCGCCCTTCGTGAAGAAGAGGACGTTGGTCTTGATTCCCGTGTAAGGACTGAACACCCCCTTCGGCAGCCGCACCACGGTGTGCAAGTTGCACTCCTCCAGGAGCTTCTCCTTGATGCGCGTCTTCACCCCGCCCTCCCCGAACAGCGATCCATCCGGCAGGACGATCGCTGCGCGCCCCTCGGGCTTCAGCAAGGTCATGATCAGGGCGAGGAACAGATCCGCCGTCTCCCGCGTGCGGAACGCCTGCGGGAAATTCTGCTCTATTCCGTCCTCCTCCATGCCGCCGAAGGGCGGGTTCGTCACGATCACGTCCACGCGATCCGTTGCTTTATAGTCCCGCAGCGGAGACGCCAGCGTGTTGTCGTGGCGGATGTTCGAAGGCACATCGATGCCGTGGAACATCATGTTCGTGACACAGAGCAGGTGCGGGAGCTGCTTCTTCTCGACTCCCTGGATGCTCTCTTGCAGCTTGGCCTCGTCCTTGGGGCCCTTCACGTACTTCTTGCGCACGTGCTCGATAGCGCACGTCAGGAAGCCGCCTGTGCCGCACGCCGGGTCGAGGACCGTCTCCCCAAGCTTGGGGTCTACCTGGTCCACCGCGAACTGCGTAACCGCGCGCGGCGTGTAGTACTCGCCCGCGTTCCCGGCGCTCTGAAGGTCGCCGAGGATCTTCTCGTAGATCTCGCCGAACTGGTGACGATCGCTCGTCTTGTTGAAGTCGATCTCGTTCAGCTTGTTGATGACCTGCCGCATCAACGTGCCGGACTTCATGTAGTTGAACGCGTCCTCGAACACGCCGCGCACCACGGCAGCGACCCTGGCGTTCTTCCCCCCTGCGGGCAGCGCCTTCAAGGTCCTGAAGAGCTCGTTGTTCACGAAGTCGAGCAACGCATCGCCGGTGATGCCCTCCGGGTCGTTGGCCCAGGTGCGCCACCGGAGCTTCGCGGGAATCGGCGACCTGTACCCGTCGTCCCCCGCATTCTCCTTCTCGAGTTCGCAGTCATCGAACACCTTGAGGAAGATCATCCAGCCGAGCTGACTGATCCGCTGTGCGTCTCCATCGACGCCTGCGTCCTTCCGCATGATGTCCTGGATGGTTTTGATCGTCGTTCCGAGAGACATAGCTCGCTCTTCGTTCCTTCGACGGGCCCCGTCAAGACGCCCGGTACAACTCGTTCTCCAGCGCGCGCACCGCTTTTAGGTACGCCTCCCTACCGCCGAAGGACCGGACGATCTCCATGGGCGTCCCGAGCTTCGTGAGGGGCGCCACCTTGAGGATCGCGAGGTCGGCGATGTCCTCGACCCCCTCCTCCGCGTACTTCGCCAGCAATGCTTCCAGTACGGCGCGGGCAGGCTCGCCGTGCGCGGCGAGGACCTTCCGCTGGCGGAGGTTGCTGGCTCGCTGCTTCCGGCTGATCGGCGGCTGACCGAAGGCGACGTGGCACACGAGGTCGAACGCTGCGTACTCGCGTCCGATCTCCTCCGCAAGGTGGTCGAGCAGGAGGCCCCGCTCGATCAGCTCGTCCACCACGGCCCTCTTGCGCTCCGTGTGGATCCAGCGCTGCACGAACGCATCGAGCGTCCCGTACGCACCGAGCACGGCCTTCTTCGAGAACTCGCGGACGGATTCGTTGATGGGTTTGCCATCCTTCCCGTAATACTCAACCCGCTGCATGACCACGAGGACGGGCACGTCGGCCACCACGTACTTCATCGGCCGCGCACCCGCACCGGTACCCTCGTCGTCGCCTTCGCCGCCAGGAGCAGGCGCGACCGGCTTCTGGACAGCGCCCTCCCCGGCCGGTCCTGCCGTCTCGGGCAGGTCGTCCGGCGGCGCGGCCGGGTCGCCCCGCCTGGGCTCGTAGACCTGCACGGGCTCGCCGTCGAACGCAGGATCGGCGAAGTACGCGGTCGCGCGCCGGAAGTCGAGAATAGTGAAGTACTGCTTGCCCGCCTCCTCGTGGATGCGGGTGCCGCGCCCGATGATCTGCTTGAACTCGCTCATCGACTCGATGTTCTGATCCAGCACGATCACCTTGCAGGTCTGCGTGTCCACGCCCGTCGAGAGCAGCTTCGAGGTGGTGACCAGGACCGGGTAGCGCTCCTCCGGGTGGATGAAGTTGTCGAGCTCGGCCTTGCCCTCAGGGCTGTCGCCCGTGATCCGCATCACGTACCTGCGGTTCTTGGCGCAGAGGTCGCCGTTCTGGTTCACCAGCGCCTCACGCATCCGCTCCGCGTGCTCGATGTCCTCGCAGAACACGATGGTCTTGGCGAAGCGGTCGGTCGCCTTGAGGAACTCGCTGATCTTCCGGGCGACGAGCTCGGTGCGCTGCTCGAGCACGAGGTTGCGGTCGAAGTCGCGCTGGCGGTAGGTCCGGAGCTCGATCTCGCGGCCGAGCTTGTCCTTCTTGCCCTTGGGTGGGCGCCAGCCTTCCAGATCCTTGTCGAGATCGAAACGCACGACCTTGTAAGGGGCCAGGAAGCCGTCCTCGATCCCCTGCTTGAGCGAGTAGGTGTAGACGGCAGGACCGAAGTAGTCGGTCGTGGAGACGTCGGCCGTCTCCTTGGGGGTGGCCGTCAGACCGAGCTGCGTGGCCGACGTGAAGTACTCGAGGATCTCGCGCCACGCCGAGTTCTGATCCGCGCTGCCCCGGTGGCACTCGTCGACGACGATAAGATCAAAAAAATCGCGCGAGAACTGCTTGAAGATGTCCTTGCTCTCGTCGGCGCCCGAGATGGCCTGGTAGAGCGCGAGGTAGATCTCGAACGACTTGTCCACCTTGCGGTCGGTGATCTTGGTCATCGCCCCACCGAACGGTTTGAAATCGTTCGTCTTTGTCTGATCGACGAGGATGTTCCGATCGGCGAGGAAGAGGATGCGCTTCTTCACCCCGGCCTTCCACAGGCGCCAGATGATCTGGAACGCGGTGTAGGTCTTGCCAGTCCCCGTCGCCATCACGAGCAGGATGCGCCGCTGCTTGAGGGCAACCGCCTCGAGGACGCGGTTGATGGCGTTGATCTGGTAATAGCGTGGAGCTTTGCCCGGCGCGTCGGGAAAGTAGTCCAGGGTGACGATGCGCTGCGCTTCGGTGGTGAGCCCCTTGTACTTCGCGTAGCGCTCCCAGAGCTCGTCAGGTGACGGGAACTCGTCGTTCGAGAGGTGCCGCTCCGGCTTCTTCGCGTTGCCGGTCCGGTCGTGCTCCACGAAGCCGTCGCCGTTGGATGCGTAGGCGAACGGCACGTCGAGCGCCTCGGCGTACCGGAGGGCCTGCTGCATGCCCTCGCTGATCGGGACGTTGTTGTCCTTCGCCTCGACGACCGCGAGCGGGACGTTCGGCTTGTAGAGCAGCACGTAGTCGGCGCGCTGAAATTTCCCGCGGCTCGCGGCATTGCCGTGGACGAGCATCGGCCCCGGCTTGACCTGGTACTCCTCGCGGAGCTGCGTGTGGAGATCCCAGCCGGCCTTCACGATGGCCGGGGTGATGTACTTCGTGCAGATGTCCCGTTCCGTGAGGTCCTTCTTGTTCACGCGCGGCTCTCCGCGACCACCGGGGCGCGCACGGGGCAGCGCCATCCCAGGGCCTCCTGGACCGCCGGGCGACCGGACAGCCGGGTGGCCGCGTACCGAGGCTAACCCAGGTCGACCGACGACGTGGTCGAAAGGCAAATGGAACGAACAAGCTCCACGTAAGCACCGGCTCGTCCGCGGCCCCGCGCGGTGCTTGACACACGGCCGATGAGCGCGTCACCACCGATGGGGGCCTCGAGCGCACGCTCCGCAACCATGACCCGGTGGAAATCCAGCACTATCGTGGCGCGTGCTCGTCGTTTGATGTCAGGAAAGGTCCTCATGAGCATGACCTCGCTTGCTGGCATTCCGGCGCAACAGCTCGCGGCGGCCGCGGACGACAACATGGCCGTCCACGCAAGCTGGGCGCAGGAGCGGCTCCCCGGCGCGCATGTCGTGCGCGGCGCCGATCTCGTCCTCGTCGACTCCGGGCTCCCCTGCGACACCTTCAACTTCGTCCTCCGAGCCCGCCTCGACGCCGCGACGGCACAGGCCCGTGTGGAGCAGGCCATCGATCACTTCCGCCGCACCCGCCGCCCTTTCTCGTGGTGGGTCGGCCCCGCGGACGAGCCGGAGAACCTCGGCGAGCTCCTCCGCACCGCGGGGCTCGAGCCCGCGGAGTCGGAGGTGGGCATGGCCGCGGATCTCCACGCGCTCCACGCCGATCGCGAAGCGCCGCGCGGCCTCGCGATAGCGCGCGTCAGAACCGCCGCGCAGCTGCAGGACTTCGCGCGCCTCCTTGCGGCCAACTGGACACCGCCGGATCCCGATGTGGTGCGGTTCTACGAGATGGCGACGCCGGCGCTCCTGTCGGACGACGCGCCGCTGTGGCTCTACGTCGGCTACGTAGGGGACACGCCCGTGGCGACCTCGGAGCTCGCCGTGGGCGGCGGCGTCGCCGGCCTCTACAACATCTCGACGGCCCCGGCGCACCGGCGGCAGGGGATCGGCCGTGCGCTGACGCTGCGCCCGTTGCTGGACGCGCGCGATGCTGGGCTCAGGCTGGCCATCCTGCAGGCCTCGGCCGACGGGCTGGGGCTCTATTCGCAGATAGGCTTCGTCGCGACCGGCCAGATCACGGAGTACAAACCGCCCGGCGAAGCCGCCCCCTGAAGGCAGCTCGCCGGGCTCCTCTGTCCAGCGCGCGCCGCCCCTACCGCGCTGCCCGCGCGATCTCGTCGGCCGCGCGCGCCCTCTCCTCCGCCGACTTCGACAGCGGCCCCGTCAGGAGCGCCTGCGCCTCGCGGAAGCGCGCCGCCACGTCGGACCAGTAGCTCGCTTCCGCGCCCTGCGGGGCGGCGATCTGCTTGATGACGGCCGCGTCGTACGCCGCGATGCCCGCGTACGTCGAGGCGGGCTTCGCGCGGGCCACCCAGTCGAGCGCCGCGAGATCGCCCAGGCCGAGCGCCGCGAGCGGCGCCCGCCGCATCATGAGCGCCGCGTCCTCGGGGCCGTTGCGCAGGCCGAGCGCGACCGCGAGCAGCGCCGTCGCCTCGGCGGGGCGCGGGGTGTCCTTGGGCCACGCCGCGAGCAGCGCGGTCGCCTGATCGAAGTCCACGGCCCGCCAGTACAGCCGGCCAAGCTCGAGCCGCGCCCTCGCATAGAGGAGCCTCGACTCGGGCGAGAGCTGCGCGGTGCGCAGCGCCGCGCGGTGCTGGAGCGGGACGCCTCGGCCGAGCAGGACGCGCAGGATCTCGGGCCGCGCCGCCGCCTCGGGCGCGATCAGGCGGCCCGCGTAGTACGTCGGCAGCCGGGCCGCGAGCCGCTCGACGGCCGACGAGGGGGGGCTGCCCGCCGCGAGCGGCGGCAGCTCCAGCGCGTCCAGCGCGTCGACGCGCCGGCCGCCGTAGAGGCGAGACAGCATCTCGCGCGCGCCGTCGACGCGGGCGTCGCGGAGAACGCCGACCGACGAGAGCTCGCGCAGGCCGACGAGCGCTGCGTCACGGCCGCGGGCCTTCCAGGGATCGAGCAGCTGATCGAGCTCGCCGTAATAGACGTTGGCGAGCTCCGCGTCCTTCCGCATGGCGTCCGGCAGCGGCGCGGACCGGACCGCCTCGACGAGCCGCATGTCGGCCCGCCCCGACTCCACGGCGACGATGCCCTTCGCATAGAACGGAAGCTCGACGCCGCGCCGCCCGAGATCCTCGATCGCCCGGGCCTGCTCCGTCACCCACGCGAAGAGCGGCCCCTTGGTGAACGCGAGGACGCGCTGGACATCGTAGGGCGGCCGCAGCGTGGGCGGCTCGGTCGCGGTGCGCGCGAGCCGGGCGGAGAGCGTCAAGCCGAGCAGCACCTGGTAGAGGTCGCCCCGGAGCGCGGCGGGCGGCGCCTCCAGCAGCGGCGCGGCGATGGCGTCGCCGCAGGTGATGGGCGCGAGCTCGGCCCGGAGCGCGCGCGCGAGGCCCGCCTCGAGGCCCGCGCACGCCTCGACGCCCGCGAGCCGCGCGTCGCGCTTCGCGGCGTCGTCCTCGGCGAGCGCGGCGTCGAGCGCCTCGGTCGCGCCCTGCGCGTCGCCGCAAGGCTGCGCGGGCGCGACGGGGGCGCGCCGCACGAACGCCTCGCAGGCGCGCGGCGCGGCGGGCACGCCGGCCGGCGCCGGGGGGACCAGCGCGGTCTTCGGGTCAAAGGGCGCGGGCTTCAGGATCGGGAGCCACTCGTCCTTGAGCGTGCCGTGGACGGCGAAGGCCTCCTCCTCCGGGAGCGGCGCCGGCGGCGGGGCCGCCTGGCGGCCGTCGCCGGGCGAGACCGGCGCGTTCGGCGCGGGCGGAGGCGCCCCGGCGCAGGCCGCGAGGGAGAGCCCGATCGCGGCGGCGAGGGCGTTGAAGGCGAAGTGCGAGCGAAGGTGGGAGGGCATCACGTCTCCTTGGACACGGGCGGTCCGCAAAGGTTTCGCGGAGGAGCGGCGGGCGTCCATCACAATCCGAGCGGGGGCGCAACCTGAGCGCGGCCCACGGCACGACGCCGCGGCCGGCGCCCGACCTGGGGTCCGTCTCTCGGTCACGCTCTCACCGCAGCCCGACAGCCGCGTTCGACGGGCATCGATCGCAGAACGCAAATAGCGAACCTTGTGGTTCGCATCGCACCCACGGCCCTTGACGCTCCGTCCTCAATGCGATGTCATCGTCTCGAAGGACAACCATGTACACTGGGATGCCTAACGTTCTGGACTGCCTCCGTCGAGCCGGCACATGGCTGGGCGCTCGCAGGCGACGCATGCGCTGTATGGAGACCGGGCTGATGGTGGGACTCGCGTCCCTGCTCTCGGCGTCCTGCTCGTCGACGGCGCCCGAGGAGGCCGACGAGACCGAGAACGCCATCAAAATCGGGGCCCTCCTCCCCTTCTCCGGGAGCGAGTCGGCCATCGGCCGCAACCTCGAGCAAGCCATGTTGCTCGCGGTCGAAGACCTGACCGCCGCGGGCGGGCTCGAAGGGAGACCGTTCGACATCGTGAGCCGAGACAGCCATTCGAGCCAGGAGCGCGGGCTCGACCAGCTGCTCTCGCTGATCTACACGGATGATGTCCGGTACCTGGTAGGGCCCGAAGAGAACGAGCTCGCCCGCGACATCGCGATCGAGGTGAAGAAGGAGAACCTTCTCCACATGCTGCCGAGCTATGCCGCGCCCTCCATCGCGCGCCGTGAGGACGACGGCGGCAAGGTGAGGCTCGCCCCTTCCCCGTTCGGAATCGGCTGCGCGCTCGCGAAAAACCTCGTCAGCGAGGGTGTCCGCACTGCCAATTGCCTCTCCGCGCGGGACGACTACAACACCGCCGTCAGCACCGAGTTCACGACCCATTTCGCGGCGCTCCAGGGCAGGATCCTCCCCTCGGTGACGTTCAAGCCGGGCGCGCAGACGTACATGGACAAGATCAAAGCCGCCTTCAACCCGGAACGGACGGCCGGCCGCACGCTGCTGGCCGCCTATCCCGCCGCCGCCTCGACCATCGTGACCGAATGGACCGTCCGTGGGCGTCCGGGCAGGTGGCTCCTCGGCCCTGCATTGCACACCGAGGTGTTCCTCGCCAACATCCCTCAAGGCACCCTCGATGACAACTCCTATGGGATCTCGCCCTCGCTCAGCCTGCGGAGCGAGTGCAGCCCCAGCCCCAACGACCCAACCGGGGAGGCGCTCAGTTGCACGCACTGGAACGCCGACGCCTTCACCTATCACTTCTCCCGCCGGTGGAACGACGAGGTGCCGTTCCCCGCAGCGCACTTCTATTACGACGGCGTCGTCCTCATCGCGATGGGCCTCGTGTACGGCTACGCGACCACCGGGCAGATCATCACGTCCGGACGTGAGCTGCGGCAGAAGATCCTCGAGCTCAACGACCCCAAGAACGATGTGGCCTTGTGGTGGGATCTGAACACCGCGATGGCCAAGCTCCGCGCGGGGACCCCGCTCCGCTACATCGGGGCGGCCGCCGAATACGAGTTCGACACCTACGGGGCGAGCCAGAATCACATCATGCAAAGGTGGACCATCAAAGGCGACAAGTTCGTCGATGGCGATCCCTTTGATGCCAAATGTGTGATCCAGCAATGATCTAAGGCGGGGAGCCCGTTCGTGGGATACGGGCTCAGCCGTAAGGCAGGCGAGTGAGGCGTACGAAAGTACGCCGCAGCGAGCCGAACCACGCGGCTGACCGCGTATCCCCACGAACCTGCCCCCCTCTATAGAAGAGCGGCGGTCACCCGCACAGGAGACGGGCCCAGATCGGCGTTTTCGGCGCGCAAGCGCACTCCGGTGCGCTGAGCACCGAAAACGTCGAGATGGGCCCGTATCCGACGCGGGTGACCACCGCTCAATAGCGGTGTCGTAGCTCGAAGAAGATCTCGCGCGGGGCCAGCGGGTACTCGAAGCCCGAGAACCCGGGATCCGGGCCGAAGGTGCCGAGGATGTTCTTGGCGCGCACGGCCACGGTCGTCTCGTGCCCCGGGATGATCCACAGGTTGCGCGCGACCAGGCTGGCGTTCCACCTGAGGTACGTGGGCAGCTCGAACGCGCCGCCGGCCTCCAGGGTGCTCGCCTCCGCGGACCGCCGGGGCCCGACGAGGACCCCCTGCGTCGAGAGCTCGAGCGGCACGGAGCTCGGCGACGGCAGCTTCACATAGGCGCCGGCACGGGCGATCCAGCTCGGGTAGGCGACCATCGACGAGCCGACCAGATCCGCCTGGTACCCCACCTGGCCGGAGTCCCGGGTCGAGTGCACGGTCTCGAACGACCCGTAGCCCCCGAAGGCGTCGCCGTGCCGCAGCTCGGCGCGGGTCGCCCAGATCAAGGACTTCTGGCTGGCGACGTTCAGGGCCGTCTGGTTGATGCCTCGCGGAACGAACTCTGCCTTGTCGTTCAAGAGGCTGTACGACACCCCCGTGCTCGCCGAGGCCCAGACAGCAGGCCTCCACGTCAGCTCCGCGTCCACGGTGTGGATGAGCTGAGGCGACAGGCGCTCGTTCCCGATCACGTCGCCCGGCACGAGGGGCTGGGCGAAGAGCAAGTACGGGGATGGCGCCTTGAAGGCGCTGCCGTACAGCAGCTTGGCCACGACCGTCTTCCCCAGGTGCGAGGTCGCCCCGAACCGACCGGTCAGCTGATTGCCATACTTGCTGTGGTGATCGTAGCGGAGCCCGCCCGTGAGCTTCAGCCACGGATCGAGCACCTTGAGGTTGGCGCTAAGGAGCGCCCCGAGGTCGACCAGCTCGGCCGATTGCTGCTCCCGCTCCGGCGAGCCGAAGGACTGCCCCGTCTCCTTGGTGACCCGGCGGAAGGACGGCAGGTCCTCCTTGTCGTAGACGGACTCCAGATTCAATATCAGGTTGAATCGGTCCCACGGCATCCACCGGGCTTCGACGCTCGCGTCCACGCCGCGATACGCCATGCGCCGCTCGATGTAGTACCAGCCGCCGGCGACGTCGATGCGGTCGTCCGGCAGGACGCCACCCTGGAAGTACATCCCCTGCACCGCGAACGCGAGCTCTCGGTTCAGCTGGAAAAGCCCGTCGACCGCCACGCGACGCTGCTGGAGGCTGACCACCGTGCCGGCACGGTTCCCCTGGTCGTCGGTCCCGCCGGTGAGCTGTGCCCATTGCGCAAAATCCCCGCCGCGCCGGAGGCCTGACCAGTACGCGCTGAGCCTGAGGTGGTGCCCGCGCTCGGGATTGCGAAACCCGATGCGCGCCCCGACGACCCCCGACATGCGCTCGAGGTTCTGGGCGTCCAGGCGCCCCGCGTTATAGGGCGCGATGAGGGGAGCCGGGGACTGGGTAGGCATCTCCAGGCCACTTCGATCATCGAGCTCCCCCGCGGCCGTCAGCATCATCTCGAAGCGGTCGGTGAACATGCCGCCCACGAGGTCGAAACGGCCGCGCGGGTGGTCCTTCGTCACGCCGACTTGCACCGTGCCGTCGACGAAGGGAATGTCCTCCGGATCGAGGGTGATGATGTTGACGACCCCGAGGAACGCATCGGCGCCATAGAGCGCCGACGCCGGACCGCGGACGATCTCGATCTGCTTGATGGCCGACAGCGGGATCAGCTCCGTGCCCAGCCAGTTGCCGCTGGTGGTCCGGAACGCCGCCGACCGCCCGTTGATCATCACCTTGATCCCGCCGCTCTCGGCGCCCAGCCCGCCCGTCATCCCCTGTACGCCGGCGTTCGGCAGGATGTGGTCGTCGATAAGATAGAACCCGACGACGTGCTCCAGCACCTCGCCGACGCTCGTATATCCCCAGCGCTGGATCTCTTCCGCGGTGATCGCCGTCATGATGGCGGGCGCGTCGTCGAGGGTCTCCAGCGTCTTCGTGGCAGTGGACACCTCGACGTCGAGCAGCCTCAAGAGGTCGACGTCCTCGAGCGCGTCGTTCCGGCGCTCACCCCCCACCGCCTTCGGCGCTACCGGCGCCGTCGTGGTCGTCGGCTGGGCCCATGCGAGACCGGGGATCGAAGCGATCACCAGCGCAACCATCCACCTGGTTTCGAGTGAGGCAAGCATCATGCGAGTTCAGTGGGCTCCAGACCTTCGTCCATCGTCGATTCGGCGCGATCGTCACGTCGCCTTGGCGGTCGCGGCGAGCTCCTCCTTCAGGGCAACGCTCACGGAGTCGAACTCGTCACGTATTCGCGCGAGGTCGCCCGCCTGCGGCACCTCGCCTTGACCTGCGGCGAGCTGCATCTTCTCCGCCAGCTCCGCGACGCGCGCCGCGCCGATCGAGAGCATGCTGCCCTTCAGCTTGTGAGCGTTCGCCTTGATCTCTGCAGCCACGGCGCTCCGGATGACCCCCTCCAGGCCATCGAGCTGCGCCGGCACGTTCTTGAGGACGAGCTCGATCAGCTTCCGCGAGCGCGGGACCTCCGGGTCGAGCACCGGCGCGCGCGCCGCCTCCGATTCGTTGCCGGAGGGAGACGGCGACGACCCGGGCTCGTCCCGGCTCAGGACCACGTGCCGCCACAAGGTCTTCTGCAGCGATTGAGGGCGCACCGGCTTGGCCAGATAATCGTCCATCCCCGCCGCGAGCACCCGGTCCCGCTCGCCGACGAGCGCGTGCGCCGTCAGCGCGATGATCACCGTGTGGCGATTCCTCGAGCGCTCCCAGGCGCGGATCTCCTGGGTGGCGGTGTACCCGTCCATCACCGGCATCTGGCAATCCATGAGCACGGCGACATACTGCTTTCGCTTGACGCACTCGAGAGCCTCCTGGCCGTTGCACGCGGTCTCCACGCGCAGGCCCAGCTGCTCCACCTGCTCCATCGCCACGTAGCGGTTGATCTCGTTGTCATCGACGACCAGCACGGGGAGCTTGCTCGCGATCTTACCCGGCTCCACGCCGGGCTTGCTAGGCGGCGGGGTCGAGGCGCCCGTGAGCGCGCTCTGCAGCGTGTTGTACAGCTCGGAGACGCGGAGCGGCTTGGGGAGCTGCGTGACCATGCTGGAGTCCATCCCGCTCAACGTCACGCTCGATCCCATGTGGTAGAGCGCCACCACAGGCAACGTCTGGAGCGCCGGGACCGACTGGATGGTCCTGAGGAACTCCTCGAGGCCGAGATCGTCCATCTGGACACCGACGACGGCGGCGCTGAACGGCCGCTTCTCCAGCACCGCGAGCTCGAGCCGGTTGATCGCGTCCCTCCCGGAGGCCGCGGACTCGGCGTCAAAACCCCAGGCCACGAGGTGCTCCACCACGACGTCGCGCCAGCTCCTGCTGTTCTCGACCACGAGCGCGCGGCGCCCGCTCGCCCACTCGGCGGAGCGGATCTGCTCGCCTCCGGCCGTGACGCCGACCCTGATCGTGAACCAGAACCGGCTGCCCTGCCCCGGCGTGCTGTCGAGGCCGACCTCGCCGCCCATGACCTCGACGAGGCGCTTGCTGATCGCGAGCCCGAGGCCCGTGCCGCCGTGCTTGCGGACCAGCGAGCCGTCCACCTGCGAGAAGGCCGCGAAGAGCTTCTTCTGGTCGTCGGGCGCGATGCCGGGGCCGGTGTCCACCACGGCGAGCTTGATGAGCGCCGTGGCCTTGTCCTGCTGAGAGGTCGAGGCGTCGATCAGCACCTCTCCGCGATCGGTGAACTTGATCGCGTTGCCGACCAGGTTGGTGAGCACCTGGCGGAACCGGTCGGGGTCGCCCACGACGCCGGTGGGGACGCGGCGCTCGACGCGGTACACGAGCTCGAGGCCCTTCTCGTGCGCCTGGCTCGCCATCAGCTCCGCGACCTCCTGGATGACGAGGCGCAGATCGTAGGAGACGTGCTGCGCCACGTACTTACCGGCCTCGAGCTTCGAGAAGTCGAGCACGTCGTTGATGATCGACATCAACGTGTTGGCGGAGGCGTCGACGGTCTCGACGTAACGCCGCATCTTGCCGTCGAGCGACTGGTTCTGCATGAGCCGGATGACCCCGAGGATCCCGTTCATCGGCGTCCGGATCTCGTGGCTCATGTTGGCGAGGAACTCGCTCTTCATCCGGGACGCCTCGAGCGCCTGCTCGGTCCTCACGCGCAGCTCCTCGAACGCCTGCTCGTTCGCCTCGACCATGCTGTTGAAGGCCGCGCCGAGCAGCTCGAGCTCGTCGCCGCTCGTGATCTGCACGCGCTCCCACTTCTTCCGATCCACGATGGGCGATTCGGTCGGCGGCGCGCTCGATCGAAGCCCGGTGGCGATGGCCCCCGCCGCCGTGCGCAGCGCGAGCAACGGCTCCGTGATGTGGACAGCGACCCGCTTGACGAGGAAATAGCTGGCCGCCCCGCTGCCGAGGATCAGCGCCACGATCAGGCCGAGCGTGGTCACGAGCCGGCTCGCGGCGAGGTCCCGAGCCTGGACCATGCGCTCGACGACGCTCCTCGTGCTGATGCCGTAGATCACGGTCCCAGCGTGGGTCCCCTCCGAGATGACCGGGGCCGCGACCTCGAGGACGTCATCCCCGCCCAGGGGGTTCTGCCGCCGACGCAGCACGAGCCGGGACTGGTGCGCGGTGCTGATGCCGAGGGACTCCAGGTCTGCCGCGGTGAAGTTCGGCGCCGCCGGGCCGGGCGGCGCGTCCTTCGAGGCGGGCACCCGGGCCAGGCCGCTCGCGGCCCAGACCCGGTTCTCCGCGTCGAAGAACAACCCGTAGGCGATGTCGTTGTTCTCCGAGACGGTCTGGTGAATAAGCGCCTTGACATCCCCGAAGAGATTGTCCGCCACCAGGCTGCGCAGCGCCAGCGCCTGATTGAAGCCGAGGAGGCGCGCCTTCTCTTCCAGACCGCTCAGGAGCTCCTGCTCACGCTTGGCCTGGACCTCACGATCCGTCGAATAGATGAGCGCGCCGCTCGCGAGCAGCGTGGTGCCCCCGAGCAGCAGCAGCGCGCCCAGGATCAGGCGGAGCAGCTTGATGCGGAGCGAGCCGTGGGTGTTCGGGGTTGCCATGCACTCTACTTTGGACGCCTCATCGAGGGCGGCGGGTTAGAGGAGGACGACGCCGCAGACGACCCCGAAGACGAAGGCGGCGGCGGGCTGGTCTTCCCGGCGCGCGCGGCCACCGCGCGCTCGACCGCCGGCGCCAGCGCGACGTGCAGCTTCGCTTTCGAGACGATGCCGTCGGCGCCGACCTTCTCGCCGATCGCGCTCAGCTTGTCGATATCACAACTGGAGACGAGGACGATACCCAGGTTCGAGAGCTGCGCGTTGTCCCGGAGCAGCTTCGCCAGCTTGTCGCCGTTGATGGTCGGCATGTTGATGTCGAGCGCGACCACGGAGATCTTGTCTCGCTTGATGACCGCCGTCGCGCCGATGGGCGTCGCGAGCTCGACCACGTCGAAACCGGCCCTGACCAGGACGGCGCGCATCGCCTCGCGAGCGATCTCGTCGTCATCGATCACGAGCACCCGGATCATGACGGCGCGCTCCAGCGACGGCAGCTACGCGTGCGACGCTCCCCATGCGACGAGCAGATGGCAGGCGAGCCGGGGAGCTCGATGGATCGAGCTGGCCCGTCGCATCGTGACCATGTGCCCGGTTGGAAAGGTAATCGCACGGCGCCTCCATTCCCCCCGATACGCGCTCACCGACCGATGAGAAAGTCAACTTGGCCGAACTGGCTGGAATTCAGGCCGAAGCGTCGTGCGAGCCTCACGTCGACCAGGCGTTTGACTGAGATGGGCAGGCGGACGCCCGACGACCGGAGCTTCCAGTCGGCGTCCGCGAGCTCGTAGAGGACATCCGCCGCTTGCACCGCGAGCGCCTGGGTGTCGGGGATGGCAGCGAACGTCCCGAACTCCGCGTGCTCGTTCACGAGCGAACGCACGGCCACGACCACCGGCGCGCCGAGCCGGTCCACATAGGGCAGCCAGACGTTCGTCAAGAACCTCGGGCTCAGGAGGCCGTTGTCGTTCGGCAGCCAGATCGCGTCGACCTTCGCCCGCTGGAGGTTCACGAGCGCGGCGCGGAGGTCCTGCACGCGTGGCTTGTTCGAGAGCTCTTCCTTGACGAAGGCCAGCTTCTCGACGTGCATGAGCGCTTCTTGTCGCGCGATGTGATCCGCGAAGCCCTGGCGGTAGACAACGCCGACCCGATGTGCGTCGAGGCCCAGCGTGCGCAGGCCCACCATGGCCGTGACCGCCGGCACCTCGTAGGAGATGGCGACCGAGTTGGGGACGGTGCGCTGGAGCTCCTCGGCGAAGGACGCCATCAGGATCAGCGCGACCGGCGGGGTCGGGACGGTGCGCGCCCACTCGCGATACAGGAGCACGGTCGAGTTGTTGACCAGCACCACCGCCTGCGGGCGATCGCGGGCGACGATCCGCGCCACGAGGTCGGGGCTCGACTCCTCGCTGCGCAGCAGCGAGATGATGACACGGTGTTCCTGGGACAGCTCGACGCGGAGCGATCTCAGCATGTCGTCGAGCTGCGGATCCGAGGGGGCGATGACGGAGATGACCGGCCTCGCGTCCGGAGGCGGCGGCTTGAGCGTCGGCGCCGGGTCGCTGGCGACGGGTGTCGCTGGGCCCGACGAGCAGCTCAGGGACAGCACGAGCCCCGCGAGGGCGGAGACCCGCAGCAGCGAGCGCCGAGAGAGGGGACGCGTCGACCTTACTTCCATTCGTCAACCCCCAGATCGGCCAGCACGTGTTTCGGAAGCCTCCGGATCGCGCCCTCCACCGTTTGGCGCTCGCTCAGGAACGTGACCGCCACCAGCCCGACCTTCGCCGTCGAGAGGCTGAGGATCGTGAACGTCATCTTGCTTCTCGACTCGAAGTCAGAACGAAATCGCTCGGGGAGGAGGACTGCATCAGCCGTCTGGAACTGGAGCAGCTGCAGAAGATCTTCGATCTTCGTGACGCGCTGGACCTCAGGCGCGGTGCTCACACCCAGCAACCCAGCTACGAACTTAGGGAGCGATTTTCGTTCGACCAGATCGACGATCCCATATCTGAGACCCGAGAGCATCTCCTTGGTCAGCGCCCTCGTCGAGACCAGGAGGTACTGCTCCGCGTCGCTCCCCGCCTTCACGCCCTGGATATCGGCGGTCCGATTGAGCGAAGCCAGGACCGGCTTCGGCGAGAGGGCCGCGTCGGGCGGCGTCGACTCGAGCGCGGCTTTGAAATCGCTCAACTTTCCGAACACGGTAACATCGACGCCGGGCATCGACTCCTCGATCTTCTGCTCGAGGGCGCGAGCGCGAAGCGGTGTCACCGCATACACATAGAGCGTGGCCACGGGCCCAGCCGTGATCGGCGGGCTGAGCAGCAGAAGGCAGCACCCGATGAGCAGAGCCGCCCCGAGCAGGACCATCGGCGCGCGCGTCGATCGGAGCCCGCGGCGAAGCGGAACTCCGGTCCTGTCGGGCCAAGCGCGCTCGGCGAGAGTCCTGAGGAGTGAGCGAAATCCCCGGTGCCGAACCGGAGGAGCCGCGCGATTATTTCGTGGTACCCACGATGATGCCCAGCGGTATGCGATTCTCGCTCGACACGCGAGGTGCCCTACGGCCCGCTCGACCGCTGACCGCCGTGCCCCTGTGGAGCGCCTGGAGCTCGTTTCCACCCGGCTCATGTCCTCCCGGTCATCATGGGTAGGCAGCGTAGCCGATGGTTAACCCTCTTTGTCAAGCGCCCCCTGGGAGGCGCCCCCGCGGTCCCACCGAGCTTGGCGAAATGGGGACGCCGGAGAGGGTGACGACACCCGACGGCCGCTCCCCCGCCAGCAGCCGGCCAGCACGACCACGCCGGCGCTGCCGAGCACGCCAGATACGGGAGCGAGCGCTTGACCCGCTCCTCACGCACCTCGGTCTCAGGGCTCGATCTCGAGTCCCAGGGGCGCCATGCCCCCCGCACCGCAGAAGCAAGAGATGGCGCCTCAGAGAAAACAGCAGATGGCGCCCCGGATTCGCGCGACACATCATGCCTCGTCAACCTACATGGTGAGCGATGGTGCATCGTGATGCTCGGCAATTTCACCTTGTCATGCACAAACAGCGGAATTCATGGGTGCGCCTTCGCTCCCTGCCATCGAGCTCGAAAGCTCGCGCATCGCGCTCGATCTACGTACCGCCTACTTACCGCTGGCGCTCTACTGCTGGCGCTCTGCCGCTGGCGCTCTCCTGCTGGCGCTTGCCGCTGGCGCAGGACGCTCACGGCGTCCAGCTCTCCGGTGCGGCGTCCCGCCAACAATCGCTCCGACAAGGGGATTGTAGTCCATCTGGTCGCCACACAGCAACCCTCGCGAACCGCGGCCGCAGGGTCGGGGTGTCGCGGATCACAGCGGATGGCGCGCCTACAGAGACGCTGGCGCCGGCCGCCGCGCAGACGTGAGGCCGAGCGTCCTACGATCCGGCGTACTTGCGGGGAACTCTCGTGACCTGGAGAACGAAGGTTCGACTCGAAGGGTCCACCGCCAGCGGCCGGGCAAACCGCTGCCCGCCTCTGCCCGGAGCGCCGGGCGAGCGGAACGGCTCGCCCGGCGAGGCGGCGCACCGCGATCCGGCGCGCCGTCGTCTCAGTACCACTCGCTGCCGAGGCCCAGCGTGAAGGTGAACGTCGGCCCTTCTGGCAGGAACACCGGGTGGAGATCCGCGCTGATGGCGAAACCGCTCCGCCGCGCGCCGCTCCCGGCCAGGCCGCCGAGGATCAGGGCGCCCCGCGCGTGAGCGCCGAAGTACCAGGCCGCCGTGCTCTCACAACCGGCGCTCGGGAGCGGGATGCCGCCCTCCGGGACCTCCGCGCCGCAGGTCGCGACGGCCACGTAATCCATGGAGGGTCCCGCGCCGAGATCGAGGAAGTGGAACAGCGTGAAGCCCGCGAGCACCGAGTTGTAGTCGATGAACCCCGCCTCGAATCCAGCGCTGTTCTCGGTGCTCTCGGGGGTGAGCGTCACCATCGGTGTGTTCTGGTAGTATATCCCGAAATAGTGGTTGACCTGGACACCGAGCCGGCCCGAGAGCGCGAAGACGGCCCCCGCGCCCGTGGGTGACTCGATGATCCCGCCGCCGAGGGTCGTACCGAAACGAAAGCGCATCCCATCCTGCTCGCCCTCCTCGGGCTCCTTCGGTTTCTCCTCGGGAGCGGGCGGAACCGGCGCGGGCGGCTCCGGAGCGGGCGTGTGCACGGCCGGCGCGGCCCGCGGCGCGGGCGGCGGTTCAGGCGCAGGCGCGGACCGCGGCGCGGGCGGCGGTGCAGGCGCCGGTGTCGACCGCGGCGCGGGCGCGGGCGGCGGTGCAGGCGCCGGTGTCGACCGCGGCGCGGGCGCAGGCCGCGGCGCAGGCGGCACCGGCGTGGGAGATGGCGGCGGGAACGGCATGGGAGCGGGCGCAGGCGCAGGCGCGGGCTGCACCGGAATCGGCGCAGGCGCGGGCGCGGGCGCGGGCTGCACCGGTGTCGGCGCGGGCGCGGGCTGCACCGGTGTCGGCGCGGGCGCGGGCTGCACCGGTGTCGGCGCGGGCGCGGGCTGCACCGGTGTCGGCGCGGGCGCGGGCTGCACCGGTGTCGGCGCGGGCGTGGGCGCAGGCGCGGGCTGCACCGGTGGCGGCGCAGGAGACGGCGGCGGTGCTGGCTGCGCGGAGGCAGACGGGAGCGGCTCTGGAGGAGGAGGCGGCGGGAGGGGAGCGTCGCCCTGGGTCAAGGCCGTCGCCGAGACCGCCAGTGGAACGGTGAGCGCCGCGAGCGCGGCAAGCCAGCGAGGGGGTGTCATCCAGTCTTCCTCGACGCACTCCTCGCGGTCGTCAAGCGCGCGGAGGTGCGCGCTGTCGGCCACGGTGCGCTGCAGCGGATGATCCGCCCGCGAGCCGTGGAGCGCCAGCCCATCGACGACCGCCCGATGAACGTCGCCCCCCGTCCCTCCACTTTCCTTCACGGAACGCGGCGGCTCCGGTCACCAGCCCCTCGACCCATGCGCCGAGCTATCCAAGCCCTCCTCTGCGGCATCAGCCCCCTGCTCGGGATGCTCTTCTCCGTGGCTTGTGTAGAGGAAACGCTCCCCCCAGACGCGACTGGGGGCGGCGGCACTGGAAATCTCCATGAGACGAGCGGCGCAGGTGATGGCGGCGCCGGCCCCGTGGACCCCGCCGGCAGCGGTGGCGAAGCAGGGCACACTGTCGGGACAGGGGGCGGCGGCAGCGCGGGCGACGGCGGAAGTGCTGGCAACGGCGGCAGCACGGGCGACGGCGGAAGCCCTAGCGATGGCGGCAGCGCGGGCGACGGCGGCAGCGCTGGCGATGGCGGTAGCGCTGGCGACGGCGGTAGCGCTGGCGACGGCGGCGCTGGCAACGGAGGCAGCGCTGGCGATGGCGGCGCTGGCGACGGCGGTAGCGCAGCCGAACGGCGCCCGTGCAAGCGCGGCATCGCGTACGGCTACCACTCGGTCGCCGATCTCTCGGCCCTCTCGGCCAGCGTCGGCTGGTGGTACAACTGGGCGAGCCTGCCCGACGAGAAGCTCCGGGGCGGCGACTACGTCGATCTGGGCGTCGATTTCGTACCCATGGTCTGGGGCGGCCGCTTCGACGCCGACAAGATCAAGGCGGAGATCCCCGACGGCGCAAAGTACCTGCTCGCGTTCAACGAGCCGAACTTCTTTTCGCAGGCCAACCTCTCCGCCAGCGAGGCCGCGGCGCTGTGGCCGCGCATCGAGGAGATCGCGGACGAGAAGGGGCTCCAGCTCGTCTCGCCGGCCGTGAACTTCTGCGGCGGCGGCTGCCACGAGACCGATCCGTTCGCGTACCTCGACGCCTTCTTCGCGGCGTGCGATGGCTGCCGCGTCGATTTCATCGCGGCGCACTGGTACGCTTGCGACAGGCCGGCGCTCGAGTGGTACCTCGGCGAGCTCAAACGCTACGAGCGCCCGATCTGGCTGACCGAGTTCTCGTGCGGCGACGGCGCGGATCGGTCGCTCGAAGCGCAGGCGGCGTACATGCGAGAAGCGGTGCCACTCCTCGAATCGGACCCCGACGTCTTCCGGTACGCCTGGTTCTCCGGGCGGACTGACGCGATCCCCAACGTGAACCTGCTCGGCGCGAGCGGTGAGCTCACCGAGCTCGGCGAGCTCTACGTCTCGCTGCCCTACGAAGAGGAGTGCAGCCCGTGACGGCACGCGCGGCCGTCGCTCCGTCGACGCCTCCGCCCGCGGGCGCGGTGCCCGCCGTCCCCGCGGCCGGCGTGCAGGCCGCGCCGCCCGACTTCGCCGAGGTGTACGAGGAGATGTTCCCCTTCGTCTGGCGGACCGTGCGCCGGCTCGGCGTCGACGCCTCGGCGCACGAGGACGTGTGCCAGGAGGTGTTCGTCGTCGTGCACCGGCGGCTCCCGGAGTTCCGGGCCCGCTCGTCGCTGAAGACGTGGGTCTTCGGGATCGTCGTGAACGTCGTGCAGACGCACCGGAGATCGCTGCGCCGCAAGAGCCCCGCCCACCGCGGGACAGGAGAGACCGTGGATCCCGAGCTGCTCGCGGGGCCGAGCGACCTCAGCCCCTACGAGGCCATGACAAGGGCAGAGGCCGCGCGCGTCGCGCACGAGCTGCTCTCGTCGCTCGACGAGGAGAAGCGCGTGGTGCTCCTCCTCGCCGAGCTGGAAGAGATGCCGGCGGCGGAGATCGCGCGGGGCATCGGGGTGAACGTCAACACCGTGTATGCGCGGCTGAGGGCCGCTCGACAGGCGTTTTCCGACGCGGTGCACCGCCACCACGCCAGGATCCGAGGAGGCCGCAATGGATGAGCTGGGGGCAGGTGAACGAGCGCTCCTGAACGCCCTTCGTGACGAGGACGGGCCGACCGACGACGACAGGCGTCGGATGCGCGCGGCCGTGTGGGCGCGGCTCGGCCTCGCAGGGACGGCGGCCACGGCCACGGCCGTGGCCGTGAGCGCCGAGAGCGCCGCGGGCGCCGGAGCCGCCGGCTCTGCGAGCGCCGGCGCGGCTGCGCACGCGGTCGGCCCCGCCGCCGCGAGCGTGGCCGCGGGCGCGAGCACCGCGGTCGCAAAAGGCGCGGCCCTCTCGCTGCTCGGCGCCCCGCTGAAGATCGGGCTGGCGGCGCTGGTCGTGGGCCTCGCGACGGGGGCCGCGCTCTACTTCCCGACACCGGGCGAGGCGCCCGATGCGCAACGCGCGCTGGAGGCGGCGACGGGCGCGGCCGAGGCGCCCCGAGCGGCGCACGCCGCCGCGCCCTCCAGCGCCCCGAGCGACGGGACGCCTGCGTCCGCGGGCGAGGCGAGCGCCTCCACCAAGGCCGACGCTCCCGAGAAACCCAGCGCACCCGCCGAGCCGAGCGCCGCGCCCCCGGCGGCCGCCGCGGCGCGCCCGACGGCGTCGCGCACGCCCCGGACGGCGACCGCCGCGAGGCAGGGCTCCGAGGGGCTCGACGCGGAGATCGCGCTGCTCCGCGACGCGCAGCAGGCGCTGCAGGCGGGCCAGTTCGCGCAGGCGCTCTCGAAGCTCGACGAGCACGCCAGCAGGTACCCGAGGGGCGTGCTCTCGACCGAGCGCGAGGCGTCGCGCGCGATCGCGCTCTGCCGCTCCGGCCGCGCGTCGTCCGGCAGGGCGATCGCGGCGAGGCTGCTCGCGAAGAGCCCGGGCTCGCCGCTCGCGACGCGCGTGCGCGCCGCGTGCGGACAGGAGGAGTAGAGTGCGCGGGTGCACGTCTCCAGGTGGGCGCATGCGCCGTCGATCCTTCCGGCGCTGATCGTCGCGGCAGGGCTCCTGCCCGCGCGCGCGCTCGCGGCGCCCGCCGAGCCGCGCGCCATCGATCTCCGCTGGGAAGCGCCGGACGGGTGCCCGCCGGTCGACGAGGTCCGGAACGAGATCGCCCGGTTGCTGGGAACGTCGGAGCAGCGTCAGCCGATCGAGGTCGAGATCGCGATCGCTCGCGAGCGCGACGAGCGCCTCCGGCTCGACCTGCGCATCCGCGCGCCGGCGCCGGGCGAGCGGGTGATCCATGGCGACGACTGCGCATCCATGTCGCGGGCAGCCGCGCTGATCGTCGCGATGTCGATCGATCCCGACGCGGTCGCGCGGAACGCCGCCGCGCAGCCCGCGCCACCCCAGGCGATCGCCGCCCCCGCCGCCAGCGCGCCGCGCCCGCCGCCTCCCGCGCGGGGACGCGCGCCGCGCCGCCCACCTCCCGCGGCACCGCCGCCGTCCGCCGCGAACGAGCGCGACGTGGAGGGAGCGCTCTGGGTGAGCGCGCAGCTCGAGCAGGCGCTCGTCCCGACGATCGGCGTCGGGCTCGCCGTGGGCGGCGGGATCCGCAGCGGCTGGTTCCGCGCGGACGGCGCGGCCGGCGTCGTGCCGTCGAGCTCGAGCCACATCGCGGGGCTGGCTGCAGGCGCCGAGTTCCGGCTCTGGTTCCTCGAGGTCGACGCGTGCGCGCGCCCGCTCGGGCGCCCCATCCGCGTGTACGTCTGCGCGCTCGGCCGCCAGCACTGGCTACGCTCCAAGGGGCGGGAGGTCGATGAACCCTTCACCCTCACGACGCCGATCTTCGCTGCCGGGCTCGGGACGCTGCTCGAATGGCGCGTCGCTGCTCCCGTGAGCATCGAGGGCGCGCTGCACGCCGTCGTCCCGCTGACGCGGCCCCGCTTCGTCGTCGAGAACCTCGAGGGCACCGTCTACCGCCCCCCGGCCGCAGGCCTCAGCGCGCGGCTCGGTCTCGCGCTGGCCTTCTGAGCCGGCCTCAGGGCCGATCCGGGCCGGCGCGCCACGCGGCCTCGATCGCGCAGCCGGCCAGCGCCTCGCGGTAGAGGCGCAGCTCGTCGTAACGCCCTCCGAAATACGGATCCTGATCGAACTGGGACCGCCCGAGCCAGTTGTTCGCGTCCTGGATCGCCGAGAGCGGAAAGCCGACCGGCGTGCTGCCGAGGAGCGCACCGTCGAGGTAAAGCGCCAGCGTCCCCGCAGCGCCGTCGAACACCGCGGCGAGCTGATGGATCTCGGCGTTCTCGAGCGTGGGCGCGGTGGCGACCTGCACCTGACCCGCGGCGCCGCTGTCGCTCGCGAGCGCGGCGATCCCCGGCGGGTCGAAGCCCGTCGAGGGGGTGATGACCAGGTAGGAGCGCCCCACGCTCGAGTCGCCTTCGACGGGATTCTCACCTGTGCTGCCGATGCCGAAGTCGACGACGCGCAAGTACGCCCCTCCGCCGTTGCGAGCGACCCAGACCATGAGGGTGACGTCGCTCAACCCCGTGAGGAGACCCGCGGGCAGCTCGACGTAGTCGTCCTCTCCGTCAAGGGTGAGCACCCCTCCGCCATCGAGGCTCGCGCCGCCGAAGATCTCGCCGTCGGCGCCGCCGACCGTATCGGCGACGACCGCCCCCACCCCATCGAACGAGTACCGATGAGCCAGCGACGGCAGCGCATCGCAGGGGGCCGCGCCGCTGCCTCCTTCCCCGCCGCTGCCCCCTTCCCCGCCGCCGCCCGCCTCGCCGCCGCTTCCCGCCTCACCGCCGCTCAGCGCCCCACCACCACGCCCCCCTTCCCCGCTGCCACTACCACCTTCCCCGCTGCCGCCCACAACCGACGTCGGAGTCATACGGCCCACCGCAATATCCACATCTGCCCCACATCCGAACAGGCCGAGGAGCAGCGCCATCATCGTAGTCTTCCGCGCGCACGACACGGGCTGATCCTAGCGCGGGCGTGCGGTCGATTCGATCACGAAAGGCACGCGTCCCGGTCACGAGGGGGAGAGTGCTGATTCCACACGCGGGAGCCGACCATGATGTGCCGACTTGACCGAGTGTTTGCAAGTCCCTGGCTCGCCGCCGGGGGATGTCTCTTGAGCATCTCGTGCACTGGCATCCTTGGGGGCGATGACGCCCCGGGACAGGAGCCGGGGGACGACGCCGTCGTCGCGCCAGGCGGGATGCCTTTGCACCACATGACAGCATCGGAGTACAACAACACGGTCGCCCACCTCCTGGGCACGCGCCTGCGGCCGGCGGACGGATTTCCGGCCTCCGGCGCGAAGGGCTTCGACGCGAACGCCAGCGCGCTCTCGAGCCTGTCGCAGGTCCTCGTCCAGGGGTATTACGACGCCGCCAAGAAGCTGGCAGCCGACGCGTTCTCGAACGAGGCGCAGCGCGCCGAGATCCTCGTGTGCGACCCGGCAGAGGGCGCGGGCGCGGACGACGCGTGCGCCCGCGAGATCATCGAGCGCTTCGGGTTGCGCGCCTTCCGGCGCCCGCTCGAGGCGGCGGAGGTCGACCGGTACGCGGCGCAGTACGACGACGCGCGCACCACCCTCGAGATGTCCCCCGTCGAGGCGGTGCAGCACGTCGTCCGGACCCTGCTGACGTCGCCGAATTTCTTCCTGCGGATCGAGGTCGGCCCCGACTCGAAGCGATCGCCGGGCGCCCTCGGCGGCCATGAGATCGCGTCGCGCCTCTCGTACCTCCTCTGGAGCTCGCTCCCGGACGAGGAGCTCTTCGACGCGGCAGAGAGCGATGAGCTGGCCACCGAGGACGAGCTCCGGCAGCAGATCGACCGCATGCTGGCCGACCCGAAGAGCGCCGCGTTCTTCCAGAACTTCTTCGGGCAGTGGCTCGGGACCCGCACGCTCCCGAGCCACAGCGTCGATACAGCGATGTTCCCGGGCTGGAACGACGAAATGAAGGGCGCGATGATCGACCAGGCCAACGCCTATTTCACCGGCTTCACGACCGGCGAGCGGCCGTGGTCCGAGTTCCTCACGGCGCCCCACCCGGAGAGCCCGCTGCTCGCGCCGCTCTACGCGAACGACCCCGAGGCCGGGCGCGGCGGGTTCCTCACGCTCCCTGCGTTCCTCACGCTGTCTTCGCGCGCCGATCGGACCTCCCCCACGTCCCGCGCGAAGACGATCCTGGCGCAGCTCTACTGCTCCGACCTGGCCCCTCCCGCCGGCGTGGATATCCCGGAGCTCGAGGCCGCGGGAGGCGACACGAGCACCGTCGACAACGTCCGCAAGAAGCTCGAGAAGCACCGCGAGTCGCCCGACTGCGCGGGCTGCCACAATGTCCTCGATCCCATCGGGCTGAGCCTCGAGAACTTCGATGCGATCGGCGCCTACCGGACCGAGTACCCGAACGGCGACGCGGTCGACGCGACTGGCGAGTACGGGGGCGCGCAGTTCCAGGACATCTCGGGCCTCATCCCGGAGCTCCAGAAGGACCCCCAGCTGGGGATCTGCCCCTCCGAGCAGCTCTTCACCTATGCGTTGCGCCGGCGCCCGGTCGGCGGCGACAAGGACGCGCTCAAGGAGATCGCCGCGCGCTGGGAGAAGGGGACGATCGCGGATCTGGTGAAGCAGGTGGTGACCAGCGAGGCGTTCCGCCTCCGCGCAGCGAAGGTCGGGGCGAAGTGAAGCCGCAGGCGTTGTTTCCTCACGGAACCAGGCACGAAGGAGCGATGCGCACATGAAACGCGGGATGACACGCAGGAACCTGTTGCGCGGCGCGGGCGTCTGCCTGGCGCTGCCGTTTCTCGAGAGCCTCGCGCCGCGCCGGGCGCGCGCGGGGGAACCCGGCACGCCGAAGCGCTTCTTGCTCTGCGCCTTCCCGAACGGGGCGCCCCACCACTGGTGGGAGACGGCGCCCGCGTTCGGCAAGACGCTGACGGGCGCCGATTTCAAGCTGCCGAGGGTGCTCGAGCACTTCGCGCCGGTGAAGTCGAAGATGCTCATGATAAGCCGCCTTGGCAACCACACGTGGAGCAAGGAGCAGAACGCGTTCCTCGAACCGTCCCACTCGCGCTGCATGGCCGCGCTGTCGACCTGCGTGGACGCCGACGAGCTGGGGAGGGCCGCTGGGCAGGACCTCGGCGAGTGGGTGGGCAACGGCGTCTCGGTCGATCAGCTCATCGTGCAGAAGGCAGGCCCGGAGCAGGCGACCCGCATCCCGTCGCTGCAGACGGGGCTCGGGGTGAAGCCCGGCTTCTTCGACGGACGCAGCTACGCCTACAATCAGGCCGTCTCCTGGAAGAGCCCGCGCGAGCCGCTCAAGCGCTCGGTCAACCCGAAGGCGGTGTTCGACGCGCTCATCAACGCGGGCGCCGCGAGCGCGCCCTCCGTGCCAGGGCAGACCGACGAGCAGGCCAGGATCGAGGCGGAGCGCCGCGCGGCGACCGAGAAGAGCGTCATCGACGCGGTGCTCGCGGACGCCAACTCGCTCATGCGCAAGGTAGGCACGGACGACCGAAAGATCGTCCAGCAGTACCTGGACGCCCTGCGAGAGACCGAGAAGAACGTGACCCGTATCCAGTCGACGATGACCCCATCGAGCCTGGGCTGCAGCCCGATCGGCGAGCCCGGCGTGGTCCCCGAGCCGCCGGGGCAGCAGGAGGGGCTCAACGAGAACGACAGCACGGAAGCCGGCGAGTACAAACACGACGATCACGCGAACGTCATGATCGACCTCATCGTCATGGCCATTCAATGCGACGTGACGCGCGTGATCACCCACATGCTCGACGACGCGCGCTCCGAGTTCGAGTACCGGTGCATCCCGGCCGACGTCCGCGCGAAGGTGGGCCTCGAGTACAGGGAGGGCAGCAGCCTCCATTATCACTCCTGCCAGCACGGCCCCGGCAACCTGGGCACCACGGACGAGGGCGGCCGCTACGCGGTCGTCGAGGAGAGCAACCTCGATTTCGCGGCGATCAACTGCTGGCTCGGCCAGAAGACAGCGCAGCTCGCGCAGCGGCTCGACGCGATCCCCGAGGGGGATGGAACGGTGCTCGATCACTCCGTGATGGTCTACATGAGCGAGATGCGTACGCACGACCACGACGCGTACGATCTGCCCATCGTCCTCCTGGGCGGCGACGGCGTCTTCCTGAACGACGCGCACGTCGCGTATGGCCCCCTCGGCCAGGATCGCCAGCTCCGCGATCTGTGGTTCACCATCATGAACCAGTACTACAACCTCGGCGTCGCGTCGTTCGGCGAAGATCGCCGCGGCGTGCCGAACGCGCTTCTCGAGGAGATCCTGCGGTAGCTCTGCGGTTCACGGTCTCGATGGATGGGCTCACACCGGAGGTCGAAACGCGATGTTCGAAAGCCGCTCACGTCGGTTGGTGTCCGGGGGTCTCCATGTCGCGCTCGGGCTGCTCGTGACCTGCGCAGCAGAGCTCGGGTGCTCGGGCGACCCGTCGCCCGCGTCTCCCTCGCCGGGGTCGCCCTCGCCGGGGTCGCCCTCGCCGGGCGACGGGGGCGGTCCGCCAGGCGCGCCGCCCTGCGAGGAGACGAGCGACGGGCCAGCGCTGCCGCAGGCGTTCGCGCTGAACTGCGGCGGGTGCCATAGCGCCCACGGCAAGCCGGCCGGCGGGTTCCCCGATCTGTTTGCCTTCGACGGCACCCTGGAGGAGTTCACGGCGCAGGTGCGCACGGGCAAAGCGCGTATGCCGGCCTTCGGCGAGCAGCAGATCACGACGGCCGACATCGAGGCGATCTTCACGTATTTCTCTGCCGGAGCGCCGCCCGCGCCGGCCTGCGACGGCGGCGAGGTCGATCCCGGCGAGTGCTCCGGCGTGGACGGCGACATTTCCCCCCTTTTCCCCTCCGCGACGGCGGGCAAGCCGATCACCACGACGGCTGCCGATGGGACGATCACGCTCGAGGCCGCAGGGCGCGTGCGCGGGCGCCACGAGAAAGAGGAAGAGTTCAGCCCGTACCAGCCGCGCTATTTCGAGAACCGAAGCTACAAGTTCATCGTCGAGGACACGATCCCGGCGGGCGGCAGCACCATCAAGTTCACCTGGCTCCCCAAGGCAAACGCATCGCTCAACCAGACCATCAATTTCCGCTGCTGGTACTCGGGCGATGGCAACGTGTTCGACTCGAACAACGGCATGGAACGCATCACGAACACCCACTGGGAGTTCGTCGTGGATCGCAACGCCAGGGAGAGCAGGGAGATCCGCGAGGGAGATCTGCTCGAGTTCGAGTTCGGGGTGTTCCTTGACGCGGGCACCGTCGAGGGCAGGACGAGCTATTACAGCGACACGTTCCGCTACCGCGTCGGCGGCGGCGAGCTGACGCCGTTCAACGAGCCGAACGAGGCGGCCCTGTCGGGCGGCGACGGGACGATACCGTACATCTTCGAGGAGCCTCATCTCTATTACGAACAGATGGCGCTCAATATCCAGGAGAGCTCGATCCAGCCCTTCCTCGAAGGGCGCCGCCTGTTCCATACGGATTTTACCACCGGCGAGCACAGCGAGGGCGGTAACCCCGTCTTCGACGAGCACGCCGGCAAGGCGGGGCCGCTCTCGAACCAGGCGGCGTGCGTGAGCTGCCATATCAACAACGGTCGCGGCGCCCCGCCCGAGCCCGGCGAGGCGCTGGAGACCGCCGTCGTGAAGCTGTTCGGCGCAGGTGCGAACGCGGACGGCGGACCCACCGTAGATCCAAGCTACGGCCGGCAGCTGCAGGACAAGGCGCAGGGCGGGGGCGCCAGCGAGGGTACGGCCACCGTGGCCTACACCGAGGAGCCCGGGCAGTTCCCCGATGGCACGCCATACGTCCTGCGAAAGCCCACGTTCCGCTTCGACGGGCTCTCCGCAGGGCCGATCGCGAGCTACTCGGTCCGCGTCGCGCGCCCGATCGTGGGCATGGGCCTTCTCGAGGCGATCGCAGAGGACGCGGTGCTCGAGCGCGCAGACGGGATGGACTGCAACCAGGACGGTATCTCCGGCCGTCCGAACCTGATCCCGGACCCGGTCTCGGGGGTGATGCGGATAGGGCGCTTCGGCTGGAAGGCGAGCAAGGTGAGCGTG
The DNA here is from genome assembly GCF_051521405.1 of Sorangium sp. So ce726. Taxonomy (NCBI): domain Bacteria; kingdom Pseudomonadati; phylum Myxococcota; order Polyangiales; family Polyangiaceae; genus Sorangium; species Sorangium sp. So ce726. Next base: position 1,965,960 of record NZ_CP150349.1, on the reverse strand, counting down.
CCCCACCAGGTCGCCGACGCGCTGGTGGCGGACATGGGCGTGACGACGAGCCTGTTCCCGGTCGAGGAGTGCGGCGAGGCGCAGACAGGTTGCCAGGCCGGCACGGGCGGAGATCCCGAGCTCTCTGACGAGGATCTCGACAGGTTGGCGACCTACATGCGCATGCTGGGCGTGCCGCCGCGCCGCGACACGGCGGACCCGGCCGTCCAGCGTGGCGAGGCGCTGTTCAGCCAGGCAGGGTGCGCGAGCTGCCATGTCCCCTCGATGAAGACGGGGAGCCGCCACCCGCTCGTCGAGCTGCGGGATCAGCTCATCCAGCCGTTCAGCGATCTGCTCCTGCACGACATGGGAGAAGAGCTCGCGGACACGTCGACGAGCGAGCACCTCGCGGGGCCGCGCGAGTGGCGGACGCCGCCGCTGTGGGGCATCGGGCTGCTCGAGGCCGTGAACGGCCACACCCAGCTGCTTCACGACGGCCGCGCGCGGAACGTCGTCGAGGCGATCCTGTGGCACGGCGGCGAGGCGGACGCCGCGAAGCAGCGCTTCATGGCGCTCCCCGCGGGAGATCGCGACGCGGTGGTCGCCTTCCTGCGCTCGCTCTGAGCACCCGCCGTGCTGCGCTCGCTCCGAGCGCCCCCTCCCCGCCCCCGCCTTCCTTCGGCTTGCTCGGGTGCTCGACCCGCTCGGCGTTCACGGCGCAGGAGGGGCGCGCTTCGCTCAGAACCCGGAGCGGCGCGCCATCCGCCTCGAGAGCCAGCGCATGGGGCCAGGCGCCACGCGGGCGGCGAGGCTCGCGGTCTTCACGAACAGGCTCGTCTCCAGGACGTCGCGGCCCGCCTCGACGGCGCGCACGATCATCTCGGCGACCTCGTCCGGGCTCTGCTTCTTGTGGCCAGGCGGGCGGTACCCGACGTTGTCGTCGGTCACCACGGCGTTCGCGTGAAACGGGGTCTCGACCGGCCCCGGCCGCACCACGAGAACGCGCACGCCGCGCGACGAGAGCTCCGCGCGGAGCGACATCGCGAGCGCCTCCAGCGCGAACTTCGACGAGGCGTACGGGCCCATCCGCGGCGCCGCGACGATCCCCGCGATCGAGGAGACCATGACGATGGTGCCTTTCGTGGCCGCGAGGGGCTCGATCGCGAGCCGCGCGAGGTGCACGGGGGCGACGACGTTCAGCCGGTAGAGCGCCTCGAGCTCGGCGGGATCGATCTCGATCGACGGCGTGTAGTAGCCGCGCCCGGCGTTGTTCACCAGCACATCGAGCCGCCCGTACGCGCCGAGCGCGCGCTCGCAGAGCGCCTTGCGGTCCTCCTCCACGGTCACGTCGCCGGCCACCGCGAGGACGTCGCCGCCCGCGGCGCGCACCTCCGAGGCGACCGCCTCGAGCGCGTCTCGCCCGCGCGCGCTCAGCACCACGCGCGCGCCGCGCTTCGCCCAGGAGAACGCGAGCGATCGACCAATTCCGCTGGATGCACCGGTGATGACGACGACGGGAGCCATGGCATCGAGAGTACACGACCTCGTGACGGCGACGAGAAACTTGCGGCCGCCCGCCGTGCGGCCATGGGCGGGCAAGCCGGCGGCCACACTGGCTGCCTCTTCGATCTCGGGCGCAGCTACCTGAAGGCGCGACGCCTGCTCTCGCAGGAGCCGCAGTATCGAGCGCTGGCGTTCTACCGATCCGGCACAGGACCGTCGCAGAGCTGACAGCCGAATCGAGCTCGAATGGATCAGCTCGCCAATCGAGACGACAGGCTCTCGCCATAATCCCAGGCGACACGTCGGTAATACGTAACACAAACTTCGCGCATTTCGTTTTCGCGCCTACTATAGTCCGACCCACACGAAGCCGCCGGGGGGCATGGCTGCCGTCCCCCCGCATAGCGAGCTATGGCGTGCGGGTCTCGATTGCATCGACGCGCCCGAACCGCACAAATGCGTGAGCGTTCGGGCGCGTCACCATTGCATTCTGAAGCGGGGTGACCAGCAGAGGCAGGAGCTCGGCTCGTCCTCGCTCCGTTGGCTGGCAGCGCCGCGGCGGCATTTCGCGATCGTGCGGTGACCCGAATGGGTCCGGCCATCAGCTCCACGCAGCCATGGCCGTTCAACCAACCTGTTTGGCGTGTCCGGCCAGCGCGCGGTCTCGGCGTTGCGTTCTCATCGCGCGCGCCTGGCGCCGACACCCCACCCTACCGCGGGACGTGATTCGCGCCGCGGCACCATGGCTCGTCTTGCGAGCAAACAGGACCGAATCGAACTGGGACGGAGCTCGTATCCGGGGAGGGAATGGGGGACGCACCGTGTGTGCACGCAGTTTGCCAGCGCAGTTTCGAGCGGGATCGTGACGACCGCTGACGTGCGCGAGCGCGAAGAGGCAGCGGTCGAGAGCGCGCGTAGCGCCGCGCTCGACGGGCAACGCCAGCGCGGCGCAGCTGCGGCATTCACAGCTTCATAACAGGAGATCTCGCAAGACGCACTCAACCTCAAACCCTGATAGAGAATAAAATGAAGAGAAAGTCGATCGTTGCCTTGTCGATGATGGTCGGCGCCGCATTGCTGGCGCACGCGGAGCGCGCGAGCGCCGGGCATTGCCCGGCGGCGTCCGTGGGTGACATCACGGAATACGCCATTCCTTCGGGCGCCGCGCCGGGGAACATCACCTTTGGCCCTGACGGCCGCGTCTGGTTCACCGAGGGCGCCGCCGCCAAGATCGCCGCCGCGGATTCCAGCGGCAACGTGACCGAGTACCCGCTCTCGGCCGGATCGAACCCCGGCGGCATCACCCTCGGTCCAGATGGCCGGATCTGGTTCACCGAGCCGGGGACCAACCGGATCGGGGCGATCACGAGGAGCGGCGTCGTGACCGAGTACGACATCCCGACGAGCAACTCGAGCCCATTCGCGATCACGCTTGGATTTGACGGGAATCTGTGGTTCACCGAGCTCCTCGGCAACAAGGTCGGGCGCATCACGCCGGCCGGGGTGATCACCGAGTTCGCGCTGCCGACCGCCAGAAGCCAGCCGCGCGGGATCGCCGCTGGAGCCGATGGGAACCTCTGGGTCGCGGAGTCGTTCGCGAACAAGATCGCGCGGATCAGCGCGTCCGGGACGGTGACCGAGTACCCGCTGCCGGCCTCGGCCGTGAGCCCCAACGCGGTGACGCTCGGGCCCGACCTCAAGATCTGGTTCACCACCGCGAGCGAGATCGCGAAGATCGACACCAGCGGGACCGTCACGGAGTTCGCGCTCCCCGCGCCGGACCGCGGCCCCACGTCCATCACCCTCGGGGTGGACGGCAATCTCTGGTTCACGGAGCAGCTCGGGAACAAGATCGGACGCATCACCACGAGCGGCGTCGTCACCGAGTTCGATCTGCCGATCGCCAACTCTCGTCCGCTCGGGATCACGCTGCGCCCGTCGCTCCTGGGGTGCGGCATCCTCGACGTCTGGTTCACCGAGCGGCTGGGGAAGCGCCTCGGCAAGATCCGCACGGTGACCACCCACTGAGCGGCCCGCGTCGCGAGAGATAGAGACTTGACCGCCTGACGGCGAGCGCTTCGGCGGCCTGGCGGTTTTCCTTGGATTGTTGCGTTGGTAGATGTGCGCCGGTGCACCGAGACGGTCGAGGTGCACGAGCGCACCGTCACTCTGAACGATGGAGATGAGCATGAAGAAGATGGGCAAATTGGTCCTTTCGGCGCTCTCGGTCCTCGGCCTCGCGGCGTGCGCGGTGGGCAGCACGGACGAGTCATTCATCGGCGAATCGGAGCAGGCGCTGATCGCCCCCAACGGGGGCTTCTATGGGTCGGACACGCTGTTCAACGCGATCACGGACGCGATCGCCAACGGGTGGGGCGTCGGGGGCCTGACCTACCTCGGTACCGGGTCGGGCAAAGGCGAGCAGTGCCTGGAGGGCACCGGCTCCGCCCCCTGCAACACGAAGGTGCAGACGATCGCTCCGATGTCCAGGGACCTGAACGGCACCTGTGACTCTGGTCAGAAGAGCAATCGCATCGCGCTCGACGCCATCGCGCTCTGGACGAAGAGCACCCAGGCCGCTTCCAACCTGACGAACACGGACGTCGCAGATGCGTTCTGCGGGACCAACAGGAATGGGACCGGCTGCACGGAAGACCTGTGGAGCGAGATCGTCTCGGGGGCGTCGAACCCCTCGAACGCCATCAAGCTCTACCGCCGCGACAACCTCTCGGGTACGACCGAGGTCTTCCTGCAGAAAAACAGCTGCACGGCCTTCTGCCCGAGCGTGAAGATCGTCGTGGACGACGAGACCGCCGGGCCGCGGCTCTCGACCGACGCGGCGGGGACCTCTTCGCTCGTGAGCGGGGGCACCTGCGCGGCGACCGACTCGGCCACGAAGTGCATCGGCAAGATCGCCGCGAGCGACATCGACGTGCTCGCGTACTCCGGCCTCGACGCTTCCGCCACGGGCAACAAGGCGCTCAACATCAACACCGTCGCGCCGACGGCGGCCAATATCCGCTCAGCCGCTTATTACTACTCTCGCTTCCTGTACCTCAACGAGGGCAATGGAACCCGCGACCCCTTGGAGGCGGACTTCCTCGACTGGGCCTTCGGCCGCTCTCCGTACGGCTCGAGCGACAAGGCTGCCTTCGAGGATATCCTGATCAGCCACGGCTTCATCGCGTGCACCGATCCGAGCAGCTCGCCCCGCACCCCGCTCGCCTGCGGTAGCAGCGGCACCACGTGCCCCTCCTCGCTGTGAGCTGACAGGCGGATGACGAAGGACGGAGCGCGCCGCGCGATCCGTGCGACAGGCGCGCTCCGTTCGACGCCAATGGCCAGCGCGGCTGCGGCGCTTGAATCAATGACAGAGCTATCATCTACGTCCATGGGACCGCAATGGCGTCACGGGTCCGTGACAGCCAGCATTCACGGTTGTTCCAGGACCTCACCGGTGTCATTTCGGCCGCCGCGACGGTAGGGGGTTCGCCCGCTGCGAGCCCGGGGAGCTGGCAACGATGGGTCACGGTCGACGTTGGGTGACGATGAGGTCGATGGTGCTGTTGCTCGGGGTCGTGTCCGTGGCCGGGTACAGCTGCGGAGGTGACGACACCGCTGAAACCTCGCCCCCGGAGGGCACGAGCGGCGGCGGCGCTACCAGCGGTGGTGACGGCGGCGGCACGACCAGCGGTGGTGACGGCGGCGGCAGCGGCGGGACCGGCGGCAGCGGCGGGGTCGGGGGCGGCGACAACGGCGGAGGCGGAGGCGGCGGCAGCGGCGGGACCGGCGGCAGCGGCGGAGGCGGCGGCAGCGGCGGGACCGGCGGCAGCGGCGGTGACGGGGGGGGCACGCAGCCGCGTCCATGCGCCCCGGCCCGATCGCACGAACGGATCCCTCAGCGCCACTCGGCGACGGTCGAAGAGGCCCTCGATACCTTCGGCAACCTTTCAGGGGAGATCGAGATTCAATGTGGCAACTGCCACAAGGCCCCAGCAGAGCAAGGAGATTTCTCCTACACGGGCACCCCGGAGAACCTGTGCAATGCGCGCGGCAAGAGCGGCAAGACGCCCGTTGATGTCATGCTCAGCGGGGAGATGCCCTACAAGATCGGCGGGCAAGAGGCGCTCGGCCGGCGGCTGCAGGCGTGGATCGAGCAGGGGTGCTCCGCCGGCACGTACGTCCTCCCAAAGGGCGATATAGAGGTCGATCCGGGCGGAGATTTCGTGACCCCGCGCGCGATCGGCGATGCGCTGACGGAGCTCGGGAGCTGCATCCCCGACGCCGAGATCGTCGGTCGAGACGAGGAGGTGGACGAGCGCTTCGCCGCGATGCGATCGTTCGAGGACCTCCCGGTCAAGCTGTCGGAGACCGATTTCGTCTCGCTGGACGCCGAGGTGCTCGCGCGCAGGGGGACGCTCGCCTACGCGCCGACCTACCCTCTCTGGTCGGACGACGCGGCGAAGCTGCGCTTCGTGCACGTCCCGGCAGGACAGGCCATCACGTACGACCCGGAGACGAAGAGCCTCCGCATTCCCCCGAACACCCGCTTCTACAAGACATTCTTCAGGGCCGTGGTCGAGCCCGACGGCGTCACGCGATACCGCAAGATGGAGACGCGCATCATCGTGACGCGCGAGCACGCCGAGGACGCGATCTTCGGCGCGTACGTGTGGAACGCGGAGGAGACGAGCGCGAAGCTCCTCGGGACCGGGCTCGATCCAGCGTCACCGGACAGCAGGGAGCTCTACCTGAACGGAGAGCCGTTCCCGGATCACGTCCGCCCTTACACGGCCAACGAGACCACCGGCGCGCTGCAGAGCTACGCCGTGCCCGGCGCGACGCGATGCGTGGCGTGCCACTCGGGCTCGGAGAGCGAGAGCTTCGTCCTCGGTATCACGCCCTTCCAGCTCCACAAGCGACCCCAGGGGGAAGGCGGCGTCTACACGACGGACGTGCTCGCCGACGAGCTCAATCAGCTCGAGCGTCTCCTCGCGTACGGTGTCGTGCGCGGCACGTCGGCGACCCTCACGCCCGATGACTTCCCCAAGCTGGAGGAGTCTGCGCTGCCCCGCCGGCCGCGCAACGCCGACGAGCTGAATATGCAGGCCTACATGGCGGGCAACTGCGCCCATTGCCATAACCCGCGCGGCTATGCGGTGGCGAGCAAGGCGACGCTGCGAGGCCTGGACATGTCGCCTGGCGGGAGCGTCTTCGGGTTTCGCATGGATACCGTCGGCTCGGACGGGCTGTCCTACTTTCCTGGTGTGCCCGCGTCCTTCGATGAGCTCGTCATCCAGAACTCCATTCCGGTCGGAGGGATCTACCGTCGCGTCGTCCTGCCCACGGGAGCGTGGACTCCCCGCGCGTTCGGCCTGCCCGTGGACAACGAGGAGGCAAGCGCGTTCTTCAGCCTCCACATGCCGATGCACACGGCGTCGGTGGACTGCCGCCTGCCGGTCCTCGTGGCGCGCTGGTGGGCGTCGGTGCCGCGCGATTACGAGCGCGGTGGACGGGAGGCGCCGGAGGATCCGGAGGCGATCGAGCTCGCGATGCGCGCGGCGGACGCCGCGGAGGCGCGCGCCCTTCGCGACTGCGAGGAGCATCGCGAGCTCGGCTGGGTGCTCGAGGACACGACCGAGCGTTATCCGTACGTCCCGCGCAACATCGACTGGAAGACGAAGCTCGACGGCTGGATCCTCGCGGAGGAGGTGACGAGCGAGCACGAGGCGCTGGCGAAGAAGGTTTATGCTCAGGGGTTCTACGCCCCAGGCTGTGCGTTCCCGGGGGACGCGCCAGAGCCCGAACCGGTGGAGCAGTGGATGATCAATCCGGGGACCGGGAGGCCGCGCCAGCCGTGGAGCGCGATCTACTGGGCCAACCCAGGGGAGCATATCTACGCCGGGATCTGCTCGAATTGCCATGGGATTCACGGAGACGCTCAGACCGGCGCGGCCAGAGCGCTCCGCGCGACCTCCGGGGCGAGGGTGGCGAGCTTCGTCGACGGGCTCTTCGGCCCGCGCTGGGCGCCCAACGAGAACCTCGCCACGTTCCACGGGCCCGACGCAGGGGAGAACGACCTCGGGCCCGACGGGGCGGCGAAGTACCTCGTCTGGATGGCGACCGGGGGCACCACCGTCTCGTTCGGCCGTACCGAGGAGGAGGAGAGGACGTTCTTCAACGTCTTCGTCAGCAACCGGATCGTGGCCGCTGTGCCGATCCCGCTCGATCCGGAGACCGCGAAGGCCGCCTTCAGGCGATCGAGGGCGAACATGCTCGGTGTCGCGCGCGCCGTCTGCGATGAGATCCGCACCGATGCTCATCGGTTCGGAGCCCGTCACGACGCCGCGGTCGCGAGCGGGGATTGGAGTCGCATCCTGAGCTATGCAACGTCGCCGGAGTTCGGCGTGCCCATGTGGAGGGACGTCTGCACGCTCAGGAATCCTCTCACGGCTGAGCTCCGCGCCGCGGACGCGAGCTCGCCGGAGGTCGATGCATGGCTCCGGAGAGCGGTCTTCAACGCCGGCGTGATGGCCTACATCTATATGCGTGACGAGCTGACGAAGGGAGTCGTCGCGGTTCCGCGTGACGCCTGCGACCTGAAGTTCCCGAGGTAGTGAATCGTTCTGGCGCGTGCGACGCGCTACACGGAGATTTGTTACGATGAAGATGCGTCAACGATGGCTGATCATGGTGGGTGCGCTCGCCGGGCTTTCGATCTTCACGAGCGCTTGCGGGGACGACGATACCTCGTCACAGTCGGGGCAAGGCGGAGGAGGGACCACGAGCACCAGCGCCAGCACGTCGTCGGGCGGCAGCTCTGACGGCGGCGGCGCGGGCGGCAAGGACGGCACGGGCGGCGCTGGCGGTACGGGCGGCGCTGGCGGTACGGGCGGCGGCGGCGCTGGCGGTACGGGCGGCGCTGGCGGTACGGGCGGCGCTGGCGGTACGGGCGGCGCTGGCGGTACGGGCGGCGCTGGCGGCGCTGGCGGTACGGGCGGCAGCGGTGACGCTGGTGGCACGGGCGGCGCTGGCGGCGCTGGCGGCACGGGTGGCGCTGGCGGCACGGGCGGCAGCGGTAACGCAGGCGGCAGCAGTGACGCAGGCGGCGCTGGCGGTACGGGCGGCAGCGGCGGCACGGGCGGCGCTGGCGGCACGGGCGGCGGCGATCCGGAGGAGTGTGGCCTGCCGCCGGACACCGACCCTGAACCCAAGGTCCGGCTCATCAACGCCCTTTTGCCGAACCGCACGAACACACCGGTGGGCGTTGGCGACCCGCCCGCGCTCCGCCTCTATGCGAACGGGGCGCCGGTACCCGACACAGAGGCCGTGTCGCCCGGCATGGCCGCCGCGTCCGTCACGAGGTACGCCAGAGTCACGGCCGACGCGATCACCTTCTCGGCACGGAGTGATGACGGAACAGGCGTTGGCGTGGGCGACGCGCTCACGATCTCGGCCGATCCACTGACGGTTGCCCCTGGGACGCGCTACACGATCGTGGCCGTCGGAATCCTGGGCACGACGGGCACGTCGACGCCGCGGCTCCTCATCGAAGAAGAGAAATTCACGAAGCCTTCATGCAGCGAGGTCGCCCTGCGCTTCGTGAGCGCCGACTCCACCTTGTTCAATCCGAAATCGTTCTACATCGACCAGAGCGCCACGGCCGCGGCGGCGCCCGGCTGGTTCACCGCCAGCGCTCCAGAAGGCGTGCTCGTGCCCCTGTCGACCCGCTCGATCACGGTCACCGCGTCGAGGAACTTCGGTCCGACGGGTCGGGCGCCGTTCTCGCTCTCTCGGGCATCGCTCGTCGGCGGGCGATCGTACTTCGTCATCGAGACCGGGCAGCCGACCCGCGTCGTCGGCGACGCGCGCGCACACGGGCTGCTCATCGTCCCAGCGGGGGACGACTCGCCTGCCGTGTTCATCAAGCGGGATCCGCTCGTCTATCTCTTCCACGCCTCGCTGCCGCCCACGCCGTCGCCCCTCGAGGTGTACTCGGGCACGGAGAGGGTCGCCATCAACCTGAGGTATGCGCAGGCGCCGACGTATACCGATCTTCCGCCTGGCGAGTCGACGCTCTCGCTCGTCGCGCCCGGCGCCGGCGAGGGGGGCTCGGGCGCCGTGGTGGTCGAGGCTCAGCGGACGGGCCCGCTGGAGCCCGGCGCGATCTACCTGGGAGGCTTGCTTGGCACCACCGGAGAGACGGGCGAGAAGGCGCTGCAGCTCAAGCTGTGGAACCTTCAGCTGGAGCTACCCGGGACATTCACCACCCCGCGCGTCATGTTGATCAACGCCTCGGCGACAGCGCCCTCGGTGGATCTCGGCCACTGGTCGGTCAACGCAGACGGGACCCGAGGTGAATCGTTTACACCCGTGCTCACGGACGTCGCGTACGCGTCGGCGGGGGCCGGCACCGGCGTCGAGTTCGCGCCTCCGCGCGCGGCCTTCCAGCAGTGGGTGGGCGTTCGACCGGCCGGCTCGGCCGACGCCATCCGGAGCGTCTCGGCGGTCGTGGACACGTCCTGGTACACCGCCGTCCTCCTGGGAGACTGGGCCTCATCCGACGCTGCGAGCGCCGCGAAGATTGTGTTCATAAGGAACTTCGGCGCTGTCCCCGAGGCCCTCCCGTGGACGCTCCCGAGCCCCTGACCGGTCGAAATCCTGCGCCCCCCGCTCGACCGTACTGATCCTCCCCGCACGCACCCTCACGATACGCAGCTTGCCTGGCGGCCTGACGGAGCGGCACACGCCTTCCGGCCCGCGCGGCTCGTCTGCTACTGCTGACCAGGGTGCACATGAAGAAAGTCGTCGAAGCGCTGTTGATGGGGTCGTGGCTCCTGGCGGCCGCCGCATGCCGCGATAACGGGCCATCCTCGGGCGCGGGAGGAGGCGGCAGCGCGGGCGACGGCGGGAGCGGCGGTTCCGGCAACGGCGGTGTACCCGGGAGCATCCGTTGCCCCGGCTCGGACATCGTGTGTCCCGGAGGCGCGCGGTGTCAGATCGACGCCGAGGGCAAGCCGTCGGGCTGCGCGGCCGCGTGCGAGGAGGCGCGCGCCTGCGGCGACACGGCGTGCTGCAGCCCCGGCGCCACGTGCGTGCGCGGCAGCTGCGAGGCGGCGGACCTCGTGCTCGGGCTCCCCGAGCAAGGAGAGCCCGTCACGTTCGCCACGGTCCGCGTGGACGAGGACGCGTGCGAGGTGCTGCACGGGTGCTTCGGCGCGAGCGGCCGGCGGGCGCTCATGCGCTTCCACGTCTCGCTCGCGAACGCTGGCGACGTTCCGCTCGACCTCGGCGCGCCCTCGGAGAGCGACGTCTTCGAGCCGAACTTCTGCGAGGACAGCTACGTCGTCCCGCGCTTCTTCCGCGCGCGCCTCAGGCAGGGCGGCGCGGTGGTCGCCGAGGCCGAGCTCGACGCGCGCTGCGTCGCGATGCCAGGCGGCCAGTACGGCTGCGACGCGCAGGGCCTCGGCCCAGGAGAGCACGTCGAGCAGCCCGGCACCGTGGCCTGCAACGCCCTCGACGTGACCGGCGTCCCGGCCGGGCTCTACGAGCTCGAGATCACCGTGAACCCGAGCAGGACGCTCGCCGAGGCGCGCTTCGACAACAACACGATCGTCCTCCCGGTCGATTACCCCGCCTGCGACGGCACGATCTGCGGCGGCGCGTGCTGTCCGAGCGGCCACGCATGCGAGGCCGGCGTCTGCATCGTGCCCGACCTGCGCCCGGACAGGCAGCGCATCGTCGACACGATCCAGTTCTCGTACCAGACGTTCCCCAGAGACGCCTGCGAGCTCATGGAAAGGTGCATCGGCGGCCCCGGCCGGCGGCATCTCCTCGAGTTCGAGGGGCGCGTCGAGAACGCAGGGCCCGGCCACCTCGACCCCGGCCCCGAGTTCAACAGCCCGCTCTTCGAGTATGCGCAGTGCCACCAGCACTTCCATTTCCTGGACTTCACCGATTACCGGCTGGTGGACACAGAGGGCGAGGTCGTCTCCCAGGGGCACAAGCAGGCGTTTTGCCTTGTCGACATGGAGCCTCTCGATCCTTCGTCCCCCGCGCCGCGGGGCTACCCGACGTCGGGAGGCATGGGGTGCAACTTCCTGAGCGCGGGGTGGGCCGACACCTACGACGTCGGCACGCCATGCCAGTGGGTCGACGTGACGGACGTGCCCGAGGGGGACTACACCCTCCGCGTCACCGTCAACCCGATCGGCGCGATCGCCGAGCAAGCGATCGAGAACAACGTGGTCGAGGTGCCCGTCCACGTCCCGGCGTTCGCGCCCTGCGAGCCCGAGCCGGAGATCTGCGGGGACGCGGTGGACCAGGACTGCGATGGGCTCCCCGACGACGGCTGCGAGGGCGAGGGGTGCGCCTCCCCGGTGCCCGAGGTGTGCGGCAACGCGGTCGACGAGAACTGCAACGGCGTCCCGGACGACGGCTGCACGCCGATCCCGGGCGCCGACAGCTGCGAGACGCCGGGGGAGCTGACGGGCTCGATGGATTACGCGGCCGAGATCACGGCCGAGAACACCTCCGACGTCGCGCTGCCGTGCGGCGGCAGCGGCGGCGAGGTGTTCTTCCGGTTCACGCTCCCGTCCGACGAGGTCGTGTACCTCGGCACCCTGGCGTCGGACGTCGACACGGCGCTCGCGGTGCTCGAGGGCGACGGGTGCGGCGGCCCCCCCGTCGGCTGCGCGGCCGACAGCTGCGGCGACGCCGCGCCGGGCGCGCACTTCGCGGCCAGGCTCCGGGCCGGGACCTATACGGTGGTGGTCAAGGCCGCGCACCCCGAGGCGCTCGGCACGGTCCGCCTCAGGTTCCAGCGCGCGTCGTGCCTCGGCGAGCGGGCCGGGGTCATCTCGGGTAGCGGCCTCGTCAGCGGCGACACCACCGGGGCGCCGATCCCTCCCAGCTCCTTGTGCGGCGCGAGCAGCCCTGAGCAGACGTTCTATGTCCCCGTCTGCCCGGGGATGTCCACCGTGGTGTCCTCGTGCGGCCTGACCGACTTCCCGATGACGATCAAGACCGCGGACGACGCATGCAATCCCATCAACATCGAGTGCTTCGGCCCGCTCAGCGCCTGCGCGGGCGAGAGGGAGGGCGTGAACTCCCGGATTTACGGGGCACGACCGGGAGGGAGCCTCGGCGCCATCACCGTAAAGGGGCGTACTCCGGTGGATTTCGGGCCGTACCAGCTCTTCGTCACGCCATTCCAGTGACAGGAGCGCAGCGCCGAGCGTGAACCGCGCTGCGCTGCGCCTCCCTTTCCACGAGCGAAGTTTGCGCTCGACGTCGGGCGATCTGCGCTAAAACCGCGCTCATGCGAGCCCACCATCGGTCCGAACGGACGCGCCTCCGGGCGCTCTCGTCCCTGTCCACCGCGCTCGTCGCCGCGCTCGGCCTGACGTTGCCCGCCTACGCCGCGCCCCCGGCTGCAGCGCCGGCGAAGCCTGCGGCGGCTCAACCTGCAGCGGCTCAACCCGCAGCCAAGCCCGCGCCGCAGCCTGCGGCGGCGGCGCCGGTCGCGCCGAAGGCGCAGCCTGCGGCGGCGGCGACCAGCGTGAGCGTCGCGATCCCGGTCGAGAAGTACACGCTGGAGAACGGGCTCGAGGTGGTCCTGCACGAGGATCACCGCACGCCCGTCGTCGCCGTCAACGTCTGGTACCACGTCGGCTCCAAGGACGAGCCGCGGGGGAAGAACGGCTTCGCGCACCTGTTCGAGCACGTCATGTTCCAGGGCTCGAAGCACGTGGGCGAGGACATGTTCTTCAAGTACCTGGAGCGAGCCGGCGCGAGCGATCGCAACGGGACGACGAACACCGACCGCACCAACTACTTCGAGACCGTCCCCGCCAACGAGCTCGCGCTGGTGCTCTGGCTGGAGAGCGACCGGATGGGGTGGCTGCTCGACCACGCGAACGACGCGACCTTCACGAGCCAGCGCAATGTCGTGAAGAACGAGCGCCGCCAGAACTACGAGAACGCTCCCTACGGCCTCGTGCCGCAGTTCGTCCGCGCGGCCCAGTTCCCGGAGAGCCACCCCTACCACCTGCTGACCATCGGCACGCCCGAGGATCTCGACGCGGCGCAGATGGACGACGTGAAGGCCTTCTTCCGGACGTTCTACGTGCCCAACAACGCGACCCTCGTCGTGGCGGGCGACATCGACCGGAGCAAGGCGAAGGAGCTCATCCAGAAGTACTTCGGCCCCATCGCGAAGGGCGCCGCGCCGCCCGTGGCGACGAAGCCCGATCCCGGCGACCTCGCGACCGAGAAGCGCCTCGACATCGAGGCGGACGTGGAGCTGCCCCGCGTGACGATCAGCTGGGTGACGCCGCCGAGCTTCGCGCCCGGCGACGCCGAGCTCGACCTCGTCGCCAACGTCCTCGCCTCGGGCAAGACGAGCCGCCTCTACAAGAAGCTCGTGTACGATCTCCAGATCGCGCAGGACGTCTTCGCGTTCCAGCAATCGAGCCAGATCGCCAGCACCTTCCAGATCACGGCCACGCTGAAGAAGGGCAAGTCGCCCGAGCAGGCCCTGAAGCTCATCGACGCCGAGCTCGATCGGCTGCGCAAGGCGCCGCCGACGCAGGACGAGCACGACCGGGCCCAGGCCAAGGTGCTCTCGGAGCTGGTCTTCAGCATGGAGCAGGTGACGGCCCGCGCGAACGCCATCAACAACTACAACCAGCTCACCGGCGACCCGGGGTACTTCCCGAAGGACGTGGCCAGGTACGAGAAGGCCACCGCCGCCGACCTGCAGAAGGCGACCGCGGATCTCCTGCCCCAGGGCAGGCGCGTGATCGCCCTCGTCACGCCGAAGCCGGGCGCTCCGAAGGCCGGGCGCCTCGTGAAGCAGACCGGGACGGCGACGCCCGCGACGGCGGGCGCGAAGCCCACCGCCACGGCGCCCGCGGCAGCGGCGAGCGCGAAGCCCGCGGTCGCGGCGCCCGCGGCCGCGGCAGGCGCGAAGCCCGCGGTCACCGCGCCCGCGGCCGCGCCGGCGGGCGCGAAGCCCGCGGCGGCACCGGCAACCGACCAACCGGCGGCCGCGCCGGCCATCATGAAGCCCGCTGGCGACAAGCCCGCGGTCCACAAGCCTGCGGCCGGCCCGGCCGCGCCGAAGGGGGGTTGAGCCCATGCGCATGAAACGAACCGTCTCCGCCTCGCTCGCAGCCGTGGCGCTCGCCGCCTGCGCTCCGGTCACGTCGACGCCGCCCCCCGCGCCCCCCAGCGCGCAGCCCCCCGCCGCGGCGCCGCCCGCCGCCGCGGCGGCGGACGACTTCCGCAAATCGTCGCCTCCCCCGGGGCCGGAGGTGGTCTTCCAGCCGCCGCGGATCGAGGAGGCGAAGCTCGCGAACGGGATCCGCGTCCTCGTCGTGGAGCGGCACGAGCTGCCGATCGTGGCCGTGGACGTGACCACCGTCCGCGGCGCCGACCAGGCCGAGCCGGGCGTCGGCGCGTTCGCAGGCGCGATGCTCATGCAGGGCACCAAGACCCGCAGCGCGCTGGCGCTCAGCGACGCGCTCGGCAAGCTCGGCGCGAGCTTCTCGTCCGCGGTCGGCTTCGACGGCGGCGGCGTGGAGGGCCAGAGCGTGACGCCGCGGTTCGGGGAGATGCTCACGCTGCTCGGCGACGCGTACATGAACCCGGCCTTCGCGCCGGCGGAGATCGAGCGCGAGCGGTCGCGCCGCATCACCCAGCTCGCCGAGATGAACGATCGCCCCGCGTCGCTCCTCTCCATCGCCCAGGCCCAGGTCCTCTATCCCGAGGGCCACCCGTACAACGCGCCGCTGATCGGCACCGAGGCGGCGCTGAAGAAGATCACGGCGGGCGCCCTGGCGAAGTTCCACGCCGCGCAGTTCCGGCCGGAGCTGACGACCGTCGCCATCGCCGGGGACATCACCAAGGCCGACGCGGTGAAGGAGGTGGAGCGGGTCTTCGGCGCCTGGAAGGGCCCGGCCGCTGCGCCGCCCGCCCCCGCGAAGGCGACGCTCCCCGCCGATCCGCCGGCGATCGCCGCGGGCGCGCCGCGCGTCGTGGTCGTCGACCGGCCAGGGCTCACGCAGTCGACCGTGACGGTGGCGCTGCCGGGCGTGCCGCGCGCGACGAAGGACTACGACGCGCTGCTCGTGATGAACACCCTCCTCGGCGGGCAGTTCTCGAGCCGGCTCAACCTGAACCTGCGCGAGAAGCACGCCTACACCTACGGCGCGCGCTCCGGCTTCGACATGCGCCACGGAGCGGGCCCGTTCGCCGCGGGCGGCGCCATCGTGCGGGAGAACACGGGCCCCGCCGTGAGGGAGATCTTCGCGGAGATCGACCGGATGCGGAGGGAGCCCGTCACGAATGAGGAGCTCGCGGACGCCAAGGCGAACCTCATCCGCCAGCTGCCGGCGCGCTTCGAGACGGCGGACGCGACCGCGTCGACGATCGCGGGCCTCGCTGTCTACGATCTGCCGCTCGACGAGTACGCGACGCGACCGGCGAGGCTCCAGCGGATCACGCCCGCGGACGTGCAGCGGGTCGCGCAGAAGTACCTCGTGCCCGAGCAGCTCCGGGTCGTCCTGGTGGGCGACGCCGGCGCTGTCGGAGAGCAGCTGTCGGCGTTGCAGCTCGGCGAGGTCACCGTGCAGAAGGCGCCAGGCGTGGCGGCCGGACCGGCGGCGGCGGCCAGCAAGCCGGCGGCGCCTGCCGCGCCCCAGGCCACAAAGCCCGCGGCGCCCGTGCAGCCTGCCGCGCCCCAGGCCACAAAGCCCGCGGCGCCCGTGCAGCCTGCCGCGCCCCAGGCCACAAAGCCCGCGGCGCCCGCGCAGCCTGCCGCGCCCGCGCAGCCCGCAGCGCCCCCCGCAGCGAAGAAGCCGTGAGGTACGCCGCGCCGCTCGCCTGCGTGTGCGCGCTGGCGTGGAGCGCGCCCGCCGCCGCGCAGGCGGGGCCGGCGGCCCCGGACTGGGCGTTCGGCACGCCGGGCGGCGAGGCGGCCCTCGCCGCGGCCTGCACCGCCTCGCTCGCGACGTACCTGCTCCCGCAGCGGCGCTCCGGGTGGGGCGCCGCCTCCAGCGAGGAGCGCAACGACGCGATCGGCCTCGCCAGCGATATCACCGGCGCCGCGGTGGGCACGCTGCTCCTCCTCGGCAGCGGGTACGCCCTCGAGGGCAGCTACCTCGCGGGCGCCGGCGTCCCCCGCCCCTACGCGCGGGCGCTCAGGACATCGCTCATCGAGGTCGAGGCGGTGGCGCTGTCGACCGGCCTCTCGAACGTGATCAAGCGCCTGTCGGGCCGGTGCCGGCCGCGCTCGTGGCGGACCGATCGGTGCGGCGAGACCGACCTCGATTTCGACGCCTTCCCCTCGGGTCACACGACCCCGGTGGCCGCCATCGCGGGCGCGCGCCTGAACCTCGCGCTGCGCACGACCGGCGACGCCGCGCCGCGCCTCGGCGCGCTCGCCCTCGCCGAGGCGGCCACGGTGGTGACGATGGCGCTGCGGATCGGCGCCGGCGCGCACTCGTGGCAAGACGTCGGCGCCGGCATGATCCTGGGCCATGTGACGGGCTTCGCGATCGCGGCCATCCACCCGATCCAGCCGAGCGAGGCCAAGTACGCGGCAGGCGCGCTGCCCGGCCCGCCCCCCGAGCCCGCCGCGGTCACCTGGTCGTGGGCATTCTGATGCCGCCTTCGCGAGGCCGCCGGGGGCTCGGTGGCCGCGGTTGCGCCCCGCTCTCCGGCCGCCCGCCTCAGAGGCCCATGCAGTTCGCGTAGTACGTCACGGTGGCTGGCCAGTCGGAGAAGACGCCGCGGACACCCACGTCGCGCGCGAGCACGTCGAGCATCACCATCGTGTCGCCGTCGTTGTCGATGCTGTCCGCGACCGACTCGTAATAGTAGCCGCCGCCGCTCGCCAGCGGGCCCGAGCGCTCGAGCGTCCACGTGATGATGTCGAGGCCCGCGGCCTTGGCGGCCTCGGCGTAGTCGGAAGGCACGATCCCTCCTTTGCCGTCGAGCGTCACGAGCGCGAACATCGGCGGCGCGATGATCTTCACGCCCTGATCCGCGATGCTCTGCATCCCGGAGACCGCCTCCTCGTACCCCTCGGCCGTGTCGACGCGTTCGTCGAGGTACACGGCCTGCGCGCCGAACTCCGGCTCTTTCTCGAGCCAGTAGAGCACGTCGTCGAGGCTGAACGACTGCGCGAACACGTGCTTCGGGTCGATGTCGGCCGTTTTGTACTCGTCGATCATCTGCTGCGCGAAGTCCTGTTGCTCGTACTCGCCCTCGTACGGCATCTCCACCTCCGGGATCTTGAGCTCCGGGGTGAACTTGACGCCCAGGCTCGAGAAGAGGTCGATGCTCTCGGCGTGCGTGAGCAGCGTACCGCAGGTGGCGTAGAGGTCCGTGCGGAACGTGGGCGTCGCGGCCATGTACTCCTCGACCGTGGCGGCGTCCGGGTTCGCGGAGTCCATCTTGCCGCAGAGCCGCTTGAACTCGGCGAGCGTGATGTCGCTCGTGCAGCACTTCGCCGACGCGGGCGTTCCGGCCTCGGCGTCGGCCGGCGCGAACGGCTCCGAGCACTTCTCGGCGAGCTCCGGGATCGCGAGGATGTTCGTCGTCGTGTGGAGATCGCACTGGGCGTGGCGGCACACGAGCTTTCGGTCCTTGGTGAAGGTCACGTCGCACTCCACGATGCCGGCGCCCATGCGGGCGGCCGCCTCGTACGACTCCTTCGTATGCTCGGGGAACTGCATGCAAGCGCCGCGATGGCCGATGGAGAAATCGGTGCGCTCGAAGGGCCCCTCGGAGCACGAGAGGAGCTTCTCCTTCAGCTCGCCTTCGTCCATGTCCGCGACGAGGTAATACGGCCGCGGGCCGAGCTGCACGCTGTACTGCGCGGCATCGTCCTCGGCTGGCGGCGCCGGCAGCGGCGCGGGCTGCACCGACTCGTCGCCGCTGGAGCACGCGCTCAGCGCAGCGACAGGCAGCATGACAAGCGCCGTGGCCGCGCTCATTCTGGCGCTCTTCCTGATCATGAGACGCTCCCCTCTGGGTGGATTGAAGTTCGGACGGTACTCGCGTGCTCCTGTGAGAATATGTCGTCAGTGAAACAACCAAGCGACATCCCCTCTCCGGCGTGCCGTCGCCAGGAGCGGCGGTGATGCGCGTGCGCTTCTCGAAGAGGGGCGTGACGCGATCCATGCTCGCGCATGCCCACCTTCGAGAAGCGCACGCGCATCGCCGCGCCCCCCGAGCGGGTCTTCGCCTTCCACGAGGAGCCTGACGCCCTCGAGCGCCTCACGCCCCCCTGGGAGCACGCGCGCGTGCTGGAGAAGACCGGCGGCATCCTCGTCGGCGCGCGCGTGGTCGTGGAGACGCGCGTCGGCCCCGTCCTGCTGCGCTGGGTCGCGGAGCACACGCAGTACGAGCGGGGCCGGATGTTCCAGGACACGCAGCGCAGCGGGCCGTTCAAGCGCTGGGTGCACACGCACTGCATGGACCCCGACGGCTCGGGCGGCTGCTACCTCACGGACCGCGTGGAGTACGAGCTCCCGCTCGGTGCGCTCGGCCGGCTCGGCGGCGGCCGCTTCGTCCGGCGCAAGCTGGAGCGGATGTTCGACTACCGCCACGAGGTGACGCGACGGGCCTGCGAAGCCCCACCGCGGTAGCCCGCTCGCCGGCGGCCGCGTCCGCCGCGCACGCGACCCGCTGGTTGCCAGGACAGGCGCCGGGCCCAAGTCCCTCGCAACGCGAGGGCGCGCAGCGACGGCGGGGAGTAGGAGCATGGCTATCTGCCGTTGCGGCCAGTGCGGCTCGATCAACCAGGTTGTGTTGCGAGTCCGGCGAGACAGGCGCGCCGTCGCCGGATTCTTTGATTCCGCGCCGCTCGACGCGCTCATTTGGATTTCTGCACGCCCCGAGCGCTGCAGTAGAGTGGGCGCGGGAGGGCGAACAGAACTTGGCCGCTCACTACCCTTTCGGCGTAGTCACGCGCCGTGCCGAGCACACCGCACGAGGTTTTGATCGTCGCATTGCGTGAGCAGCCCGGGTTGCTCGGCGCGCTCGTCTCCAAGCTCACCGGCGTGCAGCTGCCGCGACGCCTCAAGCCGGCCGACGCCACCCTCCGCTTCGTGAAGCCGGCGGAGCTGCGGCTCGATCTCGTCCTTCATGGCGGCCGCCACCGCTGGGTCCTGGTCGAGCTGCAGCGCAGCGTCGATCCGGCCAAGCGCCGCCGATGGCCCCTCGCGGCCAGCCTGCTCTTCAGTCAGACCGGCGCGCTCGGCGACGTGATCGTCATCACCGCGCGCCGCGCCGTCGCCCGCTGGGCCGAGCGCGTGGCGTGCGTGCGGACGCGCCTCGGGACCGTGCTCCAGCTCAAGCCGGTCGTGCTCCACCTCGGCCACGCTGAGGGCAAAGCGTTGCTCGATGAGCGCCACCCGGAGCTCGCGCTCTTCGCGGCCTGGGCCATGCAACACCGCCATGGGCCTGGGGCGCGCGCGGTCGTCGAGCGCGCGTTCGAGCTGACCGAGCGGTTACCGCGCGCGTTGCGACGGGCCCAGCAGCGTGCGATCCTTTCCGTGCTCAGCGAGCGGATGCTGGAGCTCCTCAGAGAGGCATCGATGAACCCCGACAAGATCCCGGAGACACCCGCTGCCCGGAAGCTCCGCCTCTTCCTCGAAGCGCAGGGGCGGAAGAAGGGCCGGGCCGAGGGCGAGGCCAAGGGCCGGGCCGAGGGCGAGGCCAAGGGCCGGGCCGAGGGCGAGGCCAAGGGCCGGGCCGAGGGCCGTCAAGACGCGTTGCTCACGCTGCTGCGAGCGCGCGGGCTCTCCCCTTCGCAGGATGATGAGGCGCGCATCCGGGCCTGCGCCGACGCGGCGAAGCTCGATCGGTGGATCGCGAAGGCGGCCACGGCCACGACGGTGCGAGAGGCCCTCGGGATCAGAACCCCGGCCGCGAGAGCTCGCTCCCGCACGCCAGGTCGCCCCCGGCCGGCCTCCCCGTCGCGCTCTTGAGCCGCGCGGCCTTCGCCCGCCTCACCGCGCCAGCGCGCCCCGCACAGCGGAGCTGACGCGCTGCCTCCGCGTTCGCTCAGGTCGTCCCCGGGGCGCGCGACGCGGAGCTCGCCTCCCCTCGCCCGAACGCCGCGGCCGCCCCCCCGCCGCGCGACGCCCGGTAACGCGCCAGCTCCCCGAACTGCGCGAGCCGCGCGCGCACGATGTTCCTGCTGATGCCGAGCAGCCTCGCCGTCTGGAGCTGGTTGCGATCGCAGTAGCGGTACGCCGTCCGGATGATCGTCTCCTCGATCTGCTCGTGCAGGTTCGGCAGGTTCTGCTCGAACAGCGCGAGCAACGCGCCCTCCAGCGCCGTCGCCTGCGGTGTCGGCCTGACCTGGGACACGGCGTCCGTCGCCCCCTGATCCGGCGGAGGAATGCTCGCCCCCGCCTTCGGCTGAAGCGCCGTCAGGCGCAGATCCGCCGGGGTGACCTCCTGGCCTTTGCAGACCAGGAGCGCGTGGTGCATCGCGTTCTCGAGCTCCCGGATGTTCCCGGGCCACGGGTGCCCGAGGAGCCGCGCCGTCGCCTCCGCCGTGAGCACGGCCGGCCCCGAGCCGAGCCGCTGCGCATAGAGCTCGAGGAAGTAGCGCGCCAGCGGGAGGATGTCGCCCGGCCGCTCGCGCAGCGGCGGGAGCGACAGCGTCGCCACGTTGAGCCGGTAGAAGAGATCCTCGCGGAATTTCCGCGCGATCACCGCCTCCTCCAGGTTCACGTTGGTCGCCGCGATGAGCCGCACGTCGATGGGGACCGGCTGGCGCGAGCCGAGCCGCACCACCTCGCGCTCCTGCAGCACGCGGAGCAGCTTGACCTGGAGCGGCAGCGACAGATCCCCGATCTCGTCGAGGAACAGCGTCCCGCCGTCCGCCGCCTCGAACCACCCGGCCTTCGAGGTCGTCGCCCCCGTGAAGGCGCCTCTCTCGTGGCCGAACAGCTCGCTCTCGACGAGGGACTCTGACCAGGCGCCGCAATTGACCGCCACGAAGGGCCGCCCCCGCCGGTGGCTCAGCGCGTGGATGTGACGGGCCACGATCTCCTTGCCCGTGCCGGTCTCCCCCGTCACGAGCAACGTCGCGTCGCTCGGCGAGAGCTGCCGGATCCGCTCAAGGATCGCCTGCGAGCGCGGATCCTCGAAGACAAGCGCCTTGGCGCGCACAGAAAGGGCCAACGAGCTCGTGTTAGGAAGTGTGAGCAAGGGCATTGTCATCGGGCTTCACTCACCATGATAGCGGATGGTTCATCCATTATAACGGATGGCCCTGCCGTGCGCCAGAGATCTTTCTCTGGCGCGGCCCCACCGGTTGTCCCAGAGGGTTTCGGGCCTTCCGTCACGCTGCGCCTCGATCCGTCGCGCTACGCCTCGAGGAGATAGCCGCGCACCTCGTCGACGAGGGCCTTGATTTCGTGATCGGTGCGGGACCTCGGGCGCGGCGCGCTGACGGGGACGACGTGCTTGATCCTCCCGGGCCGCGGCTCGAGCACGACGACGCGATCGCCGAGGAACACCGCCTCCTCGACGTCGTGCGTGACGAGGATCATGGTGATCTGCTCCTCCTGCCAGATGCGCTGGAGCTCCTGCTGCAGCTTCGCGCGGGTCAGCGCGTCGAGCGCGCCGAACGGCTCGTCGAGCAGCAGGATGCCCGGCCGGTTGACCAGCCCGCGCGCGATCGCCGCCCGCTGGGCCATCCCGCCGGAGAGCTGGTGCGGGTACGCGCGCTTGAACGCCGACAGGCCCACGAGCTCGAGGTGCTCGTCGACCGCGCGGGCCTTCTCGGACTGCGTCCACGCCGAGCTCTCGAGCCCGAGCGCGACGTTCTGCTCGATGGTGAGCCAGGGGAAGAGCCGGTGCTCCTGGAAGACGATGCCCCGATCGAGGCTCGTCCCCTCGACGCGCGCGCCGCCGACGAGGATGTCGCCCTCGTAGTCGCCGTCCAGCCCGACGAGGAGCCGGAGGAGCGTCGACTTGCCGCAACCGCTCGTGCCCACGACGCTGATGAACTCGCCGGGGTGAATCGTCAGGCCGATCCCCCGGAGGACCTCCAGGGGCTTGTCCTTGACCACGTACTTCTTGCTGACATCACGAATGTTGATGACTCCAGGCGAGCCCATGAGTTCCTCCTCGAAGCAGACGAAGCAGACGGAATCAGACGTTGGCGACGTTCACACGCCACGGACGCGCCATCGCAACAGGCGGTCTTCCGCGGCCTTGGCCAGCGCGTTCAGGCCGAAGCCCACGAGGCCGGACACGATCAGCCCGACCAGCACGACATCCATCGCGAAGCGCTCGCGCCCGTCAACCATCAGGCTGCCGATCCCGGGCGCGGGCTCGAGCAGGTACTCGGCCCCGAGCGTGCCGAGCCACGCGTAGATGAGCCCCTGGTGCACGCCCGCGAAGAGCGACGGCGCGGCGGACGGCAGGATGACCTTGCGGAGGATCTGCCACCGCGAGAAGCGGAGCACCCGCGCCACCTCGATGTGCTCGACACCGACGCTGCGCACGCCTTCATAGGTGTTCACGACGATCGGGTAGAAGGCGGAGAGCGCGATGAAGGCGATCTTCGCCTGCTCGCCCACGCCGAGCCACACCGACATGAGCGGGATCCACGCGAACAGCGCCACCTGCTTCGCCGCGTGGAAGCTCGGTGAGAACAGCTTGTCGGCGGTGCGCGAGACGGCGAGGAGGCCGCCGACGGCGCCGCCCGCCAGGATCCCGAGCGCGAGCCCAAGGAGATCCCGGACGAGGCTGGCGCGCAGGTGTCCCCAGAGATCGCCGCTCTCGTGCAGCGCGCTCGCGGCCTTCCAGACCGCGAGCGGCGGGACCAGGATGCGGGTGTTGGCGAGCTCGTAGCGGCAGACCACGAGCCACGCGACGAACAGAAGGACGGGCAGGACCAGGCCGCGCCGCAGCCGCGGCTGGATCAGAGCATGGGTGATAGCACTCATCGTGTGATCTTCGGTGAGGTGTTACAGGGCGGCGCGCCGCCAGCGGAGGAGGCGAGCCTCGATCGCCTCGAGCCCCTTGTCGAGCACGAGCCCGACGATCCCCACGACGAGGATCGCCGAGAGCACCACGTCGAGCTGGAACAGCTGGCGGCCCCAGACGATCAGGAACCCGACGCCCTCGGACGAGGCCAGGAGCTCGACCGTGACGAGCGACAGCCACGCTTGCGTCAGGCCGTAACGGATGCCGACGGCGATGGACGGCACCGCGGCGGGGAGCACGACCTTCCGGAGCAGCTGAGCATGGCTGAACCGGAAGACCCGGGCCACCTCGATGTACGATCTCGGCACGTTCTTGATGCCCTCGAACGTGTTGATCGCCACCGGGATGAGGCTCGCCTGCGCGATGAGGATCAGCTTGAGCGACTCGCCGATCCCCACCACCATCATGACCAGCGGCAGCCACGCGAGCGCGGGGACCTGCGCGAGCGCCTTGAAGAGCGGGTGGACGTGCTCCTCGATCCGCCGCGAGAGCCCCATGGCGATGCCGAGCGCGAGGCCCGCCGCGCCGCCCGCCGCGAAGCCGCCGAGGACGCGACCGAGGCTGATGGCGATGTTCGTGTGCAGATCGCCCGAGCTCGCGAGCTCGGTCAGCGTCTGCACGACGAGCCCTGGCGCGGGCAGGATCTGCGCCGGTATCAGCTCGCGCTGCGAGGCGTAGCTCCACGCGAGGAGGAGCGCCGCCGGGAAGACGAGCCCCACGGCGACGTTGCCCACCTTCCGCGACAGGAGCCGGGAGACACCGCCCGCGGGCAGCGCCACGTCGGGCGCCGCGAGCTTGTAGCCGGCCTGGGTCTGGCTTTCTTGAATTCCCTGCTGCGTCATCTTGGTTGCCTTTCTCTCGTGGCGTTCCGCCCTGCGCTAGGCCCCTTCGCCGCGCGCTCCCCTCTCATGACCTCCCGGGGTGCTTGACCTTCCCGTTCACGTCGAACTCGGGCCAGTAGCCCTCGAGGTTCAGCTCCTTCAGCGCCGCGTTCAGGAACCGCAGATCGATCCAGGAGTCGACGTCGAACGTGTTCCTGACGAGGCCGAACCGCTTCGCGTCGGCGACGGCCGCCTTGTAGCGGGAGATCAGGTATTCATCGAACAGGGGGCTCGCGCGCACCTTGAGCGAGTCGCCCGTCTGGTCCGACTTGAAGTTCGAGTACGGCACGCCCGACTTGGACCAGAGCTGGTAGATCGGCGCCGGGTTGGCCTCGTTCTGCGCGATCCAGTGGGCGGCCTGCACCACGACCTTGACGACGCGCTTCGTGATGTCGGGATACTTGTTCGCGAAGTCCTCGGTGACGATCAGGTGGGCGTGCCGCAGGTAGGCCGGCGAGTCGTTCTTCGTCGAGTAGACGATCTTGGCGACCCCCTGATCCTGGAGCGTGAGCAGGTCGTATCCGCCGAAGGCGGCGTCGATGTCCCTGGTCGCCAGCGCCGCCTTCGCGGTCGCGCTGTCCATGTTGAGGATCCGGAGATCGCGCTCTGACAGGCCGCTCCCCGCGAGGATCTTGTTGACGGCGAGCTGGAGGTTCGTGCCCTTGAAGAGGGCGACCTTCTTCCCCTTGAGGTCCGCGAGCGACGCGATCGACGAGTCCGCCGGGACGGCCAGGTACGTATGCTGCCTCGTCGACACCCCGGCAAGGAGCTTCGTCTTGAGCCCCCCCGCCCTCCCGATGCTCGACGGCAGGTCTCCCTGGAGCGCGAAATCGAGCAGGCGGTTCGCATACGCCTCATTGACGGCGGGCCCGGCGCCCTTGAAGAAGGACCACTCGATCTTGATGTTGTCCTTCTTGAACTCCTCCTCCAGGAGCCCCCGCGCGTGCACCACGCTCAGACTGCTCCCGCCAACAAAAGGCCGGTTCCCGATCCCCACCCCCGCGAACGCCACCCGGATAACGCCAGGCGCCTCCGCCCGCGCCACATGCGCAGACAACGTCAAGATCGCCGCGACCAGTATCTGCACCAAAACCAAAGCTCGTCTCATAACTTTCCTCTCTGAATTCATTGCCACGCGCCGCCCCCAGAGGGGGCTCTCCCGCACAGGAGACGGGTCCAGATCGACGTTTTCGGCGCGCAGGCGTACTCCAGTACGCCGAGCACCGAAAACGTCGAGGTGGGCCCGTATCCGCAGCGGGTGAGCCCCCTCTAGAAGGCGCCTTGGAGTTGGGCTAGGATCTCGTGCTTGGCTCCCTCGGTGCTCGTGCGGTCGTCTCGACGGTTGAAGTTGAGCTGGAACTTCGTCGTCTCCGCGAAGAAGACGTTGAAGCCGAGCGTGTAGACGTCGACCCGGTTCTCTTTCACCTCGGTGCTGGGGTCGAAGAGGTCGACGCGGAGGAACGGCTGGTAGGTCTTCGGCCACCAGTCGTCGTAGCGGCCCTGGTTGCGGTAGCCCCTCAGGAACTGCTCGCCCCAGTTGTAGAAGAAGGTCGCCACGTGCGACAGGCTGGTTTGCCTCGTCTTCCGAGGGTCCTCCGCCGTCGTCCCGAGCGTCACGTCGTCCTGGCCGTAGATGAACTCGTAGGTGACGCCGATCGGATAGTGGTTGTAGTAGATATCGCCGCCGAAGCGGCGCTTGACGCCCTTTCCGGACAGCGTCTTCTTCTCGTCCTTGAGGAACGTGTTCTGCCAGCCGATGTACGCGCTCCCGCCGAGCGTGATCTGGCGGAGGATGGAGTTGTAGTCGGACGGCACGGTGAACGCGAGGCGGCCGATGATGTCCTTCTCGCTGTTGTCGTCGGGCGTGTTCGGCCCGCTCCCGTTGACGATGCCGATCGCGTAGGCGAGGATGGGCGCCCGGTAGTTGTAGCCGTAGTCCACCTGCGGCAGCACGTCGCCGCGGACGATGAGCCCGAGGTCGCGCCGGTTCAGCCCGAGCTTCGTCGTGAACTGCGCGTTGGTGATCACCGGCTTCAGCTCTTCGCTCGCGGGGACCTCCAGCCCGAAGGGCAGGAGCTGCTGGCCCAGGGTGACCTGCAGGACCCAGTCCTCGGGGGCGAGGGTGGGGAGCACGGAGTACGCCAGCTGGGCGTCCAGCAGGTTGAGGAAGCTGTTGTTGCTCGCCTGCTGGGGCGAGGCGCCGAAGCGCACCGAGTAGGTCAGGTTGCGGCCTTCCTCGTAGTCCTTGTAGAGGATGCCATTGAACGTGAGGGTCGCGGCGCCCGTGTCGAACGTCACCTTGCGATCGTTCGAGGTCGCCGAGTTCACCGGCTGCTCCGTCCATCCGATGCGCGCCTGGATGACGCCACCGACGAGGAGAGAGCGGGTCGAGAGGGCGGTGTGGAGGTCGCGCTCTCGCTGCCACTGGAACTTGAAGTTCTCGAGGTCGGTGACGAGCCCTTGCAGGTCGTCCCGCGTGACGGCGTTGGGATCCGGCTCGACGAAGGCCTCCGCGGCTGCGTCGCCCGCGGGCGGGGTGCCGGGGGCCGGCTCGCCGGGCGTGGCGCCGGGAGCAGCCGGGGCGGTGGCCGCGGCGCCCGGCGCGGCGGGGGCTGCCCCAGCAGGCGCCGCAGCCGCGCCAGCTGGCGCCTGCGCCGCACCAGCGGGCGCAGGCGCCGCAGCGGCAGGCGCGGGCGTACGCGCCGCGCCAGCAGGCGCAGGCGCCGCACCAGCAGGCGCCGCACCGGCGGGCGTACGGGCCGCACCAGCAGGCGCGGGGGCGGCGCCGGCAGGCGCAGGGGCAGCGCCGGCAGGCGCAGGGGCCGCGCCAGCAGTCGCGGGGGCGGCGCCGGCAGGCGCAGGACGCTCGCCCTGGGTTCTGCCGGGCGGGTTCTGCGCACTCGCCTGTGTCACGCAAAGGACGACGGCCGTCGCGAGGGTCGATGAGATGGCGGTTCTTGAGCGGTCGAGCAAACGCATGAATGGATCCAGATGGGTTCGTTGATTCACAGCTACCGTCGGGCGGGGCTGCTTCCGTCGCCCCGCCCGACGCTTCACGTTCAGGCCGCCTTGCTCTTCCGCAGCTTCTGCTCGACCGCGGTCCCGGCGAAGAAGCCGGGGTTCTTGCCGGCAAAGAAGTTGTATGGATGGGTGAACACGAGATCGCGGAAGTTCGCCTCCGTGAGCGCCCCGCGCTCGACGAGGCTCCAGGTGTCCGCGAGGACCTCGGTCAGATCCGGCACGTCCCAGTGGCCGCTGTCCGACGCCCAGAAGGCGTTGAGCTGGACGCCGAGCGGGTTGACCTTCGTGTTGAACGCGTACGCGATCGTCGCGTCGTCCGCCTCCGAGCCGAAGTAGAAGTTCGGCACGTACCGGTCGCGGATGTCCTCGATCCGCTCGATGCCCGCCACCGAGAAGTCGTCGAGCGCGCCCGGGTCCTGCGGCTGCCTCCGCGAGTTGTTCGAGACGCCGAGCGCACCGCCGAGGACAGCGTGGATGTCTCCGAGCCGCGCCCCGACCTCCTCGCCGCCGTACTGCTGGTACAGCGCGTACAGCAGCTTCGCGTCGATCAGGTCGGGGTTGTAGTTCTGGACCGCCCTGCCGTTGCGCTTCTCCCAGTGCCCCACCAGATCCGCGAACAGCGTCGCGCCCCACGCCGCCCCTCCCTCGAGGAAGCCGACGCGGAGATCGGGGAACCGGCGGGTCACGCCGCTGAAGAAGAGCGACTTCGCGAGCGCCTCGGAGGCGGAGGCGAAGTGGCCGATGTGGTTGTACATGTAGCTCGAGACCGAGCTGCGGCTGGTCCACCCCATCCCGGCGGAGTGGGTGGTCAGCACCGTCCTGAGCTCGACCGCCTTGGCCCAGAACGGGTCGTAGTTGTATTCGCTGTCCACGCCGAACGTGTCGAGCCAGTTCGCGTGCCGAGCGACGTCCGGGTGGTGCCGCGACGGGTACTTCTCGGCCACCGACCGGATCGGCCGCCGGAGGTTGCCCGGGATGAGGGCGACCTTGAGGCCGAGCTCACGCACGGCGAACTCCAGCTCTTCGACACCCTCCTCGGGCGTGTGCAGCGGGATGGCCGCGACAGGCGTGAGGCGGTCGGCGTACGGCCGGTACACGTCGGCGTGATAGGCATTGACCGCGCGGATGAGCACCCGGCGCAGGTCCTCCTTGCCGACGTGGGTGGCGAACGTGGAGACGTTCGGGAAAAGAACCGCGTAGTCCGTCCCCGACTCGCCGAGCCGCTCGTGCAGCAGCCTGGGCAGCGACACCGTGGCGAGATCGAGGGTGTTCTTCGTCGGCAGCGCCCACCACGGCGGCCGGACCGAGCGCTGCGCCGCGCGCTGCTCGGGCGTGAGCTCGTACCACTCGTTGCTCAGGTAGCCGAAGCCCCGGTTGATCGCGTCGCGGAACTCGTCGACGGATTTCGCGCCGCCGTACTTCGCGATGTAGTCCTCGAGGATCGGCGCGAACTCGATCGTGTGCAGATCGGTGTCGATCACCGGGTAATCGAGCTTGTCGCGCACCACCCGCGAGCGAGAGGTCTTCTTGCCGTCTTTCAGCGAGAGGTGAGAGGATGAGACGCTCATGACGATGACTCCATGGCGCGATCGCGCGGTCGCGCGGCGGCCATCGGCGCCGGGCAGCCGCGCCCAGGGCGCACGAGGCCGCGCGCCGACCAGGCGCCCGCTCCTGTGCTGAGAATGTGAGAGGCCTTCGAGCTAGAGCGCCGCGAGCGCGGCGCCCCTACAGCGCGTGGCGGTCCAACGCTCGACGTCAGCGCCGCTCCGGCGGGGCGCGAGCCGCTGCGAGCGCCAGGGGGGCGCTGCGGAGCGCGCCTGCGCGCAGAGCGCAGGGCGCGTCGCGGCTCGGCGCCGCACGACGGCTGGCGCGCCCGGGAGGGCGTTCGTCAGGGTCGTGCTCGCAAGGATGGCTGAGACCGCGCCGCGCGCGATCACTGGATCTTTCATGGCTCTCTTCAGGTCAACACTCGTCCTGACGCATTGCATTGCGCGGACCAAGCCTTCACCGTGGCCAGCAGAGCAGGTCGGGCGGAAGCACCGCAGATGCGCTCGGCCTTGTGGCCGCGCCCTCGCGCTCCAGCGCGCCGTCCCGGGGGAGAATTCAGAGAGGGCTCGAAGGCCCCGACGCCTCCCGGCAGCGAAGGAAACTCAGCCGCGCGCGGCACACGCCGCGCACTCTGTCAGGAAAGAAGCTCGACGCTCGTTGCGCCGCTGCGAATTCCCTTCTGCATGCGGCGTACCAGGTTTATGTCCGCTTCAAAAGACAAGGATCCGTTATATCGGACGACCCTTTGCTGCTGGAGCAGCAGGCGCGTGCTGCGGGGGTGCTGCTGCAGCAGCAGCCCCCGGGCAAGGTGCGTCAAGG
Source organism: Sorangium sp. So ce726 (assembly GCF_051521405.1). NCBI lineage: Bacteria > Pseudomonadati > Myxococcota > Polyangiales > Polyangiaceae > Sorangium > Sorangium sp. So ce726. The sequence continues at coordinate 1,936,186 of NZ_CP150349.1, read as the reverse complement.
CTGGGACGGCGACGCGGGCGCCAGGCTCATCCCGGTCGCGAACGAGATCGCGCTCTGCAGGTCACGGCGGGTCACGATGCCGGTGAGATCGATGTCGAGGCAGACGATGGCCTGGGACACCTCCGGTCGGATGCCCGTCAGGACGACCTGCGCCCCGAGCAGCCGGACCGCCCGCGCCACCTGAAGGAGGGCGCTCGCCGAGGCCGCGTCGATGTGCGGCACGCCGGTGACGTCGATGATCGCCACCCGCGCCTGCCGCTCGACCACCTTGCTCAGCAGGTTCTCCATCATCTGCTGCGCCCGCGCCGCGTCCAGCACGCCCACGAGCGGCAGCACGAGGACGCCCTGGCTGATGGGCACGATGGGTGTCGACAGCTCCAGGAGCGTCTTCGCCTGCAACCGGAGCGTGTCCTCGAGCCGCTTCCGGTCGGTGATCACCTCCGTGAACAGCATGATCCCGCCGATCTCGCCGGTCGACTTGTACCAAGGAAAGATCTTCCAGCGCACCCAGTCGACGCTCCCGTCGGCCCGCGGGAAGGGCTCTTCATCATTCGATTCCGAGGCCCCTGCGATGCAGCGCCGGTGGATCTCCCTCCAGTGCTCGGGGATCTCGGGGAAGAGATCGTAATGACATCGGCCGATGATGTTCTCCTCCTTCATGCCGAAGTCTTCCCGCCAGCGATGACTGGCCAGGATGTAGCGCATGTCCTTATCGAACATGGCCACCGCAGCCGGGCTGTAGGTGACAAAGACGCGCGCATGCTCCTCGCTCTGGCGCAGCTCCGCCTGGAGGCGATCCCGCGCCTCCTCGGCCTCCTCCAGCTCCCGGATGCGCTGCTTCAGCTGCTGGTTCTCCGCAACGACAGCCCTGTAATCCGCATCACCGTTCATCCGTACCCTCGGTTCCGTCCTGGTCTGTATATCAAAGAAGCGCGGTGCATGGCGCTCGACCGGCACACGCGTGCGCTACCGAGGGGGTGGGACAAGGCTGCAGCCGTCTAGACCGGCGGCTCGCGTTCACGCGGGAGGATCAGCAGGCGCCCACAGCGGCGCGCCCTGCGCCGGCGTTCAGCGCGCTCTGTGCGCGGCCTTGAGGCCGGCGATGTCCAGCTCCCCCATCTTGAGCATCGCCTCGGGGAGCCGGGCCGCCTCCTCCGCGTACCAGAGGTGCGGCGTGATCTTGTTGACCTTGGTGCTCGCCTAGCGCTCCTCTCCGCTCGAGTCGAACAGGACAGCGAACCCGCCGCAGATCATGCGCTTGGGGTCGAACGGCGGGTTGTCTGTCAGCTGCATGCGCGGGTCGTCCTTTATCTTCGCGCCCGCCTTGTCGCGCACCTCCTTCGATGGCCACACGATCCAGGAGAACATGATGGTCTCGCCTGGCTCGGCCTTCACTGCGCCCTTGAAGTCGGTGATCTTGCCGTCGGGGACGTCGTCGCCCCAGCACTCGACGACGCGCGTCGCGCCATACTCCAGGAAGACCTCCGCGGCCTTCACGCAGACCTCGCGATAAGCTGCCTTTTTGCCCGTGGGCACAGGAGTGACAAAACCGTCGATGTAGCTCATGGGCGTGATTATGCGGATCTGCCGCTCACGACGTCAAGTGCGGCTCCTCCACGTAAATGGCAGACTCTGCCGTTCACGCGAAGCCCGTCGGCCCCGGGCAGGCCCAACCAATCGCGGCAAACAGCCCCTGGCGCGGGCAATGATTCGGAGAGAGAGAAATCGAGATACGTACTCGCAATGCGCTCTGCGCGTCGTCGAGGACGGCGACCGCCGCGCCTGGATGGTCCACACCATCGTGTCCGGCGCGAGCAGCATCGAGGTGGGTCGCGATCCTCGTCGGGGCTCGCGACCCAGGCCTTCAGCGTGACGTCATGGCCAGCCGCGCAGGACGTCGAGCGCCCGGGCTTCCTGTCGCATCTCGCGCAGGAGGGCGGCGGCGACGACGCCGGGGTGCGTTCGCTCCGGCGCGGCGCCGAACGCGGCGAGGACCTCCGCGAGCGGGCGGGACGCGTCGTCTTCAGGAGGCGGCCCGCCGAGGCGCGCTGCCACGAAGAAGAAGCTCGCGGCGTAGAAGGCGAGGGCGATGGCGCGCGCAAGGCCCGCTCGCGCGCGCTCGCCGTCGTTCGCGGGCCTCTCGAGGTACGCCTCGAGCAGCGCCTCGCGCTGCTCGGGCCGCGGGCACGCAAAGACGCCGAGCTGCGCGAGATCGATGAACGGATCTCCCGCGCCCGCGTGGGTCCAGTCGACGAAGTACACGCGCTCGGCCGCCACGAGCACGTTGTTCGGGTTGAGGTCGCGATGACACGCGGCCGCGTGCGCGTGCGGCGCGCTCACACGCTCGAGCTCGACCACGGCGCGCACGAGCTCGGCTGGCAGGCCCGCGCCTGCGACCGCGGCGCACTGCGCGTCGAGGGAGCGCAGGAAGTCCATGCGCGACGGGCTGCGCGGGAACGGCGGACCGTCGTGGAGCCGCCGCAACGCCGTCGCGACCCGCTCGATCTGCGCCGGATCGCGCGTCGGGCGGAGCGGCGTCCCCGCGATCCGGTCCATGATCGTCACGCCCGTCCGCGCGTCCGCGTGGCGCAGGCGCGGCGCGACGCCGCGCTCGGACGCGATGCGCATGCACGCGCTCTCGCGCGCGGCGCGCTCCGGATCGCTCGGATCGAGCGCGAAGCGCTTCGCGACGTACGGCGCGCCGTCGACGACGAACGCGATCAGCGCGGCGCCGGAGAACCCGCCGGAGAGCGAGGTCACGTCCTGGACCGGGCGCCCCGGGAACGCAGCCTCGATCGCGGCGGTGAGGTCCGGGTGCAGCTCCGGGGCGCTCATGCCCGCCCCCGCATCGAGGCGAGCCGCTTTGCGTAGAGGCGGCTCCGCGCGGCGAGATCGGCAGGCCGCGCCCAGTCCCACCCGATCGCCTGCCAGTCCGGGTCGTCGGGATCGAGCCCGAGCGACGCGACGAACGCGCGATCGGCGACGAAGAAGTGGTGTTTGTACGCGAGGAGATAGCCGGGCGACGCCTCCGGCAGCGCGTCGACGTGGGCGCGCGCCTCCTCGTAGGTCGCGAACCAGTGGTGCAGCACGCCGCCATCCCGGCCGTAGAGCAGCGTCCCGAGCTCGGGCGCGCCGGGCTCTCCAGCGAGGGCGAGGCGCGCGCTCTCCCAGCTCGAGAAGCCGCACTCGCGCGCGACCACCGCGAGGCAGTGCTTCCTGCGGATTCCGGGAGCGGCCGCGGCGAGCGCGGCCTCGTCGGCGCGCCCGAGCTCGGGCAGCGCGCGCAGGCGCAAAAGCGCCTTGGCGTCGTTCGACGCGAGCTGCTTGTGCAGCAGCTCAGCGCGGGTCTTCAGCTCGCGAACGGGATCCATCATGGACGTCTCCTCTCGAATCGGCCGCTACCCGCTCCCTCGGCCCGAGGATGTCGACGTGGTCATGACAGTGCGAGGTGACTCGCGGTCGTCGCGTCGCAGGGTGAAAGGCTTCTTTCCGGCGGGGAGGGCGCCCCTGCGCACCCTGGCCAGACGCTAGCGCTTCGCGTCGGGGCGCGCCAGGCCGAACCCAGGAGCGCGCGGGCGCTGAACGCGCGAACGGGCGTCGGTGCTCCACCTTCTCCACCTCTTCCGAGCCGAAGGTGTGAGTGCACCCTCGCGGCCTCACGCGGGCCCGCACCAGGACGCGAGCGCGCTCCTCAGATCGGCGAGGCGCGTCGCCCGTCGGGCAGCGTCGCTCGCCCACGCGACGTGCCCGTCCGGCCTCACCAGGACCGCATCGACGGCGGCGAGATCGCTCTCGGGGGCGGCCGTCGCGCGGACGACGTCGACGCGATCGCCCCACGCCGCGCCTGCCTCCCGGAGATCGACCGCGCCGGCGAGGTCGATCAGGACGAACCGGGCCGTGTGGAGCAGCTCGTACAGCCGCGAAGCGCCGGAGTCCGTCACGAGCGCGCGATCGGGCGCCCGCCTACCGACCCAGGGGTGCGCCTCCGCTGCCCCGCCGGTCGGATACGCGACGTCGAGCGCGCTGATCATCTCGGAGATCCGCCGATTGACGGGATCCATGGCGAGCAGCTCGCTCATCATCTGGCGGAGCGAAAGCCCCGCTTCCGAGAAGTCGCCGAGCTTGGTCTGAATCTCCGTGTTGCGCCCCAGGGCCACGCCCACGGGGTGACGCTCGGCATGATAGCTGTCCAGGAGGTGGGGCGGCGCCCAACCGTTCACCTCGGCCGCGAGCTTCCAGCCGAGGTTCATCGCGTCTTGCAGCCCGACGTTGAGCCCTTGGCCGCCGGCGGGAAAGTGGATGTGCGCCGCGTCGCCCGCGAGGAGGACCCGCCCGCGCCGGTACCGCTCGGCGACCCGCGTCGCATTGCCAAAGCGCGACAGCCACCGTGGATTGCGCATCCGGAAGTCCCTTCCGACGATCCGCGCGACGCCGCTCTGCAGCTCCTCGAGCGTGACCGGCTCGGACGTGCTCACGTGCACCCTTTGCGGATCGAACACGACGAAGCGATAGACGCCCTCGTGATCGCCGGGTGGAAGCGGGGCCGCCAGCACGGAGCCGCGCGAGCACGTGTGCCTGAACGGCCTGGCCGGAGGCTCGTCGAGTTCCACGTCGCCCAGGATGGCCGTCACCGTCGTCTCCGTGCCCGGAAACCCGACGCCGATCGAGCGTCGTACGACGCTCCTCGCCCCGTCGCACCCCACCACGTAATGCGCGCGCTCCTCGGCCTGCCCCGCGGGGCCTTCGACCCGCAGCGCGACCTCACCTTCCCTCTCCGCGACCTCGACGACCGAACGACCGCGCTGGATCTCGACGCCCAGCTCGCGGGCCCGCTCCTCCAGGAGCGCCTCTGTCTGGGCCTGGGCCAGCCACAGCGTGTGCGGGTGCCGCGTGTCGAGGCGCGAGAAATCGAGCGGCGTGTCGAGCCACGCGAAATGCCCTGCCGGCACCGGCACGCCCCGGCGCTGGAAGCGGTCCACGATCCCGCGCTGATCGAGGATTTCCAGGGTCCTCGGGTGCACCGTGAGCGCGCGCGATTGCTCGGTGCGCATCCGCCGCTGCTCCAGCACACGGACCCGGACCTTCGCGAGCGCGAGCTCCGAGGCCAGCAACATCCCTACCGGGCCACCTCCAACCACAACAACATCATTTTGCATCAACACCGAAACCTCCACGTCCCAAACTCTAACAACGTTAGAGTAAATTGAACGGTGTTAGAGTCAAGGCCGTGCTTCGACTTCCGGGCGCGAACGAGGGAAGGACCGGCGATGCGGCTACGACGTGAGCAGGTCGTCGCGACGGCGCTGCGTCTCCTGAACGACGTCGGGCTCGATGCGCTGACGATGCGCCGGCTCGGGCAGGAGCTGGATGTCCAGGCGGCGACGCTCTACTGGCACATCAAGAACAAGGAGGAGTTGCTCGACGCGATGGCGGAGGCCATGCTGGCGGGCTGCGCGGACAGCGTGCCGGTAGCGCTCTCGGGGATGGAGCTCGCGGCGGACATGGCCGAACGGCTCCGCAGGGCGCTCCTCGCGCACCGCGACGGGGCGCGGGTGTTCGCGGGGACCTACGTCGCGCAGGACAACACGCTGCGGGTCTCGGAGGTGCTGCTCGGCGCGCTGAGCGACGCCGGTCTCTCCCCGCGCGCCGCGGCGTGGGGGTGCTGGTCGATCGTGTACTACGTGATCGGCTTCACCCTCGAGGAGCAGGCCCTGGTGGTCCGCCCGGGAGCGGACCCCGGCAAGGCCGATCCAGCGCTCTTCCGCGAGGCGGTGGAGCGAGGAGCTTACCCGCACCTCGCGGCGGCGCTTCCGCACCTCCTGAGCACCGACACGGACGCGCGGTTCCGGTATGGACTGGAGCTACTCCTCAAGGGACTTCAAGCGGAGCTCGAAGGGGCGCCGCGACCGAGGGAGTCCAAGAGCCCGCCGCACGCCGGAGCCAAGAAGCGGGCGCCCCGCCGGAGCGGCTGACCGCCGCCGGCGCGGATGGCCGCGCCCGCTCGGGCCGACGGTCGTTCCCGACCTGGACCGCGCCGCTGCGGCTGCTGTCCGGCGGCTGCACTTACCTGGATCGAATCGCTGCGATCACGCGCCACGCGCGCGGAGAACCATCCTCCCGCCGAGCTCACGACGTGCGGAGCGGCTCCGCGAGCCAGCGCACCAGCGCGTCGGCCTCGAGATCGAGCAACGCATCCTCGACCTCGCCCGGACCGATGGCGCGGGCTCGCTCGATGATCGAGCGCTCTTCTTCGGCCGTCGGACGCCGCCCGAGCCGCCGGGCGAAGAGCCGGCCGAGCAGCTCCGCGATCGCCTGCTGCTTGCCTCGCTCCTCACCGCGTCGCTCCCCGCGTTCCTCACCGCGTCGCTCCCCGCGCTCCTCGCCGCGCTCTTCACCGCGTCGCTCCCCGCGCTCCTCGCCACGTCGCTCGGCCTCGATGATCATCTCCCCGATGATCGGCGTGCGCCGGAGCAGCCCCTCTTCCTTGTCCTCCACCATCATGACGAGCTCCTTCAGCAGATTATGCCCCCAGGGATCGATGGTGGCCATCACCAGGAGCGCCGTGTACAGCTCGGCCCGCTCCTCGGCGGTGGCCGCCCCCGTATGGATCTCCGCGACGATCTGCCTCAGCGCCGCCAGGGTCGCGTTCCGGGCGAGAGGCGCGAACACCAGCCAGAGCACGCTGCCGCGCGCCCGCAGCTCGGAGACCGTGCGCTGGTAGACGGCGTCGATGCGGAAGTGCGCGCCGCTGAACGGCCGCCCCGGCCACGCGATGCAGCGTTTGCCCGTCGTCGGCAGTCGCTGCCTACGGCCCGACAGGACCACGGCGACGCTCTCGATCGGCGGCACCGCCTCCCCCTGGGCATCGAGGCGGAGCGCGGCGAAGAGGAAGCCGAGGTACTCGAAGAGGCGATCCGGAACATCGTCGCGGAGCGCGAAGCAGAACTCGACGTGCAGCACGCGCGGCTCGCCGTCGATCCGCAAGCGAATGGCCTTGTCGAGGCGACGCTCGATGTTCGTGACCTGGCTGTCGACCCAGCCGAGGACCTCGACGGGACGGCCCTCCGGAAGGAGGGCGCGCACCAGGTCCTCGGGGCGCCTCCGGGCGAGGTGGCGAAGCGTGATGTCGGCGTCTCCCATGCGCCGGGTCCATGGCAGCGCGCGTACCAGGGGCGCAGGCAGCCGAAATCAGGGGAATCCAGGGTGTGCCGTGGCGCCAGGCAGGTGGCGGCGCCATGGCGGGCGCGGCGCCGAGAACTGCTCCGATGGCCTGTCGAGTGCTCCGGGAGCAGCGGATCGCCACCGGGTGCTTCTGCAGCAGCAGCGCACCAGCAGCCTTCCGGGCGCATCGAAGCTCCGCGTGTCCTGCCAGCAGGCGCGCGCCGACCCGCGTCCACCGCCATACGCCGAGCGGAGCTGCGGCACTGGAGTTGCCTATCGCCCGCCGTCCGCCGCTTCCTCCATCGCGCCGTCGGCCGCCTCTCCATCAAGCCGCCCGCGCGTCCCCCGAGTTCGAGAAGGAGTATCCCGTGACCGTGCCCCCCCGACCCGGCAAGCTGCACCTCAACGCGTTCCTGATGACGATAGGACACCACGAGTCGGCGTGGCGGTACCCGGAGAGCAACCTGACCGGCACGTGGGACGTGGCGCACTACCAGCACCTCGCCCGCGTGGCCGAGCGGGCGAAGTTCGACTCGATCTTCTTCGGCGACGGCCCGGCGCTGCAGGGCGACATCCGGTACCGGCCCGTGGGTCGGCTCGACCCGACGGCGCTGCTGCCGGCATTGGCCGTGGTGACCGAGCGGATCGGGCTCGTGGCGACGGCCTCGACCACGTACAACGAGCCTTACAACCTGGCCCGCCGCTTCGCCACGATAGACCACATCAGCGGGGGCCGCGCCGGGTGGAACATCGTCACCACCGCGGGCAGCGACGCGGCCCAGAACTTCGGGCTGGACGAGGTACCGGAGCACCGGCACCGGTACGAGCGCGCGGCCGAGTTCGTCGACGTGTGCCTCCAGCTGTGGGACAGCTGGGAAGACGACTTCCTGATCGGCGACAGGGAACAAGGGCGCTTTGCGGACGGCGACAAGATCCACCGCATCGACCACGAGGGCCGGTTCTTCCGCGTGCGCGGTCCGCTCAACGTGCCGCGCACGCCGCAGGGGCACCCGCTCCTCGTCCAGGCCGGCTCCTCGGAGGACGGCAGGGAGTTCGCCGCCCAGTACGCCGAGGCGGTGTTCACGGCGCAGCAGACGCTGGCCGAGGGGCAGGCGTTCTACGCGGACCTCAAGCGGCGGGTTGCCGCGTTCGGTCGGAAGCCGGCGCTCGTGAAGATCCTCCCGGGGATCGTGCCCGTCCTGGGCGGCACCGAGGAGGAGGCCCGGCGGCGCGAGAACGAGCTGGCCGAGCTCCAGGTGCCCGCCTACGGCCTGAAGCAGCTGTCCAACCTGATCGGCGTCCAGCTGACGGAAGCGGACCTAGACAGGCCGCTTCCCCCCGTGGGCGACGTGACCGCGGTGCGGGGGATGCAGAGCCGCTTCGCGCTCGTCACCGACCTCGCGCGACGGGAGAACCTCACCGTGCGGCAGCTGCTCTCGCGCCTCGGGGGCGGCCGCGGACACCGCACGTTCACCGGCACACCGGAGCAGGTCGCGGAGACGATCGAGGAGTGGTTCACCCAGGGGGCAGCGGACGGCTTCAACGTGATGCCGCCGCTGCTCCCCTCCGGCCTGGAGGCGTTCGCGGAGCACGTGGTGCCCATCCTGCAGCGGCGCGGCCTGTTCCGTACGGAATACGAGGGCACGACGCTGCGGGACCACTACGGGCTTCCCCTGCAGGAGAACCGGTTTGCGGCGCGCCGGGCGGCCGGCGGCCAGGTCGCCGTCGCCGCGCCGGCGCGCTGATTGCTCTCCCGCGTGCAATTTGCGCAATTTCAGGATCGATGCCCCAGCGCGAGGCCGGTGACAGAATCATCTCACGCGGCCGGTTGCACGGCCGGCAAGGAGGGGCTCGATGCGAACGTTGATCACGACGGTACTCCTGCTCGCCACGCTCTCGGCGGGCTGCGCGGCGGAGCAGGCGGGAGCGCGGGGCAACACCCCTGGAGGCGCGGGCGCGAGTGACATCCGACTGCCCGAGGGCGCGCGGCTCGTCGACCTGACCTATCCCTTCGACGACAAGACCATCTACTGGCCGACGGCGACGACAGGCTTCACCCACGGTACGGTGCACCACGGCAAGACCGAGGGCGGCTACTTCTACTCGGCGTACACGCTCTGCGCGCCTGAGCACGGCGGCACGCACCTCGACGCGCCCATCCACTTCGCCGAGGGCAAATCGACCGCAGACGCCGTGCCCCTATCCCGCCTCGTGGGCTCTGCGGTGGTGGTGGACGTGTCGGCCGCCGCGGCCAGGGACAGCGACTACCTCGTGAGCCTGGCGGACATCGAGGCGTTCGAGCGGGCGCACGGCGCCATCGAGCCGCTCACCATCGTGATGATCCGGACGGGCTGGGGCGCGCGCTGGCCTGACAAGAAGCGTTATCTCGGCGACGATCGACCTGGCCACGCCGAGGCGCTGCATTTTCCGGGGATCGGCGAGGACGCCGCGCGGGCGCTCATCGAGCGGAACGTGGGGGCGGTGGGCATCGACACGGCGAGCATCGACCACGGCCCATCGAGGAACTTCATGGCGCATCGGGCGCTGCTCGGGGCGGATATCCCGGCGTTCGAGAACATCGCCTCGCTCGATTCGCTGCCCCCGCGAGGAGCGCTCGTCATCGCGCTCCCGATGAAGATTCGCGCCGGCTCCGGCGGGCCGCTGCGCATCGTGGCCGTGCTGCCGCGCTGACCGCCGGATCTGCATCGGCTCCTGGCCCGCGCTGCCGCGCGGGGAAGGAAGCCCGCGAGCGCTCGGACGCTAGAGGTTGATCTTGTAGTTCAGCTTGACCTCGTCGCCGTGCATCCCGCGAAACCCCCAGTCGTGGGGCGGCGACTCCGAGATACAGATCTCGATGTCCTGGTGGTCGATCCCGACCTCGTCCCGGATCTTGTCGAACAGGAGCCGCACGAGCTTCTTCTTCGTCTCCACGCTGCGCCCGGTGATCATCGAGATCTCGATGATCGTATAGGCGTCGGTGCGCCCGCCCGGCGCCAGCATGTCCTCGCGCTCCATCGGGAAGAAGCGATGCGCCCGCTTGTCCTGCGGCATCTGCAGCGCCTCCATGACGCAGGCGTGGATCACCCTCGACAGGGCCTCCTTCACCGGATTGAGCCTCTCCTTGATTCCGTAGATCTTCACCTGAGCCATCGGGAGTTCTCCTGAAACAACGTCAAATCATTCATACTGCTCTGCTCTCGTCTCTCGAGCGGGCTGAAGACGTGTTCCGCCGGCTCCGGCGCTGGGGCACCCCGCTCGGCGAAGCGACGCCGGGCCGCGGCCGCGCGCCCTCCGGCGACGCCGCCCCCGTCTGCGCGCGCTGCCTTCAGTCGTCCGCGTCCTCGCCCTTCGGCCCGGACTGCCCCGCGGCGGCCTCCTCGCCGTCGTCCTCGGGGAGCCCCGCGTCCGCCGCGCCCGGCGCCTCCGCGGCGAGCGCCATCCGTTCGGCGAGGGGCCGCTCGGGCAGCGTGAGCAGCGTGCCGTCGCCGAGCTCGCCGATCATGTTGAGGTACGCGTTCATCGCGTGGCACACCGAGTCGGTGCGCACATAACGATCCCTGACGCTCCAGAACACCCCGCCGGCGGCCGCCTGCGGGTTCTTCACCACGAACGAGCTCTCCGGACCGTAGGTGTATTGCAAGAGCAACCGGATCGCGGCGACCACCGCGTCCTTGTACCGATCGCAGCCCTCCGTGCCCCTCTTCCGGCAATGGTGGTACACCTCCGACATCACCTCGGCGAGCCAGCCGCTCCCGCTGCTCGACAGCGAGCGCTGCCAGCGGCCGTAGCGGTAGGCGTCCTCGGGCCTGCGCCACTGCCGCTTCACGAGGTCGTCGGCGCAGCGGAAGACGGTCTGCTCGACGCGCTGGTCGCCGCCGGCCTTGGCGAAGTCGAGCAGCGATTGGACCGCCCACGAGCTCGAGATCGGGTTGGGCTTCCTGTAATCGTCGCCGAGGAAACACCCCTTCTCCGCGATCCTGGCGAGCAGGTAGTCCGCGGTCCGGGCCGCGGCGTCGAGGTACTTCTTGTTGTTCGTGGCCCGGTAGGTGCGCGACAGGGCGGAGAGGACCTGACCCGTGTAGAGCGTCGAGTCCTTGCCCTGGACCTTCCACGCCCCGCCCTCCTGCCCGGTCAGGGCCGAGCGCACGCTGCCGTCCGGCCGCTGCATCGAGATCAGCCACTCGGCCGCGAGCACGGCGGACTCGAGGTACCTCTTGTCCTTCGTGACGCCGTGGAGCTCGAGGAGCGTGAAGATCGACTTCGACGCCGTACCGACGACCAGCCGGCGCTCGGGTCGCTCGCGCTCCAGGTCGAACGCATAGAAGAAGCCGCCGGCCGTGCGATCGCGCGCCTCGCGGCTCTGCATGCCCATCATGAAGCCGGCGGCCTCCGTCGCCAGCCGCAGCAGGCGCTCGTCGGGCTTGTAGGCGTGCAGCTTCAGCAGCGTCAGCGCCGTGGACGCGGTGTAGATCGTGTGCAGCTCGCGCTCGAACCGGTCCGCCGGGGCGTGGTAGTACTTGTGAACCCCCTTGTGCCGCGGATCGATGACGCGCAAGAGATAGCCTTTGCCATCCTCGATGCGCCGCGCGAGGAGGGGCTTGTCGAGGACGCGCACCGGCACCAGCCCCTCGACGAGCTCGACGCCCTTCCCCGGGCGCTCGACGCTCTCCACCATCGACTCGTGATGATCCGGAAGCTCCACGACCAGCCGCGCGCCCGCGAGCGCGCTCGTCATCGCCGCCGCGCCGCCCGCCGCGGCCACGGCCCTGCGCGCGGCGTCCTTCAGCGCGACGCAGAGCCCCGCGTCCGACGCCTCCCCGCGGGCGATCTGCTTCCCCTCCTGAAAGCCCATCACGACAGCGCGGAAAGGGCGTTTGGACGAGAGGGCGAGATCGCACGTCACCTTGTCACCGCCCGCTGCCACCTGGCGGACGAAGGCGATGGCGCGATCGCGGAAGGTGCCATTGTCGAGCTCGGCGCTCGCGCCCCCGCCGTCCGGGGCCTGGATCGTCGGATCGGGCACCCGGGGTAAGTTCGCCGCGATCTGGGCCGCGAAGCGGTCGTCACCCGGGGGCAAAGCGCGCTGTCGACGTTCCGCGCCTTCCGCGCCTTCCGCGGCGCTGGCCGTCGCGGAAGCCGCGGCGGCGGGCTTCCCGGCCGCGGGGTCCTCGCTCGGTTTGCGGCCGTCACAACCGCTCGTGCCCCCACACGACAGAGCGGCGAAGGCCGCCAGGGTTGCGATGGAGAGCACGCGAGCAGACGGCATGAACAAGGACCCCGGAAGCAGCGATTTCGACGCGTATCAAGAACCCAGAGGTCCCGCAAGGCCGAACGGGGTAGCCGCGCGCCTCGCGATGCGCCCGCACGCGCGCCTCGCGATGCGGCCGCATGCGCCCCTCGCTGTTCGCCTACACGCGCCCCGCGCTATTCTGCCCGCATGGGACCCGCGCAGATCAAGGGCAAGAACGTGGACATCAAGCTGTGGACCCGGCCGGACGAGGTCGAGGAGATCGCGCTGGAGCAGCTGCGGAACATCAGCGCCCTTCCCTGGGTGTTCCACCACGTCGCCGCCATGCCCGACGTCCACTTTGGCAAGGGCGCGACCGTCGGCTCGGTCATCGCGATGCGGGACGCGGTGGCGCCGGCCGCCGTCGGCGTCGACATCGGCTGCGGGATGGGCGCGCTCCGCACGAACCTGACCGCGGCCGATCTGCCCGACGACCTCCGGCGGATCCGCAGCGACATCGAGCGGGCGATCCCCGTCGGGTTCGCCGCCCACGACGCCCCGCCGGAGGGGTTCGAGCGGCTCCCGCTCTGGGACGAGTTCGCGAGCCTGAGCCCGAAGGTCCAGGGGCTGTTCACACGGGCGCGCTGCCAGCTCGGCACGCTGGGGGGCGGCAACCACTTCATCGAGCTCTGCCTCGATACGGACAGCGGCGTGTGGCTGATGCTCCACTCCGGCTCTCGCAACATCGGCAAGGAGCTCGCCGAGATCCACATCGCCACGGCGAAGAAGCTCGCCCACAACCGCGATCTGCCCGATCGCGATCTCGCGGTGTTCCTCGCCGGCACCCCGGAGATGAAGGCCTACCGGCACGACCTCTTCTGGGCGCAGCGGTACGCGCGGACGAACCGCGAGGCCATGTTCCACCTCGCCGAGGGCGTCCTCCGCCGGCACTTTCCGCAGCTCGCGATCCAGGAAGCCATCTATTGCCATCACAATTACGTGGCAGAAGAGTGTCATTTCGGCGAAGACGTGCTGGTGACGCGCAAAGGCGCGATCCGAGCGGGCAAGGGCGAGCTTGGCATCATCCCCGGCTCGATGGGCACGCGCTCGTACATCGTCCGCGGCCTCGGCAACCCCGAGGCGTTCGAGAGCGCCTCGCATGGCGCGGGGCGCAAGATGAGCCGCGGCGAGGCGAAGCGGCGCTTCACGGTCAACGACCTGGCCGCGCAGACGGCCGGAGTCGAGTGCCGCAAGGACGGCGGCGTCCTCGACGAGATCCCCTCCGCCTACAAGCCGATCGAGCGCGTCATGGAAGACCAGCGCGATCTCGTGGAGGTCGTCGCCGAGCTCCGGCAGGTCCTCTGCGTGAAGGGGTGAGCGACCGGCGCGGGTCCGGACCGGGAACTTTTCGCGGCGGCCCCGTTCGTGGCCCCGCCCCGCCCCGCTCTCGGCTACGATGCGTCGCTTTCACGACGCGCGCCGCCTACCCGCTGCGGCGCGCGCCGCCGCGCGGAGACGCCATGAAGTCGGACTGGATCGATCTGGGCCCCCTCTCCGAATTTCCGGCGGAGGTGCCCGTGCTGCGCAAGGACGACGCAGGGCGGCGCTTCGCCTGCGTCCTCCGGGGCGGCGAGGTCCACGCGCTCGACGATCGCTGCCCGCACCAGGGTTACCCGCTCTCGCAGGGCGCGCTGCGCGGCGGCGTGCTGACCTGCGCATGGCACAACTGGAAGTTCGAGCTCGCCTCGGGCGCCTGCACGTTCGGCGGCGAGCCGGTGCGGCGCTACGCCACGCGCATCGACGGCGGGCGCGTGCAGCTCAACCGGGCCGTCGACACCGCGGCCGAGGTGCGGCGCCTCGTCGCCGGGCTGCGGGAGGCCATCCTGCGCGACGAGCCGGCGCGCGCGCTGCGCGAGGGCCTCCGGCTGGGCGCCCTCGGGCTCCACCGGGGGGAGACCGGCCTCGGCAGCCTGCACCTCGCGTTCGAGGTGCTCGCCAAGGACGGGGCGGAGCGCGCCGAGTACGGCTTCGATCACGGCCTCGCCCTGCTCGCGGATCTCTGCGCCTGGGTCGAGCGCGGCAGGATCCCCGCCGAGGAGGCGTTCGTGGTCGCCGCCCACGCGATCGGCGAGGCGTCGGCCCGGCTAGGCCCCCGCGGCAAGGGCCCCGGCAAGGTGGGGGCCCGCTCGCCCCTCGCGCGCATCGCCGACTTCGAGCTCGACGAGCCGGCGAAGGTGAGCGAGGCGCTCGCGGCGGAGCGCCGCGACGAGGCCGAGGCGCGGATGCGCGAGCTCGTCGAGATCCGCGGCACGGCCGGCGCGCGCCGCGCGCTCATGCCCTTCGTCGCGCAGCACCTGTACGACTACGGGCACGGCGCCATCTTCCTCTCGAAGGCGCTCGAGCTGGCCGAGCGGTTCTCGTCCGCCGCCGACGAGGTCCTCGCCGCCTCCACGGTGCAGCTCGCCTGGGCGACCGCCGACACCAGCCTGCCCCCCTTCACCGCCACGCGCGCCGCGCTCGCGCGCCTCGCCGATCTGCCCTTGCCCGGCCCCGACGGCGCCGCGGCGGCCACGCGCCCGGACGCCGCGCCGCTCGAGGGCGCGGAGCGCGCCGCCTTCGAGGCCGAGGTGCTCGCAGGAGAGCAGCCGGCCGTCGAGGCGACCGTGCGCTGGCTCGCGCGCGGCGCCGGGCCGCTCGCGCTGCTCGGCGCGATCGGCCACGCCGCCGCCGTCCGCCTCGCGCGCTTCGACTCGGCCTGGGAAGCGCGCCTCGACGCCGAGGTCGGGGTGCTCGACGTCACCCACGCCGTCACCTTCGCGGAGGCGGCGGCGGCGCTCGGGCGTGAGGCCCTCCCGCGCGAGGCCGCGCAGCTCGCCGTGCTCGCGGCCGGCTTCGTCGGCAAGCTCCGCAAGGCGGACGCCGCCACGCCGCACGCGTCCGCTACCGCTGCTACCCGCGCGCGGGGCGGCGGGCTGCTCCAGGCGGTGGAGGCGCGCGACGTCGGCGCTGCGCTCGCGATCGCGCGGGAGCTCGACGCCGCGGGTCGCCGGCGCGCGTTCGCCGAGCTCGCCCCCTTCGCCGCGTTCGACGCCGCCGTCAGGCCCATCTTCACGGCGCACGCCGTGAAGACGCTCGAGGCGCTGGAGCGGCTCGAGTCGTCCGATCCTCAGCCCGACGGCGCGTACCTCGCGGCGCTGCTCACCCACGTGGTCCCCGTCCGGCGGGAGCTCTCCGCGCGCCGGATCGCGGCTGTAGCCAGGAAGTTCATGTCCGATGGGCGACCACCCGATGGGCTGTATTGAGCCGGCCGCCCGCCCGGTGGACAGAGACCAGAGAAACGTGCACTGGTGCGAGCATCATTCATACTGATTGTCTATGCGGCTTGAGCCTGGATCCCACGTAGCGCCGCACCTGACGCTCGACGTCCTCCTCCGGATGGGAGGCGTCGGCAGCATCTGGACGGCGCATCACCTCGGGCTCGGCAAGGAGGTCGCCGTCAAGTTCATCTCTGCGTCGCTCGCGACCGACGCGACCGCGGTCGCCCGGTTCCACCGCGAAGGCGCGCTCATGGCGAGGATCAAGAGCCCTCACGTGGCCGAGGTGTACGAGCACGGCGTCGCCGCCAACGGCCTCTCGTACATCGTGATGGAGCTGCTGCGGGGCGAGGAGCTGTCCGACCGGCTAGCGCGCGCCGGGCGCCTCCCCCTGGAGGAGACACTCGCCCTCGTCCTGCAGCTCTGCGCGGGGCTCACCGCGGCGCACAAGCTCGGCATCATTCACCGGGACATCACGCCAGAGCACGTCTTCCTCGCCGACACCGACGCAGGCATCTGCGTCAAGCTGCTCGATTTCGGGGTGGCCAGGGGGGATGTCGACCCGGATGGGACCACGCTGACGAACACGGGCGCGGTGGTCGGCAGCCTCGTTTATATGAGCCCGGAGCAGTTCTTCAACCCGAAGCTGGTCGACGGCCGCTCGGATCTCTGGTCCGTGGGCGTCATGGCGTACCACGCGCTCACCGGCGCGCCGCCGTTCGAGCAGAAGGGGATCGAGGCCCTCCTCGGCGCCATCCGGATCGGCACCTTCTCGCCTCCGAGCCAGCGTTGCGCCGAGATCACGCCTGCCCTCGACGCGTGGTTCGTCAAGGCGCTTGCCCGTGAGCCGTCCGGCCGCTTCGGATCGGCCGAGGAGATGTCCGAAGCGCTTCGCCGGGCCACCGCCGGGCCGCCGGGCCCAGGGAGCGCGCCTCCCAGGGTAGATTGACCGGCATGGCGCGCACCCGCACCCCGAGCCGTTCCAACCATGAGCTCGTGTTTCGCAGCGCCCGCAAGGGCGAGGAGGGCACCCTCGCGACGGTCGCCTACCGCGCGTTCCAGGCGGGTGATCCAGAGGCGTGGCTGCGGTATTTCACCGAGCACGCGCACCTCGCCCTCGACAACGTGATCGTCGCGGAGACCGACGGCCAGCTCGTCGGGTACGTCGCCTCGCTCGACCTGACGATGAGCTTCGCGGGCGCGGACGTGCCGTTCCAGGGCCTCTCGTCCGTGGCGGTGCTCCCGGAGTTCCGCCGCCGGGGCATCGCGGATCGGCTCGTCCGCGAGAGCCTCCGCCGCATGCGCCGCCGGGGCGAGGCGCTCACCCTGCTCCACCCTTTCCGGCTCTCGTTCTACCGCAGGTTCGGCTTCGGCGTCTGCGAGCTCCGGGACGTCGTGCGCACCTCGCCCGATCGGCTCCCGGACTCGGTGCTGCGCCGCCACGTGCGGGCCTTCTCTCGCCCGCGGGACGAGCCGCTCATCAAGCAGGCCTACGACGTCGCGCGGGCCGACACGACGGGGCAGCTGAAGCGGAGCGACTACTGGTGGGACGTGCGCGTCTTCAAGCGCTCTCCGAGCGGCGCGGTCTACGTGGATCCGGGCTCCAAGGCGATCGCCGGCTACCTGTTCTTCGACGTCCCGGAGGGCGGCGCCTACGGCGCCCAGCAGCTGCTCGTCCGCGAGCTCCACGCGCCGACGCCGGGCGCTTACCGCGGGCTCATCGGCTTCCTCGGCGCGCTCGGCGATCAGTACGAGGTCGTGGAGCTGACGCTCCCGCGCGGCCAGGGCGCGCCGCTGCTCGACGAGCCCGGCATCCGCGACGAGCCGATCGTGTACGAGACGGCGGCCCGGCACCCCGGCCTGTGCCCGCCCGCGCACACGGCGCAGCGCCGCAGCGTCCTCGGCCTGACGGCGGCGGGCGCGATGGGGCGTATCGTCGACGTCGCCGCCGCGCTCGCGCTGCACCCGTCACCGCGGAAGCACGCCGTCCGCGGCGCCATCGGCGTCGACGTCGAGGACCCCGTGTTCACCGACGCGCCGCGCGCCTTTGACGTCACCTTCGCGGCGCGCGGCATCCAGACGGCGCCCGGCAGCACGGCGGGAGACCGCCTCTCGCTCTCCATCGAGCGGCTCACGCAGATCTATTTCGGCGCCTCCTCGGCGCGCGATCTCCTGAGCCAGGGCTTCGTGGTAGGCAGCGCCAAGGCGGCCGCCCTCCTCGACGCCGCGTTCGCCGGCCCCCCGCTCTTCCTCGGCGCCTTCAACGCCTTCTGAGCGCCCCGCTCTACAGCTCTGCTACATGCAGAGCAGAGCGGCGGCTGCGGAGGAAGAGCTTGAGCGAGCGCGATGTCAGCGCCGTCTCTTCGCCGCCTTTCCGCGTCTCGACGGCGACGTCGTCCTGCGTGTCCACGAGGAGCTGCCACGGCCTGGGATCATCGGCGAAGGGGATGAGAAAGCCCAGGTCGCACGGCGACGCGTTGAGCAGCAGGACGAAGTCGTCGTCGACCAGCCGATCGCCCTCCTCGTCCACGTCGTCGAGCCCCTCTCCCGACAGGAACACGCCGAGGCACTGCGTGCACGGGTTCGACCAGTCCTCGTCGGTCATGAGCTCCCCGTCCGGGCGGTACCACTGGATATCGTAGGTCTTGCCGCCCCGGATCGGGCGCCCCTTGAAGAAGATCGAGCGCCTGAGCGCGGGGTGCTCGTGACGGATGCGGAGGCATTTGCGCGTGAACTCCAGGAGCGCCCGCGACGCCTCGTCCCAGCCCCACGGCTGCCACGTGAGCGGGCTATCCTGGCAGTAACCGTTGTTGTTCCCCTCCTGCGTGCGCCCCCGCTCGTCCCCGTGGAGGAGCATCGGAGTCCCCTGCGAGAACAGGAGCGACGCCATGATGTTCCGCGCCTGGCGCGCCCGCAGCTTCAGGATCTCGGGGTCGTCGGTCGGCCCCTCGACGCCGCAGTTCCACGAGCGGTTGTCGTCGGCGCCGTCGCAGCCCCCCTCCCCGTTCGCCTCGTTGTGCTTCTCGTTGTACGAGACGAGATCCGCCAGGGTGAAGCCGTCGTGGGCCGTGACGAAGTTGATGCTCGTGTACGGCTTGCGCCCGCTGTTCTCGTAGAGATCGCTGCTCCCCGTGAGCCGGAACCCGAGATCCGAGGCGGTGCCGCCCGAGCCGCGCCAGAAGTCGCGCAGCGTGTCCCGATAACGGCCGTTCCACTCCGCCCAGCGCACCGGGAAATTGCCCACCTGGTAGCCGCCGGGGCCCACATCCCAGGGCTCGGCGATGAGCTTCACCTGGCTGAGCACCGGGTCCTGATGGATGATCGTGAAGAAGCTCGAGAGCTGGTCGACGTCGTGGAGGCCGCGCGCCAGCGCCGCCGCGAGGTCGAAGCGGAACCCGTCCACGTGCATCTCGAGGACCCAGTACCGCAAGGAGTCCATGATCAGCTGGAGCGTCTGCGGGTGACGCACGTTGAGGGTGTTCCCCGTGCCCGTGTAGTCGAAATAGTAGCGCTCGTTGCCAGGGACGAGACGGTAGTAGGTCGGGTTGTCGATGCCGCGCAGGCTCAGCGTCGGGCCCAGGTGGTTGCCCTCCGCCGTGTGGTTGTAGACGACATCGAGGATGACCTCGATGCCTGCGGCGTGGAGCGCCTTCACCATCTCCTTGAACTGCCGCACCTCCGACGCCACCTCGGCGCCCGCGCGGTACCCGACGTCCGGCGCGAAGAAGCCTATCGAGTGGTATCCCCAGTAGTTCCGGAGCCCCTTGTCGAGCAGGAACTTCTCGTGCACGAAGGCGTGCACGGGCAGGAGCTCGATGGCCGTGATGCCGAGATACCGCAGGTATCCGATGATGGCCGGGTGGGCGATGCCAAGGTACGTCCCGCGGAGCTCCTCCGGGATCTCCGGGTGCTGCATCGTCATGCCGCGGACGTGCGCCTCGTAGATGACGCTGCGGTGGAACGGCACGTACGGGCGCCGGTCGCCGCCCCAGTCGAAGGACGGGTCGATGACGACGCCGAGCGGGGCGCCGAGCGCCTCCCCCTCGGCCATGGCGAGGTCGCCGTCGGGCTCGCCGCTCCGGTGGGCGAACGCGCCGGCGTCCCACCGGACCCGTGAGGCGAGCGCCTTCGCGTACGGATCGAGCAGGCGCACCCGCGGGTTGAAGCGCAACCCCCGCTCCGGCGCCCACGGGCCGTGCACGCGATAGGCGTATTTCTGCCCCGGCCCGACCTCCGGCACGTAGACGTGCCAGACGAGGGAGGTACGGTGACGCATCGACAGGCGTTGCTCGTTCCCCTCGTCGTCGACGAGGCACAGGTCCACGGCCTCGGCGTTCTCCGAGAAGAGGGCGAACTGCGTTCCAAGGCCGTCCCACGTCGCGCCGAGCGGGTATGGATCCCCGGGGCGCAATCCTTTGCGCTTGTGGCTCATGCTGGTCTCGGTTTCGGGATCCGCGGCCGGGGCGTGGCGCCCCTGGCGGGCCTTGTCGCCCCGGCCTTCGTGCTTGAGCGGCTAGGCGACGTGAGCGCGCCGGTTGCCCATGGCGTCGGTCACGACATCCGCGACGCTCCGAGCCATCCCCTCCGCGATGCGGAGGGCCTGGGCCTGCTCGCCCTCCGGGGTGCACATCCTGAGGCGCTCGATCATGTCCACGAGCCGCCGGGCTAGCTCGCACGCCTCGGTCATGGAGGCTGGTGACTCGAGGGAGGTCCTCCGCGTGAGGGAGACCATCTCTTCGCTCGGCGTCATCGTGGTTGACATCATGCCTGGCTCCTTATCGGTGATGGCTGCGGTCCGCACCCCCCAGAGCAGGCGTCGTGCCAGCGCGGCTCCGGTGCGGATGCTCACCGTAGACACAACGGTAGGTGGTCGGCTGACAGCCTGGGCGGCACAAACCGCCACAGGTGGGGCGATTTGTCCCCTCACAGCCATCCTCGCCCGGCAAAGCGGGGCGGCGCACCGAACAGCCAGACGCAAAAATTTAAGACACGATACATGCCGCAGGGGTTCGCTGCGCTCTGGCTGTCCGGGACGGCCGCTCGGGCTCTGCTGGAGTGTGCTCGAGCTTCCATGATCTCTGCGCACCCCTTGCCGTGGGGCGGCGGGCCGCGTGCGCTCCGCTGCTTGCGAGGGCGAGGACCGCGTCGCGCGCGCCTCGCGGGGGAGACGAACGTGGCGAGCACGATCGCGACGCTGGCCCTGCCTTACGCGCGCCGTCCGGGAGGCAGGTGGGCCGCGCGCCGCGCGACGCCGCGTGAGGCCGCGCGGTGATCTTGATCGCTGCGCGGCCCCGAGGCGGCTATGGCTACGCCCGGGGGGGCCAGGTTAGTATCCGTTCCGCCGCGGCGGCCGCCGGTCCAACGCGTCGCGGTCGAGAGAGCTCATGATCGGAACACTCCAGGCGAAGATCCAGTATCTCAAGAACAAGAACCTTCACAACTGGCTCGGCGGCTACGCCCGGCAGAGGATCGAGAACGCCCGTGCTCCGCGTCCGCTCGGCCCGCGGCACCTGCTCTTCGCGGTCTGTGATCACTGGGAGCCGGGGTGGGAGAACGCCACACCGGAGGTCGGCGACGCGCGGGTGAGGGCGTGGTCGAAGGGGTATCCCGAGATGGCAGGCGCGTACCGCGACGCGGACGGCCACCACCCGCGTCACAGCTTCTTCTTTCCGGGGGAGCAGTACACGCCGGGGTGGCTCGACGCGCTCGCGGATCTCACGCGCAGCGGCTTCGGCGAGGTGGAGCTGCACCTGCACCACCACAACGACACGGAGGAGAACCTGCGCGCGGACATCCTCAGGTACCTGGACATCCTGGGGAAGCACGGGCATTTCTCGCGCGACCCGGACGGGCGCATGCGTTACGGGTTCATCCACGGCAACTGGTGTCTGGCGAACTCCGGGCGGGACTCGCGGAACTGCGGAGTCGACGCGGAGCTCCCGCTCCTCTTCGAGACGGGCTGCTATGCCGACTACACGTTCCCGTCGGCCCCCGACGAGTCGCAGCACTCCATCGTGAACCAGATCTACTGGCCGACGGGCAACCTGGCGCGCCGGAGTGCCCACGCCGTGGGGGCGCGGGCCAAGGTCGGCGAGGTGCTGGAGGACCGGATCCTGATGATCGAGGGCCCTCTCGCCCTCGCGCTGAGGCGCCGGGGAAACCGGGTGGGGATGCGGATGGAATACGGCGCGCTGCAGGCGATCGACCCGCCGACGCCGGATCGGGTGAAGACGTGGGCCGATCAGAACATCCATATCGAGGGGAGGCCTGAGTGGGTGTTCGTCAAGGTGTACACGCACGGCGCCCCCGAGGAGCAGGCGGCGTCGCTGCTCGGCGCCGGGGGCCACGCGCTGCACCGGGAGCTCACCACCCGTTACAACGATGGCAAGGAGTGGGTGCTCCACTACGTGACCGCGCGGGAGATGTACAACATCGCGATCGCCGCGCTCGACGGCAAGACAGGCAATCCCGGTGACTACAGGGATTACCGCCTGAAGCCGCCGCCCTGCGCGAGCTGACGCGACCAATCCCCCTCTGACAACACCGCAGGCCCGAGGCGCGTAGGCGTTAACCAACCTTCGCGCCGCGTTCTCCTACATCCGAACGTTTACGTGGACGTTTACGTGGACGTTTACGTGGACGTGGACGTGGACGTGGACGTGGACGTGGACGTGGACGTGGACGTTTACGTGGTCGTGGTCGTGGTCGTCAACGATAGGTCGTGAACGACCACGACCACGACCACGTAAACGTCCACGTAAACGTTCACGTTGATTGTCCGTCGCGCGGGCCGGACAGCTGGCAGCGCCTCAGCCCGGCCCGCCACCGCGCTGCTCGGCGAGGACCTCCTTCAGGAGCGCGTGATAGCGCTCCCCCACGACGTCCCATGACAGCGCCCCCACGCTGCCCCGCAGCGCCTCCGGCTCCCATGCCGTGTCGAGCGCTCGCGTCAACGCGGCCCCGAGCGCCCCGGGATCGCCGGGGGGGACGAGGAGGCCATTGCCCCCTTGCCCTTCGCGGACGAGCTCCGGCACGCCGCCGACCCGGGTTCCGACGACGGGGCGGCCCGAGGCGAGCGCCTCCAGGACGACGTTTGGGCAGCCCTCGCGGCGGCTCGGCAGGCAGAACACGTCGCACGCGGCCATGTAGTCCGGGATCTCGACGGGCAGCGCCCAGCCAAACAGCCGCACGCGATCGCCCAGGCCGAGCGCGCTCACCTTCGCGCGCAGCGGCTCGAGCAGCTCGCCGCCGCCCACCATCATCAGGTGAATGTCGCGACGGCCCGCCCGGTCGAGGTGCGCCATCGCCTCGACGAGAACGTCGACGCCCTTCTCGGGCACGTGATAACCGGCGTACAGCACCACCTTCGCGTCCGCCGGGACGCCGAAGCGCCGCCGCGGCTCGGCCCGATCCCGGATCGCGAACCGCGCGCCGTCGACCGCGTTGTGCTGCACGACGACACGCTCCCTCGGCACCCCGAGCTCCACCAGGCGCTCCCCGAGCGCCCCGCTCACCGCGACCACCCGGGCGCAGCGCTGGAGCGCCGGCGCGATCTGCGCCCGCAGCGCGGCGTTCCTCGGCTGCTCGTTGATGTCGCTGCCGAGCACCGTCGTGACGACCGGCACCCCCGCCTCCCGCGCGAACGCCTCCGCTGCGACGGTGTCGGGATAGGCCCACGCGGCCAGGATCGCGTCGTACGGAAACTCACGCCGCAGCCCCGCCATCGTGCGCCGGAGCGATGCGCGGAGCGCCTGCGCGTGCAGGCTCGGCAGCCCCGGGATCGACCAGTACGTGGGGAATAGCGCGTCGATACCCGTGTGCGCCTCGCGCGTGCCGCCGAAGAGCTCCCGGTGCGCCCCGCGCGCGCGCGTCCACCAGGGGATCGGGGCCACGAGCCGGAGCTCGCAGCGGCGCGCGAGCGCCCTGTACGTGTGATAGCTGTACGGCGCCATCGTCGGCAGCCGCGTGGAAGGGTAATGATGGGTGAAGACGAGTACCTTCATTGCCCGCTCGCCTGTCACGTGAGGCGGAAATAGAGTTGCTCGTATTTGCGCGTCATCTTCTCGAACGAGAAGTCGTCGCGCACCCGCACGTGCCCCGCCTCGCCGAGCCGCCGCCTCAGCGCCGGATCGCGCGCGAGCCGCTCGATCCCGTCCGCGAGCACGTCGTGCCCGTCCACCGGGACGAGCAGGCCGTGCTCCTCGTGCCGCACCACCTCGGGGACCCCGCCGACGGGCGTCACCACGACAGGCAGGCTGCGCGCCATGGCCTCGAGGACGGCGAGCGGCAGCCCCTCGTCGCGCGAGGGCAGCGTGAAGAAATCGGCGGCGACGAGCAGATCGGGCACGTCCTTGCGGAAGCCGAGGAAGCGCGCCTCGGCGCCGTGGACCCCGAGCTCCCTCGCGAGCCCATGGATGCGATCGCGCTCGTCGCCGTCGCCGACGACGAGCACCGCGACAGCGACGCCCCGCTCCCGGAGCCGCGCGAGCGCCCGGAGCAGCACGTCGTGCGCCTTCACCGGATGGAACGCGGCGGGCATGATGCCAAGGAACACGTCCGGGCCGAGGCCGAGCTCGGCGCGCACCTCGTCGCGCGTCCGCTTGGCCGGGGTGATGTCGATCCCGTTGTGGATGACAGAGATGTTGCTGGCCACGCCAACGGCACCGCTCTTGTCGGCCGTGTCCTGCGAACAGCCGACGACAGCGTCCGTTTCACGCCACTCGAAGCGCGACGGAACGCGGATGATCCCGCGCGTCTGGGCGTGATCGGTGAAGACGAGCCGCGCGCGCGTAAGGAGCTTGCCGATCGTGGCGTAGTGGAGCGCAGTGGGGTTATGCGCGTGGACGACGTGCGGACGGGAGCGCGCGAAGGAGAGGGCCGCGTGCGCGAGCCGCGCGGGGAGGCGCCCGCCCAGCACCGTGGTCGGCAGCGTCCGCTGCCGCGCCAGCTCCGCGAGCGGCCCGCCGCGCAGCGCGAGGATGGAGGCGTCATGGCCGTGGCGCCGCTGCGCCTCGGCGAGGCGCAGCACGAAATGCTCCATACCTCCGCCGTTCAGGCTGCTCACGACATGGACGATCCGCAGCGTCGAATTCCCCATGAAGGCTTGCTACCCGAATCGGGTCCCCTGTTGAAGCGCAATCCGCACCCAGCATCACCCGCGCTGCCAAACGCCTACCCGGCACGCCGGCGGTCGGTGGCGTCTGGCGCGCGTCCACGTTCGTCCACGCTCGTTGGCGCTCGTTGGCGCGCGTCGACGCTCGTCCACGCCCGTCCACGCCCGTCCACATTCGTCCACGCTCGTTGGCTCGCGTCGACGCTCGCCGACGCGCGCGCCCAAGGTCGATGGATCAGCGTACCACCTCGCCTCGCCGTCACCTCACCTTTTGATTTGCCGAACGGAAGCGGCTACTAGACGGGCATGAACCCTGAGCTTCGGCGCGCCCTTGACGAAGGCATGCGCCGCGTGCCCGGCATGGACGCCGCGACGAGGCTGCTCGCCGTGCGGCTCGAGACGGTCAGAGCGCTCCTTGCGCGCCGGCTCGCCGAGAACCCGCTCCCCGTGCCCGACGCCGTGACCCCGAGCGAGATCCCATCGGTCGCCGAGCTCGGCCCGGGGGACAGGGTGCTCGCGGAGCTCGATCAGGACGGCTTCGCCTTCGCGGTCCACCCGGCCGACGTCGCCTTCTTCAACCGGCGGAGCGAGAAGATGCCGCGCCTGCGCTACCGGCTGCACGTCGTGCTGCGCCACGGCTACGTCTGCGTCCGCAAGCGCTTCATCGGCCAGCCGCAGAACGCGCCGCTCCAGGCGCACCTCTTCGCCCTGCTCGGTCTCTTCTTCTACAACGAAGCAGCCGCGCTCTTCCGCCTGCGCGACCTCCCCAGCGTCCCGAGGATTCGCGATCTCAGCCTCGCCACGCGCACCCTTTACCTCGACTACGTGCGCGGCCAGACGCTGCAACATCAGGTCGCCGAGCGCGGGGAGAAGGTGCTCGACATCGATCTCGCGCCGCTCGGGCAGCTGTTCGATCCCGACCGCGACCGGCGCGAGATCGAGGCGTTCTCGAGCGGCGGCGGGGAGACCTACCGCGGCCAGATCGAGGAGATCGTCCGGGCGATGAACACGCGCGGCGTCGCGCCGCTCGACGTCAAGCTCGGCAACGTGCTCATCGGCGAGAAGACGGGCGCCCTGTACTGGGTCGATTTCGAGCGGGCCGCGCTCGAGGGCACCCCCCGCTACCGCGACCGCCTCGAGGAGCACCATGACCTCGTGAACCGGTGGTTCGGGCTCGCGCTCCCCGGCGACGGCGGGGCGTGAGGCGCGCGGCGCAACGCGGTGCGCTGCGGTGGGCTCGATGGACGGCTCCCGCGATCGAGGGTGCGATCGATGACGAGAGATGAAGGCGCGGCGCCGCGGAGCGCCATCCAGCGAATCGGCGAGAAGGCGGGGCGATCGTGGCCGAGCATCGAGGCGGCCGCGCGGCTCTCGGCGGAGACCCGGGCGCAGCTCGCGGCGCTGCTCCGCGAGCAGATCCCGTGCGACACGAGCGTCGTGGTCTTCGGCTCGCTGGCGCGGGGCGAGTACACGACCGGCAGCGATCTCGACTGGACGCTGCTCATCGACGGTCAGGCCGACGAGGGGCATTTCAGCCAGGCTCAGGCCATCACGAGGATCCTGAGGGAAGCGAAGTTCCATGAGCCGGGCCCGACGGGCGTGTTCGGCAACGTGGCCTTCAGCCACCCGATCCTCCACCAGATCGGCGGGCAGGAGGACACGAACAAGAACACGACCCAGCGCATCCTGCTGCTCCTCGAGTCGCTCGCGATCGGCCAGCCGGACGCCCACGAGCGGGTGCTCAGGCTCGTGCTGTCGCGGTACGTCGAGGACGACCGCGGGCTGCGCTACGGCAGCAAGCGCGAGATCCTCCCGATGTTCCTCCTGAACGACATCGTCCGATACTGGCGCACGGTCGCCGTCGATTTCGTCTACAAGCAGCGGGAACGCAGCTCGGGCTGGGCGCTCCGCAACGCGAAGCTCAGGATGTCGCGGAAGCTCATCTTCGTGAGCGGGCTCCTCACCTGCTTCGGCTTCGAGCTGTTCTGCAAGGATCGAACGACGTTGACCGACGACGGCGAGCGGCTCTCGACGCCAGCGCTCGTGCGCTTCCTGCGAGAGCGCATCCGGGTGACGCCCCTGGAGAGCCTGGCCGAGGTGCTGCTCCGGCCCTCGATCTCCGCGGAGACGGCGCGCACGCTGTTCGACAGCTACGACGCGTTCCTCGCGCTCCTCTCGAATGAAGAGGAGCGCGGCCGGCTGAAGCAGCTGCCGCTGGACGATCAGCTGGGCAGCGACCCGACCTTCAAGCGGGTGCGGGACATCGGGCGTGAGTTCCAGGGCGGGCTCGACCGGCTCTTCTTCAAGGAAGACGACGAGCTCCGCAAGCTCCTCCAGACCTATGGGGTGTTCTGATGCGACCCGTGGGCTACTCGACAGGGGCGCTCGCCCTCAGCGACGTCGAACGGGCGCTCTCGATGCTCGAAGGGAGCTCGGCGACCGCCGTGGAGCTCTCCGCGCTGCGGATCTCGGAGCTCAAGCCGCTGCTCAAGCTCCTCGGCTCGCTCGACCTGTCGCGGTACGACTACGTCTCGTTCCACGCTCCGAGCCGCTTCGATGCGGCGGAGGAGCGCGCCGTCGCCGACGCCATGGCGGAGGTGGCCGCGCTTGGATGGTTGATCGTCCTCCACCCCGACACCCTCCATGATCTCGGCGCCTTCCGGCAGCTCGGCGGCTCCCTCGCGATCGAGAACATGGATAAGCGCAAGCGGACAGGACGCACCGTGGAGGAGCTCGTGCCCTTCTTCGACGCGCTGCCGGACGCGCTGTTCTGCTTCGATATCGGCCATGCGCACCAGGTCGATCGCACGATGACCGAGGCCCATTTCCTCGTACGGGAGCACAGGACACGGCTGAAGCAGCTCCACGTGAGCGAGGTGAACGCGGGGAGCCGACACGGCGCCCTGAGCCAGAGCGCGGCGCACGCGTTCCAGCGGATCGCCGCCCATGTCCCTGATGACGCGGCGCTGATCCTGGAGACCCCGGCGTCTCCCGCGGAGCTCGAGCGGCAGATGGCCGTCGCGCGGGCGGCGCTGTCGAACCCGAAGGGCCTGGAAAACGCAAACGCCTGAGGCTGCGCGCAGCGCAGCCTCGATGGGAGCCGCGCCACGCCCGCAGCGCCCGGGTTCGGCCGCCTCCTGGGCGGCTCCGGGAGCTCCGGCTTGCCCGGCGGACGGGCCGCGCGCGCTCGAGGCGCTACGCTTCCGCTCGTTCCCGGCGCGACCTGGGCCGGAACCGGGGGACGACGATGAAGCTGAAGACGCTCGCGGCGGCGAGCACCGCGTGGCTCGCCGCCCTCGCGCTGCTGACGGCGAGCGGGTTCACGCTCAGCGCCACGTACATGACCCGCGAGGTCACGTGCCTCTTCAACATCGTCCGGGAAGTGCGGTCGATCACGCAGCTGGAGGTCCACCTCCTCTCCCACGAGCGCGAGAGCGCCCGCGTCGCGCTGACCCAGCTCCCCGAGCACGTCGGCGCGCGCGACGCCGCCAGGCGCGAGCTCTCCCGGTGGCTCGAGGACGCCCGCGAGCAGCCGGTCACCGCGGACAGCGCCAACGTCTTCGAGGAGGCCGAACGGGAGATCGAGCGCTACCTCGCCACGCACACGCGGGAGCACCGGGAGGCCGGGGCGAACGCGGGAGCGTCCCACGATGAGGTCGACCGTACGTTCGCCGCGCTCGAGCGGCTGCTCGCAACCCGGCTCGCCGAGGCGCGGATCGCCCGGCAGCGCGTCGACGAGGTGCACAGGCTCTCGGAGATCGTGAGCCTCGGGGCCGCCGGGATGCTGCTCGCCGGCGTCCTGCTCGCGCTCTGGCAGCTGCGCAGGTGCGTCTATCGGCCGCTCCTCTCGATCCGCGCCGCGATCGACCGCTACGGGGCCGGCTCGCACGACGCCCGCGCGCCGCAGGGCGGGCTCGACGAGCTGCGCGAGATCGCCGTCGCGTTCAACGAGATGGCCGCCGCGCTGGCCGAGCAGCGCAAGAGGCAGCTCGGGATCCTCGCGAGCGTCGCGCACGACCTGCGCAACCCGCTCGCCGCGCTGAAGCTCACCGCCGACGGCCTCCGGCCGGATCGGCCCCTCCCGCGCGAGGAGCGGCTCCGGTCGATGCTCGCCCGCATCGGGAAGGAGGCGGCGCGCTGCGATCGGATGCTCACGGACCTCATGGACATCGCGCGGATCGAGGGCGGCGAGCTCGATCTGCGCCGCGAGGCCCGGGACGCGCGCGAGCTCGCCCGCGACGTCGTGGAGCTCTACCGCCCGACCGCGACCGCGCACGAGCTCAGGCTGTCGCTCCCCGAGGAGCCCGTCCCGCTGTGCTGCGACCCGATCCGGATCGAGCAGGTGCTCAACAACCTGGTCGCGAACGCCATCAAGTACTCGCCGGCGGGCGGCGCCGTGCAGGTGACCGTCGCGCGGGTAGGCGCCGAGGTCTCCATCGCGGTCTCGGACCGCGGGGTGGGGATCGCGGCCGACGATCAGCGACGGCTGTTCGAGCGCTACTTCCGCGCGCCCTCGTCGAGCGGCGTGGCCCCGGGCGTCGGCCTCGGCCTGTGGGCCGCGCGGCGCATCGCCGAGGCGCACGGCGGGCGCATCGAGGTGACGAGCGCCGCAGGCAGGGGCTCGACCTTCACCCTCCGCCTGCCGTCATGAGCGCGTCGTCCCGCAGGGATGGCTCGGCGGCTCGTCCGGCTACGGGAACAGGCTTTCGGGCTCGTCGGGATCGAGCTCCCAGCCGAAGAGCCCCGGGGTGCGCGCGCGGTGTCCGCCGAGCGCGTCGCCGGGCAGCCGGGGGCCGTCGGCGGCCCAGCGGGTGGCAAAGGCGTCGCGCAGCACGAGCTCCGCGAGCTTGCCCCTCGGCGAGAAGCCCCACTCGGCCTCCTGCGAGACGTCGTCCGGATCCGCGTAGAGCCGCCAGACGAAGAAGCCGGCGCACGTGCGCGCGTCGAGGAACGGCGCGATCACCGCGGCGTAGGCCTCGGCCTGCGAGCGCTGGTCGACCACCACGCCCTTCATGCGGTCGGGCCACTCCCACGGGCGCACGGCGGGATCGCGCCGCGTGGTGTAGCCGATCTCCGTCAGCAGGATCGGCTTGCCCCACGCGCGCGCCACGGCGTCCACCCCGGCCGCCACCTTGCGCCCGCCGCGCAAGAGCTCCTCGAACGACGCGCCCTCCCGCTCCGCCAGCGGGTAGAACGCGTTGATGCCGATGAGGTCGAGCGCGTCGAAGATCAGCGTGTGCTCGACGTCGTCCCAGTTCGCCGAGTAGGTGAGCAGCCCCGGGTACACGCGGCGCACCGCCTCGATGATCGGCAGGAAGCTTGCCGCCCGCGGCGTCGTCACCCAGCTCCGCAGCTCGACGCCCACGCTGAGCATCTCCGCGCCGCCCTCGCGCGCGACCGCGGCCCACGTGAGCAGGAACCGGCGGTACGACTCGGCCCAGCGCGCCCAGCCGGCGTCGTCCCCGGGGTCGATCAGGGCCCGCCACTCGCCGCTCTCGACCCAGAGGTGCGGGACGAGCAGCACCTTGAGCCCGCGCGCGTGCGCCTGCGCGATCGCCGCGAGCACGTTGCGCCGGTTCTCCTCGAACGGCGCCTCGAAGACGAGATCGACGCCCGTGCCCTTGCCGTCCCACACGCGGCCGAACGGCGTCAGGCTGACCCACGTCGCGCCCATGGCAACCGCCTCATCCATCGCCCGCCCGCTCGCCGCGGTGCCGTAGCCGCGGCCCGGGTGCCGCAGGTTCTCGATCGGCCCGATCGTCACGCCGCGCACGCCGCCCCAGCCCGACACAGCCCACCCCGCCGCGCCGTACGGCAGGTGCTCCGGCGCGACCCGCGGCGCCTGCTGCGCGACCCGCGGCTCCTGCTGCGCGACCCGCGGCTCCTGCTGCGCGACCCGCGGCGCTTGCTGCGCGGCCCTCGCAGGGCGCACAGGAGCACCGACCGCCGCCGCCGACACGGCGAGCGCGGCGCCCGCCGCGCGGGCGAGCGCGTAACCTCCTCGACTCATCCCTGGCACGGGCCGCCTTATACCAGGCAGGCGGACCGCCGGGCCGCGGACGTCACCCGCCGTCGCTCGCCTGGGGTCGCTGCGCGCCGTCGCTCTCCGCGGGTTGCTGCGGCTCGCGCGCGCCCTCCGCGGGCTGCGCCGTCTCGCGCGCGGCGTCCTCGGGCCGCGGCGGCTCGCGCCGGGACGCGTCGCGCTCCTGCCGCGCGCGGGTGGTCGCCTCGCGCCACGCCCGCTCGCGCTCGAGCTTCTCGCGCCGCCGCCGCCGCTCGCGCTCGACCTCGTCGTAGATGACCTCGGGGCGCCGCGCGTCGAGCCGGGCCCCGCGCGCTTGCGCCACCCGCGGCGCCTCGCTGTCGGGGCCCGCGGCGCTCGCGGGGACCAGCTCGGCCTCCGAGGGCTCGGCCGCCGGAGGCTCGGGCAGGGGCTCCGGCGCGGCAGGAACGGCCGCGCTCGATCGCCTTGCCACGACCGACGACCGCGCCTCCTGAGCCGCGCGCTTCGCCAGCCCCTTCGCCGCAGGGAGCGCGCTCCCGCCTCCGTCGAGCGTGCGCATCTGCACGAGCCACACGCCGCCGATCCCCGCGAGCATCCCGAACAGCGCGAACGCGATGGCGAGCCGCCGGGGCCATGGCGACGGCCCCCGGCGCACCACCGTGAGCCGCTCCGCATCGGTCTCGGCCTGCGCACGCGCCGTGAGCACCGGCGTGACGCGAGGCGCCGCGCCGTCGCTGACGCGGTGCACGACCTTGCGACCGAGCGGAACGGGCGTGTCCCCGGCGGTCGGCCGCTGCCCTGGCCCGCCCGCCTGGGGATCGGAGCGGCGCTCCGGCGGGCTCACCGTCAGGACCGGCGGGGGCGGAGACCGGCTCGCCCGGAGCTGATCGCCGCCGTCCCACGCCGCCCCTGCGTGCGACACCAACGTGGCATCGGACAGACGGCCTGCGGGAGATTCCCACTTGGCCGTCGTCTCGAGGTCGCTCATGAGATCGTCGGGCGACATCCTCGGCAGGTCCGCCAGCGTGTCGGCCTCCCACTCGTCCTCGACCGGGGCAGGTGTCGCCATGCGGACGGTCTCGTCCGCCCGGAGCGCCTCCCACACGCGCTCAGCCGCGTCCTCCGCGCCCTCGCCCCCGAAGCGCGCGAGCGCGAACGCGAGCTTCGCGACGTCCGAGGGACGTGCTTCCGGGTCCTTGGCGAGGCAGCGCAGCAGGAGCGCCCGCAGCTCCGGGGGCTCGACGCCCGCCGGAAAGGGCGCGGGCGGCTCGGTCAGGACCTTGGTGCAGATCTCGAGCTCGGTCGGCGCATCGAACGGGCTCGCCCCGCAGAGCAGCGCGTAGGCGACCGCGCCGATCGACCAGATGTCGGCGCGCTCGTCGATGCCGCCCGCCGACCGCATCTGCTCCGGCGCCATGAAGAGCAGCGACGTCCGCATGGCGCCCGAGGCGGCGTTCGGCCCCTCGCTCTCGACGCCGCAGGCGACGGCCGACACCCCGAAGTCGAGGACCTTCACGCTCGGGGCGCCGTCGCCGAAGCTGAGAAAGAGGTTCTCGGGCTTGATGTCCCGGTGGAGGATCCCGACGCCGTGCGCCTCGGCGACCGCCTCGCAGATCTGCAGGAGGTACTTCACCGCCTCCCTGACCCGGATCGGCCCGCGGCGCCGCAGGTAGCTCGTGACGTCGGAGCCCTCCAGGTACTCGCTGACAACGAACGGCGCGCCACCTTCGACCCCGACGTCGAGGATCCGCGCGACGTACCTGCCCTTGAGGCCGCGCGCGGCGCGGGCGCCCCGGAGCAGCCGATCGACGGCGTGCCTGTTCTCGACGAGCCTCGGATCGACGCGCTTGAGCGCGACGCGCTGGCCCGACAGGCGATCGGTGGCGAGCTGGACGACGCCCACGCCGCCAGCGCCGATCCGGGTCTCCACCGCGTACCTGCCGGCGACGATCTCTTGCCACCTCGGGCCGCCCTCGGCCGCCCGCAGCGCACGTTCAGCGTCGGTCCGCTCCCGTGCGGCCGCGCGATCCTCTCCTCTGGGCTTCAGCGACGTCAACGCACTGCCTCGGTGTGAGTCCGCGAGCGCCGCGGACAGAGTAAAAGCCTGTCCCCTGAATAACAGATTCAGAGTGCTGCTATCGCGTCCATGACGTGTCGTCTAGTGACACCCGCGCACGAAAATGTCCGTTCGGTGCGCATTTGGCCGCATCTGGCCGCATTTGGACGCAGCTGGCTGGCCGGCCAGCTGGCCGGCCGGCCGGCCTGCAGCCATCTCCAATCAGCGGCATCAGCGGCTACGGTCATGCGCCATCGAGCCATCGACACCGCTTCCATGCGTTTCATGTGCCACCCGCGCGGCTCACGGCGGGAGCCCCAATGCGAGCGCGAAGAGATAATCGACACCGCTCAGGATCAGGACGAGCGCTGCGGCGGACGCCGCGCCGAGCCCGAGCGCCTTCAGCGCGCGGAAGCGCTCTGACCCGCGCGCGCCGACCGCCCGCGCCCGGTACGGGTGCCAGACGCTCCGGGAGACATTCGGCCCTGATCCACGCGCCCCCGGCCGCCCGTGCTGGACGCCGCGCGTGACCCAACACCACCCGAGCATGGACAGCGGGCCGAACGCATAGAGGGCCGCGCCCCAGGTCGCTCCGTTCCAGCAAGCGGCGCGCTGCTCGGGCGTGAGCCGCCGTCGGTCCCAGCGCTGCAGCGCGAACGGCAGCGCGATACCGAGGACCATCTGGAGCGCGAGGCGGAGAGTGCTCATTTCGTGCGCCGAGCTCCCGGGCGAGCGCTCCATTCAGGCAGCGCCGGACAAGCGCAAATCGCCAGAGCACGCCGCAGCGCGTCGCGGCAGAGCTCGGGTGAGCGACTCGCTGCCCGGCTTCGCTGACCTCCTGGCTCGAAGAAAGCGCCGCAAAAATCGCGTGCCGGCCTTCTCGATCCCGACGGGGATTGGTACGAACGAGGAATGACAACGACTGAGGCAGGGGACATCAGGAACGTTGCAATCATCGGACACAAGGGGGCTGGGAAGACATCGCTTGCCGAGGCCATGCTGTACGTCGCCAAGGCGACGGCCAAGCTCGGCAAGGTGGACGACAAGTCGAGTGTCCTCGACGAGACCGCCGAGGAAAAAGAGCACGTTTGCTCGTTCGAGGCGAGCGTCGCCTACCTCTCCTGGGCGGGGAAGAAGGTCAACCTCGTCGACACGCCGGGCGAGGGGAGCTTCCTCGCCGAGACGCGGCTCGCCCTCGCGGCGGTCGACGCGGCCATCCTCGTCGTGAGCGGCAAGGACGGCGTGCAGCCGATCACCGAGCGCGTCTTCGGCTGGGTGAGGGACGCGAAGCTGCCGTGCGTGATCGTCGTCACGAAGGTCGACGCCGAGAACGCCCGCCCCGACGAGGTGCTCGCCGAGGTCCGCGCCCGCCTCAAGGCGCCGCTCGCGGTGATGGAGGAGCGCGTCGGCGAGGGGCTCCAGCACCGGGGGGTCGTCGCGATCCGGACGAAGAAGGCCTGGCTCGACAAGCCCGAGGCGCCCGCCACGGCCGCGGGCTCTCCGGTGCCGGCCGACGCCGCGGGCGCCGTCGAGAAGGCCCGGGGGAAGCTCGTCGACGACGTCGCCGGCAGCGACGACGAGCTCACCGAGCGGTACCTGACCGAGGGCGATCTCACGCAGGAGGAGCTCGATCAGGGGCTCCGCGCCGCGGTCCGCCGGGGGGCGCTGATCCCGGTCTACTTCGCCTCCGGGGTCCGCCCGAGCGGCGTCGCCGCGCTGCTCGACGGCATCGTCGAGCTCGTGCCGCCGCCGACCGAGCACCCGGCCTGGAGCGGCGTCGTCCCGAGCGGCAAGCCCGGCGCCGCGCCGCAGGCCGCGGAGCGGCCGTCGTCGGCGGAGACCCCGGCCGCGGCGTTCGTCTTCAAGACCTCGATCGATCCGCACGCCGGCCGCACCTCGTTCGTGCGCGTGCTCTCCGGCGTGCTCCGGCCCGACGCCACGATGCTCAACGCGAGCACGGGCGGCTCGGAGCGGCTCGGCAAGATCCACAGCGTGGTCGGCAAGGACCACAAGCAGGTGGACGAGGCGCGCGCCGGGGACATCGTGGCGCTGCACAAGCTGAAGGCCACGCTGAGCGGGCACACGCTCTCGGACGAGAAGCACGCGTTCTTGCTCTCCACGCCGGAGCTGCCGCCGGCCCTCTTCTCGCGCGGCGTGCGGTTCGACGCCAAGGGCGGCGAGGACAAGGTCGGCAACGCGCTCTACCGGCTGACCGAGGAGGACCCAGGGCTCAGCGTGCACCAGGACGCGTCGACCCGCGAGCTCGTCGTCTCGGGCCTCGGCGCCCTGCACCTAGAGATCACGGTGGAGCGCATCCGCCGGCGCGTCGGGGTCGACTGTCGGCTCGGCCCGCCGCACATCGCCTACAAGGAGACGATCTCGAAGAAGGCCACGAACATCGAGGGCAAGCACAAGAAGCAGACCGGCGGACATGGCCAGTTCGGCGTTTGCTACATCGACATGGAGCCTTTGCCGCGCGGCGGCGGCTTCGTCTTCGAGGACGCGGTCGTGGGCGGCGCCGTGCCGCGGCAGTTCATCCCCTCGGTCGAGAAGGGCATCGTCAAGTCGATGTCGAAGGGGATCCTGGCGGGCTACCCGATGATCGACGTCAAGGTGCGGCTCTTCGACGGCAAGTACCACGACGTCGACTCCTCGGACGCGGCGTTCCAGATGGCGGGCAGCAAGGCCTTCAAGGCCGCCGCGGCGCAGTGCGCGCCGGTGCTGCTCGAGCCCATCGTGCGGCTCTCGGTGACGGTGCCCAGCGTCGCGATGGGCGACATCATCGGCGACATCAACAGCCGCCGCGGGAGGATCATCGGCACGGACTCGGTCGAGAGCCAGACGATCGTGAACGCGTTCGTCCCGCTCGCCGAGGTGCTCGAGTACGAGTCGAAGCTGAAGAGCATGACCCAGGGCAAAGGCACGTTCACGATGAACGTCGAGCACCTGGAGGTCTGCCCGCCGATGGTGCAGGACAAGGTGATCAAGGAGAGCGGCTTCAAGGCCGAGGCCGACGAGGACTGACCCCCGCCGCCCCTCCCACGCGTAGGCGTTAACGAACCTTCGCGCCGCGTTCTCCTACATCCGCACGTGAACGTTTACGTGGTCGTGGTCGTGGTCGTGGTCGTGGTCGTGGTCGTCAACGATAGGCCGTGGACGACCACAACCACGACCACGACTACGTAAACGTTGGTGACCGAGCTCGCCTAGGGATGGATGTGGACGATGGTCCCTTCCCCCGTGGCCTTCCCCGCGCTGACCCCGTGCCATCCGTCGGGCACGGGGGGATCGGTCCAGAGGAACACCCTGCGCGCGTCGATCGGCGACAGGTTGATGCACCCGTGGCTGCGCGGCTTGCCGTAGTCGTCGTGCCACGGCGCCGCGTGGATCGCGTAGCCGGCCTCGAAGTACTGCACCCACGGCACGTCGCGGAGCTCGAACTTGTTGTCGACCTCGTGCGCGTCCATCGTCGTCGTGACGTGTTTGTCGCGGATCCGGAACGTCCCGCGCACGGTCGAGAAGGTCTTCTTGGGGTCGCCGAGCCCGTCGCGGCCGGTCGCCGCCGCGGTGGCGTAGACGGGCTTCCTGCCCTCGTAGAGGATGAGCGTCTGGCTCAGGATCGAGATGTCGATCCACTTCACGGTCCCCTGCGCGAACGAGGGCAGCTCCGAGGGCTTCACCGCGATGGCGACGTCGGAGTCGCGCACCCACGTCCCGTCCTTCGCCTCGACGAGGCGGGCGCCGCCGACCTTCTTCGAGCGCCCCGTGAGCTGCACGGCGGTGTGCCAGGGCAGCTCGCCCGCCTTCTCCATCTCGCCGCCGGAGATGTCGTAGCGCTTCGCGTCCTGCCGGTGCACGAACGCGAGCGGCAGCTCCCACCCCTTGGTCATGTCGACGCCGTGGAACGTGGAGCCGCGGGCGGGCTTGAGCTTCGAGGTGGGCACGAGCCGCGCGTCGGTGGTCAGGGCGAAGCGCCGCCCGCCGTCGCCCATGAAGGTGTCGATGAGGGCGAGCCCTGCCTTGCGCGCGATCCGGTTGGTGATGATCGCGTAGCCCGGGACCTTGAACGACGAGATGTTCGGGAGCTGCCGCCCGCCCTTGAAGAACCAGGGGATCTCGTCGCTGGCGTTGCCGCCGAAGAGCTCGCTGTCGCCGAGCTCGGGCGGCTCTGCGGGCGGGTCGGCGACGGCGTTGCCCGCCGCGTCGAGCGGCACGTCGTTGGCGCCGACCTTGATCTCGTCCCACTTCTTCTTGAGCTTTTTGTAGCTGCGGAGGTGCCGCTCCAGGCTCATCTCGTACTGGAGCTGCTCCTTCGTGGACGGCATCCGGTAATAGTTCGGCGCGATGGCCCGGACGAAGGCGTACGGGTACGGCATCGGCTTCGACAGGTCGGGCCGCCGCGTGAGCGCCCGGAGGATCGGGTGCTGCGTGTCGATCGTGGCATCGCCGTCCGCGCACATGTACCCGGCGGGCAGCACGCGGTAGTAGCCGCCCTGGCAGTCGTCGAACGCGGCGGGCTTCTCCCCGCGGGGCGCCGTCCCGCCTGCGCGGAGGTAGCCGAGCTTGGCCGAGCGCCGGTCCGCCTTCTCGTAGATGGGCGCGACCATCTGCACCGCGCCGATGCGGGGCCCGTCCGGGCGCGGGAGGGTGGCGGGGTCGTTCTCGGCGGCCTTCTGGGCTGCGCCCGCGGAGAGGCTGATGATGCCCTCGGGCGTGGCGTTCTCCCCGCCGGTGCAGGCCGGCAGGGCCGGCAGGGCGAGGGCGGCGACGGCCAGGGCGAGCGGGAGGGGTCCGCGCGCCGGGGCCGGGATCGCGGAGCTTCGCTGTCGGGCATCCATGCCCCGGGAATGCCGGACAGACGGGCCGGTGGCCAAATTTTGGCGGATGGGGCTCGGCCCTCGCGGGCAGGCGGCGGCGGCACCACGGCTGGCACGGGCCCCCTGTGAGCGACGGGTGGCGGGATGGACGGGGATGGAGGGGGCGCGATGGGCCGGGGCGGGATGGCAGCGGTGCACGAAGGTGCAGGAATGGGGTTGCGCGAGAGCCCGGTCTTGGGTAGGTTCGGGGCCCCTCGCGAAACCCGCGAGAGTGCGCCACTAGCTCAGCTGGATAGAGCGTCGGCCTCCGGAGCCGAAGGCCAGTGGTTCGAATCCACTGTGGCGCGCTGGGTTCTCGGCCTTTCCGCAACTTTCGCGGCTGTGCCGACCACACCTCGCGCGGGCGTCCATACGAGCGCAAAGGTGAGAGGTGCGTGCTTCGGACCTCTGCTCTTTGGGCCGCCGGCCAGGGGGATCTCCGGCGAGGACGACGATGGCAGGGGCCACTCCTCGGCAATCGCGACGGGGCGAGCGAGTCCACGGCGTGGCCGCACGCGCCCGACCAAGATACGCAGCTCATCAACATAGCTCGGATCGTCTCTCGTGCAGGCGAGAGGGCCAGTCGCGACGTTGTCCACACTTGCGCCCGCGATCGAACGGTATGCCCTGCTCACTTCCCTACCATCTTCGCAACCGTCGATAAT
This sequence comes from Sorangium sp. So ce726, assembly GCF_051521405.1. NCBI lineage: Bacteria > Pseudomonadati > Myxococcota > Polyangiales > Polyangiaceae > Sorangium > Sorangium sp. So ce726. Next base: position 1,897,791 of record NZ_CP150349.1, on the reverse strand, counting down.
CGAGGCGCCCGGAGCCTCGTCGACCCAGAACCAGAAGCTGAAGCCGCGCTCTGCGGCGGCTCAGGCATTCATCTGGGATTTCTTGGGGGACACCCTTCTTCGGTGGTCAACGCCATCTCGATCGGCGCGGAATAACCTTCCGTTGGCGAAATGGGAGCCGGAGTTGCCATGTGTCGCGCGGGCGGCTGCCGTGCAGCGGCGCGGCCGCATCGACGCCTGGCCGCCGCTTCAGGCGCGCACGAGCTGCATCTCCGTCGACGTGAACGGCCGCGGCGGCAGCGCCGCGCGGTCACGGAAACCGAACCGCGCGTAGAACGCGTGCGCATCCTGGGTGCCCAGGCTCACGTGGCTGGCGCCGCGGACCGCCGGGTGCCCGAGCAGCAGCCGCACCACCGCCTCGCCCACGCCGCGGCCCCGCAGCGAGGGCGCGACCATCACGTCGTACAGCCACGCACGCCTGCTCCCATCGCTGATCGCCCGCGCCGTCGCCACGAGCCGGCCCGCCGCGTCGCGCGCGCCCACCCACGCCGACGAGCCGAGCAGCGCCCGCGCGATCGCCTCGCGCGACACACCCTGGTTCCAGTAGCCGCCCTCCAGCAGATCGACCGCCTCCGCCACGTCGCGCGGGCCCAGCGCACACGCGAGCACGCAGCCCGCCGGCGCCTGAAGGAACTCGGGCACCGGGGTGTCCGGGCAAGCGCCGCGGAGCAGCTCGATCGCCGCGGGATCGCCCGGCGCACCCCGCTCCCAGAGCTTCGCGAGGATCCGCGCCCGCTCCTCGGGCGTCCGGTTCTGCGAGAGCTTCGCCTTGCCGTCGAGCCGCGACAGCGGGACCGCGAGCACGAGGATCCCGGCGATCGCCTTGCGGTAGAGCGGGCTGGACGCGTCGAGCGGCGTGTACCCGCCCTCGGGCTGGTACTTCTGCATCAGCGCCTCCAGCACCTCGGCCTTGTGATCCGGATCGTCCACGCGCTCGATCACCCCGTGGGCCTGCGCGCTCCGGTAGAGCGTCGTCGCCGGGCACGCCCGCTCCGGATCGGTGAAGTAGCTCGGGATCGACGCGACGACCTGCTCGCACGACACCACCGCGGGCCGGCCGACGGCCTCGATCTTCTCGCCCACGGGCGCGCCGTGGAACGCGATCGCGCCCCGGACCACGACGCCGTGCACCGTCTTCAGCACCGGCTCGCCCTCCGCCGTCGTCGACGCCAGGTGGACCACCTCCGCGAGCCCGAGGAACGCCTCGGCCTCCGCCCTCTCCATGCGAAAAATCTCCCTGCGCATGGACCGAGGTTGGCGCGCACCTGGTACTCCCGAAAGATCCGGTTCGCCGATTTCTGCTAGACCAGTGGGCATGCCCTGGGAGCTCGCCCTCGCGGTCGATCCCGCCGCGCCGCAGCCGATCTTCCTTCAGATCGCGCGCGCCCTCGCCGACGACATCCGCCGCGGCCGGCTCCGCGCCGGCGCCGAGCTGCCGGGCAGCCGCGCGCTCGCGCGGTCCCTGTCGGTCCATCGCAACACCGTCCTCGCCGCGTACCGCGAGCTCGCCGCCGAGGGCTGGATCGAGGCCAGCGCCGCGCGCGGCACCTTCGTCTCGGCGGAGCTTCCGGCGCCTGCGCCCCGCGGCTTCGCCCGGCGCGCCGCCGCGCGGGCGGAGGTGCCGGCGCGGCTCGGCTTCGACCTCGGCGCGACCTCGCTCCGGCACGTGCCCATCATCCCGCCCGGCACGCTCCGCATGAGCGGCGGCCTCCCCGACATGCGCCTCGTCCCGACCGCGGCGCTCGCGCGCGCCTACCGCCGCGCGCTGCACGCCGGGTCGAAGCAGCTGCTCGACTACGCCGATCCGCGCGGCGACGAGCGCCTCCGCGCCGCCCTCGCCGCGATGCTCTCGGCGGTGCGCGGCCTCGCCGCCGCGCCGGAGTCGGTCCTCGTCACGCGCGGCAGCCAGATGGCGCTCGACCTCGTCGCGCGCGCCCTGATCGCGCCGGGTGACGCGGTCGCCGTCGAGTCCTACGGCTACCGCCCCGCGTGGGAGGCGCTCCGCCTCGCCGGCGCGCGGCTCGTCCCGCTGCCGGTCGACGCCGCGGGCCTCTCCATCGACGCGCTCTCGGAGCTCGCCGAGCGGGAGCGCCTGCGCGCCGTCTACGTCACCCCGCACCACCAGTACCCCACGACCGCGGTGCTCGCGCCCGGCAGGCGCATTGCGCTCCTCGAGCTCTGCCGGGCCCGCCGGATCGCGATCCTCGAGGACGACTACGATCACGAGTTCCACTACGACGGCCGCCCGGTGCTGCCGCTCGCCAGCGCGGACACGGCCGGCGTCGTCGTCTACATCGGCACCCTGTCGAAGATCCTCGCCCCCGGGCTCCGGATCGGCTTCGTGGTCGCCCCCGAGCCGCTGATCGAGCGCCTCTCTCTCCATCGCACCTTCGTCGACCGGCAGGGCGACCACGCCGTGGAGCGCGCCGTCGCCGAGCTCCTCGAGGACGGCGAGGTGCAGCGCCACGCGCAGCGCGCGCGCCGCGCCTACCGGGCGCGGCGCGATCTGCTCGTCGCGTCGCTGCGCGCGCGGCTCCCCGACGCGCTCGACTTCGTCGTGCCAGCCGGCGGTATGGCCCTGTGGGCCAAGGTGGACGCGGCGATCGACGCGGACGCCTGGGCCGAGCGCGCGCTCGCGCGAAAGGTGGCGTTCTCCGCGGGGCGGCGGTTCGCGTTCGACGGCAAGAAGCGCCCCTTCCTGCGGCTCGGGTTCGCGGCGCTGGATGAGCGGGAGATCAGCGATGCGGTGGAGAGGATGGTCGAGGCGCTGTGAGCGCCCAGGCGGGCGGACCAGCTGAGCACCGCTGCCCGACAAAACATCCCTATCTCCCTGTCTCTCCGGATGCGCCTTCCCTATGCACCAGGGGCGAACCGAAGGGATACGACAGAACAGATGAAGCCAGAAGCAGTGACCGCGCTCGGGCTCGTCGCGGCGACCCTCACCACGGTCTCCTTTCTTCCACAGGTGCTGCGCACCCTGCGCACGCGCGACACACGCTCGATCTCCGTCGGCATGTACGCGGCGTTCGTCACCGGCGTGGGCCTGTGGCTCATTTACGGCCTGCTCACGCAGGACGTGCCCATCGTCATCGCGAACGCGATCACGTTCGTGCTCTCGGGCACCGTGTTCCTCCTCAAGCTCCGATACGGCTGAACTCTCCTTCTCCCACGCAGGCGCTGTCTCCGACAGACCGCGGTCGTCCCGCGGCCCCGCCGTCATCGAAGCTCGAAGCGCGCTGCGCCCGCGGTGGATGGATGACAGATCCGACACGGCCTCACGCCCGCTGGCTTGACCGCGCACGCGCCCCCTCTCACCTTTCGACGTAAGGGGGAATACAATGAATGGCGCGGTGCTCTACGACCTCGCGATGCGGCTGCCGCTCGCCGTCCTCATGCTCTATAACGCCCTGTTCGTCGGGCGAGATATCTATGCTCACCTGTTTCTCTGGAGCGGGCCCAAGGGGCTCACGTACGGGACGACGGTGGCCTCGCTCATGGCCACAGAGGCCTACGTGCTGCTCGTCGCGGCGTTCACGCTCGTTCGCCTCCGCCCTGTACGCAAGCTGAGCGGCATCGTACCTCGCGTCACCGCGCTCGCCGCCGGCCTGCTGCCGGCGAGCTTCGCATGGCTGCCCAAGGCCCCGCCGATGCCCGGTCGTCAGGTGGTGGGCACGCTGCTCATCATCGCTGGAGTGGCGCTCGCCGTGGTCAGCATCGGGTCGCTGGGCAAGTCGTTCAGCGTCATGCCCGAGGCGCGACGCCTCATCACCAACGGCCCCTACCGGCTCGTGCGCCACCCGGTCTATCTCGCCACCCTGATCCAGGGGACGGGCATGATCTTGATCTATCCGTCCATCGTCGCGATCCTGATCTACACGGTCGAGATGATCCTGCAGATCATCCGCATGGGATACGAGGAGCGCGTGCTGCGCGACACCTTCCCGGAATACGACGACTACGCGCGCCGGACGTCCGCACGGCTCGTCCCCCGCCTCTACTGAGGAGGGCCCGCGGCAGGCACGCGGCGCCGTGGGACAGGATGCCACGCCTGTCGCAGCGCGCCTCGCGCTTCCGGCTCGGCGCTCTTACGTGGACGGGTCGGCCACGCGGCCCACGAACAGGATCGCGCTGGTCGCGGGATCCCGGATGAAGAAGAGGAACGGGCGATCGAAGCGGATCGTGGCGGGCTCGGGCGCCGACGTCTCGCCGATGACCACCGCCGTGGCCGCCGCCGCCTCGGTGCCCGCCTCGTTCACGGAGACGAACGCCTTGTGAAGCACATCGGTGATGAACAGGCCGCCCTGGCCGTTGATCCCCGAGAAATCCGCGCGTTCAGAGAAGGCGACGGGCATGCCCAGATCCTCGAGCGGCGGGGCGAGATCCAGGGTCGAGGCGATCTTGAACCGCGGCAGCGTCATCGTGACGCTCCGCGATCCGAGGGAGGCGAGGACGCCATCCAGCCGATCCCGGTCGAGCCCCGCCTCGAAGGCCCCGAGCTCCGACGGGAGCACGAGCACCATCGACAGCTCGCCGCCGTCGTAGGGCAGCTCCAGCGCCTCGTAGCTGTCGCCCTCGCCGTAACGGACCTGCGCGTGGTTGGTCATCATCGGCACGGACACCGTGGAGCCGTCCGCCAGCGTGAAGCCGCCCGGGGTCGTGTCCTCCTGCTCGAACGGAAACTGCCAGGCAGCGTTGAAGTAGATGGCGTTCGTCAGCACGAGCCGGGTCGAGGGCCCGAGGGCGCCTTCAGGCAGGATGTCCTTGATGCGGTCCTCGGTGCGCTCGGCCACCCAGCCATTGATGATCCCCCGCGCCTCGTCGGGCGCCTTGATGAAGTCGACGACGTGCAGCCCGGCCCCGTAGCTCTCCGCCAGCACGTCGAGGAACGACGGCACGAGCGCGGAGCCGACCTGCCCCCAGATCGCGTTGGCCACGTGGAGGCGGAACCCCTTGCCGTCCTGCCCCTCGGCGCCCTCGCCGCGGCGCGCGAGCGCCAGATCGAGCGCGTTGAACGCCGGGTGGAGGCGCGCTTGCGGCAGCGTGAAGCGCAGCGCGCGCGCCATCTGATCCGCCGTTTCCCCGCGCGCGCCGGCGTACGTCATCGCCAGCGCGCTCGACACGCTGTAGGGCGAACAGAAGAGGTTGCCCGGCGCGGCGCCGATCCGGCGGTAGAGCTCGAGCGCGAACGCCGTGTTGCCGAGGGCGAGCTCCGTGGCGTCGGCCTCCGGCACCTGAGGCGCGCGGGCCCGCTGCTTGTCCGAGGCGACGACGCAGCCCGCGGTGCCCGGATCGGCGCACCCGGACGGCGAGGGCTGCGGCTCCGGCTCGGCGCCGCCAGAGGAGCAACCGGCGCAGAGGAGGGAAAATGGCAACAGGACCACTGGGATCGGAGGCCTACGCATGCGCCCGGCGCAGCAGGGGGCGTGCCGAACCGCTCATGATAGGATGGATCCCACCATGCGGAGAGCGCGAGAGACAGCCCTCGGAGAGGCGCGGCGCCCGTGATCGTGCTCGTGATGGGCGTGAGCGGCGCCGGGAAGACGACGGTCGGGGCGCGCCTTGCGCGCGAGCTCGGATGGGAGCTCGTCGACGCCGACGACCTCCACCCCGCCGCCAACATCGAGAAGATGCGCGCTGGCAAGCCGCTCGACGATCGGGATCGCGCGCCGTGGATCGCAGCGCTCACCGCGCGCATCCGCCAGCTCCTCGACGAAGGGCGCGACGCCGTGATCGCCTGCTCGGCGCTCAGGGCGGCGCACCGCGCGCAGCTGCTCGTCGACCCTGCGCGGATGCGCCTCGTGCACCTGACCGGCGATCCAGCGCTGATCGCCGCGCGCCTCTCGGCGCGCAAGGATCACTTCATGCCCGCCGGCCTCCTCTCGACGCAGCTCGCCGCGCTGGAGCCGCCCGAGGACGCGATCCGCGTCGACGTCGGCGGCACCCCCGAGGAGATCGTCGCCGCCGTCCGCCGCGCGCTCGGCGTGTGAGCCGGGCCCGCGCCGCGCCTTCCTGCCAAAGTCAGGCGCTTTCCAGGCGCTCTCTCCGGGAGAGCCCGAACGCCCACGCGCGGTCAGCCCGGGTCCGGCAAGCGGGTCAGGAAGAGCGCGCCCTGGTCGCTGGAGAGGCGTTCGCCCCCGAGCGCCACCGTGCCCTGGAAGGATCCGGCCAGCATCGGGCTCTCCCACGGGTCCATCTCCAGCCCGGAGACGTGGACGTCCGCGCCGATGCGCCGGGTCCACTGCTCCTCTCCGCTGGAGCTGAGCGCGGCCGCCCACGCGCTGCACGACGACGGCTCATTCGCCGACTCGCACAGCGCATCGCCGGCCAGCACCACGCGCTCGCCGCTCGCCGTGACGCGGCGGGGGCTCCGCGCGTCGAAGCGCTTCACCCAGATCACGCGGCCATCCGGGCCGATCTTGGCCACGAACGGCCGCGGGCCGCCCGGCAGATCGGGCTCACCGAAGACGCCGCTGCCGGAGAGCAACGCGGCGCCTTCTGGATCCACGGCGAGGTCGTACGCCTCCTCGAGCTGATCCGGCGAGCCACGGAACCGCTTGTGCCACACGAGCTCTCCGTTCCGGTCCAGCTTGGTCACGAACGTCGCCGTGCCCCGCCCGTCCTGGCTCGCGAGGATCGCGTTCCCGTCGCGGTCGACCTTGATGCCGATCTCGTCGCTGTCGGAGCCGCTCGGCGGCAGGCTGACCCACGCGAAGCGACCCGAGGCGTCGAGCCGGACGACGAAGGCGCCGATCGCCCGCCGCTCGATCCGCGCTCCGGCGACCTTCGCGGCCCCCTCCAGCCTGCCGAGCACGAGCGCGCCGCCGCGACCATCGGCGGCGAGCGCCGTACCGCTCAGGATCGCGTCCTGCTCCGCGGAGATCTGCGCCGCCCAGCTCGCCGCGCCGCGCGGGCCGAGCTTCGCGAGGAACAGGTCTGCGCCCGAGGGCGACGCCGCCGTGAGCCGGTGCGCGCCGAAGCGGACCGTGCCGGAGAAATCGCCGAGCACGAGCGACTGCCCCCCGCTGCTCGCGGCCACGTCGATGGCGCTCTGCGCCGTGCCGTCGCCGAACTGCTGGCTCCAGAGCGGAGCGCCGCACGCGTCGAGCTCGGCCACGAAGGCGTCCGTCGCGCCCGCGCTCCGCAGCCGGGTGCTGCCAAAGGTCAGCTCCCCTTCGAAGGAGCCAGCGAGCAGCGCGCGGCCGGCGCCGTCGATCGTGAAGCCGCGCAGGGTCGCGCCCTTGCCAGGATACTGCCGGCTGAACGAGCTCTGCCGACACGCGCGCTCGGCCCGCTCGCCGTCGTCGAGCCCGGCCGCGCCGGCCAACCGCCCGCCGGGTGCGACCGCGGCACCCAGACACACGCCTCCGGGGCCGACTGCCCCCATCTCGCACATCCCGGGGGGCGAGCCGTGCTCCGCGTTCGCCCGCGCCGCACCGCCGCTGTCGCCTCCCGGATCGCCCTCCGCGACAGCGTCCGCAGCCTCCGAGGACATACACCCGGCTCCACAGCAGATGACGCCACAGAGTGCGCTCAGTGCTCTCAAGACAGACCACATACTGCATCTCCTCTCCCGCCTCGACGCGGGCACACTGGAAACACTGCAGGATGCGGACCATGGCCCGCGCCTTTCAAGCTTCTCGCGAAGTTGAAAAATCCAAACTTTTCTTGCTGAATGCGGGCTCATCCAGGGCAGGAGGACGCGCTCGCTCAGCGCCGCTTCATGTCCTCATGTCCTCTTCACACCGTCGCTCCTGGGCGAACCGGCCATTCGACCCCGGTCGCGCGACCGATCGATTCACGCACTGGCACGCTCGCGTCGACAGAGATGGATAGGGCATCTCTCACCCTGAACACCGCCTGTTCCGAATCCAGATCATCGATGGTCGAGATCTGGCCGAGTCGCTCGCCGCTGGCGTCGAGGCACGGGCGACTGGCATCTTGAACGCCGCCGGGCCCGGCGAGGCGCAGGCGCTGGGGCGGGCTGCTCGCGCGCAAGGCGCTGACGCCGGGGCGGGTGTCGTAGCCGCGAGCCGCGAGCGGGGCGCTCGCGCGGACCCCGAGGCCGCCCTCCCCCGGGCTCCGCGGGGTGGCTGGCGGCGCGCGGAGAACGAGAAGACGGGCGTATACCACCGTAGCGCACCCACGCCCACTTAAGGTAGGATGCTGTCACACGACTCCGGCGGACGTATCGCCGCTGGAGGAGCCCGCGACCGCGGGCGCCGGCCCCTCCATGACCCCCTACCCATCTACGATCACGACGGAGCTCCCTGCGAGCGAAGGCGCGACTGCGCGGCCCCCCGCGCCAGCCCCGCCGTCGCCGCCGGCGCCCCCGCGATCGCCTCGGAGATGGCGATGAAGTTGCTCTGCAAGCCCGCTGACGAGCGCACTGCGCGTGCGCAGGTGCTGAAGGTCGACATCGACGCCTACGCCGCCCTCCCTGACGCGGAGCGGCGCGCGGTCCACCTGCGCCTCGGGCGCATGGCCGAGGCGCGATCGCAGCGCGAGCGCTCGGACGAGGCGCTCTTCGAGGCCGCGCACCACCTGAACCTCGGTGCGCCCTTGATCGTTGAGCCGCGCGAGCGGGCTGCGCTCGCCGCGATGAACCTCGCTGCGGGCCGCAAGGCGAGGGAGCGGGGCGCGACCCAGGCGGCCGCCGATCTCTTCGAGGCCGGGATCGCGGCGCTGCCGGACGGGAGCTTCAGGCAGGATCACGAGATCGCCTTCTCGCTGCACGCGGAGGCGGCCGAGTGCGCGCACCTCGGCGGCCGGCTCGAGCGCGCGGAGGCGTTGCTCGACGTGCTCACGACGGAGGCGCGCTCGGATCTCGAGCGGGCCAGGGCGCACGAGCTGCGCATCGCCGTGTACACCACCCAGGGCCGGCTCGATGAGGCGGTGGCGCTCGGAAAGACGGCCCTCGCGATGCTCGGTGTCCCCCTCCCCGAGGACGGGCCGGGGCGGAAGGCGGCCGCAGACGCCGAGCTCGCGGCCGCGCGCGCCGCGCTCGGCACGCGCCGGCTCAAGGATCTGCTCGACGAGCCCGAGGCCTCGGACGCCCGGACCCACGCGGCGCTCCGGCTCCTCATGGCCCTCATGCTCCCCGCCGCAACGGTGAACCCGCCGCTCTGCACGTTCGTCGCGGCCAGGCAGGTCAACCTGTCGCTGGAGCGCGGCCACGGCGGAGTTTCCCCGTATGGCTACATGGCCTACGCCTGGGTCGCCGCGCGGGTGCTCCGCCGCTACGACGAGGCCTATGAGCTCGGCCAGCTCGCGCTCGAGATGAACGAGAGGTCCGGGCAGCCCGAGCTCTCCTGCCGGCTGCGCGTCGTGCTCGGGGCCCACGTCAGCGTCTTCACCGATCACCTCCTTTCGAGCCTCGATCTCTTCCAGGCCGCGCTCGAGGCGGGGCACAGGACGGGTGATCTCACCTACCTGTCCCAGGCGTGCGTCCACACTGCGCTCGTTCGATTCGGGCTCGGCGACGAGTGCGAAGCGGTGCGGGCCGAGGTCGACGGCTTCCTCTCGCTGGTGCGGCGCGCGCGGGAGGAGCTCGCCGCCCTCGCGCTGGCCGGCGTGCGCCGCGCGCTCGACGACCTGATGGACGCGACGCGCGCCGGCGCGTCACGCCCGCCCAGCCACGGCGATCTCGACGACGCAGGGGATGAAGCCAAGCTCTCGGCGCCGGCGTATGGCGCCGCCGCGCGCGTCCACTACGCGCTGCGGCAGCAGATCTGCTTCCTCAACGAGGACCACGAGGGGGCGCTGCGGATGGGCTCGCTGGCCGAGGCGAGAATGCAGGGCGGCGTCGACGATCACCTCGCGACCGAGGTGTTTTTCTACACCTGCCTGACGCTGCTCTCGCCCACGCTGGCGCGCGGCCGGCAGCTGACCACCGTCTCGGTGGCGAGCTATCGGGATCGGTTCTCGGAGTGGGCCGAGCGGTGCCCGGAAAACTACCGTCACAAGCACCTCCTCCTCCGCGCGGAGTCCGCGCGCGCCGCCGGCGAGGAGCTCGCGGCGATGAAGCTCTACGATCAGGCGATCGAGTCGGCGAAGGTGAACGGTTTCGTCCGGGACGAGGCGCTCGCCAGCGAGCTCTGCGCGAAGTTCCACCTGGCGAGCGGCAGGGAGAGGATCGCCCACGTCTACATGGCCGACGCCCACGAGGGCTACCTTCGGTGGGGCGCGATGGCCAAAGCGCGACAGCTGTCGCGAAAGTACCCGCACCTCGTGGCCCGCGCCGCGCTCCTCGGGCAGCAGAGCCGTCCGCCGGAGTCCACGCTCCCGGCGAGCACGGAGCGCCCCACGTCGCTCGACGCGTTCGGCCTCCTCCGCGTTTCGCGCGCGATCTGCGGGGAGCTCGTCCTGGAGCGCCTCTTCGAGCGGCTCCTCCGGGCCCTGAGCGAGAGCGCGGGGGCGCAGCGCGCCGTGCTGCTCCTCGCGCGCGACGGCGCGCTGACCATCGAGGCCGAGCTCGACGGCGACCGCGGAGGGGTCCGCGTCGGACCTGCGACGCCGCTCGAGTCCGCCGCCGATCTCGCGGCGAGCGTCGTCTACCACGTCGCCCAGACACAGCAGCCGATCGCCCTCACCAGCGCGGTCGTGGACGAGCGGTTCGCGGACGACCCTTACCTGCTCGAGGGCGGCCTTCGATCGATCCTGTGCCTCGCCATGACGCATCAGGGCCGCATCACGGGCGTGCTCTACGCGGAGAACGGCGCGACCGCTGGCGCGTTCCGCGCCGGCCAGGTCGAGCTCTGCGGCCTCCTCGCATCGCAGGCGGCGGTGGCCGTGCACAACGCGCTGCGCTACCGCGACGCGCAGAGCACCTCGCGCGAGCTACGTCGCTGCAACGAGGCGCTCGTTGAAGAGGTCGCTCGCCTCACCGAGGAGCTCCGCGCCTGCAGCCGCGACGCTAGCCCCACGAGCGAGCTGCGGCGCTGCAACGAGGCGCGCTAGCCCCGCTAACACGTTATCGTCCGGGTCCGTTCCGCCCGACAGGATTCTCCGCCTGGAAGGGAGGGGACTCAGTGCGGCTTCGTGGGAGCGCTGTGTGCGAAGCCCATCGCGGATGGGACACCCCCTCTGGAAAATCCATGACGCCGGCACCAGAGGGGCCGCAAAACATGCATAGTGTGGGCGCGTCCGCGCGCCAGAGCTCCGTCCGAGATACGTGCAAGCGCGAAGGGGAACGCAGCCGTGCGAACAAGATACGCTGCAGCGCGAAAGGCGTGTGGCAGCGCCGTAGAGCGCGCGGCAGCAGCGCAGACGCCGTCCAGCACACAGCCTCTCGAGGCCGGCGCTGATAGCGCATATGTTCTGAAATCAAAATGCTCGGGACACCACGGGACGGAGGGAAGACACAAAGCATCTTCCGTCTCCCAGCCTACCCGTGATTCCCGAGCCTACAGCGGGGCGCATCTTCGTGCGCTACGGGCTCATCCGCGTCGTTCGGCTCGCTTCAGCGCACGTTCGTACGCCTCACGCGCTGGCCTGGCGGCTGAGCTAGCATCCCACGAATCTGCACCTCGCGATAGAACGCCGAACAAAACCAGACCGTGCCATGCAGCCACGAAGGCGCATGGGGACGGGAGATGATGAGTGGCGCTCTAACAGCCTATCCCCCGCCCGCCGTACCGCGGGCCCGGCGAGGGATGGGCGCTATCGACGCGCTCGTCTCAGGCGCCGCCCGCGCCACCCGCGCCACCCGCGCCGCCGGCGCCACCGGTGCCGCCGCCCGCGCCACCCGCGCCGCCGGTGCCGCCGCCCGCGCCACCCGCGCCGCCCTCGCCAGCGCCGCCGGCGCCGCCCTCACCCGCGCCGCCGGCGCCGCCCTCACCCGCGCCGCCGGTGCCGCCTTCGCCGCCAGTGCCCGTCGTCGCCGAGCTCGTCGAGGTGGACGCGGAGGTGGTGGTCTCCCCGTCATCGCCGCATCCGGCGCCGATCATCATCATGGTCGCGCCTAGCAGCAGCGCGCTTGCAAAGATGCTCTTCGAAGCGTTCATGGTTCGTTCTCTCCGTTGGGTTGTCCCCCCCAAAGAATGACTCGGCAGAACCCCGCACCGCTCACCGCTCCACACCGCCAAGCGACTCAATCCACGCAAATTTGCGCAAAATGTGCGCCCTACAAGCGCTGTGAGCACGCCGCGTGCGATGGGCCGGTGTCAATTCCGTGGGGATTCCGTTATGGTGGACGATAGGCCACCATACTGGATTACGCAAGCTTTTTGTCTCACTGCATCATCGTTGCATGTGGGCGCCCCTCCGTGAGCGCCCACCGGTCAAGCACATTCTCCTACATCGGCGCAGGCGAACATGGCGCCTGGAGAACGACTGTGCCTGACAGCACATCCGTCATAACGGATTGACCTCCAGAGGTGAGGGCCCCATGAGCCAAAGCCTGCTCGCGTGAGCGACCTGGAGGAGCGGCGCTGGCGCCGCGCAACACGCGAACCGAGCCCGACTGCAGCGCGGACGCGCCTCGTCTGGCCTGGATGGGGGTCAGCTCCCGGTCTGGTCATGAGGACACGTTCGCGTCATGAACTGCAAGTCCCAGGCCCAATGCCCATCGGACCTTGGTCCTCGTCCCTGCTCATGAGCGCAGGCATGCTGTGGAGAGACCCGAACTCGCTGGCGGGGTCGGGCACGGTAGCGGGCGAGCTCAGGTTGAATGTGCGAGCGATACAGAACGCAAAAGGCATCCCCGGTCAAGGAAGCTCACGGGCGCTCACTCACCGCACAGCGCCTCGCCCGCCGACCGACGACGATCACCCCCGCGAGGATCGCGCGGGATAGAGCGGGGCGCAGGTTCGCGCGCTACGGGTTTATCCGCGCTGTTCGGCTCCCTGCGGGGCCTTTTCGATCCTCATGGGTTGATCTCCTCGCTCGACCCTCGCTCCCGGGCGCAGGGGAGGTCGCCGGCGCGGGCCCGGGCCGCGAGGCTGGCCACGGCAGCCACGAGGGCGGCGGGCTCGATCGGCTTCGTGGCGTGCATGTGGAAGCCGGCGTCGAGCGCGCGCTTCTGGTCCTCCTTGCGAGCATAGGCCGTCAGGGCCAGCGCGGGCAGATCGCCGCCGGCCTGCGGCGGGCGCTGGCGGATGGCGCGGATGAGCTCATAGCCGTCCTCGCCCGGCATGGCGATATCGCTCACGAGCACGTGCGGGAGGGCCGCGCAGAACGCCGCGAGCGCCTCGTGGGCCGAAGCCACGGCCGTCACCTCGGCGTGGTGCTGCGACAGCACCTCCTGAAGGAGCTCCCTGGCGTCCGCGTCGTCCTCGACGAGCAGGACGCGGAGCCCGCCGAGATTGGACGCGGACTCCGAGAACGCGAGCGAACGCGACCGCCCGTCCCTCGTCAGCGCCGGGAACGAGCTGCGCTCGACCCCGAGGAGCGGGAGCCGGACGACGAACGTCGACCCCTTGTGCAACCCAGGGCTGTCGGCCACGACCGAGCCGCCGTGGATCTCGACGATATGGCGCACAAGGGACAACCCGATGCCGAGGCCCGCGTGTGTCCTGCGGCTCGTGCTGTCGGCCTGGCGAAAGCGCTCGAAGACGAGCGGGAGGAAATCCGGCGCGATCCCCTCCCCGGTGTCGCGCACCGTGAGCTCCGCCGTCGCGCCGGCTCGCCGGAGGGAGACGAGGATATGGTCCCCGGGACGCGTGAACTTGAGCGCGTTGGACGTGAGGTTCGAGACGACCTGCTGCAGCCGATCCGCGTCGCCGTTCACCTCGATGTCGGGGTCGAGCGAGACGTCGATCGTGAGCCCCTTCGCCTCGGCGGCGGGGCGGATCGCGTCGATGGCGGTCTCCACGACGGGCGCGAGCGCCATCGGCGCGGCGCTGATGCTCAGCTTGCCCGTCGTGACCCGCGAGACGTCGAGGAGATCCTCGATGAGCTTCGTCTGCGCGGCCACATTGCGCTCGATCACCTCGAGCCCGTGGGACACCCGCTGCTCATCGAACGGCTCGGACCGCAGGAGGTGCGTCCAGCCGAGGATCGCGTTGAGCGGGCTGCGCAGCTCGTGGGAAAGCGTGGCGAGGAACTCGTCCTTCAGGCGGTTCGCCTCGCGCGCCTCGGCGTGTACGCAGTTCTGGATGGCGATGGAAGCGAGCTGCGCGAGCTGCACGAGGACGGTCTCGTCGTCGTCGGAGAACTCGCCGTCGTGCCGATCCGAGAGCTGGATGGTCCCGATGTTCTGGCCGTCGGCCGCGGTGAGGGGCGCCGCGAGGTAGCCCCGCGGCGGCGGCCTCTGCCCGCGGTTGTCCAGCCACTCGGGGTGCAGCGAGAGCTCTCGCTGCGTCAGCCGGAGAGGCCTGTTCCTGGCGCAGACGAGCGCGCATAGCTTGCCGGCGATGGGGGGAGGCGCCTCCTTCTGGAACGTCGTGTACCGCTCCGAGAGCGACACCGCGGTCCGCGCCCGCTCACCGGGTCGCTCCAGCTTCACGAGGGTCATCGCCTGATGGGCGCCGCCGACGTCGCGGGCCGCCTCCGTGATCGCCGCGACCATGGCGTCGAGCGACAGGGCCGAGTTGATCGTGAGCGCGGCGCGGTTGAGCCGCTGGAGCTGCTCCGCGTGCGCGCGCAGCGACTCCGCCTGGAGCTTGATCTTCTGTGTCTTCTTGAAGAGATCGACGAAGACTGACACCTTCGTGCGCAGGACCTCTGGGGCGAACGGGGTCATGATGTAATCGACCGCCCCGAGCGAATAGCTGCGCTCGACATAGACGCGCTCGGTGTGCGCCGTCAGGAAGATGATCGGCGTGTGCAGCGTGCTCCTCCGCTTGCGGATGAGCGTCGCCGTCTCGAACCCATCTATCTCAGGCATCTGGATGTCGAGGAGGATGACCGCGAACTCCTCCTGAAGGAGATGGCGAAGCGCGTCCCTCCCGGACGCCGCCTTGACGATGTTCTCGCCGAGCGGAGCGAGGACTGCCTCCAGGGAGAGGAGCTGCTCAGGCCTGTCGTCAACGATCAGGATGTTGACTCTGCCTACTTCTGCCCTCATCCCGCGTCTCCTTGCCCCCCTGCTCCGTTGTCAGCGCCGCGGCCAGCCTCGCAGCATCCTCAGGAATGGGGCGGTGTCCACCGCTTTCGGGCGGCGTCTGCCGCGTCCGCCCCAGCGCGCTCCGGCGCGGCGAGCGAGGAGGCTCGGGGAAACCGCGTCGCCGGGGGACGCAGCGCGCGCCCACGGCGGGGGATGAGCGCGCCCGCCGGACCGTCGGAGCGACCTCCCGGGCGCCGGCGGGCCTTCCCGAAGGCGGCCCTGCGCGGGGGCGCCGGGGCGCGGAGCGCACGTCGGCCACGCTCAGCCCCGGAACGCTCGGCCTCCCCGGCATGGCCGCTCCGCAGATCCATTCCAGCCCCCCTCCCCCGCGCAGACGAGCTCGTATCGTAATCGAGGCGCTGTCCTACCTGCGACCCAGGGCTCGCCTGCAGTATCCACAAGGGGGCGCCTGACGCCGCTGCATGATCCCCGCACGCAAACCCTACACCGGAGCATGTCAGCGTGGAAAGAGGAATTCATGGCGCCACCGAGCGCCACCCATCGAAAAGGCCGTGAGAGAAGCGCGAGAATCGAAGAGAACACGAAGAAAACCGACGCAAGTGACGCGGAGCTCGATGCGTCGACGCTCTCCTGACTCTCTGTCGATACCTGCTCGACGCGCTCGGTGTGCCTCCTGCTCCGGTGGTGAGGAGTCCATCGCCTGCGCCGCGCGCTAGACGGCGGAGCGCCGCTCCTGGAGCGAGCGTGAGTGCCGGAGGATCACCTCGAAGACCTCGGCGACGCCGTCGGGGTCGAGGCCGAGATCGACGGCACAGCGGCGGCGCGACTCCATGAGCCGCGCCTCGCGCACCGGATCCCGGACCGCCGCCCCGATCGTGGCCTTGGCGCGCCCGGCGCGCTGGACGAGCTCGGCCCTTCGCGCGAGCAGGCCGACGAGCTCCAGATCCAGGTCGTCGATGAGCTCCCGCGTCTCGCGGAGCTCGGGAGAGAGCGCGCCGAGATCGGGGATCGCGAGCGCGGCGAGGTCCTCGGGCGCGGCGTCCTTGGTCGGGACGTCGAGGCTCCGATCGACGGCGACGAGCGCGTCGATGAGGCGGCGGCGCGCCTCGCTCGCGAAGGGGTTCTCGCGGTGCAGAGCGGCGAACAGGTGCCCCGCGTCCACGCGCACCGTCTCGATCGTGTGCGCGATGCCCTGGAACGAGGGAGGCGCGTAGGGCGCGCCTGCGGGCACGCCCGCGTCCATCATGCCCTTCGCGATGAAGAACGCGAGCGCGTGCGTGAAGGCCATGACACGGTCGTGCTCCTCCGGGGCCTGCTCCAGCACCTGACAGCCGATCCGCTCGAACAGCGCGACGACGCGGCGCGCCGCGTCCGGGTGCGCAGGGTTCGGACAGACGACGACGCGCAGCGGGCGCTCGCCGCGCGCGAGGCTCGCCGGCCCGAACAGCGGGTGCGTCGCCACCCAGGGCCGCTCGGCGCCAAGCACCTCGGCCATGGCGCTCGCCGGCACGCTCTTCACGCTGCCCACGTCGGCCACCAGCTGCCCCGGCGCAAGGTGCGGCCGCAGCGACAGAAGGGCCTCGCGCACCGCCGGCACCGGGACGGCGACGATGACGAGGTCCGCGCCGTCCACGAGCTCCGGGAGGGAGGCGGCCCGCGCGGCGCCGCGGATCTCCGCGGAAGGGTCGAACGCGCGCACCGAGATCCCCGCGTCGCGGAGCAGCGACCCGAGCGCCGCGCCGAAGCGGCCATACCCGAGGAATGCGACCTTGCCGATGCGCGCGGGCGGAGCGAGACCACCCCCGGAATGTGGGAGAGAATGCGGCATGCGGCGGATACTACGACAGCCGGTCTACGCGGATGTCACGTTTTCTCGGCGCTGCCGCGAGGATCTGCGACCCCGTCCGTGAGAGACAGGACGGCTCTCCGGCTTCTCCAATCCTGCTGCGATCGCGGCGACGATGCCCCTCTGGCGAGGGCCGAAGGCGGCGCTCCTGCGCCCGCGGCGGCTCGGCCGGCGCCAGCTCACCTGAGCTGCGTCGCGGCCACGCCGAGGATCGCGAGCAGCGACGCGACGGCGGCGATCAGCGCGATGCGCGCCCTGTTGCGCCCCGTGTCCTGCGCGCCGTGCCGCTGGGTCACCGGGCCCGCCTCCGAGCTCGGTCCGGCGCTCTCGGGCGGACGGGGCCTCGCGCTGAGCCCGAGCCCGATCGTCGGGAGGGAGGCGCGGGGACGCGGCGGGAGCGTCGCGCCGAGGAGGCGCGCGGCCCGCTCCACGTAATCCTGGCCCTCCGCCGACGCGTGAGGGGCGAGCGCGATCGCCAGCTCGGCCACGCTCGTGGGCCGGCGCGCAGGGTCCTTCTCGAGGCAGCAGAGGAGCACGCGGTCGATGGCAGGGGGAATGTCGGACCGCAGCGCGCTCGGGAGCGCCGGCGCCGCGCTCGCGACGCGCGGCGCGAGATCGGCGAGCGAGCTCGCCTCGAACGGCGGCTGCCCGGTCAGGAGGCGGTACAGGATCGCGCCGAGCGACCAGACGTCGGCGCGGGGGTCGACGGCGACCGACGATCGCATCCGCTCCGGCGACATGTAGAGCGGTGCGCCGAGCTCTTCCCGCGTCTGCGCCGGCGCGCCGCCGTCGCTCGCGCCGGGCAGCTCCCTGGACGCGCCGAAGCCGAGCACCTTGAGGAGCGTCGCGCCGCCGGGGGTCGTCGCGAGGAACAGGCGCGCCGGCTCGAGGTCGCGGTGCACGATCCCCGCGGCGTGCGCCTCGGCCACCGCCACGCAGGCCTGCAGCACCCAATCGATGGCCTCCGAGAGCTCGATCTGGCCGCGGCCGCGCAGCAGCTCGGAGAGGTCCTGCCCGTCGAGGTGCTCCGTGACGATGTACACGACACCCGAGGCGAGCTGGCCCACGTCGAGCACCCGCGCGACGTGCTCCCCTTTGAGCGCCACCGCCGCGCGCGCCTCCCGGAGCGAGCGCTCCACGCGCTCGGGGCTGCCGTCGGCGAGCAGGAGCTCGATCGCGACCCGCTGGGGAAGCACGAGGTGGCTCGCGAAGGCCACCGTCCCCAGCTCGCCGCTGCCCAAGATCCTGTCGACCCGGTACTTCTCGGCGATCACGTCCCCTGCGACGACAGGTGCGTTCATCAAAGCTCCCCGCAGCGCGCACCGGCGCGGGGGCAGCCGCCCGCCCCCCGTACATGCGCAGATTCATCCTAGCACCTTCGCTCGCCGGATTGGCGGTCGTCGCCGGAGCTCGAGGCCAGCGCCGCGCTGCCGCTTTCACCCCTTCCCCTTCCATCCCCTTCCACCCCTGCCCGCGCGGCCAGACGGCCTGGCAAATGACAGCTGGAGGGGCGCCCTCGCGACGAGGGTGAGGCCGCGCAGCACGCGTCGTCGTGCCGAGAGGAAGGAAGCGGCGGCGCCGCCGCGCGATAGCGCGAAGCGCACAACCCGACGTCTCTCCCATATCACGAGACCCGGGACTTCCCGGCTCGCACCAGCACACATCCTGCTTTATATTCTCGCGGCAACGCGCGAGGGGGAACGCGTATGACTCGGGCGGAAGCGACTGAGGTCCACCGCTGCAGCCGATTTCTGCTTCGCAGACAGAGGCTTGCCGGGAGGATGGTCGTGCAGAAAACCGTTCGGGGGCGTCTTCCAGCCCCGGGCGCGGCGGCCCTCCTGCTGCGCGAGCACGCCTTCCTGCGGCGGCTCGACGTGCCGGGGGTCGTGCGGCCGCTCGCGCTGGAGGGCGCGGAGAGCATGCCGGCGCTGCTCCTCGAGGACGCAGGCCCCGAGGACCTCGAGCGGCGGCTCGCGCGAGGGCCGCTCGCGCTGGACGCGTTCTTCGATATCGCCATCGCGCTCGCGGAGACGTGCGCGCGCATCCACGGGAGCGGCGTCGTCCACCGCGCGATCGCCCCGAGCCGCGTGGTCCTCGGCGAGGACGGGCAGGTCACCCTGGTCCATTTCTCGGACGCGGCCGAGCTGACGAGCATGCCCGGAGCCGTGGAGCTCGAGAAGCTCGACGCGCTCCCCTTCCTGTCCCCCGAGCAGCTCGGGCGCACGTGCTGGTTCATCGACGCGCGATCGGACCTGTACGCGCTGGGAGCGACCTTCTACGCCATGCTCACCGGCGCGCCGCCCTTCAAGGACCTCGATCCGCTCGCGCTCGTGCACGCCCACATGGCGCGGAGCCCCGTGCCCGCGCACGTCGTGATCCCCAATGTCCCGGCGGCGCTCTCCGAGCTCGTGCAGCGGCTGCTCGCGAAGATGCCGGACCTGCGATACCAGAGCGCCGAGTGCCTCGCCCAGGACCTCCACGAGGCGCAGAGGCGATGGCGCGCCGCAGGCACCATCGCGCCATTCGAGCTCGGCCGCATGGACCTCGCGCGGCGCCTCCCGCTGCCCGAGCGCCTGATCGACCGCGAGCGCGAGCTCGCCGCGCTGCGCGGCGCGCTCGCCCGCGTGTCGAACGGCGGGACGGAGCTCGTGCTGGTGACCGGGGAGGCAGGCGTCGGGAAGACCGCCCTCGTCGGGGCGCTGCAGGCCGCCGTCGCCGAGCGGGGCGGGCGGTTCATCGAGGGCAAGTTCGACCTGCGCGCGGCGAACGTGCCCTATGCGTCCCTGGCAGAGGCGCTCCGCGCCCTCGCGGCCGCGCTCCGCGCCGAGCGCGAGGAGAGCCGCGCGCAGCTCAGGGAGGCGGTCAGCGAGCGGAGCCGCGCCCTCGGCGAGCTCTGCCCGGAGCTCACCGAGCTCCTCGGAGACGCGCCCGCGCTGCCGGCCGCAGATCCGATGCGCGCAGAGAACTGCTTCCTGCTCGCGATCCAGGACTTCGTGCGCGCGGTGGCCAGCCAGCGGCCGCCGCTCGCGATCTTCCTCGACGACCTCCAGTGGACGGACGCCGCGTCGCTCCGCGTCCTCCGCGCCCTCGCCGCGGATCCGGGCAGCAAGCACGTGCTCCTGCTCGGCGCGTACCGGTCGAGGGAAGTCGGCGCCGCGCACCCGCTCCACCAGGCCATCGAGGAGATCCGGGGCGCGCAGGTCCCCCCGATGACGCACCTCTCGCTCGGCCCGCTCGGCGTCGAGCCGGTCGTCGCGCTGCTCGCCGAGGCGCTCCGCTGCGAGCCGGAGCGGGCGCGCCCGCTCGCAGAGCTCTTCCTCGCCAAGACGGCGGGCAACCCCTTCTTCATCCGCCAGCTCCTCCGATCGCTCCAGGAGAAAGGGCTGCTCCTCTTCGACGCGATCCGCTCGACATGGATGTGGGATCTCGCCCGGATCGAGCGGGTCGGGGTCACCGACAACGTGATCCAGCTGATGTCGGAGTCCGTCCGCAGGCTACCCGAAGCGGCGCAGGAGCTCCTGCAGGTCGCCGCGTGCATCGGCAGGCGCGCGGAGCTCAGGCTCATCGCCGCGGTGCTCGGCCGATCCGTCGACGAGACGACAGCGTCGCTCGTCCAGCCGCTCCGCGAGGGGCTCGTGGTGCCCGACGGCACGTGTGAGCGGGAGGCCGGGCTCGCGATCCGGTTCGTCCACGATCGGGTCCAGCAGACGGCCTACGAGCTCGTGCCGGAGCAGCTGCGGATGCAGCTGCACCTGGAGATCGGCCGCTTCCTCGAGGCCACCTGCACCAACGGGACGGACGCGGCGCTGTTCGACGCCGCGGACCAGCTGAACCTCGGCGCCGCGCTGCTCGACGCGGAGCAGCGGGGCCACCTCGCGCAGCTCAACCACCGCGCCGGCGTGAAGGCGCGCCGCGCCGCGGCCTTCGGCCCGGCGCTCGCGTACTTCCGCAGCGGCCTCCGCCTGCTGCCGGAAGGCGCCTTCCGCTCGCGTTACGAGCTCTGGTTCTCCCTCCACCGCGACGCGGCGGAGTGCGCCGCGCTGACCGATCAGCACGCGGCGGCCCGCGCGCTCGTGGAGGAGGGGCTCCGCCACGCGGCGTCGATCCCGGAGAAGGTCGACCTGGAGGCGCTCCGGATCATGAGCGCGACGATCACCGGCGATCACGATCTGGCGCTCGCCTGGGGCCGAGACGCGCTGCGCGCGCACTTCGGGGTCGAGCTATCGGCGGCGGATCTCGACGCGGAGATCGCGGCCCAGCGGCGGGCCATCGCCAGGCACCTCGCGGAGCGCTCGCCTGAGTCGCTCGTCGATCTCCCCCGCGTGACCAGCCCAGAAGAGCGCGCCCGCATGAGGCTCCTCGCCGAGATGGTGGCCCCCGCCTGGTTCGCGGACCGGAAGCAGCTGGTGATCCTCACCTCCCTCGGCGTCCGCTTCGCGCTGGAGCACGGCAACGCGAGCGAGTCGATCCTCTCCTACGCGGGGCACGCGATGCTCCTCGCGGCCGAGGGTGACCTCTCGAGCGCCCAGGGCTTCGGCCAGCTCGCCGTGGAGCTCGCGCGGCGGTTCGAAGATCGCGCCCAGGAGACGATCGCCCGGTACATGTACAACGAGTTCGTTCACCCGTGGATCGCGCCGCTCGCCTCGGGTGGGGCGCCGTTCCGCGAGATCATCGCCCTGGGCGTGTCGTCCGGCGAGCTCCGCTTCTCCTCGTACGCGCGCACGGGGCTCATGGCGCAAGCGTTCGCCACAGGGGTGGAGCTCGATCGCGTGCTGGTCGATCTGAACGACGGGTTCGCGTTCAGCCAGCAGACAGGCAACAAGTCGACGCTCTTCTACCAGCTCGCCTTCCGGCAGATGATCCGGTGCCTCAAGGGGCTGACGAGGGGCCGGAACGTGGCCGATGACGCCGAGTTCGACGAGCGGGCCTTCCTCGAGGCGGCGCGGCGGGAGCCGCCGGCGAGGTGCGTGTATCACATCGGGCGCCTCCAGGTCTCGTACCTGCTCCGGGACATGGCCGAGGCCATCGCTCACGCCGACGCGGCGGCCCCGTTCATTCACTTTCTCGCCGGCTACATCCCCGAGTGCCAGTACGCGCTGTACGCCGCGCTCACGCTGCTGTGGCGATGCGATGAGGCCGATGAGCGGGAGAGGGCGGCGCTGCTCGCGCGCGCGGCGGATCTGCAGAGCGCCCTGCGAAGGTGGGAGTCGGGCTGCGCGGAGAATTTCCGCTCGCGGCGCCTCCTCGTCGACGCGGAGATCGCCCGCGTCGAGCGCAGGTTTGAGCTCGCCGCCGCGTGGTACGACGAGGCGATCGAGGCGGCGACGCGCGGGGGGTTCCTCCACATCGCGGCGCTCGGCAACGAGCTGGCTGGGCGCTTCTACCACGGGCTCGGACGGGCACGGATCGCGGCCATGTACCTGCGCGCCGCGCACCAGGGGTTCGCCCGCTGGGGGGCCTCGGAGAAGGCCCTCGCGCTCGCGGAGGAGTTCAGGCTCGGCGGGTCCGGCGACGAGCCCGAGCTCACGGAGCGGCTTCCGGCGGCCGCCCTCGACGCGCTCAGCCTGCTCAAGGCCGCCGAGACCCTCTCGAGCGAGATCGTGCTCGATCGGCTGCTCGAGAAGCTCCTGGGCGTCTGCCTCGAGGCGGCCGGCGCGCAGCGCGGCGCGCTCGTGCTCGAGGAAGAGGGGGAGCTCTTCGTGCGGGCCCAGGGGTCTGTCGCCACCCCGGTCTCCATCGAGCGCACGCCGCTCTCCCGGTCGCGCGAGGTCCCCCGGCGGGTCGTCGAGCACGCCCACATGGCGTGCGAGATCCTCGTGCTCGACGACGCGGACAGCGAGCCGGAGCGCGATCGCGACCCTCACTTCGCCGGGGGCGGCTCGCGGTCGGTCCTGGTCCTGCCCATCCAGCGGAACGAGACGCGGCTCGGGGTGGTTTACCTGGAAAATAACCTCACCACGTACGCCTTCACGCGCGCTCGCGTCCACGTGCTGGAGCTCCTCTCCGACCAGATCGCGATCGCCCTCGAGAACGCCCGCCTCTACCGCGAGGCGCAGCACGCGGTGCGCGTCCGCGACGAGTTCCTCAGCGTCGCGTCGCATGAGCTCAGGACGCCCGTCACCTCCCTGCGCCTCGGCCTCCAGGCGTTGCTCCGCCGGGGAGACCACGCGTCCGACGAGCGCCTCGCGCGCGCCCTGCAAAGGATGGATCGGCAGGTGCACCGGCTCGTCCGGCTGATCGACGACGTGCTGGACGTGTCGCAGCTCCACACCGGCCGGCTGGAGCTGCACGTCGAGCCGGTCGATCTCGCGGAGGTCGTGGACGACGTCCTGGAGCGGCTCACCGAGCGCATCGCGCAGTCCGGCTCGTCCGTGAGCGTGCGCGCCGAGCCGTCCGTCGTGGGGTCGTGGGACAGGAGCAGGCTGGAGCAGGTGGTCTCGAACCTGCTCGACAACGCCCTCAAGTTCGGCGGAGGCAAGCCGATCGACGTCTCGGTCGCGCGGAAGGACGGCACGGCAGAGCTCGTTGTGCAGGATCAGGGCATCGGGATCCCGGCGGGGCGGCTCCCGCACGTGTTCGACCGGTTCGAGCGCGCGGTGTCGAGCCGCCATTTCGGCGGGCTCGGGCTCGGGCTCCACGTCGTGAAGAGCATCGTCGAGGCGCTCGGCGGCGCGGTGCGCGTGGCCAGCCGGCCGGACGAGGGGGCGCGGTTCACGGTGGAGCTGCCCTGCGAGCGGCCGGCGGCGAGCCACGCGGTGTCGGCGACGCTCGGCGGCCTGCACGCCTGACGCGAGCCGACGCGAGCCGACGACTACGGCCTGCTCTTCGGCTGCTGCGGGACCATGAGGATGTACGGCGTCGCGGGCTCCTCCTCCGGCGGCACCGCGCGGGGCGCAGGGACGCCCTTCTCACCGAGGCTCCGGACGAAGCGGTACATCGCGACGAGGTCGCCCTCGTGCAGGGTGACGTAGTTGAGCCACGGCATCGGCGGCCGGCCAGCGGCCTCGCGGAACATCCGCACCCAGGCCTCCTCGCTGAGGTTCTGGGCGGAGATCCGGAGGTTCGCCGCATAACTCGTCCCCCACGGACCTCGGTAACCGACGTCGCTGCCCGTCAGCCACTCCGAGGTCGGGAGCTTGCCGCTCGATCTGTCCCAGCCGGGCGTATGGCAGTCGTTGCACCCGCCCACGAGGATCAGGTACCGGCCAGCCTCCTCCGCGCTCCCCGCGGCAACGTGTGGCGACACAGGCGCCCGTGCCACAGCTGCACAACCGATCAACGCGAGGAGCGCCGCGCCGGGCAGCCACTGCACAGTTCGGTGCGGCGCGCGCGCCCGGTCCGCGGCGGATGATCTTGATCCGGCGCGCGTTTCGCTCTGCATTCCAACCATTCCATCCCTCGTGCAGCGCGCGTGCCGGGATGCGGCGCGGCGCGCGAACGAGCGCGCTAGGGGCCGCCGGCGCGGACCTTCCTGCGCGGCGCGGCCATGAGCGGACGGAGTCCGTTCACGCAGGCGAGGACCGCGGAGCCGTTGTTCATGAGCGTCGCCGCGACCGGGTTGAGGAGCCCGGGGATCGACAGCGCGTACGCGACCGCGTTCACGCCGAGGATCATCGAGAAGTTCTGGTGGATGAGGCGCATCGCGGCGCGCGAGACGTCGAT
Source organism: Sorangium sp. So ce726 (assembly GCF_051521405.1). Classification (NCBI taxonomy): domain Bacteria; kingdom Pseudomonadati; phylum Myxococcota; order Polyangiales; family Polyangiaceae; genus Sorangium; species Sorangium sp. So ce726. The sequence goes on along the minus strand of NZ_CP150349.1, from coordinate 1,873,240 downwards.
CGCCTCGATGAGCTTCGACAGGTCGTCCTCCACGAGGACGACGCCCGCCGTCTCCCTGGCGATCTCCGCGCCCGCGGACACGCTGATGCCGATGTCGGCGTACGACAGCGCCGGGGAGTCGTTGATGCCGTCCCCGACGACCGCGACCGTGCGGCCCTCCTGCGTCAGCCGGCGCGTGATCTCCGCCTTGTCCTCGGGCAGCATCTCCGCGAAGTACCGGGTGATGCCGAGCTCGAGCGCGACCTGCCTGGCCACCTCGCGGCTGTCGCCGGTCAGCATGACGATATCCTCGATGCCGCGCGCGCGCAGGCTGCGGATCGTCGCGCGGCTCTCGGCCCGGATGGCGTCGCGGCAGGCGAGCGTGGCGACGTGCCGCCCGTCGACGGCGAGGAAGAGGGGCGATTTCGCCGCCGCTTCGAGCGCCGTCCTCGCGCCGGGCTCGGCGCGGCAGGCGATGCCGAGCTCGTCGAGGAAGCGGGGGCTGCCGAGCTGCACGACCTTGCCGAAGACCCTGGCCTGCACGCCCCGGCCGACGAGGTAGCGGGACTCCTCCCGGTCCGGGATCGTCAGACCCCACGCCTCGGCGAGCCGGAGCACGGCCTGCGATACGGGGTGGGTCTGCCGCGCGGACACCGCGGCGGCGAGCGTCGCCGCCTCGCGCTCGGACACGGCGTCGTGGACGAGGAGGTCCGTCACCTCGGGGATGCCGGAGGTCAGCGTGCCCGTCTTGTCGAACACCACGGTCGACACCTTCGCGAGCTTCTCGATGTACGCGCCGCCCTTGATGAGGATCCCACGCCGCGCCGCGGCGTTCATCGAGGCGAGCACCGTCGTCGGGGCCGAGACCCGCGGGCCGGTGCCGAAGTCGATCGTCAGGATCGCGGACACGCGGCCGAGGTCCCGCGTCGCGGCGAGCACGACCGCCGAGCAGGCGAGGGCCGGCGGGACGAGCCGGTTCGCCACGAGCTCCGCGTAGTTCTGCGCGCGCGTCTCCAGCGCGGGCGCGTTCTCGATGAGCCGCGCCGTGCTCGCGGCGGTCGTGTCGCCGCCGACCCGCTCGGCGCGGATGTACAGCTTGCCGTCCTTGATGACGGTCGCCGCGAAGCAGCGGTCGCCGGGGCCCTTGAGCACGGGCATCGACTCGCCGGTCAGCGTCTGCTGATCGACGAGCCCCTCGCCGTCCGTGACCGTCCCGTCGACCGGGATGACCGAGCCGGTGTAGACGACGAGGACGTCTCCGGCGACGAGCTCGGCCACCGGGATCTGCACCTTCGCGTCGCCGCGGACCACCCACGCGAGGTCCTGCTGGTACTCGAGCAGGCCGCTGATCGCGCGCCGGGCGCGCGCCTGGGTGCGATCGCGGATGTGGTCGCCGAGCGTGACCAGCCAGATGATGCCGGCCGCGTTGATGGCGTTTCCGGTCGCCACGGCCGACGCGATCGCCAGGCTGTCGAGCAGGTCGACGTTGAGCTTGCGGTCCCGCACCACCGAGTCCCACGCCCTCTTGAGGATGGGCGCGGACGTCGCGGCGATGAACGGGTACGCGAGCAGCGGCGAGACGAAGCTGCCGAGCGAGAGGACCATGCCGACGCTCGACAGGTAGAGCGGGCGCTTCGCGACGGCGGCCGCGCGGCGCGCCTCCCGGGCGGCGCGCCCGGCGCGCAGCGCCCCCCGCGGGGCCGGCGCGGCGGAGGCCGAGGCGGCGGCGCGCACGATGGCGTCGAGGTCGACCCGCCGCGGATCGTGCTCGACGACGGCGCTCGACGCGCCCTCGGCGATGCGCACGGACAGGACCCCCGGCACAGCGGTGAGCCCTGCCTCGAGCAGCGGACCGAAGGCCGCGTCCCTCCCGAGGCGCGAGAGCCGCAGGCGGACTCTGCCCGGGATCGCGTGGACCACCGAGACCGGCTCGGTCCCGGTCGACAGGAGCGCTTCCATCGTCACCCCGCCTCGCCGCCGGTGGGTGCGCCCGCGCCCGCGCTCGCGAGGAAGCTCTGGATACGGCCGTGGTTCAGCACCACGAAGAAGTCGACCCCGTACTTCACGAGCGTGATCCAGTGGGGCATGCCCGGGGAGCGCCGCGTCAGCACCTGGAGCAGCCCGGACCCGACCAGGAGCGCCGGGAGCAGGAGCTTGAGGTCGACGTGCGGCGGCGGGACGGCCTGCGACGCCGCGTTCAGCCTGTGCGCGGCCTGGACGACGAAGCGCGCCGTCCGGCCCGGGCTCGGCGGCTCGGCGGGCGCCGCGCAGGGCGAGGGCGTGAGCTCATCGATCGGGCGACAGCTGCAGCCCGAGAGCTCGGGGATGTGCGCGAGCTCGGAGAAGACGTCCTCCAGCGGGACGTCGGGCTCGTGCTCGATCGTGAGGCTCGCGGCCCACGCGCTCGCCCGCGCGTCGACGACGCTGGGGCAGGCGCGCGCCAGCTCCGCGATCTCCTCCGCCCTCGCCGGGTCCCTGCGCAGCGCGGGGACGGCGAGGCGCACGCGCCCTGGAACCCAATGGATGATGACGACCCCTCGATCGCTCGGCATGGCTCACCTCCCGGCCTGCGAGGCCGGGTCACCGGAACACCCCTCTCGTCAGCTCCCAGGCGGCTCCATCTCCGCGCGCGACCACCCCTGCGCGCCGCCCGAGCCGGCGCGCTGCTCCTGGCGTGCCATCTCCTCCCTCACCTCGGCGACGAGGTCGGCGAGCTTCTCCCTGCCCTCGCCGAACGCGCCCTTGATCGCGTCCACGGCGACGAAGCCTAGCGTCATGGCCCTCTTGACGGTCGGACGGGTGATCCTCGTCAAGCTGGTGAGCCCTATCCCGATGATGATGCCGAGCCCGAGGCGTTCCATCCCCACTCCTCTCCTCGAAATCCACGACCCATGGCGCGCCAAGGCGCGCCGAACGCTGATGGCGCACGAAGGCGCGCCGAACGCTGATGGCGCACGAAGGCGCGCCGAATGCCGACGACACGCGGACGCGCGCGATGCTGACGACGCGCAGACGCACGCCGAAAGACAGAGAATCTGGACCACACAGGCACGGGGCACACGGAGGGATAAAGACAGGCGATGTCCGCTGTCCCTCCGTGTTCCCACTGCCCATTTCACTCGGTCCCGAGCCGTTCGGGGCGCTGGCGCCGCGCGGCGCCGCGCGGCCACGACCAGGACGGGCGTCGCCGCGGGGGCGTCGGCGCCTGTTCCGGGAGTGCGAGAGGGCAGACTCGAACGAAAGCCCTTATGTCTTCGGCTTCCGTGGGAGCACCCACACGTGATTTGTAACACTGCAGTCGCGCGATCGCCATGGGCTTTTCATGTCCGGTCGACACCTGACTCGCGTGCTGAGAGAGCGTTCCGCGCGGGCGTCCGAGGCGCGCCGAGCGCGCGGTTCTCCTGGCCGCACCGCGCCGCGCCGCCCAGGCCCGCCCGGGCGCGGCGGGGCGGGCCTGGGCGGCGCGGCGCGGCGCGCGGGCGCCGGCGTGTCCGTCGCTTCCAGCCGGCGAGCGACCGTGGTAAATTTCCGGACATGCAAGCGGGGCAGCACGAAGAGCCGGTGATGGGGAGCAATGGCTCTCTCCTTGCGGAGCTCCTGGCGGAGACGGGGGTCACCCCCACGAGCGGCGCCTACCACGATGTGAAGCGGGGCGTGGAGGCGGTGGTCGGCAAGGTCGCGGGCCGCCCGGAGGCCGGCGCGGCGCTGGACAGCGCCCTCATCGACCTGTGGATCGCGGAGATCGACCAGCGGCTGTCGCGGCAGATCGACGAGATCCTGCATCACCCGGTGTTCCAGCGCCTCGAGGCCGCGTGGCGCGGCCTGAAGTTCGCCATCGATCACATCGACTTCCGGGAGAACATCCGTGTCGAGATCCTCAACTGCTCGAAGGACGACCTGCTCGCGGATTTCGAGGACTCGTCCGAGGTCGTGAGGAGCGGTCTCTACAAGATCGCCTATTCGTCGGAGTTCGGCAATTTCGGCGGCAAGCCGTTCGGCGCCATCATCTCGAACTACGAGTTCGGCCCCGTGCCCCAGGACATCGCGCTCCTCCAGAAATGCGCGGCGGTGGCGACGATGGCGCACGCGCCCTTCCTGGCCGTCGCGGGCCCGCAGTTCTTCGGGCTCAAGGACTACCGGAAGGTGCCGCACCTCGGCGACATCAAGGCGCTCTTCGAGGGGCCGCAGTACGTGAAGTACACAGCGTTCCGCGAGTCCGAGGACGCGCGCTACGTCGGCCTGCTCCTCCCCCGCTTCCTCCTGCGCCTGCCCTACGGGGCGAGCACCGCCCCCATCCGGGCGTTCTCCTACGAGGAGGACGTCGTCGGCAACCACGCGGCGTACCTCTGGGGGGCGCCCACCTACGCGATGGCGACCCGGCTCGCCGAGAGCTTCGCGCGCCACCGCTGGTGCCTGCACATCATCGGGCCGCAATCCGGCGGCACGGTCGAGGGGCTCACGCTCCATGAGTACGAGGCGCTCGGCGCCATCCAGGCGAAGATCCCGACCGAGATCATGCTGACCGAGCGCCGCGAGTTCGAGCTCAGCGAGGAGGGCTTCATCGGGCTCACGTTCCGCAAGGACACGGACAACGCCTGCTTCTTCTCCGCGAACTCGGCGCAAAAGCCCAAGTACTTCGGCCAGAGCGAGGAAGGGCGCGCCGCCGAGGTCAACTACCGGCTCGGCACACAGCTGCCTTACGTCTTCCTCGTCAGCCGGCTCGCCCACTACCTCAAGGTCATGCAGCGCGAGCAGATCGGCACCTGGAAGGAGCGCGGCGACCTCGAGCGCGAGCTGAACAGCTGGCTCAGCCAGTATGTCGCGGACATGGATGTCGTGTCGCCCGCCGTGCGCTCGCGCAGGCCGCTCCGCAAGGGGCGGACCTCGGTGACCGAGGTCGAGGGGAGCGCGGGCTGGTACCGGGTCCACCTCGAGGTGCGCCCGCACCTCAAGTACATGGGGGCCTATTTCACCCTGAGCCTGATGGGCAAGCTCGACCGGGAGTGAGGCCTGCCGGCCCCGCTCCGGGCGGATGCGGGCGCGACCGCGCGGGATCCAGCGGCGGGCGGCCATCGCGAGCCCGCGCAATGGCCGGTCCGTGGTAGAGCGCTGTATGCGCACGCACCGACAGCCTGCCGCTCCCCTCGCGCTCACCGTGGCCGTCTCCGCGCTGGCGGCCTGCGGCCCCGCCGCGAGCCCGCCGCCGGCGCCCCCGCCCCCCACGGTGAAGGCGCTGATGCCGCCGGCGCCGCAGGGCCTCCCTGTCGTCGAGACGAAGCTCGAGAGCGTCGGGCTCGACGAGGCCGCGCTCGACCGATCGGCGAACCCCTGCGAGGACTTCTACCAGTTCGCGTGCGGCGGATGGCTGGCGAAGACCGAGATCCCGGGGGACGAGTCCACCTGGATGCGGAGCTTCAACGAGATCGATAAGCGCAATGAGGCGGAGCTCCGGCGCATCCTCGAGGACGCGGCGAGCGCCGGCGACCGGGATCCGGTGACCAAGAAGATCGGTGCCTACTACGGCGCGTGCATGGACGAGCCCGCGGTCGAGGCCGCCGGCGCGAAGCCCATCGCAGACCTCCTCGCGAAGGCGCGGCGGGTGCGCGACCCGAAGGGCCTCGGGGCGCTCGTCACCGAGCTCCACCGCCGCCGCATCTGGGCGCTGTTCGACGTCGAGTCCGCGCAGGACATGAAGGACGCGACGCGCGTCATCGCGCAGCTCGACCAGAGCGGGCTCGGCCTGCCAGACCGCGACTACTACCTCAACGAGGACGACAAATCGAAGGCGCTCCGCAAGACCTACGAGGAGCACGTCGCGCGGATGATGCGGCTCGCGGGGGCGCAGGAGGCGGCGGCGAAGGCGGCGGCGCTCGATGTGTTGCAGATCGAGACCGAGCTCGCGAAGATCTCGAAGACGCGGGTCGAGCGGCGGGACCCGGCGGGCCTCTACAACAAGCTCGACCGGGCGGCGCTCGCCAAGGCCGCGCCGGCGTTCTCGTGGGACGCGTATTTCCAGGGGCTCGGCCTCCAGGACGTCAAGGAGGTCAACGTGACCTCCGTCCGGTTCTTCGAGGGGCTCTCCCGGCTGCTCACGTCGGTGAAGCCCGCCGCGTGGCAGAGCTACCTTTCGTGGCACGTGGTGCGCTCCGTGGCGCCCGCGCTGCCCAAGGCGTTCGTCGACGAGAGCTTCACGCTGCAGGCGGCGCTCACCGGGCAGAAGGAGGTGCGGCCGCGCTGGAAGCGCTGCGTGGACGCGACCGATAACGCGCTCGGCGAGCTGCTCGCGCAGCCGTTCGTCAAGACGAGCTTCCCCGGCGCGAGCAAGCCTGCGGCCGAGGCGATGGTGCACCAGATCAGCGACGCGTTCGGGCGCAACGTCCGGGCGCTCGACTGGATGGATGAGGGCACGCGGCAGCGCGCGCTCGCCAAGCTCGCCGCGATGGCGTACCTCATCGGGTATCCCGACAAATGGAGGACCTACGATTTCGAGGTCGATCCGAGATCGTACGCGAAGAACGCGCTCGCCGCGCGCGCCTTCCACACGCAGTGGGACCTCGGGAAGATCGACAAGCCGCTCGATCGCGACGAGTGGCAGATGAGCCCGCCCACCGTGAACGCCTATTACGACCCGCAGCGCAACCACATGGTCTTCCCGGCGGGCATCCTGCAGCCGCCGTTCTACAGCGTGAGCTCGGCCGCGGCGGTGAACCTCGGCGCCATCGGTATGGTGGTCGGGCACGAGCTCACGCACGGGTTCGACGACGAGGGCTCGCAGTTCGACCAGAAGGGCAACCTGGAGGACTGGTGGTCGAAGGAGGTCGGGGCGGCGTTCAAGGAGAAGACCGCCTGCGTCGAGGCGCAGTACTCGGCCTTCGAGGCGCTGCCGGGGCTGAAGCTGAACGGCAAGCTGACGCTGGGCGAGAACATCGCGGATCTCGGGGGCGTGAAGCTCGCGTTCATGGCGTACCGCGCCATGCGCAAGGGCGCAGCGGAGCAGACGGTCGCGAGCGGCTTCACGGAAGATCAGCAATTCTTCCTCGCGCACGGGCAGTCCTGGTGCGGCAAGCTGCGCGACGAGGCGCTCCGGCTGATGGTCCAGGTGAACCCGCACTCCCCGCCGCGGTTCCGCGTCAACGGGCCGCTCGCGAACCTCCCGGAGTTCGGCGAGGCCTTCAAGTGCGCGCCGGGCACGCCGATGCGGCCGACCAAGACGTGCGCGGTCTGGTAGCCGCGCGCGGCAGGCTCGGTTAAACGAGCCGTCATGATCCTGATTGGCCAGTACGACTCTCCCTTCGTGCGCCGCGTCGCCGTGGCGCTCCAGCATTACGGGCTCGCGTACGAGCACCGCCCGTGGTCGGTGTGGGCCGACGCGGAGTCCATCGCGAGGTACAACCCGCTCCGCCGGGTCCCCGTGCTCGTGACGGACAGCGGGGAGCCGCTCGTGGAGAGCGGGGCGATCCTCGACGCCCTCGACGACCTGGTGGGGCCCGATCGCGCGCTCCTGCCGCGCTCGGGCGAGGCGCGCCGCGCCGGCCTGCGGGTCTCTGCGCTCGCCACGGGGCTCGCGGACAAGGCGGTGAGCCTGCTCTACGAGCACGTGCTGCGCACAGGCGATCGCCAGAGCCCTGTCTGGGTGGAGCGCTGCACCGCGCAGATCGGCGAGACGCTCGACCTGCTGGAGCGGGAGCGCGCCGCCCGGCGCGGCGACGACTGGTGGCTGGGCGCCTTCAGCCACGCCGACATCGCGGTCGCCTGCGCGCTGCGCTTCGTCGGAGAGGCGCACCCGGCCCTCGCCGACGCCGCGAAGCGGCCGGCCCTGGCCGCGCACGCGGCGCGCTGCGAGGCGCTCCCGGTGTTCGCGGCGGTGGTGCAGCCCCTCCACGTGGCCGTGTAGCTCGTCCATCGTGCTAGAGTCGGGCGCTCAGGCGCCCAGGAGCTCTCGGGGCGTAGCGCTCGTCCTCGCGCTTGCGACGTTGCTGGTCGCGAACGCCGCCCTCGCCACTGGAGATCGGACAGGCCCAGTACAGATGAAAGGAGAGCGCCAGCCCATGGAGCGTACACGCGCGGCTCGCCGCCCATTCCACCGAGGGCCAGGGGCCCTCGCGATCATGGTCGTGACGCTGGCGGGCTGCTCGGGCACGGCGCCCGTGACGGCGCCTCCGCCGCCGGCCGCTGCATCCCAGGACGCCCAGCCGCCGGCGCCACCGGCGATCGCGCCGGCGCGTCCGCGGCGCAGGGCGCGCCTGCCGCCGCCCCGGAGGAGCCGCCGCGCGCGGCGGCGCACGTCGCCGCGCAGCTCACCGTCGACAAGGCGATCGTCATCGGCAAGTGGCCTGAAGGGGTCGCGGTGGTCGGCGATACGGCGTGGGTCGCGGAGAGCGGGAACCGGCGCGTCGCGCGCGTCGACCTGAAGCGCGGAGAGGTGGCGGCGCACGTGGCGGTTGGCCGGCTCCCGGTGCAGGTCGTCGCGTCACCCGCGGGGGTGGTCTACACGCTGACCCACACCGATCAGACGGTGTGGGTCATCGACGGGCAGACGGGGCGCGCCCGCGCGCTGGCGCGCTTGCCCGACTCGCCCGAGGACATGGTGTACGCGGACGGCGCGCTCTGGGTGCTGCTCTGGAGCAAGGGGAGCTCGACGGACTCCTCGGTTGTGCGGATCGATCCGGCCACGGGAGGTCAACGCCGCTCGCCCGCGCTCGGCCGGGACGCGTTCGCGCTCGCCGTCGGGCACGGCCGGATCTGGGTCGCGCACGGCCATGGAGACGTGAGCGTCGTCGACCAGACCTCGCTGGAGCCGCGCGACGATCTCCACATCGGCGACTCCCACCGACGCATCGCCGCCGGCCCGGGCGCGGTGTTCACGGATGTGCGCTCCGGGGTCGTCCGTCTGGATCCGGTGAGCGGCAGAGCCACGCACGAGGTCGCGCTCGGCGAGCTCATCGCTGTGCTCCAGCAGATGGGCGACGAGGTCGTCGCCGTGGGCCAATCTGGCCGCACGTGGCTGCTCGACCCGGAGAACCTGAGCATCCGCGCGATTCTCGCCGCCCCCGATGGCGTGAGGTCGCCGCACGCTGCAATGCGATACGGAGAGACGCTGCTCCTCACCGAGTTCGACGACGCTGGCGCAGCTGGGAAGGCGGACGGCCGCCTGCTCATCCTGCGATCTTCGCCTCGCTGACGCCGAGCCAACGATGCCCCAGCTCGGTGGGCGGGCAGGGTCCCGGGAGCGAGCGCGCGGAGGCGCACGCGTGGCCAGCACGGTCCAGCGCGAAGGCGCGATCACTCCTCTGGCGGCTTCACTCCGGGGGTCGGCTGCCCGACGACGTAGCCGTCCGCGGCCCATTGGTAGGCCAGGCTCACGCCGGGTACCTGAGCTCCGAGCACGAGGCCGCCATCGCTGACCCCGCCGGGTGCCGTCAGCACGAGCTCGCCGCCGCTCGAATCGAGCGCAAAGCTCGTGTGGAGCTCGCCCTGGTCCGTGTCGCCGTCGGCAAACAGGACGAGCACCTCGTGACGCGGAAGGGTGACGGCGGGCAGCGGCCACTTGCCGCGCTCGGCGAAGTCGTCGGACAGCGTCCAGCCCGTCAGATCGACGTCCTCCGCCGACGGATTGAACAGCTCGATCCACGGCTCGTACTCGCCGGATTCATCCGCCAGCGTTGTCGTGTTGTTGAGCATGACCTCCGAGATCGACACGGCCAGCGGCACAGGACACCCCCAACAGAACGCCGGGCTGCCGGTCGAGATCACCGGGATGGCGTCGACAAGCACGGAGCCGTCAGCGGCGAAGGCGCTGAACGTGAACGGAGCGTCGAAATTGAACTTGAGCTCGTAGCGGGCCGCGCCCGCATCGGCTCGCGCAACGTCCGTCCAGTTATGATGGCTGTTGACGTACTCGAGGCGGCTCTGTTCGGTGACGCACGCCGTCGTTCCGTCAAGCGACACGCTGAAACCGTCCAATCGATACAAGGAGGATTCGCCGACACCGAAGTCTTCCCAGGTTCGCCTGAGCTGGATCACGGCGCGCCCGTCCGGGGCCTCGAAGCGCAGCACGTGGGTCGTGCGGAGACGGCCGCCGGGACGTTCGCCGCACAGCGCGTCGCTCGCGTCCGGCTGTGCTCCGCCGGCTCCGCCCGCGCTCGCTCCGTTGCCCGGCTCGGAGCTGGAACAGCCAGCGCACGCCAGCGAGAACACGAGGCCACACAGGATGATTTTCAAGGTCATGTCTGGCTCCATCATGGTGTGTAGGGTCTGGCTTGCTTGATCACGGTGCGCCCATCCATGGTGACGTCCACTTCCACGTCGAGCGACAGCGGAGCGAGGCTGGGGTACACGCTGGCCGCGAAATGGTCCTGCACCACGAACAGCAGCCCCGCGAGCTCGTTCAACGCGGTATCGGACCAGAGCCGCGCGCCGCCCGCTGCCAGCGAGGATGGTGACACCAGCGCGACCTCGCTCGGCGACCCGCCGGCAGAGCGCCGGAACGTCAGGATCTCAGGGCTGGCGGTGGGATCCAGCGGCTCGGCGACGCCGACCTCGCCCACCTGGCTGACCACACGATACAAAGGCTCCGGCGCATCGGGTTCGAGCCCCGTGAGCACGACGGCTTCCAGGCGTTCACCGACGAACGTGGGATGAACCGCGACGCCCATGAACACCTTGGTGTGATCGATGCCGTAGTACGCGCGATCGTCGAACGCGCGCTCGTTCCACAAGCTGGCCCAGACCCGGCGCACCGCGAGCAGGGCGCTCTTTTCTTCGGTCAAGTCCTGCTCCAGGTCCTCGATGATCGGCAGCAGATAGCTCCGGTCGGGGTGCTCGGCGAGCTCGATCTCTCGCCGCTCGAGCTCGGCGCGCAGGTAGGCCTCATGCTCAGGGCTCAAGCAGGCCGACGGCCCGAGCGTGTCCGAATCGAGGTCGTCGGCCAGGCAGCCGCTCCGGGAGTCGTACAGACCTGCTCCCGACAGACCCGGCAAGTCCTCGGCGTTGGTGCTGCTGCGAAAGCGCAGCCGGGTGACCAGCCCCGCGGCGCCGTAGGCCTGGCGAACGGCCGCCTCGAGCGCCGCGCCAAGCTCGGGCAAGTGCTCGGCGGCGCGCATGCGGCCCCGGAGCTCCGACAGGCGGCGCTGCTTGTGGTCGGCGTCGGTGAACACCCGGGGATCGGCCAGCAGCGCCGCGACGTCGGCATTGAACCCGCGCCGCTCCATGAAGTCTGCGTAGGCGCGGAACGGAATCGCAAAACCGTCCACGCGGTTCTGCTCGGGCAGGATCCGGGACAGCTCTCCGAGGTTCGCGGCCTTGGTGCCGAACGCCGCGACATCCGCTGAGCCGAGCGAGGCCAGGGCTGCCGGCGTGGAGACCTCCAGGTCCGCGGCTGGATCTCCGATCGGCGGCCGGTGGACGCTCCAGAACGCTTCGGCGTCTTCCAGGCGCGCGGGCTCGATCTCCACGTGGGTGCCCCGGGCCGTGAGGTGGACCAGCCCATTGGCGAGCGCGCGGAGCACGCTGCTATCGAACACGCCCGGCACCGCGGCGCTCGGGATCCCCTTCTCGCGCAAGCGCAGGTTCAGGTGGCTGGCCAGGCTCTGCGGCTGCCGTGTGACGAGGCCGGCGACCAGCCCCAGATCGCTCGGCGCTGCGTCGATCACCAGCACGTCGCGCGGTCCGGCGCTACCTGCGGCGGCGCCATCCACGATCTTCAAGTAACCGTACGCCTCGCCCTCGCTGTACGTCTCGGCGGACAGCCCGCTCAACAGCGTATCCGGGTCGACCAGCGCGACGCCTGCTGCCACGAGCTCGTCGGCGATGGCTCGCACCGCCGCGGTCTGGGCAGATCCATCCGGCGAGAACACCAGGAAGCGCTCAGCGAACGGACTACACCCCTTGAGCCGCCGGTCGGCTTGCACGATGTCGTCGACCGTCAGGAGCTCGTCGGGCGCGGTTTCGCTGTAGACCGTGTACGCCAGCACGCCCGCCGCTCCGGTCAGCGGATGAGGCGTGGCCGGGTAGAGCTTCAGGCCGCCGCCCCACATCATGCGGCTGGCGCGGCGCAGCACCATATCGGCATAACGTTCCGGCGCGAGCGCCGCGTATTCCGGGAAGGTACGAAGGAACTGCAAATGGTACGGGTGGTCGTCAGTATTCTGAAAGAGGCACGCTGCGCCGGCGAACATCGCCGGAGACTCGCGGCCGTCGACGATCGTCAGGTACTTCACTTCCGCGCCCTCGCCTGCCAGGGAAGTGTAGTCGTCGCGCGTGACGAGCTCCGTGAGATACTCCGCGTCAGTCCCCGGCGCTCCCCCCGCGCCGGCGGCGTTCACGGCCGAGGAATCGCCACATGCGGTCAACGCGACTGCCGAAAGCAAGACCGACACTGGCGCCAAGGTCCAGGATTGCATCGATTGGGTTTCCCTCCCCGACGTGGCCGGAGTCGAGCAAGCGAGGTGCCAGACCGGCGGCCGTGCTGGCTGCCGCCGAAGCGGCGCTCGAAGGGCGGCAGCCGTGACATCCGCGTCGCGGAGTGTGCCACGGCATGCGCCGTGCTCGAATTCTGCCGTCAGGTCGGGGTCGGTGACCACCGTTGACCGCGGCTCGGATCGCGTAAGGTTCTCTATGTCAACCAGCGCGTGCACCGTGGCTGTACCGTGAAACGGCCACCACGAGGAGATTGACTTTCGGATCGCGTTTGGATTTCCTGGCGCCTGCGCCGCCGCGATCAGAGAGGAATTCATCATGAATGCGCGTTATGCGATTGGACTCATCGTCGTTGGTTTTGGTTGCGCGGGGTCGACGCCGAGCGCCTCGGGCCCGCCGCCGAGCGAACCGCTTGCGAGCGCCGAAGCTCCCGCGCCCGTCGCGCCCGCGCCGCCGGCACCTTTGCCAACGACACCCGCGGCCGAGCCCGCGGCGACCGCGAGCGTCCCCAAGCTAGCGCCCCCCGAAACACCCGATGCCATCAAGGCGCCGAGCACGGCCAATCTCGTATTGAAGGCGGACGCCAAGGGCGCGCAGATCTACGTCTGCGGCAAGAAGAAGGAGCCCAAGGCGAAATTCGAATGGACGCTCAAAGCCCCGGATGCGACGCTCTCGGACGAGGCAGGAAAACCGCTGGGCAAGCACTACGGCGGCCCCACGTGGGAGGCGGCGGACGGCAGCAAAGTCGTTGGCGCCATGAAGGCCAAGGTCGATGCTCCCGACACCACCGCGATCCCCTGGCTGCTCCTGGAAATCAAGTCGACCGAGGGGCAAGGCGTGCTCAGCCACGTCGCGTGGATTCAGCGCGTTCAGACCGTAGGCGGCAAAGCTCCGGCGGACGGCTGCGACAAAGCGCACGATGGCGCCGAGGCGCGCGTCGACTACAGCGCGACCTACTACTTCTACGCGAACCCGTGAGCTCGCTCGATCTCTGAGCCCGCTCGACCCTGAGCTCGCTCGAACAGCCGCATTGGCGCTGGCCGCCGTCCTGCGTGCCGTGCAGGGCGCTCTTGCCAACGCTCCGCCGACTCAGCGCGCAGCGATCAGCTGCTTGGCAGACGGGGTTGTCGCCCTCGCATAGAGGCTATCGAGGAACAGGGTCATCGAGAGGTACAGCTCCGCATCAGGGCTGTAGAAAACGGAACGGCGCTGTCCGTCCTCACCCAGGCTGGGCACGGTGTTGTCATAGCCAAGCTTGAACCATGCGATGTCCTCGGCCGGGTAGCTCAGCGACACCCCGAACGTGGTGTTGACCGTTGCCGACGAGCCGCGTGACTCCACGGGCGCGCACGTCAGCACGATCTGCACACACTCGCCATCGCGCGGCACATCACGGAACCGGGCCGCGAGCCCCCACGTGTTGCCGAGCGATAGATCGCCCCAGAGGTTGACCCAGAAGCTCATCCGCACGGACAGCTGATCGCGCAGCAGGAGTTGCCCCGAGAGCTGATCGTCGAGCTGCACCTCGCCCGACGCGGACAAACGAGGTCTGACGGGGGCGCCGTTCACAGACGTGGTGGCCTGCGAGAACAGGTGCTCCCATCCGCCGCCGGCCGAGAAGAAGACGCCATTCAACCACTCTCCATCGAGCAGGGGGAGGTTCGCGAGCACACCGAGCCCGAGCAGCGTGCGCGCGTAGACTCCGGTGGCCCGGCTCGCCGGCGACGTCGGGAGCGCGACGCGGAGCCGGGGCCCGGCGAGCAGGGCGAGGCCCTTGTCGTTCTGGACGATCGTGTAGCTGTACGCGGCCTGGAGGGGCAGGTCCGCCAGGGTGACGGAGTCCTCTCCGGGGACATCGCCGTCTGACAGGGGCAAGTTCAGGGCGATGTCGGTGCCCACCCAGGCCCAGTGTTCCCTGGTGCTCACGAACGAGTATCGGGGAACGAGCGAGAAGGTCATGCCAACGTACTCGCCGTCGTCGCTGTAAGGCCCGTCGTCCGGGCCGAAGGCGTTGGTGGTGGCGCTGGTGGTCCAGCCGAATCGGCTCGTGCGAAGCGCGTTGTCACGCGCGCCGAGGTGGAACAGCGGCGCCCCGCCCCGGAGCCCCGGCGCCCGGCCCGGCCCCTTCTCCACAGACGCCGGCTCTCCCGGGAGAGGAGCGGCCGCCGGCTGCGCGAGCGCCTCGCCCTGGCAACAGACGAGCGCAGCGGCGAGCGCGCTCGCGCTGAGCGCTGCCCTTGCGGCGCGACTGGACGAATCGCTCGGCATCACGGCAAAAGCATACCCCGGCGTCCGCGAGATTTGAACCGCTCGCTCGCGCAGGCGTCGCCGGCGCCAGGAGGATCCGGCACGCCGACCGGTCGGGGGAAAACTCCCGCGCCACGGTCCCAGGCTCCGCGAGACACAGGCGGTGGTGATCGAGACGCTGGAGGAGGTGCGTGCGCTCGCTGTCCTTCATGTGACCTGTCGTCGTGCGAGCCTCTCTGACAACGAACGCGCCGCCAACACGTCCCCGACAGATCCGATCGATTATCTCTGCTTGCCCGCTGGCGCCGGCTTCTCGTCGAGCTTCTTCTCGAGCGGCGCCCATTCAGCGCTCTTTTTCTTCTCGATCCATGCGATCACCGGATCTCGCCACGAGAGCCCCGTCCCCACGGGCTTCGGGTCCTGCGCCGCGAAGACGGCGCCGTCACCGCCCCCGTACATGAAATCGGTGATGATGACCGTGTAGCGCTTCTTCGGATCCATCGGCTTGCCGCCCACGGACCACTTTCCGTTCGGCGCTCTCTTCGCGCCGGAGATGATGAACGACTTCGCCTCAAGGTCCTTCGCGAGCGACGCGCCGTCGATAGACACCTTCACCAGGCGGTTGTCGAACGGGAGCACGCCCCAGATCGTCGCGTGCGTGACTGGCCCCGGCGGAATGGTTTGTCGCACGCCGCCTCGGTTCATGATCGCCACGTCGCCGCCCAGCTCGTGGAGCCAGGCGTCGCTCACGATCTTGCCGACGGCCTCCTCCGGGCCGATCCCGCCCTCCGAATGGCCGATGACCTTCCCGAGCGCGCTGTCGACCTTCGTTTTCCACGCCGTGACGAGCCGCGCGAGCGGAGGATCCGCCGGGACTTGCGGATCGGCCGCCACGTCGACGATGGAATGGCTGATGGTGACGACGCGGGCCTGCGGGGGGTTGCTCGGATTGATGGTGATGGCGACGCGGGCGTACCGGTGCAGGCGCCAGCCGGGGCTGATGACGGGCGTGTCGCCTGCGCGCGTGTCGATCTTCCTGTGGCAATGGCCCCCTCCGACGAACGCGAGCCGCCACTCCGGGTGTTTCTCCACGATGGGCACGAGGTTGTCGGGGCATTCGTGCGCGGTCACGACGACGACGTCGGCGGCTCCCGTCTCCCGCGCTTCGTGGATCGCTTTGTCGAGCGAGGCCTCGGTGGGCTCAAACGTGATCCCTTGAAAGCGCTCGGCCATCGCGGCCTTCAGCGTATCCGCTGCGGCGAGGCCCACGACGCCGATCTTCACGCCCTTGCGCTCGAAGACCTCGTAATGCCGGATGGCGAGATCACCCGCGAGCTTCGCGTCGTCGATCTTCACGTTCGCCGCGAGGTAATGCAATCGCGCGGTATCACGGAGCTTCGAGAATTGCGGCACACCGAAATCGAATTCGTGATTACCGAACGCCGAGGCGGCATAACCCATGCGACCCATCGCGCTCGCCATGGATACGCCGTTGAAATACGTCGAGATGGCGGGGCCCGTGAAATTGTCGCCGCCCGAGAGGAGGAGCGTGCGCGGCGAGGTGCAATCCTCGGGCGCGGCGGGCGTGAGCGCTCCCGCCGCGTCGATGCCCGCGGGAACAGGCCCTGGGCAATGCCCTTCGTACTTCACGAGCCTCCCGAGCAGCTCGGCCGCGCCCCCGCGGCTCACGCCGTCCTCCGACAAGCTCTCGAGCCAGCCATGTTCGTCCGTCGTGTAGAGCAGCGTGACGGTGACGTTGTCTCGCGGCTTCGCGGCGAGCGGGGGCGTCTCGCTCGCGGGGTTCGCTGCGCCCGCCGCCGTCGAGGAACCCGGGGGTTTCAGGGGGGTTCCCGCGCCCCCCTGAGGCTGTGCTGGACCGCAAGCAAGGGGAAACAAGACGGTGCACGAGCCAAAGAGCACGGCAAACGGGCGCATGGTCGAGCACGATAATCCAGGCCGGGCGTCGTCGGTACGAAAAATCAAGATGAAGGCGATGCGTGTAGCCCTGGATGCGGGGTTCGGGCTCTGCCGCCTCGCTAGGTCATGGGGCCACCTCGTTGCAGGGTCATGGGGCCAGGGGGAAGACGACGTGATTGGGCTCGACCATGCCCGAGACCGCGAAGCGCGTCAGGGTCCCTGAGCCTTCGAGCTTTCCCTGTGCATCGCCATCGCCACGGGCGGGGTGGCGGTCAAGGAGGCATTCTGTCGCTCGCCCCACGGAGCCGAACATCCAGTCCCTCGATCCGGCTGTAACGTTCGGGCCCCCTCCGAGACTGTGCAGGTAGCGGGGCAGCCGTCGCTGCGCCTTCGTGGGCGCGTGGGCATGGGACAAGGTGGTGAAGGTCGGGGTACCGACCCAGGTTGGGGTACCGTCCCCGCTGCCGATCGATGGCGTCGCCGCGCTCGGGTCAGGGCTGACGATTCCGTCGTCGCCCAGCGAGGCGCTCCTCAGCTGGAAGAGCTCGCGGGCCACGCATGGGTCGAGTATGCCGGCCTTGAGATTTGCGGCCTCGACGCGCTGGTGACGAAGGCCGAGCGGAGCGCGCGCGTCGTCGCCGACGACATGACCTTCCTGCGCGAAGCCATCAAGCACGGCGCGGGGATCGGCTTGCTCCCCTCGTGCGTCGCCGAGCCTGACGTGGCGGCGGGGACGCTCCTCCCTGTGGTGCCCGAGTTTGCGGGCATGGTCGGGCATGTCTACCTCCTTCACCACGGGGGCGATCATCTCTCGGCCAAGGTCGTGGCCTTTCGTGATCTGCTCATGGAGTTGCTGCAGCAGAAGCCGCTCACGAGTGAGCAGGGGTAGATGGCGAAAATTTCTGTTACAAATGCACCGAGTCGTTCGTCAACGTCGAGCCACCGAACGATGGTGGCGGCGGCTCGGCGACGGGCGCGTCGCTCTGATTCAGAACCAGCGCGCGAGCGCGTCGTCGAGCGATCTCGACGACGCGCCTGTCCACGCGATGCAGCCGTCGGGACGGACGAGCATCGACGGGCCGCCTTCGGTGCGTGCATGGTGCACGCCTCGCGGGAGTGACCGTTCCGAAGGCGAGATGAAGAGGCCGCCGCCGTTCTCCATCAGCACATAGAGCCGCTCTTCGCTGCCGTCGGTGAGCGTGAGGAGCTGATCCTTCGCGAGCGTGCCGACGAGCGGGTCGTCGTCACCGAGGTCGTAACGAACGCCGACGCCCGTGAGCATCTCGCCGAAGTAGCGATTGCCTTCGGGC
This sequence comes from Sorangium sp. So ce726, assembly GCF_051521405.1. NCBI lineage: Bacteria > Pseudomonadati > Myxococcota > Polyangiales > Polyangiaceae > Sorangium > Sorangium sp. So ce726. Next base: position 1,855,370 of record NZ_CP150349.1, on the reverse strand, counting down.
AGCTTCATCAGGTCGCTCACGATGGCGCGGAGCGCGCTCGTGAGCGGGTCAGGACGCATGAGCGCGACTTGCGCGCGGGTATTTTCGAGGACGCGCGCACCGACGGGATGGCGCTCGGCGGTGTACGAGTCGAGGAGATGCTCGCGCCCCTTCACCGCCGCTGCGAGCTTGAAGCCCAGGTTCGCGGCGTCGACGAGGCCGAGGTTCAAGCCTTGGCCGCCGAAGGGCGAGTGGACGTGCGCGGCGTCACCGGCGAGAAAGACGCGGCCCATCCGGTAGGTCGTTGCTTGCCGCGCGTGATCGGTCCAGCGCGTCGCCATCGTCATCGACAGGATCTTGACGTCGGTGCCGCTCACGCGCTGGATCGCCGCCTCGACCTCGGCCTGCGTGATCGGCGCATCCCGATTGGGCGGCGGCCCGTTGAACTCCGCCGTGAAGACGCGACCCGGCATCGGTCCGGACGCGACGAGGCCGCGCGGCGTTCGATGCCAACCCGTCGCGAGCTTCTCGGGCACATCGAGCTCGACGACAGCCTGATAGCCGGTGATGGTCGGATCCGTGCCCGGGAACTCGAAGCCGGCGAGCTTGCGCACGCGGCTCCGGCCGCCGTCGCAGCCGACGAGGTACTTCGCCCTCAGCGGGCCCGCGCTCGCCTGCACGGTCACGCCATCGTTGTCCCACTCGAAACCTTCCACCGTGACGCCGCGACGGATTTCGATCCCGAGCTCCGTCGCGCGCGCGGTCAAGATCTTCTCGAGCGCCTCTTGCGGCACGAGACGCATGTGGCGCTCCGGGTCGCGCTGGAGGTCCTGGTCAATCAAGAACATTCCAGAAAAATGGCCTCCCGGCCGCTTCATCGGTCCAGGTCCGAAGCGCGCCTTCAGCGCCGGCATCATCCGCGCCATGGTGGCGCGGCGCTCGTCGTCGAGCGCACGCGCGAGCCCGCGTCGCTCCAGCGCCTCGGCTGCCGCCGCGCCCACCCCGGCGGCCTTGATCGTGCGATCGGGCTCCACGAGCCGCTCCAGCACGAGCGGCTTCACGCCCGCGGTCGCGAGCTCGATCGAGAGGAAAAGCCCGACCGGGCCAGCGCCTACGATGACCACGTCGTGAGTCATGCCGTGAATATTATATTCGGTAAAACTTTGTGCAAGACAAAATTTTTATCTCGGTATAATATCTGCTCCATGGGCGAGCTCCGCGAAAGCAAGAAGCGCGAGACCAGGCAGCGGATCTCCGACGTCGCGACGGCGATGTTCTTCGCGCGCGGCTTCGACGCGGTGACGGTCGAAGAGATCGCCGCCGCCGCCAATGTCTCCAAGATGACGGTGTTCAACTACTTCGCGCGCAAGGAGGACCTCCTCCTGGATCGCGAGGACGAGGTGAAGCTGCTCTTGCGCGAGGCCATCGGCGAGAGGCCGCAAGGGCAGTCGCCGATCGACGCGCTCCGCCGCCTCGTCGACAGGCTGTGCGAGCAGAAGCACCCGTTCGCTCGCATCGACAGCCAGACGGTCGGCTGGCAGCGCGTCGTTGCGGCGAGCCCGTCGCTCAAGGCGCGCCTCCGCGAGATCGGGGACGAGGTGGTCGAGGGGCTCGCGGTCGAGCTCGCTGGTCCGAAGCCCGATGGCCTCGCGCGGCTCGTCGCCGGCATGGTCGTGCTGACGTGGCGCACGGCTTACGGCGAAGCGATCCGCGTGTTCGAGCGCGGAGGCTCGGCGAAGAAGGCGAACGCTGCGTTCATCGCGCTGATCGATCGCGGCTTTGCGGCCGCTCACGGAATGGCGGCGAGCTCGAGCTGGCAGACGACCGGATGACCCATCCCCACCCCGGGAGCCCGCTGGCTCACCAGCGCTGGCGTCGCATCCAGCCCTCGATCTCGGCGATCTCGTCCGTGGCGCCCGGGCCGCTCTCCCGGTAGGCGCCGAGCGCCGCCTCCACCAGCCTCCGGGCGCGCTCGGGCTCCCGCCTCGCCGCGACCAGCGCCTTGCCCAGCGCGAAGCGCGACTCCGCGAGATCGCGCGGGTCGCACTCGCTGGCCTCTCGGAGGGCGACCGCGCGTTCCAGCGGCACAAGCGCCCCGGTCGCGTCGCCGAGCGCGAGCCGGGCCTGGCCGACGCCGATCAGCGGAGCCGCGGCGCTCACGTCGTCGGGATCGAGCGCCTTCTCCGCGATCGTGCGCATCCGCTCGAAGGCGCGCAGGCCCTCCCGCGCCTTGCCCGTCCGGAGCAGGGCGCCGCCGATGCAGTAGAGGGGCAGCATGGCGTCGGCGCTCTCAGGGCCGCGGCTCTCTTCGATGGTCGAGAGGGCCCGGCGGCACATGGAGAGCCCCTCGTCGACCCGACCCCGGCGCCAGAGGGCCGCACCGAGGTTGGTGGCCATCGTCAGGTAGCGCGCATCGGTCGGCGCCAGGAAAGCCCTGGCGCTCTGGACGTTGTGAGTCATCAACGCCATCGCCTCGCCGAACTGGCCAGCGTGGTACAGCGCGCCTGCGAGGTTGTTGTTGGTGTGAAAGGAGGCGTCCATGCTCGCTCGCCCGAAGGACTTCTCCATGATCGACGAGCTCCGGCGGAAGAGCGCGATCGCTTTATCGTAATGGCCGATCTCATCCTCGGCGTTGCCGAGGTTGTCGAGCATGTCGCCCACCCTGGGGTGCTCCGGCCCGAGGACGTTCTCCGCGAGCGCGAGCGCCTCGGCGTAGACGTCGATCGCGCGGGAGGTCTCGCCACGCGCGAAATGGACGTGGCCGATGCCCTGGAGCGCGTTGCACAGGCTCAGATCGCCGGCCCCGAAGCGCGCCTCGAGGAGAGCACGCGCGGTGATGAAGCTCTCCAGGGCGTCGTCGAGGCGATATTCGCTCAGCGCGATGTCGCCCATGACGAGGCGCAGCTCGGCCGCGCGGTCGCTGGGGCTCCCGACGCGCTGGAGCGCCGCCTCGGCGTGGCGCGTCAGGCGCGCGAGCTCCTCGGGCCGCAGGGTGTGACCGCTCGCGGAGAGGAACCAGGGCCAGATCGCCGCGGCGGCGGCGTCATGGTGGCTCGCCTCCGCCGCCCACAGCGCCTCGGCGTAGGCGCGCTCGGCGTCGACCGCCTGCTCTAGGAGCCGCTGCACGTCCCCGAGCAGGAACAGCGCCTCCGCCTTCAGCGGGAGATCGCCTATCGCTGCGGCCTCGGCGCTCGCGGACTGCGCGATCTCGAGGGCCTTCGCCGGCGCTCCGGCGAGCTTGGCGACCTTCCCCTCGGCGAGCTTGCCCTGCACCGCCTCGATCCGCGCGCGGAGCGCCGGATCGGTGGTCTTGCGGATCGGGCTGGTCAGCGACGCAGCGTCCGCGCAGGCGTCGAGGCTCGAGAGGCGGCGCGACGCCTCGGCCGCGTGCTCCACCGACTCGGGGGCGCGCTCCACGAAGAGCCGGACCAGGGCCCCTGCCTCGTCGAGCCGGTGCTGCAGGCAGGCCATGCGCAGGTCGAGCAGCGCCTCCGACTGTTCGCCGCGGAGCCGGGTCGCCTCGCACGCTTCCGTGTGCATCTGCGCCCACGCGCCGGTGTAGCCGTCGAGCGCGCGCGTCGCCTCCCGCAGTGCGTCGGCGGCGAAGGGCTTGCCCGTCGCGAGGAACGCCTCGCGCACCTGCTGCCGCGCGCCGTCGTCCCACACGCCCGCGAGCTTCCTCTGGGCGCCCCGGCAGAGCGGCGCCGGCGGCTCGCCGCCCCGGCGCGCGCCGACGACCGCCGCGGCGATCACGGCCGCTCCCCCGAGGGCGATCGCGGCGCGCGCGAGCAGGCGGCGCGGCGCCCGATCGAGGTCGGCCAGCAGCGCATCCATCGACGGGTACCGCGCCTCGGGCGACACCGCGAGGCCGCGCACGAGCGCTCGGCGGACGTGGAGGGGCACGCGCGCCCCCTTGGGCGGCGGGCGCACGCGCCCCGCGAGGACCGCGCTCCGGAGCTGCTCGTGGTTCCTCGGGCCGAACGGATGCTCCCCGTAAATCGCCTCGTAGACCGCGACCGAGAACGCGAACTGATCGGTCCGGGCGTCGACCGGACGGTGGAGGTGCTGCTCCGGCGCCATGTACGCGGGCGTGCCGAGCAACATCCCGCTCTGGGTCAGCGAGGGCCTCCCAGCGCCCGCGCCGCGCTGGCCCGCCGGCGCCTCGCGCCCCTCCTCGACCCGCTCGTCCTCGCCGGCCCCTCCGACCACTTCCGTTGTTTCAACGAGGGATTCCCGCGCCAGCCCGAAGTCGGTGACGCGCACCCGGCCGTCGGTGCCCATCAGGACGTTCTCCGGCTTGAAGTCGCGATGAACGATGCCTGCCGCGTGCGCCGCGGCGAGGCCCCGTCCCGCCCGGCGGAAGACCGCGAGCACCTCGCGTATCGGGCGGCGCTCTTTGCGCAGCCACTCGCCGAGCGTGCCACCGCCGACGAACTCCATGGCGATGAACAGCTCGCCCTCGAAGGTCCCGACGTCGTGGACGGCGATCACGTTCGGGTGGGCAAGGCGCGCCATCGCCCGCGCCTCGCGCCGGAGGCGGGCCTGCAGCTCCTGCGCGGGGCGCTCGCCGGAGCCGCGGAGGAGGAGCTTGATCGCGACCTTGCGGTCGAGCTCTGGATCGAACGCCGAGTAGACAACGCCCATCCCGCCGCGCCCGATGCGATCCAGCAGCAGGTAACGGCCAACGCTGGTGCCGCGCGGCTGCGCGGGCGCCTCCGCGAGCGGGTCGTGAGGCACGGTCTCGCCGTCGGGCGCGAGCAGCGCCCGCGTGGCCTTGGCGAGCTGCCTGCGGCAGGACGCGCAGGCGTCGATATGCTCCTCGATCTCCAGCGCGGCATTGCCCGAACTCTGCCCCTGGACGAACCCGATAAGCGCTGTATCGCTCAGGCATTGCATCGCGCGACCGCCCTCCGTCATCGCACGTCGCGAGCAGGGCAGTGGCGGGAATCGACGGTGCTTGTCGAAGAAAACGCCGTCGTGTAGGCTACCGCATGGCTCCCCCGACCCGCCGCACCGCGGCGTCGACATCCTTCCTTGTGCGCCCGTCGCCAAGCCTCTCGAGCCTGTTTCTGACCGCCGCTTCCGGGGATTCCGGGGAGAACGACGGCGGGGGTGGCGGCCCGGAGCTCGACGCGACGCTCGCGGGCATGTTCGAAGCGGGGCGGCAGGCTTTCCCGGAGCTGGCGGTGGACGTCACGGCGTTCGTGCGTCACGTCGCGCACCTGACCGACGGGTCGGTCGACCGGCTCGCGCCGGACCACGCCGCCGATCTCTACCTGGCCTGCGCCGCCGCGCTCGGGCAAGCGCCCGCGATCGCGGAGATCGAGCAGCGCCACCTCCCCCAGGCGCTCGCTGCGGCAGCGCGCATCTCGACCACGGAGGCCGACCGCGACGACATCGCGCAGATGGTCCGCGAGAAGCTGTTCGTCGCCGACGCCGGCGCCGCGCCGGCGATCGCCGAATACGCCGGCCGCGGCCCGCTCGGAGGCTGGATCCGCGTCATCGCCGTGCGCACCGCGCTCGGGCTCAAACGCACGGAGAAGCGGGCGGACGCCGTGGCGTCGGAGGACGACGCTCTCCTCGATCTTCCCGCCGCGACGCACCCCGAGCTCGAGCACATCCGGTCCCGCTATCGCGCCGAGTTCAAGGATTCGTTTCAGGAGGCGCTGGCCTCGCTCTCGCCGCGCGAGCGCAACCTCCTGCGGATGCACTTCATCGACGGACTCAACATCGACGAGCTCGGCGCGCTGCACCGGGTTCACCGCGCGACCGTCGCCCGCTGGATCGCCCGGCTGCGGGAGCAGCTCGACGAAGAGACGCGGCGCCGGCTCAGCGCTCGCCTCGGGCTGAACGTGAGGGAGCTCGACAGCATCGTGGCCCTCGTGCAGAGCCAGGTGGACATCAGCCTGCATCGCTTTCTCAAGGCGGAGTAAGAGCAAGAGGAAGAGGCACAGGGGCGGCTCGGAGGCGCGCTCGCGCGCTCGGGTCTCCACCCTCCTACGATGCGGGGAGCGCCGGTTTGTCGCATCCCGATCGCCAGCGCCCCGCGTTTTTTCCGGGACCTGAAAATTCCCTGCGACAACCGGGCGCCCTTCGCATCTAGGGGGAGAAGAGCCGGACAGCGGAGCCGTGTCCATGGGCAGACCCTTATCAACGCCCAGGCCATGAGTCCGAAGGCCGCTCTCGTGGAGGACGACATGAATCGGACCGATCTTACCGTGAGTCGACGCTATCCCCTGCTCACGGCGTATCTGCCGCTCGCGGCGCTCGCCGCCATGACCGCCGGCTGCACGATCAACGAAGGTGGGGCCCCCCAGAGGACGCTCGATGAGCCCCCTGCGACGTGGACCATCTTCGTCTATGGCCACGGCGATCACAGCCTGTCGCTGAGCCTCGTGAACGACATTCAAGAGATGAGCGGCGCGGATCTGACGGAGGACGTGCACGTCGTGGTCGCCGCCGACTTCAACGCCTCGATGGCGCTGGACGAGAGCGGCCAGACGTTCCCGGAAGGGACGCAGTGGCTCCGGATCGCGGGCAACGGCGCGATGGAGGAGGATCTCGGCGTGGATCCCGAGCAGAACCTGGACGACCCGGCCGTGCTCGCGGGCGCGGTCCAGAAGGCCTTCGAGCGTTATCCGGCGACGCGTCACGGGCTCATCCTCTGGGATCACGGCGGGAGCTGGGACGGCGGCTTCGGCGGTGATACCCAGAACGGGACGGCCGAGCCGAAGGGGATGGATCCCGCGTCGGTCGCGAGGGCGGTGCGCGAGGGGCTCGAGGGGGCGGGGCTGACCGGAGCGAGGCCGCTCGATTTCGTCTCGTTCGACACCTGCCTGATGGCCTCGACCGAGGTCGCGTTCGAGCTGCGCGACGTCGCGCAAACCTACATCGCCAACGCGGAGCTCGATTACGGGGACGGCTGGGATTACACCGAGACGCTGTCCTACATCGCGCGTCACCCCGACGCGAGCATGACCGACATCGCGGTCTCCGAAGTGGCCCTCTGGAACAAGCATCATGAGAACTCCGGGCAGCTCATGGATACGCTGCTGCGGTCGCACGCGGCGGTCGACCTGACGCGCTACGACGCCTATGTCGATGCGCTCAAGCACGTCGCGACCGTCCTGCAGGAGAAGCCGGATCTCGCCTCGGAGGCCGCCCGCGCCTCGTTCTTCTCGCTGCCGAGCTACGGCTTCTCCGCGCCGACCCCGGTGGACGACCCGAGCGGGACGTTCCACCGCGACGGCGGCCAGTTCTTCCGAGCGCTCGAGGCCTCTTCGGACCCGACGCTCGCCGACGCCGCCAAGCGGGCGCGGCAGGCGCTCGAGGACGCGATCCTCGACACCTCGCAGGGCTCGCTCCGCACCACCACGCAGGAGGCTGGATGGCAGATCACCCTGCCGTCCTTCGCGACCTACCTCTCGCCGCCCGCCGACTCGCCGGCCTCTCCCTCGCTCTCGGACATCTACCAGGAGCGGACCCAGCGCTTCCAGGAGGCGGTCCCCTGGGGGGCCATGCTCGACGCGGTGGCCGTCGCGAACGACGGCCAGGCGCCGAGCTTCTCTCTCACCTCGGACGCCACGACCGATCCAAAGGGCCTCCCCACGCTCCAGATCAAGATCACCGATCCGGACGCGGCCAGCGCGCTCCTGTTCGTGGCGCGGCAGGATGAAGAGACGGGCGCCCTCATCCGCTATGGCGCCGTGGCGAGCGGAACGGTCGAGAACGACGGCGAATACCCCTTTGAATGGGACGGCGAGCTCCTCGCGATCGGCGAGGGGGAAAACGCCCAGCCGGTCTACGTCAAGAAGGGCCCTTCGCTCGGCGTGGATCCTCGCACGGGAGAGACGGCGCCCGATCTCTTCGTCATCCTCGGGCGGCTCTCGGCGCCGGAGCAGGAGGACGCGTTGCCCTGCGCCCTGCTGGTGGAGCAGGGCAGCGAGCGCGCGACCATGGCGGTGGTCGAGGAGGCCGGCAATCCCGCGGCGCTCGAGATCCGCGCGCTCCGCGAGCTCCTCCCGGACGCCCAGTTCACGCCGATCCTCGCCTCGGAGGATCCGGCGACAGGCGCGCTGTCTCCCGTGAGCGGCAAGCCCATGACGCTCGACGACGACTTCGTCACGCTCGGCTCCATGCCCGCGCCCGTCGGAACCTACCAGTTCCGCCTCGAGGTGCGCGACGTGTTCGACAACGTGGGCTCGTCCAAGGTGGAGGTGACGGTCGCGGCGCCGTGAGGCGCGACCGTCGAAGGAGACAGGCCATGAAGCTCCGGAGCTCGCTCTCTCTGATGGCCGGCGCCGCCGGCACGGCGCTGCTCGCGCTCGTCGGCGTCGGCGCGGCGCTGTCGTCGTGTGGTCCTTCGACCGGGCCGGCGAAGGTCCTGCCAGAGCGCGAAGGGCACGCCGAGGGCCCTCCGCCCCGCGCGAACGGCGCGCCACCCGAGAGCGCGGGCGCGCTGGCAGCAGCAGGCACACAGCCTGGCGCCGTCGCGATCGTCCCCTCCGCCAGCGCTCCGGGGGCCGCGGCGGCCGGCAGGTCTCCGGTCCTCGCGGCGCTCGCCTCCCGCGACGCGGTGGACATGCGGCTCCTGGCCTCGGTCGAGCGGCAACTCAAGGGGGACGTGCCCCGCGAGGTGTTCGAGCTCATCACCCTGCGAGAGCGGGGCGCATCGCCGGCGGAGCTGTCGCGGTTCATCGACGAGCGGCTCCCGCAGGGCCTCGGGCTCAGGATGGCAGTCCGCACCTGGCTCCGCGAGGTGACCGGCGAGCCGCTCGGGAGAGAGCCCGCTCCACCCCCCGAAGCGACGGGAGCACCGCTCATCCCCCGCTTGACCCGGACGCCCACCCGCTGAGGGCACGGCTCGACGAGCCCGGCGGAGTCCCCGGCGCGATGCGAAAAAGTCGCCTGAAGACAATGAAACAACAGGTAAAAGGCGCCATGACTCAGCCCGCCTACGAATCGTCTCAACCGTCACCGCCGCGGCCCGTGGCCGGGAAGGACGAGGAGAAGAAGGGGATCGACATCAACGTCTGGGAGCTGACGATCGACAAGTCGATCGACTTCCTCCTCGTCTTCGTCGGCCTCTACGCGGCGATCCAGGTGCAGAAGTGGCAGGACGACAGGAAGGAGCAGGATGCTTATGTGGAGCTCCTCAGGTCCTATGACGAAGAGCTGAAGCACAACGGATCGCGCCGGAACGCCATCGAGGACGATCTCACGCCCATCCCCAGGACGTTCGAGCAGTTCCGGTCCGACGCCGACGCCGCGGGCAAGCTCCTCGGCTGTCTCGACGACGTGATCGACATCGGGACGAAGCCGCGCCCGCGGACCCTCCGCGCGTCGCAGACCAACGCGGCGCGCATAGAGGAGTGCGCGCCGATCCTGGACGCGGCGGACGAGGAGAACAAGGAGGACGACAAGCCGTTCGCGCCGATCGTCATCTCGCCGCTCTACCGGACCGAGGTGTTCCAGACGAGCGGGACCAAGACGTTCACGAACAAGGATCTCGGCTTCCAGATCGCGGCGATCTACTCGGACGCGAAGAAGGTCGAGGAGAAGGTCGCCGAGATCGAAGGCCTCTACAACAGCAGCTTCATCCAGAAGCAGGGCGAGCTCATCGCCATCAGCGCGGAGCTCGACGACGCAATGCCCCCGGGGGGGCCCGGGGACATCAGCCAGCTCATTCCGATCCAGCCATTGCTGAAGCGCGTGACCAGGGAGATCCGCACCCACAAGTACGACACGACGCGGATCCAGAGCGTGCTCGACGCCAGGATCGAGCAGCTCCGGGCGTTGCTCGACGGGATGGGAGAGAAGCTCGCAGAGGTGAACGGCTCCCTCGCGAGAGAGATCGCCAATCCCACGAAGAAGCCGTGATCGCGCCATCACGCCAGCGATCCCTGGCCCTCGCCCGACCAGGCCCAACATCGTGGCCCCGTGCCGGTGTACGCGCTGATGACGGCAGCCGCAACTCGTGCGAGCGTCGTTTTGCGAAGATGAAGACCAGGACCCCCTCGTGGGACGACCTCCGCATCTTGCTCGCGGTCCATCGGGACAAGAGCTTCCTGGCCGCCGGCAAGGCGCTCGGCGTCGCGCCTTCGACCGTCGCTCGCCGCGTCGAGGCGCTCGAGCGCACGCTCGGACGCCCCATCGTACATCGCGCCAACGATGGTACGCGGCTCGACGCTTACGCGCTCCGGCTGGTGGCGCTCGCCGAGGAGCTCGAGCTCGGGCTCGCATCGCTCGTCCGCGATGGAGGCGACGCAGAGGTCTCGGGCACGGTGCGCGTGTCGCTGCCCGAAGGCTTCGTGCGTCCCATCGTGCCGGCGCTCGCGAGGCTACGCGCCAAGCACGCCGCGCTGGCCGTCGAGCTCATCTCGGAGTCGCGCGTCGCCGATCTCGCGCGCGGAGAGGCCGACGTGGGCATCCGGATCGTCCGCTCCACGTCGCCGTCGATCGTCTCCAAATTCCTCGGGCGAGCGAGCACCGGGCTGTTCGCGTCGCGCGCCTACGTCGACCGGAGGCTCCCGGGCGCCAAGCTCCCGCGCGGCGTGGCCGGGCTGCATGAATGGATCGGCTTCGACGACTCGCTCGATCGCCTACCCCATCAGGTGTGGCTCCGCGAGTACGGCGCAAGCCGCTTTGTGTTCCGCTCCAACTCCGCGATCGCCATCGAACAAGCGGTGCTGGAGGGGATGGGCATCGGCCTGCTGAGCGAGGCGCAGGCCAGGACGTTCCCCGGCCTCGTGCAGCTCGATCTGGAGACATCGCCTCCGCACGTGGACGTCTTCCTCGCATTTCATCGCGACGCAAAGAGGACGCCGCGAATCCGCGTGGTGGTGAAGGAGATCGAAGCGGAGACGCGCCGGCAGCTCGGCTGAGCTGAACGCTACGGCCGGATGGCCAGGAGCGGGGCCGCGAGCCGGGGAGCGGCCGTGTTCATCATGTCGATGAGCATCCGGGGCTCCGCGGTCCCGAGCCTGCCGAGATCGCTCAACATCTTCGTGCGGCTCATCATCCAGAGCAGCGCCGCCACGACGACGCGGGGGAGCCTCGCCGACATGCCGATGGCCGCCGGGAGTATCGCGTTGCCGTGGGCGCGCACGATCTCGAATCCGGCCGCGAAAGCGCGCGCGTGGGTCGCGGCTTCCTTCCACGTCACGCCCGCGCCGCGAGCATGGACGATCACGCCGATCGACATCAGCGGCGCGACCATCGCCGCGTGGCTGCGGAGCCAGCTCTGCATGTCGCGCTCGACGACCGTGGGGACGCCGGCCGCGTTGAACAGCTCCGCTACCTCGGCGTCGTCGACCGTGGTGCCCGCCCGCACCTGCGGGTGAATCCGACCGTCGATGAGCAGCGTGAACACGCCGCCCGGAAACCCAAAGCTGAATCGCTCGGCCCCCACGGCCTCGCGCAGCGGCTCCAGCGGCTCGAAGGTGTTGAACATGAACATCACGCGCCGCGCCGTGCTCGCGCGCAGGGTCGGCAGCACGGCCGCGACCTGCGGTGAGAGCACCGTGACGAGCACGAGGTCCCATGGCGTGGCGGCGTCGAGCGAGGAGGCGACCGTCACGCTGGCGCGTTCACCGTCACCTCGCACGATGGCTCGCTCCCCCTCGAGCCAGCGGAGACGCGCGCCACGAGCCACGACCGTGACGTCGTGCCCAGCCCGCGAAAGATGCCACGCAAACGTGCTCCCGATGGCGCCCGGCCCGAGAACCGCGATCTTCATGGCAGAGACGATACGCATGAGCGCTTTCGTCAGGAACGCATACCGATGCCGATCGGATCTGCGAATTTGCAACAGGACGCTCACGGCGCACAGCGGGGTGACGCCCCGCCCGCGACCGGCGGAGCGACTCCGCCATGGGCAGCGGCAAGCGGCCTTCCTGGCCTCGAAGGTGCACCAGCCGGCGCCGCTGCTGCCCGACGCGCCGCCCCCGGAAGCGGCGGCGCCGGAGCCGCCAGCCCCGGCGCGCTCGCGCCGTCCCCCCGGGGCTCGTCGCCGCCGCAGCCCACCGCAGCGCCGACGAGACTGCACAAGTGCCAGAGGAGCAGAAGTCGATGCATTGCTGCACACTCCTGCTGCAACGAGTTGCCATCTCCGGACTCGGAGCTCGGGGCGAAATGCATTAGAGTCGATCGGCAGGTCGAGGCGTGGAAGGGCGCCGAGCTCCGGCGCCGAGTGGGAGCAGCGCGATGAACGAGATCAATTTCTACAAGCTTCCGCGTACCATCCAGGACGGCGTGATCGAGGCGTTCCGCGGGCGGTTCGCGCCGGTGCCGATCGTCAGCCGGTTCGGGACTCGGCGCACCATCGTGGCTTGGCTCACGGTCAGCGCCGCTTCGGGCGTCCTGCTGGCGGCGCTCTGTGCGGCCGGCCTGGGCGACGTCAACAGCGTTTTCGCGCTCCACCCGACGTCGGCGGCCGCCGCCTACGTGCTGCTCGCCGCGACCACCGTCATCGGCGTGCTCCGGGCGCTCGCCTACAACGCCGATCTCGTCACGCTGCCGTTCGCGCCCGGCCTGTTCGTCTTCCCCGCGAACCTGGTCGACGCGCGCGACCACAGGCTCCGGGTCTTCTCGCTCGCGGAGCTCTCGCGCGTCTCGGCTGGCCCTCGGGGCGCCGTGGTCCTCACGTTCGGCGGCACGCAGCACGCATTTCCCCTCGAGGACCCGTCGCGCTCGGGCGACGTGATCCGGGAGGTTGAAGCGGCGTGCAGCCGCATGAAGGCGAAGCCTGACGCCGCCGAGCTGCGCCGGCTCGATCCATTCGAGCCGCCTGCTATCCAGAGCCCGTTCGCGTCGCCGATCCCGCTCTCGCGCGAGGTCCCGGGGTGGCACAGCTATGCATGGCTCCTCGCAGCCGCGGTCGGCGTGGCCCTCGGCCTGGGGCTCTTCGTCCTCCGCAACCGGATGAGCGACGCTCGGATGTACGCCGCGGCGCGGGAGCGCGACGACGTGGCCGCGTACCAGAGCTACATCACGCGCGGCCGCGGCCACGCGGAGGTCGTCTCGCAGGTGCTGCTGCCACGGGCCGAGCTGCGCCTGGCGGTGGCGAACGGCTCGGTGGAGGCCATCGACGACTTCCTCCGCGCCCACCCCAAGACGGGCATCCAGGCCGAGGTCGCCGCGGCCCGCCGCGTCGCGCTCGCCGCGGAGCTCGAGCGGGCGCGAGAGGTGGGTACGCTCGCGGCGCTGCTGGCGTTCGCGGAGCGCTACCCGAAGCACGGCCTGGACAAGCCGTTCAACGACGCCAGGCACGCGCTCTATGTGCGCGCGCTCGATCGGTACAAGAGCGAGCTGCCCGAAGGGAGCGAGCAGAACGCGGATTTCGTTCGGCGGCTCCTCGCCTACGCGGAGCGCGTGGGGCCCAAGAGCACACCGCAGGGCCTCCGCGGCCCGGCCGTCCAGGTCCGCTTCCGGCGGCTTCCGTCGCAGGACCTGGAGCGCGCCGACGATATCGTCAGGAAGATCCCGATGTTCAGCGGCGCCACGTCCCTGCCGACGCGCTACGTGGATGCGACCCGCCTCGATCCCCAGGAGAAGCGGACCGCGGCGGCCCTGGTGGAGGGGCTCGCGCGGGGGTTCGAGCCGGAGCTCGTCACCTTCGAGCCGGGCCCGGCCTTCGAGGGATCCGCCGAGGAGCAGCTCACCGTGACCTCCCCCTCCCTCGTGGTGAGCTATCGCGTCGAGGCGTCCGGGATCGCCCATGCCAGCAAGAAGCCGCAGATCATCATCATGGGGCTCAAGTTCTTCTTCAAAACGGAGTTCATGTTGCCCGGAGACGCGCAGCCGCTGGTCACGAGCTACAAGATCGCGCGGCGGGTCCCGGCCGGGCTCATCCAGCAGCAGACCCCCGCCCCGCGCCCTGGGGTCCTCGAGGCCATCGTCTACGAGGCCATGATGCGCGAAGCCTTCATTGACCTCGAAGAGCGCTACCTCTCCAAGTGGTCCCGGAAGCGCGACGAGCCCAAGTGAGGATTGACGCGGCGGGCGCGCGCGACGCCGGGATCCCTTGAACGGGCGCCGCGGCGGGGGGCTTTACGCATGCCGCGCCGTCGCCGATCCTGGTGCAATGCACCTACGTCTCGCTTCTGCTCTGGCTCTCGCTGTTGCGCTCCATGGTTCCGGGTGTTCGGACGCTGGCACCGGCGGCCCCCAGGCCGGCTCCGGCGGCGGGGGCGCGGGGGGCGATGGCGGGAACGACCCCGGGGAGATCGCGGGCGTCGGTGGGGGGAGCGGGCTCTCGACCGACGTGAGCGTCATCATCACGGCCGACAACGCGTACGGCTTCGGCTACGGGACCGGCGACCAGCTCCTGAATTACTTCGGCGGTATCGAGAACCCCTTCGCCGACGAGATCTTCTCGTGTCCCGTCGGCCATGGGGCAGAGTCGTACACGGTGCCGGCGCAGTCCGCGGACGCCGGGCACTATCTTTACATCATCACCTACGCCGACATGTCCACGACGCAGGGCGTGATCGGCCAGTTCTTTCGCGAGGGCGCGGAGCCCGTCTTCACGGGCAACGGCGCGTGGGAGGTCTGCGCGACCGGCGAGGACTACGACCTCGGCTCGCACGGGCCGACGCTGGAGACGATCAACCAGCACATCGCGCGCTGCAACGGCGGAGGCCTGGATCCGCAGACGACCAGCGCCGGCTGGGTGACGACGGAGGTGTCCGAGCACGGCCATGTCGTGTTCGGCGAGGCGAATGACACCGCCAGCGACATCCCGCAGCCCGGCAACGAGTTCCCGATCGTCTGCGGCATTGACGAGGGGGCCCGGTGGATGTGGTACGAGTGGAACCCGAGCCGCACCGCCGGCAGCCCGTTCATCTGGCCCAACAGCAGCGACAACGTGATCAAGGATTTCCTGATCTTCCGGCTGGGCGCCGAGTTCGTGCCCGAGCCCCCGCGCTAGCCACCAGCCACTGTCGAACGTCTTCCAATCCGCATCATTTACGCTGCCACCTGCATAACTCGCCGGGAGGCTTTCGAATTCTGGATCGCTGCTGCGGGCTGCGGAGCGCGGACATGGCCTGGCTGATGGATTTCCTCGGCCGCGGCGAGTGATCCCGGGTTGCGATGGCAGCCGGCACGAGGCACCCTGTTCCGAGCTTGCCGCTGTGCTGACGACGCGGCCGGGTATGGGCTGGAGGTGCACCTCATGCTGCTCGACCGATCCTTTCGACGAACCCTCCTTGCCGGTCTGCTGCTGAGCGTCGGCCCGTCAACCGCAGCTGCGCTCCTCATCGCAGCGCCGGGCTGCGACTGGCTCACCCCGGACGACATCCGCTGCTTCGAGTGGCCCGAGGAACTCGGGGCGTGCCTGGACCGCGAGCAGGCGGTGGAGGAGCTCAACCTGATCGAGGAACGTTGCACCCACCGGATCTTGTCGGTAGAGAGCGCGAAGCAGCGAGACGGCATGTGCTGCTATAAGGTGATCTCCATGAAATTCTCCCGTCGCTGCCCCGGTGGTGGCCTGGAGGGTGGTGGTGGCCCTGGTGACCTGCCGGGAGGCAATGGTGGCCACTTGGAGGGTAGTGGTGGCCAGTCGGCGGGTGGTGGCGGCCAGTCGGAAGGTAGTGGCGGCCAGTCGGAAGGTGGTGGCGGCCAGTCGGCGGGTGGTGGTGGTGGCGGCCAGTCGGCGGGTGGTGGTGGTGGCGGCCAGTCGGCGGGCGGTGGTGGTGGCCAGTCGGAAGGTGGTGGCGGCCAGTCGGCGGGCGGTGGCGGCCAGTCGGAAGGTGGTAGTGGCCAGTCGGTGGGTGGTGGCGGCCAGTTTTGACTGAATCTGACTGGATCCGACCAGGTTGACGATCCGCTCGCCGATGATTGGCTCCGGAGAGCGCTCCAGGAGCACGCCTCACCCCTCGATCAGCGACCGCAGCTCGGCGGGCGGGAGCGGGCGCCGAAACCGACAGGGAGGAACGCTGCTCGACGACGTGGCCGGGGGAAGTCTGCCCTGAGGTGCGTGCGCCGGCCATTACGACGCGCCGCGAATCGCGACGGCGGCCGTTTGGACGAGCTCAGTAGAGTACAGCTATACGGTAGGACACCTGCCGCTCGGTGCTACGTCGCGACAATCCCAGGCGTTTCAGGCGTGGAAGACCTGCCTGATCGCATAAGGCCAGTTCTGCCAATGAGCTCGTACAGTCGGACTGCACGATTCAAAGCGGCGCCGACCATCTTGACGTTGCGAAACGCGTTTTCTTGTCCTATCTGCTCCTGGTTCGCATTCGATCGCGCGTGGTGCGCGATTGGTTGGGGCGCACTTGCACAAAGAGAAGCGCCCGGGGAGACGTCGCATGAAGTTCGTTCTGGGTTTGGTGATCGGCGCTGTGGGCATCGCGAGCTTGACCGGCTGCAGCGCAGAAGTCAGCGAGCAGGAGGGCGAAGAAGTCGTCGGCACGCAATCCGAGGCGTTGCTCGTCACGGCAACTGCCCTCTCGAGGGGTACCCGTCGCGACTACGACGGTGACGGCAAAGAGGACGTGATGTTCGTCGACGACTTGCTCGGCACCTACCAGGTCCTCGGGAAATCTCCAGGCGGTTTCAACATCACCGGTTCCACGCTGATCCGATCCGATCTGAACTACACGAACAGCCGGCTCTACGCTGGCGACTTCAACCACGACGGCAAGACGGACCTGCTCGTGACGACCGCGACCGGTACGGTCGAGTGGACCGGCAAGACGGGCGGCGGCTTCAACACCAGCGTCTGGTCGAGCAGCAGTTTCAAGCTCGTCGGCGGAACGCCCAATTTCGACATCGCCATCGGCGACTTTAACGGTGACGGCTTTACCGACTTCATTGCCACCACCACGACCGGCTCCTACCTCTACACGGGCACGGGCACCGGCGGCGCGAGTGGCGGCTTCAACCCCGACGTCTGGACGAACACCACCACCGCGTTCAGGCGTGACAACGTGAAAATCACGCCCGGCAACTTCGACGCGGAAGGGGCCGGAGCGACCGATTTCATCGCCACCACGTCAACCGGCTCCACCCTCTACGTCGGCACGGCGGGTACGGGCGCCAGCGGCGGCTTCACCGCAACGGCGTGGTCGACCACCGCTCTGACCATTGACGGGGCCAACGTGTCGCGATTCGTCGCCGGGAACATCAACGGCGTCGGTGCGGATGATTTCATCGTCCAAACCATATCGGGAGCGTCCCTCTACACCGCGAAGACTCCCCAGCCAGTCGGCGGCCCCAACTTCAACGCCAACGCCTGGACGCAAGCCTCGCTGACGATCTCCAACACGCCACTTCTCATCGGTGACTACAACGGCGATGGTTGCTCTGACATCCTGTACCAGGATGGCGTTGCCTTTCGCATTCAAACCTATAAACAGGGAACGCCCTCGGTTCCCGGCACATTCAACCCGCCCGTCACGGTCGACTCGCGCTTCCCGGATTTCTACAATTTCAGCCTGAAGCGCGGTGATTTCACTGGAGACGGCATGGATGACTTCATCGTTCAAACCAGAACGACCACCGGACCCGGAGACGGGTCGCACGAGTTCACGGGAACGATCAACGCAGGCGCTCCCACCACCCCGCCTCCCGCCAGCGGCGGCTTCAACCCCGACGTGTGGCTCTCGTCGAGCTTCTGGCAGAACAGCGCGTTCTAGTGCTCTGACACGATTCTGTTGAACCA
Organism: Sorangium sp. So ce726; assembly: GCF_051521405.1. Classification (NCBI taxonomy): domain Bacteria; kingdom Pseudomonadati; phylum Myxococcota; order Polyangiales; family Polyangiaceae; genus Sorangium; species Sorangium sp. So ce726. The sequence continues at coordinate 1,837,723 of NZ_CP150349.1, read as the reverse complement.
GTCGGATCCGAAGATTCGCTCGGCGTCGCGAACGGTGAACGTCCAGTTGTTCTTGCGGCGAGCTCGGTCTGCAGCTGCGTTCCACTGCCGTACGCGAGCTCGGAGCGCCGCGAGCGTTGGGATGCGGTTGCGGCCGGGGCATTCCCTGGACACGAGGCTGGCCTCGATCTCCGCTCGACTTCGTCGGCAACCAACGCGATGGTCCATCGCGCCCGCCCCTCGGGCGGCGGGCCGCAGACCATCGCGATGAGCGCCGCGGTCTGCGCACTGTCGAGCAGCTTGGAGCGGCGTCGCCGGGACTCCTCGCTCAGCGCGTGCTCGACGCCGCCCTCCAGGAAGCGGTTGGCTACACGCCGCACGTCGCGTGCGGTAGGTTCCCGACGCCTCCGCCGCTCGCTGGTCCTCCTGGCTGAGCTGGAGCCCCTTGAAGCTGGGCCTCGGCTGCTTTCGTTCTTCGCTCACGCCCGCCTAGCGCACCGATCACATTGGAGTCACGAGGAATCAACAGAAGGGAAGATAAACCGCAAGGGGCGCAAGGGGCGCAAGGGGAAGGAAAGAGTTTATCTCGTCTCTGGTCCCTTGCGCCCCTTGCGCCCCTTGCGGTTTCTCTCTTTCCCGCATTCCTTGCCCTTGGAGCTTGCTTCCTGGCAGCTCGGCTGGGCCTCGCAACTCATTGAATCCAGGCAACTTTCAACCTGTTCGGTGCTCTAGAGCGGGGAGCAGGTCCGAGGGATACAGTACCCGCAGTGGTTGAACCAGCCGCGAGCGTCCACCGGAGTGATCGCGCCGATCGCATGTCCCATCGACTTGTAGACGGCTGAGGGCGATCGAGGCGCATCCGCTCGGATCGACTCTTTGATCTTGGAACCACAATTCTCGACCGGAGAAAAGTCCGGGGAGTAGGGCGGCAGGTACATCAGCTTCGCGCCAGCACCTTCGATCGCTTCGCGAACGCCCCGCGTGCGGTGCGACCCGAGGTTGTCTGCGATGACGACTTGGCCTGGCCTCAGCGCCGGGACGAGCTGTCCCTCGACGTACGCGCGGAAGGCTACGCCGTCCGTCGTGCCTTCGAACGCGAAGGGAGCGACGGCACCATCGAGGGCCAGCCCGATCGTGAGCGTGATCGTGGGGTCGGTGTTGATCGGCACCGCACCGTGGGCACGGACTCCCCGTGGCGCCCATGCGTACCTCCGTGTCATACCCAGATTGGTCCCAAATTCGTCAATAAAAACCAGCTCTTGTGGATCGAGTCGAGCGAGCTTCTTCGCGAAGGCCTTGCGAGCCGCTGTCACACCTTCCGTGTCGCGCTCGGCTGCGTGGAGCGCTTTTTTTTCCGGGTGATGTTCAGCCGCCGCAACGCCCGGCCGACGGTATGGCGGCTGGCTACGATGTGATCACGGCGCGCGAGCTGGTCAGCCAAATCGTCCAGGGTCGCGTCGGAGGACGTCGCCACGAGCGACCTCAGGTCATCCAGGGCTTGCCCGTCGATCCTCGGTCGCGGCCCGTTGGCGCGAGGACGCGGCGCAACGCTGCCGGTCGTCCGGTAGAGCGTGAGATAGGACTGCACGGTTTTCGGTGCGACTTCGAACTGCTCGGCCAGGTCGCGTACCGATCCTGCCCCATTCTCGTACGCCTTGACGATGCGCTCTCGAAGGTCGAATCCGCAGGGTCGCATCCTTGCTGCCCTCCCGCCATGGGGATGCAAGCAGCGTGCACCTCGGACCTGCTCCCCGCTCTAGACGCACGAGCCGGGCGAAACGGATCGTCAAAACTGAGGGGCGGCACTAGCGACCAGCCCCTGTCGAACGTCTTCCGATCCCCATCCTTCACGCTGCCTCCTGGATAACTCGCCGGGAGGCTTCCGAACGGCCATGGCCTGGCGGATGGACCTCCTCGGCCGCGGCGGGTGATCCCGGGTTGCGATGGCACGCGGCATGAGGCACCCTGTTCCGAGCTTGCCGCTGTGCTGACGACGCGGCCGGGTGTGGGCTGGAGGTGGACCTCATGCTGCGCGACCGATCCCTTCGACGACCATTCCTTGCCGGTCTCCTGCTGAGCGCCGGCCCGTCAACCGCAGCTGCGCTCCTCATCGCAGCGCCGGGCTGCGACTGGCTCGCCCAGGACGACATCCGCTGCTTCGAGTGGCCCGAGGAGCTCGGGGCGTGCCTGGACCGCGAGGATGCGGTCGAGGAGCTCAACCTGATAGGAGGTTGCTCCGACTTGATCCTGTCGGTAGAGAGCGCCGCGAAGCAGAGAGACGGCGCGTGCTGCTATAAGGTAATCTCCAGGAATTACTCCCCTCGCTGCCCCGTGGCGAGCGGTAGTGGCGTCGGGGGCAGTGGTGGCCGGCTGACGGGTGGTGGTGGCCGGCTGGAGGGCAGTGGTGGCCGGTCGGAGGGTGGTGGTGGCCAGTCGGGTGGTGGTGGCGGCCACTCGGCGGGCGGTGGTGGCCAGTCGGGTGGTGGTGGCGGCCACTCGGCGGGCGGTGGTGGCCAGTCGGGTGGTGGTGGTGGCCACTCGGCGGGTGGTGGTGGCCACTCGGGTGGTGGTGGCCGGGATTGACTGAAACTGGCTGGATCCGGCCACCCGGCGTGGTCGCTCCTGAGCGCCTCACAAGCCTTGCAAAAGCCCATTCCACCGATCGTTATGGACAGAAAACCTTGGGTACCCGCTCGCTTCGGATCGAACCTGGGCCAGCTTTCCCAGGCGTTGAGCCAGACCTGGCCTGCGACGTCGGTTCGATGGCCCCCTCGGACCCCCAACCTCCGCAGCCAGCGCAGCACGGCACCTTGAAGGGTTCGTGGCATCACCGGTCCACCGTTCGGCCACGCTGCACGCGCTGGTTGACGTAGAGAACCTTACATGACCGCCTCAGCCGGCGGGATCACACCGGCGCAGGACGGACGGACGCGCGCGGCCGAGGCGGGGGCCATCGGCAGCTTGACCACGGCGGGATCCAGCCCCGTAGAATCAACCGTTCGCTGGCCACCCAACGTCCCGGCGCGCCGCCGCACGGCGCCGTTGCGCTCCACGAGCCCGCTCGGTACTCTCGGGGGAAAAATGACGTCCACCGCGCCGCAGGGCCGCTGCGAGAGGAGCCATGTCCACGGTTCGGCTCCCCCTCTGACCAGAGCCCTGCCTCCCCCCGCCGCTCCCTCCGGCCCGATGAACAAACGGCGCGGCGCCCCGTCCCCTCTCCAAGGCATGTTGCGCTCAGCGGCGCACACCGACATGCGAATCAAGCACCACGCCAGGGCCGAACGCCGTGGCTTCGCAGACCGATGAAAGGAGTTCTGACGACATGAAGAGGTTCTTGGCTCTTTCTGCCGCCTTGGGTTGCTCCCTCGCCACTTCGCTCGTGCTCGCGGATCCTCTCCCTGTGACCGGCCAGTGGCGGACGATCGATGAGCAGGGGGTCGAGCAGTCGGTGGTGGAGATCTACGAGAAGGACGGGAAGATCTTCGGCAAGATCGTGAGCCTGAAGCAGCCGCTCGACGAGAAGGGGAAGCCGAAGATCTGCACCGCCTGTGAGGGTACCTACAAGAACAAGCCCGTTTTGGGGCTCGTCATCATCTGGAACATGGTCCGCGATGACGACGAGTACGATGACGGTACGATCCTGGATCCGAACAACGGCAAGACCTATAGCTGCAAGCTCGAGGCGATCGAGGGCGGGAAGAAGCTGAAGGTGCGCGGCTTTCTTGGCATCTCCCTCCTCGGCAGGACGCAGACCTGGGTGAAGAAGTAAAAGCGACAGGACGGGATGGGCCGGGGCGTAGGGCCAACTGGGCCGACGTGGCGTCGTGTAAGCTCGATCGGGTGAGCCAAAGATGGGTGGCTTTCTGGAAGGCACTTGAAGTGCCTGTCCGCTCCCCGGGCAGCTCGATGCGCTGAGGGCCTGACGCAGCGCGCGGCCGTCACCCGCGATCGTCGGCCGCCATGGAGCGCAGGACGCGCTCGGAAGCTTCGGCGTGCTCGAGCAGCAGCGCCGCAAAACCGCGCTGAAGCTCGATCTTGCGGCGCATCCACGCCTCGAAGGCGCCGCGGTCGAAGCGCTCGAGGTCGTGGGGGGCGGCGGGCAAGTCGCCCGCGGCCCGCATCATCTCCGCGGCGCGGCCCGCCGCCTCGCCGATCCCGCGGTAGCCGGCGGCCACCCGGCGCATCGCGTCGTGTTCGAGGCGGGCCTCGGGCGTGGCGCTGCCCACCCAGCGCGCGTGGGCTTCCAGGTTGTCGGCCACATGTCGGAACAGCTCCGCCAGCCGCTCCGGAACCACCGCGTTGTTCGCCAGATCCCGTCCACAGGGCTCATCCATCGGTACCTCCTGTCCATTCGCCCCAACGCGCGAGGCGTCGGGTCGTGACCTACGCCGCCGCGGCGAGCCACTTCTCCCAGGCCGCGTAATCGCGCTCCGGGAAATCTTTCCCGCTCACCTTCTTCAGGATCCGGTACGCGACGTCGTGGTTGTTCGGCTGCTCGAGCTTGAGCAGCTTGAGGAGCGTCGGCCCCGCCTCCTTGATGACCTGTGCATGGAGCTTCGTGCCCTCCGGCCGGTCGATGAGGCCCCACGTCACGGCGGCCGCCTTGTTTCGGTCCGTCGTCGTCGGGCCGTCCAGGGCCTTGAGAAACGGTGTCAGCGGGACGGGGACGTCGTGGTGGAACATGGCGACGTCCGCGACCACGCGCATGGCATTGTTCCGCACGAGGGCGTCGGGGTCGTTCAGCATGGGCAGCATCAGCGAGACGAGCTTCTCGCCATCCTTGATGTGCGCGAGCAGAAACGCCGCCGCGCCCCGGTCTTCCGGGTCCTTGTCCGCCTCGAGGATGCGGACGAGCTTGTCCTCGTTCGGCGGAACGTCGTTCACGAATCGCTCGCCGTACGGGCGCAGCTTTTCGTGCTCGTAGCCGCCCAGGCAATGAAACGCGGGGCACGCGGCGCGCTCAGGGCCGATCTCGTTCTCATGCATCATGCGGAAGTACGTCTCCTGGTAGTCCTTCCACGCCGCGAGCAGGCCCGCCGGATCCTCGAAATCGCCCTTGGGCTGCGGGCCGAAGGTGAGGCGCTTTTTCAACTCCCTGCGTTCCACCACGTCGACGGTGACATAGGCCTTCAGGACCTCGCCCCTGTCGTAATAGAGGATGGGTGAGAGCTCGACCCAACCGATCGCCTTGTGCTCGGCGAGGATCACGTCGACCATCTCGTTTGCGAGGACCTTCCTCTCCGCCGCGTCCTCTGTGCCGAAGAAGCGCTGAAGCACGTCGCCGAAGCGCGTCTTCACCCAGGCGCCGTCGAACCGGTCGGTGCCGTAGACGTCGACCCCCTTCAGCACGGGCAGCGGGGCCGCCGGCGGAGCGGCGGGCGCGGCCGACGCGGCAGGGCTTGCCGAGCTGAGCAGCGAGGGGACCGCCGCAGGCGGCGGAGCGGACGCGGCCTCCGGCGCCGCGGAGCCGTCGCAGGCAGGGAGGGCGAACGCCATCATGAAGAGCGCGATGGGCGAGGGTGGCATGGCGCCATGCATGCGGCGCTGGCGCGCAGTCGGCAAGCGCTGCCCGACACGGCCCGGCAGGACTGATTTCGCTCCTGCTGACCTCGCTCAGGCCGCCGCGCGGATCGCATTGGAAGTCGCCCGCGCGTCCGATTGCCACCCTCCGTCGGGTGCCTCGCCCTGGCTGCCGGACGGGATGACCACGCCGCTCACGCCGGCCCCCCATGGGTACATCGCCCACCCTGTCTGGGTCGCACCCGCAGCTTCTGCCCCGTCGTCAGGGCGCACTTCGTTGGCCGACGTTCTCCGTCGAGCCACCTGAGGCGAGACGCCACCGGGGGATTTTCTTTTGAATGATCCTGGGTACTCTTTCACCTCAAAACCTGCCTTCGCACCTCGAAAACGATGAGCTGATCCCCTGCAAGTGGATCAGAACGGGCGATAACGTCTCTGACACGGGAATGTGAAACATGATTCACAAAATTCCCGTTTCAGGGGCGCGTCGGGAGCGAGGAACAGCTCGGTGTAACGCGAATTTTCTCATGGAGAGGCACAGCACATGAACCAACAAGGTCGAACCGCTTTCTCGGTATTGCTCGTGGCAGCTTCGATGGGCGCGGCCGGGCCGGCCTATGCCGCCGTGTCCGTCTCGGGGAGTGTGACGCCCGCTGTCGCTGACCCGGGCGACCCGTGGGATCTCGGGGCGAATGCGCTGGTGGTCGGCAGCGCGCTCAGCGCTGAGGAGCCGATGGGAGAGGTGATCGTCAGCCACCGGGGGACGTTGATCAGCGCCGGCGCCTCGGTGGCGGCGGTCCCCTACTCCAGCGGCACGGTCCAGGTCATCGGGTACGGCTCGCGGTGGATCAACCATGGGCAGCTCGCGCTCGGGCTTCGCACCGGGGCGTCCGGCTCGCTCCTCGTGCGGCGGGGCGCCCAGGTGACCACCGACGACCTCGTGCTCGGCGTGCGCGGCTATACGGCCTTCGGATACGTGCTCGTCGAGGGGTACGACGCCTCCCTGACGAGCCAGACGAACGCGTACATCGGCCGCTCGGAGGAGCGCAGCGTCCTCGAGATCAAGCAGGGAGGGAGCTTCTTCTCGAACAACGTATTCATCGCGACGTGCCCGATCTGCCAGGGCGACGTGACCCTCACGGGCTCCGCGACGAGGTGGGTCAACACCGGGGAGTTCGTCGTGGGCGCGAACGGCGGCGCGAGGCTGCGCATCGAGCAGGGGGCCCAGATCTTCACGGCGAACGCGCAGATCGAGAGCTATCCGGGCGAGCCCAACTACTTCGCGAGCTCGGCGATCGTGAGGGGCTGGGACGCCACCTGGACCAACGAGGGGCTGCTGCGCGTCGGGGCGGCCGGCTGGGGCGAGCTCACGGTCGGCGCTTATGGAACCCTCGTGACGGAAGACACGGAGATCCGCTCCACGTACGGCCACGGGTTCGTCCGGGTGAACGAGCCCTACGCGTCATGGCGCAACAGCGGCGATGTGACGATCTACGCGACCTTCTCGATTTCCCCGTCGCTCCTCGTCGACGGGCGAGGCGAGGTCAGCATCGGCGGCCTCCTCCGGATCACGCCCTTGTTCGAAGGCGCAGCGCCTGGCCCGGAGCCCATCGTGCGCCTCAAGCGCGGGGAGCTCGCCGCGGGTGCGATCGAGATCCAGGCGCGCGACTTCGACTTCGCCGGCGGCCGCCTGAGCACTGGCAGCTTCGTCGGCGATCTCGCCAATACGCAGGCCGGCGTGCTCTCCGTGGGAGAGGTCTACGCCTCGACGGACGTGGCCGGCGATTACAGCCAGGGCCCGAGCGCCACGCTGAGCGCCACCGTCGCGGGCCCGGGCGCCGCGCCGCTCCTTGTTGTGGACGGGGACGTGAGCCTCGATGGCGTGCTGGAGGTGGTCCCGGCTGACGACACGGTGCCGTTCCAGGCCGGGGACACCGTCGCCCTGCTCGGCTGGAGCGGAGAGCTCACAGGGACCTTCGCTGACGTGCACATCGCCCTGCCGCTCGCCCCCGGGCTCGCCTGGGACACCTCGGCGCTGTACACGACCGGAGAGATCACCGTCGTGCCTTCCGCCTGAGCGGAGGCGCCGGCGCGGTGTAGACAAGCTTCAACAGCCGAGTGAACTCGCTGGATCTGCTGGTTTTTGTAGGCGGATCGGTGGATCGTACTGTTTGTACGTTGGGCCCGCGCTGGGTCGATGCCTGCCGAACGGGGGCGAACGGTGGTCTGGTGCCCCCCCAATCCCGGGTAGAGTGACGGATCGGACCAAAGGAACCGCCGCTCGCGAGCTCCAGCGGGTCCCGCGCGCGATCCGAGCCGGCGAAGCCGCCGATCGCGGCCTCGGCGGCGAACAGCGCCTCGTGGGTGGGAAGCCCGTGCAGGCGCAGCAAATTTTCCAGCTGATCGCGTCCGGCACGACGCGCCTCGCTGCGGACGACGCCACGGCGGGCGAGGGTCTCGACAGCGAAGGGGGAAATCTCCATGGTGAGCCCTCAGCGCTGCATCTGCACCCGCATGTTCGCTGCATTGCACGGGTTCATGCGGTCCACGCGCTCCTCATAAATTGCTGATAAGGCGTCACTTTTTCTGGAGCGATGCGGTTCGCGCAAGGTTCTCTACGTCAACCAGCGCGTACAGCGTGACTGTATGGTGGGATGGCCACCACGAGGAGATTGACATTCGGATCGCGTTTGGATTTCCTGGCTCCTATGGCGCTCAATGGTACGCCGACCGACGCTGCACCTGCGGCGCATCGCGCATTGGAGCAGCGGCGCGGAGGAAGCGTCGCAGGACGGCGAACCTGCGATTGTCGGATTCGTCGCTCACATTTGAGTGACAATCATCAGAAGAAATGGAGACGGCCATGAATTTAAGAGAGTTGAGCATTGGAACGTTCAATCTCTTCAATCTCAACGAACCCGGATTGCCGATGTACTCGGACCCGGAGGGCTGGACCCAGGATCAATACAATCTCAAGCTCAAATGGGTCGCCCAGCAGCTGAAAATACTGAAACCCGATGTTTGCGGATTCCAGGAATTATGGCACCGCGACTCCTTGAACAGATGCTTGCAGACCGCGGGCATGACGGAAAACTACGATGTGCTGACGCCCGCAGAGGCGACGGGAACGAAGATCGTCTGTGCCGCCATCGTACGCAAGGGACTCCTGGAAGGCGAGCCGAGTTGGATAGAGCGTTTCCCTAAAAAATTCGTTCTGCAATCCAGCGGCGACGATCCGCAGACGCCGGACATCAACGTGGGCATCAGCGGTTTCTCCAGGCCGGTCCTCCACTTCACGATAAAACCGCGTGAAAACGACCCTGCGATTCACGTCTACGTCTGCCACTTCAAATCCAAGGCGCCGACGAAAGTGTTCAACGAAGCCTGGTACAGGACAGACAGGACTACCTACTCAAAGCACTCGGCCGGGCTTGGGTCGGCGCTTTCGACGATCCGTCGAACGGCGGAGGCGGCAGCGCTCCGCTTTCTTTTGACAGAACAGATGAAGGGCAACAATACACCCGTCATCGTGATCGGTGACATCAACGATGGGCAGCAGAGCAACACTGCCAATATATTGACCGGTCAACCGAAGTACCTGGTGGGCGATTCGGCTGGAGGTGGAGACACCGCCCTCTATACCGCCCAGACATTGCAGGAGTATCGCGACACAAGGGACGTCTACTACACGCATGTCCATCAGGACATACGCGAATCGCTCGATCACATCCTGGTGAGCCAGGAGTTTTACGACAACAGTCGCAAACGCTTATGGATGTTCGGCGGCATGACGGTCAACAACGACCATTTGAACTTCGAGGACCACAAGGCCGACGGCACCAACGATCACGGCATCATTCGCGCGATCTTCAAGTACAAGCCGATGAAGAAGGAAGCGCAGGACGTGATCGAAGACGAGACGTGAGCCCCCTCGCGCGTTCTCTAGCTTTGCGCGCTGTAACGCCCGCAGCGGGCGTCACGGCGCCGCCCCCGGCACCTCCGCCCGGCCGCGCCGGAACAGCGCCGGGGCTACCCCGCGGCTGCGCTTGAAGGCCCGGCTGAAGGCGAACTCCGACTCGTACCCCACCCTGCGCGCCACCTCTGCCAGCGAGGCCTCGCTCTGGAGCAGGATCCGCGAGGCGAGCCCCATGCGCCAGCGGGTCAGGTACGCGAGCGGCGGCTCGCCCAGCTCGGCCGTGAACCGGCGGGCGAACGCCGCGCGCGACAGCCCCGCCTCCCGCGCCAGCGTCTCCACCGTCCAGGGGGCCGCCGGGTCCGCGTGCATGCTGGCCAGCGCCCGCGAGAGCGCCGCGTCCTTCAGCGCCGGCAGCCACCCGGGCGCCGGCGCAGCCACGCCGTCCGCCCACGCCCGCAGGATGTACAGGAACAGGGCGTCGAACAGGTGCTGCACAAGCACCTCGCTCCCCGGGCCGGGCCGATCCAGCTCGGCGGTCACCAGCGACATGATCGCCGAGAGCGGCGGATTCGCGCGCACCTCCTTCGCAGCGAAGTGCACAACCGGCGGCAGCCCGCGCAACATCGGCTCGGCGAGCTGGGCGTCCAGGCAATAGGCGCCGCACACCATGCTCGTCATCGGGCCCCCGGTGAGGGGAACCGACCGCCGCTCGAGGAGGCGCTCGATCGGCTCGGCCCGGCCATCGCGGGCGTGCACAAGCTCGTGCGCCAGCCCCTGCGGCAAGAGACAGAGATCCCCCTGGTGCAGGGCCAGCGGGGCAGCGCCCTCGCGCCGCAGCCAACAGGCCCCCTCCGTGACGATGTGGAAGGTCACCTGCGCGCGGGCCTCGATGCGCATCCCCCACGGCGCCGGCAGACGGCTACGGGCCAGCAGCACCCCCCTAGTGGAGAGCACGCGGCACCACTCCGTGAGGACGTCGGTCGACATGGTGCACCGATCGTACCAGACCGTGAGACGATCGGACATGAAATAAAGACAACCTCGTATGGATCATCTCACCAGACATCCCAATACTGCCGTGCATCCGGACGTGGCGAAACTCCACACACGCCGGCAGGAGGAGAGAGAGATGGGCACCAGCAATGGCAGCAGCGGCGGCAACAAGATCCTTGTCTTGACGGGCACCGGAACGGTCGGGAAGCTGCTGATCGAGCAGCTCACGCAGGCGGGGGAGCAGGTGCGCGCGGGGTCCCGCGATCCCGCGAAGGTGGCGCCGGCGCGCGGCGTCGAGGTGGTGCGCTTCGATTACCGCGATTCCAGCACCTTCGCCGGGGCCCTGGAGGGGGTGAACCGGGTATTTTTGCTGTCGCCCTCCGGCGAGCTGTCGCAATACGATCTGCTGATCCCGTTCCTGGAGACGGCGATCTCGGGCGGTAAGCGCAAGATCGTGCTGCTGACCGCGTCCGGCGTGGAGTACGACGACGGCCAGCCGCTGCGCCGCGTGGAGCTCTTCCTCGAGCGGTCGGAGGCGCCGTACGTGCTCCTGCGCCCGACCTGGTTCCTGGACAACTTCCACACGTTCTGGCGCGGGCCGATCGTCCACGCGGGGGTGCTCCCCATCCCGGCGGCGGACTCCAGGACGGCCTTCATCGACGCGAGGGACATCGCGGCCTCGGCGGTCGCGGCGCTGCGCTCGGACAAGTTCGACCGGAAGGCGTTCACGCTCACCGGCCCGGAGGCGCTGACCTACGCCGAGGCGGCCGCGGGCCTGTCCAAGGCGTCGGGGCGAGCGATCCAGTACGTGAACACGGACGACGCGTCCTTCATCCAGGGAGCGCGGCAAGCGGGGCTCTCCGAGGGATACGCCAGCTTCCTCGCGGCGCTGTTCGGGTTCGTGAGGCAGGGCGCCGCGGCGCAGGTCAGCGCGAGCGTGACCACCTTGACCGGCCGGCCCCCGCGCACCCTGGCGCAGTACGCGCAGGACCACAAAGACGCCTGGAAGGCGTGAGCGCCGCCCGCAACCTATAGACGGTGCGGTCCGGCGAGATCCGTTGTCGGACCGCACCCTCGAATGCATCGCTCGGCGCTCCACGAGGGTTCCTGAGGGTCGAGGGCGGCGCCCTCGAGAAGGCAGAACAGGTCGAGCTCGGCCGCGGGAGCGTGGTAGCTCGACTGGCACAGCTGCCAGAGCAGCCGATCATCGAAGCCGGCATCAGCCGCGGCGCACATGGTCGAGACCTATTGCCCCGGCGCCGGGAGGAGGCCCAGCTGCTGCCGCGTGCGCAGATCGTCGCTGTGCGCCCAGTGCTCGGCCACCTTCTTGCCGACGTAACGCACGATGTGCGTTCCGCTGGACGCGATCGCGCGGTTCGTCGCCGGGATCCCGTGATACTCCCCGCGGTGCGTGCCGGTGAAGGAGACGCGGGCGACCAGCTTGTCCCCCTCCGCGATCAGGTCGTCTATCGTGATGTGAAAATCGGGGAACGCCTCGAGGAACATCGCGAAGGTCGCCTTGAGCCCCGCGAGCCCTGGCCCCTGCTGCGGCGGCGCCGCGTGGTCGACCACGTCGTCGGTGAAGTAGTCGTCCGCCGCGGCGACGTTCCTCCGGTGCCAGACCGCCTCGAGGTACTCCCGATACAGCGACTTGAGATCGTGCGTGCTCATGGCCAAAGCTCCTTCTTCGTCTCTTCGATGAAAAGCGCGGTGCGCAGTGCGCAGTGCGCAGTCAAACCCGCGCCGTCTCCTCGAGCTCCTTGCCCCGCGTCTCCGGGAGGAACCACAGGATGAGTCCCAGCGCGATCAGCGGAAAGATGACCGTCGCCGACATGGCCGGTCCCCAGCCGACGCGCTCCGCCGCGATGCCCAGGAAGACCGGCGAGAGCATGTACGCGGTCCGGCCGAGCAGGTTGTTGGACCAGGCGAGCGCGTCGCTCCTGAGGTGCGTCGGGAACAGCTCGGTCGTGTAGGCGTTCAACACGGGGAGCACGGCGCTCCCGCCGAAGATGCACAGCGCCAGCGCGGCCGTGAGCCCCGCGTGCGAGCGGAGCGAGTACCCGCCAAACACGCCGGCGGACGCCAGCGCGAAGGCGATCACCGCGCCCTTGCGGCGGCCCACGGCGTCGAGCAGCTTCCCCGACGTGAAGACGAACGGCATGGCGACGAGCGCTGCAATCATGATGCTGGTGCCCACCTGCCCGTCGGTGAGCCCTCGCTCCCGGGTGGCGAACGTCTTCCAGAACGTGACGGCGTTCTGGACGCAGACGAACATCAGCCCCCAGATCAGGGCGAGCGTCAGCATCCTCCCGCGGTACTCGGAGCTGAGGATGCGCGTGAACGGCTGTGCTTCCTCGTGCTTCCGCTCGAGCGCGAGCCGCTCGAACCGCGCTGTCTCGCGGAGGCCGCGCCGGCCCAGCGCGACGAGCACGAGGGGGATGGCGCCGACGAAGTAGATGGTCCGCCACCCGAGCGGGGTCGAGAGGAACAGCGGCACGAGCCCGGCGCACGTGATGGTGCCCAGGCTGGAGAACGCCTCGATGAGGCCGATCGCCAGCCCGCGCCGGTCCTTCGGGAACTCCTCGGCCGCGTACACCACGCTGACCGCGTACTCGGCGACGAGGAAGACGCGCGCGAGGAGCTGGCAGCCGGCGAACACGAAGACGTTCGGCGCGAGGCCCGTGAGCAGGGAGAACAAGGTGTAGCCCGCGATGGTGATCGTCAGGAGCCGCCGCCGGCCCCAGTGGTCCGCCTTGCGGACGAGGAGGAAGGCGAGCATCGATCCAAAGCTGATGACCCCGATGAGGAGCCCTTCCCCCTTCGCCGAGAGCCTCATCTCCGCGCCAAGGTTCGGCAGGATCTGCGTGATCGCCAGTCGGTCGTAGCCCTCGAAGAACGAGGCGACGCTCAGGAACGCGAGGAGCCGCCACTGGTACGGAGTGAGCGGCGTCTTCTCGACATCACGGGTGGCCATGAGAGTTCTGCTCCTCGGATTCCAGGCGGGAGCTCGCGGACGCGACGGCTCCGGCCCTCTGCGGCGCGCCAGGACTGGCACGCTCCCCCACCGGCGGCCTCGACTTATCAAGTTCCGCGCCGAGACCGGCGGCGGCCGCTCACGGGAGACGCCGCGTTGGCCGCATGCCAAAACGGCGAGCCACGGCGCCGCGATCGGGGGCCGACTGCTGCGGGCGCAGCAGCGGCTGCTGTTCGCATGTTGCAGTTGCAACATCTGGCGGGAGATTGAACAGGGAGGCGGCGAGACAGGGAGATCGGCGGGATCTTGCTCCCATTCCCCTCCCCTCCCCGCTCGATTTCCCGGCAAATTCGAGGGGATGCTTCAGGGCCGGGCCTTCAGCCGGCTCGGCGCGGGCGGGCTCCTCGCCCTGCGCGCCTCTCGGCGGCGCGATGGTCGTCCCGGTACGCTGACGGCGATGAGCCCACGAGCCGCTTGAAGGCAAACGAGAACGCGGCCTCCGAGCGATAGCCGACCTCCGCGGCGACCTCGGCCACCAGGGCCGCCCCGGACCGCAAGAGGACCTTCGCGCGGTACATGCGCCAGTCCGCGAGGTATTTGCCCGGCGACACGCCCATCTGCTCGGAGAAGCGCGCGGAGAAGGCCGCCCGCGACATGCCGGCCTCCTGCGCCAGCGCGGGCACCGACCAGTCGAGCTCTGGACTCCGGTGCATCCGCGCGAGCGCGCGCCCGATCTGCGGATCGGCGAGGCCGCGCAGCCATCCCCGCTCGTCGGCGGGCACGTCGCGGAGGTACGCGCGCAGCGCCTGCACGAGCAGGACGTCCGAGAGGCGCGCCGTCACGATCGCCGCGCCCTCCGCCGGCGCGCTCACCTCGGCGGCGATGCACTGCGTGTGCGCCTGGATGAAGGGGCCGATGCGCTCGTCGCCGCGCAGGTGGAGCACGGGCGGCAGCGCCTCGAGCGCGGGGTGCCCGAGGGTGCCAAAGCGGAACTGCCCGCACACGATGGTGGTCGGCAGGCCGGCCCCGCCGTGCTCGATCGCGCGCCCCGGCGACGCGCCCCGGACGAGCTCCTCGATGGGGCTCGCCTTGCGCGGCCGGCGCGCGTCGCGGAGCACGTGGCCGCGGCCGCTCGGCATCACGACGAGATCGCCGCTCGCGACGGCGGCGGGCGCCCGCCCTCCGTCGACCTCGAGCCAGCAGCTGCCGCGCGTGATGATGTGGATGCCCCGCCCGCCGGCCGGGAAGCGGAGCGCCCAGGGCGCCGTGAGCTCCAGCCGCCAGTACGAAACGCTCTCGAGGCGGAGCTCGCCGACGATCTCGCTGAGGAGGTCCATGCTCTCCGCGCCAGGATAGAGGACCCGAGACGGTCCATCAATCCGATGCCACGGTGGACGATCTCGAAAGGGATCGAGCCAAAGTCGCATGGATCCGCCAGCGCCTGGTCGCTACAGATCGGCGCATGTCCGCCGCTCCGGCCCCCGCTGGCGGGCCGGAGCGGACCCGGCGCGGCGTGCAGTCGACACCGCGCGCCGCGACGACCGTTCATGGGTACCGCTGTACCCCCGAGACCTCAGGAGAGACTTACATGAGCAGCGCTTCTCCTCGCATCGTCGTGATTGGCAGCACCGGCATGCTCGGCGCCCCCGTGACCCAGGAGCTCGTCGCCGCCAATTTCGCCGTGACCGCCCTCGTCCGCGACCCCGAGGCGACCCGCGCGAGCAAGCGGCTGCCGGCGGGCGTCGCGCTCGTCGCCGGCGACGTCAACGACGTGAAGGCATTGACGGCGGCTTTCCGCGGGCACGACATCGTCTATGTGAGCCTGGCGGTGCCGATCACCGCGTCGGCGAGCGCGTGGCGCGTCGAGTCGGAGGGCATGAAGAACATCGTCGCCGCCGCGCGCGAGGCGGGCATCAAGCGGATCGCCTACCTGTCTTCGCTCCTGCACCGATACGACGGCTTCCGCTGGTGGGTCTTCGACATGAAGCGGGAGGCGCTCTCGATCCTGAAGGAGAGCGGGATCCCGAGCACTGTCTTCTTCCCGTCGAATTTCATCGAGTCGATCCCCTACCGGAGCCGCCAGGGAAGCCGCATCAACCTCGCCGGCAGCCCGCGCGAGAAGGCGTACTGGATCTCGGCGCGCGACTACGGCAAGCAGGTCGCGCGCGCCCTCGCGCTCCCTGGCGACGCGTCGCGAGAGTACGTTGTGCAGGGGCCCGAGCCGCTCACCATCAAGGAGGCGGCGGAGCAGTTCGCCAAGCACTACACGAAGGAGAAGCTCGCCGTGGGGGCGGCGCCGCTCGGGATCTTCAAGGTGCTCGGGCTGTTCTCGCCGACGTTCAACTACGTCTGGCACATCTCCGACGCGATCAACAACGCGCCGGAGCCGTTTCAGGCGGAGACGACCTGGAGGGAGCTCGGCAAGCCGGAGACGACGGTCGCCACCTTCGCCGCTTCGTTTCAGTGAGGGAGAGCGGCGCGACGGCGCCGCCCTCCTGGCAGCGCGCCGTCAATGGTCGTGGCCGTCGTCCACCGAGGAGGAGCGCTTGCGCGCAGATGAGGCCTCGCACACGCCAGCGACCGGCTCCGGGTGCTGCTCCTTCGCTTGCTTGATCTCCTGTTCGACGACGCCGCAGAGGATCTTGGTGCTCAGCGCGAGGTCGCGGACAGGCGCGGCCTCCCTGATTCCATGGTAATTGACCGGGGCGCCGAACGTGGTGTCGAACAGGGCGCCCGCGGCGATCGCCTTCACGTAGGCCTTGGCGTCGGTGCCGGCGCCCATGGCCACCGCGGGCGCCGGCTTGCCGGTCACCTCCTCGAACGCGCGGCTGATCCGGCTGAAGGTGGGGCCGTCGACCCGGCGGACGTCCGGCGCAATCCGGGTGACGGTCTCGAACGCGATCGGCGCGCCGCCGGAGGTGGCGTTGAACTCGTCGACGATCTGCCCGAAGATACCGGCGAATTCGCTCGCATCTCCGCACAGGAGGCCCTCGCTCTCCCCGTCCCACGGCTGGCTGTGGTGTCCTATCGCATACCGGACGTCGAGGTTGAGCGTGATCGCCCCGGGCTCTGGCTCGGTGTACAGCCTGGTCAGCGCATAGGTGGTGCCGTTGCCCTCGGTGAACACCTCGTCGTGGCGCTCGAGCAGCTCGGGGTGAGCCTCCCCGAATGTCTTCGTACCCCAGGTGGATTTGATGAACCTGCACATGCGGGCCACGTCGTTGTCGGCGACCACCTCGTCTTCCGCGAGCGCGCCCAGGAAATTCGTGAGCGACACGAGCGGATTGGCGCCGTTCGCGCGGTTCTCCTGGGGCACGGAAGCGTGCTGCGCGCCCGCCACCAAGGTCGTCAGCTTGAGCGCGCCGGGCAGACCGGACGTGTCGACCGTGAGCTCGGCCCGCCTGTACGACGGATCGTCGAACGGATGATCGGCGTAGTCCGCCTCGAGTTGCACGGCGAGCTCCTCGAGCGCCGCGGGCGAATCGCTGCGGAGGATCGCCTCGGCCCGATCGGGGAGCTGGTTGACGGGGCCGGAGGGGGTGTTCAGCGAATCGATCCACACGCCCGCCGTGGGCGGCGCCTCGCGCGGGAGCGTGAACACGGGGCGCTCGATGCCTTTCTCCGCGCGCACGGCCCAGAACGTGTCAAAGATGATCTCGAGGTCCGCCGCCTCCTCGGCGTTCTCCTCGCGGTACCGCCGCATTGACATGGCGCCGATCTCTTCGGTGGTGTCGAAGATGAGCTCCACCGTGATGTCGTCGAGCAGGGGGCTGCCGTCGTAGGCCCGGGCGATGTCCTTGAGCACGAGGAACGTCGCCAGCGCCGGCCCCTTGTCGTCGATGGCGCCGCGGCCGACCCATAGATCCTGCTCGCCGCCGTGCTTGGTCTCGCCCCTCGACCTCGTCAGCACGAACGGCTCCCACACGTCGGTGTCCCCCGGGGACACCGTATCGAAGTGCGTGTTCAGGGAGATCTTGCGGGGCCCATTGCCAAGACGGAACCCGAAGACCCAGTAGTACCTGGGCTCGGCCGCGTTGCCGCTCTCGACCTTCCACTCCCACGGCTCGATCCTGTGGGTCTTTTGCCCCTCGTTGAACCGCTGCGCCTGGGCCTTCAGGTCATCGACGATCGTCTGCATGCTCGCGACGAACGCGTCCTCGTTCGCGAACTGCTCGGCGCGGTAGGTCTCGGCGGCGACCAGCCTGGCCAGCGCGTCGAAGCTGGCCTCGAACTCGGCGTCGACGTCAGCGCAGGCCGGCGCAGCGGCGGAGGGCGCCGGGCTCAAAGCATCGTCCTCCCGGCAGGCGCTGTACGCCAATGCAGCGACGACAATCCAGCCCACATGAACCAGTCTACTCAACCTCATACAGCCTCCAGAGCGGATTCAATTCCATGAATCCAGTTGAACTGCGCAGACACGACCGCGTCTGCTCGCCACCTCGCGAACCAAGGGCCCAGGGGCGAGCGTCGCGAACAAATGACAGCTATGGTCCTGACTTTTCGAGAGCGCCTGTGATTCTTATATGCAATACATAGGTGTGCCCCCGAAGCACGAACACAGGTGATCCATATGACGCAAGAGATCGATCACAACGCGATTGTACGGCTAGGAATGGCTTACGCTGAATCGAAGACGCTGCTCAGCGCCGTCGAGCTCGGCGTGTTCACGGCGCTCGCGAGAGAGCCGCTCGATTGGCAGACACTGCGCGAGCGGATCGGTATCCACCCCCGTGCGGCGCGCGATTTCTTCGACGCGCTGGTGGCGCTCCGCCTGCTGCGGCGGGAGGAGGGCCGGTACTCGAACACACGAGAGGCCGACCTCTTCCTGGACAAGAGCAAGAAGTCGTACATCGGCGGGATGCTGGAGATGTCGAACGCGCGGCTCTACGGGATCTGGGGCTCGCTCACCGAGGCGCTGCGCACGGGCGCGCCGCAGAACGAGATCGGCGCGCGCGAGGACATCTTCACGTGGCTCTCCAAGACCCCCGAAAAATATCGTGAGTTCACGCAGGCGATGACGGGGCTCAGCCTGCCGTCGGCGCGGGCGCTCGCGGCGAAGTTCCCGTGGGGTCGTTACAAGACGTTCGCCGATGTCGGCACGGCGCAGGGCGGCTTGCCCGTCCAGGTCGCGCTGGCCCACCCGCACGTGACGGGCATCGGGCTCGATCTGTCGCCCGTGCAGCCGGTCTTCGAGGACTATGTCCGAGACCACGGGCTCACGGATCGGCTGCGCTTCCAGGTGTTCGATCTCTTCAAGGACCCGATTCCCAAGGTGGACGTGATCACCATGGGTCACATCCTCCACGGGTGGAAGCTCGCGGACAAACGGGCCTTCATCAAGAAGGCGTACGACGCGCTCTCCGAGGGGGGCGTGCTCGTCGTCTACGACGCGATGATCGACGACGAGCGCCGCGAGAACGTGGCCGGGTTCATGATGAGCCTCACCATCCTCCTCGAGACGCCCGAGGGATTCGATTACACGAGCGCCGATTGCGCGGGCTGGCTTCGCGAGCAAGGCTTCCGCGACGTCCGCGCGGAGCGGCTCATCGGATCGGATTCGTTCGTCGTCGGCGTGAAGTGAGGAGCGCGCCCCGCTGGAGCGAGTCCAGCGGGGCGCCGCGCTCTGCCCTCCACGAGCTCCGCCGGCCACGGATCTGGAGAGAGATTTCAACGCAAAGGCGCAAAGACGCAAAGGCGCAAAAAAGAGCAGATTAATTGTATTTTTGCGTCTTTGCGTTCTTGGCGTCTTTGCGTCAAAATCTCGCTTCGTTCGCGAGACAGATCCCTGGCGGGTCGTGTGACACGCGGAACTGGCCACTCGCGTCGCCGAGACCATGGTGCGAGCGGCGTTATCGCAGCTCCTCCGGGAGTGACGTCAGCACGCAGAGGCCGGTCTCGGCGTCGCAGGTCACGCGATCCGCGAAGTCCGGGTTGATCCCGGAGCCGAACGCGCGGCCGTTCGCCAGATCGGGGTGCGGATCGCAGAGGCTCGGATCCGGCACGCCGCCGGGCGCGCACTCGACCGCGGGATAGAGGCCCACGACGCTGTAGGACGCAGAGCAGCCGTCCTGCGTGTACGTCAGCTCTCCGACGATCTGCGTGCCCGGGTAGGCGGCCGTCACATAGATGCGGAAGTTGCTCCATGCATAGCTGATCTCGACGGCGGGGTGCTGCGTGGGCGGCGTGCCCTCCGGCGCGTCGGGAGGCGGGGGCTCCTCGTACGCCGGGATGCTCAGCGTGGACTCCGTGAACGAAGGGACCGCGCAGACGTCGTCGCCGTCCGGATCGACGGAGGCGAAGTCTCCGAGCGCGTCGAGCGCGGTCGGACCGAGCTCCACCTGCGCGCCCTGGGCCGCGAAGGCGGGAAAGGCGATCCCTGACGCCCGGACCGCGAGGTGGGCCCTCGTGGGATCCGGGCGCTGCGGGTTCCCGGCCTGCCGGGGGTTGTACTTCTCGAGGCCGATGATCTCCCCCTTCAGCGTGTCGCAGGTGCCCTCGCCCTGCTTCGAGCCAGGCTTCAGCGTGTACTTCGCCGCGAAGCCGCCGTGGGCCGCGGTGCAGGTGACCCGCCGCTGCTCGCAGGACGCGACGAAGGTGAGGAGCGCGGCGAGCGCGAGAGAGGTGCCGAGGATTCGTCTCATGGTTGTGTGTCTCTCGGGGCCATCGCCCTAGAACGTCACCTTGGCGCCGATCCTGAACGTGCGCGGCGCCTGATACGCAACAGGCTTTCCAAAGTTCGGGTTCTTGTTGATCGGGTTGAACGCCGAGCCATCGACGTTCCTGAGCTGGCCGAGATCGCCCTTCGTCCCGTTCGGGATCGGGAGGACGGAGGCCACCGTGTACCGCTGGTCCACGGCCGTCGCCGCCTGGAAATTGAAGACGTTGAACGAATCGACCGTGACGCTCAGCGTGCTCTCCTTGGCGAGCTGCACGCCAACGCCGACGTGGGCATCGACGGAATGCGCCCAGGGGAGGCGCTCGCCGCTCCCGCGCTCGAGGATGTAGACCTGATCGGGGCCATAGAGCGGGTGCGAGCCGAGGTGGCTCGTGGGCCCGCCGGACGCGGACCGGTACGTCCCGCCCACGCTGACGATCACGCGGTGATGAATCGTGAAATCCTTGGCGCCGAAGACCTTGATCTGGTGCCTCCGATCCCCGGGGAGCGGCCCTGTGCGGTTCGGCAGGAGCGACACCAGATCGAAGTCCGAGTTGACGTTCGGATCGAGCTGCCCGGTCTCGGGGCGGAAGAGGCCGGCCCAGTTGCCGCGCAGGTAGGAGATCGTGTAGCTCGCCTGCGCGAGCCACGCGTCGGCGAAGGCCTTCTCGGCATGGACGGTGACCGCATCGTAGTCGCGGGTCGGCTTCGGGAAATCCTTGGCGACGCCGTAGCCGGGGTTGCCGATGAGGTACGTCCTCGCCTCGTCCCGGCTGATGTCCTCGATGACCTGGTTCTGGTAGCGCTTCGTGTACTGCGCGCCCACCCGCAGCCGAGGGTAGATCTCGAGCTCGCCGCCGAGCACGATCTCGTCCGTCGACTGCGGCTCGAGATCCGGATCAATGCCGCCGTCGCCCCCGATGACACGCCACTTCTGGTTGGGGCTGTACGGGGCGGCCGTCGGGATCAGGTTCTCGTTCCGGTCGCACGCGCCACGCTGCTGCGCGGGGTCCCGGGGGTCGCACACCGCCGCGGCGTGCAGGGTGAAGACCTGCCGCTCGCCGGGGAACGCGCGGTCGATGATGTTGAGCGGCACGCTCTCGTAGAACCGCGCGTAGTTCACGAACAGCTTGGAGCGGCCGGCGTGCGTGAAGTCATAGATCACGCCGACGCGCGGCGACCACTGGTTGGGGAGGGCTATCGCCAGCTTGTCGTCGCCTCCATACAGCAGCTGCGCGTCGTACCGGACCCCCGCGTTCAGCGTGACCTGGTCGAGGATGCTCCAGCTGTCCTGCACGAAGCCGCCGATGGTGGTCGACTTCGAGACGGTCTCGAACTTGTCGAGCGGCACCGCGTCGTCGGGGTTGGCGATGAAGCCTAGCCGGCGGAAGCCGGTGAACGCGCCCCCATCGGTCGTCTCGGCGAAGACGTTGCGCCCCGAGTGGCCGCGGGACGACGCATAACGCATCAGCTCGAGGTCGGCGCCCGCCTTGACGATGTGGTGGCCGAGGGCGGTGAACAGGCCCGTGAACACGGCCTTGCCCTGGTACCGGTCGAGCGTCGTCTCGCTGAGCGCGCCCGGCCCGCCGCTGAAGTAGGTCGCGACGGGGCACCGCTCGGCGGCCTGCGTGCCCGCGGGCTCGCAATCGCGCGTCGCCTCGGACGGCTCGAAATCGTTGATGGAGTGGAACCCGGGATCGCTCCTTTGCCAGTGGACCTGCGCGATGTCGGAGAGCCCCTTGCCGCTCCCGATCCTCGTGCCGTCGGCGGCGCGGATCGCGTTCTCCTCGTGGTGGACGCCGAGCGTGACGTCGAGCAGGTACGTCTTGTTCTGGAACGCCGAGGACCACTTGAGGGCGGCGTCCGTCGCGCTCGACACATACCTGTGCGCGAGGGCGCCGAAGCTGCCGTTGATCACGTTGTTGCTCGCGCTGTTGTTCAGCTCCACGGTGCCGTCCTTCGGGCTGATGCCGAAGTCCCCGTCGCCCCCCGACGTCGTCGGCGATCCGTAGACCGACAGCGAGACGGTGTTGTCCGGGTTGATCAGCAAGGTGAGCTTGCCGAGGTACTGGACGCTCTGCTGGGTGGCGTAGTAGACCCGCTGAGTGCCGGGGATCGGGTCGGACCGGCCAAAGCGCAGCTCGCGCTCGAGGCGGTAGCTCGCGGCCGAGGGAGAGACGCCGGCGAAGAACCAGAGCCTGTCCTTCAGGATCGGGCCGCCGATCTCGACGCCGACGTCCCGGAGCGACGACAGCCGGGTGTCGGTCGTGATCGTGCTCGCCTCGCTCTGCACCCCGGTCTGCGACGCCTCGAAGAGGCCCGGCGTGACGCTGAAGAACACCGCGCCGTGAAGCTCGTTCGAGCCCGATTTCGTCACCGCGTCGAGGTAGCCGCCGGTGGCGCGGCCGTACTCCGGCAGATACCCGCCGGTGATCACCTTGACCTCCTTGATGAACTCCACGGACAGCGGCGTCCCGATGATGCCGAAGGCCGGGTTGTTCACCGACAGGCCATCGATCACATACTGGTTCTCCGGCGACGTCGTCCCGCTGATCGACACGCCGTACCGGTCGGCGCTCGCGCCGGGCGCGACGTCGGCGAGCGCCTCGAACGAGCGGGTCGCCGCGCCCTTCGCGCCGGTGGGGATGAGCGGGATGCGGCTCGCGAACTCCGAGCCGACGTTCACGCCGGTCGCGCTCGAGCCGACATCCACGATCGGCGCGCTGCCGACGACCACGATCTCCTCGGCCTTCAGCGCCTCCGGGAGCAGCTCGCTGTTCACCCGGATGGTGCTGTCGACACGGAGCTCGATGCCGCCGCGGCTGTACGGCCGGTATGCGCCCTTGTCGAGCCGGAGCGTGTATGTGCCCGGCGGAAGGTTCGGGATCCGGAACTGGCCGGAAGGGTCGGTGACGACCAGCTGCTCTCCCTGGAGCGCTGGGGAGGTCACGGTCACGACGACATCGGCGGCTGGCTGCCTCGTCGACGAATCGAGGACCGTGCCAGTCAGGACGCCGGAGCCGGTGGCGAAGGCCGAGGTCGGGAGGAGCACGCTGGCGGCCGCCGCCAGCCGCGCGGCCCAGACACCGCGCCTTTCATGCATGAAGTTCACAGATCTCCTATCACGGTATGTATGAAAACCGCCGGCCCGCCGCCGGCAGCGCGCGCGACGGCCGTCGCGAGGCCGAAAGAGAAACGCGAGCAGAGGAGCGCACGGGGATGGGACCGGCCTCGCCATCGGGGTGGGAAAAAAGCGGGCGGCGCTACAGCTTGGAGTACCGGTGCTCCAGGATGGCCTTCAAGTTGGCGATCTCGATCTTGTGGATCGCGTCGAAATGCGGCCAGATATCGCCGACCCAGGCCCGGTCCGTCCGCGCGCGCGGCTTGCTGATGTAGTCGGGGAGCTCCTCCGTGGCCCTGTCGTAATACGGGTGTTTCACGTTGGTCCAGAGCACGATGGTGCCCGGCTTGCGAATGGTGGGCCTCGCGTCGACGAAGCGGAAGTGATACCGCATCCACAGCTCGTCTCCCTGGTCCCAGGCGCAGGGGTAATCGACGACGCGGCTGTCCGGGTAGGCCTCGGCTCGAACGTAGATCGACGTATCCTTCGCGAGGAACTCCTTCCCCTTGTACAGGCCGCCGCCGATGTGGTGGAGGCTCCGCAGGCTGAACGTCCACTCCTCCAGGCTGTAGACGTTCGCCGCGTACTCGAACGCCACCTCGACCGGGACATGGATGTACTCGCCGAGGTGGCAATACTGGCCGAAGATCTCTTCGTGCGAGTACGTCGGCTTGGTGATCCCCTCCAGGTGCTTCACGCATTCCTCGATGGAGTGATCCTCGGAGACGTACAGGCCAGGGATCTCCCTGCTGGAGACCCCGTTCTTCACGAGCCCGGATCGGCTCCACGGCCCTCTGTCGTCATGTGCGGTCATCGTGCTCTCCTTCGGTTCGACATCACAATCACATCACGTCGTACGCTGGCCTGCGCCGTGCCGGCTCGCGTCGCATCTCGTCGGCTGGACGCCGCGCTAGAACGGCGACAGCCCCACGGTCACGTCGGCGGTCGAGAACTCGTTGTAGCTGTCGAGCACCGAGAACTCCGCCGTCGAGCCGCCGATCAGGGTCCCGAGCGGGTTCTGCGCGCGGGTCTCGAGGGTGGCGTCCGCGCCGCCGAAGAAGAGGTTCGAGATCGCTGTCGACTGCTTGACGGGGCCGTGCCAGGTGGACACCCACCAGTTGGCCACGAACGGCGCCGAGGGCCCGGTGGGCGCCGCGACCGTCCCGTCGACGACCAGGCGAGGGAAGCCGGGGAACGGCACGCGCACGTGGAGGTCGCCGACGCCGCCCGAGAACGCGAGGTCGTATTCGAGCGACGGCACGTACTGAGCCAGGAAGCCGGCTTGAAGCAGCTTGTACGCGAGCAGCGCGTTGTCGGTGTAATACCAGAGCGTGTAGCTGTTGACGTCCCCGGTCCCGTCGGGCGGGACGACGGCGAGGCCGATCTGGACGACCGAGCCCGGCGTGGGCGTGCCGCCGTTCACCGAGATGCCGTCGGCGTGCGACGTCCTCACGACGATCGGGGTGACGGGACCCCCCTCACCGGCGAGCACGAACTCCTCCGGGACCAGGGCCTCGGCCTCGTCGGTCGGGACGAGCTCGAGGCCGATCGTCTCGACGACATTCGTCAAGCTGAAGCTGAACCCCCGGATCTCCTGCTGTGCTTCAGCGGTGAGCTCGGGATCGGCGGCCTCCACGGCGCAACCGGTGGTGAAAACGCTAGCGAGCAGCAGGGTACTCACGGAACCACGCAGATACATCAAAGCCTCCTCAGGTCGCCGACTCCAGCGCCGGCAATCAACCAATGATGACTCCACCTCGAACAACAACAATGGACATAATTCAAAATCAACACGCCTCGATCCATCAAATCCATTTGAGACGACACGCGCGAACGCGACTCCACGAGACACGAGCTCGCTCGAGATCGCCGCGCGATGGCGCCTCCGCGCGCGGTCATGCTGCGAACGCCGACGTCGGTATCGTCGGCGCGTCCGCCCCGAGGAACGGCGCGAACGGCGGGATCTCCTCGCGCAAGAGCCGCAGATCGAGCACGCCAGGCACGTCGCGGTGGTTGTCGCGATAATCGCTCAGGCGTTCGCGCAGCTCCTGCGGCGTGGACGCGGAGCCCACCCAGAGCCGGCCGCCCGGGGCGAGCCCGCCCGCGAGGGTCGCGAAATCGACCTCTGGATAACGAACGGCCTCGATCCGCGACTCGAAGAGGAGCTGTTGGCGCGTGACGCACATCCCGTGCATCGCGTTGTTGAACACGACGAACAGGATGGGCAGGCCGAGATCGACGGCCGTGTGCACCTCCAGGCCGAGCATCAGGAACGAGCCGTCGCCGCAGATGACCGTCGTCCGCGTCCCTGGCTCCGACCCGAGCTGCGCGCCGATGGCGCCGGGGATCGAGTAGCCCATTCCCCCCATCCCGAGCGCGATCGTCGATGTCGAGCCCTCCGGGACGGGGAGGTAGTGCATGGCCGCGGCGGCGCAGTTGCCGGCGTCGAGCACGACGTGGCCCTTCTCCGGCAGGAACGCCGCCAGGATGGCCAGGGCTTCGCTCTGCAGGAGCGTGTCGGGCCCCGCGGCGCCCGGGTCGTCGCCCGGGATGGCCGGCGCGAGGCGGGGCTCATAGCAGCGCCGCGTGTACCCCTCGACCGGAGGGAGCGGTGACATCGGGCGCCTCTCCAGGAGATCGAGCAGCGCGCGGAAGGCGCGGCCGACGTCCGCATAGAGGGTCATCTCGGGCTGAAGGACGCGGTGGATCGCCTCGGGATCGACGTCGATGACGACAAAGCGCTTGTCCTTGAAGCTCTTCTCGACCGCGGCGCGCGTCATCACGTCGAGCGTCGCGCCCGCGGCGATGATGAGATCTGCCTCGTCGCGCAGGTACGCGTGCGCCGACGGGTGTCCCGCCGCGCCGACGGTCCCCAGATACAGCGGGTCGTCGTTCGGAAAATCGGCGCGGGCCGACATCGTGGTCACCACGGGGATACCGACCGCGCGCGCGAACGCCTCGACCGCGCCGGCGTCATCGGAGCGGCGCGTCCCCTGGCCGATGAGGAGCAACGGGCGGCGCGCGCCGCGGATGGCCTCGAGCAGCGGCATCACCTCGCCGATCCCGACCGGCCGCGATCGGCAGAAGCTCGGCAGATCGGAAGGCCAGTCGACCGGGGGCGGGCTGACCTCCTGATCGAAGAGGTCCCGGGGCACGAGGAGCACGGCCGGGCCCTGCCGGCCCGACGTCGCCGCCACGACCGCTTCGCGCAGCATCGGCCAGAAGTCGTGTGGGCTCCTGATCTTTCCGACGTACTTCGAGATCGAGCGCCAGAGCATGACGGCATCGACGCAGTTGCCGATGCCCGACGAGTCCTGGAACGCCCCCCGCCCCTCGAGCGACGTCGGGGGCTGGCCGACGATCGCGAGCACGGGGACCGCCTCGGCGTAGGACTCGGCGATCCCGACAGCCAGGTTGAGCATCCCGCCGCCCGACGTCGCGCAGCAGACCGCGAGGCGCCTGTGGACCCTCGCCCTGCAGTCCGCCATGAACGCGGCGCCCATCTCCGTCCTCGCCAGGACGGAGACCAGCTTCCCCTGCCCGCGCCGATGGATGGCGTCGTGCAGGTGCTCGATGTTCGCGCCGCTCACTCCAAAGACGTATTGAACGTCCCAATCCCTCAGCATCTGGACGAACGCGTCGGCCAACTTCATACAACGTGTACCTTCCGTGCGTGGACCTCGGGCGACTACTGCCAGCGCAGCACCATCGAGCTCACGAAGTCTCCGCCGTTCGAGAATGTCCCGAGCGCGACGATATCGCCGCGTCGAATGCGGCCGCTCTCCAGCGCGTCCGCCAGCGTGACCGGAATCGACCCCTGGAACAGGTTGCCATAACGGGACAGGGTGTCGTGCGTGCGCGGAGGGAGGATCCCTATCCGGGCGCGCCACTCCTTGAGGAACGTCTCGTTCGGCTGGTGGGTGATAAGGAGATTGACGTCGCTCGGCGACAGCCGGGCCTCCGCAAGGCACCGCCCCACCGCGTCGGGCACGAGCTGCAGCGCGTTCGTGCGGATCGCCTCGACCATGTCCCTGGAGAAATTGACAGTGATCGGGCCGCAGCCGCGCTCCCAGTAGTTCTTGAACACCCCGTCGACGACGTCGGGCTCGAAGCGGAACAGGCCGTAGTGCTCGCCGTGGGAGCGCTCGTACCGGGCGATGATCGACGCCGCGCCGGGCATCACGAGCGTGGCCGAGGCGCCGTCGCCGAGCACGGACGACCGGCGGGACTTCTGGAACTCGGGCAGGCGAGAGATGAAATTCGTCACCGTCACCACGACGACGCGCTTGTACTGGCCCGACTCGACGAACGCGCGGGCCGTATTGAGCCCCGACAGGTACGAGGAGCAGCTCGTGTCGATGTTGAGGATCGTCGCCTGCCGGGCGCCGACGCGGTGCTGGATCGCAGGGCCGATGCCCGGCCAGAACGTGTCGGAGAAGATGCAGGAGCACACGAGGAGATCGATCGTCTCGGGGAGGATCCCTGTCCTCTCGAGGAGCCGCTCGACGGCGCGCACGCCCAGGTCCTCGGAGAGGTAATCCGGCGACGCGAACCTCCGCTCGTGAACCCCGCTGAAGAAGGCGTTGTCGGCCAGAGCGTCCTCGGAGCTGCCCTCGGGCGGCTCGTTCACGACCCGGCGCTCTGGCATGAAGCTGACAACATCGATGATCTGAGCCTTCATAATGCCATTTCCCCGGAGCAGGCGTGCCGACGCAGCGCTCGAGGAGCGAGCGTCGAAATGCTGCTACGGCGAGCGACCCAAAGCGGCGCGCGGAGCCAATCACCGCTCCCCGGGATGACCGAGGACGCCGACACCTTCGCTCGACTCGCGGCCAGGTAAACAAGGAACGTGCCGCACAGCTTGCTGCCCCTCGCCGCCTTCGGCGTCTCGACACGCGGATTTGTCGTCTGGACTTGTCGGGCAGATTTCGGCCCTGCTTCACCGACCACAATGCCGAGGGAGGGCAATGGATTATGCGTGGACGGAATCAGCGTCCGCGATCCATTGCGGGAGGCGATGGCCGTTGCTGCTAAAGCATCAGGGTTACTTATCGACTGCTGCCCCGGCAGCACCCGGCGCGTGCGGCGGCCTGGCCCTGCCGCTCTCCCGATGGCGGCGCGCTGTGCGCCTCGTTCGGACGAGCGGCGGGGAGGTGCGCCGGCGGGCGCGACGGCTGCCCGCTGGCGCGCGCATTGCCAAGCGGCACGCCCTTGCTATCCGGGGGCGGTCAATCCGCCGTCACACCCGACAGAGGAGAGGCAACCATGGCGAACATCGATGCGGTCATTCCGATCGCCCCTGCCACGGCCGCGGCGACCGCGGCCCTGGCGGAGCGCGCGGCCTTGCTGACGTTCTACCGCGCCTTCAGCGAGCGGCGGCCGGAGCTCATCGACGAGGCGGTGACCCAGGACTGGGAGGACATCCCGCTGCCCCCCGGTCAAGGGGTGGGCCCGGAGAGCGTCAAGCCCATCCTGCGCGCGTTCTTCAAGGCCTTTCCCGACGTGAAACTCGAGGTGCTGGACATCCTCCAGGAGCCAGGCCGGGCTGCGGTCCGGTCTGTCCTCACGGGGACCCATCGAGACACTTTCTTGGGGGTGGCGCCGAGCGGGAGGGAGATCAGCGTCCCGTGCCACGATTTTCATGCGCTGCGGGGGGGCCGGATCGCGCGGACGTGGCACCTCGAGGACTGGTTCACCGCGCTGGCGCAGATCGGCGCCTGGCCCCCGGCGCCCTGACAAATCGCCTCATCTGGAGGGGAGAAATTCCTGCTCGACCATCGCGCTCCCGCCGTGGCGCCGGATCGGCTCGGCGACCGCGGTCACGGTCCCATCGCCGTTGAAGCGCAGGGCCGTGGCCGCGCCGATCTCGCCTCCCATCGTGCCGGCGTCCGAGAGGACGTGGCCCAGGGACGCGAGCCCCTCGGCCTCCGGGGTGCTCAGGAACGCCGTCTCCGCGTCGGTGGCGCCGTTGCCCGAGTTGCGCTGCGAGAGGCGCGGGGCCGCGAGCGCCTTGTCGATGGGGAGGCCCAGATCGATGGTGCCGACGAGGATCTGCAGCACCGTGGTGATGATGGTGGACCCGCCTGGCGAGCCGAGCGCGAGCTCGGGCTTACCGTCCTTGAAGACGATCGTGGGGCTCATGCTGCTGCGCGGGCGCTTGCCCGGCTCGACCGCGTTGGGGTGCGGCGAGCTCGGGTCAGGCGGGATGTTGAAGTCCGTGAGCTCGTTGTTCAGCAGAAAGCCGTACCCCGGGACGACGATGCCATTGCCGCCCTCGTACTCGATGGTGCAGGTATAGGACACGATGTTCCCGGCGGCGTCGCTGACCGTGATGTGCGTCGTCTCGTTATCGTACGCGTCCTTCGGGCCGGCGCCCCGGCCCCTCGCCGCCGGGGCGCCGCCGGGCGCGGGGCTCGGATCGCTCTGGAATGCGTAGGGATCGCCCGGCGCCGCCGCGGCCGAAGGGGCCTCGGCGAGATCGATGAGGGCGCGCCGCGCGTCCGCGTAGTCCTTCGAGAGCAGCCCCTTGACGGGGGCGTCCACGAACTCGGGATCGCCGAGGAAGGCGCCTCGATCGGCGAACGCGAGCCGGGAGGCGCCGAGGTAGCGGTGCAGCACCTCGACCGGCGTGAGGGTCGCCGTGTCATACCCCTCGAGCAGGTTCAACGCCTCCTCGACGGCGATCCCGCCGCTGCTCGGGAGGCCCAGACCGTAGATGGTGGTATCGCGGTACGTCGTCGAGAGCGCGGGGCGGACGCGGGCCTCGTAGCCCTGGAGGTCCGAGAGCTCGATGACCCCGGCGCGGACGTTGAGCGCGCTCCCGGGCTCGACCGGAGGCGACTTCACCGCGGCGACGATGGCCTCGGCCACCCGCCCTTCGTAGAACGCCTTCTCTCCCCCCTCGGCGATGAGCCTGTAGGTGCCGGCCAGATCCGGGTTCTTGAAGATCGTGCCGAGCGGCCACGGCTCGCCGTCGGGCCCCAGGAAGAGCTTTTTGCTGCTCGTGATCGCCTGGAATCGCGCGAGGTTGCGGCGGGTCTGCTCGAGGAAGGTCGCGTCGACGTCGAACCCCGCCTCGGCGACCTGGATGGCCCGCTTCAGCGCGTCTCCGAGCCCGAGCGTTCCATGGCGGCGGAGCGCCTCGCTCCAGCCCCGCACCGTGCCGGGCACGCCGACCGACAGGCCGCTCGTGACGAGCTCATTGAACGCGATCGGCGCGCCGTCTTCATAAAAGGACCTCGCCTCGAGCCGGGACGGCGCCGTCTCGCGGTGATCCAGGGCGATCACCTTGCCCTCGCCAGCCAGGTAGACGAGCATGAAGCCGCCGCCGCCGATACCGCAGGAGAACGGGTCGGTCACGCCGAGCACGCCCGCCGCGGCGACCGCGGCGTCGACGGCGTTGCCCCCTCGCTTCAGGACCTCGATGGCGGCCAGCGTGCCGCGGAGATCGACCGTCGCCGCCGCCCCCCGCCGCCCGGTCGCCGTCGGCGCGATCTCCGGGAGCCGGACGAACGGGTCGTCCTCGGCGGCGTCCGGTTCCGCGCCTGCGTCGCCCGACGTGGACGACGTGGAGCCGCCGTGGCCCACCGGAGCGAGCCTCTCGTCCGTGCCGCAGGAGCTGCAGGAGGCGCAAAGGAGGAAGAGAGCGAGAAGGAGTGTGGGTTTCGTCATGGGTTCTCTCGGGATGCGCTGGAGGACGCAGGGCCCACGGTCACACCCCGCCTCGTGCGGCAGAGTCGGCCGTGAGGGCCCTGTCCAGGAGCCGCGATGTGCGGCATCGCATTGCCCCGGAGATTCACAATGCAACCACCGTACCGGCGCTCGCAGCCGAGCGGGCGGCTGCAATGTCGGGTCAGTCCTTGCCACAACGAAGCAATCGAGGTAATGGTTCGGCAGGTCATGAGCGCCAGCGCGTAGCCCCGGCTCGCTGGCCGACAACCCTCCGAACCGCGGTGGGGTGTCCCGGGTGACGACCTGGCCGGCCGCATGTGCGGCAGGCAAGCGCGGACTCTGGTCGCCCGGAGTCCCCTGGACTCGCGAGGTGGTATGTCGATCGCTTCCATCGTGGATTCGCGCCCTGCCGCGGGCGCGCAGGCGTCGTCCGATCTCGACGCTTTCCCTTTACCCGTCGTCGGGGCGGACCTGTCCGTGCCGCTCGTCACCGGCGAGCAGGTGCGTTATGTGAACCTCGATTACGCGGCCAGCGCTCCTTGCCTGCGCTCGGTGCTCGACGCGGTCGCGGCGCTGCTTCCCTGGTACAGCAGCGTGCACCGCGGCGCGGGGTTCGCGTCCACCGTGACGACGGAGCTCTATGCCGCCGCCCGCCAGGAGGTGGGCGACTTCGTGGGAGCGCGCGCCGAGGACACGGTGGTGTTCACGAGGAACACCACCGATGCGCTCAACCTGCTCGCCGCGGCGCTGCCCGAGGACACGACGGTGGTGACGTTCGCCTCGGAGCACCACGCGAACCAGCTGCCGTGGCGGCGCGGCCGGTGCGTCGTCCTCCCGGTGCCCGTGAGCGCTGAGGAGGCGGTCATGCGGGCCGAAGACGCGCTCCGCGACGTGACCTCGCGCCATCGGTTGCTCGCCGTGACGGGGGCGAGCAATGTCACGGGCGAGCTGTGGCCGCTCCCGGAGCTCGCCGCGGTCGCCCATCGCCACAGGGCACGGCTCGCCGTGGACGCGGCTCAGCTCGCGCCCCACTGCGCGATCGAACTCGCCAGGATCGGGGCCGATTACGTCGCGCTGTCCGGTCACAAGCTCTATGCCCCCTTCGGCGGCGGCGTGCTCGTCGGCCGCGGGGACTGGCTCGATGCCGCGCGTCCCTACCTCGCCGGCGGAGGCGCCGTCCGGCGCGTCACGCGCAACGACGTCGAATGGGCGAGCGGCCCGCACCGCCACGAGGCCGGGACGCCCAACGTGGTCGGGGCGGTGTCCCTGGCGGCTGCGTGCCGCGCGCTCTCCGCGGTGGGCATGTCCGCCGTGGCGGCGCATGAGGCGAGCCTGCTCGACCGCCTCACGCGCGGTCTCCACGCCCTGCCGGGGGTCAAGCGCCTCGCGATGTGGGGCCCGGCGAGCCCCCGGATCGGCGTCGTGACGTTCAATGTGCGGGGTTTCCATCCCGGCGCGGTCGCCGCGGCCCTGAGCGCCGAGCACGGCATCGGTGTCCGGGATGGCTCGTTCTGCGCGCACCCGCTCATGATGGCGCTCGCCAGGAATCGCGCGCCGGAGGCGAGCGACGACGCGGCGGTACCCCTCGCGGTGCGGGTGAGCTTCGGCGTCGGCACCAGCGCCGCGGACGTCGATCGGTTCCTCCTCGCGCTCGCCGATCTCGTCGCCCAGGGTCCCCGCTGGCGTTATCGCCTCGACGCAGGGCGATACGTCCCCGATCCGGATCCTCGCCCGCGCCCTGCGCTGGCCGGCCTCCTCGCCGGAGGCGCGGCGGACGGGCCCCTGGCGAGCCAGCTCGCGCCCTGCGAGGCGCCCCTCTGAGGCGGATCAGCCCCCGGGGGCGCGGCCCACGGCGAGCGCGCGCCGCGCGAGCGCGCGCAGGTCGGCGAGGGTCGCCCCCTCCAGCGGCGAGGCCTCGACGTCGACGTCCTCGCCGCGCGCCGGCGCATCACCCCGGCCGAGCGCATCGAGGAGCCAGCGCGCCGTGAGGACGTCGCCACCGAGCCACGCGCGCGCCGGCGGAACGGGAGCGTGCGGAACGTCGAAGACCGCCGCGGCCTCGATCCAGCCGATGGGCACGCGCGCCAGCACCGCGGCGGAGGCGCCCGGCGGCACCGGGTCGTCGGGCGCGGTCAGGGGCTGGAAGCGCTCGGCCGCGAGCTCGGGCGCCTCGCCGCCGTCGATCAGCGGGAGCGCGGCGCGGAGGGCGACCCCCTCGACGACGGCGCGCGCGAGCTCCTCGAGCGAGAGGCGCGCCGGAACGACATCGGAGAGCGCGGCCGGGGCCTTGCCCAGCCAGCGGTCGATGACGCGCTCGTCCGGGGCCGCGAGCTGCGGGGGGATCGCGAGCGCCGCGTCGAGGCCCGCGAAGACCTCGATGAGGACCGCGCCGTCCGGCGTGGCGTCGAGGCCGAGCAGCGCGGCGGGGCGGTGCTGCAGCGAGATCCACTCGCGCCCGAAGTAATGCGCGGGCGCGCCAGCGCGGGAGAAGCCCTTGAGAAAGCCGCGCACGTTGCGGTTGAGGACGGTCCGGGCCGTGGCGTCGGGCGCGAGCGCGGCGGCGTGCGGCAGCGCGAGGGTCCACACGACGCCGCGCCCACCGAGGAAAGCGGCGGTGCCGGTCGTGGCGCGCCGCAGGACCTTCGCGCCGCGCGCGGCGCAGGCAGGAAGGTCGACAACGCGCGCTGCGCGCTGGGCCGCGCCCAGCACCACGGCGGGGCCCTCGACGAGGCTGGCGGCGAGCCAGGGCGCCGCCTCTGCCGCGCGGGCGCGCGCGAGCAGCGCAGGGCCGAGCGCGAGCGCGTCCTCGAGGGGACGATGAACCGGCGGGAGCGAGCGCATGGCGGACATCGAGGGAGTCTCCTTGGCGTGAAGCTCGGCGCGCGGCGATGGGCGGTCGCCAGTACCGCCTGCCAGGGATCCGGAGCGAGAGTTCAACGCAAAGGCGCCAAGGCGCGAAGGCGCAAAGAAGAACAAATCTCTTGCATTTTTGCGTCTTTGCGCCTTGGCGCCTTTGCGTTGAACTCTCGCTCGCCTCGCGAGGCAGATCCCTTGCGAGAGGGGCACGGACGAGGCCCGGCGAGACGAGGCCCGGCGGAGAGGCGCCGGTGGTAACATCGCTCCATGGTGACCGAAGAGGAGCTGGCCGAGCAGCGCGTCGGCACGTGGATCGGCCCCTGGGCGGTGGAGCGCGTCCTCGGGGTCGGCGGCATGGCGAGCGTCTTCTTTTGCCGGCGGGCTGACGGGTGCGTGGCGGCGGTCAAGCTCCTGCACGCCGAGCTCGCCGAGATCGAGGCGGTGCGAAAGCGGTTCTTGCGCGAGGGGCCGATCGGGAGCGCGCTGGCCGCCGTGGCGCCGCTCTGCGAGGGGCTCCCCCAGGTGCTGGAAGCCGCGGCCACGGCCGACGGCCTGGTCTACATGGCCATGGAGGTGCTCGAGGGAGAGACCGTGTTCGATCGCATGGCGCGGCACGGGACGCTCCCTGTCGGCCAGGTGATCGCGCTCGCCGAGCGGGTCCTCGAAGTGCTGAGCGTGGCGCACGAGCACGGCGTCGTTCACCGCGATCTCAAGCCCGAGAACCTCCACATCGGCAACGACGGGCACGTGCGGGTGCTCGATTTCGGCCTCGCGCGCGTCCTCGACCCGCTGCTCGAGGACGTCGCCGGGATGCCGGAGATGACGAAGACCAAGACGGGCGTGTCGATCGGCACCGACGATTACATGGCGCCCGAGCAGGCCCTGGGCCTCATCCGCGAGATCGACGGCCGGACGGACCTCTTCGGCCTCGGAGCGACGATGTTCCGGCTGCTCGCGGGCCGCACGATCCACGGCAACCTGGACGACGCGCGCCTGCTCATCGCGGTCGCCACGGAGAGGGCGCCGCCCCTCGCGCTGCACGCCCCCACGGCGCCGCCCGGCCTGTGCGCCGTCGTCGACCGCGCCCTCGCCTTCCTCAAGCAGGAGCGTTACCCCGACGCGTGGACGATGCGCGCCGATCTCGGCGCCGTGCGCGCCGGTCACGACCCGCCTTATGCGACGGCCGCGGCGCGGCAGCCGCGGGGGGCGTAGGGACCGGGGAAGGCAGCGCTCCACGTGGAACCAGAAGGCGGGAGCATCATCCCACGCGCTCCCAGGCCTCCTGGTCGAGCGCCGGGAAGGTGACGAGGCACGCGCCCGCCTCGATGCCGTCGAGTCGGGCGCGGCCCTCGTCGTCGAGCGATCCTTCCCGGATCGAGCCGTCGGGCAGCTCCACCCGGTAGCGCTCGTACGGGATAGGCCGGTCATCCTCGCCGAGGAGACGGATCTCGATCCAGGTGAGCTCGGTCCTCGGCGCGCGCGGGGCGGCGCTGGCCGGCGCCTGCTCCTCGGCGTCGGCCGCGTCGCCGCCGTAGGACGGCAGCCAGGGCAGGGGCGCCTCGCGGAGCCGCACCCGGCCGCTCAGCAACAGCCGGCTCAGCGCGTCGAGCACGTCGGCGTCGGCCAGGCGGTGGACGACGCTGGCCGGCGCGGCGTCATCGAGGAGCCGCCGGAGCGCCGGGCGGTTGTGGGGCTCGGCGAAGAGCTGGCGCAGCCAGGCGGCCGCGCTCGCGCGAGCGTGGAGCAGGTCCGCGCCGCCCTCGCGGCCGTCGGAGGGCTCGATCGCGAAGCGCCGCGGACCCAGCGATAGCAGCCGCTTCAAACCACCATGCTCCTTCCCGGGCTCGCTCGAGCGTACAGCCTGGCTTCCCGCGAGAAAAGCCCCGCTGCAAGGGGCCGTCCGGCGCCTGGCGCGCGCTGGCGCCTGGCGCGCGCTGGCGCCTGGCGCGCGCTCGTCAGGGCAGGGCGCCCGCCTCGGCCATGGCGGAGAGGAACGCGTCGCCGAGGCCCGCAGGCTCGGCAGCGAGCCCCAGAAGCGGCCCCGGCGGGGCTGCGGCGTCGGGCCGCGAGGGGTCAGCGGGCGCGGGCGCCTGGAGCGGCGCCGGCGGGGCCGGAGGGAGCTCGCGCGGGGCCTCGAACGGCGTCGCTGGCCGGCGGACGCTCATGCTCAGCGGGTCCATCGTCCCTTCGAGCAGATGGTCCTGGATCCTGGGCGCCCGCGGCGCCGCCGGGCCGGCCGGCTGCGGGGCCGGAGGGAGCGCGTGCGGGGCGTCGAACGGTGTCGCTGGACGGCGCGCGCGCGCGCTCAGCGGGGCCATCGTCCCTTCGAGCGGGTGGTCCTCGACCTGCTCCGTCACGGGCGCCGCCACGACGGGCAGCGGCAGCATCGCGCGCGATGGCGCCACCGCCGACGGCGTGGCCGATCGCCCCGCCTCCTGCGCAAAGGGGTCGACCCACCGCAGCGGCTCGCCTGGCAGCTCCACGCCTGCCACGATCCGGAGCGCCGCGAGATCCTCGCCCGCCACGGCCGTGTAGCCTCGCCACACCACCGAACAGCAGCGCCGATCCGCGTCGATCTGCAGGGTGTCGGCGCGCATGGCCAGCGCCGCTCCCTCGCGCGGCGCCCGCTCCTCGCGCCGGAACAGCCGCGCGACGGCCCGCGCGCCCGCGAGCTGCGTCCGCAGCCGCGGCCGCTGCGCGAACATGCCTCCCAGCACGACCCACTCGTCCCCTCGCAGGCCCTCTATCCGCTGCTCGGCCGGCGCTGCCTGGAAGTACGCCCAGTCGAGCCCCTCGGGCACCTCCAGCTCCACGCCCTCGAGCCGCCTGGGATCCGCCGCGCCGAGCAGCGCCTCGCGCCGCGGCCAGCGGCGGGACAGCGGCCCCATCCCGTCCACCCGCACGCGCCGCTGCCCCTCGCTCCCCGGCGCGGGCCCGTCGAGCGCCAACCATCGGTCGAGCCGCAGCGCCCCCTCCTGCACGACGGCCAGCCGGACCGTGATCTCGCCGGCGACCGTCGGAGGGACCTCGGCGTGCCCCGTCAGCAGCACGTCCGCCTCGCGCAGGTACGGCGCCAGATCCCCCGCCGCGCGCAGCCCCACGCCCGAGGGATCCGGAACCTCGCCGGGCACGATCGGATCCGGCTCGCCGAGCGTCATGGTGCCCTCGGCGACGAGCCCGAACGTCGCCTTGACGACCGCGGTCACGAACCGCTGCCCGCGCAGCTGCCAGACCAGCGTCGCCGCCGAGGCGCGGCCCAGCGACGTGATAGCGACAGGCCATCGAGCGCGGTGCACGGTCCATCCCAGTACCACGCCGCGTCATCCCGGCGCGAGGACGGCGCGCGCCGCCCTCTCCGCCACGCGCAGCGCTCGCTCGCTACCCGCGCTGCCCGAGCGCCTCCTGCTGCGCGAAGCCCGGCCCCCGCACCTCGAACACCCTCCGCCCTCGCTCCCGCAAGCTCAGCTCCACCGCCGCGGCCCCGCGCGCGAGCTGGTTGCCTCCCCGCAGCGCCTTCTCCAGCCCCTCTCGCGTCATCGCCCGCCCGAGCAGGTACCTCGTCCCCGGCCTGTACTCCGCCGCGCGGCGGCGCCACCAGGCGGCCACGCCGGCGACATCGGGAAATGCGAGGTCCTCGTCCGCATCCGCCGCCACGTCCTCGTCGTCCGGATCGTCCGTCGGTCCCGCCCGGAGCCCGTCGGGCGCCCTCCTCGCGAGGTGCTCTGCCGCCAGATCGAGCCCGGTGATCAGCGCGATGGCCTGACCCGCAAGGCGCGAGAGGGCAGGCTCTGCTGCGACCTCCAGGAGCCACGGCACGCCCGCCGGGTCGCCCAGCGCCGCCGTCGCCGCCACCGCCGTCCGCGGGTCCCGAGCGGACCTCGCCAGCGCGCGCAGCCAGGTGGACGCGGCGGCCAGGTCCATCCGCCGCATCGCCATGCTCGCGGACGCCGCTGCGAACCGCCCGTCTCCGCCCGCGAGCTCCCAGAGCACCTGCGCGGACGCGCTCTCGCCGAGCAGCGCCGCTGCCCACGCCGACCAGAAGCGGCACGCCTCGTCGTCGGAGCGGAGCGACGCGCGCACCTCCGGGAGCAGGTCGACCCGCCCGAGCTGCCCTGCCGCCCGCAGCGCTCGCGCGCGCAGCCGCGCGTCGCCTGCGAGCAGCGCGTAGCCGAGCGGCGCGCCCGGGTCCTCCCCGTGCGCCGCGCACGCCGCGATCCCCAGCCATTGCAGCGCCGGCGGGCACCGGCTGGAGGAGAGCCCCGGCAGGAGGCGCCGCACGCGCTCGATCGGCGTCCACCCGAGCGCCGACGCGATGCCCCGCGACAGGTCCGGCGCGCCGCCGCCCACGTCGAGGACCCGCGCGAGCCCCCGCAGGTCCCAGCGATGCACGGCCACGACCGCCGCGCCGAACACCTCGCCCCCCTCGGCCCGCTCGAGCAACGCGCGGCACGCCTGCCAGCCCGCGTCTCCCGCCCCCCTGAGCCCGTCGAGGTGCGCATCCAGCCGGTCGTCGAGCTCGGCCAGGTCATCGAGGTCATAAGCCGGGCTCCGGGCGGCGCGGTCCCGGAGAAGCCACAGGAACGCCGCCTGGTCCGCGTGCTCCTCGCAGAGCGAGGCCTCCAGGGTCGAGCTCATCCAGCCACCGCCGTCCCCCCTCCCCCACCGCTCGCTCGCGTCTCCATGCGCTCTCCTCCGCTCGACCCGCGGGCCTCGATCGGGGCTCGCCTTCAGTTCATCCCGATCTTGCCGCCCTTGACGCTCACGTTGCCCGACGCCTGCACGCTCACGTCGCCGCCGGACTTCACCGCGAGCTTCTGCCCTTCCACCTGGATCGGGCCGTCGGCCTTCACGACGAGCTGCTTTCCCTGCACAACGATGTCGCCGCTCTTCTTGATCAGGATCTGCGCGTCGCCGACCTGGATGGTGAGCTCCTTGCCCACGATGATCGCCTTGTTCTCGCCGACCTCATCCTTCGCGCTCTTGCTGACCGTGACGGTCATGTCCTTGCCCACCGTGATGGCATAGGCCTCGTCCACGCTCACCGACTTGTTCTTGCCGACCGTCTCGTCGCTCGCCTCGCCGACGGATTCGGTCTTGCTCTTGGCGACCGAGATCGACGCCGACTCGCCGATCGAGACGCTCTGGCCGCCGCGCACGTCGACCGACTGGTCCTTGCCGACCGACTCGGTATGGCCGCCCGACACCGAGACGCTCCGGTCGCCGCCGACGTCGAGGCGCTCGTCCTGTCCGATGCTCTCCGTGTGCGTCTTCTTGACCTCGATGGTCTTGTGGCCGCCGACCGCCTCGCGCTGATCGTTGTCCACGCGCTTCGTCCGGTCGCGGACGACGTGGAGCGCCTCGTCGCGGCCGATCTCCTGGGTCTTGTCGTTGCGAACGACGGTGTTCCAGTCCTTCTGGCCGTGGAGGAAGATCTCCTCGGAGCCCTTCCGGTCCTCGAAGCGGAGCTCGTTGAACCCCTCGCCGCCGGACGAGCTGTTCGACTTGAGGGTGCTCTTCGTCTTCTCGGCGGGCAGCGGGTACGGCGGCACGTTGGCGCCATGGTAGACGCTGCCGACGACGAGCGGGCGATCCGGGTCGCCCTCGATGAAGTCGACGACGACCTCGTGGCCGATGCGCGGCAGGATGACCGCTCCCCACGCGCCGCCGGCCCACGCCTGGCTCACCCGGATCCAGCACGAGCTGCGCTCGTCCCGCTTGCCCTGCCGGTCCCAGTGGAACTGCACCTTGATGCGCCCGTGCTCGTCCGTGTAGATCTCCTCGCCCGCAGGGCCGGTGACGATCGCGGTCTGGACGCCCCTGATCGAGGGCTTCGGCGTGATGAGCGGCGGGCGGAGCGGGACGGCGGCGGGGATGGCCTGGAACCGGGTTTCACAGGGCGACCTGCCCTCGCTCGCCACGGCATCCATCGCAGGCTCGTGGCCGCTGTGCTCGACGCGGACGAGGAGATAAGACTGGTTGATGTCGTCGCTCGGGTGCTCGGCGAGCGAGAAGGTGCGGCCGGCGAGCAGGCGAGGGCACACGGCCTCGCCCTCGGCGGTGCGGCGCCTCGCCGCGAGCTCCTCCAGCCGGACGCGCGCGCGCTCCCGGCCCGCGCCCGGCGCATCGTAGTCGCCGGGGTGGTCGTATATCTCGAGATCGTCGTCGCGCTCGCCCTGCTCGGAGCTCTCCAGCGAGAGATCCGGCTTCTTGAAGTTGTAATCACGCAGCGTGACCTTGCCGGGCCGGAGCTGCTCGGCATAGCGGAAACGGGAGACGTGCTCGCCGCTGATGAGCGCGCCGAGCGGCGGGCGGAAGACGAGCGTCGCCTCGCCGTCGATCGGGGGGTGGGCCGAGGGCGAGTCGCAGAGCACGAGCACGTGCGCGCTGGCGTCGTGATCGAACCAGTAGGAGATGCCTTCCTCCTCCATCAGCCGGCAGGCAAAGGCCCAGTCGCTCTCGCGGTACTGCACGCAATACTCGCGGGTCGCATAGCTCTTCTGGAGCGAGAAGCGGCAGCCGTCGGAGGCGACCCCGGCGGCGCCAAAGACCTTCTTCAGGATGTCGGGGACCGAGAGCTCCTGGAAGATGCGGCTGTCGCGCCGGTGGAGCAGGCGAAAGACGTCGGGCACCAGCACGGCCCTGTAGGCGGTGAGCCTCTTCCCCTCTTCTCCCAGCTCGAAATGAGCGATGATCCCGTGGACGTGGCGGACGTCCTCGTTGGCCTGGAACGTGAGCGACGCGCGCTTGCCGATCGCATCGCCGAGGGCGATGTCGCCATCGAGGCTCACCAGCGTGATATCGAACCGGAAGAGCTCGGAGATCGCCTCCTGTCCCTCGAAATGGACGATCCGGAGATCTGCGCTGAGCCCTTCGATCTGCAATGTGTGCACGTGCCCCGCTCCTCCCGAGAGGCGAGCGCACGGGAGCGCGCGCGCGCGAGCGCTCCGATGATACATGTTCCCTGCGGCGCGATGTCGAGCTGCTTGTGCTGCCCGGACGGGTATGAAATGCTCACCGCGCACTGGCTGGATGCCCGCCCTCGACAACCTCACCCCGCTCGCGACCACCGATTTCCCGTCGCTCACCCGGGACGGGGTGGAGTGCCTCGTCGTCGTCGCCGCCGGCAGCTTCGTCCTGCCTGCGCCGGGGCGGCCCGCCGCGGGGCCGCTGCGCCTTTGCGACGAGCAGCCCGCGCCGCGCGCGGCCGACGAGTACTGGGGCGAGCCCGGGGCGTCGAGCCTTCGTTATGAATCGGAGGCCGCGTACACGCGCCCGCTCACGGACGTGCTGCTCCATGGCCATGCATGGACAGCCGGCGGGCGGCGGGCGGCCACGGCCTCGGTCGCGATCCGCGTGGGCCGGCTCGAGAAGCGGGCGCTGGTGTTCGGCGCGCGCGCCTGGCAGCGCGGTGTGGCGGGGCTCTCCGCCTCGATCCCGGAGCCCTTCCGGTCGATGCCGCTCCGCTACGAGCAGAGCTTCGGCGGGGCGGCGGCCGGCGCATACGACGCGCGCAACCCGGTGGGCATGGGCTTCCACGCGAGCGAGCGCGAGGCGCAGGACCGCCCCTTGCCGTTCATCGAGGACCCCGCCGCGCCCATCGAGCGCTGGTCGGACCGGCCTCCGCCGTGCGGCTTCGGTCCGGTGGCCCGGAGCTGGCAGCCGCGCCTCGCTCTCGGGGGCACGTACGACGCGGCGTGGATCGAGCGGCGCGCCCCGCTCTGGCCTGCCGACTTCGACGAGCGCTTCTTCCAGGCGGCGCCGCGCGGCCTCTCTGCCTCGCCGCACCTCCGGGGCGGCGAGCCCGTCGTGCTCGACGGCGTCTCGCCGGACGGCCCGCTCGCGTTCTCGCTGCCCGTGTGCCGGGTGGTCGCGAAGTGCGCCTTCGCGCGGCGCGTGGTGCGGCGGCTCATGACCCTCGACTCGGTCTACCTGGAGCCGGACGAGCGGCGCGTCTCGCTCGTCTACCGCGCGACGTTCGTGGCCCACGGCGAGCTCGCCGGGCACGAGGCCACCACGGTCCGCCTGCTGGAGCCGTGGGAGAACGCGCCGTGAGCGGCGAGCGCGTCGTGGGCCTCGGGCTGTGCACGCCGGTCGGGACGACCGCGGAGATGACGCTCGCGTCGATGCGGGCGGGGCTCGCCCGCTTCGCGGAGACCTCGGTGCGGGACGGCGCCGGCCAGCCCGTGCGCGCGTCGCGGCTCTCGACGCTCGATCCGACGTCCACCCGCACCGAGCGGATGATCGAGCTCGGCCGCGCCGCGCTCGACGGCCTGCGGCAACGGCTCGAGGCCCTCCCCGGGCGAGCGCCGCTCTACCTCGGGCTGCCGGAGCCGGGGCTCGGGGCGGAGATCGCGCGGGAGCCGCTCCTCTCGGCGCTGGCGAGGCGCGATCCGGCGGCGCGCGCCGGGGCGCGCGGCGCGATCGAGCTCGCCGGGGCCTACGAGGCAGGGCGCGCGGGCTTCTTCGAGGCGCTCTCCGCGGCGATCGAGGACCTGCGCGCGGGCCGGGCGGGGTCGCTGGCGGTGGTGGGCGCGGTCGACTCGCTCTGCGACGCGGGCTCGCTGGCGGCGCTCTCGGCGGCGCGGCTGCACCTCGGCGCGCAGAACCGCGACGGGCGCGTCCCGGGGGAGGCGGCGGGGTTCGTCGTGCTGGCGCGGCCCGGCGCGGCGGCGACGATGGGCCTCGACGCGCTGGGCGTGGTGCTGGGCGTCGCGCTGGGGGCCGAGCCCACCCCGTTCGCGTCGCAGGTGCCGAGCGCGGCCGACGGGCTGACGGGCGTCTTCCGCGCGCTCCGGGGGGACGCGGCGGCGGGGGCGCGGCGCGTGGACGAGGTGATGAGCTGCCAGCCGGGCGACTCGTTCTGGGCGACGGAGCTCTCGCGCGCGTACCTGCGCAACGCCGCGCTGATGCCGGAGCCGCTCGCGCTGTCGGCCGCGGGCGAGTGGCTGGGCGACGCGGGCGCGGGCGCCGCGCCGGTGATGCTGGCCGCGGCGCTCCAGAGGCGGCGGCGGCGCGCGCTCCCTCCGGGGCAGGCGCCGCGCGCGCTCGTGTACGGCAGCGCGGACGGCGCGCGGGGCCGCGGGGGGCGCGTGGGGGCCTGCGTGGTGGAAGGGGCCGTCGCGGCCCGAGGAAGGGAGGAGCGATGAGCAACGTCTTCGCGAACGGCCGCCTGGTCCTGCACCAGGGCGACGGGCTCACGCACATCGCGGCGCCGCCGGACGTCTGCAAGGTGCCCACGCCGGCCGGCCCGGTGCCCACGCCGTTCGTGAACACGGCGCAGGACGCGATGCTCGCCAAGGGGAGCAAGCAGACGGCGATCGCGGGCAACCCCGTGGCCCTCGCGAGCTCGGAGCTCAGCACGAGCACGGGCGACGAGCCGGGGTCGGCCGGGGGCGTCATCTCGTCGAAGATCAAGGGCAAGCTGACCTGGAGCGGGTCGAGCACGGACGTGAAGGTGGAGGGCAAGGGCGTGGTCCGGTTCCTCGACCCGACCATGCACAACGGCAACACGTTCAACACCGCGTTCATCTCGAACGGGCAGACGGGGCTGGCCTACGGCGACGACGCGCCGTGCGTGGTGTGCCGGCAGACGCTGGACAACCACCGCGTTCACGAGACGAGCGCGGTCGTCGAGACGCTGCTCGCCCTCTTCACGGAGCTCCGGGACAGGTTCCGCGCGCAAGAGGAGCTCCTGCGCAAGTACCTCGCTCTCGTGGAGCAACGGCGGGAGAAGCGGGCCGTGTTCGAGCGCAAGATCGATGAGGAGAGCGTGCTCTTGAAGCAGCTGGAGGCGGCTGCGGCATCCGTGAAGACGGACCTCGACAAGGCGCCCAAGGAGAAGAAGGCCGAGCTCGGCAAGAGCTACAACGAGGCCCAGAAGAAGGTGACGACGAAGCGGGAGGAGATCAAGGCCCTCAGGCGAGAGGCCGAGGCCGCGACCGAGGACCTCACGAAAGAGCTCCGCAAGATCAACGACGAGCTCGGGGCAAAGCCCCCTGTCCTCGGCGAGGACGAGAGGACCGGCACGTACACCAAGCCCTATATGATCGGGGCGTGTATCTGCAAGTGCAGCCAGGCCCCCAAGATGCTCGCGGCCGCCTCCGGCAAGGTCACGCCCGGCTTCAGCGACGCCGTGGAGGCCACCGGGACGTTCGTCCTCGTCGACGGCTTCACGCAGAGCGACCGGCAGAAGGGCGCCCTCGAGAGGCTGAACCGCAACGCATGGGACTGCGCCGCTCCCAAGCTCCTCGAGGCAGGAGGCGCGGGGGGACACAAGGTCAAGACCATGTCGGAGAAGTGGTACTCGCCGCTCGGCGCGACGGTCAAGGTCACGTACACGAAGACGAAAGACGGAGAGAGCTCGAGGAACCCGCAGGAGTTCCGGCACGGAGAGTCGGTGCCTTCGTGCGAGACCTGCCAGGAGCTCATCCCGGAGATGCTCTGCAACAACCAAGAGGAGTGCCCCTGAGCCATGGAAGAGCTCCTCTCGCTCCTCGACCGCTACGCGCCGGGGTACCGCGGCCGGGTCCAGGGCGTGTACGACTGGCGGCTCGACGAGCTCGAGGACCGCTTCGGCCGCCCTTGCCCGGGCTTCTACCGAGCGTTCGCGCTGGCGATGGGCGCCGAGGGCGGGCCGCTCCTCGAGGGCCTTCACGAGTACCACCCTTCCAAGATCGCAGACCTCTACGCCCTCGCTCCATGGATGCCGCCGCGCCGCTTTCTCTACGTCTTCGGCGACGCGTCCCCGGACGGGCAGCACTACTTCCTCGATCTCGACGCCCCGTCCGAGGCCGAGGACTGCCACGTCGTCCGCTTCCCCTTCGGCGAGCAGACGTGGACGACGCGCCTCACCCGGCGGTTCGTGAGCCTCCGGGAGATGCTCTTCGTGCTGGCCATGACGAATGTCCACCTCCCGACCTTCCCTCACCGCGCCGAAGTTCTCTCGACCGGCGGGCCGGCGGGCGCGCC
This sequence comes from Sorangium sp. So ce726, assembly GCF_051521405.1. Lineage (NCBI taxonomy): Bacteria > Pseudomonadati > Myxococcota > Polyangiales > Polyangiaceae > Sorangium > Sorangium sp. So ce726. Next base: position 1,793,070 of record NZ_CP150349.1, on the reverse strand, counting down.
TCCGCGCGCCGAGGACGTGGCCGTCATCCTCGAGCGGCTGGGGTTCACGCGGCTCCCGTATCCGCGGCGCTGCCTCCTGTTCGAGCGGCACGACGCGGGCATCCTGCTCTACCGACGCCCTGACGACCCGGGCTTCTCGCTGCGCGTCGGGTTCCTCGATCCGGCGAAGCTCCGAGGCTTCGAGGCCGTCATCGAGGACGCTGCCGGGCTGGCCCGGTGGCGAGGCGCGGTCTAGCGGCGCGCGCCTCGCCGTGAACGACATGGCCGCCGCGCGCCACCGTGGACGTCCTCCGGTACGCGCGTCTACCATCGACGCTGGCGCGTGGCAGGAGGTCCAGGTGGGATCCGCGAAGAAGCACATCGTCAAGCAAGGGGAGTGCATGTCGAGCATCGCCTTCGAGAACGGGTTCTTCTGGAACACGCTGTGGTCGCACCCCGAGAACGCCGCCTTGAAGGAGTCTCGCGATAGCCCCTTCGTGCTCCGACCGGGCGACGTGGTCCACGTCCCGGCGCTGACGCTGCGAGAGGTCAGCGCCGCGACGGGAGCCAAGCACACCTTCCGTCGCAAGGGCGTGCCCGCGAAGCTGCGCCTGCGGCTGCTCGTGATGGATAAACCGCTCGCGAACCTCCCCTACGTCCTGACGTACGGCGACCGGAAGATCGAGGGAACGACGAGCGCCCAGGGGCTGGTCGAGGCCTTCGTGCCCCCGGACATGCCGCGCGCGAGGTTGACGGTGGGCGAGGGCGACGACGTGCACGTCTACAACATCGCTCCACGGACGCTCAACCCCTCCCGAGACGTCGACGGAATCCAGGCACGCCTGGCCAACCTCGGCTATTACAGCGGTCCGAGCCATGGCGAGCTCGACGCTGCCACGATCGCCGCGCTGAAGCGCTTCCAGAGCGACCACGACCTCGAGGCCACGGGCAAGCCCGACGAGGCCACGGCATCGGCGCTGTCCGAGCGCCACACCAGCTCGGGTTGAGCCGATGCCCGCCGCTGCCTCCCACCACGAGCGCCGCCCGGGCGCCCCCGAACCCTGGGTCGGGGACTGAGCCGTGCGCTCGACGAAGCTCCCCGCGCCCGGCAGCCCCGCCTATACGAGGCTCCGCGAAGACGTCCTGAGCTACCTCTGGCGGCGCTATCCGCAGCACTGCGTCGTCCTGACCGATCCCCGGAGCCGCAGCGCCATCGACGTCGGCATCGCTCGCGCCGCCCGCCACGGCTTTCGAGACGCCGTGGACATCCGCCCTTTCGTGGGCCTCATGGTCTTCCTCGGGAGCCATTTCGACGAAGATCCACAGCTCCCCTGGGCGGGCGAGCATCTCCGCCAGAGCGCCCGCGGAAGCCGCGCCGACGCGATGACCGGCTTGCTCGGCGAGACGGCGCGGCGCATGGAGCCGATCGTCGGCCGGAGCGGCGAGTATTACAGGCGCGCCTTGGCCTGGTCGGACGCCCGCAGCTTCGAGGAGATCGCCGCGGCCCATGACGACAGCGACGACGGGCTGCGCAGCTTCTTGAGGCAGCTCTATCGGCGGAAGTACGACGCCCTCGGCGACGACTCCCTGGGGCAGCTGATCCAGAGCGCGCGGAGCGCGGCCGAGCAGCGCGGCCTCACCGCGGCGCCGGCCGTCGTCGTGTACCTCGGGCTCATGTTCCTGCTCGGCAGCGCCTTCGACCGGGATCCGTTTCACCCCTGGGCCAGCGAGGCGCTCGCCACCGCCGCCGCCTCGGGTCCCGCGCCGCAGGGATGCGAGCTCCACGCGAGGGCCATCGAGACCCTCCGCCGCTACACGAGGCTCGACAGGCTCATGCAAACACGCACATCGGGAGGTTGACCATGGGGTGCTGCTGCGGGACCCGCGCCGTCAACGACGAGGCGGCACAGCGCCGTCTCGTCCAGGACGAGCAGGACGAGCCCGACGACGACGAGCGAGACGTGGAGGCCGGCCTCGAGGGGCTCAACGTCGTCAATGTGCTGCTGCCCCCCGTCTACTATGTGATCGTCGGCCGAGGTCCGATGGCGGTGGTCAACCACCGCACGCTGCGCGCGTCCGCGTGGGGGCGGGATCGCATCGGCGAACTCCCGGTCCTCCACGTGGGCTTCCCCAACCCCTGGCCGAGATACTTGCGACACGGCCTGGGTCAGCCGAATCACCTCCTGAGCTTCCCGGCGTTCGCCAATCAACCCTCTGTGGGAGGGGGCGCGATTGACGGCGGGCTCGACTCCCAGCACTTCGGCCGGCAGATCAGCAGAGAGTTCGACACGCTCGACGCCGAGGTCATAGAGGCGTGGGTTGGGCTGATCCAGACCCAAGCAGGGATGCAGGCGATCGACCCTCGGATCGCGGCCGAGATCGGCGGCGGCGCGGTTCGCGATGCGATCAACCTGCGGATTCAGGACCCGTGGCCGGACTTCGACGACGGCGAGGCTCCGTATCGCCTGTGCTTGTACAATCCCGTGAACGGGACGGCCCGCCTGGTCTACGCTGCGAAGATCGACATCTGCACCGGCCCAGGGCGTCCGATCGTCGGGCCACCGAACAACGGGCACAGCGACGAGACCACCCGCGCGAAGACTCCACCGTGGCTCAGCCCCGAGCGCTGGTCGCAACAACCGGTATGGCGCGATCGCAGGACGCTCAATGGCGTGGATGCAATCCGCGACGAGGTGGTGTGGAACGTTGGAGACAGGGTCTGCGTCACCGCCGGCGGAGGCGTGGGCCTCAACGCGGCGGAGAAGGCACGAAACAGACAATGCGCCCTCGACTGGTTCGGTCGCACGGCGCTCATGGCGATCTTCGAAAATCCGAGGAACATCACCTTTCTGCGAGAACCAAACACGAACGGCAGTCGTGCACCGGCGCCACGCCGAACCGTCGGCATCAATGGTGAAGACGACTTGATCGCCTCCTCGAGGCGCGCCCGCATGGGGCGCGGCGCCACCGTGGCCAGCGTCGCGGCCGCCGACAACGCTGTCGAGGTGCGGCTGGCGGGAGCGGGGAACGAGCACATCATCCGTGATTGGTGGGGTAACCGTAGCCAGCTGAACGCCGGCGAGGGCCGCTGGACGTTGTCGGCGGCGTACGGAGAAGAGATCGCTGCGCTGGAGGTGGTCGAGTCTCGCGAGTACGACCGTTTGGTCATCCCCAACGGACAGGAGACGGACGATGTGGGGCACCCCCGCTCCTTCGCTCATCACCTGGTCTTCCGGGAGGTGCAGGAGGCCAACCGACTGGTCGCCCTCGAGACGGCAGACCAGCGCGTGCGGGTGCTCGGAGCCGCGTGCAACAACTATCCCGGGTTCGCCCAGAACAGGTGGGAACGCAACGGCAATACTCCGAGGGACCGGATGTGGAGCTTTCACGCGACGTTGCCCGTGTCGGCGGTGGTCGACGGCTTCATCATCTGTGGTGTCAACACCGCGCTGGCGAACCACTATTTCACCGAGCAGAACCCGAACAGGAACGTCAACACGATGACCCTTGACGAGCTCAGGGCGGTCGTGGGCGACGAGCTCGCGGGGCGCATCATCGATGCGCGCCACGCAAGAAACGGCTATAGCAGCCTGCAGGAGCTCCGGGCCGCCTGCAACAACAGCCAGGATGTCAGGCTGGCCCAGCTGGAGTTCGCGTACCCGGTAGCAGGGTAGACCTCGCGCGCGGCCGAGGCGACGCGGCAGACGCCTTCATGGCGCCCGCGCGCGCCTACACCTCGAATCGGCCGGGGATGACCTCCCGATGCAACCACGGCTTTGGGCCGAAGCGCGCCTCGAGGTCCTTGCCCTCAGGGGGCATCCAGCTCGCGACGACGACGCCGCTGTCGTACCCCAGCTGCTCCACGGGGTCGGTGGGGTTCGAGCGAAACTCGGCATACCGAACGTCTTGGAGGTACGGAGACGCGGCGAGGGCCTCCGCGGCGGCGAGGGTCAAGTGGTTGTCTGCCACCGAGAGCCATCGCAGGTTGGTGAGGTGAGGCGACGCGGCCAGCATCTGCAAGTGCAGGTCGTGAAGGCCGCACGCGTCCATCGACAACGACCGGATGTGGGACCAGAGAGGCGAGTCGAAGAGCGCCTCGTCGACGTCGCGAACGTCCGTCAGATCGAGGTGCTGGACGGGCGCCAGCGCCATGATGCCCTCGCCGTGGTCGAGGAAGCGCCGAGCGCTCACCTTGATCCAGCCGACGAAGCCCCGCACGAAGTGATACGCGTCGACCGACCCCGCGATCGCCCCTGCCCACGAGGCGCCGTGGCGCTCGATGAGCTCCCAGATCCGGTGCTGGAGGCCGAACGCGCGGCCGGTCTTGATGACCTCCGGGGCCGTGTGCATGAGGTCGATCTGAGCATGAATGAGCTCGCCCCGCGCGATGGACGCGGCGTCTCCCTGGCCGCTGCTCCACTGGGCGTAGGCGAGCCGGGGAGCGTCGTCGTCAGGCGCGTCCAGGACCGCCTTCAAGAGTGTCGCTTCATCCGTCATGGCGCTCGACGCAGCCGAGCCTACACGGCCTCGCACACCGCGCCAACCGCGATCGATGAGCCGAGCATCGGCGTGCCCTCGCGCCTTCACAGGGCAAGAGCCGACACCCACGGGACGGCCCAGCGGTCAGGGCGCGCGGCCCCGGCGAGCTCCGCTCGCGCCGCCGCGCCCGGCCGCCCCCGGAGCGCCGCCGAACGGGCAGGCGACGAGCGTGCGCGGCGCACGCGGCCTCGAGATCGCGGACAGACGACGTTCCTGCCGCTCCCCGCCGCCGGAGCCGGCTCAGTTGCCCGGATCCACGCAAGCGACTGCGCCGGTTTCGTCCTGCCCGCAGGTTTGCCCGAGCAGACTGCAGTCGGTCTTCGTCACCCGGCGCGGCCCCTCGTCGAGCGCCGTGCAGCGCGTGGCGGTAAACCCCTCACAAACGCCGTCGATCGCGGTGTCGCCGCAGGGATCGGACCAGGTGCTCGCCTTCTTCGCGAACGCGAGCACCTCGGGGCCGAGCGTCGCGTAAACCGTCCCGTAATCGCAGGCGAGCTGGTTCGTCGAGATGCCGCCGGAGACCACGCCGTGGACGCGCAGCTTACCGCCCGCCATACGCACGAGCGGGCTGCCCGAGTCGCCATAACACGTCTGCGCGTCGCCTTTGCCGGCGCCCACGAAAGCCTCGTACCCGGCGAGCAGGACGTTTCCGTCGTAGAACATGCGGAGTATGCAATCGAGACTGTCCTCCGCGCACGCATCCTCGCCTTCGTTGCCCTCCGCCTCGGCTTTGGCCGAAAGACGGGCGAGGAGCTCGCTGCGGTCGCGCGTCATGAACCATTGCTTGAAGGCTTCGAAGCTGCCGAACATCAGCTCGAAGACCTTTCCTTCCCGCGCCTGCAGGGTCACGCTGCCCGCCTTGCGCGTGCCCGATGTATCGTCGTTGTCCTGCACGCCATAACCGATGGCCGCGAAGCGCGTGTGGATGTCAGCGTCCGAGAGATCATCGATCGCGGCCGGCTCGATGTCGGTGATCTCCTCATCGAGGTGGACGACGCCCACGTCCCGACCGAGGCCCACGAAGCCCCCTTCATCGCCGGGCGCCCGGCCGATCTCCGCGACATCGACCGTGCGGTCGGGGTGTTTTCCGTCGAAACCCACGCCGAAAACCACGCGGCCTTCCGCGGCCATCGGGCGCACGGCATCGACGCAATGCTTCGCGGTGAGGACGGTCGACTTGCCGATCAGGGTGCCGGAGCAAAAGGGGCGGTATTGCACCTCGACGGCGCCGGTCTCCTCGTTCACCGCCTCGAGGGCGACGCCGAGGCTGCCGATGGCGTCGAGCGCGTTGCTCCTGGCGTCGACGCCGCCGATGATCTCCTGGGAAGCGGAGTCGACGCTCTCTTCGCCGCCCTCCACCGGCGCTCCGCTGCAAGCAGGCAGGAGGCACGAGGCCGAAATTCCAGCGAGAAGAAAGCCGAGATGAAGTTTCGAGATGGTACGCACGATAACCGAGTTCCTTTTTCGAGAAGATGATTTGCGCCGTGATGGCGCGCCCTCGCCATGTGCACTCGGCGCGCCAATCGTCTTCGCGAGCGGACCTCGGAGATTTCGCCTCGTATTCTCCCCGGTGGCCGAGCCTTCGAGCCAACCCTTGCGTTGGGTCGAGCAACGGATTGCTCGACGGCGACCCGGAGCGCCTCGCGAAGGATCTCTTGCTCACAGGGCTCCGCGCGCTCCGGCCAATTCGCGCCCGCCCCGAGCGCCGCGTTACCCGCTGCGGCGCTGGCGGGCACGCAGCTCTCGCAGCGCTCCGCGCTCCTCCGTGCGCTCGGGCAGGCCGGTCATCCCTTGCTCAGCGGCCGCGCGATCTGGACGATCTTCTCCCGCGCGAACTTGCACGCCTCGTCGTCGTCCGTGGCGGCGGGCCAGAGCAGCTCCATGTACCCGGGCTGGATCTCGAACGGCAGGGGCTTGGTCCGGAGGTGCGGCCGGACGGCGCGGATGTCGTTGGCGACGATCTCGGGCACGGTCGCCAGCATCGCGGTGCCGTCGATCAGCGCGCCCAGGTTGGAGAAGTTCGCGACGGAGCACCGGATCCTCCGCGTCTTGCCGAGCAGGTCCTCCACGAAGCCGCGCAGGTCCCCGTTGTACGAGACGATGACGTGATCGTGCGCGAAGTACTGGGCCTCCGTCAGCTTGCGCAGGCGCGCGTGGCGCGGGTCGTACAGGCAGGTGAAGCCGGTCTTCAAGAGCCGCTGCCGGCAGACGTTCGAAGGTAGATCGTCGGCGACCGTGATCGCCGCGTCGACGCCGCCCGCGAGCGCCGCGCCCACGGTGCGGAACTGCACGGGCACGGCGATGACGCGCATGCGTGGCGCCTCGCGCTCGAGCACGCGCAAGAGCGGCGGGAGCAGCCACACCTCGGCCGTGTCGGAGAGCCCGAGTCGGAGGGTGCGCTCGCACGTCTTCGGGTCGAAGGTCGGCGGCGCCAGCGCGGCCTCGATCAGGGCGCCGAGGTGCGGCTTCAGCGACGCGCGCAGCCGCTCGCCGCGGCTCGTCAGCGCGAGCCCGCGCCCGCTCCGCACGAAGAGCGGCGCGCCGATCGTCGTGGTCAGGCGCCGGAGCGCGGCGCTCACCGCCGGCTGCGTCAGGTACAGCCGGCTCGCCGCCTGCGTGACGCTGCCCGCCTCGGCGACGACGGCGAAGACGCGGAGCAGGTTCAGGTCGAGGTTTCTCCCATAAACATCAGGCATGTCGAGGATACATCCTATTCATTGGAGCAATGAAACGCGAGCGCCTAGAGTGACGACATGACGACGACGAACACCACCAAGCTCGGCAAAACTGGCCCCTCCGTCTTCCCCCTCGCCCTCGGCTGCATGGGCATGGGCGGGGGCAGCATGTACGGCGAGAGCGACGAGGCGGAGAGCATCGCGACCATCCACGCGGCGCTCGATCGGGGCGTGAGCCTCCTCGACACCGGCGACTTCTACGGCATGGGCAGGAACGAGATGCTCGTCGGCCGGGCGATCAAGGACCGGCGCGACAAGGTCGTGCTCAGCGTGAAGTACGGCGCCCTGCGCGCGCCCGACGGCACCTTCCTCGGCTTCGACACCCGTCCGATGGCGACGAAGAGCTTCCTCGCCCATAGCCTGTCGCGCCTCGGCGTCGACTACATCGACGTCTACCGGCCCTCGCGCCTGGACCCGGCGGTCCCGATCGAGGACACGATCGGCGCCATCGCCGACATGGTGAAGGCGGGCTATGTCCGCCACATCGCCCTCTCCGAGGTGGGCGCGGAGACGATCCGCCGCGCCGCGAAGGTGCACCCCATCGTGGACCTCCAGATCGAGTACTCGGTCGTGACCCGCGGCCCCGAGGCGACGATCTTCCCCGCGCTCGCCGAGCTCGGCATCGCGGCCACCGCGTACGGCGTGCTCTCGCGCGGCCTGCTGGCCGGGAGCAAGCTGGCCGGCGCGGGCGACATGCGGGCCCACATGCCGCGCTTCTCGGGCGAGAACGCCCGGAAGAACCAGGCTCTCGTCGACGCGTTCGCTCGCCTCGCCCAGAAGCGCGGCGTCACCCCCGTGCAGCTCGCGATCGCCTGGGCCCGCGCCAAGGGCGCCGCGCAGGGCGTCACGGTGATCCCGACGATGGGCGCGCGCACGCGGAAGCAGATCGAGGATGCCCTCGCCGGCCTCGAGATCGCGCTGGCGCCCTCCGACGTCGCCGAGCTCGAGGCCGCCGTCCCCGCGGAGGAGATCGCCGGCACCCGCTACCCCGCGCCCATGATGGCGATGCTCGACAGCGAGAAGTGACCTCAGGGCTGCCTCATCGTCGATGCATCGATGAAGTGATCGGGTTGGGTGGAGGAGGAAGAAGGAAAGATTCACAGGGAGGCGGGGAGGCGGGGAGCAAGAAGGGTGCATGGGAGCGCTCCCCTTCTCCTGCGACGCCGGGCGGGGATGTATATGGGCTCACCTCGGCCTCACAGCGGAGCCCGGCTGCAGGCGCGCCGAGGAGGTGCTACCAGCAGCCCTGATAGATCGGCCTTGTCGAACTGCCCGGCGCCAGCGCATCATCGGCGCACGGAGCCAGCTGGCAAGAGAGGACGATCCATGAAACTGTACTTCAGCCGAAACTTGAATCCACGGGTCGCCGTCGCCGTGGCGCGCCACCTCGATGCCCCCGTGGACTACGTCCATGCGGCTCCTCTCGACCCGTCACAGCAGGAGAAGTTTCGAGCGCTGAATCCGAACCTGCGCGTGCCCATACTGGTCGAGGGGGACCAGTCGCTCTGGGAAACGGACGCGATCGCGTGCCGCCTCTCGCAGCTCACGGGCTCGGACTTCTGGCGCACGGGCACCGCACAACCGGAGATGATCCGCTGGTTGAGCTGGGCCACGCACAACTTCATCGCCGCGTGCGACAAGGTCCACTTCGAGCGCGTGACAAAGCAGCGCTATGGGCTCGGTCCCATCCGCGACGACCTCGTGGCGGAGGGGCTTTCGGGGTTCGCCGAAGCGGCGACGCTGCTCGAACAGGTCCTGAGCGGCAGGGACTGGCTCGTCGGGAGCGCGGTTTCGTATGCAGACTTTCGCATGGCGTCGGTGCTCCCCTTCGCGGATCTCGCCGGGCTGCCGCTGGCGGACTACCCGCACGTGGCGGCCTGGCACGCGCGCCTGTGGCAGCTCGACGCCTGGCGCGATCCGTTCGCGGGGCTCGAAGCCCCGGAGCTCCCGGAGGTTCCGCGCTCCGACGCCGCCGGATCGAAGCGTTAGCCGCTCGAGGTGCGCGTCTTTTCGAGCGCGGGGCGAGTCCTGCGAGCCAGCCCGGACATCACGAATCGCCCGATGACTCGCGGTTCCTGACGCCGCAGGAGTGAGCGGGAGGCCGAGCGCCTAGGCGACCGCCCTACCGCCTGTTCGGCGCGCAAAAGGTCTTGTGCCGCTTCCAGTCGCGCTGCTGATGCTCCTTTTTGCAGTAGGACACAGCGAAGCACCGGCCGCACTGGAGCCTGGTAATCTCGCCGCAGATCACGCAGCGATCGCGCATCTGTACATCCCACTTGGTAAAGAGCGTCGGCGCCTCGACGTCCGGATTGAAGCTCGTCACCCCCTCCATCATCACGGCCGAGCGCGCCGAGCACGATGAGCATGGCAGCATGTAGCCGCCCGATTTGCTTTTTGTCTCGTCGCCCTCGGGCCCAATGATCAACAATTGCTCGCTGAACGGGCGCGGCTGATCGCCGCCCGAATACCACACCGCCAGCTGCCCCACGATCACAGCCCGGCTCTTGCCTTGATCGATCCCGCGCTCGATCAGGTTGCCGTTACGAACATCGTCGAACGCCTTGGGCTCTGCGCAGAACTGACCATTCGGTCCGCCCCCGGACGCTGCCCAGATCTGCGGCAGAAGATCGCCGAGCAGCTCGTCGTTCTGGAGCTCCTCGACCAGCTCCTTACGAGCAGACACGAGCTCGCCCGTGGTGGGCTTCTTCAGATTGCGCAGGCCTATTTGCAGCTCCGACGTCGTGACCCGCGCATGGGTGGGCACGTCTTTCCAGTGACGCTTTCCCCATTCTTTCTTCAAGACACCGCGCTCTTTCTTGCTGAGCCTGCTGTCCTCGGGATCCGGGAGCGGTGATAGATCATTCCCCCTCCGCTCGCGCGCCAGACCGGCGGTCACCTCCATATCGAGCTGCGAGGCTGTCAGCCTCGGGGAGATCAATACCTGCTCCAGATACGTCGCGAGCGCTCGCCATTTGCTGTCCCCGATGGCTTTCAATTGACGAATCAAGGCGCGCGCGCTCTTCACCGCCGCGGGGACGTCGGTCTGCTGAATGAGGTCCATGCGCAACGCGAGGAACGACGACAGCATGCCGCAGAGGAATGCCTGAATGGCCCCTTTGAGCTGGGCGAAGCTCTCTCCCGGCGTGTACATCGCAGTGCCGATGTGATCACCCTTCTTCTTGGCCATGTCGGCCACCTTCTTACGGTCCGCCTTACCTCGGTACGCGTACGAAAAGTCGCCGGTCTCATCGCCGAACTGCGGCGTGTTGGTGGTGATCTGGATCGTTTTCGGGGGCGCGCTGCCTTTGCCCTCGATGACCCTGTCCGTCGTGGTCGTCGTGATATCGGTCAGGATCCTCTTGCGGCCCTCGAAGACCTTGGTCTTCCATACATTGAAATCCAGGTAGGGCTGGATGTCCTCGAACTTGACCGCCCGCTTGGTCACGTCCACGCCCTCCATCTCCCCGGTGTCGCTGTCCGGCTTGGGGACGAGGAGGTTCCTTTTGAAATACTCCTGGGTCTGTTGGTGGAGTGGAACGTAATAGTTCGGGGCAGCGGTTCGATACCAGAAGCGGGGCGCTGGCGTGACCGACTTGCCCAGGCCCTCGAATGCGTCTTTCAGCTCGGCTGCGCCGCGCCCAAGGTCGAGCCGGAGGGTCGGGTGGTAGCCGGAGAACGCGACGACGAATGTCTGTTGGCCGCTCACCAGATCGTGAAGCTGCACGACGCTGCACGCCATGGTACCTCCGTAAGGGCCACCACCAGGATCGGCGGTCTGGAGCAGCACCTTGACGATTTCAGCAGCGCCGATGGTGGTCAAGACCGGTGGCGGAAAAGCACCGAGATCATCGCGACGGTCGTTACACGCGTCGAGGACGCGATCCCAATAATCGGTGCGCCTCATGACCTCCGCCTACCTGCCGAGAACCTCTTTCGCACCTCCGACGTGTAACACCCCGGGCAACGCAGGGAAACTTCTCCCTGCAAGGTGTTCTTGGGCACATGGTTGTGGCCGTCGTTGAGTCCTGGGGTCTGCTTCACCTCGGCCTGCTTCCAGGCGCGGCCGCCGCGCAAGGCGCGCGGGTGGCGTCAACCTGTGATGGACAGGGGCGACGCGCGCAGGGGATAGGGCGGAGTCTCACCCGGGCCTACGCGCATCTCGCGGCAAAGGAGGTTCGGCTGACCCGGGGGCAGGTCGCGTCCGCTCTCGCGCCCGGCGACCACGATGCCGGCGCGGCCGGGTCGCGATCGCTGCTCGCGTCGGTTCACCTCTCGATCAAAGGATCGATCCGCTTGATCAAACGATCAACATCGAGGAGCCGCGCGGCATCCACCGATGGGAGGCGCGGGCAACCGCACGTCCGGGCCCGCCCGCGCCAGGCTGACCCGGGCCCGCCCGCGCCAGGCTGACCCGGGCCTCGCGCTCGCTGGATGTCACCGTCCCGAGATGGCCGACCGAATGACCGTCGCCTCATCGGGTCGCGCGTAGTCGGCCCCGTCTCCGCAGCGTCACGACCAGGGCCGGCAAGGTGGTCCCTCGGAGCTGGCGGCCCGCGGAATGGCGCGGCATCCGGCCGGAGCCCCGCGTGGCACGCGCGGTGCTTAAGGCACCCACGATGCGTGCCAGCAACGAGGAAGTCGGCAGATAGCGGAGGCGCGCTGCACTGGAGCGCGAGCCTCGCGCGGCAGCGCTCCATGACGGGAGGCTCTCGCGCAGCGGCATGCACGCCATGGAGGCGCGGCAGACAGGGCGGGCAAGCGGGTCACCCGTCCAGGTGGCTTTGTCTGTTGTTGAAATAAAGGAGAGACAATGAAGACAGCGAAAGGCTTCTTGCTACACGTCGGTGGTCGGCTGCTCCTCGTTGGCGCCTCATGCGCTATCGTGAGCTGTTCGGACGGGGGCGAGGGAGAGGGCGATCTCATCGGCGAATCATCGGAGCCGGTCATCGGCGGCACACCGGCGCCGGCTGGTTATGCGCCGTGGCAAATGGTCGTCATCACCTATGGGACGCTTGAAAATAAGCTCTGCGGCGGGACACTCTTGCCGGATTCGTTGGCAGGCGGAAGCCGATATGTCGTGACAGCGGCGCATTGCATGTACGACAACGGGGTCGTTGTGAGCCCGGCCGATCTCGACATCGCGGCGGGCAAGCGCAACATCGACGCCTGGGAATCGACCCAACAGGTGCGCTTGGGCGCTGAGATCTTTGTCCATCCGAGCTACGATGCCGTGACAGGACAAAACGATATCGCGATTGTTCGGATGGATTCACCGGTCACGTTCGGCCCTTCGGTTCAGCCGATCGAGATGCCTGACGGGCGCTATGATGCGACGTACACGGCGACGATCACCGGTTGGGGAGAAACGGAGACGGCCGACCATTCCAGCGTGCTCTTGAAGGCCGACCTGCCCATCGTCGATCAGGCGACGTGCGCGTCTGCCATGGCTCCGCTTGGACCAGTGCTGCCAACCATGATATGCGCCGGCTATGCGAACGGCGTGAAAGGTGGATGCTTCGGCGACAGCGGCGGGCCACTTACGGCGACGAACGGGGCCGGGCATCAGCAACTCGCTGGAATCGTTTCGTGGGGCGATCCGTCGTGCTCGAAGTATACTGTCTTCACGCGAGTGGCGGATTATGTGCCATGGATTCGCTCGATCACCTCGAGCCAGCCTTTCGCGTGCCAAGGTCAGACTCCGCCCGGGCACACGAACTGGCAGCAGTACAATGCGAACGGTGTCTACCTCGACGTCGACACGACGCAGTGCAACTTTCCGACGACGCCAGAGTACTTCACTTCGCTCGGCGGCAACTCGGGTCATTATACGACGCGCGGAGCGACGTCCATCTACAGCCCGACGGCCTCGGGTTTCCGCGTTTACGTCTACAAGAGCGGGATCACGCCGGCGCAGGCGAACAGCTGGCAGTGGCACCTGAACTGGCAGGGGGCGGGCATCAACCAGAATCAAGGCGAGATGTGCACTGGCCGCACGACGCCAGGCGCGACGAGCTGGGTCCAGTACAACGCGCGAACGGTCTACGTCGACGTCAGTACTTCCCGCTGCAACAGGACGTCGACGCCGCGCTACTTCACGTCGCTTGGTGGTTCAGGCTCCCACTGGACGACGCTCGGTGCCACCAGCATCTATTCGCCGACGCCGACGGGGTTTCGCGTCTACGTCGTGCAGGACGACATCACGCCTGCCGTCGCGAATGAACATAAATGGCATATCAATTGGGCGTCGACTCCGCCGGCCGCGCAGACGAACCTCACACAGTGCACGGGCAACACCACGCCCGGCTCGAGCTGGGTCCAATATTCGACGGATTCTATCTATCTTGACGTGAACACTTCATCGTGCCAGAGGACGGTGACGCCCCTCTACTTTGCGTCGCTCGGGGGCAACACTTCCCATTTCAGCGCTTACGGTGTGACGTCGATTTACAAGCCGACGCCCACGGGGTTTCGCGTGTACCTCACGCAGTCCGGACTCACGGCGGCCGACGCGGCGGATCGCCAGTATTTCGTCAACTGGGGCGCGTATCGTTGAAATCAGATCGATGGCTAGCGGCCAAGTTTGCCGTGTAGCCGTCCAAGCACGTACGTGCCGTTCGCCTTCGCGGTTGTAGCCCCGCAGGCTGTGGAGTGATGCCGCCGGCCCTTCACCGCGGGCGATGCGGCGGCGGAGGGCGCCCCGTTGGGCCACACCGGGGTCGCCCTCAGCAACGAACTCAGCCCGCGCGAGCGCCCCGCCCCGCGCGCCCCACCTCGACAATCTGGCTCTCCGGCTCGCCCGCCTCGCCCCTCAGCTCCGCCGCCGCCTCGCCGGCCCCCGTCTCGGCCTCGCCCATGCGCCCCGACTCCTCGGGCTGCTCCTCCCACGGCCGCGTGACCTGCGCGGGCCGCACCAGCGGCACCCACGGCCTCGGCCCCGCCGCCGCCATGCGCCCCTCCTCGGCCGCGATCTCCATGAGGCTCTCGCGGCTGATGCTCACCAGCTCGAGGCGCACCGCCTCCGGCATCGATCCGGCCCGCGCCGGCTCCGGCATCTCCACCCCGATCGCCGCCAGGTTCTCCTGCCCCTCCCCCACCGACGCCGCGCCCATCCGGATCTCGGGCGCCGACGGCCACGCCCCGCCGAGCTCTCGCCCGATCGCATCGAGGCTCTCGCGCCCGAGCGTCGCCTCGCCGATGCGGATGTCCGGCAGCGACCCGGCGGGCCGCGCTGGCGCCCCGGGCGACGGCGGCGCCTCGTGCAGCGCCACCGGGCGCGCCAGCGACCGCGGCGGCCCCCCGTTGGCGAGGAGGGCCAGCCCCGCGACCGCGCTCCGCTTGCGGGCCGGCGGCGACGGCGGCGGCGGGCGCCTGGAGGCCGGCGCCGGCGCCTCGCACACGATCGCGGCCCCGCAGATGGCCGCCGGCGCCTCGCGCACCTCGGCAACCGGCCGGCGCACCGACGAAGGCGCCGCCTCGCCCCGCGGCCGCGACCGCGTGCGCCGCGGCGGGCTCCGGACCGGCCGCGACGCCGCCGGCGTCCCCTCGTCGATGTCGCGCAGGCCGTGCTCGATCGCGGACGCCACATCACGTCGGTCCGCCCACGTGGGCATCACCACGCAGAGGATCGCCTCGGTGGCCACCCCGAAGTACACGTCGACGGGCGCCGCGCCGCCGTACGGCACCAGATCCTCGCGCCGCAGCTCCACGCACCCGAGCCGGCCCTGCTCCCCGAGGCTCAGCGCCGCCTCGACGATCTGGCTACGGCCCTCCCTGGGCATGTCGCGCGGCACGCGCCGCGTGACGACCCGGCCCCGCCGGGTGATCACGAACGCGAAGTCCGCCCCCGCAGCCACGTAGGTTCGGTCCGAGATCGCATCGAGATCCACCACGCTCCCATCCTACCCGATCCAGGGCGTCCCCGTCTCGGGATCATGCCTGTCCGCGCCTCGCAGCCCCCTCCCACCGAGGCGGAGGTGATGTGTTGTGCGAGATACCAACAGAGCCCCTGTTTTTCTACAGCGCTGTTATCAACCCAACCCGCGCACCGCGAGCCCCCGCGTCCAGCTTCGCGCGCTTCGCCGCCTTCCCTCGCGGCGGCCTCTCACGGCACGACGTGCAGCATCCCCATCACCCCGCGTCGGCGTGCTCGAGGATGTGGCAGTGGAACATCCACATGCCAGGCCGGTTGTCGTAACGCACCGCGAAGCGCGCCGCGCCGTCGACAGGCACGTTCACCGTGTCCTTCCACGCGAGCGGCCTCCCAGGCTGGCCATCTGCGCCGAGCACCTGGAACTGGAAGAAGACGCCGTGCAGGTGGAACGGGTGGCTTCGCGGGCCCCGCCAGAGGTCAGCTCACGGGCGGCGCGGCCTCGGGCGGGTCGTCGATGGCGGGCGCCGCCGCCTCCTCCCGGAGCAGGTGGCTCTCGCCGCGGCGCGCGGCGAACGCCGCGGCGAACACCTCGTCGACCTCCGGGCGCTCGGGCGCATCGTACAGGAACCACGCGCCCTGCACGCGCTCCGGCGTCACGTCGAGGACCGCATACCCGCGGCGCCACAGGTCGGCGTACTTGACGTGCGGGTTCGCGAGGAACAGCGGCTCGGCCGTCCGGGCCTGCTCCTCCGTGAGCCACGGGGAGGTGATCCCCGGCACCGCGATCTCGACCGCCAGCGCGCCCCGGCCCGTCGCGGCGTCGTAGCGCGCCGGATCGAGCGGCGCCGGCGCGAGCTCGATCGCCCACGACGCGTGGGTGTCGCCGCTGAGCACGACGACGTCGCGCACGCGCTCCTCGTCGAGGAGCTCGAAGAAGCGCTGGCGCGCCGCCGGATACCCGTCCCACGCGTCCGTGTTCAGGTCCTGCGGGACCTGGCCCATCAGCACCTGTTGACCGATGACCTTCCACGCCGCCGTCGAGCCCGCGAGCTCCGCGCGCAGCCACGCCTCCTGATCGCGCCCGAGGATCGTCCGCGCCGGCGCCTCGATCGCCCCGCGGTCGCCCGGGTCGGCCTGCCGGTCGCGCCCCCAGGACCGCGTGTCGAGCAGGAAGAGGTCCACGAGATCGCCGTAGCGCAGCGCGCGCCAGATCCGGCCGGCATCGCGCGGGTGCTCGCGGATCGGCATCCACTCCGCGTAGACGCGCTGCGCGACTGCCCTGCGCTCCTCCCACGACCCCTCGGCAGGCCACGTGTGGTTCCCCGCGCCGCCCTTCCAGGTGTTGTTCGCCAGCTCATGGTCGTCCCAGATCGTGATGAACGGGTGCTGCTGGTGCGCCGCCTGGAGGTCCCTGTCGCGCCGGTACTGGGCATAACGCGCGCGGTAGTCGGCGAGCGTCACGATCTCGTGCGCGGGCTCGTAATGCCGCGCGCTCCCGTACTGGCCGTCGCCGAATTCGTAGATGTAATCGCCGAGGTGGATCACGGCGTCGAGGTCGAGGCGCACGGCGATGTGCCGGTACCCGTGGAACAGCCCGTGCGCATAGCTCGAGCACGACGCGACGGCGAAGCGCAGCCGCCCAGCGCGGCCGCGCGGCGCCGTCCTCGTACGCCCGACGGGCGACGATCCGCCGAGGGCGATGAACCGATAATAATAGGTCTTTCCTGGGTCGAGCCCGCCGGCGTCGACCTTGACCGTGTGATCGCGCTCCTCGTCCGTCAGGAGCGCCCCCGAGCCCACGATCTCGCCAAAGCCAGCGTCGAGCGCGATCTGCCATGTCACCGCCACCGCGCCCGCCTTCACGGGCGTCACGCGCGTCCAGAGGATGACGGCATCGGGCAGCGGATCCCCGCTCGCCACGCCGTGCTGGAATACCGCCTTCGACAGCTCGCTGGCCGGCGACGGGGCGTCCCCCGACGCCGGCAAAGGCTCGTCGCCGTCCGGCGCGGCGCCCCAGCCGCCCGACACTCCGGGGAGCGCAGCGAGGCTGAACATGGATACGCTGCAAAGGATACTTCGCCGGGCCATCGACATGATCTCGCCCCTTGTCGACCGCGTGCGGTGAGCTGCGTATGACGCACGCACCGCCGGCCCGGCAAGAAGAAACGAGCGCTGTAACGCGTCCGTCGCGCCGCGCTCTCAGCGATGTTTGTTTCGGGCGTCCCGGCGCCGACTCAGGTGTTCCGGCCGACCACGTCGAGCAACGCGACGAGATCGACAGGCTTCCTCAGGATGTCGACCGATCCGAGCTCCGTGGCCCGCGGCGCCGCCCCCGCCGTCAGCACGACCACGGGGACGTCGGCGATCGCGGGCGTGCGCAGCTGCTCTGCGCGGAACGCGTATCCGTCCATCCCCGGCATCATCAGATCGAGCACGATGAGCGCCGGCGTCGGCCCCTCGCGGAGCCTGGCCAGCGCCTCTGCGCCGTCCCCGGCCGTCATCACGTCGTATCCCTCATCGCACAGGACGGTCACGAGCGCATCGCAGACGCCTCGGTCGTCCTCGATGATGAAGATCGTCTTCCGTCGAGAGGGCCCCTGCTCCGCGAGCCTCCGCCCCATCGCGCCCGGAGAGCGCGGCGGCGTGGCCGGCGGATCGCCCGGCTCCGCGCTGCACCCCGTTCCGGGAGCGCACGGGACATCGACGCCACCGCCCCCGCGCAATCCGCTCCAGCCCATCAAGGGACCCATAAGGCGTGGGGCCGCGGCGCGCAATTTGAATCGCGCCGCTGGCGCTGCGCCATGCGTCATCCACGGCGCCAGAGCCCGGCAGCGGGCCGTTCATGCCGTCCTTGACGATGCCATGACGGGGCGCGCGGCGGGCTCATCGGTCGTGGCATACCGCGCTCCGGCCGCGTGCTCACCCGGGTATGAGGGCTGCATGCGTGCTCAGCATGAACGTGGCCGTGATCTTCTATTCCCTCTATGGCGGCACGGCCGCGCTCGCGACCGCCGTAGCGCAGGGCGCGAGGCAGGCCGGAGCGACCGTGCGGCTCCGGCGCGTCGCCGATCTGGCGGCGATCGAGGACCGATGGCGCACGGCGAATGAGCGGATCCGTGCCGCGCGGGAGCACCTCGACTCCGTCCCGCTGGCGCAGCAAGACGACCTCTTCTGGGCCGACGGCATCGCCATCGGGTCGCCCGCGCGCTATGGCGCGATGTGCGCGGAGATCCGGCGCTTCCTCGACGGATCGAGGCAGCCCTCCGGCGATCTCGCGGGCAAGGTAGCCTCGGTGTTCTGCTCGCCGTCCGCGGTCCAGGGAGCGCAGCGCGCGACGCTCCAGGCGACGCTGGCCTCCCTCGTCGGCCATGGAGTCCTGGCCCAGGCTCCCGCCCGCGCGGAGATGGATTCGACGAGCAGGGCCGCGCAGCGCGACGGCCCGCCTCAGGCGAGCAAAGACCGCGCGCCGGCGGAGCTCGATCTCGCGCCGGCGCGCGCCCTCGGCCGCAGGCTCGCGCTGTGCGAGAGCCGGACTCGCGGGTAGGCGCGGAGAGCCGGCCGCGCCGTCGGCCTGTGCCGTTGACCGCGCCGGCGTCGCCGGCCCTGGAGTCCCGGACAACCGCGCAGCAAATCAGCACGCGCCAACCTCTTCTTCGGCACTCGCGTAGAGCGCGTCCGCGTTGGGCTGTTACACCAGCGGCGATACCTCGCTACCGGTCGTAACCGATGGATCGTCAGGCCGGGCCCGAGATGGGCCGCCGACGACCACCTCAGCCGTAGACAGGAGAGAGCTCAGCGAACCATGAGCGCACAGGCTCACCGCAAGCACTATCATCCTTCGCCTCGGCGCGAAGGCAGGGTCAGGTTTTCGAGGCATTCTCCGCGGACAGCCGCGCAGCTGACCGCCGCGCGCGCCGCGCCCAGCCAGCCGACCGGCGCGGAGCGGGTCCGCTTCTTCGTCCGGGTGAGCGCCTATTTCAAGGGCGAGTGGGCGCGCCTCGGCGGGCTCGCCGTGCTGGTCTGCGTCTCCATCGCGATCAGCCTGCTCCAGGTGTGGCCGGTCGCTGTGATCGTGGACCTCATCTCGACCGGCCCGCGCGCGGGGGACTTCGTCCATCGCATCCTGCTCGCCCCGCTCCCGGACAGCCTGCTCGGCCGCGTCCTCGGGCTCGCGGCGATCACGCTCGTCCTCCGCGTGGCGCAGGAGTTCGTCGGCATGGGCCGCGCCTTGCTCACGTTCCGCATCGGCTATGGCGGGCTCACGCGCGTGCGGCGCGACGTGTACCGGAAGCTCCAGGCGCTCCACATGGGCTATCACCGGGCGCAGCCGCAGGGGGACGCCCTCTACCGGCTCAACCAGGACGCCTCCGGGTTCCACGGCATCCTCAACGTCGCGGTCGCGGTGATGGGGAGCGCGCTGACGCTCGCCGTGATGATCTGCATCATGGCCTCGCGCAGCCTGGAGCTCACGCTCCTCGCGCTCGCGGTCGTCCCGCCGCTCCTCCTCACGAACGCCAAGTTCGGGCGCGTGCTGCACAAGAAGTGCACCGAGGCGAAGGAGGTCGAGAGCGAGTTCGCGACGTCCATCCAGCGCTCGATGGCGTCGATCGGCCTCGTCCAGGCGTTCGGCCGCGAGGCGGACGAGGAGGCGCGCTTCCACACGACGCTGCGCAACAGCGTGAAGGCGTGGCTCAGGCTCCACCACGACGAGCTCCGCCACACGCTCGCCATGGGCTCGATCCTCGGGCTCGGCGGCGCGCTGGTGCTCGGCTACGGCGGCTACCTCATCGTCCAGGCCCGGGCGGGCGGGGTCGAGCCCGGCATGACGCTCGGCGCGCTGACGGCGTTCCTCGGTTACCTGGGCATGCTCTACGACCCGCTCTGCAAGCTGACCGGCGCCGGCGCCGCGGTGCAGGGCGGCGTCGCGGGCGCGCAGCGCGTCTTCGAGGTGCTGGACCGCGACCAGGCGGTCGTCGACAGGCACGACGCGGCCACCCTCCCGCCCCAGCCGCGCGCGCTCTCGCTCGACGGCGTCGGGTTCGAGTACCGCCCGGGCCACCCGGTGCTGCGCGGGCTCGACGCGACGATCCGGCCGGGCGAGATGGTCGCGTTCGTGGGCTCGGTCGGCGCCGGCAAGACGACGCTGCTCGGCCTGCTGCCGCGCTTCCACAACCCGACCTGCGGCGCGCTGCGGCTCGACGGCATCGACACCCGCGCGGTCCGCGTGGCCGACCTGCGCCGGCACATCGCGCTCGTCCTCCAGGACAGCATCCTCCTGCCGGCGACGATCGCGGAGAACATCGCCTACGGCCGCCCCTCCGCCACGGACCCGGAGATCCGGAGGGCGGCCGAGATGGCGGGGGCGGCCGGCTTCATCGAGGCGCTGCCGGACGGCTACCGGACGGCGATCGCCGACGGCGGGCTCAACCTGTCGACCGGCCAGCGGCAGCGCATCGCGATCGCGCGCGCGCTGCTGACGGACGCGCCCATCCTGGTGATCGACGAGCCGACCGACGGGCTCGACGCCGAGCACGAGCGGACCATCGCCGAGGCGCTGCGGGCCCTGAAGGGGAAGCGGACGATCGTCCTGATGAGCCACCGCCTGAGCACGGTCGTCGACTGCGACCAGATCTTCGTGATGGAGCGCGGCCGCATCGTCGAGAACGGCGGGCACGGAGAGCTCCTGCGGCGGGGCGGCGTCTACACCAAGATGGCGCGCTGGCAGCACCTCCACACCGGCCACGCCCCGGCGAAGAGCAGCCCGCGCCGCGTCCAGCCGGCGCCGTCGTCCGACGCGTATCGCGGCGAGGACGGCAGCTGGGCCGAGGGGCTGATGGGCTGAGCGAAACGTCGGCAGGACGTAACAGGACGCAACAGAAGCTCAGCGCGCGCAGAGGACAGAAGCGCGCGCAGAGGAAGGGCGGCGGCGCGCGCAGCGGACAGAAGCGCGCGCCGCCGCGCTTTTGGGCGCCGTCTACCGCCACGAGGCGGCGGGGACGTGATAGAGCAGATGGGGCGCGCGCGGGCCGCGCCTTCGCCGGATCGCCATCGATGCTGCGGGCCACGAACATCGACAGCTTGAGCCGCGAAACGTTCGACGTCCTCGTCCTCGGCGCCGGGATCAACGGCGCCGTCGCCGCCGCGGCCCTCGCCGCGCGGGGGGCGAAGGTCGCGCTGATCGATCGGGGCGACTTCGCCGGGTTCACCAGCCAGGAGTCGTCGAACCTCGCCTGGGGCGGCATCAAGTACATGGAGAGCTTCGAGTTCCCGCTCGTGCGGAAGCTCTGCACGTCCAGGAACCTCCTCCTCAGGAGCTACCCGTCATCGGTGCAGGAGATCCGGTTCTACGCCGCGCACGAGCGGGGCTTCCGCCACGGGCTCTTCAAGCTCTTCCTTGGCACCTGGCTCTACTGGATCATCGGCAGCTTCTTCACGCGCATCCCTCGCCTGCTCTCCCGCCGGGCGATCGCGCGGGAAGAGCCGATCATCCACCTGGACGGCTGCGACGGAGGATTCGAGTACTCCGACGCGTACCTGGTCGACAACGACGCGCGGTTCGTCTGGGGCTTCGTGCGCGCGGCGCTCGATCACGGCGCGCGGGCGGCCAACTACGTCGAGTCGCTCGGCGCGCGGCGCGAGGGGGACGCGTGGGTCACGCGCGCCCGCGACGTGCTGTCGGGCAGGGGGCTTGACATCCGGTCGCGGGTGCTCGTGAACGCCTGCGGGCCGTTCGTGGACGCGCACAACGACCTGACGGGCCAGCGGACGAGGCACCGCCACATCTTCTCGAAGGGCATCCACCTCATCGTGGATCGGCTCACCTCGAGCCGGCGGGTGCTCACGTTCTTCGCGGACGACGGCCGGCTGTTCTTCGTGATCCCGATGGGCTCGAGGACGTGCATCGGCACCACCGACACCCGCGTCGAGGGCCCGCGCGCGGCGGTGACGCCCGAGGACCGGCGCTTCGTGCTCTCCAACATCAACAAGCGCCTCAACCTGCCCCGCCCCCTGACCGAGGCCGACGTCATCGCGGAGCGCTGCGGGGTGCGCCCCCTGGCCGTCGAGGGCGGCGGGGGCGGCGAGGACTGGCTGCAGCTCTCGCGCAAGCACGCCCTCGAGGTGGACCAGGCGCAGGCCCACCTGAGCATCTTCGGCGGCAAGCTCACCGATTGCATCAACGTGGGCGACGAGATCTGCGCCGCCGTGCAGCGGCTCGGCGTCGCGCTGCCCCGCCCTGCGCAGCGCTGGTATGGCGAGCCGGGCGAGGCGCTTCGTGAAGAGTTCTTTCACAAGGCGCGCGCCCTCGATCTCGACGCGCTGACGCCGCCGCGCGCCTCGGAGACGCTCAGCACGCGGCTATGGCGCCGCTATGGCGCGCAGGCGCTCGGGCTGCTCGAGGACATCCAGAGCGACCCGAGGATGGCCGATCCGCTGATCGAAGGGGCGGACGACCTGCGCTGCGAGGTCGCCCACGCCGCGAAGCACGAGATGATCGCGAAGCTCGATGACTTCCTGCGGCGGCGCACGAAGATCGCGCTCTTGCTCCGCCGCGAGGCGCTCGCGAGGTCGCCCGGCCTCCGCGAGGCGTGCAAGCTCCTCTTCGGGGACGAGGCCGACAGGCGGCTGGAGGAGTACTTCCACGAGCACGGCGCCGGCCGCCTCGCGGAGGCGAAGGCGCCCGCCGCGGCGCTGACGGTCAGGTAGCGCCGCGCCCCGCCCGGGTCATCGCGCCGGCGCGCCGCAGATGCTGTGGACCAGCTCGAGCAACGGCTCGATCTGGAGCGGCTTCTTCAGCAGGCCCGCGACGCGCAGCCGCGACGCTTCCTGCTCGACCCGCACGTCGGCGGACACGATCACCACCGGGATCGACGCGAGCGCCGGGTCGCGCTGGAGCTCGGCGCGGAGCTGCCATCCATCCATGATCGGCATCATCAGATCGAGCAGGATCAGCGCGGGCGGCACGTCCCGCCGCAGCAGCGCGAGCGCCTCGGCGCCGTCCGCGGCCTCCTCGACGTCGTACCCCTCGAACACGAGGAGCTGCGTCAGAATGCTCCTGATATCCAGATCGTCCTCGACGACCAGGATGCGGCCCGTTTTCTCGATCATGACCGAACCTCACGACCGGACTGCGCCGCGCGGCGCGTTTCCTCTGCTGACCCGCCGAGCAGCCCAGCTGCGGCCCTGACCGATCGAGTGTTCATGGGGCCGGTGACGCAACTTGAGCGACCGCCGCGGCCCTGGCAAGCGGTCGATCCCGCGGAGCAGCCCCGCAGCGCGCCGGAGCACGGACGGCGCGCTACCTGTCGGTGCCTGTCCGCCACGGACGGCGGCGTGCTCTACACCGCGCCGCCGCGCCGCCGCGCCTACTGAGCGGCCTCCTCGGGAAGCTCATCGGAGGCCCCGCCCGAGGCGGCGTTGCGCTCCTCGCCTGCCCCCACGCGATGGTCATGGACAGGCAAGAGCACGCGGAAACACGCGCCCTTGCCGACCTCGCTCTCCACGCCGATCTCGCCCCGGAAGCTCGTCACGATGCCGTGGCAGATCGCGAGCCCGAGCCCCGTCCCTTCCCCGATGGGCTTCGTCGTGAAGAACGGGTCGAAGATGCGGCTCTGCAGCTCCGGCGCGATCCCTGGCCCTGTGTCGCACACCTCGATGCACACGCGGCCAGGCGGCGCGGGGGCGGTGGAGATCCGGATCTCGTTCTCCGACACCTTCCCCTCCGGCAGCGCCTGGGCGGCGTTCACGAGCAGGTTCAGGATCACCTGGCCGAGCCGCGCCTCGTTCGCGTGGACGGCCGGCACCGGGCTGAGCTCCAGGACGAGCCGCGCCTTGCTCCGTATCTGCTGCTGCGCCATCCGCAGGACCAGCTGGATCACGGGGTCGACATCGACCGGGCCGAGCTCGCCGTCGTCGGCGCGCGAGAACGTCTTCAGGCCGCCCACGATGTGCCGTACCCGCGAGCCGCCCTCCGCGGCCTCATCGAGCGCCGAGAGGAGCGCGTCGAGGCGCGCGCCGGCCCCCTTCGCGCGGAGCTCCTTCCGCGCGAAATCGACGTTCGCGACCATGTACGCGAGGGGGTTGTTGATCTCGTGCGCCACCCCGGCCGCGAGCGTGCCGAGCGAGGCCATGCGATCGGCGAGCAGGAGGCGCGTCTCCAGCTGCCGGCGCTCCGTGACGTCGGACACGGCCCCGAGCATCCGGTACGCCTTGCCGGTCGCGTCGCGCAGCACGAGGCCCCGGTCGTGGACGTCGGCGTAGCTGCCGTCCGCGAGCAGGCACCGGTACCAGAGCTCGAACGTGCCCTCGTCCCCTTCCATCGCGCGCCGCAGCCCGTTCATCACGCGGTCGCGATCCTCGGGGTGGACCCGCTCGAACCACCACACCGCGTCCTCTTCGATGTCGGCGCCGCCCGTGCCATAGAAGCTCCGCATGCGCTCGCTCCCGGTGACGCGCCCCGACGAGAGATCCCAGTCCCAGAAGGCGTCGCTCGTGGCGCGCACGACGAGCCGCATGCGCTCCTCGCTCGTCCGGAGCGCGTCCTCTGCGGCCTTGCGCGCCTTCATGTCGAAGGCGAAGCAGACGCCGCGATCGCGCGCCCCCTCGACCAGGGCAGGCGCGATGAGGACGGGCACGCGCCGCCCGTCGCGGGCCAGGAACTCCTTCTCGAACGGCGGGCAGATGCCGTTCTTCAGGACCTCCGAGAGGGCGCGCTGGTCCGCGGCGCGGTGCTCGGGCGGCGTGATCGCGATCCAGTTGAGGCGCCCCGCCTCGACGTCCTCGCGCGCGTAGCCCACCATGCCGAGGAACGCGTCGTTCGCGTCGAGCACGCCCCCCGCCGCGTCCCACACGAGGAGGCCGATCACCTCCGCGGACGCGTCGCGGAAGGAGCGCGCGGCGCGCTCGAGCAGCGCGCGCTCCGCGGGCGCCCGGTCGGCCCCATGCGCCGACGGCCGCCGCACCCACCACACCGCCGCGTCGAGCTGGATGGCGATCGACGGCTCGAGCGCCGCCGCCACGACCGTCGCGCCCGCCTCGAGCAGCGCCGCGGTCGCGCCCGCGCTCCCGGTAACGGCGACGAGAGCCACGCGATCGCCCCCGGGCGCCGCGCGCAGCCGCCGGCAGAGCGCGAGCGTGTCCTCGAGCGGCCCCTCGTCCGCCAGCACGGCCACGTCGAACGGCTGAGTCGCCAGGAGATCCAGCCCGGCCTCGACGTCCCGCGCCGGGACCGCGACATAGCCGCGCGCCGCGGCGAGCGCCTGCGCAGCGCCCGAGGGGCCGCCTGGGAAGATCAAGATCCTGGGTGCCTGTGCTCCCGCCACGCGCGCAACATCCCGCGCACGGCGCGCTGACGCAATACCGGCGCAGCGGTGATCTACGTTCCCGCACGTCCCCGCGCGTTCCCGGGCTTTCCCGCGCGCGCCTACCCCCGCCTCACCCGACCCCGGCCCTCCGGTCGTCGAACCATTGCCATGCGTTCGCGAACCCCACGCGCTGGGATGATTTCTTGTAACAGAGGAAGTAGAGCCTTCCGCCCTGAACACCGCACTCCGTGCGGTCTTTCCAGCAGGTGAGGAGATCCGGGTCCGCGGCCGGATTGCTCGAAAACACCGTCCCTTCCTCGAGCTCCTGTGTCCCGGCGGCGTCCGGGCAGGCCGCCGGACCGGAGGTCACCGGAATGCCCACCGCGCTCGATTCCACGCCCGTGTTGAAGAGCGCCTCGGATACCCGGCGCACGGCGGCGGCGCGGTCTGGACCGCAGAGAGAGAGGATATCGAGGCTCGCTCGATCGACCTGGACGAGAATGAAGTTGCGCCCCTCGATGACGGTGAACCCGAGCCCGCCCGCGGCGTACTCGTGGCGGAGCAGGTCGGGCGTATCGTCCGTGGCGGCATGGAACGCGTGGCGCGCCTTCACGGCCTCGCCGTGCGGGTTGAGCTCATCCCTGAAGATGGAGTCGCACCAGTAGAACGACTCCGCGCGCGCCTGGGCCGGCACGTCGTCGAACCGCTCGACGGGCGTGAAGCCCTCCGGGGCGACGCGCGCCACGGCCGCGAGCCACCCCGCGATCTTCGCGTCGACGTCTTGCTTGTGAAATGCGTGCGCGCTCATCCCCAGCCTCCGTTTCTGTAGGTCGCCACGATCTGCTCCACGCGGTAGCCGTCGTCCGGCGCCGAGCTGAACCAGATGAGCCCCCAGAAGACGCCCAGGATCGGCTCCACGGAATCGAACACGCCGGCGCCCCCCGCGTAGTACCTCGTCACGCCGCCATGGGAGAACTCGAGGCACGCCTCGTACCGGTTGAGCCCCGGGCTGAGCGTCCCGTCGGGGAGGCGCGTATGGGACGCCGGATAGGTCCTCCCCACCTCCACCGGCCCGTCGACGAGCGCCGCGCGCCACACGCGGCCGCCCTCGACCTTCGTGACGTCGAGCCCCGCCCACGGGTTCTGCTCGACATCGGCCGACAGCGTCCTGCGCCCGCCGCCCACGTTGGGGTCGCCCCAGACCACGATCATGCGCGTCCGCCCCGGGATCCCGAGCTGGCGCAGCATGCCGCGGATGAGGCGGACGATCGCCTGGCACTCCCCGCTCTCCTCCACGTGATCGGTCATCGGCCAGGCGCCGCCCTCGTCGTTCATGTACGTCGGGTGATGGTACTTCCGGGGCACCCTGGGGCTCGGCAGGAGCGTGTACGTCGGGAACTTGACCATGATCCCTTCCACGATCTCGTGGGGATCGAGGGTATCGAGCGGCGAGATCCAGGAGACCGCCCTGTCCATCCGCTTCAAGGTCACCCCATCTTCCTGCCAGACCTCCTGTCTGTCGGTCTGGGGCCTGCCCATCGTGACATAGACGACGTTCGAGGTCCGGGCGGGCGACACCATAGCTCCCGCGCCTGCAGACCAGCTCAGGGCGAGGTTGAACTTCTGGATCTTCCTCCCGAGCTGCCGCGAGGAGAAGAGATCGAGCGGCGCGGCGACGGCCCCGTTACCGCGGCTCTCGAGGACGATGCCCCCGGGCCCCACGGCGCGGATCTCGGCCGCCGCTGCGCTGTAGGCGTCGCGCTGCGCGAGCTCGAGCCGGACGACGATGTGCCGGCCCATCGAGATCGAGAGGGGGACGGCGCCCGACGGCGTCCATTCCGGCCGGGGGCACAGGGCTCCCTCGTTCCTCCAGCCGCTCTCCTCCTTGCAGTCCTTCAGGAGACCGTGATCGGACCTGAACTCGATGGAATACAGCGCGATGGACTGCGCAGCATCGGGCTGCGGGCTCTCCGTGGTCGGATCCGCCATATCGACCTTCCTCGCTCGCGGCGCTCATGCACTCGACGCCTGCCGAGCCACACGCCGGGTCACGACGATCGTAGTGCGCGAGCCGGCCGGGCCAAGTCGGGAGTCCACGCAGGGGACGACGGCGCTCTGCCGGCCGCGCCACCACCCGCGCGCCCGCCCCGCCCCCCGCCGCCGCGCCCCGCCCGGAGGCAGCGCGCTCGGCCGAGCCCGCGCGGCCTGCGCGCGCTCTCCCGGAAGGCCGGCGGCGGCGCGAGCCGGGTTCCTGCGGCAGCGCGCCCGAGCTAGATTGCGCGCATGTCCAACAGCCTGTTCGTCGTGCATGTGCATGTACGTGTCAGACCCGAGCTCATCGACGCATTCCGGAACGCGACCATCGAGAACGCACGCGAGAGCGTCAAGGAGCCGGGGATCGCCCGGTTCGACGTCGTCCAGGACACCGAGGATCCCGCGAGGTTTGTGCTCGTCGAGGTCTACAGGACCAAGGAAGCGCCGGCCGCACACAAGGAAACGGCGCATTACCAGCGGTGGCGGGACACCGTCGCGGAGATGATGGCCGAGCCACGGACCAGCCGGAAATACGTCAATGTCTTCCCTGACGACGCGGGGTATTGACATGGCGCCTCCCGGCCATGAACCCGCCTTCGAGTTCGCCACCGCGACGCGCATCGCCTTCGGCGCAGGCAAGGTCGCCGAGGTGCCCGCGGCCGTGCGGGGCCTCGGCGGGACGCGGGCGCTCGTCGTCACCGGGCAGGATCCCGGCCGCGCCGCGCCGCTCCTCGCCGCGCTCGCGGCGGCGGGCGTCGCCGCGGTGCGCTTCGCCGTCGCGGGCGAGCCCACGGTGGACATCGCCCGCGAGGGGACGTCGCGGGCCGCGGCCGAGCGGTGCGACGTCGTGGTGGCGCTCGGCGGCGGCAGCGCGATCGACGCCGGCAAGGCGATCGCCGCGCTCGTCGCGAACGGCGGCGACCCGCTCGATTACCTGGAGGTCATCGGCAAGGGGGGAGCGCTCTCCAGGCCATCCGTGCCGTTCGTGGCGATCCCCACGACCGCGGGCACCGGCGCGGAGGTGACGCGCAACGCGGTGCTCGCCTCGCGGGAGGCCGGCGTGAAGGCGAGCCTGCGCAGCCCGCACATGCTGCCGCGCCTCGCCGTGGTCGACCCCGACCTGCTCGCTGGCGCCCCGCCCGGGGTGCTCGCGTCGAGCGGGCTCGACGCGCTCTCGCAGCTCATCGAGCCGTTCCTGTCGAGCCGCAGCAACCCGCTCACGGACGGCCTCGCGCGCGAGGGCATCCGCCGCTCGGCGCGCTCGCTGCGCCGCGCGGTCCTGGAGGGCGCCGACGCGCCGGCCCGGGACGACCTCGCGATCGCCAGCCTGCTCGGCGGCCTCTGCCTCGCGAACGCCGGCCTCGGGGCGGTCCACGGCTTCGCGGCGCCCGCGGGGGGCATGTTCGACGCGCCGCACGGCGCGGTGTGCGCCGCGCTCTTACCTGCCGTCCTGGAGGTCAACCTGCGGGCGCTGCGCGCGCGCGACCCGGCTCACCGCGCGCTGCCGCGCTTCGACGAGCTGGCCGCGCTCGTCACGGGGCGCGCCGGCGCCGTCGCCGAGGAAGGGATCGCCTGGGTCCGCGAGCTCTGCCGCGACCTCGCGATCCCGGGGCTCCGGCGCTACGGCATGGGCGAGGCGGACCTCCCGGCGCTGGTCGCGAAGGCCAGGGCGGCGAGCAGCATGAAGGCGAACCCGCTGCCGCTCACCGACGAGGAGCTGTTCGACATCGCGGCGGGGTCCTTGTGATCGTGGCGCCGGTGGTATCATTGCGGGGTGGCAAGCCCGTACCGCACGAGACCGCCCTCTCCGCCGCGTGTCCGGTCGATCGACCAGCGGCGGCGGATCAGCGTGGCGAGCCTCGTGTTCGGCATGCTCTGCGGCGTGACGGGGATTTCGCTCGCCGACGAGGGTCGGGCAGAGTGCACGCTGCTGTTCACGGGCGTCTGCGGCTTCGTCTTGCTCCTCCAGCGCTAGGGTGCACCCTAGGCTCGACCCCACCCCCGACGACCGGAGCTCGATGAAGAACGATCCCGCCCCGAATCCCACCCTCGACGCCATGCTCGCCGCCCAGCGCATCGCGTTTGCGCCCGTCATGTTCCAGGTGGCGCGGGTGATGCGAAACCGCGGCGTCCTCCGGGCGCTCCAGCGCGCTGGCAAGGGCGGCAGGACACCGGCGGAGGTGGCCCAGGACACCGGCCTCTCCGCCTATGCCGCCAAGACCTTGCTGGAGGCGAGCCTGAGCTTCGGCCTGGTGGAGCGCGCAGGCGGCGCTGGCGGCGCAAACGTCGCGAGCGGCGCAAACGCCCACGCAGAGCCGCGAGAGCGTGGCGAGCGCTACACGATCACGCGGGTTGGGCTCATCGTCGAGAATGACAGGATGACCCGCATCAACATGGATTTCATCCATGACGTCTGTTACGAGGGCATGCGCTTTCTCGACGAGGCCATCGAGGGCGGCAAGCCGGCTGGCCTGAAGGTCTTTGGCGAGTGGCCGACGGTCTATGAGGCGCTCCCTGCGCTCCCGCCGAAGGTGAGGGAGAGCTGGTTTGCGTTCGATCACCTCTACTCCGACTCCGCGTTCCCCGAGGCGCTGCCCATCGTGTTCGAGCGGAGGCCGAGGACGCTCCTCGACATCGGCGGCAACACGGGGCGGTGGGCGATCCAGTGCTGCACGCACGACCCCGACGTGCGCGTCACCGTGCTCGACCTGCCGGGCCAGCTGGAGGACGCGCGCGTCAACGTCGAGCAGCACGGCCTGCTCGGCCGGATCATGGGCACCCCCATCGACTTCCTGGATCACAGCCAGGCGTTCCCGACAGGCTTCGACGCCATCTGGATGAGCCAGTTCCTCGTGTGCTTCTCCGAGGCGGACATCCTCCAGATCCTCCGGCGGGCCGCGTCAGCCATGGGGGACGAGACGGTGCTCTGGATCCTGGACACGTTCTGGGATCGGCAGACGAACGAGGTGGCGGTCCACTGTCTTCACGGCTCTTCCCTGTATTTCACGTGCCTCGCGAACGGGAACAGCCGCATGTACAGCGCCGCCGATATCCGGCGTTGCATCGACGAGGCAGGCCTCGTCGTCGAGGCGGAGATCGACCACCTCGGCCTCGCCCACACGCTGCTCCGGTGCCGCCGGCGCGACGCGGGCAAGCGCGCGTGAGCGTCCAGGTGAAGCAACGCGCGTAGCAGCCTGGACGATCCCGACCCCGAAGCGAGCGGCGACACCACGGATGAGGCGGCTCGGGGCGGCGCGCCCCATCCGTCGTCGACGCGGCGTGGCCTGCGTTGCGCCGCGGCGATGACCGGGCGGGGCGCGCTCGAACGGCTTTCGCTTGTGGCCCTCGCGTAGCATAGTGGGGCGACGCCGCCACGGCGCCGCGCTGCGCCATGGGCCCACAAGGAGAAACCGTCGTGTCCCACCCCCCGCTCACCCAGCTCTCCGACGAGGAGCGCCTCTTCCGCGACTCGGTGCTTGATTTCGCCAGGAAGCGCGTCGCGCCGCGCGCGGCGGCGATGGACGAAGAGGGCGCGCTCGACCACGATCTGCTCCCTTCGCTGTTCGAGCTCGGCCTCATGGGCATCGAGATCCCGGAGGCGTACGGGGGCTCAGGCGCCGGCTTCTTCAGCGCGATCCTCGCGATCGAGGCGCTCGCCGTCGTCGACCCGAGCGTGAGCGTGCTCGTCGACGTGCAGAACACGCTGGTGGCCAATGCGTTCCTCCGCTGGGGCAGCGAGGCACAGAAGGAGAGATACCTCCCGCGGCTCTCCCGCGACTGGATCGGCTCGTATGCGCTGAGCGAGGCGGGCTCCGGCTCGGACGCGTTCGCCCTCGCGGCCCGCGCCGAGCGCCGGGGCGACCGCTGGATCCTGAACGGTCGCAAGCTCTGGATCACGAACGCGAACGAGAGCTCGGTGTTCCTGGTATTCGCCAACGTCGATCCGACGAAGGGCTACAAGGGCATCACGGCCTTCGTGGTCGAGCGCTCCTTCCCCCGCTTCTCGGTGGGCAAGAAGGAGAACAAGCTCGGGATCCGCGCCTCCAGCACGTGCGAGCTCGTCCTCGAGGACTGCGAGGTGCCGGAGGGCAACGTGATCGGCGAGGTCGGCAAGGGCTACAAGATCGCCATCGAGACGCTGAACGAGGGCCGGATCGGCATCGGCGCGCAGATGCTCGGCCTGGCCGCGGGGGCGTTCGATCACGCGATGCGCTACATGGGCGAGCGGAAGCAGTTCGGGCAGTCGATCGCGAGCTTCCAGGGCGTGCAGTTCCAGTATGCGCGCGTCGCCATGGAGATCGAGGCCGCGCGCCTCCTCGTCTACAACGCCGCGCGGCTCAAGGACGCGGGCCAGCCGTTCGTGAAGGAGGCGGCGATGGCCAAGCTGTTCGCGTCCGAGGTGGCCGAGCGGACGGCGTCGCTCTGTATCGAGTTCATGGGCGGCGTCGGCTTCACCAAGGACTATCCTGTCGAGAAGCTCTACCGCGACGCGAAGATCGGGAAGATCTACGAGGGGACGTCGAACATGCAGCTCTCCACGATCGCGAAGCTGCTCCAGGCGGGATACGACGCGAAGGGCTGAGCGGGGGAGTTCGCCCCCGTCCCAACACCGACGTTGCTCTCAGCGTCTCCGCTTCCATGACTCGGGTCTTCGGCGCGTGTGAAAGCACGCGACGAAGACGGCGACATCATCCATCAGACAATCCGTCGACGGCCCCCCGCGTCACGGCAGGTGCCGCTTGAGATCCGCGAGCGAGCGGCGCGTCGACACCTGCTGCGGCAAGATCACGTCCCGCACCAGGGCGTGCGACTCGGTGTCGAGCTCCTCGATGTCGTTCCGGTAGTCCTTCAGGCCGTGCTCCTCCCCCTCCGCCAGGGCCGAGAGCGCCGTCTTGTGGCCGAGCGCCACCGCGGTCCCCTCGACGGCCTTGGCGAACGCGCCCCATGGCCCGGAGCTCGCCGGGGGGTCGCCTCCGAGCTCCTCGATCCGCCGGCGCAGCACCTTCACCCGCGCCTCGTGCGACGCGAGGTTGAGCCGCAGGTGGTGAGCAACCCAGCCCTGGCGCGCCGCGGCGATGGCCTGACGGTAGGTCTCGACCGCGGACATCTCGCCGCGGCAGAACGATTTGAGCTGCTCGATCGAGTCATCGTCGATGAGTCCGTCCAGGCCCACGCTCTCGTCTGCGAATGCGACCGGTTCCATGGGTACTCTCCTGCGATGTCTGGTGAACGCCCGATTCCTCTCCTCCTTACCTCCCAAGGTGGGCATCCACGCCATACGTCCACGCAGGAGCCGCGATCGCCAGGGATCGTCGCCGCTGCGGGAAAGCGTGCGCCCCCTGTGCCTCAGGGGTACATGTTCGCCTTGTACTGCATCAGTCTCGGCTGAACTCTTTCATTCCCTTCAAGTCCCGTTCCAATGTCCTGGACTTCGCGGTCATGAAGCGAGCTCATCGTCCCGGCGGCGGCGCCGGCGGGCTCACAGCGCGGCGAACACGCGATCTCCCTTGCCGGTGCCGCAGAAATCGCCGTTGCCTGGGTCTCGCAGGATCGCGCGCAGCGCCGCGGCGTCCTTCTCGTCGCGCGCGAGGGCGCCGAGGAGCATCGCGCCTTCCTTGAGGCGCCTCTCGACCTCCGGCGCGCTGTGCTCGGGGATCCCGGCGTCGACGAGCACGCTGCTCAGGCTGGCCGTCTCGCTCGCCGAGCTCGCGTCCGCGAGCCTCACCGCGATGGGGCCGGCCACCGCGAGCCGCAGCCCCGGGACCACGAGCCCCGCGCTCGCCGCGGCGAGGACGGAGGTCAGCGCGCTCCCGTGCGAGGCCGTGCCCTGCGTGCGCGAGCGCGCGAAGTGCTGCCGGCGGGCCGCCTCGCTCACGATGGCGCAGATGTCCCGTCGCGTGTGCCCGCTGTCGAGGATCCGCCGGACGGCGTCCTCGGCCTCCCCACGTGCTCGCACCATCCCGGTGATCAACCTCTGGCTCGCCATGCAGACCTCCTTGGCAGAGGGTTCGCGCCGATCGCGCAGGTTTCCTGGGAGCTTCCGCACAACACGAACCGTACCGCGCGCGTACCCGGCGGGAGATCGCGGAGCCACTCGCGACCCCAGCAACAGCACCCGTCGCGTCCGCGGCACGATGCCACAGCGAGGCGATCACGCTGTGACGCAACGACACGGCAGGCTCGTCGGGGCGGCGCGGCGAGGCGTGTCCCCGCGGCGCTGCTGCTGCAGCGCTCGCCGCCGGCGCGGCTCAGGCTGCGGCGCGCCGTTCCCTGGCCGGACGCATCGCGCTCTTGCCGGCACGCCGCGCGTTCACCGCGCGCACCGCGCGCACGCTCTCGCTGAGGCGGGTCACGAGCGGTACGGCCTCTCGCGCGCCGAAGCCACGGACGATCCGCAGCATCTTCGCCTCTTCGGGCCGGAGCGCCGCGAACGCCCCGTCCGCGACGGCCTCTTCCGCGTCGAGCAGGGACTGCAGGGCGCCCTCCGTATAAGCGCGGATCACGGCGGGGTGGACATAACAACGCTGACAGACCGCGCGTGTGTTGCCCAGGCGGGCAGACACCCTGTCGATCACCTGCGCCACGCGCTTCTTCACCTGGCGGACCGAGCTCGCGACCTCCATCTCGCAGAAGAACGACGCGCACAGCACGGTGCCGGTCCATGTACGGAAGTCCTTCGCCGTGAAGTCCTGGCCCGCGACCGAGCGCAGGTAGTCGTTCACGTCGTCCGAATGGATCCTTTGCCGCCGGCCCTCGCCGTCGATGTACTGGAACAGCTCGTGGCCGGGCACGTCCTGACAGCGCTTCACGATGCGCGCGAGCCTCCGATCCCGCACCGTCAGCGCGTGCTCCTTGCCGCCCTTGCCCCTGAAGTGAAACCTGAGGAGACTCCCCTCTATCTCGACGTGCTCGTCGTGGAGCGTTGTGAGACCATACGAGTCGTTGTCGCGCGCGTATTCGTCGTTTCCTACGCGGATCGATGTCTCGTCGAGCAGGCGCACCACGGCCGCCAGCACCTTCTCGCGCTGCAGCCCCGGCAGCGCGATATCCCGATCGGTCGCGGCGCGGATCGCCGGGAGCGCCGCGCCGAACGCGAGCATGCGATCGTACTTCGTCTCGTCGCGGACCTCCCGCCAGCGCGGGTGATACCGGTACTGCTTTCTGCCGCGCGCGTCGCGCCCTGTCGCCTGGATGTGCCCGCGCTCGCTCCTGCAGATCCACACATCGGTCCACGCGGGCGGGATCGCGAGGCGGCGGATCCGCGCGAGCGCCGCGCGGTCCTTGACGGGGCGCCCGTCGGCGTCGACGTAACGGAAGCCTTTGCCCGCCCCTCGCCTGGAGATCCCCGGCTCACCGTCGTTCACGTACCGGAGCCCGGCCGACGCGGCGGACTCGACCGGTGACGGGGTGAGCTGTCCTGTCCCCGCGAGCTCGCCGGTAGCGCGAGCGAGCTCGACCGTCTCGACGGATTCGACCGACACGCTGACGCGGCGCCGGCGGAGGACGACGCCACTCGCCGCTCCGCGCCTCTCGCGGCGCGGAGCGCTCCGTGGGCGGCGCCTTTCATGGGTGGTCGTGGCGCTCCCGCTCTGCATGGCACGACCCGCTCAGACGGCCTCCTGCGCGACCGCGCTCGGAGCGCGCCGCCGTGCGCGATCGCGGTGCGCCTCATCGATGCACCGCCTCACCTCGGCGTCGATCGCCGCGATCGCCATCCGGTTGAACATGCGCAGCGGCAGCGGCATGTCGATCGAGAAGTCGACGGCCCTGGGCAGGAGCTCGAGCCGCCCGGAGAGCGTGAAGCCCTTGAAGGAGAGGCCGAGATCCGCCCGGCGATCGTCGCTCCAGAGAATGGATGGAGCGTACTCTGCGTATCGATCACAATACTTCGCCATCGCCCGCAGGACGGCGCCCTTCGCTTCTTCGTCGTTCAGGTCGTGATGGACAGTGTGGTTCATGATGACCTCGGGTGATGGCTGGAAGATCGACTCCAGCGGACCTCCAGGGGCGTCGACGCGCGACAGGCTCGCCAGCGCCAGCGTTCGCGGGATTAGCAAGCCGGGTGCCTGTCGGGCCCGACGGGGGCCGAGCGCTCGCGGCAGGGTCATTTCTGCGCAGCTTCGTGCGGGATCGGGCCCGCCCGCGGTCCGCGCATGTTGACGTTCGCCACGAGCGGGGCAGATCGCCACGGCCAGCCTTGAGCCCGCCCCCTCGCGCTGCGGCTCAGCTCGCGGCATGGCGCGTGCTCTTCAATACGTCGATGCATGCGCTCCTGCACGAAGCTGCCGCGCTGAAGTCTCCCCCTCGGCTCAGCGGGCGGCTCGGGCCACGGGCGAGGAGGGCGCTGAAGGCGCTGTTGATCCTGCCTATCGCGCTCTGGCTCGGCTACGTCGTCGTCGTGAACGTCATGTTGCGCACGGGGCTCATCGCGAGGCTCGTCAGCTACAACCCCGTCGACGCATCGCTCTATTACGGCTCGGCGTGGAGCCTCTGGCCGGGCGTCGTTCACGTCGAGGAGCTCCGGCTCAGCGGCTCCGACAGCGTACTTCAGTGGGCGGTGGAGCTCGACGAGGCGGACGTCGATATCCACCTGACCGATCTCCTCCGGAAGAAGTTCTATGCGGAGGACATCCGCGCCAGGGGCTTCGTGTTCCGGCTGCGGATGCTCGTGGATCCGACGAGCGAGCGCGATCTGGACGCGCCGCACATCGAGGCGCTGCCGCCCATCCCGGAGTTCGCGAACCCTCCGCTCAAGCCGGAGCTGCCGCCGAAGCACGATCTCGAGAACTCGGACGAGGGTTACAACCTGTGGACGGTGCACCTGGAGGGCATCGACACGACGCTCAAGGAGATCTGGATCCAGCAAGTCCGGTATGCCGGCGCCGGTCGCGTGCGGGGAGGATTCTATTACAAGCCGCTCCGCGCCGTCCGCGTCGGGCCCGTCGCGCTGGAGCTCCGGTCGGGCGAGGTCCACGTCGCCGATCGCGTCGTCGCGCGGCTCGACGCCGACGCCGACGTGACGATGAGCACGTTCGATCCGCGGGACGTCGACGGGGTCGGCGTCCTCGATACCACCTGGGCGCGCGTCCGCCTCGACGCGCAGCTACCGGCGCTCGATTTCATCCACCTTCCCGCGGGCGAGGGCGCCGGACCCCGGCTCGAGGACGGCAGCGGAGAGCTCAGGACGAACCTTGTCGTGAACCGGGGGAGCATCGAGCCGGGCAGCACCGTGTCCTACGAGACGAGCCACCTCGTGGCCTCCACCGCGTCGCTCCGCGCGACCGCCGAGGCGCGCGCGGCGCTCCGCGTCGACGAGCGCGGAGCGCCGCGCCTCGCGGTGACGCTGCCCCGCGCGACGCTCGAGCGCCCGGGAAGCGGGCTGCCGCCCATCGTCGTGGAGAGGGCGAGCGCCACCTTCGACGCGCCGGAGCTCCACCTCATGCGGTTCCCGCCGGGGTTCGCGTCGAAGGTGGATGTCGTCGCCGCGGCGATCCCGGACCTGCGCTGGCTGAACGCCGAGGGCGCCGCGCCGGACGCGCCGCGGTTCACCGGCGGCGCAGCCTTCGTGCGGAGCAGCCTGGACGTCGACCCGCTGGGCCGGGGGAGAGGCTCGCTGAACCTGCTGGTGAAGCACGGCGCCCTTCAGTGGAAACAGACGAGCGTGAAGGGCGACGTGGCGGCGCGCATGACGCTCGACGCGGCGGACGTCTTGAATCAGGCAGCCAAGCTGCGGAAGGGCCGCATCGACATCGAGGACCTCGCGATCGAGCACGACGGCGAGGCGGTCCCTGGCTGGTGGGCGCACATCGACATCGAGGACGCCGAGGTGAGGCAGGGGCTCATGGAGGCGGCGATCCGGGTGGAATGCAAGGACGCGCGGCCCGCCGTGACGCTGCTCGACGCCGAGGATGCCATTCCCGGCTGGGCCGCGGGGCTCCTCGCGATGGAGGGGCTCAAGGCGTCCGCGAAGGTGAGGCGCGCGAACGGCGGCGTCGATTTCAGGCTGCTGGAGGCGCAGGGGGGCGATCTCGCGATCCGCGGGCGGCTCACGAAGTCCGACGGGCAGACCGCCCGAGGGGCGTTCCTCGTGAAGAGTGGGCTGCTCTCGGTGGGGATCGCGCTCGATCGGGACGGGGCCGGCGTGCACCCCTTCGCCGGCGACGACTGGGTAAACGAGAAGATGACCGCGCTGGGCAGGTGATCTCGCCCGACGACGGCGGCCGGCCGTGGGACGACCACCGCGCGGCTCGGCCCCGCGCGCGCATCGGGGCGGGGTGCGCCGCGACCGCATCCTCACACTCGAGACCCCTCTGTAGTCATTACCGCGAGATTCGCTGAGTAATACGGCATCTCGGGTGAAATTCTCCATCCGACCTTCCAGCTCAATGCCGTGCAACGGTACAACCGTACAACCGTACAAGGCGCACGACCTCGGCGCTGCATCGCGTCTCACGAGGCTCGACGCTGGGTTCCGTACCGGGTTAGTCTCTGCTTTGCTCAGCCCACCAGAACGCGGCGGTCGGTGTCTCAAGAGGCGGGGGCACGACAGAAGGACGCGTGAACTGAGCAGGAGGAACTTAGTATGTGCCAGAAGCTCTGTGGAAATGACTCGAACCACGACCGGGAGCCAGGCGAGGCGGGCTCGTCTCGTCGCCGGTTTCTCGCGGTGGGAGCTTCAGCGCTCGGTGCTGCGGCGGCCTTCTCGACCCCCGCGGCGGCGATGGGAAGGGCGGAGCACGATGATGACATGCCGCACGGGACCGGCGCCCCGCACCGGCGTTACATCCTGAGAGGCGGCGCCGTGCTCAGCATGGATCCGAACGTGGGGGACTTCGCCCAGGGCGACGTGCTCGTGCAGGGCAAGAAGATCATCGCGGTCGGGCCGCACCTCCACGCCCCAGGAGCGGAGATCATCGACGCGACGGGCACGATCGTGATGCCGGGGTTCATCG
Organism: Sorangium sp. So ce726; assembly: GCF_051521405.1. Classification (NCBI taxonomy): domain Bacteria; kingdom Pseudomonadati; phylum Myxococcota; order Polyangiales; family Polyangiaceae; genus Sorangium; species Sorangium sp. So ce726. The sequence continues at coordinate 1,754,660 of NZ_CP150349.1, read as the reverse complement.
ACACCCATCACCACCAGTACCAGACGGCGCTGCGGAGCTTCCTCTCGGACGGCCTCCTGGCCAACGACGGGCTGCCGCACGGCGAGAAGAACTACCTCGACTACATCCACTTCACCATCACGCCGGTCTTCCGACCGCGGGACGCCTTCCTCGCCATACTCGCCTCCTCGCTCAGCCAGCTGGATGCCGGGGTGACGACGGTCGTCGACACATCCCAGGTGGGCCATACCCCGGAGCACACCGATGCCGTCATCCATGGGCTGCAGGAATCGGGCCGCCGCGCGCTCTTCGTGTACTCGCCGGGCGCGGGCCCCGGCAACATCTTCCCCAACGATCTCGATCGGATCCAGAGCCAGTACTTCTCCTCGACCGACCAGCTCCTGACCCTGGCCATGGGCGGGGAGGTGTTCGACCCTGCGTGGCGCAATTACTGGGCGATCGGGCGCCAGCACGGCCTGCCCATCGTGACGCACCTCGTCGGCAGCATCGGCCAGGGGACGCTCATCGAGCAGATCGAGAGCGAGGGCCTGATGGGGCCAGATCTCGAGTTCATCCACGCCAGCGCCATCTCGGAGGCCTCCTGGCAGGCGATCGCCGATTCGGGCGCGAACGTCTCGATCGCGGCCCCGATCGAGATGACCATGCGGCACGGCACGCCGCCGATCCAGGCCGCGCTCGATCATGGCGTCCAGCCCGCGCTGAGCACCGACGTCGAGTGCACAATGACCGCAGACTTCTTCACCCAGATGCGGACCGTCTTCACGCTTCAGCGGGCGCTCATCAACGAGCGGGCGCTGGCCGGAGAGACGGATCTGCCCGAGCTCCTCACGTGCCGCGATGTCATCCGCCTGGCCACGGTCGAGGGGGCCCGGGTGGCCGGTCTCTCCCACAAGGTCGGCACGCTGACTCCGGGCAAGGAGGCCGACATCATCTTGCTGCGGGCGGATGCCATCAATGTGGCGCCGCTCAACAACGTGCCGGGGGCCGTGGTGACATTGATGGACCGCAGCAACGTGGACACGGTCATCGTCGCGGGGAGCATCCGGAAATGGCGAGGCAAGCTCGTCGGCGTGAACTTTGGCCGGCTCCGCGCTGGCCTCGAGGCGTCCAGGGATTACCTCCTCGACGCGGCGGGCGTCGAGCGCGTGCTCTTCTGAGGCTGTAGCCGGCGCGCGAGGGGGAATGAAGGAGGGGGTAGCGATTCCCGAGAATCGCTCTGGATTCGTTTCTATCTGGAACCGGTCGGTAAAACGAGGGCATCCCTCAGCGCGAGATGTTCTCGGGTCGGAAATCCTGCCAGGGGTCTGCCTCGCGAGAGGAGGGGGAGAATTCAACGCAAAGGCGCAAAGACGCAAAGGCGCAAGGGAGAGAGAGAGAGAAAAAAATTCATGCATTTTTGCGTCTTTGCGTCTTTGCGCCTTTGCGTTGAATTCTCCCTCCGGACTCCTGGCGGGCGGAACTAGCCGCGAGCCTTCTCACGAACGGCGATCTGACGGATCGCCTCCTCGATCGCCCCCGCGACACCTCGGATCCGCGGGACGCGCCGCAGATCGCGGTGGACCACGAGATACACGCTCACCGTCGGAAGCGGCGTCGGGCAGACGAGCCGTCGCAGCCCAGGTACGTCACGCGCGAGCGCGTCCGCGAAGATGCAGATCCCCTGGGACTCGCTCGCGGCCGTGAGGATCGCGTCGTCCGAGCTCGAACGGAACGGGAACCGACGCGCGCCGCGGGCGACGAGCCACCGCTCCTGCTCGGACTCCCGCCCCGGCCCGTCGTAGCCGACGAAGTCGTGCCGCGGGAAGTCCGCCTCGCGGAGGTGGCCGTCACGCAGGTGTCGCTCGACATACTCGTTCGAGGCCCAGAGGCCGTACGAGAACGTGCCGAGGCGCTTCTCGACGAGCGCCTTCGACGACGAGCGCACCGTCCGGACGCCGAGGTCGGCCTCACGCTTCGCGACGTCCGCGAGGCGCGCCTCCGACGCGAGCTCGATCAGCGTCTCGGGGTGGATACGCCGCCACTCGGAGAGGACCTTCGCCATCGGGCGCGCGAAGCTCTCCTTGATCGAGACGCGCACCACGCCCTCGAGCGACTCGACGCCGCGCGCGTCCCTCCCTTCGACGCGGAGCTCCCTCTCCATGCCCTCGGCGAGCGCGACGAGGGCGCGCGCCGTCGGATCGATCGACGTTCCGGCGGTCGTCCGGTGCACGAGCTTCCGGCCGAGCGCGAGCTCGAGCGCGTCGATGCGCCGCCCGACCGTCGAGGTGGAGAGCCCGAGCGCCTTGCCCGCGCCGAGGAAGCTGCGACGTCGGTCGACCTCGAGGAGCACGCGCAGGTCGTCCCAGGAGAAGGCGTCGTTTTTCATCCGTGGAACTCCGATGCCCGAAGATGTCCGTTCTCGCGAATCAACCCAGAGCTTACACATGGAGGCATGACGCGACACCCCTTCGAGAACCGGAATGCCCTGATCACTGGAGCCTCCACCGGCATCGGCGCCGAATTCGCCCGCCAGCTCGCCGCGCAGCGATGCCACCTGATCCTCGTCGCCCGCTCGCGCGACAAGCTCGAGGCGCTCGCCGCCGAGCTGCGCGCCGCGCACGGCGTCCGCGTCGAGGTGATCGCCGACGACCTCACGAGCGCGGGGGCGATCGGGCGCGTGCACGCGGAGGTCGCGCGGCGCGGCGTGACCGTCAATCTGCTCATCAACAACGCCGGATTCGCGACCCACGGCCGCTTCGAGGAGACGCCGATCGAAAGGCAGCTCGAGGAGATCGCGCTCAACGTGAGCGCGCTCGTCGCGATGACCCACGCGTTCCTGCCCGACCTCGTGAGGACGCGCGGCGCGGTCCTCAACGTCGCTTCCACGGCGGCGTTCTACCCGATCGCCTCGATGGCGGTGTACGGGGCGACCAAGGCCTTCGTGCTCTCGTTCAGCGAGGCGCTCTGGGCCGAGCTCGGCGAGCGGGGCGTGAGGGTGATCGCGCTCTGCCCCGGCGCGACCGAGACGCCGTTCTTCGAGATCGCCGGGGAAGCCGCCGCCGTGGGCGCGAAGGCGAAGGCGAGCGACGTCGTGCGGCTCGGCCTGAGCGCCCTCTCGACGGGGCGAACCCACGCCATCCACGGCCTCGGCAACTACATCCTCTCGAACCTCGCGCGCTTCGTGCCGCGCGCCATGGCGGCGCGCCTGACGGCGGAGGTCATGCGGAAGAACCAGGTGCGCGCCCTGCCCGCCAGGGCGGCGGGCGCACGGCCCTGATCGGCGCTCGCCCGGGCGCTGCGCCGCGGCCTCCCCCGCAGCGCGTCACGGCGACACGGGAGCCCTGAGTGCGAGCTCGCGTCGCAGCAGGATCTGCTGGAGCCCGAGCTGGCCGAGCGTGGTGCCGACGGAGACGAGCCAGATGGTATGCATGCGGAAGCCGGGGCGAGCGCTCAGGGCGAGGACGGGGACGATGAACGCGAGCGCGCGCGCCCCCGAGGCGACGAGCGAAGGCCAGGTGTTGCCGAGGCCTTGAAAGACGCCGGCGCAGACGAACACGATGCCGCTCGCGAAATAACTCCAGGAGATCACCTGAAGGTAGTCGACGCCTGCCGCGATGACATCCGGGGCAGGCGAGAACAGCGCGACGAGCTGCGCGGGGAAGACCTGGCAGATCAGCGTGAAGAAGAGCATGAACCCGAGCATGAGCTTCATGCTCTCGATCACGGTCTCGCGGACGCGAGCGTACGCGCGGGAGCCGTAGTTCTGACCGACCACCGCTGCCGCAGCGAAGCTGATCGCCACAGCGGGCATGAAGCCGGCCTGCATCAGCCGCAGCCCGATGCCGAACCCGGCCTGCGCCTCCGAGCCGAAGGGACGCGTGACCGCGTAGATCACGCCCATGGTGACGCCGAGCAGCAAGAACTCCGCGCCCGAGGGCAAGCCGATGCCGAACACCTTGCGCCACGTGGCGAGGTCTGGCTCCCAGTCGGCGAGGCGGAGGCGAAGGAATGTCTTGCCGCGCAGGAGGTAGACGGCGAGCCCGGCGACGGCGGCCGCCGTCGCGATGAGCGTGGCGAGGGCCGCGCCGAGGACGCCGAGCGGACGCCCCGAGATCCACCCGAAGACGAGGAAGGGCGCGATGACCATGTTGAGCACCACGCTCGCGGTCTGGGCCACGAGGCCGGGCTTCATGTCGCCGATGCCGCGCAGGGCCGAGCCGAGCCCCACCATCGTGAACTGGAGCGCGAGCGCCGGAATGAAGGCGCTCAGAAAGGTGCTCGCGAGCTCGGCGGTCACGGCGTCTCCCGAGAGCCTCTCGGCGTACGTGCGGCGAAGCGCGAGGCCGAGCACGAGAAAGAGAGCGCCAGCCCACGTGGAGAGGCTCTGCACCTGGTTGAACAGGCGCTGCACCTCGCCGTGCTCCTTCCTTCCGGCCGCCTGCGAGACGAGCGCCACGCAGCCGACCGAGAGCATCTGCGTCACGGCCATGGCGACGAACATCAGGTTGCTGGAGATCGCCACGGCGGCGACGGCTTCCTTCCCGAGGCGACCCACCCAGTAGATGTCGATCAGGCCATAGAGGGTCTGGATCGCCATGCCGACCAGGATGAAGAGCATGACGCGCACGACATGCGCGCGGGGACTGCCCTGTGTCATGTCGTGCACGCCGCGCGGCGCGGACGGCGCTTCGACTTCGATGTTCGTGTCCATGTATTTTTACCGGGTAGTATCTGACCGTCTCGGTGAGGGCGGCTCGGCGGCTACCTCGTTCGCCGCTGTTTGCCCTCGCGCGCTGCAGGGGAGGCCCCGCCCTCGCGCAAGCTCTCGTTCAGGTGCTCTCGCACGTCCGCGGGCCAGGAGCGCGTCAGCTGGGTGAAGCGCCGCTTGTCCGATGCGAAGAGCGCGCGCGACGCCTCCTCAAACAGGGGCAGGTCGCCGGCCATGACCCACATGAATTACCCGGGTAGATTTTCTTGGCAAGGGCCAGGTGCGACGAGCGTGGCGCGGAGGTTCCGCTCTTGCGGTTTTCCGTGCAAAAGCACAGAGTGGCGGGATGATGAAGCCCTCGTGCCTTGTGGCGATCGCCGCCTTGCTCGCAGCGCCGCTGCTCACCTCTTCTTCAGCGCGGGCGGACATCCCGCCGCCCGACGCCTGCGACACGCCGGGGTCGAGCTGTAACAACGCAGGACCCGCTTACGACGAGCCTGGCACGTGCACGCAGCAGAAGTGCCAGCGAACGCTGCCGGGCGAGGACGGCGGCGTCGTCACGATGGAATACGACTGCAATCTGTGCATTTCCTCGGGCGGGAGCTCGACGTCGACCTCAGGCGGGAGTTCGACGTCGGCTTCAGGCGGGAGTTCGACGTCGGCTTCAGGCGGGGACTCGACGTCGGTTTCAGGCGGGGACTCGACGTCGGCCAGCAGCGCAGGCGCGGACAAGGCGTCATCGGACGACGGCGGCTGCGCCATGAGCGGCGCCGCCTCGGGCGGCGCGATGGCCGGGCTGATGCTGCTCTGCGGCGCCGCGGCGCTCGTGACCGCCCGCCGGCGCCGCTGAACCGAGCCTCGGCCGTGCGAGCGCCCGGTCCTCCGCCTGCGAGCGTGGCCCGCCTGCTCGAGCGCGGCGTCGCGCCGCTCGACGGCGCGCGGCGGCACCTCTTCGGCCTGCTCCGCCGGAGCGAGCTCGCGATCGCGGTCGTGGCGCGCCCCGATCGCAGGATAGCCACCCTCGCCGCGGCCAACGCGCTCGGGGCCTTCACCATGGCGGTCTTTGCGCCGAGCGCGCTGCTCGTGCTCGGGCCCGTCCTGCTCGGCGTCCTGCACGTCGCGGCCGACGTGCGCTACCTCGTGCTGCGGCGCGGGCTGCCGGCGTGGTGGCGCGGCGTCGTCTGGGCGGCCTGCGCCGCGCTGGTGGGGATGCGGGGCGCCCAGGAGCTCTTTGGCTCGGCCGCGGCGCTGCTCCGCGCCGAGCACGCATTGCTCGCCGCCTGGCTCGGCGCCGCGGTCGTCGCCGGCGCGCTCGCGTCGCGCGCGTGGCGGCGCGTCGCGCTCGCCGCCGCCGCCGCCGTGGCGCTATCGGCGGCGGCGCTCGCCGAGCCGCGCGGCTTCCGGCTCGTCCTTGCGCACGCGCACAACCTGGTCGCGCTCGCGTTGTGGCTCGCGCTCTTCCGCCGCCGGGTGCGCGCGGTCGCCTGGCCGCTCGGCCTCGTGCTGGCCGGGACCGCGCTCCTCGCGAGCGGGGCGATGACCTCGCTCACCCTGCGCGCCGGGTGGCTGGACGCCTTCGGGCTGCACCTCTTCCTGGCGAGCGACTGGCTCGCTCCCGGGCTGCCGACCCGCTCCGCGGTGGCGCTCACCGCATGTTATGCGTTCCTGCAGTCCGTCCATTACGCGGTCTGGCTGCTGCTCATTCCTCAGGAAGATCACCCGGGCCAGCGGACAACCACCTTCCGCATGTCCGCGCGCTCGCTCCGGCGCGACTTCGGGGACGCAGGGCTCGCCGCCGTGGCTCTCATCGCCAGCCTGGTGCTGCTCAGCGCCCTGCGCAGCGCGCTCGGCACGCGCAACCTGGTGCTCTCGCTCGCCTCCTTCCACGGGTACCTGGAGCTCGCGCTGCTCGCGTACTTCTATGTCCGCGGCGACGTCGGCCGGCGCGCCGCGGAGGCGCGCCAGGAGCGGTCCGGGCCCGCGCGCGGGGTGAACCGCGGCGGGCCCGAGATCGCGGCGCAGCCGGCCGCGCCATGAGCCGCGTCTTCACCGATCCGCTGGTGGCCGCCTGGGCGCGCGCGTTCGCGTTCACGCTGCTCATCGAGCTCGCCGTCGCCTCACCGCTGCTCGGCGCGGCGGAGCGGTCACGAGGCCGCCGCGCCGCGCTCGTGGCCGTCGCCAACCTCGCGAGTCACCCGGCGGTGTGGTTCATCTTCCCCGCGCTCGCGATCGGCGCCACGGCGCGACTGGCCCTCTCGGAGCTCTGGGCGGTGCTGCTCGAGCTCGCAGTCTACCGGCTCGCGCTGCGCGATCTGCCGGCCATGCACGCCATCGCGGCCTCGGCGCTCGCGAACGGCGCGTCGCTCGGGCTCGGGCTGCTCCTGCGCGCCACGACCGGCTGGGTGTGAGCCGGCCACGAAGCGCCGCTCCGCCGGTTCCGAAGCAACACCACCGCGGACAGCGCCCCCGCGGGCGGGCTCGTCCGATGCGACATCGTTCGTTCGCCGACAGCGTGGGTGTTCGTCGCACGCAGCGCGGACGGCTCCGCTGCGCTATGACTGCGAGATGTCTGGTCCAGGGCGCCCTCAGTACCCTCCGCAGCAGCCGCCTCAGTATCCTCCGCAACCGCCGCCTTACTACCCCCCGCAGCCGCCGCCTTACTACCCTCCACCGCCGCCGCAGCGCCCGAAGTCAGGCCTGTCGCCGCTCGTGATTGTGCTCATCGTCCTCGGCGGGTTGTTCGCGCTGGGCGTGGGCGCCATCCTCGTGATCGGCGGCGCTGTGTACCTGGTGGCGAGCGCATCGCCGGAGCAAACCGTCGTCGAGACCACGCCTTCCGGCGTGTCGACCGCCGGCGGCGTCTCGCCGGTGGTGCCCAGGTCGAAGAGCACCCCGCTTCGCCCCGACCAGGAGGCCGGCGAGGCGGCGGGCGAAGACCCGTCCGCCGGCGACCGTGCCGCGGGTGAGGCCCCGTCGCCTGCTGCCGACGACGAGACGGGCGAGGCGCCGGCGCCTCTGTCGACAGCGGCACGGACGCCCGCCTCCCCGAGCGAGGGCTCCTCGAAGGGAAGCCCGAGCAACGGGAGCGCGGCGGGCGGGACGTCCTGGTGGTGTACGGCGAGCGCGTCCGTTCGCGTCTGCGGCTTCGCGGGCGCGTGCAACTATCAGATGGTGTTCGGCAATGGCTCGGCGAACGATCGCTTCCTGGCGTCGCAGCAAGCGAAGCATGCATGCGAGGCGAGCGCCCGCGCCAGGGGCGCCACAGCCTTCTGCGTCGTGCAGTGCAGCGCTCGTTGACGGGCGACGAGTCGCTCGTTCCGCTGAGCTCTCTTCAGCAGCGCCACCAACCGCCGCTATCGTCGTAGCAGCTCTTCTATCACGGCGAGCCGCCGCCGACCCCAGAGTAGCCGCCCCCGACCCCGGAGGAGCCGGTCCCGCTCCCGGTCCCGGTCGCGGGATAATAGCCGCTGGTCACGCTCTCGACGGGGCCCGAGCCTCCGTTTCCGCCGTAGTAGTAGTCGTCCGGATCTTCGTAGACGCTGACGCCGAGGTTCACCTTGCCGTTGAGCCACAGCTCGCTGCTCCCGATACCGAACGCATACTCAGCCCAGGTCGTCGAATGCGGCGAGACGTACACGTAGACCGATTGCGACGATAGCAGCGTGGCCTCCACGTTGGGATCCGTCACAGTGCCGTCCTCGACCTTCTCGAAGTGCCAGCCCGGAAGGAGCCTGACGTTGTAGGAACCCCGCTCCAGATCGACGAGGATGGAGCTCGCGTCCGGATCCTCGTCCTCGCTGCTGACCGTCACCACGGTTCCGTAGCCACCACCGACAGCCATGGCGGAGGTATTCTCATCTTCGTAGTAGTAATAACCGTTCGAGATCTCGAACGTGGCGTCGCGAAGCCGATATCGCGCTCCAGACGCTGCATCGGCCGCGAGCGGCAAGCTGATCGAGCCGACGTCCGGCCCGCGATCAGCAGCCTGCGAGCCGCAACCGCTGAGCAAGGCCGCGAACACCACGCCAGCCGCCGCCACCGACCCAAACCCTCTGATCGTCTTGGTCATTCTATCCTCCAGATAAGCTGCCCCCTCCAGACCGACGGCGGCGTGTGCCGTGACCTGCCACCGGTCCAGAGTGGGCCACCACCTGAGAGCAACCCTCGGGCCAGTTTGAATTTGCCGAGAATTCGTGGAAACGGCGGTAGCCGCCCAGGAATCTGGCCAGAGTGTGTCAGCCATAATGAGCCAAGTCTGGCCTGTGCCACCGTCGAGCATGTGCCACCTCGAACGCGTGCAGGCCGAGCGCGGGGACGTGGGGGCGCCGAGGGCGTTCGTTCAGCCGAACCCGATCTGCCCGTCATCAAGCCGAGGGCTCGGCGGCAGCTACCCCTCGCCCGAGAGCACCGCGGCGATCGCGACGCGCTGCCCTCGCGGCTGCCCCGCCGCGTCGGCATGGGCCATGTCGAGGGCGGCCAGCACCGTCGACAGCGTCGTCTGGTCCAGGACCGACGACGCCTCGACGGCGTGGAGGTCTTCTCCCACGAAGTTCTTCGGGCAGGCGTCGATGACCGGCAGCGCGCGCTCGCTGGCCGGCGCGAACCGGATGGGCAGGCCGTGCGTGCGGCAGATGAGCGGCCGCGCCGCGTAGATCGCGCACCTCCCCTCCCCGTCGAGCGCCGGGCAGACGCCCGGATCGCCCGCCCGCGCGCGCTCGGCCAGCGCCGCGCGGTCGGCCTCCGGGAGCGCCGCGAGCGCCTCACGGATCGCGTCGGCCTCGATCGACGTCACCGAGAACCGCCGCCGGCAGCAGTCGCTGCACCCCGTGCGGCAGGCCATCCGCCCGCCGTGGCGGGCGCTCGCGCTCGCGAAGAACGCGTCGACCTTGGTGAAGAGCTCGTGGAGGCGCTCGCGCGGCGTGCTGGGCATTCGCCGGCGTCTATAGCGGGGCGGATCCTCGAGCGCCACGGCCGCATCCGCGCCCCTCGGCTCGCCGCGGCGTGCTTTCCACCTTATCCGGCGGCCACAGCGCGGCCGTTGACAACCTCCAGCGAGGGCGCGTGCCGGGCCACGAGCTGGGCGACCTCGCCGCGGCAGGAGCCGCACCCCGTGCCGGCCTTGGTCGCGGCGCACGCCGACTCCAGCGAGCAGGCGCCGCCCTCGATGGCCTCCCGGAGGGTCGCCTCGCTGACCTTGTGACAGTTGCAGACGATGCGCTCGGCCTGCGCCGCCGGCCCCGCGCCGCCGCCGGCGCAGAGCGCCTCCAGAGGATCGGCGGGCAGCGGATCGTTGCGATCGAAGAGCTGCACGAGCGTGGCCGCGGCCGCGGTGTTGCCGACGAACTGGGCGCCTAACAGTCGCCCGTCGCGGATGATCAGCTTCCGGTACGTGCTCTTCCGCGTCTCCACGACCTGGAGCACATCGTCGCTCTCGAGCTCCGGCTCGGTGCTGCCCATGGAGGTGACGTCGACGCCCGCCACCTTCAGCCGGGTATACAGCTTCGTGCCTCGGTAGCGCGCCTGCGGGTTCGCGCCTGTCAGGACGTCGGCGAGGACGGCGGCCTGCTCCCAGATGGGCGTCACGATGCCATAGAGCCTGCCCCGGTGCTCCGCGCACTCGCCGATCGCATAGATGCCGGGCACCTGGGTGGCCATCGTGTCGTTGACGACGATGCCCTTGTTGATGGGCAGGTTGGAGGCGCGCGCGACATCGACGCGAGGCCGGACGCCGCACGCGAGGACCACCATGTCGGCCGGCAGGACGCTGCCATCGTCGAGACGACAGCCCTCGACCGCCTCGTCCCCGCAGATGGCCTCGACGGTGCGCCCGGTGCGGACGAAGATGCCGCAGCGCTCGATGTGCTGTTCGAGCATGTCGCCGCCCATCTGATCGAGCTGCGCGTTCATGAGGCTCTTCGCCACGTGGATGACGGTCACGTGGAGGCCCATGTCGCTCAGCACCTTGGCCGCCTCCAGGCCGAGGAGCCCGCCGCCGACCACGATGGCGTTGTCCCCCGCCCGCGCGCAGCCGCGCATCCGGACGCAATCGTCCATCGTCCTGTACACGAAGACGCCCGGGCGCAGATCGCCCTCCGAGGTCGTCATGCCCTCGAGCGGCGGGACGAGCGGCTGGCTGCCTGTCGCGAGCACGGCGACGTCGTAACGATGGCGCGCGCCGTCGGCTGCCACGACCGCCCTCGACGCGGTGTCGATCCGCGCCACGGAGGTCCCGCTGACGAGCCGCACCCCGTTCCGCTCGTACCAGGCGGGGGGCTTCGTGACGATGGAGTCGGGCGCCTCCCCTGCGAGCACCTTGCTGAGCAGGACGCGGTTGTAGGCGCCGCCCCGCTCCTCGCCGAAGACGGTGATGTCGTAGCGGTCCCTCGCGCCGCGCGACATCAGCTCGTCCAGCAGGCGGCACGCCGCCATGCCGTTGCCAACGATGACAAGGTCCTTCCTTCGCATCAGTTCGACTCCGAGACCCGGCGCGCCCTGACGGCGCACACCTTGAACTCCGGCATCCGGCTGGTCGGGTCCAGCGCCGGCACGGTGAGGACGTTGGCGGCCTTCCTGCCGCCCCAGTGAAACGGAGCAAAGAGCGTGTCCGGCCGGATCGAAGGCACGACCGCGACCCGGAAGGTGACCGCCCCTCGCCGGCTCTCGACGAGCAGGGAGTCGCCCTCGACGACGCCGAGGCGCGCCGCCAGCCTGGGGTGGACCTCTACCTTCGGCTCAGGCTTGGCCTCTTCCAGCTTGGAGACCCGGCGCGTCTGGGCGCCGGAGTTGTAGTGTTCCTTGTAGCGGCCCGTCGTGAAGTAGAACGGATAGGCGTCGTCGGGGAGCTCGGCGGCGGGGCGGTGGTGGACCGCGTGGAACCGCGCCCGGCCGTTCGGGTGATGGAACCGCTCGGCGAAGAGGCGCGGAGTCCCCGGGTGCTCGACCGACGGGCACGGCCAGAAGACGCCCCGGTGCCGGCGTATCTTGTCGTAGGTGATGCCGCTGTAGTCCGCCTTGGCGCCCGCGGTCGCCCGGCGCAGCTCATCGAACACCTGCTCCGCGGACGTGTACTGGAAGTGCCTGCCCGCGCCGAGGCGGCGCGCGAGCTCGCAGAAGATCTCGATATCGGTCTTCACCTCGCGGGGCGCCGGGCGGACCTTCTGCCGCAGGATCACCCGCCCTTCGAGGTTCGTCATCGTCCCCTCCTCCTCCGCGAACTGGGCGACCGGAAGGAGGACGTGGGCGTCTCGGGCCGTCTCGTTGACGAAGGCGTCACAGACCACGAGCAGATCGAGCGAGGCGAGCCGCCGCTCGATGTTGAGCGCGTTCGGCGACGCGACAGCCACGTTGGATCCGAACACGAGCAACGCGCGGATCCCCCCCTCGGGGCCGAGCGCGTCGAGCAGCTCGTAGGCGCTCTTCCCCTTGGCCGGCAGCTCGGCAGGGTCGATGCCCCATATGCGGGCGATGGCCGCCCGGTGCTCCGCGTCCTCGATGTGCCGGTAGCCGGGGAGCTGATCCGCCTTCTGGCCGTGCTCGCGGCCCCCCTGGCCGTTGCCCTGCCCGGTGAGGCAGCCATAACCGCTGTACGGCTTGCCGACCTTGCCGAGCGCGAGCATCAGGTTGATGAAGGAGAGCACGGTGTCTGCCCCCTTCGACTGCTGCTCCGGCCCGCGGCCGGAGAGCAGCATGCTGCTCGGCGCCTCGGCGAGCAGCCGTACGGCCTTGAGCTGATCCTGCGTGGAGACCCCGGTCAGCCGCTCGACGTGCGCCGGGTGGTACGAGAGGACGGCGCGGCGGAGATCGTCGAACCCGTCCGTGCGCGCGGCGATGTACGCCGTGTCGATGAGCTTCTCCTCGAGGGCGAGGTAGAGGAGGCCGTTGGCGAGCGCCAGGTCGGACCCGGGCGTGGGCTGGAGGTGGAGCGCCGCGGCGCGCGCCGTGTCGGTGCGCCGCGGGTCGACGACGATGAGCGCGCCGCCGTTGTCGCGCTGCGCGAAGATCCATTGCATGATCGGCGGCAGGGTCTCCGCGCAGTTCGCGCCCCAGAGGAGGAGCGCCTTGGTCTGGGCGATATCGGACACGGGGAACGGCAGGCCGCGGTCGATGCCAAACGCCTTGTTCTGCCCTGCGGCCGCCGAGGACATGCAATAGCGGCCGTTGTAATCGACGTTCGGCGACTTGAGGGCGAGGCGGGCGAATTTGCCGAGGAGGTAGGTCTTCTCGTTCGTCAGGGCGCCGCTGCCGAACGCGGCCAGCGCCTCGGGGCCGTGGAGCTCGCGCAGCCGGAGGAGCCGCTCGGCGATGAAATCGAGCGCGGTGTCCCAGCGCGCCGGCAGGAGGCGGCCGGCGCGACCGCGGATCTTCGGCACCGTCAGCCGCTCGGGGTGCTCGAGCAGCGCCGCGGAGGTGAACCCCTTGATGCACATCTGCCCGCGGTTGACGGGGAAATCGTCGTCCGGTCGGACGTCGATCGCCCCCGCGTGGTCCGCGCGATCCGTCATGACCACGCCGCACTGGAAGGCGCAGTAAGGACAGTGGGTGTGCGTGGTCGTCTCGGAGGTGACGATCTTGAGCCGAAGGGAAGAGCGCGGTGCCATGGAGTCGCGTCAGCCACCCTCACCGAGCGCGTCGAGGAGGCTCTCCGTGGTGTAGCAATCGCTCTGTTTCGAACGTATTTCCGCGGAATGTGAAGGGAGTGAACTTGTCGGTGGCCGACGCCGCCGGGGAGCGGCCCTCATCGCCGGGCCACATCGGCCCCTCCGGAAGCGAAGCCTCCGAGCGGCGCTGGTCTCACGCGCTACGCGGCGGCATGCGGCGCGTGCGGCTCGCCGTGACGCCGGCGCAGCAGGAGGTTCTCCCCCAGCGCCCACATCTCGGCCCCGTCCCCGCGCACCTCGAACAGGGTGCTCCAGGTGCCGGACGCCTCACCTCGCCAGGTGTGGCCGCCATCGATGGAGCGCAGGAGCACGCCGCGCGCGCCGCACGCCCACAGCGTGCCGGCGTCGTCTCCCCAGAGGCTCCTGAGGCTGCCGGAGACCTGGGCCAGCACCTCCCAGGTCGCGCCGCCGTCTCGAGAGCGCAGCACGTCGCTGACGCCCAGCCCACCAGCCACGAAGAACTCGTCGTCCCTGCCCCAGATCGCGGACAGATCGCGGGAACTGCCGCTCTCCGCGGCTTCCCACGTGGCGCCGTCGTCGACCGTGCGGACGATGGTGCCGCCGGAGCCGACCGCCACGGCGCGCTGCTCCGGCCCTGCCCAGACGGCGCGTAGGCGCGGCTCGCATGGGACCTCCAGCTCCAGCCATCGTGAACCGCCCGCGACGAGGCGGCAGACCCGGCCATCGAGGACGGCGAACGCCCTTGTCTCACCCTGCCCGTGGACCGAGGCGCCGCCGGGTTTGCCTGTCACTTTCATCCAGAAAGCCCCGCCGTCCTCGGTCCGGATCTGCGAGGTGCCCTCGCCGACAGCCAGGATTGTCTCGCCGCTGCCCCACACGGAGATCAGCGCGCCGGCGTCCTCCACGGCGCTCCTCTCCCAGGTCTGGCCGCCGTCGTGGGTTCGCGCGATGGTGCCTTCCTCACCCACCAGCACGACCCTCCCCTGGCCTTGCACCCAGAGACCCCGGAACTTTCCTCGAACAGGCACCTTTTCCCAGGGCCCATCGAGCGGCGCGTCCCCTGCCTGGACTGGCACCTTGGTGAAGCTCTTGCCGCCATCAAGGGATCGGGCGGCGGGGCCGTCTCCCACGCACCAGATCGCGCCCTGGTCATCGCCCCACGCCGCGAAGCGGTGCTGATCGGACCGGAGCGCGGTGCGCCTCCAGGTGCGGCCCTCGTCCTCGCTGACCGCCAGGATGCCGGTTTCGCCGGACGCGATCACGAGGCCCGAGGCGCCGAGCCACAGCGCCTTGATCGAGCGCCCGGTCCCGGTGGAATGCGACTCCCAGGACGCTCCCCCGTCCCGGCTCGCGTGGGCATGGCCGTCGCCATCGCCCACGATCACGAGCCCCCCTCGCGCGCAGAGCGCCCTTGGACTCCGGCCCGGGACGTTGTGGCGCGTCCATGTCGCTCCTTGCAGGGTGGCGAGCTGTCCTTCGAGCGCCAGCGCGAGGAATCGGCCCTCGGCGTCGACCGCGGCGGCCTCCAGGCAGAGGTCTCCGGGGCTCGGCCCGGCTCCCCAGATCTGGCCGTGATCGCCGGACCGCAGCACCGTCCCGCCGAGCCCCACCGCGATGGCCTCGCCGTCGTCCCGCAGGGCGACCCCGCGCAGATCCGCCGTCGCGCCGCAGCCCACGTCGGACCAGCGCTGCCCGTCATCGCGCGATGAAAGCAGGGTCCCGCAGTGTCCGGCGGCGATCAGCGCCGCGCCGGCGCCTGCGAGCGCGCTCAGGTCCTGGCGGGTGGACGTCTGCACCCTCTTCCAGCGCTGGCCGCCGTCCTCCGAGCGGAGCACGTGCCCCTCGGATCCCGCGATGACAATCAGGCGACCTCGTCCCCAGACGGCGCTGTGCCGGATGCTCATTCCGGGCACAATACCAGGCCGGTGCACCGGGGGCGCTCGCGATCGTGTCCAGGCCCCGCGCGCTGCCGGCGAAGGCACGCGACGGTCGACATCGTCGGTTGGCAACGGCGGTGGTCGTCCGATGTCTCGTGCCCTCACCACAAGGAAGATCGGCGTGAGGACGGCGGCGTGTACCAGCTGCCCGACATCCGACAGGAGCGGGGTCAGACATCACCGGGCTCCTTCCGGAAGAAGTGACCGTGCAGGAACTGCCCGGTCGCCGGATCTCGGTGATAGTTGTACTTGAAGCAGCGGTTGGGGCAACCCACATCAAACAGGTCTGGCGAATCGTGGACGCTCAGCACCGCCGAACATGAGGGGCAAACGGCCTCCACGCCCTCGTGCCTCGCGATGCAACCGCAGAGGTGCTGGATGCGTCGACCTTCCGCCTGGTACCGATCGCGGCGGGCGGGAGTCCAGAGGTAGAGCGGCTTGTTCCTTCTTGCCGAGAACGCCCTGGCCTGCGCACGGAACACCAGCTCGACCTTGATCGTGTCATCGCCCGACGAACGATGAAACGCGAACTCCAACTTATAGATGTCGCGGACCGCGCTGTTCGGACCGCAGTACCTTTCGGCGTCGTAGGCCGCCACCAGGGCTCCGCTCGTCGACTCAAAAGGCTGTTCGACCTGTGGCAGCAATTCCTTTTCCAGAAATGCGCCAAGCGCCTCCTTGAGCTCCGAGGTCATCGCCCCCGAGTGGTAGGCGCTCGCAAAGGGGCCGAATTGAATGTTGGCGAAGGCAGGATGCATCTTTGATACCCAATACCGTCGTTCAGCAGCGGGCGCCAGAGCGACGGCGAAGGCCGCAGGCTGTGGCGTGAGAGCGGCCCCTTCAAACCATGGATAAATTGCTGATACAGCGTCACTTTTCCAGGAGGGAGGCGGATCGCCTAAAGTGCTCGATGTCAACCAGCGCGTACAGCGTGGCTGTACGGCGGGACCGGTGATGCCACGGGCCTTCTTTCGCGGGCGATGCGGCGGCGGAGGGCGCCCCGGCCCCCTGGAGAGGCGTTGACTGCCGCCGGTGCTCGACGGACCTACCCCATGGCGCTGGACAGCATCGGGGCCTTGCGGCGCAGAGCCGATTCATGAGACGTTTCGTGGGGGAGGCCACAAGAGGCGGCGATCTCGACAGACCTGGTCCGGCGGCTTCGGTTGACCCATCGACGAATCGTTAGAAGGCATGCGTTCTATCGTTGTTGACTGCGACACCGTCCAGACAGAAGCAGACTTCTGGTCCGCGTACGTCAGGGCAGCAGAGCCGGAAGGTGCGGGGCACTTTGGTCGGAACCTTGACGCCTTCCGGGACGGCCTGAACGGCGGTCCTGGGTGGCCGGGCGAATGTGAGCTCAAGTTCGTCAACACACAGTCATTGCATCGGCTCCGCGACGGGCAGTTTGTTCAAGCGTTGCGCGACATCGCCAATCGCTCCACCTTTGTGAAAGTCACACTTGAGTAGTCTTCTGACCCCCCATTCCAGCCGACAGCCTCTCGCCGCGGCTGCATGTCAACGCCGGGCAGATGCCCTGGCGTGAGGCAGGAGTTGCAATGACGTTCTTCCCGGATCTCGCTCCCTACCGCTACGGCTTCGCCCCTGTGGCGTGGGACCAAAACGGTCCACCATCGCTGGAGCCGAGCGAGCTCTACATGTGGATGTGGGACGCAGAGGACGGCGCCTTCGATCTCCCGGAGCTCGCTGTCGGATGGCTCGAGCCGCCGCACGAGTACCCCCGCGGCCAGCTGACAACGCCGCTGGTTGAGAAGCTCGATCGCCTCTGCCGAGCCTCATGCTATCACGTCACCCGAGGTTTCCATCCCTGCGGTATCTGCGGTGATGCCTCAGATGGCCTCGGCTCCAAGGAGATCCGTCTCCTGGGCGACGGGGTTGTCTACGCCGCCCCGGACAAGATCGTACATTACGTCTCGGCGCACGCCTACGCCCCGCCGAGAGGCTTCGTCGCGGCGCTGGAGCGATGCGATGGACTCGCGCGGCCAAGGCGCGGCGCGCTGCGCCCTGTCACAATCGACATGATTCCGCACGAACACGTCGACGTCTGCCAGCTCGATGCAGAGGTCCGTGCGTCGTTGCGACGGGACCACCGCGAGCAGATCTTCCAGGACCTGGTGTTGCAGGATCGCGGGGACGTCGTGGCGGTCCTCACACGAATCGACCTTCGCGGGAGCTCGGAGCCCTTCGCGTGCTCGTGGGACGTGCCCAAGAGAGCGCTCCTCAACATGATCCAGGCGGTCCACTCCATTGTCAGCATGTTGGAGGCCACCCACACGGAACGAGCATTTGCCCTGATCTCGCGACGTCAGCGCGCTCGATAGCACTGTTTCATTTCTCGAACGCCGCCGTTCCAGCCCGCTGTCTGGCGTCGTCCACCGTGTCGCTGCATACTCTGGACGTGATCCTTGCGCGGTTGCGGGGCGGGTCGGGTGCGCCTGCCTCCGCACCTCGGGCTGCAGCGGGCTCATCATGTGGCACCGCCGGTGCAGAGGGCATCACGGCGGATGGAACCTGGCCTCGATGATCCGCAGCGGTGCTCCGGGCGCGTCCTTCCAGCGCGTGGGTCGCGCGCCGGCGCTGCGACTCTTGCGGGCTGGCGATTGCCATGAAGGGAGACGACGCCGCGCGCGGCACGCGCCTCGCCGAGCTCTGGGACCCACGAGCGAATTGCAGAGCCCGACTGAAGGCAAGGCCTGTTCGACTGACCGGACGACTAGGCTCAGATTGCCATTTCCATCTCAACCAGAGATATCCATGAAAACAACATGATCGTTTAGACGTTGACAGCGTTTCCGCTTCTGAGAATGATGCCTCCGCGCTGGCCGACGAAGCATGGAACGGGCTCTCCACCGCGGAGCCCACAGCGCATCTTGCGGCGTGACCAAGACGCACCCATGAATTCCTGCGCCCGACCACGCGCTTGGCTTGGAATATAACCCATCATAACAAACACTGGCAAACAAATGAAACACATCCGTCACATGACGCCCATGGGCACCCTGGTCTGCGGCCTTCTCGCCGGAGGCATCTCGCTGAGCGTACCCGCTGAAGCTCAAGCGGTGGAATATGGAGTATATGAAGGAGAAACCTGCCCCGTAGGGTACACACCGTTGACCCCGGCCGACGCCTTCTGGACGTTTTTCGCCAGCTGCAATGAGCTCCCCTATTCAGGAGTCTTTCGTATCGCAGATGGGGGCTCGATAGATGGCCCGTGGAACAACTGCCAGCAGCATGCCAATGATACCCGAGAGCTGAACTACACGCTCTGCAAACCCAACTACCAGCTGTTTGACATTGACGGGACCACCTTTGCGGTAGTGAGAGGCGGAGATCAGTGCCTGGAAGGCTTCGAGCACGTGGATTTCGCCACCGTCGCCGCCTACTCGGATGAGATTTGCACCCACGTCGGGTACTGGGGGATTGCGAGAATCGGTGGAGGGGGCTCCATTGACGGTCCAGGCTACGGCTGCGGCTTCCGCGCGACCGACTCTCGCCAGCTCGGTGATGCCATCTGCGTAGAAATCGAGTAAATATCCCGAGCCAGAGGCAGATTGCGCAATCCCCACCGACTTGGCAGCCAGGGTGCGCAGCGACCGACACGACTTCGACAGAGATGCGCGCTCCATCGCCCCGAAACCTGCGCTGGTGGCTGCTGACGACTGCCGCCGCGCCGAACTCCGACCCGGCGAAGCCCGCGTTCGAGCTGAACCCCGACCAACGTCGCTACATCTACCACCTGCTCGAAGACTGCCCCACGATCGCTGCCGGACAACGCCTTGCGCAGAAATTCACCCAGCGGGTCCGCGCCCGCGATACCGCTGCGCTGGTGCCCTGGCTGGAGCAAGCCAAGGCGAGTTCGCTGGTCGAGTTTCGCGACTTCGCCGCGGGGCTCTGCCGCGACGAGCGCGCAGTCAGGGCCGCGCTCACCGAGAGGTGGAGCAACGGACAAACCGAGGGACAGGCGACCAAGCCGATCTCACGAAGCCGCTCGAGGCAACCGCTACGACGACAAATCCCCCGCGCGCTCGGTCGAGAGCGGCAGCTCGACGCAGAAGGTCGAGCCCCGGCCGACCTCGCTCGACACGCGAATTCGGCCGCCGTGCGCCTCGACGATGGTGCGGGTGATGTAGAGGCCGAGCCCGAGCCCCCCGTAATGCTTCGACGAGACGCCGCGGCGAAATCGTTCGAAGAGCTGCGCCTGCACTTCGGCCGAGATCCCGATCCCACGGTCGGTCACCGAGAGCCGCGCGACCCGATCTTCCCGGGTGATGGTGATGTCGATCGGCTGGCGTTCCCCGAATTTGATCGCATTGGTGAGGAGGTTGGTCACGACCTGCTCCAGGCGGTGCGGGTCCCACCGGCCGATGACCGGCTGCTCCGCGCGCACGGCGACCACGCTGCCTGACTGCGCGAGCTGATCGCCGAGGTGGGCGACGACCTCGTCGACGAGCGCGCGCAGCTCGACGGGCGCCGTATACAGCTCGAGCCTCCCCGCGTGGATCCGGGAGACGTCGAGCAGCATATCGATGAGGTCGGTGAGGCGCTTGACCTGGCGGCCAGAGAGGGCGACCGCGGATCGCACGCGCTCGACGTCCATGCCCCGCGCGAGCCTTTGCCCCAGCGATTGAATGGCGAGCTGCAGGCTGGTGAGCGGGGTGCGGAGCTCGTGCGAGGCGATAGAAAGGAACTCGTCCCGCAGGTGCACGGCCTCCTCCGCTGCCGTGCGCGCCCGTCGCTCGTCCAGGAGGAGCTGATCGCGCTGCTGCTCGGCGCGCACGCGCGCGGTGATGTCGCGGAAGCTCCAGACCCGCCCGACCACGCGCCCGCCGAGGCGCTGGGGCTGCGAATAACGCTCGAAGACGCGCCCGTCCGCGAACGGGATGGCATCGAAGCTGGACTCCTCGGGCGAGGCATAGAGAGCGCGGATCCTTTGCAGAAACGCCTCGGGATCGAGGACCTGGTCGCAGACGAACGTACGGAACGTGTCGTCCGACCCGGTGGAGAGGATCTCGTCCGGGATGCGCCACATCGCCGTGAACCTGTGATTCTGACACAGGACGCGCTGCTCGTCGTCGACGACGAGGATGCCGTCCGCCGTCGATTCGAGCGTGGCCTCGAGGAGCGAGAGGGAATGGCGGAGCACCTCCTCGGCGCGCCGTCGCTCCGCGTTCTCCTGCTGCAGATCCGCATAGAGGCGCGCATTTTCGATGGAGTTGGCCGCCTGGGCGGAGAGCAGCCGGATCACCTCGACGCGATCGGGGGTGAAGGCAGAGCGGGTGAGGTCGTTTTCGAGATAGATCACGCCGGCGAGGCGGCCCTTGTAGACGATGGGCGCGGCGAGCGAGGAGCGCGGCGCACCGCCGGCGAAGCAGGGATCGCGCCCGAACGGCCCGTCGATCGCGAGGTCGTCGAGCAGGACGGTCTCGCGCGTCCGCGCCACGTACGTGACGACGCTGGCCGGCAGGTCCTTGCGGCCCTCGAGGGGCGCCGCGCCGAGCACGTGGACCGACGCATCCCGGATGTGGTGCTCGGCCACGACGACGAGCCGTCCGTCACGCAGGAGCAGGAGGACGCCGCGCCGCGCGCCGGCGTTCTCGACCATGAGGCGCATGAGCGCGTCGAGCAGGCTGTCGAGGACGATCTCGCCCGAGATGGCCTGAGAGGCCTTGAGCACCGAGCCGACGTCGAGCGCGGCGCCGGCCTGCGGGCTCCTCTCGCCGCGGAGGCTCTCGCCCGGGACGAGGTCGGGGTACGCGTTCTCGAGGCGCCGCATCGCCTCCGTCGCGCCCCAGCGGCCGTACGCCCTGTGCGCCTTGGTCAGGTAGGCGCCGGCGATGGTTTCCTTGCCGAGCGCGCGGAAGCAGAGGCCCGCGAGCTCGTTGCCGAGCGCCTCGTCGTGGAGATAGCCGCCGCGCTGCGCGAGAGCGATCGCCTCGTCGTAGCGGTCCGCGGCGGCGCGCGCGTCGCCGCGGACGCGCGCGAGCTCGGCGAGGAGGAGGGCGCGGCGGTGCGCCAGGTTCTCCGGGCAGAGGTCCGCCCAGCGCGAGAGTTTTTCGGCGGAGACCTCGGCGCGGGCGAGGAAGAGCGCGCGTTCCGCTGGGGAGACGACGTCCGCCGCCTGCGTGAACGCGATGCCTGCGTAGCAATGGAACGCGGGGTTGCCATGCCAGGCCGCCACGGCCGGGATTTCGATGTTCGGCAAGAGCGCAGCGCGCGCCGCTTCCTCGAACGCCCCCTGGAAGACGCCGAGGATGACGATGTAGAAGTGGGCGAAGAAGAACGAGGCCTGGTTGTCGATGCGGCGGGACTCCTCGATCACCTCGTCGATATCGACCCACGCCCCCTTGAGCGTGGCGGGGCGCTCGGTCTCGACCGAGAGCTGGTGCGCGATCTGTCCGACCGCGCCGACCGCCCAGGTGATGGCATTGAACTCGTCGAGCTTGCGCATCGGCTGGTAGCTCCGCGCCTCGGCGAGGAGGTCGGAGAGCGGGAGGCCGCGCAGGAGGCTGTTCGTGATGCCATTGGCCGTGTTGTAGAACGACCAGATGTACTGGCCCGTTTCGAGCCCGGCGTGCATCCCGGCGACCAGCGACGCCTTGCAGGCGGCGTAGCCCTCTCGCCAATGCTGCACGAAGGCGCCCCACATATTGCGGAGCATCGCCTCGGACTTCTTGTCCGTGTAGCGGTCCGCGAGGTCGATGGCGGCGCGGCCGAAGCGGTAGCCGAGCGCGATGTCGCCGCGGGCGCAGAGGAGCATCCCGAAGTTCATGCAGCCGAAGATCGAGTTCTTCGAGAGCCCGTGGCGCAGCGTGTTCTCGAGGATCTTCGCGACCGTGATGCCGAGGTCGTTCGTGGCCAGGAAGTAGCAGGGGAGAAAGAGCTCCTGGAGCACGTCCTGCATGGCGAGGATCTCCGGGTCCGCGAGCGGCGGCAGGCCTGGCAGCGCCTCGATCGTCCTTTCCCGGACGAGATCCATCGTCGCCCGCACCTGGGCGTCGAGCATGGCGTCGTCCGGGAAGAGAGGCAGGTCGATCCCGAACGGGCGCAGGGCCTCGAGCCCCTCCGCGAGCGCGGCTGGCAGGTCGTTCTTGAGCACCTGCACGTTCATCTTGAGCCGCAGCACCTCGGTACGATCGAGCCGGCTCGCGGCCCGCTCCAGGCCTTCGGAGAGGATCGCGAGGGCATCGTCATGCTGGCCGCAGAGCGAGAGCATCAGGGCGGCTCTCTTCGCGTATTCGAGGCGGAGCGGGTACTGTGACGCCCAGGCGTCCTCCGGAAGGCGCAGGAGGCCGAACTGCAGGTAGCGCAGCGCGGCGCCGAAGGCGGCCGAGTCCTCGGCGCGGCATGCGGCCTCGAGGCTCATGCGGGCGAGGTGCAGGCGCTCCGCGGGGTCCGACACGAGGTCGCCTGCGCTGTTCAGGTGGCCGACGACGTCGAAGAGGCTCTGGCTCTCCGAGAGGTCTAGCTTGCCCGCGAGCAGCCGGCCGATCCGGAGGTGGAAGGCGGGTCGGTCCGCCTCCGGGATCATCGCGTAGGCGCCCTCCTGGACCTTGTCATGGGCGAAGCGGTAGCCGCCGCGCCCGGCGATCACGAGCCCCTCGCTCACGGCGGGATCGAGGCGGGCGTACGCGTCTTCCGGCGAGCACTCGTTCACCGCGGCGAGCACGTCGAGGTCGAACCGGTTGCCGATCGCCGCGGCGAGGTTGAGCGCCTTCACCGTCGCCGGCGGCAGGCGCGCGATGGTGCGCACCATGAGGTCTGCGACGTTGTCCGTGTACCCGAGTGCGTCGATCGCGGCGAGGTCCCAGTGCCAGCCTGATCCGGCTGCGTACGCGAGGACGCCGTGGTCGTGCAGCGGCCGGACGAACTCCTTGACGAAGAACGGGTTGCCGCCGGTCTTCTTCTGCACCGCATCGGCGAGCGGCCCACAGTCGCTGCGCTTGAGGCTATCCGAGAGCATCTCGATCAGGTGCGGGCGCGCGAGCGGGGTGAGTACGATGTTGCGCACGACGAGCCCGGCTTGCTTGAGCTCCTCGATCGCCAGGATGAACGGGTGCCCGGGCGATACCTCGTTGTCACGGTAAGCGCCGCAGAAAAAGAGGGCATCGAGCGAGTCGTCGGCGAGGAGCGCGCGGAGCAGCCCGAGGCTCGCGGGGTCGATCCACTGAAGATCGTCGAGGAACAGGACGAGCGGGTGCGTGCGCCGCGCGAACACCGAGACGAACAGCAAGAAGCACCGGTTCAGGCGGTTTTGCGCCTCGATCGGGCCGAGCGCCGGGACGGGCGGCTGCGGGCCGATCACGTGGGAGAGCGACGGGATGACGTCGCAGACGACCTGCGCGTTCGGCCCGAGCGCCTCGAGGAGCGCGCTCCGAAAGCGGAGGATGCGCGCATCGCTCTCGGTGAGGATCTGCCGCACGAGGCCGTCGAACGCCTGGATCACCGCGCTGTAGGGCGCGCCGCGGTTGTATTGGTCGTATTTGCCGGTCGTGAAATACCCCTTCTGCCGCGCGAGTGGCTTCACGATCTCGTGTACGAGCGAGGACTTCCCGATCCCCGAGTAGCCGGAGACGAGGACGATCTCACGGCTCCCCTCGAGCGCGCGCTCGAACGCGGCGGTGAGCGCCTCGATGTCATGCTCGCGGCCGTAGAGCTTCTGGTGGATCCGGAAGAGGTCCTGACGATCGCGCTGGCCCGCGACGAAGGGCTCGATCGTCCCCGTGCCGCGCAGGGCCTCGCGGCAGTGCTCGAGGTCGGCGAGCAGGCCCTCGGCGCTCTGGTAACGCTCCTCGGCGTTCTTCGCGAGCAGCTTGAGCACGATGTCGGAAACGGCCTCGGGGATGGTCGGATCGACGCAGGACGGCGGCGTGGGCGCGAGGGCGAGGTGCGCGTGAATGAGCTCCATCGGGTCCAGGGCCTCGAAGGGGCGCCGACCCGTGAGCATCTGGTACAGAATGACGCCGAGCGCGTAGAGGTCGGTCCGGTAGTCGACGCCGCGGTTCATGCGGCCTGTCTGCTCGGGGGAGACGTAGGGCAGCACGTCGGCGATGACCGCCGGCGCGTAGAGCCGTTCGTGCGCGTGGGTGATCTCGGCGTCGACGCCGAAGCCATTGATCTTGACCGCGCCGCGCGCGCCGACGAGCACGTTCTGCGGGCGCAGATCGCGGTGGACGAGCCCGGCCACGTGCACCGCGGCGAGACCTTCGGCGAGCGCGGCCGCGAGATCGAGCGCCTCGCCGACCGGCATCCTGCGTGACGGGCGCGCGGCGAGGATCCGCGCGAGATCGCGGCCCGGGAAGTCCTCGAGGACGACGATCAAGGAGTCGGCGAGCGCCTCGACGCCGCGCAGGGCGACGAGGCGGGGCGAGGCGAGGCGCGCGATGCGCTCGTACTGGTGCTTGAAGCGCACGACCTCGGCGCCGGTCGATCTTTCCGCGCACAGGATCTTCAGCAAAACCGGGACGCCGTCGCCCTCGTGGGTTGCGCGGTACAGGGCAAAATCGGCAGTTTCCTCGATTTTCTCGCGGAGCGCGTAGCCTCTCTCGACGATCATCGAAACCCTTGCTCGCTCGCTCGTCAACGCGACGCACTACGACCAGTTACTTATATATTCCAAAGGGTGTGACTTGGCATCGGCGGAGTTTGGCCCACGCCCAGCTCGTGCGGCTCTTGGGTGTGCAGGCGCGTGAGGTCGTCAGGAAACTCCGAACGCCCCCTGGAGTCCGGACGCTTGGCGCACCCCTTGGCGGCCAGGGGTCTCACGGGAGGGGCGCTATGGGCAGCGTGGACGTGGTGCGTCGAAGCCGAACGAACGCTTCATGAGCACGGCCCACTCGACGTAGCGCGACGTGGCGAACAACTCCCCTTCGAGCAGCCGCCCCCAGTGCAAGACCGAGATCAGGGTCGGCTCAACTCGCACCGTGGGCTCGGCATGCGCGAGCGACCTCGCTGAGAGCGCCGGCGGAGCGCACGGCGACGCGGGCGCGGGCGATGCGGGCGCGGGCGCGGCGGGCAGAGGCGCGTGCCCCGCGCACGGCTCAGACTTCGCGGCGCGGGCCGGAGGTTTGGGTGTCACGCGAGAGCGCCACGGCGAGCGAGGCGCGAACACGCCATGGTATCTCACAAGCGGGATCTTCGGCGGAGGAATCAAAGCCGCGAGCCGGGCCATGAACTCCATTGGACTCATGACGCGGTGAGTGCGTCCCCGCCGAGGTGTCTTCAGCAAGTACGCTATACGCCCATCGAGCAGGAGCTCGATTCGATCGGGTGCGAAGGCCGGGCGGGAGCAGTACCGCACGAGCCTCTCGCGCGCGGGTCGTCGACCGCCGTCATCCGCTGCGATGGCTTCTTTTACCTACGCGCTCCTCGCGCTGCGATCCGGCTTCTTTTACCTACGCGCCTCGGGAGGACGTGCTCGGCGACGGCGAGCGTGCCGTCGGTCTCGAGCAGGATGAGCCCTGTGACCCAGAAGGCGAGGAAGAAACAGAGGGCGACGAGGCCGCGGCCCACGTTGCGCCCGAGCCGCAGCGCGGTGACCGCGACGGTCACGGCGGCGGCCCAGAGCGGGTAGTACGCGAGAGCGACCAGGGGTCTCACACGGCAGTTCGTCAGATCCCGGCCGTCTGGCAGAGGACCACCCGCCATCCGTCGGGGTCCTCGAAGGTGAACCCCTTGTCGCGCCAGTAGGGGTTCTCGGGCTCAACCAGGTGGTGCCCCAGCGCCTCCAGCCTGCCGCGCACCTGCTCGAGTTCGACAGGATCGGGGACGTAGAGCACGAGGAGATTGTCGCGCGAAGGCGCCGGGCACGCGCTGCCTGCCTCGTGCTGGGTGAACTCGAGGTGGTACTCGCAGCCCGGCAGGCCCAGCACGACCCCGTCGTAGCCGGCGTGTCCCTCGAACGCGCAGAGGCGCGGCAAGCCGAGGCCCTGCTCGTAAAACGCGACGACCTCCTTGAGACGGTCCGTCGGTCGGGCGATCCGCACCTGAGCGACTTTCACGCCCGTGGGCCAGTTGATGGGCACGAATCCTCCTTGGTTTCTGCGACCGTGCCTCGGAGCGCCCGGCGCTGCAACCGCCCGTGCCGACCGCAGACCGGACGACGCCGGCCGACACGCTCAGGTCTTTTCCCACGAGCCGCGGATCAGGATCTCCGTGAGGGGCCTGCGGCGCCTCGCTGGCGGGGCGGCGAGCGCCCGGGCCGACGCATACCCCACCACGAACATGGCCATCGGATCGAGCTCGGGCGGGCCGAGGCGTCGGGCCAGCTCGGCGTCGAAGCCTGCCATGAACCTCGCGCGAGATCGCCACAGGCGAGGTAGCCATCGAAGGCGGCGACAACGTACTTCGGGAGCGGGGCCGCGTACGTGCGCGCTGCGTGCGCGACGTAGGTCGCGAGGTGCTCCTGAACAAGGCCATACAACACGGTCTGATGCGGTTCGCGAGGCGCGTAGGCGTGCGGCGCTGGCCGCGAGGTCCTTGGACGCGCCGACAGCGGCCGAGACTCCGCTTGGGTGAGCATCCCGGCGGCTGCGAGCGAAACACGGGCCGCTCGTGCTCCGCGGGGAATTCAGCGGGACGAAAGCCGGCGGGACCTGGCGGCGCCATGGCGGAGAGGTACGGCGCGACCACGACCGCTGCTGCGGCGAGCGGCGGCTCTCAGCCCGGCAAGAGGCGGCTCTGGGCCGTCTGATCCCATGATGCGCAACCAGGCACCGCCCAACGCAGAATTGGACCTGACGGCGCTTCGCGCCGCAGGTCAATTCAACGTTGGGCTGGCAGAGTGCGGGCACGCAGGCACGATCCCGAAACAGGCGGCAGCGCATCGAGGGGCCCGACAACAGGGCGGCGAGCGAAGGAGAATCCCGCGGCGCTGCGCCGCCAGGCCAGGCGCCGACCCCGATCGGTGATGCCGTGGGCCCTTCACCGCGGGCGACGCGACGGCGGAGGGCGCCCCGTTGGGCCACACCAGAGCCGCCCTCGGCGGCGAAACAGGCGGAAGCCATGAGAATCGCTACTGTTTCCAGCGACCGCTCGTCATCGACCGGTTTTTCTGGCGGGACGATTCCGCGGGGGTGAACCGTCGCGATCCGTCGCATCCCTGGGGATTTGGGGAGGGCGTGACGACGGATCGCAGCCCCTCGGGAGGCGTGGGCCCAACCCGGGCCCAAGCGTCAAGCCTCGGGCCTGGGGAGCTCGCCGTGACTGGGTCGCCTCGGGCGGCCGTCGTCGCCTCGCTCGCCAGCACCCTGAGCCGCGCCGTCGCCCTCGGGGATGAGGTGGCGACCCGGGTCGTTCACGAGGCGATCGGTCGCCTGCTCGGGCTGCCGGTGGCACCGAAGCGGTGAGCAAGCTTGGACGAACGTCGAGGTCGCCGCTCGCGTCGACTCGCTACCGGAGCCTTACCGCTCGCCATCGCCTGCGGGCTCTGCGGGGGCCATCGGCACCAGCGCTCCGGGTCCCCGGGCTCGCCGGCTGGGCTGAGATCCTTGCCTCCTGGAGCCCTCGCTGAGATCATTCCGCCATGGCGCGCACGGCTCCTGTACCGAATATCCCTGCCATTCCAGGAATGAACCCCGGCGTGTTCATCATGGGCGGCGGCGCGGGCGGCGGAGGAAGCGGGGGGAAGGGCGGTGGCGGGAAGGGCGGCGATCAGGGAGCCGGCGGCGGCAATGGGGGCAAGGGCGCCGGCGGCGGCGGAAAGGGCGCCCCGGACTACGAAAAGCACCCCGAATGCGGGTACGCATCGCATCCAGTCGACGTTGTCACCGGACGGGCGTTCACCTACCCGACCGTGGACGTGCATCTGCCAGGGCCCCTGCCGCTTCTCTTCCGGCGAATGTACTCCACGACCATGGCGGCTCGGGACACGGGCCTTGGCTTCGGCTGGGGTCACACCATCGGCTGGGAGGTCGAAGTGCGCCGGCGGAGCCTCGTCGTTTGGAACGAGCAAGGCATGCCCGTCGAGTTCCCCATGATCCGGCCGGGAGACGAGGTCGTGGGCCCCTTTGGCTGGGCGCTCCGCCGAGAGGCCTGGGGGTTCGTGGTCGATGCAAATGACGACGTGTACCGCACTTTCTCCGAGCGCGACGAGCCCGGTCTCCGGTATCGCCTCAGCGCGATCGAGGACCGGAACAAGAATCGAATCACGATCACATATCAATAGGGCAAGATCGCGTCGATCATCGATAGCGCCGGGCGGAACCTCCATGTCCGCACGACCCCTGAAGGGCGCATCGCCTCGATCGAGACGAAGAACGCCGTGTCCGGCGGCGCATGGCTCACCTTCGCGACATATCGGTACGACGGGTACGGGAACCTCGTGGAATGCAGGGACGCGGACGGCTTCTCCTCACATTACGAATACGATGAAGATCACCTGCTCACGAAGGACACGGATCGCACCGGCCTCACGTTTTATTTCGTGTATGACGGGCACCGACGCTGTATCGAGTCATGGGGCGAGTACCCCGGCCAGCGCGATCTGAGCCTGGCGGAGGGCCTGCCGCGGATGCTCGCGGACGGCCGGACACGGGTCAAGGGCATCAGTCATTGCAAGATGGAGTACCTCGACGACGGGTACAGCGAGGTCGCAGACTCGGCGCGCGTTCGACGGTTCTTCGGTAATGAGCACGGCCTACTCGACAAACGCGTGGAAGGGCCAGGCGTGATCAGTTGCACGTACAACGCCGCCGGTCACCTGACCAGCCGTACGGACGAGCTCGGAGGAACGACGGTTTACGAGGTGGACGCCCGCGGTCGGCTCACGCGGCTCACGGATCCGAAGGCGCGCAGCACCTGCATCGTGCGCGGCGCTTACGGCCTGCCTGTCGAGATCGTTGATCCTGCGGGCGGCATCACGCGGATCGAGCGGGATCAGCGGGGCAACCCTGAGTTCGTCGTGGACCCCACGCGCGCGACGACGTCGTATCGTTACGACGAGCGTGGACTTATCCAGGAGATCATCAATTCACACGGACACTCCACGCGCTTCGACTACGACGCGCACGGCAACATGACCGCGGTCTTCGAGTCGAGCGGCGCAGTCACCCGGTTCGGCTACGACGCGCTGGGGCGAAGGACGTCGGTGATCGATCCTCTCGACGCGGTCGTCCGCTTCGCCTATTCAGGCCGGGGCGATCATGTCGCGACCTACGACGAGCTGGGCGGTGTGACGCAATACGCGTACGATGGTGAAGCCAAGATGACGCAGGTCACCTGGCCCAGCGGGCGCGTCCGCTCGTGCCGGTGGGGAGGGTACAACAAACTCTGCGAGATCGTGGATGAGGCGGGCGGAGTCACGCGCATGCTCTACGATCTCGACGGGCTCCCGGTGGCGCTCGTCAATCCGAAGGGAGAGATGCACCACTACGAGCACGACGCGAGCGGTCGGCTCGTCGCGGAGGTGACCTTCGACGGCGTGCGGAGGCGGTATCGCCGCGATCTCGCGGGGCGGCTCGTCGCCGTCATCGACGCGACGGGGGAGATCATGGAGTTCGTCCGCGACGCCTCCGGCATGGTCGTTGAGCGGCGCTACGCCGACGGTACGACAGAAGCGCTCGAGTACGATGAGTGCGGAGATCTCATTCGCGCCGTCGGCGCGGACGTGGAGGTGCAGTTTCAGAGGGACGCCGCGGGGAGGATCCTGCGCGAAACGCAGCTGGTGCGCGGAGAGCCGCTCGCGGTCGCGCGCGGGCGAGAAGGTCGCGCGGACGTAACGATGACGTCGCTCGGTCACGCGATCGCGATGACGGAAGGGCCAAATGCCTTTGTGCGCCGCTACCGCCTGGGTGAGGCACACGAGGTCGAGAGCCGCTCGGACGTTTACGGGCGCGAGGTAGAGCGGGTTTTACCCGGAGGGGGACGGCTGGAAAGCGTGTTTGACGCGATGGGCCGCCTCGCAGAGCGGCGAGCGCGTAGCCCCTTCACGACCCCCGCCGTCGGGCCAGGCCACCCGGAGTGGGTCGGCTCGCGGGATGGTGGGCTCTCCGTGCGCCGAGTCCACCACTACGCGCTCGATGGCCACATGGGGGCGGACTGGGATCTGCGCCACGGGCAGACCCGGTACGAGGTGGATGCGCTCGGACAGCTCCTCTGCGCCGCTCGCGAGCGAGGCCGAGAGGATCGTTACGCGTACGATGCCACGGGCAACATCGTCCGCGCCGGGAGCACGGGCTCGGTTTTCGAGCGAGGCAACCGCCTCGTCGAGCACGGCAGGACACACTACCAGTACGACGACGTAGGTCAGCTGATCGAGATGTCTGTCGTCGGCGATGACGGCGCGAAGCGGGCCTATCGATATACCTGGAACCCCGCCGGCCGTCTGAGCAGCGTCACCTGTCCGGATGGAGTGGTGGTGCAGTTCCTTTATGACCCCCTCGGCCGTCGCCTCGAGAAGCGTGTGTTCGAGGCACCGGCGCCGGGAGCGAGGGGCGCATGCCGCTCGACCACCAGGTTCCTGTGGGATGGCGCGGCGGTCATACAGGAAATCAAGCGCTCGGCCGACGATCTGGGCAACCCAGTCGTCGACGATCGGAGGTACTGGGTAGCGGGAGATGGCCCCGTCGTGCTCGCTCACCGCGATGTGCGCTGGGACGCCCGCGGCGTGGCCGCCGGCGAGTGGGTGCACTACGTGAACGATCCGAACGGAGCGCCGACCCACCTCGTGGACGCTCGCGGCGCCGTCGTGGGCGAGCTCTCGCGATCCGGGCTGGGCAGGACGGTGCCCGCCCCCGGTTCCAAGGTACGCACAGCTGTTCGCTTCGCGGGTCAGTACGAGGACGAGGAGACGGGCCTCCACTACAATCATTTTCGCTATTACGATCCAGACACGGGCCGGTACCTGTCGCACGACCCCATCTCGCTGCGCGGCGGACACAACGTGTACCGTTATGTGCGAGATCCCAACACGATGACGGACCCGCACGGTCTCGTTCCCTGTCAGTGTGTCATGATAACCAACAACGGGCCCCCCGAGCGGCTCGTAGGGCAGGACGCCAACGGCAGCAACCTGTACGCATGGAGGCGCAACTCTGGCGGCAGCCCGCAGAACGTTCACCCGGACATCTCGAACCACATTCCCCCCGCGGGCCAGCTGCCTCAGGGCTCGACGGCGAGCCCTGATCAGCGAGGGAAATGCGCGGAGCCGGCAGCGCTCACCGATTATCGCAATTGGCTCGCGAAGCAGCCGAATCCCGGCACCGCGACGATGTTGAACCGGATCCAACAGGGGGTCGTCGCCGTTGTACCTATGAACAAGGGCGGCCCGACCTCGGGGAGCTACAAGGCACCGTGCGACTTCTGCGGTCCGACCCTGAACAACATGGGATTGTCGAACCAGGTCACGACGCCGCAGGCCGCCGCGCAGGCCATGCCCAAAATCGCCCAGGTGTTCACAAACCAGAACGTGCCCGTGTTCCGCTGACAGACCGCCTATGCGACCTTCCCTGCCCCTGCACCTGTTTTCCCCTCGCGCTCAGCAGTTCCTCCTCTCCGCGGAGCGCGACGACAGCGGGCGCGATCCCGAGAGCGTCGCCCGCCGACTGGCCGAGTGCCATCGACCGCTGTTCGCTGCGGCTATCGACTTCGAGCACCTCTACGGCGGGCTGTCGTGGGGCGAGGACACGCTCGGGATCACCTATGACGAACCGATGCGCGACGAGAACGACCCGCTTGACCTCGACGGCACGATGGTGCCGATCGGCAGCGAGGGGGTCTGCGGCCTGTTCATGAACGAGGCGGGAGAGGTGATCACCCAGCCTAACGTCAAGAGCGCCTCGATCGAGAAGTACATCGAGCAGCGCGCGTTGCTCTCGGCCGCGGAAGCGCATCGCGCATACCGGGTCAAGGTCCGCCCCGCGACGGGCGACGCCCTCGCGGTGTCGCTCGGTCTCACCGTCGTATCCGAAGCGACCGACGCGTATCAGGCCTACTTCGCTGCTGGCGGCGTGCTCCTGCGCCACTACCTGCAGCCGGAGGTGTACGAGGCGCGTGCGGACCTCGTGCTCGCCCCCTCGCTCGAGCACGTCGCGGCGATCCTGGAGTCGGCTGCCCACGTGGTCGGATCGCCCCGCGTGAGCGTCCACCGCGTGGGGGCGACGGTCGTTCGCCTGTCCGCCGATGAGGCGTCGAGCATCCCTCCTAGGGGCTCGTGGAGCGTCGCCCCAGATTCCATCCGTTTTGATTACGGCGACGAGGACGACGACCACGATGGTACCGTCTGGCTTATCGGCGCGCGCGGCTCGCGACGGATCGAGCAGTACCAGATGACCGCCGAAGGACGGCTGCTCAGCTGGACCACCTACGAGGATGGGAAGGCGACCCTGCGGCTCCCGTCAGGGTCGCCGTGATCCCACCTCGGCTCGCGGCGGCCGAGCGGAAACCGTCGCGGTTCCGCGCCCACCAAGCCCGTCCCGTCGCGAGCCCTCCGGCCCCCGCTACCCCGCGGCGTCTTCCACGGATCGCCTGGTAGAGGGTTTCGGCTTCAGGATCCGGTCCTCCATATCGGTAGAGGGCACCACCATGCTCGACCCCGACATCGGCGGCACGATCTAGCTCCAGTCCGCGTAGACGGGCCGCTGGCGCTGCCGCCGCAGGCTGTGGAGTGGACGCGGCCCCTTTGACGACGCGGCGGCGGAGAGCGCCCCGTTGGGCCACACCGGAGCCGCCTTCGGCGGCGAAACAGGCGGAAGTTATTAAAATCGCTGCTGTTTCCGGCGATCGCTCGTCATCGCCCGGTTTTCTGGCGGGACGATTCCGCGGGGGCGAACCGGTGTGATCCGGTGCTTTGCCCGGGATTTCAGGGAGCCGTGACGGCGGATCGCAGCGCGTCGGTGGGGGTGGGCCCAACCCGGGCCCAGCCGGCGAGCCTCGATCCTGGGAAGCTCGCGTCGGCCGGCGCGTCGCCTCGGCTCGTCGTGGTTGCCTCGCTTGCCGGCACCCTGAACCGCGCCGTCGCCCTTGGGGATGAGGAGGCGGCGCGGATCGTTCACGAGGCCATCGGTCGGCTGCTCGGCCTGGTGCCAGCACGGGAGGGGGGAGAAAGGTCGCGCCGACGGTAGCAAGCTGTTCGCCTCGACGAGCAGCTCCGTCAGCACGGGCGCGATCGGGATGCCCCTCTCGCGCCGTGGGGGCCCCATCGTTAACGAGGTCCGCAGCTTAAGGCCGCTTCTACGGCGAGCAAGCAGTCGGGCTGGAGAGCGTGGCCCCCGCATGCGCTTGCACCAGCTCCTTCACTTGGGAGGCCGGCACCAGGAACGACTTGTATTCGTACGGAGGGTTGAAGGCGTCGCCGCTGCCCATTTGATTTCCGGAGCAGCCCTCGAACAGGTTGCCCGTCGCCTCTTGCACGGAGCCGTCTCCCTTCTGCTTGCCCAAGTCAATCGGCTCGTTCTGGTCGATGAAATGGTTGTTCTCGGTCAGCACGTTGCACTTGAAGCCGTTCGACACGCCGAGACTCGAAGGGCCGACCGAGGTGTCCTCCGTGTAGAGGTTGTTGACGACGTGGATCCACCCGTACCGGCAGCGGGGTTGGCGTTCTGCGACCCCGGTCCACCAATTGAACATGAAGGTGATGTTGAGCTTGCCTTCGCTCACGGGCTCGTTGTCCGAGGATGCAATCAGATTCGACAGGTTGTGATCGCCTCTTTTGCTATAGCCGAAGATGCTCCACGTGAACGTCACGTTGTCGGCCCCCTTGACGACGTCGGCATTGCCATCTTGCCCGTCCCAGAACTCGGCGTGGTCGACCCAGATGTTCTTGGAGTTGCCCTCGATGCTGATGTTGTCCCAGGCCTGGTCGCCGTTGGAGCCCGGCCCACGGACGACGATGTTGCGCAGGATGACGTTGCTCGCGTCCTTGATATGGATAGCCGCTTTGATCTGCGTACCCGCGTGGAGGCCGACGATGGTTTTGTTTGATTTGATCTCCAGTCGATCCCCGGAAGTCCCCGACCAACCACCGCCCACCGTGCCGTCGATGTGAATCACCCGCGTCTCCCCATCCTTGGCGTACTTCAGGAGATCGGCGAAGTTATTGACGACGATGGGCTCGGCGCTACCTCCGCCCGTGACATTGAAGGCGCCACCATTGCGACCTGAGCGCGTGGCCCAGCCGATGGGCTTGCATTGGTCCGCGCCCCCACCACCGTCACCGCCCCCGGAGCCGTCGGAGCCGCCCGAGGCCTCCGAGCCGCCCGAGGCCTCCGAGCCGCCCGAGGCCTCCGAGCCACCCGAGGCCTCCGAGCCGCCCGAGGCCCCCGAGCCACCCAAGCCGCCCGAGGCCCCCGAGCCACCCAAGCCGCCCGAGGCCCCCGAGCCACCCGACCCGCCCGAGCCGTTCGCGGTCGAGCCCGAGCTACCCACGCCCACCTGGCTGCCACCGCTTCCGCTGCTATCGCCGGTGGTCGAGCTCGTGCCGCCCGCTTCGCTCGACTCGCTCCCTTCATTGCCACCGCACGAGACTGCTGAAGCAAAGACCCCGCCGAACAGCCCCAAAAGAATTATCTTCCTATTCATGACGACCTCTGCGGCCGGCCATGCAATCTCTGAACCACCGGGGATACCTCTCTTCCATATAAGGAAGACCAATGGCGCTCCGGACTGCGTAAACTGCTCCGATCTACACTGTCAACCGCGAGTTGACG
This sequence comes from Sorangium sp. So ce726, assembly GCF_051521405.1. Lineage (NCBI taxonomy): Bacteria > Pseudomonadati > Myxococcota > Polyangiales > Polyangiaceae > Sorangium > Sorangium sp. So ce726. The sequence continues at coordinate 1,719,760 of NZ_CP150349.1, read as the reverse complement.
TCCATACTCAGGCGTGTGAGGCCCGGCTCCTCCTCGCGGCAGAGTGGACCTCGGCGAGCTCGCCGAGGTCCACTCTGCCGTGCCGCAGCAGCTACGCTGTGCCTCGATGCGGATTTCACGCCATCGTGATCACCGAGATCACCGCATCGCGATCGCTCAGATCAGCGCATCGTGATCGCCAGGATGCACCATCGTGATCAGCGGGATCACGCTCATGATCGCGCTGATCACGATGGTGTGGTCTTCCTCGACCCGCTCCGGGCGCGTAGTCCGAAGGAGCCTCTGGGTGAGGCGACGGCGGACGCGATCCGTGGCTTGCGCGTCGGCCGTAACAGCGGAGGATAGCCCGCGCAAAGCTATTCCGACCTGTCAAGAATTGCCCGCCAACGATCGGCAATTGACATAACGTACAAAAGTACGAACCACTGATCCGCCTACAAGAACCAACAGATCCAACGAGTTCACTCGGCTGTTGTATATTGTCTACGCCACGCTGAGCTCCTCCCCAGGTAGGGTCTCGCCCTCGCTAGGATTTATAGATTCACAAAAAACACGTTCATAGCCCTTCGAGGGCCTGAGTGAGAAGCCGCGACGGAAGCTGCCTAACTAGGCAGTCGAAGCTGACATGGCCCTCGCTTCGCTCGGGACCACGCAGCTCAACTCCAGTCGTTGGGCCGGAAGAGTGCGGGGACGCAGGCACGATCCCGAAACAGGCGGCAGCGCATCGAAGGGCCCGGCAACAGGGTGGCGAGCGAAGGAGAATCCCTCGGCGCTGCGCCGCCAGGCCAGGTGCCGACCCCGATCGGTGATGCCGCGGGCTCTTCACCGCGGGGGACGCGACGGCGGAGGGCGCCCCGTTGGGCCACACCGGAGCCGCCCTCGGCGGGGAGACAGTCGGAAACTATCAAAATTGCCACTGTTTCCGGCGACCGCTCGTCATCGACCGGCTTTTCTGGCGGGACGATTCCGCGGGGGCGAACCGTCGCGATCTGTCGCTTCCCCGGGGATTTCCGGAGGGCGTGACGACGGATCGCACCCGTTCGGAGGGCGTGGACCCAACCCGGGCCCAGCGGCCAAGCCCCGGGATTGGGGAGCTCGCCGTGACCGATCCGTCGCGTCGGGCTGCGGTGGTCGCCTCGCTCGCCAGCACCCTATGCCGCGCCGTCGCCCTCGGGGATGAGGTGGCGGCCCGGGTCGTTCACGAGGCGATCGGACGGCTGCTCGGGCTGCCGGTGGCGCCGCGCGCCGAGGCGCGTGCGGCGCGGTCAAGAGCGGCGCGGTGACCGTCGTGCAACGCACGTCCGGCGACATGCGGCTCAATCCGCATCTGCACGTGGTCTTCCTCGACGGGGCTTATCACGAAGACGGCACCGAGCTCGTGTGGAACGAACTCGGTCACCTGCGAACGCGCGAGGTCGGTCAGGTCCTAGAGCACGCCGTCGGGCGGATGCTCCATTACCTCCGGCGGCACGGGCATCTCGAGATCGAGCACGACGTCGAGGAGGACGACGAGCCCGAGGCCGCGCTCTGTGCTTCCGCCGTCTCGGGACGAGAGCCGCGCCACACGTCGTCGCCCCGCAATGGCTCCGCGGGCTCTCGTCGTATTGTCCGAGCGCGCTCGCGTACGACAAGCCGCTGTGCGCTGCGCTCGATGGCTTCACCTTGCACGCAGCGACGCGCGCCGGTGCGCACCATGCCGCGGCGAGGGAGGCGCGGCTGCGTTACGTGCTGCGACCCCCGATCGCAAACGAGCGCGTCGAGCCGCAGCAGGACGGCCTGGTGCGGCTGTCGCTCAAGCGCGCCTTCGCTGACGGGACTGTCGCGGTGGATATGGATCCGCTCTCGCTCTTGTGTCGCCTCGCAGCCAGCGTCCCGCCGCCGCGCTTCCACACCGTCAAGTACGCGGGCGTGCTCGCCTCGGCAAGTCGCCCACGTTGGCGCGCAATCGCATCGGACCGCGCCCTGCTAAGCCACAAGAGCCTACGAAGGCGGACGAAGGCGCCGCTTCGAAACGCAAGCGTGGCGGCTATCGAGCGGTCGATAAACCGCGCCGAGCTCCTGCGCCGCACATTTGCGATCCATGTCCTCGAGCGCCCAGCTTGCAAGGGGTGGATGAAGCTCGTCGCCATGGTGACCGAGCCAAGGAACATCGCCCGCTTCCTCTCCGCGCTCGGCGAACCGACCGACGTCCCAGCACGCTCTCCCAACCGAGGGCCGCCGTACTGGAAAAGCACCGTTGTGCGCCGCAAGGCGCCCGGGGACGCCGCATAGCGTCTCGCGACGCGCCTCCCGGGCCAGACCAACGCCCGGACGGACACGTGTGCCCACGGCACGCCGATGCGCCCCGTAGCGCGCTCGGCGCCGCCCGGACCACGCTCTTTCGACCCAGGACCGAGCCATCACGAAGCTCGCGGTCCCACCCTTTTCGCTCTGCCGCGCTACACTTCCTCGCGCTGCGATCCGGCTTGATTTGCCTACGCGCAGGTGGACGCCGACCCTGCTCCAATTACTCCCGACCTGGTCCGCGCAGCTCGCGACAGCCGCAGTCCGACTCCCCCAGCGTCCGCAGCCTGGTGAGCTCGTTCTTCACCTCGGTCGGCACCTCCTCGTCCGTGGTTGGCTGCCGCTTCCCTGGCTGGTTACCCGTGGCGTTCTGGTTGGTCGTCCCATTCCAGTGGACGACGACTCGTTCCCCCCGAAGGGTACCCATGTAACGATGATAAAACCCGCACGCACATCGTGCCCACCAGGTCATGCCACCCTCGGTCGGGAGCGCGTGGCGAAGGATCCGCTCGGCATGCCTGGGGATCTGCGACTTCTCGTGGCGGTACTTCTGGTACTCCATACGATCGGGGTTGTGGTGACCAGGATCCTCGTAGCTCGGCAGTACCCGCACATGCAGCGCGAGGGCTGCCCGGTGACGCTCGGCGAGGTTTGCGCAGAAGGCATTCGTCAGGTGCTCGTCGCGGAAGTCGCCCGCCCGCTCGCGCACCTTGATGGGAAGCGGAACAACCTGCCAGCCAGCGCGGTCCGCGCTCCACGCCAGGCCGCGAAGCAGCCAAGCAGCGCGAAGAGCCGGCGCCTGCTCATCGCGAAAGGTCACCTCCACAGTTTGCTCAGGTTTCGTCAGCTCGGTGTCCCCGCGCTCATCGAAGCTTGAGCTATCCACCAGGATGCGCCTCAATCGAGCGGCCTTGTCGTGGTCGCGTGTCCTTCGCCCGAGCGCCCCCAGCAGCGCGTTGAGCCCAGCGCCCGACGGAAGCGTGAGCGTCCATATATCCTTGGTCACGCACGCTCTGACGCGGTCCTCGTCGTGAACAGTGACCGCATACTGCAACGCCCGAAAGGTCTCGTATAACGTAAGTAGCAACCTCTCGTCTTCGGTTGGATCGCCGCCCTTGAGGCTCTCGTCGTTGAGCACCGCAAAGGCGATCGTCATGGTGCACCCGTGCCAGGAGGCTCGAGGAGCCTGTCCAGGAGGTGGTCTGTCTCGTCGAAGAAGCCCGCGGGCCACTGATCGAGCCGGCCTCGTCGGTCGACCCGGATCTGCGAGAAGACCTCACCAGGTGGGGCGCTTGGGCCACCGAAGAAGAGGATCGAGACATCCTCCGGCGCGATCTGCCCGGAGTGAACGGCGACGCGCGCGCCGTTGAGCACGTGATCGCTGTGGGTCTCGAGGATCACCTGGATGCCCGCTGCTGCGGCTTTTGCGCAGAAGCGCGCGAGGCGGGCCTGGGCGCGCGGGTGGAGGTGCGCCTCGGGGTTCTCGAAGAGCACGGTGTCGCCGGCGCTGGCCATGAGCAGCGTGAGGATCAAGGGGAGGACGTAGGTCACGCCGAAGCCCACGTTCTGGGGGCGGTGAAAGCCGAGCTCCTCGCTGGTACGGATCCCGAGCGTGATCAGGTTTGCGTGAGCGACCGTTCGCGGCTCGAGGGTGGTCCCAGGAAAGAGCTCGGAGAGCCATGCCTCCGTCTGGCGGCGGAGGGTTTGCGCCGGATCCGAGCTGTGACACAGCGCAGGCACAGGGAGCGGGTCGAGGTCGCGCCAGAGCAGGTTGCCGAACGTGCGCTCGGCGCGCGGCCCTGGCGTGTCATGTCGCTCCGGATCGTCGAGCGGGTAGGTCTCGGACGGGCCCAGGCGATCCGCCGGAACGAACCGGAGGCGAGCGAGGTTCTTCAAGAGGGAAGAGGCGCCGGTGTCGTCGCGCAGCCATGACGGCGCGAAGGGCATCTCGCCACGCACCTCGGCTTGGCGAGCCGCACCGTTCAGCGCGATTTGCTGTACGGGAACCGCCAGGCTGTCCGATCTCAGCTGGGGCCAGCCCAGCGTCCATGCGACGTTCGTCTCTCCCGAGCGGATCCCGAGGGTGAACGTGTCCTCCCGGGCCGTCTCGTTGCGGACCGCTCCGAGATCGCCGAGTGAGAGCCCTGGCGCGTTCAGCGCAACGGTGCTGGCGGAGGTGACGCCGTCGAAGCCGTGCGCCGCGGCGTGATGCAAGAGGAGCAAGCTCTGCATCACGCTGGACTTGCCGCCGCTGTTGAAGCCAGTCAGCATCGTGAGCGGAGCAAGCGGCAGGCGCTCGTCCTGGAAGCGCTTGAAGCCCCGAAGAACTACCTCACGAATCACCGAGCGCCCCCCTGATGGCCGCCTCCGCGAGCACGAAGCGCGTCTTCACGCTCTCCGTTCCCGTGGTGCCGCCGCTGATCGACCGCATGAACTTGGGCTCTGCCATCAATCCATAGAACGCGCTCCGCACTTCGTCCTCCCTGCCGCCCACGCGCCCCTCTTCGTACATCGACAGGAGGACCGAGAAGACCTCGAAGAGCAGCACATTGAAGGGGCTCTTGCGGTCAGTCGGGCTCTCGTGCTTGCAGAATGCGTGACGCCCGAATATCCGGCGGTTCATGACCATGCTCCGCAGGAATGCCTCGCGGATCGCGTCGCGCTCTCCATCCGACCTCTTGTTGACCGCTTGCAGCGCTCGCCCGAGAAACTCGTCCATATCGCCTCCGTAAGCGTCCCACCCGAGCGTTCGAAACGCCAGGAAGCGGTTGACGGCTTCCCGATCGAGCTGCTCCGGCCGGTATCTTGGCTGCTTGTCGAAGGCCTGGCCCGTCGCCTCGTTGAACTCGTTCGTGCCCGCGAGCTCACGCAGGAGTCTCGTCGCTGGACCGCTGTAGAGCGCGTTGCGCATCTGCTGACGGGTGAGCGGCACGCCCGAGTTGACGCGGTCGAAGATGTCGAACCGGACCCGATCGGGCGCCTTGAAGTCGATGGAGTAGAACGTCAGCTGCCCGTCCTCGAAGCGACGGCGCAGCCTCGGGTGGATCCCGTCGATGTCCTTCCCCGAGAGCTCGGGGTTAGGGAGCACGAGAGAAAGCTGCCGCTTCGCGAAGAGCTGGAAGGTCGTGAGCCGCTGGAGGCCATCGACGACCACCAGTCGCCCCTGCGCATCTTCCGCGACGTAGAAGACGGGCAGGGGAATTCTCATGAGCACGGACTCGATGAGGCGGCTCTGCCGCACCGGCTCCCAGACGAAATCGCGCTGGAATTCAGGGTTCAGCAGTATCGACTGCTCCTCGATACGCCGGAGCACGTCGACGATGGCGCGCTGCTCCGTGCGGATGAGCACGCTGTCCAGCGGATAGGTTTCGAGGCCGTGGGCGGGGGCCTCGTAACCGTCGAGCCTGGAATCGCCCTCGCGTGTGGGATCGGTGTCGGCGTTCATGACATCCAGGCGGTAACCCGGTCGTGCCGTAGACGCAAGAGGGGGGACCATCGGTCTGTGGGTGGACTGGGACGTTCGGTACGAACCGACTCCCCGCCAAGCGTCGAATCAGCAGCGGCGCAGTGTCGTGGTGTAGGATCGACGCGATGCGAAGGCCCGCCCTGCTCACCCTCGCGGCCCTGCTGGCGGCCGCGCCGGCCGCCCGCGCGGACGGCGCGCGGGCGCTGGAGTGGATACCGGGCAGCTCGCGCGAGATCCCTCGCGCGGCGTCGGCGTCGCGGGACGCGCCGGTGTCGGCGCTGGTGTTCGCGCCGCGGGTGCGCGGGGACGCGGCCGTGGACCTGGCCGTGCTCAAGCTCGGGCTGGGCGGCGTCGCCGGCGCGTCTGCCGCAGCGCCACCGGTGAGGCGCGCGGCGGGCGCGCCGGGGCGCGGCGTCAGCGGGCACCTCGCTCCGCGCCGGCGGCTCCGATCGTGGTCAGGACGCCGAAGTGATCCGACAGCGTCGTCCGGACGGCGCGCCTCGAGGCCTGGGTCGTGATGGGCCCGTCGAGGATGCGCTCCGTGCGCACGCCCGCGTCCAAGCCGCGCACGAGCACGTGATCGAGCCGCCAGCCCGAGTCCTCGACGTCGCCCGTGCCGAGCCCGTCGTGCGAGAGGGTCGCGCGGCGATCGGGCACGTTCGCGTCGCGGAACCCGGCGCGCTCCAGGCGCCGGAACAGCGACGAGCCGGGCGTGGTGTTGCGATCGCCGAGAAGCAGCGCCGGGGCGCCGCCCGCCTTTTCGTCGCCCCAGTCGAGCTCTGCCGCCGGGCCAGGCGCCGACCCCAGGCGATCCAGTGCGACAACATGCGCCGCCTCATCACGTTGGCCACCTGGTCACGCATGGGCGCGTTGTGCTGGCGGACGTGGCGCTCGAGCGCGAGTTCGGACCCCCCTCGTGACGGAGGAGCGGAAGCCGAGACACGGGTCGGCGGGCTCGGTGACATCCCCGGCTGAGCAGCGCCAAGAAGATGGCGGCGACCGATCAGAGAGGCGATCGCACGCGCTTCGAGGGGCTGACCGCTGCGCGCCCCCAGCGCTCCTGCGCCGCGATGGCGTCGTCGGCGGCTCGCACGCCATCGACGAAGAGCGCCGCGTCCGCTGGATCGTACAGGTCGAGGCCGAGTCGGAGCAGCGCCTCCCAGTCGCGTGGCGATACCATGCGGAGGATCTCGGCTGCAGGGCGGCGCACGGATGGCATGGGGGGGGAAGGTAGCAGCCCGGGTCAGCGTCGGGGCGCACTTGCGGACACGACGGCGTTTGCTCCACCCCGTTCGGCCGACCGGACGCTCGAAAGCGCCGGCGCGTTCGGGCACCGCGTCGACCGCCAGGGCGAGCGGGGGCGCGTTGCCGGAGGCGAGCAGTTCGAGGGTGAACTCGGCGTCCCCTTCCGCAGCTGCGACGCGGAGGCCGTCTGCGCACCTTGCGGGCTCGGTGGCGGCCCCGGCTCTGGCGGCCTCTGCCGCGGCTTCGTCAGCACCTAGCTTGCGGCCCCGTCGTCACGCAGAAGCACGCCAATCCGGTCGAGTAGCTCTCGCTTGACCCGCTGGCGGTTCAAGTCGTCCTCGTAGCCAGCTTCGACAGGCGAGACCTTGACGACCCCTTTGATCATCATGAGCGCGTCGATCGTTCGCTCCGCCTCATGGTCGTCCAAGTCGCGCCGGAAGTGAACAACCAGGCCTTTGACGCTCATTGTAAGCTCACTCTCCAGCTGGGGCTCTCCCTGGCTTCCCGAAGCCTGATGACGTCGCGCAGCGCGCCGATGGCCCTTGTGCGACGCTTGTAAATCGTAGAGAGAGGTACCCCTACGTCCTGGGCTATCTGGGCCATCGAGAGTCCGTTCAGGTCGTGGGCCACGAGAACAAAGCGCAGATCAGGATCGAGCTCGTTCACCGCGTTGAGGGTGCGGGTCCTGATGTTGTCGGACTCCATCATGGCAGCAGCGTCCGGCGCTGGATCGAGCACCTCGATCACATCGACCAGCTCCTCCCTGCGGTGCCGTGCACGTGCGTGGTAGTGCGCGGCAACGTGTACGGTGATCGCGTTCAACCAGCGTTCAGGTCTGCCGCGCTTCGGATCGAACCTGGGCCAGCTCTCGCAGGCGTTGACCCAGACTTGGCCTGCGACGTCGCCACGATGGCACCGTGGGACCCCGAGCCGCTCTAACCAGCGCAGCACGGTACGAACCAGCATCGGGCAAAACAAGCGCGCGTGCGCGGCGGTGCGTTTGCTTTCGTTCGGTAGACGACACATGGGCTCACCCCCCCCTGCGAATCTCCCGCCCTATGACTACGAGTCGCTCATGTCGTGGAGTCGACTGCGACCGACTCAGCCGAACCCGACATGCGACACCCCACCCAAGATCGGCTCAATCGCGGCGCCATGCTCAGGAGCCCCGAGCGCGCTCAGGTTATGCATGTTCATGGCTTCCTACGCCCGGAAGCGTTGTGTTCAATGCAGATCGCTCGATGTCGTCCCAATCGGAGTCTCGCGCAGGGCGGGCTCCGCCGTCGTCGCGCTGTACCGGAAAGCTCGTCAGCGCGGCAGCGCGACACGCGAACTCAGCTCCCGACATCGTGCGAGCAGGGAGCGGTGAGCGAGGCCGCGGCGGAGGAGACGCCGGGAGCTTGGCCCGTGGGCTCTTGGCGGCCTGATCACAAGACGGCACCACGGGCGGGGGAACATCAGGCGCCCGAGGAGGAATCGCGGGCGGACTCGTCGACGTCGGGCTTGATGCTGAGGACGCCGCCGCGCGCACCGAGCGTTCGCGCTTGCTGCTGGGCTCACCGAGTTGGATCACGACCGTATCCTCCGCGTCCGTCTGGTAGTCATCGTGCAGACGCCATAGGCGCTCCCAGTAGCGAGCAGGCGTGCCCGTGAAGACTTCTAGCTGCCGCGCGAGGCCGGGCGTCATCGGGAGGTCGCTGCTCAGCAGCCGTTCCAGCTCCCGTCTCTCTAACCCGGTGTTCTCGGCCAGCTTTCGCTGCCACGAGGGTATCGTTGCACAGAACGATTCGAGGACCCTGCCTGGCCATGGAACGGGGCGCGCGCAGACTCCTGTCGTCGCCGCGACGAGCGCATCCACATGGCAGTCCAGCAGGCGCCGGTATCGCTCCAGCTCCCGCTCTGCCTTTTCCTTTGCTTCGGTGAGGGCCAGCTCCTCATCCTCATGCGCCTGCTCGCGTGCCTCGCGGAGCCCTCGCTCGCGGCCCAGCGCTTCGCGCGCGGTCACCGCGAACCCGATCGCAACACAGGCCATCATCGCGAGAACGATCGGCGAGATGAGCCACATCGACTCTAGCACTTCCTTCATGTGTTCCTCCTCCCGGACGTGGGCATCCTTACCCGATGCAGGACGGATCTCGGCCTTGTGCTGTCGAAGACACCACCGGAGTTGCCGCCTGTTAGCTGTGAGTGGACGGCCGACGGATCAACGAATCTGCTTGAGTAGCGCTTCGCGCTCCGCAGCGAATTCCCCTCGCGGAAACTCCTGCGCGTGGGCCTCAAGCAGCCGGCGTGCCTCGAGGTAACCGAGAACGGTGTTGGCCTCGATGGCCCTCCGGGCCTGATTGACTAGGTTCCTCGCTCGCTCCCTGGCGGACGGGCGCACGGCGCTCCCCGACGAGGCGGGACGGGGAACTGTCGTCACCGCGGAGGCCGGCGCGCTGCTCACTACGACCGCGGCGCCCGCGTTGCCATGTCCCGCCGACCCTGAGATCGCATGCGCCGCGATGGCGGCGCCGTCTGGTACGGCGGGCGCCACGACGTCCTGGGCGGCGGGCGCGGTCTCAGGCGAGTGGACCGCCGCCGGCCGCAGCCACGATTCCGGGCTGGGCACGGGCGGTACCGTGGAGACGAGAGCGCCCGCCAGGACGACGAACGCACCCTGCACGAGGATTCTCGCCCACAAGCGGCGCAGCGTGGCCGCCCACGACGCGCGATCGCGGCGCCCGACGGCGAGCGCCACCGGCACGCATGCCTCCTTGTCCCAGCCGTGCGAATCCTGCTGCGCGTCCCACCGTCGTTTCTGCGCGTCCAGTTCCTCGCGCGCGCGCCGGTGTTGCGTCTTCACCGTGTCGACGTTGAGCCCGAGCTCGGCCGCGATCTCGACAAGCGGCGTCTCCTCGAGATCGTGCCGGATGAGGAGGTCCCGGTACTTGGGGTCGACCTGCGCGATCAGGCGCCGCAGGATCTCTGCCCGCTGCCGCAGGCGGAGCAGGTCTTCCGGCGTGGGGCACCCTCCATGGGGCTCCCGCTCGTCGAAGGACGTCAGGACCTCGCCCCGGCGGACCGCGTCGCGCACGCGATTGCGCGCCTGGTTGAGGGCAATCGTGACGTGGTAGGGCGCCGGATCCCCTCCCGGTTCGATGCGCCGCTCTGCTTCCAGGCCCCGCAGCAGTGCCTCTTGCGCAACGTCCTCCGCGTCGCGCTCCGGGACACCGCGACGGATCGCCAGGCGCCGGAAGAGGTCGAAGCTGGCGGAGCGGTCCGATGGCTTGGCCACGGCGGTAGCACACCTGAGCTGGCCTGCAGGGTTCAGGAAAATGCACAGGCGGTTCAATTTTGTAGGACAATGTGCGGTCATGTGGACATATTGCGCCTTGGTGAACCGTCGCGACGGAACGGACCGATGCATTGCAGTCTTGGTCTGCTCTTTCTCGGCCAAAGGCCAGCTGACGGAAATTCCTGAGGGTTGACGCGACGAAGCCGGCGTAAGTACCCTCGCTATATGCGTTGCGTTCCACTTTCACTGTCAATTGGCTTGCTTGGAGCCGCCACCGGCCTTGCGAGCCCGGCCAGCGCTCAGGTCATCCATGCGACGCCACGACGAAGCGATAGTTCGACAGTGAAGGACCTTGTACGCGCCGGGAAGAGAGCTCGTGCAGAGGGAAGGTGGACCGACGCCTATGACGCCTATAAGGCAGCCCTGGAGGCAATGGTGCCAGCAACGAACACGGAGCAAGAGCGCGCGGAGATCGCCGGGGAGCTCGGGCTCTGCGCGCTTGCGTTGAGCAAGCACCGCGATGCGGCCGAGCACCTCGCATGGAGCCTTGAGCAGCGCGAGGCGCTTTCTGTGGCGCTCCAGTTGCGCTTCGAGGAAGGGTTGCGGAAGGCAACGAAGCACGTCGCGACGCTCTTGCTCGCGGTCGATCCGCCGGACGCCGAGGTGGTCGTCGATGGCAAGCTCGTAGGCAGGACCGCGCGGACCCACAAGCTGTTCTTCGACTCCGGAGAACACATGGTGCGGGCGCAAGCGCCTGGACGCGAGGAGTCTTTCCAGGTGTTCACAGCCGTGCCGGGAAAACAGCACCAAATGTCGATGCAGTTGTCGCGCTCCTCAAGCAGCACCAGGGAGGTGGCGGCGGCCGCACCGAAGGAAGCACCCCGGGTGCCGAGCGCTACGCCCGCTGTTCGGACGCAGGCCCGCAGCCCGTGGGCTTCGTGGCCTGGGACGCTGCGTATCGCGGGGATCGTCGTCACGACGGCGACTGCCTCGGCAGGCAGCGTCCTGATGATCCGGGCCAGCAGGCTTGACGGCGATCTGCGCGAGCGACGTGACGCGCTGAGCACAGATCCCTCGACGAACTCGTCCATGTGCTGGCAAGCGCCACGACACTCTGCGTGCGCTGACCTGCTCCGCCTGAGAGACGAGCGCAACCTCTCCGGAGCCGTGGGCACAGCGTTGGTCATCGCGGGTGGCGTCATCGGGGCGGCAACCGCCGCGTCCTTCTTCACGGACTTCTCCTTCCTGGGACGCACGCCGGCTCAGGAGCAGATCCACGTCTCGCCCGCTGCGATTGGGCAAGGGATGGGCGTGAGGATCGAGGGGCTGTGGTGAGGGGACCGGGAGCCGTAGAGACGCGTTCGCAGGAAGGCCGGAGCATCGGGACGTCCCTCGTGGTGCTCGCGCTCTGGGCGTTGAGCGCAAGCACGCTGACGGCGTGTACGTTCACCGATGCCTGCTGGGAGGTGTATGCATGCGCCGCCGATCCGGAGCCGCCGCCCGGACCGTGCGAGGGGCAGCCCGAGACCGGGCCGGCACTCGACCAGTGCGGGGTGTTCGTCAGCGAGAGCGGCGACGACAGCGACCTCGGCACGAAGGGCGCGCCGGTGAAGACCCTGCAGCACGCCGTCGGGCTCGCCGCGAGCGGGCGAGGCAACGGCGAGACGCCGACCCGGCGCGTGTACGCGTGCGGCGGGGAGTTCGAGGAAGCGATCACGCTGCCCTCGGGCGTCGATCTCTGGGGCGGGCGCCTCTGCGATGGCGGCGACTGGTCTTACCGGGGGGCGTTCGAAGGGCCCAATCAGTTGACCATCATCGCGCCGCCGGTAGGAATCCCGCTGCGCGTCCTCGCGGCAGAGGAAGACGCCGTGGACGCCACCTCAATGATCTCCGGTGTGCGCGTCGTGGCAGCTCATGCCTCCGCGAGGGATGGCAAGTCGTCGATCGCGGTGCTCTTGAGCTCCGGCGCTAGGGCGATCGTGCGTTCGAGCGAGGTTCAGGCCGACAACGGCAAGGACGGGGAAGCGGGACAGGACGCGCACGCGTACCGCGCGAAGAACGGCGCTCTGGGCAACGACGGCGCGGACGCCTGCACGGCGGGTGTCGTGGAGGGAGCCCTACCGGTAGTGACCGATTGTGGCGATGGCACCAAGTCGACGGGGGGCTATGGTGGCGATGGCAGGATTGATAGGGGTGGTGACGGCACTTCAGGATTGCCAGCACCCGCGGACAATCCGGAAGGCAAAGGCCTTGGAGGGGCCGGCGCGGCGAGTGAGAGATGCAAACCGGGCGAAGACGGAGCAAAGGGTGACGACGGTGGTCGTGCTGCTGGCGCGGTTGGCGTAGGTTACCTCGATTTCGACGGTTGGATCGGGGTTCGGGGTGACGACGGAAAGAAGGGTGGCGTCGGCCAGGGCGGGGGCGGCGGAGGCGGCAGCAAGGCGCGCGGTCCCATGATGGCTTGTCCCACTGGTCGGCCCCAGGGCGGCGCGGCCGGCGGCTCGGGGGGCGGTGGCGGCTGCGGTGGCCTGGGAGGCTGGGGGGGCGGCTACGGCGGCGCCAGCATCGGGATCGTTGCCTTGCAAGGGAGCGTTCTGACCATCGAGGACAGCAAGGTCCTCGCGGGCAGCGGTGGTCGCGGTGGGGTCGGCGGAACGGGTCAGCCGGGCGGCGCCGGGGAACATGGCGGCTTGTTCGGCAAGGGCTTGGGTGGAACCGAGATGTGGGACGCGTGCGGCGGTGGATATGGAGGCGACGGCGGCCGTGGAGGCGATGCCGGTGGTGGCCTCGGCGGCCACTCGTTCGGCGTTGCGTCGGTAGGCGCCACTGTCACCCTTGCCTCGGATGCGATCGTCACCCACCGCAGCGGCGGAGAGGGTGGGCTCGCAGGCAACGCAGCCTCGGGGGACGGCAGGAGCCAGGGAGCTCCAGGGCGTGCCGATTTTTGGTATCGGTTCGATGCCCCCGCCCCGGAACCGCCGCAATGAACCGCCCTGTTCCGGCGACCCACGACAGGAGACGCCCATGAGAAAGACGATCGCTGCTGCCCTCTCCCTCACGCTGTCGCCGTGGGCGATCGGCTGCGGGACTGCCCCCGGTCCAGGCGATGGTGGCGGACCGCCCTGCGATGGCGCCTCGTGTCAAGGCGATGAGCCGCCGGAAGCGGTCTGCCTGGAGCATATCGCCTCCGACATTCTCGACGACGGTTGCGGCGTGTTCGTCGCCGGGTTCTACGGGGGCGGCGACGACGGGAACCCTGGAACGAAGGCGAAGCCCGTATTTACCGTTAAGCACGCCATCGACTTGGCGCGCACCCGACGAGGGCGCGTGTTCCTCTGCAACGGTAATTTTAGCGAGCACGTGCGGTTGCCTTCTGGCGTCGATCTCTTGGGAGGCTTCCACTGTCGGCACTGGGGCCGCGACGACAGCAGGAAGGTATCCACACTGGACAGCGCAAGCACGCACTACGCCGGTCCGCTGGTGTTCGTCGAACCGGCGAGCCCGAGCGATACGGGGGCCGCGGACGGCGTATCGACGCTCGCCGACATGTTCCTGGACGGGGAAGGGCCGATCTCGATGCTCATCGAGACGGGCACGGCCGTCGAGATCGTCCGGAGCGAGATTCTGGCCGACTACGGACCGAGTGGCCCTGATGGCGAGGAGTGGCCCTGGCCGAACCGAGCAGCGACCGGGCCCGACGGGCTGTACGGCGGGGACGCGTGCACCGCCGCCACCGTCGCCGGGGGTCCGGCGGTGGTGAACCCCTGTGAGGGCGGCGCGCCGAGCACCGGCGGCAAGGGCGGCGATGGGCTGCCCGACGGCGCCGAGGATGGCGACGCCGGTGCCCCGGCCCCGACGCCGGACCCCACGAACTCAGGGCGCGGCGGTCATGGGGACCGGGAAAACATGGGCTGCCATGGCGGGTCTCCCGGGAGTTCCGGAACCCTGGGCACGGTGGGGGCGGGCGGCGAGGGCATCGGGCGTATCAGCGAGACGGGGTGGGAGGGCGACACGGCAGGCGAGGGCGGCAGGGGCATGCCCGGTCAAGGTGGCGGCGGAGGCGGCGGCCGTCGCGGTGGGCTCGCCGTGTGCGGCGTGGCCTCGAAGGGGGGCGCCGGCGGCGGATCCGGAGGCGCCGGCGGCTGCGGCGGACGAGGCGGACGAGGGGGCGCGAACGGGCACCCGAGCATCGGGATCGTCGCGCTCCACGCGAAGCTCACCGTGCGAGACAGCTTGATCACAGCGCGCGGCGGGGGACCGGGTGGCGACGGGGGCCCGCCTGAGCGAGGTGGACCAGGTGGTCGAGGAGCGCCGGGGGGCGCCGTCGGTGACGGCACCTGGTCGTGCGGCGGAGGTGGGGGCGGCTTCGGAGGTGAGGGTGGGTTCGGTGGCCCAGGGCGCGGCGGCGACTCGATCGGCATCGCCTACCGCGACGAGGACCAGCTCACGCTGGAGGGGGTCACCTTCGAGATCGGGCCGCCGGGCAAGGGCGGCATCAGCTGGAACAATGACAGCAGTACGACATCGGGAGAAGATGGCATCGCCGTTAAAACGCTTCGCTTCCCTGAGTAGGAGCAGCGCGCATGAGAGAAGGTCCTCCTGTGGCAGATTCTCATGCCTGACGATCGATCTTGCGGATCCAACCGCGCTTGCGCCATCTGCGGTGAGCCCATGCAACTCGACATCGCAACGCTTCACGAATTCTGGCCCCGAAGGCAGCCGCGGCACACCCCTCGGAGACGGCCCGACAAGGGTTTGCTGACCGACGCGTGGGTGCGCGGAGCGCTCCCGCGCGCGGCAGCAGCCCCAGCCGTTGGGCGGGCGGAGGAGCACCGACGATGAAGATCGAGCGCGTGCGAGCGCTGTCCTTCGAGGTAGATGCGGTGGACGTGGCGTTCTGGGACGAGGATACCCTTCTCGTGACCACGCCGTCGGCCGAGCTGTGGCGTGTCGCGGTGAAACCGCGGATGCAAAAGGCCGAGCTGGTGTTTGCTGCTGACCAGATTTTGGGCCCTGTAGCGCGTGCGCTCGGCAAGGCGATGGTGAGCCCGGCAAGCGGCGGGTATCCGCGGCTGGCGGTCTCGAGCAAGGCCGGGGTGGCCGCGGTCAACACGCACGACATGGTCCTCCTCGCATGCCCGCTGCACGGCGAGGGCGGCCCACGGCTATTGTCGTGGAGCTGGGGCCAGTATTACCCTCGCATCGCATTCTCTCCCGACGCATCTCGGCTCATGGTCTGTGCCGACGAGTTGGTCGTCTTCGATACGGGCTCGTGGCGCTGGTACCCAATGCACGGAGACGCGAACATCTGCGCATGGCATCCGCGGGAGCCATGGCTGCTTGGTCTTGAACCGACCACCGGGAAACTTCGCTGGTCGGACCTGCAGGACATGGACAATCCCCGAACTTGGTCCGCGGGCGCGCTTGAGCCCACGCAGTCGGATGATGACGTCGTGGGCATCGCCATCGACGCCACAGGGGAACGACTCGTCGCGGCATACCGCCATCCGAATCGGATCGAATGGTGGGAGCTCGATCCGCTTCATCGAGTCGACACCCGTCCCGTGCAGGCCGGAGAGATCTTTGCCTTGGAGCACGGCGGTGAAGCTGGCTTGTTCGCGGCGGTGGCCGAGTTCGGCGTTCAGCTCTGGGGTTTCAAGTCACGAGAGCCTATCTCCGACGTGATCCCAAACGTCTCCGAGGTCAGATTCAGTCCTTCCGGTCTTTCCTTTGCGACGCTGAGCCGAGCGTCGACCAATCCGTACCCGGTTGCGTCTAGCCGGGTGGGATGTGCATCGATTCTTTGGCGGGCTTCGATGTGACGAACGAGGGATCCGATTATCCATAACCGGACTCCTTTCAAGGTCGACAGAAGTGGATTCGTTGGTGCGATGGCCCAATGATGTATGATGGTATTATTGGATCGAGTCTGCTGGTGCACTCGGTGGCACTGGTCATCTCGCTAGATGTCCGGTGGTGGTCAATGGCTCGTCGCCTCTGGGTTCTCTGTTGGGGCGGGCATCACGAGCGGCGGGGCGGTCGAAGGAGGCGCTGGCGCTGGTGCGGGTGGTCCATTGGCAACAATGTCTTCGTTGTATACGCAACTCGGGCACGGATTCATATTACGGCTGCCAGGTTCGGCAGCATAACGATTTGTGGTCGGGTCGCCCCACCAACGCACAGTCATGCCATCTGTGCCCTTCTGCAGGGCCGGACTCAGCTTTGGCTCGACGCAATCGGCGCCGCCTAAGAACGTGTGTTCGTTCAGATCCAGTGCTTTGCCAAGCGGTGCCCGCGAATGGTCTGCATAGTTGTACTCAGGTGGCAGATTCGGGCGAATGCGGTCGTAGATCTTCTGTGTCTTCGGCGGCGAGCCAGACACAGCAACGGTCACGTTCCCGTCGCGGTCGACGACCACCCCGACCGCCTTGCTCTTGCCTACGCCCGCCTGCTCCATGGCGCTGAACACCCTGTCCATCGCCGCATCGCTCCTCTCCGACGGTCCCGGGTAGCCACGCCGAGGCGGCGCTGGCTGCTGGCCCAGGCGCGAGCCTAGCAGCCCGCCGATCATGCCGCCGGCGACGCTCCCGAGGGTCCCGCCGATCACCTCGCCGATACGTGCGCCGAGCTCGCCGCCGTAGTGCCGGCCGACCTTGCCGCCGGCCCAGCCGAGCCCCGCGCCGCCCGCGACCGAGCCGCCGAACCCTGCGAGCGCAGCGCCCCAGCCCACCGCGGCGGCGGCGCCACCGGTGGCGACGATCGCGCCGCCCCACATCACCACGGTGAGCGTGGTCTTCACCCACGGCGGCACTTCATCCGCCACCGCCATGCCCGGCGCCAGCGCCGTGTCGCCGCCGATGATCACGGTCGCGATCCCCTCGCGCAGGATCGCGCCGCACTCGGTCTTTTCGGTGCTGCGCGCCAGCGGCTTGCCGTTGACGAATGTCGTGGCACTGCCCTGCGCGATGCGCACCACGCCGTCGTCAGCGCATGCGACGATGTCGAGCCCGGCGCGTACCGCGCTGCGGCGCTCCTTGCCGAAGAATGTATCGGGCGAGCCTGTGGCCACCGTTCCCTTGACGTCGCTAGGAATGAGCTCGCCGATGTACGCGCCCGCGAGCCCGCCGCCCGCGCCCGCCGCCGCGATGCCCGCCCCGATGAACACCGCGGCCACACCGCCGGTGCCTACGACGGCCACGGCCGTCGCTGCCAGCGCGACACCGACGACGGCGCCGGTCAACAGACCTGACCACGCGCTACTGTGCCCGATCGAATCTCCGAGCCGAGCCGCTTCGAGCGCCGTCACCGCGAGCCTCGCCCTCAGCTCCGCTCAGCCATCGGTCGCGCGTGCTCAGCGCTTCTCGCCCTGCGCGAATGCCATCGCGTCCGCCTCGACTCCTGGCGCTCCGCTGTGCTCCGCGTCGACGCCTACGCCGCCCGCGCCGGCCTTGCCCACCGCGAACATTACGCCCTCCGCCGGCGGCGCCGCGCCCACGTGCGCGATGCCGATCGCGTGCCCGCCGAGTCCGCCGCCTCCAGTGCCGCCCCGTCCGCCGGTGCCGCCCGGCCCTCCGGTGCAACCTGGCCGAAGCGCCGTGGCGCCTTCCGGCACGCCGCCACCGGGTCCGCCCGCGCCTGCCGGGCCGCCGTCCTGGCCAGGACCGCCGGCTCCGCCGTCTCCGCCGCGTCCGGTGGTGATCGTCACGTCCTGGAACAAGAACGTCGCGTCGAGGCTCACCAGCGCGATACTCGACCCGCCCGCGCCGCCGCCTCTTCCGCCTGCGCCCCCGCAGCCACCCGCGCCGCCGGAGCCGCCGCTGGCGCCTCCCGCCGAGCCGGCCGTGCACTGGCCCGCGGCGGTGCCGCCCTTCGCGCCACCGCCACCGCCGCCGCCCTGTGCAGTGGTCCCGGGTGGACCGTCGCTGCCTGCCACGCCCGCGTAGCCGCTCGCTGCGATCTCACCAACGCCACGCGCGCCGGCGCCGGGCTCGCCGTGGATGCCATTGTCGCCTGCGGTGCCGGCGGTGCACTCTGCAGCGACCTCGCCTGCGCCGCTGTTCATCGCGATGCCCGGACTACCGGGACTTCCTGCACCGCCGCTGCTTTGGAATCCCACGCCGCCACTGCCGCCGAACGAATCGTCGCTCGGATCCTCCGGCGCGCCGCACGCATTCACCGGAGCATTGGCCGGCACAACGATATCGGCCGAGCACGCCGCGTTTCCCGCGCTCCCATCGCCCCCTCGCTGCGCCGGCTCCGCGTGCGCCGCCCCCTCTTCACCCGGCGCCCCATCGCCCGCCTCCAGCGCGCAGCGCACTAGCTCCACCGCCACCGCCTCCGCCTCCGCGGCGATCGACGAGAGCCCGCGCTTCTCCGGATCGCTCGCGTCGATGCTCCGCGCCACGATCGCCACATCCTCGATCCGCGCGACCCCCTCGCCGCCCCGCAGCGCCAGCGGGATCACGCCCTCCGCCGCCGTCAGCGTCGTCCTCGCGCTGTCGCTCGCTCCCGCGTAGGCCCAGCCGCGCGCGCAGTCGAGCCCGCCGTAGAGCGTCACCCCCGCCGGCATCTCCAGCGCCGCCTCGACCTCGAACGTCTCGGCGCACGCATACACCCGCGCCGTCCCGTTCTCCCGCGCCCGAGCGATCGCCGCTCCCAACGTTCCCAGCGGCGCCGCCTTCGTCCCGTCCGCGCCGTCGTCGCCGCCCGCCGTCACGAACACCCCGCACGCGTCGTCGACCGGCGCTCCGCTCTCGTTCGGCACGCACCTCGACGGCGCTCCGCCGCCCTCGGTCGCGCCCGACGCCTCCGGCGGGCAGGTCTGCGACCGCTCGCAAGGCGAGCTGCATCCCCCCGCCAGGCTGCTCCCTGCCGCCGCCGCCATCACGAGCGCCGCGCTCGCCACCGCGACCTGCCAGCCCCTCGCATTCGGCCTGCTTCGCATCGGCTCCCTCACCGCCTCCAACGCTTCACCCTTACGTCGTTCCGCCACGTCAGAAGCGCCCCGCTACGCCGACCCCTCCGCCTCCGGGCGCAAGCCATGGCGCTGCCATCACCTGCGCCTTGCCCTGGCTGTCCCCCGCGGACCTCGACCACAGCACGTACCCCGCCGTCGCTGCGATCGCCGCGCCCCCAACCACGAACCCGACAACCGCCGTGGTCGTGAACGCATCGAGCTCGTCCACCGCGTCGCCGAGCCGCACGCACACCGCGCTCTGGCTCCGGTAGCAAGCCGACCGATCGCCGTCTCCAACGCGCAGCGGCCCGTCAACCTCGGCTGCCTTCGCGTTCGCTGCCAGCGTGAATCCCAAGCCCACGCCGAGGCCCACCACCCCGAGCGCTCCGCCGATCACCACCGGCACGACCGGCACCCGCGCACCGGTCGCTGGCCGCTCCGGCGCTGTGCTCGCAGGCGGCTCCGGCGCTGCGCTGGCCGGTGGCTCCGCGCGCGGCGGTGTCGTCGACATGTTCAGGCTCCCTTCCTCGAGCACCACCTCCACCGACGCCGCGCCGCCCTTGTCGACTTGCACATCGCGCGTTGCGAAGCGTTGGCCTCGCCGCGCCGACACCGTGTGCATTCCGGGCTCCACGAACACCGGAGCCGAAAGCGGCGCGACCCCCACCACCTCGCCGTCGACCAGGAGCTCGGCGCCGTTCTCGGAGGCCGCAATTGACAGCGTGCCTACCTGCGCGCTCGCCGCCGCAAACAGCGCCTCGGCCGCCTTCATCTCCGCCGCGGGCGGCGGCGGTTGCTCCTTCGGTGCCTCGCGCAGGTAGTGGGCAAGGTGGTGGGCCGCGTCGCGGAAGCGCCCGAGCTTCATCTCGGCCTCGGCGAGGTTGCCCGCGATCTGCAGGCGCTTCTGCAGCGCCCACGCCGCGAGGTACGCCACACGCGCCCGCTCGTAGTCGCCGCGCGCGTAGTGCGCGTTCCCTTCTTTGTGCAGCTCGCGCACCTTCTCGGTCATCACGTCGTCCTGCGCGCTTCCCGGCGCTGCCAGCGCGACCGCCGGCGCGGCCGTGACGAGCGTGATGGCGACCGCGATCCGTGCGATGGACTCTCGAAGCATCGTTCAGTACCTCGGCGGCCCCGCGAAGGGCCCTGGCATCGATGTCGCCGGCGCCGCCGCGGACGCCCGCGGCGGCGGCATCCTCTGCCCTGGATCACTGGGTGCTGCAACGGTGTTCGCGCCGCGCGCCGGCGCGCGGCGCGCGATCGTCGACGCAGCGCCGCTCGGGGTTGGCGCAGCGGATGACAGCGCAGGCGGAACCGTCACCGCGGTGGCGCTGCTCGCGGCGCTGCTCTCGGCAGGCACGCCGGGAGTCTCCGCCACCGGCGTTGGTGCCGGCGCGCTCGGTGACACGAGCGGCGCCCCAGGCGCAAGCGCGCTCGACGACAGAAGCGGCACCGCGGCTGCCGGTGTGGCGGTGGCCTCGACGGGGCCGGACGGTGCGTCGCGCGGCACGAACAGCCAGTAGATGAGCAGCGCAGGCGCGGTGACCGCGGCGGCGGCGCCGGCGATCCACCCGAGGAGACGCCATCGACTCGGCCGCCTGGGCTCCTTCCGATGCACCGCGGGGCGCGCGAGCGCGGCGCGTGCGGCGGGCCCGAGCCGATCCGCGACGACCGGCGGCGCCTCCTTCACGCGCGCAAGCGCCCGCCGCATGTTCTCGTCCGAGGCGGCTCGATCCGCGACGCGGCGGAACGTCTCCTCGGTGGGCAGGTACTTCTTCAGATCCTCGTCGCTCATTCCGTCGGACCTTCTCTAAAACGGGCGGCGCGGCGTCGGCGTGCGGCGCGGCGCCGATGGCGCAGGGGGCGAGATGCGCGGCGCCGGCTTGAAATGAGGCTTCTCCTTCATGAGCTTCTCCTCTTCTTCCGCCCACGTATCGTTCGTCTGTGACGCCCTCGCCGCGCTCGGCGCCTTCGTCGGCTTCACATTCGATGCGGCGCTGCGCGGCGTTGTCCCCGCCTGCGCCGCGGAGGGGCGGCCCGCAGCCGGACCGGCGCCGCGCAGCACCGCCGGCGCCGCTAGTGATGGCGTGGTGGCGCGAGGAACCGCGTCGAGCGCCACCGGCGGTGGCGCGGCGGGCTCCGGAACCGCGGGTGCCGGCTGCGGCGCTGGGCGGTGTGCTCCGTCGACCGGTGCAGGCGAGCCCACCGACGACGGCGCGCCGCTCGCCGCAGGCGAACCTACCAGCGATGGCGGTGCATCCTCGATGCCTGAAGGGGAAACCATGGCGCCATCGTGCGTCGCTTCTATCGACGGTGTCCGTCGAGGGACGATCCACAACGTAGCGAGCGTGCAGGACAGCGCGCACGCGCCCGTCACGAGCCCGATACGACGCTTACGCCGCATCTCGGCCGCTGCCTGGCCCGGCGCATCTCCTGAGCCGTACTCCTGTGGCGACGAACGCTTGGCTCTCGGCGCGGCCTCGCGCACGAGTTGCACGGGCAGCACGGCCGGCGTCGACTCGATCGCGGGCGCTGCGGCCTCCGACGACCTGCCCACTGCCTCGCCTAGCGCGGCCTCGCTCCATCTCGCCGAGGCAGCGGTGACCATCTCGGTCGGCGCGATCTCGCTCTTCGCAGCAGGCAACGGCGATGTCGGCCCCGCCGAGAGGGGCACCGCAGACCGGTTGCGGAGCGGCTCGCACGGCGCCGTCCCCGGCAGTCTCGGTGGCGCGGACGGCATCCGCTCCGTCGTGAGCCAGCGCGAGTCCCGGGCCGCCCCGGCATCCGGCGCCGCTCCGCTCGCAGCCGCGCCCGCCGTGAGCGGCTCCGGCCCGGGCCGCTCCGCAGAGGACCCGGCTGGCGGCCGGAACGGGAGCACTGCCCCGGGCGGCCGGTACCCTGCGTCTAGCGGCGCCGTCGCGAGGTGGACGGCCTCCGCCGCCGGGATCAGGCGCAGCAGCGGGATCGAGGCGCGCGCCTTCGGATCGAGCACGAGGTGCCCCTCGGCTTGCGGGGCCTGCGCGGAGGAGCCGTCGAACTCCCTCGTGAGCGCGTCGAATGTCTCGTTCGCGCTGGGCCGCTCGTCCGGGGACTTTGCCAGCATGCGCGCCACGAAATCGCTCAGGCGCCTCGGGGCGATCTCAGGGATCGCTTCGGCGAGCGGCGCCGGCACGGCGTGCACCTGGTTCGCCCAGACCTCGTTCCGCGGCGGCAGCTCGCCAGTTTTCTCGGCGAACGCGTGCTTGCCGGCGAGCATCTCGTACAGGATCAACCCAGCAGCGTAGATGTCCGCGGGACGCCCGACCGGCCGCCGGAGCGCCTGCTCGGGCGACATGTAGTGCACCGTGCCGAGGTCCGAGAACACGTCGCTCGACGCAGGGCCTCCGACTCGCCGCGCCAAGCCGAAGTCGACGACCTTGACCAGGCCGCTCTGCATGACGAGCACGTTCTCGGGCTTGAGGTCGCGGTGCACGATGCCGCCCTCGTGCGCCACCCGGATCGCGTCCACCACCTGGATCGCAATCGAGAGCGCGGTGCGCACATCGAACCGGCGCATCGCGTGGAGCATCTGGCGCAGCGAGACGCCGTCGACGTGCTCCATTGCGATGTACATGACACCGTCGTTGGTGACCCCCGCGTCGTAGAGGCGCACGATGTTCGGGTGGTTGAGGTCGGCGAGCACGCGCGCTTCCTTGCGGTGCCCGCGGAGGAAGTCGGCGTCGCTCATACGTTCTGGCCGGACGACCTTGAGCGCGACGGTCCGGTCAAGGTACTCGTCCACCGCCTCGTAGACGCGCCCCATTCCGCCCTCGGCAATGAGCTTCACCAGGCGGTATTTGTGGCAGCGGCCGCTCTCTTCGAGCCGATCGTCACGGCGCTCCATTCGGGTCCCCTGCCTGCTTGCAGCGCACGATGCCGGTCCAGGTCAGCACGGTCATCCGCCCCGCTGGGCCAGCGCACCGCGCCATGCCCACTGATGAGCTTGCGCGTCAAGGGGAACCTGTCGGAGTCAGGGTGCGGAGAGCCGGCAGCGTTCCGCGAGCCCGCAGCGCAGCGGGCGAGAATAAGCGCCGATAGGGCGAGCTGGTGTCACCACAAAAGCCCCGGCCCGAGCTCTCCCAGGCGGGCCCTCCTTGCCTCGTAGTCGGGCATCACCCTGCCGAGCGCTGCCCAGAACTCCCGCCCATGGCGATCGTGGATCAGGTGCGTCAGCTCGTGGGCGAGCACGTAGTCGACAAGCGCCCTCGGCGCCTGCACGATGCGCCAGTTGAGCCGGAGAACGCCGCGGGAGCAGCTCCCCCAGCGCTTGGCCTGATCGGTCACGAGGATGCGCCGGAAAGACACGCCGAGCTTCTGCGCCCACGGCGCGGCCCACGCAGGGAGGCGCTCCGTGGCATGCCGCTTGTACCAGTCGATCAGCGCGGCGCGCGCGTATGCGCCGCGGTGCTCGGGCGCGAGCCCGCGCGGGAGCGGCAGCTCCAGCCATCTGCCGCGGAGGGCCAGCGGGCGCGGGTCCTGCTCGGGGAGCAAGCGGAGCCGGGCCTGCCGCCCGAGGTAAAGGAGCGACTCTCCGCTCACGAACTCTCGCGCGCCGCTGGCGGGCGGTCTCTCGCTCTGCCGCTTAAGCCGCGGGACGATCCAGGGCGCCTTCGACCGGACCACCGAGTCCAGCCGCGCGATCGGCGTCGCCTGGGGCGCCGTCACGACGAGCCCGAGGGCCGGATCGATCGCGATCGACACCGTGGACCTCCGGGCGCTTCGCCGGATCTCGTAGGCGAGGTGCGTCGTGCCCCACGTCACCTCGGACCGCTCCGGGACCATCACCTGCCTCTGCGCCGCTTCATGAGGTCGACGATGCTCTCCGCCGTCGCGTCGATCTTGTCGTCCGTGAACCCCGCCGCTCGCAGCTGCCTCTTGATGCGTTTGCGCATCTCCCGTTGCACATCGTCCTTGTGCACCCAGTCGACGAGCGACACCTGAGGCTCGAGCTGCTCTTCCAGCAGCGAAGCCAGCTCCTTCCTGGACTCATCCACCTTCCCGTAAGCGTTCCCAGTCTTCTCAGCGGCGGTCAGGGGCTTGCGCTCCGAGACGAGTCCATAGATGGCGAGCCCCGTCTCCGAGAGGCCCAGCGTCTCGGCCGTCTCCGCCCGCCCGCGGATCTTCTTCCGGATCTCGTCGAGCACTTGCAGCTCCCTGACCGCGTCGACGCGCTTCGCTTTGCGGTCCTCGATGAGCTGCTCGAGGCGCTCGCGCAGCGACGTGAAGAACACGGGGTCGTCGTCGATCCGGACGTGGATCTCGTCCCGGATCGCGTGTTCCATCTCGCTCGCCCGC
The DNA here is from genome assembly GCF_051521405.1 of Sorangium sp. So ce726. Lineage (NCBI taxonomy): Bacteria > Pseudomonadati > Myxococcota > Polyangiales > Polyangiaceae > Sorangium > Sorangium sp. So ce726. Next base: position 1,695,202 of record NZ_CP150349.1, on the reverse strand, counting down.
GCCTCCGAGGTCTTCAGCTTCTTGAGCTTGTCCTCGAGCTCCGGCGCGAACAGCGAGATGGGCTTCACCAGGATCTCGATTCCGTCCGCCGCGACCGCTTCTTCGATGAGCTTCCGGACCTTGGCCCCGCAGTCGGCGATATCGATCTTCGCGTCGCGGAACTTGGCCGCTGCTGCCTGCCGGATCTTTCCGAGCCAGCGCGCATCCGCGACATAGGGCAGCGCGCTCGGATCCGGCAGCAGCATGTCGAGGCTCTGCGAGAACCGCTTGAAGGCCGCGTCGAACTCGGCCCGGACGTCCTCCGGCTCCAGGACGGCGACGCACGCGTCGAGGTCGTCCTTGTCCTTCACCCGGACGAAGAACCGCACGGCCGCCGCGTGCCGCGCCTGGAGCCGCGGGAGTTCGTCGCTCTTCGGCGTCATGGCGTCCTTCACCTCGGAGGGGGCGAAGATCTCGAGCGCCTCGGTGAGCGCCTCCGAGACGCCCCAGTAGTCGACGATGAGGCCGTAGCTCTTCCCGTCGGCGGTCCGGTTCACGCGGGCGATCGCCTGGAGCAGCGTGTGCTCCTTCAGCGGGGAATCGAGGTACATGACCTGCTCGATCGGGGCGTCGAAGCCGGTGAGTAGCATATCGCAGACGACGAGGATCTTGAGTGGGTCGTCCTTCGCGAGGAAGCGGTTGGTCAGGGCCGTCCTTTGCTCCTCGCTCGTGTGGTGCTTAACGAGGTGCGCGGCGTCCTTGTTCGACCCCGAGATGATGATCGCCGACTGCGGTCCGTGGAGGCGATCGATGGCCTCCTTGTAGAGCACGGCGTTCTCACGGGTGCAGGTCACGATCTGGGCCTTGAAGCCGCCGGGCTGGATGGCTTTTGCATAGTGGTCCAGGAGGTCGAGACAGATAGTCTCGACCCGCTTTGGCGCCCCGGCGAGCGTCTGCTCGTTCGCGTATCTCTTCTTGATCGCCTCGCGCTCCTCGTCCGACCGATCGGCGAACACGCGGTCAAAGAGGGCGTCGAGCGTGTTGCCGATGATCCGCAGCGCGGGGAGCCGGCCCTCGTAGAAGATCGGCACGGTGGCCCCATCGGCGACGGCTTGCTCGATGGTGTACGTGTCGATGTACGGGCCGAACGTCGAGAGGGTCGAGCGGTCCTTCTTGTCGATCGGCGTCCCCGTGAAGCCGAAGAAGGCCGCGTTGGGCAGCGCCTTGCGCATGTTTGCGGCGAGCCCGCCGTACTGGGTGCGGTGGGCCTCGTCGGTGAGGACGAAGAGGTTGTGCGCCTCGGAGAGGACGGGGTGCTCCTTTCGTGCGGAGCGCTTTCCGGGGCTCCCGCCGGTGGCGGCGAGCTCCTGGAACTTCTGCACGGTGGCGAGCACGGTCTTGCCGGGAGGGCCCGAGAGCAGCTCGCGCAGGTGGCGGACGCTCTCGGCCCGCTCGGGGTTGGGGAACTTGCAGGCCTGGAAGGTGCCGGTGATCTGCGCGTCGAGGTCCTTGCGGTCGGTGACGAGCACGAGCGTGGGGTTCTCGTGCAGCGGGTCGCGGCGGAGCTTGAGCGCGAGCCACAGCATGGTGAGGCTCTTGCCCGACCCCTGTGTGTGCCAGACGACGCCGCCGCGGTCGGCTGGCTTCTTGGCCGTCCGCGCGCGCGCGATCGCCTTGTTGACAGCCGTGAATTGCTGGTAGCGGCAGAGCTTGCGGACGGTGCGGCCCGTGTCGCGGTCGGGCTCGAAGACGACGAAGCTCCGGAGGAGGTCGAGGAGGTTCTGCGGGGCGAGCAGCCCCGCGAGGGTGACGTCCTGCGCGGTCGGCTCGCGGCCCACCAAGGCGCGGAGCTGCTCCGGGGTCATCGGCCAGGCGGTCTTCCACTCGGCGAAGAAGCGGTACGGGGTGGTGACCGTGCCGTAGACTGCCGCTTGACCGCAGGTGGCGATGAGGATCTGCACGGTCTCGAACAGCCTGGGGGCACCGAGCTCACGGTATTGGTCGTCGAGCTCCTGGTAACGGCTGAATTGGTCGATGGCCTCCAGCTTCCATGCCTCGCCGAGCGTGGGGTTCTTGCACTCGATGACGGCGAGCGGGATGCCGTTGACGAAGACCACGATGTCGGGGCGGATGATCTTCTTGGCGCCCTTCACCGCGTACTGGCGGGTGACGAGGAGTTCGTTGTTCGATGGGTCGTCGAAGTCGAAGAAGCGGACATCGTGGCTCTTGCGGCCGTCGCCGAGGTCCTGCTCGAAGGAGCGGGTGTGGACGAGGGTCTTGTAGACCTCCTCGCTCGCCTCGATGAGCGTGGCCGAGTGGACGGCGCCGACGGAGCGGACGGCCTTGTGGAGGTTGTCGTCGGAGAGCCAGGGGTTGAGCTTCTTGAGGGCCCTGGCGAGGCGGGCGGGGAGGAGCGGCTGCTTGAGGCTCTCGCGCTCGGCTTCGAGGACCTCGGGGGCGACGTAGCGGAAGCCGAGCTTCTGGAGCAGGGCGACGGCGGGGTCCTCCGAGAGGGAGGCCTCGTTCCAGGCGTTGCCGGGTGGGGTCATGGGGAGGCCTCGTCGGGGGTGACGCGGATTTCACCGCTGAGGAGGGCGGAGAGGAGGGCGGCTTTCAATGCCATGGATTGTTCGACCGTTCGCTCTTCCTCAAAGATTCTCAAGTCAATTCCTGTAAGTGTGGACGAAATCGTGGCCTGTTCCGCGAGCGGCGGGATGGGAATCCTTAGATTCTTGAAGTAAGGAAGTCCGATGGTTTTGATGGTGTTCCCGATGGCGATCCGCTCAAATTCGGGCTTCTTCATCTGTAGCCAATAGTAAAGGTAATGGTTGTTGAGTCGAGGCCCGCAGGTCCATGCCATGAAGTGCTGGCTTACGGCCATAACATCGGTCGTGATGGCGCTCTTTCCGACCCCAGCATCTCTTGAGAGAACAACTGTCCCGATGGGATGCTCAACTGCTGAAGAGTTGGCAATACCCATGGGTGTGATTCGGGACGCGGTCTCAGTGATATATAGGCGATCAAGTTTCGATGAGTCCTTAAGTGAAATCCACTTGATATCACCATCCCAGTATTCGGGATGATCTTTGCTGGGCGTGTGACCGCTACCCCGTCTTGCAACGGTGTCAAGTAACACAAATTCCCACTCTTCCGGCACCTCCCCGATCTCGGTCTTCTTGAACCGCGTGTGCCGGCCGGGAAGCCCTCGCGTCAGCAGCTCGGCCATCATCGCCTTCTTGACGACCTGGAGCTGGTCGATGACCGCCTGGGTGGCCTCGATGGCGTCGTCCACGGCGGAGAGGATGGCGGCGATCTTCCGCTGCTCGCCGATGGTGGGCAGAACAAGCTCAATTCCTTCGAAAACGGACCAGTAAACGCGACGACGTTTCCCGAACTGGTTTCCGCCTTCAGCAAGTGTCTCGTACTGCCGATGTAACTTCGGATCGCGAAGCAGGTATTCGAGAAAATTGCCATCGACGGTGCCGTCGATGCCGAAGACTACGTAGTCCGGGCTCACGACGCCTCTGTCAATGCCTTTGACTCGACCGATGGCGCCATAGTACAGGGACATCGGGTCAAAGGCGAAATCGTCTCGCTCGGCAATTACATACTTTCTCAGGTCAGTCGCGATCCGCTTCCTGTACTTCTGCGATTGAAGAATGACTCCCCAGTCCTTCGTGATAGACAGGGGCTCCAGCTCGATCCCCTCGATATTGATGCGCTTCAGCCGGCGAGAGAAGTCGCCGACACGCCGCCGCATCCAGGCGTCAGGCGTCATATCCCAACTCCTTGAGGTAGGCGTTCATGCGTGCTGCCGCCTGCTCTCGTCTGCTCTCCAGCTCACGCAGCTTTTGTAGGGCGTGCGCCACGTCTACTTTTTCGACCTGCCCGGTTGTCTCGAGATACCGCGAGATGTTCAGGTTGTATTCGTTCTTCTCGATCTCGTCGAGGCTGATAACCTGGGCATATTTGTCGACGTTCTTGAAAGCCCTGAACGTCGTCACGATCCTATTCACGTCCTCTTCGCGCAGACGATTCTGGTTCGTTCCAGGTCCAAATTCTTTCGACGCATCGACAACAAGAACTTTCTTCTTTCGCCCAGCCGCTTTGCTCCTGTTGAGCACCAGCACCGCCGCGGGAATCCCCGTCCCATAGAACAGGTTCGTCGGCAGTCCCACCACGGCCTCGACGAGATCCTCTTGCAGCATGCCCTTGCGGATCTCCCCCTCGGCTGCGCCGCGGAAGAGCACTCCGTGCGGCATCACGACGCCTACCTTGCCCGTCTTGTTGGTGGTCGCGATCATGTGCTGCACAAAGGCAAGGTCTCCCTTGGTATTGGGCGGCACGCCGAAGCGGAAGCGCCGGTACCTATCGGTCTCGGCCTCCTTCCGACCCCACTCGTCGAGCGAGAACGGCGGATTGGCGATCACTCGGTCGAACACCATCAGCCCCTCGCCGTCCCGCAGCTTCGGATCGCGGATCGTGTCCCCCTTCTCGATCCGCGCGTCGGGTAGCCCGTGGAGCAGCATGTTCATCTTGCAGATGGCCCAGGTCCCCAGGTTCTTCTCCTGCCCGTAGAGCGACAGGTCCTTCGGGTTTTGCCCGTGCCGCCCCAGGTAATGGGCACACTCGATCAACATGCCACCCGAGCCGGCAGTCGGGTCGCAGATCCGCATCCCCGCCCTGGGCTCCAGGAGCTCGACGATGAGCCGCACGACCATGCGCGGCGTGTAGAATTCGCCGCCCTTCTTGCCGGCGTCATCCGCGAACTTCTCGATCAGGTATTCATATGCCCGGCCCAACATGTCCGGCTCGGAGAGATCGGCGTTCTTGAGCGACAGCTTCGAGAAGTGCTGCACCAGCTTCCCCAGCACCTCGTCCCGGTTCTTCGCGTCGCCGAGCTTCCGCTCGTCGTTGAAGTCAATCCCGGCGAGCACGCCTTCGAGCTGCGGATTCACCTCTTCCAGTGCCGACGCGGCCTTGTTAAGCGCCTCGCCGACCTGGCTTTCAACCTTCTGCAGTTCGGACCAGCGGGCCCGTTTCGGCACGAAGAAATCGTGTTCGTCGGGGTCCTCGGGGTTGGTGTTCGGCACGCCCTTCAGCGCCTCGACCTCCTCGTGGAACCGATCGCTTAGGCGCTTCAGGAAGAGGAGCCCGAAGATGAAGTTTTTGTAATCGCTCGAGTCGATCGACCCCCGCAGGATGTCCGCGGCCGACCAGAGATGCCGTTCGAGCCTGTCCCTCGTGAGCTTCTCCCCGAGGGCCAGCTCGACCTGCTCGGGCGCCGCTCGCCTCGCCCCGTTCGCCCTCGAAGGCGCCGGCGGCTCGGACGCCTTCCCCCCGGCGAGCCTCGCGACCAGCACGGCCTTCTCGCGGCCGCCGTCGTCGAGGTGCAGGGCCCGGCAGAGGTCCTTCAGCCGGTCCCGAGAGTACGACGGCAGAACTTCGGCCAGCGTAGCGCTCCTGGAGGCCACCACGGCATCCACCAGCTTCTCCTTGCTCCGCCGATCCTGGACGTGGACGTCGAACGCGTCGGCGATGGAGATCAGCTCGTCGCGGGTGAGGTGTTCGAGAACGTTTCGCTTCTGCACCATCGGCACGAGCCGACGTTACGCGGGCTGGCCCGAAACGATCAAGGCGAAGGCGTGTAGGCGGAGGCCGGATACCGCGGGCCTCGGATGATGTGCTCCTGGGCCGCTGCCCGTGGGAGGCCGCGCCCGAGCGGTCCACCACCGCCTGACCGACTAGCTGGCCGAGTCCGAACGACCGATCGGGGTGGCGGATCGACGGCCTGCCGGCACCTGCCAGCGGTTCACGCGCCCGCTGTCGGCAGCTGACACCCTCGTCTGCGAGGCAATCTTGCTGTTAGATCGAGCCGGTCATGCCCCCTGAGTCCGGTCATCGCGACCCGCCGCCGGTCGCACAGGTCGCGCAGACCGAGGAGATCGAGCCGGTGAGCCTCGAACGGCTTTCCCAGGCTCCGGTACTGCCGTGGACGGCGGCGGAGCGCGGGCCGGACGGCGCTCCGCGCGCCAGCCGCTCGACGTCAGCGCCCCCCTTGCGCGGGCAGGTCGTCGCTGACATCCCCGCGGCACCGATCGCGCTCATGGCGCCGCTGCCTCTGCCGCTCGCGCTTCCGACGGCAAGCTTAGCGGCCTGCTTGACCGAGCCGCTGCCTCCATCTCCGCCGCCTACAACGACGCGCGATGCGATCGCTCCGGCCGCGGAGGGCGCGAGCCCGTGGGCCAAGCGCGTCACGATGCCGGCGCTCACGGTCGGGCAGCTCGCGGAGCCTGTCGAGCGCGCGGGCCGCGCGGCGACACCGCTCCTGGCGCTCCATGCGGGGATCGCCGCGCCCGGGCTGCGGTCGCCGCCGACGACGCGGGGGATCTCGACCGAGCCGCCTGCCGAGATCGTCGAGCTCCTCTGGTTCGAGGCGAAGGCGCTCCCGCGCATCCGCGCTTCGTGGAGCGACGTGATCCTCGATCTCGACTTCGAGGCGCTCGATCCCCGCCACGACCTGCCGGCTGGCGATGCGGGTTCTCCCAAAGATCACCACCACCTCGCCGGCCTGCTCACCAACGGCACACGGATCGAGCCGAGCGGCGTGCCGCAAGCCATCCTCGCGTCCATCAGCGAAAAAGGCCGCTTCACGCCGCCGCTCGTGCTCGTGGAGGGCGAGCTCCAGTTCGTCTTCGACGAAATCGAAGCGCTCAAGGCGACCCTCGCCGTGGTCGCCCCGCTCGCGGGCGCGGACAGGAGCCTGAAGGAGGCGGTGGACCTGGCCAGCGAGCTCCTGAGGTCGCCCTACCCCGAGGGAGCGACCGGTGCGGCCGTCAGCTTGACGCAGCAGATCAAGGAGCGACTTCCGCTGCCAAGCCGTCCGCTGGCCGCCGCGCGCATCGAGACACAGGCGGAGCGGCTCCTGCTCGAGCAGCGGCGGTACCAGACCCGCGCCGTGCTGGGCGACACCTGGATTCGCGCGTTGCTCGGGGCGGGCGGACAGGATGCGCTGCCAGTGTACCTGCCGAAGCGCCTCGCGCCGTGGCTGCCGATGCTGCCCAGGCTGCGCGTGCGCCTCGTCGCGGAGGCGCACCTCAGGCAGGACCAAGCCGAAAGCAGCCGGGTTGCCCTCAAGGCGCTCGCGCTCGGCAGGGTCGCCTCGCTGGAGGAGATCCAGGGCGGCAGGCTGTGAGCTGGCCTCTGCCCAGCCAGGGGATCCTTCATTGCACTCGCTTCCGCAGGGACCTCGACGGGGAAGGCGAGACGTCAGCCCTCGGGCGAGCCCGCGATCCTGACGCTCGCGAAGATTCGATCGAACATCGGGTCGAGCCGTGCGACCTCGTCCCTCGGAATCGTCGCCGTGAAGCTCAGCACCGTCGGCCGGCGCCCTGCCACGAACAGGAGCCGCTGCTCGAGCGGCCCGCTCTGACCACGCCACGCGAAGCGCAGCTCCAGCCCTGGCCGGCCGCCGACCGCGCGCTCGTGCCGCGCGAGGAGCTGGAACCCTTCGAGCCGCTTGGCCAGCTCCAGGAGCTGCCGGTCGCCGTACTTGCGGAGATCCTCGCCCGCCGCGAGCGCGTCGCGCGTCATCACCACGCTGGCGGTCGTGGCCTGGCCCGGCTCGGGCGAAGCCGCGAAGGCGACGATCGAGCGGTCCTCCCAGTCGCGCGGTACGTCGAAGGACACGTCGGAGTTCTCGTAACGCGGCATGTCTCGGGCTCCCCGCTGGCGTCGCTGGCGTGACGCGCCGCGCTGAGCATGCGGCGCTCGCCTTGAAAGCACCACGCCCGCCCCGGCGTCAAGGCGCTACCTGCGCAGCCGCCGCGCCGCTGCACCGTGCCGGGCGAGGCGCGGCAGAGTGCGCCTCATCCTCGCGGCCCCCGCGCCCCGCTGTTGCCTTCGCTCTTGCCGGCTGGCGCGCTGCTGCCGGGACGTCCCGGCTCCCTGGCCTCGCCGATCGTGGCTACTGAAGGCGCCTTCGCCCCCGTGCTGTTGATGAACACGTTAGGCGTGCCGTCGATCTGCACCTCCTTGCCAGAGAGCTTGAGCACGCCGCCTGCCGAGATCTCGAGGTCACCCTGCGCATCGATGAAGATGCCGGAAGGCGTGATCCGAATCGACGCGACGCCGTTCGTGATGTGGATGGTTTGATCCTTGGTAATGGTGTACCCGACACCGCCGCCGACCGTGACGCTCTGGCTCTCGCCGGCATCGATCGCATCCGATGTCCCGACGATCGCGGTGCGGCCCTTGCCAACGGTGCTCGTCTGGTGTTCGCCGATCGCCTGGCTGTGGCTCTTCCCGATGCTCGTGCTCTGGCTGCCCCCGACGGTCACCGCGTCGCCATCGGTCACGCTGGCCGATCGGTTCCCAAGCACGGTCGAGCGCTGATCGCGCCGGATCACCTCGGTGTAATCGCGCTGCGCGTGGAGGTGGAGGACCTCGCGCCCCTTGGCGTCATCGAACGAGAGCTCGTTGTACCCGTCGGGACCGGGGGATGAGGCGCTCTTCCAGCCGCTCTTGGTTTTCTCGGCGGGCAACGAATAGGGCACGCGGATCGTGCTGTTATAGAGGCGGCCTACGATCACCGGCCGATCGGGATCGCCGTGGCAGAACTCGACCAGTACCTCCTGGCCAACGCGGGGAATCACCATCATCCCATACCCGCCGCCAGCCCATCCCTGGCTCACGCGTATCCAGCACGAGCTCGTGTCGTCGGGGCGACCCTCGCGGTCCCAGGGGAACTGCACGCGCACACGACCGAACTCGTCGGTATGGATCTCTTCGCCCGGAGGACCGACCACGATCGCGCTCTGCACGCCGACGACGCACGGCTTCGCCGTCTTCAGCGCGGGTCGGTAGGGCTCGCTGGTGAACACGGCGCCGCCGCGCGCGGTCCATTCGCCGTCATGATCGCCCTCGAAGGTCGAGGCAACGACGAGCAACCCCCGGTTACGCGCGAGAGCTTCGCGCGGATGATGCGTGATCGAGAAGACGGTTCCGGGAGCGAGGTCGAGCACGTTCGTGCGGAACCGGACGGACCGTCGGCCGCTCCGCTCGCGCTCCAGGCTCCGCGCTGCCAGCGCCTTCGCCTCCGCGAGATCGACCCGCGCGATGCCCCGGTCGTCAGCGACCGGCGTTTCGCCGCCCTTGCCCCCCTCGACGACGAACGCCGCTGGATGGACAGGAAACTGCTCGTAGCGTAGCTCGTCACTGGCGCCCATCTCGGCGTCGGCGACGAGCCGCACATCAGGCCGGGTCCGGAAGTCGACATCGCGGAGGGTGACACGAGCGGGCCGAACCTCGTGGCGTACGACCACCTCGGTCACGAACTCGCGCCCGGCGGCCTCGTTCGGGTTGTCAGCGTAAGGGATCGGAGGCCCTCGGCGGGCTCCGTTGTTCTGAGGCGCATCGCCCAGGACGACCCGGCTGCGCCCGGTTCCTTCGCCTCCGCTGTCCTCGTCGTGCGCAAAGTAGTATGAGATGCCCGCCTCTTCGAGCAAGCGGCTCAGGAAAGCGAAGTCGGTCTCGCCGTACTGGACGCGGTACTCGTACACCGGGTATTTCGCACCGAGCAGGACCTCCGGCTGGATCTCCCACTCGCCCAGGATACGGAGCACGATCTCCGGGATCGTGAGATGCTGAAAGATGCGGCTGTTGCGCCGCAACGTCGTGCGAAACAGCCAGGGCACGATGCGCAGCCGGTAGGTGGACAGCCCCGTCGGCTCGGCCTTCACCTGCTCCATGTCGGCGCACAGGCCGGCCCAGACCCGCGCTGGCGAGAGGGGGTGCGTTGTACCCGACTCGACCTTGAAAGCGGCGGCCTTGCCGACGAGGCCGTCAAGATCGAGATCGTCACGCTCGGAGGCAGCCAGAACGGAGACCTCGAAGAGCGATGACATCCGCTCCTGGACCGAAAAGCGGCGCACGGAGAGCGACGCTTCCTTCGAGGCGAACGAGAGGGAGAGGTTCGGCATGATCTCTGCAGCAAGGATAGAGCCCGCCCCACGAGCTCGGCAAATTGCCGGGATCTGCGGTGCCGGCGCGCGCTGAGAGGCGCGCCCGCGACCGTGCAGCGCGTCGCGCAGACGGCAGGCGTAACCGTGGAGCAACGCCTCGGCGATCGTGCTCCCGAGGAGCGGGTGAGCGAACGGCGAAAGGGGCCAAGCGCCCGCCTCTCGCTCGACGGAATGCCCGAAGCCGGCCGTTCGCGCCGCCCGCAAACCGACAGGAGCGATGCGCGCCAGCGGCGGGTAGTGGTCGCGTTTGCCTGAAACGCGACCACCCCGCTCCAACTGCGACCACCTCGCCGTAAGCGCTTCGCCCCACCGCTGCCACTGCGCACATCAACCCCCGGGCGCGTAGGTGATCACCTCCCCGTCGCCGACGGCCATGGCGCTCACCCGCGGTCCGCCGACCGCGCGTCTGGAGCCGCCGACCGCGCGAGGGTAGCTACTCCTGCCACATCCGGGCCTCCGTTGTGTTGGCGTTTCGGGTTCGGGACAGAGCCTGAACGAGCGCGCGTGAGTAGGCCCGAAATGGTAATTCTGACGACCCGGTAACTCGTCGCGAGTTACCGGGATCTAGTCAGGCGGGGAATCCGCTCTGATGACGCGCAGTTAGGCCGTTTCGAGGGAGCGCCCGAGGGGCCGATTTTGGGGGGGCGCGAAGGGGTCGATTTGGTAATTTTGCGCGGGGTCGGCTGAGCGTCTCCGGCGAGCCGCCGACCTCCGTTTTGTCGCATGCGACAGGGCGGCGCGCGGCGGGCACGACCGCGGGCCGGCCCGAGCGGCGCGGCGTGAGCTCGTCCTGGCGGACGCCGGGGCGGCCTGGGCCTGGAGCCTGGAGGCGAGCACGCGGCGGGGCGCGAACACGGCGCACGGGGCCGCGGAGCTCGTCCAGACGGGAGGCTGGCGCTAGGCGGAGCTCGCCCAGGTGGACGCCGGCGCGGCTCGCGGCCGCCACGCTGAGCGGGCTGGCCTCGCTCGACGGCCGGGCCGTGGGATCGCCGGAGGGGTCACCCCGAACACCGAGGTCACGTGATCGGGCCCCAGCGAATGCCAGTCAGGTCACGGTGCCACGTGAGAACCGGCGTCCTCTTGGTCACACGCTACATCAGACTTTAATGCCGTCGCCCTCGCCAGGAGCCGACTCTTGTACTGTGCTTTAACGCTCTTTAAAGTTGAACGGAAAATGAAGGCTTCGCTCTGGCAGGTTTCTGGTTCGGTGCTTTTGTAGACGCATGAGCTCGCGGCGCTGGTACGAGCTCGCGTGCGGAGTTGTCCGCGCGCCGAGCCACGTCCTGGAAGAGTGTTTCCAGATGAACAAGCAGACCCGGTGCCACCTGCGCGCGATCGCACGGCTGCACCCCGAGATCGGCAACCTGTGTGATCAGCTTGAAGCGCCCTGGAACGCCGTGCGAAGGATCGCGCACGCGCCGAGGGCGGCGGAGCAGTGGGAGCGCGCGGCGCAGGTGCTCGGTGAGCTCGTGGAGAAGCGCCGGGCGACGGCGCCGCGCCGGTCGAAGCTGGAGGCTGTGCGCCTGGAGGCGCTGAAGCGAATGGGACCGCCGATGGAGGGGGGAGGAAAACTTGCAAGCAGCCTGCGAGCCGCGTGGGAGGCGGCGGAGCGCGGGACGCCCGCGGTCCCAAGCCCACGTCCGAGCGATCGGCATACTGGTCTGCGGTGCAGTGCTGCCCGGCGGCAAGCGCGCCAGTCGAGCACATGAAGCGGCGTCGCGTTGGACTTTCGCCGCGTACCTCTCCCGTGCGTGCCTATCGCGCCCGCTCGCCGATCCCAATTCAGGGAGCAGGCGACGCTGGCGCATGGGCGACCTCGTGCAGCTCCAGGTGCGTCAAGGAGTGCTGTCACGGCGCCGGTACGGCCCCGCGCTCGGCCCGATGGACGAGGCCGACGACGCAATGTTCGCCGACGTCCGCCTCGATCTCTGCGACGGGGTCGCGCTCGCCCGGGGTGGACAAGGCCCGATGGGTGGCTCTACGTCGCCTCCACGCGCGGCGTCGCCGGAGCGAGCGAATTACCAGATCGAGTCCTTCGCACCCCCCATTTCGGCTCCTCGGCAGGGCTTCCCAGAACACGCAACCCCGCGATGCGACAGGGTGTTTTCCCCAGGCAGGTCTCCGGGCAATTCGTGTCGAATTACCGGCGACACGGAATTACCGTTTCGTGCTCCTTTCAGAAGCGGCGATCACGGTCGCGCACGAACCCAACACGGATGGAGGTACATCATGACACGAGCGGCTCTCGCCCGTGTATCGGCACCCCTTGCTCTTCGTCAGGCGGACAACGGCACGCGCGTGGTCGAGAGGGCATTCCCGGACGTGCCAGCCCGAAGATCGTGCCCCCCGAGGGGGCTTCCCCAGCCCACCACGGCAACGGCGACGCTCGCGATCCCGCTGGACGGGCTCACACTCACAGCGCCGCAGCCGGAGATGCTCTCGCAGAAGAACGTCGAGTCGGTCACCGGGATCCCGGCACGCGTCTACCTCGACACGATCCGCGGGCCGGGCTTCCCGCTGCCGGTCACGAGGCTTGGCAAGCTGCGCCTCGTCCAGCGCGAAGCGTTCGTCGCCTACCTCCAGGCGCTGGCTGGTGACCCAGCCTCGCGCCGTGACGCAGAGGTGGATGAGCGCACGCGGGTTGCCGCCGTGTTGGCCTCTGCCGGCCTCGAATCTGTCCCATGTCCGCGCTCCGGCCGGGCGAGTGCTCCTTCCGCAGGAACAAGCCGTGCTAGGCTGCCGCCGAAGTAGAGCGGGCCCGCTCGGCGGTGGAACGCCGGACGGGCCCTTGATCGACCCCCGCGTTCACCGGAGACCGATCCATGACCGACGTACCCCAGCGACGGGCGCGCGCCAAGCGCTCGGCTTCGTCCCCCACCGCATCCCATCCTGCACCGGCGTCGACCGACCGGCGTCCGCGTTCGGGCCGCTCTGGCGGGCGCCCCTCTCCGGCCGCGGAGGCAGCTGTGCCTGTCGCAGACTCGCCGAGTTCGGCGAGCACGACGGATCGCCCGAAGCTGGCCGCCCGCGTCCCTGGCAGTCCAGCAGGAGAAAAGCGCGCTAACGGCTCCGGGTCCGTCCGGCTGCGCGGGAAGACGTGGACCGCGCGCCTCAGCCTCGGCGAGGCCGGTCGATCCACGTTCAGCTTGCCGACGTGCCGGACCGAGCAGGAAGCCAACGCGCGCTTGGAGGTACTGGCCGACCTCGCCGGGCGCTTGCTCGCGGCCGGCCAGATCGTTCTCGGCTTGCCGCTGCTGGAGCGCGCTGCTGCGCGCGAGGGCAGCGCGCTCCGCGACGTCCGGCTTGCCATCGAGCAGCTCTGCAGGGGCGAAGCGCGTGCTCGCGCGTCCGGGGAAACAACCTTCGCTGAGTTCGCCGATTTGGTTGTTTCTGGAAGGCTCTCTGAGCAATACCCACTGCATGTGAAAGCGCTTCGCCATCCCGAGCAATACCGGCATAAGCTCAATCATGTTCTGGGGGTACTCGGCCCCGTTCCTCTCCCTCGTTTGACGCTCGATCATGCAGATCGAGCGATCTCCATGCTGCCAGGACATCTTGAGGACTCTTCGCGTCAAGGAGTCGCAAAGGTCATTCATCGGATACTCGCGCTCGCGACCTATCCGGCGCGCATCATTGCCAGCAATCCGCTGCCGCGTGGATGGATCCCCAAGGCGGAGGACAACAAGGCCAAAGGCTCCCTCTATCCCGACGAGGATAGGCGCCTCATGGCAGCGGTGCATATTCCGCTGTCCTATCGGATCTATTATGGCTTCCTGATTCGCGAGGGAATGCGGGCAGACGAGGCCGGAAGGCTGGAGCCGTCCGACCTGGATCTCGAGCGCGGCGCCGTGGTGCTCGACGAGAACAAGACGGATGACCCACGCGCCTGGGCACTCTCACCCGACGTCGTGCGCGCGCTTCGGACCTATTTCTCTATATGTCCCCCGAAGGAGCGTGTCTTCATTGGGCCGAGCGGGCTCCTGCCGGGGCGCAGTGGGGCGCACAACTTTCGAAATCACCTGCGCCGTGCGGGCATCGATCGGCCCGAGTTGTTCGAGACCACGCAGTCACGGCTGAATATACGCTTGCACGACACCCGTGCGACCTTCATAACGATCAAGCTCGCGAACGGCCGCACGGAGACGTGGATCTCCGATCGGACCGGGCATAAGTCGAGTCGTCAGATCCACCACTACAAACGCGCGGCGCGCAAGGTCGCTGAGCTCGGCTTGGGAGACTTCGCTCCTCTGGACGAGGCGATCCCCGAGCTGAACGGCAGGGGCGGTCGTTTAGGTGGACGTGATCCCATGTCCGCGGGCCCGGAGGCGGGCTCGCCGTCGCCAAGCAGCGGCGCGTCCCTTGTCCGCGCGCTGCACCACCGAGCGCCGGGCGCGGTCGTTGACCACGTCGGCCAGCCCGCAGCGGGCGCCCCGGTGGCTGCAGGCGGCCCGTTGGGCCCGCGTTGGGCCACGCCGGCGAGCGACCCTGCCGCGAATCAGACAGAACAGATTGAAATTATTGATATTTCGTCCGCCTCCGCCGCGTCGTCTCAGAAATCCTGGCGGGATTTCTGACACGCGGGACTAGCAGCCAAAGACCCCGGCGCCCCGCTCGATCTCACCGAACGGATCCATGAGCGCGCGCAGGATCAGGCGCGCAGGCGCGCTCTCGATGCTCCCCGCCGCGCGCCAGGTCGCATACCGGAGCTCGCCCAACAGGACCCCCGCGAGCGGCGTGTAGACCAGATCGAGCGCCGAGGGCCGGACGCCGTTGGCCTCATAGCCGTACTCCCAGAGGTGGGTGCCGGCGATGGCGAACGCGACCGCGGCCGGGGCGCCGAAGCGGCATATCCGCGCCCTGAGGTACATCTCGCTCCCGAGCAGGCCGTGGCCAACCACGTTGATCGGCCACGGGTCGTGATCCCACCGGAAGGCGGGCTGAGCGGCGTCGAAGAGCGGCGGCTTCGTGAGCGCCTCGCCATAGTGGTATCCCCATCGCTCCGCGCGAAAGTCGGCGAAGGGCTCGGGCCACAGCACCGCCTCCACGCTGCGGGTCACCGTGAGCACGGCCAGGGTGTGGATGATCGGCGGCGCCCAGGCGGGCTCCACGGCCTCGACCGCAGCGGCGCGCGGCCACGCCTGGGGCTCCTCCGTGGCAGGCGCGCGCTCCGGTAAGGAGGCCGGGAGGCTCGGCGGGAAGGCCGGCTCAGCCGGAGGAACCGCCGTGGTCCGGCCGGCGCACGCGGAGACGAGGACGGCAAGCGAAGCGGCAGCGCACAGGCGGATCGGGGCCATCGGAGGAGCGGCCGCGGCGCGCGGTGGGTGCGGCGACCAGACCCAAGTCTAGGGCGACAAGCCGTTTGAAGCCGCATTCAAACAGCAAGAAGTTGAACCGCCAAGTCGCCAAGAACGCCAAGAAGACTCTAAAATCTTGGCGACTTGGCGGCTCATTTCCATGTCTTCTTGGCGTCCTTGGCGACTTGGCGGTTCATTTCTCTGGTTTCCAGGCTGGTTGCTCTGGTGCGACCGCGAGCCTGACAGCACCCCGCCTCGCCGCGGGCTCGCGTAGGCTCCCGCGCCATGGCCGACATCCTGCTCATCACGGGCGGCAGCCGCGGGATCGGCGCCGCCACCGCGCTGCTCGCCGCGAGCCGAGGCTACGCGGTCGCCGTGAGCTACCTGCGCGACGAGGGCGCCGCGGCGAGGGTCGTCGACGAGATCCGCGCGCACGGCGGCGTCGCCCTCGCGATCGCGGCCGACGTGAGCCGCGAAGAGGACGTCGTGCGCCTGTTCCAGACCGTCGACCGCGGCCTCGGCCCGATCGCGGCGCTCGTCAACAACGCGGGCGTGCTCGACCGGCAGGCGCGCCTCGAGGACATGACCGCGGCGCGCGTGGAGCGCATCCTCTCGACCAACGTCGTCGGCAGCTTCCTGTGCGCGCGCGAGGCGGTCCGGCGCATGTCGACGCTCCGCGGCGGCAAGGGAGGCGCCATCGTGAACGTCTCCTCGCGGGCGTCGCAGCTCGGCTCCCCGGGCGAGTACATCGACTACGCCGCCTCGAAGGCCGCCGTCGACGCGCTCACGATCGGCCTCGCGAAGGAGGTCGCCGCCGAGGGCATCCGGGTGAACGCCGTGAGGCCCGGCATCATCGACACCGGCATCCACGCGAGCGGCGGCGATCCAGGGCGGGTCGAGCGGCTCCAGGCCAGCCTGCCGCTGGGCCGCGCCGGCAGCCCCGAGGAGGTCGCGCGCGCCATCCTGTGGCTCGCCTCGAGCGAATCCTCCTACTGCACGGGCTCGCTGCTGGACGTCGCGGGCGGTCGCTGAGCCCGCCGCGCCGCCGGCGCTTCATGTCGCCTCGCCCGCGCCGATCGCCCCCACCACGACGGCCGCCAGCGTCCGCGCCGCCTCCCGGAGCGCGCCCTCCGAGTGCGCGCCGAACCCCAGGATGAGCCCGGGCGCGCGCGGCGCGCGGGCCGAAGCGCGCGCCGCCGTGCTGCGCGAGAGCGGCTGCGCGTCCACGCCCCGCGCCGCGAGCGCCTGGACGATGGCGACGTCGTCCGCGCCCGCGGGCAGGTCGAGCGTCAGCACCGAGCCCCCCGCGGGCGCGCGCGCCCGGACGGCGCTCGGCAAGAGCAGCCCGAGCTCCGCGAGCAAGAGGTCGCGCCGGCGCCGCGTCGCCTGCTTCAACTTCCGGAGGTGGCGCGCGAAGTGGCCCTCGTCGATGAAGTCGGCGAGCGCGGCCTGCAGCAGGTAGGGCGGCGAGCGCGTCGACGCCGCGCGCACCATGGCCACGGCGCGCACCAGCGCGGGCGGCACGATCATGAAGCCGAGCCGCAGGCCCGGGAACAGCGAGCGGCTGAAGGTCCCCACGTGGATCACCCGATCCTTCACGCCCTCGCGGTCGAGGCTGAGGAGCGAGGGCAGCGGGGTGCCGTCGAACCGCAGCTCGCCCTCGTAGTCGATCTCGACGACGACGGCGCCCGCCCTGGCGGCCCAGGACAGGAGCTCGATGCGCCGCGGCAGCGTGAGCCGCGCCCCCGAGGGGAACGCGTAGGCCGGCGACACGAAGGCGACCCGCGCGCGCGGGGCCCGGCGCGCGCCTGCGTGCACCCGGAGCCCGTCCTCGTCGACCGGGATCGGGATCAGCCGCGCGCCCGCCATGCGCACCGCCGCGCGGAGGGCCAGCGGCCCCGGGTCCTCCACCCAGGCGGCGTCGCCCGGGTCGAGCAGCGCGCGGCAGCACAGGTCCACCGCGGCCTGGGATCCCTCCGTGATGAACACCTGATCGACCGTCGCGCGCACGCCGCGGGCCACCGCGATGTGGTGGAGCACGGCGCGCCGGAGCAGCGGCGCGCCCCGCGGATCGTGGTCGAGCGCGTCGGCCGCCGACATCGAGCGGACGCGGCGCGCCAGGCACCGCTCGAGGATGCGCCACGGAAGCAGCTCGAGATCCGGCAGGCCGACCCCGAACGGGCGCGACCGCGCGCGGCCGCCGAGGAGCGCGTCGAGCTTGTCGGGGGGCACCACCGCCGAGAGCCGCCGCGCGCTCTTCGACGTGCGCGGCGCGGCCGCCGCTGGCTGGGCGCGGGCGGCGCCCTGCCAGCCCGCGCGCGCCGGCACGTGGGCGACGACCGGCGCCCGCCGAGGGCGCACCACGATGGTGCCGTCCGCGGCCAGCGCCTCGTACGCCGCCGCGGCGGTGTTGCGCGACACGCCGAGCTCCCGCGCGAGCTCGCGGGACGACGGGAGCAGGTGATCGGGCTGGAGGACGCCCTCCAGCACGGCGCGGCGCAGCTGCTCGACCAGCTGGGCGGCCAGCGTCGCCGGCGCGCCGCGCTGCAGGTGGAGGAAGGCGTGGGCGGCGGGAGAGGTGGAGCGCGCTGGCACCATTGAAGTCTGCTTCGCTGGCCCTTTCCAGGGTGCCAGATCCGGGGCACCGTGTCGACGAGGAGCCAGCCATGCCCACCGCCGATGACCTCACGCCGCTTCCGACCGCCCCCGAGCGGCCCGCCGCTCCCCCACGGCGGCCGCTCGAAGGCGACAAGACGGGCGAGCTCTCATCGCGCATCGCGCGCCGCGCGGCCGAGGCGCACGCCGGCCAGCCGCTCGATCGGCTCCTCGCCGAGGACCTCCCGGGCAACGAGCTGACCACGCTCCTGCTCCATTGCCTGCGCCGGCGCGCGCTGCGGCGGAGCTTCGCCGACGTCCTCGACCACGCGGAGCGCGCGCCCATGACGCACGCCTCGACGGCGGACGCCCGGCGGCTGCACGCCCTCGACGCGGCGGCGTACGCGGCGGCGGCGGGCTTCGAGGCGGTGGATCTCGCCCCGATCGGGCCGCTCGGCGCCACGGCGTGCGCGGGCGTCGAGCCGAACAACGTGCTCGCGACGGTCCGCTTCGCCGAGGTCGCCGCGGATCCCACGACGGGGCTCGCGCTGCACGCCGCGCGGCGCCGGCGCGGGACCCGGGGCGGCGAGCCGCTGCGGTTCTGCGCGAGCCAGCGCGTCCTGCGCATGCAGCCCACGACCCAGCCGGGCTTCACGCCGCACTTCCGCCTGTTCGCCCTCGTGACGGCGGCCCGCTCGCCGGGCCGCGGCGAGGACGACGCGTGCGAGCGGCGCGCCCTGCTCGAGCACCTCGTCGTCTGGGCCGACCTGGTCCGCGCGCTGCCTCACGCGGGCTTCCGCGCCGCGGGGCTGCGCGTCGTGCTCTCCGACACGTCGCTGGTCCGCGCGAGCCTCGGCGCGCGCGGCGTCGACGCGGACGCGATGGCGCGGCGGGCGAAGGCGCACGAGCCCGGGTCGTCCGAGGCGGCCCTGCGCGAGGCCGCCGTCGATCTGCCGCGGCGCGCGGCGGATCTTGTGGGGGCCGCGCGGTCCCTCGGCCTCGGCCCCGAGCTCCTCGCGCGCGCCGAGCGCTGGGTCGCCGAGGTGGGCGAGCCGCTCGCGCGCGCGCGGCCGGAGGTCGAGATCGCCTACGATCTCGCGCGGCTGCAGGGGCTCGGCTACTACGCCGGGCCGTTCATCCAGCTCGTCGTCCGCCGGGACGACGGCCTCGAGCTCCCGCTCGGGGACGGCGGCGCCTTGCCGTGGCTCGGCGCGCTGCTCTCGAACCGCCGCGAGCGGATGGTCGCGACCGGCATCGGGAGCGAGATCCTCGTGAAGCTCTTCGATCGATCGGAGGCTCGGGCCGGCGAGGCTCGACCGGAGGGAGCGACCCCATGATCCTCGAGATGCCCGCGTTCACCCTGCGTCCCTGGGCGGCGATCGACGTCGACGCGCTCGTGAAGAACGCGAACGACCGCCGCGTCTGGGCGAACCTCCGCGATCGCTTTCCGCACCCGTACACGCGCGAGGACGCCGAGGGCTGGATCGCGCACTGCGCGGCGAACACGCAGCCCGGAGAGGCCCTGGCGATCGTGGTCGCCGGCGAGGCGGCCGGCGGCATCGGCCTCGAGCGCCTCGACGACGTGCACCGGCACACCGCGGAGCTCGGCTACTGGCTCGGCGCGGACTACTGGGGTCGCGGGCTGGCGACCGAGGCGGTGATCGCGCTGACGCGGTACGGCTTCGAGCAGCTGGGCCTCGAGCGCATCCAGGCGGGCGTCTTCGACTGGAACGGGGCGTCCGCCCGCGTGCTCGAGAAGGCGGGTTACGCGTTCGAGGCGCGGATGCGCCGCCACGTCGTGAAGGACGGGCGGCTCGGCGACGTGCTGCTCTACGCGCGCGTCCGGGAGGACGCGCTGGCCGGCGGGCAGCCGTGAAGCGCCGGGCGGCGCCAGGCGGCACGGGCGCCGCCGCGCGCCGCGTTGCTCGACGCCTCACCCGCGCGGGCGGCCGTCGCCTCGCGCCGAGGGCGCGGGCGCCTCTGCCGCCGCGGGCGCCTCGTGTCCCGCCGCCTCGGCGATCGGGAGCGTGAAGTAGAACCGGGCGCCCTGCCCGACCTCGCTCTCCACCCAGATGCGGCCGCCGTGCGCGTCGACGATCCCCTTGGCGATGTAGAGCCCGAGGCCAGTGCCCTTCTTCCCGGGCGTCTCGTCCTTCCAGAACCGTTCGAAGATGCTCGTGAGGTTCTGGGGGGGGATCCCTGGCCCCGAGTCGAGGACGGCGAAGCGGGCCATCGCCCCGTCCCGATCCACCGAGAGGGTCACCTGGCCGCTCTGGGGCGTGAATTTCAGCGCGTTCCCGAGGAGGTTCGACAGCACCTGGAGCACGCGCTCCCATTCCGCGCGGATCACGAGCCCGGGCTCCTTCAGGGATTGCTCGAACCGGACCTGCTTCGACTCGGAGAGCGGCCCGAACATCTCCATGGTCTCGTGCAGGAGGTCCTCCACCGCGCACGGCTTCGGCGTCACCGAGAACTTGGAGGCCTGCATCGTCGTCACGTCGAGCATCATCCTGATGAGGTGCTCCATCCGCAGGGAGACGTGCTCGATCGACTCCGCTTGCTGCCGTATTCGCTCGGAGTCGGCGCCCCTCCGCAGCCACGCGGCCTTCAGCGCGATGGCGCCGAGCGGGTTGCGCAGATCGTGGGCCACGATGCCCATGAGCTCGTCGCGGGCCGCCAGCGCCAGGCGCGCGGCGTCGCGCGCCTCCCGCGCCTTGTGGTACGGGCCGCCGAGGAGCTTCGTGAAGTACCAGGCGATCCCCAGGCCGGCCAGCACCAGCAAGCCCAGCAGGCCATCGAGCCACACCTCCAGCCGGGCTCGCTCCGCCTTCGCGTCATCGTAGAGCTGCTTGAGGACGTCTTGCTTGTGCTCGACGAGGCGGGCGAGGGCGCCCTCGAGATCGCGGTGACGCGGCCTCAGCTCCTCATCGAACCGACGCACGAGGTCGCTCGCGTCCGCGGTCCGCTGCCGCGCGGCGAGCAGCTCATCCTGGATCCGGACCAGGTGCCTGGCCGCCTGCTCGACCTCGGCCACCCGCTCGCGACCGGCCGGGCTGAGCGCGTGGTCGTGAAGCGCGCTGACGTGCTCGTCGAAGCGCGCCCTGGCGCTCTTCGCCTGCTCGAGGAGCTCGCGATCGCCGGAGATGAGGTAGCCCCTGCCGTCCGACACGATGAGCTCGCTGCTCCATCGCAGCTGCTCCACGAGCGTGATCTCGTGCTCTTTGGCGCGTAGCCGATCGATCTGAGCGTCGGCCACGGACGAGAAGCGCCGCACCGAGAACGCCATGCCGAGCGCCAGGAGCAGGGTGAGGATGGCGTAACCCATCCTCGCCGTGGCCTCGAAGCGCGTCCGCGTCGGCATGACCGAAGTTCCGTCCTCTCGACGGGCGTCGGCGGATCCGTGGGGCTGAGCCACTCCGCGAAGGCTAGGCCGTGTTGCGCGAAGAGCAAGGCGCCCCGGCACGGCGAGGCGCGCTCCGGCGGCGAGCGGGAGCGTGGCAGGACAACGCACGACGAGCGGGGCGGCTCGACCTGTCGAGGGGGCGAGGGGCGCTTCGGGGCCGCCAACGGATGACAAGCAAGCGTTCCTCGGTGTAAAGAGTGTGCGTCATGACGGATCGAGCGGCGAACCGGGTTCGCGAGCGGCGCGAGGCGCGCGGGTTGTCCCAGGTGGCGCTCGCCGAGCGAGCCCGCCTGACGAGGCAGAGCGTGGGCGCCATCGAGGCGGGCCGCGCGACCCCGGCGGTCGACGTCGCGCTGCGCCTCGCGAGCGCCCTCGACTGCTCGGTCGAGGACCTCTTCGGGGAGCCGAGCGCCGTGGCGGACCTCGCGACCGAGACCGACGCTCCGGCGGCGCTGGGCCGCGCTGCAGTCGCGCGCATCGCGGACCGCTGGGTCTCCTACCCCCTCGAGCAGGACGCGGTGCGGATGGCCGCGGACGGCATCGTGACCGGCGAGCGGCGCGGGAGGGCTGTCGTCGAGCCCCTCCGGGCGCTCGCCGAGGTCGAGGAGAACGTCGTCATGATGGGCTGCGCGACCGGCCTCGGGCTGCTCGCCGACCGGCTCAACACGAGGCCGGGGCCGGGGCGGTTCCTCTGGTTCCCCCGCTCGAGCACCGCGGCGCTCCAGGCGCTGGCCCGGCAGCGGACCCACGTCGCGGGCGTCCACCTCGTCGACGCGCGCACCGGCGAGGCGAACGTCGCCGACGTCCGCCGGCTCGGGCACGCCGAGCCGATCGTCCTCATCACGCTGGCGCGCTGGGAGGCGGGCCTCATCGTTCGCCGCGAGGACGCGGGCCGCGTCCGCGGCGCCGCCGATCTCGGCCTCCCGGGCCTGCGCCTCGCCGGCCGTGAGGCGGGCGCCGGCGCCCAGCGGCTCCTCGAGCGCGAGGTCCGCGGCCACGGGCTGCCGCTCGAGCTCGCGCGCAAGCCGCACCTGCGGGTCGCCGGCCACCTCGACGTCGCGCGCGCCGTGGCGATGGGCGCTGCGGACACCGGCGTCGCGACGCGCGACGCGGCGATGGCGTTCGGGCTCGGCTTCGTGCCCCTGGCCGAGGAGCGCTACGACCTCGCGGTCCCGCGCGAGGGGCTCGACGACAGCAGGGTCCAGCGCCTGCTCGACGTCCTCGTCTCAGGAGAGTTCCGCCGCGAGCTCTCGGCGCTCGCCTACGACGCTCGACAGGCGGGCGAGCGGGTCGCCGAGGTGCGAGCGGCATGACGGCGCGAACCGAGCCACGGAACGACGGAACACAGGAGTTTCCCCGATGAATTGCCCCCGACGACAGGTGTTGCGAGCCCTCCCTCTCCTGCTGATCCTCGCGGCGTGCCTCGCCGTCCTCGGCGGCTGCGAGCGCTCGGAGCCGGCGTCCGCCAAGAGAGAGGACAAGCTCGTCGTCTTCGCCGCCGCCTCGCTCCGGGACGTGTACACCGCGCTCGGAGAGGACTTCAAGCGCTCCTATGCGGGCGTCGAGATCACGTTCAACTTCGCCGGCACGCAGGAGCTCCGCACGCAGCTCGAGCACGGCGCCGCGGCCGACGTGTTCGCCTCGGCGGATCAGCGCCACATGGACGAGCTCGTGAAAGCCCAGCGCGCCGCGGGCCCCGTCGTCTTCGCGCGCAACGAGCCCGTCCTCGTCGTCGCGAGCGAGAGCGCCGCGACCGTCCGGGGGCTGGCCGACCTCCCCGCCGCGACCCGCATCGTCATCGGCACCCCCGAGGTCCCGATCGGCCGTTATACGCTGCAGATCCTCGATCGCGCGTCGGCCTCCCTGGGCGCGGATTTCCGCGCGCGCGTGGAGTCCAAGGTCGTCTCGCGCGAGCCCAACGTGCGGCAGGTGCTCGCCAAGGTGCGCCTCGGGGAAGCGCAGGCGGGCGTTGTCTACCGGACGGACGCGCAGGCGGCGCAGGACGGCGTGGTCGTCGTGGTGATCCCGCCCGAGGTCAACGTCATCGCCGAGTACCCGATCGCCGTCGTGTCCGGCGCCGCGCACCCCGAGCTCGCGCGCGCGTGGGTCGACCTCGTGACGTCGGAGGCCGGCCGGACGGCGCTGTGGCGCGCCGGGTTCCTGGTGCCTTCCGGGGGCGGCGCGCCTCGGTGAGCGGGCGCCTCCGCGCGGAGCGGGTCGCCCTGGCCGCGGTCGGCGCGGTCCTCGTGGCCTTCCTGGCCGTCCCGATCCTGGCCTTGTTCGCGACGGCCACGGCGGGGGACGTCGCGCAGGGGCTCCGCCACCCCCTCGTGTGGCCCGCGCTGCGCCTGAGCCTCCTGACGACCTCCGCGAGCCTCGTCGTCGTGGTCGTCCTGGGGACGCCGCTCGCCTGGACGCTGGCGCGCTCGCGCGGGCGGCTCTCGCGCGCGGTCGAGACGGTGGTGCAGCTGCCCATCGTCGTCCCGCCCGCTGTCGCCGGTGTCGCGATGCTGCTCGCGTTCGGCCGCCGCGGGCTCCTCGCCGGGTGGCTCTACCCCGCGGGGTGGTCCGTCTCGTTCACGACGACGGCGGTCGTCGTCGCCGAGGTGTTCGTCTCGGCGCCGTTCTTCGTGCAGGCGGCGACCAGCGCGTTTCGAAGGGTCGACGCGAGGCTCCTCGTGGTGGCGCGGACCTTCGGCGCGTCGCCGCTCCGGGTGTTCTTCCGCGTGGCGCTGCCGCTCTCGGCCCCTGGGCTCGCCGCGGGGGCCGCGATGAGCTGGGCCCGCTCCCTCGGCGAGTTCGGCGCGACGCTCATGTTCGCCGGGAACCTGGAGGGGCAGACGCAGACGCTGCCGCTGGCCATCTACACGGCGCTCGAGTCGGAGCTGCGCGCCGCGCAGGCGCTGTCGATGGTCCTGGTCGTCGTGGCGTTCACGCTGCTCCTGTTCGTGCGGGCCGTGCTGCGGCGCTCCACCGAGCGCCCCGAGGCGGCGCCGTGATGACGGCGGAGCGCCTCCGCGCCCGCGTCACCGCGCGCATCGGGCGCCTGCGCGTCGACGCCGAGCTCGACACCGGCGACGGGTCGCTCGTCCTGGTGGGGCCCAACGGCGCCGGGAAGACGACCTTGCTCTCGCTCCTCCTGGGCGTCTTGCCCGTGGAGCGAGGGCGCGTGGAGATCGGCGAGGCGGTGCTCCTCGACACGGCGGCCGGGATCGACGTGCCCGTCGAGCAGCGCGGGATCGGCTATGTGCCCCAGGACTACGCGCTGTTTCCGCACCTCAGCGTCCGTGAGAACGTCGAGTTCGCTGTGAGGAGCGATCCCTCACGGCGGGGGCGCGCGGCCGGCGCCGAGGTCGTCGACGCCATGCTCGACGACCTCGGCATCGCCGCGCACGCCCACCGGCGGACGCAGGCGCTCTCCGGCGGCGAGAAGCAGCGCGTGGCGCTCGCGCGCGCGCTCTCCGTGAGCCCGCGGGCGCTGCTCCTCGACGAGCCGCTCGCGGCGCTCGACGTCCACTCGCGCCGCGAGGTCCGGGCGTTCCTCTCGGACTACCTGCGGACGCTCGCCCTCCCCACCGTCGTCGTCACGCACGACCCGACGGACGCGCGGCTCCTGGGAGATCGCATCGCCGTCCTCGAGGCAGGGCACGTGACGCAGGCCGGCACCTGGGAGGAGCTCTCCGCCCGACCGGCGTCGCCCTTCGTGGAGGAGTTCGTCGCTGCGGCGCGCAGCACCGGCGATTCGCCGCCCTCCAGGCGCGCGGATTCAGCCTGAAAATTCAGCAAGGAGCAGCGAAACCCATCTGTCACGGCCGGATCCTCGGTCGCGAGGCCATCCGCCAGTCGCTCAGTCGCCACCCAGCGCGATCATATTGAAAATGAGAATCATTCGCGTTACTGTCTCGCTCGGGAGGTCGACTTGTCAAACCCGAAGGACTGTCGTCACGAAACCCTCGCGTACAACGGTGTCGCGCACGTCCAGCGGTGCTTGGACTGCGGGGGTATCTCGATTCACCTCGGCCCCGTCTCCGTCCGGCTCGACGATTCCAGCCTGGAGGCGTTGTGGGCCGTGCTCGGAGAGGCCGCCGCGGAGCTCCACGCAAGGAGGACGACGGAGGTGATGAACGTCGTGAGGCGAGGTGTTGCGTGAGGGCCCGTGCGCTCGCGCGCGCGTCCTCGGCGGCTCTTCCGCTGGATGGGCCCTGGGGGACGTTCAGCGTGCGGGTCCGGGAGCTCGCGTGCGCGGCCATGGGGCGCTTTGGCCGGTGGGTCGCCGTGGCCGGGTGCGCGGCGATGTTCGGCTTCGTCGGCGCGTTCGTCGCCCTGAGCGCCGGCTGGATCGAGTGGCCTGGCTACCTGGTGGTGGTGTCCGGGTCGCTGCTCATGTACGCCGCCTGCCTCGCGGTCGGGCACGCCGGCGATCCGGTCGCGCTGCGGCGCCGGCAGGGCGCCTGTCGCGCGTCAGTCGTCGACGCCGGCAGCGCTGCAGTCCTTGCAGATCCCGAGCAGCTCGTGGACGTGGCCCGTCAAGCGGAAGCCGAATCTCTCCGCGACATCGCGCTGAAGAACCTCGATCGCCTCGAACTCGAACTCCACGACCTTGCCGCAGCGTGTGCAGATCAGATGGTCGTGATGTTCACGCTCGAACGCTCGCTCGTACCGCGCCCCGTCGCCCTTCGACACGAGCGTCATCTGGAGGAGCCCCGCTTCAACCAGGAGGGGTAGGACCCGGTAGACCGTGGCGGGGTGGGCATCGACGACGCCGCGCTCGCGGAGCTCCTTCAGCAGGTCATCGACCGAGAAGTGGCCTCGCCGAAGGAGCGCCGCGCGCGCGATGGCGTCGCGGACCGACGACCCCTTCAGGCCGCGCTGCCGCACCGTGCGCCGCAGCCGCTCCAGCGCCCGCTCGAGGCCGGCCTCGTCGAGCGCGGGCGGCTGGGTCACATGGCGCACGCGGGAAACTATACGAACCGTTCGCAAGATGGTCAACGCTCGCCCACCCCCTTCGGCGGCGCTTCGGTCAGGACGTCGCCGATAAGCCGCTTCCTTATCGCGTTTCCCGTTTCCCCGGCGGAGGAGACGGCTCCTCGACCATCCGGCGCAGGCGCTCGAGCGCGCGATCCCAGCCTGCGGAGATGCCGTCGAGGAACACGCGGGCTTCCTCGATCCGCCGCGGCTCGAGCGCGTAGAGGACCTCGCGCCCGCGCCGCTCGTGCGTCACGAGGCCCGCGCCCTCGAGCACCCGAAGGTGCTTCACGATCGCCTGTCGCGTCACCTTGGCTCCGTCGGAGAGCGCGGTCGCCGACAGCGCCCCTCCGGCCCCGAGCCTGGTCACCACCGACAGCCGCGTCCCTTCGCCGAGGGCGAAGAAGACGTCAGCGACCGCCGGTTCACACGCTTTCGACATACTTCGCGATGTTCTCGGCCTGAGCGGCCCATCCCCCCTCGTTCATGCGGAACGCGCGCTCGCGTCGATGCGCTGGCACACGGTCGAACCCGGACTCCACGATGGTGAGCAAGGTGCCTTCAGCGACCCCCTCGAGGCGGAACTCGACGAGCGTCGTCGGCTCGTTGTCCGGGTCGGCCTCGGCGTCGATGCCATACGGGATCCAGCGAAAGCTGAAGTACCGCTCCGGCTCGATGCGCTCCACCGTGCAGAACACCGCGCCCTTCTCGGGGAGCTTCACCTTCGAAGGCCGGAGACCGCGGCTCTTCTGGTAGTCGATGATGGCGGCTTCGTTGAGCTCCTCGCCGAAGATGCCGGTGAGCGTCTTGCCCGCGACGAACTCGCCCTCGAGCTCGATACCGAACCAGCGCCCGAACTCCCGGGCGTCGGCGATCGCCCGCCACACGCGTGACACGGGCGCGCGCAGCGTGACCCGCTTCTCGATCCTGTCCGTCGATGCCATGTGCAACCTCCTGGATGCACAATACTTTGCCGCGCGACGATGTGCAACCATTTGATTGCACATCGTCCGCACAGCGCGACCGTGGCGTTCGGCGCCAGCGAAGCAGGCGAGCTCCAGCTTCGCGTCCGATGACGCGCTTCAGGGGGTCTTCCACCTCGAGGGTCTGGACGTGTTCGACCTTCGCTTGACTTCCGGATGGCGATCCACAACCATATGGTTGTGGATTCGTTGAGCACGACCCTGGCCGCCCTGAGCGACGCCACCCGGCGCGCGATCCTCGTGCGGCTCAAGACGGGGCCTGCGTCGGTGCACGAGCTGGCGCAGCCGTTTCAGATCTCGCAACAGGCCATCTCCAAGCACCTGGCGACCCTGGAACGAGCGGGTCTGATCGAGAAGCGGCGCGACGGGCGGGAGCACGTTTGCCAGCTCAATCCCGCGCCGATGCGAGAGGTGGCGACCTGGGTCGAGCAGTACCAGCAGCACTGGGAGGAGGCGTTCGGCCGACTGGACGACCTCCTGCACGAGCTGCATCCGCCAAAGAAAGGGTGATCACGTCATAATGCAATCTCCTCAACCCCCTCATGAGCCCACGGTCCTCATCGAGCGCACGTTCGATTTTCCGAGAGACGTGGTGTTCGATGCGTGGACGAACCCCGACCTGCTCGCGCGCTGGTTCGCCCCGCGGGGGTGCACCATCCGCTTCACGCGGATCGACGTCCGGCCGGGAGGAGGCTTCCACTCGTGCATCCACAACCCGCAGTTCGGCGATTGCTGGACCGTCGGTGTCTATCGCGAGGTCGTGCGGCCGCAGCGGCTCGCGTTCACGATGCGCATCGCTGACGCGAACGGGAATCCCGTCTCCTCCGTGAGCCAGGGGCACGATCGGGACTGGCCGGAGGAGACGCTCGTGTCGATCACCTTCATCGAGCGAAACGGGCGGACGCTCGTGAGGCTCGAGCAGAACGTGAGCGAGGCGCTCGCTCGCCGGACCGGCGCTCACCCGAGCTGGCTCCAGATGCTGGACGCGCTCGGCGAAGAGCTGGCGAGGGGCGCGAAGAGACCCGGCAAGAACATCGATCAGGTTGATTTTGCGCTAATTTCGGGCGCTCCGATGGAAGGCTCGGCGGTCTCGCCGGACCATGATCGCTAGCAGACACGAACCGCTTGCAGACACGCGAGGCAAAAAGGCCACCATGACGACGCCGATCCTCTACGCCCACCCCTTCTCGTCCTACTCCCAGAAGGCCTTCATCGCCTTCTACGAAAAGAACATCCCTTTCGAGCTGCGCCTGCTGGAGCCTTCCAACCCGCAGGCTGGCGCGGAGCTGGCGGCGATCTGGCCGCTCGGCAAGTTCCCCGTGCTCAGGGTCGGAGACCTCACCCTGTGGGAGGCGAGCATCGTGGTCGAGTGGCTCGACCAGGCTCATCCGGATCCTGCCCGCCTGATCCCGCCCGATCCGGCCGCCGCGCTCCAGGTGCGGAAGTTCGACCGCATTTTCGACAACTACGTCATGAATACGATGCAGGTGATCGTGAACAACCGCATCCGCGAGATGCAGTCCAACCCGCGCGATGAGTACGGGGAGGTTCAGGCCCGCGCCGTCCTCGACAAAGTCTACGCCTGGCTCGACGGCGAGCTCGCCGGCCGCACCTGGGCGACAGGCGAGTCCTTCACCCTCGCCGACTGCGCCGCCGCCCCGTCGCTGTTCTACGCCGACTGGGTCCACCCCTTCGACGGCCACCCGAACCTGCGCGCCTACTACCGCCGCCTGCGCGAGCGCCCGTCCGTCGCACGCGCTGTGGAGGGCGGCCGCCCCTACCGCCACTACTTCCCGGGCGGCGCGCCGACCGATCGCGACTAGCTCCAGAGGGCTGCCGCAATGCGCTAATGCCGATCAGTCCGCGGCAGGGTCGTTGAGGTTCTCCACGACCCGTCGCAGCGTCGCCATCAGCGCGGCGCGCTCCCGCTCGTTCACGCCCGACATCGCGCGCTCGACCACCCGCTGCATCGCGCCCTTCACCACGGGCAGGCGGGCCTTGGCCTTGGCCGTGAGCGACACCCGACGCGCACGGCCATCGGCCGGGTCGGGCGTGCGCACGATCAGCCCGTCCCGCTCCATCCGGCCGAGGAGCGCCGCCATCGTCGGCTGCTCGACGTGGGCGCGCTCGAGGAGATCCCTTTGCAGGAGAGGGCCGTTCTCCTCGAGGGCGATGATCACCGGGAGGTAGGCCATCCCGAACCCGAGCGGGCGGAGCTGCTCCTCGAAGTGGCGCATGATCAACCGCGAGGCGTGGTTGACCCAGAAGGTGGGCACGGTCTCGGGCGCCCATGCGGGGCCTCCCTTGATTTTCATAGCATACGATATACATGGGAGGTGTTCCGAAGACAACAGCAACCCGAACCCCGGAAGGCCCCATGCTACCCACGACCAGCGCCGACTTCGACCACGCCTATCGCCGTCCCCTCACCCCGTGGGGAGATATTCGGATCCCTCCTGAGATCGCCGCGCTCGTGCGCCGAGGAGCGCCGAACGGCGTGCTCGAGCTCGGGTGCGGCGTCGGCCGCTTCTCGCGCTACGCCGCCCAGCAGGGGCTCCGCGTCACCGGCGTCGATTTCTCGCCGGTCGCCATCGCGAAGGCGCGCGCCCGCGTGGCCGCGGACGAGGTCCGGCCGGACTTCATCGTCGGCGACGTGACGAACCTGGACACGCTCACCGGCCCCTTCGATCTGTCGTTCGACGTCGGCTGCTTCCATTGCCTCGACGCGACCCAGCAGGGCCGCTACGCATCGGAGATCGCCCGTCTCCTCGCGCCGGGCGGCACCCACCTGATCTGGGCGCTGGACGCGGCGCCGGCCGGCATCTCGCTCGACGCCGCCGCCGTGGGGACGACGTTCGCGCCTCGCTTCGCGCTGCGCGACGCCAAGGCGAGCCGCCGGCGCCTTGTCCGATCGCACTGGTACTGGCTGGTCCGCTCGACAGAGTAGCTCTCGTCGCCCGGATACATAGCATGCTATTGACGAAACGCCACCCAGGATCACCGTCATCACCAGCGTCCAGCGGCGTGCGCGCGGCGCTCTGAAGGTCCCCGGAGGGCAAGCGGCGAGACCCGGCGAGACCTCGCCTGCTGCCGTTCATCCCGTCGCGGCCAGCTTCGGCTTCGCGTTCAGCTGGACGAGGCGAGCGACCTCGGTCTTGCACGAGCCGCAGCCCGAGCCGGCCTTGGTCTGCTCCGTGACGGCCTCGACGCTGTCGGCGCCGTCCTTCACGCAGGCGACGATCGCCGATTCGGTCACCTTGAAGCAGTTGCAGATCGTACGGTCACCGCCTCCCCCCGAGCCGGCGCCGACGATGTTGCAGAGCACCTCCAGGGGGTCTTCCGGCAGCGGATCCCCACGATCGAACGTCTGCACGAGGCTGGCCGCGTTGCTCACGTTGCCCACGAACATCGCGCCGACCAGCTGGCGACCTCGAAGGACGAGCTTGCGATACGCGAAGTCACGCTCCTCGACCACCTGGATCGTGCGATCCGTCTCGAGGCTCGGCTCGAGCGCGCCGAACGACGCTACCTCGACGCCGGCGACCTTCAGCCGAGCGTACAGCTTCGAGCCTCGGTAGCGCCCCTGCGATTGTGCGCCGGTCAGCACGCCCGCGAGCACGGTGGCCTGCTCCCATGCGGGTGCAACCAGCCCGTACGTCACGCCGGCGTGCTCGGTGCACTCGCCGATCGCGTACACGCCGGGGACCTGCGTCGCCAGGGTGTCATTGACGAGGATCCCCTTGTTGACGGGGATCTGGGACTTGCGCGCCACATCGATCCGCGGGCGAATGCCGCAAGCCACCACGACGACATCCGCCGACAGCCGCTCGCCGTCGTTGAGGACCACCCCCTCGACACGCTCGCTCCCGAGGACGCTCTCGATCGTCCGGCCCACCCGGACGAAGATCCCGCACCGCTCGATCTGCCGCCGCAGCATCTCGCCGCCCACGAAGTCGAGCTGCGTGTTCATCAGGCCGTGCGCCAGGTGCACGACCGTGACGTGGAGCCCTCGATCGCTGAGCACCTTGGCGGCTTCGAGGCCGAGCAGGCCGCCGCCGAGGACGACCGCGTTGTCTCCTGGACGGGCGTAGTCGCGCATCCGCAGGCAGTCGTCCATCGTGCGATACACGAAGAGCCCCGGCTTCGGCTCGCCGTGCTCGTCGTGCATGCCGTCGATAGCGGGGACGACCGGCTGGCTCCCGGTCGCGAGGATGGCGATCTCGTAGCGTAGCGGCTCGGCCCCACGGAGGACGACGCGCCGCTCCACGGTATCGATGCGCTCTGCCACGCAGGGCGAGACGAGCCGAATACGGTGCTCGTCGTACCAGGCGGGCGGCTTCGTCACGACCGCGTCCGGCTCGGCGCCCTCGAGCACCTTGCTGAGCATCACGCGGTTGTAGGCGCCGCCCGGCTCATCGCCGACGACCGTGATGTCGTAGCGCTCCTGGGCGTTGCGGGCCACGAGCTCGTCGAGCAGGCGGCATGTCGCCATTCCATTGCCGACGATGACGATGCTTTTCTTCCGCGCTATCACCTTATTTCTCCACCGCTGCGCGGACCGCACAGACCTTGAACTCCGGCATGCGGCTCGTCGGATCGAGCGCCGGGTTCGTCAGGATGTTCGCCGCCGCTCGCCCACCCCAGTGAAACGGAGCGAACAAGGTGTCTGGTCGGATCTCGGCGTTCACGCTCACGCGGAACGTGACGGCCCCGCGCCGGCTCTCGACCCTCACGAGCCCGCCGTCCACCGCGCCGAGGCGCTGGGCCAGGCGTGGGTGCATTTGCAGGCGCGGCTCGGGCTTCGCGTCCGTGAGCTTCTCGACGCGGCGGGTCTGCGCCCCCGAGTTGTAGTGCTCCTTGTAACGCCCCGTCGTGAAGTAGAGCGGGTAGTCCGTGTCCGGCTCCTCTCCCGCGGGGCGATGGTGGACGACGTGAAAGCGCGCGCGGCCGTCTGGAAAGAAGAACCGCTGGGCAAAGAGCCGCGGCGTGCCTGGATGCTCCTCGGAGGGGCAGGGCCAGAAGACGCCCTGCTCTTCCTCGAGACGACGGTAGGTGATGCCGCTGTAGTCCGCCTTCCCCCCGGCCGTGGCGCGCCGGAGCTCGTTGAAGATGGCCTCGCTGTTCGGATAACGGAAGTGCTGTCCGTAGCCGAGCCGCTCCGCGAGCTCGCACAGGATGTCGGTGTCGCTGAGCAGGCCCGGCGGCGCGTTCATCGTTCTTCGCCGGAGGATGACCCGCCCTTCGAGGTTCGTGACGGTGCCCTCTTCCTCCGCCCATTGCTTGATCGGCAAGATCACATGCGCTTGCTCGGCCGTCTCGTTGATGAACGAGTCGCACACAACGAGCAGCTCGAGCTTGTCGAGCTTCTCACGTATCGACGAGGCGTTCGGTGAGGCGACGACGACGTTGGAGCCCAGGACGAGCATCCCACGCAGGCCGCCCTCCGTGCCGATCGCGTCGAGCATCTCGTACGCGCTCTTGCCCTTGGTCGGGAGCGACTCCGGGGTGACGCCCCAGACCTTCGCGACGTGCTCCCGGGCCGCAGGGTCGACGATGTAGCGGTACCCCGGCAGCTGGTCCGCCTTCTGTCCGTGCTCACGCCCGCCCTGTCCGTTCCCCTGGCCTGTCAAGCAGCCATAGCCGCTGAAGGGCTTTCCAACCTTGCCCAGCGCCAGCATGAGGTTCGTGAAGGTCACCACGGTGTCGGCCCCCTTCGATTGCTGCTCTGGCCCGCGCCCCGAGAGGATCATGCTGCTCTCGCTCGTCGCGAGCCATCGAACGGCTTCGCGCAGCGTCGGCAGGGAGATCCCGGTCATGCGCTCCACCTGGGCGGGCTCGTACGAAGAGAGGGATCGCCGGACCGAGTCGAACCCGACCGTGCGCTGCTCGATGTAGTCGCGATCGACGAACCCCATGTCGATGGCGAGCGCGAGGAGGCCGTTGCCGAGCGCGAGATCGCTGCCGGGCGTCAGGGCCAGGTGAAGATGCGCAGCCCGCGCCGTCTCGGTGCGGCGCGGATCGACGACGATCAGCTTTCCGCCCTGATCGCGCTGCTGCTGTACCCATTGCATGATCGGCGGCATCGTCTCGGCGCAGTTGGACCCCCAGAGCATCAGCGTCTTCGTCTCGCCGATGTCGCTCACCGGAAACGGCAAACCGCGGTCGATCCCGTACGCGCGGTTCTGGCCCGCAGCCGCCGAGGCCATGCAGTAACGACCGTTGTAGTCGATCTGGGAAGAGCCGAGCGCGATCCGCACGAACTTGCCCAGGAGGTAGGCCTTCTCGTTGGTCAGCGCTCCGCTCCCGAAGGCGCCGTTCGCGTCGGCGCCGTGGCGCGCCTTGATGGAACGCAGCCGTTCGGCGACGAGCGACAGCGCCTCGTTCCACGTCGTCCTGTGCAGCGCGCCGTCGCGCCCGCGCACGAGCGGCGTCGTCACGCGGCCTGGGTGGCTCAAGAGCGCCGCAGAGTTGAAGCCCTTGATGCACATCTGCCCGCGGTTGACGGGGAAGTCGGGATCGGCGCGCACCTCGACGCCGTGCGCCCCCCTCTCGTTCATGGTCATACCGCACTGAAACGCGCAGTAAGGACAGTGCGTCCTCGTCGCGAGCGTCTCGGCCGCGGAGACGAGCTGAAGCTTCGGCTTCACGATGAGCAGCTTGTTCCCGGCTCGCTTCGCGCGCATGCGCGAGACGCCTGCCGAACGCAGATGGGTTCGATTGTCAACAGCATCGCTCGATCACGCACAGCCTCGGACGGAGCGTGTCATTGCGTCGAGAATGTTTCGTAACAGGCGCGGCCCCACACCCCACGAGAGCGAAGCATGGCGCTGGGTGTCCTGACGAATACGTTCGACGCCGCCCGAGCCGCTCGCGAGCGTGACGAAGTCCGCGTCTGCCCTGAGGAGCGCCTCGATGCTCTCCTCGTCGACCTCGCAATGAAACTGTAGCCCGAACATGCGTGAGCCGAGCTGAAATGCCTGGTTGGGGCAGCGTGGCGTCGAGGCCAAGCGCCGGGCGCGCGCCGGCAGCTCGAACATGTCGCCGTGCCAGTGCAGCACCGGGGATTCTTCAGGCAAGCCGCCAAGAATCGGGTCGGCCGCGCCGCTCGGGTGCAATCGGATCGGCGCCCATCCGACCTCGTAGCACCGCGAACCGTCGTCCTGGGTCATCGCATGGACCGGCGCCCCCGCCGCGAACGCCAGGAGCTGTGCGCCGAGACAGACGCCGAGCACGGGCGCATCCTCTGCGACGCGGCGACGGAGCAGCTGGAGCTCTTGACGGAGGAACGGATATTCCGGCCGCTCCAGATCACCGATGCCCATCGGTCCTCCCATCACCACGAGGACGTCGTCGGTGGACAGTTGGTCCGGTACAGCATCGCCGCGATCGAGCCGCCGGACTTCGATCGTATACCCGCGCTCGACGAGCAGCGGCACGAGCCGCGCCGGTCCCTCGAACGCAACGTGCTGAAGCACGATCGCTCGCCTCACGACGACGCTTGCTCCATGAAACGTTCACGAAACACAGGGCCTCCGCTTGCACTTCGTATCGGCCCTCGATGGTTTCCCATGACAATTATACGTTACATGATGTAAAGCATGCGCGCCATGGAAATGCGACTCGCCGAGGTGGCCTCGTCCTCGGGCAGGCTCGCGATCGCTCGGCTCGGCGGGCGCGCGGTCGCGCATGGTCTCCGGCGCGAAGGGGCGCGGCAGCCGCGTCGCGGAGGTGTTCGCCGCATGATCGATGGAGAGGTACGACGATGAAGCGTGGGCTCGAGTTTGCTCCTGTTGTTCTCCTGTTCCTGACCGCCTGCGGAGCCTCGAAGCAGAGCCCGGCGGACGCCGATACGATCGAGCGCGGTCCCAAGGAGATCGCGGTCGACGGCGATCCGAATGGCCTCTGGTGGGATGACGCGGAGCAGACCCTCTATGTGGCGGACGACAACGGCAATCGGCTCCTCCAATGGACGGACGCGGGCGGCTTTGCGTTGGTCCGCCAGTTACCGGCCGCGTCACCGCAAGGCGCCGGGCTCGGTCAGCTGGTCCGGACCGAGGATGGAACCATCGTGGTCACGCGGTTCGGCTACGGCACTGCTGGCGATGTCGTCTTCATCCCGCCTTCCGGCGAACCAGCGATCGTCCCCGGCCTCGACGTCGAGCGACGCCGGATCGGGCTCACCGTCGCGGCGGATGGAACGCTCTTCGACGCATGGTTCGTGCGCCTCTCCACCGGCGATCGCGCGGGCGCCGTCGGGCGGCTCTCGCTCGGCGGAAGCGAACCCGAGGTGATCACAGGTTTGAAGAAGCCGGTCGGCGTTCTGGCGGTCGGCGCCGACCTCTTCGTGTCCGATCAGGACCTGGGGCAGATCCTGAAGGCCCCACAGTCCGACCCGAGCACGTACACCGTCCTGGCGACCGTCGAGCAACCCGACCTCCTCGCCGCCGGTCCTGATGGCTCGCTCTTCACGGGGAGCGCCGGTGGGAGCCTTTATCGGATCACCTCAGCCGGCGTGGCTTCCGTCGTCGAGTCCGGGTTCCAGCAGGTGCGGGGCGTCGCGTACGACCCGACGAACAAGCGGGTGTTCGTGGCCGACCACGATCCGGACGAGAGCGACGGCCTGAGCCACGTGATGCACATCCTGCCCGTGGACTGACACACGCTCCGGGCCGCTCCGCTCGCGCTCGTCGCGATGGGGTCCACGGCGAGGGCGGGCGCAGCAACACTTGACAGTCTAGGACAATCGTCCTACTAGATCGACTCTCCGCGGCTGCGACAGCGGCCGCCGGGCGAGGCGACGCTGTGAGCAACCCGACGACCCGCGCTCAGATCGTTCAAGCGGCTGATGGCCTCTTCTATCGACGGGGCTACGAGCACACATCCTTCGCTGATATAGCGGAGGCCGTCGGCATCTCACGCGGCAATTTCTATTACCACTTCAAGACGAAGGACGAGATCCTCGATGCGGTGATCGAAGAGCGCCTAGCCAACACGCAGCAGATGCTCGATCGGTGGGAGATCGAGGGGAACAGCCCCGCGGACCGAATACGTAGCTTCATCGGCATCTTGATCGCGAACCGCGCCAACATCAAACGATACGGTTGCCCGGTTGGCACCCTGTGCGCTGAGCTCGCAAAACTGGACCACCCTTCTCAACCGGGAGCCAACCGGCTGTTCACGCTCTTCCGGACGTGGCTGAGTCGGCAGTTCGTCCTGCTCGGCCGGGCGGACGACGCTGATGAGCTCGCGATGCACCTCCTGGCCCGGAGCCAGGGGGTGGCCACGCTGGCGAGCGCCTTCCACGACGAGACCTTCATCGCGCAGGAAGTGGAGCAGATGCACGCGTGGTTGCTGTCGCTGACGACCAGCGCCGGCCCGCCTGGCCCCGACGCTCGGTCAGAGCGGGGGATCCAGGCGACGCAACGCAAGACGACGCGTGGCCGCCCCCGCGGCAGACGTGAGCCGTAACCCGAGGAGCATGCGCCGTGTTTCTTGTCCTTCTCAAGTTCTCCGATAACAAGGGTCAAGCCAGCCTGCACATGGAGCAACACAACGCCTGGATCCGGCGTGGTTTCGACGAAGGCGTGTTCGTGCTGGTCGGGAGCCTGAAGCCCCATGGCGGCGGCGGGATCCTCGCGCATCGGACCACGATGGAGGAGCTTCGCGACAGGGTGAACGGCGATCCGTTCGTCGCGGCGGGCGTCGTCAGCGCTGAGCTCCTCGAGATCGCGCCGTCTCGAGTCGACGAGCGGCTCGGGTTCCTGCGAGGCGACGCGCCATGAGCACCGCGACGATCGTGGGGCCCGACGGTCGAGCACGTTGCCGCTGGTCCGGTACGGCGCCGGAGTTCATCGACTATCACGATCGCGAGTGGGGGTTTCCTGTCAGCGACGACCGCCGGCTGTTCGAGAAGCTGAGCCTCGAGGGCTTCCAGTCCGGGTTGAGCTGGCGCACCGTCCTCGCCAAGCGTGAGAGCTTCCGCGCGGTGTTCCACGGCTTCGACTTCGACAAGGTCGCTCGCTTCACCGGGCGAGACGTCGAACGGCTGCTCGGAGATGAGCGGATCATCCGCCACCGCGGCAAGATCGAGGCGGTCATCCACAACGCTCGATGCGCCAGAGAGCTCGTCGAGCGCGAGGGCTCGCTGGCGGCGTTCGTCTGGCGCTACGAGCCCGCCGCGGAGCGGCTCGCGCAACCGCAGACCGTATCGACATCACCGGAGTCGGTCGCCCTCTCGAAGGACCTGAAGAAGCTCGGCTGGAAGTTCGTCGGCCCCACGACGGTGTACGCGTTCATGCAGGCGATGGGGCTGGTGAATGATCACGTCGAGGGCTGCGTCATCCGAGGAGACGTCGAGCGCTCGCGTGAGCGATTCAAGCGTCCCCGACGCTGACAGCTCGTACCCGTCACGGTCGAAGGCCCCGGAAGCGCGGCGGAGAGCGATGCGTGCGGTCTACAGCGTCGAGGCAGGCACCGCGACGCAGGCGCCCGCGCCCGCGCCCGGGCGCCTGCGTCGCCCGCCCGCGGCCCACGGCTTGACATGACGACATAATGTGAACAACATGTGCTCATCATGCCAAACGAGCAGAGCACGCTGAGCACCTTCGAGATGCCCTTCGCGCCGGTCCTGTACGACGCGCTCGTGCGCTCGATCTACCTGCCGGTCGGCGGGGAGCGTTCGCTGCGCGACGACGTGGTCGCGCGCCTCGCCCTCGCCGGAGGCGAGAGCGTCCTGGAGCTCGGCTGCGGGACCGGCAGCTTCACGACGCGGCTCCTCGCCCGAGGCGCCGCGGTGACCGCGATCGACGGCTCCGACCGCATGCTGGCGCGCGCGCGGCGAAAGGCCCCAGGCGCGTCATTCGCCGCGCGAGATCTGCGCGCGCTCGAGCTCGACGCCGGCGCTCGCTACGACGTCGTCCTCATGGCGTTCGTGCTGCACGAGCTCGACCCGGCGACGCGCCACGCGCTGTTCGTGCGCGCGGCGAGCGCGCTCGCGCCGCGCGGGCGCCTGGCCGTGGTCGATCACGCCGTGCCCGCCGAAGGGGGCTACGCGCGCATGTGGCGCCGCTTCCTCCTCGGGCTCGAGCCGCCGACCGTGCGTGCGGTCATCGAGCGCGGCTATCGCGAGGAGCTGGAGGCCGCCGGCCTCGCCTCCTCCGAGCCGATCTCCCTCGCGCGCGGGACCGCGCAGCTCGTCTTCGCGGCGCGGCCATGAAGGTGCATCACCTCAACTGCGGCTCCTTCTGCCCGCTGCTCGGCGGCGAAGCGGTCTGCCATTGCTTGTTGCTCGAGACCGCGGCCCACGGCCTCGTGCTGATCGACACCGGGATCGGGCATCACGTGAGCGAGGATCCTCGGCGGCGCATGTCGCTCATGAACCGGTGGACGCTCCGGCCGCGCTTCACGCTCGAGGAGTCGGCCCTCACGCAGCTCGGCGCGCTCGGGTTCTCGCCTGACGACGTGCGCCATGTCGTCTTGACCCACCTGGACGTCGATCACGCGGGCGGGCTGCGCGACTTCCCGCGCGCCACGGTGCACCTGTACGCGCCGGAGCGCGCGAG
Organism: Sorangium sp. So ce726; assembly: GCF_051521405.1. NCBI lineage: Bacteria > Pseudomonadati > Myxococcota > Polyangiales > Polyangiaceae > Sorangium > Sorangium sp. So ce726. The sequence goes on along the minus strand of NZ_CP150349.1, from coordinate 1,656,400 downwards.
CGTTGAGCGCGCCCCGGTGGACCCGCGCTACGACGCGGCCCTGTGGCGGCACGTCGCGCGGTGGGAGACGTACGAGGACGGCGAGGCCTGGCTCGGATTCCGCGCCGCGCGCGATCTGCGCGGCCTGCCGCCCGAGGTGCTCCTCGTGCCGCTCGTCGGGCACACGCGCGGTCACACGGGCGTCGCCGTGGAGGCGCGCGGACGGTGGCTGCTCCACGCCGGCGACGCCTATCTCGATCCGGTGGAGCTCGACCCCGGGCGGACCGCCCCGTGGGCGACGCGGCTCGCGGCGCGGGTGACCTCCGCGCTGCCGGCCGCGCGGCGTGAGAACCTCGAGCGCCTGCGCGAGCTGCGGCGCACGCAGGAGATCGTGTCGGTCTTCTCGGCGCACTCGCCCGAGGAATATCGCGCGCTCAGCGCCAGGGCGGGAGCGCGGTGACCGCGCGCGTGCGCACGCGCGCCGAGCAGAAGGACGCGACGCGCGCGCGGCTCCTGAAGGTGGCGCGGCGCGCGTTCGCGGAGCACGGCCACGATCAGGCGAGCGTCGGCGCCATCTGTCGCACGGCGCGCGTGACGCACGGCGCGCTCTACCACCACTTCTCCAGCAAGGACGAGCTCTTCGCCGCCGTCGTCGCGGAGCTCTTTCACGACATCGGCGGGCGCGTCCTCGCCGCCGCGCGGTCGCGAGGAGGCTGGGACAGCGTCGCGGCGGCCTGCGACGCCTACCTCGATGCGTGCACGGACGCCGACGTGCAGGCGATCGTCTTCCGCGACGGCCCGCGGGTGCTCCGGTCGTTCGATGACGTCGATCGCGCGGCGAACGCGCCGCTCGTGACCACGCTGCTCGCGGGCTGGATGGAGCGCGGGCTGCTCCGCCCGCGCCCCGTCGAGGCCCTGGCGCGCATGCTCGGCGCGGCGTTCGCCGAAGCGGGCGCGCTCGTCACCGAGGCCGCGGACCCCGTCCACGCGCGCGCGCAGGCCGGCGCGCTGCTCGCCGACTGGCTCCATGCGCTGCGCCGCGCGCCGGGCGAGGCGCCGCGGGTGCTCGCCACCGATCGGCTGACGCTCGAGCCATGGTCGGCGGCCGACGTCCCCGCGCTCGTCGCGCTCTTCGCGAAGGAGGACGTGCGCTGCCGTGGACCCGAGGGCGAGGCGCTCGACGCCGCGTGGATGGGCGGGGCCGTCCGCGCGAGCGACGAGCGCTTCGCGCGAGGCGAGCTCGGGATGTTCGTCGCGCGCAACGGCCAGCGCGCGCTCGTCGGCGTCGCCGGTCTCGCGAAGATCCACGGCGAGGTCGAGGAGCTCGTCGTCGCCGTCGACCCGGCGCTCACCCGCCAGCGCTACGGCGGCGAGATGGCGTCCGCCGTCGTGCGCGAAGCGAGCGCCCGCGGCGTGCCCAGCCTGCGCGCGAGCGCCGAGGAAGCCAACACGGCGGCGGTGCGGTTGCTCGAGCGGCTCGGCTTCGTGCGGTGGTCGAGGCGCGGCGCCGTCGTGGCCTACGTGCGCGCCGGCCGCGACCCGGGCGGCTGACCGTCGCCCTCGGGATCGTCGACGAGCGCCTTGCCGTCGCGATGCGACCCGGGCCCCCGCTGCTGGTCGGGGCTGCCCTTGGTCGCCGGTCAGCCCGGGTGCGCCGGCTGCCGAACCGAGTACTCGGTGCCCGAGCGGAAGGGCACCGTCATCGACGCGAAACCGTGGCGCGGATCGCGCACGTAAGCGACGTAGTCGCGGTAGTCGGCCTTGAAGACGCCGACGTTGTCGGTCACCACCACGGCGCCCAGTCGAAGGGCCGGGGCGACGAGCTTCAGCACGTCGAGGGCCCGCAGCGGAAACCCATCGTTGAGCATGAAGTCCACCTCGCCGAGGTCCGCCCGCAGCGTCTCGGTCGCGTCACCCACGCGGATCTCGGCGAAGGACGCGAGCCCCGCCTCCTCCAGGTGCGCCTGCGCGCGAAGCGCCTTCTCCGGCACGAGCTCGGTGCCGATGACGCGACCGCCGCCGTTGTCGCGCACCGCCGCCGCCAGCCACAGCGTCGAGACGCCAAAGGACGTGCCGAACTCGACGATGGTCCTGGCGCGGAGCGCCCGCGCCGTCAGGTAGCAGAAGGCGCCCTGATCGGGCGCGATCGCGAGGTATTTGTCGGCGAAGTCGAGCTCCGTGCCCGGGGCGTCGACGGGGCGGCCGAGGAGCATCCGCGGCAGCTGCGGCAGGAAGTGGAGGAGGACGCCCGGCACCTGCCGGTCGGCCTCGTTGTGGAGGCGCCGCAACACGGCGCGCACCCGCCCGTCGGGCAGGACGGCCAAGGCGTCGGATTTCATGATCGGCCTCGGGTCCAGAACACACATTCTCGGAGCATTCGCTTACCCTCCTCACAGGCATTACCGCTAGCGTTGAACACCGGAGAATCCCTTCCGACCTGGGGCCCAGTAGGCGACGTTGATGACCTGTTTTGCGGAGATGCCTGCTCGCCGTACCGCCCTGTAGAGGCGCTGGATCGACGGAGCCTTCCCCGTGAAGACGCATCGCGCCTGCGGCGCAGCGCGGAGCGCTCTCGTGATGTCGCTCTCGATGCGATCGAGGTGACGATCCTGCGGCTCACGCGTGGTGAGCGTCACGCCGTTCGTGACGCAGATCCGCTCGAGCGCGATGCGCGAGGCTTCGGCGGATTCCACCTCGAACCAGAGCGCGACGTCTCGCGTTCCCTCCGGCGTCGCTCGAATCGCGGCCGCGGTGCCGAACGAGGTTTCGTCGCCGAAGAAGAGCATCGGCCGATTCACGGCGTCGAGGCCCAGCGCCGAGCGCGGGCCGACGAGGAAGAGCTGCTCTCCGATCGTCGCCGAAGCGAGCCAGCTCGACGCGATGCCGTGTCCGTGGACGTAGCCGAGGAACGTGGTGGAGCCGGTCCGCAGATCGAAGGAGAGCGGCGTGTACGCTCGCCCGGCCAGGCCGGCGAAGCCGATCTGGATCATGTCGCCGGGTATCCAGCGGCGGTTTTCGAGATCTTCTCCGACGAGAGTGACGAGGCGGAACGCATCACCCACGGGCTCGACCTCGCGAACCGTGACGCGGCGCGAGACGAGGCGATGGACCAAGGACTCGACGACGCCCGATGGCGCGGTGGAAGGCGGGGGCACGAGAAGAACATAGCGATCGGCGCTGTTGACCGCATTGCGCAATCAAGACAAACTATGTTTCAAAACGGCCATGGCAGCGAAGCGGCGAAACTCGAGGGCGACACCGATTGTGCGTCCGATGGGCTGGACGAGTCGCGGAGACGTCCAGGAGGCGAACGAGCTCGCGCGAGCCGCCAGGCCACGCCAGCTTGATACGCTCGTCCGAGCTGACATCGCGTCGGGTCGAAGGGGGCCGCAGAGCGCCTCTCTGGGGCAGGGTCGTTCCTTCCTCTGATCTTCGGAAGCGTTTGCGAGAACGAAAGGCTAGGCTTCACCCGCGGAGGCTTCGAGCGTGATCGATACGAAGTACGTGGTGACCATGGCCGCCTACAACCGGTGGCAGAACAGCAACCTGTACGGCACGGCAGACGCCCTATCCGAGGCCGACCGCAAGCGGGACCGCGGCGCTTTCTTCGGCTCGATTCACGGCACGCTCAATCACATTCTGTGGGCAGACGAGGTCTGGATGGGTCGGTTCGCCCAGCGCCCCCACCCGGCGACGCCGATGAACAGGTCCAGCGACCGCTACAAGGAATGGGAAGAGCTCCGCGCGGCGCGCATCGGGCTCGACGCGGACATCGTGGCCTGGGCAGAGGCGCTCGATCCGGCATGGCTCACGCGATCGCCGGTCAGGTCTCCGGGCGGACGCAAGACCAAGGTGCCGCGCACCCACGCCTTTTTGGTGATGCACATGTTCAACCATCAGACGCACCATCGCGGACAGGTGCATGCGATGTTGACGGCGGCGGGTGCACACCCCGGCGATACCGACTTGTTGAAGATGGAACCGTAAGAGCACGGAAACGCGACCGGCGCCGTCAGCGCCCATCAGGACCTCGTCATCCAGCGGCGCCGGCCTCGGTACCTTGCGAATCGCCAGCGCCTCCGGTGGTTCGAAGAGCTCGTACACAGCGGCTTTCAGCTGCCCATCCGCCCACCGTCATGGCTGCGGTGCGAGCCGGCGCGCAGCGTGCTGACGATCCCGGCGCTCAGCGTCAGCACGGCGCCGATACCGAGGCCGATGCGCGGCGCGGCATCGATTGGCATGATCGTGAAGAGCAAGGTCATGACGACGGCGCCCGCCGTCTGGCCGGCCAGCCGCGCGGTGCCCTGCATGCCGCCCGCGGCGGCGCTCCGCGCGCGCGGCGCCGCGAGGAACATGTTGCGGTTGTTCGGCACCTGGAACAGGCCAAAGCCTGCGCCGCACAGCGCCACGAACGGCACCAGCGCCAGCGCGCTGCCGTGTGCCGGTAACGACGCGAGCGCGGTGAGCCCCAGCGCGAGACACACCGCGCCCGTCGCGCACAGCCAGGCCGTCGAGATGCGGTTGGCGAGGCGGCCCGCGATGGGCGCCACGATGGCCACGCTCAGCGGCCACGGCGTGATCAGCAGCCCGGTGCTCAGAGCCTCTTGGCCAAAGCTGTGCCGCAAATAGAAGGGCAGCGCGACCAGGGCTGAGGCCTGTCCCGCGAAGCAGGCGACCGAGGCGATCACGGAGATGCGAAATGAGCGGCTGCGCAGCAGGTCGAGCGGCACCAGGGGCGCCTCCTTCCGCAGCTCGCGGCGGAGCAACAGGGTCGCGCTCAGGACGGACGCTGCAAGCAAGCCGGCCCCGAGCGCTGGCTCCGCCGGCAGCTGCTCCGCGCCTGCGATCAGCGCGCCGAAGGCACCCGCGTTCAGCGCCATGCTGGTCGCGTCCAGCGCTCGCGCCGTGCCGGGGACATCGGGGAGGCCGCGCGTGGCGAGCAGCACCGCCACGCCGAGCGGCAGATTGACGGCGAACAGCCAGGGCCAGCTTGCGCTCGAGAGCAGCACGGCGCCGACCGTGGGCGCTGCGGCCGAGGACAGCGCCACAGCGAGCGCGTTCCAGCCGATGGCGGCTGCCAGCTGCGCCTGCGGAACCACGAAGCGCAGCAGCGCCACGCCGAGCGCCATCACGGCGGCGCCCCCGAGCCCCTGCAAAAAGCGCGCAGCGACCAGCCAGTGGAGCGATGGCGCCAGCGCACACAGCACCGACGCGCCCGTGAACAGCCCGACGCCTGCCGTGAACACGGCGCGATAGCCCAGGCTCTCGCCCAGCGCGGCGCACGGCAACAGGGCCATCACCAGCCCGAGCTGGTAGGCGCTGACGACGCGCACCGACGCGGCGGGCGTCACCTGGAACGCGTACGCCAGCGCAGGCAGCGCCACGTTGGCGATGCCCGCGGAGAGCACCACCAGCACCATGGCCGCGAGCACGCACGCAATCGCCTCCACGCGCGCCGGGCCCTGCACACCGGAAGCCGCCTGATCGGGCACCTCGCTCGGCAGGGGCGCGTCCGCGATCGAGGTGCGCAGCGCCATCATGTTCCCACCGTCCAGACGCCGTTGCGCTCGACATAGCGGGTCACCCGCCGCGCGACCTGATCTTCCTGTCTGAGATCGCGCTCGGTGAAACGGAACAGCAGCGCCGGGCCGGCAACGCAGCACGTATCGTGAATGTCTCCAGGCAAGAACAGCTGCGCCTGCCCGGCGCGCAACAGGGTCTCGTCACGCTTGACCAGCTGGACGCCGACTCCGGTCTCGACGCGAGCGTAGGTCGACATCGCGATCTCTCCGCGCTGCAGGGCGTAGATCACCCAGCCGCGACCGTGGTCATGCGGCGGGCGGTAGAGCCCGGCCTGCTCGGTGTGGGCCTGCAGCACGAAGCCGTCCTTCGCATCCCGGTAGAGCTCCCTGGACGCGGGCGCCTCCCCGTGCAGCGCCGCGAGCCAGGGCTCGGAGGCGTGCGCGTTCGCCAGCTGTTCCAGGTGATGGCGACAGCTGGCGACAAGCTCGCTGCTGAGCGGTCCCCAGCTGGCGCGGGTGCGATGGACGAACAGTTCAAGGGAGTTCTCGGTCATGGGCGGCCTCCAGCTCGGCTCGAATCGACGTGATCCGCGCTTCGAGGTCGAAACTAGAGCGCCGGCGCGGATTGCGGAACGCGCAACGATCGCAAACACTATGTGCGTCAAACGCCATGGTTCGCCCCGACCTCTGCTAGCCTGGTGGGATGTCGCTGCCTGACCTGAACTTGCTCGTGACGCTCGACGTGCTGCTCACGGAAGGCAGCGTCACGGGCGCGGCCCGACGCCTGCGCCTGAGCCCGTCGGCGATGAGTCGGGCGCTCGCGCGCCTGCGGGAGACCCTGGGCGACCCCCTGTTGGTGCGCGCTGGACGCGGCCTGGTGCCGACCCCACGCGCGCTCGAGCTGCGCGAGCGCGTGAGTCACCTGGTGCAGGGCGCCGAGGCCGTCCTGCGCCCGGCCGAGAAGCTCGACCTGAAGCGCCTGGTGCGCACCTTCACGCTGCGCACCAGCGAGGGCTTCGTCGAGAGCTTCGGTCCAGCCCTGATCGAGCGCGCCGGCGCCCAGGCGCCAGGCGTCCGGCTGCGCTTCGTGGCCAAGCCCGACAAGGACAGCGCGCCGCTGCGCTCTGGTGCTGTCGACCTCGAGACGGGCGTCGTCGACGAAGACACCAGCCCCGAGCTGCGCACCCAGGCGCTGTTCCGCGACCGCTTCATCGGCGTCGTGCAGAGCGGCCACCCCCTCAGCCGCGCGAAGATCACGCCCGCGAGCTACGCCGCCGGACGCCACGTCGTGTTCTCACGCCGCGGCCTGGCCAAGGGGCGCATCGACGAGAACCTGGCCGCGCTCGGTCTGGCGCGCGAGGTGGTGACCATCGTCGGCGGGTTCGCTACTGCGATCGCCCTGGCGCGCGCGACCGACCTGATCGCCACCGTTCCGGAGCACCACACCAAGAGCCTGCGTGACGGCCTGTTCAGCTTCGCGCTGCCCTTCCCTGCGCCGGAGATCACCGTCTCGTTGCTGTGGCACCCGAGGCTGGACGCGGACCCCGCTCACCGTTGGTTGCGCGACAGCGTGCGGGAGGTCGTGGCAGGCGGGGAAGCGACGGTGGCGCGGAGCGGGCGTGCTGGGCAGCGCCGCGAGCCACGGAGGAGGCGAAGGGGCTAGCGCAGCCCCTCAGTTGTGAGGATCTGTATCGCCTGGCTCGTGCGTCTGGGCGGGCGGCGAAGTTGTCCGCGCCGTTGGACATACGGTCTTACCCCCGTGGCCCGGCGGCCAAGCTGGCGGTGTCGATGACGAAGCGATACTTGACGTCACCTTTGAGCATCCGCTCGTACGCCTGTTCGATCCGCTGGATCGGAATCACCTCGATGTCGGCGACGATCCCCTTCTCCGCGCAGAAATCGAGCATCTCCTGCGTCTCGGCGATGCCGCCGATCGTCGACCCCGCGATCGTCCTGCGCTTGAGCACGAGGTTGAAGACGTTGGGCGACGGGTGGGCGTCCTTCGGCACGCCCACGAGCACCAGGGCGCCGTCCCGCTTGAGCAGCCTCGTGAAGGCGTCAAGGTCATGGCTCACCGCGACCGTGTTCAAGATCACGTCGAAGCTCTCGGCGTGGCGGTCCATCTCGTTCGCGTTGCGCGACACCACGACCTCGTCCGCGCCGAGGGCCTTGGCGTCTTGCCGCTTCGACTCTGACGTCGTGAACGCGACGGTGTGCGCGCCCATCGCATGGGCGAGCTTGACGCCCATGTGGCCGAGCCCGCCGATGCCCACCACGCCGATCTTCTTGCCGGGCCCGGCGTTCCAGTGCCGAAGCGGCGAATAGGTGGTGATGCCGGCGCAGAGCAGCGGGGCCACGGCCGCCAGCTGATCCTCGCGATGGGTGATCTTCACCACGTGCTTGTCGTTGACGACGATCCGCTGGGAGTAGCCGCCCAGCGTGTGCCCGGGGGCGTCCGGGGTCGGAGAGTTGTAGGTGAGCGTCATGCCCCTCTCGCAGTACTGCTCGAGGTGATCGGCGCAGGACGCGCAACGCCCGCAGCTGTCGACGATGCACCCGACGCCGACCAGCTCGCCCTTCTTGAAGCGAGATACCTGGCCCCCCACAGCGGACACCCGCCCCACGATCTCGTGCCCAGGAACGCACGGATAGAGCGTGCCCGCCCATTCACCTCGGACGGTGTGCAAGTCCGAGTGGCAGACGCCGCAGTAGGCGATGTCGATCTGCACATCGTGGTCGCCTGGGGCGCGACGAAAGATGTCGAGCGCCTCCAGCGGCTTGTCGGCGGCATGGGCACCAAAGGCTTTCACGGTCATCTTGAACTCCTGGAGGGAGCTTGAGCTCCTGGAAGAGGTAGGATCGGCCCTGCTCGCTCGTTGGCTACCGGGCCACGTGCAGCACTATCATGGCGAGTTCCCGCCGCCGTACAGGCAACGCCGGCCCCGCAGGGAGAGCCGGCGACGTCGCGAAAAGCGGCAAAGATGAGCTCGGTTGTGGGGGTGTCCAGCATGGAGCAGGATCTGGACACGGGTGGGGGGCGCCGGGAGACGAGGCGGCGGGGTGGGATGTCCGGTTGACCCCACCCCCTGTCCAGATGACCGGGCGGGATGTCCAGATAAGCCGGGAGGTGTCCAGATAGGCGAGGGCGCGAGCGGTGGCGGGCGCGAACGGCGGGGGCGGCGTCAATGCGCCACACGGCGTCGACAGCCTCTCGCGTGGGTGCTCGGCTCGCGCTCGGCCGTGACCTACGCCTTCTGCTGCCGCTCGATCTCTGCGCGAAGGCGTTCCTCCCGAGCACGGAGCTCCGGGGTGAACTCCTTGCCGAAGTCGTCCGCCTCGAAGATCGGGCGAATCTCGAGCTCGGCCTCCTCACCCGGCATCGGATCGGGGCAACGACGCGCCCACTCGACGGCCTCCTCCATCGACCGGACCTGCCAGATCCAGAAGCCGGCGATGAGCTCCTTCGTCTCGGAGAACGGACCGTCGACGACGGCGCGCTGGCTCCCGGAGAACCTGATGCGCTTGCCCTTCGCGCTCGGGTGGAGGCCGTCACCCGCGAGCATGAGGCCGGCGTTGACGAGCTCCTCGTTGTACTTGCCCATCTCGGTCAGGAGCTTCTCGCTCGGCATGAGGCCTGCTTCGCTGTTCTTCGTCGCCTTCACGATCACCATGACCTTCATCGTCGTGTCCTTTCGCTGCGGCGCCTCGGGCGCCGGCGGGGTTGCTCGTACAGGCGACGAGCGACGCTGGGCGAGATCGACATGGCCGAGCATTTTTTCTGGGCCAGCGGCGCCACTCCGGAAATACCATGCAAAAACAATATGTTACGCAGATCCATCGTCCGGCGCGCCGTGGACGATGGCGGCCGCCACGACCCTCAGGTGGTCGGGCCATCGTCCATGCCGCACCTACCCGCGTCGCGGTCGCCGCTGGCGCTCGCTCGCACGTCGGCGCATTCCCATCTCGCGATCGCGAGGAACGGCGCCGAATTCACGCACCAAGTCAACGAGCGGTCGGAGCAGGACAGACTGCGCGTCGGGCCGCCACATCGCAATGTTGCGCATCTCCAAGCCGAGATCGCTGACCGGCTTCCAGATCGCGGTGCCGACCGCGAGGAAGCGCGCCGCGGGTTCCGCGCCGAAGGTCAATCCGAAGCCGCTCGCCACGAGCGTCAACAGGGCTTCTCCGTCGAGGATCTCCGAAGTCACGTTCAGGGTCACGCCGCGCGCGCGAACGGCGGCGATGATGTCGTCATACAAACGAGGGTTGCTCTTCCGCGGATCCATGAGCATGGGCTCGTTCGCCAGGTCCTTGACTTTGATCATGGATTCGGTCGCCAGAGGGTGCTGCTTCGGCACGATGATCCCCAAGCGATGCCGGGCAAGCACGACGCTCTGGAGCGAGGAGTCATCCGGGACGTAGTTCCCATAGCCGAGCGAGATCTGACCCGCGCGCAAGGCGTCCCACTGTTGGGCGCTGGTCATGGGCACGAGCTCCACATTCACTCGAGGCGCCTGCCTCCGAAACCGCGCGAGGATCGTCGACAACGGGCCGACATACGCAGAGCCGCTCTCGAAGCCGATCGTGACGGTTCCGATCTGGCCTTCGGCCGTCTCCCGCGCCTCTCTCGCCGCAGCGTCCACGCCTGAGAGGATCGTCTTCGCTCTGTCCAGGAGCAGCCGCCCGGCGGGCGTGAGCTTCACGCCGCGCCCCGATGGCTCGAAGAGCTCCGCGCCGATCTCCTCCTCGAGCTGCTGCATCTGACGGCTCAACGGCGACTGCGATACGTGCAGCTTCGCTGCCGCGCGCCTGAAGTTCTCCTCCTCGGCGATGGCGATGAAGTAGCGCAGGTGACGGAGTTCCATCGGTTTGCTCCTCGATCCCAGGGCTGGCCGCAGCCCCGCATCGATGCTCAACAGGTCTCAAATCGAGCCCAATATCGTCCTGGACGACTCGGTTGTCAAAGGGTACCCATCACGCATGGTCATGAAGGTCGCAAGGGATCTCCTGGGAAGGCATCCTTCATCCAGCGATTGAACAAGCGGCTGCGGTCGCTCGGTCTCTCGATCCGTCAGATCCGGACGCGAGCTTGTTGGGCACCGGGCAAAGAAGGGCTCGACGGAGACCATTCTTGGACAACTCGATGGTCAATGGGCGTCGACGCTCCTGCCCATCGATGCAGCGCAGCACTCCTCTTCCGAGAGGCCCCCAGTCACCCAGTCAACGACCAAGCGTCGCGCGCATGACCGTTCATTCAGACGGAAAGGAATCGTCGATATGGATTCAATCAGCAACGGCCAGGTCGCAGAGGTGCTCGAGCGTCTTCATCAGGAAGCGGAGGCGGCCGACGCGCCGCTGGCCGCTGACGCAGCGAGCGAGGCGGCCACCAGGGAAGAGATGATCACCCAGCTCCTCAAGGACGAAGCCAACGATCTCAAAGGCACGTATCGCGGGTTCGCGGAGAATTTCCTCAATGTCTCTCCGGATTTTGGACGTTTCCTCTACATGTGTGCCCGCGCATGCAAGGCCAGGTGCATCGTGGAGTTCGGCTCCTCGATGGGGATCTCCACGATCTATCTGGCGACCGCGCTGCGCGATATGGGCGGCGGCCGCTTGATCGGGACCGACCTTGTGCCCAGCAAAGTCGAGCAGGCGCGGGCGAACGTCGCCGCCGCCGGGCTGTCCGGTATCGTCGAGCTCCGGGTCGGTGATGCTCGAGAGACCCTCAAGTCTGGTGTCGGCGGTGATGTCGACATGGTGTTGCTCGACGGCGCCTTCACCCTTTATCTGGACGTTCTCAAGCTGCTTGAGCCGCATCTGAAGCCCGGCGCGATCATCATCGGCGAGAACGCGTTCGAGCAGGCTTCAGGCTATATCGACTACGTGCGCAACCCGCAGAACGGCTACCTCTCCCAGCCGATCCCGTTCGAGGCGGGACGCGGCAACGAGCTCACGATCAGGACGAGTTGAGCAGCCAGGCTCGAGGCACGTTGCAGGGTCATGGGGCCACCCGGGTTCCCTCGTAGGATCTGCGACGCTCACGAGCAGGAAGGTCCACCCCGCCGCCACAGAAACGGCTACTCGGCGCGCAACTTCCGCGTCGATTGTTGCCGAACCGGAAGCGCTGTCGCCGTAGGATGCGCCGGTGAGCAACGTGCCCAGCGCCGCCGACGAGGTCGAGCGGTACCTCCGCACCGGCGAGACCGACCCACACCACGCGGCGTGGCCCGGCGAGTTCATGGAGCGTGCGAACCGCGCTCACGAGGAGCTCCGAGGCGCTCTCGTTCACGAGGTGCGGCGGCGGGCCGAAGGACTCGCGCACGAATCCCTGCCGCACGCCGACGCCGTCGCCATCACGCGCGGCAAGGTCGAGCCGATGGTGCGGGGGCTGTTCCCGCGGGTCGAGCAGGACGCGGTGCTCGCGACGCTCGAGAAGTCGGTCGTGTTCGTCACGAGCGCGAACATCGAGCCGCTCTTGCTGAAGCATGCATACGACAGCTCGGCGTGGACGCTCGCCAACCTGTACCTCGCGAGCCTCGGCGCGGATCTGCTCGGCGAGGACGCGCCGCGCCTCGTTGGCTTGAGCGAGGGGACGACCTGCTATGTCTCGGTCGAGTACTTCGCGGACGACGATCCGTTCGCCGACTTCATCGTTCACGAGGCGGCGCACATCTTCCACAACTGCAAGCGCGCGACAGTCGGTCTTCGCGAGACGCGGACGAAGGAGTGGCTCCTCGACATCGAGTACCGCAAGCGCGAGACGTTCGCGTACTCGTGCGAGGCCTACGCGTGCATCCTCGCGCGCGCCAAGGGCCCAGCCGAGCGCCGTGCGCTCGCCGCGGAGTATGGTGCGACGGCGCGGCTCTCCGAAGAGCGGGTGGACCCGAGCGAGGTCGCAGACATCGTCGCGGAGGCGGCGAGTGCACGGAACGGCTGGAAGATCATCCTCGCGCGGTGCGCTCCGACGAGCCGTCCGCGGTCGGCTATCCAGCTGCTACGGGCGTCGTGGTCCGTTGAGGATGCTGCCCGGCGTCGGTGATCGAGCTGGGTCCGGTATCCATGCATGTCGGCCCGTTGGCCCAGCACCCGTCAACGTCATCGTCACCCCACCGCCGTCACGTTCACGGGGAACCACCACACGCACGCGCTATCGTGACATCACGACACTCTGGGCGCAGGGCGTCGACATCGAACTCCCGGAAGATCGGAGGGTCGGGCAGGTTCGCCACGCGGCGAACGGCAGCTGGAGGCCTCCGGCTGCTGGAGGACCTGCTCCCCTCCCATCGGGCGTTCCACCCGGTCGAAGGGGGTCGCCCCTCGTCCGAGCTGGGATCGCACCGGGCCGAAGGGGGGCCGCATCGGGTCGGAGGGGGCCTCGGCCCGGACCGATTCTGTGACGGCTGCGAGAAACGCCCCGTAATTCTGAGCATGAGCCATTCTCGTCCTCCGGCCGACCCGGTCCAGCACGGCGCCTGGACATCCATGCACACAACCGCCGTTCATGTCCTCCCTGGCATGCTCCGGTTCCTCGGCGTCGCCGAGGACGACCTCGACGACCTGTGCCAGGACGTCCTGCTGGGCGCCTACCGCAGCTTCCCCCGGTACGACCCGATGCGGTCCAGCAGCGCGCGCGACGCGGCCCTGCTGGACCCGCCAGACACCCTGGGATCCGCGGCGCCGGCTGCGCGGGCCGCCGTCGCCGCGGACAGCGCGTCGAGCGACACACCACCTCGCCCGCGCAGCACACCCACGGGCATGCCCGATCCCGCTCGACCGGAGCGCCTCGGCGAGCACTGGAGGGCGGAGGCGTCGTGGCTCTTCGGGATCGCCTGGCGGCAGGTCCGCCATCACCTGGAGCGCGCCTACCGGCGCCGCGAGGTGCCGGTAGGGCTCGCGGACGCCGCGTGCTTCCAGGAGGCAGACATCGCGGCGAGCAGCGAGCATCACATCGCCGTGCAGGAGCGGCTCGCGCTCGCGATCCGCCTCCTGTCGGAGCTCGCGCCCGAGCGCCGCGCCGTCCTCGTCCTGGCCGACGCGTACGATGTCCCGATGCGCGAGATCGCGCGCGCTCTTTCGCTCAACGAGCACACCGCCGCGAGCCGGCTGCGCCTCGCGCGCCGGGACTACCGCGCCGCCGAGAAGCGGCTGCGCCCCGAAGAGAGAAGGGCGCTCCGGTCCAGCGTCCTCGTGCTCCCGCTGTTCTCCGCGACCTCGTTGCGTTCGCTCCGCGAGACGATCCTGCCCGCGAGCGACCCGGCCGCGCCGAGCGCCGGAGCGCGGGTCGATGGGACACGGTGGCGAGCACGCCTCGCGCGCCCGGTCGCCCGGGCCCTTCGACCGGCGCTCGGGTGGGGTGCGGCAGGCGTCGCCGGCGGCGTGCTCCTGGCCACGACGCTCGCTGCGGCGCCGGTGACATGGGCTCGCCACCTCGGCCCGGTCGCGATACCCCTCCTCGTCGCGCGGAGCACACATCCGGCCCCGACGCCGGAGGCGCGACGCCAGGGAGTTCTCGCGGAAGCGCTACGCTCCGGCGACGCCACGCCCTCCGACGGCGAGCAGGGCCCCCGGACGCCCGCTGCACGAGCGGCCGATGAGCCAGGCCAGCGCAAGCCCGCCGCCTCGAGGCGCGCTCCGGCGCTCGCAGAGCCGAGCCAGGATCGCCTCGACGAGGAGCTCGCGCTGCTCGACGCGGCCAAGGCGGCGCTGTCGCGCGGCGAGCGCGCGGCCGCCCTCGAGCACGTCGATGCGCACGCGCAGCGGTTTCCACGGGGCCGGCTGACATTGCTGCGCGAGCGGCTCCGATCGAGGGCGGAGGCGCTGCCGGTCACGACGACCGGCGGCGCGGCGGGGCATGAGCGGCCGTGAGCGCAGAGCCGCCGCATCACGCGCGCGTCGGGTCGTGCGCGCCGCGATGGGGAAAGCAGGCGTGGCGCGCAGCGTTTGCTTCGATGGTCCCGGCCCTCGTCGCGCAGCTCGCGGCCCCACCGGTCCGGGCCGATTCCGGACCGCGCGGGGCCCGCGTGCGGATCGAGCTCACGCGCGGCCCAGGCGCCGAGCGCTGCCCCGACGAGCAGTTCCTGCGCGCGGCGATCGCCCGGCGCATGGGCTTCGACCCCTTCGACGCGGAGGCTTCGCTCACGATGGCGACGTCGATTGAACAGGCGCAGGGCGAGCTCATCGCGTCCGCCTATCTCCGCGATCGCCGCGGCGTGGTGCTCTGGGCCGATAGCTACAGGACCCGCGGCGACTGCAGGGCGCTGGTTTCGACGGTGGCCCTGTCGATCGCCGTGCAGCTCGACGACACGGGCGAGTTCTCGCCGCCGCAGGTAGCGCCGGCCCCGCAGGGAGAGCCGGCGACACCGGCGGAGGCGCCATGCTCCCCCGAGCGCCCGTGCACGGGGCCGCCGGCGCCGCCGCCGAGCGAGGCGCCGCCCGCGCGCCCGCCGGGGAAGGCGCCGCCCGCGCGCGAGCTGTCACGGGTGCGGGTGCCGCCTCCGAGCAGCGCGGGCCAGGCTGCGGCGGAGCGCTTCCGCTGGACCGTTGGCGCCGGCGCCACCATGGCGCTGGGGCTGACGCCCGGCGTTGCGGTGGGTCCGACGTTGGCGGTCGCGGGACGCTGGCCCGCATGGTCGCTCGCGCTGGAAGCCCGCGGGCTCTCGTCGCTGTCGACCAACGTGGCAGACGTGCGTGTGGCGACATCGGCGCTCACCGCGAACGCTGCCCTGTGCCTTCACCGGCATGTCCTCGTTGCGTGCGGGGTCGGAGAGCTCGGCATTCTCCGTGCCGTGCCCGAACTTGAAAATGTCGCGGGTTCGCTGCTGAATGTTCATGCGGGACTCGGCGCGCGGGTCGGCGTCATATGGCCGTTCTCAGATAGCCTCTCCGGGTACGGAACTACCGAGGCGGTTCAGCGCTTGGTCGACTCGTCAATGCGCCGTCGTGAAGGCATCGCCGAATCGGCACGCCCGGTCTGGAGCGCTCCCGCGATCGGGGTGGCGTTCGGGATCGGTCTACAGCTGAACCTATGAGGGCCTTCTGACAGCACGGGTATCTCCCGTCCCCGAAGGTGAGGGAATATGATAATTTTTGGTCAATCCACGCAATGCTCAAACCTTCGGGGCTCGCATCGAGATCCCCGCCTTGCGCTGAGGACCATCGTTCAGGTAGGGTATCACGCATGCGCATACCGAGCTTTGCCCTTGCTGGAGCGCTGTTGAGCGCTGGCTGCAGCCAAGAGCCCATCATTATTGATGGCCCATGTTCGCCCGAAGAGATCGCCCACGGTTATGACTACTGCGACACGGAGGGCGGCGACGGCGGTCGCGGTGGCGCGGGCGGTCAAGGCGGCGGCGGACAGGGCGGCGCTGGCGGACAGGGCGGCGCTGGCGGACAGGGCGGCGCTGGCGGCGAGGAGCACAGCGCGCTGTGCTCCGGCCAGTGCGTCTCCCCCGCCCCGCTCGGCTGGTCCGGCCCGGCGCTCCTCTGGTTCGGCCCGCCGGAGGCCACCCCCGAATGCCCTGCCGACGCACCGACGATCGGGTACGAGGGCTTCGCCGATCTCCAGCAGGTGCCGAAGACGTGCCCGACCTGCGCGTGCGACCCGCCCGAGGTCTCGTGTTCGCTCCCCACCGCGTGGGCCGCATCGTCGTCCTCGTGCCCCGGCGACGAGCCTGACGCCGTAGCGACGCCGTTCGCCGCGCCCGACGCATGGGACGGCGCCTGCACCGCCGAGAGCGCAATCCCCGCCGATCAGGACTGCAACGGCGAGCCCTGCGTGCAGTCGCTGACGATCGCGGCCCCCTCGATCACGGCCGGCGCGTGTACGCCGCGCATCGAAATCCCGCAGCCCGTCCCTCAGAACGCGCTCTTGTGGGCGACGCGCGCGATGGCCTGCGTCGCCGGGGCGCACACCGCGTGCGCCGACGCGACGACGTGCGCGCCGGGAGCGCCGCCCGGGTTCCTGACCTGCGTCTATCACGAGGGCGAAGCCGCCTGTCCGGAGGGCTACGCCCAGAAGCATGTCTTCTATAAAGACGTGCTCGACCACCGCGACTGCACTCCATGCAGCTGCGGCGAGCCGACCGGCGCTTCGTGCACGATCATGGCGTCCGTGTACCGCGACGCGGCGTGCACCGACCTGGTCGCGTCGACCCTCGTCGACTCGAGTGTGCCGTTCTGCGGGGTGACGCCACCTGGGGTCGGCCTGGGGAGCAAGTCGGCCACGGTCGCGGCGGTGGAGCTGGGCGCGTGCGCGCCGCAGGGCGGCGAGCCCGTCGGCGAGCTCCAGCCGGCCGAGCCGTCCACGTTCTGCTGCATCGCCTGAGCTCGCCGGAGCCACCGCCGCCCGGCGGAGCCGCCGCCCGGCCGGCGCAACGATCGGCTACCGGCGCACCCCGACCTCGACGTCGTCTCTGGAGGTTGCGAGCGGTAATGGAAGATGGGAGCAGACGCGCCACCGAGCGCAGTTTCCGCGCGGACGGTGAGCCGGCCGGGATGACGGCGGCCGACCGTTGGCCGATGTCTAGTTGGTCGAGGGCGCGGGGGTCACGGACGCGGGCGCCGCCGCTGGCTTGCCGTTGGCCTGTCCGGACTCGGTGGCCTTGCGGGCCTTCTCGCGCCGCGCCACCGCACGCCGGCGCCGCTCGTAGGCGCTCGTCACCTCGCGGGCGATCTCGGGGTGGCGCCGGAAGACGTGGGCCGCGGTCTTCCGTATGGCGCCGACGCGCCCGACCATGAGGTGCAGCAGCTGGTTGCGGATCGTGGTCGCGGCGGCCGAGGCGCCGGCCTCGGGGGCCGCTTCCAGCGCCCGCCGTTGCAGATCCTCCGCGAGCTTCCTGGCCTCGGCGATGAGGCGCACCTCGAACGCCTCGTCCGCCTCGACCAGGCGGTCCTTGAGCGACTCCGCGAGCCCCGCGTAATCGCGGAGCGCCTGGGAGAGGGCGCTCGAGCGCTGGCCGTCCTGCGCGTGGAACTCCTTGATGCGCGCGAGCTGCGCGTCGGCGGGCTCGTCGACGTCGTCGTCGAGCAGGAACTCGAGCGCCGACTCGAGCTCATCGACGACGAACCGGGCGCGCTGGCCGAGATCGGCGACGGCCGGATCGACGATGAGGAGCAGCCGCGTCTGCGCCTCCTGCACCGCGTGCACGATGGAGAGCAGCTCCTCGCCGCTCGATGCGGGCAGGCGGCTCTTGACCCGCTTGAGGCCCGGGCGATCGCCGTCGGGCTCCCAGTACTTCTTCACGAACGCCGCGGCGGCGACCGCCTCGCGCACGGCGATATCGTAAGGAATGTTCAGCGGGTTGTCGGTCCGCTCCGACCCGGCGGCGACCTTGACCCAGCGATCGAAGTCCGTTCCTTGCTTTGCCATGATGATTGCCTGACCCCTCCTCCTGCGACCCGCGCCCCTGGGAGCACGACGCAAAGCGGCAAGGATGAGCTCGGTCGTGGGGACGTCCAGCACGGAGCAGGATCTGGACACGGGTGGGGGGAGCCGGGAGGCGAGGCGACGGGGTGGGATGTCCAGATGAGCGAGGGGGATGTCCAGATGACCCTACCCCCTGTCCAGATGAGCGGCGGGATGTCCAGATGACCCCACCCCCTGTCCAGACGGGCGGGAGGGATGTCCAGATGAGCCGGGAATTGTCCAGATGTGCGGGGAGGACGTCCGAACGGCGGGGGCGCGCGAGCGGCGGGGGCGGCGTCGATGCGCCACACGGCGTCGATGGCCTTGCGTGTGGGTGCCCGGTTGGCCCGTGGCCGTGACCTACGCCTTCTGCTGGCGCTCAACCTCAGCGCGAAGCTGTTCCTCCTGAGTGCGGAGCTCCGGGGTGAACTCCTTGCTGAAGTCGTCCGCCTCGAAGATCGGGCGAATCTCGAGCTCGGCCTCCTCACCCGGCCTCGGATCGGGGCAACGACGCGCCCACTCGACAGCCTCTCCTTCGACCGGACCTGCCAGATCCAGTAACCGGCGATAAGCTCCTTCGTCCCGGCGAACGGATCTTCGACGAGCGCGTTCGCGACGCCACCGCGCGCAGCAGAAGGCCACCTCGCGCAGCCGCGCACAGGCTCAGGCCGAGCACGGCGAGCATAGCGATGACGCGATGTGATCCGGCGCGAGCAAGGTAGCATCCTGGTCCGGGCGATGGGCTCAGGCAGCCATGCCTCTTGGCCTGTTGGCCCAGCACCCCTTCTACGTTAGCGTCACCCCACCGCCGTCATGTTCGCGGGGAACCAGTACACCGCTGTCGGGGCCGCTGAGCCGCCGGGAGATGGTCTGCGTGTCGAGCAATCGCCCCTCGATGTTGGACCCCCGACCGAGCGCGGCGAGAACCATCGCGCAGACGAGCAACCCCGCGTGGTGGACGCGGTGCTGGAGGACGATGCCGATGTCCTCGCCGATCGCCTCGATGCGATCGGGGTCGAGCAGCCCAGGCGCCGCGTCAGCAACCTCGCTCGCGAAGGCGTCGCGCAGGGCCTGAGGATCAACGGCCGAGCGCAGAGGGCGGCGGCGGTGGAGACGCAGCAGGACGCAGAGGTCCCTGTTTCGCCCTTGCCCCAGCGCTGAAAGTTGGCCCACTTTTCGGCGTCCTTCGAGGCGAGGTGCGCCTACATAGTTCCGGTACCTCGCCGAGGGCTGACGCACCGCCAGACCGATCCCAGCCGGCTCTCTCCCGCTCTTCCCGACGGCCCCCTCCCTGGGGTACACCGTCGCATGGGCAGGCGTGTGCCCATGGGGAGCAGCTTGAGATGACGGAGCTCTGGTCCTCGGTCGACGAGGTCGCGAAGCACTTGGGAGTGGCGCAGGACTCGATCTACGGGTGCCTCGAGGGGCAATGCCTCCCAGCGCACAAGATCGGCCGCTTCTGGACGTTCAAGTGGTCGGAGATCGACGCGTGGGTCCGCGCCGGGTGCGCGAAGAGCGGCGAGAAACCCGCCTCGAAGACCATGACCGCCAAGGCCAAGAGGAGGCGTTCATGAGCGGCAAGAGCATGGACGTCTTCTCGCTGCGCGACTCGATCGTCGGCGAGTACCGCAAGTTCGCCACCTCGTTCACGACCATCCACGCGGAGGACATCCGCGCGCAGGTCGAGGCGATCTACTCCGAGGGGCGCTTCTGGCCCGACCCGCTCCTCCAGATCAACCCGAGCTACAAGCGCGGGGCGAACATCGAGACGCTCATCGCGGGCGGTGCGCTCGACCCTCGGACCGCCGAGATCTTCCGCGCCGACGGGGCGCCGCTCTCCCTCTACAAGCACCAGGAGCAGGCGATCGTGCTCGCCTCGCAGGGCGAGAGCTACGTCGTCACGACGGGCACAGGCTCGGGCAAGTCGCTCTGCTTCTTCATCCCGATCGTGAGCGCGGTGCTCGCCGAAAAGCGGGGGAGCGCTGCGCGGCGCACGCGCGCCATCATCATCTACCCGATGAACGCGCTGGCCAACAGCCAGCTCGAAGAGCTCGGCAAGTTCGTCGCGAACGTCCAAGGCGACCGGCCCATCACCTTCGCCCGCTACACCGGGCAGGAGGACAGCAAGGAGCGACGACGCATCGCCGAGAACCCGCCCGACATCCTGCTCACGAACTTCATGATGCTCGAGCTCCTGATGACTCGTCAGGACGATCTGGATCAGAAGGTTATCGGCAACTGCGCCAGCCTACGGTACCTGGTGCTCGACGAGCTGCATACATACCGAGGGCGACAGGGCGCCGACGTCGCGCTGCTTGTGCGCCGCGTCCGCGAGCGCCTGTCGCCCGAAAAGCTCCAGTGCATCGGCACCTCGGCCACGATGGCCAGCGAGGGCTCCGCGCGGAACAAGCAGGAGGTCGTCGCGAGCGTCGCCTCGAAGCTGTTCTCGACGACGGTGGATCCGAGCCACGTCATCATCGAGGAACTCGAGCGCGTCACCGACAAGTCGAAGCGCGCCGAGTCCGTGAAGAACGCGCTCGGGCCCGCGATCGATGCAGGCCTCTCGGCCAACATCACCGACGAAGCGCTTCGCAACCACCCGCTCGCCATCTGGACCGAGACGCGCCTCGGCATCACCACGACCGACGCGAACCCGGCGTGGCACCGCGCTCGCCCACGCACGCTCGACGAGGCCGCGCGCGAGCTCGCCGAGGAGGCGGGCCGCGACGAGAGGGCATGCCAAGACGCGCTGCGCACGCTGCTCCTCTTCTCGAGCCTCCCGGAGCGGGATCGAACCGGCAACGAATCGGCGTCCCACCGGAGCTTCTTCGCCTTCAAGCTGCACCAGTTCATCTCCGGCGCCGGCCATGCCTTCGCGACCTTCGAGCCACCAGGCAAGCGCTCGGTCACCGTCGAGGGCCAGCAGTACCTCCCCGGCGAGCCCGATAAGCGGCTCTACCCCGTCCATTTCTGCCGCGAGTGCGGGCACGAGTACCACCCGGTCCGCTTCGTCTCGGACTCGGGCGAGCGCGTCTTCCTGGCCCGCGACATCGACGACGCCGCGCCGGCGAGGACCGACGATGACGAGCCGGAGAGCGAGGAGGACGAGTCGCCCGATCGCGAGGTCTTCGGCTTCCTCACGCTCCACGCGCGCGACCCGGAGTTCACCTTCGCCGACCGCGAGGAGGACTACCCGGAGACGTGGCTCGACTTCGACGCCGCAGGGAACCCGCGCATCAAGAGCCACTACCGCAGCGCCCGCGCGCGCGAAGTCATCGTCGCGCCGAACGGCAAGGTGGGCTCGGGCTCCAAGGCATGGTTCATCCCGGGCCGCTTCCGGTTCTGTCTGCGCTGCGGGGCGACGCACAGCACGTCGGCGCGGGACCGCACGCGCCTCGCATCGCTCTCCGCTGAAGGTCGAAGCTCGGCGACCACGGTGCTCGTGTCGAGCGCGCTCCGGTGGATGCACGGGAAGGACTCGGGCCTCCCGACGCACACAAGGAAGCTCCTTGGCTTCACCGACAACCGGCAGGACGCCGCGCTCCAGTCGGGGCACTTCAACGACTTCCTGTTCGTGAGCCTCATCCGCGCCGCCTTCCTCGGCGCCCTCGATGTGGCGGGCGACAAGGGCCTTCGCAGCGACGAGCTCGGGGTCGCGCAGCAGCGCGCGCTCGGCTTCGACCGCCCGACGCCGGAGCTGCGCAGCGAGTGGCTCCTCGAGCCGACGCTCAAGGGCTTCAACCTGCAGGAGGCCGAGAGCGCGCTCCGGCAGGTTCTCTCGTACCGCGTGTGGTTCGATCAGCGCCGAGGCTGGCGCTACACGAACCCAAACCTCGAGCAGCTCGGGCTCGTCGACGTCGAGTACCTCGGCATCGACGACCTGGCCTCCGATGAGGAGTTGTTCGCGACGGCGCCGGACGTCCTGCGGCTCGCGTCGCCCGCGGTGCGCAAGGCGGTCTACACCGAGGTGTTCGACCACCTGCGGAAGTGGATGGCGATCCGCAGCCAGGTGCTCGATCCGGCCGTCGTCGAGCAGATGCTACAGAAGTCTCACAGCCGCCTGCGCGCGCCATGGGGCTTTGGCAACGACGAGAAGCCGCGCAAGGCACGCTGGCTGCTCATCTCGCCGCCGCTGCGCAAGGACACCAGCTTGCGCGACGAGGACATCATTGTTCGAGGCGGGTCGCGTAGCGCTCTGGGCAAGCTTCTGAAGTCCTCGCGTGGGACGCGAACGTCCCAGGAACCCGATGGGCGCAAGCTCTGGTCGGAGCCTTCGGCGGTGCGCGCGCTCAAGTCCAAGGACTTCGACGCGCTAATCGAGGTGCTGCTCAAGGCGGCAGTCACGCACGGGCTCGTGTCCGAGGAGGTGACGCCCTTCGGTGACAAGACCGGCTTCCGCTTGAGCGACGCATGCGTGCGCTTCAAGCGCGGCACGCCCAACGTTGACCCGAAGCACCCGAACGAGAACGCCTTTTTCCGCGACTTCTACGCTAACCTCGCGGTAACGCTGCGCGAGCCTGTCCACCCGCTCTTCAGCTTCGAGGCGCGCGAGCACACGGCACAGGTCGACGGTGAGAAGCGCGCCGTCCGCGAGAAGCGCTTCCGCTTCGGCGAGAAGGAGCGTCAGGAGCTCAGCTCCGATGAGAAGCGCCTCCGCGATGTCGGCGAGGCGAATCGCTTCCTCCCGGTGCTCTTCTGCTCGCCCACGATGGAGCTCGGCGTCGACATCTCCGCGCTCAATGCCGTGTATCTGCGCAACGTCCCACCGACACCCGCGAACTACGCGCAGCGCAGTGGTCGCGCGGGCCGCAGCGGTCAGGCTGCGTTGGTGCTCACCTACAGCTCCTCGCAGAGCCCCCACGACCAGTACTTCTTCCGCGACCCCAAGGCGATGGTGCATGGCGAGGTTCGCCCGCCGCTTCTCGACCTCGCGAACCGCGACCTCGTCGAAAGCCACCTCTCGGCCGTTTGGCTCGCGTGCACGGAGCTGCCGCTCGACCCGTCGATCGCCGAGCTGCTCGTGCTCTCGGAGACAGGGCGCCCGCTGAAGAAGGACGTGAAGGAGCCGATGGCGCTGCCGAAGGTGGCCGAGGAAGCCCGCCGTCGTATCCAACGCGTGCTGAACCTTCTCGAGGAGGACCTCACGCCCGCGCTCGCACCTTGGTATCCGGGCCGCGACGTTTTCGCGGGCGAGGTTGTAGAGCGCACGCTCACGCGCTTCGAGCAGTCCTTCGACCGGTGGCGCGATCTCTTCGCCGCCGCCGAGCAGCAGCGGGACGCTGCACGCCGCACGATGGACGACTACTCCGCGCCGCAGCAGGAGAAGCGCGCCGCACAGAGCCGCCACGCGCAGGCCATCGACCAACTCAACCTCCTCCAGTCGGACACGCGGAACTCGAACAGCCCCTCGAGCGACTTCAACACGTACCGCTACCTCGCGACCGAAGGCTTCCTGCCGGGCTACAACTTCCCGCGCCTTCCGCTGATGGCCTACATCCCGGCGACGAACGACGGGCGCGGGCGCCAGACGTACCTCCAGCGGCCTCGTTTCCTCGCGCTCTCCGAGTTCGGCCCGAGGAGCCTCGTCTACCACGAGGGGCGCGCGTACCGCGTCGCGCGCGCAATGCTCTCCCTGAACCATCAGGCGAGCGCCACGGCGGACGTGCGCCTGCCGACGAAAACCGTGCGCATCTGCAAGGCGTGCGGTGCGGGTCACTGGACCGACGAAGCGTCGATGTGCCACGCGTGCAGCGCGTCACTCGGAGACGCGGAGATCGTCAACCACACCTACCGCATCGAGAATGTCTCGACGCAGCCCGCCGAGCGCATCACCGCGAACGATGAGGAGCGCCAGCGCCAGGGCTTCGAGCTGCAGACGACGTTCGAGTGGGCCACGCGCGACCACGCGCTCGATGTGCGCAAGGGGGTAGCGCTCGACCTCAAGGGCGAGATCGCGCGGCTCGCCTATGGACCGGGCGCGACGATCACGCGACTGAACAAGGGCCTGCGCCGGAGGAAGAACCGCACGAAGCTCGGCTTCATGATGGACCCGGTCTCCGGCTACTGGGCAAAGAACGAGGACGAGGGTGACGAGGACACCGATCCGACCGCCTCGCCGCGTCAGTGGATCGTGCCGAGCGTACAGGACCGCAAGAACGCGCTCCTGCTGCAGCCGGCGGATACCGAGCTCTCGCAGGCCGCGCTGACGACTGTGCAGCACGCGCTCTTGCGAGGTATCGAGGCCGTGTTCCAGCTCGAGGAGGGCGAGATCCTCGCCGAGCCGATGCCCCAGCGTGACGCGCGCACGGGCTTCCTGCTCTACGAGGCGACCGAGGGCGGCGCCGGCGTGCTCACGCGCCTGGTCGCCGAGCCCGAACGCCTCGCCGAGGTGGCGCGCGAGGCGCTCGCCATCATGCACTTCGACCTGACGAACGGCCTGCCGGAGGCGGCAACGCTCGCCGACGCGCCCGGCACGGCGTGCGTCGCCGCCTGCTACCGGTGCGTCATGTCCTACTTCAACCAGCCGGACCACGAGCTACTCGACCGTCGCAACGAGGAGGCACGCAGGCTGCTGCTCCGGCTCGCTCGAGGAACGCTCACTGGGCTCACGACGCCCGTCTCGCGCCGTTCCACGCAGCCTCCACCCATCGGCCCGTCGGCGGGAGGCGACCTCGCTTCGACGTGGCTCGCCTACGCGCGTGGGCGCGAGCTTCCTTCACCTGATTCGGAGCCTCTCGTGATTGATGAACAGGCCGTCGCGCTGGTGTGGCGCGGCCACTATGTTGCTGCGCTTTTCGCAGAGAGCAGCGAGCTCGCAGCGAAGCTCCAAGACAAGGGCTTCGAGGTGGTCGTCCTTGGTGAAAACGAGGCAGCGTGGGCCGAGCCCACGTCGGCGCTGACAAAGCTTCTCGGGAGGTCGGCGTGACCGCGAACCTGACCTCGCCGCCGCCCTCACGCGAGGCGCGCTGGAGCCCTGGAAGCCTCGTACGTGCGCGCGGCCGCGAGTGGATCGTGCTCTCTGGCAGCGATGCCGACGTGCTGCGCGTTCGCCCGGTCTCAGGCTCCGAGGAAGACCAGACCTTCATTCACCTCGCGCTTGAAGCGGTGCCGGTCGCTGACGCGTCCTTCCCGAAGCCCGAGCCGACGCAGAAGGCCGGCCACGACGCGGCGCTGCTCCTCCGTGACGCGCTCGTTCTGTCGCTGCGGCGGGGCGCCGGTCCCTTCCGTAGCTTCGGGCAGATCGCCATTGAGCCGCGCGCCTACCAGCTCGTACCGCTGCTCATGGCGCTCAAGCTCGACCCGATCCGCCTGCTCATCGCCGACGATGTCGGGATCGGCAAGACCATCGAGGCCGCGCTCATCGCGCGCGAACTGCTCGACCGTGGAGATGTCCAGCGCTTCGCCGTGCTCTGCCCGCCGCACCTGGTCGACCAGTGGGTGACCGAGCTCGAAGGGCGCTTCCACCTCCGGCCCGTCGCGGTCACCGCCGCGAGCGCTGCGCGCCTCGAGCGCAACCTGCCTCCGAGCGAGAGCATCTTCACGACGCACGCGCACACGGTCGTCAGCCTCGACTACATCAAGAGCGAGCGACGTCGCGCCGAGTTCCTGCGCGCGTGCCCCGAGCTGGTCATCGTCGACGAGGCGCACACCTGTGCGTCGACCGGCCAGAGCCGCCATCAGCGCTACGACCTGCTGAAGGGGCTCGTCAGCGAGAAAGCGCGCCACCTCGTGATGCTCACCGCGACTCCGCACAGCGGCGACGAGGACGCCTACTTCCGGCTGCTGGGGCTCCTCCATCCCGACTTCGCCGCGCTATCGAGCACCTCGGGCGACGAGCACAAGAGGCTCCGTGACCGCCTCGCGGCGCACTTCGTCCAGCGCCGCCGTCCTGACATCGCCGAGTGGAAGGAGGGCAACCTCTTCCCGCGCCGAGAGACCAAGGAGCTGACCTACAAGCTGACGGGAACGTGGGAGCGCTTCTTCAATGCGGTCCTCGACTACTGCGCGTCGGTCGTCGCGGCGGCCGGCGAAGACACGAAGAAGCAGCGGCTCAACTTCTGGGGCACGCTCGCCCTCATGCGCTGCGTGGCGTCGAGCCCTGCGGCCGCCGTCCAGGCGCTGCGCACGCGCGCGGGGCTCGAAGAGGAGGTCGCCGAGGACGACGTCGAGGCACGTATCTTCGATGGCGCCGCCGACGCGCTTCCCGACGACGATGTCGAGCCGCCCGCCGCCTCGGAGGACAAGGCGCTAGCGGCGCTCATCACACAGGCCGAGGACCTCGCGGGGCAAGCAGGAGACCCGAAGCTCAAGATCCTCACCGACCACATCGCGGAGCTGGTGAAGGAAGGCTTCAACCCGGTCATCTTCTGCCGCTACATCGCAACGGCCCACTACCTCGGACAGCACCTCGCCTCGAAGACCAAGGACGTCACGATCGGCGTCGTCACCGGGGAGCTGACCTCGGACGAGCGCAGGGAGAAGGTCGAGCTGCTCGGAGACGCCGAGCGTCGCATCCTCGTCGCCACCGACTGCCTCTCCGAAGGCGTGAACCTCCAGGACCACTTCGATGCGGTCGTTCACTATGATTTGTCGTGGAACCCGACGCGTCACGAGCAGCGTGAGGGCCGCGTCGATCGCTTCGGCCAGAAGAGCGGCGTCGTGCGCGCCACGCTCCTCTACGGCGCGAACAACCCGGTCGACGGCGCGGTGCTCGAGGTCATTCTCAGGAAGGCCGACAAGATCCGTGCGGAGCTCGGCGTTCCGGTGCCGTTGCCCGACGATGGGCACACGCTCAGCCAGGCGCTGATGAAGGCCGTCCTGCTCCGCAACCGAGAACGCGAGGGCAAGCGCCAGCAGGCGTTCTCGTTCGTCGAGATGGAAGAGGCCAAGGCCATCGAAACGCGCTGGCTCGACGCCGCCGAGAAGGCGAAGAAGAATCGCACGGTCTTCGCGCAGCGCCGCCTCAAGCCCGAGGACGTGCTGCCCGAGTGGAAGAAGTCGCTCGCCGCGCTCGGCGGCAAGGAGGACGTCCAGCGCTTCACTGGGCGTGCGCTTGCGCGTCTGGGCGGGGCCCTCGAGCCCGTAGGCAGCTCCGGCCGTCGAGGCTTCAAGACGCCGCTCACGGCGCTTTCGGAGGACGTGCGCGAGCGGCTCGACGTCGAAGGGCTCGCAGGCTCGATCCTCATCGACTTCGAGTACCCGCCCGCGCCGCGCTGCCGCCCGGTGCAGCGGAGCCACCCGCTCGTGTCCGTGCTCGCCGAGACGATGCTCGAACGCACGCTCGGCAACGTCGCTATCGCCGACGTGAACGACCCAGGCGTGCTCGGCCGCGTCGGCTGCTGGGTCTCAGGCGGCGTCACGTCGCGCACGCTGGTCGCGCTCGTGCGTCTTCGCCACCAGCTCACGTCGCAGCGTGGGCAGCAGGCGACAACGCTCCTCGTCGAGGAGGCGACCGCCATCGCGTGGACCGGGGGCCCGGGTCCGCTCGAAGGTCCCGACGCGCTCGCGCTGCTCTCGCCGCTTCCCGTCTCCGACCCGCCCGCGCACGTGCGTGAGCGCGCGGTCATCCAGTCAGTCGGCCAGCTCGATTCTCGCATGTCGGAGCTCGACGCCTTTGCCGAGCGGCGCGCGCAGGCGCTCCTCGCCGATCACCGTCGCGTCCGCGAGGCCGCCGAAGCGCACGGCCGCTACAGCGTGAAGGCACTACTTCCAGCGGACGTCATCGGACTGTTCGTTCTGCTGCCGAAGGTGGACTGAACATGGCAGCAAAGCGAAAGACCCGAGCGCGCGAGGCCCAGCTCGCCTTCGAAGCCCTGTCGATCGAGGGTGGCCTCCTGTCACCCGAGTGGCTCTCGAAGGTCGCTCAGCTCCAAGCGGGCACCCAAGCCGAGGCGGACTACCGCATCCACAAGGGGCTCAACCTTCGCGACGAGATTGGCCGCTACTGGCGCATCGCCCAGGCGCACTGGGCCGACTTCAAGTCGGGGCGTGACGCGAAAGCCGACCCGAAGGCGGTGTCCGAGCGCTTCGTTCTCGCGCTCCTCCGCGACGCCTTCGGCTTCACGTCGCTGGCGACGGTCAAACCGGCCCTCCTTGCGGAGCGGACTTACCCCATCGGCCAAGCGGCGCTGGGTGGGCGCGTGCCCGTGGTCATCGCTCCGGCCGACAGCGGGCTCGATACGCCCGCCTCGGTGTTCGGCGATGGCAGCCGCAGGCGGAGCGCATTCGGCCTCGCGCAGGAGTACCTGAACGCGCAGGAGGGTGCCCTCTGGGGTATCGCCAGCGATGGCGCCTCGCTGCGCATCGTGCGCGACAACGCGAGTCTCACGCGCCCGGCGCGGATCGAAGCCGACCTCCAGCGCATCTTCACGGAGGCGCGCTACGCCGACTTCGCTGCGCTCTGGCTCCTCTGCCACGAGACCCGCTTCGGCCGTGAGGGCCAGCCGGTCACGGACTGCGCACTGGAGGCGTGGCGCAACGCCGGCCGCGAAGAGGGCACGCGCGCCCGCGAGCACCTGCGTCGCGGTGTCGAGGAAGCGCTCGCCGCGCTCGGTCAGGGCTTCCTTTCGCACGCTGAGAACCAGGCCCTGCGCGCCGACTTCCAGAACGGCACGCTGTCAGTGAAGGACTACTTCAACCAGCTCCTCCGGCTCGTCTACCGGCTCATCTTTCTCCTCACGGTCGAGGAACGCGGGCTGCTTCACCCCGACGGCACGAGCGACGCCGCCAAAGCCCTCTACGCCAACGGCTACGGCATCCGGCGCCTTCGCGAGCGCTCCGTGAAGCGCAGCGCCCACGACCGCTTCTCGGACCTCTGGGATGCAACCAAGGTGGTGTGTCGCGGGCTCGCGACCGGCGAGCCGCGCCTCGGCCTGCCGGCGCTCGCGGGCATTTTCGCGGCGAACCAGTGCACTGCGCTCGACTCCAGCAAGCTCGAGAACCGGGCGCTCCTGCTCGCGGTGTTCAAGCTCGCGTGGCTCCGCGAGGATGGAAGCCTCTCGCGCGTCAACTGGCGCGATATGGGCCCCGAGGAGCTGGGCAGCGTCTACGAGAGCCTCCTCGAGCTCGTCCCGCAGATCGCCAAGGACGGGCGCCAATTCGCGTTCGCGACCGGCGGCGAGACCAAGGGCAATGCGCGCAAGACGACCGGCAGCTACTACACGCCCGACAGCCTCGTGCAGGTGCTGCTCGACAGCGCGCTCGAGCCCGTCATCGCCGACACCATCGCCAAGAACCCGGCGAATCCGAGTGAGGCGTTGCTGGGCCTGTCGATCGTCGACCCGGCGTGTGGCTCAGGACACTTCCTCCTCGCCGCCGCGCGCAGGCTTGCGGCGCACGTCGCGCGCCTTCAGGCCAACGGCACGCCGTCGGCTGGCGAGTACCGGCACGCGCTCCGACAGGTCGTCGGCCACTGCATCTTCGGCGTCGACCTGAACCCGATGGCCGTCGAGCTTTGTAAGGTCGGTCTGTGGATGGAGGCCGTAGAGCCAGGGCTCCCGCTGACGTTCCTCAACTCGCACATCCAGCACGGTAATGCGCTCCTCGGCACGACGCCCGCGCTGATGGCGAAGGGCATTCCCGACGCCGCATGGGACGCCATCGAGGGCGACGACAAGAAGACCGCGAGCGCGCTCAAGAAGCGGAATAAGAAGGCCGCGGAGGGACAACGCTCGCTCGAAACCCTGTGGTCGAAACCGACCGACATCGGGGCCCACGCCGTCACGCGCGCCGTCGCCGAACTCGACGCTGCGAGTGACGCGAACGTCGAAGCGTTGGCGAAGAAGGAAGAACGGTGGGACGGCATCCTTGGATCGCCCGAGTACCGCCACCAGAAGTTCGTGGCGGACGCGTGGTGTGCTGCCTTCGTGTGGCCGAAGCAGCCCGGCGATCTTGCGGACGCCGCGCCGACGAATGAGCTGTGGCGACAGATTCGCGATAGCCAGGGCCAGGCGCCCGCGCTCACCACGTCCACGGTCGGCGAGTTCGCGGACCAGTACCGGTTCTTCCACTGGCACCTGCAGTTCCCGCAGGTGTTCGCAAAGGGCGGCTTCGACGTCATCCTCGGCAACCCGCCGTGGGAGCGCGTGAAGCTGCAGGAGCAGGAGTTCTTCGCGTCGCGCAGCGAGGAGATCGCGAACGCCGTGAACGCCGCAGCACGCAAGAAGCTGATCGCAAAGCTGCCGGACAGTGATGCCCAATTGTGGGAGGAGTGGAGCGCCGCGAGCCGCAGGGCAGAGGGCGAGAGCCACGTCATCCGCAACTCCGGCCGTTTCCCCCTTTGTGGCAAGGGAGACGTGAATACGTACGCGGTCTTCGCGGAGCACGACCGAACTGTACTCAGCGCGTCTGGACGTGCCGGGTTCATCGTGCCGACCGGCATCGCAACCGACGACACGACCAAGGACTTCTTCGCCGACCTAATGAACAAGCAGCATCTCGCAGCATTCTATGGCTTCGAGAACGAGGCTCGCTTGTTCGCGGGCATCGACCATCGAGTAAACTTCTGTTTGCTCGTTCTCTCGGGGCAGCGGGTCGCAGCTCCCGATTTTTCCGCGTTCATCAGGGACCCGGCGCTCCTGCGTAACCCTGACCGTGTCTACAAACTCACGAACGAGGACATTCATCTACTGAATCCGAACACAAACACATGTCCGGTCTTCCGGTCCCAGCGCGACGCCGAAATCAACGTCGCGCTCTATCGACGGGTCGGCGTGTTCTGGCGTGACTCCGAGGGAAACAGCGAGAACCAGTGGGGCATTCGCTTCGCTGCGATGCTCCATATGGCGAACGACTCAGGGCTGTTCCGATCTCGAAAGGAACTCGAACGAGACGGCGGCATTCTGGACGCAGGGCGCTACTTCGTAGGGTCCAAGGAGTATCTGCCCCTACTCGAGTCCAAGATGCTTTACCTGTGGAACCACCGCTTCGGTGATTTCGCGCTGTTGACTCCTGGTGAGCGTGAGCACATCTTGCCGCAAGTCCCGGATGACTTGCTCGGTCGCGCGCACTACCTGACGTCCCCCCGCTACTGGGTGGAGGTGCAGGAGGTCTCCGAGCGTCTAGACTCCGCTTGGAATCGATCGTGGGTGCTTGGCTGGCGACGCGTAACCGATGCTCGGTCCAGTGTCCGCACGCTGGTCGCGTGTGTCATTCCGCGGGCGGCCACGGGAGACTCGTTCTTTCTCGCACTGCCCGAGAAGCAACCTCTTCTCGCCGCGAATCTCTTGGCGAACATGTCGAGCTACGCACTCGACTACGGGACGCGACAGAAGCTCGCTGGCGTCAATCTCAACTACTTTATCATGAAGCAGTTGCCTGTCCTTCCCCCATCCACGTACGCAGCGACGACTCGATGGGGACTGGGGACGGTTCAGGAGTGGCTCGTTCCACGCATCCTCGAACTCACTTACACCGCATGGGACTTGGAGCCCTTCGCCCGCGACCTAGGCTATGCAGGCACTCCATTCCGCTGGGATGCAGAACGGCGGTTCCAGATTCGCTGCGAACTCGACGCGGCGTTCTTTCACCTCTATGGGCTGTCACGCGATGACGTCGACTACGTGATGGACACCTTCCCGATCGTCCGCAAGAACGACGAGAAGGCCCATGGCGAGTATCGAACCAAGCGCGTCATCCTCGAGGTCTACGATGAGCTGGCCAACGCCGCGCAGACGGGGAAGCCGTACCGCACACCCCTCGACCCGCTTCCGGCGGCGCCGGGCGCGAGCCACGGCACGTTCTCTCCCGACGGCACGCCGAAGGACTACGCCGAGGCGCTTCGCACCGGCCTGCTCTTCACGCTAATTAGCCGCAGCGGCGAGGCGGGTATCTCGTCGGGGACGCTCTCTCGAGCGCTTCTCTGGCTCCAGGACTCGAAACACGCCGCCTCGTGGCTTGAGGGCTCGGCGCTCGCCGACTTCGAGCGTGTTCGCGACTCGGACCCGCTCCTCGCTGAGGGCACAGCAGACAGCCAAGCGACCAAGCTGCTCGATGCGCTCGAGAACGAGAAGGCCATCACGCGTGATGCGAAGGGCATCGTGCGCCTGCGCGCGGAAAGCTCGATTCCCAACTGGCTTCCGCAGACGCCGACGCTGGCCAAGATCGCGAGCGTCATGCACACGGCGCTCGAGCGTGCTGAGCGGGGAGCCAGCACTACGCCGGCCGCCGAGAAACCTCCGGCCGGAAAGGCCAAGCGCGCATGACCAATCAGGCTCCGCGTCTTCACGTCGAACGTCTCGTGATCGTCGAGTCCCGCTCGCCGCTCAAGTTCATCCGAGACGTTCGACTGCACGCAGGGCTCAACATCGTCTGGGCTGAAGAGCTGGCAGCCGCCGACGGGACGGCGGAGGTGGAGCGTGCTGGCCACGGCGTCGGCAAGAGCACGTTCTCGCTCATGCTCCGCGCCGTGCTAGGGGACGAGGGCGCGGCGGTCAAGACGATGCGCGGGCATCTCGCGGAACACTACGGTAGCGGCGGCATCGCCGTCGAGTTGGTCGCCGGTGCGGAGCGGTTCGCGGTCTTCCGCTCGTTCGGCTCCCAGAGCCTCGCTCTCAAGAACGGCAGCGTGGAGAACCTATTCAAGGAGAACGCGAAGGTCGATGCGATCGACTTCGCAGCCTACGTGACCGCACTGGGAGAGCGGGCCTGCCTTCAGCACATGCCGACGCGCGCGCTGCCGGTCACCGGACAGGCCGTTGAGTGGGCCCATGTCCTGTGTTGGGTTGCCCGTGACCAAGCGTTGGGCCTGCGCCAGTACTTCGAGTGGCGAAACGACGACGGGACCGGACTGCGCCGCAAGGTGAAGGACCCACCAGCCCTGGTGCGACTCGTTCTCGGGCTTCCCACTGACGCGGAGGCGAAGGCCGAGGAGAGGGTCTCGAGCATCAACAACGACCTCTCGACGGCCCGCGATACGCTCAGAAGCGAGGAGCAGCGCGGCACGAATACTCGCGGCATCGTCGAGACGCAGCTCCGTACGTGGGCCGGCGTGAGCAACTCGCTCCAGATGGTCACGGATGACCTGTTCGCGGACTCGGTCGAGAAGGAGATTCAGCGCAAGACGCGGCAGATCGAGGCCAAGAACGAAGAAGACCGCACGGCGATCGCTGCGCTGGATCGCGAGTTCATCGAGCTCGCAGCCGAAATCCAAGCGCGAAGGCCCATCGTCCAGTTGACGAAAGATAGGTGGGACGAGACGGTGGCCCTTCGGAACAAGGATGAGAAGGCGCTGAAGGAGATCCGCGAGCGACGCGACAAACTTCTCACCCTGTCGGGGACCTGCCAATACGGAGGCGTAGCCTACAACGAGTGCCGTCACGTCCAGGAACAGCGCGACACGGTGAAGCTCACGGTGCAACGTGACATCGGGGTCCTTTCGAAGGCGGTCGACGAGCAGGACGACCGCGAGGCAAACGAGAAGGCCGACTACGAGCGGGGAGCGAAGGTACTTGCCGACTTGACGGACGCCCAACAGAAGAAGACCAAGCGCAAGACGGACCTCAACAACGCGATCGAAGCGCGGTTGCGTCAGCTTGGTGAAGGCGATGCGGTTCGTCGGACCCTCATGCAGTGGCAGGAAAGCCACCAGGCTCCTGAGACGGAGAAGTTGCGGGCCGCGCGCACTGCGGTCGTCGATCTCGAAAAGAAGCTCGAAGCCGCCAAAGGGGCGAAGGTCTCCGCGCAGCAGCAGCTGTCCGAACGCGAGCAACAGGTCAGCGCGCGAATGGCCAGGCTCGCCAAGGAGTTCGGCGTGAATGGTCGCTACGTCCCCTCGGACGAGAAGCGCCCGTTCCAGATGCTCGGCGCCGACGGGGACGCGTACACGGTCTTGGAGATTCTGCTCGGCGACCTTGCGTGCGCGGAGGACGGGGCAAACAGCGGCGGAGGCGCGCATCCCGGACTGTTGATCCTCGACTGCCCGCGAGAGCGAGAGATGAGCCCGCATCTCTACAACCGCTTCCTAACTCTCGTGGACGAAGTCTGCCGCAACGCAACTGGACTTCAGGTCATCATCACGACGACCACGCCACCGCCCGAGCCGCTTCGAGAACCTCCCACGCGCATCCTGAAGCTCTCGCGCGCCAGCGACGAAGACTTGCTCCTCAAGCGCCGCATCGAGAACCTGCTCGCACGGGCAACGCCGTCTTCACACGACGCGTCCGACGACGAGGAGTCATGAACTCGCGCAAGGCGGCTGGGCGACCGCCGCGCCCGACCAAGAAGCCCAAGACGGGCCGCTCGAAGAAAGTCGCAGCGCCGCTGCGACAATCGCCGGGCGCCGCCGTCGAGAAGGAGGCCCCCGTGTCCGGCGCCCAGCTCGATGCCGACGTGGCGGTGCTCGTGGGCGACATCGGCGCGATGATCGACGCCGCGCGCAAGCAGGTGTCGGTCACTGCGAACGCCGCGCTGACGGGGCTCTACTGGCAGATCGGCCAGCGCGTCCACACGGAGGTGCTCGAAGAGCGCCGCGCGGCGTACGGCGCCCAGATTGTCTCCGCAGCGGGGAGACAATTGGAGGCGCGCTACGGGCGCGGCTTCGGCGAGAAGAGCCTGCGGCACATGATCCGGTTCGCGCGCGCGTTCCCCAGTGCGGAGATGGTCTCCGCGCTGCGGAGACAATTGTCGTGGAGCCACTTCAAGCAGCTCATCTACATGGAGGACGAGCTGAAGCGCACCTTCTACGCCGAGATGTGCCGGGTGGAAGGGTGGTCGACGCGCGTCCTCGCCGAGCGCATCGACGGCATGCTCTTCGAGCGCACAGCGCTCTCCAAGAAGCCGGAGGCGCTGATCCGCGAGGAACTGGCCGCGCTGCACGAGAAAGGCGAACTCTCACCGGCGCTCGTGTTCCGCGACCCGTACATGCTCGACTTCCTCGAGCTTGCGGACACATACAGCGAGAAGGACCTCGAGTCGGCGATCCTCCGCGAGATCGAGCGCTTTCTCCTCGAGCTGGGGGCGGGCTTCGCCTTCGTCGAGCGGCAGAAGCGCATCACGCTCGACGGCGACGACTACTACCTCGACCTCCTGTTCTTCCACCGGCGCATGCAGCGGCTCGTCGCCATCGAGCTGAAGATCGGCGACTTCAAGCCTGCCGACTCCGGTCAGATGGAGCTGTACCTGCGCTGGCTCGACCGCCACGAGCGCCAGCCCTACGAGCAGGCCCCGCTCGGCATCATCCTGTGCGCAGGCAAGAAGCGCGAGACGGTCGAGTACCTGGACCTCGACACGCGGGGCGTCCATGTCGCCGAGTACCTGACCGAGCTGCCTCCTCGTGAGGTGCTCGAGGAACGGCTGCACCGTGCCATCGAAGCGGCGCGGAACCGGCTCGTCTTGGGCGCCGGCGTCGATGCCGTGATCGACGTGGCCCCGACGCGCACCGCGACGGTCAAGCGCAAGGGACGGAAGAAGTGACGACAGCTCTGTCGCCCATCATCGTCTCGCGCCTCGAGAAGGCAGCCACGGACAACGGCTTCGACCAAGAGCTCGAACGCGAGGGCCACTGGCTCGTCTTCGCCAGCACACATTGCCCGCTCCGCGTGTGGCTCGGTGCGTTTGGCGACGCCCTCTTCCTCGCCGCGTTCTCGCAGCAGAACGTCGCCCGTGCGCTTGGCGAGTACGGCACGCCGATGGCCGCGCCGATGCCGAAGGGCGCCGTCGCCGGGCGGACCGTGCCCGACGTGCCCGCGCTGCATCGGCTCCTGCGGCGCGCATTCCAGCTCTCGAAGGCACTTCCGAACGAGCTCCTTCACACGTTCGCGAAGCAGGTCGCCGCGCTGCCAAAGACCACGGAGGCCGAGCGCCTCGTGGTCCAGCGTGTTGGCCAGAATCTGTTCCGCGAAGGGCTCCTGGACCTGTGGGAGGGGCGCTGCGCCGTGACGGGGCTTGCCGTGCCCGCGCTCCTGCGCGCGAGCCACATCAAGCCGTGGGCTGACTGCGAGGCGGATGCCGAGCGGCTCGATGTCTACAACGGAATCCTGCTCGCGCCGCACCTCGATGCCGCGTTCGACCGCGGCTTCATCACTGTGGCGGACGACGGGGCGATCGTCGTGAGCCACGCGCTCGACGCCGAAGCGTGCACGACGCTGGGGCTCGACCGGCCGCTTCGCGCGCGCGGGCTGGCGGATGGCCACCGCACGTATCTGCCGTGGCACCGTGACCGGATATTCAACAGGAATGGAGCGGGGTGACGCTGGCGAGCTCTTCAATTCGCCCTCGTTTGGCCGGTGGCGAGTTGGTGACAGGTCAGCGGCTCCGTCCCGCCCGAAGGCCATCCGCTGTTGAACGCTCTCGGCTGCTCTCTCTCCAGACGACAGACCAGAGGGCGCGAACACCGCCCAGGACGCCTCGGTACACCTTCCTTCGCGCCCGCAGCGCGCTGTGCGCGAACACTGTTCACGCGCGCGTCGTGCTCGCCGAGCGCCGAATGCACGCGGAAACGAGGCCTCGCGTCTCGTCCGCTAGCTCCAGGAGCGGCTCGCGAGGCGCCGGGCAGCGTCTCGGTGCGACGCCTGGATGACCGTCACGCGCGGTCATTGGCGATGCGACCGTCGACGATCTCGATCACGCGTTCGCACTGCTCCGCGATGCGCGGATCGTGGGTGACGACGAGGAACGTCGTGCCGAGCTCGCGGTTGAATCGGCGCATCAACGCGAAGACCTCGGCCGACGACTCGGTGTCGAGGTTCCCCGTCGGCTCGTCGGCGAGGACGAGCGGCGGTCGGCGCGACAGCCACGCGTTGCTGCTGGCCGCCCGAGAGCGCAGTCGCCCTGAAGTTCATTCGGTCGGCGAGCCCCATCGCTCCGAGCAGCTCGGCCGCGCGCTCCTTCATGGTCGACGAAGGGAAGCCTTCGTCGCCCCAGGCGGGCGGCATCCCGTTCTCGAGCGCGGTGAATATGCGAGATGCCGTGTGCGCTGCACGGGCGCGCTCCGAGCCCGCGCCGGCTCAGTGAACCCGATGAGGTCGGAGGGGCTCGCTCAGCTCCGCGGCTCGCTCGGCGTCGTCCGTACCTTCAGCAGACCTCACGTCAGCGATGACGATGCCATCGTGGGAGCGATGACCTCGCCATCAAGGTGCTCGGGGATCAGGTGGGAGAAGTCATCGTCCGTGGTGAGCAGCGTCGCGCCGGCAGCCTTGGCGCAGGCCGCGATCCACAGATCGTTCTTTCCCATGTTGCGGGCGCCGTCGGGATGGCGCTGCGAGACCAGGTCGAGCTGCACGTACGCCTCGAGGACGGCTGGATGATTGATGTCCACGACAACCAGGTTATCGAGCGCATTCGAGAGCGCCTGGAGCTTGGCGTCGCCCCAGGCGTTGCGCAGCGCGAGCGCGCGCACCTCGCCGAGGCTGACCACGGACACGAGCGGACGTTGCGCAGCGGACCGCAGGCCGAAGCGCTCGTCGATGTACCGACCCAGCGCGTTACCGCGCACCAGCGGCAGAATCACGCTCGTGTCGAGCAGGTAGATCCGCTGGCTCACCGGATCGCCTCGAGCGCGCCGAGCAGCTCCTCATCGGTCTCGTCCCCGGGCCATGTGCCGAAGAACGCCGACACGCCAGTGGCCTCGTCCTGCGGCACCCAGGAGGCCACGGGCTTCCTGGCAGTAGCTTTTGGCGCGCTCTCGAACACGGTGTCACCAGCGCGCGCAGGGCCGAGATACTCGACGTCGATGACCAGGAGCTTGCCGGAGGGACGGAACTGGGCCATGCCCGAAACCACCACCCGCGAGCCGAACAGGGTCTTGAGCTGCTCGTTGTCGCGGGCGTCGAGCCGGGCAGCCACGGCAGTGCCATCGGCCAGCGTGAGCATGACGTCTGACTTCGTCGCGGAGATCGTGTCCAGCGTGCCGGTCACACGGACGGCCTTGGGATCCGGGGTCTCGTCGCGAAGGAGCTCGATCTTGCCCACATCGTCGAGTCGCACGACGAGGGGGGCGTCGAGCCCAGCAATGCCTTCGAGCTGTACGCCATGAAAGCCGTCACGCGCAGCCCGAGCGAACCGGACGCAGGTGTCGAGCAGCGCGCGGTCGGCGAGCACGCGATCTCGGTCGCCCCTCACGACGCTCGCGAGCACCCCCGCGAAGATGTCCACGGCCGAGCTGCTCGTCTCGATCAGCCGCTGCGCCTCGACGAACAGCGAGACTTGATGCGCGCCTCCAAAGCGCTCGGGCGCCACGTCGGCCAGCGTCGGAGCCTCGAGCGCCACGACGGCGGAACCAGCGGTCAGCCCCGTGATTTCCACGCGACAAGCCACATCGAGCCACGCGGGTCGCGGCCCCTTGCGCGTGCTCTCGCCCTCGACGACGAAGCGCGTCGCCTGGCGGGCCCCCTCGATCAGCGCGCCGACCGTCTCGAGAAGCACGTCTGCCGGAACGCGAAGCTCGCCGCGCATCCCTCCCAGCAGTGTCATGGTGTGCTTCTTCATCGCGGCCTCCCTCTCTATCCTCTCTATCTTCCGGTGTGCGGGCGGGACCGGCAAGGAGAGGAGGAGGAGCTGTGAACCCCAGAGCGAGGAGCCGTTCACCGTGAACCCAAGAGCACCGCTCGGTCTCGGCTCTCCGTGGGCCAAACCTTGTGGCTCGTCACGCGCCCCGTCTGGCTCTGCGCGATCTCCTGGGTTCCGCGTGCGCGCTGCGTGAGCTGCGGAAAAAACAAAGAGGCCTTGCCAGGTTTTCTGGCAAGGCCTCTTGTCGGCCTGGCACCCAGACCAGGGCGCCTCGGCGAAATAGCTCCAGCTGCTGGACTCGAACCAGCGACCCGGCGGTTAACAGCCGCCTGCTCTACCAACTGAGCTAAGCTGGAATGCGTTGGAGACGGGCGCGAGGATAGTCGGCGAGGCCTTCCCGTCAAGCGAATCCGCACCGCCGCTGAAGTTTACGTGACGCCCCGGTGTGCTCGCCCGCTCCGCGCGAGATTGCCCGCCCGGCGTGCTTCTGCGACAACGCCGCCGTGCAGCGCGCCGCCGTGCCCTTCCCGCCGCAGCCGCCGGACGCTCCGGCCCCCGCCGCCACCGCCCGCTCCGCCGGCCGCGGCGGCCTCGCCATCGCCGGCGCCAAGGTCTCCTTCATCCTCTTCGGCTTCGTCCAGCAGCTCATCCTCCCGCGGCTGCTCGGCACCGACGGCTACGGCGCGGTCTCCGTCGTCCTCGCGGGCGTCGGCGTCGTCAACAACGTCATCGTCGCGACCGGCATCCAGGGCGTCTCGCGCGCCGTCTCCAGCGTCGCGGAGCAGGACGTCGCCGCCGCCTTCCGCCGCACGCTCGCCCTGCACGCCATCCTCGCCGTCGTCGTCTCCGCCGGCTTCGCGCTCCTCGCCGGCGCCATCGCCGACTTCTCCGAGGCCCCGCACGTCGCCAACCCGCTGCGGCTCGCCGCCGCCGTCGTCCTCCTCTACGGCCTCTACGCCCCGCTCGTCGGCGCGCTCAACGGCCAGCGGCGCTTCGTCACGCAGGCCGCCTTCGACGTCGGCTACGGAGCGCTCCGCACCGCGAGCATCGCCACCTTCGCCCTGCTCTTCCTCCGCGCGGGCCAGAGCGGCGTCCTCGGCGCGATCGCCGGCTTCGTCGCCGCGGCCGCCGTCATCGTCCCCCTCGCGCTCACCAGGACCGGCCTTGGCCGCCGCGGCAGCGCCGGCCCCTCGATCCGCGAGCACGCCGCCTTCCTCCTGCCGCTCGCCGTCTCGCAGACGTTCCTGAACCTCCTGCTCCAGACCGACTTCTTCCTCCTCCGCCGCTTCCTCGGGCAGGCCACGAGCGGGCTCACGCTCGGCGCGAAAGCTGCGGACGATCTCATCGGCGTCTACCGCGGCGCGCAGCTCTTCGCGTTCCTGCCGTACCAGCTGCTCCTCTCGGTCACGTTCATCCTCTTCCCGATGCTCGCCCGCGCGCACGCCGAGCACGACCGCGCCGCGGTCCGCCGGTACGCCATGACCGGCGTCCGCCTCTCGTTCCTGCTCACCGGGCTCCTCTGCGCCCCGATCTCGGGCCTCGCCCCGCACGTCCTGCGCTTCGCCTTCCCGGTCGAGATCTGGAGCCGCGGCGGCGACACGCTCCGCATCCTCTCCCTCGGCATGGGCGCGTTCGCCGTCCTCGGCGTCGCCTCGGCCGCGCTCACCAGCCTGCACCGGGAGCGCGCGGCCGCCGCCCTCACCGCCACCACCGTCCTGCTCGTCGCCACCGGCTGCTCGATCGCCGTCCCGCGCGCCGCGTTCGGCCCCGACATGCTGGTGCGCTCCGCCGTCGCCACCTCGCTCGCGCTCGCCACCGCCGCGGTCGCCGGCGGCGTCCTGCTCCACCGCGCCGCCGGTGGCTTCGTCCCCGCCCGGACGGCGCTCCGCGTCGGCGCCGCGCTGCTCGCCGCGATCGCCGTGGGCGCGCAGCTCCCGTGGCTCGGCAAGATCGCCGTGCTCGGCGAGGCGCTCCTCGTCGCCCTCGTGTACCTCGCGGTGCTCGTCGCCACGCGCGAGGTCGGCCGCGAGGACCTCGCCGCCCTCAAGCAGGCGTTCGGGCGCGGCGCGCGGCGCGCCTAGCTCCGCCCGTCAGGAGTCCGGCCGGTGATCCGGGGAGAGATTTCAACGCAAAGGCGCAAAGGCGCAAAGGCGCAAAAAAGAACAGATTTTATGCATTTTTGCGTCTTTGCGCTCTTGGCGCCTTTGCGTTGAAATCTCTCCCCGATCGCGGCAGCTCGCCCCGCACCTCACCGCCGCGCGCGCCCGCCCGCGTCCGTCCTGACGCGCGCCCTGCGCGCCCGCCTACAGCTGCTTCCGCGCCCTCTTGACCGTCAGCCGGCGATCTCGCATACGGCCTCTCCCCCCAGCCCGGCCAGCGCCGCGCCCGCTCGAAGGCCGAGCGGGGCCCCACTGCGCGCCGGGCACGCACAGACAGGCGAAGACGTGGCCCCTCAATTCATCTTCACGATGCAGGATGTCCGGAAGGTGCACCCCCCGAACAAGGAGGTGCTGAAGGGCCTGTGGCTCTCCTTCTACCCGGGCGCGAAGATCGGCGTCCTCGGCTCGAACGGCGCCGGCAAGAGCACCCTGCTGCGCATCATGGCGGGCGTCGACAAGGAGTACCTCGGCGAAGCGAAGCCCGCCGACGGCATCCGCATCGGCTACCTCGCCCAGGAGCCGCAGCTCGAGGCGGGCAAGACCGTGCAGGAGCACGTCGAGATGGCGGTCCACGACGTCCGCTCCCTCGTCCAGCGCTTCGAGGAGATCGGCGCGAAGCTCGGCGAGTCGCCCCCCGACATGGAGGCGCTCCTCGAGGAGTACGCCGCGCTCCAGGACAAGATCGAGGCCGCGAACGGCTGGGAGATCGACCGCGTCGTCGAGCGCGCCATGGACGCCCTCCGGCTGCCGCCGCCCGACGCCGACGTCACCAAGCTCTCCGGCGGCGAGCGCCGCCGCGTCGCCCTCTGCAGGCTCCTCCTCGAGAAGCCGGACATCCTGCTGCTCGACGAGCCGACCAACCACCTCGACGCCGAGAGCGTCGCCTGGCTCGAGCGCTTCCTCCACGAGTACCCCGGCACCGTCGTCGCGGTCACCCACGACCGGTACTTCCTCGACAACGTCGCCGGCTGGATCCTCGAGCTCGACCGCGGCGCCGGCATCCCGTACGAGGGCAACTACACCGGCTGGCTCGAGCAGAAGAAGAAGCGCCTCGAGCTCGAGCAGAAGCAGGAGAGCGCGCGCAAGCGCACCCTGGAGCGCGAGCTCGAGTGGGTGCGCCTGGCCCCGCGCGCCCGCCAGGCCAAGAGCAAGGCCCGCCTCGCCGCCTACGAGACCCTGCTCGCCGAGGACAGGTCGAAGAAGGTCGAGGAGAACGAGATCCACATCCCCGCCGGCCAGCGGCTCGGGAACGTGGTCGTCGAGGCCGAGCACCTCCGCAAGGGCTTCGGCGATCGCGTCCTCATCGACGACCTCAGCTTCTCGCTCCCGCGCGGCGGCATCGTCGGCATCATCGGGCCGAACGGCGCCGGCAAGACCACGCTCTTCCGCATGATCATGGGCCTCGAGCAGCCCGACGGCGGCGCGCTCAAGCTCGGCGAGACCGTGGAGCTCGCGTACGTCGACCAGTCGCGCGACGCGCTCAACCCGACCAACAACGTCTGGCAGGAGATCTCCGGCGGCGAGGATCGCCTCCTCGTCGGCAAGCGCGAGGTCAACTCGCGCGCCTACGTCGCGAGCTTCAACTTCGCCGGCAGCGACCAGCAGAAGAAGGTCCGCGATCTCTCGGGCGGCGAGCGCAACCGCCTCCACCTCGCCAAGCTGCTCCGCCGCGGCGGCAACGTCCTCCTGCTCGACGAGCCCACCAACGACCTCGACGTCGACACGCTCCGCTCGCTCGAGGAGGCGCTGCTCAACTTCGCCGGCTGCGCCGTGGTCATCAGCCACGACCGCTGGTTCCTCGACCGGATCGCGACCCACAT
The DNA here is from genome assembly GCF_051521405.1 of Sorangium sp. So ce726. Taxonomy (NCBI): domain Bacteria; kingdom Pseudomonadati; phylum Myxococcota; order Polyangiales; family Polyangiaceae; genus Sorangium; species Sorangium sp. So ce726. The sequence goes on along the minus strand of NZ_CP150349.1, from coordinate 1,614,075 downwards.
CCTCGCCTTCGAGGGCGACAGCAAGGTCGTCTGGTTCGAGGGCAACTACGCCGACTACGAGGCCGACCTGAAGCGCCGCCTCGGCGCCGACGCGGCCGAGCCCCGCAAGCTCCGCTACCGCAAGCTCACCGCGGGCTGACCCGGCCCGACGCGCCTCGCACGGCGCCCCCGCGGCGTTCCACCCTGGAGCACGTTTCCGGTCGGGTGCGACGCGCACACACCGGTATTTTCCAGGCACAGGATCACCCCACCCACGTAAGCGTCCGACCGCTCTTCAGCTAAGCTGCGCCCCGATGCACGGCACGAGGAGAAAGGGCTCCCCGCCGAGCGCCCGCAGGGACTGGGGGCGCCTCGCCGTGCGCGTTTTGTGCGCCGTGTTCGCGATGATCGGCGCGATCCCGCTCGCGCTCGGCTTCCTCGTGCGCACCGAGACGGTGCGGGCCTGGGCGGCGCGCGAGACGGCCGCGCTGCTCCAGAGCGAGCTCGGCATCACGGCCCACTACGACGTGCGCGTCCAGGCCTGGCCCCTCATGGTCGGCCTGAACCGGCTCGTCGTCGACTCCTCGGACGGCGGCGCGCCGTTCCTCGAGCTCGAGCGCGTGGCCATCCGCCCGCGCCTGTTCTCGCTGCTCGCGGGGCACATCGACGCAGGCGACGTCGAGATCATCGGCCCCCGCGTCCGCGCGGTGGTGAAGGACGGGGAGCTCAAGAACCTCACCCTCCCGAGCACCGGCAAGGGCGGAGGGGGCGGCCTTGGCCGCGCGCCGCTCTCCTCGGTGGCCATCACCGACGCGCGGCTCGACCTGACGATCGACAACGTCCGCGTCCAGGCCAGCGAGGTCGACGTCGACGTCTCCGCCGAGCCGTCGGACGCGTTCGAGATCGCGATGCGCTCCGGCCTCGTCTCGGTCGTCCGCACGCACGCGGCGCCCGGCCACGAGGCCGAGGAGGACAGCGTCGACGAGGACGTCGTCTGCCGCTTCGACACGCGCGTCCGCGTCGAGCCGGGCCGCGCGCTCGTCCGCCGGCTGATCCTGGAGGGCGCCGCCGACTTCGACCCGGATCCCGGCACCGCGCCGCCCTGCGCGCTCCAGGACGGCGACTGGCGCCGGGTGGAGCTCGAGCTCGGCGCCCTCCGCGCCGTCGGCCTCGGCGACGGCATGCCCCACCGGATCGAGGGCCGCGTGCGGGCGCGCCTCCCCGTGCCGATCGTGCATCGCTTCCTGAACCTGCCGCCCGCGTCCGGCTCGGTCTCGCTCGACGTCGACGCGGAGTACGACGCGGCGTCCGCGCCGCTCGGCCTGGCGCTCCCCCGCGTCAAGGGCACGCTCCTGCTCGACCGCCCGGGCCTCGACGGCAGGGTCTTCGTCACGCGCCTCGCGGGCAAGGTCTCGACGACCCCCGACGCCGTGCAGCTCTCCGACGCCGACGTCGCCTGGGCCGACGGCACGCTGAAGATCTCGAGCGCGGAGATCAAGCCGTTCGAGAAGGGCGTGCCGCTCCAGGCCGGGCCGATCGACCTCGCCAACATCGAGCTGCCGGGTCTGCTCCGCGACCTCGCGGTCCACCCGCAGGCGCACGTCGCGTGGACGCTGCGCGAGGGGAGGTTCGATCGCTTCGGCGGCACGCTGTCCCCGCTCTCCCTCGAGGGCCCGCTCGCCGTGCAGACGCACGGCTTCGACATCTTCGATCGCCCGACGAAGGACCCTGCCCGCAAGCGCCTGATGGGCGTCAAGGAGGGCACGGTCCGCGGCTCGTTCCAGGTGCGTCCAAACGCCGTCGTGCTCTCGGGGTTCTCGCTCGACACGCCGAGCTCGCACCTCAGGACCACCGTCTCGCTCGGCTTCAACGACCAGCTCGGGGTCGAGGTCCACCCGGGCTCGCGCGTGGACCTCGCCGAGGTCTCCCCGCTCGCCGCGCTCGAGCTCGCCGGCGTCGCCACGATGAAGGCCGCGATGCACGGCTCCTTTGCGCACCCGAAGCTCACCGGCGAGATCGGCATCGAGAAGTTCGTGTTCGGGGGCTTCCCCATCGGCGACCTCGAGCCCTCGCCGGTCGCGTTCGAGCCGCTCGCCCTGACGCTCGAGAACGCGCGGGTCCGGCACGGGGCGAGCCGCGTCCGGATCCCGTCGATCAAGGTCGATTTCGACCCGGCCGGCAACCTGCCCAAGGGTCGCCCGCTCGACAGCTCGTCAGGGATCGTCGTCGTGGACGCGACCGTCGACACGCGCGAGGCGCCGCACCTCGCCGCGCGCGACCTCCTCGAGGTGCTCCGCCTCGACAAGGATCCGCGGTTCGCCGCGTACAAGGCGACCGCGAGCGGGACGGCCCGCGCCCACTTCGCGCTCGGCGGCCCCGAAGACCGCTGCGGCGGCGGCTACCTCGCCGTGAACGCGGGCATGCGGCTCACCGGCATCGAGCTGCTCGACGAACGCTTCGACGAGGGCGAGGTCGACCTTGACATGATCTGGGACGACCAGGCCGCCGGCGCCGACGGCATGCGGCTCGACGTCCGCTCGGCGTCGCTGCGCAAGGGCACGGGCTCCGTGCTGGCGAGCGCCTCTGTGGCGCACGGCGGCGCGCTGAAGGGGAGCGTCATCGCGAGCGGCCTCCCGCTCTCGCGGATCGACGGGCTCGGGGCGGCGGCCTCGCAGTTCGACGGCTCGGTGTCGGTCGTCGCCAGCCTGGGCGGCACCGTGAGCAGGCTCTCCGGCTTCGCGGACGTCCACGTCTCGCGCGTCGGCATCCGCCGCACCCACGCGAGCCTGCCGCCCTCGCGGGTCGAGCTCACGATCGTGCCGACCGACAAGGCGCCGAAGGTCGTCGGCAGGACGCCGATCTGCGGCAACCCCCAGGGCGCGCCGTTCGATCCGGCGGAGTACGAGCGCGACCTCCCCGACGGATCCATCGTCGCGAACGGCTCGCTGTTCGGCGGGCAGGTCGCGCTGAAGGGGCTCCGCGTCACGCGCCAGCGGCGCAAGATCGTGGACGGGGACGTGCGCATGGAGGCGCTCGACCTCGGCACGCTCGCGAACGCGATCCCGGGCGCCGTGCTCGCGGTGGCGCCGAAGGGCACGATGACCGGGTCGCTCGACATCGAGCGGCTCCCCCTGGCCGATTTCCGGCAGGCGGCGCTCACGCTCACGGTCGACGCGCTCAAGCTCGATCGGGAGGGCCAGGGGGTCCACCTCACGAGCCCGAGCGGCCCGATCCGCCTCTCGGGCAACACGCTGAAGGTGCCGGAGCTCCACCTCGAGGCGCACACCGCCTCGCGCCTGTCCGCCGCGTTCACGGCGTCCGGCGAGATCAAGCGGGTGTTCACGGCGCCGGACCTCGACATGGCGATCCGGGTCAGCCCGACGAACCTGTCGCGGCTCAGCGCCGACATCCCGCAGATCCGGCACGCGCGGGGCACGGTGCAGGCCGAGGTCCAGGTGGCCGGACCGCTCCAGGGGCTGCGCTACACGGGCTCGGCGACGCTCAAGGAGGGAGAGCTCGACGTGGTCGGCCTGCCGGTCTCGCTCGACGACATCGACGTGGAGATCGCGATCGGCGGCGACCAGGTGCGCCTCACGAAGGCGAGCGCGCGGGTCGGCACGGGCACGGTGACCGCGGTGGGGCACATGCCGGTGCGCGGCCTGACCCTCGGCACGGCGCAGGCCTCCATCGTGGCGACCGGCGTGAAGCTGCCGGTCGCGGAGGGGGTGAACCTCACCGCGAACGCCAACCTGACGGCGAGCTTCAGGCCCGGCGTCGAGGACGACGCGTCGGGGGAGAAGAACCTGCCGCGGGTCGAGGGGAAGATCACGCTCACGTCGTTCAGCTACACGCGGCCCATCCTGATGAGCATGGACCTCGGCGATCTCACGGGGCGCCAGCGGACGACGGTGCAGACGTACGACCCCGCGGACGACGTGGTCCGGTTCGACGTCACCGTCGCCTCGCCGAACCCGCTCCGCTTCTCGAACGATCTCGCCGACATGCGGCTCGAGGTCTCGCAGCCCGGGCTCGCGCTCTCGGGCACGAACCAGCGCTTCGGCGCGCGCGGCACGCTGCGCATCCTGCCCGACTCGAAGCTCATGCTGCGGAGCACCGAGTTCGAGGTCCGGGACGGCTACGTCCGCTTCGACGATCCGTTCCGCATCGCGCCCAAGGTCGACGTGCGCGCCGAGAGCGAGTACCGCCGCTACACGTCGACGAGCTCTGCCGCGGCGGACGCGACGTCGGGCGCGGAGCCCGCGGCGCCGACGGCCGCGGCCGCGGGCAGCAGCGCAAACTCCAGCGGGCTCTGGCGCATCAAGCTGCACGCCCAGGGCGACGCCGACAACCTCCAGCTCAACCTGACGAGCGATCCGCCGCTCAGCCAGGAGGACATCGTCCTGCTGCTGACGCTCGGCATGACGCGCGCCGAGCTCAACCAGGGCGTCGTGTCGTCGCTCGGCGAGACCATGGGCCTCGAGGCGCTCTCGTCGCTGACGGGCGCCGACAAGGCGGTGAAGACGATGGTCCCCCTCATCGACGAGTTCCGCTTCGGCACCGGCTACTCGTCCAAGAACGGCGCCCCGGAGCCGACGGTGACGATCGGCAAGCGCATCACGGACGCGGTGCGCGCCAACGTGACGACGGGGCTCTCGCAGGGCAGCCAGGTGCGCGCGGGCGTCGAGGTGAAGCTCAGCGACCGGATGAGCCTCCAGGGGTCGTACGACAACACGAACGACGCCTCGAGCTCGCCGCTCGGCAACGTGGGCGCCGACCTGAGGTGGCGGCTCGAGTTCGAGTGACGTTCGAGCCGCGGCTCGAGCTCGAGTGACGTTCGCGTGACGCTCGATCCGCGGCCGTCAGGTGGCCGCGGCGAGCGCCGCGTCGAGGGCGCCGTACCGGTCGTCGCGGCCGGAGACCCACTGCTTGTGGCCCATGAGCTCGAAGATGCGCCGGTGCTTCGGGTTCTTCCAGGTCATGCCGAGCAGCGCGCGCTGGAACGCCTCGGCCTTCGCCTCGGGCAGCGCCGGCAGCGCGTCGAACATCGCGAAATCGTAGGCCGGCGTGGTCCAGAGGACGTCGACCCGGCGGAGATCGATGTGGCCGTTCGCCTGCTCGGCGAGCCACACCGCGTCCCCGACCGCCGCCGCCTGCGCCTTGCCCTCGTGCAGCGCCGCGAGCGCCTGGACCTCGCTCGTCGCGGTGTCCCCGTGCTTGCCGACGTCCACATCGAACGGCATGAGCTGGATCTTCTCCACGGCCACGCCCGCCTGCCGGAGGAAGTGGAGCGGCAGGATGCGCGCGTGCGCCGAGTCGACGCTCCCGACAGCGAGCGCCTTGCCCTCCAGATCGCTGAGCGCCCCGACGGCGGCGTCGCGGCGGACGAGGAGCTTGCTGTGGAAGTCGCGATCGATCTCGCGCATCGCGAGCGAGCGGGACCGGCCCTCGGTCTGCCGCTTCACCCGCACGTGCGCGACGGCGCTGTTCCAGGCGACGTCGATGTGCCCGCGGATCAGCGACTCGACCTGGCGCTCGTACGTAGAGAACAGCGCGAAATCAATCAGGATTCCATGTTCGCGGAAGTGCTCGCGCAGGCTCTCCCACAGCGTCACCACCTTGGCGTCATGCGCCACGGCGCCGACGAGCATCGCCAGGTCCTTCATCCGGTGCCTCGCACGGGCGGCGACGCTAGCACGAGCTCTGCCCGCCGAGAGCCCCGCGTCTCGCACATCGGCGCCTCGCGGGCGGCCTCTTGCCCATCCAGCGCCCAACCGGGCTACGCTGCGTCCGTCGTGCACGCCGGCGCCGGTTCATTTCAGTTTCGTCCCCCGGCGCTCCGCGCCTGATGGCTCGCTTCCGTTCCGCCCTCATTCCCCTTCTGCTCGGCTTTTTGCCGCTCGGCGCGATCGCCGTCCCGGCGCACGCCGACCCGACCCCCGCACGTCCGGCTCAGGCCAACCTCAACCCCGGTCAGGCCAACCTCGCCCCTGTTGACCCTTCGGCACAGGCCGTGCCAGCGGGCGAGGCCGGCACCCAGGCCACCGACGTGCCGTCGCTCGGCCAGCCGCTGGCCCTCGGAGAGCTCGTCGGCAAGCCGATCGTCCGCATCGATGTCGCCGCGCAGGGCGACCGATGGCAGATCGTCTCGCCGGTCACCAGCGTCGACCTCGGCGAGCCGCTCAGCCCCGACGCCGCGCGCCGCGCCATGCGCGAGTTGCTCGCCTCCGGCAACTTCGCCCGCGCGTCGGCCGAGGCGTACGCCGTGCCGGACGGCGCCGCGCTCCGGATCGTCGTCGTCCCCCGCCGGAGCATCGCCACCGTCCAGATCACCGGCGGCGCGCTCGACCGGCAGGACACCCTCGAGGCCGCCGGCATCGCCGAGGGCGGCGAGATCACCGCGGCCACGCTGGCCGAGATCAGCCCCCGCATCCGCGCGTTCTACGCGCTTCATGGCTACCCCGCGGCCGCCGTCACGATCCGCGCCGTCGACACCGACGAGCCCTCCCAGGTCGTCCTCGCCCTCAACATCGAGGCCGGCGCGCCGCGCGTCGTCTCCGAGCGCGTCTTCGTCGTGGCGCCGCGCGCGGACCGGGAGCTCGGCTCGCTCAAGCAGAGCTACGGCCTCGGCGTCGGCGCCCGCGTCGACGAGCCCGCCCTCGCCGAGGCCGACCGTGAGATGGCCGAGCTGCTCCGCCGGAGCGGCTTTCACGAGGCCGAGGTCTCCCACCGCGTGCTCGCGGTCGGCCCGCACAACTACCTCTACGTCTACCTCGAGCCCGGCGCGCGCATCGTCCCCGTCTTCGACGGCAACCGCACCTTCGACGACGACGCCCTCGAGGCCGCGCTCGACCTCGGCGAGACGACCGAGACGAAGACGAACGATCTCACCGATCGGCTCCGCGCGTTCTACGTCACGCGCGGCTTCCTCGACGCCGAGGTCACCCCCTCGCTGGGCGGCAAGCCCGAGGATCCGGTCCGTTACCTGACGTTCACCGTCCGCGAGCACGAGCAAGTGCGCGTCACCAAGCGCGTCTTCCCTTGCCTCACGGGCGACCTCAGCCCGGACGACCTCGGCCGCGAGATCGAGAGCTTCCTCGAGGAGGACCTGCCCGGCGCCAACGCCTTCGCGATGCCCGACCCGCGAGGCATCTCGGACCTCTTCGGCCCGACCCGTGGCGCCGGCGGCCGGGCCAGGCCTGTCGAGCTCATCCCCTCGATGACGTACGCGCAGGAGACCTACGAGCGCGCCCTCAAGCACCTTCGCGATCTCTACTTCAGCAAGGGCTACCTGAACGCCGTCGTCGGCCCGGTCTCCGTGCTCCGCGCCACCTGCTCGCGCCGCTCCCCGCCGGGCGCCTGCATCCCCGAGCCGGTCGCCGAGCGCGTCACGGCCCAGTGCCTCACCGACGCGCAAGGGCTCCCCCTCCCCGAGCCGCCCGTCCCCGCCGCCCTCACGTGCCGCCCCGACGCCGCCCGGCACCTCGCGTGCGCCCCCGAGGTGACGCTCCGCATTCCGGTCCATCCCGGCCCGCAGACCGAGCTCTACGATCTCGCCTTCGAGGGGAACAAGGGATTCTGCGGCCAGGCCGGCCTGACCGAGCGCGACCGCGCCCTCTGCGCCGAGGAGCGGCCGTTCAGCGAGCGCTGGCTCAGCGACCTCGCTGATCTGAAGGTCGGACAGCCCCTCTCGACGCTCGCGCTCGACGCCGCGCGGCTGCGCATCATGGATGCTTACCGCGACCTGGGCTACGCGTTCGCCGAGGTCCGCACGGCCATCGAGCCCTCGCCCGACCGCACGCGCGCCCGCGCGCGGTTCATCGTCTCGGAGCGAGATCGGGTGTTCGTCACCGGCATCGTCGTCAAGGGCGCCGTCCGGACCGACGAGCAGCTGATCCTCCGCCGCGTGCTGCTCCGCGAGGGCGCGCCGTTCCGCCAGTCGCAGGCCCGCCTGAGCGAGGAGCGCATCGCCACGCTCGGCCCCTTCTCCAGCGTGTCGATCTCGCTCGAGGATCCCGACGTCCCGCAGAAGAACAAGCGGGTCGTCATCCACGTGGTCGAGCAGCTGCCGCAGTACCTCAACCCGCAGATCGGGTTCTCGACCGGCGAGGGCGCACGCCTCGCCTTCGAGTACGGACACCGCAACATCGGCGGCCGCGCCATCGGCCTCACGATGGGCGTCCAGCTCAGCTACCTGTTCGAGTTCATGATCGTGGACAAGGCGGCGAGCCGCCACTACGAGGAGCTCCAGGTCGACGACCAGCTGGAGCGCCGCATCGCGGTCTCGGTCACGCTCCCGGACATCGGCCTCGGCCCGCTCGTCAGCATGTCGCTCGCGGGCATCAACGTGCGCGACAACCAGCTGGATTTCGGCGTCACGAAGACGGCGATCATCCCCGCGATCACCTACCGCCCGCGGCGCGCCGTGACGACGCAGCTCGCCCTGTCGACCGAGCTGAACAAAGTCGGATTCTTCCCGGGCGCCGTCGGCGCCGACAAGCGGGATATCCTCGACCAGCTGCGCATGCCCGAGGGCGAGACGATCGCCCTGGCGCAGCGGCTCGACGCGTCCTGGGACACGCGGGATACCCCCTTCGCCGCGACCCGGGGCTTCCTCCTCTCCGGCGGCGTCGAGCACGTCGACGCCTTCGACGCCTTCGCCTCGGTCCGGACCCAATCGAACTTCCCCGAGAGCCACTTCCTGCGATTCACGGGCCGCGTGTCGGGCTATATCCCCCTCGCGCCGCGGTCGCGGCTCACCCTCGCCCTGAGCCTGTCCGGAGGGTATATTCAGCCGCTCGTGGCCGAGAGCGGGACTTATCCAGATCGCCTGTTCTTCCTCGGCGGCGTCGACTCGCTCCGTTCCCATCTGGCCGAGTCGCTCTATCCGGAGGACGGGCTCGAGGAGGCGAGGAAGGCGCTGGGCGGGGACGCCCAGGTCTCGACCGACGATATCCCGCGCGGCGGGACGGTGATGGTGAACCCCCGCGCCGAGCTGCGCATTCCGCTGACGGATCTGCTCCAGCTCGGGCTCTTCCTCGACGCGGGCAACCTCTGGATCAGGGCGAAGAACGTCAACCTCGATCCGCGGCTCTTGCGTTACGGGCTCGGCGCCGGCCTGCGGGTGAACACGCCCATTGGCCCCCTCGCCTTCGACTACGGCTTCAACCTGGATCCGCGCGACGAGCTGGACGAGATCGACGGTGCACTCCACTTCTCCGTGGGGCTCTTTTGACAGGCCGCGACGCGCGCAACGCGGCTCCCAACGCATGATGATAACGAGGCTCCCCTGATGAACCGTTCACTCCGCATCTGTGCTTTGCTCGCCCTGACATCGACCCTCACGATCGCCGGCTGCGGCGACGACGAGAGCGCCGCGCCGAGCAGCGCGGCGAGCACGTCCGGCGGGTCCGGCGGATCCGGCGGGCAAGGCGGGCACGGTGGGGCCGGCGGATCGGCAGGCAGCGGCGGAGAGGGCGGGCAAGGCGGCTCGGCTGGCGGCGGAGCGGCGGGTGGCAGCGATGCCACGGGCGGCGGCGGAGCGGGCGGGCAAGGCGGCTCGACGAGCAGCGGCTCGGCTGGCGGCGGAGCGGCGGGTGGCAGCGATGCCGCAGGCGGCGGCGGAGCGGGAGGGCAAGGCGGCTCAACGAGCAGCGCTTCAACGAGCAGCGCTTCAACGAGCAGCGCTTCGACGAGCAGCGCCTCGACGAGCAGCGCTTCGACGAGTAGCGCTTCGACAGGCGGCGGCGACGCTGGCGGCGGCTCGGCGAGCAGCGCCTCGACGGGCGGTGGTGACGCCGCCGGCGGCGGCTCGGCGAGCAGCGCTTCGACGGGCGGCGGCGACGCCGCCGGCGGCGGCTCGGCGAGCAGCGCTTCGACAGGCGGCGGCGACGCCACCGGCGGCGGTGGAGAGGGCGGGGCGGCGGAGTGCGGCGATCTGCGGTGTGACACCGGTGAGACGTGCGATTCGTGCGCCGACGACTGCGGCGTGTGCCCGCCGATCCCGCCGGTCTGCGGTGATGGCACATGCGAGCCCGACAGGGAGAACTGCCAGGCGTGCGCCACCGACTGCGGCGTGTGCCCGCCGGCCGAGTGCAGCCACGACCTCTGCGAGGAAGGAGCGCCCCTCCTCATGGCCTGCGACCCGTGCGTGACCGAGCTGTGCGCGGAGGACCCGGCGTGCTGCATGAGCAACTGGGACACCCACTGCGTCGCTGGCCTCACCGCCGCCTGCGGGCGGGCCTGCGGGTGCGCCCACGACCTCTGCGAGGAAGGCGCGCCCCTCGACGCGTCCTGCAACAGCTGCGTCGAGACCGTGTGCGAAAGTGAGGATGGAGACAGCTTCTGCTGCACGCTCGGGTGGGACGAGAGCTGCGTCGCGCTCGCGGGGAGGCTGTGCGACGTCACGTGCCGGTGAGCTCGGCTCGCCGCCCTGAAGGCGAACCACGCATGGCGCAGTAGCGACGGCGCTCCGCCGTGAACCTGACCGGCTCCGCGGGTGGAACGCCATCGTCCCATGCCGCCGGGCCATGGGCCGGCGCCGCAAGGTCGGCGTCGGCGCCCCTGGCGAGCCCCCAATTGCCCCCTCGAACGGTGGCCGGCCGCCGTCGCGCCCTCGGACGGCGGCCCGGCCCCGCGCTCAGCGCGCTGTCGCCGCCTTCATCTCGCGGACGAAGCCCGCGACGGCGCGCGCGGCCGCCTCGGGATCACCGACGTTCGCCGCGACCCGCTGGACGACCGCGGACCCGCTGACCACGCCGAACGCCCCGGCGGCGAGGGCGTCTCGCACGTGCTCCGGCTTCGAGATGCCGAACCCCAGGATCGCGGGCGGCGCGCCGAACCGGCGCAGCGTCTCGAAGAGCGCCCCGTGGCCGAGGCGCAGCTGCTCGTCCGCCCCCGTCACGCCCTTGCGCGTGACGCAGTACGTGTACGCGCTGCTCCGCTCCGCGAGCCGCTCCAGCGTGGCCTCCGAGGCGTTGAGCGGCGCGATCAGCACCGGCGCCACCCCCGCGGCGCGCGCCGCCGCCACGTACGGCTCCGACTCCTTCACCGGCACGTCGGCGACAAGCACGCTGTCGACCCCGGCCGCGGCCGCCGACGCGTAGAAGCCCGCCAGATCGCGGTGCTTCACGAGGTTCGCGTAGGTCAGGATGCCGATCGGCACCTCCGGCGCCTCCGCCCGGAAGCGCGCCAGGAGCTCGATGCAGTCGGCCGGCCTCACGCCGGCCTCGAGCGCCCGCACGGCGGCGGCCTGGATCGTCGGGCCGTCTGCGATCGGATCCGAGAACGGGATCCCGACCTCGATCGCATCCGCGCCGCCCTCCACCGCCGCGCGCAGTAGCCGCGCGCTCGTGGCGAGGTCGGGATCCCCCAGCATCAGGAAGGGGATGAACGCCCCCTCACCCCGCTGCCGCAGCCGCTCGAATGCGCGATCGTAGCGCGTCGTCACCGTCTCCCGACTCATGTCGACCTCCCGGGATCGAGCAGCCTCTGCGCCTGCTCCATGTCCTTGTCTCCGCGGCCCGACAGGTTCACGACGAGCACCGTCTCGCGCCCTGCCTGCGCCGCCTCCGCCACCATCTTCAGCGCGTGCGCGATCGCGTGCGCCGACTCGAACGCCGGGATGATGCCCTCGCTGCGCGCGAGCCGCTGGAACGCGTCGAGCGCCTCGTCGTCCGTCGCCGCAACGTACGTCGCCCGGCCCGACGTCATGAGGTGCGCGTGCTCCGGCCCGACGCCGGGGTAGTCGAGCCCCGCCGAGACCGAGTGCGTCTCGGCGACCTGTCCGTGCTCGTCCTGGAGGATGTAGGTCTCCGACCCGTGCAGCACGCCCGGGCGGCCCTTGAGGAGCGTCGCCCCGTGCTTGTCGGTCGACAGGCCGTGGCCGGCCGGCTCGACGCCGATGAGCGCCACGTCCGTGTCCGGGATGAACTCGGAGAAGATCCCCATGGCGTTGCTGCCACCGCCCACGCACGCGACCACCGCGTCGGGCAAGCGCCCCTCGGCCTCCAGGATCTGGGCGCGCGCCTCGCGGCCGATCACCCACTGGAAATCGCGCACGATCGTGGGGAACGGGTGAGGCCCGGCGACCGTCCCGATCAGGTAATGCGTGTCCTCGTAGCTCTCGGTCCAGTAGCGCAGCGCCTCGTTGAGGGCGTCCTTCAGCGTCTGCGAGCCCGAGGTCACGGGCACCACCTCGGCCCCCATGAGGCGCATCCGGAAGACGTTGAGCCGCTGCCGCTCGACGTCCTTCGCGCCCATGTAGATGCGCGTAGGCATGCCGAGCAGGGCCCCGATCATGGCGGTCGCGACGCCGTGCTGGCCGGCCCCGGTCTCGGCGATGAGCCGCCGCTTGCCCATGCGCCGCGCGAGCAGCCCCTGGCCGAGCGCCTGGTTCGTCTTGTGCGCGCCGCCGTGGAGCAGGTCCTCGCGCTTGAGGTACAGCTTCACGCGCGGGTCGCCGGTCAGGTTGCGGCACAGGGTGAGCGGCGTCGGGCGCCCCGCGTAGCTCGTCAGCAACGCGTCGAACTCCGCCGCGAACGACGGATCGCCGCGCGCCTCCAGGTACGCGCGCTCGAGCTGCTCGAGCGCGGGCACGAGGATCTCCGGGACATAGGCGCCGCCAAAGGCGCCGAAGCGGCCGCTTTGCTGCATGGTGATTGCCTCGATCGTCGGTTGTGCGTTGTGCGTCGTGAGAGGTGCTGTCAGGGGGAGGCGCGGTCCGCCGGGGCCGCGGGGTCACGGTCGTGGCGCGACGGGCCACGCGCGCTGTCGAACAGGCGCACGAGCAGGTCGGCGCACTTCTCGCCGGGCGCGCGCTCGACGCCCGACGCGACGTCGAGCCCCCACGTCCCGACCCGGCGCGCCGCGGCGATGTTGTCCGGGTTCAGCCCGCCCGCGAGCAGGCTCCGAGCGCGCGCCGGGTGGCCGTCGATCGCGCTCCACGCGAACGTCCGCCCCGTGCCTCCCCGCGCCTCCGCCGTGCGCGTGTCGAAGACCAGCCGATCGGCGCTGCGCTCGACCTCCGCGCCCACGCCCTGCTCGCTGGCCGCGCCCGCGGCGCCCGCCGCGCTGGCTGCCTCCCCGGACGGCGCCATCGGGACCGTCTTCCAGACCTCGCACCCCTCGGGGAGCGCGCGCCGCAGCGCCTCGATGAACGCCGCGTCCTCGTCGCCGTGGAGCTGCACGGCGCGCAGCCCGATCGCCCGCGCCGTATCGGCGACGAAATCCACGGATTGATTGAGGAAAACGCCGACGAAGGGCAACCCCGCGGCCGTGGCGACCACGATCTCGGCCTGCTCGCGCGTCACCCGCCGCGGCGACGTCTCGGCGAAGATGAGGCCGCCGAAGCGGGCCCCGAGCCGCTCCGCCTCGCGCGCGTCCCCGGGCCGGGTCAGGCCGCAGATCTTCACCCTGCCGGTCACCAGCGCGCGCGCGGCGTCCGCGATATCGGGGCTGCGCATGAGCGACGTGCCGACGAGGAACCCGTCCACCGAGGGCGCGAGCCGCTCCACGTGGGCGCGCGACTCGACGCCCGACTCGGCGATGACGATCCGATCGCGCGGCACGCGCGGGGCGAGCCGCTCCGAGACGGCGAGATCGACCTTGAGCGACTTGAGATCGCGGTTGTTGATGCCGATCACGGGCGCGGGCAGCGCGAGCGCCCGCTCGAGCTCCGCCTCGTCGTGGACCTCGACGAGGCAGTCCATGCCGAGCGCCTCGGCGGCGCCCAGGCACAGGAGCGCGGTCGCATCGTCCAGCACCGACAGCATGAGCAGGATCGCGTCCGCGCCGTTCGCCCGCGCCTCGATTACCTGGTAGGGCGTCACGACGAAGTCCTTGCAGAGGATCGGGACGTCCACGACCGCGCGCACGGCCTGGAGGATCTCGAAGCTGCCCTGGAAGAAGGGCTCGTCGGTCAGCACGCTCACCGCGTCGGCGACGCCGTAGTACGCGGCGGCGACGGCGTGCGGATCGAAATCCGGCCGGATGAGCCCCTCGGACGGGGAGGCCTTCTTGCACTCCAGGACGAACCGCGCTCCCGGCGCGGAGAGCGCGCGCCGCAGGCTCCGCGAGGTGGGCGGCGCGCTCGCCCGAAGGCTGGCGAGCGGGGTCCGCCGCTCGCGCTCCGCCACGTCCGCCCGCTTCCGCTCCACGATGCGCGCGAGCACATTGCCCTGCTCAGCCATGTTTCGCCTCCTTCCGCGCTTCTTGGGCCCCGTCCCGGCTCAGCGCCACGAAGCGGGTGAGCCGCTCCGCCGCGCGCCCGGAGCTCAGCGCGTCGAGCGCCAGGGCCGTCCCCTCCCGTAGCCCCTCGGCGCGCCCGGCGATCCAGAGCAGTGCGCCGGCGTTGATCGCGACGGCGTCGCGGTGCGCGGGCGCGCCGCGCCCGGCGAGCAGGTCGCGGAGCCACGCCGCGTTCGCCGCCGGGCCGGCGCCCCGGAGCGCCTCGATCGGCGCCGGCGCGACCCCCGCGTCGGCCGGGTCGATCAAGAGCTCCTCGACGACCCCATCGCGGAGCCGGGCCGCGCGCGTCGGGGCGTGCAGGGCGACCTCGTCGAGCCCACCGCCGTGGACGACGAGCGCGGCCTGGCACCCGAGCATGCCGAGCGTGCGCGCGGCGTGGGTGACGAGCTCCGGATCGTAGATGCCCATCACCTGGATCGGCGGCGCGCTCGGGTTCACGAGGGGGCCGAGCAGGTTCATGATCGTGCGCACCTTGAGGGCGCGGCGCACGGGCATCGCGTGGCGGAGCCCGGCGTGGTACTGCGGCGCGAAGAGGAAGCAGAAGCCGACCTCATCGAGGGCGCGGCGCGAGACCTCGGCCGGCGGGTCGAGCCGGGCGCCCAGCGCCTCGAGCGCGTCGGCGGACCCGCACTGGGAGGAGACCGAGCGGTTTCCGTGCTTGGCGACCGGCAGGCCTGCTTCGGCCGCGACGAAGGCGACGGCCGTCGACACGTTGACGGTGGACTGCCCGTCTCCGCCGGTGCCGCAGCAGTCGGCATAGGCATAGGCCGGCCGCGCGAACGGCACCGACGTCCCCCGGAGCGCGCGCGCCGCGCCCGCGATCTCGGCGGGGGTCTCGCCCTTCGCCTTGAGCGCGACGAACAGCGCGGAGAGCTCGATCTCCGTCAGCGCCCCGGCGATCAGATCGCGGAACAGCGCCTCGGTCTGCTCCGCGGAGAGGTCCACGCCGGCGCAGAGCGCATCGATGACTGCATGCATCATGGTTCTCTCCTCATGTTCACGGCTGTTCTGGCAGACACTGATCCTCGGGACTCGGGCGTCGGGCTGCGGCGCACTGCATAGCGGACAAAAACGAAAAGGCCCACCGTTGTTCCGGCGGGCCCTCTTTCTTCTTTCCTTCAGGTCGTCCTCCCCGCAGGGAGGCGCGTTACCCGTGGTAAGGGCCCGCCTTGGTAGAGCACCAGCGCCACCAGCGCAGCCCTGCCACGCACGAACCCACCTCGACGGCCGAGCACGACGCGCCGCCGAGGACGAAAGCCTCGGAACAGCTGCGAGCGCAGGACGCGGGGAGCGCGCGGGACATGCGGGGAACATAGCTTGCGGGTGCGACGAGCGTCAAGCGGGTTCCGCGCCCGTCTCGCCCGTCTTCAGCTCCCGCTTCAGCCGCGGTGGCCCGAGCTTCCTCGGATCAGCGAACCTCCGAAGCCTCCGCGCTCTCCACCGCCATCCGCGGGCGACGCCTCCGCAGGAGGGTCCTCGTGCCCTCACAGGCGGCCAGCGCCGGCATCACGACGGTGGACAGCCGCCCGGAGGCCGGCGCGGGATACCGGTTCTCGTCGGCGCCTCGGTAGACCCTGAAGAGAGAGATAGAGAGCGCGCTGTCGAAGAGCTGTGCGCGCTCAGGCCGACGCGGCATCACGTCCGTTATGTGGCAGACGAGATAATCGACGTGGAATATCGCTTGGAAGACATCGTCTGGCGGCAGCTTGCGTCGCGCAAGGAGCGTCGGTCATCGTCAGGTCAACTGAGCGTCAATTGACGGTCAATTGACGGTCAACTGAGCACGCCTGACGATTCGCCGTTGACACCAGCACATCGCTGGGTGCGATGATCGCTACCTGGAGATCACGATCCAGGTGAGCTCGTCGATCCCGGAGAGCGGCGCCGTCTTGACGACCGCGCCGTCGGCCTCCCCTGCGGCTGGAGCCGAGAGCTTGCCGTCGTACTCGCTCATGGTCCGGAACCTCACGGGCGTTCCTGGCTCCAGGTCCGAGGGGGCCTGGACCCCGACGGGCGCGTCGCTGGTCGTCGCGAACGGATAGAGCGCATAGACCGCCACGATCTCCTCCCCGCCGAGATCGGGGAGCGGTGGCACGCGCTCCGGCGGGATCCTCCGGGCCGCGATGTCGTGGAGGGCCTCGCCGAGCGGCGTGGCGAGCGCGGCGCGGTTCACGGTGAGCTGGAGGCCATCGCCGACCTCCAGGACCTGCGGATCGTCGCTGTTCGGACCAAGGACCGCGCCCGCGGGCAGGTGCGGCACAAAGAGCAATCCCGCGTCGACGGTGACCGCGTCGGTGAAGCGCAGCGGGAACATGGTCGTTCCTCGGCGCGGCGTCGTCCCCGCGTCCTCCATCGACTTCAGCACGAAGTCGACGGGCGGCTCCGCGTCGCAGAGGAAGGTGAAGCGACCATCCGCCCTCGATCGGTCCGAGTAGCAGACCGCGGTATTGCAAAACAGCACGGTGGCTCCGCCGATGGGCTGTCCCGCCTCGTCCGCGAGCACCCCGGTCACGCCTGGACCCGCCGGTGCGCCGCCTGCGCCGGAGCCGCCCGCCGCGCCGCCGCCGCCGTCGCCGGCGTCGCCACCGCCGCTGGTCGCCGCGCTGCCGCCGCCTCCGGCGCCGCCGCCCGTCGCTGCGCCGCCGCCGGCGTCCCCCGCCCCGCTGGTCGAGCCGCCGCCTCCGTCGCAAGCGGACGCAATCAGCGCGACCACCAGGAGCAGGGCGCGCTTCATCATTCGGCCAGCGCCTGCTCGATGACCGCCGTCATGGCGTCGGGGTCGTACTCGTGGCTGGCGTACCGGACGATGCCGTCCTTGCCGACGATCACGTCGACCGGAAACGGGTTGGGGCCTGGGAAATTGGATGTCACGGCGGCGTAGGTGCTCGCGGTCTCCTCGAGCCCGACCGGGAAGCTGACCTTGATGTTGTCGCAATACGCCTGCACCTGGCCGATCTGATCGACCGGCTCCCTCGGGTTAAGGGCCACGATCTGCAGGCCCTGGTCCTTGTATTTGAGCCAGAAGCGCTCCTCGGTGTCCGGCAGGTGGTTGGCGCAGACCGGACAGAAGGTGGCAAAGTAGGTGAGCAGAAGCACGCCTCCTGCCGACTCCTCCGAGGTCCATGTCGTGCCGTCCAGCATCGTGCCCGTGGTCGCGGGCAGGGGCGCGCCGACGCTCACGCCGGGCGCGTTGCCGACGAGGTAGGTCTTTCGCACCGGGGCCGCAGGGTCGTCCGAGACGATGTGGAGATAACCGACCTCCTGGTCCGTCGCCGAGGCGAGGTAGGTCACGTTGAGCTCGAGCTTCTCGCCGGGCGCGATCCGGGCCTGGCGCGGCTCGACGCTGAACGCGGAGCCGCTGACCCAGTTGTCCACCAGCGTGAGCGGCGCCGTCCCCTGGTTCGTGACCTCGAGCGGGAGCGTCTTCGTGTTCCCGGCCGCGACCGGGCCGAAATCGATCCGAGCAGCGGATTCCGGGAGACGGATGTTGGGGGCGAGGCGGTCCGGCTCGAGGCGGTAGGAATACGGGTTCTCCCAGGTGCCGATGAACACGTCCTGACCCCGGGCGGCGACGCCGAAGGTGCGCATCGTGGGGAGCTCGCGATCCGGATCCTCGTACTCGAACGCCCTCGGGATGCGCACGGCCGCGATGAAGGTCGGTGCGGCGGGCGTGGACACGTCGTACACGCGCACGTCGTTCCACGCGGCGACGAAGAGGCGGCGCTCGGAGTAGGCCAGGCGGAGCGGGGTCCCGGGCATCTCGGCGCGACCGACAACGACCGGGCGCGCGAGGTCGGAAATGTCGACAACGGCGACGCCCGCAGAGCCCGCCGCCACATAAGCGAAGTCGCCGTCCACGACGACGCCCTTCGCCTGGCCGCCGGTGGCCACGCGGCCGAGCTCCACCGGCGCCGTCGGGTCCGTCGCGTCGACCGTGACGAGCCCGTCCACGCCGTCGGCGACGAAGACATGGTTGTCGCGCGCCGCGACCCCCCACGCATTGGTGAATCCACCCAGGCTGCCGACCCGCGCGAACCCGACCGTGCTGTCGTAGCGGTAGACGCCGAGGCCATCTCCGTGCAGCCCCACGAAGATGGTGTGGTTCGCGACGTCGACCCCCTCGTAGCTGATCCCCTGCTCCTGCAGGACGGGGAGCTGAACCGGGGCCTCGGGATCGCTGATGTCCCAGCCGCTGAGGAAGGCCGGGTTCCGGATGTTGCCGAGGTGCGTGGTGAAGACGAGATCGTCGTCCCACGCGAGGTGCTTGCAGCCGGGCGTGCGGGAATCGCCGGGGATTGTGTGCTTGAGCCCCCCCGCGAGCACCTCCATGTCGGCGGGGTCCTCCGCGTGAATGACGTTGAACGTGTAGCTGCAATTGAGGAGCAAGTTGTCGTCGCGGACGCGGACCTCGTCCGTATGGCTCCCCACGTCGTGCAAACTCTGGAGCTGCACCAGCGGGCTCAGGAAATGCCCGGGCTGGAGCGCGGTCGGGACGCATTCCCCGTCGACGGCGTCGGTGCCCTCGCCGCAGACGACACCGGGGCTCGTCGCCGAAGGCACGCACACGCCGTCGACGTCCTCGGTGCCCTCGCCGCAGACGACATCGGGGCTCGTCGCCGAAGGCACGCACACCCCGTCAGCGGCCTTCGTGCCTGGACCGCACGACAGCCCGGTCTCGCTCACCGCATCGTCGTCTCCGCAGGCGGACAAGGCGAGCAAGATCAGCGCGGAGACGGAAGCGCGACGTCGCAGCAGCGTCATGGAGAGCTCCTTGGATGGGATGAAGGACAGGGCGGCTGAAGAAGCAAGGGCCGCGTCTTTGTGACGATACAAGTCGCCGGGGGGTCCTGGGCAAGGAGAACCGGGGTCGCGGCGGCGCCGGCGCACATCTCCGACGGTGTCCGCCGTTGCGCCGTCCGGACCAGGCGGGCTCGAGGTCGGGGGGCAGCGGCTCGGATGGGGGGCCGCCTCCGCGGGTCGAGGGCCTGGGCGACCGAACATGACGCGTCACAGGGGACGAATGCCTCGGAACAGCGCCGCGTGCAGCGCGCGGGGCATGTGGTAGGGAACCCCGGCTGCGTCGTTGGAAGGAACGTGGTCGCTGGTCGCAGGCAGGCCACGAGAGAGCACGGGAAGGTTCATGTTGAGGATAGCGGTTCTTGGAGGCGGGATCGCCGGGTTGAGCGCGGCGATCGCCCTCGCCGGACGGGGGTTCGAGGTCGAGGTCTTCGAGCGACACGCTGCGCCAACGGACATCGGCGCGGGGATCGTCTGCTGGCCAAACGCCTCCTTCGTGCTCCAGGAGCTCGGGCTCCTGGAATCGGTCGCCAGGCTGGCGGGGCGCCCGACCCGGATGCGAAGGGTCTCGTATACCGGCGAGGAGCTCGGCGCGCTGGACATCCGGAAGCTGGACCAGCTCATGGGGTCCCCGAGCCTCTCGGTGCTGAGGAGAGAGCTCCAGGCGGCGCTGCTGTCCCGCGTCACCGGACTGGATATCCGTGTGCGTTACGGGCACGCCGCCGATCGCATCGAGCCCTCGGCCACCGGCTCGGCGACCGTTCACTTCGCGAACGGAGCGACCGTCGCGGCGGATGTGATCCTCGGAGCGGACGGGCGGATGAGATCGGTCGCGAGGGCGTTCGTGCACGGCGACAATCGCCCGAGATATCAGGGCTTCGTCAACTGGCTTGGCACGTTCGAGAGCGATCGTGCGGTGTTCTCGGAATCGCAAATCGAGGTGATGGACTGCTGGGGTGTCGGCGTGCGCTTCGGCGTCGTGCCCGTATCTCGGTCGAAGGCGTACTGGGCCGGCGCCGCGGCCTGCCCTGAAGCTCGGGGCAAGGAGCCAGCGGATTACCGGGCCGAGCTCCGCGCCCTCTTCCACGGGTGGCCGAGCCCGATACCGGAATTGATAGAGGAGACGCCCCTCGAGCGCATGAACAAGATCTACGTCCACGATCACGATCCCATCGACACGTGGCATCGAGACAACGTCTTGCTGCTCGGCGACGCCGCGCACGCGGCGCTGCCCACGTCGGGCCAAGGCGCCAGTCAGGCCCTCGAAGACGCGTGGCACCTGGCCGACTGCCTGGGCAACGCGGCCTCCCTCGAGGAGGCGTTCACCGCCTTCACGAAGCGGCGCCACGCCAAGAACGCCGCGATCAACGCGGGCGCCCGCGACCTCGCGCGCTCGCTGTTCGCGACTGATCCGGCGCTCTGCGAGGCGAGGGATCGCAGGAGCAAGGCGACCGACTACGAGGCCATGGTGCAGGGCATGGCGAGGGGCTGGTCCAGCGGACTGCCGATGAGCGGGCGTCCGGGCGCCCCGTCGGCTCGGCCTCAGGCCTGACGAGCCCGGGGGGGGCCGCCGGCACGTTCGGATTCCGGCCGCCGGCGCCTCGGGCTCGTCCGCTCCCGCAGGATACTTTGCGGCCCGGTACACCGATGGTAGGCCCCGTTCTCCAGGGCGCACGACCTCGCGGCCAGGCGCGACAGGCCCTCGCGAGGCGCCCCCGCGGCCCTCCCCCCTGCGTGCCCATGATCACCGCCGAACCAGGTCCCCCGCCGCCGCCGAGCGCCGCCGGCTCTCATGACAGCGTCCCGCCGCGATCGACGAGCGGTCCGCCCGCCCGGCAGAGCGCGCCGCCGGGGCGGTCCGTCTCCCCGCCGGGGCGGTCCGCCCCTCCGCCGCCGCGCCGCAGCGCCTGGACCACCCGCCTCGGCGAGGCCTGCGTGCTCGGCCTCGGCGTCGCCTCGCTCTCCGCCGTGCCGACCGCGCTGCGCACCGCCCGCGCCGGCGCGTCCTTCCTCGACGGGCTCCTCGTCGGCACCGCCGTCCTGCTCCCGCTCGTCACGCTCGCGCTCATCCTCTCGCGCGCCGCCGGCCGCGGCTTCCGCGGCATCGTCGGCGCGGGCGGCGAGCGGCTCGCCGTCCTCCGTGTCGCGCTCTGGATCGGCGTCGCCTTCCCGGTGCTCGCCGCGCTCGCCGCCCTCCTCAAGGCGGCGACCCACCACCGAGGCCTCGCCGGCGCGACCTTCGGCGTCCTCGGCCTCGCCGGCGTCGCGGCCGCGGCGCTCGTCACCCAGCGCCTCGTCGCGCTCGGCGATCGCCTCGCCGCCCGCGGCGTGAAGCCGTGGCTCCTCGCCGTCGCCGGCACGGCCATCGGCGTCGTGCCGCTCGTCGCCGCCTTCGCTCCGCTCGCCGCCCACGCGGCCAACACGACCGGCGACGCCGGGGCCGCCGTGCGCGCCGCCATCGTCGACGGCGCCATCGCGCTCGTGGCGACCGCGCTCGTCTCGAGCGTCGACCTCAGCGCGGCCGTCGGCCGCATCGCCGGCGTCGCGGGCGTCCCGCTCGCCGCCCTGGTCCTCATGACCGCGACCGCCCGGATCGAGTCGTTCCCGCCGCTCGGCCAGGCCGTGCGCGCCGGCGGCGGGCTCGCGGCCACCCTCTTCAGCGCGCTCGAGCAGTGGACCGACCGCGACGGCGACGGGATGGGCTCGCACTTCGGCGGCCTCGACTGCGACGAGGGCGATCCCACCCGGTATCACGGCGCGCGGGAAACGCCGGGCGACGGCATCGATCAGGACTGCAGCGACGGAGCCCACGAGGGCGCCGCCCCCCTGCCCGCCAGGGCCGTCGCGGGCTCGCCTGCCGGCGCGCTGACGACCGCGGCTGCCGGCGCCCCGCCGGCCGCCGCTTCCGGCGCCCCGCCGGCCGCTCCCGCCGGCGCCCCGCCAGCGGCCCTGAGCGCGCGCGTGCGCGCCGCCTCCGCGCCTGCCGCGCGCGACGAGGGCGGCGCGGTCATCCCGGCCGTCTTGACGAAGACCATCTCCCCCGCCGGGACCACGCCTGCGTCCCCCGCGCCCGCCGCCGCGCCGACGCGCCCCGACGTCCTCCTCATCACGCTCGACACGGTCCGCGCTGACCACACGTCGGCCTACGGCTACGGCCGCGACACCAGCCCGCGGCTCGCCGAGCTCGCGGCCCGCGGCGTGCTGTTCGAGCGCGCCTACGCTGCATCGAGCGAGACGCAGCGGGCCATCTCGCCGCTCGTCACCGGCCGCCGCCTCAACCGAGCGGCGCGCGACCGCCGCGAGTGGCCGACGCTGCTGCCCGAGAACGACACCCTCGCGGAGCGGATGAAGCGCGCCGGCTACCTCACCGCCGCGGTCAGCTCGTTCACGTGGATCAGCCAGGAGCGCGGCTTCGATCAAGGGTTCGACCGCTTCGAGACCGTCTACGGCGACGCCCACCCGGAGCGCGAGGCGACCGGCCACCTCGCGGTCAAGAAGGCCATCGAGCTCCTCGAGGGGTATGCCCAGCGCACCCAGCCGATCTTCCTCTGGCTCCACCTCTTCGACGCCCACGAGCGGTACCTCGCCCACCCCGGCATCCGCTTCGGCGCCGGCAGGACCGCCGCCTACGACGGCGAGATCGCCTACGTCGACCAGCAGCTCGGCGCCCTCCTCGACGCCGTGGCGAGGGGCCCCCGCGCGGGCCGCACGGCGGTCATCGTCCACGGCTCGCAGGGCGAGGGGCTCGGCGAGCACGGCCCCGTCGGGCACGGCGTCGAGCTCTACGAGGAGGCGATCCGCGTCCCCCTCGTCATCGCCCTCCCCGGCGCAGCGCCAGGCCGTTACCCGCATCCGGTGAGCACGGTCGACATCGCGCCCACCGTCCTCGACGTCGGCGGCGCCGAGGCCACGGCCGTCGAAGGCGCCTCCCTGGCCGCGATCGCCACCGGCGCCGAGCGCGCGCCCCGGGGACCGGTGTTCGCCCGCACCGCCCGCCGCTCCGCGGTCGTCGACGGGCAGCTCAAGCTCCTCGTGATCGAGCGGAAGAAGCGGGACCGGCTGCTCCTGTTCGATCTCGGGAGCGATCCCCGGGAGACCCGTGACCTGTCCGGCGAGCGTCTCGACGACCTCGGGCGGCTCCGCCAAAAGTTGTCTGCCTTCGAGTCTCCCTCGCAGTAGAGTTTACTGCGAGGGTTCATGCACAGATTCGCCCCTTCGACGCGGAAGCCCGCGTCCCCCCGCGCGAGGGCGCTGCGCGCCGCCGTCGCCGTCGGCTTCGCGTTGGGCCTCGCCTCGCTCGCGCTGCTCGTGGTGCGGCTCGCGGAGGCGCCGTCGGTGCCGCTGACGCTCGGCGCGGGCGCCATCACGGGCTCGCTGCCGCGGCGCCTCCGGTTCGAGTGGCGCCTCGTGCGCGATCGCCACTGGCAGATCGCCTCGTCGCCTGCCGAGTCGCGCGAGGCCACCGACCAGATCGAGGGCACCCGCGGCACCTGCCCGACGGGCATGGTCGAGGTCTCCGGCCTCATGAAGCTCGACCCCGCCCCGAAGGCCCAGGGCGACCTGCGCTCCATCGACGAGATGCAGCGGACCACCTGCAAGCACTGGATCAGCAGGGACTACCCCGAGCGATGCGCGGAGTTCGATCGCGAGAGGTGGCTCTCGATGTCGAAGGACCTCGACGCGAAGCCGATGCACTTCTGCATGGATCGCTACGAGTACCCCAACCAGAAGGGCGTTTATCCGTTCATCCTCGTCTCGTTCTACGAGGCCAACGAGCTCTGCGCCGAGGAGGGCAAGCGCCTCTGCGACGAGGCCGAGTGGACCTTCGCCTGCGAGGGCGAGGAGGCGCGCCCCTACCCCTACGGTTACGTCCGCGAGCCTGAAGCGTGCGTCGTCGATCAGGGTTGGCGCCCGTACATCGAGACCGCGCTGCGCCCGCGGGGCGGCCCCGCGGCCATGGCCGAGATGGACCGCCTCTGGCAGGGCATGGCGTCGGGCGTCCAGCCCCGCTGCCGGAGCCCCTTCGGCGTCTACGACATGACCGGCAACATCGACGAGTGGACCCGTTCCGTCCGCGAGGGCGAGCGCCCCTCCATCCTGAAGGGCGGCTACTGGGGCCCTGTCCGCACGCGCTGCCGCCCCTCGACCCGCTCGCACGACGAGAACCACATGTTCTACCAGCAGGGCTTCCGCTGCTGCGCGGACCACGGCGCCACGATCGGGGTCCCCGCGGAGCGCGCCGTCTCCGGCGATCCTGCCGCCGCCCCGCTGCCGCGCGAGCTCCGCTGACGCGCTCGCCGGCGCGCAGACGAGCGCGCGCCGCCGCGCAGTCGACCGCGCTCGCCGCAGCGCGTATCCTCTGCGCTGATGGACCACCCCCCCGCCGGACAGGGCGCCTCGCCTGGCCCCCGCGACGTGCGCGCCGAGCACGCCGGCACGCGCCTCGCTGCCCGGGCGGAGCCGCCGGGCGCCGCGCCAGCCCCGCCGCGCGCGCGCCAGCTCGATCGGCTGACCGGGCTCGTGCTCCTCGCCGCCACCGCCGTCGTGCTGCTCCCGACGGCGCCTGTCGTGTTGCGAGCGGTCGCCGGCGATCGCTCGCGGGTGCAGAGCGCAGGCCGGTTCGCGCACCTCCTCGATGGGCATTCCCCGGCGGATCGGCGCGCGCAGGTCCACCCTCGTTTCCCGTTCGACGACGAATCAGGCTCCGACGAGCGGCCATCACCTCACGACGACGGCCCTGCCTTCGACGACGAGGAGGACCCGGGCGCGCCTGCGCGCCTCCAGGCGGGCATCGCCTCGCGCGGCATCACGCTGCTCGACGAGCCGCGGGCGGACAGCACCCAGGTCGGCGCCATCGCCGCTGGCGAGATCGTGATGATCGTGCGCGAGGCGGGCGCGTGGGCCCTCGTCGTGAAGAACGGTGGGGGCGATCTGCTCATGGGCTGGGCCCGCCGGAGCGAGATCGCCATCCGATGAGCGCGCGCTCGCCGGAGTCGCCGCGCGCCTACCGCGGTCGTCTGCTCACCCCGATCCCCGCGTCGCCCGACGGCGCTCAGGTCCGAACCATCGACGACGCGCTGCTCGTGGTCGGCAGCGACGGTCGGATCGCCCAGGCAGCGCCGTTCGCCCCGGGCGCCTTCCGCGGGCCGGTGCTGGACCTGCGGCCTGCGGTGTTGATGCCGGGCTTCATCGACGCGCACGTCCATTTCCCGCAGACGCGCATCATCGGCAGCGCCAGCGGCCCGCTGCTCGACTGGCTCGAGCGGTCGGTCTTCCCCGAGGAGGCCCGCTTCCGCGACGAGGCGTATGCCGGGCTCGTCGCCGGCGAGTTCACGGATCGGCTGCTCGCGTCGGGCACGACCACATGCGTCGTCTTCTCCAGCTCGTGCGCCGGCGCGACCGACCAGCTGTTCCGCGCCCTGCTGGCCGCCGGCTTGCGCGGCATCGCCGGCCTCACGCTCATGGACCAGAGCTGCCCGGAGGCGCTCCGCGTCCCTCGCGACGAGGCCATCGCCGCCGCCCGCGATCTCGTGCAGCGCTGGCACGGCGAGGGCGGCGGCCTCCTCGAGTTCGCGATCACCCCCCGCTTTGCCCCGAGCTGCTCCCGTCCCTTGATGGAGGCGGCCGCGCGGCTCGCCCGCGATCACGGCCTCCTCGTGCAGACGCACGTCGCCGAGAACCCGGCCGAGGGCGAGGCCACGTTGCGCGCGCACCCCTGGGCGCGCGACTACGTCGACGTCTACGACCGCGTCGGCCTGCTCACCGGGCGCGCCCTGCTGGCGCATGCCATTCACCTCTCGCCGCGCGAGTGGGACCGCCTCGCGGAGACGGGCTCCTCGGTCGTCCACTGCCCGGACTCGAACTTCTTCCTGGGCAGCGGCCGCATGCGCCTCTCCGACCCGCGCGCGCGCGGGGTCTCGGTCGGCCTGGGCAGCGACGTCGGCGCTGGCCGCAGCTTCGACATGCGCCGCAGCATGTCGAGCGCCTTCGATAACGCCCTCTGTCTCGGCGACCGCCTGACCCCGGCGGATCTCTTCGTCATGGCCACGCAGGGCACCGCCGACGCCATTGGCCTCGGCCGCGTCGTCGGCAGCCTCGACGTCGGCAAGGAGGCGGACTTCATCGCCGTCCGCTTCCCCGAGCACGTGCTCGGCGAGGCCGAGACGCTGAACCACCTCGTCTTCGCGTCCGACGCGACCGTCCAGCGCACCTTCGTGCGCGGCCGGCCTGTCTACCCCTGACCGGTCCCCCGCTCGTCCTCCGCGGCCTCATAGACCTCGAGCTCCCAGACGAGGATCTCGAAATCTCGCCGCAGGATGTACCGTGCGCCGTCGTCCCCGCGCACCTTGAAGTAGAGGTGATCGCCTCCGGGCCACCGGTCGAGGATCTCCGTCACCCGCACGCGGCGCTCCCCCAGGGTGACCGTCTCGGGCTCTTCGCTCCCGCCGTGGCCGGCACGGCACGCCACATCGACCCGCATCTGCCTTTCGCGCAGGGTAGCAGGTGCGGGCGCCTGGCTCCCGCGATCCCTCCACGAAGAGGGCTCGCTCGGCCGGGCGCCCCGAGGTGGCGGCGCTCCCGGGGTGTCGCGCCCGGGAGCGCCTCCTCGCTCAGTTCGGGTTGACCGAACAGCCGTAGAGCAGCTCCATGCCCGCGGTGTTGTCTTGCGCCGCCATGGCGCACGTGTCCTCGCACAGCTTGATGAGCCCCCCCTCGATGTAGAAGGACGAGGACGCCCCGGCGCACTCCTCGATGCTCTTCACCTGCGAGAAGGTCTGCTTCTGCCCGCCGTTGCTCGGCGTGAACTCGATCTGCACCGTCTTCAGGTCGATCGAGTGCCCATCTGGCGCCTTGGGCACCTCGATCTCACACGACAGCTTGGCGCCCGAGATCACGCTGTCTGCGATGGCCTGGAACACCGCATCGTAGGTGGCGTGCTGCTGGATCGGGTATCTCAGCCCGCCGGT
Source organism: Sorangium sp. So ce726 (assembly GCF_051521405.1). Classification (NCBI taxonomy): domain Bacteria; kingdom Pseudomonadati; phylum Myxococcota; order Polyangiales; family Polyangiaceae; genus Sorangium; species Sorangium sp. So ce726. Next base: position 1,587,088 of record NZ_CP150349.1, on the reverse strand, counting down.
CATGACGCTGAGGACCTGATACGTCGTCCCGGGATCGACCGAGTCTGGCCGGCACTGCTCCCAGGTGGCGGGCGCCTCCGGCGGCCAGGGGGCGGTCGGTGGGTTGTTCTCCTTGATGCCCACGAAGCTGAAGAACTTGTAGTTGCGCTCGTCCTTCGAGCCGAAAAATTCCGGTGCGATCGCCGTCAGGGCCGCGTCGAAGGCCTCTGCCGAGGTGGTGCCGCCAGCGACGTTCTCGTTCGCGGGATCATCATCGGCGGTGTCGAAGAGCTTGATGTCAGCCCCATCGTCGAAGACCGCCTTGTCCGCGCCGAGCGACTTCGTCGTGCAGTCGACGCCGTCATCGGTGATCTCGACGAACACCTTCAGCGACTCCTTCCGCAGCCACTGCGACCACCCGGGCGACGTGGTCTCTCCCCGGGGCTGGATCGCCCCATTCAGCGTGTCGATCGCCAGACAGAGCGAGTCGAGGCTGCCGACCTCCAGGCTGTACTGGTAGAAGTGCGGCGGGTTGCTGTTCGGGTTCTGTGGAACCGGCGAGCAGCTCCCGCTGCCGAGCGGCGCTTCGATGCAGACCGACTGCTCCACATCCGAGCTGCCGTGCTTCGAGAGCATGATGACGCGGTAATCGATCTTGCTCGCCGCGATGATCGAGGCGAAGTTCTGGTTGATGTTCCGCTGGACGCTGTTGATCTCGTCCGTCATGCTCCCCGAATTGTCGATGATGAAGATGATGTCGGCCGGGCGCTGCTGGTAATCGGCCTGCAATCGGGTCGCGATGCACGCCGTGTCCTCGTTGAGCGCCGCGTCCTTGTCCCCGGTCCCTGCGTCGACATCGAACCCATCATCGCCCCCGAGCCCGCTCCCGGACGTCTCGCCGCTGCTGCCGCTGCCGCCGCTGCCGCTGCCGCTGCCGCTTCCAGAGCCGCTATTGCCCGGGCTCGCCTCACCACCCCCGCCGGAGCACCCACCGATGGCTGCCGCCGCCGCAAGCAAACCCAGACCAACCAGCCCAACAAGCGTCTTCGTCGAGAGCTTCAAAATGACCTCCAAATTGGGGAACGCGACAATGCGCAGCGACGGATGTTACCAGACTCACGTCCCAGTGGACGCGATCGACATGAAATAATCTAGATCGACATGAGGTAGACAACCGACCACCGTTGTCGGTCCAGGTACCTTGTCCACGACCGTTCGACTCGCCCTCTGGGACAGGCTCACCAAAGGAGCGAGGAGATGGCCGAGGGCGGGAGAACGGGAGCGACGCCCGACGATGCGGCCCCGGGCAGCCAGACGAGACCACCCTCGGGTACACGCAGCGAGCGCGGCGCACAGCCATCCTCACAGCCCCCCTCGGCCGCTCCGCGACGGGAGTCGCAACTTTGCGACGGGGGGAGGCGCTAGACTGCGCTCTTCGAGGCGACGAGTTCGCGCGCCGCCGCGAGCAGGCGCTCCGGCGTGTTCGCCTCGGGCTCTTCGGTGACGAGCTCGACAAGACGCTCCAGGAGCTCACCGACGAGCCGGCTCGGCGGAATGCCGAGCTCCTTCATCAATCGATTGCCGTTCACGGCGAGATCCTTGGCGGAGAGCGCGGCGCCCGCCGCGAGCAGCGCCTCGACACGCTCCCGGAGCCGCCCTATCGTGGCGATGTCCTCGGTCGCCTCGCGCCCCTTGCCGAGCGCGTCGGCGAAGCCGATCTCGTAGAGATCCGGCGCCAGCGCCGGGGTCACCCGGCGGAGCCAGCGGCGCACCGCTGCGTCCGTCCAGGTGTCGTCGTAGCAGATCAGGTGGTGTCGGATGAGCGCCACGATCCGCGCGCGCTCATCGTTCGAGAAGCGGAGCCGCGTGAGGATCGGGTCGGCCATCTCGGCCCCGATCCGCTCGTGCTCGTAGAACGTGTAGTCCTTCGTCTTCTCGGAGAACTCACGCGTCCTCGGCTTCCCGATGTCGTGCATCAGCGCCGCAACGCGGAGGATCGGCTCGGGCTTGCACGCGTCGAGGCAGGCCATCGCGTGCCCCCACACGTCGTACGCGTGCCATCGGTTCTGCTCGCACCCGACCGACTCGATCATCTCCGGGCAGGTGATCGCCAGCAGCTCCGTCCGGCGCATGATCTCGAACGCCACGCTCGGGCGGCGCGCGCGCATCGCCTTCAGCCACTCGTCGCGCACCCGCTCCGCGCTCACGCAGCGGAACGTCTGGTGCGACCGCGCGGTGCCCATGGCGCGCTCGGTCTCGGGGTCCAGCGTGCCCTCCAGCGTCGCGGCGAAGCGCGCCGCGCGCAGCACCCGCAGCCCGTCCTCAGCGAACCGCTCGCCCGGATCCCCGACCGCGCGGATGATCTTCGCCTCGAGATCGCCCCGCCCGCCGAACGGATCGATGAGGTGCCCGTCCACCGGATCGATCGCGATGGCGTTCATGGTGAAGTCCCGCCGCGCGAGATCCGCGGTGATGTCGTCCACGAACTCGACCCGGTCCGGCCGCCTGCCGTCGCTGTAGGTCCCGTCGCCGCGCAGGGTCGTGACCTCGTACGGCACGCCGCGCACGAGGACGGTCACCGTCCCGTGCTGGATCCCGGTCGGGATCACCTTCCGGAACGCGGCCACGACCTCTTCCGGCCGCGCGTCGGTCGCGACGTCCCAGTCCTTGGCGTCCTGCCCGCGGAGCAGGTCGCGCACGCAGCCGCCCACGATCCAGCCGCGCTTGCCGCGCTCGCGGAGGCGGCGACAGATGCCGAGCACGTCCTCGGGGACGGCGTCGATGAGGTGATCGATCCGGGTCACGCCTGCGGCTTATCACGGGGCACGGCGAGCAGGGCCCCCGCCGAGCGCACGCTCACTTCTTCGGGTGAGCCCAGGGGTCCCGGACATCCGGGTTCTTGGGGGTCCGGGTCGTCGGCACCGCCGGCGGCCGTCCCGTCCCGGGCCTCACCTTCGGACCGCTCTTCTCGTCGGCCTCGAGCTTCACGAGCTTGCTCGGCTCGGTGCCGTCGAGCACCACCGTGCTGGGCTGGTACCCCTCGGCCCGGATGTCGATCGTGACCGTCTGCCCCTGCTCCACGTCGATGCTCGCCGGCAGCTTCAGCTCCACGCCGTTGCGGTAGCCGACCGCCGTCTCCGGCACCGCGGCCAGCGCGACCACCGACTTCTGGACCGGCGGCGGCTCGGGGGGCGCTGGCTTGGCGGGCGCCTCGACCGGCGGCTTCTGCGCCTTCTGGGCGTTGTCCCTGGCGGACCCGCTCGCGCCGATGACGAAGATCGCCGTCACGATCCCCACCGCGGCCGCCGCCCCGGCGACCCATACGTAGCGGGGCCAAGGCGAGCGCGGCGGCGACGGCGGCGTCGCGGGGACGATCACCTTCGAGGTCTTGAAGTAATCGTGCGGCACGTTGAAGCCGCCCGAGCGCGCCATCATCTCCGCGACCGCGCCCGGCACGCCCCCGCACTTCACCTGCTCGAGGTCGGTGTGGAGATCGCCCATGGTCTGGTAGCGCGACTCCGGCTTCTTGGAGAGGCACTTCAGGATCACCGCCTCGAGCCCAGGCGGGCAGTCGGGGCCGCCGACGAGCGCGCGGATGGGGACCGGCGCCTTGTACATGTGCTGCGTCAGGATCCCCATGAAGTTGTCGGCGTTGAACGGGAGCTGGCGGCTCACGAGCTCGTAGAGCATCACGCCGAGCGAATAGATGTCGGTCCGGTGATCGATGGGCGCCCCCGCGGCCTGCTCCGGGGACATGTAGTGCGGCGTCCCGAACACCGCGCCAGCGCGCGTCAGTTTGGTCGTCGTGCTTGTCGACACCTTCGCGATCCCGAAGTCGAGGATCTTCACGAAGTTCGGATCGCTGCCGCGGGCGACCACGAAGACGTTGTCCGGCTTGAGATCGCGGTGGATGATGCCGGCGTCGTGCGCGGCGGCGAGCCCCGCGGACAGCTGCAGCGCGATGTGACAGATGCGCTCCATCGGCAGCTCGTTCGGCGAGTCGATGAGCTGCGCCAGGCTCACGCCTTCCAGGTACTCCATGACGAAGTACGTGGAGCCGTCCGGCAGGTCGCCGAAATCGGAGATGTCCACGATGTGCGGGTTGCCGATGCTCGACGCGGAGCGGGCCTCCTGCACGAAGCGCTCGAAGATCTCGCGGTCCCTGGCGAGCTCCGCGCGGAGCACCTTCACCGCGACGCGCTTGTCGATGACCTTGTGACGGGCGAGGTAGACGAACCCCATCCCGCCCTCGCCGAGCAGCCGCTCGATCTTGTACCGGTGGTCGAAGGTCGTCCCGATGTAAGGGTCCTTGGCGCCCGGCGGCCGCCGCTCGCGCGGCTCGACCTCGTCCGGCGGCGGGATCTCCAGGGAAGGCTCCCCCTCGCTGATCGGCACCGGGCTCGTTCGCCCGCTGATCTCGTCAGCGTCGGGCTCGCTCTGCCGCCCGAACCGCGGGGCCATCTGGCGCAGCGGCGGCGGCGCCCGGAAGCTCGGCGGCACCTCGCTCGCAGGCCCCTCGACCCATCCTGCCCTGGAGGGCCTCGACGAAGGGCGGAGCTCGACCTCGACCGGCACGTCATCATCGGCGCCGCTCGGCTCCATGGAGGACGGCGCGAACGCGGCCGCGACACCGGACGAGCGAGGCCCGCCCGCCGCGCTCTTGGGGCGCGACGGGGGTGCCTCCTCGAGCGCGCCTTCCTCGGCGTTGAAGACCCTGCTGCGCGCGGTGTGGTGCTCGTTTTTGGTGGCGCTCATGAAAGGCTCGCGGGCAAAAGTGCACGCCACATGCCGGCAGCTGCGACAGGGTTGGATTCTAGCAGGCGTTCGGTCCGGGAAGCGAGATCATGCGGACCCCGCGCGCGAAAGGCCGCGCCGAGCACGCGTCGACGGCGTGTCGGCCCGCCGCCGACCATGGCGGCCCAGCGTGCCGCGCGCGCCGCGTTCTGCTAGGAGGGCACCGCGATGAGCTACCCTATCGAGGTCGCGCTGCGATATCTCGGCTCCAAGAAGCGGGCGTTCATCTCGGTCGGCACCACGTTCGCGATCCTCGGGGTCGCGCTCGGGGTCGCGGCGCTCGCGACCGTGATGAGCGTGACCGGGGGCTTTCAGGCGGAGTTCCGCGAGAAGGTCCTGGGCGTCAACGCGCACGTCCTGGTGATCAAGTACTCGACGGACTTCCGTGAGTACCGCTCGATCATGGAGCAGGTCTCCAAGGTTCCCGGCGTCATCGGCGTCGCGCCATTCAGCATCAACCCCATGATGCTGACGCACGGCGACGCGACGGCGACCGGCGTCCTGGTCAAGGGGGTCGACCCGGCCAGGAGCCTCGGCGTCGGAACCGAGGGCGCCTCCACGGCCGTGCTCGACCTGCCCCGTCACATCCTCCCGGGCGGCGATCTCACCGGGCTGCGGCGCCCTGGCTCGAAGCCCGCCGAGCGCGCCGTGCCGTCGTTGCCCGAGGTCCCCATCCTGGAGCCGGACGCTGGCGCGCGGGGCGCGCTCGCGCCGGACGCGGGCCCCGAGATCGATCTGCTGAAGGCCTACGAGGCGCGGATCCGCGAGGACGAGCGCGCCGCGGCCGCGCGCGACGCCGCGCTCGCGCCCCCGACGTCCCGCGCGGCCGAGGCTGAAGGCGCGCCGGGCGCCGAGGCCGAGGAGGCGGAGGTCGCGATCGACGAGGGCGCCCCGCGGGGCTCGATCGAGCCGCAGGGCGGCTATGGCAGCGTTCTCCCGGAGGACGACGAGCTACCGCCCGAGGTCGATCCGGACCCCTGCGCCGACAAGGAGCAGATCGCCAGGATGCCGGGCATCGTGATCGGCGCCGCGCTGGCGAAGAACCTGTCGCTCGACATCGGGCAGTGCGTCACTGTCACCTCGCCCACGATCGGCTTCTCGTTCGCGAACGGCGCCATCAAGCCGCCGGTCGCCAAGCGATTCCGGGTCATCGCGATCTTCGAGGCCGGCTTCGAGCAGTACGACACCAAGCTGGCGTACGCCGATCTCTACGAGACGCAGGCGTTCTACGACCAGGGCGACACGGTGACCGGCGTCGAGATGAAGGTCGACGACATCGACAATGCGAGCGGCATCGCGCGCGAGATCAGCAAGCTCCTCGGCAGCGGGCTCTATTACACGATGGACTGGGAGGAGCTGAACCACGGGCTCTTCACGGCGCTGCGCATCCAGCAGATCGGCATGAGCGCTGTGCTGGCGCTCATCATCGTGGTCGCCGCGTTCACGGTGATCGCGACGCTGATCATGGTGGTGCTCGACAAGAAGAAGGAGATCGCGGTCCTCAAGGCGATGGGCGCGACGGACGCCGCCGTTCTGCGCATCTTCCTCTACCAGGGCGGGATCATCGGCGTCGCGGGCACCACACTGGGCCTCTTGCTCGGCGTGGCGGTGTGCAAGGGGCTCCTTGTGTACGGCTTCCCGCTTGACCCGAAGGTCTATTTTATCTCCCGCCTCCCCGTCCAGGCGCGCCCGCAGGAGTTCATCATCACGGGCTGCATCGCCATCCTCATCTGCCTCGCCGCCACGATCGTGCCCAGCCTCTACGCCGCGCGCCTCCGCCCCGCCGAGGGCTTCCGCGCGCAGTGAGCCCCCGCCTCCCCGCGCCCCGCTAGGCCCACCTCGGGCCGGGCGACTTTGCAAGGCCGCCCATCCCCGAGCCCGAAGCGTCGCGCCGGCTACCGCCGAGAGGCGGAGTAGAGCTTCTGCTGCCCGTCTTTGTCCGACGCCAGGTAGAGCGTGCACTCGTCCGGAGAGAGCGATGGCGTCATGACGGCGACGCTCGGGTCCAGGTTCGGCAGCAGCATCCTCGCCGGCTGATCGTCCACGGGCAGCCCGTCATCCCCGAGCGGCACGTAGAAGCTCCGCAGCACCGACGCCGCCTCGCACTCGCCGCGCGCGCTGTAGGGCGCCTGGAAGAAGAGCAGGCTGCCGTCGGGCGTCACCCACGGGGCGAGGTCGTCTCCCTGCGCCGGGCAGTCGCCTGGCAGGTGGATGTCGAGCACCTTCGCCTCCGCGTCCTGTGCGAGCTTCGTGATGAGCCGGCTCGTGGTCCCCCCGCTGTCCTGGTGCCTGTTCATGAACCAGTACCGGTAGGAGGGCCGCAGCCCGTGGGCGACCGCCACCGAGCGGCTCCCCCCGTCCGGGTTGAGCACAGGGAGCGCGTCCGCCTGGGTCGCGTCCAGCCCGTCCGCGACGAGCAGCGACGGGAGGCTGCCCGGCGCGGTGCGGTCGAAGAGCAGCGAGCCCGCAGGGAAGCCGTCGTGCGGCGAGGGCGCGTCCAGGGGCAGGAGGAGCGGACCCGACTCCTGGCCTTCGGCGTCGACCAGGAAGCTGGAGACGGCCTCGCCAGCCGTCCAGGGCCGCCCGGTGGCCGTGGCGATCTTCGTGTCGTCCGATCCGAACTTCGCCGTGTAGACCAGCCGGAGCGTCGCCTCGCCCTCTCCGGGCTCCGCGCGCACGCGCGGGAACGCGGGCATCGCCCCCGCCACTTCGACCTCCGAGAGCGCGCCGAACGACAGCACGCCGCCGCGGGCCGCGCAGGAGACGCACGTCTCGCTGGCCGTGCAGAACTCCCCTTCCCTGCACGCGGCGCACCCGCCCTCGCCGCCGCCGCCCGCCGCGGCGGACGACGAAGCCGAGCCCCCGACTCCCCCGCTGCCCCCGCCCCCGCCCCCGTCGCCGCCGCCATCGCCGCCATCGCCGCCGCTCGACGACGTGGACGTGGCGTCCGCGCCGGCCGCCGTGAACCGCTCGCCGCAGCCGGCGAGCACCCCCAGCGCGGCGAGCAAGAAGGTTCCGTAGAAGCGAAGCGTGCGCACCCGAGCTGCCTCCTGTCGTGGTCCCGCCGCGCGGAGCCGGCGTGCGCGGTCAAGACGCCTTGTTGTAGTCCGTGTCCTCGAGAAGGATGACGTTCGTCTTCGAGCGGGTCTCGCCGACGCTGGTCACGTAGACCGCGGGCTTGTCCTGCACCGGACACACCTTCTCGCACGCGCCGCAGCCGATGCACAGCGACGGATCGACGTGCGGACGCTGCACGTGGACCATCTTCATCGGCGGCTCCTTGCCGTGCTCGGCCGCCACCGGCTCGCGCTTCGGGATGTCGACCTCCTCGACCCAGATCGCCTTGGGGGACGTCGGGCAGAACTCCTCGCAGACGATGCACGGCACGCTCATCGACCACGGCAGGCAGCGCCCCTGATCGTAGAACGCGGTGCCGATCGAGATCGGCTTCTGGCCGATGCCCATCTTCTGCTCCTCGGTGATCTTCTGGATCGCTCCGGTCGGGCAGACGTCGCCGCAGAGGACGCAGGAGTGCTCGCAGTACCCGATGCGCGGGATGACGATCGGCGTCCAGAGCCCCTCGATGCCCGCCTCGAAGAACGCGGGGTGGATCGCGTTGTTGGGGCAGACCTTCATGCACTCGGCGCACCGGATGCAGCGCTCCAGGAACTCGCGCTCCTCGACCGAGCCCGGCGGCCGGATCACGCGGTGGTCATAGTTCGCGTCGAGCACGTCGGCGATGCGCGCCGTCGGGATGATCACCGCGCCGGCGGCGGCGGTCGCGAGGGCGGTGCGGCGGCCCGTGTCGGGCGTCACGAGGGCGCTCTTCCGGTTCGGCAGGAAGCGGAACTTGATGACGTCCTCGGGGCAGGCGCTCTCGCAGTTGAGGCACATGTGGCACTCGTCCTGCCGCCACTTCACCCCGCCCTGGGGCGAGTCGGCGCCCTGGCAGTGCACGAGGCACAGGTTGCAGTCGGTGCACTTCGCGTGATCCTTCTGCATCCCGAAGAGCGCGAAGCGCGCGAACACGCCGAGGAACGCGCCGAGCGGGCAGAGCACGCGGCACCAGAACCGCGGGATGAACCGGTTCATGAAGAGGATCGCGACGAACAGGATCCCGATGAACCACGTGTGGTGGAAGTAGAACTGCTTCGTCTGCCAGACGCTCGCGGCCAGGAAATCCTGCGCGTGATCCGCGGCGAGCTGCACCGGCCGGCTCCCGGTCGTGGCCGCGGAGCCGGTCACCACGGCGGCGACGTACTGCGCGGCCGGAATGACAGCGAGGCCGATGGCCCGAACCGCCACGCAGATCGGATCGAACAGCCCGCCGATCACGCTGCCGGTCGCGCTCGCCGCGAGGAAGGCGTACATCAGGTAGTACTTCACCCGCTGCCGCGTGTACGTCTTGTTCGCCTCGACGCGCTTGCCGCCCTTGCCGTAGCGCGACGGGAAGATCCACCCGAAGAAATGGTGGAGGGTGCCGAAGGGGCAGATCCAGCCGCAGAACACGCGCCCGAAGACGAGCGTCAGCGCGAGGATCCCGAGCGACCAGAGCAGGCCGCGGTAGACGGTGTGCGTCGAGAGCAGGGTCATCGCGCCGACGAACGGGTCGGCGAGGAGGAAGCCCTCGACGGGGAGCGGCAGGCGCACGCGCGCCTCGGCGGAGGCGAACGAGCCGCGGAAGCCCGTCTGGAACAGGAAGTAGAGGAACAGCCCGAGGCAGCCGGCCTGCACGGCGCGGCGCACCCAGACGAGCACCTGGATCACCTTGCGCGCCGGCAGCCCCGAGCCGGGCCGGCGCTTCGGCGCGGGCCGGACGATCGCGCCTGCCTTGCGGAGCAGCGCGCCCCAGCGGGCCTCCTTCGCGGGCGCGGCGGGCGGCGTCGCGCTCGCCTTCGCGGGTGCCACGGCCGCTCCTGCCGCCGGTTCACGGTGCGCCGGCGTGGCCGGCGTCGGATCGAGGTTTGCCATGAGTACTACACCTCGGCGAGCCGCAGGTTCTGCCAGTGCATCGTGCCAAGGCCCCGGTCGTGGCCCATCTTCAGGTACGGGATCTCCTCCGGCTTGCGGCCGATGAGCTGGCAGCCGTACGCGTCGGCGGCGACCTGATCGGTCGTCGCAATCACGGTGTGCATGTCCTTCGCGTCGGCGACGTTCCCGCCCTGCGGCCCGTTGCGCATGAGGACGCGGACGGCGTCCACGATCGTGAGCGTGGGCTGGATGAACGTCGCGAGATCGGCGATCGACACGTCGATGTTCTGGTGGAGCCGGTTGCGCCGGCCGCCGAGCGCCCCGTACCAGTTCTTCATCGCCGCGGTGTACTTGGACAGGTTGTGGTGCTTCGCGATGGGGACGTTGATGACCTTGTCCGCGTTGACGAGCGGCGTGTACACGGGCCAGTCGTCGAGCACCTCGCCCTTCAGGCGCATGCCGCGGAAGCGGTGCGCCGCGGGGATGACGACCTCCGCGCCGACGTCGTAGGCGGCCTTCCAGATGCCGGAGCGCTGGAAGCAGCGGTTCGGCTCGTTGCACGAGGCGTCCGTCACGATGACGGTCTTGGCGCCGGCGTCGTAGGCGAGGCGCACCACCTCGGCCACGACCTTGGGGTTCGTGTTGGCCGCGTGGATCGGCGTGCGATCCCAGCCGATGTTCGGCTTCACGACCACGACGTCGCCGCGCGAAATGAAGCGGCGCATCCCGCCGAGGGCGTCGACCGCCTTCCGGACCAGGGCGGCCGGGTCCGGGGCGCTCCCGGCGAGCGCCTCGGCGCCGGCGCGGGCGACGACGAGCTGCGGCACGTCGGCAGGAGCGTCGCGGAGCCGGTAGTCCCGCGTCTGCTGGCGCTCGGCGGCGGCGGCGGCGCTGCCGCCGCGATCCCACCGGGCCGCCGCGAGCCCGCCCGCGCCCCCGAGGACGAGGCCCGCCGCGCCCAGCCGACGCAGCACTTCACGTCGAGAAATGTCACCCATGGCCCTCGCCTTCCCTGGACCTACGGATAGCCTCCCCGGGCGATCGCCACAAGCAGAGGTGGCCTGGCGGCAGCGACGTGCGCCGCCTCCCGGCGCTTCCAGCAACGGCGCTCAAGGAGGAGCCGCGGTGGACGTCGCCGGGGCCGCCGGGGCTGCTGGGGCCGCTGGCGTCGCCGGAGCGCCTGCGGCGGGGGACGCGCCCGTGTTCGCCGGCTGCGGCGCCTGCGGCGCTTGCGGCTGCGCGCCGGTCGCGGCGGGCGGCGCGTGCGCAGGCGGCGAGGGCGGCGGGGTGGCGGGCTCGTCCGGCTCGTACGGGTCGGCCTTCAGGCGATCGCGCTCTGCAAAACAGCTGGCGCGCTCCGCGTCGCACGCGGCCCGCAGCTGCGCCGCGTTGGCGAGGTCCGCCGAGCGCTGGTCGGCGAGCGCCCTGGCCTCGTCGCGCTCGGCGGTGACGGCGGCGCGCGCCTTCTCGACCTCGGCGAGCCGCTCGTGCTCGGCCATGGTCGCCTTCTGCGCGGCCGCGGCGCTGTCCTCGCAGGTCTTGAGGCGCGCCGCCTGGGTCGCGTGCAGCGCCTGGATCTCGCGGGCGTGCTCCGCCTCCGACGTGGAGCCGCTCTTCTGGAGGGTGGCCAGCGTCGCGTTGAACTCCGCGCGATCCTGCTCGCGGCCGCCGCGGCACGCGATCGCCTCGGACTGGGCGATCTGGTGGCTGGCGACGCAGGTGTCGAGCTTGTCGAACGACTCGGCGCCCCGCTGGCGGGCCTGCTCGAGTTCGTTCGCGAGCCGCAGGGTCTCGCGCTTCGAGAAGCCGAGCAGCACGACTGCGCAGCCCACGAGGGTCATCGCGCCGGCCGCGATCCGCGCGCGCAGGTAGGACGTCTTCTGCTTGAGGCGCAGCCGCTCCGCCTCGCGTTCCGCCTCGCGCTCCGGCTCGAGCAGCACGTCGAGCTCCTCGGCGAGCTGGGTCATCGAGGGGCGCTCGTTCGGATCGATCGCGAGCCATCGCCTGAGCGCGGCCTGGAACATCTGGCGCGGGCGCCCGGTGAGGTCTGGCAGCGCGTTGTCGGTGAGCGGCTTGTCGGCGCGGACGTCGTGCGCCTCGGCGAGCTCGGTGCGGCTCTGCGCGGACTCGCCCGGGAAGTCCCTGGGATTCACGAGCGAGTAGAGCAGGGTCGTGGCGAGCCCGTATGTGTCCATCTTCTCGGAGAGCGGTACGGCGCCGGGGAAGCCGTTCAGCGCCCGGAGCTGCTCGGGCGAGGCATAGAGCGCGGTGCCGGCGCAGAAGGAGGCCTCTCGCTCCGCGGCCACGCCCAGGTCGAGCAGGATGGGGTGGACGCGGCCGGCGAACCTGGCGAGGAAGATGTTGTCGGGCTTGACGTCCTGGTGCCGGAGCCCGGCGGCGTGGAGCGCCTCGAGCCCGCGCGCGACGGCGAGGAAGATGTCGTGCGACTCGCGCAGGCCGAGGGGGCTGCGTTCGAGGCGCTGAGCGAGGGTCTCGCCCTCGTAGACCGGCATGGTGAGCCACACGTAGTCGGCGTTCATGCCGTGGTCCTTCAGCTGGACGACGTGCGGGTGCCCGACGGTCGCGAGCATGACGAGCTCTCGCTCGACGTTCCGCATCGCGTACAGCGAGCGGGGCATGAGCTTGAGGGCGACCTGGTGCTCGGGGACGTCGATCCGCTGGGCGACGTAGACCTTGCCGAACATGCCCTGCCCAAGGAGGCGCCCGAGGCGGTACAGCCCGCCGACGAGCTGGCCGACCTCGGGGAGGATCGAGGGGCCGCGGCTGCTGCTCCTCGCGGGGTCATCGGTCCCGCCGCGCGACGTGGTGCGCACCAGGTTGGACGGATCCGCCACCGTTACGGCGAACGCGTGGACGATCGTGGTGCGGAGGTTCGGGTCGACGGGCGGCACAGCGATTGCCAGAGTAGCGGAAGCAGCGAGCGCTGAGAAAGAAGCCGGCGGGCGGAAGACGGCCGGCGCGGGGCGTTTATTCGCGGAGGCCGGCGGAAGCGCCAGATGGCTCGCCCTCTCTGACAGCGGAACGCCCCCGCTGGAGCGGGAGGCCCACGCGGGAAGCTGACGCGCAGGGGAGCGCGCTGGCCTGGTCGATGCACCACGGCGCCCGAGATGCGCCACGGTGCGCAACGGTGCCACCTGGCGCTGTGAGATCGGGAATTCACGCCAATGTTCGCCAAAGCCGCGCTCGTGCTCGCCGCCCTGGAGCTCGCCGGATGTGCCGCCATTCGATCGCCAGCGGCGCCGCCCGAGCTCTCCCACGCGCTCTCGGCGATCCGCGCGGCGGAGCGGGAGGGAGCGGGCGCGGACCGGCGCTCGGCGATGCACCTCGCGCTGGCGAAGAGCGAGCTCTCCCAGGCGAGGCGGCGGCTGTCGGTGGGCGACCAGGAAGGAGCCCGCTGGCTGCTGCGGAGGGCCGAGGTCGATGCGGAGCTCTCGACGCTCATGGTGAGGGAGGCGGGGCTCCGCGACGCCGCGGGCCGCACGCTGGACGAGGCGAGCACGCTCGCCGGGCGGGCCGAGTGACAGGCCGGGGCCGCGCCGCGATCCCGCTCGCGCTGTCCCTCTCGCTCGCGGGGTGCGCGCGGAGCGCGGCCGGGCCGCCTCCCGAGCTCGTCACGGCGCGCGCCGCCGTCGTGCAGGCGCAGGACAACCCGCTCTCCCAGCTCGCGATCGCCGAGCTGAAGCAGGCCGAGCAGGCGCTCGCGATCGCCGAGCGCGAGGAGCGAAAGAGCCCGCGCTCCCCCTCCGCGCGCGACGCCGCCTACGTGGCGCGGCGGAGGGCGCAGTGCTCGCTGCTGTCCGCGCTCGTACGCGCGAACCAGAGCGCGCTCGTGCGCGCGCGACAGAGCCAACGCGCCGCGGAGCAGCAGCGCGCGCGCGCCGGCGGCGAGCCTGCACCCGCGGCGCCCGACCCCGCCGACGACGTCGATCTCGACAGCGCGCTCGAGCGCGCGCGCATGCGGCCCCCGCGCATGCGGCCCCAGCAGTCCGCCAGGTGATCGCAGCCGCGCTCCTGCGCTGCCGTGCTCGCTGGTGCGCGCCCGCGTGACGCCGGATTTGCCGCCAAAATCCGGGCGGATCGGCCCGAGCGCCCCTGCGCGCGGCGTACCGCCCAGGGCGTCAGCGCGGCCTCGACGGAACGATTTCTCCTGGGAGTGACCAATTTTTGGATCCAAGATGCGCGCGAGGCGCCTCCGCCAGCGGCGAAAGCGTCCCGGAGGTCAGCGACGGTCGAAGGTCGAAGTTCGATGGGACGCCCGGTCCCGCGTGCGAGGAGAGCGCAATGAAGGAAGGCGCGAACGTGATACTGGTACCCGTCGACTTCGAGGCGGCCTCGATGAAGGCGATCGAGCTCGCGAAGGATCTCGGCGCGAGGCTCGGGCACCAGGTCGTGCTGCTGCACGTCTACCAGCTCCCGGTCTACACGTACCCCGGGCTCGAGCCGGCGCTGATGCCCGGGTTCCACTCCGAGGTGAGCGCCGCCGCGTCGCGCGCGGTCCAGCAGCTCTCGGCGCAGACAGGGGGGCTCTCGACGGCGCTGCGCGAGGGCGACCCTGCGACCGAAATCCTCGCCGCCGCCGACGAGCAGGGGGCGGCGATGATCGTCATGGGCACGCACGGCCGCCGGGGGCTCACGCACCTTTTCCTCGGGAGCGTCGCCGAGCAGGTGATCCGGAAGAGCAACGTCCCCGTGCTCACGGTACGCGTGGCCAGCTGATCCTCCGCGGCGCCTCGCGGTGGGCGGGCCGGCGCGGCTGCCGGCCGTGGCGCGGCGGGCAGGGCCGCGCTCGACTGGGTTAGGGTGGGCTCGGCCGCGCTCGGCGCGGGTCAGGGCCCCGGCTTCTGCGTCGCTTGCGGCGCGTGGAGTTCCTCGCATGTCGCCCCTGTCTCCGCGCGATCTCGCGCTTCCGCCGAACCTCCTGAGCCTGGCGCGGCTGCCGCTGGCGGCGCTGTTCCCGATCGTCGCCACGCGGCCTGCGCTCGCCCTCACCGTCCTCTGCTGCGCGGGCCTGACGGACGTGCTCGACGGCTGGCTGGCCCGCCGCTCCGGTCAGGTGACGCCCACCGGGGCGATCGTCGACCCGATCGCGGACAAGGTGTTCGCTCTCGCGGTGGTGAGCACGCTCCTCGAGAGCGGCGCGCTCCCCCTCTGGGGCATCCCCGCGCTGCTCGCCCGCGAGCTCCTCGAGCTGCCGCTCGCGCTCTGGATCGCGGTGAGCCGCCGCTTCCAGGGCGCGCGCCTGTCGGCGGCGAGCGCCAACATCCCTGGCAAGCTCGCCACGGCGGTGCAGTTCGCGGCGGTCTTCGCCGCGATCGCGCTCCCCTCGGCGCTGCCCGCGATGCTCGCGGCGTCGGCGATCGCGGGCGCGGCCGCTGGCGTCTCGTACTGGGCGCGCCAGCTCCGCCGCGTGCCCGGGGCGGCGTAGGTGCCGCCTGGGGGCGCTCCTGGTGTAAGGTCGGCCGAGGCGGCGCGTTGAGCGCCTGCCACCGGCTCCATGCTCCGAGGAACCATGCGAAGAACGCTGCCCGTCTGGGCTCTCCTTGCCTCGCTCGCCGGCCCCACCGCCTGCAGCTCCGCCCCTTCGGCGGCGCGCGACGCCTCCAGCTCGCCGTCGTACGGAGCGGCGCCGGCCCCGATGGCAGAGATGCCTCCTGGAGCCATGCAGACGACCGGCGAGTCGACGCGCTCGGTGTCGGCGCGCGAGGAGTCGTACGATGCCGAGGTGTCGGCGGCAGCGGATTTCGCCAAGGCGGCGCCGCAGTCGGCGCCCGGCGGCGGCGGTCAGCCCCCGGCGGCCAGGCCGGCGTCGACCGCCGCAGCTCCTCAGCCGGCGCCAACCTCGTCCGGCGCTGCACCGCAGGGCACGCCCCAGGCTGCCGGCGAGGTGAGCGCGGCGCGCGCGCCCTTCCTCGTCTATACGGCGAACATCGCGATGGCGGTGTTCGAGGTGGGCGCGTCGCTCGGCAAGGTCGAGGCGCTCGCGCGGGATCTCGGCGGCTTCCTCGCGCGCCGCGACGATCGCACGATCACGATCCGCGTCCCCGCTGCCCGGTTCGACGAGGCGCTGAAGCGCCTGGAGGGGCTCGGCGACATCCTCCAGCGCAACGTGGTCGCCGAGGACGTGACCGAGGAGTTCCTCGATCTCGGCATCCGCATCCGGAACGCGCGTGCCGTGCGCGATCGCCTGGAGAAGCTCCTCGAGAAGGCCGCCAAGGTCGAGGAGTCGATCCAGCTGGAGCGCGAGCTCGCGCGTGTGTCCAGCGAGCTCGAGCGCCTCGAGGGGCGGCTCAAGTTCCTGCGCGATCGGGTCGCGTTCTCGACCCTCACCGTGACCTTCCAGCCGCGCTCGACGGAGACCCTCGCCCCGTCGGGACCGCGGCTCCCCATCGACTGGCTCAACGAGCTCGGCCTCTCGCGGCTCCTCAACCTGTGAACCGGGCGCCTCCGATGAACCACTCCCTTCGCCACGCCTTCGTCCTCTTCGCCTCGCTCACCGGCGCGGCGGCGCTGCTCGGCTGCGGCCGGCCGTTCGTCCCAGCGACCCCGCCGGGGTTCGTCGATCTCGGCGATCGCTATGGCGACGACGAGTACCGCGCGACCACCGCCGAGGGGCTCGTGATCGGGATCCGTGCGTTCGAGAACGATCCGAAGGGCGACCTCGCCTTCTGGTCCCGCGTGATCGAGAAGCGGCTGCGCGAGGGCGGCGGCTACGCGCTGCTCGGCAAGACCGACGTGAAGGCCCGGAACGGCCTGCCGGGGGTCCAGCTGCGCTTCGGGCACGACGAGGGGAAGGAAGCGCACCTTTATTACCTCACCGTCTTCGTCAACGACGATCGCGTCTTCCTCCACGAAACAGGCGGCGCGAAGGCGCTGGTCGAGCGGCATCAGCAGCAGATCGACTGGGCCATCCGCAATTTCCTGCCGGAGTGACGCGCGCTGCCCGCGGTGGCCGCGCGCGCCCCTACGGCCGCTGCGCTTGCTCGCGGAAGCCCTGTTTGCTACCTGGCGGACGTGCGTTCCCGCCCCATGCCCTGTGACGCGCGGCAGCGCCGGTCGAGCCAGGCGCTGCTCCTCGCCCTCGCGGCCACGCTCGGCAGCGCCGACGCCCTGGCGCACGGCGGAGGAGAGAAGCCGCTCGCCACCGTGCCCGCGCCGCCCCCCGGCGACGGCGCCAAGGCGGCGCAGATCCTCCTCGAGATCGAGGGCCGCGTCGCGCCCCCGCCCGCAGCCGTCCCCGGCGAGAAGGCCGCCGACGGCGAGAAGGCCGCCGTCGGCGCGCCGCGCGTCGAGCCGATCGCAGCGAGGGCGTCGGCGCCGATCGCCGCGAAGGTCGTGGCCGAGCCGATGGCGCAAGCGAAGCGCGCGCTCCAGCGCGCGCACGGCGCGCGCGCTGCGGGCGACGCGGCGCACGCGCGGCAGCTCGACGCGGTGGCCCTCGAGTGGGCGGAGACGGCAAGGACGTTGCTGCGCGCCGCCGCGGCGGAGGCGGCGGCCGTGGACGCCGCGAAGCGCGCGCGCGAGGTCGAGACGAAGCTCGAGCGGGCGCGCGCGCTGCTCGAAGAGACGCAGGCGCGGCGAGGCCGCGCCGCGGCGGAGCTCGATCGGCTCGAGGCCGAGGCGCGCGAGGCGACCAGGGCAGCGGCGGACGTCGAAGCGCAGCGGATCGAGGCCGGCAAAAAAGGGGCGGCGCCCAAGGGGGCGACGCCGGTGACGCGGGGGGCCCAACGGGCACCCGCCGCGGCGCCTGGCGCTGCGCCCAAGGGCGGCGCCGGCAAGGCGACGGCTCCGGTGGGCCAGGAGGGCACGCCTTGAGCACGCGTCGCCTCGCAGGGGTCGCCATCGCGGGGGTGCTCCTCGGCGCGTGCGCGCCGATCCCGCGGCCAGCGGTGCTCGATGAGCTCGATCATGTCCGCGCGGGGGCGGCCGCCGCCGAGTCGAAGCGGCACGCGCCGGGCGCGTTCGCGCGGGCGGAGAAGCTCCGCGGCGATGCGCTCACTGCGCTCGAGAGCGAGGATCGATCCGGGGCGCAGATCCTGGGCGAGCAGGCCATCGCGGCGCACGCACACGCGCACGCGCTCTCGCGGGTGGCTCGGGCCGAGGCGGCCGAGACCGAGGCGAAGGCGCAGCGCTCCGCCGGCGAGGCGTCGCTCGCGGGCCTCGAGGCCGAGCAGTCGCGCGTCGCGGCCGAGGTCGACGCGCTCGACATGCGGACCAAGGTCGCCCGGGACGCGCAGCCCGTGGTCCCGTCGGGCAAGGCCGACGCAGATCGCGAGAAGGCGCGCCTCGCCGCAGCGCGCTCGCTCGCGCTTCAGGCCCGCCTGCTGTGCGGCGCGGCGCGCCTCCTGATCGCACCGGCGCCGCAGGACATCTCGCAACCCGCAAGCGCCAGCCCCGCCGGAGCCCAGCCCGCAGGAGCCCAGCCCGCAGGAGCCCAGCCCGCAGGAGCCCAGCCCGGCAGCGCCGAGCTCGCGGCGCAGCTCGAGGGGGCGACCGCCGCGATCAAGAAGCTCGACGCGGAGCTCGCGGAGGCGAGCGGCTCCACCCGCGCCATCCCGGCGCCCATCGACCAGGCTTCCCGCGCCCGGGCAGGTTGCCTCGCCGCGCTGACGGCCGCGCGCCGCGCCGCCACGCCGGTGACCCGCGCGCCTGGCGCTGGTGACGCGCTCCTCGCAGAGCTCTCGGCCGCAGGCACCTGGTCCCCCGTCCGCGACGATCGCGGCATCGTTGTCACGCTTCGCGGGCTGTTCGCCGGCAACGCCCTCACGAAGGCCGGTGAGGCGCGCCTCCGCGACCTCGCGCTGGTCGCCACAGCGCATCCCTCCTTTCCCGTGGCCGTGGTCGTTCACACGGACCGGGAGATCAGCGCCAGGGAAGAGCCCGCATGGGCGGCGCGGGCTGATGCCGTCGTCCGCGCCCTCGGTCCGGCGCAAGGTGCGGCCGCCGCGGGGGCGCCCGCGGGCCCGTCGATCGCGCCGTTCGTCGCGGGATCCGCGTCCCCGGTCGTCGATCCGGGGGGCAGCGAGCGCGCCCGCAACGCCCGGGTCGAGATCATCTTTGTAACTCCGGAAACCCTGTGAGGCGTGATGATCCCGGCCGCCGGAACTCCGCTCGCCTCGGAGAGTCGTTCTCGATGATGCGCTCTTCCACCTTCGCCCGAAGCGAAAGCAAGCCTGCCGTGCTCGCCTGTACGCTGCTCGCCGCCCTCGGGAGCGCGTGTCAGGAGGACGGCAAGACCTCCCAGAAGCACGCCGCGGAGCTCTGCGCCAAGCTCGCGCCGGTCGTCGCGGAGGACGTCGGCCAGGTGCGGACGGGCCTCCCTGCGGGCGCGCAGAAGCTCGCGGCGCTGGTGGACACCGACCCGGGCGCGAACCTGCTCGGGCTCCAGAAGGCGATCGCGGGAGCGCGCGCCTCTGTGAAGGAGCTCGAGTTCGCCAAGAGCACCTTCTTCTCGTTCGCCGATCCGAGCGGCACGGTGCTGCGCAGCGAGGCCGATCCGGACATGCTCGCCAACAGGTCCGTCCTGGCCTCGTTCCCCGATCTCAGGAAGGTGCTGACGCCGGGCAGTGGCGTCGTCGAGGCGTTCGGGGAGATGCAGGAGATGCGCGGGGTCAGGAACGGCCCCGATCTCCAGTGGGTCGCCGTGCACCCGGTCACGCGGAGCGGCGGCGAGCTCCAGGGCCTCTTCGTCACGGGCTGGTCGTTCCGCGCCTATGCGTACCGGCTGCAGGAGGCGGCCAAGCGCGACATCGCCGAGATCGCCAAGCGCGACGGGCTGAAGTCGACGCCGCTGCTCTACGTCTTCGCGTGGAAGGGGCCGAAGGCGTACGGCGGACCGGTGACGCCCGACGTCAACACCGAGGCGCTCGAGAAGCTGGACCTGCCGGCGAAGACCGCCTCGGGCCCCTGGAGCGGTACGGTGGAGATCGCCGGCCGCACCTTCGGCGCTGCGGCGCAGCGCGCTCCGGAGCTCGCCGCGGACGCCGGCGTCGCCGCGCTCGTCTCGACGCTCTGAGCGCGAGCTCCGGGGCGGCCCCCCTGGCCAGCGGCCCGGGTGCTGTGACGGCCGGCGTCGAGCCTGGGGGAGATCTCCTTATCGAGCGCTACCGTGCTAGGCTGTCGCGACTGGCTCGCGCTGCCGAGCTCACCCCCATGCCGGCTTCCATCGATCAGCTTCTCAAGGTTTGCCGCGAGGTGATCGCGCCGCTCGTCCGAGCCGACGGCGGTGAGCTCTACATCGTGGCCGTCGAGCCCGATCACCTGACGCTCCACCTGGCCGGCGCGTGCTCGGGCTGCCCCGGGGCCATGCTCACCGCGCGCGCGGTGATCGAGCCAGCGGTGCTCGCGGTCGCTCCGTCCGCGCGGGTCATCGTGACCAACGGCATGCGTGTCCCCGACGGCGCCTCCCTGGCGTGAGGCGGGCACCCGCTGCGGATACGGGCCCATCTCGACGTTTTCGGTGCTCAGCGCACTGGAGTGCGCTTGCGCGCCGAAAACGCCGATCTGGGCCCGTCTCCTGTGCGGGTGACCGCCTCAGCGGAGCTACCGGGGCGGGGCGGGAAAAGGGCTACTTCTTTTTGCCGGGCTTGTCGGCGGAGGGGGGCGGGCCGGGAGGGGGCTCGTCCTTGCGGACGGCGGAGGCGACGGCGGGGTCGATGGCGTTCGCGTCGACCGGCTTGTTGGGGCGGAGCGACTCTAGGCTGCCCAGCGTCACCAGGTCCTCGTAGGCGAACGCGATCTCGGAGTCGTTCCGCTCGATGGCGCGGAAGTGCGTGGCCACGTCCTTCCAGTCGACCTCGTTGACGAAGCGGCCCTTGTCCGGAGCAGGCGGCGTCACGCGGCCAGGCACCCCGAACGCCGTCGCGAGCTTGACCACGGCGGACGCATAGTCCTTCCCGCGGACGGCCTTCTCACCCAGCGGGTGCTCGTCGATGATCTTCCAGAGCTTGTCCTGGATGAAGAAGAAGTACCGCTTCCCGCTCTCGCGGGTCAGCGTCATCATCGATTCCTTGTTGAGGTAAGTGTACTCGCCCTTGAGCGGCGTCGCGTCGATGCCGGTCGGCAACCCGCCGAAGTCGATGCGGCTGCGGCGGAACGCGCTCTTCTCCTCGGCGAGCTCCGCGTCGAGCGCCCTCATCTTCACGCCGGGCGAGACCGCCTTGTAACGCGGCACGTACGCCTCATCGAGCATCTTGTCGATGACCGCCGCCACCTGCTTGGTGGTCATCCCCCAGGTGATGCCCGCAGGCGTCAGCGCGATCGTCTTCTTCGTCACCGGCGTATCGGCAGGCTTGGCAGGAGCCGCGGCAGGCGCCCCGCTCGTCCCCCGCTTCTGCTGGGCAGCCGCCACGGTCGCACTCGTGATCGCCGCAAGGCCCAGCCCCAGAGCCAGCGCCGCTCCCAGGAGCCTCTTCGCTTTCATGTTTCTCCTCCAGCCGGCGCAGGCCCTGTCCCTGCGCTCTCTGCAATCGAAAAAGCCAGGAAACCCAGCCCGGCAAGCCGGAGAACGCTAGCACCTGCGGTAGGACAGGAGAATAGGTTCTCCGCACCGGGCGGGGTCGACCGCCGTTGGACGATCGCTCGGCCGGATCGATGGAGAGCGAGCGCGAGGCGGATCGCGACGAGGGCAAAACAGCCTCGGCAGCGCGTGTGGCCGGTGTGTGCCGGGTCCTGACAGGGAACGGCCGACGTGCTACGAGCTCTGGCCCCAAGGATGATGCCTGCCGCTGGTGCTGCACCTTTGCGCCTTGCGCTCGCCGCGCTGGCGACCGTTGGCCCCGCTGGCGGCTGCGTCGCCGACCACGAGCGCCCCGCGGCGTCCGTCGATTCACAGGCCGGCCTGCCCGCATGGGACGGGCGCGCGCGCGAGGTCTTCGACGACAACATCGAGCCTGCCGCCGTGGGCTTCTCGCTGGACGGCCCCTCGCCCAGATCTGACCCGTTCCTCCGCGAGAGAGCGCAGACGGCCGACGTGGTCGCGCGGGTCCGCGTCAACACGGTGACCGTCGATTCGATCGGCGAACAGAGCACCTACCACCTTGGGATCCAGGTCGGCTACCCTCCGCTGGCCACACCCCGGGCGCCGGACCGGACGTTCGAGCTCCACATCCGGCCGCAGAGCCGCGCGTTCGGCGTCGCGAAGGCGATCGACGCACGGCTCCGCGGGCTCACCTTCATCGCCTTCATCCGGCGCTTCGCCGGCGAGGCTGGCGAGCCGGAGATTCACTGGCACCTTTCACCTGATACAGCGGAGGTCGCCACGGCCGTCAAAGAGGCCGTCGTCCTCGGGGAGCTGTCTGCGCCGTGAGCAACGTGAGCATCAAGACGGTCAAGGAAGTCGACGCCCTCCGCACAGCCTCGCAGATGGCTGCGGAGACGCTCCTCGGCGTCGGCGAGATGATCCGCGCCGGCATCACCACCGAGGACATCAACACCTTCGTCCACGAGGACACGATCCGCCGCGGCGGCTACCCCGCGCCGCTCAACTACCACGGGTTCCCGAAGAGCGTGTGCACCTCGATCAACGAGGTGGTCTGCCACGGCATCCCGTGCGACCGCGTCCTCGTTCCGGGCGACATCATCAACGTGGACGTCACCACGATCTACAACGGCTTTTACGGCGACACGTCCGCGACCTTCTACATCGGCAAGCCGTCGGCCGAGGCGAAGCACGTGACCGAGGTGTCCCGGCGCAGCCTGCAGCTCGGCATCGCCCAGGTCCGGGACGGGGCTCGCCTTGGCGACATCGGGGCCGCCATTCAAGAATTCGCCGAGGGCGAGGGCTGCTCGGTGGTGCGGGCCTTCGTCGGGCACGGCATCGGGCGGCGCTTCCATGAGGCGCCGCAGGTCTCGCACGTGGGCAAGTACGGCAGCGGCGCCCGCCTCCGCGCCGGCATGTGCTTCACGATCGAGCCGATGATCAACCTCGGCACCTACGAGGTCGAGATCCAGGAAGACAAGTGGACCGCGCTGACGGCCGATCGCTCGCTGTCGGCGCAGTTCGAGCACACCATCGTCGTGACGAGGAACGGCTGCGAGGTGCTGACCCGTCGCAACCGGCCGCTCGCGAACAGCGAGATCTTCCCCGATCCCTTCGTCGTCTCCGCGGCGCGAGCGCTCTGACGCAGAGCGCGCACGACGACGCGCACGACGCCAACAACGCCGAACGCGCGCCGCGCCCGGACCGCGCGCGCCGGCCAGCCGCGGCCACGAGGGCCGACGCGGCGGTGCGCCGACGTGGCCCGGATCTGTCGATCGGAAAC
This sequence comes from Sorangium sp. So ce726, assembly GCF_051521405.1. Taxonomy (NCBI): domain Bacteria; kingdom Pseudomonadati; phylum Myxococcota; order Polyangiales; family Polyangiaceae; genus Sorangium; species Sorangium sp. So ce726. Next base: position 1,564,064 of record NZ_CP150349.1, on the reverse strand, counting down.
CGAGTTTTGTCGACCGTCCGGCCTGCGATTGGGAGTAGAAGCAGGGGCATGGCCTTGGACGAAGCGTCGCGTGCCCGAATCGCGCCGTATGTGTCGAGCCCGACGGCCGACGTCTTCTCGCTGTCGGGTCTGCCGGAAGAAGTCATTGCCGTCCTGTTCGCGTACTACTCGCGCAGCCGGGACGATCTGCGCACCAACCTGGCGCGCCTGCTCGGCGACGAGGAGCTCGATGTCGCCCCGGAGGCCGACGGCCGGCCGCGCCGGGGCCTCGCGTTCGCGTCGGACAAGGCGCGCAGCTTCCACGAGAAATGGGTCGTGGGCTACGGCCACGCGTCGGTCGCCGAGCACGCCGTGGTGCACCTCGCGATCGAGAACGTCAGCATCGTCGCCTCCAAGGTGATCGAGGACCTGCGGCTCGGCTCGTACACGGAGAAGAGCACGCGCTACGTGGTCTTCGATCAGCACTCGTTCATCGACCTGCCGGAGCTCGACGCCGAGCACGCCGCGAAATACAAGGCTTCCAGCGAGAGGCTCTTCGCGACCTACCTCGAGCTCCTCCCCAGGGTGACCGAGCGGCTCGGCGCACGCTCGCCGAAGCCCGAGAAGATGTCGGACGCCGCCTACAAGGGGGCGCTGCGCGCGCAGGCGTGCGATCTCCTGCGCGGCCTCCTGCCAGCGGGGACGCGGACGAACATCGGCCTCACCGCGAACGCGAGGGCGCTCGAGATCCTGCTCACAAAGATGCTGTCGCACCCGCTCGAGGAGGTGCGCAGGGTCGCGCGCGAGATGCACACGGCGGCGCTCGCCGTGACCCCGACGCTGGTGAAGTACGCCGCGCCGAACGAGCTCCGGCAGACGCTGCAGGCCACCGTCGCCGCTGCGATGAAGCGGGTCTACACGCCGCCGGACGAAGGCGTGAGCGCGACGATGGTGATCAACCAGCCCGTCCGGCTGGTGCGCTACGACAAGGACGCGCTGGAGCGCGTCGCGCTCGCCCTCGCGTACGACGGCAGCGATCCGGGCGTGCACGCCTACAACCTGGGCGACGCGCTCCACCGCGCGACGCTGCCGGAGCTCATCGGGATCGCGAAGGCCGCGTGCGAGAAGCGCGGCCCGTACGACGCGCCGCCGCGCGCGTTCGAGGCGTCGACGATGACCTTCGAGCTGATGCTCGACTACGGGGCGTACCGCGATCTTCAGCGCCACCGGATGCTGACGCCCGCGACGCAGCGGCTCACCTGCCGGCTCGGCTTCGAGACGCCGCAGGCCCTCTCGGATCTCGGCCACGCCGAGGCGTATCAGGACGCGATGCTCGCCGCGCGTGACGCGTGGAACGCGATGGAGGAGCGCTACCCCCTCGAGGCGCAGTACGCGGTGCCGCTCGGCTTCCGCGTGAGGACCCTCTGGACGCTGAACCTGCGCGAGCTCTTCCACGTCATCGAGCTCCGCTCGGCGAAGCAGGGTCACACGAGCTACCGGCGCATGGCCCAGGGGCTCTACCGCACCGCGATCACGGTGCATCCCTGGCTCAAGGACCTGATCCGCGTCGATCTGAACGACTACGCGCTCGCGCGGAGCTGATCCGCGCCACGCCTTGGGTACGCCGTCGCAGAGCGGCGGTCACCCGCACAGGAGACGGGTCCAGATCGGCGTTTTCGGCGCGCAAGCGCACTCCAGTGCGCTGAGCACCGAAAACGTCGAGATGGGCCCGTATCCGAAGCGGGTGACCGCCGCTCAAAGGCGAGCCGCCTCGATGAGCTCCGTCGCGGCCCTGAGCGACGCGCCGGTGACCTTCGCCCCCGACAGCATCCGCGCCACCTCGGCGATGCGGTCCTTCTTGTCGACGCGCGTGACCGAGCTCTTGGCGATGCCGCCCGCGTTCTCCTTGGCGACGACGAAGTGGGCGCCGGCGAACGCCGCGATGGGCGCGAGGTGGGTGATGCAGAGCACCTGGTGGTGGCGCGCCACGTCGCCGATCGCGCGCCCGATCTTGTCGGCGACGGCGCCGCCGACGCCGCTGTCGACCTCGTCGAAGACGTAGAGCCCGGCGGGCCCGCACTCCGCGAGCACCCGCTTCAGGGCGAGCAGGGCGCGCGAGAGCTCGCCGCCCGAGGCGATGCGGCGCAGGGGGCGAGGCTCGATCCCCTTGTTGGGCGAGATGAGGAACTCGACACGGTCGATCCCGTCCTGGCCAAGGCGGGCGCCGTCGACGATGAGCGCGGCGCGGTCGCCGCCGTGCGGCTCGATGTCCACGACGACCCGCGCCCCGCCCATGCCGAGATCGGCGAGCTCCGCGGAGATCGCGGCGCCGAGCTTCTCGCCCGCCTTCCGCCGCTTCGCCGAGAGCTTGCGGGCGCGCTCGGCGGCGACGGCGAGCAAGGCGTCGCGCCGCCGCTCGAGCTCCGCGACGTGGCTCTCGACCCCCGAGAGGCGCTCCAGCTCGGCCGCGAGGCGCGCCCGCGCGGCGAGCACGTCGTCGAGCGTGGGGCCGTGCTGCCGGAGCAGGCCCTCGAGGCGGTACATGCGATCCTCGATCTCGGAGAGGCGATCCGGATCGGCCTCCGCGCGCTCGGCGTAACGGGCGATCTGGCGGGCCGCCTCGCTGAGCTCCGTCCAGCAGCCGTCGACGGCGCGGGCGACATCGTCGAGGCTGGGATCGATCTCCGCCGCCGCCCGGAGCTCCGAGGCGAGGCGCGCGAGCTCGTCGCACATCGCGTCTTCCCCTTGATCGAGGCGGGACGCAGCGCGCCGCGTGATGTCGTGCAGGCGGCCCGCGTGGCGGAGCCGATTGCGCTCGGCCGCGAGATCGGCGAGCTCGCCGGGGCGCGGCGACAGCGCGTCGATGGCCTGGAGCTGGAAGGAGAGGAACGCCTCGCGCTCGCCGCGGCCGCGCTCGAGCTCGCGGGCGGCCCTGAGCTCGGCGGTGAGCGCCTCGAGCGCGCTGACGTCCGCCGCGAGCTCGCTGCGCGCAGGCACGAGGCGGCCGAAGCGATCGAGGTAGCCGAGGTGCGTCGACGGATCGGTCAGCGCGACGCTCTCGTGCTGCGAGGCGACGTCGGCGAGCTCCGGGGCGAGCGCCTGGAGCTCGCCCGCGGTGCAGAGACGGCCGTTCAGGTAGGCGCGCGAGCGGCCGGTCGCCTGGACCACGCGGCGGACCACGAGCTCGCCCTCGCTCGCGATGCCGGCGGCGTCGAGCATCGCCATCGCGCGATCGGAGCCGCGCACGTCGAAGAGCGCCTCGATCTCGGCCTCGTCCGCGCCGGGGCGGACTTGCTCGGCGCTCGCGCGGCCGCCGAGGACCAGCGAGAGCGCGCCCACGACGATGGACTTGCCCGCGCCTGTCTCGCCGGTGAGCACGTTGAACCCAGGCTCGAGCCGGAGCTCGAGGGCGTCCATCAGGATGAAGTTCTTGACCCGAAGCGCGACCAGCACAGCGGCGGGAGGATAGAAAGCTTTCGACCCGTCGTCAGCGGATCTTCACCTGCTTCATGACGGTGACCGGAATTCCTTCGAAAGGTGGCACCGCGACGTCGCGGAATGCAGCGGCGATGCACCCGGCGGTGGCGGTCCCGACCAGGTCGCCCCCCTCCACGCGCGCCGAGATGGCCTTCCCCGTGGGTGCGAAGGTGACGGCCACCCGGGCCGTGCCGGTGAGGCCCTCGCCGGTGCACCCGGCGGCGGCGGCCGCCGCCGACGCGAGGACGGCGGACGCCGCGCTCTGATCGAAGCGCGCTGGCTCGTCCTTCGCCGGAAGGAGCGGCGCGTCTGGCGGCGGCTGCTTGCCCGCCGGCTTGGCGCGCTCGGGCTCGCTCGGCGCCGTGGCCCGGGCAGGGCGCTCGGAACCATCAGGCTTCTCGCTGGCTTGCGGCGCAGCGGTCGCCGCCGGCGCGGCGTTCATCGCCGGCGCGGCCGTCGCTGCTGGCGCGGCCGTCGCTGCTGGCGCGGCCGTCGCCGTCGGCGCGGCGCTCGGCTCGGGTGCCGCCACAGGAGCAGTCACGGGCTGCGGCGGTGTGGCTGGCTCGCCGGCAGGGCCGGCGGTGGCAGCCAGCGCCTGCTCCGCAGGGCCGGGAGCGGCGGCCGGCGGATCCGCGACCGGCTCGTCATCCAGGGACGGCTCCTGGTCGGCGGTCTGGCCGGCGGGAGCCGTCGCGGCGGGCGACGGAGGCGACGCCGCGGCGAGCGCGCCGCTGCTGCTTGCGGGCGCGTTCTGGGTCGCCACGGCGCTGGACGAGCGGCCGTGAGCCTGCGCGAGGTAGAGCGCAGCGCCGAACACGATGAAGACGACGGTCACCCAGCCGGCGAGCGCCATGTTCTGCCGCGATGCCGGCGTCGAGAAGGCGCGCAGCCCCTCGGACACGAGGGAGCCGGCCGTGATCGACGTGCGCACCGGCGTCTCTTCCCCGGAGGACGTGTGTCCCTCGACGGCCAGGAGCTCGGGCTCGACGGGCTGCGAGGGGAACGAGGAGTCCGAGCTCCGCCCAGCGGCGGTGTCATCGAACAGCCCGCTGTTGATGCTCAGGATCTCGTCATCGGCCCGGTCCTCGTTGCGGCGCGCGTCGCCCTCCGCGCCGGGCGGCGGCGCCATGCTGCGCAGGTCGATCAGGCCCGAGGTCTCCTTGCGCTCGGCGCGCCCGCGAGGCTCGGTCTGGCTGGGCCAGTCGCCCGCCGCGTGGGCGGTCGACCGCGGGGAGAGGTTCGTGAGCGCGATCGGCTCATGCGACGGCCGCTCGTCGCTCCCCTGATCCTGCGGCCCCCCCGGTGCGTCCTGCGCCTCGGCCGCATTGGACCTGGCGCGGTCTCGCCGCTGCTCCTCCGCGGCGCGCGACGGGCCCGCGGCCGGCGACGGGGCGAGCGAACCCAGCAAGGCGAGGTCCGCCGGAGAGGCGTCGGCGGGCTGCGCGGCGCTCGGACCGGACCGGGCGCGCCGCGCGGACGGCATGGGCTGCGGGGCGAGCGCCGCCATCGCCTGCACGTCCTGGAGCCGGAGCTCGGGCGACGAGCGGTGCGACGACGGCCGGCCCTCGTCGATGGACAGCGGCGCCGACGGTATCTCGGAGAGCGGCGCCGGCGGCATCTCCGACGGCGGCGCGACGGGCCGCGAGGTGCCGCCAGCGCGCGGGACAGCAGCGGTCCGCGGCCGCGCGACCGCCGCCGTGACGCGCTGCTCGCGCCGCGCCGGCGGTCGCGCCGGGACCGGCGTGCGCGGGGTCGCGCGAGGCACGGCGGCGGGCTCGGGCGCAGGCGCGGGCTGGCTCGCGCGCTCCTCCTCGAGGGCGTGCGAGCCGAATGAGAGCGAGGGCGGCTCGACCCCCGGGGAGAGCATCTGCGCCAGGTCCTGGATCGAGACGGGATCCGAGTCGGCGGGAGGGAGCGCGGACGGGCTCCTACCGGTCGGCGCCGCGCCGCCGCGAGGCGTGTCGTCCCAGGAGAGGCCAGCGAACGTGCGATGCCGCGCCGGGACCTCGCGCCGCCCCAGCCCGCCGTCCGGCGTCACGACGGCGTGCTCGAGCGAGGCCTCGGCCGCCGCATCGAACGCATCCAGCGCCCTCGGGCTGGACTCAGGCGCGGCGTCCAGCTCCTGCTGCGCGATCCGCTCTGCGAGCGTGAGCCCTCGCCTGCGCCCGGCCGGCGCCGCGCGCCCCTCCGTCTCGCCCGCGAGCTCCAGCCGGTGCTGGATGCCAGCGCCCGGGAGCGTCGTCTCGGCGTCCAGCACATCGCTCGAGAGCCCGGCCCCCCTCTCCGAGCGGCGCCCAGAGGAAGGCTTCGCGCGCTCCGGCTCGCTCGACGGCTCCCGCCGGTCGCGTCCGCTCGCGGAGCTCGGAACGCCCGAGGGGGAAGACCGTGGCTCACCCCTCTCGGACGCTGCCTGCTTGCTCTTCGTGCGACACGTCTTGCAGACAAACGGCAAGGACGGACGCATCTCGCGTCCTACACCGATCTCCACGTAGGTCCTGCAGAGAGAGCAGGCGAGTTGCACCTTGATGAAGAGAATCGCGCAGCTCGCCAGCACGCGCAATCTTCTTCACAGGTGACCAGGGCGGTCGTCCTCGGGCTCGCCCGCTCCGCCCGGCTCCGCGCCGCGGGATTCCACCGGATCCCGCTGGATTCGCCTAGGCGGAGAGCTCGCCGGCGAGCGCCGGCAGGGGCGCGGGCGGGCGCACCCAGCGTTGCTCCAACCACTCCAGCGAGACCGGCGCGCTCCGCAGCGCCACGTCGACGGCGCGCGCGACCGGATCGGGGGCCGGCACGGACCCGGAAGCGCGGGTCGACAGGATCCAGTTCGACAGCTCGTAGTGGTGGAGGAGCGGCGCGAACCGGTGGGCGTCGAAGCCAGCGAGGATCTCTGCGGCGCGGCTCAGGCGATCGCAGCGCACGAGCGCCGTGGTGACGTCGAAGAGCAGGGCGCGGAGGTCCTCGAAGGCGCGCTCCGGGTTCGCGGACACGCTCTCCAGGAGCGCCTCGAACCCGGCGTCGGAGAGGCCAGCCGCGTCGGCCGCCTCGGCCATCGCGGGCACCTGCGTGGCCAGGAAGTCGGAGCTGGGGGCGTGCCCAAGGAGGCGCCCGACGAGGTACAGATCGAACGCGCTGGCGATGGCCTCGGCGAGCAGCAGCGCCTCGGCGCTGGGCGGAGCGCCGCCGCCCGCGGCCGTGAGCGCGCGGTGCGCGAGGTGGTGCCACGCGACGTGCGCGACGACGTCGGCGGCGAGGTGATCGTCGGCGATCAGGTCGCCTTGCTCGCTCTGGCTCCAGAACGTCAGGTTCAAGAAGACGACGCGATCCCAGCTCGCATCACCCTCGGGCACGCGAAAGCGGTACCCGTCGCGCCGGAGTGCCTGCTTCAGATCGTCGTAGAGCGCGACGTGCCGGAAGGAGCGCTCGTCGTCGATGGTCAGCTCGTCCAGGGTCAAGGTTCGCAGCTTCACGCGGCGGACATTAGACCCGGAACGTTTCGTCAGCCACAGCGGAGGCCGGGGAAGGACAGCCCCGGCGGAGGCCTGGAAGAACCGGGCGGCGTCGCGTGTTTTGGGCTGAGGGCGGGGTTTTCCCGACCAGGGCCGCAAGTTCTCGCCCCTGGCCGGGTGTTGCAAGCGCCGCCGGCTTAGGCATGATGCGCCCGTTCCTGCGCCAGCCGAGGAGGCACACCGAATGATTTCCGTCAGGTCTCTCTGTTCTATCGCGCTCGTGCTCGTCGCCAGCGGTGCCGCCGGCTGCAAGGAGGACCCGCCCCCTCCCCAGCCGGAGCCGGCAAGCTCCGCGGCGGCGAACACGAACAAGGGAAAGGCGAGCCTGCGGACGCCCGTGTCGCCGATGGCGAAGGTCGACCCGCAGTCGATGAAGGAGTACCGCGTCGACGTCTGCTACTTCGGGACGCTCTCGCTGAAGCAGGCCCGCGACGCGTACCTCGCGAGCCTCGGCAAGGACGAGCCCAGCGAGAAGAAGATCCCGAGCTTCGGCAACGATGATCAGGCGAAGGCCGGAGACGCCGCGAAGGGCGCGCTCCCCGCGAAGCCGCCCGCGCCCGGCGCCGCCGCCGCGCCGAAGACGACCGGCCTGCCCGGCACCGCCGCCGCGCCGGGCGGCACCAGCGCCCCCGCCGCCAAGGGCGCGCCGACCCCGCTAGGCAAGCCCGACGAGCGCCGGCCGATCAACTTCAGCGCGCGGGCGCCGCACGAGCGCAACGCGCGCGCCTGCACCGTCGCCCTCAGCCTCAAGGAGCCGGCCATGGCGGACGTCGACGCCGCGCTCGCCGAGTACGCGCCGTTCGCGACTGAGCTGGCGAAGAACATCGCCGCGGCGGCCAACTACTACCAGCGCGAGGAGTACAAGAAGGACAGCTTCGCGAAGGGCAAAGAGCTCCACGCGAAGCTCCTCGCCGACTTCCAGAAGCTCGACGCGCACTCCGACAAGCTCGGCCTCGCGGTGTCCGCGTGGCACGCGTCGCACCTGCCCGACCTCGCGAAGGCGGAAGAGGGCCAGAAGGAGGCGATCACGGCCCTCGAGGACGCGCGCGCGCTCATGCTGATCCTCGCCAGCAAGAGCGTCGATCCCGCGGCGGAGAAGACCGCGCTCCAGAAGCTGGAGACGTCCGCGGCCGCGCTCAAGGAGTACGGCTCGACCCACCAGACCGACCCGTGGGCCAAGATCATGGAGCCCGCGCTCGCCGGCTTCATCCGCGACGTGAAGGCGGCCGAGCCCAAGCTGACGGACAAGGGGATCACCTCCCCTGCCCTGTTCCTGCCGGTCGTCACGAGCTTCGTGTCGGTGATCGAGGGGAAGCACCGCGCGCACTCCCGCTCGCTCATGGCGAAGAGCCAGGCGGCGACGCGCGAGGCCGCCGGGACCGCGCAGCCGGCCGCGCCGGCCGCGCCGGCCGCCCCCGAGCCCGAGAAGGAGTGACGCGCCCGGGCGCGCTCCCCGCGAGGGAGGCGCGACCGTTCACGCGCCGATCGCGCCGCGCCTCCGCCGGAGGCGCGGTCAGAACGGGCGGCCGGTACGACGGGCGATCGCGAGGCGGTAGAGGGCCTCGTACTGCCGCGCCGCCTGCGCCCAGCCGAAGTTCTTCTTCATCGCCCGCAGCTGCATCGACCGGAAGTAAGCCGGGTCGGCGCGGTAGAGGTGCACCGCCCACGCGACGGTGTTCCCGAGCGCGCTCGACGACATCTCCTCGAATTTGAAGCCCGTGACGTTGTTCTCGACCGTATCGTCGAGGCCGCCGACGGCGCGCACGACCGGCAGCGTCCCGTAGCGCTGGCTGTACATCTGGTTCAGCCCGCAGGGCTCGTAGCGCGACGGCATCAGGAAGAGGTCGGCGCCCGCCTCGATGCGGTGGGCGAGCCCCTCGTTCATGCCGACGTAGACGCGGAAGCGGTCGCTGGCGCCGGAGATCCGCGAGAAGAGGTCCTCCGCCCAGCGCTCGCCGGAGCCCAGGACGATGAGCTGGACGTCGAGCGAGAGGATGTGGTCGAGCGCGCCCGCGAGGATGTCGATCCCCTTCTGGGTCGCCAGGCGGCTGATGAGTCCGAGGAGCGGGACGTCGGGGCGCTCCTCGAGCCCCATCTCTCGCTGGAGCGCCGCCTTGCAGAGGCGCTTGTTGCCAAGATCCTCGGCGGAGTACGGCGCCGCGATGTGGGGATCGGTCGCGGGGTTCCAGATGGAATCGTCGATGCCATTGAGGATCCCGATCACGTCGGTGCCGCGATCCCGCAGCACGCCGTCGAGCCCCTCGCCGCCCTCCCATGTCTGGATCTCCTGCGCGTACCTGGGGGAGACCGTGGAGACGAGCGTGGCGTTGTAGATGCCGCCCTTGAGCAGGTTGATGCTGTCGTACGCCTCCAGGCAGAACCTGTGGAACTGATCCCACCCGAGCCCGGTCGTGTGGAGCTGTCCCTTGTTGAACCAGCCCTGGTAGCCGAGGTTGTGGATCGTCAGCACGGACGCGGCGCGCGCGAGCGGCGACCGGTGCTCGAGCACGTTGAGGTAGAGCGGGACGAGCGCCGACTGCCAGTCGTGGACGTGGACGATGTCCGGCCAGAACTCGAGCGCGTGGCAGAGCTGCAGCGCGCCGCGCGACAGGAGCGCGTAGCGGGCGAGGTTGTCGCCGAACTCTCCATGCGCGTCGCCGTAGATGCCGTCGCGATCGTAGAGGACGTCGTGCTCGAGCAGGTACACGCGGGGCGCAGGTGCGCCGGGCGCCCCGGGATCGAGGCGCGTCTCCCAGACGGCGGTCCACGCCTCGCCGCCGCCGAGCGGCACGCCGAGCGAGATCGGCAGCCGGTGTGGCACGAAGCGCTCCGCCGGAGGCTCGCCGTCGCCGCCTTGGGCCGCGCCGGCCGACGGGGCGACATCGGCCACCGGAGCGGCGTCGGCCACCGGGGCGGCATCGGCCGCCGGGGCGGCGTCAGACGCTGAGGCGGCGAGCCCATTGCCGGCGGCCGCCGCGGCGACGGCCGGCGCGGCGACGGCCTCGCTGCCCGCGGGATGCTGCTCGGCGAGCGCGATCTGGCGGGCGAGGTAGCGCTTGGCGGCACGGTACGCCGGCATCACGACGCGCACGTCGTGGCCGGCCGCGGCGAGCGCGATCGGCAGCGCGCCCGCCACGTCGGCTAGACCACCTGTCTTGCTGAAGGGGACGCACTCGGACACCACGAAGAGAATTTTGAGGCGCGGCATGGACATGGGTGAGGAGGGGGAGCGCGCCCCCGACTCAAGGCGAGCGCGTCGCGTTCCTTCTACCAGCTTCACGCGCGATCTTGACCACGCGATCGACAGAGCGCGCTAGACCGAGCGCCGACGTGTCCACCGCGAAGTCGGCCTGCTCATAGAGCGCGCGCCGCGCCTGGAAGAGCGCCCTGAGCTCCTTCATGGCGTCGGCCCGGTTGGCCATGGGGCGCGCGTCCCCCTGCTCGACCACGCGGCGCCAGTGGTCCTCGGGCGTCGCCCGCAGCCACACCGTCACCGCGCAGCGCCTCAGTCGCTCGAAGGTCGCCGGATCGGTCACCAGGCCGCCGCCCGTGGCCACGATCCCGTGGGCGCGCGCGCCTTCGAGCCGCGCGAGCTCCTCGCGCTCCAGCCGCCGATAGTAGGCATTTCCGTGGATCTCGAACAGGGCGGCGAGGCTCATCCCTGCGCGCGCGGCCACGATGCCGTCGAGCTCGAGGAAAGGTACGCCGAGCCGCGCCGCGGCGCGGCCGCCGATCGTGGTCTTGCCGGCCCCGCGCAGGCCGAGCAGCGCGACGAGGGGCACGCCCGCCCCTCCCCCCGCCTCGCCGGCCGACCGGCCGCGCGGCGGCGCCTCCTCGCCGAGCTCGCCCGCCGAGAGCAGCGCGGCGGCCGAGGTGCCCAGCGCGCGGCCGATGTCCTCGAGCCGCACCACGGAAACGTTCGCCCGCCCGCTCTCGAGCAGCACCAGGAACCGCTCGCTCACGCCGGCGAGCTCGGCGAGCTCGCGCAAGGTGAGCGCGAGCTCCGTCCGCCGCTGCCGGAGCCGACCGCCGAGGTGCCCGAGGATCGGCGGCGCGCCGTCCGCGGCGCTCACCGCGCCGGCCTCCGGCCCCTGGCCTGCGCGCGCCCTGCGCGATGTCTGACGGGACGCCATCTCGTCGATGCACTATATTTCATGAAAGCCGGTCCAACAAGAACTATACTGCTTGACTGGACCCCGGCGCGGTGGTGGGCTCGTCGGGTATGGAAGCGACCACCTCTCCTCCTTCCGCGGCGCCGGCGCCGCAGACCAGGGCCCGGGAAGACGGCTCGTCCGGCGAGGACGCGCCCCTCCGCTTCGAGACGGAGCCAGGCCGTTACAGGCACTGGAAGCTCTCGTTCGAGGGGGCGATCGCGCGCGTGGCGATGGACGTCGACGAGGACGCGGCGGCGCGGCCCGGCTACCAGCTGAAGCTCAACAGCTACGACATCGCGGTCGACATCGAGCTCGCCGACATCGTGCAGCGGCTGCGCTTCGAGCACCCCGAGGTGAAGGCGGTCGTCGTGACGAGCGCGCAGCCGCGGATCTTCTGCGCGGGCGCGAACATCTACATGCTCGGGTCGTCGACGCACGCGTTCAAGGTCAATTTCTGCAAGTTCACGAACGAGACGCGCCTCGCGCTCGAGGAGGCGTGCTCCGAGAGCGGGCAGCGCTACCTCGCGGCGCTGAACGGCGTCGCCTCGGGCGGCGGCTACGAGCTCGCGCTCGCGTGCGAGGAGATCTTCCTCGCCGACGACGGGAGCAGCGCCGTCTCGTTCCCGGAGACGCCGCTGCTCGCCGTGCTCCCGGGGACCGGGGGGCTCACGCGGCTCGTGGACAAGCGCAAGGTGCGGCGCGATCTCGCGGACGTGTTCTCGACGCTGGCCGAGGGGGTGCGCGGCAAACGCGCGGAGCAGTGGGGCCTCGTCGATCGATCGATCCCGAAGAGCCGCTTCGAGCAGGCGGTGGCCCAGCGCGCCGCCGAGCTCGCGGCGGCGACGCCGGACAGGGCGGGGCCCGGGGTGAGGCTCTCGCCGCTCGAGGCGCGGCGCGCCACGGCGGGCGACGTGTCGACCTGCGACTACCGCCACGTGTCGATGAAGGTCGACCGCGCCGCGAGGACCGCAGAGATCCGCGTGCTCGGGCCGGACGGCGAAGGGAGCGAGGTGCCGACCGACGCCGCAGGGATGCGCCGGGCGGGCGCGGACCTGTGGGCGCTCCGCGCGTTCCGCGAGCTCGACGACGCGCTGCTCGACCTCCGCTTCAACCACCCGACGGTGGGCCTCGTGCTCCTGAGGACGTCCGGCTCTCCCGTCGCGGTGCGGGCCGCGGACGAGGCGCTGTGGGCGAGCCGCGACGACTGGTTCGTGAAGGAGGTGCTGCTCCACATGCGGCGCGTGCTCAAGCGGCTCGACCTCACGGCGCGCAGCGTGTTCGCGCTGATCGAGCCAGGCTCCTGCTTCGCGGGGAGCCTGTTCGAGCTCGCTCTCGCGGCGGACCGCTCCTACATGCTGGACGGCGGAGGGGACGAGGGGCAGGAAGCGTCGCCCGCGTCGCCCGCGTCGATCGCGCTGAGCTCGCTGAACTTCGGTCCGCTCGTCATGTCGAACGGCCTGACGCGGCTCGCGTCGCGCTTCCTCGGCACGCCGGAGCGCGTGGCCGCGCTGAAGGAGAAGACGGGCCTCCTGTCCGCCGAGGAGGCGCTGGAGGAGGGCCTCTGCACCTTCGCGCCGGACGCGATGGACTGGGACGACGAGGTGCGGCTCGCGATCGAGGAGCGGGTGAGCCTGTCGCCCGACGCGCTCACCGGGATGGAGGCGAGCCTGCGCTTCTGCGGGCCGGAGACGATGGAGACGAAGATCTTTTCGCGGCTGTCGGCCTGGCAGAACTGGATCTTCCAGCGCCCCAACGCGGTGGGCCAGCGGGGCGCGCTGACGGTGTACGGGCGGCCGGAGCGCCCTGAATTCGACTGGAGGCGGACATGAGCGCGGTCGTCAACTCAGAGAGGATCCCGAACAACGTCGACCTCGCGTCGGACAGGAAGCTGCAGCGCGCCCTCGAGGCGTGGCAGCCGAAGTTCCTGGACTGGTGGCGGGAGACGGGGCCCGAGGGCTTCCAGGCGGATGACATCTACCTGCGCACGGCGATCAGCGTCGATCACGAGGGCTGGGCGCATTTCGACTACGTGAAGATGCCGGAGTACCGCTGGGGCATCTTCCTCGCCGATCGGGTGGCAGACCGGACGATCGGCTTCGGCGACCACCTGGGCGAGGCGGCGTGGCAAGAGGTGCCGGGGGAGCTCCGGAACATGCTGCGGCGGCTGGTGGTGACGCAGGGAGACACGGAGCCCGCGAGCGTGGAGCAGCAGCGGTTGCTCGGCCAGAGCTGCCCGAGCGTCTACGACCTGCGGAACCTGTTCCAGGTGAACGTCGAGGAGGGGCGGCACCTCTGGGCGATGGTGTACCTCCTGCACAGCCACTTCGGCCGCGACGGCCGGGAGGAGGCGGAGGCGCTCCTGGAGCGGCGCAGCGGCGACCCGGACAAGCCGCGGATCCTGGGCGCCTTCAACGAGCCGTGCACGAACTGGCTCTCGTTCTTCATGTTCACCTACTTCACGGATCGCGACGGCAAGTACCAGCTGCTCGCGCTCGCGGAGAGCGGCTTCGATCCGCTGTCGCGCACGACACGGTTCATGCTGACCGAGGAGGCGCACCACATGTTCGTCGGCGAGACGGGCCTGCTCCGCATCGTCGAGCGCACGTGCGAGCTGATGAAGCGCAACGCGAACGAGGACGCGCGCGCCGAGGGCGGCATCGATCTGCCGACGGTGCAGAAGTACCTGAACCTCTGGTACTCGCTGTCGCTGGACCTCTTCGGCGGGGAGATCTCGTCGAACGCGGCGTCGTTCTTCGCCTCGAGCGTGAAGGGCCGCGCGAAGGAGGCGTCGTACGACGACCACCGGGCGCTCGACGGCATGTACGTGTTCGACGTGCCTCAAGCGCCCGCCGCCGGGGGCGGCGCGGTGACCGGCTGGCGGCGCGAGGAGGTGCCGCTCAGGAACGCGATGAACGAGGTGCTGCGCGACGAGTACGTGGCCGACTCGCAGCGCGGGATCGACAAGATGAACCGGGTGATCGAGGCGTCGGGCGTGTCGTTCCGGCTGAGCCTGCCGAGCCGGCGCTTCCACCGGAGCTCGGGGATCTACGCGGGGCTTCACTTCGACGTCGACGGCAACCCGCTCTCGAAGGAGGAGTGGGAGCGCCGGCGCGACGCGTGGCTGCCGACCGCGAGCGACGAGGCCTACGTGCGGAGCCTGATGGAGAGGCCGGTCTTCGATCCGAAGCAGATGGCGAACTGGATCGCGGCGCCGACGAAGGGGCTCAAGGGCAAGCCCGTCGACTTCGAGTACGTGCGGCGCAGCTAGGGCGCGCCCGCGTCGGGCGAAGGCGCGCCCGCGTCAGGGGGAGGCGCGCCCCCGCCTGCGGGCGCCTTCTTCGGGGGGTCGCCGTGCTCGGTGGCGAGCTTCTTCACGAGCCCGTCGAGGAGCACCTGCTCGTGGTACTGCGGCATCGCCGGGAGCTGCACGGCGACGTGCACCCCGGCGCGGCCGTCCACGACCTCGATCGACCCCTGCGTCACCCTGCCGCCGCTCTCCGGGCTCCGGTACTCGAAGAGCAGGTAACCATTGGAGACGTCCTTCTCGACGATCTTGAAGCCGAGATCGACGCGCACGAGGCGCAGCGCCGTGCCGAAGGTCTGCTCGAAGGTGTAAGGCGACTCATAGGCGACGCTGGCGCTGGCGTGCCGCTCGCCGAGGCCGCTGGCCACGGGGACGGCGAGCGCGACGAGGACGACGAGCGCGATCGACGGGAGGCGGCGCATGACCGCGGCGTAGAGGGGCTGGCGAGGACGGGCCAAGTTCCTTGCTACCGAACGAGCGGCTATGCTGGCGTCGACCTCGATGGACCGACCCTACGTCGAGCAGCTCCGCATCCAGGGCTACGGCTGCGTTCAGGACGCGACCCTGGAGCTGACGCCGCTGCATGCGCTCATCGGGCCCAACGACAGCGGCAAGAGCACGGTGCTGCGGGCGCTCCGCACGCTCTCCTCCGTCCTCGAGCGGGCGCTCGGAGCGCCGTCGCTGGACACGCTCGGGCGCGCCGGCCCCACGAGCAAGGCCCCCGACGGCGCCGTGTTCGAGGTGTCGGCGGCGAGCACGACGTGGCGCGTGGAGCTCGACGCCGGGGGCCGGATCCGGTCCATGTCGTTCCCCAGGGACCTCGAGCCCCCTTCCCTGCTCGACGACGCAGACGGGGACGACGACGCGGGCGGCGGGCCCAGCCCCGAACGCCCTGCCCTGGACATCGTCCAGGCGCTGCGCGGGGCCCAGATGCTCCGCCTCGATCCCGACGCGCTGAGGGCCCCGCACCCGCTCATCCCCGACGGGCACCCGCTCTGCTTCGCCGACGAGCGCGGCACGGGCCTGTCGGCTGTCTACGACGCCGTCATCGGCCGCGACCTGTCGGCGTACGTCGAGCTGAACGAGGAGCTCACCCGCCTGTTCCCCAGCGTGAAGAGCCTCCACCTCGCCAACCCGAGCTCCACGACGAAGGCCATCGGCGTGAAGCTCGAGGGCGGCGCCGTGGTGCCGGCGTCGCTGATGAGCGAGGGCATGCTCTACTACCTCGCCTTCGCGGCGCTGCCGCACCTCGATCCGACGCCCCTGCTCCTCGTCGAGGAGCCCGAGCACGGGCTGCACCCCGCGCGCATCGCCGACGTGATGCGCGCGCTGCGCCTCGTCTCCGAGAAGACCCAGGTCCTCCTCGCGACGCACAGCCCGCTCGTGGTGAACGAGCTGCAGCCGGAGGAGGTCACGGTCGTCACCCGCGCGGGCGAGCGGGGGATGAGGGCCACGCGCATCTTGGACACGCCGGGCTTCGAGGATCGGGCGAGGGTGTACGCGCTGGGGGAGCTCTGGCTGAGCTACGCCAACGGCGGTGACGAGGCGCCGCTCCTCGGAGGAGGGCAGCGGCCGTGATGAAGGCGCCCGAGCGGATCCGGGTCTTCCTTGTCGGCGAGGGCGAGAGCGAGCTAGGCAGCCGCGCCGGGGCGCCCGCCTACCAGTCGGACAAGCACCCCGGCGTGCTCTTCACGCTGCTCTCCCGTGTCCAGCCGAGCGGATGGGTCGTCGGCGGCGCCCGCGAGTGGAAGAGCATCCGGAAGTACCAGGCGCGCGGCGCGGCCCACGAGGACACGCACCACGTGCTGGGCGCGGCGCTCGACGCGCAGGAGGCGGGGTGCGAGATCCTCGCGTTCGCCCGCGACATCGACCGCGATCCGGCGCGCCGCGAGGCGATCGCGGAGGGCATCCGGCGCGTCTCGTCGGCCCTGTCCTCGCCGCCTGACGTGATCGGCGGCGTGGCAGCGCCGGCGCTTGGAGGCTGGATCCTCGCGTTGCTCGGCGAGAAGGCGACCGAGGAGATGTCGCCCCTCAGGGCGCAGGCGATGCTCGCGGCGAAGGGCATGATGCCAGGCGACGGCGCCGCCATGGTGCGCGTGGCGGAGGACGCCGACCTCGACGCGGTCCCCCCGGACGCCACGTCGCTCGGCGAGTGGCTCGCGCGCGCGCGCGCCGTGCTGCCGCGGCGGGCCGGCCGCGGCGTGAGGTGAGCGCTGACGCCCTCACGATGGAAGAGCCACGGGTAGGAAGTGGCTACCCCAGAAGTCGAAGCGTGCGAGCTGCTTCGGCAGCGACCCTTGCGCGTTGGTCCTTCACGAACGTCTCGATGAGAGGTCGATCCTGTTCGCGGCCGAACTCTGACAGTACCGCGAGGGCGCCGATGAGCTGCGCGGTTTGTCTGGCGGAGCTCGTGAGAATCGAGAGTGCATGGTCGCGTTGGTCGACGCTCCTATGGAGCTTGCGGAGGTAGCGCCGAGCGTAGAAGCGTACATTGGCGTTGCCGTCAAGGCATGCGGCTTCAATGCGGTCAGCGTCTGCGCGCCGACGATACTCACGCAATGCCAGCAACCGGAGCGACGGGCTGCGATTGTCCGCGAGCAACCGAAGTAGAGGCTCCAGCTCATGTTGTGGAACGACGGAGAGCGCGGTCCGTCCTGCCCATAGTCGGACGGGAGGGCTCGCGTCTTCGAGGGCTTGAGCGAGGCGCGGAGTGAGCTCGTTCGGAAACAAACGAGCGAGGTGAGTGAACGCGCTCAGGCGCAAGTACTGGTCGGGCGAACGGGTCGCGAGGTCGAGCTCGGCGACGGCCAGGTCCGGGAAGCGGGACATGAAGCCATCGACGTCTTCCAGAACACTGGAGCGCGCGCCCCGGGGGGTTTTAATGACCATGTCGATGAGCGGGAGGCACCAAACCACGTGCTGGACGCTCGAGGTTGCCAGCTGAGAGGCCCAGGCATCGCGCGCCTGTTCAGCGACCTGGGGAACGGGGTCGACGATCCGGTTCGCGACGCCAGCCAGCGAGATGGCCTCCACTCGCACGGCGAGCGCGGAGACGGCGCGCTGACGCAGGTAGCCGTCGCGCTGCATGGCGAGACAAACCAAGAGCGGGGTGGTCAGCCTGGAGATATCGACGGGGAGCAGCGAAGCGAATTCGGTGAGGTTGAGACCGACCCTGGCGTAGGCTTCACGACTGCGCAGGATTCGGTCGAAGTAGCGAAAGGCGCGCGCCCCGTCCCGCTCGAGGCAAGCCCGCAGGGTCGGGGAGTGCGAGGCGTCGTCCAGAAGCGCGTCTCGAACCAGCTTGTGAAGGTTGAGCATGCGTTTCGCTGGCCAATGAAGGAGAGTGGAGAGCGAGGGGCATCGCTGGAGTCTGCAGACGCCCTGCCGGCCTTCAATTCTCAGGGTTATCGATCCTGGGCAATGGCTGCCAGTGCGGCGCGTCTGCCATCGCCTGATTGTACTCCTTGCGCCAGGGTTGTCCCAAGAGTTGCTCCCAGGCGTGCCTCAACGCTGCTGGCTCATATTGCTCCAGCGTGGCTCCGAGATCGATCAGGAATCTACGATTGCCCTTGGCCTTGACCACGAGCTCCATCGCCAGTTGACCGGAAATGCACAACTCCGCGAGAGCCCCATAGCTGATGTTTGCGAACTCGGCGACGGCCACGTCGTGCAGGTTGCGAGCAGGTGCGCCGCTGCTCGCGGCGACCCGTCCGGCAGCGGCTTTCGGGCTGCTCTCGCTGGCAAGGATGACTGGGTCACCGAGCCATGCTCCGCGGAATGAGGATGGGACGTCCTCGAAGCAGTCCGAGATCAGCAATTTCAGCGCGTGTAGGCAGTGCTCGCCGCGCAGAACCCCGGAGAACCTCGCGGCCTCGCCAAACCTGGCCGGATCGAGGTATTCGCGTTTCGCCGGATTCACGATGAGAAAGCACGTGCTCACGTCACATCCCTCCGCGGCTCAACGAACATTCGATCGCCCACCCGATCTCATGAGGGCAAGTTCCGCCTGGCGTGCGGAGCATGGTCCACGCCGAATCCCGTTCAGCGGAGCTGAGCCGCGCTCCGGAGGGTAGCCACTCCACGGCGCGGGCGGCGCGCGGAGGCCGGCCTGCGGCCTCAGCGGCGGCGGCACTGCGGCGCCGCGGAGAGCGCTGCCCTCGCCGCCTCGCGCAGGCCGTGCGGCGTGTCCTTGTCGAGGAGCGGCTTGAGGCGCGCAGGCAGATCCGCCGGGTGCACCGACCCGAGCGCCGCGAGCGCCGCCGAGCCAAGCCGCTGATCGTGCTCGCCGATCGGCGCCTTCGCCCGGAGCGCAAGCCGCGTCCACAGGTCGACCGAGCTCGCGTCGCACATCGCCCCGAGCGCGAGGATCGCCCGCGCGCGCACCTCGACGTCCTCCTCCTTGTCCTCCGCCCGGTCGCGCACAGCCTCGATGTGCGCGGTCGCGCGGTGCGCGCCGAGGCCGTCGAGCGCGTGCCGGCGCACCTCGGGGGAGCTGTCGGCGAGCGCCCCGACGAGCGCCCGGTCGCCCGCCGCCGTCGCCGGCATCGCGCCGATCGCGAGCGCAGCGCCGCCGCGGATGAACGTCCACGGGTCCGAGGTGAGCCGCGCCGCGAGCGCCTCGGACGCGCCAGCAGGCAGCTTCGCGCCAGCAGAGGCCGCGCGCGCGAGCGCCACGATCGCCGCCTCGCGCACGCGCGCGTCCGGATCGGAGGCCGCCGCGAGCAGGTCCGGCGCGAGCGACGGCACGTCCGCCGCGACCTCGGCCGCGCGGAGGCGCACGTGCGCGTCCGCGTCCTTCCGGAGCGACGCCCGGAGGTACGCCTCCGCCGGGGCCTCGCCCGCGCGCGCGAGCGCCGCGGCCGGCGCTTGCAGCAGGTAACGCCGCTCGAAGGGCGCGCCGCCCGCCGAAGCGAGCGCCTGGAACGCCGCTCCGCCGCCCTTCACCCGCCCGAGCGCCGGCCCGAGCGCGCGCAGCAGGTCGAGCTGCGCGTCCTCCGGCCGGGCGCGGAGCCGCTCGAGCTGCACCTCTTCCTCGACCACGGAGGCGGCCCGCTCGCTCCGCGCCGCCAGCGCGAGCGCAGCCCGGAGCTCCCTCCGCGCCGCGCCGCGCGCCCCGGCGAGGGCGTCGAGCAGCGCCGAGATCGCCTCGGCCGGCGCGATGAGCGCGAGCTCCCGGGCCGCCACCACCCTGGCCGCGGCCGCGCCCGCCTTCACGATCTCCGCGAGCGCCGGCGCGGCCGCGCGCCCGCAACGGCGGATGCGATCGCGCGCGTGGTGGAGCTCAGGATCGACCTCGGACGGCGCAGCGCGAGGGGCGCGCCCCGGCGCGGTCGACGCCAACCCGGACGCGCGCCCCGCGGATGCCGCGCCGGGCGCGGGCTGCGCCGCCGAGGCCGCGCCGGACGCCAGCCGCGCGGTGAGGAACGGGATCTGCACCGCGCATGGCGCCGTGTCGATCACCCCCCGGGCGAGCTGCTTGCCCGCGGTGTCGAGCCTGTCATAGCCGGCGATCGCCGCCTCGACCGCCTCCGGTCCGCCGCGCGCGAGCAGCGCCGCCGCCGCCCTGGATCGCTCGCCGCCGCCCGCGAGCGCGCCCACGAGCGCCGCAGGGCCCTGCCCGTCGAACGCCGTGCGCGCCGTGACCTCGGCGATCGTGACGCGCACCTCCGGAGCGGAGGGCGCGCCACGGCCCCCGGCCCCCGCCGGGGCGTACGCGTCGTCGAGCACGACGGCGATGCACGAGGCCTTGATCTCCTCGGGGAGCTTCACCTCGTAGCCGGCAGACTCCTTGAGCCACGCGTCCTCGGGCAGGCTCACCTGGAAGAGCCGGTCGGGCGTCGCCACGAAGAGCGTGCGCGGCGCGGCGCCGCCCTCGACGCCGCCTTCCGGCTTGATGCGCAGGCCGAGGCCCGTGATCCCGACCTCGTCCGCCGACGAGAACGAGACGAACTCGCCCCGGCCCACGCCCGCCTTGCCCTCGGACCACGCGGTCTTCGGGTCGCCGTCGGCGATCTCCGCGAAGCGCTTGCCGACCGCGCTCGACGCGGCGGTCGGGCGCAGCAGCCGGAAGGTGGCCGCCGCCGCGTCGGCGTCGCGGCGCTCGGCGACCACCTTGCCTGCGCCGCGCCGCTCCTCCGCCGAGAGGTTCTGGAAGCTGACCCCCTTCAGGAGCGTCATGGTCCGGGGATCGACCTCGCTCGCGCCGACCAGCGCCGGCCGCCCGCAGAGGGTCACGTCGTCTCGCAGCTGCCCGACGAGCACACGGCTGCCGCTGCCGAGCGGCTCCACGACCACGGCGTCGCTCCGCCCCTCACCGTGCTCCCCGGTCGCGACGCCGGTCCAGCCGCTCCAGAGCACGAGCGGCTCCGTCCCCTTCCCTGCGAGCGGCGCCGCGAGCAGCATCACCCAGCTGCCGCTCGCGCCTTCCGGCGCGCCAGCACCCGCCGGCTTTCCCCCGGCCGGCGCCTCGATCTTGGCGAGGCGCTTGCCGTCGGCCAGGGTGACCGGCACGACGCGCGCGCCACCGAGCAGCGGCGCCACCTCGGACGGCACGGCGAGGACCTTGCCGCCGTCGGGCGCGCACGCCGCCGCAGCTGGACAGGCGCGGGCAGTGATCCCGCCCGGATCGATGCGGACAGCGAGCGCCTGCTGGCCCGCCGCGTGAGGGAGCACCACGGGCGCGACCTGCGCGGCGGCGTTGCCACCGACGGCCGCGGAGGCTGCGATCACCCCGGCCGCGGCGCCAAGGCGAGGCCGCCGGAAACGAAACGGCGATCTGGACATGCGCGCCATCCTAATCGCCCGGCGCCGCGAAACCCCTCGAGAGTTGACGCCTCGAGCACAGCGCCGCTCCCACCCGGACCGGCGCTGCGGCGCGTCGTCCGGGCGGGCCCGCCGCGCACAGCGGGCCCGCGCGCCCTCGCTACTTCGGCGTCTCCGAGGCGGGGATCCAGAAGCCGCCCTCGTCCGGCGGCGTCATCCCGAGCGCCTTCGGGAGCACGTTGGTCCAGCCCGCCACCGTCTCGAGCAGGTAGATCTCCGCGCCGGCCTCGATCTCGCCGATCGGCTTCTCCTTCTCGTCGCGCCGCGCGCGGACCGGGATCGCCCTCGTCGCCTTCACGATCGGCGGCGCCTTGTCGAGCGCCAGCTGCGCGCCGGCCACCGCGGTCGTCGGCGGGATGTACTGGTCCATCATCTCGCCCTTCTTCAGCGGCTCGAGATCCTTGAGGCGCGCCCAGGCGTCGATCGTGAGGTCGCCCCGCGACATCAGGTGAACGAAGCCGGACTTCGCCTCGGTGCTCCAGAAGAGCTGGGCCGTCCCCTCCAGCATCCTCAGCGTGAAGATCACGTCGCCGTCCGGGCGATCGGAGAGCTCGATCGTCGACGTCTTCATCAGGTACCCGCGGGCGCTGCCGGGGATCTCCATCTTCATGGGGACGCCGCGCTGCAGCGCGAAGGCGTCGCAGGGGGCCGAGGCCTTCGCTGTCTGCCTCTCGGTCCCGGAGATCGAGAGCTCCGCGCGCAGCGAGTCGCCTGTGGCCGCGACGAGCTTCACCTTCTGCGCGCTCGAGATCCAGACGTGCCCGGCGATGACCGGGATATCGCGCGTCGTGAACACCGCGACGTCCGAGGGCGCGATGTAGCCGTCGATCCGCAGCGCAGGCGAGCTGTCCGACGTGCTCAGCCGCGCGCGGCCCGCCACCGGATCCGCCGGGATCGCGCTCAGCGTCATCGGGACCAGCGCGCCGGTGAAGCTCGCGACCGTCCTGCCGCCGCTCGGCGCGTCATGCAGCCGCGTGCCCTTGGGCACCGGTGCCGTCCCCTTCAGCTTGCACGTCGGCCCCGACACCGCCTGCCCGACCGTCGCGGTCGCCTGCGCGGCCGCCCCCGTCACCTGCGCGGCCGACACCACCACCTGGGCGGGCTCTGCCTTCGCCTCGGAGACGGCCGGCGTGCCCGGGAGCCCCGCGCAGAGCACCCCCCCAAGAGCCAGAAGACCGAGTCCCAGAACGTCGCTTCTCATCCACTTCCTCCGACACAGGCCGGCGGCCCCGCTCGCGCGGCGAGCCCGAGCGCGGTCCCCACCTGTCGAGTCTCCCTGGAACCGCCGGCCTGCTCTGCGCGGCGGCGCACTGCAGGGCCGCCCGGCGCGCCGAGCTGCCCCTGCCGTTGGTCGGATCATCCTAGCGGAACATTCAGGCCTCGCCCGAGAAAGGTCCTCCACCGCAGCGCTTCGACCGTTTCGGGTGTATGGAGCAGGGCGCCCGACGCGGCACGCGCCGGGTCGCCCGGCTGGACGGTACCTGCCTCCCCGGGAAGCCACGCCATGCACGGATTCGATCTCGCCTTCGCCTCCCCCCGCAAGCTCCCCCGCGCCCGCGATCTGCGCGGCAACGTCGCCGTTCTCGACATCGCCTTCGCCTCGGAAGCGGGGGGCAAGAGCTTCGAGACGGTGACGCTCCCGTTCATCCAGGAGCTCGGGCCGCGGCTCGCCGCCTGGGTCGACCACCACGACAGCGCCCACCACGCGCGCTTCGCCGGCGACCCCCGCTTCGTCCTGTCGACCAAGGCCGAGCACGGCGCCTGCCCCGAGATGATCACGCCGGAGCTCGTCGCCCGCGCCGGGCGCGTCGACACCCTCGTCTGCCACGTCGACTTCGACGGCCTCGCCAGCGGCTCGAAGTGGATGCGCGGCGGCGTCGAGCCCTACCCCGGCTGCGACGACGACGCCCGCGCCATCGACACCCGCATCGGCGTCCCGGGCCCGGTCGCCACCCGCATGGACCGCGCGCTCCGCGCCCGCCCGCGCGATCAGGCCCTCTTCGGCCTCATCGTCCGGCACCTCGCGTCAGGCCTCTCCGACCCGTCGCTCTGGACCCCCATCGACCAGGCCGGCGCCGAGCTCGCCACCATGGAAGCCGAGACCCGCCGGATCGCGCTCCGCTACGAGCGCGTCGAGCCGGGCCTCGTCCTCGTCGACGCGTCCCAGCGGGGCGGGGCCTACGACAAGACCCTGCTCCTCCTCATCGGGCAGGAGCGCGCGCCCATCTCGGTCGTCGTCGACAACGACAGCATCACCTTCGCCGCCCGGTTCGACAGCGGGGTGAACTTCCTCGAGACCTTCAAGATCTCCGGGGGGATGCCGACCCGCATCTCCCTCCAGCGCTCCCGGCTCCAGGAGGCGCTCGTGGCCCTCGGGGTCAAGCCGACCGACGCCAGCCGGCTCGCCGCGCCCTCCTGAGCCCCTCCTCACCGCGATCCCGCCGACATCGTTGACGCTGTGGGCCTCGGCTGCTACGGGGCATTTCAGATCTGCAATTTGCAATTCTGCAATGAACATCTGATCTGAGGCGTCACGTCTGCGCCGAGCGCGAGGGGTATGGCAGCGACAAACTTGTCTTCGACGGCGAGCAGCGGTGTCGACGAGCTCCTGTTCCGGAACGACTCCGTCTCGCTCTGTCTCCTGGTCAATCGACGGCATCGGACGCTCCGCATCGTCGACTTCCGCGCGGGGCCTACGCCGTCCAAGCGGAGCTTCGTCCTGTCGACCGCCAAGCGCGAGGGGGTCGAGAAGATCTTCACGCTGGTCGAGCGCGACGAGGTGCCGACGTGGACCCGCCTCGGGTTCACGCGGGAGGGGTCGATCCCCGGCTTCTACAAGCGCAGCGACGCCTGGATCCTCGGGGCGGTCGTGTCCGAGATGACGTCGCGGCTGCGCACGAGCGGCGACGGCGAGGAGGGCGGCGAGGGCGACGACGTCTCGGCCTCTCCGGCGGTCCTGCTCGCGGAGCGCACGATCGCCCGCGCGAGGCGGCTGCTCCGGGAGGCCGAGGGGCGGCCGCTGCCCACGATCAAGATCGCGCCCGCGAGCGGCGTCGAGCTGCGGCGCGCGGCCGCGGCCGCGCAGCGGGCAGGGCGGGCGCTGACGGGCTTCGAGCCGTTCGGGCGCGACGCGGTGCGGACGGGCTACGTGCTGTCCGCGCGGGGCGGCTTCACGCTGCACGCCGCGTGGGAGATGCAGTCGTGCTTCGGCAACTCGTTCCTGGAGATCCTGAGCTCGCCGCGCCACGAGTCGGAGCGGCTCGCCACGACGGCCGCCATCGGCGCGCTCTGCGAGCGCCTCGTCGAGGAGAAGGCCGTGAGCACGTTCACCTTCGCCCCCGCGGACGACCAGGAGCTGTGCGCCGCCCTCCTCGCGAACGGCTTCCGCCGCTCCGCCGTGCTGGCGCGGCACCTCGTCGTCGGCCGCGCCCGCAAGGACGCCATCCTCTGGGCGAAGAAACTCGTCGCGCCCGAGGCCTGAGCCGCCGGCCCCGCGGGGCCGGGGCGAGGGCTACGGCGCGATCGTGACCTCGTAGTCCTCGATGACGGTGTTGGCGAGCATCTCGTCCGCCATCTTCTTCAGCCGCTGCTCGAGGTCGGGCGCGCTGCCGAGCGAGGGGTCGAGCTCTATCTCGATCAGCTTGCCCACGCGCACGCCCTTCACGCCGGGGAACCCGAGCGAGGTGAGGGCGCGCTTCACGGCGTCGCCCTGCGGATCGAGGACCTCTTTCTTCAGTCGGACGTTGACGACGGCTTTCACTGGCTTTGCTCCACGCGCTCTTCGCGCGACGCGATGGCGGTGCGCACCTGCGCCCCGCGACGATTCATGGGCGCGGCCGCGCCCGCCTCACACCCCCAGGTTGCGCGGGATGCGCACCGCCGGGTCCTCGAGGTCGGGGACGAACGCCGCCCCGGTGATCCGCTCGAACGCCTCGATGTAGCGGCGGGACGCCTCGATCCGGACCTCGTCCGGGATCGAGGGGATCGGCCCGTCGCCCTGGAAGCCGCGCGCGGCGAGCCAGCGGCGCACGTATTCCTTGTCGAACGACTCCGGGTCCTCGCCGGCCGCGAAGCGCTCGCCGTAGGACGAGGCGAACCAGAAGCGGGACGAGTCGGGGGTGTGGATCTCGTCGATGACAACGATGTTCCCGTCCCGGTCCTTGCCGAACTCGTACTTGGTGTCGACAAGGATGAGCCCCTGCTCCGCGCACGCGCGGGCGCCGTGCTCGAAGAGCGCGAGGGCCATCTCGGCGGCGGCGTCGAAGTCGCGCGGCGCGATCGTGCCGAGGGCGAGGATCTCCTCGCGCGAGGCGGAGAGGTCGTGTCCGCCCTTCGGCGCCTTGGTGCTCGGCGTCAGGATGGGCCGCGGCAGGCGCTCGTTCTTGCGGAGGCCGTCGGGGAGCCGGTGGCCGCAGAAGACGCGCTCGCCGCGCGCGTAGTGCGTCCAGATGCTGGTCGAGGTCACGCCCGTCACGTAGGCGCGCACCACCATCTCGACCGGCAGGGGCACACACTCGATCGCCTCGAGGACGTTCGGGTCAGGCTGGGAGATCATGTGGTTCGGCGCGACGCTCCGCGTGCGCTCGAACCAGAAGGCGGACAGCCGGTTCAGCACCTGGCCCTTCAGCGGCAGCGTGCCGAGCACGCGATCGAAGGCGCTGATGCGGTCGGTGACGACGAGCAGGCGGCGGCCGTCCGGCGTCGTGTAGCAGTCCCGCACCTTGCCCTCATAGCGGGCGAAGGGGCCCGCGAGCGAGGTGCGTTCGAGCACCCTGCCGAGCGCGGTGCGCAGATCGTCCTCGGTGACCATGGGGCGCGGCTTACCCGGGCTCGCGGGCCGAGTCGACAGGTTTCGGAGGCGCCGGCCGAGTTCCCTCCCCTGCGCCCGCCCTGGAGCCCCGTTGGTCTCCGGCCGGGGGGGTGGTAATAGGGCCGCCCATGGCAAACCGAAGAAAGATCGCCCTTATCGGCGCCGGCAACATCGGCGGGGAGCTCGCGGCCCTCATCGCGCGCAAGGAGCTCGGGGACGTCGTGCTGTTCGACATCCCCCAGAAGACGGACTTCGCGAAAGGCAAGGCGCTCGACCTCGAGCAGAACGGCGCCGTGCTGGGCTACGACGCTTCGATCAAGGGCACCTCGAGCTGGGCCGACTGCGCAGGGGCCGACGTCCTCATCGTCACGGCCGGCATCCCGCGCAAGCCGGGCCAGAGCCGTGACGACCTGGTCGCGACGAACCTGCCGATCATCCGCAGCGTGGCCGACGGCGCGAAGGAGCACTGCCCCAACGCGCTGGTGATCGTCATCTCGAACCCGATCGACGCGATGGTCTACGAGTTCAAGCGCCGCACCGGCTTCCCGCGCGAGCGCGTGCTCGGCATGGCTGGCGTGCTCGACAGCGCGCGCTTCCAGCTGTTCCTCGCGCGCGAGGCGAACGTCTCCGTGAAGGACGTGCGCGCGATGGTCCTCGGCGGCCACGGCGACGACATGGTGCCCATCCCGTCGGCGTGCACGATCAACGGCGTGCGCGCGACCGAGCTCATCAGCAAGGAGAAGCTCGACGCGCTCATCGCGAGGACCCGCAAGGGCGGCGGCGAGATCGTCCAGCTCATGGGGACGAGCGCCTACTACGCGCCCGCCTCGAGCGCCGTCGCGATGGCCGAGAGCTACCTGCTCGACCAGAAGCGGCTGCTCCCCGTCGCGGCCTACCTGGACGGCGAGTATGGCTACAAGGACATCTTCATGGGCGTGCCGGTCATCCTCGGCGGCAAGGGCATCGAGAAGATCGTCGAGCTGCCGCTGACCGCAGAAGAGAAGGAGATGCTCGCGAAGAGCGCGAAGAGCGTGCAGGGCATCACCGACGTGGTGAAGGCCTCGAGCTAGCGCCGGTCGCGCGGCGCGCCGCGCGTCACGAAGAGAACGCGCGCAAGAAGCGCAACGCGCGCAAGAAGCGGGAGGGAGAGGAGAGAGCGAAGGGCTCTCCCTCTCCCTCGGCGCTTCAGCGGTTCACATGGCACCGCCGTAGAGGCCATCCAGCACGGCCGTCAGCTCGCGCCGAGAATCGCGGGCGAGCTCGCCGGGGCTCGCGTCGCCCGCCGGCATCTCGTTGGCCGCGTCGCCGTCCCCTGCAGCGATGTCGCTGATGCGCTGGCAGATCAGGTTCATCATCTGCCAGCCCTCGGTGAGCGCGCCCCGCAGCGGGCCGAGGTCCAGGCCGGGGAAGCCCTTCAGAAGGCTGTGCCCGAGCTTGAAGTGCTCGGCGTCCACCTCGGCGTGCGTCGCGAAGTAGTCCGAGTCGGGGAAGATCTGCTGGGCCGCCGTGAGGAGGACGTCGGCGCAGCGCTCGATGACGAAGTGGACGAGGACCGTCCGCTCCTCGGTGGACGCCGAGCCCATCCGCTCGATGAACCAGGACGACGCCGCGGCGATGCCGCGGTCCCAGGACGGCGAGCTCCGCGGGTCGTGCATCCTGGACAGCCTCCGGTTGTGCCCGACCTCGTCGGCGAGGTGGCGCTCGGCGATCGCGATGGCCCCGGGGTGCGACTCGAAGACGACCCTGGCGCACAGGACCTTCTGGAACGCGTTCGACCAGATCTGGAGCGCGCCGAGCATCCGCCGCTTCACGTCGTCCCGGAGGGCGCGCTCGGACCGGATGAGCTGCATCAAGGGGCTGCCCGCGAACTCCCGCGCATGGACCTCGTTCTCCTCGACGAGGAGATCCACGGGGGACACGACGCGATCCGGGGACGCCTCGTCGGCGCCTTCCTCCCGCCCGAGCGCCGCGCACAGACACGGCGTGTCCCAGCGAGGCTCGCTTTCGTCGAATTCCTCGACATGGATGGATATCGCGGAGAGCCCGTCCGGCGCGCCGCCCACGAGCCCCTGCAGCCCGCCGGAAGGGACCATCACGACATCTCCCGCCTGGACGCTGCATGGTGAGTCCCCGATGACCTCGCCTGAGCCTTCGGTGACGACGATCATGCCTTTGCCGAGGAGTGCACGAGGCCTGAGCGGCTGACCTTGGAGGAGGCGTACCCATTTCAAGGAGAGGTGGCAAGCTTCGGGCAGGTAAGCCGAGAGCTCCGAATGTTTCCGGATATCCTTGAATAGCCCCAGCAGGGTGCGCTCATCCGCCTTGAGAGATTCGATCGCAAGGATGTCGGCTGTATTGACTACGCGCATCTACACGGTCCTCCGGGTCGACATGGGAGTGTCGACTCTGCACGGCTTGATCGCTTGTGTCTAGATCACACTCGAACATGAAGGCGAATCCTACGGGCCTAAAAAGGAAGAACTCCCGCAGTTCTTTTCATTCACGCTTCCCGCTCCCTGCGCCTCTGCTTCTCAGCATCTCTGCTTTCCTGCTCGTCTGGTTCTCTGCTCCTCTGCTTCCCTGCCCCTTTGCTTCCGTGCTTCCGTGCTTCTCTCCTTCCCTTGCTTCCCTGCTGAAGTGCTCGCCCGCCGTGGAGGCGCCTGTGGTCGGCGGGGTGCGCGGCTAACGCGGGCGGACGACGCACGAACCCCGGGCCCGCCATGCGTTGTGGCAGGATGCGTGCATGAGCCAGCCGCAGCTCGTACCCGCCATCCGCCGCGCCGCCGAGGCAGACCTGCCGGTGATCGTCCATCTGTTCTCGATCCCGGACGAGGGCAACGCGAAGACGGACCACCCCGGCCCGCCGCTCGATCCGCGCTACCGCGAGGCGCTCGCCGCCATCGCGGAAGATCCGAACAACGCGCTGCTCGTCGCGGAGGTCGAGGGGCGCGTCGCCGGCGCGTTCCACCTGACCATCATCCAGTACGTGGCGAACCGCGGAGCACGGGTGGCGCAGATCGAGAACGTCATCGTGGACCCGAGCCTGCGCGGCCGCGGGATCGGCGAGGCGATGATGCGATGGGCCATCGACGAGGCGCGGCGGCGGGGGTGTTTCCGGGTGCAGCTCACCTCGAACAAGGCGCGGCTGCGCGCGCACCGCTTCTACGAGCGGCTCGGCTTCGTGGCGAGCCACGAAGGGATGAAGCTGAAGCTGTAGACACGAGCAGCCGCGCGGCCAGCAGGATCGCCACCGCGCGAGGGGCGCCGCCTCAGCGGCCGCTCACCAGGAGCGGCTCCCCCTCGGCCCCGATCAGCGACAGCGGGAAGACCTGCGCTCCGGCCAGCACGTCGCGGCAATAGAGCTCCACGTCGGGGCCGCGCAGCGGCAAGGCCGCGAGCTCCTCCAGCGTGACCCAGCGCGCCTCGAGCGAGTGCTCGTCCGGCTGGCTCTTCGGGGGCGTGGCGTCCCGAGGGCGCGCGAGGAAGATCACCCGGAAGCGCGCCTGCCAGGGGCCCGGGCTGTGCTCGATGCGCAGGATGCCCTCCAGCTCCACCGGGACGCCGCTCTCCTCCAGCGCCTCGCGCCGCGCCGCTTCCGCGAACGTCTCCCCGGGCTCGACGCGGCCCGCCGGCAGATACCAGCGCTGGTCGTGCTTGCGCTCGTGCACGAGGAGGAACCGGTTCCGGTGCCTCACCAGCACCACAGCGATGCACCAGGTCGGGATGGCCGTGCGCGACATGATCGAACCTGCGACAGCTTATCCGGGGGCGCCGTTCGCCAGAAGGGGGGACGCGAGGATCACCCCGGCGCCGCGCCAGCCGGAGCCGCAGGCCCGGGGGGCTCGCTCGGCACCGCGAACGCGGCGATGGTGAGCACCGCCATGAGGGCGCCGAACACGAGGAGCCCCATGAACAAGGCGATCCCGGCGTGCAGCGCCACGGTGGCCACGACCCAGGGCAGCCGCGTGCGACGCGGCCAGATCAGGAATCCATAGCCGATCTCCACGAGCAGCACCGTCCACCCGGCGACCGCCGCGAGCCAGGGGGCGTCGGCGAGCCACGAGAGGTCGAACTGCCGGTATTCCGGCAACATGACCGAACGCCAGATCGCCTCGCCGTCCCACCACGGCTCGCCCCCTGCTTTTCCCAGCCCGCTGACGAGGTAAGCGAACGAGAGGTGCAGCTGCACCACGCGCAACCCGAGCCGGGCTGCCGGCGTGGGCCCTCCCCCCACGCGCCCGAGCCGGCGATCCATGGAGAAGGCCGCCTCCGAGGGCATCCAGAGGAGATAGAAGAGAAAGATGGTGGCGAAGCTGTCCGCACCATAGACGGTGGAGCTCGCCGTCGTGACCAGCATCAGGTGGGTGAGCCACGCCAGGAAGGCCGCGGCCCTGGTGCACCAGCCCACCAGGAGCGCGGCGAGGGCAACCACGTAGATCACCCCCGTGCCCAGGATGACCGGATCCTCCCCGACCCCGAGCGGGGCAAGGAGCTCCACCGCCCAGCCGATGCGAGGCAGATCGGCCCTCACGAACACGTCGCGCAGAGGTCCCTGGAGGATCCCGGACCGCCCGTAGAGCTCGAAGAGCGCGGGCGCGACGAGCGCCGCTTGCAGCAAGAGCACGGCCGCGAGCCCGATGCGGAGGGCGGCGAGCGGCGCCGCCGAGGCCGGCGCCAGCGCGAAGCGCTCGATCGCGCGGAGGACACGCGCGGGCTCGCCGCCTGCGGCCGGCCCGCGGAGGCCGATCGAAGGGTGCTTCACCGCGCACCCCCGCTCGCCTCACGAGAGGTGTGGAGCTTCGAGCGGCTCATGAACTTCGCCTCATACTGCAGGTTCCAGCTCGACCGCTTCCCCTCCCGGTACTCCCGCATCGACGGCAGATCGTACGTCTCCAGTCGGACGAGGATGCTCTCGGCCGCGGGGTGTCTCGCCAGCACCTTGCCCGCCCACGAGGCGGCGATCGAGCGCTGGATCGCCGGGTCCTCCAAGCTCAAGAAAGGCGTGATGAGGTTCAGGATCCGGATTTCCGTCTCGCGGCTGGCGCCCGACTCGAGGGCGTCGGTGATCGTCGCGCCGCGGGCATCGGAGACGTGAAAGCTGGCCCTGGGCAGCGGGGTGATGCTGTCCGCGAAGAAGGCATAGCCGCTCTCGGCCCCAGAGAGCGCGCCGTAAACCGCGAGCGCCCGCGCCAACCAACCGTCTCCCTCGGGATGGATCTGGAGAGCCCCCATGACGACGAGCCCCAGATGGCCCACGACGGCTACCAGGGCTGCGGTGTGGCTCCGGCTGTTCCGCTTTCCCTCCATGCAGCTCCCTCCGGTAGTGCCCGCCTGCAAGCGCCCGCGAAGCTGACCGACCAGAGCGAGACGGGGAGAGGGCCGCCCGTCCCGCTCTCCTGCCGCGGCGCCGGCACCGTCAGCGATTCGTCCTGCCCACCCTCGGGCGTCCGCCGGCCGGGGGGGCGAGGCCCCTCATCGGACCGCCGCCGGCCATGTCACCACCGGTGCCCGTACCAGTGACCATGCCAATGACCGTGCCAGTGACCATGCCCGTGCCAATGACCATGCCAGTACCCGTGCCAATGACCATGCCAGTACCCATGCCAGGGCCTGTACCAGTGACCATGCCAGGACGCGTACCAATGACCGTACCAGGGCCGC
Organism: Sorangium sp. So ce726; assembly: GCF_051521405.1. NCBI lineage: Bacteria > Pseudomonadati > Myxococcota > Polyangiales > Polyangiaceae > Sorangium > Sorangium sp. So ce726. The sequence goes on along the minus strand of NZ_CP150349.1, from coordinate 1,532,351 downwards.
TGGCGTGCAGGACGAGCGTTGGGTGCATCCGCGGCGACGGGAGCTCGTGTTTCCGCGATGAGGACGAGCTCCTCGACTGGCGTCGTGGGTGCAGCCGAGGCGAGCTGCGCTACCCCGAGGCATGCGAGCGGCGCGGCCAGCATGCCGATGATGTTGATGCGCTTCATGTTCATCCCCCCGTGCGACGGCTGCTCATGATGAGCGCCGAACATGGCCGTGTGTTCTCAACACCCATGCAAACCGCACGCCCCGGCTGCATCCGGTGGCCGATCGTTACTTCCCCGATCGCGGGGTGACAATCACGACAAAGGGCCCCATCGGCCGAGTATCCCGTCGGCGCAATACGCGATGTGTGACGAGAGACGGAGAGAGCGGAGGGCGCGCGGCTCGACGCCGACCGGCAACGGCAGGTCCTGCGCTATTCCTGCGCTATTCCTGCGCTACTCCTGCCAAAGCACGCCGAGCTCGATCTCCACGGCGTCGAACGGCGCCGCGCGCACGGTGACGTCACCCTCCCACGCACCCACGCGCGCGAACCGCCCACCGTCGATGCGGTAGACCTCCAGGAGCCGGAGCCGCGGGTCGATCAGCCAGTAGTGCGCCACGAGCTCGCGCGCGTAGATCTCCATCTTGTCGCGGCGATCGAGCGCCTCGGTGGACGGCGAGATCACCTCGCACACCCAGTCGGGCGCGAGGAAGATCGCCGCGTTGCGCATCGGGATCTGCGGCATCCGGTCGCGGCGCCACGCGGCGATGTCAGGGATCACGATGTCCGGATCGGTGCCGAGGTGCAGCTCGGGCTCGACCAGCAGCGCCCACCGGCCAGGCCCCTTGATGCCCCGACGAAACGGCAGGTAAAGCTCGCCCGCGAGCACCGACGTCACGTTGCGGGAGAACACGGAGGGCCGCGGCGTCGCGTGGAGGACGCCGTTCAGGACCTCCGCCACCTGATTCGGCGGCGTGTCAAGCACATCCTGGTACGTGGCGCGACGGGCGCAGTCAGACATGGTCGGATGTTAGCATGCACGCCGCGCGCGGCGGCTCGCCCGGCGAAATTCCGTGAGCAGCCCCCCTCCGATCGCCGCGGGTTCGTTGTAGATTCCGCCGCCATGAGCGAAGCAGCCCCCTCCCCCACGCAACGCCCCCGTCCGCTCGTCCTCTGCATCCTCGATGGATTCGGCGAGCGCGAAGAAAAGGACCAGAACGCGATCGCCCTCGCCGCGATGCCGAACCTCGACGCGATCAAGCGCGACTCCGAGAAGACGCTGATCGGGACGAGCGGCCCGGACGTCGGGCTCCCGGTGGGGCAGATGGGCAACAGCGAGGTCGGCCACCTGAACTTCGGCGCGGGGAGGATCGCGCTGATGGACATCTCGCGCATCGACGTCGCGATCGCCGAGAACAAGCTCGGCTCGAACGAGATCATCGACCGGACGTTCCGCATCGCGCAGGACCGCAAGTGCCGGGTGCACCTCTTCGGGCTCGTCTCCGACGGCGGCGTCCACTCGTCGCTCGACCACTTCCTCGCGCTGATCAAGCTCGCGAAGTTCCACGAGGTGCCCCTCGTCCTGCACGCGTTCCTCGACGGCCGCGACACGCCGCCGAAGAGCGCGTGGGGCTACGTCGAGAAGATCGAGGAGGCGCTCCAGGGCATCGGCGTCATCGGCACCATCTCGGGCCGGTACTACGCCATGGACCGCGACAAGCGCTGGGACCGCGTCATGAAGGCCTACACCGCGATCGTGCGCGGCGACGCGCCGCGGGCCGACACGGCGTTCGACGCGATCCAGCAGTCGTACGCGGCCGGGAAGACGGACGAGTTCGTCGAGCCCATCCGCATCGGCGACTATAGCGGCATCAAGGGCGACTTCGTGGCCGACTTCGCCTCGCAGGAGCCCCGCTGGGAGTGGCAGGGAGAGGAGGTCGGCCTCTCCGTCAACTTCAGGCCCGACCGCATGCGCGAGATCTCGGCGATGCTCACGCGGCGGAACCTGCCGGCCGAGGTGCTGGAGCTCCTCTCGGACCGGGGCAAGCCGGTCTTCGCCTTCCAGGAGCACTGTTACAGCGGCATGACCGAGTACGACGCGGCGCTGAAGCTGCCGGTCGCGTTCCCGAAGGACGAGGTGACCGAGTCGTTCCCCGAGGAGATCGCCCGCGCCGGGCTCACGCAGCTCCGGTGCGCGGAGACCGAGAAGTACGCGCACGTCACGTACTTCTTCAACGGCGGCCGCGAGGAGACGTTCCCGGGCGAGGACAGGAAGCTCGTGCCCTCGCCGCGCGACGTCGCCACCTACGACAAGAAGCCGGAGATGAGCGCGGCGGGCGTCGCGAGCGAGGTCGTGGCCGCGATCAAGAGCGGCAAATACGACTTCATCCTGGTGAACTTCGCGAACCCGGACATGGTCGGGCACACCGGCATCCTCGAGGCCGCCATCCATGCCAACGAGGCGGTCGACAAGGGGCTCGGCGCCATCGGGGACGCCGTGCGCGAGGCCGGCGGCGCGCTGATCATCACCGCGGACCACGGCAACTGCGAGCAGATGAAGGACGAGCACGGCAACCCGCACACCGCCCACACGCTCAACCCGGTGCCGCTCTACTACCTGAACAAGAACGACCCCGGCATCGTGCTCCGGTCCGGCGGCCGCATCTGCGACGTGGCGCCGACGATGCTCGAGATCCTCGGCCTCCCGCAGCCCGCGGCGATGACGGGGCGCACGCTCCGCGTCCGACAGCGGTAAGTGGGCGCCGACCAGAGGCAGCTCGGCCCGTACATCCTGCGCGAGGCCGTCTCGTCGCGGGCGCTCACCGTGACGTACCGGGCCGAGCACGCGGGGCTCGGCCGGGCGGCGCTGATCAAGACGCTCAAGCCCACGGTGTCGGCCGCGAGCGCGTTCGCGGCCGGCCTCGAGCGCGAGGCCAAGATCCTCGCGCGCATCCGGCACCCCAACATCATCGACATCCACGACTTCCAGCGCGACGAGGACCGGATATGGCTCGTGCTGGAGCCGCTCTCGGGGCCGACGCTCGCGGCCCTGTGCGCGCGCGCTGGCCGCCTCGACGAGGGCGCCGCGGCGGCCATCGCGCTGGAGATCGCGCGCGGCCTCGGGCACGCGCACGAGCGGGGCGTCGTGCACCGCGAGCTGCGCCCCGAGCGCGTCGTCGTCACGCCCGCGGGCGGCGTGAAGATCCTCGAGTTCGCGGCGGCGTCCGACGGCCGGCAGCCCTCGCTGCCGGAGCCGTTCGAGGGCAGCGACACGTTCGCGCGGCCCGACTACATGGCGCCGGAGCAGATCCTCGGGGCGGAGCCCGGGCCTCAGGCGGACGTGTTCGCGCTCGGCGTGGTGCTGTTCGAGATGCTCACCGGGGTCCGCCCGTTCGACGAGCCGAAGGCGGGGCCGGAGGACGCAAGCCGTGCTTCCAACCACCCGTCGAATCACGCGTCGAGCCGCGCGTCGGTCGCGCCCGGCGCGCCGCGCGAGCGCGACGAGGATCGGTGGGCCGAGGGCAGGGCCGTCGCGCACCGGATCCGCAATGCGCCGCCGCAGCCGCTGCGGGGGCTCGTGCCCGACGTGTCGCGCGGCCTGGAGCGCGTGGTGCTCCGGTGCCTCGAGAAAGAGCCAGAGCAGCGCTACGAGAACGGCCGCGCCGTCGCGGACGCCCTGGCGGAAGAGCTCGCGGAGCGCGGCCATCCGCAGCCGCGCGCGCTCATCGCGAGGGCCCTCGCGGCGGCCAAGCTCGGCGGCGACGAGCTGCCGCCCGCGCAGGCGCCTTCCGCGCGCCCCGCGGCCGAGCAGCGCAGCGCGCCGTCGCTCGCGCCCGACGTGGGCCGGTTCGTCGGCATCTTCGCGCTGGTCGTCGCGGGCGGCGCGCTCATCGAGCTCAGCCTCCGCCAGCACGACGCCGCGGAGCCGCCCAGCGCCGAGGTCAGGCAGCCCGGCGCGCGCTCGGAGGAGCGCGGCTACCTGAAGGTCCTCGCCAGGCCGTGGGCGGAGGTCGTCATCGACGGGGAGCTCATCGACGTGACGCCGATGGCGCGGTCGATCCCGCTCCAGGCCGGGCGGCACTACGTCACGTTCCGGCACCCGAACGCGCCCGAGGAGAAGCGCACGATCTCCGTCTCCGCGGGGCAGACGGTCACGCTCGACGTGAGCATGAGGATCGATCGCAGCGCGATCGACGCCGGCGCGCCGCCGGTGGAGGACAGGGACGCGTCGCCCTGACGGCGACGCTGGCCGCGCCTACACGGCGCCCCCCGCGCGGCGGCGGAGCGCCTCGAGCGCGAGGAGCGGCCGCTCCCGCTTCTCGTGCAGCTCGCCGAGGCACTGGCCGCTGCCGCGCTCGAGCGCCCGGCAGCAGTCGGGCCGCACCTCGTAGATCGAGCACAGGAAGCGGCCATGCTCCGCGTCCAGCGTGAGCGCGGCGCAGCGGCCGTCCTCGATGCGCATGTAGCAGCGGTTGCCGATGAAGCGCGTGAACCCCCGCGCGCGATCATCCATGCGATCGTGGTCGCAGCCGAAGACCCGGACGTACTCCGGCAGGGCCGAGAAGCAGCAGGTGCCGCACGCGGTGCACTCGGGGACGACCGCATCTCCCTCGCCGCTCGCGCCGCTCGCGCGCGCCGCGCCCGTCCCGGCCCGCTCGCCCTTGCGCGTCAGAGCCGGACCTCCACGTGCGTCCCGCGCTTCAGATCGTCGAGCCACTTCTGCTTGGCCTTCGTCATGATCTCCGCCTGCAGCCGCTGGAAGACCTCCGGGCGAGCCGCATCGAGCGTCGTGAAGCGGGACGGCTGGCGGCTCAGGAGCTTCATGACCACGAACGCGTCGCCCGCGCGCATCGGCGCGGTCACGCCGCCCGGCTCGATCGCCATCAGCGCGGCCTCGAGCTCCGGGGCCATCACCTCGCGCTGGCCGGTCGCCGCGGCCTGCGTCCCCTGCGGCGCGCGGACCCCGAGGTCGCCGCCCTCCTCGCGGGTCGCGGTGTCGTCCGAGAACTGCCGCGCGAGCGCCGCGAAATCCTCGCCGCCGCGCGCGCGCTCCGCGATTGCCGCGGCGAGCGCGCGGCGCTCCTCGACTGCCTCGGCGCTCGAGCCGGGCAGGACGCGCAGGACGATCCACGCCGGGTGGTACTCGCGCCGCCGGCGCTCCTCGCGCACCAGCCGATCGAAGGCGGACCGCACGTCCTGCTCGGTGATGCGCACCCGGCCCTTCACCCGGAGCTGCAGCATCTTCCCCTCGAGGATCTGCCGGCGGATCTCGTCGCGGTACTCCTGCTCGGTGAGCCCCGAGCTCGCCCGCGCCATCCGGAACAGCTCCTCGACCGTCACCTGCTCCGCGGCCGCGATGTTCCGGAAGGCGTTCTCGATCTCCTCGGAGGTCACGCGGACATTGGCCTTCTCGGCGGCCTGACCCTCGAGCTCCTCGTCCACCATCTTCTGGAGGAGATCGCGGAAGACCTGCGACTCCGCCGCCGCCTGCTGCGCGCCCGGCGGGACCCGGGCCTGGATCTGCAGCAGGAAGGGGCGAGCCCGCTGCCGCAGATCCGAGAGCAGGATGGCGCGATCGCCGACGACGGCGACGATCCGCTCGCTCACGACCGCATGAGCGAGCGGCGAGGCGAAGGCGGCGGCGGCGACGAGCCCGGCGAGGGCGAGGCGGAGCGGAACACGCATCGCGCGCCTCTACCACTGGGCCCCAGGCGGTTCCACGCGTTTCCGGCCCCGCGCGGCCCGGGTTGTCCCGGACTCAGCCTGAGCCGGGGTACACCGTCCGACGGGAGGCGCGCTCGCGGACGGCCTCGCGCGCGAGCGCGTCGGCGCGCTCGTTGAGCAGCACGCCCGCGTGCCCCGGCACATACACGAGGCGCGCGCGCGGCCGCGCGGCGAGCGCGCCGCGCAGCGAGGCGATGAGCTCGGCGTTCGCCTTCGCCTTCCACCCCTTCTGGAGCACGCCGATCGAGTACTGGCTGTCCGTGTGGATGACGATGGGCCGCCCCGGCTCCTCCACCTCCTCGAGCGAGCGGAGGATGGCCGTCAGCTCGGCGATGTTGTTGGTCGCGGTGCCGAGGAACTCGCTGCGCTCGATCCGCCGGCCGCCGTCGATGATCACCACGCCGAGCCCCGCGGGCCCCGGGTTCCCCGAGCACGCGCCGTCCGCGTAGACGATGACAGCCCCTTCCGGGACGGGCCCCGCGCTGGACTCCCCCCGCGCCGGCGCCTTGCGCTGCGCGCGCCCTGCCGGCGCCGGGGCGGCCGCGCCCCCCTCGGGCTGCTCGCCGGCACGCGCCTTCACGACCGCCTCGGCAGGCCCACAGGTGTCGTCGGGCAACACCTTCGGGTCGGCCACGCTCAGGTTGTCGGCGCGCGCCTTGTACCTGCGGCCGTCGTGCGGCTTGTAGCGGATCTCGACGCCACCGCCCTCCTCCGCGACCAGGGCGCCGGCAGCGTCGGCGCGAGCATAGACGGTTTGACCTCGAAGCGATGCGCGGACCCAGGGCACGAGCGCACCCTGGCATGGATCGAAGGCCGCCGGTACGGGAGACCACGCCAGGCGAGCCCGGCCGATCGGGCCGGCCGGGCGCGGCCGCGCCTGCCCTCGTTGCAGCCCTCGCGGCGCGCTCGGCGGACAGCCTGGAAGGCGTGCGCGCGGCCGCGCCGCCCTGCGATCACGGATCGATGCAGAGCGCGAGAGACCACGCGGTCAGCGTGCCAGAGTCGGACCCGGCGTCGTCCCCGACCCGGAGCGTCCACGTGCCGTTCGCCGGCCCCGAGAAGAAGGCCGCGAACGACGACTCCGGGCGGAAGCAGCCGCGGAACGGCGCCATCGCTCCCGTGACCGCGGTCGCGCAGCCCATGTCGAAGACGGTCCTCCGGTAGTTGTCGCCGGAGCCGCCGTTGTCGCTCGACACGTCGACCGTCGCGCCAGCCGGAGAGGTGAGCGAGATATCGAGATCTCCGTCGAACGAATGCGCGATATCGAGCTCGAGCGTCACGCGCCGGATCACGCCGCTCGAGACGACCGGGAGGACGCTGGCAGCGACAGCGCGATCCGTGACGGTCTTGGGGATGTCCGTGGACGACTGCACCCACAACACCTGCCCGGGCGAGCACGCGCCGACGGCATCGCCGCAGCCGAGCGCGCAGTCCGGGTCGGCGCAGTCCGTCTCGCCATCGAGGTCATCGTCCTCCGCATCGCCGCAGTTGCGCTCCTTGGAGTACGTGCACACGCTCGGCGTGCCCCGGCAGGTGTACCGCGCTTCCACGACGCAGCCCGCGCTGCAGCCGTCGCCGCTCGACGTGTTGGCGTCGTCGCAGCCCTCGACGCCGTCCCGCACGAAGCCGTCGCCGCACCTCGCGACCCGACAGGTGATGGGGCAGCCGTCGGTGCTGTCCGTATCGCCGTCGTCGCACTCCTCGCCGGCCTGGATCGCGCCGTCGCCGCAGCCGTCGAGGAGGCACCCTGGGCTGCACCCGTCGCCCGCGTTCCGGTTCCCGTCGTCACACGCCTCGACGCCGGCACGGACGAACCCGTCCCCGCACACCGCCCGCGCGCAGCTCGTGGGACAGGCGTCGGTGTTGTTCGCGTTTCCGTCGTCACACGCCTCGACGCCGGCGCGGACGAACCCGTCCCCGCACGAGGCGGCGACGCACGTGGTGAGGCACGCGTCCGTGTTGCTCGTATTGCCGTCATCACACGCCTCGGCGGCGGCGTTGACAACGCCGTCGCCGCAGACCGGCGCGGCGCAGGTGCCTGCCGAGCTGCACACGTGGCTCAGGCAATCGCGCCCGGCGGCGCAGCGCATCCCGGCGGCGCACCCGACGCACGCGGGGCCGCCGCAGTCGATATCGGTCTCCGCCCCGTTCCGGGCGACGTCGGTGCACGACGGGAGGCACGTCGTCCCTGAACAGCGGCCGCCCAGGCAGTCGCCGTCCGCGGCGCACGCCTTGCCGGTGGCGCAAGGCGAGCACGCCGATCCGCCGCAGTCGACGTCGGTCTCCGCCCCGTTCGTCGCGCCGTCGGTGCACGACGACGCGCCGCACCTGCCGTCCTCGCAGATCCCGCTCCGGCAGTCCGCGTCGGTGAGGCAGGACTCGAGATCCGCGCACGGCACGCACTCCGAGCCGCCGCAGTCGACGCCGGTCTCGGCGCCGTTCATCGCGCCATCGCCGCAATCGGGCGCGACACAGCTGTTCTCGACGCAGATGTTGCTCAGGCAATCGCCAGCGACGAGACACTCGACACAGGCGCCGTTCCCATCACAATAGCGCGCTCCGGTCGCGTCGGGTCCGCCGCACTCCGTGGTCGCCGGCGCTGGAAGGTTCTTCGGCGCCCCGGCGACGCAGACGTCGGCCGAGCACGGGTCTCCGTCGGAGAGGGCGTCTTGGTCGTCGTCGAGCTCGATCACGGCGCCCTGCCCGTCGCAAACGCGCGCCTTGCAGTCGCCGAGGACCTGCTCGCCCACGGGCTTTCCCCGCGGCGCGGCGTCGAGGCCACACCGGCCGCCTTCGCAGGTGCGCAGCTGGCACGCGCCGTCGACGCCGGGACAGTCCGCAGCCGTGGCGCAAGGCACTCCGTCCCCTCCGCCCCCGCCGTCGTCGCCGCCTCCACCGCTCCCGCCGCGCCCGCCGTTCCCGCCGTCACCGGCCTCCGGCCCCGACGCCTGCCGGGGACGATCGCAGTCGACCGCGGTCAAAGCAGCAGCGATGACGAGCGGCGACAGAACCTTCGTGAACGGAGCGCTTCTGAAGAGGTCCGCTCGCACTGACACCTCGATTCCTCCGCTTCTGGCGGGAACGGCGACGTCCCTTCAAGGCTCGATCCGAGCCTGACGGACGCGCAGGCGGTCGATCATCGGCGCACTAGACTGATATGGAATCGAGAGGACGCCAGCAGCCAAACGGATCGGGAGAGCCCCTATTGCGACGCGCGGCGCTCGCAGCGCGCCGGGTCCTCGGCCACGCCCATGACGGCGGCCATCTCGCCGCCGGGTACGCGGCCCAGCCGCCGCATGAGCTCCAGCGTCCACCGGGAACCCGGAGACGCGAGACGACGCGCCTGCGAGCGCGAGCACGAGCACGAGCACGATGAGGTGCGCCGCATGCCGCATCGCCGATGTGAGGCAGCCCTCTCACTGCCGAATATCGCGCCCGACAGATGCTTGACATCTCCAAGCCGTTCTGGATTTCATTCCTTCTTCTGCACCCGTTCGGGATACCGCCTTGCTCCTCCGAACCGCTTTGGATTTGATTCTCCCCCGAGCTGTACCCGCTGGCGGAGACCATGTGCGCTCTCCTGCCCACCACCGGACTCGATCCATGCAGGCGTAGGCGATGCAACCACTGTTGAGCACCTCGCTCCGCCCTGTATGGAGCAATCTACGCGCGACCCGGGCCTCGGTTCGTAAAGCCCTCGAGCAGTACCCGAGCGCGCTCGTGGACGCGGCAGAGATGGCGGCCTGCGAGCTGCTGGAGAACGCCATCAAGTACGGCGAGGAGGTCCCTGCAGCGCGCGCCATTCGCTTCACGCTCAGCCTGACCGAGGACAGGATCGATATCGTCACGATCAACGGCTGCACCGATCACGGATCGGTCAATCGACTGCTCTGCCGGATAGAGTCCCTGCGCAACGCCCCGGACAAGACGGAGCTCTACATCGAACAGCTCCAGGAGCTGCTCGTCAGCCAGCGCGAGAGCGCCAACGTGGGCATCTACAGGATCGCGATGGAAGGCGGCTTTGCGCTCGACGCGACGTACGCGGACGAGACGGTCACCGTGACAGCCACCAGGAGAATCCATGACCGAGTCGACATTTGAGCGCGACGGGCTGAAAGTACGCCTCTCCGTGGCCGGCGATTCGGCGCGAATCGAGTGGTCGGGCGTCAGCGACATCCGCAGCCCCGCCATGTTCCTCAATCCTCTCTTCGAGGACTGGACCGGGAAGACCAAGAACACGGTCGTCACGGTGGATCTGACGAAGCTCGAGTACATGAACTCGGCCACGGTGAAGCCCCTGGTGGACCTGATAAAACTGCTGGATCAGACGAGCCTCGGCGTGGTCGTCGTCTTCCGCGACAACGACTGGCAGCGAGCGCACCGCAACTGCATGTCGGCCCTGGCGCGCACCCTGAAAAAGACGAAGGTGCAATGACCCGGAGCGACCAGGCCATCGGCGTGTTCGCAGCCCAGATCTTGGAACGAGACCGATCCTCACGAATCTACCATGATCACCTTGTCCGACCGATACACCCTGAACGCGAAGGTGCGCGAGACCCAGAGCTCCGAGGTGTACCGCGGCTATCGCGTCATCGACGGGGCATCGGTGCTGGTGAAGCTGCTCAGGAGCGAGCGCCCGACCGCGCTCGAGGTGGGGCGCCTCCGCCATGAATATGAAGTGTTGACGTGCCTCGACATGCCCGAGGTCGTCAAGGCCATCGGGCTGGAGCGGCACGGGCACGGCCTCGCCCTGGTCATGGAGGACGCGGGAGACGCGTCCGTCGACAAGCTGATTCGATCGGGTCGCCTGGATCTGCTGCGCTCGCTCGAGCTGGCGCTGGCCATGGCGCGAACGCTCGCGGCGGTCCACCGCAGACACGTCATTCACAAGGACATCAAACCCCATCACTTCTTCGTCACCGACGGGCCGAGCTCGCTCGTGCTCGTCGACTTCGGGATCGCGGCGCGCCTCTCCCAGAAAGTCGACGCGCTCTCGGGGGTCACGCAGCTGGAAGGCACGCTGGCTTACATCGCACCCGAGCAGACGGGGCGGATGAACCGGAGCGTGGATTTTCGAGCCGACCTGTATTCGCTCGGGGTCACCCTGTACGAGCTCTTCACCGGCGCGCTGCCCTTCGATGGCAGCGATCCGCTGGAGCTTGTGCATAGCCACATCGCTCGCAGCCCGCGGGCGCCCCTGGCATCCAGGCCGGACCTGCCTCCGGTCCTGTCGGACGTGATCCTCAAGCTGCTCAGCAAGACCGTGGAGCAGCGATACCAGACCGCAGCTGGGCTGCAGCACGATCTGCAGCAAATTCTGGATCAGGTCAAGCGGGCTGGCGCGGCAGAGGTCTTCGGTCTGGGCCAACGCGACAGATCCGATGAGCTCTCGATCCCCGAGAAGCTCTATGGCCGCGAGCGCGACCTCGATGCGCTCCTGGAGAGCTTCGGCCGCGCCAAGCAGGGCAGGAGCGAGCTCGTCCTCCTGTCCGGACAGGCGGGCGTCGGGAAATCCGCGCTCGTCGAGGAGCTGCACCAGCACATCCTCGGCCGGGCATACTTCGGCGCAGGAAAGTTCGACTCCCTGGCGCGGAGCGTCCCCTACGGCCCGATCGCCCACGCTTGCCGTGCTCTCGTCCGGTCCGTGCTCGCGGAGCCCCCAGGCGTGCTCGAGCAGCGGCGACGTGACATCCTCGACGCGGTCGGCCCGAACGCGGGTCTCCTCACCGATCTGATCCCCGAGCTGAAGCACGTCGTCGGCGAGCACCCCCCGGCGCCAGCGCTGGGTCCGACCGAGTCGCAGCGCCGCTTCGAACATGTCTTCTTGAGTTTTCTCCGTGCGCTGGCGGCTGAAGAGCACCCGCTTGTGCTCTTCCTGGATGACCTGCAGTGGGCGGACGCCAGCTCGACCCGGCTCTTGCAGCACGTGCTGACGGCCGCCGGCGCGCGCCACGTGCTCGTGATCGGAGCTTACCGAGAGCTCGAGATCGACGCCGCGCACCCGCTGTCTCTGATGCTCCAGGAGCTGCGCCAGGCCGGCGTCCGGAGGCGCGAGATCACGCTCGCCCCGCTCGGCCAGCCGCACATCGCGCACCTCCTCAGCGACACGCTCGGGTGCGGCGCCGAGGCGGTGGGCGGGCTCAGCGCTGCCTTGTTCGAGAAGACCCGCGGAAACCCCTTCTTCCTCGCGCAGTTCTTGACCGCGCTGCACCGAGACGGCCTGCTGCGCTTCGACCACGGGGACCTCGCCTGGAGGTGGGACACGGCGCGGGTGTGGGAACGGCTGGCGACGGACAACGTGATCGATTTCATGGTGTCCGAGCTGCGCCGATTGCCGCAGTCGAGCCAGGACGTGCTGCGCTTCGCCGCCTGTGTGGGGCATAGCTTCGACATGGCCACGCTGGCCGTCGTGTCTCAGCGCTCGCACAGCGATGTGGCGGACCACCTCTGGGAGGCGCTGCGCCAGGGGTTCATCGTCTCGCTGGACGGCAGATACCGCTACAAGGCCGACGCTCATCACGACGCGATCGGGATGGCCGACGGCGCGCTCGACGCCGCGTTCCGCTTCTCTCACGATCGCGTCCAGCAGGCGGCCTACTCGCTGTTCGGCCCGGAGGAGCGGGACGCCATCCACCTGCGCATCGGTCGGCTGCTGCGGGAGCGCGGCGGCGCAGATCCGGGCGATCGTGAGCTGTTCGCGATCGTGGATCACTTGAACCGTGGCGCGAGCCTGATCGTCGAGCCGGCCGAGAGGCGCGGGCTCGCGCGCTTGAATTTGAACGCTGGTCGCAAGGCGCGCGCTCGAGCGGCGCCCGACGCGGCGGTGCACTACCTGCGGGCGGCGCTCGACGTGCTCGGGGAGACGGGGTGGATTGAAGAGTACGAGGTCGTCTGCGCCGCTCACCTGACCATGGCGGAGTGCGAGTACCTCACCGGGAACCTGGATTCCGCGTTCGGGCTGCTCCAGGCCGTGGAGCGGAACGCGCGGTCGGTGGTGGATCGTGTCATGGGGCGCAACCTCGAGGTGCTCCTGCTCACCAACACGGGCAGGCTCGATGCTGCGTGTGCGAAGGGCATCGACGCGCTGCGCCTCCTGGACGTGGAGCTGCCTCCCCTGGCAGACAAGGCGGCCCTCGGCGCCGCGATCGGCGCCGAGTTCGGAGCGTATCAATCTGCGATAGCGGGGTCGGAGATCGAGTCTCTGGCGACGGTGTCGGGGATGAGCGACGCCCACGGGCTCGCGGTGCTCGACACCCTGGCCACCAGCATCCCGGCGGCGTTCCAGGCCGTTCCAGAGCTTCACGTCCTGCTCGTGCTCAAGGGAGTCCAGCTGCTCCGTCGGGGCACGGCGCCGCTCGCGGGCTTCTTCTATGCGCAGTACGCGATCGTCCACCTCGTCATCACGGGGAGCCGAGAGCACGCGTTTCGCTTCGGCCGGCTGGGCCTGGAGCTGGCTACCCGTGGCGGCAGCCCAGCCAGCAGAGGCCAGGTTCATTTCCTCTTCGGGGGCTTCATCGCCCACTGGCGTCAGCACATCTCGCACAACCTCGAGGTGCTGCGGTCTGGGCTGAGGCTCAGCCTCGAGATGGGAGACCAGATCTACGCGTCTTACTGCGCTGCGTTCGTGGTCTACTATCGCATGTACGCTGGCGAGAGCCTGCCGGACCTGGAGAACAGCCTCCAGGCCGCCCGCGACCTCGCGGACAGGACGGGCGACGTCGTGAACCAGGGCTTCTGCAGCGTCGCCCAGCAGGCCATCCGTGCGCTGACCGGCCGGACTCGGCATCCCGCGAGCCTGGAGAGCGCTGATTTCGAGGAGAGCAAGTTCATCGCCTCTGCGCCGCTGCCGACGCTGGCGATGTACGGGGTCGTGCAGGCGACTGCCGAGTATTTCGCTGGCCACTTCCGCGATGCCCTGGCCACCAGCGACGGCTGCAAGCTCGTCCCTGGCTTCTTCTATCACGCGGAGCACGTCCTCTATCGGGCGCTGACCCTGGCTGAGCTGACGCGCACCGCCGCTCCAGAGGAGCGAGCCGGGCTCCTGGCGCGCCTGCGTGAAGACGCCGCCACGCTCGAAGCCTGGGCCCTGTCCTCGCCTGCCAACTTCGCGCACCGCGCTGCGCTGGCACAGGCGGAGATCGCGCGGATCGAGCGGCGCACGGAAGGCGCGCTGGATCTCTACGATCGCGCGATAGCCCTCGCCCAGGAGCACGGCTTCGTGCACGCCGAGGCCATCGGCAACGAGCTGGCTGGCCGATTTCACCTGGACGAGCGCAGGAACAGGGTGGCGAGCGCCTACCTGGCCGAGGCGATCTACGCGTACCAGCGCTGGGGGGCGACGTGCAAGGTCGAGGAGCTGAAGTCGAGATACGCTCACGTGCTCCGGAGCAACGCAGCGCTCTCCTCTCCCCCCAGTCCAGCAGACGAGACGGCATCGAGCCTGCCAAGGACGACCAGCCAGACAGCCAGCCAGACGGCCAGCCAGACGACCGGCCAGACCTCCAGCACGCTTCGCTCAGGCGAGAGCCTCGACCTCACGGCGGCCATCCGCGCGACCGAGGCGATCTCCACGGAGCTCGTCATCGATCGGCTGCTCGAGCGGCTGATGCGGACGCTGCTCGAGAACGCGGGAGCTCAACGGGGATGCTTGATCCTCGATCGCGCCGGGGTGCTCACCCTGGAGGCGAGCATGACCATCGATCCCGATACGATAAAGCTGGACGCCCGCGCGCTGCAGGGCGACTCGGAGGTTCCGGAGTCGCTCGTGCGCTACGTGGCGCGCACGGGCGAGCTGACGGTCCTCACGGACGCGCACCGTGACATGCGCTTCGCCTCTGACCGCTACTTCATCCAGGCTCGGCCCAAGTCGGTGATGTGCGCTCCGATGCTCCAGGGCGGCAAGGTGACCGGCGTCCTGTACCTGGAGAACAGCATCACCGCGGAGGCGTTCAGCCCTGCGCGGTGCGGGCTCTTGCAATTTCTCGCGACGCAAGCCGCCGTATCCCTCGAGAACGCGATGCTCTACGGGCGGCTGGAGGCCGCATCGCAGGAGCTCCGGCGCGCGAACGAGAACCTCGAGGCGCTCGTCGCCGAGCGCACCGCCGAGCTCAGGCGCCTGGTCGCGGAGCTGTGGAGCGAGATGGATCTCGCGCGCAAGATACAGACGGTGCTCCTGCCGCAGCAAAATCGTCTGAAGGACTACGACATGGCCGCCCTGATGACACCGGCCGAGAGCGTCGGCGGCGACTACTACGACGTGGTCCAGACGGGCGAGAGCAGCTGGGTCCTCATCGGCGATGTATCCGGCCATGGGGTCACCGCCGGGCTGACGATGATGATGGTTCAGACCGCGATACGGACCATCCTTACGACGTCGCCGCGCGACGGCGAGCCTCTCACCCCTGCAGTCGTGCTGAGCCGGGCGAACCGCGCGGTCCGGGAGAACCTGCTCCGCGTCAGTCCCGATCAGTACATGACGATCGTCGCGCTGGAGCTCGGCCGCGGCACGGTCCGCTACGCAGGCCTTCACCTGGACATCTTGATCCACAGGGCGCTCTCCAACACGGTGGAGCTCGTCGAGACCAGCGGGATGTGGATCGGGATCGAAGACGACATCACGGCGCTGCTCCGGGACGATGTGATAGAGATCGGCGCCGGGGACACGATGCTGCTGTACACCGATGGACTCACGGAGTCTGTCACCTCCGCAGGCGGAATGCTGGAGACCCAGGGGCTGGCAGAGCGATTCCACGCGCTCGCGGCGCAAGGGATGTCGCCGAGCACCATCGTGAAGGGCCTCGTGGGCCCCATGGCAGGGCAGCAGCTCCGTGACGACGTCACCGTGATGGTGATCCGCTACTCTCCAGCCGAACAGCCAGCGGCTGCAAACTAGGTGATCCGGAGGCCACGTACTCCCTTGATGGGCGAGCCGGTCGGGGTTAACAACCATGCACACGATCACGATGAAAATGCTCCGCGCTTCGGTCTCTGCGGCCGCTTCGGGTCTGCTTCTCTCCGCGCTGCCGGTCGCCCTGGGAGGGTGCGGATCCCCCGCGCCCGCCGCGGCGCCGGCTCCTCCTGCCGTGTCCGCCGCGGCTCGCGGTGACCACGGTGACGAGCCGCTCCGCCGCCGGCTCGATGCGGTCATCGAGGCGGCCATCGCAAAGGAGCGGGTCGTCGGCACTGTCGTCGTCATCGCGCGCGACGGCGAGGTCGTCTACCGGCGCGCCGCCGGCTTCGCCGACCGCGAGGCAGGGCGCCCGATGCGCGAAGATACGGTGTTTCGTCTCGCGTCGTTGACCAAGCCGATCGTGTCCGCGGCCGCGCTCGCGCTCCTGGACGCGGGCACGCTGGGGCTCGACGATCCGGTGACGAAGTGGCTCCCCGCGTTCGCGCCGCGGCTCGCGGACGGCCGGGCCGCGACGATCACGGTGCGGCAGCTGCTCACCCACACCGCGGGGCTCGGCTACACCTTCGCGGAGCCCCCGGACGGGCCTTACCACCGCGCGCGCGTGTCGGACGGCCTCGATCAGCCCGGCCTCTCCCTCGACGAGAACCTCGCGCGGATCGCCCAGGCGCCGCTGCTCTTCGAGCCTGGCACGGCGTGGAGCTACTCGCTGGCGACCGACGTGCTCGGGGGCGTCGTGGCCAAGGCGGGCGGCGCGCCGCTGCCGGACGTGGTCCGCCGGCTCGTGACCGGGCCGCTCGGGCTCGACGCCTCGTTCACGGTCGGCGATCCGGACCGGCTGGCCGTCCCCTACGGCGACGCGAGCCCGCGCCCGGCGCGCATGGCCGATCCGCAGCCCGTCTCGCTCGGGCCGGCCACGGTCACGTTCTCGCCGTCCCGCGCGCTCGATCCGCGCTCCTATCCGTCGGGCGGCGCCGGCATGGTCGGCACCGCCGGCGACTACGTCCGGTTCCTCGAGGTGCTGCGCACCGGCGGCGGGAAGATCTTGCGACCCGAGACGGCCGCCGCCATGACGTCCAACCAGACTGGCCAGCTGAAGGTGCAGCAGGCCGGCGGGACATGGGGATTCGGGTTTGGCGCCGCGGTCCTCACGGCGCCGGACCCGAGCACGATGCCCTCCGCCGCGGGCACCTGGCAGTGGATGGGCGCCTACGGCAGTCACTTCTGGGTCGATCCGAGCGCGAAGCTCACGGTCGTCGTCCTGACCGATACCGCCTTTGCCGGAATGGTGGGCGAGTTTCCCGACGCCGTTCGGCGCGCGGTCTACGGCCCCGCGCAGCCGTGATGTTCGTCCCGGGGCGCGGGACGCGAGGCGTTGGCCGCCGCGAGCTGCGCATACAGCGCGGCGTACTCCGCCATGATCGTCCTGCTCGCATAGCGGCGCACGGCGCGCCGGCGCGCAGCCTCGCCGAGGTGCGCCCGCAGGGAGGGGTCGTCGCGCAGGGAGCGGAGCGCGCCCCGCAGCGCCTCCTCGTCCTTCGGCGCCACCAGGAGGGCCACCCGACCGCCCTCGCCCTGGATCACCTCCGGCACCGCGCCGACCGGCGTGGCGACGCAGGGCAGGCCGCTGGCCATCGCCTCCAGCAACGCGTTGGGCAGCCCCTCGCCATGGCTCGGTAGACAGAAGACGTCCGCGTCGCGGTAGACCGCGGGCATCGCGTCTTCAGACACCTCGCCGAGCCGGCTCAGGCGGCCCTGCCGCTCGAGCTCCGCGAGCGCCTCGTCGAGGCGGCGGGACGGGCCGGCAGCGCCGCCTGCGTCGCGAGGCCCCACCAGCGCGAGGGTCAGGCCCTCGACCGCCAGCACGGCCCGCGCGAGCTCCAGGACCCCCTTCTGCGGCGTGACGAGCCCCGCGAAGAGCACCCGCAGCGGCTGGCCGGGCGAGCGCGGCGCGGCGGCGGGGTGGAAGCCGTCGGTGTCGACCGGGTTGGCGATCCGGAGGACGCGGCCCCCTGGAACCAGGGCCTGCACGTAACACCGCAGCTCCTCCGAGAGCGTGATGACGGCTGCAGCGCGGCCCAGCACGGCGCGCACGGCCTGCCGAGCCGGCCACGGCAGGGCCCGATGCCAGGCGATGATCTGCGGCGACAAGCGCAGGTGGAGCACGGCCGGCACCCCCGCGCGACGGCACAGCTCCACCGCGAGGGCGTCGCGCGCGGTCGCCCAGAACAGGGTGGTGCACAGATGAACGACATCCGGCCGGCGTCGCGCGAGCAGCCGGTGAAGCGCGGCCAGCGCTTCGCCCGCGCGGACCACGCGCGCGGGGCGAAGCCTGCTCGTCGGGTCGATCGAGGCGCCTCGGGGCGACGTGTCGATGACGTCCGCCTCGATGCCCGCCGCGGCCGCCGCGTCGAGGTAATTCCGCATCCACCGCGTGATTCCGCCGGTGGGCGGCGGGAGGGGGCCCCAGAGCGCGACGCGCATGTCCCTAGAAGCGCGCCTCGGCCTCGATCTGGGCCCAGCGCTCGCGGAACCACGCCACGGTGCGCGCGAGCCCGTCGCGCAGGCCCGTATGCGCCTCGAAGCCGAGGACGCGACGGGCCTTGTCGGTGGACGCGACCCGACGGCGCTGCGTATCCCACGCCCGGCGCTCGACGAACCGGACGCCGGCGCGGTTGCCCGTCATTTCGTTGATGGCTCTCGCGACGTCGAGGATGGCTATCTCCTCGCCCGACGCCAGGTTGAACGCCTCGCCCGAGGCTGCCGCCGCGGTGCCCGCCCGGAGAAAGCCATCGACGATATCGCCCACGTAGGTGAACGAGCGGGTCTCCTCTCCCGTCCCGGTGATCGGCAGCGGCTCGCCGCGCAGGGCCCAGTAGACGAAGTTGGGGATCACATTGCGGTATCGGCCAGGGACCTCGCCCGGACCATACGAGTTGAAGGGGCGGACCCGCACGGTGCTCAGCCCCTCATGGCCGGCCGAATGACCGCAAAAATAATTGCAATAGAGCTCACCGAGCAGCTTGGTGGCCTGGTAAGGCGTGTGGACATCGAGCGCGAGGTGCTCCTCGTGGACAGGCCGCGGCGGGTCGCTGCCGTAGGGCGCGCACCCGGACGAGGCGAAGACGACGCGCTGCGCCCCGCTGCGCTGCGCGTGCTGCAACACCCGCAAGGTGCCGAGGCCGTTGACCTCGAGATCGCGCTCCGGGTTGTCCACCGAGTTCTGGTTCGCGAACAGCGCGGCGAGGTGGAAGACATGCGATGGCTGCTCCCGGAACACCTCCGCGAGCAAGCCGTCATCAACGACGCTCCCCTCCACGAAGCGCACGTTGCGCCGCGCCGGGACGCCCCAGCGGGAGGAGGAGGAGAGGTCGTCCACCACGATCACCTCCGCGCCCGCGTCGGCCAGGGCCGCCGTGAGCGAGCCGCCGATCGCGCCCGCACCCCCGGTCACGATGATCCGCTGGTCTTTGTAACCTTGCATGGTGCCCACCGCTGTTCCTGTCGTCTCGCCCATGGAACGATGCTCATCGCAATGCGCCGGTGCATTGCGTCCCTCAGTACCCCTCAGCTCCGCGCCGGTGCCCGAGGGCGCCGGCGTCTTCACGACGATGCTTCACCCCGCTGCGCGCGCGAAGATCTCCTCATAACGACGCACGAGCGGCTCGCGCGTGAACCAGCGAAGGAAATAGAGCCGGCCGGCTTCCCCCATCGCGCGCCGCGCCTCCGGCGTCATGCCGTGCAACCGCCGCACCGCGTCCGCGAGCGCCGCCGGGTTCTCGGGCTCGCAGGCGAGCCCCGCGCCGCTGTTGCGCACCAGATCCGCCGGATCCCCGCCCGCCGCGACGAGCACCGGCCTGGCCGCGGCCATGTAGGCCGGGATCTTCGAGGGGATCGTGATCTCGAAGCGCGGATCGCGCCGGAGGTGCGAGAGCACCACATCGGCCAGCGCGAAGAAATGCGGCATGCGCTCATGGGGTTGCTGGCCGATGAAGACGACGTTCGAGAGAGCCCGCGCCGCAGCCTCGCGCCGGAGCCTGAGCGCGTCGTTCCCGTCCCCGACCATCACGAACCGCACGTCGGTGAGGTCGCGCAGCCGATCGGCCGCGTCGAGCACGCTGGAGAGGGCCTGGGCAGGGCCCATGTTGCCGGCGAAGAGGACGACGAACCGCCCTGACAACCCGTGCTCCGCTGCGAGCTGCGGGTCGGGCTCCACCGGCCTGTAGATCCGATCGTCGGCCCAGTTCGGGATCAGGTGCACCTTGTCTGTCGAGACGCCTTTGCGGGAGAGCTCGCGCTCGAGCCCCGGGCTGATGACGGTGATCGCCGCGGCGCGCCGGAAGAGCGTGCGGTTCACGCGATCGATGCCAGCGAACACGAGCCTGTTGTCGAGCATGCCTGAGGCCGCCGCGGTCTCGGGCCACAGATCCTGGACCTCATAGACCCACGGTATCCCGCGGAGCGCGGCGAGCCAGGAGGAGGCGATGGCGTGGCTCGGTGATGGATTGTGGACCCAGGCGACGTCCGCCGGCCCGGAGAGGGCGGTCCCGAGCAGCGCTGTCGAGGCGGCGAAGCTCGCGTAGTTGAGCGTCCGCCGCACACGCGATCGGCTGTGATCCGGGTAGGTCGGGAGGCGTATCACCCTGGTGCCGCTCGCGTGCTCCACGTCCCAGAGGCGCTGTCGGTACCCCGGGTAGGTGCTGCCATGCGGGTAGTTCGGGAACGCGGTCACCACCGTCACCTGGTGCCCGCGCGCGGCCAGCGCCTCTGCGAGCAGATGAGGGCGCGAGATCGGCTCGGGGTGATACCACTGCGACAGGAGGAGAATCTTCACTCACCGCGCTTCGATGCGCCGGCGCTCGCGGACATTCATGGGATTCACGGGGGGCGGCGCCGAAACCTCGCGGCGAGGTACGACGGGCGGCGCTCGCCTCGATGGGACGGGCGGCCATCACGCCTCGACAGCACCGCGGGGGCGCGACGATCCTGGACCGCTGGCCGTCCCCCCACGGCGTCGCGAGCCCGCGCCCGGCGCGGATGGCCGATCCGCACCTGCTTGCGACCGCGCGGCGGCGCGTCCGAACGGCCGCCACCTTCGGTCGGACGGAAGGGCAAGCGCGCGCTCAGGCCCTGCCGGGCGCCGCCTCTGGAGGGGCTTGAACCTGGCGATGATTCCAACGTTCGCCACGACGCTGGGGTCGGTCGTCCTCGAGCGCAATAAGCCTCACGATTGACGCCCGGTTCCCGGCTCCGTATCTCCGTACGCGCTGGTCCGAAATACGCGCCCGGAGGGGTTCGTCATGTCGAAGAACATCCTGGCGAAAGCAGGCGCGTTGCTCCTCGTCGTCGCTTTCGGCGCGCTGATGGTCCCGGCCTGCACCATCCACCTCAGACAAGGAGGCGAGGGCGGAGCCGAGGACACCGAGCCCCCACCCGACGACCCGCAGCCCACGACCGCGGGCGGCGGTACAGGGGGCAGCGCTGGATTCACGCCCGAGGTGCAAGAGGCGATCGAGGCGGCGCGCAGGGCCGACCCGGTAGAGCTCGCGCTCACCCAGGCGAAAGCGGGCTATGCGGCGTACGCCCTCAGCGGATTGACCGAATCCCAGATCGTCGACCCGGAAGCCATCGACGAAGAAACGCTGCTACGCCTCATCGAGGAGAACGCGCCGCTGGCCTGGGACCTCGCGGAGCAATGGATCGCCTCGCTGGATCCGGCGACGCTCTCGTACGGGTACCCGGTCAACGTCGCATGCATGGACCCGCCGTTCTTGTGCAACTCCAACGTCGCATGCGACTTCGCAAAAGTCTGCATCCTCGACAACTGCGGAGACGGCAAGTGCAAGCCATGCCCTGACACATGGGGCCTCGGGAACCTCATCACCAGCGGATGGTGCACGTACACCTGTTACCTGGGGAACGACGGCGATATCGTCGGCGCGGCGATCACGTTTCGACCCAGGATCGGCAGCCAAATCGTCCCATGGGTCAAGCTCTGCAGAGCGAACTAGGGAGGTGGAGGATCTGGCCATGGATGAGTCGACCGAAGCACAGGCGCAGTCCCAAAAATGGGCTCAGTGCATGGTGCAGATGGTGAACTACGCAGGCGCGCTCGCCGCGCCGCGGGCAGCGCAAAGCCTTGGTGCCGCGCCGAGCCGGGAGGAGCTTCTCGGGCTCCTCGATCGGTTCATCGCGCTGAACGGTGAGGAATCGCGGGTGACGATCGGGGACGGGAGGCCGATCCATGAGGTCACCGCACAAGCGCGAACGCTCCGCGCCCTGTGCGAGACGTGGACGCCGTCGCCCGAGGTCCCGGCCGCGATCCAGCAAGCCGCGCGGAGCCTGCTCGCCGCGTTCGGCTTCCCCGAGCCGCCCGAGGGCTGGGACGAGCTGGAAGCGCCGCCGGAGGTGCCGCCCGAGCCTGAGGCCCCGGACTCCCGCCCGCCCCCGACCGAGGCGGAGCTGGCGGCGCGACCGCACCCGTTTAGCTTCGGCGTGGCCATCGGGTGGTGCCAGTATCTCGGGTCACCCAGGATGGTCGCGAAGATCCCGCCCGCGGATCTCCGGTTCCCCGCGCTGAGTCACCTCGACAACATGCTGGCTTTGTTCCGGACCGCGCGTAGCAAGAACGCCGAAGGACGCGCCTATTTTGCCACGCTGATCCAACGTCTCGAGACCTTGCACGCGCTCTGCGAGGCGTGGGACGGCGCCGAGGCGCCGCCCGCGCGCGCGCAAGAGGTGGCGCGCGCGGTGCACATGCAGCTCCAACACAAGAGCGATCCACGCGAATACGACGAGTTCGAGGAAGACGTCGACCCGGTTTACTTGACGATCCCCAAGGTGAGGAACGCGTAGGTCCGGAGGGGATTCGGCGAGCCCATCGAAGGCGGGCGCTCGTCGAGCAAGGTTCCGCCGCATCGAGCTACCAGCTGACGCCGAGCGCGATGCGCCTCCAGCTCGCTCACAGCGGATGCAGCGGGTGGGACGACCTGTCGACTTCGGGCGAGCCTCAACCTGCGCAGTCCGACCTCGGACATCACTGCGCCTTCATCGCGAGCGCGTTCGCACGCGACCACGACGCGACCTGGTGCCATCGCGAGCGCGCTCGCCCGCGACCACAATGCGACCTGGTCCATCGCGAGCGCGCTCGCCCGCGACCACAACGCGTTGTGGTCCGCGGAGGTGTATCCTGCGAAGAGTGCTTGATTTTTCAGGACAACGTGAGCTGTCGCACAGACCAGACCCGACGAAGGCCGAGGAGACGCCGTCTCGTCAGTACTCGACGTCCTGCTTGAAGATGAGCTCCGAGGACGGCGACTCGGGATTGGCGGTCTTCTCGAGGCTGATGACGAGCTCGAACCGGGTGAGCGGCACGCTCACGTCCTTGAGCTTGCCGGTGCGGGCATCGGGGTCGAAGTTGAGCGCGCCGATCCGCTGCCAGGGCGAGTCGCTGTCCGGGCGCGCCCAGACGACGTAGGCGGTGCTGCTCGACTCGAGGCGATCGGGCGGCGGGAGGTCCTTCGCGTTGATGTCGAGGCGGGTCATGGCCGCGTCGAAGTTGACGTCGGCGATGATCACGGCGTCCGCGCCCGGCGCCTTCCCCATGCCCTGCGGCGTGTAGCGCAGCGGGCCGCCGCAGCCCGCCATCAGCGCGCACGCAAACGCCACGACAGCGAGCCGCAGCACCCTGGAAACATGTCCTCTCATCTCGGTAGCTCCTCCTTCGTCCCTCTGCTGCGGGCGAAGACGCCTCGCGAGCCGCCAGCACCGGCCGGCGGCCGAAACAGCCGCGGCATCATAGCCGCTTTCGGCCGCGCCGACGGCGCTTGACGCTGCCGGAGGCGGCCAGGCCCGCCGGACGTGCTCGACGCGCCGGAAGCCCCGCCGCCTCGCGCGCCCGGCCGGCGAGGCGCCGTGCGCGAGCGCAGCACAGGCCCCCAGCGTCGGAGAACGGCGCGGTTTGGACGGATCGCATGGCGGAGCGCCGCCCATAGACTAAAGTCTCGAAATCGAGATGGATTTGGCACACACACGGCTCGGAGCACGGGGCGACCGCTGGTCGACCGGGCGGGGAGTCCTCGATGTTCGAACGCCCGCGTCCGACGTCGTGACGAGGCGCCTCGAGGGGTACGCGTCGCTCGATCTCATCGAGCCGGCGATCAGGCACCTGGAGACCCTCATGGAGGCGGCCGTGCACCCGATCGTGTTCGACGATTTCGAGCTCGGCACCGGCTATGACAGCGACGTCCGCGCCAGGCTCACGGCGTGGCACCTGCGGAACCCCGGCAAGCTGAAGGAGGTCCATATCCTCGTGCGGCCCGGGCTCGTCGCCATGGGCGTCACGGTCGCCAACCTCGCCACGGGCGGCCGCTTCAACGTGTACACCGACCGCTCCGCGTTCGAATGGGCGCTCGCGGGCGTGCTGACGACGAGGCTCACGGCGGGGCCCGTCTCGTCGGTTCGCGCGCCGTCCCTGCGCTGACGAGCGCCCTCCGGCCGCGCGGGTAGGCAGACCGCGCGCCCTCGATCCGAGCTCAGGGGTGCTGCACGGCCCCGTTCGCCGGAGCACCCCGGGTGCCGAGCGTGATCTCGCTCATCCGCTCCGGGTGCTTGCCTTCGATGCCATCGTAGTGATGGCGGATCGCCGCCATGTCGGCCTCGATGTCGCCCGTCGGGTGGAACACGTGGAGGATCCCGCCGCGTTTCCGGGGGAAGTCGAGGTATCCGAGGAGGATCGGGACGCCGGCGCCGAGCGCGACATAGTAGAAGCCCGTCTTCCAGCGCTTCGTGCGCGAGCGCGTGCCCTCGGGCGCGATGATCAGAATGAGCTCGTCGCGCTCCTTCAGCACGTCGACCACGGCCGAGACGAGGTTGTTCCGGTCGCGTCGGTCGACGGGGACGCCGCCGAGCCACTTGAAGAAGAAGCCGAACGGCGGCTCGAAGAGGGTGTGCTTGCCGAGCCAGGAGAACTCGAGGTCGAGCACGTAGCTGACCGCGAGCGTGAACGGGAAGTCCCAGTTCGAGGTGTGGGGCGCCGCGATGATCACCGCCTTCGACGGGAGCTCCGTCATGCCGTCCACGCGCCAGCCGAACACGGACAACCAGGTGTGGCCGACGAACCGGCGAATGGCGCGGCGCGCGGCGGAAAAACGTGGAGCGGGTGCGTTCGGCATGGAGGACCTCGACGGTAAGCAGCCGGAGGTTCGTCGCTGCCCGGGTGGAAGTCACGTCACCTTTCCGTCATCCCGCGCCGCGCGCTCGCGCGCATGATCAGCGCCGTTCGATTCCGTGCGGCTTGCCCTCGCCGTAGCCCGCCAGCGTCTGCACCCCGATGACGGCCTTGTCGTGGAGCTCGTCGAGGTTCGCCGCGCCGGCGTAGGTGCACGCCGACTGCACGCCCGTGATCATCTCGATCAGGATGGCGCCGACGCTCTCGCGCCCCTCGTGGATGTAGATGCGCGACGTCGAGATGCCCTCGCGGAAGAAGGCCTTCTTGGCGCGCTCGAACGCGTCGAGGTCCGCGGTGCGCTCGCTGACCGCGCGCGCGCTCGCCATGCCGTAGTTCTCCTTGTAGAGCAGCCCGTCGCGGTCCTCCATGACGTCGCCCGGGCTCTCGTACGTGCCGGCGAGCGTCGTCCCGACCATGACGCGCGAGGCGCCGGCGGCGAGGTAGAGCGCCACGTCGCGCGGGTGACGGACGCCGCCGTCGGCCCAGACGCGCTTGCCGTGGCGGTGCGCCTCGCGGGCGCACGCGAGCACCGAGGAGAACGTCGGCCGGCCGGCGCCGGTCTGCATGCGCGTCGTGCACATCGCGCCGGGGCCGACGTTCACCTTCACGATGCCGGCGCCCGCCTCGATGAGATCCCGCGTGCCCTCCGCCGTGCAGACGTTGCCGGCCACGAGCGGGACGGCGTCGCCCACGGCGCCCCGCACGGCGCGGATCGCCTCGATCATCCGGCGCTGGTGGCCGTGCGCGGTGTCGAGCACGATCGCGGACACGCCGATCTCGAGCAGGCGCGCGGCGCTCTGGGCCGCCTGCGCGGAGATCCCGATCGCCGCCGCGACCATGAGCTCGCCGCCGCCGTCGAGCGTCGGCTTGAGCAGCTCGAGGCGCACGGCGTCGTCGCGCGTCAGCACGCCGTGGAGCCGCCCGTCCTCGTCGAGCACGGGGACCGCCTTCACGCGGGCGTCCTCCATCAGCAGGAAGGCCGTCCGGTTCGGCGTGCCGACCGGGATGGTGATGAGGCGCGACGACATGAGCGCGGACGCGGGCGTGTACTGGTCCCGGTCGCGCAGGTCGGCGTGGGTGACGATGCCGATGGGCCGCCGCTCGTCGTCGACCACGACCACCATGTCGTGCGATCGCTTGCGGATGATGCCGTGCACGTCGCGGAGCGTCGCCCGCGGGGAGACCGAGAGGGGCGTGTCGTAACGCGGGTCGGCGCGCTTGATGTGGCGGACGATGCGCTCGACCGTGTCGAGATCCATGTCCTGCGGGAGCACGCCGAGGCCGCCGAAGCGGGCCATCGTCTCCGCCATCCGCTTGCCGGTGACCGCGTTCATGTTCGCCGAGACGATCGGGTGCGAGCCGCCAGGGAAGTCCGCCGGGCGCAGGTCGGTCTCGAGGCGGGAGCCGCCGGCGAAGTAGCCGGGGGTCAGGAACACGTCTTCGAGGGCGAGTTCCAGGCTCTCGTCATGCTCGGGGTGGAGAAAGCGCATGCACAGCTCCGAGGAAGGGGGATGGCGCCGCGAAGGCGGCGCGGCGCGCGCCAGTCTAGTGCCTGACGGGTAGGCGGGGTCGGCGCTGGTTGCGCGACGAGCCCCCTCCCCGCCCGCCTGCCGTGTTCAAGGAGGCTGGCGGGCGCTACGGGCGGCGGTCGAGTCGGCGATGACGCGGTCCAGGATCGCGGCGATGCTGGCCGCGGCCGCCTCGGACGACAGCTCCGCGGGCGGAGTCGCCGGGACCGGCAGCGCGCCCGTCTGACGGAAGCGCGCGAGGTGGCGCGCGAGCGCGTCGGCGATGCCGTCGGCGTCGTCCGGCGCGACGCGCGCGTTGTCGCTCCGGTACGAGAGGAGCTCTTCGACCTCCCGGTTCGCGGTCACGCTGACGACGGGCATGCCCGACGCGGCGTAGTCGTAGGTCTTGGCCGAGACGCGCAGCACGACGTGGGGGCTGAGCATCGCGAGCAGCACGTGCGCCCGCCGGAGCTCGCCGAGCACGTCGCGCTGCGGGACCGGGGGGAGCGCCTCGATGTACGGCGTGAGCCCCATGCGCTCGAAGGAGGCGCGATCGTGATCGGACATCCGGCCGATCTGCCGGAGGACGACGTCGCTCGGCGTGAGCCGCTCCCGGTCGATGAACCGCCGCAGCGCGGCGCCTATCTGGTCGGCGGAGGCCTCCTCGCGGATCGTGCCGAGGTGGAGCACGACGAAGCGGCGGGGCGGCTCCGGCACAGGCGGCGGCGCGTACAGCGCGAGATCGAAGTGGTTGCGCACGAACGAGGACTTCGACGAGAGCTCGGGGAAGCGCGCGCGGTAGGCCTCCAGCGCGGCCCGCGTGTTGAAGATCACGTGGTCGGCACCCTCGAGCCAGCGGCGCTCCAGGCGCGGCACGATGGCGCGCCGGACCCGCTCGGCCAGGCCGGACGGCGGCCCGTTCCCCGTCTCGTGCAGCGAGTACGGGTCGCGCATGTCGAGGACGAGCGGCACGCCGAGCGCCCGCTTCACGTGGAGGCCGACCGGGCAGGCCGAGTACGGGCCGGCGCTCACCACGACGGCCCGCGCGCCGGTGCGGCGGGCCAGGGCCACCGCCGCGCGCGCCCCGTGCGGCGCGTGCGCGATCCAGCGGTCGGTGATCGCCTGGAACGGGCGGAGCCCGACGAGCGGCCCCGCGCGCCCCGCGGGGAGCGGCGCCCGCGCGCGGAGGGCGCGCAGCGCGGCGCCCGCGGCGAGGACGGCCGGATCGAGGTACTCGTCGAAGACCTCGACCTCGGGCGGCAGCGCGGCGAGCAGCCCGTCGTCGCGCGGATCCTCGGGGAAGGTCCCCGACAGGACGGCGAGGCGAAAGCCATGGCGCGGCAGGTGCCGCGCGAGCTTCACCCAGCGGAAGGCGCCGACGCTCGTCTGGGGCGCGAAGGCTGGGGAGATCAGCAGGAAGGGGCGCACGATCGATCCTCTCGCGTCTTCTCGCGTCCTCTCGCGGGCAAGCTGGCGTCCACGACGTCAGCCCTCGCTGCGCACCCCGCGCTCGAGCAGGTCCGCGTAGAGCGCGAACAGCGCGTCGAAGTGCTCGTCGCTCGTGGGCAGCCGCTCCCCCGCGGCCCGCGCCGCCGCGACGCGCTCCTCCCGCGGGCGCGCGAGCACCCGCTCGATGGCGGCGGCCACCTCGCCGGGCGAGGCGCGCGGCGCGTACACCTCGGCGGCGCCGGGCTGCACGAAATCCAGCGCGGCGCCGGCGGCCGGGACGACGAGCGGCAGGCCCGAGCACAGCGCCTCGCCCAGCACGAAGCCGAACGTCTCGGCGGCGCCCCCGTGGACGAAGACGTCGGCGCTGGCGTGCAGCGCGGCGTAGGTGGCGCGGTCCTTGGCGAAGCCGAGGAAGGTCACCTGCGGCAGGGCGGCCGCGCGGCGCTCGAGCCGCGCCCGCTCGGGCCCGTCACCCAGCACAGCGAGCGCGACCGGACGCCGCGCGGCGAGCTCCCGCACCGCGTCGATCACGAGCGCGACCCGCTTCTCGACGGCGAGCCGGCACGCGACGAGGAGCAGCGCGGCCGACGGCTCGTCCGCGAACCGGCCGAGCAGGCTGCGGCGCAGCGCCGCGTCCGCGCGGGAGGGGCCGAAGTCGCCGCGCTTCACGCCGAAGGTGACGCGGTGGACGCGCTCGCAGCCGTGGCTGCGGAGCTGCTCCGCGATGAACGTCCCGGGGGCGATCGTCGCGTCGAACCGCCGCGACAGCGCGCGCGGCCAGGCGAACAGCGCGCCCTCGAGCGCCCGGGCGACCGCGCGCGGGCGCACCCGGTCGAGCAGCGGCGCCGCGTAGGTGCTGATCTGATCCGAGTGGTACACGAACGTGCGGAGCGGGACCTCGCGGGCGCTCGCCGCGACGAGCGCGGCCGTGTACGGCGCGCTCGCCTGGACCACGTCCGGCGCCTCGCGGCGGATGATCGCCCGCGCCGCGCCGAGCCGGAGGAGCGCGTGGTAGGTCGGGTCGTACGGCATCGGCGGGCCGGCCACCCGCACGATGCGGCCCCGCTCGAGCGGCACGACCTCGTCGCGCGGCCCGGGCGCCACGACGACGATCTCGTGGCCGCGCCGGCTCCCCTGGCGCACGAGCTCCTCCAGGTACGACCGCACGCCGCCCCCGCGGGACGAAAAGAACTCCGCGACGTCGAGGATCTTCACGAGTGGTTGCTCCCGCGCAGGAGGAGGCCGCCCTTCCACGAGCGCCGCATCCGCGCCGAGCGGTTCATGACGTGGAGCAGCGCCGGGAGGAACAGGAGCGCGCACGCGACGCACGCCACCTCACCGCTGACCGCGACCCAGCCGAACGAGTTCAGCGCCTGGTTGTCGGCGAAGATGAGCGACCCGTAGCCCAGCACGGTCGTGTAGCTGCAGAGGGCCACGGGGCCGGCCGAGCGCTTGAGCGCGAGCGACACGTCGCCGCCGAGCAGCCGCGCGCGATCGAAGACGTTGAAGGGGTACTCGCAGCCGATGCCGAAGGTGATCGGGAGCGCGATGAAGTTCAGGAAGTTGATCTTGACGTCGAGCGCCGCCATGGCAGTGGCCGTCGCGAGCACGCCGAGCACGAGGGACAGGAGGACCGCGAGCGCGCCCGCGATGCTGCCCGTCGCGAGCACCACGACGGCCGTGACCGCGAGGAGCGAGGCCGCCGTCGCCAGCGGTCCGTCGCGCTCCATCGACCGGATCATCTCGGCGAAGACCGTCGGCCTGCTCGCCGTGACGACGTGGGTCCCGTCAGGGAGGACCACGTTGCCTGTCGTGTCGGCCATCCGCAGGAGGTTCCTGCCGTTCGAGAACGAGACGTTGTTCTTGTACTTCACGTAGAACACCGTCCCCACGACGCCGTTGTTCTCCTCGAACCTGCGGCGGATGAGGTCAGGCAGGTCCTTGGGGCCGATGACGCGCAGCGTCTCCGGCGGCTTCATGGCGAGGACGCGCTCCCGCTCCTCGGGGCCCAGGGCCTTCAGCACCCGCGGGGTCAGCCGGTCCCGGATGCGCTCCAGGACCTCGATCTTCCGCTGCTGCTCCTCGGCCGTGCCGGGGAGGGCGTCGGCGATCGTCGCGACGTCGGCCACGAGCTGGCCCTGCGGATCCTTCGCGTCGTTCGCGAGGATCTGCGCCTTGATGGCCGGCACCTGCTCGGGGGTGTCGGCGAGCATCATCGCGCCGGCGACGTTCATCTTCCCGCCGAAGACCTCGGACGCCTTGAGCGACCAGCTCCCCGCGCCCTTCTCCCGCGAGCTCTTCGAGCCGAGGCGCGCGAAGTTGTACTCCCAGGGGTCCCGGATGTACGCGGGGAGCTTCCACGCCGCGAGCGCGACGATGACCGGCGCGACCGCGAGGAACGCGAGCGGCCACCGCGACGTCACGCGCGCGAGCGCCCGCGCGCCGGGCCCCGCGGTGCCCTCGTCCGAGACGCGCGGCGCCGGATCGCGCATCCAGCGCGGGAGCCTCTCCTGGATGCGCTCGATCGCGACGAGCGTCGCGGGCACGAGCGGCACGATGGACGCCCACACCATGAACATCCCGACGAAGCCGATCGTGCCGAACTGGCTGAACCCGCGGAAGTGCGTGATCGTGAGCGATCCGTAGGCGATCGCCGCCACGCTCGCCCCGACGAGCTCGGCGCGGAACGCGTTGATGACCGCCTCGCGCCGCGCCTCGTCCGCGGGCATGCCGCGCGCGCGGAAGTCGCGGTACCTCGACAGGAGCACGATGGGGTAGTTGACCCCGTTGCCGACGATGATCGCCCCGAGGAAGGCGCCGACCGTGTTGACGTAGCCGTAGGTCAGGGTCGCGAACGCGTACCCCGCGCTGGCGCCGAGGGCCGTGGGGAACAGGATCACCACGAGCGACCAGGGCGAGCGGTAGTAGATCATCACGCCGCCGACGATCAGCACGAGCGCGATGACGGTGGCCCACACCGCCTCGCTGACGAGCGACTTCTGCTCGGCGATGGCGTTCGGGATGTCGCCCGCGTACCCGACCTGCATGGCCGGGTGGAAGCCCGCAGGATCGAGGCGCGAGACGAGCGCGGTCACCTGGTCGAGGAGCTCCGCCGCGCGGCGATCGCCCATCCCGGCGCTGCGCGAGACGATGCGGAGCGCGACCATGCGCCCGTCGGACGTGGCGAAGTAGCCGCTCGGGAACTCGTCGATCTTCTTCAGGCGCCGCTGGAGCTCCTGCCAGGTCTCGTCGAGCGACAGCCCCTTTTTGGCCGGCGCCGGCGCCGCCGCCGCGCCCGCCGCGCCCGCGTCACCCCCGGAAGCCTCCAGATCGTCGATAAGGCCGCTCCGCAGCGCGAGCTCCAGCTCGATCGCCTCGTCCGCCGCCTCGAGCTCGCGGACGCTCGCGTAGAGCCACTTGTTCGCGTCGAAGAAGCTGCGGACCTCCTTCGTGCCGGACTCCACGTAGCGGATGAGCGCCGGCGGCCCGCACGCCGCCCGGCAGGCGTCGTCAGCGCACGCGGCGGCGCAGGCCGCGCGCTTCCGGAGCGGCTCGTTCAGATGCTCCGCGAGCGCGTCGATGAACCGCTCGTTCGCGCCGCGGTCCGGCGACTCGGCGATGACGATGAGCTGCGCTCCGCCGTCCACGCGCTGGGCCTGACGCTCGTAGGCCTGGAACGCCGGGCTGTCGCGCGGCAAGAGCTCCCGGAGCTCCGTGCGCAGCTCGAGCCGCGACGCGTACCCCCATAGCCCTGCCATGGAGAGGAGGGCGAGCGCGATGACGAGCCAGGGACGGCGCCCGCTGTAATCGACGAGCGCACCGATCATCCTGAGGAGCATTCGAAGAACACCTCGAAACCGGGAACACCTCGAAGCGGCCGCGTGCGGGCCGGCTTCGGGCCGGTCTTACCACGCGCGCTAGGCGCAGAACGACGGCTGGATGCCCTTCGGCCGCGGCGCCGCCGCGGGGCGCAGGTGGCCGAACGCGAAGAGGCCGCCGGTGAAGCCCATCCAGGTGCGGAAGTGCCGGAAAGTCTCCAGCCACTGGAGCGCCTTCGGCCCGTCGACGAGCGGGCGCAGGTTGGATTGCCTCGCGTGCTCGCGCGCGTTCGCGAACGCGTTCGCGAGCATGCGCTGCACGACGAGGGGCGAGGACCGCTCGCGCGCCCGCTGCGCGGCCGCGCTCCCGATCCGCGCGGCGGCGAGCGGGTCGCGCGTGAGCGCCAGCACGGCCTTGCCGAACGCGGCGTTCGCGCTCTCCTCGGCGATCGGCCCGCGGCCCGGATCGATCAGCAGGCCGTTGTGGCCGCTCTGGATCTGCGAGCTCACGCCCATGCCGTCGGCGAACGCGACCGTCGGAGAGCCGCACCAGAGCGCCTCGCTGAGCACGTTTCCGAACGTCTCGCTCAGCGAGGCGTGCAGGAAGAGGCTCGCGTGCCGGTAGTAGTCCGAGATCTGGCTGTACGGCACCTCGCCCGTGAAGATGACCCGGCGCGCGACGCCCAGCTCGCGCGCGAGCGCCGCGTACGCCGCGCTGTCCGGCCCGTCGCCGACGAGCGTGAGCGTCGCCTGCGGCTCGTGCGGCGCGATGTGCTCGGCGAAGATGCGGATCAGCCGGTGCTGCGACTTCTCCCGGGTGTGGCGACCCGCGCAGACGAGGCGCGGGCCGCGCGGGTCGAGCCCGCGCTCCTCGAGCAGCTGCACGTACGGGTCGGGGCCGAGCGGGCGCTCGAACACGTCCTCGGGGACCATCCGCGGGATGACGTGGATGGGCACCGTCACGCCCCGTTCGCGCCAGTAATCGCGCAGGCCCTCGCTCAGCACGACGAGGCCGTCTCCCTGGTTGTACAGGTCCACGAAGAGCCGCTCCATCGGCGCGCGGAGCGTCTTGTGGAGCACCGTGTGGACCGCGCCGATCCGGGAGACCCGCTCCGGCAGGAGCACGTCGTACGCGGCCGCGAGGTGCGTCGTGTTCACGCAGAGCAGCGGGACGCCGCGCATCTTGCGCAGCCAGATGCCGAACTCGACGAGCAGGGTCGTGGTCTGCGCAAAGCAGATGTCAAAATCCCACCGCATCGGATCGAGCACCGAGGAGCCCACGGGGATCGGCAGGTGCACCCCCGGGTAGGTGCGCAGCGGCAGGCTGGGCAAGGCGACGGTGCCGGGAGGGATCTCGTCGGCCGAGGCATCCGGATCCCGAGGTCCGATCAGTGTTGCCTGGTGACCACAGGTGTTGAGCGCGCGATACAGGGCCCGCGTCTGGAAGACCGCGCCATTCGCGTAAGGAATGCGCGTGAAATCGCTGAGGATGGCGACCTTGAGCGGCCGCCCGTTGGCGCCGGAGAGGGCAGCGAAGGGATTCTCTGGAATGGCCGCTTGCGCCCTGACGGAGGAGAGCCCTCCCCGCGCGGGTCCCGTCGACGGCGTGTGGCGCGTCGGCGCGATCGCCTCGTGCGGCGCGCGATCGCTCCGGTGGTCGCTGAGCGGCAGAATTGCATCCATCGTCATCTTCGTTGCTCCTGGAGAAGCGGCGCGAACCGTGGTCGATGACCGACCGAGGCGCGCAGCGTGACGGGCGGTAGGGCGCTCGTGTCGCGCCCGCGACAGCCGTGTCGCGCTGCGGCCGCGAGCGCGGCCTGCTGCTTGGCACAGCAGCCGTTCCTCGTCGGCCGATCGGCCTGTCGGCAGTGGGCGTAATTAGCAAACCTCATGCCGCTTGTGTTGACTTCGGCCACGGTGCGAGGTGCGAACATCGCGATGCACCTCGTCACGAGGCGCCCACGCACGCCTCGTCCAGCAAGGCGAGCACGGCGGCAGGCGCGCTCGGTAGCGCGCGCTCCAGATCGATACGAGCGAAGTCGGCGGCGCGGCAGCGATCGAAGAAGCGCGCCACGACGGCTGGCGAGAGCGCCGCGAGCGAGCTCGCGACGGCGACACCGGCCCGCTCGGCGAGGAGCCCGTTGAGCGTCTGCTCGTTGTGGCGGTCGTCGTAGAGCGCGAGCACGGGCTTGCCGGCGAGCACGCACTCGGCGAGGACGTTGCTGCCGGCGGTGGTCACGACCGCCGACGCGCCCTCGAGGTGAGCGAGGAACGCGCCCGGATCGAAGGGGCGCGCCTCGACGCCGGGCACGTCGAGGCCCGGGTCGCCGAACGCGATGACGCGCCGGCCGTCGCGCGCGACGAGCTCGAGCACGCGGCGCGCGTCGCACTCGCTGAAGTAGCAGACGACAGCCCCGGGCTCGCCGGCGCGCGCGGGGGCGAGCCGGCGCTCGGGCCGCGCGACGAGGGTGCCCGGCGTCTCCGGCTCGATCGGCAGGAAGTGGACGGCGACCGCGCGGCGCGCCCGGCTGGAGGCCCAGGTCGTGCGCCGGCACGCGAGCACCCGCAGCCTCGGCAGGCCCTCGGGCAGGCGGCAGCGCGAGAAGACGAGATCGTGGCCGAGCGCGACGGCGGGGATCCCGAGCGCGCGCGCGGCGAGCAGCGACGGGACGTCGCCGTCGCTCACGATGGCGTCGGGCCGGAAGCCCGCCTGCTCGACGATCTCCTTCGCCAGGCGGCGCGGGAGCTCGATCACGCCCGCGAGCCCGCGGTGGATCGGCCGCACGAGGCGGTGCTCCGGGAGCGCGCCGAGCAGGTCCGCCGCCTGGCCGCCGCCGTAGATCCGGAGCTCGTGGCCGCGCTCGCGGAGGGCTCCCACGATCGGGAGCGCGCGGCTCGCGTGCCCGCGCCCGCGCCCGTGGACGTAGTAGCCGATCTTGGCCACGGGCCCTCAGAGCTCGATCTGCTGGCTCGGGACGGCGCGGATCTCGCGCGGGCGCCCCGCCATCATGACGCCGAAGCCGTCCAGCAGCCGGTTGTGGTGCGCGACGATCGCCGCCGCCGCGAGCGCCGGGCTCTCCGAGGTGCCGTGCGCGTCCGCGGCGAGCGTCACGTCGAAGCCGAGGGTCACCGCGCGCCGGCAGGTCGTGTCCACGCAGAACTCCGTCTTGCAGCCCGCGATGATGAGGTGCTCGACGCCGAGCTGCTCGAGGCGCTCGGCGAGATCGGTCTCGAAGAACGCGTCGCAGGCGAGCTTGCGCACCCGCGCCTCGCCGCCCGCCGGCGCGACCTCCGGGTGGATGTCCCACGCGGCCGAGCCCACCTCGCCCGCCTCGTCGTCCTGCACGAAGATCACCGGCACGCCGCGGTCGCGGGCGCGCGAAAGGAGCGCTGCGATGCGCGAGAGCAGGCCGCTCGCCCCCTGCACGGGAGCCTCCCCGGCAAGCACGCCATTCTGGACATCGATGATCACCAGCGCGCTTCTCTGCTTCATCTCACTTCCCTGGGGATCGCCGCCGAGATCGCCGCCATGGCGGGCGTCTCGGAGCGAGCGCGGAGCGCGTCTACAACGGACGCCCCGCCGGCGGAACCCCGGAGGCGCGCGCCGTCCGGCGGTGCGCGCTCGCCGGGTCGCGCTCGCGCCGCGCGGCGACGCGTACCACGTGGGCAACGCGTACGACGTGTGCGATGCATGCGATGCGTGCGACACGTGCGTTGCGTCATTTCTCACTCCTCCAGACAGGCGACGTGCGCTTTGACTCCGCGCCAGCGCAGGGCTCCAATGGCCTGCGATTCGGCCTGCGCCGCACCATGACCGCCTCGAGCAGCTTCCATTCGACGGGATCCCAGGGACCTCGAGGCGCCAGCTCGGCGGAGGAGCGCCATGCAATGGCGCGGGGCCTCCCCACGGCGCTCGTGACCTGGCCCACGTTCGCGGCGCTCGACGTGTTCGTTGTGCTGGCGGTGTTTCCGAGCGCCTCGGTCACCCGGCTGCTGCTCTACCGGCTGCTCGGCGAGGTCATCCTGCTCTGGCTGTACCTCCTCGCCCGGCGCGAGCAGACCTCGGCCGAGCTCCTCGACGCGGCGCACGTCTTCGCGGTCTGGAGCACGGGGGGGCTCATCTCCGTGATGGCGCTGGA
Source organism: Sorangium sp. So ce726 (assembly GCF_051521405.1). Taxonomy (NCBI): domain Bacteria; kingdom Pseudomonadati; phylum Myxococcota; order Polyangiales; family Polyangiaceae; genus Sorangium; species Sorangium sp. So ce726. The sequence continues at coordinate 1,496,591 of NZ_CP150349.1, read as the reverse complement.
GTTCGGGGATCTGACCTGGAACTACATGCACGGGCTCTCGATCGTGATGCTCGTCGACGCGACGATCCTGCCCACGCACTTCTCGCGCTCGCTCCGGATGACGATCCCGGTGGCGCTCAGCTTCCCCATCATCATGGGCGCGGGGGCGTCCCTCGACCCGGCGCTCGCGGCGCAGTGGACGTCGCCGCGGTCGCTCGTGATCTTCGCCTGCAACTACATCTTCGTGCTCGCCACCGCGATCCTGGTGTCGGCGGCGAGCCACGGCCTCTGGTCGGCGCGCCAGCAGGTCTACGAGGCCCGCAAGCTCGGCCGCTACCGCCTCGTGGCGCCGGTCGGTCGGGGCGGGCAGAACGAGGTGTGGCTCGCCTGGGACGAGTCGCTCCGCCGCGACGTGGCGCTGAAGCTGCTCCGCAGCGAGAGCAAGTCCGAGGGCGACGTGCGCAGCTTCGAGCGCGAGGCGCGCGCGACGAGCCGGCTCACGTCGCCGCACACGATCCGGATCTTCGATTTCGGCGCGAGCAGCGACGGCATCTTCTACATCGCGATGGAGCACCTGGCCGGCGCCGACCTGGCCACCCTGGTGCGCGATCACGGCCCGATGCCGCCCTCCCGGGTCGTCCACTTCGCGCGGCAGGCCTGCCTCTCGCTGACGGAGGCGCACGACGCGGGCGTCGTCCACCGCGACATCAAGCCCCACAACCTCTACATCACGCGCGTGGGGGACGAGCAGGACGTGCTCAAGGTGCTCGACTTCGGGATCGCGAAGCAGGTGAGCCTGGAGGGAGACGCGAGCATGACGGACGTCGGCGTGATCAAGGGAACGCCGACGTACATGTCCCCGGAGATGATCTCGGCCGGCGCCGTGGACGCCCGGAGCGACATCTATTCACTCGGGGTCACGCTCTATTACCTGCTGACGGGCGTGGCCCCCTTCGACGGCCGGAGCTTCGGCAAGCTCGTCTACTCGCACCTGACGATGCCGCCGATCCCGCCGTCGCTGCGCGCGCCCTGGCCGCTGTCGTCGGAGCTGGAAGAGGTGGTGATGCGGTGCCTCGCCAAGCGGCCAGGCGACCGTTACCAGAGCGCGCGCGAGCTGCTCGCCGCGCTCGACGCATGCGAGCCGACGCCAGCGTGGACGCCGGACGACGCAAGGAGCTTCTGGACGGCGCGCGCCGCGATGCCGCGCGCCGAGCCGCCGCCCCCGGATCCCGGCCCCACCGTGCGCCTGCGGCCAGAAAAGGCCGTGCCCGTGGCCTAGAGGGGGGCCGGGGCGAGCGCAGGGCCTGCGCTCAGGCCTGGCTCACCCCCGAGCTGCACGCCGTCGGGGAACCGCCGCGAGGGGGGCGGCGCCCGTCGCACGGACGCAGGAGGCTGCGCGTCCGCCTGGAGCGCGGGGCGCTTGTCGATCACGGGCATGCGCAGCGGCGCGGGCGCGAGCGCTGGCGAGCGCCGCTCGCTCCGCGCCAGGACGAGCGTGTCGTGGAGCGCGCGGGCGCTCTCGTCCCACCCCTTGCACCCGGCGAGCGCCGAGATCCGCTCGGGATCGTAGGGCGCGTGGGCCGCGCGCTCCATGGCGCCGGCCAGGGCGGGGAGATCGCCGGGCGAGACGAGCTCGCCGAGCTCGGGGCGGCAGATCACGTCGGGGATGCCCCCGACCCGCGTCGCGACCACCCGGCGGCCCGACGCGAGCGACTCGATCACGACGTTGGGCGTGCCCTCGTGGTGGCTCGGCAGGACCAGCGCATCGCAGGCGGCGACCCAGCGCGCCACCTCGTGGTGCGGCAGGCGACCGGTCATCAGGACGCGCCCGCCGAGCCGCTCCGCCGCCGACCTGCAGGCCTGCTCGTCCGCGCCGCTCCCGACCAGCGCGAGGTCGATGTCGGGGTGCGCGGCGGCGATGCGCTCGAACGCGGCGATCGCGTCGAGCGCGCCCTTGTCGCGGAGCAGGTGGCCGACGTAGAGCAGCAGCCGGCGCTCCGCAGGGCGGCCCAGGGCGGCGCGCGCCTCGCGCCGGTCGCGGGGGTGGAACATGCCGCGATCGACGCCGTTCATGACGACATCGATGCGGTCGCGCTGGACGCCGAGCGCGTGGACCCCGTCGGCCAGCTGCTTGCTCACGGCGACGACGCGGGTCGCGCGCTGGAGACCCCACTCGAGCGAGGGCCTGACCGCCGGTTGCTGCGAGAGCACGTCGACGTCCGAGCCGTGCACCTTGACGACCGCCGGGACGCCGAGCAGCTCCGCGAGGCACACCGCGGCGAATCCATCCGGATAGGCGAACGAGCCGACGATGACGTCCGGCGCCGGGCGGTGGCGCGCCAGCTCGAAGAGCATGGAGGCCGCATAGAGCGGGCCATTGAGGTAGGGCGCCACCTTGGGCACATAGAGGAATCGCGGGTGGCGCACCGGCAATCCGTCGATCACGTCCTCTCGCGGCGCGTCGCTCGACATCGACCACCGAGAGAACCTGGAAGCCCCCGGAAACCACGGGATCGTCGCGAAGACGTCGATGTCGCAATACCTCGAGAGCGCGGCGAACTGCCGCCGGTTGAACGGCGCCTGTCCCGGGTTCGTCGCGTTCGGGAAGATCTTGGTGATAAGCAGGATGCGCATACCTCTGCTCCTTCGGACTCGTCCGCTCAGCTCGACGAAAATCCTCCGATCAGGGGAGCATTTCGCCGCGCGGTCGAGCGGTATCGAGCAGAGAACATGCCACTCCGATAAAGCTGGAAACGAGGCAAAGAATGGGAGCAGCGCGCCCAGACGAGCGATGAGCGAACAGCCATGCTGCCCCAGCGAGGCAAATTGCCACGGGCCGTAGGTGACCTTGGCAGGAGGAGGTAGGTAAACAGCGCGCAGGGCTAGCGAGCGAGCGCGACAATTGCGATGAGAACGGTCTTTATAAAGAGAGCTTCGCAACGAACGCGTCGCCCTGGCCTGCGCTCGAGAGCGCCCCTTGACCGAAGTTGATGGCGCCGTAAAAACGGCCGGCGATCAGCACGCTCGCGCCTGAGCCCGCCGCCACGTCGAGGCCGACCTGCGTCTGGACGTCGCCGAACAGCTTGCTGAACACGTGGTCGCCCGAGGCGCCGAGCTTGACCAGGTAGACATCGGTCTTGCCTCGACTCGTCAGCGGCCCTCCGCCGAAGTCCGCCGAGCCGAACAGCGGCCCCGCAAGCAGGAGATTGCCGGCGGAGTCCACCGCGACGCTCGCGCGCGCCCCGGTCTCGAAATCGGTGAGCAGCTGGTCGTCGGCGTCGCCGAAGCGCCGGCTCATGAGGTGCGCTCCGGCGCTGGAGAGCCTGGCGACGAACAGATCCCGCCCGCCGGCGCTCACCAGCGGCTCGCCGCCGAGGTCGATGGTCGACGCGAAGGTGCCCGTGAGCGCCACGTCGCCGGTCGCCGGGTGGACCGCGACGTCGTGGGCCTCGTCCGCCTCGGCGCCGCCGAACCGGGCGCTCCAGACGTGGTCGCCGGAAGGACGGAGCTTGGCGAGGAAGATGTCGGAGAGGCCGGCGCTCACGAGCTGCGCGCCGCCGAGATCGATGGATCCCTCGAAATAACCCGCGACGAGCAGGTTCCCGTCGGCGTCGGCCGCGATCCCATGGGCGTAGTCGTCGCCCTCGCCGCCGGCGCGCAGGGCGAGGAGCGTCCGGCCGTCCTCCGAGGCGAGGCGCAGCACGAAGGCGTCGCGCATGCCCGCGCTCGTGAGCTCGCCGGCGCCGAAGTCGACGGTCCCGTTGTAGCCGCCCGCCACGAGGACGTTGCCCGCCGCGTCAACGGCGATGCGGTCGCAGCGATCCGCGCCGGATCCACCGAAGATCCTGCTCCAGATGTGCTCGCCGTCGCCGCCCAGCTTGACGACGAACACGTCGTCGCTCCCATGCGACGCGAGCTCGCCGCCGCCGAGATCGACGCGGCCGAAGGCGCGGCCCGCCACGAGGACGCTGCCCGCCGCGTCGACCGCGAGCGCCATCGCGAACTGGTTGCCCTCGCCCGGGAACACCTTGCTCCAGACGTGAGCGCCGAACCTGTCGAACTTCGCCACGAAGGCGTCCGTGCCGGTGGCGGTGAGCGGGCCGCCGCCGAAATCGACGGTCCCCTCCAGCTGGCCGGCCACGATCACGTTGCCGTCAGCGTCGAACGCGACGGATCGGGCGTACTGGCCGCTCGCGTCGCCGAAGCCGCGGCTCCACACGTCCTCGCAGGCGGGCGCCTCGCCGTCGCAGTCCTCGTCGTCGGGCGTGTCGCACGCGTCGAACGCGGGCAGGACCTCCCCCGTGCAGGGGCCCCACGACGTGCCCTCCGCGTTGCAGACGCGCGTGCCGGCCACGCAGCGCCCGACGCCGTCCGTCCCCTCCGGGCCCGTGTAACACGCCTCCTGCGCGCTGGGCGTGCACACGCAGCCGGGACAGCCGCAGTCGAGGCCGCTGCACGCGGCCGGCGTGAGCTCCGCGATCCAGGCGGCGACACACGCGATCTCCTCGGACGAGTACGGGGCCCCGCCGAGCGGCATGCGCGCGCCGCACGAGGGCGCGTCGGTGAGCCGCACGTAGAGCGCGCTCTCCTCCGGCCGGTCCGGGTCGGCGAGCACGCCGGCGCAGCTCGTGGCCGGGCGGCCGGCGACGCGGTCGCCGACGCCGAGCGTGACGAGGTCGAGGCCAGCCGCGGGCTCGCCCGGCCCGTGGCAGCTCGCGCCGCCGCACCGCTCGGCGAACACCGCGGGCACATCGGCGCACGCGGCTTGCGGGCCGCCGCCGCCGTCCCGCCGGCCGAACCGCTCCTGGTCGTCGATCGTCCCCGGACACCCCGCGAGCAGCGGCAAGGCCGGCGCGACGAGCGCCGCCGCCGTCGCCACCGTCGCCGCCGTGAAGCGCCCGCCGCGACGGGCAGACACGGCGCGCGCCGCGCGCGCTGAGCGCACCTCACTCCCCATAATAAGCCACCCCCAGGTGAACGCTGAAGAGCTGGTCGAGCGCCCCTCCCGCGATGTACATGTCCTCTGGCTCGGAGTCGAAGTCGTAGAAGAACCGCGCGTACGACGCGCCGGCGCGCGCCTCGAGCCCCGGCGCGAACGGGGCGGCGACCGCGACGCGGAAATCGACGCCTCCGGCGCTCGGCGCGCGGAAATGAGACGCGAGGGCTCCCATCGAGAGCGGCGCCTGAACCCCTCCCCCGGCCTCCAGCGCGACCGGGCCGAGTGGCAATCGCCCGTCCACCCCGGCGCGCAAGGCGACGTAGGACACCGACGCGGCGTCGCGCGAAGGATCGCCCGTCGACTCGATATCGAAGTCGGTCCAGCGGAGTCCGCCGCCCGCGAACAGGACCGGCCCGTCCTGCCCGGCGATGCGGTAACGGCCCCGGAGGCCCGCGTGGAGCTGGCTCCACGAGGTCGATACGCTCGCTCCGCCGGCGCCCTCCGAGTCGAGGCCGAGGGCGCGAGCGTACGAGAGCTCGACACCGAGGTCGCGGAGCACCGGGACGGCGCTTCGCGCGAACGGGTACAGCTCGCCCCGAAGGGACGGCATGGGGACGCCCAGCACCTCGTAGGTGCGGAGGTTGTCGGAGAGCAGATCGCTATAGGACAGCGTACGACCTGCGATCTCGAGATCGACACCCGCGCTGAAGAGCGCGGTCCCCGCGGCGGGCGGCCGGGCGCGCTGTGAGCGATCGGCGCCGTCGGCGCTGGACGCCGCGGCCGGATCGGCGAGCGCGGAGCCTGGCGCCAACAACGCCAGGAGCACCGACAGAGTCGAGAGCGCCGCGCCGAGCAGCGCGGCAGCAGGAGAGCGGCGCGCGCGGCGCCAGCGCCCCCGAGGAGAGACAGGACAGGCGAGCGTTCGCCTTTGCATTGGGCGCGAGCATAGTCGCTCCGTACACCGCAGGTCGAGCCGCCTTCGAAGGCCGGAGTCCGCGGCAACGCCGTAAGACACGCGCACACGGGATGATCACATCGGCCCCGAGCTCCCACTTGATTCGGCCGCTCCGAGCGCGGCTCCTATCCGGGAGCAACGGTTTGCCATACGCTCCCTCAAGGATGGCGAGATGGCGCGCCACACACACGGCCGCGCCGCGCACGCTGCACGGAGGGGAACGCACCGTCCCGTGCTCGCGCTCGCGCTCGTCGACGAGGCACCATGGCTGAACCAAGAGCTCTCCGCTGGCCCATCGGCCTGCTCCTCCTCGCCTCCTGCACAGGGCAGTTCGGCGATCTCCCCGCGAACGAAGACGACGACGACGGCGGCGGCGAGGCGACGGCCCCGCTCTGCGCCTCGATCGAGCCAGGCGAGTCGCCGCTCCGCCGCATGACACGGGTGGAGTACGACAATACGATACTTGATCTCCTCGGCGACGACAGCCGCCCTGCGAGGGACTTCGTGCCCGAGGAGGAGTCGCTCGGCTTCAACAACCAGGCGGCGGCGCTCGTGGTGAGCCCGCTGCTCGCGGAGCAGTACATGACCGCCGCCGAGGGCATCGCGACGCGCGCGGCGGGCAAGCTGCTCGGCGAGGCGCCCTCGTGCCGGGAGGCCGCGGCGGGCGCCGCGTGCCGCGGCGAGATCGCGGCGCTCATCGCGTCGCTCGGCAAGCGGGCGTTCCGCCGGCCCCTCGCCGAGGACGAGGTCGCCGAGCTCGCGGCGCTCTTCGACCGCGGGCTCGGCCTCGGGGACACGCCCGACGACGCGTCGACCGGCCTCTCGCTCGTCGTCCAGGCGATGCTCCAGTCGCCGCACTTCCTCTACCGCGTCGAGCTCGGCATGCCGGATCCGGTGGAGGACGACGTCGTGCCGCTGACCTCGTACGAGATCGCCTCGCGGCTCTCGTACCTGCTCTGGGGCACGATGCCCGATGACGCGCTCTTCGCGGCCGCCGAGCAGGGCACGCTCGGCACCGCCGCGGAGATCGAGGCGCAGGCGCGGCGCATGCTGGACGATCCGCGGGCGCGCGAGGCCGTGAAGAACTTCCACCGCCAGTGGCTCGGGCTCTCGAAGATCGACGAGATCGCCGCGGGCGGGAGGGATCCGGAGCTCTACCCCGAGTACCGCGACGAGCTCCTGCCGCTGTTCCAGGCCGAGACCGAGGCGTTCCTGGATCACGCGATCTTCGAGGAGGACGCGAGCGTGAGCACGCTGTTCACGGCGTCCTATTCGATGATGAACCGGGAGCTCGCCGAGCTCTACGGCGTCAAGGGAGGCCCGAAGGGCGAGGCGTTCGAGCGGGTGGAGCTCGATCCGTCGCAGCGCGCCGGCTTCCTGACGCACGCCGGGCTGCTCTCGCTCTACGCGAAGCCGAACCGGTCCTCGCCGGTCCACCGCGGCCGGTTCGTGCGCCAGAGCCTGCTCTGCCAGATCCCGCCGCCGCCGCCGGACGTGGTCCCGGAGCCGCCGATGGTCGACCGGACGAAGACGACGCGCGAGCAGTTCTCGCAACACGTGTCCGACCCGGGCTGCAGGAGCTGCCACACGCTGCTCGACCCGATCGGGTTCGGCTTCGAGCACTACGACGCGCTCGGCCAATGGCGGGACGCCGAGAACGGCATCCCTGTCGACGCCAGCGGCGAGCTCACGCAGACCGACATCGACGGGCCGTTCGACGGGGCGGTCGAGCTCGCGCACCGGCTCGCGGAGAGCGAGCAGGTGCGCGCGTGCGTCGTGAAGCAGTGGTTCCGCTTCGGCTACGGCCGCGCCGAGCAGCGCGAGGACGCGTGCAGCCTCTCGCAGGCGACGGAGGCGTTCGAGGCGTCCCGGTTCAACATCAGGGCGCTGCTCGTGGCGCTCACCCAGACCGACGCGTTCCGCTACCGGCGCGAGATCAACGCGGGCAGCGTGGCAGACGACGCAGGGGGCGCCACGGAGAGCGCCCCGGGAGGAGAGCCGTGATGAAGCCTTTCCGACTCAGCCGCCGCGCCGTGCTCAAGGGCCTCGGCGGCGCGGCGCTCGCGCTGCCGTTCCTCGAGGTGATGGGCTGCTCGAAGCGGCTCGCGCCGGCGTCGGAGCAGACGGGGCGGGCCGGCTTCGGGCTCGAGTTCCCGAAGCGGTTCATCGTGCTCTACACGCCGAACGGCACCGTCCCGCCGGACTTCTGGCCGTCGTCCTCGACGTTCCAGAACGGCGAGGAGCTGTCGCCCATCCTCGCGCCGCTCAAGGATCACAACAGGGATCTGCTGGTCCTCGGCAACGTGAGCGCGCTGTCGGCGCTGACGGGGCCAGGCGACGCGCACCAGAAGGGCACAGGGCAGTGCCTGACAGGGCGCGCGATGCAGGAGGGCGACTTCCCCGGCGACGCCGGGCTGTCGTGCGGCTGGGCCGACGGCATCTCGCTCGACCAGGAGATCGCGAACCACATCGGTACGAAGACCAAGTTCCTCTCGCTCGAGCTCGGCGTGCTCGTCTACGGGGCGACCGTGGGCGCGCGCCTCGCGTACCGCGGGCCGGCGCAGCCGCTGCCGCCGGAGAACAGCCCGTACGCCGCGTTCGACCGGCTCTTCTCCGACCTGTCGGTCGCGCCCGCGGACGCGATGCGGAAGACCGAGCAGCGCAGGGCGGTGCTCGGCAAGGTGGCCTCGGACTACGACCGGCTGCGCAAGCGGCTGGGCGCTGCGGATCGGCTGAAGCTCGACGGGCACCTCGCGTCGGTGGAGGACATCGCGTCGCGCCTCGATCGCGGCTCGGCGCCGACCTCCCCGGCGTGCGCCGCGCCGGCGCTGACGCCGGATCTCGACATCGACAAGGTCGCCAGCATGCCGGAGCTCTGCCGGCTCCAGCTGGATCTCATCGCGATGTCCCTCGCCTGCGATCTGACGCGGGTCGCGAGCCTGCACTTCACGAACTCCGCGACGACCAAGGTGCTGAGCTTCCTCGGGCCGGACATCACCGAGGGCCACCACCCGATGGCGCACAACGGCTACGCCGATCAGGTGAACCGCGACCGGCTCACCAGGATCAGCCGCTTCTACGCCGAGCAGCTCGCGTACCTGATCGCCAAGCTGAAGAGCATGCCAGAAGGCGACGGCACGGTCTTCGACAACACGGTGATCTTCTGGACCAACGAGCACGCGGACGGCAACCACCTGCGCAAGAACATCCCTTATGTCGTCGCCGGGAACGCAGGAGGTTATTTCAAGACGGGCCGATACGTCGTCCAGCAGAAGGAGGTCGCGCACAACAACCTGCTCCTGTCGCTGCTCCACGCGATGGGCGTCGAGGCCGACACGTTCGGCGACCCGGACTTCTGCACAGGACCCCTGGTAGGGATGATCTGACGGCGGTTTGCCGGCCCCGCTCGCCAGAGCGAGGCGCAGGTTCGTGTGCGAGCGCCGCCGTGGACCACGGCGGCCCCCTCAAAACTGGCCACCGAATCCGGTCGGGCGGCCCTCGATGAAGGCTCCCCGGCCCGCTCCCACCTGCTCGGGATCGGGGTCGTGCGCGAGGAGGAGGCCGGCCGACAGGACCGCCGCGACGACCGCCCCGGCGCCGGCGATCCATACCCACGGCGGCGTCCCGCCGCGCTTCTCGGCCGGCGCCAGGCCGACGCGGACGCTGCTCAGCGCCTCGTCCTGGATCAGGATCCGGGCCTGGTAGGGCACCTTCCCCGGCGCCGTCACCCTCACCATGTGACGGCCGCTCGGCACGATGCCCTCCCACTGCCCTTCGCCCAGGAACTCGCCGTCGAGCGCAAGGCGATCGCCCGGAGAGGCAAGGATGGAGAGCCTGCCGCCGTTCATCGGCCGCGCCAGCCGGACGTCGAGCGCCAGCTGCGCGCCAGGAGCCACGCTCTCCACGCGGAGGTGCTCCTTGAACCCCGGCTTGGAGACGCGGATTCGCCTCGCGCCGGCGTCGACGATCACCTTGCCCGGGAGCGGCGTCTTCCCGATCAGCTCGCCGTCGATCGTCACCTCTGCGTCCCGCTCGCTCACCGCGATGTCCAGGTGACCGACGAGGGCCCTGGCGTTCCGCTCGACCTCGGCGATCGTCGCCCAGTCCTCCGGGAGCAGGACGCCGCGGTCCTCCTGCTTCAACCTCTCCACCAGCGCAAGGAGCTGGCTGTACCGGTGCATCTTGGAGGTGCAGGCGATCATGTTCCAGAGGAGGCGCGCGTCCTTCGAGCTCTCGTAGGCGCTCTGGAACTCGAGGAAGGCGCTGGCGAAGTCGCCGTTGCGAAAGAGCGTCTTGCCGGACTCGTAATCGGCCCTGGCCTCACCGCTCAGCCGCTCGCGGACGGGCGCAGGAGGAGCCTCGCCCGTCGCGGGAGCGGTCGGCACAGGAACCGCCGCCGGCGCAGGAGCGGTCGGCGCAGGAGCCGCCGCCGGCGCGGGAGCGGTCAACGCAGGAGCCGCCGCCGGCGCAGGAGCCGCCGCGGGTGCGGGCTGGGGTGGCTGCGCGGCCGCGCCGCCGGCCGTGGTCAACACCACCATGGCGACCGCTGGCGCGAGCCCCGTCGCCGGGCGGCGCGAACGCACCGGTGCCTCGCCTGCATCCGGCTGGAATGCGGCGTGCCGCCGGTCGGGGGCCGGAGGTTCCTGTCTCATTGGAGCGGTGGTTCCAAGGGATTCGTCCCTCCGGACGCCGACGGCGCCTTCGGCGTCGCCGACGCGCTCGTCGCCGGGGGCGCGCGCCGGCCCTGAAGCGCCGCCCCGGAGGGCGCCGCGTCGATGGGCGGCGCGACGACCGGGGAGACCGACGGCTGCTGCGGCGGCAAGGCGTCACGGACCGCCGGCGGCGGCTCCGGCGCGATCAGCGGGTCCGCGCCGCGCGCTGCGGTGTCCTGCTGCGCGCGCCGCGACACCGTGTCGTCCCGCGAGGCCGCCGCGGCGGCATGCAGCGCCGCCTGCTCCGGCGCTCTGCCGGGCGACGCGACAGCGCCCCAGAGGGCGAGCGCGAGCACGGCGATCACGACCGCCCCGAGCGCCACCCCGAGGACCCTGCGCGACCCGGGCTGCGCGTGCGTTCGCGTGAGCCCCCGCGTCGTGGGCAGCAGGCTCGCCATCGCGCCGGACGGGGCGCTCGGAGGGCCGCTGGCCGTCACGACCCGCGGCGCCGGCACGGAACCGGTCGACGGCGGCGTCGCCTGCGCCCCCGCCCCGAGGATCCGCGCGGCGCGCTCTGCGCGCTCGTACCCGCCCGCCGGCGCGAAGGGCACCAGCACGCGCGCCAGGTCGGCCACGGTCTGCGGCCGCCGGGCCGGATCCTTCTGGAGGCAGTGGAGGATCGCGGCCTCGAGCGCCGGTGGGATGTCGCTCCTGAGCGCGGTGGGCGGGATCGGCTCGGCGCTCGCGACCTGCAGCACGAGCTCGGCGAGCGCCGGGGCATCGAACGGCGGCTGCCCCACCAGGAGCCGGTAGAGCAGCGCGCCGAGCGCCCACACGTCGGCGCGGGCGTCGACCGAGCGCGACGATCGCATCTGCTCCGGGGACATGTAGATGGGCGAACCGAGCATCTCCCGCGTCTGCGTCAACGACGCGCCGACGCCCTCGGTGCTGCCCGGCACCTCCTTCGAGATCCCGAAGTCGAGGACCTTGATGAGCGTCGCCCCGCCGGGCGTCGTCGTGAGGAAGAGGTTCGCCGGCTTGAGATCGCGGTGCACGATGCCCGCGGCGTGCGCCTCGGCCATCGCCAGGCAGGCCTGCAGGACGTAGTCGGCCGCGTCCACGACGCTGAGCGTGCCGCGGGCGCGGAGCACATCGGAGAGATCTTCGCCCTCCAGATACTCCATCACGATGTACGGGATGCCCGAGCCGAGCTCGCCGACGTCGAACACCCGCACGACGTGCTCGCCCTTGAGGCGAACCACCGCGCGCGCCTCGCGGAGAAACCGCTGCACGAGCGCCGGGCTCTCGGTGCTGAACAGGAGCTTGATCGCGACACGCTGCGGCAGGAACAGGTGGCTCGCCGCGACCACGATGCCCATGCCGCCTCGGCCCAGGACGCGATCGACCCGGTACTTGCCGGCGATCACGTCTCCTTCGACGACAGGTGGCTTCATGAGAGCTCCGCGCTTCACGCCTGGCCGCGGGGCGTGCCGCCATCCGAGCCTGCTTGTGGTCGATGGTAGCACAGGTGGCCCCCGGCCGGTCCATCGACGGAGGCTTGCCCTCGCCTGCGATCGCCGGCCGGAGGGCGATACGATACGACGATGAAGCGCTCACCTCGACATATCTCAATGGCGGTAGGCTCGCTCGCGTTGCTCGTCCAAAGCGCGTGCGGTGCCGCGGTGGTCATGGACGGCGGAGGAGGCGGGGCCGGCGGCGCGGGCAGCACCAGCGGCCAGGGCAGCCCGGATGGCCCGGATGGCCCGGTCTCGACGACGAGCGCGGTCGCGCCGTCGCCGACGACCTCGGGCGGCGCGGCGGGCGAGGTGAACGCGATCGTCTTCGGCGACTCGACCGTGACCCTCCGTGTCGCCAGCCTGGCCCTGTCCTGCAGCGATCCCGACGCGAACCCCACGTACGACCCCTGCAGCAACTGGTGGGACCTGGAGCTCCGCATGCCCGAGTCGATGCTCGCCGTGGGCGAGGTCGACACGGCGAGCGGAGATCTCACGATCTACGGGACGTCCTCTCGCGCGGACTGCAGCAGCACGGGGGCCGTCAGCGGCGGCGGCAACGCGGGCTTTGGCAGGCTCACCATCACGGCGATCGACCCGACCTCGGTCACCTTCGAGCTCTCCGACGTGGGCACCTATTTCGTCGACGCGGACCCGAACGGCCGCTACGTCGCTCCACGGTGCGCCGCGCAGTAGCACCGCGCCAGCCGAGGAAGAATTCACGGCGATTGGACGGCTGCTCGGGCTGCCGGTGCCACCGGAGGGGCGTGCGCCTCCGGAACGACCCTTCCGCCAGATCGCCACCTCCGCGCCGCCCCGATGTGAGCAGCGGCTCGATGGGCAGGGTTCTTCACTCCAGCACGATGCTCACGCTCTTCGTGCCCTCGTATCCGTCGCCGCGCACGGTCACCGTGAGCTCCAGCTTCTGACCTTCGAGCGCCTCGCGGTCCCATGCGAAAGGGTGGTAGAACGCGCCGTCCGAGACCAGGAAAGAACCGGTCTTGATGAACTGGACGTTGAACTGCGCGGCGGCGAGCCCGCGGGGATCATCGGCGAGCGGGCCCTCGAACTCGTTCGCGAGGCGCACAACATGGCACGTCTCCGCGGCGTCGCCGGGCAGAGCCTCCACCTGGACCCAGGGCGTGATCATCATCGAGCCCTGATTGCCGAGGATCAGTCGCACGCTGGCGCCGTCGGCGTACGGCACGAACGTCCCGGACGACGCGTCGCCGATGTCGACGGCGCGGGTCTCGGTGAAGTCCTCGCCGAACAGCGCGGGACAATCGCTGGCTTCCGTGGGGATCGACGGCTCATCGTCGACAGGGCCACACCCGGAGAGGGACGCGAGGAAAGAGAAGGCGGGCAGCAACAGACAGGATCGCATCGCGCGTGCAGAGCTCCGAAACAAGCCGGGAAGGAGAGACGCCGGCTCGCAGAGGCACGAGGGCGAGGGGGTGCTGTAGCACGCCGGCAGGGGCGGGCCGCGACGCGATGACGGGCCGCTCCGGCGCCTGCGGCGAGTGGCACGCGCGCTGCTATCGGCTCGCGGCGATGCAGAACTCATCACGGCGAAACGCCGGCGGCCTCGCGGATACTCTGACGTTGGTGTCGCGGTCACGACAATCTGTGGCGCCTCGATTCGCGGTCCTCCGCCACCCCCTCTTCCTTGGCGCCCTGGCGCTCCTGGTGGTCAACGACCACCTCCTGAAAGGCGCCGGGCTCTTGCCAGGCGCCCTCACCGGCAAGCTCAGCGACCTCGCCGGCCTCGTGGTCGCCCCCGTCCTCGCAGCGGCGCTCGTGGACGCGCGCACCTCGCGCGGGCGAGCGCTGGCGTTCGCGGCGGTGGTCGCGCCGTTCGCGGCGATCAAGCTCTCGGCCGCTGCCGCGCAGCTCCTCGTGGGGCTCGTGGGGCTCGCGGGGATCGCGTGGCGTATCTGGCAAGATCCGACGGACCTGGCCGCGCTCGTGGTCCTCGTCCCGGCATGGCGCCTCTCGGCGCGCGCGGCTTCCAGCCGGGAGCTCTCGGCCCGGAGCGCCGAGGAAGGCTCACGCACAGCCTGGGTGCTCGAGCGCGCGATCCTCGGGGCGTCCGCCGTCGCCTGCGTCGCGACCGGCACCCCCGCCCCCGCAGGCTATTCCACAGACGCCTATCTCATCAATGCCACGCCCGGGATCGTGGACGTTCGCGTGCGCTGGGTGGACGCGTCGCTCGATTGCTCTGCCGTCACCTCCGGCGACCCGACACGCATGTTCGGGCCGAGCGCGTTCAACCTCGGGATCACGTATCGGCTGGACCCGCAGGACACGCTCCCGCTCAACCGGACCGAGGCCCACCTCGCCGCAGGCAACTTCGAGGAGGCGGCGCCGACCTCGGAAGGGACTTGCGAGGTGGTGCTGCTCGAGACGGATGGCATGCGGCCTGTGATGGCATGGTGGTCCGATCTGCAAACCGTCACGATTCCGCAGAACGTGAACGGCAACAGCGATTTCTGGAAGGACCCGGAGACGGTGGCGGGGCGCGTCGCGCTGAAGCCGCTCGCGATGGTGGCGCCCGGACAGGTGAAGACGGGCGCGCTGCAGACGAACGTCGCACCCTCGGTGTGCGCTGGCACGACTCAATCGTCCTTCCAGTGGGCTGGCCCCTGGCCGAAGCAGTTGGTCGGCGAGATCGCGAACATCGATGCACTGTCGGACGGCTGCATCGAATTGACCATGAACTACCCGCGGCTCGGCCCCGGCGATGACTCGGGCGGCGCAGGCGGCGTGGGCGCTGGCGGCGCCGGTGCTGGCGGCGCTGACGTTGGAGGCGCTGACGGCGCGGGTGCTGGCGGAGCCGGCGGCAGTGGCGCTGGCGGCGCCGGTGCTGGCGGAGCCGACGTCGGTGGCGCTGGCGGCGCGGGTGCCGGCGGCGCCGGTGGTGATGGTGGAATGGGCACCGGCGGCGAGGGCAGCGGCGAGCCGGACCCGAGCTTCACCGCTCTGACTCACTACCTGTGCATTCCGATCGAAGACTTCCCGTTCTCGGCGGGCGAAACGGTGCAATGGTTCGACATGGGCGACCACCTCGAGATCTCGGCCATCGACTCGGCGAAGCGGCTCGAGGTCTATCCCAACGTTGTCGAGCTCCAGCTCGCGGGCCTCGCTGCCTTGATCGAGGCGACCGAGTGCGAGGGCGACCGGCTGGGCTGCGGCGCCTACGTCACCGACGCCGTGGTGGCGGTGCAGAGCGGCGGCGCGAAGACCCTCCTGGGCCCTGGAGACGCCCTCGAAGGGCCGGATTTCCGCGTGCGGGTGGGCCGCGCCGAGCGCGTGCTCGCCGGGCGTGACGAGTGCGACGCGGGGTACCAGACGCCCAACGCTTCCGCGGACCTGTTGATCGCTTACGAATGAGGAGAAGCCATATGTCGTCGAAGATGAAGCTGGTCTCACTCGGTCTCTGCGCCGCCGCCGTCGGTTGCGGCACCGACAACGTCGGCGAGGGCAGCGGCGTCCCCGCAGGCTCGGTCAACGTGGCCCAGGGCGGGGCGCAGGACATTTCCCAGTTCCGCGCGATCGTGAAGGCGGGGAAGGTGCCTGCGCTCGACACGCTGGATCCGGTCGGGTTCTTCGCCGAGCACGCGATCGACCTGCCCGATGCCGACTGCGGCAAGGACGTTTGCATTCACCCGCTCCTCGCGGTGGCGCCGCGCTTCAACGGGGGTAACTGGACAATGGCCTTCGTCGCGATGAACACCGCGGTCGACCCTTCGAGGCTGGACAGGCCGCCGGTTCACCTGGCGATCGCCGTCGAGAACAGCCGCTTCGCCGAGATCGATGAGAGCGCGCTGGACGCGGGGATGGGAGGGCTGCTCGAAAGCCTCCGTCCCGAGGACCGCGTCAGCGTCATCCGCTATGGCGAGAGGGTCGACCGCCGCGCCTTCCTCGCAGCGCCGGAGTCGGCGGAGCTCGCGAGCCTCATCGCCGACGAGCGCCTCGGCGACGGCGCCGGCGAGCTCGTAAGCCTCTACGAGGGGATCGCCGCCGCCGAGAAGGCGTTCGACGAGGGCGACGCGGCGGGCTTCGAGGGCGCGCACCGCGTGCTCCTGCTCACGAGCGGGCACGCGACAAGCGGTATCACGGACCCCGACCGCATCCTCGGTCTGGGCGAGGCGCAGGTGGAGAAGGGCACGGCGTTCGGCGTGATCGGCGTGGGCGAGAGCTTCCTGGTGAGGATCCCGTCGGCGCTGGGCTCGATGGGCGCGGGCACGTACGCCTACGCGCTGAGCCCGGGCGACCTCGGTGGTTTGCTCTCGGAGGAGGGGAAGACCACGCTGTTCCCGCTGGCGACGGACTTCAGCCTGGAGGTGACCCCGTCCGCCGGCTACAAGGTGGGGCGCATCTACGGGACGAAGCGGGCGACCGCCAGCGCCGCGGGGGCGGCCCTGGAGATGCCGGCGCTATTCATCGGCCAGCGCGACGGCGCGACCGACGTGGGCGGCAGCCGCCGCGGCGGCGGTGGTGGGCTGTTCGTGGAGCTCCTTGCCGACGCGTCCCTCGCCGACGACATCGGGCCGGACAAGGCGGCCTTCCAGGTGACGGCAGGCTGGACCTCGGCGAAGGACGGAGCCGCGCAGAACGTCGACACCACGCTGCTCAACGCGCTGCCTCCCGGGCAAAACCCCGACTCGATGTGGTGGAACATCTCCGACGGCGGCTCGGGCAAGCCGTACATGATGCTGAACATGTACCTGGCGCTGCGCGGCGCGCTCGACTTCTACCAGGCGGGCGACTGCCGGCGCTCGCTCGGGGTCATCGAGATGATGAAGCCGTCGGTCGGGGGGTGGCTCGGGGAGTACTCGGACACGGACATCCAGGACGACAACAACCTGATGTTGATGTTGCGACAGAACATCGAGAATGCCTGTCGTGAATCGCAGTCGTCCACGGAGCCCACGCCCCCCCTCGACTTCGACGGCGGCTGCGGTTGGTTGTGACCGCCACCTTCACGCTCTGAACGCCGCTCGGCGGCGGTGCAGGTCGGACAGGCGGTCACGGAGCGCCGATGTGCATCACGGGTGTCCGATGCCAGCGATCGCCCGGAGCGCCTGAACCGTGTTGTCAAGGTGCCCCCTGGCCTGGATGAGGTGGCTGATCGTCTTTCGGATCTCGCGCACCGCCGGGCGAAAGATATAGAGCCCTTCGAGAAAGAGGACCCCCAGGGTCACACACAGCAGGATCAGCTCGACGAGCCGGAGCCGCTCGATCCGCGCGGTCGCCTCCTGAGCATACTGAGAGACGACCCGGTCCATCCCGCTCAGGAAGGCCGGCTCCGCGGCGAGGATCGCGGCGACGATCGGCTGGATGGCGGCCGCCTCCACCGGCTTTTCGCCGCCGGCGCCGACCGCGGCGAGGAGATCCTTCCCGTCTCGGAGCATGCTCTGGTGCAGCGGCTCGATCGTCTGGAACATGCGGGTCACCTCCGGCGTGTTCTTCCCCGGCAATCCCATCCCTGGATCGCCGTGCTGGAGCGCGCGATGCGACCGCTCCCAGAGCGCCATCGCCTGCGCCAGCTCGTCGGCGCGGCCCTTGCGCTCGGCGGGGTCGGTCGTCACCTGGAACGTGAGCGCGGCCTTGCTGAGCCGCTGGCTGAGCATTCGCTGGCGCCCGGCCACGTTGACGACGTGCGCGTCGCTCGTCTGCTGGTTCAACGCGTGCTGCACGAGGAGCTGCGCCACGACCGACAGGAGCGCGACGGCGCCGAGCGCGCTGACGTACAGGCGCGTCAACCGGCGGGTCGGTGCCAGGAGCTCAGAGGAAACATGCGCCATTGTTCTCTCTCCATGGGCGAGGAGGGAGACATTACCCGAGCATCGGAACGAATGTGTATCGCTCATGTTTCCGCAGATGGCTTTGCGCGCGCTGCCCCGCGCTCCTCCATTTCAGTGCGGACGCGCTCAAAAAAGCTGACATCTCATGACCGCTCCATGGTAAGACTCGCCTGAGAGCGCTCCTCGCGAGGCCCCTTTGCGCTGGCCTTACAGGAGCGTCCATTGGAACCAGGAGAATGTCTCATGCAAGAGCGTACCGCGTTGACCGCGGGCGGCGCGCCGCCGAGCACGGCCGGAAACGCACCTGAGCTCTTGCCGAAACAGTTCGGCAAATACACGCTCCTGTCGAAGCTCTCGGCGGGGGGCATGGCGGAGATCTTCCTCGCGCTGCATCGCTCGTCCTTCGGCTTCGAGAAGCTCGTGGTGATCAAGCGCATCCTGCCCTCGATGCACCAGGATCCGTCGTTGATCGACATGCTGCTCCACGAGGCGCGCATCGCGGCGACGCTCTCGCATCCCAACGTCGTCCAGACGTTCGACGCCGGGCAGGTGGACAGGACGTATTTCATCGCGATGGAGCACATTCACGGCGAGGACGTCGGCTCGATCGTGCGCGAGGCGGCGGAGCGCGACCCGGGAGGGATCCCGCTCGAGCATGCGCTCAGCATCATCCTCGGCGTCTGCGCGGGGCTCGCGTACATCCACGACAAACGCGGCCTCGACGGTACGCCGCTCGGCATCGTCCACAGGGACATCTCGCCGCGCAATGTGGTCGTGAGCTACACGGGCGACGTGAAGATCGTCGACTTTGGCATCGCGCGGAGCGAGCTCGGCGACGTCGAAGAGCAGAAAGAGAACGTGCTGATGGGCAAGTTCGCCTACATGTCCCCGGAGCACGTGGCGGGAGATCGCATCGACCATCGCGCGGACATCTTCGCCGCCGGCGTGGTCCTGTTCGAGATGACGACGGGCAAACGGCTGTTCAAGGGCGGTACCCAGATGCGGACGCTCCTCCAGATCCACGGCTCGGAGTATCCCCTCCCGAGCGCGATCAAGCCCGGCTACCCGAAGGGGCTGGAGAAGATCGTCCTGCGCGCGCTCGAGAAGCGGCGGGAGGATCGCTACCAGTCTGCCCGCGAGATGCACGCCGCGATCGAGGAGTTCATCCGCGACGAGCGCATCCCCGCCTCGCCGATGGGCCTCACGGCATGGATGGAGTCGCTCTTCCGGGACAAGCTCGCTCGCCACAAGGAGGCGCTCCTCGGCGTCAGGCAGCTCATCGACGTGATCGCGGCGCAGCAGCAGCGCTGGTCGCTGGAGATGAGCGGCGGCGCGACCGTCTCACAGAGCGGCGTCCCGACGAGCACGAGCCCGGCGACCTTGAGCAGCCCGCCGCCGCTCGCGGGCAAGGGAGGTGTTGCGGCGTTCATCCCAGCCGCCAGCGCGCTCGCGCTCGTGCCTGGGTTCCTCTACATGCAGGGCCAGCTCTCGGAGCGGCACGCCCAGTTCATGACGATGGTCCACGACGCCCAGGCGAGCCGTCAGGAGCCGCCCGCGCCGATCGAGGCGAAGGGCTCGCTGGAGATCACGAGCAAGCCCGAGGGCTGCACCCTCTGGGTGAACGGCGAGCGTCACCCCGTCGCCACGCCGGCCAAGCTCCACGAGCTTCCGCTCGGGCGTGAGCTCCACATCAAGCTCACCAGAGACGGATACAAGCCGTACCGCACGGCCGTGAAGCTGAGCGATGAGGTGCGCTTCAAAGAGGTCGTGGCCGAGCTGGACAGGCTCACGGCGACGGTGGTGCTCTGGGTCGATCCGCCGGCCAGCGTCTTCGTCGACGGGAAGCTCTGGAAGGGCAATCGCACGAGGATCGAGGGGCTCACGGTGGGTGAGGGACACCGCTTCGTGCTGTCCGCCCCTGGGCATGCGTCCAAGACGCTGATGGTCAACGTGGAGCCGGGAGAGATGAAGACGCTGAGCGTCCGGCTGCCGAAGCTCGGCGCGCAAGCGCCGGTGGAGGAGCGCGCCGAGGGCGCGCAGTGACGCCGAGCGACGGTCACCCGCTTCGGAGACGGGCCCATCTCGACGTTTTCGGTGCTCAGCGCACTGGAGTGCGCTTGCGCGCCGAAAACGCCGATCTGGACCCGTCTCCTGTGCGGGTGACCGCCGCTCTAAGCCCGGATCACCGCTGCTCGCCGCGCAGGAACGCCAGCGCCGCGCGGGCGAACGGCTCCTTCCACTCGCCGAAGATGGGGCCGTGTCCGCCGTTCGGCAGGATCCACAGACAGGAGCGCGGGATGGCGCGGTACAGCTCCAGGGCGATCTCGGCCGGGTAGAGAGGATCGCGGTCGCCGCTCACGATCATCGTGCGCGCCGTGATGGTCGACAGGTGGGGGGGCGTGAAGTTCATGTCGTCGTGGCTGGCGGCGAAGCGGCGCGGCTGATTCCACAGCGCTCGGATCTGCGCGTCGCCGAGCGCGTGGCGGCTCCTCATGTCCCGCCATTCTTCCTCCGTTCGGCCCTCGTCGGAGACGAGGCGCATGATCGCCCGGGCCTGCTCGGGGAAGTACGGTGTCGCGGACACGAGGACCATCGACTCGAGGCGATCCGGCTGCTGCGTGGCGAGGTGCAGGAGGCACTTGGCGCCGAAGCTGAGGCCGATGGCCCGGAACGCCTTCACCCCCAGGTGGTCGAGGAGGGCGAACACGTCGGAGGCACACTGACGGATGGTCAGCGAGCCAGCCGGGTTGGTCGAGCGGCCGTGGCCGCGCAGATCGGGGACGATGACCGTGTGTCCACACCCGAGCTCCGCGAGGTCGAACACGTGAGCCCAGTCCCCGCCTGCTCCGGTGAAGCCGTGGAGCAGCACGAGCGGCGGCCCTTCGCCGCGGAGCTCGTAGTACATCTCGATGTCGTTGACGGGCGCGGTGCGCCCGGTGGCCGTCGCTGTCGCCATTCGCTCCTCCGATCGCTCGACCGCGGCCGATCCGCGGCCGGTCGCCCACGATCTGTAAGCGGCGCGCTTCGCTCTTGATAGCTGTGCCCTTCTCGCATAGAATGCCAGTCGGCTGTTGAGGGGACGGCCAACCGGCGTATCCAGTTGACCGCGCTGAACAGACGCTCAGCGTCCTCGGTCCAGGCGGCAACGGGTGTTCGTCAGCCGGCGAGGAAATGGCGCAGGAACTCGTCTGCCTCGCTGAGGATGCGCGGGATCGAGGCGACGAGCTCGTGGCCGTCGTCCACCTCGATGAGCCGGACATGCCGCTTCCCTGCGGCGAACGTCCGCGAGAGCTCGATGTCCACCACCTCGTCGCTCCGGCCATGGATGATCAGCGTGGGCACACGCACGTCCGGCCAGCCCCCCGAGCGCTCATCCACCTCGGCCGCGTCGGCGGCGAAGCCGAAATCCACCCGGGCTCGCTTCTTCTCCGCGTAGTCGTCGACCTCCAGCCACCCCTGCTCCTGCCACGCCCGAAAGCCCTCCTCGCCCAGCCGCAGCCGCCATCGCTCCATGATCCGGAACGCGGGCGCGAGCAGCATCAGCGCGCACACCCGCGCGTCCTCCTCGGCGACGCGGCACGCGGTGAGGCCGCCGAGGCTCGAGCCCATCACCACCGCCCGGTCGCGATCGCCGCCGATCGCCTGCTTCACGGCGCCGATCATCGCGCTGAGGCGCAGGCGCTCGAACGAGGGCACCCGCAGGTTGAGCCGCTCGACGGCGACCCCGCGCCCCTCGAAGTGCGCGGCGATCCGGACCCCCTTGGTCGAGCTCGGGCCCGAGGCGAAGCCGTGCAGGTACAGCCAGCGCGGGCCGGCGGCGGAGGGCGGCGTCGTCATGGTCATGCAGGCGGGGAGCCTACTCCCTCCACCGCGGCGCGACGATGCGGTATGACCCGCCGGAGAGACGCCATGATCCGCCCCGCCACCGCCGCCGACATCCCCACCATCGCCCGCCTCATCCGGATGCTCGCCGAGTACGAGCGGCTCGCGCACGAGGTCACCTTCGAGGAGAGAGAGCTCGAAGCGCACCTCTTCGGCCCGAGGCCGGCGGCCGAGGTCGTCCTGGCCGAAGCGGAGGGGATCCCGGTGGGATTCGCCCTCTTCTTTCAGAGCTTCTCCACCTTCCTCGGCAAGCCCGGGATCTACCTCGAAGACCTCTTCGTGCTCCCGGAGCACCGCGGAGGAGGCCACGGCAAGGCCCTGCTCGTGCACCTCGCCAAGCTCGCGGTGGAGCGCGGCTGCGGGCGCTTCGAGTGGTCCGTGCTCGACTGGAACGAGCCGGCGCTCGGCTTTTACCGGAGGCTCGGCGCGAAGCCGATGGACGAGTGGACCGTCCACCGCCTCACCGGCGAGGCGCTCACCCGGCTCGCGCAGGGCTGACGCGCTCGCCACGGGCATTGCTCGTGGCGACGCAGCCGAGCACCACCGGCTGCTGCTGGAGCAGCAGCAACGGCGCCCCCTCGGCGCGCTCGCGGCCTGATCGCGCCCGAGGCGCGCCGCCCAGACCACCACCGCGAGCACGGGGATCTTGGTACGGATGTTGCGGTTCATGGCGAATTGCGAATCGCCCATCGCACACGCCGCGTGTGCTGATAACGGCGGCGCGACTCCTGGACTCGGTCGCGACATGCCCTAGTGCTCATCCTGTATGAGCGAGAGTCCACATCACCCCTCCAGGGCCGCCGCAGGCGCCGAGATGTCTTCCAACAACCTCACCGGGCTCGGCGTGCTGCGCCACCGGAGCTTCGCGTTCTACCTCGCGGCGAGGCTGCTCTCCGCGGTCGCGGTGCAGATGCAGAGCGTCGCGATCGGCTGGCAGGTCTACGCGCTGACCGGCGATGTCTTCGATCTGGGCCTCATCGGCCTCGCCCAGTTCGCGCCCTTCTTCGCGCTGATCCTCTTCGCCGGCCAGGCGGCGGATCGGTTCGACAGGCGCCGCATCATCACGGTCGGCCTCGCCGTGGAGCTGCTCTGCTCCCTCTTGCTGCTCGCGTTCACGGTGTCGGGCCTGACCGTTGTGTGGCCCGTGTTCGCGGTGCTCGTGCTGTTCGGCAGCGCGCGCGCCTTCATGATGCCGGCGCAGCAGGCGATCCTGATGAACCTGGTGCCGCAGGACAGCTTCAGCAAGGCGGTCGCGCTCAGCTCATCGAGCTTCCATGTCGCCGTCATCGTCGGGCCGACGCTCGGCGGGCTCCTCTACCTCGCCGGGTCGAAGATCGTGTATTCGATCGTCGCGGCGCTGCTCCTCGTCTCTCTCGTGCTCATGAGCCTGGTGCGCGCGGCCCAGCAGGCGAGGCGCGCCGAGCCGACGTCGTGGAGCGCGGTGCTCGAGGGGCTGCGCTTCGTCTGGTCGAAGCCGGCGGTGCTCGGCGCGATCTCGCTCGACCTGTTCGCGGTGCTGTTCGGCGGCGCGGTCGCGCTCCTGCCCGCGTATGCGCGCGACGTGCTCCACGCCGGCCCGACCGGCCTCGGCCTGCTCCGCACGGCGCCGGCCGCGGGCGCCGCGATCACCGCCGGCGTGCTCGCCTTCCGGCCGATCACGCGCCAGGTGGGCCGCTGGATGTTCGGCGGCGTCGCCGTGTTCGGGCTCGCCACCATCGGCCTCGGGCAGACCCAGAGCTTCACCGTCGCGCTCATCGCCCTGTTCCTCGTCGGCGCAGGCGACATGGTGAGCGTCTATATCCGCCACATCCTCGTGCAGTTCGAGACGCCGGACTCCATCCGAGGGCGGGTGAGCGCGGTGAACGCGGTGTTCATCGGCGCCTCCAACGAGCTCGGCGAGTTCGAGTCCGGCCTCACCGCCAGCTGGTTCGGCCTGCTCCGCGCCATCCTCCTCGGCGGAAGCGCCACCCTCGTGGTCGCCGTGCTGTGGGCCCTCGGCTTCCCCGTGCTCAGCCGCATGGACCGCTTCCCGCACGCGAAGCGAGATCCCGAGGAGAGCGCGGACGGCGGCGGAACGACCGAGGCCGCCGCGACGACGTGAGGACGTGAGGAGCTGCTACTCCGAGCGGAGGGCCTCGATCGGGTCGAGCCGCGCGGCGCGCCAGGCCGGGTAGAAGCCGAAGACCACGCCGATCGTGACCGAGAGGCCGAGGCCGAGGAAGAGCGACCAGGGCTCGACCTGGAACGCCCAGCGGCCGACCATCTGCGCGAGCAGCGCGCTGGCGAGCCAGGAGAGGGCCAGCCCTGAGAGCACGCCGAGCACGCCGCCGAGCAGCGAGACGGCCGCCGCCTCGCACAGGAACTGCAGCAGGATCGCGCGCGGCGAGGCCCCAACGGCGCGGCGGATGCCGATCTCCCGCGTCCGCTCGGTCACGGTCACCAGCATGATGTTCATGATGTTGATGCCCCCCACGATCAGCGCGACCACGCCGGTGCTGAGCAGCAGCATCTTGATGATGTCGAGGACGAGCCGCTCCTGGCCGTGGCTCTCCTCGTCCTCGATCCTGAAGTTCTTCACCCCGTGATGGCGGCGCTTGAGCGTCGCGTCGATGACGCCGCGGAGCGCGGCGAGCGGCGTCCGGACCGTGACGAGCGGATCCTGCCGGACGTACAGGCGGTCGGTCCTGTGCGACGGCGCGTAGAGCGAATCGTAGGTGGTCTCCGGGACGAGGACCTTGCGGTTCCAGATGTTCGTGTCGTCCGTGGAGCCGATGATCGGCCGGTCCTGGAGCACGCCGACGACCGTCCACACGTGGCCGTCGGCCGTCATGTGGAGGGGCTCGGCCTGCTCGGCCCGCGCCGGAGGGCCGCCGAAGAGCTCGGCCCAGACCTCGTGGCCGACGACGCACACGCGCCGCCGCGCCGCGAGATCCGCCTCGACGAGGAACCGGCCCGCCGCGAGCTCCAGGTCGTAGAGGGCCGGCGCCGCCGGCACGGCGCTGACGAGGGAGATCCGCTTCTTCTTGGCGCCAGAACGGGCCTCGGTCGGGCGCACCGACTCGCTCAGGGCCGAGGCGCCGCCGAGGGCGCGCGAGGCGGCGAGCGCGCGGGCGTCGTCCCGCGAGAGATCGCGCCGGGTGCGGCGCCGGTCGTTGACGCTCACCTCCGCGGGGTGGACCTGGATGAGGTCGGCCTCCACGGCCTGCTGGCTCGCCCGGAGGAGCGCCTCCTCGCCGCCCGCGAGGAGCGAGGCGAGCAGCACGATCGAGCCGGTGCCGATGATGATGCCGAGCAGCGTGAGCGCGGCGCGGGTCCGGTCGGCGACCACAGCGCGCGCCGAGTGGAGGAGATCGTCGAGCCTCATCGCCGCATCGCCGCCACGGGGTCGAGCCGGCCCGCGCGCTGGGCCGGCAGCCACCCGAAGACCACGCCCACGCCGGAGGAGACGAGCAGCGCCGCGACCACGGCTGGCGTGGAGACCGCGCCGATCCAGCTCGGCGTGAAGCGGCGGATGATCGACGAGGCGAGCTCGGCCGCGGCGGCGCCGCCGACGACCCCGAGCAGGCCGCCGAAGCCCGAGAGCAGCGCCGCCTCGGCCAGGAACTGCGCGCTGATGTCGCGCGGCGACGCCCCGAGCGCCTTGCGGATGCCGATCTCGCGCACGCGCTCGGACACGCTCACGAGCATCATGTTCATCACGCCCACGCCGCCGATGAGCAGCGCGACGCCCGCGATGAGGCCGACGATCGCCTTCATCGTGGCGAACATGGCCTCGAATTTCTGCATGATGCTGCTGAAATCGAGGAGGGTGAAGTCGTCGACGCCGTGGTGGCGGTCGACGAGGAGCGCGTTGATGATGCGCTTCACCGGGTCGTTGTTGCGGACGTCATCGGTCTTGATGACGAGCAGCGCCGAGGTGCTCACCGCCTTCTCGACGTCCGCCGCGGTGTCGAGCGGGGCGACGAGCAGGTCGACCCAGCTGAAGCCGAAGTTGACGCCCATCCGATCGGCGTCGGCCAGCACGCCGATGATCCGGCAGCGCAGGGCCCCGACCGTCACCCACCGGCCGATCGGGTCGCCGCGCCAGAGCCGCGCCGCGAGCTTCGGGCCGGCGACGCAGACCCGGGCCCGGCGGCGGTCCTCCTCGTCGGAGAACGTTCGGCCGCGCGCGACGGGCATCCGGAAGGCGTCGAGGAAGCCGCTATCGGCCGCGACGAAGTCGGTGCGATCCTCCTTGCCCTCGTCGGAGGTGACGTCGCGCGAGCCGAGCATGGCGTACATCGTGTGCTCGGCGACGTGGGGGACGCCGCGCGCGAGCCGATCGCGATCCCGGCGGGTGAAGCCGGTGACGTACATTGTCTTCTTCCGCTCGGCGCGCTCCGGCGCCTTCGGGACGACGAGGATGAGCCGCGCCCCGCCGAGCTGCTCGATGCCGCGGCCCAGCGTGAGCAGGCCGCCCTCCGCGAGCGAGGTCATGAGCACGATGGCGAAGGCGCCTAGCGTGATGCTGAGGACGGTCAGGAGCGACCGCAGCTTGTGCGCCGAGAGGGCCTTCGCGGCGATCGCGAGGTAGGCGGACCACCTCACATCTTCGTCTCGTTCGCGGCCGCCGAGGGCGGGTTGATGAGCACGCGGGCCCCCTCCGGGACGCCGTTCACGATCTCGACGTCGCGATCGTTGCGCGCGCCGAGCGCGACCTCGACCTTCTCGGTCGTCTGCTTGCCGTCGGGGCCGTCGACGACGCGCGTGACGAGCTGCTTGCCGCCCTCGTCGGAGACGGCCTCGATGGGCAGCGAGACCACGCCCGGCCTGCTGTCGAGCCGGATGCGCACGTCGGCGGTCATGCCGGGCTTGATGAGGCCGTCGATCTGGGTGAGCTCGGCCTCGACCGGGAAGACGTCGACCTCGCGGCCCTCGAGCTTCACCGAGGCGGGCGCGATCTTGGTGACCCTGGCCCCGTACGTCTTGCCGGGCAGGGCGTCGAGCGTCAGGGTCGCCGTCTGGCCGAGCGCGACCTTGGCCACGTCGATCTGGTTGAGGTCGACCTTCACCACGAGCGTCGAGAGATCGGCCACGGTGAGCAGCGCCTTGCCGTTGAAGGTCGACTGCACCCCCGGCGTGACGACCTCGCCGGGCTCGATGTTGCGCTGGATCACGGTGCCGTCGAGGGGCGAGGAGATCTTCGTGTACCGGAGCTGGTCCCTGGCGGCGCTGAGCGCGACCTCGGCGAGGCGGATGGCGACGGTCTTCTCGGTGAGGTCGTGCTTGGCCGTGTCGAGCTCCTGCGCAGGGACGACGCTGGCCTCGACGCCGGCGGTTCGCTGCGCGACGACGCGCTTGGCGAAGCCCGCGGCGGCCCTGGCCCGGGCGAGCTCGGCCTCGGCGCGGGCGACCTCGCGCTCGTAGTCGGTCGGGTCGAGCACGAGCAGCAGCTGGTCCTTCTGGACCCGGGCGCCCTCGTCCGCGAGCACCTCGGCGACCTGGCCCGCGACCTTGGACTTGAGCTCGACCTGCTCGCGCGCCTCGATGCGCCCGGTCTCGAGGATCTCGACGGCGAGGTCGCCGCGCTTCGCGGTCACGACGAGCGCTGGGTCGATGGGCGCGGGGCCGCCGCCGGCCTTCGCGAGGACGACGGCGCCGCCCCCGGCGAGCGCCAGCGCCCCGACGAGCCACGGCCAGAGGCGCCGCCGACGCCGGGCGCTCACGAGAGGCCTCCAGGAGGCGACGACGACGGTCCAGGAACCGATGGCGCTGGTCCAGGAACCGACGACGAGACGTCCACGCGCCGGCCGCGAGGGCCGGTGTCCTCGACGATGGCGCCGTCCCTGAAGGTGACCACGCGCGTGGCGTAGTCGGCGATCGAGCGGTCGTGGGTCACGACGACGACCGTCATCCCCTGCGCATGCAGCGCACAGAAGAGCTCCATGACCTGCCCGGTGGTGGCGGAGTCGAGCGCGCCGGTCGGCTCGTCCGCGAGGAGGAGCGGCGGCTCGTTGACGATGGCGCGGGCGATCGCCACGCGCTGCTGCTGGCCGCCGGACAGCTGGTTCGGCAGGTGGTGCGCCCGGTCCTCGAGGCCGACGCGCGCGAGCGCCCGCGCGGCCCGCGCCCGCCGGTCGGCCGGCCGGACGCCGGCGTAGACCATCGGCAGCTCGACGTTCGCGAGGGCGGTGTCGCGCGGCAGGAGGTTGAACGACTGGAAGACGAACCCGATCTTGCGGTTGCGGAGCTGGGCCAGCTCGACCTCGTCGAGGTCCTCGACCGGCTCGTCGTCGAGGAGGTAACGGCCGCCGGTGGGGCGGTCGAGCGTGCCGATGACGTTCAGGGTCGTCGATTTGCCCGACCCCGAGGCGCCCATGATGGCGACCATCTCGCCCCGCGAGAGCTCCAGGGAGACGCCGCGGAGCGCCTGCACCTCCACCTCGCCCATCCAGTAGACCTTGGTGATCGCGTCGAGCTTCACGAGTGCAGACATGAGGGTCCTCGGCGGTGGCCTGCGCGCCGTCCGCGGGACGGCCACGGCCCGCGCGAGCCCGGCTCGCCAGACCCGCGCGTGACGCACCAGGGTGCGCCGCTCTCGTCGCTCCGGCCATCCTGCTGCGAAGGCCGGCGGACGCGCTGAGGCGTAGGCGAAGCGCAGCAGCAAGGCAACCGCAGCGCAGGAGCGCGGCGCTCGCGCGCCGAGGCCACGGCGAGCGTGGCGCAGGAGGCGCTACAGCCCGGACGTTTCGACGAGCGCCAGGACCACGGCCCCGACGCCGTACGAGAGGTCGTCGCGGAGCTCGACCGCCGCGTAATCCTCGAGCTTTCCCACCGTCGTGGGCCCCGAGGTTCCGGTCACCACCGGCCGCCCGGCCCCGTCCTCCTCGATGCGCGAGCGCACCCCCGCCATGGCGCGGTCGATGGCGGGGCGCACCGAGGCGTCGAGGAAGCCGTGGCGCAACCCGCGCGCCAGCCCGACGGCGAAGAGGGCCGTCGCGCTCGTCTCCAGGTAGATCTCGCCCGGGCGGTTCATGATCGTCCACCACAGGCCGCTGTCCTGGTCCTGCGCGCCCAGGACCGCCGCGACCTGCCGCTCGAGCGCCCCGGCCACGGCGTCGTCGCGTTCCCCGCGCGCCGCGCGCACGCGCAGGTACTCGTAGCCGGCCGCCGTGACCCAGCCGTTGCCGCGCGCCCAGTACACGTCCGGATCCTGCGGCGCCGCCCAGTTGTAGGCGTGCCGGAAGAGCCCGGGCTCGTCCTGGAGGAGCGACGTGAAGATCTGGAATTGATTCGAGAATTCGTCGAGCGGACGCGCCTCGCCCGAGCGCTCGCCGGCGCGGATGAGCACGTTGCCGAACATGAACAGCGAGTCGACCCAGAGGGTGGGCTCGAACAGCGGCGACACGCCGAGGTGGTTGATGCCGCCCTGCTCCGTCCGGCGGGCTTCCTCGTAGAGGTAGCGGAGCACGTCGTCGACGACCTTCGCGTAGGGAGCCGCGCACGTTTCCTCGTGGAGCGCGAGCGCGGCGGTGGCCGGCGGGCAGCGGTCGCTGGTCGTGATCTCGTAGCCGTACTCGATGTGGCGATCGATGTAGCGCCGGTAGTAGTCCCGGTACGGGGAGTGCTGCGTGACGCGGTACAGCTCGACCAGCGAGAGCATGACCGTGCCCTCGCCCCAGTCCCACGAGAGCGACTCCGCCGGGTGCTCGGCGATCCAGCGGTCGGCGATGGCGCGCGCCAGCGCGATGCTCTCGGAGTCGGGCGCGCGCTCGCGAGCGAACGCGTCCTCCGCCGACGGTGACGTCGGTGTGCACTCCGCGCCGGAGCTGGCCGGCTGCCCGGCGCCCGGCTCCCCCGAGCACCCGCTGGCCGCGGCAACGCACGCGGCGGCAGCGACGAGCACCGCGCGGAAGCGCGACGTGCGCGACATGGGAGGGCGGGGTCTCGGCGGCATCTCACTCCTCCACGGCAAGGCCGGTGGCGTCGGGCGAGGTGACCCGGGGGTTCCCGTCGAGGAGCACCCTCGTACCCCGCGCCATCAGCGCGAACGGCCGCTCGCCCTCGATCCTCAGCACGACGAGCTCCGCATCGGTCTCGAGGACCTGCCCCCCAGGCAGCGCCAGCGCCTCCGGGGCTCCCTTGCTCCGCAGCACCGCCACGTCGGTCCCGCCGTCGCTCTCGATCTGCCACGCGACGACGCCGGGCTCCGCCGCGATCGGCGCCGCCTGGAGCGGCGCGTCGGGGCCCGCGTCCACGCCGACCTTGTAGGGCAGGAGCACCGCCAGGAACCCCGGCGCCTCGGACTCCACCGTGGCGTCGATGACGGCGTGGTCGGCGGCCTCGCGGTCCTCCTCGAACTCGTGGACGTGGGGCACCGTGAGCGGCGTGTACGGCGGCTCCACGACCGCGAGCCCCGGCGACGTCGACTGCACGCGCGCCTCGACGCCCGCCCGCGCCCGCTCCCATCGGCCGCCGTCGGGGAGCAGCTCGAAGGTGCCGCCGGAGGTGAGCCCGGCGTAGCCGTGCAGCCGCCACGCGTGCGTGCGGGCCGCCGGGTGCGACGTCGAGAGGCGGTCGCCGACCACGAAGTAGCGGCCGTCGATGAAGGCCACAGATCGCTCGACGTGCGTGTCCTGGTAGTCCTGGTGCGCCTCCGCGTAGTCGACGGCGTCGCCGTCGTGGGTGTTCCGGAGGAAGGCGTCCGCGTCGCCGAAATTGTTGAAGAGCCCCTTGTCCGGCGCGGACCGGCCATCGATCAGGATCACGTTGTGCGACGGCGACTGGCTGGTCTTGGCGTTGTCGAGCGAATCGGGCTTGTAGTAGCCGGCGTCGATCAACAGGTACTCTCCGTAGGCCGCGAGGGAGAACGACGTGCCGTCCACGTGATCGTGGATCGCCTTGCGCGCCGAGCCGTGCTCCGCGAGGAGCAGGAGCCAGCGCGCGTCGTCGCCCCAGTCCGAGCGGAACACCGCGTGGCCGGTGTCGGGGAAGAAACGCGTGAGGACGCGCGGCGCCTCGGGGGCCACGGCGTCGTCGACGTAGAGCAGGTGATGGGCGACGAGGTCAGCGCCGAACTCCATGGCCTGGGGGTCGCGGTTCTGCTCCCAGTCCCACAGGTACTCCCCGCCTCCGCCGAAGGAGGTGAGCAGCGGGCTCCCGTTGAACGGGGTGAAGACGCCATCGTCGACCGGGGGCCGGCTGCCCCAGGGGAGTCGCAGCGAGAGCGACCAGTCGACGGCCTTCGTGAAGAGCCCTCCGCGCAGCGGGACCGAAAGCGCGCCCTGCTCACCGTCAACGCAGCCGTGTCCGGCCCACGGGTCCTCGTTGGAGCGCGTGCGGCAGTCCCGGGTGAAGGACGCTTCGCCCGCGAGCGCGTTGTCGAGGGCGATGAAGAACGCCGCCGTGGGCCCCCAGGCGAAGCCGGAGTAATACGGGCCTTCGGACGCCCCGCCGTCGGGCTGCACGTACTGGCCCTCCGGCCCCCAGAGGTAGTCGAGCTCCGAGATCGACCAGTTCCACCAGGTCGCGGCCGCCGGGTGTTCGGGGAACGCGAGCGCCACATAACCGATCGCGTCGGCGGTCCGGATCGGGTGGTTGTTCTGCGCGGGGCGCAGCAGGAGATCTCGATAGAAATCCTGCTCGAGGTACTTGGCGAAAAACTGACCGGTGATGTCGGTGATCTTGCCCTCGGCCTGGGTGGACTCCTCGGCGGGGAACCACGGCGTGGCGCTCAGGAGGTCCCACGCGTTCGTGTACCCCATGAGGACCTTCGCCATCCGGATGTTCATGTCGAGGACCGTGTTCGTGTCCCAGTTGGTCTGGAGCCGGCGCAGGAACTCGCGCGCCTTGTCGGCCGCCGCCCGGTCCTCGAAGGCCCAGGCGAGGAGGGCATTCGCCTGGGCGGTCGAGGCGTTGTTGCCGTTCGTCACGTGGTCCCATGAAGCGGGGTCGGGCTCCTCCTCGTAGGGGCGGTCAGCGCGGCGCTTCAGGGTGGCGAGGATCGAGGCGTAGGGCTCGCGATCGACGCGCGAGCGCAGGAGGTCGCGGTGCTCCGGGCGCGCGAGGAGCCGCGGATGGACGCCGGTGTCCCGCGGCTCGCTCGGCCCGGTGGCGTCCGAGCCGCACGCCGCGGCCGCGAGCGCGACGCACGCGAGCGCCGGAGCGAGAGTGTGAAGAGAGAGAGGAAAGCCGCGAGACCGTGATTTCATGGACGGATGGGGCCAGGGGTCAGAGGGACGAGCTGGTGCGTGAGGCGCAGCGTATCAGCTCGCCCCGGCCTGGAACCGCACGAGTTCTCGCTGCCGTGGGGGCGATCACCACGTGTCCACGATGGGCAGTCTCGGCAGTCGCCAACACGCCGGAAGATCCGACCAGAGCGGAGAGAACAACGCTGATGACGTGCGATTGCGATGAGAAGGCGGGAGAGGAGGAGCCTTCTGTGAGGCCGCCGGGGTCAGCGCGTCGGGCGGCCCGGGGGGCGTCTCCTGCGAGCTGAGCAGCGCCTGTTGCGATGGCCTGGCGCGGGCTGCGTCGAGCGCGCGCGCGGCCTTCTCCGCTGAGGGGGTACGCGCGCAGGGTGGCGCGATCCTGCGCGAGCGTCTGCCTGCTGTAGCAGGACGCGACAGGCGGGGTGGAGCGACCGCGCTGCTGGCGCGAACCCCTCGACACAGGGGCTTCCCGCTGCGCGGTCTCCCGCTTGCATTGCCCCGCCCCGGTGGGGGGAGTCGAGGAGGTTTGACATGGCGACCGAGCAGAAGCAGGGAGCGGGCGCGCAGGGGCAGCAGGGCTCCGGCCTACAGGAGGGCCGCAGCGAGAGCAGCGTGGTCCCCGACAAGGACTACAACCTGGTCAGCGTGCTCTACCATACGCTCAAGGGCGCGGAGACCCACTCCCAGTACATCCAGGATGCGAAGAAGCAGGGTGATCAAGAGCTCGCCTCCTTCTTCAGCGAGGTCCGGCAGGAGGAGCTGCGGCTCGCGGAGCGCGCGAAGCAGCTCCTCGGACAGCGGCTGAGCGGAGGGCGCCCGGGCCAAGGAGGGGCCCGCGGGAGCGCCTAGAGCCCACGGCGCTCCGAGCCGCCCTGACGGCCCTCAATCGGCGATATACTGGTTTCGGCCAACAAAATCGAGGTACGGATACAAGGCCGAACGCAGGTTATCCACCTGAACACTCGAGTTGATACCGCCGATCTCCCAGCCGTTCCACCTGGACGGGTTCCGGATCGTCGCGTTCAGGAACAGCGGCACCTCCAGCAATGACTCCACGACGCCGGTCGTGGAGATCTTGTCAAAATCGACGAGGACCGGAGCGGTGTTGTCCGTCAGGTTCTTCACCCAGACACGCGCAGCGCCGAAGTCACCCCCCGCGACGCCGTCGATGTCGCGGTTCGGGTCGACCTGCACCTGAATGTCATACCACTTGCCCGAGGCCGGCGCGAAGTTGGTCGCCTTGTACAGCTCACCGCTGTCCCGCGACCCCCGGAGGCGCAGCTGCCCCTGCTCGAACTGGACCAGGAACCCGACGTAGTTGTTCGGGGTAAGGCCATTGCTCGCGCTGGTGGCCGTGTTGACAGGAGCAAAGTAAACACCTGTGGTGCCGTACAGCTGGCCGGAATAGACCGTCAGGTCGCTCGCGTCATGGTCGGGCCGCTCGGTCTCCCACCAGGCCTGGGCCAAGTTCGAGCCCGTCGGACGGACCGCGAGCGTCGAGGGATTGCCGGTGCCGTACGGCGCAGCAGCCGTGAGCTGCCCTGGCCCGCCGGAGGCCGGCCCCTTCCACACGAGCTGCGGAACGACCTGGCTGTCCATGGCAACGCCAGACTGATAATGGTCGAAATTGTCATTCATCTGCGGCACGTAGTACCCCATCGAGAGGTCATCCACGGCGTTGCTGTCACCGTAGGCCGCCACGATGAATCCATTGAAATTCGAGGGGTTCCTGTTCACGCCCAGGACGAGCGGGACGTACAGCACCCGCTCGGTCACGCCGGTCGTATTGAGGTTGTCGAAGACGACGCGCGTGAAGCCCTTCTGCCCGTCCGTCACATTGCGGACGTAGAGTGAGCCAAGGCCGGTGCCCACAGTGGGATTGACGACCATCTTCACCTCCAGCCATTTACCCATCGTGGCGGGGATGTTGACGGCTTGATAGAGATCTCCGCCGTCATAGCCAGAACGAAGACGGAGCGCCCCCCAGGCCATGGAAACGGTCGGCCCCTGGTAGGCGGGGAGGGCGTAGCCCGTCGGGCTCCCGCCGGCCACGTTGATCGGCTCGAACGTGACGCCCGAGATGGCATTGTAGAGGAGACCCGAGTAGACGACCTTGTCCGTGCTGTTGAAGCTCGGACCATCGAACGCGGACCAGGCCACCTTGCCGTTGTAGCCGCCCGTGGAGACGATGCTCTGCTCGGAGACATTCCCGCTTCCCGGCGGCGAGCCGATCGCGAACTTGTCCGGGTTCGCCCCCGACCAGCTGTTCGCGCCCTGGTTGTTCATCGCGTTGCCAAAGACGTGCTGCTCGTAGTCCTCGCGATCCATGGTGCAGGCCTCATACTGAAGGCGCACGTGGTCGTGGTAAGCGACGTCGGGCGACTGGGAGGGCAGCGCCGCCACATGAGACCAGTCGGCGTGCTGCGTCGTGGTGTTCATGTTGCTCACCAGCACATCGACGCGGCCCCCTCTCTGAACGCCGGACCACTCGATGCCGGCGTTCTTGTTGGTCGCCAGGTTGAGGGTGCGCAGCTCGCCGTCCCGCGCGAACACGCCGTCCAGCGCCTGCCACGCGTCCGCCATGTCGGCGGTGAACGCGAGCGTCGCGGTGACGACGTTGCCATACGTCTGGTAGTAGTAGGTGGTTGCCCCCGACTGGTTGACGTTGACCTCCCACGTCCTGAACCCGTCAGCCCCGCGGAGCCGGTAGTGCTGGACTTGTGCGACGTTGTCCGTCGGCAGGAGGACCTGCGACTGAGGCACACCATAGTTGGGCTTGTTGACGAAGTCCGCGATATAGGGAATCAACAGATCACCAGCAGGAAGGTGGCGCGCCGCCACGCTCACCGTCTCGAGCCCGTTCCAAAAAATCGCGGAAATCTGGGTGGGCGCCGTTCCGCCGACATAAGGCACGCCATTGATCGAGGAGGCGATATGCAACGCCGACTGGCTCGAGTTGTACGCCACCGGCATCGCGACGTTGATGCCTGACGTAGTGTAGATATTCTCTCGATCGATCTTGAACTGCTCACCGACATTCCAGGGCCACGCGCCGGACGTATCAACGCTCATCCCAGGGTAGTAGCCATAGTTGCCCACGTACGCCCCTGAGATATCCGCGTCCGGGTCGGTTCGAACGCGGTCGACGTTGTCCAGGAGCAGATCGTATTGCGTCTGGGTGTCCCCCTCGATGTCCATCAACAGGTAATCGAGCGCATAACCGTTGCTGCTGATCCAATCGAGCGCAGGGTCCAGCTTCGCCAGGCCCCACCCCCTGGTCTCGAGCCCCGTCGGGACCCCGGCCAGGGTGTTGCTGATGATCACGTCGTCGTAGTCGCCCCGCTCTGCCCACCCCACCGCGGCGATGTCTCCCCCGTTCTGGACAATCTCGGGGTTGGTTGGCTCGAACGCCTGCCAGCTCGTGAAGTAGCCCTCGGCTTGCGCCATCGCGGTCGCGCCGCTGTCGAGCACGCCGAGCAGCGCGCCTCCCATCACGAGCACCCAATGCAGAGCTGTCCTGTTCTTACCGTGCGTTCGCATCTGAGACACCTTCTTTATGGCATTCTGGTAACGGCCCCGAGACGCACCTCGGCCATGGGCAGGTGCGGTCGGGCGCAGGGGGACGGCGCAGGTCGCGCCGCCCGCGGCGGGATCTCCGATTGGATCACAAGGATGGGAGGGATTGGGGCAAAATCGTCCGTCCAGCGTGTCCCACGCATTCAGCGTGCCGCAAGAAAATCGACATACGTGCACAGACGCCGGTCACGAGCCGCTCCGATAAGGGGTTACCGGCCGAGGCAAGCGAAGCGTGCCGCTACGCTGTCGAAGTGAACTTGGTTTTGCCGTGGTATGCGCGAACCGTGTGCGCAGCGGAGGGCTGCCCGGTTCGCGGAGCGAGCTTCGGAAGCCCGAGCGACGCTCCGCACGCGATCACCGCCGCCCGGGCGGGCGCCGGCCGGGGCGCCCCTTGCGAGGCGCCCCTTCGCCACGAGCGGTTACTGGAGGGTCGGCGCCGTCCACTTCATCCACTTCGCCAGATCGGCCGTCGCCCCGTCGCCCTTGAGCAGGTTGGTGTCCGCGGTGCCGCCGCCGACGAGGAACTTCTTCACGTACGCCTCGAGGGCCGCCCTCTGCGAGGACGGGAACGCGCAGTGGGAATGGGCGGCGGTCTGCCAGTAGCCCATCTTGTCCTGCACCCCGAGCCCCTTCCAGATCTGCTGGGCGATGGACCCCGCCGTGAAGGTGCTGTTGATGCCGAGCCAGTCGATCCTGTTGTCGATGACGAGCAGCGCGCGCGGCGCGACGAGCCCCATGACCATGTGATGATCGAAGGGCAAGGACGTCACCCGGTTGCCGAAGGTCGAGCCGAAGTTCGCGCGGAACCACGGCTGCTCGCTGGCCGCGCTGGAGAGGGTCTGCACGTTCTCCCCGGCGTTGGCGCCCGCCTGCGAGACGCGCCAGCTCGCCGAGCCTCCGGCGCCCGACTCCTGGGGGATCGTCAGCACGATGCGCTCGTCGAACGCGCCGACCGTGAGGGCCCCCTTGCCATTGCGCGAGCAACCCGTCACGGCGATGCGCTTCGGGTCGATGTTGGCCCCCGGGGTCTTCTCCAGCGCGTCGATGATCCGGCTCACGCCCCAGGCCCACGCGATCATCGAGCTGGCCGAGTGGTTGCTGCCGTAGAGGTTGTAGAACGTGCCCGTCCCGCGCGAGCCGCCGCCGTTCTGCGCGCCCATCGCGTTGTTGTCGAAGGTCGCCATCGCGACGCCGTTCTGGGTGAACACGCTGTTGTCCAGATTCGAACCGCCGATGCCGATGACAAGCGGGATCGGACCAGCAGGCGCGCCGGCAGGCCGGCTGATGTTGATGGAGAAGGAGGCGCTCTTCCCTGCGTCGTTGACGTTGACCGTCAGCCTGTTCGCCGAGAACTGCCCCGTGACATTGTCCTTGGACACCACGGGCTTCGATCCCGACTCATACGTCTCGACCTGCGACTTGATCTCCGCACGCCGGCACGCCCACTCCGACTTCTTCGTGATGCGTGAACCGCTCAAGCTCAGGAACGGATCGTGATGCGTGTCGAACACCGGGAGAGACGAGGCGGCAGGCAACGTCGGCTTGGGGCAGTTCGCGCCGCTGTCCTCGACCACGCCCGTGCTCCCGCCGGAGCCGCCGGTGCCGCCCGACCCGCCAGAGCCGCCCGCACCGGAGCCACCCTCACCGCCGGTGCCGCCTGTCCCGCCTGAGCCTCCCCCTCCCGTGCTGCTGCTCGACGACGAGCTGCTGCTCGACGAGCTCGAGCTGCTGCTCGATGAAGAGCTGCTGCTCGACGAGGAGCTGCTGCTCGACGACGAGCTCGCGCTGCTGCTCGACGAGGAGGACGCGCCCGTGCCGACGACCGTGCCTCCGCTGCCGGTGACCGACGCGACCGCGGGCCGCCCGCTGCCGTTTGCGCAGAACCCCCACGCCGTCGAGCCGTTCAGGGTGATGGCTCCGTTGTGGCTCGCGTTCGTGGCGTTGAGCTGTCCGCTCGAGACCGTAGAGGTCACGTTCCACGAATTGGCCAGGGTCGAGCCGTTGAGCCGGACGCCCACGCTCCAGCCGGTGGTGGCCGGGGAGCGGGACTTGTTCTTCACCGTCACGTTCGCGCAGTAGCCGCTCCCCCAGTCCGACTGAATCGCGATATCCGCCGACACCGAGCCGTCAGCGCTGTCCAGGGCGCCGTCCAGCGTGTCGAGATCCTCTTCCTCGATGGGCTCGACGGCGCACGCGAGCAGACCGATAGCGAACGAAGCAGAGAGGCAGCCAAGCAAGCGAGTGGTACGCATAAGGTTCTCCATGATGGGAACGGCTGAGTCGCGGGCTTCTGCTCGAGGTGGATACGTGCACCAGCGAGACGGCTGCAACCCCCCGTTCTATTGGTTAGAGTTCAAAATTTCCGGCCAGCGTGCGCCTGTTGATGGACGCCTCGCGGACCTTGCCGACCACATGCCTGGCAACCACGGTGTTCGTCGGACAGATACTCACATGCGGGTACCCCGCGATGGGGCGGAGCACCATGAGAAAGCAAGAGCAACTCGGACACGCAGCTGCAAGGAGCGAGTGCTCCGGGCAGCAATCTCCCCCCGAGTCGGTCCTTCAACATCCAGCGACCGACGCGGCGCCCGGTTTTTTA
Organism: Sorangium sp. So ce726; assembly: GCF_051521405.1. Taxonomy (NCBI): domain Bacteria; kingdom Pseudomonadati; phylum Myxococcota; order Polyangiales; family Polyangiaceae; genus Sorangium; species Sorangium sp. So ce726. The sequence continues at coordinate 1,458,498 of NZ_CP150349.1, read as the reverse complement.
CGGTCCGGGACGCCAAGGGGGATTAGAACATTCATACAAATACGGACCGAAAGTCAAGACTCTTTTTTATCTTTCATCTGATTCATCTGAGCCGATCGCTTTGTTTCGCGTGTTTGCGATGTTTGCAGCTTTTCGACCCCATTCGGCTCGGCGCGCATTCGGCGCAGTTTACAGCCACGTTGCACGCCTTGGCTCGAACACAGAACCCCATGAGGCTCGTTCAGTTTCCCGCAAAAGTGACGACACCTCGGTAATCGCTTCAGGCATCGAGCGACATCGACAGGGGCCTTTCCGTGCGACGACACGCGGGGATCTCGCCGTGCTACTCGGCAGCACCCCCGCAACACGGGGTATGCCACGACGAACCCAGGAGACGCCGGAGCGAGCGCGATCTCCCTACCGCTGAGTCCGGCAATGTAATGATAGCACCGCCCTGAGACGACATGGTTCACGTCCCCCGCACACCGGGCCGGATCGTGCTGTTGCCGCTCAGGCCGCCTGGGCGCGTGCCATCGTCCAACTACGACGTTCCGAGGCCGGGCGTCACGCCGGCTTGCGCCCCGACACCAGATAGAACGTCACCCCGCGCGCCCCGTCGACCGTGCGCGCGAGCGCGGCCTGCTTCCACGCGCGCGCCTCCTGCATCGCGATCGCCCACAGCCGCTCGAACTGCGCCGGATCGCCGCCGCCGGCCAGATACCAGGCGTGGGCCTGGTCGCGGGTGCCGCCCGTTCCGAGCCAGATGCCGCCGTCGATCCATGCCAGCATCTGGCGCAGCTCCGCGCGCTCCGCGGGCGTCTCGTACGGCGGGATCAGCGGGGCGCACTTGTCCGACTGGACCACGTGGAGATCGCCGAGCCCTGCCTCGCGGAGCAGCCCTGGCAGCCGCTCGCCCACCGAGCTGTCCCCCTGTCCCAGCCCGCGCTTGCCGTCCTGGCAAATGGCCTCGAGCTCGAGCAGCGCGAGCCGGTCGGCGCGCGACAGGCCGGGCGCGGTGACCAGGGCGGTGGCCTTCTCGGCGAAGTTGTTCGGCTCGACCGCCAGCAGGAGGCCGCCGGGGCGGAGGACGCGGCGCATCTCGCGCAGCACCCGGAGGGGGTCGGCGACGTGCATCAGGACCGTCTGGCAGGTGGCGAGGTCGACGCTCGCGTCGGGCAGCGGGAGGGCCTCGGCAAGGCCCTCCCGGTACGACGTGCGCGCCGCGACCCCGCACGCCTCGGCCTCGGCGGCGGCGCGCGCTACGAACGACGGTTCGCGATCGACGCCTACCAGGGTGGCGTCGCCGTGGAGCACGGGCAGGAGGGTACGACCCCAGTGCCCGACGCCACAGCCGACGTCGACCGCCGCGCGCACCTCGTCGAGCCGGAGCCGGCGGGCGACGAGCTCGAGAAAATCGCGGTTCCACCAGGTGTCGCGCCAGTCGCCCTCGAAGCCGACGAGCCAGCTGTAGTCATTGGCCTCGAAGGCGGGCGGCGGCGGAGGAGCAGAGGGATCAGCGGCGCTGGACACCACGGTGGCATACCACGGCCACCGCGTGGTCCTGCGCCGATCCACGATGTGGCGCCGGGTCGGGCCTCTGGAGGCGAGCCTCGCCTGGAGCGGTCACTCGAGCGCCGGCGCCGTCCACTTCATCCACCTGGCCAGATCGGCCTTCGCCCCGTCGCTCCTGAGCACGTTGGTGTCCGCGATGCCGCCGCCGACAAGGAACTTCTTGACGTACGCCTCGAGGATCGCCCGCTGCGCCGAGGGGAACTGGCAGTGATTGTGGCCGCCGAGCTGCCAGTAGCCCATCTTGTCGGGCAGGCCGAGCCCCTTCCAGATCTCGTGGGCGATCGACCCCGCTGTGAAGGTGCTGTGGAGACACTGGACCGCAGCGCGATCACGTGAGCATTCCCAGTCGAAGGCACATCGATCACGGTTATTGGCAGCTTCAGTCCGCATTCCTGACGTTTTCTGCCCGAACCCCTCCAGAAATGCAGGAGCGCTGAACACTTCGCGCACGACCGCACAAGAAGCGACCTCTGACGAGGTGGGCAAGGCATGGCGGAGCCGCGGTGCGTTGCAGTCTTGCACGGCGCGTTTAGCCCTTGACGGGCGTCGAGATTCACCCCCGAGATCCACGAATCGGTTTGTTCACTCTCTTTCCCAAGCCACCCTCCATGGAAAGGCTGATTCAGATGGCGCCTCCTTCGGAAAACAAGATGTCACGTTGCGCGGGTCGACCGCCCACCAGACGGCCTCACTCGATGAAGATCCTGAGGGTACCGCTCCTTGTTGTCGGGCTCTTGAGCGCGGCGCTCGCGGGCGCCTGCTCCTCGAGCGGCACCGATGAGCCGAACGGGGTGACCGGCAGCGGCGGCTCCAGCTCGGCGGGGAGCCCCAGCGGGGCCACCGGCACAGGCGGCGCGAGCAGCGGCGCGAACAGCAGCGCGAACAGCGGCACAGGCGGCGGCGCGTCGGTCGGCCAGGGTGGCGGGGACACGGGAGCATCGACCGGGAGCACGGGCGGAATGTCGGGCTCCGATGAGGAGTACCCCGTGCCGAACGCCCTGTCCGACGAGACGGGCGCAGACCTCTGGCTCAGGTACCCGAAGGTGCCAATTCCGGGGCGCCTCGCGGAGTATCAGGCGGCCTTCAAGCGCGTGGTCAAGTCGGGGACCGGCGCGAGCCTCGACATCGCGGAGGCCGAGCTCGTCAAAGGGCTTAGCGGCTTGACGGGCGGAACCGTCGCGACCGGCGCGGCCGTCGACGGACCGGGCGCCGTGGTGATCGGGACGGCCGCCGCGGACGCCATCAAGGGCCTGCCGCTCGCATCGCGCCTCGGCGCCCTGGGCCCCGAGGGCTACCTCGTCGAGGCCGCTGACGTCGGAGGCCAACCGGTGATCGCCGTGGCCGGCAACACCGAGGTGGGCGTGCTCTATGGCACCTTCGCGCTCCTCCGGCACGTCCAGAGTCACAGCGCCCTCGACAAGCTGTCGCTCACCGGCTCTCCGAAGATCGGCCATCGCATCCTGAACCACTGGGACAACCTCGATCGCAGCGTGGAGCGCGGCTATGCGGGCCGATCCATCTGGGACTGGGGCGCGCTGCCCGGCACGATCTCTCCCCGTTACAAGGACTATGCGAGGGCCAACGCCTCCATCGGCATCAACGGGACCGTGCTGACGAACGTGAACGCCAACGCGCAGGTGCTGACGCCATCGTACCTCACGAAGGTCAAGGCGCTCGCCGACGTCTTCCGCCCTTATGGCATCAAGGTCTACCTCACGGCCCGCTTCAGCGCGCCGGTCGAGATCGGCAACCAGAGCACGGCCGATCCGACCAACTCCAGCGTCAAGCAATGGTGGACGAACAAGGTCAACGAGATCTACCAGCAGATCCCCGACTTCGGGGGTTTCCTTGTGAAGGCGAACTCCGAGGGGCAGCCGGGGCCGCAGGATTACGGGCGGACCCACGCCGACGGCGCCAACATGCTCGCCGACGCCCTCGCGCCGCACAATGGCATCGTGATATGGCGCGCCTTCGTCTACTCGGACACCAGCCCTCCTGACCGCATCAAGCAGGCCTACGAAGAGTTCAAGCCTCTGGACGGCAAATTCAAGAGCAACGTCCTCGTGCAGGCCAAGAACGGCCCGCTCGATTTCCAGCCCCGAGAGCCGTTCCATCCGCTGTTCGGGGCCATGCCGAAGACGCCCCTCGCCCTCGAGCTCCAGATCACGAAGGAGTACCTCGGCGAGGACACGCACCTCGCCTATCTCGGCCCGCTCTACGAGGAGGTCCTCAAGGCGGACACCTACGCGGGCGGCGAGGGCTCGACCGTGGCGCGGGTCATCGACGGCACCCTCCACAAGTACACGACCACCGCGATCTCGGGCGTCGCCAACGTCGGTGACGACGCGAACTGGACTGGATCGCAGATGAACCAGGCGAACTGGTACGTGTTCGGACGCCTGGCGTGGAACCCGGACCTCTCCTCGGAGGCCATCGCAGAGGAGTGGGTCCGGCAGACATTCTCGAACGATCCCGTCGTCGTCGAGCCGGTCGTTCAGATCATGATGGAGTCACGCGAGGCGCTTGTCGACTACATGACGCCCCTCGGCCTTGTCCACATCATGGGCAACGACCATCACTACGGGCCAGGGCCGTGGCTGAACAGCCTGAGCCGCGCCGAGTGGAACCCGGTCTACTATCACAAGGCGGACGCCAACAACATCGGCTTCAACCGCACCTCGTCGGGCAGCAACGCTGTTGCCCAGTACGCTGCGCAGGTGGGACAGAAGTTTGGGAGCCGGGACACGGTGCCGGACGATCTCGTGCTCTTCTTCCACCGCGTCGGCTGGCAAGACAAGCTGAAGTCGGGAAGGACGGTCTGGGAGGAGCTCGTCCATCGTTACAGCCAGGGCGTCGATGAGGTGGGTGTCATGCGAGAGACATGGAAGTCCGTCGAGGGCCGTATCGATGGCAAGCGCTTCGGTGACGTGAGCGACTTCCTGGAGATCCAGCACTACGAGGCGCGCTGGTGGCGCGACGCGTGCCTCGCCTACTTCGGCTCGGTGTCGAAGCTCCAGGTCCCGAGCGGCTATGCCCCCCTGGCAAACACGCTGAGCTACTACCAGGGGCTCCGCTGCCCGTCCGACGCAAAGAAGCCCCGCTGCTCGCAGGTCTATACGGGGAATCCGTCCCCGGCCATCCTCCAGTGAGAGCGCAGTAAGAGCGGCGGGCCGGCTCGGTCTGGCCCGCGGCCTGCTGGCGATCTTCACGCCCCTGCCCCTGCCAAGCGCACAGCCTCTTCTGGATCTCGCTGACTCGGCGAGCTAGCCAGGTCACAACACCGGAGTCGTCGCATGACCTCGTCGTGGTCCGCGATCGACGTGAGCGCACGCGCGCTGTTACCGTCCTGCTGGCCCATCAGAGAACGGCGTGGTGCGCGTCGGCTGCCAAGGCCGTCAGGAGGTGCGTCATGACGCTGGCATCGAGTCGAGCTTTGTTGTTGTTGATGGCAGGATGCGCCTCGGCGTGCAGCGCGCCTGGACCGCACGCCGTGGGGAATGGTCCTGCCGAGCGCCCGGCGGAGCGCGCGCTCCGGCCGAGCGGCGATACGCCGGTCGAGCTGGAGCGGATCGTGAGCAGGGCGCGGGCGAGCTTTCGATCCACGCGACAAGGGCTCTCCGCCGAGGGCGCCGCCCATCGGATCGACGTCGAGGGCGGCGCGGCGCGGATCCGCGCGAAGCCCTCGGCGAGCGCGGCACGCAGGGGGCGAGAGAGGCAGCTCCAGGCGCTCGTCGAGGCGCGCACCGCCGCCGAGCTGACAGCGCGCCGCCGCGCCCTCCGCGGGCCTCTCGTCGAGGGCGCGCCCGGCGAGGTCCAGCCCGGGAGCGCGCTCACGCTGGCGACGCGATCGATCGCCCGCGCCGGCTACGAGTGCATGAACGGCGAGGGCCGCGTGCGCCTCGCGGCGGATGGCAGCGCGGAGCGCGTGTTCGAGACCTGCAGCGAGCTATGGAAGAACCACGAGGCGAACGCCGAGCAGGCTTTCCGGTTTCCCGAGCGGCCCGGTGGGCGCGGCGATCTCGTCGTGCGCGTGGGCGCCCGGCTCGGCGCCGCGGGCGCCGCGCCGCCGGTCGCGAGCGACGCCCGCGGCCTCGTCCTCGGCGCCGCGCCGGGGCAGCGGTTCGTGTACGGCCACGGCGCGTGGATCGACGCGTCGGGCCGCCGCATGCCGGTGCCCGCCCGCTGGGCAGACGGCCACATCGAGCTGCGCGTGCCCGCCTCGGTCGTCGAGGAGAGCGGCTATCCGGCGCTGCTCGATCCGGAGGTGGGCCCCGAGATCGGGACGGAGTCGCCCGTGCCCGTCCAGCAGGACGTCGGGTTCGATCCGGAGATCGCGACCGACGGGACGAGCTACGTCGTCGTCTTCGAGGATCTATCGCGCGTCCGCGCGGTCCGCGTCGGCGCGCACGGAGACGTGCTCGATCTCGACTGGCTGGATCTGGGCGAGCAGTCCGCCGGTCAGTACCTGCCCAGCGTGGCGTACGGCGGAGGCCGCTACCTCGTCACGTGGAGCCAGTACGGCGACGACGCCCGGATCACCATCCGCGGCCGCATGATGCGACCCGACGGTACGCTCGAAGGGCCGGGGAGCTTCGCGGTCTCGACGTCGTACGAGGGCGTGTATCCCTCGGTCGAGTGGAATGGGGAGCGCTTCGTGACCGCCTGGCTCAGCCTCGCCGACGATGGGGCCGACGACGTCCGCGCGACCCTCATCGACCCGATCGGCAGCGCCGTTCCCGGCGCCGAGCGCGCCCTCTCCACGAGCGGCCGCGCGTCGCGCCCGGCGGTCAGCGCCGGGGCGGACGTCTCCGCCGTGGCCTGGGACGAGGACGTCTCCGGCGGCGGCGCGCACGCCATCCGTGCGGCGCGGGTGGCCAGCGATGGGACGGCGCTCGACGCCGGCGGCGTTCAGATCTCGGAGGGCCCGGACAACGCGCGGCTGGTCGCGCTCGCGTCCAGCGGAACGAGCTTCCTGGCCACGTGGGTCCGGGACGATCCCACGAGCACGATCCGGGGCGCGGTGCTGCGCGCTGACGGCGCGATCACGGCAAGGGACTTCCCGATCTCGCGGCCGAGCCCGGGCACCGGGGCCCCCGCCGCGGCGTTCGACGGCAGCAGCTATCTCGTGGCCTGGGCCGACGAGCGGGACGGTCGCGCGATGTACGGGGCCCGCGTCTCGGCCGAGGGCGTCGTGCAGGGGACCGACGACGTGAGGCTCGCGGACGGGTCGCCTCGCTCCGTCCGGGATTCGGAGCGGAACGCGCTCGGGTGGAACGGCGCGCATTTCCTGCTCGCGTTCCACGGCCAGGGCATCGAGGGCAGCCTGATCGGCCCGGATCTCGCGCTGGCCGCGGGCCGGCTCGGGCTCAGCCCGCTGCCAAACAAACAGGGCACCCCGCGCGTGGCCTGGACCGGCGAGAGCTACCTCGTCGCCTGGACCGATGAGCCGGACCCGGACGTGGAGCGCATGACCGCGCGCGCGGTGCGCGTGAGCGCGGCCGGCGAGGTTGTCGACCCGGTCGGGATCGAGCTCGCGAACAGCGCCTTCGCGATCGATCTGGCCTCGAACGGCGACGGCGCGTCGGTGCTCACCTGGAGCGCGCTCGGCGCCGGCGGGGATCACCTGCGGCGGGTGTCGGGCGACGGCGCGCTCGGGGAGAGCGCCGCCGTCTCGTCGCTCCACCTGCCGGCGACGCCGTCGGTCGCCGGCAACGGCGACGGTTACCTGGTGACCTTCGTGGAGAGGACCGCGGAGGAGCCCTTCGTGTACACCGCGTCGGGTCGTCTGCTCGACGCTTCGGGGAGCGCTGGCCCGGTGTTCCCCATCGTGCCCTCGGTCGGGGCGGAGTCGCACGCGATGCCGCTCCACGCCGGGCAGGACTACCTGGTGGCCTACTTGAAGGCGGGCCTGCATCTCGTCCCCGTGAGCCGCACAGCAGACGTCGGGGAGGGCTTCCTGCTGTCGAGCGCATCGGCCGCCATCGCCGGGGCGACGGGCGGCACGGACACGCTCGTGGTCTGGACGGAGTCCGCCGATAGCTGGCCAGAGCCCGGTGATGGGCCGGTGCACGGTCGAATCTACGGCACGGGCGGCTGGCGGGGCGAAGCGTTCCTGATCTCGCCGACGAGCGCTGGTCATGCGGCGGCCGTGGCCTGGGACGGCGCGAGCTACCAGGTGGTGTGGGAAGAGGCGGAGACGCACCGGCTCCGGATCCGCGCCGTGGCCCCCGATGGGACGCTGGGCATGGAGGCGCTGCTCGTCGATGACGATTGCCATGCGCCGGTGCTGGCCCGCGGCGAGGATGGCCGGTTCCTCCTGAGCTATTACAAGGTCGGCGCTGCTGCGCGCACGCGGCGCGTCGTCTCTCGGCTGCTCAGCTGGGAGCCCGGGCCCGGCGCAGGCGGCGGCGCGGGTGGAAGCGGCGGCGCAGGCCTCGGTACGGGCGGAGGCGGAAGCGTGGAGCCCGGCGCGGGCGGAAATGGCGGTGCAGAGCCGGGGATGAGCGGAAGCGGCGTTGCGGAGCCGGGCGCGGGCGGCCGAGCAGGGAATGGCGAGGGCGGCGGCACTTCCAGCGTTGCCGCCGGCAGCAGCAGAAATGATGGTACCGACGACACCAGCGACGACGCACAATGCAGCTTTTACGGCGCTGGCAGCAGGTCAGCATACCTCGGGCTCACCGTCGCCCTGTTCGGCGTCGCCCTCATCGCGCGACGCCGCGGCGCCAGGAGTGCGCAGGACGCTCAAGCGGGCAGATCTGATTGATCCACCGAGAAATCAACCGCCAAGCGCGCCAAGGACGCCAAGACGCTAATATTTATTATTTCTTGGCGTCTTGGCGTCTTGGCGTCTTGGCGTCTTGGCGTCTTGGCGTCCTTGGCGGTTCGAAATTCTGCCCTCTTCAGGAGGCTTCAATCCGCTTGTCGCTCTGGCGCTATGACGTCAGGTTCGTGAGCGGCCCGGTGCAGTGCTCCGGGGTGCCGAACGTGGTCCGGGTGTCGCCGAACAGGTTCAAGATCGAGACGAGCAGGTTGTTGTGCGGGAGGTTCTTGTACCGGAGCCAGCGCCCGGTACGCAGACCTCCGCCGCCGCCGGCCAGGAGGAACGGCATGTTCGTCTTCTTGTGGCTCGGCGGATCCGAGATCTCGGAGCCGAAGAAGACGACGCTCTCGTCGAGCAGCGAGTGTCCGCCCATATCGACCTTCTCCATCTCCTGCAGGAGATAGAGGTGCTGCTTCGAATACCAGTTGCAGATGAGCTCGCACTCGTCCGCCCTGAAGCCGCCGTCGTGCTGGTAGTAATGGTGGTGCTCGCTCAGGTTCAGCCAAGGGAAGGTGTGCTTCGCCTCGGTGTCGCTCCACTGAAGGGTGCCGACCGCGGTGATGTCGCAGGCGAGCGCCATCACCAGCATGTCCGTCATGAGCTTGCCGACCTTGGGGATCGCCGCGTCGGTCGACGTGTCCTTGATCGAGCCGTTGTCGGCGGAGTTGCGCCCCGTGCGCGGGTTGTAGTCGGAGGTGTCGACCTTCGCCGGCGCCTGGCAGGTGCCCGTCGCGGTCGGCGCCTTGCTGAGGCTCTCCTCGATCTCGCGGATCTTCGTCAGGTGTTGATCGATCTTCTGCTTGTCAGCCGCACCGAGCCGCGAGGACAGGGCGGAGTAGCGCCGGTCGAGGAAGTCGAGGACCGATTGCTTTCGCGCGAGGCGACGGGCGGCGTCGTTGTCGGCGCCGGGGTTCAGCGTGCCGAAGAGATCGGTGAAGATCTCCACCGGATCGATGCGCGGCGGGATCGGGCTGTAGGGCGCGTCGTTCTCGAAATTCGCGATGTTCATCGGAGACAGCAGGCCGTGCGATTTTCCCGTCGCCCAGCGCACCGCGATCTCGAGGCTCGCCTTCGCCTTTTGACCCCCGGAGATCCGGGAGGCGATCACCTGATCGATGGACGGCCCGCTCCCGTAGGCGCGGCCCGCGGCGCCGTCCTGCGGCGTGCCCGTGAGCCAGGCGATGATCCCGGCCTGGTGCTGCTCGCCGATCCCGCTCTTCATGTCGAGGCCGTCGACGACGAGCAGCCGGCTCTGCACCGGCGCGAGCGGCGCCAGGATGGGGCTCAGCGTGAAGCTCGTCTCGGAGCCCGTCGGCCGCCAGCGGTCCATCACGGTCCCGCCGGGCGTGTAGACGGCGAGGAAGCGCTTCGCGGGGGCGGCCTGCGCGCGCGCCGTGGGCTCGGTGCCCATGATCTCCAGCCAGGGGAGCGCGATGGCGATGCCGCCAGCGCCTCGCAGCAAGGCACGCCGGTTCAAGCGAAACGTCGACATAGCCGTCACTCCTCCCGGGGAGCCATGGTGTGGAAGGCGTCCGTCTGCGTGAGCTCGATCAGGAGCTGTTTCACGTTGTATCCGGACGTCTTGAAGGCGGCCGTGACGGCCTCTCGGGTGCACTTGTCCTCGGCGCGCAGGGTGAGGCCGTAGCCGTATTCGATCCAGTGCGTCGCGAAGCAGCTCTGCACCTCTTCGGTCTCGGCGAGCTTCCGCACCAGCTCGACCGGCCCGCTCACGGTCCCCTCCGTGCCCGGCACCGAGCCGCTCGCGTCGATCGCGACGTCGTTCTCGGTCGTGCGGAACAGCCCGACCGCGTCGTAGTTCTCGAACGAGAAGCCGATCGGATCCATGAACTGGTGGCACCCCGCGCACACCGGATCCTTGCTGTGCTGACTGAAGCGCTCCCGCGCGGTCGAGCCGGTGTACGGGTCCGGCGGCTTCACCTTCTCCAGGATGTCGCCCGTGGGGAGCGGGATCACGCGGCACATCAGCTTCTGGACCACGAACGAGCCGCGGACCACGGGGTTCGTCATGTTCGAGTGCGTCGTCCCGGCCATCACCCCCGCCTGGGTGAGGAGCCCGAGGCGCTGGGTCGTATCGAGCTCCACGCGCTGGAACGCGTCGCCCGTCACGCCGGAGATGCCGTAGAACGCCGCGAGCGGGCCGTTCACGTACGTGTACGGGGCGGTCAGGATGGACGGCCAGGTGCCGCCCTCCTCGAAGATCTCGTGCTCGAGGAACCGCTGCGTCTCCTCACGCATCAGCGAGCCGATCGAGCGAGAGAAGGCCGGGAAGGTCTCCTCGTCCCGCTCGAGATCCGCGAGGCTGCTGATGGGGAGCAGGCTGTCGAAGAAGAACCGCACGACGGGCCGGGCCCGAGGATCGTCGAGCATGCGCTCGGCGTGCGAGCGCACGCCGTCCTTCGTCGAGAGCTCCCCCGCCTTCGCGGCCGCGCGCAGCTGTTCGTCGGGCATCGTGCCCCAGAACAGGTACGAGAGCCGCGTCGCCATCTCGTCGCCCGTCGGCCGGCGGAGCGCCGGGCGCGCGGGATCGGGCGCACCCCATTCGACGCGGTAGAGGAAATCGGGCGATTGAAGCAGCGCCTCGATCACCGTCGCGATGCCAGCGGCGAACGTCGCGTCCTCTCGCCCGACGCTGTACAGCGCGAGGAGCTCGTCCGCTTCGCCAGCCTCGAGCGGCCGGCGATAGGCGCGCGCCGCGAGGTCCTCGACGATGGTGCGCGCGCACGCTTCCTCGCTCGCCGCCGTCACGTCGCCCGCGCAGGGGGCGAGCCTCGCGAGCGCCTCCGGGGTCGCGGTCGCGCGCTGGGCGATGCCCTCCGCGATGGTGCCCAGCTGCTCGGCGAGCAGGCTCGAGACCGACAGCGTGTCGGCGTCGTTGCCGAAGCCGTTCCCGATATCCTCGCTCGGCAGCGAGAAGGCCGGCTCCGTCGTGTCCCCCAGGAGGTCGCGAACCGTGTTGTTGTATTCGAAGCGCGTCAGCCGCCGGAGCGGCGCTCGCCCGGGGTACACCGTGTCGTCCTGGCAAACACCGATCGGATCATCGGTACCAGGTTTGCCGGAGCCGGAGCCGGAGCTGGAGCCAGCGCCGGAACCGGCGCCAGGCTCGCCCACGGATCCCGTACAGCCGCCGGCGAGGATCAGCGCGATCGGCGCGGTCCACCGAGCGCCTCCGCGACGACGCGCAGGCTCGTGACGGGAGGGTCTGGACATCGTTGTCGCTCCTCACCAGCGCTGGAGCGCTGAAGTCCCGCGATTAGACAACAAGCGCTCTTCAATCTCCAGGAAATTGAGAGGGGATCCCTCCCCTTCGGCTGCACAGGAGACATCGGGGCCGTCCCGGCGGCTCCGTGATTCCAGTGACGGCGACATGATTTGATTCTTCAGGACGTGTTGCCTCCCGGCGCGCACACGTTCCGTTCTGCAGCGAAAATCACACGTATACGGCGCTTCTTGTTGGCTGCAATTTTCTCGCGATGAGCGCGCGCGCCGGACCGGATGGGTAGTCTCGCGAAGCCACCGTCACGGAGATGGATTGGGCTCCAGATCCGTGATGCGCGTCATCGCGTTCACCTGGCGATCGCGAAGGCGAACGGCGCGAGCCCTCGCCTTCGCAGCACGGAGGGGACGAGCAAGGCGACCGCCTCGGGGCCGCGAGCGGTCTCGATGTCTCCGAGATCTTCGATCCAGTCAGCCGGCCAACCCAGATCGCCGAGCAGCCGTACGACGACCGCCTTCGCGCCCTCGTCGTTGCCGGAGAGGAACGCGGTCGGGGCGGAGCGCAGGCTCATGGGATCCGCCATGACGGTGAACAGCATGGTGTTCAGCGTCTTGACCACGGCCGTCTCGGGCAGCGCTGCCTGCAGGCGCTCGGCGACGCTGTCGTTCGGGTAAAGCAGGCTGCCGGGAAGGCCGTCGCGGCCGCGCAGCGTCGCGTTGGAGACGTCGACAAGGATCTTTCCCTTCAGCGCGTCGCGGAGGGCGCCGAGCCGCTCCACGCTCGTGTCCCCGGGGGTGGCGTTGATGACGATCGCGGCCAGGCGCGCGGTCTCCGCGTGATCCCTGAACTCGACGCGCGCTCCCGACCATTTCACCGCCGCTTGCGCCGGGTCTCTGGCGCCGATCGTGACGGCGTGCCCAGCGCCCGCGAGCTTGTTGGCGAGGACCGTGGCGACCCGGCCCGAACCGAGGATTCCAATGTTTCTCACGATGTGATCCATGTTCAGCCCCCTCCCCTCATCGGATGGTCGACAGGACGCCGACCGCGCCAGCGTGGAGCCCGGGCGCTGCAGCCAGGAAGTCCTCGCTGGCGAGGCTCCAGCGCTCCCCGCGTGTGTCCGTGACCGTGCCCCCGGCCTCCGCGACGAGCAGCGCCCCCGCGAGGAGCCCGGAGCGGATCTGGCTGTGCTGCCAGAAGACGTCCATCCGGCCAGCCGCGACCTGAAGGAGCTGGAGGGTGGCCGGGACCGAGACGCGCAGGACGAGCGCACTCCGGAGCATCGCGGTGACCGACATGCCAATCCGCCGGTACGTCTCCTCGTCCTCACCCGGCCTCGCCTGGCCGGTTCCGACGAAGGCAGCGCCGAGCTCTGTCTTCGCCGACACGCGAATCCTCCTCGTCCCGACGTACGCGCCAGCGCCCTTCCGGGCGGTGTACGTGTCGCCGGTCAAGGGCAGGTGCACCGCCGTCAGGACCGGCTCGTTGTCGCGGACGAGGGTCGCGGTGACACACCAGTCCGCCATCCCGTGAACGTGGTTGATGTTCCCCTCGACGGTGTCGGTGACCCACCACTCCCCTGGCGGGAGGGGCCCACACCCGAGCTCGTCCTCGACCCACCGGGCCTCCGGGCGAGCGCGCGACAAGGGCTCGCGAAGCGCCTCGAGGGAGACCGCATCGCTTTCGCCGAGCGCGGCAAAGACGTCCTCTCGGCTCCTCAGGCGCGGCTCTGTCGAGAAGCGACCGACGAGCCGCTCGCCTGCCACGGAGAGCGCCGCGACGACCGCGGGCAGCAGGGACTCGTCCTCCGCGCGGCCCGCGCTTCGGTCTCGCCACATCGCATCGTTGTTCATCTGCTCGGAACGGGTCGACATGAATCCTCCTCGGACGAGCGGCTCGCGCGTGCTCGTGAACCGCTGAACGCTGAACGCTGAGCCAGCGTGCGGAGGAATAAACCCTGGACGATTCATGCCGTCCAATGCATAGTTGCTATGAGGAAGAATTACCGCCATGCATGTGGACCTGAACCTGTTGCCGGCGCTGGACGCGTTGCTCGAGGAGAGGAGCGTCAGCGCTGCAGCGGCCCGCTTGCATCTGTCCCAGCCCGCGATGAGCCGAACGCTGGGGCGCATCAGGGACGCCACGGGCGACCCGATCCTGGTGCGCGCCGGCCGGACGATGGCGCTCACGCCCCGCGCGCTGGCCCTGCGGCAGGAGGTCCAGGCCATCGTCCAGCGAGCGCACGCGGTGTTCGCGCCCGAGCGGGAGCTCGACCTGGCGAGGCTCGAGCGGACCTTCACCGTCCGCTGCCACGACGCCCTGACGACGGCGCTCGGTGCGCGGCTCTTGCGCGCGGTGCAGGAGCAGGCCCCTCTCGTGAAGGTCCGGCTCCTGGCCGAGCCCGCGGGAGATACAGACGACCTGCGCCACGGGCGCGTGGATCTCGAGATCGGCTCGACGGAGCCCGCGCTCCCCGAGATCCGTGGGGAGCTGGTCGGCGAAGATCGCCTCGTCGTCGCCCTCCGCCGGGCTCACCCGCTCGCGCGCGGCCGGCTCACCGCCAGGCGCTACGCCCAGGCGCTCCACGTGCTCGTCTCACGCCGTGGCCGCCTGCGCGATCCGATCGACGAGGCGCTCGAGGCCCTGGGGCTGCGGCGGCGCGTCGTCGCGGCGGCTCCCACGTGCGCCGCGGCCATCCATTTCGCCCACGAGAGCGATCTCGTCGTCGCGCTGCCGGCGCGCGTCTGCGGTCCCATCGTGCAGGCGATGGGCCTCATCACCCGTCCGCTGCCGCTCGATGCGCCGGAGCTCAGGATCGTTCAGCTGTGGCACCAGCGTTGCGAGGGCGACAAGGCGCACGCATGGCTGCGCGGACACACGCGCGAGATCCTCCGAGCGATCTGCCGTGAAGAGGCGTGACCCGTGAGCAGCGTGCCAGTCGGCCGGCGCTGACAGGCATGGCGTCGACCAGCCTGACGAGCGCGCTCCGCCGCGGGAGGTCCGGCTGGCGCGGCCCTCAACCCTTCCTCCGGCGGCGCGGGGCTTTCCCGGCCGCCGGCGCCCCGGCGCCGTGGCCGCAGCGCACCAGCTCGTCCCAGAGCGCCTGCGCGACGACGCCGTGCGGGCGGTCGCGGCGGCGAATCACGAAGAGCTCCATGGTGTCGGCCACGAACTCGGGGACCTGCAGCGCCACGAGCTCGCCCGCCGCCAGCGCGCCGGCGGCCACGTGCTCGGGCAGCCCGCCCCAGCCCATGCCCGCGAGGATGACCTCCTTCTTCGCCGCGACGTCGGTGACCGTCCAGCGCAGGCCGCCCTCCAGCACGTTCAGGGACGGCGAGGCGCTCCCCTTCGCGCTGTCCCGCAGGATGATCTGCGCGTGCGCCCGCAGCAGCGCGGGCGGGATCGGCGCGCCGCAGGTGGCCACGGGGTGATCGAAGCGCGCCACCGGGATCACCTGCACGTCGCAGAAGCGCGCCGTCTCCACCGCTGAGCCGTCGATCCCGAGCGTCGTGGCGACCGCGAGATCGGCGCGGTCCTCGCGCAGCGCGTCGGCGGTGCCCGCCAGCCGCTCGGTGCCGAGCTCGATGCGCACCAGGGGATAACGCGCCTGCAGCCCCCGGAAGATGTCCATGATGGGGCCGAGCGGCGTCACCGCGTCGATGGCGAGCCGCACGATCGGCTCCACCTTGCCCGAGAGGCGCATGCCGAAGCTGCGCAGCGCCTCGGTGCCCTCGATGACGGCCGCGGCGCGCTCGTGGAACAGGCGGCCGGCGTCGGTGAGCGTGGCGCGGTACTCCCGGCGATCGAACAGCTCGACCCCCAGCTCGCGCTCGAGGTTGCGCACCAGCTTGCTCACGGCCGGCTGGGACTTGTGCAGCCGCGCGGACGCGGCGCTGAACGTTCCCTCGCCCGCGACGGCGAGGAAGGCGACGAGCTGATCGTAGGTCATGGCGGCGCCCGCATGTCCAATACCTGGAGTTATGGAGTCCATAGAAACATACCACTTTCTCGGTTCGGGGGGCGGTCCTAGGTTGTCGACGCGAAAGGAGCGACACTCCATGTCCACAAGAATCGATCGCGTCATCATCACCGGCGCCAGCAGCGGAATCGGCCTCGATCTCGCCAGGCGCTTCCTGGCCGAGGGCTCGAGCCTCATCGTGAACGGGAGAGACCCGGAGAAGCTAGAGCAGGCGCGGCGGAGCCTCGGCGGCGGCGCGCGCGTCGTCGCCGTGCCGGGCCACGTGGGCGAGCGGGCCACGGCGCGGGCCGTCGCCGGCGCCGCGCGCGAGCGCTTCGGCGGCGTCGACGTGCTGATCAACAACGCCGGGATCTTCGGCGTGAAGCCGTTCCTCGAGAGCACGGAGGAGGACCTGGAGCGGTTCTTCACCACCAACGTGAAAGGGACGTTCCTGATGACGCAGGCGGCGGTGCCGCTGATGATCGAGGGCGGCGGGGGCTCGATCATCAATGTCGGCACGGTGCTCGTCCAGCAGGCCATGGCGCGGATGCCGGCCTCGGCCGCCATGGCCAGCAAGGGCGGCGTCCACGCGCTCACCGTCTCGCTGGCCGCCGAGCTCGCCGCCCACAACATCCGCGTGAACACGCTGGCGCCCGGCATCATCCGCACGCCGCTCATCGGCGAAGGCGCGGATTCGCTTGCCTCGATCCACCCGCTGCAGCGCATCGGCGAGGTGCAGGACACGACGGAAGCGGCGCTGTTCCTGGCCAGGGCCGGCTTCGTGACGGGCACGACGCTCGACGTCGATGGAGGCTACTCCCATGGGCGCTGAGGGCCCGCAGCACGTGCTCCTGGTGGGGCTCCAGGTGACGGACGAGGCGTCCTATGCCCGCTACCGCGCCGGCATGACGCCGATCCTCTCGTCGTATGGCGGCGCGTTCGGCCACGATTTCGTCGTGTCGCGCGTGCTGAAGGGGGATGAGCGGATCAACCGCGTCTTCACCCTCCTGTTCCCCGACCGCGCGGCGCGGGAGCGGTTCTTCGCCGACCCCCAGTACTGCGCCGTGCGCGCCGAGCTCTTCGAGCCGGCGGTCGCGGCGGTCTTCGTCCTCGGCGAGCTCGAAGCGGCGGCGGGTCAAGGCGTGTAGACGATATCCCCATCGTTGAAAAAGCCGCCGGGGATCGAGACGCCGACCGCGCCGTAGTAGTTCACATCGACGTAGTCGACGCCCGCGCCTGGGCTGCCGTAGTCGACGAGCACGAAGCGGTTCGACGCGGCGAACGTGCCGCCCGAGCTCCAGCACGTGCCATAACCGTCGAAGTTCCAGCTCGCGCCGCTCACGAGGTTGGGGCGGAAGCGCAGGTAGCGGCAGTACACGGGCTCTTCACCAGGTTTGTGGACGATGATCGTGAAATGCCCCCTGAGCGAGCCGTCGGCCTGCTGGCTCACCGAGCCCATGAAGCTGCCGTAATCGCGCACGCCCCAGCCGGAGAGCGTCGGCAGCGGCCCGGCCGCCGCAGGGGACGAGAACGCGGTGACGGCGAGGCCGGCGGCCATCGTGAGCGACATGACGAGGGAGCGGGTCTTGTGGGTCGTGTTCGTGGGCAGCATCGTATCTCCTTGGTCGTTGCAGCGAGCCTCGCGCGGCTTCTTTCGTGCGGGGACGAGGAGGACACTCGCATGAGTCGTACCAGGGCCAACGAGGGGAGCGGATCGAGCGGGAGAGGCTGTTTCAGCTGAGATTCTGGACGTGGCGCGGCGCGAGGGACGCGGGGCTGGAGGGGCGCGCCTCCATGTCCGGTGATGCCCCGCGGCACCACCGGGGGCGCGAGCCGCGGTGCCTTGGTGAGAGGGCATCACAAGCAGGCTTGATTCTGACAAGCAGGCTTCGTTATGTTCTCGCTGCACGACACGTGTCGTGCTCCTCGCGGAGCGGAGAGCATCCGTGATATGCGAGTTCACCATGCCCCTCCCCAAGCACCCCCGCGTCGTCATCACCGGCGCGGCCTCGGGCCTCGGCCGCGCGCTCGCCCTCGAGCTCGCGAGCCGTCGCGCGAAGCTGCTCCTCGCCGACCTCAACGACGAAGGATCCCAGGAGACAGCGCGCCTCGTCGCCAGCGCCGGAGGCGAGGCGCACGCGATCCGCTGCGACGTGAGCCGGAGCGACGAGGTCGCAGGGCTCGTGGGCGAGGCCGATCGCGCCCTCGGCGGCGTCGATCTCGTCGTGAACAACGCGGGCGTGTGCGCCGGCGGGCAGGTCGGCGAGATCCCCCTCTCGGACTGGGGGTGGATCCTGGGCGTCAACCTCTGGGGCGTCATCCACGGCTGCCACGCGTTCACGCCGCGCTTCAAGGAGCAGCGGAGCGGACACTTCCTGAACGTCGCGTCCGCCGCTGGCCTCATCTCCGTGCCCGGGCTCGCGCCCTACTGCGTCACCAAGGCCGCTGTCGTCGCCCTCTCCGAGGCGCTGCGGGTCGAGCTCGCCCCGCACGGCGCCGGGGTCACGGTCCTGTGCCCGACCTTCTTCAGGACACAGATCGTCGAGAGCGGGCGCGGCCTCGACGCGGCCTCCAGGGACGCCGCCCTCAAGCTCATGGGGCGCGAGGGGCTCCAGGCCGACTACGTGGCGCGGCGCGCGCTCGAGTCGGTCGACGCCGGCAGCCTCTACGCCGTGCCTCACCGCGACGGCCGCTGGTTCTGGCGGCTGAAGCGCGCTGTCCCCGAGCTGCTCCACGACGTCGTCCTGCCGCAGGTGATGCGCAGGGTGCTCTGACCGACCGAGGAGATCGAGGCGCGACGATGAGGACCGGGAGCTGGTTCGTGCTGTGTCGGCGCGAGCGACTCGTCTCGTTCGTGGATGTCGCGCCGCGCCTTGCGAAGCTGCGGGACGCGCGCGTCGCTGTGCTGGAGCCGGATTACATGGAGATCGTCGTCGACGACTCGCTCACGGGCAACACCGCGACGATCGAGGTGTTCGTGAGCGACGAGGATCACGTCAAGATCGAGTCGGAGGAGACAGCCGAGAACTTCGCCGATCGCCCCGATCGCGACGCGATCGCCGCGGCCGACGCGAGATACATGCTCACGTGGGATCTGCAGTACGGCGATGAGACCTATAACACGATGTGCATCGTCGCCGAGGTGCTCGCCAAGGCGTCCGACGGGATCGTGTACGACACCACGGGCGGGATCATCCTCTGGAGCGCCGTGGTGAATGCCCGATGACCACCGACGCCATCGCCATCCTTCGTGACGGCGGAGGATTCGGTACGCACCGCTCCTCGACCCGCTCCTTCCGGTCGTGAGGTACGACTCAGGCGCCGAAGACTTCGCGCACCCGGCGTTCGGCCGAGTCGGCCAGGTCCTGCGCGATCAGGCGCAGAAAGGTGCCCGCTTTGTCCAATCGGGCCCCCGCGGGCGTGGTGCGACCGAGGATTCCGGCCCCCTGGCGGCTGAGCTCGGCCAGCAGCTCATTGGAGCGGATGCTGGTGAGACAGGAGCGGTACCCGACCTCTCTCTCTAATGAGTACCTCTGCTTGCCCCGGGCTCCGCGTTCGCGGACGATCAGGCCCTGCTCCTCGGCCCAATGGGTGGCTGTGGAGACGGCGGCCGGGCTGACATGGAGCCGCCGCACCAGCTCGGCGGCCGTGAGCTCGCCGGAGTCGGTGGTGAACAGGCACGACAGGATCCTCGCCACCATGCGCGGGCATCCAGTGGCGATCATCAGCTCGGCGAGCTGCTGCTCGAACGCGAACACCGCCTTGGGGTCGCGTCCGTAGGCGGCGGCGGTGGCGGGAGTCGCGGGCAGCGGCACCGGCTTGCGGCGGCGGGCACGCAGCCGGGTCAGCTGGTGCGCATGGTCGGCGCGGTAGTCTTCGGGCCCGCCGTTGCGGGCCACCTCTCGGGTGATCGTCGACTTGGGACGGCTCAGCCGCCGGGCGATCTCGGTATACGTCAGGCCCTCGGTGAGCCACGCGGCGATGCGCCGGCGGTCTTCCTGGGTGAGTCGGTCTCCTGGCACGGCGGGCGCCTCCACGGTGGTGCGAGCGTCGAGCAGTATGCATTCGTTGTCATGTCATTGCAACCGCTGGAGGGTCCGTGTTGCATTCACCCCCATACCCATTGCAACAAACCCCCGAAATTTGCGCAATTTTCCCCGAATGTTCGTCCCAGCGATCTTGACGATTTTACGAATGCAACGTAGCTTTTGGTTCCTCGCGAACGCTTCGCGGTGCCAACACAACGCGATTCGGCGAAGAAGAGAGGAATGAACATGACGGAATCCGTACACACCGTCGGCCTACTGCCGACGGCGCGTGACCCTGGCTGTCCCTTCGACCCGCCGAAGGAGCTGCGTCAGGCGCGCAAGCACGGTCCCATCAGCCGGTACCCCTTCCCCGGCGGACACGAGGGTTGGCTGATCACCGGCTACGATCTGGTCCGATCAGTGCTGGCCGACCCACGATTCAGCTCTCGCAAGGAGCTCATGCGCCACCCGTTGATCGACCTGGGCGACATGAAAATCCCTCCGGCGCCGCCGGGCGAATTCCTCCTGATGGACGAGCCGGAGCACGGCCGCTACCGGAAGCTGCTGGCGGGCAAGTTCACCGTCCGGCGGATGCAGCTGCTCACCGAGCGCGTCGAGCAGGTCACCACCGAACACCTGGATGCCATGGAAAAGGCCGGCCCGCCGGTGGACCTGGTGACCGCGTTCGCCAAGCCCATCCCCACGATCATGATCTGCGAGCTGCTCGGGGTGCCGTACGAGACCCGAGGCGCTTTCCAGGAGCATGTCGACGCGATCGTCTCCGGGGTGAGCAAGCAGGACCAGGTGGCCGGCTACATCGCGACCCAGCAGTACATCGCACAGCTGGTGGCGGCCAAGCGCGCCAATCCCACCGACGACGTGCTCAGCGACCTCACCGACACCGACCTGACCGACGAAGAGCTGATGGGTGTCGGCCTCCTGCTGCTGGCGGCCGGGCTCGACACCACCGCGAACATGCTGGCGCTGGGCACCTTCGCCCTGCTGAGCCATCCCGCGCAGTGGGCCACGCTGCGTGCCCGGCCCGAGATCGCCGACCAGGCCGTGGAGGAGCTGCTGCGGTACCTGTCTGTCGCCAAGACCTTCCAGCGGGCGGCGCTGGAGGAGGTCGAGCTCGGCGGCCAGACCATCAAGGCCGGCGCGACGGTCATCCTGTCGTACAACACCGCCAACCGCGACCCGGAGCGCTTCACCGATCCCGACACGCTCGACATCCAGCGGCAGGCCATCGGGCACCTGGCGTTCGGCCACGGCATCCACGTGTGCCTTGGCCAGCAACTGGCCCGTATCGAGATACGGGTCGCCTTGCCCGCGCTGGTAAGGCGCTTCCCGACCCTCCGCCTGGACGTAGCGGCGGAGGACGTCGACCTGCGCCCCGAAACCGCGGACATCTTCGGAGTGAAGCGCCTCCCGGTCACCTGGAACGCGTGACCCATGCTGGCCGCGGATCCTGCGAGGGCGGCCGCATTGACGTCGAATCCTGGAAGCTCGTTTGCCGACACGCCCTAACAGGATGGAGATGTCTTGCGGCGTGATCCCGTCCTTCGGGGTCCGAGCTCAAGGTGGTTTTCACCAGCATTGCGCCGATGCCAACGCTCGATCACGTTGACGAGGGCCGCGTGGATCCGGCCCAACGCTGCCCCCAGGCCTGGCGGAGGCTCGTCGCAGAGCGTCGGCGCGACCGAGAGGCGCAGCCGGTCCTGGAGGATCTCCTGAGCGCGGCGAATGGATTGTGGATCCCGGCGGTCGAACCAGATGGCTTCGCCAAACGACTCGCTGGCCTCGGGGCCTTCGTCCTCGGCGGGCCCGAGGTACAGGGTCACGGTGTGTCGTCCCACTGTGGCCGGTGGATCGATCCGCATGTTCCTGCAGCGTGAGCGGCGCTCGTGACAGATCGGTGGCGCAAGCGAAGACTCTCCGTTGCAGCGCGGCGCTCACCCCGCAGGCTGTGGAGTGAACGTGGCCCCCTCGATGCACGGATAAGTCGCTGATACAGCGTCACTTTTCCGGGAGGAATGCGGTTCGCGTAAGGTTCTCTACGTCAACCAGCGCGTCCAGCATGGCTGTACAGTGGGGCACATCCGTCGGTGCGCCTCGCCAGTGCCGGTGCGCCCTGTGATGCGGTTGCGATCTGCGCCACGCGCGGCGTCGTTCCACTCGCAGCGGAGCCGTCGGGCGCCGCGCGTCCAGGACGGCGATCCGCCGGCATCGGAGCGCTGTTGGCTGTACAGGGGGTTGACCACGGAACAGCCAGAGCGGCCCTGGTGGTCGAGGCGAGTGGCAAGAGAGGGGGAGGGGCCAGCGCGGGGTCGCGCTTGAGGTGATTCGCTCGGAGCGGGCGCTGGCCTTGGGGAGCTCTCGTCGTGCTGGCCGATCAGCGGTTATCGGCCGATCATCGGTCAGTCACGGTGCGGCGCGCAGAGGAGGCCGTTGTTGTAGTCGTCGAGCTTCGTGGCGAGCGGCTCGCCGGCCGACCAGGGCGAGTTCTTGCCTCCCTCCTTCACGTTGCTGCCGAGCGGGTTCTTCTTGAGCCAGGCGTCGGCCGCGGCGATGGTGTCCTCGATGCAGCTCGACTGGTTGCCGATACCGACGTTGAGCTTGGCGACGATGAGGTGCTTCGCGATGATGTACGTGACGTCGCCCTTGGTCGGACGGCTGATGATGTCGAGGAGCTGAGCCTTCGTGTACGTCTTGCCACCGATGGTCAGCTGCGAGACCTTCCAGGCGCTCTCGTGGTTCTTCCAGTAGCCGGGGGTGCCGGTGCCGGGGGAGGCGCACTGGCAGGCGCCGCAGTCGGCCGCGCAGCTCGAGCAGTCCTCGGAGCCGGCCTTGCAGACCCCATCGCCGCAGACCGGCGGGCACTCGCCGCAGTCGGCCGCGCAGCTCGAGCAGGTCTCACCGACCGCGCAGACCCTATCGCCGCAGACCGGCGGGCAGATGCCGCAGTCGCTCGGGACCTCGAAGCAGTTCTCGCCGGCCTCGCAGACGCCGTTGCCAGGGACCGCGGGGCAAGCACCGCAGTCGCCGGTGCAGGTCGAGCAGTCCTCGCCGTTCTCGCAGACGTTGTTGCCGCAGACCGCGGGGCAGGCGCCGCAGTCGTCCGAGCAGGAGCCGCAGTCCTCGCCGGCCTCGCAGGTGCCGTTGCCGCAGACCGGCGGGCAGGTGCCGCAGTCGGCCGCGCAGGTGCTGCAGCTCTCGCTGCCGTTGCAGGTGCCGTCGCCGCAGGCGGGCGGGCAGACGTCGCAGTCGGCGCTGCAGCTGCCGCAGTCCTCGCCGGCCTCGCACGTGCCATTGCCGCACTGGGGCGGGCAGATGCCGCAGTCGACGGCGCAGCTGGAACAGCTCTCGTCGCCGCCGCAGACGCCGTTGCCGCAGGAGAGCTGGTAGCCGAAGTCCGCGTCGAGGAGGTCTTGTGCCCAGCCGAGCGAGACCACGCCCACGTTGTCGAGCCCGCCGTCGGGATCGGCCGTCGGCTCCTGTCCAGCGAGCGGACCGCTCGTCATGAAGTTGTCGGCCGTGATGACCACCGAGTAGGTGCCCGCCGGGAGCGTGTCGAAGAGGTAGAAGCCGGGCTGGCCGGTGTAGGGGCTCGTGCCGGTGATGGTGAAGTCGATCAGCTGGGTCCCCTGGAACAGCTCGACACGGACGCCGTTGACGCCGAGCTCGCCGGTCTCCGGCTCGTAGAGCCCGTCGGCGTCGCTGTCGAGCCAGACGGTATCGCCGATCGACGAGTACGTCACATAGCCGAAGTCGGCGTTGGCGACGTTCTCACCCGCGTCGAGGGACACGCCGAGCGGCTCGTCATCGCTGGTCAGGAGGTGGCCGAGCGGGAGCGTCGTGTCGTCGACGTCGACGACGTAACAGCCCGCGTCGAGCTCGGAGAAGCGGTAGATGCCGTTTGCGCCGGTCACGGTCGTATGGAGCGCGGCGCCCTCGGCGACGCCGTCGCAGTTCGCGTCGCCGAAGAGGTCGACGACGACGCCGGAGATGCCGAGCTCGGAGGCGTCCTCGATGCCGTCCGCGTTCGCGTCGAACCACACCTTGTCGCCGATCGAGCCCTTCGGCACCGTGTAACAGACCTCGAGGAGAGGACGGTAACCCATGTCGGTGTGGGCGCTGCCCTTGTACGAGGTCTTCCCGCTGGCGCCCTCCTCAAGGAGGATCCCGTAGCTCGGCGCTGTCCCGCTCACCCACTGCTGCACGATCCCGGTGAGGTCGACGGAGCTCCACCCGGTGACGTTGGGCACGAACGAGGTGAGCGCGGCGGGGTCCATGCCGCCGAAGTTGTTCCACGTGACGAGCGACTCGCTCCAGGGGGCGAGCACCTGGTGGACGTACACGGTCTTCGCAGTGCTCGTGTACGACAGGGCGTAGAACTTGGCCGACGTGACCAGAGAGCCGGCGGGGATGGGGCTCAGATCGAAGCGGAACAGGGCGCGCTTCTCTCCGACCGAGCTGGAGTACCCGGTGTTGACCTCAAAGGGGGACGGGACGTGGTAGCTCGGGGCGAGGCTCCAGATCTCCGCGTTGTAGATGTCGCCCAGGACACCCCGCTTGATCACGGTGCACGTGGGAGACGGAGCGGTGGTGTTGGCGAGGCTGGTGGCGGTGATGAACAGCGTGGCGAGCGCGGCAGAAGATGCGATTGCGAAACGCTTCATTGGTAGCTCCTTGAGGTCCTCACGGGTGAACCATTGCTGGAGCGTCATCCGAATAGCAGGCACCATGACACACGGGTCAGGCGAGGTCGGTTTCGCGGGCTCCGGTCGGAATGAGCCCCCGCGGGCTGATCAGGATCAGATCAAGTACGCGGGTGCTCTGGCTTCGATCAGAGGGCGGATGCGCGAGGTGACAGTCTTCAAGATAGCAACTCGACTATGAAGGTGTCCAGATCTTTTTGAAGACAGACCAGAAAAATACATCGAGTTGCGCAGTGACAATTTTGGGTCGTGTGGTGACGTTTTTGGTCTTCTCGCGTCGTGTCGCGTCGTCTCGCGTCGTCTCGCGTTTTGTCGCGACCCGTGGAGAGGAACGCAGAGACGAGCGCGGTCTGTCGCATCGATGTCGCATCGAACTCGATGGCCAGTGAGCAAGCTCGCAGTGCGCGGGTTGCCGCGTGCCCCGCGCCGCGCGCGCGGCGGCGGGGCGCGGGCTCAGCAGCCCTCTTCGACCCTTCGCAGGGGCCGAGGGACGAACAGGATCGGATCAGGTACGCGGGAGTGTCTGACGAGATTTGATGCAGAGTGCGCACGGGACCATTTTTCAAGATAACGAGTCTTCGCTTCGCCTGTCCAGATCCTTTTTTGCGGCATGAGCTTTTTGTGTGGCTCTTGGTCTCGCGTGCGGGTGGGTGTTGGGTGCCGGGCGCAGCTCATCGCGCACCGTTCAGCGCACATCGTTCAGCGCACATCGTTCAGCCCACATCGTTCAGCCCACATCGTTCAGCCCACATCGTTCAGCCCACACCGTCCAGCCCACACCGTTCATCGTCCGCCGCGCACACCGCGGCCGGGGACCTGCGCCTCGGGCCTGCATGGAGGTGTCGGTCGGCCTCCTCCGTCGGGACCCGTCGTCACCGGGCTGTGGAGTGAACGCGGCCCCCTGGATGCATGGATAAGTTGCTGATACAACGTCGCTTTTCCGCGCCGACCTTCCTGAGCCACCATGCCCGCCAAGAAAAAAAGCATCGTCCTGGACGACCTGCGCCGCTATGCGGTGGCGCGCACGCTGTTCGCGCCCACCACGATGGGGCGCGCGATCGCGCGCCTGGGCTTCGTGCAGGCCGACCCGATCCGCGCGCCAGCGCGCGCCCAGGACCTGACGCTGCGCCATCGCGTCAGGGACTACTGCGCCGGCGACCTGGAGCGCCGCTATCCGCGGCTGGCGATCGAGGAGGACTGCCTGGTCAACTACGGCTTCCTGCCGCGCGAACACCTGGCGCTGCTGCATCCACGCATCGCCAAGCGCGCTTGGGACGCCGCCACGCAGCGCCGCGCGACCGAGGTGCTGGCCTTCATCCGCGAGCGCGGCCCAACCCATCCGAAGGAGGTGGCGGCCCAGTTCTCGCATCACGGCCGTGTGCGGGGCTACTGGGGCAACACGCTCAATGCCAGCACCCAGCTGCTGGAAGGCATGCACTACCGCGGCATGCTCAGGGTGGTGCGGCGCGACACCGGCACGCGGATCTACGAGGTGGTGTCGCATCCGCCGGCCGACGACAGCCCGGCCGCCCGCGCGCGCCGCGCCGCCGCGCTCGTGGAGCTGGTAATGCGGACATACGCGCCGCTGCCGGCGGCCAGCTTCGGTTACCTGGTCACCCTGCTGGGCTACGGCGCGCCGCATCTGCGCAGCGAAACGCGCGCGGCGCTGCGGCTGGCGCGCGAGCAGCTGGCCAGCGTCGTGATCGACGGCACCACCTGGCTGTGGCCGGCCGACGAGGACCCGGCTTCGCGCCGCCACGCGCCGGATGAGGCGGTGCGCCTCCTGGCGCCTTTCGATCCGGTCGTGTGGGACCGCCGCCGCTTCGAGCTGCTGTGGGGCTGGGCCTATCGCTTCGAGGCCTATGTGCCGGCGCCCAAGCGCAAGCTGGGCTACTACGCGCTGCCGCTGCTGTGGGGCGAGAAGGTGATCGGCTGGGCCAACCTGAGCGCACGCGACGGCGTCGAGCGGGCCGAGCTCGGCTATGTGTCGGGCCGCGCGCCGCGCGATGCGGCCTTCCGCCGCGAGCTGGCGGCCGAGCTCGAACGCATGCACGCCTTCCTGGGCCACGACACCTGAGGCGAAGCGCCCCGGCATAAAGGAGGGCCGTGCGCCGCGCGATATCGATGTTCACGCGATGTCGGATTCACATGTCGAATTCGGCCTGTCGAGCGTGCACTTCAGATGGATACCCCACTGCGGGCACCTCGGGGTGAATGGACAGCACGTCGACGCGCCAGAGCTGAGTGTCTTCGTGGATCAGCCGTGGACCTGGGGACTCATCGTCGCTGAATCGTGGAACGAGAGAATCGTCTTGGGTGGAACGCGGAACCCGTGGGGGCTCGCGAAATGGGGCACCGGCCAGGGAGCGATCTCGCCGTCCGCATTCGCGGGGTCTTGCGGCTTCGGTGGGCGCGGTCCGATGCGCCTGCGCGCCAACGTGGGCGGCTGCTCGCCCCCGGGCGGCGCCGGAGGTCCACTGCCGCTGGTATGCCGCGCACCAAAGCCGGCTCACCAACGCGCCCGACGCCGGATCGTGGGCCCGGCCACACGCTTCCCGCCGCTCGAGGCGCTGAGCGGGTCCGCGGCCGAGCGGGCGCTGGTCCCGGCCGAGCGGCGCGACGGGCGGCCCTCGAGCGGCTGAGAGGGACAGGCTCCTGGCGTCGCGGCGTCCGCCTGGTCCGATGAGCGCCGAATAAGCGGCATGGGCTTGACGACCATCCCCCCGACGGAAGGACAATCCTCCACAATGATAACGGTCCGTCCTCCTCCGATGACGGCCGAGCTACTCGAGCGCACGGACGGATACGTGGTGGCGGTGTGGCGGCGGCTCATGCTGCTGGTCTGGCGAGGCGAGGCGACCGCGGTCGGGATCGATCGCTCGCGGGAGCTCTTCGCGCGCTGGTCGGCGAGCCAGCCGGGCGGTGCGGTCTTCGTCGTCGTCCTCCCCCTTCAGCACACCCTACCGCCGGACGAGGAGAGCCGGGCCGCGATGCGGCGGGCGGCGAGCTCCCCTTCCCGGAACCTCAGGGGCACGGCCACGCTCGTCGAGTCGGAGGGGTTCATCGCCGCCTCGGTCCGCTCCCTCATGATGCGGCTGAGCACCGGGCGGGCGCCGAACGTCTTCCGGACGACCGGCGAGCTCGCGACCTGGGCGGCGACGCTCCTGAAGGACCCCGAGCTCACCTCCGCCGGCGTCGCGGAGGCGATCCGCGTGGCGCGCGAGGGTTGAGTCGGCCCGCGCGCGAGGGCGGTTCTCCGGCACATCGCTCACCCAGCGGGCCCTGCCTCCGGGATCGGCACGCGGCCGATCGCGTAAGGCAGGATTCGCGCGATGTTGCGCGCATCGTCGATCCCGCGATGGTGTGTCCCATGGAGTGGGAGTCCTAGTCGCTCTAGCGCGCTCGCCATGCCGTAGCGCTGAGCCACCCCGAGCGCCGCTGAGAAGCGCTTCTTGATGTTCATGTGCCCCTGCAGCGGCAGGGGCACGCCCCAGCGGGCCGCGTCGATCTCGAACTGCTTGCGGTCGTAATCGCCCCACGAGCCGAAGAGCGCCTCCCGCTGGCCGACGAAGCGCCCGAGCGCCGCGATGGCTTCGGGGAACGTGGGCGCGGCGTCGACGTCTGCTTGCGTGATCGTGGTGAGCTTCGTGCAGAACTCCGTGAGCTTCGGCCGGATGACCGGGCGCACGAAGGTGGCGAACTCGCTCACGGGCTCGAGCGTCGCGCCGTCCACGAGGACCGCGCCGATCTCGATGATCTCCATGATGCGCTCGGGGATGCGGCCCTCCTCGTCGCACGTCGCCTCCAGATCGATCACCAGGAAAAATGCAGGATCCTTTCCCATGTCCGTCCTCCTCTCTGCTGAACCTTGATAGGATCTGCGCGAAGAAAATGCCCGGACACGAAACCGGACAGGCCGCTCCCGCGGGCTTTTCCT
Organism: Sorangium sp. So ce726; assembly: GCF_051521405.1. Taxonomy (NCBI): domain Bacteria; kingdom Pseudomonadati; phylum Myxococcota; order Polyangiales; family Polyangiaceae; genus Sorangium; species Sorangium sp. So ce726. The sequence goes on along the minus strand of NZ_CP150349.1, from coordinate 1,430,254 downwards.
GGGAGGATTACGTCGCCTGGCTCGTCGCGCAGCACGGCTCCTTGACCGCGGTCGCCGAGCGGCTCTCCTCCCTGCGTGGCTACGAGGACGACGTGTACTCGATCGAGCGCGCCCTGCGCCGGCTGCGGACGCGTGGCCAGCGGGACGGCGGGACCTGGGGGGCGCGCGCGCTCGCGGCCTTCGGATTGCCGGACGCGCTCACCGAGCGCGCCCGCTGGATGGGCGCCTATCACTCGCGGTTCACCGATCTGCCCCTGCCCCTCGCCCAGGACCTCTTGCGCCTCTGGGATCGACCGCCGGTGAGCGAGGATCCGACCTCCCACGTCTTCCTCGCCCTCGCCCACGCCACCTGCGTGCTGCGCGGCGACGACCGCGAGGCCGGAAAGACGCACCTCGCCCGCATCCGGCCGCTGCTCGGAAAGGCCCCGCCCGAGGCGCGGGTGGAGGCCCTGCTCACAGAGGCCTTCGTGGCGAGCCGTGATGACGTCGCGCGCGTGGCCAGCCTACTCGATGAGATCGAGCCGCTCTTCGAGCTGCCGATGCCCGCCTGCGACCGAGCCTGCCTGTTCGCCCGGTGGATCGATCAACGCGCCTTCGAGCGGAACCGCTCCTGGGGCGGCAAGCAGCCAGATCCGGCGGCTGCGGAGGCGCTTTACCGGCGCATCCCGGAGGACGGTCCGGCCTTCGCCCGGGCGCGGCGCGCGAACGGGCTGGCGTATGCGCGGTGGAAGCAGGGTTTCCCCGAGGAAGGCGCGGCGCTCGCGCGCGAGGCATGCCGGCACGCGGGGGACGGCGGGCACATGCGGATGCGCGCGATGGCGCTGAACATGCTGGCGCGAATCGTGAGCGGCGAGGAGGGCGCGGAGGCGAGGCGGCGGGCGATGGCGATCGCGAACGAGCTCGAGGACGAGGTGCTCAGGCTGCGGTTCGAGCGGCGAGCGGGAGCGGGAAACAAGCGCTGAGGCGGATCAAGCCGCCTTCTCGACCATCTGCTTTTCCTTCCGGGAGACGAGCCGCACCCCGCACCCCGGCGAGGGCAGCGGCGGAATCGTGCGAGTGGGCAATACGGCACGTCGTCGCCCTTGTACCGAAGATCGAGCGCTTCGATGCGGTACTCCTGCTGTACATAGGAGCGTTCCCCGAGCGGCGGCCGTGCGAGGATGTGCGGCGTGCCCATGTCGCCGCAGAAGCCGCGCAAGGATCCGCGCCAGGAGCGCTCGCGCAGCACGGTCGACGCCATCCTCGAGGCCGCCGGTCAGCTGATCGAGCGCGAAGAGGAGGCGAAGCAGAACCGTGTATCGACCACGCACATCGCCGAGCGCGCCGGCGTCAGCGTGGGCTCGCTGTATCAGTACTTCCCCAACCGCGAGGCGCTGGTCGCGGCGCTCTTGCGCCGCTTCGTGCAAAGACGCTTCGCCGAGATCCGCCGGGTGCTCGACGAGGTCGAGCCGCTCCCGCTGGAGGCGGCGCTGCACCGGCTGGCCGGCCGGCTGATCGAGCTCGAGCTGGCCCACGCGCGCGTGATGAGGGCGCTCATGAAGTGGTTCGTGCGGGTGGGCGACTTCGATCTGATCGCCGATGCCGATCGCGAGGCCGAGGCCGCGCTGGCCGAGCTCCTGGTGCGCATCCGGCCCAAGACCCGCGCGGTGGATCCGCAGCTCGGCGGCTTCTTCCTGTTCCACGCAATGCGAAACACCTTGGGCATGGCGGCCTTCCGCGAGGGCGACATGCTGCGCGCGCCGGCGGCGCAGGCCGAGCTCACCCGGCTTTTGTACGGCTATTTGCGGCCCGACTGACGGCCGCTGACGCGCGCGGGCGCGGCGCCGGGAATGCGAATGGGCGGCGCCGGTCGCGCTGCCTAGATCGAGGCGCATGCGTTCCTTCGAATGGGTCACGCGCGCCGAGCCACACCGCGCGCGCCGGCGCCGTATCCTGCGCGAGCACCCCGAGATCCGCGCGCTGTTCGGCTACGACCGGCGCACCATCGCGGTCACGCTGGCGGTGGTGCTCGCGCAGTTCTCCGTCGCCTGGTTGCTCGGCGTGCTCGCCGCGCGCTGGTGGGTGGTCACGCTGGCGGCGGCGACGTTCGGCGCGGTGCTCTCGCACTGGTGCGCGATGGCCATCCACGAGGCGGCGCACGATCTGGCCGCGCGCCGCGCGCGCTCGAACAAGCTGCTGGCGCTGTTCGCCAACCTGCCGATGGTGCTGCCGGCGGCGATGAGCTTCCGCCGCTACCACCTCGCGCACCACGCGCTGCTCGGTGTGGCCGGCGAGGACACCGATCTGCCGCGTTCGCTCGAGGTGCGGCTGATCGGCACCGGCCGCGTGCGCAAGTTCCTGTGGCTGTTCTTCTACTTCGTGGCCTACCTGGGCCGCGCCGCGCGCTTCGCCAAGCTGCCGAACCGCGACGAGTGGATCAACCTGGCCATCCAGCTGCCCGCCGCGTGGCTCTCGTGGCGCCTGCTCGGCGCGCCCGGCTTCACCTACTTGCTGCTGTCGACCTTGATCGGCCACAGCCTGCACCCGGTGGCGGGCCACTTCGTGCACGAGCACTACGTGTACGCGCCCGAGCAGGAGACCTACAGCTACTACGGGCCGCTCAACCACGTGACGTTCAACGTGGGTTATCACGTCGAGCACCACGACTTCATGAACGTGCCCGGCTGGCGCCTGCCCGCGCTGCACCGCATCGCCAAGCGCCACTACGACACGCTGGTCTCGCACCGCTCGTGGACCTGGGTGCTGTGGCACTTCATCACGGACCCAGCCCTGGGCCCGCACGCCCGCATCGTGCGCTCCCGCGCCGTCCATGATGGCGCCGTGAGGCGGACAATCCAGCTTGGCGCCAGCGATGGGAGGAGCATAGCCCCGGGTGCGCAGCTGGAAGACGAAGGTGCAGCGGCGTGACGCGACGGGCGCGGACCTGGTGGGGCTGAGCAGGGTCTCTGGTATCGTGCCCGGATGAACGAGGACGAAGAGCTTCGCGAGCCCGAGAACCTCGAGGAGATCGTCCGCGCGGCGGCGGGCGACGCGGCGGTGCACGTGACCGACGGAGAGAGCGTCGACGACGTGCGCGATTACGGCAGGGTCCTCGACGCGCTCGACGCGATCTCGGGCGGCGTGCTCGATATCACCGCGCGCCGCTTCGAGGAGGGCGCGACGCGCACGATCGTGCTCGAGCGGGGCGCGCGGGCGGCGATCGAGCTCCGCCTGGAAGGCGCTACCGACTGGATCGACCATCCGGCGCTCGTCGAGCAGCTCGATCGCGCGCTCGAGGCGGACGGCGCGCCGGGCCGCTTCTACGCGTTCTGTTCGCGATCGTGGGGACAGGAGGTCGGCTTCGTCTACCTGCCGAAGGTCGAGGGCGAGCGCATTGCGGAGCTCGTCGCGGCCCGGGAGGAGATCGCGATCTTCGAGGACTTCTTCCCCAAGGGGAGCCAGACCGTCGACGAGGACTGAGCTGCGCTGAGCAAGCGAGGCTGGTCGATGGGTTGCTGGTGCCGGGAGGCGCTGGACCGCTGGGCCTACGAGGACCTCCGACATCGGGGCGCCCTCGACAGGCCATCATCAACGGGACCGTCGCTGGCGCGCGCGTGACGGGGTGATGAGGGACGACGGCGCGCGAAGGAGCTCGACGAAGCGCGCGAGCGGAAAGCGCGCAGCCGCGTCGCGCCTGTAGACGGCCGCCCACTTCTCCGGGAGGCCGTCGCGGGTGAGGCGGCGCGCGGCGACCTCGCCGCGCGCGATGTTCGGCGCGACGGCCCAGCGGGAGACGATGCCGACGCCGAGGCCGGCCTTGACCAGATCCACGAGCGCGTCGGTGAGCGGCACGCGCGCGGCGAGCGGCATCGGCGCGCGCTCGCTGGCGATGAGCTCGCGAAGGCGCTCGACGTCGCTCCGCGGGGCGTCGTGGGTGAGGAGCTTCTCGTGACCGAGCTCGATCGCGGTGACGTACGGACGCGCGGCGAGCGGATGCGACGGTGAGACGATCACAGTCCACTCGTCGTCGAAGAGCGGCTCGACCACGAGCGCGCGATCGCGCACCGGCGAGCTCACGATGGCGAGCTCGATCTCGCCGCGGAGGAGCGCGGCGACGGGCTCGCGCCGCGCCTCGAGCACGATGCGCACGTCGACGTGCGGATGGTCCTTCGCGAGCGCCGAGAGGACCGGCGGGAGCCAGTAGTACGTGGTGAAGCACTCGACGGCGATGCGGAAGACCTCGTGCCTGCGCGATCCGGCGTACTGCAGGTCTCGCTCGATACGCGCCAGATCGACGAGCATCGTGCGCGCGGCGTCGAGCAGCCGCGCGCCGGCCGGGGTGAGCTTGAGCCGGCGCCGGACGCGCGTGAACAGGACGACCCCGAGGCGGCCTTCGAGCTCGGCGAGCTGATGGCTCACGGCGGACTGCGTCAGGTGAAGACGCGCCGCGGCGCGCGTGGGCCCGCCCTCTTCGGCGATGGCGCGGACGAGGCGGAGGTGGCGGATCTCGAGCATCTGGGACATGAGCTGCCCTCATGAATCCATGCGAAACATGAGTTTCTCACATGTCGAGGTGACGATCATAGTGGACCCATGAACACGACGACCTTCCGCCCCCAGCAAGATCAGTCCTTCGAGACCGTCGCGCCCGGCATCCAGTTCAGCTTCCTGCGCCGCCACGACAGCGGCCATGGGCTGACGGTGCTCGTTCGCATGGAGAAGGGGTCGCACGCGCGGCGCCACGACCACCCCGGCGGCGAAGAGACGTACCTCGTCTCGGGGAGGCTTCGAATCGGCGAGCGGGTGCTCTCGCCAGGCGACTACCTCTGGACCGCTCCAGGCGAGAGCCACGACGGATACGCCGAGGAGGAGAGCGTCTTTTTCGTCGTCCTCCCAGCCGGCCTCGACCTCACCGACGCGCGCTGAGCGGCGGCCCTCGGTTGGGTGAGCGCGCTGGAACATCGGTGGGCTCGCCGAGCGCGGTGAGCGCGCCAGGATGCCGCGCGCCGGATCAACGGCCCGTGAGGTAGCCGGCCACGAGACGCGTCGTCTCGTCGAGGAACGTCTCCAATTTCGGGCCGGCGACGTGGTCGCCGGCGTTCACCACCGCCGTGTGCGTCAGCGTCTCGACTGTCTTCACGCACATGAAGGCCGCGAGGTCGAGATCGCTCACCGCGAGCTCGTCGCGGTGCACGTCGAGATAGCCGCGCACGAGCGCGTAGGCCTCATGATCCAGCGCTTCCACGTTCGCGAGCCTCCCGACGCGCGGGAGCTGCTCGAACAGCACCCGATGCAGTCGCGGATCGACCCGGTGAGCGTCGACCATGACCGCCACCAGCCTGCGTACCGCCGTCTCGACCGGCTGGTCCATGACGTCGGCCAGCGCCACGCGCACCACGCCCATCATCTCCTCCATGTGGCGGTCGATGACGGCGGCCACGAGCGCCTCCTTGCCGGGGAAGTACTGGTAGAGCGAGCCGATGCTGGCGCCCGCCGCAAGCGCGATCTTGTTCGTGCTGGCCGTGTCGTAGCCCTCCTTCACCAGAATGCGAGCGGTCGCCGTGAGCAGCGCGTCGACGGTCCGCTGCGCCCGTTGCTGGGTGGCGAGTTTCCTGGGCGCGGTCTTCGGTCTCCTGGTCATGTGCGGCGCCTCCGGAATGCGAGCGGACCGAATATGAGCCATCGCTCACAATGAGTCCACCACCGCGTTCCCGAGGAGCATCGACATGAACATCACGCGCGCCGGCCACCCGCGGGACTTCACCCCCGCCGTGCCGTTCCTGTGGACCTATGACCTCATCGTCGCCGCGCTGACGCGGGAGGCTCGCTGGCGGGGCGCGCTGCTGCGGCAGCTGCGCCCGCAGGCGGACGACGTCATCGCCGACCTCGGCTGCGGCACGGCGTCCTTTCTCGCGCTGCTCGGTCGACACGGCACGCGAGCACGTTTGATCGGCGTCGACCCGGACACAGCGATCCTCGCGATCGCGCATACCAAGCTCGTCGAGGCCGGCGTATCCGCCGACCTGCGGCATGGCTACCTGCGCGACGCGGCAGCGTTGTTCTCGGGGAGCAGCGTCACCAAGATCGTCTCCAGTCTGGTCTTCCACCAGGTGCCGCTCTCGGAGAAACGAGCGGGGCTCCGTGCCATCCACGACGCCCTCGTGCCCGGCGGCGAGCTGCACGTCGCCGACTACGGCCTGCAGCGCACGCGGCTCATGCGCGGGCTCTTCCGCGCGGTGCAGCTGGTCGACGGCTTCGCGGACACGCAGCCGAACGCCGACGGCTTCCTGCCGGAGCTGATGCGGGAAGCCGGCTTCGTGGAGGTCGAGGAGACCGAGGTCATCGCGACCGCCACCGGCTCGATCTCGCTCTATCGTGCCGTGAGGCCGCTCGATCCGGCCGCGCGGCGAGCCACGGTGGGCGGCCGGTCGCACGCGCTCTCACCGCGGCCTCCGGAGGACGCCGGCCCGAGCTGGCAGACCCGCCTGCTCCATGGCCTGTTCCGGCTCGCGGGCATCAAGAAGGGCTACGGTTCTGCCGCTGCGGTGCAGGCGCACGTCCGGCGCCTCGGCGAGCGGCCCGCGCCCCACCGCCCGACAGGGCTCGGCAAGAACGTGAGCATATCGCTCGAGACCGCCGAGGGATGGCCCGTCTACCACACGGCGCCCGCGGCGTATCCTCAGGCGCGGCAGCACGTCGTCTATCTTCACGGCGGCGGCTACATCAACGAGATCAAGCGCCGGCACTGGGGGCTCATCGGTGAGCTGACGACGAAGGGCCCCGCGCGGTGCGTGGTGCCGATCTATCCACTCGCGCCGCTGTCCACCGCGGATGCGACGGTGCCGGCCCTTGCCGGGCTGCTGCGGTCGCTGCTCGAGGCCGTGGGGCCCGAGGACGTCACGGTGATCGGCGACTCCGCCGGCGCAGGGATGGCGCTCGCCGCCGCGCAGGTGCTGCGCGACGGTGGCGGGCCGCGGCCCCGGGCCATGATCCTCATCTCGCCCTGGCTGGACGCGTCGGTGAGCGGCGCGGAGCAGGCCGCCATCGCCGCGCGCGACCCGCTGCTGGATGTGGCCGGCCTGGCCGAGGCAGGGCGGATCTACGCCGGCCCGCTGGCGGTCACACACCCCTTCGTGAGCCCGCTGAACGGCGATCTCCGGGGCCTTCCGCCCCTGATCCTGTTCACCGGCACGCGCGACCTGCTGCATCCGGACAGCCTCGCGCTGGCGCACGCGGCGGCGCAGCAGGGCGTGCCCGTCGATCTCCACGTGGGCGACGGGCTCGCCCACATCTATCCGCTTCTCCCGACGCCCGAGGGCCGCGCGGCGCGCGCGCGAATCGTCCGCGCCGTCGCGGGACCGGCGGACGACATCGCGCCCAGTCGGCGAACCTGAAGCTCAGGTCGGCGGCGCCGGCCCGCCCGTTCCACGCACGCGGTACAGCACTGGGGTAGGATGCCTTCCGCTTGGTGCTACGTCGCGGTAATCCCAGGCGTTTCAGGCGTGGAAGACCTTCCGGAAAAAAAACGCCGCCTCTTGTCGATCCGGGGCTGGCTCGAACGGCTTAGCTACGTCCCCGCACGGACATCACCCAAGGAGAACGCCGTGAAGTACCTCTGCCACCTGTACTACAACACCAAGAAGTTCGACGCCTTGACCAAGGACGCGCTCCAAGCGCTCGTCGCCGAGTGCCAGCCGCACGACGCGGCGCTCAAGAAGACCGGGCAGGTGTCGGCCATCGGGAGGCTCGCTCACGGCACGGCGGTGACGCTGCGCGCGCAGGAAGGGCGGACGACGACGACCGAGGGCGGCCGGAACGGCGGCGACGACCAGATTGGCGCCTTCATGATCGTCGAGGCACGCGACCTGAACGAGGCGGTGCGCATCGCTTCCTTGCACCCGGCGGCGAACACCGGCGAGCAGCTCGGGTGGGCCGTGGAAGTCAGGCCCATTCAGGCCTTCGAGCAGCCTGCGTAAGGGTGAACCGCGATGAAATACCTGTGTTTGGCCTACTATGACGTCCCCACCTACGAAGCGCTGACCCCCGAGCAGAAATCGGCTCTCTTTCCGAAATGCAAGCCGCACGACGACGCGCTGCGCGCGACCAAGAAGCTCGTCGTGAGCGCGTCGCTCGGCGCGGCGCCGCGTACGGCGCGTACGCGCGCCGGCAAGGTGTCGATCACCGACGGGCCCTACGTCGAGACGAAGGAGCAAATCGGCGGCCTCTTCATCATCGAAGCAGACGACTTCGAGGAGGCCATGGAGATCGCCGCCAAGCATCCGGCTGCCCGGATCGGTGAGGAGCTCGGCTGGGTGGTGGAGGTGCGGCCCATCGACAGGTGGCTCGAGCCGGAGCCGTGAACGCGACCATCGACGCAGTCTATCGCCGCGAGTCGCGGCGTGTGCTCGCGACGCTCATCCGCCTCCTCCGCGATTTCGATCTCGCGGAGGAGGCGATGCACGAGGCATTCGCCGCCGCGGTGGTTCGCTGGCCAGAGGGAGGCGTCCCCGAGAACCCGCATGCGTGGCTCGTGAAGACGGCTCGGTTCACGGCGATCGATCGCATGCGCGGGCGAGCGCGATTCGATCGCGCGATCGCCGATCTCCTGCGAGCGGTCGAGACCGAGGGCGAGGCAGAGCCCGACCCCGAGCACGATGTCGCCGACGATCAGCTCCGCCTCGTCTTCACCTGCTGCCACCCGAGCCTCCCCACGGATGCGCAGGTCGCGCTCACCCTTCGCGAGGTCTGCGGCCTCACCACGGAGGAGATAGCGCGCGCCTTCCTCGTCAACCCGGCCACGGTTGCGCAGCGGATCGTCCGCGCCAAAGCGAAGATCCACGACGAGAAGATCCCGTATCGAGTCCCGACCGCCGCCGAGCTCGCCCAGCGCCTGGATTCGGTATTGAGGGTCGTGTACCTGGTCTTCAACGAGGGCTACTCCGCCTCCGCAGGCGAGACCCTCACGCGCCACGACCTATCGGCAGAGGCCATCCGCCTCGGTCGGCTCCTGCTCGATCTCATGCCGGAGCCCGAGGTGATGGGCCTCGTCGCCCTCATGCTGCTGCATGAAGCGAGGCGGCTCGCTCGGACGGCCAAGACGGGCGACATGGTGCTGCTCGCCGACCAGGATCGATCGCTATGGGACCGCTTCCAGATCGCGGAGGCGTCGACCCTCGTGGAGCGCGCGCTCCGTTCTCGCCGCTTCGGCCCGTACACGCTCCAGGCCGCGATCGCCGCCGTCCACGCCGAGGCCCCTGACGCCGCGAGCACGGACTGGCCGCAGATCGTCGGCCTCTACGACATCCTCGTGCGCGTCGACCCATCACCGATCGTCGAGCTCAACCGCGCGATGGCCCTCTCAATGCGCGACGGACCCGAGGCCGCCCTATCCATCCTCGACCGCCTCCATGACGGCGGTGACCTCGACGATTACCAGTTTCTCCACTCCGCGCGCGCCGACCTCTTCCGGCGTGTAGGCCGGCGCGAGGAAGCGCTCGCCGCCTATCGCCGCGCGCTCGAGCTTGCACGGCAGGAGCCCGAGCGGCGTTTCCTTCAGAGGCGGATCGACGAGCTGGCTTGAGAGCCTCTGCCCTGCAGACAGCCGTCCCCGGACAGAGCGTGCGGAGCTGCGCCGTGCTGCGGATGCCCGCGGGGGGTCCGATCTCACGCGCGCGTCAGCACCTCGAGGAGGTCACGCCGGGTACGCGGGGAGCACGAGGTCGCTGGCGGCGCTCGTGACCATCTTCTCGAACCAGCGGGAGAGCGGACGCGAGGTGAGCGCCCGGTACATCGTGTTGCGCAGCGCGAGCTGCACGCGGGTCGGTGGTGCGAAGAACGAGCCGACGTGTTTCGCCCCCTGCTGGCAGCGCCGGGCATACCGGCGGATCCGCGCTTCGTAGCGCTGGAACGCGGCGCGGTGGTCTCCCTTCGCGACGGCGAGCTCACCCGCGAGCACGTACGCGCAGACCACGGCGAGGCCGGTCCCCTGTCCGCCGATCGTGCCGCCGTAGCCGGCATCGCCCAGGAGCACGACGCGACCGCGCGAATAACCATCCATGTCGATCCGCCCCACGGCGTCGAAATACAGACTCGGACTCTGCCTCATCGCCTCCAGCAGACGCGGGACCTCCCACCCCATCCCCGCAAAACGCTCGGCGAGGATCGCCTTGTGCTGCGCCACGTCGCGCGGGTCATGGTCGAGCGGCCTGGAGGCGAACATCAGGAGCGCCGTTGCCTCCTCGGGGCGCCGGGCGCTCCCGAGGCTGGCGGCCCGCCCCGGCTCGCTGAAGATGAGGCCCTGGTGATCGAGGCCGAGGTGGTTCGGCGCGGCGAACGTCGCCACGTAATAGCCGTGGAAGCGCAAGAACCTCGACTCGTCGCCGAACGCGAGCGCGCGCACGCGGGAGTGCAGCCCGTCGGCGCCCACGACCAGATCGAAGCGTCGCGGCCGGCCGCGCTCGAACGTGACGTCGACGCCGTCGGGCGTCTCGGTGAGCGAGGCGATGCTGTCGTCGAACACGAACTCGGCCGCGTCCTTCGCGGCCTCGTGGAGGATGCGGCTGAGATCGCCGCGCTCGATCTCCACGTCGCCGCTCGCGAACGCCGCGGGGAGCGTGACGAGGCGCCGGCCGGCCTCGTCCACCATCGCGAGATCCCGCATGTGCGTCTGATGCTGTCGAATCGCATCGAGCACCCCCATCTCGCCGAGGACGCGCAGGTGCGTCGGCCCGCGGAAGTCCACGGCGTTGCCCCCTGCCCGCAGGGCGGGGGCGCGCTCGACCACGGTGGGGATGAACCCGCGACGCGAGAGCCAGTAGGCGAGCGCGGGGCCTGCGATGCCTGCGCCGGAGACGAGAACGGTGCCGTTCGACATGGGGACCTCGGGTGGAGGGCTGCGTACGCCGTACGCAACCGATCGCGTACGACGTACGCACGAGCATGGCGACGACGGTGGCGTCCGGCACCCCACGAAGGACGCCACAGCCGAAGATTCTAGGCTAGAACAGCTGCGGGGCCGCGCTGCGTCCCGGCAGCATCGCGCGCTCTTTCAGCCGACCATCTGTGCTAGTACAGTCACCATGCCTCCGGTGAAGCGCGGCACGCCGGCGAACCGTCGCAAGTCGGCCGACGGACCGCCCTACCTGCAGATCGTCAACGACCTGCGCGCGCGCATCGCATCCGGGCGCCTCCGCGCGGGCGATCGCGTCCCTTCGACGCGCCAGATCGTCCGCTCCTTCGGCGTCGCGCTCGCCACCGCCACCAAGGCGCTGTCGACCCTGCGCCACGAGGGGCTCATCCGATCGGTCCCGCGCTCGGGCCACGTGGTGGCCGAGGGCGATCGCGCGGCACCTGTGCAGTCCGAGCGAGGCGGCCCCCTGACGCGCGAGCGGATCGTGCAGGTCGCCATCCGGCTCGCCGACGACGAGGGGCTCGACGCCCTCTCCATGCGCGGTGTCGCCGCGAAGCTCGGCGTGCCGACGATGTCGCTCTACCGGTACGTGGAGGGGAAAGACGCGCTCGTGCTCCTCATGATCGACGCGGTGTTCGGCGAGCACCCGCTGCCGAAGTCGCCTCCTCGCGATCTGCGCGAGGCCCTGATCCGCGCGGCCCGCGCGCAGTGGGCGTTGTACCGGCGGCACGGATGGCTCGCGCACGTGCTGCCGCTCGCGCGGCCGGTCGCGCTGCGCAACGTGATCGCACACGCCGAGTGGATCCTGCGCGCCATGGAAGCCCCCGGCCTCGACGCGGTGACCCGGCTCGAGGCGCACATGACGCTCTACAGCTACGTTCGCGGCATCGCCGTGAACCTCGAGTCGGAGCGCGAGGCCGAGGCCACCACGGGAATGACCGAAGCGCAGTGGAACGAATCGCAGGGGGCCGCGTTCCTGGCGATCGCGACGTCGGGGCCCTATCCGAGCTTCGCCAGGCTGCTGAACGAGCTCTCGGGCGGGTACGATTTCAACCTCGATCGTGTGTTCGAGTTCGGCCTCCAGCCGATGATCGACGGCCTCATGAAGACGTTGCGACCGCGCGAATGAACGGGAACGGTCACGACGAGGAGATTGACTTTCGTGACGGCGAGCCCGCCGCTCGCGTGGACTTGCTGTGGGAGCCTTGCCGCTCGCCAGCGCCCGCGGGCTCTACCGACACCGCCTCGTTCACTTGCGCAGAGCGCTGGCGACCTGGCCGACGAGCGTGGCCCAGGGCATGTCGAGCGCGGCGTAGACGGCGCCCGCCTCCGGACGGCCGTTGTCCTTGAGGATCTCGACCATCAGGGTCGCATAGTCGGACAGGACGACGCCGGCCTGCTGCATCCGGAACAGGTTCACGTCGTGCTTGGTCTCGCTGAACGTTCCGGAGGCGTCGACGGCCACATACGCGTCCAGCCCGCGCGCGACGGCCGTCATCGCCGGGAAGCCCGCGCACACCTCGAGCGAGATACCGGCGAAGATCAGCTTCTTGCGGCCGGTCGCTTCGATGGCCCTGGCGACGCGCGGGTCGTCGTAAGCGTTCACGGTCGAGCGATCGATGATCTCGACGCCGGGCAAGGCGTCGACGAGCTCGGGGAAGGTCGGCCCCCACATGCTGTCGCGCGCCGTCGTGGTGACGACGATCGGCAGCTGGAGCGCCCTGGCGGCCTTCGCCAGGGCGACGACGTTGTGCTTCAACTCGCCGGTCGAGTAGTCGCGGACGCCGGTCATGAGGCCGACCTGGTGGTCGACAAGGATGACGGCGGCGTTGTCCTGGGTGAGCGGTTCGTACTTGCGAATGGTCATGGGTCCTCCTGAGTTCATCTCCGGATCCCGGTGGGTCCGGCGCTTCGGAGTCACGAACGTTTGCCGTGACGACGCGAGAACTACCCGCTGGACGAACAACCCAAAAGACGGCAAAATCCGAACTCAGCGTCCGACCCGTTGGACGATCGGGGAAACATGCTGGATTTGAACGACTTCTTCCTGTTCGTGCAGGTGGTCGACCGGGGCGGATTCACGGCCGCGAGCCGCACGCTGCGGACCCCAAAGTCCACGCTCAGCTACCGCATGCAGCAGCTCGAGAGCAACCTCGGGGTCCGGCTTCTCAACCGCACGTCGCGCAAGTTCGGGATGACGGATGCGGGCGAAGATTTCTATCGGCACGCGGTCAGCATGCTTCGCGAAGCCGAGCTGGCCGAGGCCACGATCCGGCAGCGCCTGGTCGAGCCGAGCGGCACGATACGCTGCACCGGCGGCGTGGCGACGATGCAGTTTGCGATGTCCGACATCGTCGCGGATTTCCTGGTGCAGTATCCGAAGGTCAACGTCGTCGTGCATGCGGTCGACCGCGCCGTCGACATCGTCGGAGAGAACTTCGACGTCGCCATCAGAGCGCACTCCGATCCGCTGCCGGATTCCAATCTGGTCCAGCGGACGCTCGCGCCCGCCCCCTGGTACCTGTTCGCCGGATCCGACTACCTCGACGAGAAAGGCGAGCCGCAGAAACCCCAGGATCTGCGCGAGCATCCATCGCTGTTCATGATGCGGACCGGGGTCGATCCGGTCTGGCGGCTGCGCCACGTGCGTCAGGCCAAGAGCGAGGCCGTGGTGCCGCTGACGCCGCGGCTGTTGAGCGACGATATGGTCGGCCTGCAGCAGGCGACGATCAGAGGTCTCGGGATCGTCGCCCTGCCCGGCTACATCTGCCGGGCAGCCGTGAAGTCCGGCAAACTGCGCCGGGTGCTGCCGAGCTGGATCGCGGGCGACTCCACGATCACCGCGCTCATCCCCTACAGGCAGGGGCTGCTTCCATCGGTGCGCGTCTTCCTCGATCACCTGGCGGCCGAGCTTCCGAAAGCCGTTCTGATCTAGGTCGTCCAATCAGTTGGACGCTACGTCTCAAAAATGGCGTCTTTTCGGTCAACGTTCCCGCAACTAGATTGGCCTCCAGGGACGCAAATGTCTGGAGGGTGATCGATGACCAGGACTGCAACCTCAGAAAAAGCCGACGGGCGCGCCGAGAGGCTCGGCGGAATCGTCGCCGCCACCCCGCACACGATCGGAGGCGGATTCACCGCAGCTCACTTCTCGGAAGAGGCGTTCGGCGGACGCATGGATCCGCTGCTGATGGTGGACGACTTCGTGATGACCGCCCCGACGTTCGAGCCGCATCCTCACGCCGGCATCTCCGCCGTCACCGTGATGTTCGAGGACGCGAAGGGTGAATTCCGGAACCGCGACACGCTCGGCCACAACATCGCGCTGCAGCCCGGCGATCTGTACTGGCTGGCGGCGGCCAGCGGCGCCGTTCACGAGGAGCGTCCGGAAGAAGGCGCGCGAACCCACGCTCTGCAGATCTTCGTCAACCTGCCGCGCCGCCTCAAGAAGGAGCCGGCTCGCGCGCTGCACGTGCGCGCGGGAGACGTGCCGGTGCTTGCCGCCCCCGGACACCGCGTCCGGGTGCTGCTGGGGCGCACCGGGACAGCGATCGGAGCCGAAGGCACGCCCGAGGAAATGACGATGCTCGACGGCTTCCTCGACAAGGGCGGTCGCTTCTCGCACCGCCTGCCCGACGGCCGCCAGGCCTGGATCTACGCGGTCTCGGGTCGACTGACGGTCCGATGCGGCGACTCCCAGCGCACGCTGAAAGCGGCCACCGCGACGACCGTCGATGCCGGCACAGAAGCCGAGATCGCGCTGGAATCCGACGAGCCTGCGCATTTCGTCCTGATGGCGGCGAAGCCCATCCGCGAGCCGTTCGTCAAACACGGGCCGCTGGTGATGTCCACCGAGGCGGATGTCCGCCGGACGCTCGCGTACTACGCAGAGGGCAAGTTCGGGCGCATCCCGACCTAGCCTCTCCTTGCAGATCAACGCCCCACGCCACGCGCGACACGTAGCTCCGCGCGGAAGGCGGGGCCATGTCCAACGATGGAGAACGACGATGTCGAAAATGCATTCGCAGGATCATCAACGGAGCAAAACGGAGATCATCAAGCTCTCGCCCGAGGAGCGGCAGCGCGAAGCCGCGCTGCGCGAGCGGTTCGCCAACTTCTGGGCGACGGCGACGGGAGACCAGAGGACCGTCTACGATGCTTTCATCTCCGGCTCTCCTTTGACCAGCGACGTCACGCTTGAAGCTGTCGACGAGGCGGGCGTGCGGGGCTTTTTCATCCGTCCGCCGCAGGCCGAGCCGAAGCGGGCGATCCTCTACCTGCACGGCGGCGGCTACGTCCTCGGCTCGGCGAAGGCATACCGCGGATTCGTCAGCCAGATCGTCAGCCGCACGAAGATCCCGGCGCTCGTCATCGATTATCCTCTGGCGCCCGAAGCTTCGCTGCCGGCCGCTCCGGACGCGGCGCGGACTGCTACCATGTCTCTGGTCGCCAGGGGCTTCGACCGCATCGCGATCGTCGGCGACTCCGCGGGCGGCGGCCTCACGCTCGTGACGCTGGCGGGTCTGACCGGAAAGCCCGCTGGTCCGGCGCCGGTCGCGGGCGTCGTGTTCTCTCCGTGGGTGGACCTTTCCTTCACCGGCGCGTCGATGACGGACCCGGGCATCGTCGATCCGTTGATCGGTCACGCCTACCTGCAGGACTGCGCCCGCAAGTACGTGGGCGCCCATAGCTCCTCCGATCCGCTCGCCTCGCCGCTGTTCGGCGACCTGAAAGGCCTGCCGCCGCTCCTCATCCAGGTCGGCACCGACGAGCGCCTGCTCGACGATTCCAAACAGTACGCCGATCGCGCGGCGAAGGCCGGAGTCCCCGTCGAGCTCCAGATCTTCGAGGGCATGCACCACGTCTTCCAGCTCGACGTCGCGCACCTCGAAACCAGCAGGAACGCGCTCGATCGCGCCGCCCGCTTCCTCCGCGACACCTTCGATCGCGGCTGAAAGGAACCCGTCAGGAAAGGAGAAGCCCCAATGGCCAACGAAACCCAACAATTCGACGTCATCATCGTCGGCGGCGGATCCGCAGGCGCCGTGCTCGCGAACCGCCTGAGCGAATACCGGGACCGTCGGGTTCTTTTGCTGGAAGCTGGCCAGGCCTACACGCCGGCGAACACTCCAGACGTGATCGCGAACGCCAACCGCGTGGGCGGCGATCGCGAGCACGGCTGGGGCTACCACACCCAGGATCACCTCGGGCTCGGTCACGACGTGAACGCGATCCGCGGCAAGGTGCTGGGCGGCAGTTCGGGCGTGAACGCGGCGGTCGCGATCCGCGCCAGGCCGTCCGACTTCGCGCGCTGGGCAACACACGGCGTGGAAGGCTGGTCGTTCGAGGACGTGCTGCCGATCTTCAAGGCGATGGAGAACACGCCGACCGGCGAAGACGCCTGGCACGGGCGCACAGGCCCCTTCCCGATCCGGCAGCGGACGATGGAGGAGAATACCCCGTCGATGCGCGCGTTCGTGCTCGCCGCGGAAAAATGCGGCCTCGCGCGCGTCACCGACTTCAACGGCGCCGAGCAGCACGGGGTGTCGCCCTACCCATTGAACGTCGTCGACGGCAAGCGGATCAACACCGGCATGGCCTACCTCACGGAAGACGTACGCCGCCGGCCGAACCTGACGATCAGAGGAGGCGTCGAGGTCGACAGCGTCGTGTTCGAAGGCCGCCGCGCGACCGGCGTGCGCCTCATCGGTGGCGAGACCATCGCGGCCGGTCAGGTGATCCTGTCGGCCGGCGCGTACGGCAGCCCCGCGATCCTGATGCGTTCGGGCATCGGCCCGTCATCGCATCTGAAGGAGCTCAGCATTCCCGTCCTCGTCGAGGCACCGGTCGGCCAGCGGCTGAAGGAGCACCCGTTCTATTACAACGTCTATGCGCTGAAACCCGAGACCAGGTCGATGACGCCGGTCGCCGGCGCGATCCTCTGGACCAGGTCCAGCGAGGCGGGCGCGGACGAGCTCGACCTGCACATCTCCGGCACGCACATCTTCGATCCGGCCCAGAGCCCGACCGGAGGGGCGATCGTGCTGGCCTGTTCGGTGACGCTGCCGAAGTCGAAGGGATCGATCCGCCTGGCGAGCCGCGATCCCCGTGCGATGCCGCTGATTCGCTTCAACTTCTTCGAGGACCGCAGCGATCTGCGGCGGATGATGGAAGCTGTGCGCCTGTCACGCAAGATCGGCGAGACCGCGCCGTTCAGCGGCGTTGTCGAGCTGGAGATGACCCCCGGCAAGGACGTGCAGGACGACGCCGCGCTGGAGAAGGCGATCATCGCGCAGGTCGACGGCTACTCCCACCCGACATCCTCCGTCCCGATGGGCGGACCGAACGATCCGGGCGCCGTCGTCGATGCAGGGGGCGCGGTCCGCGGCGTTGACGGCCTGCGCGTCGTCGATGCGTCGATCATGCCGGACATCATCTCGGCGCCGACGAACGTGACGACGATCATGATCGCCGAAGCCATCAGTCGGAAGCTCTGAGGCGACGAGCGCGCCGCACCAACAGGAATCGACCCGGTGTCGCAGGGCGACACGCCCCTGCGCGGGGCGATCGCCGCGCTGCGCTCAACTCGGCGACAGCTCCACCACCGTCGTGTCCTCCACCACCGTGACCGATTCGACCTGAAGGCTGGCCTGGCGCGCGAGCTCGCGGTGCTCGTCGCCGGTGCGGATCCTGCCGCTGGCCGCGATGGCGAGCATCTGCAGATCGTGGAGAGTGGCCCACGTCTGGTTCGACGGCAGGAGGACGTTCTCGATGACCAGCAGCCGCGCGCTCCTCGACGCTCCCATGGCGCTGCGGATGTTCTTCAGGATCTGAAGACACCGCTCATCGTTCCAGTTCCACAGGATGCTCTTGAGAACGTAGACATCGTGTCCAGCGGGCACGCCCTCGAAGAAGTCGCCGGGCTGGAAGGTCACGCGCTCGCCCGCGCCGCTCTGCGCCAGGTAACTCGCGGCGCCGGCCTGGACGCCAGGCAGATCGAGCACGACGGCGCGCACGCCAGGGTGCGCCCTGGCGATGGCCGCGGCGAGCACGCCAACCCCGCCGCCGGCGTCGAGCACCGAGCCAGCCGCGCGGAAGGCCGGGAGGCCGGCGATGGCGGCAGAGGTCTGGAGGGAATAGCTCATCATCGCCGTATTGAAGAGCGCGGCGTCGGCGGCGTCGCCGCGCAGGTGATCGTACAGCGGCACGCCGCGGTGGTGCAGAAAGCCCGATCGCCCGTCGCGGATCGCGCCGGCGAAGCCGTCCCAGGCGCTGTTGTGGAGCTGTGACCCCATGAATACAGCCATGAAATGCATGCTGAACGGGTGATCGCGGCGGAGCTGCCGCGACATCTCGCTGTGCCGGAAGGTCTGCTCGCCCGCCTCCTCGAAGATGCCGTTGGCGGCGAGCGCGCGCAGCAAGCGATGCAGCGACGCCGCGTCGACCTGGAGCCGCGCCGCGAGCGCGTCGGCCGAGACGGGCTCATCCCCCACCGCGTCCGGGATCTGGAGAGCCGCGGTCACGGAAAGGGCCCGCGCCAGCCAGAGCCCGCAAAGGATGTCATTGAACCGGCGCCGATTGGCGGTCACCGAGGCTTCCATACCGGCGTCGCTCATGAACGGGCTCCTCCTGGCTGCTTCCATGCCATATCGCTCTCTGAGCTCCATATCTTGCAGGCGCCATCGGGTCAACCGACGCCGGAGGGGTATTTCTCGACCGTCGCGCCGAACGGCACGGCGCCCGCCGAATGCTTTTCGCATGGAAGCGCGGGCTGTCCGGAAGGATCCGCTTCGCATGGACGTCAGGTTCGTGCGGCAATAGTCGTCGAGGCGGCCTGATTCTCCGGTATCGTGAAGGGATGAGGATCCTGAGAGACAAGCTCGCTCCGGTGCTTTTTCTGCTCACGATCGCCGTCTCCGCGTGCGGGGACAATGGCAGATCGAGCGCGACCACCTCGCCTACCAGCAACGGTGGGGCGGGCGGCACCGGGGTGGGTGGCACCGGGGCGGGCGGCACCGGGGTGGGCGGCGCCGGTGGCTCGGGGGCAGGTGGCGGCGCGCCGATCACGGGGAGCGCGCTGTGCGCCGAGCAACCTGCCGCGGTCCCGCGTCAGTGCTCCAGCATCAGTCAGTGGGGGATCACCTGGACCTTCGATACGGAGTATCCGTGCGGCCAGTTCGTCAATGGGGATCCGTGGGTGACCCCGAGCTCCGCCGGGGGTAAGGTCCACATCATCGAGGTCACGCCCGCGGCCGCCGATGGCAAGAACGGGCTCATGGTGAATCCGGTATCCAGCGATGCCCAGGCGTTCGACAGCGACGCGCCGGGCTACGAGGCCGGGCTCGCGCTGGGGCTGCCGTACGACGCGGGCGCCGGCGACTCGCTGGTGAAGGCGGTGTCGCTCGCCGGCGGGTGCGACAAGAGCTGTCTGCAGACCGCCACGGTGCTCACCGTGCTCGACGCCGCGCCGCCCGCCACCGCGCTCCGCCCCGCGTACTTCGGCGACGCGGCGTCGAAGAGGCTCTACTGCACCGACTCGCTCTCGCTGTCGGCGCTGCCGGAGCTCGCCTCGACGCCGGCGATCGACGCCGAGGCGCCGTCGCTCGAGGGGGTGACGGAGGCCATCATCCGCGTCCAGCTCAACTACTTCGGGAGCTGGGCCGGCGAGCAGATCCGGCCGGTCGACAACGTTCGGCTCGATGATCCGTACGGCCCCGACATCTCGAACAACAACGTCGAGGCCGCGCTGCGCGTCCTCCTCCAGCGCCCGGGCGACAGCGCCGAGGCCAGGCGCGCGGCCGTGGTCGCGCTGCTCCAGTACGGCATCGACAATGACGCGATCTTCCGCTCGGGAAAGGCGGGGTGGCGGGCCGACGGCGGCCACGGCCTCGGGATGAAGCTGCCGATCGCCCTCACGGCGCTGCTGCTCCAGGACGCCGACATGGCCGCTCGCCTCCAGGGCGCGGCGCGCTCCGATTTCGCCGAGAGCGATCAGACGCACCTGAACGCTCAAGGCAAGGTGATCTGGGGCCAGGATCGCTGTCGCTACGAGGACGAGACCGGCGAGATCGAATACTGGTTCGACCTCGGCCCGGACCCCAAGACAAGGACTTGCCTCGACCCCTATCTGCTCATCGACGGCGGGGCGGAGCCGGGCGGCTGGTACCAGGGGTGCTGCACCTCGCAGGCGCTGAAAGGCAGCGCCCTCGTGGTGCGGCTGATCCCGGGCCTCGGCGCCGTCTGGAACGATGCTCTGGCGCTTGAATACGCTGATCGATGGGTGGCGGAGGGCGCCTCTACACAGCCCGATCACTGCGCCCCACCTGAACAGGACGGCGGGCCCGATCCGGCGAACCCCGGTCACTGCATCCCGGATCCGGATCTCGAGAGGTGCGCGACCTTCCCCGACTGCGACTGCCAGGCAGGCAAGCAGTGCGGGCGTTTTCCCGATCTGCACGGGACCGGCGCCGATCAGGGGCTTCACAGGAGCGCGTTCGTCGACGTGATGTGGAGCGCCTTCCGCTGACGCCTGCCTCGCCCACGATCCGAGCGTGGGGGCGTATTCTTGCCTCGCTGGCCGGTGCTTGGTAAGCTCCCGAGGTGGCAGCAACGCCGAAGCACCGCACTTCCAGTGTACGGCGCCCGCTCCTCCTCGCGGCTCTGATCCTGGCCATGTCCGGAATTCTTCTGGCCATTCCCCTGGCCGGCGAGGCACGACCCACCACCTGTGCTCGGCCCGAGATCGTCGTCCGCAAGGGCGATGGAGCGCTCGACCTTCATTGCGCCGGCCAGAAGACGTTCACGTTTCCGGCCACCTTTGGCGCCAACCCCGTCGGTCCCAAGGAGCGCGAGGGCGACGAGCGCACGCCGGAGGGCGTCTACCGCATCGACAGCAAACGCGAGAGCAAACGGTTTTATCGTTTCCTCGGCGTCTCGTACCCGAACGTGGATGACCTGAAGCGCGCCCGCGCGAAGGGCATCGAGAAGCCGGGAGGCGCGATCGGCATCCATGGCAGCGACCCCCGCCTCGCCGGCCTGGCGCGCGCCTGGATCCGTCTCGCCAACGCCGCCGGTCTTCAGAAGCTCTGGGGGCCCACCGACGGCTGCATCGGCCTGACCAATGAGGATGTCGATGTGCTCTATGCGCTCGTGCCGGTCGGGACCAAGGTCACCATTCAACCCTGACCTTGGATGAGCGACGACCGGCGGCCTCGGCGTCGCCGCCGGCGCGGCGGCGCGGCTCCCCGCGCTCGCCCCCCGCCTCGGCGAACGGTAGTTTCGCCTGGCAGCACGCGCCATAGTACGACGCGTGTCGCTCGACGCTGCGATCCACTCCCTTGCCGGCGATCCGCTCACCGACATCCTGCGGCTCACCCAGGCCACGTCGGTCATGGCCGGAGGCATCGCCGCCGGTGGCCGCTGGGCCGTCCACTTCCCGCCGCCCGGCGAGATGAAGATCTCGGTCGTCGCCAAGGGCGGCTGCTGGTTCCGCCTGGACGGCCACAAGAAGGCGATCCGTGGTGAGCCGGGGGACGCGGTGCTCCTGCCCGGGAGAAAGGGGTTCCTCGTCGGCAGCGACCTCTCGGCCCCACCCCTGGACTTGATGTGCCTGCTGGCCCAGAAGCGCCACCTCTTCTCCACCCTCGGTGACGGCTCCGAGGTGCTGCTCCTCGCCGGCGGCGTGACCCTCGATCCGCGCCACGCCGACCTCGTGCAGGGCGCGCTCCCCCCTTTTCTGCACGTGCGCGCGACCGCACCCCAGGCAGCCCCCATCCGCTGGCTCATCGAGCAGCTGCTGGCGGAGCAGACCGCGCGCAGCGCGCCGGGCGCCTTCCTCTCGGCATCGATGCTGGCGCAGCTGCTGTTCGTCCAGATCCTGCGCGCCCACCTGGCCACGGCGCCACGCCTGCCCGCGGGCTGGCTGCGGGCCCTCCGCGACGAGCGGCTGGCGGCGGCGCTGCGCCTCCTCCACGGCGAGCCGGCGCGCGACTGGAAGCTCGAGGAGCTGGCCCGCGCCGCGGCCATGTCGCGCACCACCTTCGCCGTGCGCTTCAAGGAGGCCGCAGGGATCGCGCCGCTCCAGTACCTCACGGCGTGGCGCATCCGGCTGGCGGAGCGGCGGCTGCGGGACGAGGCAGCGCCGATCTCGCAGATCGCCGCCGCGCTCGGCTACTCGTCGGAGAGCGCCTTCAGCCAGGCCTTCAAGCGCGTCACCGGCAAGCGGCCGCGGGACTACCGCAACGAAGCGCGCGGCTGACACTCGTCCGATCGCTCCGTACGCTCGCGACAGTTATCGGCACGCTTGCGCATGGTGCGTTCGACACGCCCTCGCTATCGATGAGGACATGCGAACTGTGCTCGTCCTTGGCGGCACCGGGCTCACCGGTCGCCGCCTCGTCAAGGTCCTGCTGAAAGAAGGGTTCCTGGTCCGCTGCGCCGTGCGCAACCTCGACGCCGCCCGCGCCAGACTGCCCGCCGCCGCCGAGCTCGTGCGCGGCGACATCGCCGACCGCGCCTCCATCGAGGAAGCGGTTCGCGGCTGCGAGGCCGTGTTCAACTGCGTGCACACGCTCTCACCGCAGAAGGGCGCCGCGCCCGGCGAGACCTTCGTGGACACCGAGCTGCGCGGCCTGGAGAACGTGGTGGCAGCCTGCCGGATCCACGGCGTGCGGCGCGTGCTCTACGTGACCTTCCTGGGCATCACGCCCGACACGCGCTCGATCTGGGCACGCGGTCGCTGGAAGGCCGAGCAGATGCTGCTCGGCAGCGGGCTCGACGTGACCATCCTCCGGCCGGGGCAGATCGTCGGACGTGGCGGCTTCGGCTTCGACGCCACGCTGGCCAACGCGCGGCGGCGCGTGGCGCTGATCCTCGGCAGCGGCCGGAGCCGCATGCAGAACATCGCGCTCGACGATCTCGTCCATTACCTCGTGCGCAGCCTCGACGAGCCGCGCACCTTCGGCCGGGCCTTCGACGTGGGCGGCGACGAGGCGTTCACCACCGACGAGATGGTCGACGTGGCGGCCCGCGTGCTCGGCCGGCGCCCGCCGTGGAAGCTGCACCTCCTGCCCTGGCTGCTGGCGCCGTTCGCCGGGCTCTTCGAGCGCCTGGCTGGCTTGCCCCGCGGCGCCTTCGCCGACCTGCTGCTGGGCCTGGACGCCGACCTCGTCGGCGATGTGGGGCCGATCCGCGCCATCATCCCGCTCACGCCCATGCCCTACGCGCAGGCCGTCGAGCGGGCGCTCGCCGCGAGCGCCTGATCGGCGTCGATGCCTCGTCGCTGGACCCGGAAACCTCGGAAATGCAGGACGGGCACCGGCAAGCTCACCACCGCGACCTCGCCATCCTGGAAGGCTTGCAGCTGGATGACATGCCGCCCGGCGACCACGAACGGATCTCCCTGCCGCTCGAGCTGGCCAACCTGGGCGCCAGTCCGGTCCGTGCCATGCTGCGCACGCTGCGCTGCGGAACCGAAGGGACGCCTGACATGAGCCTGCAAACCACCCGCGACACCTGCCTTGCCCGCGACGCAAGCGACCCGCTGCGCCACCTGCGCGACGAGTTCGCGCTACCGGGCGATGTGATCTACCTGGACGGCAACTCGCTGGGCGCCCGCCCCAAGGCGTCGCTGGCCCGTGCCAGGGAAGTGATAGAAGCGGAATGGGGTGACGGCTTGATCCGCAGCTGGAACACGGCCGGCTGGGTGCACATGTCCCGCCGCCTGGGCGACCTCCTGGCTCCGCTGATCGGCGCCGGCAGCGGCGAAGTGGTGGTCACCGACACCACGTCCATCAACCTGTTCAAGGTGCTGGCCGCCGCCCTGCGCCAGCAGCAGAGCGCCGCGCCGGAGCGCCGGGTGCTCGTGTCGGAGCGCGACAACTTCCCCACCGACCTGTACATCGCCGAGGGCCTGACCGAGCTGCTGAAGATGGGCGGCGGCGCAGCCTACGAGTTACGCCTGATCGACTCGCCCAAGGACTTGCCGCAGGCGATCAGGGACGACGTGGCGGTGCTGGTGCTCACCCATGTCAACTACAAGTCCGGCTACATGCACGACATGGCCGCTGTCACGGCGCTCGCGCACGAAGCCGGCGCGCTGACCGTGTGGGACCTGGCGCATTCCGCGGGCGCCGTGCCGGTGGACCTCCGCGGCGCCCGCGCCGACTTCGCCGTCGGCTGCACCTACAAGTACCTGAACGGCGGCCCCGGCGCGCCGGCCTTCCTGTGGGTGGCGCCGCATCATCAGAACCGCTTCTGGCAGCCGCTGTCCGGCTGGTTCGGCCACGCCCGGCAGTTCGCGATGGAACCCGCCTACACCCCCGCCGACGGAATCGGCCGCTTCCTGTGCGGCACCCAGCCGATCACCGCGCTTTCGCTTGTGGAATGCGGGCTCGCCATCTTCCGCCATACCGACATGGCCGCGCTGCGCGCCAAGTCGCTGGCGCTGACGGAGCTGTTCATCCAGCTGGTGGAAGCCCGCTGCGGCCAGCATCCGCTGACCCTGATCACCCCGCGCGACGCCGCCCGCCGCGGCAGCCAGGTCAGCTTCGAGCACCCGCAGGGCTACGCGGTGATGCAGGCGCTGATCGCCCGTGGCGTGATCGGCGACTACCGCGAGCCGCGCATCATGCGCTTCGGCTTCACCCCGCTGTATACCCGCTTCGTCGACGTCTGGGATGCGGTGGACGTGCTGCGCGACCTTCTCGAGAGCGGCGCCTGGGACAAGCCGGAATTCCACAAGCGCGGCACGGTGACCTGATCCACCCGTAGCCTGGACGAGACGCAGCCGGGGACGCGTTGGCTCGGCGCTCGGGTAGAGTGGGAGGTGCTGAATCGGGCACTCTCGGACTGCGGGGAAACACCTCTGAGGAGCACTGCTCATGGGCAAGACGGCCAAGCTGTTTTCGGTTCCGAAAGAGCGGCAGATAGAGGCGCTCTTCGCCCACAGCGCCGAGATCCGCGACGAGTTTCGAGCGTGCTTTTCCGTGTCGCCCGGACACCCGAAGACGCACGAGGAGCCACGAGAAGGCGAAGAGCCCCATTTCGACGGGCTCTGGGTCTTCGGGGATGGGCCCGGCGTCGAGGTGGTCGACACCGGCGCGTACGTCGAAGCCGAGCTCCTTTGCAATCGCGCGCTCGGGGAACGCGCCTACGTTCAGTACGAGTACCGCATCGAAGCGCTCGATCTTCGGTACAAGGGCGACTACGCGCCGTATTACAGGAACCGCGGCAGAATCCTGAAGCACATCGGAAAGCGCCTCGAGCTCTTCTGCGCGTACGCGCTGCTCGAGCTCTACGAGCTGGTGCAGCGCCGCGGGGTCGAGGACGCGACGCTCGGCGCCCTCTTCTCGCCCAGGCACGTGAAGGCCATGTTCACGGCGTTCCGCGTGCCGATCCGCTTCACCGGCGACCTTGGTTGAGGTGAGGCCCGACGCCTCGCGACGCGCGGCCTGTGAGCAGCGCGCTCAGCGCGCGGGCCGGTCGAGCGCTGCGAGCGCGTCCTGCGCGCCCCGGTGTTTGGGATCGAGCCGCAACGCCTCCTCGAGGTGCTCCTTCGCGTCGGCGAGGAGCTCGGTGCGTCTCTGCTGCTCCTGCTCAGGGGAACCGAGCGGGTGCGGTGGACGACGATGGCGGCGCCGCCGGCGGCCGTGAGGCCGAGGGCGACCGCGGCCGCCACGAACAGGCCGCGCCGGGGGCTACGTCCCGCCGGACGATCGAGCGCGAGGAGCGCTTCCCTCGCCGTGGCAAACCGGCGATCCAGGTCGGGATCGAGCATGCGATCGAGCCAGTCGGCGAAGGGGGGCGAGACATGGACGCTGCCGCGGACATCGAACCGCATGCCCTTCTGGGGCAGATCCGCGGGATCGCGGCCGGAGAGCACGTGCAGCAGCGTGGCGCCGAGCCCATAGAGATCGCTCCCGGGCGCGGCGCGGCCGCGGAACTGCTCCGGGGCCATGTAACCGTACGTGCCCACCACCGTGCTGCCCCCCGACGTCGTGTCCCGCGCCTCCCCCACGGCGCCGAAATCGACGAGGTACACGGAGCCGTCCTCGTGGCGGAGGAGGTTCTGCGGCTTGATGTCGCGGTGGACGATGGGCTGGCTGAAGCCCTGGAGATAAAGCAGCGTCCGCAGGACGTGCCGCGCGATGGTCGACGCCTCGGCCTCGTCGGCGCGCCATCCGTCCTTGACCCAGGCCGAGAGCGGTCGCCCCGGCGCGAGCTCCTGCACCAGATAGAAGCAAGGCCCCTGCGCGCCATCGAGCTTGAGGTAATCGATATAGCGAGGAATGCTGGGGTGGGTGAGGTTCGCGAGGACCCTCGCTTCGCGCTCGAATAGATCGAGGGCTTTCCACTCCGCGCGCTTCCAGATCAGGAGCTGTTTGACGGCGACGCGCCCCCCGGTCGAGAGGTCCTCGGCCTCGTAGGTGATCGCGCTGCCGCCGCGGCCAAGCACGCGAACGACGCGGTACCGATCGGCGATCACGTGCCCTTCAAGGTACGCAGAGTCCATAACGAGCGAGAAGATACCATGCGGAATGCGCGGCTCTCCGCGCGGTCCGCTCCACCGGAGCGCCGGAATCGTGCCCAGAGGCGAGGGCGGATCCGGGGCCCAGGGACGTCGTGAGTACACGCAAATGAGCCAATTCGTTCAAAAATGCCTCGCTCAAGAGGCGCTGTCGCTCGCGTGAGCAGCGCCGACATCGCGCAGCGGGATCGGCGGTCCGACCGCGCGCTGACCGCGAGGCGTCTGGCAAGGCGCGCTGGGCGATCGCCGCGCCGTGGAGCACTCCGCGCCAGCCGCCGGAGCCGGACAGGCAAGCGCCCCCGAACGCCGGGGCCTTTCTGCCTGGGACGCCGGAACCACCCCGGATCGCCCAGCGTGTGGCGGCGCCCGCTGAGCCGTTGTAAACGCGGGGCGTGACCCAGGTGCGCTCGATCTTCGCCCCAGGACTCTTCGGACACCAGGTAGCGATCGTCACCGGCGGGGGCAGCGGCATCGGCCTCGCGTGCGCGCGTGAGCTCGCTTACCTGGGCGCGAAGGTCGCCCTCTGCGGCCGGCGGGCCGACAAGCTCGAGGCCGCGGCGGGGACGCTCGCGGGCGATGGCGTCCCCGGCGACGACGTGCTCGCCGCGCCGTGCGATATCCGCGAGCCGGAGCAGATCGCCGCCTTCGTGGGCCAGGTCCTCGACAAATTCGGCCGCGTCGACGTCCTCGTGAACAATGCCGGCGGTCAGTTCCCGAGTCCGGCCATGGACATGACGCCGAAGGGATGGGAGGCGGTCGTCCGCAACAACCTGAACGGTACCTTCTTCATGACGCGCGAGGTCGCGAGGCGGGCGATGCTCCCGGCGCGCCGCGGCCGCGTCGTGAACGTCACCGCGTCGGTGAGCCGCGGCTTCCCGGGCATGGCGCACACGGGCGCCGCGCGCGCCGGCGTGGAGAACCTGACCCGCTCGCTCGCCGTCGAGTGGGCGGCGCTCGGGATCCGCGTCAACGCAGTCGCGCCCGGCAGCAACATCCGGTCGAGCGGCACGTCGCAGTACGGCGACGAGCTCCTCGAGCTCGCGCGGCGCGCCACCCCGCTCAAGCGCCTCGCCACCCCCGAGGAGGTCTCGCGGCTCATTGTCTTCCTCGCCAGCGACCAGAACGACTTCATCACGGGCGCGGTCTACGGCGTCGACGGCGGCCAGCCGCTCTGGGGCGACATCTGGTCCGTCCCCGAGCCGGACGGCGCGCCGACCGCTCCACCGGACGCGAAGGGCTGAGAGGGCGCGGCGTGACCTATCCGCCCCCGTCCCGTTCCGCCGGGCACGACGTGCCGGAGCTCACGGCCGACGCGCTCGACGACGACACGACGGTGCCGTACGGGCCGCCGTCCTCCGGGATGCCGCCGTCCTCTGGGCCGCCGCCGTCCTTCGGGCCGCCGCCGTCCTCCGGGATGCCGCCGTCGGCAGGGCCGCCCGCCGCGCCGTCCTTCTTCGGGGACGCCGCGCGGCGCGTGCGCGACTACTTCCTCGCGCTCGATCCGACGTTTCTGTCCGCGATCGCGCCGCTCGCGCTGGTCGCCGTCATCCTCTTCACGCGCGCCCCGTCGACGAACTACATCTTCGACGAGCAGGAGGCGCTCCTCGCCAACCCGTACGTGAACGCGAAGGGCGGGATCGGCTTCCTCGAGGCGATCCACCGCGATTTCTGGGGGCTGCCGCCCGACCGGAGCGTCGGCTCCTACCGCCCGCTGCCGAACTTCCTCTGGCGCACGATCTGGGCGGTCACGAAGCAGCCGTTCTTCCACCACTTCTACAACGTCCTCTTCCACGCGGTGAACGCCGCGCTGCTCACGTGCGTCACGTTCTGGCTCACGCGGCGGCGCGGGCTCGCCTACCTCACCGGGCTCCTCTTCGTCGGCTGCGCGCTGCTCACCGAGGCGGTGAGCGGCATCGTGGGCATCGCCGACGTGCTCGGGGGCATGGGGGCGATCGCCGCCCTCGCCGCCCTCGCGCTGCCCGCGTGGGCGATGCCGTTCGGCGTGTTCGCGGCCGTGCTCTTCGGCCTCTTCTCCAAGGAGAGCGCGCTCGTCTGCGTGCCCCTCGTCCCGTTCGCCGCGCTGATCGCCGCGCCGCTCACCCACCCCACGCGGC
This sequence comes from Sorangium sp. So ce726, assembly GCF_051521405.1. NCBI lineage: Bacteria > Pseudomonadati > Myxococcota > Polyangiales > Polyangiaceae > Sorangium > Sorangium sp. So ce726. Next base: position 1,401,726 of record NZ_CP150349.1, on the reverse strand, counting down.
CGGCGCGGTTCGTCCGGGCGCTGCTCGCGCTGCTCGCCGCGGGCGCGGCGTTCGTGCTCTACGTCGAGCTCCGGCGGCGCTGGTTCCCCGCGCCCATGCCGGCCGAGCTCGCCGCGCCGCTCGCCGAGGGCGCGCCGCTCGTGAAGCGCGCGCTGCACGAGACGCTCGTCTGGTTCCACCAGGCGCCCCTGCCGCGCGATCCGCTCAACAACCCGCTCGGCGCCGCGGACATGCCGCACCGGATCGCCGGCGCGCTGCGCGTCTACTGGCGGGGCCTCACCCAGATCGTGTTCCCGTGGACGCTGAGCGGCGACTACTCGTACCCGCAGGAGCCGGTGCCGGACAGGCTGGTCTTCTTCGGCAGCGTCGCCGGCGCCGCGATGATGGTGCTGCCCCCGCTCGGCTCGCTCGCGCTCTGGATCGCGGCCCTCCGCCGCGAGCACCTGGAGCGGCGCGAGCGGCGCTCGGTGCGCGCCGCCTTCCTTGTGGACGGCGGCCAGGCGACGTCGCGCCGGTGGCCGCTGCTCCTCGCGGGGGCGCTCCTCGCGATCGCGGCGGCGGCGCTCGCCGCGTACGACTGGCACGTGCTCCGCCCGGCGGGGCGCGTGCCGCTGCTCCGGGCGCTGCCGCTCGTGCTCTGGCCGCTGCCGTTCCTGCCCGCGTTCCTCCTCGGGCTCGGGCTGCTGGTCGAGGGCGCGCGCCCCCTGCCCTGCCCGGCGACGGCGGACCGGAGCGCCTGGGTGCCGCTGCGCCGCGGCTACGCGGGGCTGTGCATCGCGGCGATCGGGCTGACCTGGGTCGTGGTCAGCTACTTCCCGCACTCGAACATCCCGGTCGTCCTGCCGACGGTGCGCGCCGAGCGCTTCTGGTACTTCCCGGCCATCGGCTCGTCGCTCGTCCTCGCCGTCGCCTTCTCGTGGCTGCACGAGGCGCTCGCTGGCTCGACCCTCACGCCGCGCGCGCGCTGGTCATGGAGGGCGTGGGTGACGCCGGCGCTGTTCGTCCTCTTCTTCGGCTTCCAGTGCGCGCAGGCCTACCGGCACGCGATGGACTACCGCAACGACCTCGATTTCTGGGCGGCGACGAAGGAGGCGGTCCCGAACAGCGCCAAGGCGCACCTCAACTACTCGGTGATGAAGGGCGCCCGCGGCGACCTGGAGACCCGCCTCGCCGAGAGCAAGATCGCGATGGAGCTCGCCCCGACGTGGCCGATGGCGCACGTGTACACGGGCGACACGCTCTGCCGGATGCACCGCGCCGACGAGGCCTTCCCGCACTACGAGCGCGGCATGGAGCTCGGCCCGAACGAGCTGAGCCTGATCGCGCTCGCGCTGCAGTGCCTGCACGACGAGCAGCGCCTCGCGGCGCACGAGGACGAGCTCAGACAGCTCGCGGTGGACCACCCGGGGACGTGGCTCGCGTACCTCGCGACCGACACGCTCGACAACGGCGCGACGCACGGAGGAGTGGACCCGAAGTACCGGCCGCGCGGCTACAACGAGGGGCCGAAGGAGTGACCGCGGGCTGGCACGTCTACATCCTGCGCTGCGGCGACGGGTCGTTCTACACGGGGATCGCCCGCGACGTGGAGGCGCGCTTCGCGCAGCACGCGGCGGGGCGCGGGGCGCGGTACACGCGCGGCCGGGGGCCGCTCGCGGTGGTCCACGTCGAGGCGGCGGCCGACAGGGGGGAGGCGCAGCGGCGGGAGGCGGCGATCCGGCGGCTGGGGCGCGCGGGGAAGGCGGCGCTCGCCGCCGGGGGCAGGGGGGACCCGTGAGGGCCCTCGCCGCCCGGCCCGCGAGCGTGGCCCCGTAGTTCCGGCGCCGGGCGGCGGTAGCGCGCCGGCATCGTGAGAGGTGGTGCCGAGCCGACGGGCCCAATGGGAGGGAGCTCGTCGCGCGGGGCACGACGTGTATGGCCGATGCAAGAAGCTCGTTTCCTAGACGCGATGAAGAGGAGGCCTGTCCGGATGTCGTTAACGGCGAGGTCGAGCGGCAGCTAAGACGTGTAGCCCTCGGAAGAAAAACTACCTATTCGCGGGCTCCGATAAGGGCGCTCAGCGCCTGGCCATCGGCTACACGATCTTCGGCTCGTGCCGGATGCACGGAGTCAACCCGCTCGCCTGGACGACGGCCGTGATCGGCAAGTTGCAGGCGGGTTGGCCGCGCGGACGGCCGGGCGAGTTGGTTCCCGATGCCTGGGCGAGATCGTCGCTGGTAGCTCCGGCTTCCGCCAGCGCCGACGCGCCCTGAGCGACGCCGGATCGAGCGTGCCCTCGTGGCGCGGTCACGACCACGACACCTCGAACTCGCACGCCCTGGCGCCACGGAAGCGGCAACGGGTGTGCAGGCAGCGGCCCTCCCGAGCGCCCATGTGGGACAGGATCCGCTCCTGCCATGCCGGGATGCCCACCGCGCAGGTCACCGGCCCGGGAGCGCGGTCCAGGAGCCGCGACGCGGTGAGGCGGACCGTGTAGCGCTTCGCGCCGACCTCGGTCGCCTCCATCGTGCCCTCGTCGAAGTAGCGCTCCCACAGCGAAGAGGACCGGCGCAGCATCGTGGCTGGGGACGCGGCCTTGAGCAGCACCGTGAAGAACCGTTGCAGGTCCGCCGCGGCGATGGCGCTGGCCACGGGCCGGAAGCACTGCGGATTGCCATCTCCGAACAGCGCCACATAGCGGTCGATGAGGCGGTTCCAGAGGCTCACCGGGTACCAGCCGTTCGGCAGGAGGATGCCGCCCACCTGCGCGGCCTCCTGCGGGCTCAGGCCTTCCAACCACCGCGCCACGCCGGCGGCGCCGTGCCGTGTGGCCACGAAGTCCTTGAACCCCCCCAGCGCGTTGCCCTTGACGTTGCTCATCGAGTTCGCTCCACCGGGCGGCCGTCGCCAGGCCCGTCGGGTGCCGGGAAGGGAGGATCCTGACGATGGTCCCGGGCAGATGCAATCGCGCCGGCCGGGTGTTCCGAAGAGCCGGCGGGCGTCGTTGCGAGCGCGCATTCCGGCGGGCGCCGTACTACAATCGCCCGCGTGAAACCGTGCCCCTTCTGCGCGGAGCAGATCCAGGACGCCGCGATCAAGTGCCGCTTCTGCGGCAGCATGCTCGATGAGAGAGCGCCCGTGGCCGCCGCAGCTGTCGCCGCGCCGCTCGCCCAAGCTCCCGGCGCGCTCGCCCCCACCCCCCACGCGGGCGCCGCGCTCGCCCCGGCGCCGGGCGCGGCGCGCGTCCTGTTCGAGGGGACGCCGAGCTGGAAGGCGTGGTTCTGGTCCTACCTGGCGGCGGGCGTGCTCTCGCTCGTGCTGGTCGGCCTCATCTGGCTCGGCATCCTGCACTGGAAGCGCAAGAGCCTCCGCTACAAGATCACCGATCGCACGATCGACTACGAGGCCGGCCTGCTCACGCGCCGGATCGAGACCCTGCAGCTCTGGCGGGTCCTCGACATCGACCTCCGGCAGACGTTCATGCAGCGGCTGCTCGACGTCGCCGAGATCCGCGTGTTCACGAAGGACGCGAGCGATCCGGAGCTCGTCATCCGGGGGCTGCCGGCGTCGCGCGAGCTGTTCGAGGCGCTCAAGAACGCGGCGGAGCTCGCGCGCCAGCAGCGCGTGCTCGGCGTCGTGCAGTGAGCTCGGCCCACCAACCCTAGATCGGAGCCCGACCATGCCCCCGAGGCGATCCCCGCTCGACGAGCTCCCGGACGTGCGCGACGGCCTGACCCGCGCCGAGCGCATCATTCTCTGGAAGCTCTCCGAGCTCGAGAAGGAGTTCAACGGCCGCAACGTGCCCACGGCCACGCTCTACGGCCGCGTCGTCGAGCACATCGACCTGTCGGTCCCCGAGTTCCAGCGCCTGATGCAGCGCCTCGTCGGCGTGCGCTGAGGGCAGCCAGCGCCGGTGCGGGTGCTCCGCGGAGCTGGCGCAGCACGATGGCCCCCCGCCGGGCGCGACGCCTGACCGCGTAGCGGAGCGAGGCGGGCGAGGCCGCGACGGCGAGCGACGCGCGCGGCCGCTGGGACATCGGAGGCTGCATGGCCACGCACATCCGAGCGCGCGGCGGCCAACGCCGACCGGCCTCAACCGCCTTGTCCCCGGCGCTGCTCCTCGCGGCGCCGCCCCTCCCCTGGACGACCTCCAGCCCCGCGGGCTGATCGTGGCGTGACGGTGGCCCCCTCGAGCAACGCGAACGCGCCTCCGATCGACCGGAATGTGCGGCCGATCACCCCTTCCGTCTATGGCGCCTATGCAGAGAAGTGGGCCGTGATCGTGGGGATTTCCAGGTACAAGGACGCGAGCCTCAACCTGCATTACGCGGCTCGTGACGCCGAAGACCTGGACAAGCTCCTCAAGACGGGCTGCGGCTTCAAGAGCACCAATGTCCAGCTCTTGCTCGATGAGCAAGCGACGACAGCCAGGATCACGTGGGCGCTCCGGAGCTTCCTTAAAAAAGCTGCCACGGACGACATCATCGTCCTCTACTTCGCGTGCCACGGTCAGCCGGACGTAGGGGCTCGGGGAAACATCTTCTATCTGATCACGTGGGACACCGACGCGAGAGACATCGGGTCCACGGCCCTGCCGATGCGGGAGGTGCAGAACGCCCTGAACGACTATGTGCTGGCCGAACGAGGGATCATCCTGGTCGATGTCTGCCACGGTTCGCCGATCGGCGATTCGACACGAGAGCGAAGCCTCAGCGCAGGCGACGTGATGAATCAGCAGGCCGAGGCGCTCAGCAAGGCGCAGGCGGGGATCGCGACGATCTCGTCCACGCGCGCGAACGAGACGGCGCAAGAAGGCGCGCAGTGGGACGGCGGCCACGGCGTCTTCACGCACTTTCTGCTCAAAGGGCTGAGCGGCGAGGCCGCCGAGGAAGAGACCGGCAAGGTGACCGTGAGCAGCCTGTTCGACTATGTGAGCAAGAACGTGACGGAAGCCACGGAGCCCACGCCGCAACACCCCTGGATCAGCGGAAACGGCTTCGATAACAGCCTGCCGCTCGCCTGGAGGGCGACGCTCGACAACAAGGAGCGGCTGGCGCTCGGCCGCGATCTCGCCGACCTCGCGCGGCTGCTGGGCGATCGAGTCAGCCTGGACCTGGCCAGCGAGCTCTTCGTCGAAAACACGGTGGACCTCGGCCTCGCGCGCCTCGATGCCGGAGACAGCGACCGCGCCATCCCGACCTTTCAGGCCGTGGTGAGCCAGGACGAAGCCGGAGCCGCGGAGGCGGCGTACTACCTGGGCGTCGCGCTCGCGATGGCCCACAAAGACGGCGCCGCGAAGCAAGCACTCGAGTCTTTCCTCGCGAAGAGCCCCAACGACCCGCGAGCGGCCTTTGCGCGCGATCTCCTGACGGATCCGGAGCGCCGCGCGAGCACCGGTACCCGGCGCGCGCTCTTGATCGGCGTCGGCCACCAAGCCCGGGGAATGAACGAGGACGCGGCGGAAGCGAACGACGCGCGCTCGCTCCGCGACGTCTTGATCGAGCGGTGGGGCTTCGCCGCCGACGACGCGATCTTGCTCTGCGGGCCCGACGCGACCCGGGACGGCATCCTGGGCGAGCTGGAGAAGCTCGTCACTTCTGCGACCGAGGACGACGCGGTGGTCATCTTCTACAGCGGCTGCCGCGGCTGCTTGCCGCTTCGAGACGACGCGATCCTCCCCCACCGCGCCAGCAGCCCCGACGCGGAAGAGGACGCCGAGCACGCCGTTCCACCGATCCCGCTGGACGAGGTCCACAGGATCGTTACAAGCATCCGCTCACGGCGCAAGACGCTCATCATGGACTCGGACGCATCGCCGACGCTGATCGGCCTTGCCCGGGGCGCGTCCTACGCGGCCCTGTTCGGAGCCAGCGCCGGACGGCAGGCCTTGACCGTGCACACCGATGAGCGCCACGGCCGCCGCGGGCTCTTCTCCTGGGCGCTCGTCGAGCAGCTCAAGACGGCGCCGCCGGGCATCACGCTGGAAGAGCTCAGGGACAAGATCGCGAAGAGCATGCAGACCCATGTGAACCAATGGGAGCAAGAGCCGCACCTGAGCGGGACAGGATCGGTGTCCCACCGCCTTGAGCCGGTGTGCATCGGGCATCTCATGCTCTTCGAGCTGAGCCGGCGCCGGCGCTTCGACGGGTTCGCGCGCCACGAGCTCGAGGCGCGCTACGACGTGATTCTTCGCGCGTTCCCCGCGGCGCCGCCCGACCTGCACTACGCCGCCGGTCGCGGCTTCCTCGCAGCAAGAGCGTACGAGCGGGCGGCGGAAGCCCTGGCTTTGTCGGCGCACGCGCGCGCGCCGTCCGAGCCGGAGGCGCTCATGGCGGTCGCCGTCGCTCAGATCGGCGCCGGACAGCGGGAGGCCGCGGCAGACTCGCTCGATGGGTATCTCCGCGCCTTTACCCCGCCGGAGCAGGCCCCGCTGGCAAACGACGTCACCTCGCTGATCGCGCGGCTCAAGCGAGGCAATCGCTTCGCGGTCATCGTCGGAATCGACGCGTATGGTCATCCAGGGGTGCCCCGGCCGCTGGGCGCGGTCAACGACGCCTGCGCGCTGTGTCAGGTGCTCATCGATCGCTGCGGCTTTCTGCCGGAGAACGTGCACTTGCTCCTCGACGGCGCCGCGAGCCGCGCCGCGATCCTCGCGGCGCTCGAGGACCTCGCCGCGAAGCCGGAGGAGTCGGCCACGCTCTTCTATTTCGCTGGCAACGGCTCCTTCGACGCGAGCGGCCATCCGACGATCGTGAGCGCGGACGGGCGAAGCGAGGGCGTGTTCGACATCTCCCTGCGCGAGCTCGGCGAGCTCGCCGGTCGGGGCTCGGCCCGGCTCGTCACCATCATGGACGCCGGCTGGACGAGCAGGACGCCCGCTGAAGGGTCGAGGTACGTCGAGGCGGACCCGCGGCCGGTCCCGCTTGGGCGTGCCCTGATCGGGCCCCGGTTCTTCGAGTCTCCCCTCCGCGTCGGCAGGCTGACCGCGCTCAATGGATCCATCAACATGGCAAGGGCCAGCGAAGACTGGCCCCAGGTCGAGACGGTGATGCCCCTGTCGCCGCCCGGATCCGGCGGCGTGGTTCGCGGTCTATTGACCCATGAGATTGCCAGGGTGCTGCGAGCAGCCCGGCCGGCCACGCTCACGTGGCGAGGGTTGTTCGGGAGGGTTCAGGCGACGCTGAACGTGCATGTCACCGGGGAGGGGATGGAGGAGATCGCGTTCGACGACAGGCTCCTGGACAGCGCCCGAGCGTGCCTCACGAACCTCGATCGCGAGCCGGCCCGCCGTGTGCTCGCCGCGCTCGAGCGCGCTGACATACCCCATAAACCACTATGGCGCGGGATCGCCTACGCTGCGCTCGAAAAGTACGAGGAGAGCATCGAGACGCTCGACGCGTTCATCCGCGGAAAGGCGGGGGAGCGGTCAACCGCGGCGCACTATCATCTTGGCCGCGTGCTCTTCGAGAGCGGGCGTGACCTGGACCGCGCCGTGAGCGAGCTGCGCTGGGTAACGCAGCGCGATCCCGCGAACGCCGCTGCGTTCCTCTATCTGGCCAGAGCGCTCTGCGCCCGCGCCGAGAGCGACATCCGGGGAGAGGCGGCGATGGCCTACGCCAGATACCTCAACTCCGGTGCCCCTCCCGGTTACGAGGACGAGGCATGGAGCTTCATGACAGCGAGAAGGAGCGGCGCGCCTGGATTTTCCCCGCTGGAAGAGTGCCCGACGAGCAAAGGCCGCCAACGATGACGAGACGGCGGCGAGGCTAACTTGACATGGGATGTACGCGTTCCGACGTGATGGGCCGGAGTGTGTCGCATGGTTCGACCACCGCGCGCCCGCCGTCCAAGAAGGATAGACACGACCGATGACAACGACAGAAGATTCCATCCACATCTGCCACGATCGCACGATGCCGCTCGCGCTGGAGGAGACAGCGAGGCGGGTCGCCATACTGGAGAATCCGGCCAACGAGGCAGACCCGAACCTCGACCCGAACGATCCGAACCTCGCGCCGGCAGAGCGTGTCGCGCTCATCGCGCAGAAGCGATGGCGCGCCGGCAAGCGGCTGAGGATCCGCTTCCTCGATGGTTCACCCACGATGCAGGCGAAGGTCGCTCACTACGCCGCGGAGTGGACGCGGTACGCCAACATTTCATTCGACTTCAGCGGCTCGGCGTACGCCGAGATCCGGATCTCCTTTTACGCCGACCGGGGCTCGTGGTCGGCGCTCGGCACGGACGCGCTGGTGCAGCAGTACTTTCCGCTCCATCAGCCCACGATGAACTTCGGGTGGCTGCGCGACGACACCGACGAAACGGAGTACTCTCGCGTCACGATCCACGAGTTCGGCCATGCGCTCGGCGCCATCCACGAGCACCAGAACCCGCAGGGCGGCATCAAGTGGAACGAGCCCGCCGTCTACAGCTATTTCGCCGGGCCGCCGAACTACTGGCCCAAGGAGACGACCTATCGCAACGTCATCGCCAAATATTCGTCAGACATCCTGATCGGGACCCAGTTCGACCCGGCCTCGATCATGCTCTATCACTTCCCTGCGGCGCTGACGCAGAACGGCGTGGGGACGAGGTCGAACACCAGGCTGTCACAACGGGACATCGAGTTCATCAAGATCGCTTATCCCAGATAGCCTGCGCCCGCGCCTGCGCCGAGATCAGGGCGTGATCGCCCCCCCAGCCAGGGGAACCTCATGAACAATCCACGCAGCTCCGAAGCCGACGACACTCGAGTGAGCGAACCGCGGGGGGCGAGCCCGACCTTCCGGGCGCTGCTCATCGGCATCGATTTCTATGCCCTGAACAAGCTCCCGAATGACGCGACGTACATGTCGCTGCGCGGCTGCGTGAGCGACGTCGACCGCGTCGAGAAGGTCCTGCGCGCCCGGATCACGCTGCCGCACGACATCAAGACGCTCCTGGCGCCGAACGTCGGGGACGACAGGCCCGGTGGGCCGGAGAGCGCCTGGCCCACGTACAGGAATATCAAGGCCGCGCTGGATGGGCTGCTCGCCCGTACGCAGCCGGGCGACCACGTGTACATTCACTACTCCGGCCACGGAGGCCGCGTACTCACGAAGTTCACCGACCTGAAGCCCGGCGGGTTTGACGAGACGCTCGTGCCGACGGACATCGGCGACGGCTCGCGCTACCTGCGCGATCTCGACATCGCGTATTACCTCGACGCGCTGACGAGGAACGATCGGGCGACCGTGACCGTCGTGCTCGACAGCTGCCACTCCGGTGGCGCGACGCGCGGAGTCAACATTGCGCCGCGGTGCGCGACGGGCGCCCGCGGCGGCGCGGATCCCACGCTCGACGCCGCGGAGCGCCCGACGGACGGCGTGGCCTCCGACGATGAGCTGTACGCCGCGTGGAAGCGGCTCGAAGCGACGGGGGCCGGCCGGCGCGCTGCGACCGCCACCACCTGGCTCCCCGAGGCCAGGGACTACGTGCTTCTTGCGGCGTGCCGCGACGTGGAGACCGCGCTCGAGGTGCGCCTGGACGGCGGCAGGTCGACTGGCGTGATGACCGCGGCCTTCCTCGAGGCGCTCGAAGGGCTCGGCAAAGACCAGACCTGGAAGGCGCTCTACGAGCGCGTGCTCGCGAGCGTGCACAGCAAGTATTCGTCGCAGACCCCCCAGCTCCTGGGTCAAGGGGAGCGCCAGATCTTCGGGGCCGAGCTGCGGCCGGTCGTGAGCACCGTGATGGTCAACGAAATCGACGCTCCGAACCGGAGAGTGAAGCTGAGCGCAGGACTGGCGACGGGGACCCACGCGGGCGCGAGGTTCGGGATTTTCTCCCCGGGGACGACAGACTTCACGCAGCCCAACCTGCGCGTGGGCGCGGCCACCGTCGACAGGATGATGGCTGTGGAGAGCTGGGCGTCGCTGGAGGAGGGCGCCGCGATCGATTCCGTCGAGCTGGGCGCCCCCACGCTTCTCGAGGACGTGGGATCCATCGAGCTGCGGCGCGCGGTCAACCTCTTTCACCGGGACGACCTGCCGCCCGAGATCGATCAGGATCAGGCGCTCGGCGCCGTGGGAGCGGAGATCAAGGCGAGAGGGCGAGGGTTCCTCGAGCTCCTCTCCGGCGGGACACCGCACTACCAGGTCGCTCTCAACAAGGATCGTCGCTACGAGCTCTGGGACCCGTCGGGAAAGCCCATTCCCAACGTGGGGACGGTGGCGATCGGCGCACCGGCCGCCGCCACGATCGTCGTCGATCGGCTGCTCCATCTCCTCCGTTGCCAGGCCATCCTGGAGGTCGCCGAGCCGGTCTCGGGGCTCAAGGACGACCTCCACATCGAGCTTCTCGCCCCGCCACGGGGGTGGTCGGAGCGCACGCCAGCCGAGGGTGGGACCGTGATCAGGCCCGACGGCGATGCGTACGTCATCAAGCCCGATACCTGGGTATTCGTCCATGTCGTGAACGAGAGCAACAGCCCGGTCAACATTGCCGTCATCGATCTCGGCGATGACTGGGGGATCCGCGCCCTGGAACCTCCGCCGCCGGAGGGGCGCATGATCCCCACGCGGCGGTATTCCACCGTGGAGGCGAGGAGGGAGGCCCGCTTCGCGTTGCAGTTCTTCCTTTCCCAGGGACGTGGCTCGTCGCTCGACGTCCTCAAGATCTTCGCGACCCTCGGCGATACCGATTTCTGGTGGCTCCTGCACTCGGCCCTCGACAACCCCGTGACCCGTTCGCTGGCCACGAGGGACACAGCCGCGAACGACGCGCTCTTCCGGCTACGCGAGGCGCTCGACGCGGAGGAGAACACCCAGCGCGACGTGCGCCCCAGGTCCGCGCCGGGTGACGGATGGACCACAAGGCAGTTCCGCGTCGAGACGCGACGGACCTGAGCCTCGACGAGGCCCCTCCGACGTGTCACGCGGCGCGCCGCGGCGACGCGCGGCCCCCTCCTCAGGCGGCGCGCGGCTCGAGGGCGGCCCGCTGCTCGAGGGCGGCCCGCAGCGCGGAGACCGAGGCGCTGCGCAGGTACACGACAGGAGCGCCGTCCGCCGCGAGGCCCTGCATCTGATCGCGCAGCGCGTGCGAGACCATCGTCACCATGATCACGACGAGCGCCACCTTGCCCGCGCCGTGGCGCGCGCCCGGGGGCACGCGGTTCTCGTAATGGCGCAGCGACCAGCCGTGCTTCTCGGCCACATCGCGGTAGCGGCTGGACATGCCCCCGCTGCCCCCGATGACCAGCACCGTCTGCTCCTCACGCCTCCTGTCGCTCCCCTGACTCGGCCGCTCCGCCTTCATGCGATCTCCCTGGAGCAAGGCGCAAGCCAGGCTCTCCAGCTCGCCATTTCCGGCAGAATCCTCGTTATCGGACTCTATTCCTGGGCAAAATGTCCTTGAATCGCGAAGGCCCTTGTCACCGTGGCAGCGCGAGCGTCGGGCTGCGTGCGCCCGCGTCCGCGCCCAGAAATCGGAGCCTCGGGCCCGCGCGCCCCTCGACTCGACAGGTCGTACGCGCGCTATTCCCGGCTGCTCGCAGGCCGGGAATAACGCGCGTACCCCGGCGCTCCGGGGGTCGCGCCCGGCGGGCCGCGGCGCGCCAGGGGCAGCGCGGGATAGACATGCTCGAGGAGGGTCGGGAGAGGAGAGGAGCAGGAGAGGAGTCGCGACGCCGGCTCCGGGGAGAGGGCCTCTCCTCGCCGCGGCGGCGTGACGTGGTGTCAGGCGGACCGCTGCTCGATCGCGGCCCGCAGCGCCGAGACGGAGGCGCTGCGCAGGTACACGACGGGGGCGCCATCCGCCGCGAGGCTCTGCATCTGATCGCGCAGCGCGTGCGAGACCATCGTCACCATGATCACGATGAGCGCGATCCGCCCCACGCCGTGGCGCGCGCCCGGCGGCACGCGGTTCTCGTAATGGCGCAGCGACCAGCCGTGCTTCTCCACCACATCGCGGTAGCGGCTGGACATGCCGCCGCTGCCCCCGATGACCAGCACCGTCTGCTCCTCGCGCTTCCTGTCGACCACCTGGGAACGCCGCGCCGCCTTCATACGATCCTCCGGAGCAAGGCGTAAGCCACGCTGCTCCAGCGGCTATTCCCGCGCAAATGTCGCGCCTGCGGCCTATTCCCCGGCAAAATGTCGTCGAGTCGCCGAGGCCTCTGTCATCGTGACATCGCGAGCGCGAGGACACGACGCTGCGCGGCGGTAGCCGCGAGGATCGGGGAATATTCTCCCCCTCGCAGCAGTTCCTGCCGGCGCGCGCAGCCCGGGCGAGGATACGGTTTGCAGGCGCTACCGCGAGCGCCTCGCCAGAACCGCGAGAGCGCCGCAACCACGAGCCCTCGGTGCGGAAGGCAAACCCACCAGCACCGAGATCGACCGACATGCCGTCCCCGCTGCCCGCGGCCGGGGTGCGCCCGGTGGGGCGATGCCTGAGGGGGCCACAAAGGCGGGAAGGCCGGAAATAAAATTCAATAAGATTCCATACTTAACGCCTACATGGGAGCGCTCTCCGGGCGGATGCCACGGCGTTCCGCCGGCGACGTCGAGCTGTGGTAGGGAGCGGCGTCCCCCCTGCCCCGCCGTGCCATGATGTCTCCCGCCACGCCGCCCAGCGACCCGCCTCCGCCGCCGCCCGGCACTGTCGAGCGCTGGGCCTGGGATTACGTCCTCTCGACCGACCTCGATCACAAGCTCTCTCCGCCGCCCGTGCCCTCCCTCTGGGAGTCGGATGCCATGCTGTCGGCGTCGGGCGCCGCGCCGGCCCCGCCGCGGCGCCTCGCGCGACCTGGACGGCCCGCCGCGCTGCGCATCTCGGAGCGCGCGCAGAAGAGCCCGGGGCCCGAGGCGCTGCGCAACCCGGCGCGCCGCGCGCAGCTCTTCCACGCGTTCCTGCACCACGAGCTCCAGGCGGCGGAGCTCATGGCCTGGGCGCTGCTCGCCTTCCCGGAGACGCCGCGCGCCTTTCGCGGCGGCCTCGTCCGGATCGCCCTCGACGAGGTGCGCCACATGCGGCTCTACGCCGCCTACCTCGCCGCGATCGGCCACCGCTTCGGCGACTTCCCGGTGCGCGACTGGTTCTGGACGCGGGTGCCCGCCGCCGCGTCGCCCGCGCAGTTCGTGGCCGTGATGGGCATGGGCCTCGAGGGGGGCAACCTCGACCACACGGCGCGCTTCGCCGAGCGCTTCCGCGCCATCGGCGACGTCGAGGGCGCCGCGCTCACGGAGCGGGTCTGCGCCGAGGAGATCCCGCACGTGCGCTTCGGGGTCCGCTGGTTCCGCCGCTTCACGCAGGCGAGCGGGAGCGCTGGCCAGGCGGCGCCTTCCACGTCTGCCGCAGCCAATCCGGCCGCCGCGGGTGAAGCCGCGCCGCACGGGCCGGATGACGTCACGCAGCACGGGCCAAGCGACTTCGAAGCGTGGGTCCGCCACATCCCGCCGCCCCTCTCGCCGCTGCTCATGCGGGGCGAGCCGATGAACCGCCGCGACCGCAGCCGCTCCGGCCTCTCCGAGCCGTTCCTCGACGCGCTGGCCTCATGGACCGAGCGAGCGCCTGGATCCTGAACTTCGACGCCGACGAGGAGCTGGCGCGCCCCGCGGGATACACCCCGCGTGCCGCGGTCGCCGGCCGAGCTCCCGAGCTCGCCGTCCGGGTCTCGGCCCTGCTGCGCCCCGGCGACGTCGTGCTCAGCCCCGAGCTCCCCTCGCCCCTCGTGCCGCCGGCGCCGCCCGGGACCCCGCTCATCGGCCGCGCATGGTGCCCCACGCCCCGCGCCCGGCGCCTCCTCGGCCGCGCCAGCGTCGACCTCGCGGAGGCGCCGCCGCTCGAGGTGCTCCGGCGCGTCAACCACCGGAGGTTCTGCGCGGATCTCGGCCAGACGCTGCCCGGCGCGCGCTACGTCGCCTCGCTGGCCGAGCTCGAGGCCGCGATCGCGGAGCCCACGCCGACGGGCCACTGGCTGCTCAAGCGGCCGTTCGGGTTCGCCGGGCGCGGCCGGCGCCGGGTCGCCCGCGGCGCGCTGCCGCCCGACGCGCGGCCCTGGGCCGTCGCGTCGCTCGATCCCGCGTCGCCGGACAGCGGCCTGCAGGTCGAGCCGTGGGTCGAGCGCCGCGGCGACTTCTCGCTGCACGGGCACGTCGCCCGCGGCGGCGCGGTGCGCCTCGGCGACCCGTGCGTCCAGCGCTGCGACGCGAACGGGGCGTACCTCGGGGCCGCCCTGGCCGGCGAGGGCGACCTCGGCGACGGTGAGCGCCGGGAGCTCGTCGAGGCCGCGCTCGAGGCGGGGCAGGCGCTCGCCGGCGCGGGCTATTTCGGGCCGTTCGGGATCGACGCCTTCCGCTGGGAGGACGAGCACGGGGCGCTGCGCTGGAACCCCCGGTGCGAGATCAACGCGCGGTACACGATGGCGTGGGCCATCGGCATGGGCAGGGCGCGGCCTGATCTCGAGTGACCGAGGCACTCCCGTCGGGCGGCGAGCGCGCCTGCGGGCAGCGGCGCTCGTTCAAGCGCAGCGACCTCTGGAGCTGCTCTCTTCCGCGCGCCAGACGCTCCTGGATCGTGTTGGGGTTCTGACCGAGCTCGGCCGCTATCTCCTCCGCGGTGAGTCCCAAAGCGGAGTCCACCACGGCGTCGCGCAGCGCGGGATCGATCCGGTCCAAGTGGCGGAGGCTGAGCCGCGCCTCCACCTGCCCCAACGGCGACGGCATAGGGTCATCGATCGCCGAATGTGCATACGAATCGAGGCCTTTCTCCCACCGATTCTGGAACTGCCTGTAGTGCGTCGTATGGTGCCACACGACCACATCCAGCCAGCGTCTTGTAGCCTGCTTCATCGACAGGTGCTCACGCGCTGGGACCCCTCCTGCCTCGACTGTCCTCCATACCGAGAGCAGGATATCCTGCATCACGTCGTCTCGGTCGCACTCTGGAACCTGGAACCGGCGCAGCCGGTCCCTGATCTTGGAACTTTGCTGCACGATGGCATCGAATGCAACGCGTACCTCGGGGCGCGTGGCCACGTCCTCCGCATCCGAGGCACGGCGGCGCTCACCCATGGCTTCCTACTCCCGGAAGTGTGGTGTTCAGCGGAGAGCGCTCTGCTTCCTCCCAATCCGACGCGTCGGAGCTCGCCCCCCCTTCGTCGCGCTGTAGCGGGAAGCTCGCCAATATCCCAGCGCGACCGGCGAGCTCCGCCCCTGTGCCGGCGCGGACGGGGAGCGGCGACCGAAGCCGCGGCAGCGGTGGCGGCGGGAGCTTCGCCCGCGGGCTCCTGGCCTCGAGCTCGGGAGACGGCACCACCGGCGGAGGAACGTCGAGCGCGCGAGGAGGTATCGCGCGCGGAGGTGACGGCACCGAGCTCGACGCCGGAGACGACGCCGGAAGCGCCGAGGTCTCGCGCCTGGTGATGGGCTCGCCGACCTGGATCACCACGGTCTCCTCTGCGTCCGTCCGGTAGTCGTCGTGCAGCCGCCACAGGCGCTCCCAGTACCGAGCAGGCGTGCCGGTGAAGGCCTCCAGCTGCCTGGCAAGGCCGGGCGTCATGGGAAGGTCGTTCCTTAGCAACTGCTCCACCTCCCTCGGCGATAGCCCCGTGCTCTCGGCCAGCTTTCTCCTCCACGAAGGGTTCGTCGCGCAGAACGACTCGAGGACCCTGCCTGGCCCGGGAATGGGGCGCGCGCGGACGTTTGTCAGCTCTGCGAGCGCCGCATCGACGTGACAGTCCAGCAGGCGCCGGTATCGGTCCCGCTCCCCTGCAGCCTGATCCTTCGCATCGGTGAGGGCTGCCTCCTCGTCATCATGCGCGTGCTCGCGCGCCTCGCGAAGCCCGCGCTCGCGTCCCAGCGCTTCACGCGCGGTGACCGCGAAGCCGATCGCGACGCAGGCAATCATCGCGAGCCCGAGCGGTGAAATGAGCCACATCGCACTGAGCAGTTCCTCCATCGTAGTCATCGCGTTTCGTTTCCTGGACGTGACCGTTCTTCTCGGGAACAAGGCGGATCGCCGCCTCGCGCTGTCCGAAGACATCACCAGCGTCACCGCCTGCTTGCTGTCGGAGGACAGCCGAGGGCTCAGCGCAGCTGTCGGAGAAGCGCTTCGCGCTCGGCGGCGAGCAGCCCATCGGGGAACTCCCGCGCGTGGGCGTTCAGCAGCTGGAGCGCCTCGACGTCGGCCATGGCGTTGCCGTCCTCGACAGCCCTCCGGGCCTGATCGATCAGGCTCCTCTCGTGCTCGCTGATGGTCGGTCGAACGGCCCTCGCCGGAGGCGCGGGCCGGCCGTTGGACCTGGTTGAGCGAGCGGGTGTGCTGCTCGCCGCCGCCTGCGCGCGTGCGCTTCCTTGATCCTTTGGCGATGAGATCTCATGCGCGATCGGCGAGGCGGGCGCCGCGGCGCCGTGTGCGCCGTCTCGCGCAGGGGACGCCACAGCATCCTGCGCTGCGGGCGGGGTGACAGGGACGCTGACCGCCGCCACCCCCAGCCATGATTCCAGGTCGGCCAAGGGCGGCACAGCGGAGGCGATCGCGCCTGTCAGCAGGACGAGCGCGCACTGAACGAAGATCCTCACGCCCAGATGGCGCAGCGAGGCCACCCACGACGCGTGACGGCGGAAACCCAGCGCGAGCGACAGGAAGGCGCTGTCGTCCCTTCCCTGCGAGCGCTCCTGCGCCTGCCACCGCTCCCGCTGCACCCGGAGCTCCTTGTGCGCCCGCCAGTGTCGCGTCTTCACCGTGGCCAGCGGGAGTCCCTGCTCGGCGGCGATCTCGGCGAGCGGGACGTCCTGGAGATCGTGCTTGATCACGAGGTCCCGGTACTTGGGATCGAGCTGGTCTATCAGCTGCCGCGTGAACTCTTCCTGCTGCCGTCTCCGGAGCAGCTCTTCCGGCGTGGGGCACTCGTCTCGGATCTCGCACTCATCGAACGACGTCAGCACCTCGCCGCGGCAGCGGGCGTCACGGACGTGGTTGCGCGCCTGGTTGATGGCGATCGTGACGCGGTACGGGGCTGGGTCTCCCCCCGGGTCGAGCCGCTTGTCAGCCTCCAGCCCCCGCAGCAGCGCTTCCTGAGCGACATCCTCGGCGCTTCGCGCCGGCACACCGTGGCGCCGCGCGAGGCGCCGGAAGAGCTCGAAGCCGGGGGAGACGGTCGCTGGCTTGTCCACGGTATGCAGCACACTTGAGCGGGTCGAAAGGCTTCAAAAAAATGAGCCGACGAGCAACTTTGGTAGGACAAGTAGCCCAATGTAGCATTACAAACCACATTCAGTCAGCCCTGGCGGGCGGTTGAACGCATTCAATCAACCGGCCGAAAATTCTCACAAAAACGGACTGAATCTGGCGATTTCTGTCGGTTGACGCC
The DNA here is from genome assembly GCF_051521405.1 of Sorangium sp. So ce726. Classification (NCBI taxonomy): domain Bacteria; kingdom Pseudomonadati; phylum Myxococcota; order Polyangiales; family Polyangiaceae; genus Sorangium; species Sorangium sp. So ce726. The sequence continues at coordinate 1,384,403 of NZ_CP150349.1, read as the reverse complement.
AAGCGGACGGCATCACTAGCGTGACTGGATGCGTTGCATCGCGCATTCGCTCTCGATCTTTCTTGCGCTCGGGGTCGCGACAGGACTCACGCGCTCGGCCAGCGCGGACGACCTTCAAGCGAAGGCGAAACCGAGCGGCAGCTCCTCGGTGAAGGACCATGTTCGCCGCGGTCAGAGAGCGCGCAATGCCGGGCTGTGGGTCGAGGCGCACGCCGCGTACAAGGCTGCTTTCGAGGCCGCAGACCCGACGACCAGCACCGAGCGAGAGCGCGCGGAGCTCGCCGGTGAGCTCGGCCTTTGCGAGGTCGCGCTGCACAGGTATCGCGACGCGGCCGAGCACCTTGCCAGAAGCCTGGAACAGCGCGAAGCGCTTCCGGACGCGCTCCGGCGGCGATTCGAGGCAGGACAGCGCGAGGCAGCGAAGCACATCGCGACGCTCGTGCTCGGGGTCGATCCGCCCGACGCCGAGGTGTTCATCGACGGCGAGCGCATCGACCAGATTGCACGGACCTACACGCGCTTCTTCGAGCCGGGCAAACACATGGTGCGGGCCCGCGCACCGGGCCGTGAGGATGCGCTCCATTCGTTCCTCGCCGTGGCAGGTGCGGAGCACGAGATCACGATGCAGCTGCCCCGGTCGGCGGCGAGCAGCGCCAAGGAGGCGAGCGGCGCCAAGGAGGCCGCGTCAACGACGCCAACCCCCGTGCGCGATTTGCCCGCTCCGCGCGCGCAGGCCCCCAGCCCGTGGGCTTCCTGGCCGGGGACGCTGCGTGTCGTCGGAATCACGCTCGCGACGGGCACCATATCGACAGGCGCCATCCTCATGATCAGCGCCAGCAAGCTCGACCAGGAGTTGAGCGCTCGGCGGGACCAGCTCAAGAGCGACCCAAGCGCGAGTTCGTCCATGTGCTGGCAAGCGCCAGAGCGCTCGCCATGCGGCGAGCTGCGGCGCCTGCGCGACGCGCGCAACCTGTCCGACCGGGCGGGCATCGCCCTGGTCATCACGGGCGGTGTGATCGGCGCGGCCACCGCCGCGTCTTTCTTCACCGACTTCTCCTTCCTGGGCCGCACGCCAGCTCAGGAGCGGCTCAATGTATCGCCTGTTGTGACCGGGCACGAGACGGGCCTGAGCATCGAGGGGGTGTGGTGACCATGCCGGGTACCGAAGGGATGCGGCCACAGGCAGACCGAGGAGCGTTGGCCGCCGCCGTTGCTGTCGTGGTCTGTGCGTGGGGAGCGAGCAGCACGCTGCTGGCTTGCACTTCGTACCGCGACGATTGCTGGGAAGTGATGGAGTGCGCCCCTGCACCTGAGCCGACTTTGTGTGACGGCGACCCAGCGACGACAATGGCGCTCGATGAGTGCGGGGTGTTCGTCAGCCCGTTGTCGGGTGACGACAGGAGCCCTGGCACGAAAGACGCACCAGTGAAGACCCTGCAACACGCGATCGGGCTCGCCGCGCATGGGCGAAGCCACGGCGAGGAGCCGACCCGGCGCGTGTACGCGTGCGGCGGGTCGTTCGAGGAGAAGATCACGCTGCCCTCGGGGGTTGACCTCTGGGGCGGGCGCCTGTGTGACGGCGGGGATTGGTCGTATGAGGGGTCATTCGGCGGGCCGGATCACCCGACGATCATCGCTCCGCCGGGGGGCATCCCGCTGCGGGTCCTCGGGGAGGACGGTATGGCGCTCGCGGGGGACGACGTGACATCGGTGATCGCCGGCGTGCACGTGATCGCGGCCGACGCCTCGGCGCCCGACGGCAGGTCGTCGATCGCGGTGATTTTGAGCACGGGGGCCACGGCGATCGTGCAGGACAGCAAGATCATCACGGGCAACGGGAAGGACGGGGAGCCGGGAGAGGACGCCGACACCGAGCGTGCAGCGGACGGCCTTGAGGGGAACGACGGTGTGTCCGCCTGCACCACGGATTCCCCGACGGGCGCCCTCCCGGTCGTGACCGTGTGCGACGATGGCATCGAGTCCATCGGCGGCTACGGGGGCGACGGCGGGCTCGAGTCGGGGAGCGATGGCGCTCCGGGGCAGCCGGAGCCGGCGGAGAATCCTGAGGGGAATGGCCGCGCAGGGGTCGGCGCAGACGTCACGAGATGCGAGAACGGGTCCCCGGGCGCACACGGCGCCGATGCCGGTCGCGCGGACGGCGCGGCGGGCGTGGGCCACCTCGGCAATGACGGATGGCTCGGCGTCCGGGGCAAGGACGGGAAGCGAGGCGGCACCGGCCAGGGGGGCGGCGGCGGTGGCGGCAGCAAGTCGCGTGGGGAGATGGTCGCGTGTCGGGCAGGCCTGCCCCAAGGGGGCGCCGCCGGCGGCTCGGGAGGGGGCGGCGGCTGTGGCGGTCGGGGCGGCTATGGCGGCGGCTATGGCGGGGCGGCCATCGGATTTGTCGTGCTGGACGGCGCGGAGCTGACGATTGGGACCAGCGACGTGATCACGGGCAACGGTGGCCGCGGTGGCGTGGGCGGGAGGGGCCAACCGGGCGGCTTCGGTTGGACTGGTGGCCAAGGCGGCGGAGCTAGAGGTGAGATGTGGCCTGCGTGCCCCGGAGGCCAAGGAGGCAACGGCGGGCTCGGAGGAGATGCCGGCGGCGGGCTCGGAGGCGCAACCATCGGCATCGCCTACGTGGCGCCCAACTTCGCCATTCGACCCGGGACCAGCATCACCGTCAGAGACCCCGGTGAGGGCGGCTATGCGGGGAACGCCGGCCTGGGGGACGAGGTGGGCAAAGGGCAGCGAGGCCCCACGGGTGAAGTCCATGCGTTCAGCGTGAGGAACGAGCCGCCCCATTGACTCGTGACCTGCGAGACGTCGCCATCGAGGGATGCCATGGGCCTGAATTCCACGATCTTGCTGTTCTTTACGCTGACACTCGCCGCGGCCGGTTGCGGGACCGCGCCCGGGGTGGACGGCCCTGGCGGCGCGCCGCCGTGTGACGGTCCATCGACGTGTGCAAGCGATCCCGTCCCCGAGTCGGTCTGCCTGGAGCATCTTGCGGCGGGTCGGGCGATGGACGGCTGCGGCGTGTTCGTCATCAATCCGTTTTTCGGCGGTGACGACGCGAATCCCGGCACGAAGGACAGGCCGGTTCGTTCCATCCGGCGCGCGATCGAGCTTGCGCGCACCGGGCGCGGTCGCGTGTTTGTTACCGACGATGGGTTTGAGGAGACCATCACGCTCCCCTCCGGGGTGGATATCTACGGAGGCTTCGAAACCGCCATCGGATGGGAACGCCGCAGAGACCTGGAAGACCCGGTGCACATGATGGCCAAGGTCGGTCCCCGCGATCCCGGGCTCATCGCGCTGACCGTCGAGCCGGCGCGCGCCGGCGACACGGGGGCTGCGGATGGGGTCTCGATCATCGACCACGTGGCCGTTCTCAGCACAACGCATGTCGGAATGTTCGTTCGGTCGGGCGCCGCGGTGGAAATCGTCGGAAGCTGGATCAAAGTCATGGCGGGATTGAGGGGCGACCCTGGGGAGGAATGGCCCTGGCCGTACCAGGCAGCGACGGGACCGGATGGGCAGTACGGGGAAGACGCGTGCTCCGCCGCCACGGTTCCGGGCGGAGCTCGTGCGGTGAACCCGTGCGAGGGAGGAATCCCGAGCATCGGCGGCGCGGGCGGGGACGGGCTTTCCGACGGGGCGGGCGACGGCGAGGACGGGCAGCCGCGCGTGGAGTCAGATCCGGCGGCCGGACGGGGGGGCGATGGGGACGCGCCAGGCGTCCATTGCCAACGAGGTCAGGTGGCGCTCCACGGCGATCCAGGCATCCCCGGTGAACCGGGAAAGGGCCGCGGTCGGATCGATGAGACCGGATGGCACCCCGACAGGGCTGGCGACGGCACCCGGGGGACGCCCGGGCAAGGCGGCGGCGGGGGCGGGGGCCGCCGGGGCGGGCTCGCGGTGTGCGGCGTGGCCTCCAAAGGAGGCGCCGGCGGCGGCTCCGGAGGTGCCGGCGGCTGCGGCGGTCGAGGCGGCCGAGGGGGCGAGAACGGCCAGCCGAGCATCGGTATCCTGGCGCTCCACGCCAAGGTGACGGTGCGCGACAGCACCATCACCGTGCGCGACGGTGGCCCCGGCGGCGACGGCGGGGGGCCGGAAGATGGCGGCAAGGGCGGCAGGGGCATGCCAGGCGGCGCCGTGGGGGACGGCACGTGGTCCTGCGGCGGTGCCGATGGCGGCGACGGAGGTCCAGGCGGCCGTGGCGGCCCCGGGCGCGGCGGCGACTCGATCGGCGTCGCCTACCTCGACGAGGACCAGCTCACGCTGGAGGCGGTCACCTTCGAGCTGGGGCTGCCGGGCCCAGGCGGCACGAGCTGGGATTGGTCTGGCGAGGAGATCACGGGGGATGATGGCATCCAGGTCAAGACGCTTCGATTCCCCGAGTCGCAGGAATGAAGCCCATTGTCCTCCGCGCTGTTCACCACCTGCATGGACCACTCTGTCGGTATCCCCCTGAGTGGATCGCGTGCTACGGCGCCGCTGGTTACGCGTCCATCAGAAGATCCAGGGTGTCCTGATGCCTTCGTGGGAGCGTGAGCGGCGCGGTCCCGCGGTCTCGCGCCGCTCACGCTCCCACGAAGGCATCAGGACACCCTCACTGATCGCCATGCTTCTATCTATGGGAACTCGCCCACAGCCGCCGAATCCACTCGTTATCGGTAGGGCGCGGTTCGGTCTTGATAGGACTTCCTCCAGGAGCCGATTCGATAAGGTGGAGGAGGGTCCATGCAAGGCCGTAACAATCGTCCGTCCCGAATGAGCCAACCAACAGCGCGGCCTCCTCGTCCGTCACCGGCCGTTTGATGCGCTGCAGGTGTACCTGGTGCAGCGCGGTTGTCTCCTCAGAAGCGCCAGAATCTGGGAGTGGCCCAAGCCGAACGAAGTCTTCCACCGCCTTGCGGACATCCATGCCTATCTATCCATGAGTTCGGGAATTTTGCCTATAAACCTGCAATAGATCGCGGAGCCCTTTGTCGTACTTGGGGCCGACAATCTGGCGGACGTCGCGGATGTCACGAGCGAGCACATCACGGAACGACATTCCGGCCTCGGTTCGTGCCGTAACGCGACCGAGCGCGTCGTCGGGCTCACGGTCGTAGCTGAAGCTGTCCGTGCCCGCGCTGGTGACGGCGTGCGGGTGCAGCGGGTCGTCGTAGGAGAGCGCGCCGACGTCCGACTTGAAGGAGAGATTGCCGTTGGGCTTGCCCTCGTAGCGGAGATCGCAGGGCGCAGTCGCGCTCTCGGTGTCGCTGAAGTACGCGCACGTCAGCCGCTCGAGCGCGTCGTACCTCCACTCGGTCACGAGCCCATGATGCCGCGATCCGGGCGGTATCATGCTATATATTTCTATCGCCCAATTGCTGGTTCAGGATATCGTGCAGCGGTGTTCCATTGGGGCTGTTTATCTCCCACTCGTGTCCACCCTTTCGAAATATCAGCCTGAATTCTCCCTTCTCTGCGTCATCTTCGATCACTCTCGAACCGTCGAGGACAGCGAGAAAACCGAAAACTGCATGATGGGCCGCCATGTTGAGCACTCGGAGCAGTGTCGCCTGGTCCTGGTCGGACAAGGTTCCAAACCACCGACTGGCCTCGACAAGATTTTTCTCCGGCCGACGGCCCGGCGGGTGCTCCAATGTTGCCACCGTCGCCTCGGTTGCGGCCTCGAGGACGTTTTTTTGTATCGCTGCGACAAATTTTTCCGGTGTCATCTTGTAAAAGCTCCAGGGTACATTTCATTGTTGAGTCGAATTAGTTCTTGAAGTGCGCCGTTTGGCACATTGGTGGACTGACGCAAGTTCCAAATATCGTGAGCGAGCAGTGCCCGCGGTGAGAGCGATACAGGCCCTCGGAGCGTCGGAACCAAGGCGTGTTCACCACGGGGTAGGGCGATGGCAGGTCCGGAAGCCCTGCTGTAGCCAGGGACGATTTGCCCCATTGCGTGCGCCTGTCTCACATGATGAATGTCGAGTGCATCCCCAACAACTGAGCGAGGTTTCAGTGCGTCGTAGGTTCCCACTTCGTATGCGGCGACTCTCGGGGCTCCGCCTGCAGCTCGAGCCGCAACCGCCGACTCCTCCGCCGCCGCCCCCAGCCCCCTTCCGGCGCCGAAGACGGTGGCCGCCGCGAGGACCATCGTCTTGGTCCCCGCCGCGCCCGCTGCCCGGTAGTCAGCTCGGTCGATCGCGAGGGCCGTATCCGCGGCGCCGCGCCCGATGTGGTAGAGCGGGTTCACGGCGTTGAGCGCGCCGACGATCCCGTCATTCTCGTGGCCCTCCCACATCGCGCTCGCGAACTCGTAGCCGCTGTAGACCCCGAGGGTCAGCGCGTTGAGCACGAGCAGCTTCGCGATGCCTACCCCGATGTCGCGCGTGCCCTCGGCGACGCCCAGCAGCGTCTGCCCGACGACGGAGCCAGCGCCGCCGGCGCCGGCGTGCTCCGGCGATACGGTCACCGGCTGCGGCACGTACCCGGACGAGCTTCCGGTCGTGCCCACGTCGATAGGCGCCGTCGTGGCGCCGACCTCCACGGCCTCGCGCGGCCCTTCTTCAGGCTGGTTTGCTTTCGGCGGCGAGTAGAAGATCCCTACGGCGTATTGTTCCGGGCGCACCACCGAGTAGACCGGCAGGATCGGCGCCTCCACCGGCTCTTCCTGGAACCCGCTCGGATCCACGTGATTGAGCGGGCTGTTGCGCACGTAGCTGTACGGTAAGCGCTGCGTGAAGCGCCGTCTCACCCAGGACGCGCGCTCCAGTTCATGATGGTGTGCATGACAAGTACGAGAACGACAGAAGCGATGTGGGCCGAGCGCGTTCAGGCGTGGCGCGACAGCGGTGAAACAGCGGAGGCGTTTGCGCGGAGCCGCGGCTTTGCGGCCTCGACGCTGCACGGCTGGTCGAGTCGACTGTCGCGGGCCGAGCCCCCGCGCTTTCTGCGTCTGGTGCCGAAGGCGCCCGCCGTGACGAGCAGCGCTCCGGAGCTTGTCGTCGAGGTCGGCGGCGTGCGCGTGCGAGTCGCCGCGGGATTCGACCCCACGCTGCTGGCGGAGGTGGTCCGCGCCCTTGGCGGGGCGGCGCGATGATCCCGGCGGGCGTGCAGGTGTTCGTGGCGCTGGAGCCGGTGGACATGCGTTACGGCTTCGAGCGGCTTTCGGGTCTCATTCGTGAGCGCGTGGGGTACGAGGCGCGCTGCGGGGCGCTGTTCGCGTTCATCGGCAAGCGGCGGACCACCATCAAGATTCTCTTCTTCGACGGCAGCGGACTCTGCCTGTTTTCAAAGCGCCTCGATCGCGGCATGTTCGCGCTTCCCGACCCGCCAGCCGAGGGGGCGACCCACGTCGAGGTGGACGACGCCACGCTCGAGACGCTGCTCGACGGCATCGAGATCGCGCCCACGTCCAAACCGCGAAAGCGCGCACCGCGCCGCGTTCACTGAGCCGCACGAATCCGCTCGACAACGACGCCCGACTTTCGTAGAGCGGCGTCGTGCACGACGCCGCCGACACGTCGAGGCCGACGCCCGAGCAGCAGCGCATCGCGCAGCTCGAAGCAGAGCTCGCCGCGGCAAAGAGCGAGCTCGTGGGAGCGCGCGATGCACTCGCGCAGCTTCGGCGCGCCTACACCCGTGCGCTCGAGCAGCTCCAGCTTCTGCGACATCGACTGTTCGTGGCAAAGGCGGAGCGCGCCGAGGTGAGCGCGGAGCAGCTCGCGTTCGACTCGATGTTCCTCGAGGTTCAGCGTCTCGAGAAAGCGCTCGACGCTGCCGAGCGCAACAGCGGCGAAGAGCGGCAGCACGACGACCCCAAGGGGCCGAAACGAAGGTCCGGCGGCAAGGGCCGTCGCGACCTGTCCGAGTCGGACCTGCCCGTCGTCCGCATTGAGCTCTCCTGCCCCGAGCTCGATGCGACGGCGACGCGCATCGGCGTCGAGGAGACCTCGCGACTCGGCTACGAGCGCGGCGGAATGCGCCGCATCGTGCTCGCACGTGTCGTGTACAAGGTCGAGAGGTCCGTCACGGACGTGGGCAGCTCTGGGGAAGTGGAAACCGCCCCATTGCAGGTCGTCGCGAAGGAAGTCCAGACGCCGACGCCCGATGCGAGCGTCAGCGCGGAGAACAGGGCGGCGGCCGGCAAGCTGAGCGCTTCCTCCACAACTCTGGACACGCCGCAGCCGGCGCCGATGGGCGAGACGTGCACCGCCTTCATCACGACGCCGCTTCCCAAGGAGCTGTTCCGACGGTCGTTTCTCGCACCGTCGATCATCGCGCACATCCTCACCAGCAAGTACCTGCTCGGTGTCCCGTTCTATCGACTGGAACAGCAGCTGGAGCTTCAGGGGGCGCCGCTCGATCGCGGCACGATGTGCCGTTACGCCGAAGACGCGGGCGCGACCTTGGGCGCCATCGTCCAAGCGGCGCGGAACGAGGCATTCGAGACCGCCTTCTGCCTCTCCACCGACGCCACTGGGGTCTCTATACAGCCTGGATCCATCCAGGAGCGCAAGGACAAGAAGCCCGGACCGTGCCGCAAAGGTCACTTCTTCGTCGTCCTCGCGGACAAGGATCACGTCTTCTTCGAATACCAGCCCAAGCATACCAGCGCTGCGGTCTGCGAGATGTTCCGCGGCTTCTCGCGGTATATTCAGGCAGACGCCCACGCCATCTATGACGCCCTCTTTCGCGGCACACCCCCGAGGGGCGCTGCTGCCAACGAGCAGCGCGGTCCGCCTCCGACCGAAGTCGGATGCTGGTCGCACTGCCGTACCAACTTCTGGGAGGCGGCGGTCTGCAAGCACGAGCTCGGTGTCGAGGGGCTGCGCCGTATCAACGCCCTCTTTGCCGCCGATCGCAAGCTCGCGGATCTTGCGCCCGCGCAGCGCAAGGTGCGCCGTGACACCGTCGTCCGCCCGCTGGTCGACGCGTTCTTTGCCTGGGCGAGGGCCGAGCACGCACGTCCCCGCGAGCGCGGCCTCGTCTCCACCGCGCTCGGCTACGCCCTCAACCAGGAGCAGCCCTTGCGGCGTTTCCTCGACGACGGCCGCCTGCGCTTGGAGAACAACGCCAGCGAGCGAGCTCTGCGATCCATTGCCGTCGCGAGAAAGTCCTGGCTCTTCTTCGGCAGCGACGACCACGCCTCTGCCGCGGCCAACCTCTTCTCGCTGGTGGCGAGCTGTAAGCTTCACGGCCTCGACCCCGAGGCCTACCTGGCCGACGTCATCCGTGTGATGCCCTACTGGTCGCGCGAGCGCTACCTCGAACTCGCCCCCAGGTACTGGGCGCGCACCCGCGCCCGGCTCGTCGTCGACGAGCTGAAGGTTCCCCTCGGGCCGATCACCGTGCCTCCTCCGCTTCCCGCGGAGGAGCAGCGCGCGACGAGCTGACCGAGCCGGTTCCATCGCCCCCATCCTGCACCGGCCGACCGGCGTTGGGGTCGACGGCGCCTCATGCAGCGCTTACGCTGTACGGATTCCAGCTCTGGCCGAAGGACGGAATCGAAACGATCGGGTCGGTCGTCAAGGACCGCCCGACCCTGGGGCGGTAGCTCCTGCCCTTCATGTTCACGAGCCCGAGCTCATCGTCGCTCTCGTGCCCGGTGAACCCCTGCGTCGTCTCGCTCGAGAACGACGCCGGCGGGCGCTCCCCCCATACGGGGTTCCTGCGCTTCCCGAACGGGTCATAGCTCCACCGCTCGATCACGTCGTCGTTCTCGCGGACATACGGCAAAGGCGACACTCCACCGGCTGCCTTGCCTCACGGAGCGGTAAGCAACCTCGTGAGCACGATCTCTGTTGCGCCAGCTCCGAGGACAGCATCACGTTCGAGACCTGTGTCCTCGTACCCAGTCCGGACCTCGGATGCGACGACATTTGCGTCGCATTCAGAATATGTAACTTTCCATGCTTTCCGCGAGAGCTCGTCCCTTCGCACGAACTCCGGCACCTTCCATTCGCTGCGTTGCCAATCCAGATCGCGCCCAATCACAGGCCAAGTTCCGTCAGTTAGGCCAAGGTCTCCGACTCGCAAGATCTGCACGGCGGACTCAGGTCTAAGGTCCTTAACCTCCGTCAGTAGCGGTGGCCGTTCCCAGACGTCTCCGAAGAAGTACGAGAGTATAACTCCGCCGCCTGATGAGGTTCGCGCGACCACGCCAACCGCAAATCCTCGCGAACGTAACGGAACAGCGAACCATGTACCTTCATCGACGATCCGTCTCATTGTCTCTCCAGGAAAAGTCTGCTGCAGTTAGATACTCTTGGAGTTTGGGGTTTTGCGAACCGATCGCACTGATCTGGTTCAGTGGCGGCCGATATGTCTGTTCCAACATTTGCTCCAAGCCTCGTTGCTCCGCATAAACATCGGTTCTATGCACTGGTTCAAATTTGAGGTCTCGCACCGCTGGATCTCGACCGTGCTCCGCTGCTCGCCGGGCGAGATCATTTGTCCGCCCAGTGCGCATCACCTGGCCGGTCGCCGGGTCGCGAAGAACGTAAGTTCCGCCTCTGGGGACTGCGCCCGTTACGGCGGGCGCCGCGCCCTGCGAGCCCATACTGCCCGACCCGCTCGACATCAGCGCCTGAGTCAGCCCCTGGATCCCTGCCGCGATGTTCCCGACCCCACCGACGACCAGCCCGGCCGAGACGACCATCGCAGGCACCCCGATCGCCGCGCCGATGCCGGTGGCGCTCGTGACGCCTCCGAAGACCTCCCCCGTCACGCCGCCGAGCGTGAGGGCAATCCCACCCACGATCTGCCCGATCTCTAGCCCTATCCTGGCTTCTCGTGACCCATGGGAGAGCACGCCCCCGGCGTCCAGCAGTTCGTGACCCACGCCGGCGAAGGGAACGGACCCGAGCAGCAACCCGGCGACGAACCCTCCCTCGATCTGGACATAGGGGTTCTGCGACCAGTCGATCGGCGCCGTGGTCATTGGCTGGGGCACATACCCGGACGAGCTTCCGGTCGTGCTGACATCGACAGGCGGGGCCGCCGCTCCGACCTCCGCAGCTTCCCGCGAGCCTTCTACCAGGTTGGGAACCGTCTTAAGGCATTCGAGGCCCATGCAACCGGACTCGATGATGCGCTGTACTTCGGGATCCTTGGTATACTCCGGATCGACCGGAACCGGGGGACCCGGTTCGAACCCGCTCGGATCCACGAAGTTGAGCGGGCTGTTCAGCACATAGCTGTACGGATTCCAGCTCTGCCCGAAGGACGGGATCGACACGATCGGGTCCGTCGTCAAAAACCGCCCGATCCTGGGATCGTAGATCCTGCCCTTCATGTTCACGAGCCCGAGCTCGTCGTCGCTCTCGTGCCCGGTGAACCCCTGCGTCGTCTCGCTCGGGAACGACGCAGGCGGGCGCTCCCCCCACACGGGGTTCCTGCGCTGCCCGAACGGGTCGTAGCTCCGCCGCTCGATCACGTCGCCGTCCTCGTCGGTGAGCGCGTCGATCGAGCCGAGGTGATCGACATGCACGTAGCGCGTGCCGTCGTCCGAGCCTCCCCGGGTCACGATCGCCACCACGCGCTCCGGTGAGTGGACGTGGTACCGGTGCTCCACGGTGCCCGATGCCGCCTCGGTGACCCGCTCGTACAGATCGCCGAAGTAGAGCGTCTCCTTTTCCGGCGTGGTCTTGCGGATCCGCTGCTGGTCGCCGTCGTAGCCGAGCGTGATGGTGCTCGCGCCCTGCGTGATCTGCTCCGGCAGGTCGAACGGCGTATAGCGCACCGTCGTGCCGCCCGGCCGCGCCGTCTGATTACCGACAGCGTCATGCTCGAAGCTGTCCGTACCCGCGCCGGTGATCGCATGCGGGTGCAGCGGGTCGTCATACGAGAGGTCACCGACGTCCGACTTGAAGGTGAGATTGCCGTTCGGGTGGTAGTCGTAGCGGAGCGCGCAGGGCGCCGTCGCGCTCTCGAGATCGCCGAAGTACGCGCAGGTCAGCCGTTGGATCGGATCATACCGGAATCGCTCCGTCGTGTTCTCTGGCTGGAGCGCGTCAGTGCGGCGCGTGAGATTCAGGAGATCGTCGAACCCGTAGTCCAGGTCTTGCACCTCCCCCGCGCCGCTCTGCGTCGCCATGTGCCTCAGGCGCTGCTTGTCCGCGAAGTAGCTCCGCTCCGTGACAGCGCCGTTGCCGAACACCTCCTCCCGGAAGCGCCCCGCATCGTCCACGTCCGTCAAGCGCCAGTAGGCGAGGTTCGTTCCGCTGTCGCGCACGGCGATCACGTGGCCGTGCGCGTCGTGGCCGTGCGCCACGACGAACGGCGTCGCGCCGGCCGGCGCCGGGTACGCGACCGTCTCGACGCGGCCGAGCTCGTCGTAGCCCAGCCTGGCCTCCAGGGGAGAGCGCTCGCCGTCGATGCGGAGCGCGATCGTGTCGAGCTGGCCAAGGCCCGTGTACCCGTACGTCTTGTCCCCGTCCGGGCTCGCGAGCGTATGGAGCTTGCCGACGCCATGCGCCGCGGTATCCCAGGTCCACGTGGTCGTCCGGCTCTCGGCGCCGTCCTGGTCCACGCGCGAGCGGCGTCGACCGAGCGCGTCGTACGCCCACGTGGTCTCTCGCCCGAGTGCATCGCTCTGCGAGATCTGCTCGCCGAAACCATCATGCACCGAGACCGTCGTGCCCCGATCGGGATCGTCGAGCTGCCGGACACGGCCGAACGCGTCGCGCGTCGTGCGCGTCACCGCATCGCCCGGATCGGTGACCGTGTGCAGCAGTCCGAAGGGACCGTACGCGTAACGGGTGATCCCGTCGGCCGCGTCGGTGACGGTCTTGATGCGCCCCAGCGGATCCTGCTCGGTCACGGTCACGTGGTCGAGCGGGTCGGTGACGCGCACGCGAAGGCCATCGTACTCCGTCGTCGTGACAGCATTCCACGGCGTCGTATGGCGCCCTTTGCGGCCCGCGGCGTCGTACTCGTAGCGATCGTACAGGATCGCGCTCTCGGGCGTGTCCTCCCTGACCGGCACCGAGCGCCGCGCGATGTGCTCGCCGAGCGCGTCGTACCCGATCTCCTGCATGATGCGCTTCGCACCGCCCGAGCCCTCCGACGGCTCCGGTTCGGGCCCGTATCCCAGCCATCGGATCGGGCGGCCGAGGCTGTCGAACTCCACCGTATCGTCGGCCCCGCCGGTCGTGATGCTCTGCTGCCTCACCCGCCACGCATCCTGCTCCGGGCCACCATCCTTGCTGCGAGCGAGGGAGACGGTCGTCGTCGTGCCGTCCGGGCGCCTCTCGACGCCGAGTCGCCCGAAGCCGTCGTGTGCCCACGTCGTCACGAGCTGATTCGGATCGACCCGCTTGAGGAGCACGCCGAGCGCGTCGTCGAACTCCACGAGCGTGGCGTGCCCGGCCGCGTTCACGTACTTCTCGGGGAACATGCCCTCCTCGTCGAAGTCCGTGCTGGATGTCCGCTTGTGCCCGAAGGCGTCCTCCGCCGTGACGCCGGTGATGTTCCCGAAGTCGTCGCGCGCATAGGTGAGCTTCAGCTTCGTGTCCGGCAGGCCATCGTCGCTCTCGGTGGACTCGGTCTCGACCTCCCCGTAGATCGTGGTCGTTCGCGCGAGGGTCCGGCACTGCGACATCCCCGCCGCGGCGCTGCACTCCTTCTGCGTCTCGAGCTGGCCGAGGACCCAGCGCTCGGTGTCGTTCTTGAACGTCCGCGTGACCTCGAGCGCCAGGTCGACGCCCTCCGTCGAGACCTCCTCGGCGCGCACGTTGCCAAACGTGTCGAAGTCCGTCACCTTCGATACCGAGTCGCGCACCAGCGTCGCGCCGTCGCCGCCGCGCTCGATCTCCCGCACGTACGCCTCTACGGAGGGCGTCGCGCCGCCCGGTGGCGGATAGACCCCTTGCGCTCGCCTCACCCGGCGCTCGGTGGGCAGCGTGAAATACGTGGCGCCGTCGTTGGTCGGCACGAGCGTCCGCGTCACGTCGCTGAACGAGAGCTCGATCTGCTCCGGTCTGGGCTGGCTCGCGAGCCCCGGAGCCCCGCGCAGCGTCCGCTGGACGCTCCCCGCGAAGGGAAAGACCTGGAGCTCGTCGTTGAAGGTGACGTGGTCGTAGACATCGATCGTCACGGCGCCCGTATCCAGGTCGGTGACGATCCGCTCGCCGAACCCGAGAAATCCGCGGCCCAGCCGGTGGTAGCGCCCGTCGCGGTAGCCGACCTCGAAGCGCCGCGGCCGGTCCGCGCCGTTGTTGAGCGCGTACGCGCTGACCACCCGGCGAGGGCCCACGACGCAGCGCCGCGGATAGCCGCAGTCGTCCGCCGCGCCGGAACGCGCGACGTAGAGCGCGCTCCTCCGGTCCGGATCCTCTCCCGCGCCTCCGCTCGTGACCAGCGCATCGGTCAGGTGGCCGTAGGAGATGCTCACGTTGGGCACGAAGCCCGGCTCGGTCGGCTCGTGCGCGTTCATCCCGTCAGAGACCGCGACCAGGAGATCCTGGTCGGCCGAGAGGTTCTGGAAGACGTTGAACACACCGCCGAGCGCCAAGATCACGTCCTGGGCCCCGTCCCCGTTGAGATCGCCAGTGCGCGGCCCGCGCGGATCGGCGAGCGTGATCGCGTCACCGAGCTTGGCCTCGAAAGGAACCCCTGCGTCGACGAGCTTGAACGGCGGCCCCGCCAGGTCGCCCGTCGCTTGCAGGACGGCCCAGGAGGGGAGGACATTGGAGCCACTCAGCAGCATGCCTGGTGGGACGGGCATGAGCAGATCCTGCCGTCCATCGCCGTTGAAGTCGAGCGGCACCGCGAGGCGGAAAAGCGCGTCCTGGTCCGGGACCCCCAGCAGATCGCCGAAGCTGAACGCGTCGACGGTCCGGAACGGCGATATCACGAACGTCGACCCCGTGTTGAGGTAGGTGGTGAGCTGGCCGCTAAAGCCGGATTCGACGGCATCGGGCAGGCCGTCGCCGTTGACGTCGAGAAAGACAACGCGGCCCCCCCGCGGCACGACAGGGAGCTTGGTGTCGATGACCCCCCAGCGTCCCTCGCCCCGGCGCATGATCGCCTCGTAGCTATCTTTGATGAGGGCCGTCCCGTCACCAGACAACCTCACGGAGGGCACGATGAGCTCGATCTTGCTGTCGGCGTCGATGTCGAGCGTGTGGAGCTCCATTGCGCAGGGATAGCCGGTGAGCAGCTCGATCGATTCGCCCGTGGGGTCGAACCCCGCGGGCGTCGCGCCGCGCGCGGGCCTCCAGAGGTGGACGGTCCACACGGCGGAGAGCGGGTCCGGTACCAGCTCCTCGGCGTGGTCCTGGCACTGGATCAGATCCGGCACCGAGTCGCCGTCGAGATCGGCGAGGTGCACCGAGGCGCCGGGGCTGCTCAGGCTCGGCGGCGCAGGCGTAACCCCGAGCGGGAACGGCCGGCGGATGCCCGTGTCATGGAGCGCGAAGGTCCGGTCCGGCTGGGACAGGAGCACGTGCCATGTGGTCTTGGTGTCGAAGACGTCGTGGAGAAAGACGTCCATCCGCCCATCGTCGTTGTAATCGAGCACCGTCCCGAGCTCCGGCTGAAGAAGGGCCGGGTCGGACGGTCCATCCGGATCGGCGACGAACAGCCAATCCTCGAGGAAGGCGATCTCCGGCGCCGCGAGAAAGGACGGCGAGGCGCGGGGCCCGAGGTTGCGCGCCACCCCCCACGCGGTGATCGGATGCGACGGCGTGCTGGGCCCCGCGACGATGTCCGGAATCACGAGATCGTCGAGGCCGTCGGCGTCGATGTCGAACACCATCGGGCTCGCCTTCTCGGAGACCGGCTTGTCGATGTCCGTCGTGAGCCGCTCGAATCCGGGCTTTCCGCGGCTGTACTGAAACCGTGTCGGAGGCTTGCAGACCCCGTCGCCCGCGCACTCCTCGACCTGCGTGAGGAGCGTCCGGCTCGTCGTCGGGCTGAGCTCGTAGCGGAAACCGTAGCTCCGGACCAGCGCGTCGCCCGGACCGAGCATCTGGATCTCCTCCAGGCGAAGCGAGCGCTGGAGCGCCACGCCGCCCGAGTAGCCCGTACGAACCGCGGCCGAGTCCTTGTTCCCGTACACGAAGCGCACCGCCCGGGAAGGCTCGAGCGACGGCGTGCCCTCGAAGCTCGTGTAGCGGATCTCGTCCACCGCGTATTCGGCGGTATGGCCGTCCTCGGCCTCTGCGAGGCAATATGCGTACGTCATGGCGTTGCCGCGGCCGTCACGCGCCTCGTTCGCGAGCCACGCGCGCGGGACGCCGCTCCGCGCGCGGGGCTTGCTGCCATCGTTGCGCCCGTACTCGACGACGCGGCCGGAGGGCAGATGGGCTTCGAAGAAGAGCGCCTCGGCGGGCGCGCCGCGTTCCGGAGGGTAGTGACCGACCACCTTGACGAAGGTATCCGGGAACGTGCGGTACTCGATGGTTCCCGGCCCCTCGCCCACGGGGACGAGGCGCTGGCCGTCGAGGCAGAGCGCGTCGTCTCCGTCGTAGCGCACGCCGCGGACCTCCCCGTCTTGCGCGAGGCTCTTCGGACATCGCGTGATCGCGGACAGCCCGGTGATGGAGAAGCCGTTGCCGAGCACGCCGTCGCCGCCGTCGCTGCGATAGACGAGCTGGAGCCCAGGACCCATGCCCGCGCGCGAGGGCGGGGAGGCCAGGTCCATGGTGTACACAGCCTCGCCGGTGCTCGTGATGGAGAACGTCCCCGGGATGGTGCCGGCGGCGACGGTCTCGACCTCCGGCGCGGGGCGAGACGTGGCAGGGCTGTGCGCGCGCTGCGTCCGGCAGGCGACGAGGCCATGAGGCGGCTCCGGAAGCGGCTCGCCGAAGGTGCACTGGCACCCGCCCGACGCGAGCACGCAAGCCAGAAACATCCAGAGCGGGATCAACGCCCGGAGCAACCATCGCTGAATTGGCGCCATCGTAGCCTCCTCGGCGAAAAGCAGTGCCACAGCGCTACATGGCGAGTCAAGCGCTGCGCCGATGCTGAACCACCCCATCCATGCCGATATCGGGGCATTCGTGAATCCATCTGTGGCTGTCCGGCGGGCGCGCGGCGGGCGCCACGGATGCCCTCGTCGAGGCGCGGTTGGCCGTCCATGATAAAGTCGCGGCGAGGTGAGGGCTATCCGAGCGCGAACGCGCGCACACTGCCTCAATGCTCATAACCGTGGTTCTCAGCTGAGCCTCGCATGGCCCCAGATTGAGTGGATTGAGCCGGTACGGGACGTCAACACGCACGACGGCGTGATCGGGACGCTCACCGGCGGCCCAAGCGCAGCGATGACTCGCTCGGCGTTGCGCGTTGCCCACCTCGACTCGACGAGGACCAGCTCACGCTGGAGGGGGGTTACCTACGATGTGGAACCGCCGGGCATGGGAAGCTGGAGTCTCTGCCCCGGGCGACGATCGGCGCGCCAGCTCCGGCGCGCTCCGTGGTAGGATCTCATCATGGCCGAGCTCATGCCGACGCCGGACGCAGCGCTGTCGCACCGCCTCGGAGCGCGTTCGGCGCTCGGGGCACGCGCGCAGGAGCTCTTCGACGAGCTCTGCCCCTACAGCGGCGACGGGCTGCGCAACCACTGTCTTCGCGTATTCCATTTCACAATGCTGCTCCTCGAGCGCCGCCGCCAGAAGGCCGATCCCGACCTGCTCTATGCGCTGGCGATGACTCATGATCTCGGGCTGCTGTGCCCGGACGAGCAGGGTGGAGACTACATGCAGCGCAGCCGCTCGCTGTTTCACCGCGCCTTCGCCGCGAAGTCGTTCGAGCTCTCCCCCTACGACCTGCGCGTGGCCGACGAGTGCCTCCTCTACAACCATCGCCTCCGCCCGGCGCCGGCATTATGCCCTGAATCGACGGCGTTCCGGCAGTCGGTGTGGATGGACCACTCCCTCGGTGTGCGCCGCTACGACCTCGACGCCGCATCGGTGCGCGACGGCTTCGCGCGTTATCCGCGGGGCGACTTCAACGCGGTCCTCCTCGACTTCGCCCGTCGCGTCCTCACGCGCGAGCCCTGGACCCTCGTCGACGGCATCTTCATGTGAGGGGTAGGCCGCATGTCGACCCTGCGTCGCGCCATGTTCCGGGACCCCGCCGACGCGCGGCGGCTTGCGGTCGTCGCGGCAGCCGAGGTGATCCTCCTCGGGATCGTCGTGTGGAGCGGAGGCGGCCCCCTCGCCGGAGGGCTCTTCTGGGCTGCTGGGCTCGCGGGATGGACCTTGATTGAGTACCTGCTCCACCGCTTCCTCTTCCACCTGCCGGCGGAGCACCCGCTCGCCTTTCTCGGCGCCCGTATCCACCTGGCGCACCACGAGGTCCCTGACCAGACGCCGATCGTCAAACCCCCCGCCGCCACGCTCGGGGCCTTCTCCGCCGGCTTCTGCGCGACCGCGGCGGCCGCGGGCGTCTCTCGCGCCGCGCCGCTCTGGGCCGGGCTCGTCGCCGGCTATTTTCTTTATGAGCTCTCCCACCTCGCGGCGCACCTGCTCAGCGACGCGGAGCACCCTCTTCCAGCGCAACGCCGCCATCACCTCCGGCACCACGCCGCGCCGCGCGCCCGCTTCGGGGTGAGCTCCCCGCTCTGGGACCGGGCGTTCGACACCGGGCGCGAGGCAGGCCAGTGAACGCGGCTGGCGACGGCGGCTCGCCCGACCCCGCCCCGCTCGACGACTCGGGCCGGGCCGAGCTGCGGCGGCGCCGGGTCATGTCGATGCCACGGTGGTACTCTCCCTGGCTCCACCTCGCGAGCACGGTCGGCCTCGGGTGTGGCCTCGCGGCGCTCGCGCTCACGCGGTTGCGAGGCCTGTGCGCCTGGGAGCTCGCCGCGATTCCGCTTTTCTTCCTCTTTTGCAATGCCGTCGAGTGGCGGGCGCATCGGGGTCTGCTTCACCGGAGGCGGCGCTTTCTTGAGGCTTTCTACGACCGGCACACGCCGGTGCATCATCGCGTGTTCGTCGAGAACGACATGGCGATCCGTACACCGCGTGAGCTCGGCTTCGTGCTGATCCCGTCGTACGGCATCGCGGGTGTCTTCGCGCTGACGCTCCCGCTCGCGCTCGCCCTCAGCGCGGCCGGCCAAAGCAACCTCGCGTCGCTCTTCGTGGCGACGTGCATGGCGTACATGGTGCTGTACGAGTGTCTCCATCTCTCCTACCACCTCCCGCCGAACAGCAGGATAGGTCGCAGCCGCGTCGTGGCGCGGCTCCGGCGGCACCACAGCGCGCACCACCGGCCGTCGTTGATGCAGCAGTGGAACTTCAACGTCACCTTCCCGCTCTGGGACCTGGTTCGCGGGACGTACTACCGCGGCGGCGCCGCAGACGCGGGCAAGGCCGCCGATCGGCTCAGCATCCCGGAGCTCTGATCGCAGCGCCGTCGCCGACACAGATTTGTTGCACACTGGCCCATCCAGCTCCTTTACGTTCCCGCCCGCCGAACGACACGGGCCATCCAGGATCGTCCGATGGCCACGTGAGAGGAGGGAGCGGCATGGATCTTCCAACGTGCATCGAGGTGCGACGTGTCGTGAGGAATCGCGCGGTACAACGGAGCACCAGCGCGACGACGAGCGTGGGCATCAGGGCGTTCGGCGCGCTCGCCGCGCTCATGGCGCTCGTCGCAGCGTGCGGGGACGGCGGCGACGACGGATCGGGCGCGGCCCGAGGGCCCTGCGGAGGCGCGGTCTGCGCCGCGGATCAGTACTGCAACTACCCGCCAGGCGACTGCGGTGAGGGCGGCGTCGTGCCGGGGAATTACGGCGTCTGCCAGGAGAGGCCCACGTCGTGCGACACCGCCACGCCGCGCGAGGTCTGCGCCTGCGATGGGCGCTCCTACGCCAACGCCTGTGAGGCCGCGCGGGCCGGCGTGAGCGTCGGCAATGGCGAGGAGTGCGCGGGCGCAGCGCCGCCGGGGACGTTCGCCTGCGGGAGCTACTTCTGCCGATCGGACGGCGAGTACTGCCAGACCATCGAGGATCAGCACGACGAGCTGTTCCGTCTGCCGCCGCAGAGCTCCTGCAAAGCGGTCGCCGTCGCCTGCGCGTCGGAGCCCTCCTGTGCCTGCCTGATCGAGGTGGTCAAGCCTGCTGGCAGCAGCGACAAAAGGGAGTGCACAACCGCACCGACCTGCACGCAGGACGCATCAGGCAATTTCGCCCTCCGGTGCGCCGGCGATCTCTACTGAACTGCCATCGCGAGCGGCCGGATCTGCAGAGCCTGCGAGGCGTGGCGCCAGACAACCGCTCGGCAATTGTACCAAAGTGGAATGCGATCTCCATGGAATTGTATCAATTCAGGAAATAGCACTTCCACTAACCTGCCCGTGCCTCGCTCACACCTACGTTCGAGATCAGGAGAAAGGGTAGACAGACTCATGCAGAAATCGCGCACGCGAGAGGACGCAGGCACACACGAACACCGAGAGACGAGCTGGTCGAGATGCTCGAAGGGCGCCCTCTGCGCCGCCCTGCCGGCGCTCGCGGTCATCCACGCCTGCGGCGCAAATGACGAGTACATCGAGGAGGTCCTGGAGACGCGGCAAGCGCTGACCACGGTCTCCTTCCAGCAGGGGTCGCTCCCGAGCTCGTCGTACGCCGGCTCGACCGACGCGACCCTCCGGCAGGCCGCCGCCACGACGAACTACGGCGGAGCCACCACGTGCGAGGCCGACGGCGACGACGGCTCGGGCGTGGACAAGTCTTGCCTGCTGAAATGGACCCTCTCCGGCATCCCCGCGGGGAGCATCGTCCAGTCGGCCTCGATCACCCTCCAGGTCACGGACGGCTCCGCGAACACGTACAGCGTCTACGAGGTGAAGCGCTCGTGGAACGAGTCTCAGGTCACCTGGAACAACGCGACCTCCACGACGGCGTGGGCCACAGCGGGCGCGATGGGCTCGACCGATCGCGGCAGCGTCGTGGGCAGCGTCACCGGCAGCACCGGCGCCAGGACGATCACGCTGAACGCGGCCGGCGTGGCGCTCGTCCAGGCGTGGGTCGACGGGACCTCCAACAACGGCCTCGTCATCGCGAGCTCGTCGAACACGGATGGCATCGACTTCGCGTCCTCGGAGCACGCCACCGTGGCGCAGCGGCCCAAGCTCACGATCACCTATGGCCCACCCGGCGGCGGCGCGGGCACGCCGACCGATCCCGATCTCCTGATCGCGTTCATCGGCGACCAGGGCGCGAACGGCAACTCGGACGCGGTGCTCAACCTGATCAAGAACGAGGGCGCCGCGGCCACCATCCACAACGGCGACTTCGACTATGCGAACGACCCGGCCGCGTGGGACAACCGGATCAACAGCATCCTCGGCGCGAACTATCCCTACTTCGCGGTCATCGGGAACCACGACGCCGCGGCCTGGGGCGGCACGAGCGGCTACGCCAGCAAGATCCAGGCGCGCCACACGGCCGTGCCGTCGATGAACTGTACCGGCGAGCTCGGCGTCAAGTCGACGTGCAACTTCCGCGGGCTGCACATCATCCAGTCCTGCGTCGGGACGAGCGAGCTCCGCTCGACCTGCGCCGCCAACGCGGCCGACCAGGTGGACTTCATCCGCGACTCGCTCGCCGCCGACAACTCGATCTGGTCCATCTGCAACTGGCACAAGAACCAGAACGACATGCAGGTCGGCACCAAGGGCAACGAGGTCGGCTGGAGCGCGTACCAGGAGTGCATGAACGCCGGCGCGATCGTCTCGACCGGCCACGAGCACTCCTACTCGCGCACGCTGACGCTGACCGACGTCGGCAACGCCGCGACCGGCCACGGCAAGACCGGCGCCTACGACCTCGTGGAGCTCGGCCCGAGCCGCAACTTCGTGTTCGTCTCCGGCCTCGCCGGCGTCGGCATCCGCGACTACGACGCGGCCAGCCACGACGACGACACGTGGTGGGCCTCCTACTACGCCAGCAACAAGTGGAAGAAGAACAACGTGGTCATGTCGGGCACCGCCGACTATGGCGCCCTGTTCATCCGCTTCCACGTCGGCGGGGATCCGAAGCGCGCGACGGCATACTTCAAGGACGTGAACGGCCGCCTCGCGGACGAGTTCACGATCCAGGTCCAGTAAACCCGGGCGGGCCCCGGCGAACCTGCGGGATCCGTGGGCTCCGCCGGGGAACGGCCTGTTACTCGCAGCCGGGCGGGGCGGACAGCCCGATCAGCGAGAAGAACGTGCCAAACGTGTTGTCCTCGAAGCAGCTGTCGTGCGTGTCCGGCACGGTGAGCAGCGTCAGGTCGCTCGGATCGTTCGATTCATCCCGGACGGGTCGATGGAAGCGTGTCCGCGGAGCGCCTGGGACAAACGCCGACGCGAGGATGCGAGACGAAGGCAGCAGCTATCTGGACGGTGAACGCTGGCGATCAGCAATTCACCCCGAGGCTCTTGCACCGTTCATTCTCCAGCATCAACATGCCGCCGAGTCGGCTCGCGGGCAGACCCCATGAACGACTGACGGCGCTGTCCGCGTCTAGCACATGTCGACAAGCCCCCTCGCCCTGTGAGAGAGGGGAGCGCGAGCGGATCTGGGGCACCCTCTCATGCGTCTGCGGGCGAAGCATTATCGGACGGGCCAGCCTCTCGATCTCGTCTGCGAGCGAGGCGCGATTCAGCTCGTCGAGTCCGCCGGCGCCGGCACCGCCGATCACGAGGCGGATTGGGTCGCGCCCGCCTTCTGCGATGTGCAGATCAACGGGTCCGGGGGGATCAGCTTCAACTCCCTCCAGCTGACGCAAGCGCAGGTCCGCCACGTCGTGGACACGTGCCAGCGACGCGGCATCGCCCAGCTCTGTCCCACGCTCGTGACCGGTTCGCTCGACGCCCTGATGCACGGGTGCCGCACCCTTCGCGCCGCCTGCGACGAGGATCGGGAATTGAGCCGGGCCATCGTTGGGATTCATCTCGAAGGCCCCTACATCTCGCCGGACGACGGGCCGCGCGGAGCGCATCCGAGGCAACATGTCCGCCCACCCTGCTGGGAGGAGTTTCAACGCGTCCAGGACGAGGCCGCCCGCGGCATGATCAAGATGGTGACGCTGGCGCCGGAGACGCCAGGGGCGCTGCCGTTCATCGAAAAGCTAGTGAAGGCGGGCGTGCTCGTCGCGCTCGGTCACACCGCTGCGTCGGCCAGCTGCATTCGCGACGCGATCCGCGCCGGCGCATGCATGAGCACGCACCTGGGCAACGGCTCCCATGCGATGTTGCCCCGGCACGACAACTACCTGTGGGAGCAGCTGGCGGCGGATGAGCTCTGGGCCAGCATCATCGCCGATGGGCATCACCTACCCGTCCCCGTGATGCGCTGCATCCTCCGCGCCAAGACGCCGGCCCGGTTGATCGTGACGTGCGACGCGAACCCCCTGGCCGGCCTGCCGCCGGGGAAGTATCGCGAATGGGATCAGGAGTTCGAGATCCTCCCGGCGGGCAAGATCGTCGTGCCCGGCACCAGCTTCCTCGCTGGCTCGTGGGCGTTCACGGACCTGTGCGTACGCAACCTGCTCAACCTGGGCGAGACGTCGTTGCCGGACACGATCGACATGGCGTCCAATCGACCGCGCGCCTTGCTTGGGCTGCCCCTGCGCCGGATCGAGGTGGGCGAGCCGGCGGAGTTGATTCTGTTCGACTGGTCGCCGGGGCAGGAGTTGCGTTTACGGGCGATCGTGATGGGCGATAATGCACGAGGGCCCTGCACGGCGTTATCTACCTAGGGAGTATCCTGGCGCGGCGGAATGACGTCGAAGCGCCTGGTTCCCGGCTTCCCCAGGAGAACCTGATCGGCAAAGTCGAAGATGGCATTCCAGTCTTCCTCGGTGGCGCCGTGCCCGCCGGGCCGGAAGTTCAGCCCCACATGCTCGGGGACGCCGAGGAAGTCGTACACCGGTTGAGCACCGAGGTACGACTGCACGGCCGCGTAGGCCCTTCCGTACTGATCTTTGAGCGAGTTGCACATGATGAAGAGCCGCGGCGCGGTGAGGGCGGGCAACCAGTGCTGGTCCGAGGGGAGGCGCTCCGTCCGGTTCCTGAACTCCGGAAGCAGCGGCCCGAACCAGTAGGTGTTCTGATCGACGATCTCGGTGATACCCTGCCCGAGCCCCTCGCCCATCTCGGCGCCTGAGAACCGAAAGGCCATGCCCCCTGCCACCGGGGCCGTGAGCGCGATGCGCTCGTCGAAGGCGCCCGCGAGCAGGACCGCCTGGCCCAGGCGCGACGTCCCCGTGATCATGATCTTGTCCCGATCGACGGCTGGATCGGTCATCAGATAGTCGACAGCGCGGGAGATGCCCCAGGCCCACGCAGAGATGTCCCTCCAGTCGTGGTCCGGATACGACGGAAAGAACGCGGTCGACGCGTAGTCGCGAGAGTCCGCGCCGAGCTCCTGGTAGCCGATCGTGGCCACGGCGTAGCCTCGCTTGAGCGCGCCGGCCGCTCCCCCCAGGCTGGTTTCGCCGGAGCTGAAGGAGAGAGAGATCAAGATGGGACGCGCCTGGGCCTCACCCTCCGGAGTCGCGCCGGCCTCCGGGAAGAAGAGGCCCAGGTCGAAGCCGAGCTCCCCTCCTGGCCCGAAGCTCAGGTGAAGCTTGCGGTAGGTGGCATCCACGCCCGAGGCCGTGATCTCCTTGGGCTCCGAGAGCGGCACGGCCGTCACGTTGCCCGGCGGCGGCGGCATGTGCCCGTAGGTGTAGTCCTCCAGGATCTGGATCATCTCCTTGCGGCGAGCCCGCCACTGCTCCGCCGTGGTGACCTTGGTCCCATCGACCATCGTGAGCGGATCGGGCATCTCGGGGATGACGGGGAGCTCGTCGACCGGGATCGGGGGGGAGTCGTCGACCGAGGAGCCCCCGCCGCTCGGGTAGGGATCGCTCGGAGCGCCCAGCCAGCAGCACCGCTCGCTCGGGACACCGCAGCTGCCCTCCACCTCCAGAGCGCCCAGTGCCGGGCAGTCGTCGTGACAGGTGAAGGTGCAAGGCGCGGTGGCCGAACCGCCGCTCCCGCTCCCGCTCCCGCTGCCGCTGCCGCTGCCGCCCACGCCCGTCGACGTCGTGCCCCCGCTCGAGCTCGAAGGCGAGGTGCCACCCGCCCCGCCGCCTCCAGCTCCACCGGTGAGGGGCGGCGCATCGGTATCTGCCGCAGGGTCTCGCTCGCTGCAGCCCATGAGCGCCCCGCACAGCGCGCCGATGCACAGACTCGTGAAGCGGATGGTCCGACGCTCGATCATGAATGTCGCTCCAGGGGGAAGTCAGGGCATCGGGATGACGAAGGTGGTGACGGAAAAGGCCGGGACCGTGACCACCAGGCGATAGCCTTCGATCGCCATGTCGGGGAGCTGCTCGAGGTCCTCCGTGCGCGAGGTGCGGTGCACTTCCGCGGCGGGACCGACCGTGGGGAGCCGGGTGAGGTCGAACGTGTAGCCGCGGCTCGCGTTGCGATCGCCGTTGCGGACCACGAGCGAGAGAGAGCTCCCGTCGGCGCTGATCGCAGCCACCATGTCCGCGCTATCGACGTCGACGAAGCGCGCGCCGGGCCGGATGTAACGGCTGAAGCCGGCGTGCATGTAAAAGCGCTTGAGGGGAGCGTAGGCCTGCTGGCTGTCGTTCAGCGTGAAGCTCGCCCAGCTGCGCGACGGATCGCCCGACTGCCAGTCGACCCAGGCCTCCGGCTTCAGCTCGCGCAGATCCTTGATGATCCGCTCCGCCATGAACAGCGCCGCGTCCGTGTCGTCGCTGATGCTCTGCCCGAGCGGCCCTGATTCCGATTGCCACAGCCGCTTGCCGAGCCTGGTCGCGAGCTGCCGGAGCTGGGTGCGCTGGCTGCCGGCGTAGGAGTGGACGTTGATCTGCTGGAAAGCGGCGAGCGTCCCCGCGCCGAAGGCGCCGATGTTCCGGACGGCATCATCCATGCTGTTCTCGTCCGACGCGCTGACCACCGTCTCGCCGAGGCCCTTGCTGGTCAGCTGTTTGGCCACCTCCTGGATGATCTTCTCCTGGCTCGCCCGGTCGAAGTGGCAGCCTTCCTGGGAGCCGTTCGATTTCCACCAATCGGCGAAAGGCTCGTTCAGCGGCTCCAGCGTGCGAAAGGTGATCCCGTACTTGTCCTTGTAGTGACGGACGACCTCCGTGAGGTAGTGGGCGAAGTCGTCGTAATGGTCCGCTTTGAGGTTGTCTTTGCCGTTGCTGCTGCCC
Source organism: Sorangium sp. So ce726 (assembly GCF_051521405.1). Taxonomy (NCBI): domain Bacteria; kingdom Pseudomonadati; phylum Myxococcota; order Polyangiales; family Polyangiaceae; genus Sorangium; species Sorangium sp. So ce726. The sequence goes on along the minus strand of NZ_CP150349.1, from coordinate 1,358,232 downwards.
GAGGCGCAGCCGCTGTTCGTCATCCAGTAGGGGGGAGAGTTGGAGAACGCCTCGAAGATCAGATCTGCCCCGCGCTCCGCGATGCGCAAGAGGATGGCGCGCTGCCTGGCGTCGTTCTCCCACGTGAAGGTCCCATCGGCGCTCTGGAACCCGGGCATCTCGCGATGCTCCTTCATGTGCTCGTGGGACGGGTTCTCCCCGCCGCCGATGTTGTAGCGGAAGACGTTGTAGCCGAGGCCATTCACCGGATCGACGACCGCTTCGACCACGGCGTTGCGCTTGGCTTCCTGCCATCCGCCCACGTGATCGGCCCACCAGCACAAGCTCGTGCCCCAGCCCTCGAAGGATTGGTGCACCACGCTCGCGTCGACCGTGACGAGCTCCGTGCCCGGAGCGGCGGTCACCGTGGGGCGTGGCTCGCTCGGTGAGCCCCCGCTCCCGCCCGACGCGCCGCTGGTCGAAGCCGCGCTCACCGCCCCTGCCCCGCCGGAGCCCGCCAGCGCCCCGCCAGATCCCGCCAGCGCGCCGCTGCTCGAGCCCGCCGCTCCTCCTGCTCCGGTCGAAGACGCGCCGCCGCTTCCACCGTTCGAGCCGGCCTCGTCCGAGGGAGCCGCCGAGTCACGGCCGCAGCCCGACACGAGGACCACGGCGAGCGCAAGGATGGACGAGGTTCTCGACGTCCTGGTCATCATGGGCCATCCCGAGCTCCGGCGCCTCCCGGTCGCTCCACGGTGAGAGGTCTCAACAGCTCTCTCAGGCGGTCGATGACCTGTCCGGCCGGACAAGGCACCGAACAGGCAGCGCCTTCCCAAGAACGGCAACATTAGAGCATGACGGCGCGGAGCGTGGAAGATGGGACCCGAGCCGATCCCACATTCCCGCCCTCATGTAGTTCTCCTCCGCTATTTCACATGGATCGGCGCGTCAGGGATCCTGGGTGACGGGGGAGGGGCTCGCTTCGGCAGCTGCTCGCAGACCCAGCGTACCGAGGCCGGTTGTGCGACCTCGTCCGCGGCTCGGCCGCGTCGAGCCTGAGGGCTGTCCCTGGACTGGCAGCTAGAACGCCCCTACGGGGCGTTGTCGCCACCGAGCCCTGGTGCTAGCCATGATGACGCGGTCAGGCGCCGGGAATTGACTCGTCTAGCCAAGGAGGAGCTGTGCGTTTAACTTCGTTAAAACTTTTTACTTTGTTCTTGGGGTTCGTTGCCGTGGGCTGCTCCGGGTCGGATGATTCATCTTCGGATACCGGGGCGGGTGGCAGTTCGGCTGGGACGGGCGGCGTGACCTCGGGCAGCACCGGGAACACCGGTAGCACCGGTAGCACCGGCAGCACGGGGGGCCCGGGCGGGTCGACAACGAGCGGGACGACTGGCAGCACCACCACGAGCAGCTCGGCCACGAGCGGGACCGGGGGCTCGGACGGGTCCGGGGGCGGGGGCAGCACGACAACGAGCAGCTCGACGACGAGCACCACGACGACGAGCAGCTCGACAACGAGCACCACGACCTCGAGCACCACGTCCACGACCGGGACCGGCACACCTACCCGGTGCACGGAAGCCGACCTGGAGGTCTGCAGCGACAAGACAGGCACCCATTGCGGGCTCACCTTTGAATACTGGAAGGACCGAGGAAACGGGTGCCTGGTCAACACGGCTGACGGCTTCAGGGTAGACTGGAACAACATCAACAACCTGCTGGGCCGTAAAGGCGTGAGGCCGGGCGGGAAGGACAATATCGTCACCTACGAGGCCGACTACCAGCCGAACGGCAATTCCTACCTGGGTGTCTATGGGTGGACGAAGAACCCGCTCATCGAGTATTATATCGTCGATAGCTGGGGCAACTGGCGTCCGCCGGGCGGAGAAGGGCACGTGGGCACCGTCACCAGCGACGGAGGTACCTACGACATCTACAAGACCCAGCGAGTCAACCAGCCCTCCATCGAGGGCAACAAGACCTTCTATCAGTTCTGGAGCGTTCGCACGCAGAAGCGCACGAGCGGAACCATCACTGTCGCCAACCACTTCGACGCGTGGGCGAAACAGGGGCTGACCCTGGGGAGCTTCTATGAGGTTTCGCTGGTCGTGGAAGGGTATCAAAGCAGCGGTAAGGCTGATGTGAAGGTCTCGATCGAGTAAGCGCTGGGCCTTGAGCATCGTCTCGGCCAGCAGCCGTTCCTGAACGGAGCAACGACGGGCACCTGAAGCATCCCTGCGCGCCCCCGAGCGCCGGCCCGCTCGGACGGCGCTCGAAGGACGGCGCTCGAAGGTGGACCGCCCGTCGGGTACGCTGCGGGCCGGATGAAACAGCACGCGCCGCGCTCCCCTGACGCCCCGGCCCCCGGGGCCCACGCGAACGCGCCCTCGCTGCCGTCGCCTTCCAGCGCCACGACGCAGGTCCACAAGACGCGCGTCCCGGAGGCCTTCGGAGAGGCACCCACGATCATGTACATGCCGGGCGACGAGCCCGATCGCGCGTCGGGCCCCACCCCGTCCGCCGCAGCCGGACAGGCCCGGCCCTCCGCGGCCGGCGGCGCCGCGGCGCCCGGCGACCGAGATCGCGGCGCGATCGACGAGACCACCCTGCACATGCCGCCCAGGGCCGGCGCCCAGGCCGGGGACGAGGCCACCCTGCGCATGCCCTCCAGGACCGGCGCCCAGGCCGGGGACGAGGCCACCCTGCGCATGCCGCCGAGGGCCAGCGCCCCGGGCGGGGAGCACGACGACCGCACGCTCAAGATGCCCGAGCGGCCAGCGCGCGGCACGGCGGCGGACGAGGACAACGCGCCGACCGTCAAGGCCGAGCCCAAGGCGTCCTACGCCGACCTGAACGCCGACGACGAGGACAAGCCCGGGGACCTCAGGTCGTCCGCCCGCGCCTTCCTCAAGCGCCATCACAAGAAGCTCTGGTGGCTGCACACCGCGTATGCGCTCAGCCTCGGCGCGTTCGTGGTGACCTTCGCGCAGAAGGGGTTCCAGCACGCGCGCTTCCTCGCGGTCACGGTCAGCGTCGCCTGGCTGCTCGTGCTCCTCTTCTTCCGGCTCTTCGGCACCGGCGCCCGCCAGGACTTCGCGACGGCGTGGCGCGGCGCCCGGCTGCGCTTCCTCGTGATGACCTATGTCCTGAAGAACCTCTATCAGGGCATGCTCTTCTTCCTCCTCCCGTTCTACTGGAAGAGCGCCAGCCTGGACGCGCCGAACCGGTGGTTCGTCCTCCTCCTCGCCGCCTGCGCGGTGCTCTCGACGCTCGATCTCGTCTTCGACCGCGTGCTCATGCGCTGGAAGACCCTCGCCTCGGTGTTCTACGGGGTGACGCTGTTCGCGTGCCTGAACCTCGTCATCCCCGCGCTCCTCCCCGACACCCGGACGCTGTACACGCTGCTCTCCGCCGCCCTCGTGTCCGTGCTCGGCTTCTGCACGCTGCACCTGCCGTTCGGGGCCCTCTGGAGCCGGATGGGCGTCGTGTTCCTCGCCGTCGCGATGGCCGCCGGGGTCGGGCTCGCCTACGGGACGCGCGAGCTCATCCCTCCCGTGCCGATGCACCTGTCCTCCGCGGCCGTGGGCCCCTCGGTGCTGCCGGACGGACGGCTCGCCATGTCCGTGAAATCGCTTCATTTTTCTGTGATCCGCGAGCTCCGCGCGGTGACCGACGTCGTGGTGCCGGGCGGCGACGGCGATCGCCTCCTCCACGTCTGGCGGCGCGAGGGGCGCGAGGTCCTCCGCGCGCCGGAGGAAACGCTGCGGGTGCCGGGCCCGGAGGGCGCCGTGCGGCTCAAGTCGCAGCTCGTGGGCGGGAGCCTGCCGCGCCGCCTGGCAGGGCACTGGACGGTGGATGTCGAGACCGAGGACGGCCAGCTCGTCGGCCGCACCTCGTTCGAGGTGACGGAATGAGCTGGCCGCTCCGGGGCGAAGGTGGGGCGAGCGCCGCAGAGCGCGCGCGCTGGGTCGACGCCGGCAACATCGCGAACGGGTTCCTCGTGTTCGGCAACGTCGTCACGGGCTTCATCGCGATCGGCAACGTCGCGCGCGGCTTCATCGCGATCGGCAACGTCGCCGTCGGCGTCGTCGCGATCGGCAACGTCGCCGTCGGCGTCGTCGGCGGGTTCGGCGCGACGATCGCCGTGGGCGCGTTTGCCGCCGCGGGCGTGCTCGCCCTGCCGGTGCTCGACGGGGTGGCGGGCGTGACAAGCCTGCTCGCTCTGAATCCATTCCTGTCGGTGCTCCCGATCGCCCTCTGGCTCTTCGCCGCGCGCGTCCTCCCGGGGGAGCGCGCGCCCCGGCTGGGCCCCGATCCCGAGCTCGCGTCGCTCTCGTCGGTGCTCCGCGGCGAGCGCTCCGAGGGCTGGGTCCGCGGGCGGGTCGAGCGCGCGGGCGACGGCGCGCTCCGCCTCACGCAGCGAGGGCGGGCCGTCGAGCTGCCCGCGACCCCGGAGGCGCTGCGCGCGGGCGCGGCGCTGCTCCCGGAGGGGCGCAGCGCGCGGCTCTTCGCCCTCGTGCGGGCGGAGGAGCAGGTCCGCGGCGGCGAGGGCGGCTATCGCGCGGCGCAGGAGCGAGAGCGGGTCCTCACCGTCGCCGATCTGCTGGCGCCACCGGCGTGGGTGCCGCCATGGATCAACGGCGCCGAGGTGCAGTGGTGGCTCGCGCGCGCGTGGAACGTCGGGGCGGTCGTGGCGCTCATGCTGCGGGCGGCGCAGCTCATCGCGGGCGCGCTGGGATAAGCGCCCGCGACTCGCCTGCTCCGTTACTCCGTTACTCCGTTACTCCGTTACTCCGTTACTCCGTTACTCCGCTAGTCCGTTACTCCGTCCCTCCGTTGCTCCGCTCCTCCGCCGCCTTCCGCTCGCTCTCGGGCACCAAGGCGGCGTCGCTCCCCTCGATCTCCGGAGGCAGCGGCAGCCGGACGCAGAACGTCGTGCCCTGGCCTGGCTCGCTCTCGACCAGGATCTCTCCGCCGTGCGCCCACACGATCAACCTGCAGACGTAGAGCCCAACGCCGAGCCCGCTGTGCGCCTCCGGTGTCCACCGGAACGGCTCGAAGAGCCTGTCCCGCTGCTCCGGCGTGATGCCGACGCCGCGATCGTGCACGGAGATCACCGCGAAGCCAGCCTGCCGGACGACCGACAGCGTGATCGGCTGTCCAGCCCCGTGCCGCGACGCGTTCGACAGCAGGTTCGTGATGACCTGCTCGACGCGCGCGTCGTCCCAGTAGCCAAACACGGATCGGTCGAGCTGGAGCTCCAGGGAACACCCGTCGGCCTCGAGCTGCTCTGTCACCTGCCGGGCGGTCCTGCGCACGATCTCGTTGAGCTCTGTCCTCTGCAGGTTCAGCGCCGGCGGGCCGGCCGCGAAGCTCGCGACGACGAACATGTTGTTGATGACCTGCGTGATCCGGGCGAGCTCTCGCGAGGACACCTTCAAGAAGCGGCTGATGTCCTTCGTGCCCAGCGTCACCATGAGGGGCTGGGATCGCGATCGCAGCATGTGCTCGTACAGGAGCCGCAGGCTCGTCAGCGGCGTGCGCAGCTCGTGCGAGGCGAACCGCAGGAACTCCTCGCGGATGCGGATGGCGTCTTTCAGCTCCGTCTCCGCGCACTCCAGGCGATGGACGCGATCCTCGAGCTCCCTGCGCAGCTCCTTCTCGCGTCGCACGGCGGTGGCCAGGTCCTTCGCGCGCCGCTGCAGCAGGATCGTCAGGACGAGCGTGGCGAGCATCATCACGCCGCAGGCCATGAGGACCACACGGCGCGTCACGACATACACGCCATAGGCATTGTCTTTGTCGATCTCGGTCGCGAGACCGAGGTCGAGCTCCTGATCCCACAGCCACGAACCGACGACCGGGACGCCGCGATAATCGCGGTATCCCTCGACATCGACCCCGGCGATCCCCGCGACGGCGCTGGTCGCCATGCGCGTGAGCGGCTGCTCCGCACGGGGCAAGAGGCGCCCGGCGCCGTCCTGCGCCTCGCCTCCGGGATCGCGTATCTCCACGTTGAGGCTCGTGCGCTCGCCGGCCGCCAGGATGCCCATGTCGCGGAGGTTCTGGGCGAACCTGAGCTCCGTGACGACACGACCGTGCCTGTCGAACGCGTAGGTCTCCCCTGCCGCGCCGACCTGTCCGCGATGGGCGATCTGCGTCAGCTCCTTCCCAGGATCGATGCGGAAGGCGAGCGCCGCGATGACCTCCCCTTCCCCGGCGACGGAGCGCACCGGCGCCGCGACGACGAGGACGGGGGTGACCCTGCCGAGGACGGGAGACCGCATGACGAAAGGAGTCCCCATGACGGTCGAGCCGCGCAGGGCCGCGGCGATGGTGTCCGGATCGTAGGCGCTCAGCGTCTTGGTGCCGAGGAGCTCATCGCGATCCGAGGCGATATGGGTGCCATCCAGCGCGATGACGTCGAAGCCGAGGCACTGTTCCCGCTCAACGACGTTCTCCAGCTCCAGCCGCAGATCCTGGAGGTACGGGCTATCGCGGAGCGAGCCGTCGCTGCGGCGCACCTCGACCTGGGCGGCGACCGCGCGCCGTATCCTCGGCTCGTTCGCCCAGAACCCCGCGGCGCCCTTCGCCTGCCGCGCCCACGTCAAGAGCCCTTCGCGGGTCGTCGAGAGCACGGCCTGCAGGGTCGCCGCGATGTTCCTGCGATGGACGTCCTGGATCTCGTGGAGGCTCAGGAGCAAGACGACGCCGATCGGCAGCAGCGCCGCCAGAGGCATCCAGTCGAGCCATTCCTTCCTTCGCCGTTCGTTTCCCATGCATGACGCAGGCGAGACGCGGGGGACAGCCCCTCACAAACCACGCCACCACCGCGTGTGAGCGCGCTTCACGCTCGCCCGCTCGGCCTGGGCCTGCCTCGATCCCCCCGCGCCGAGACGAGCCGGCGCCTCGCCTCGGTCAAGGCACAGGCGGGCCCGAGGGCGCGGGGCTCCCCTCCACGATCGAAGGGCTCCCGCTGTACACCACCGCGTCGAGCAGCCGCTCCTCCCGCACCATCGCGAGCGCCGGCGCGTCCCGGCGCACCGAGATGCTGCCGCCAGGATCCGCGAACCCGCACGCCTCCGCCCCCCGCAGCGCGCCGATCTCCCAGAGCGCCTCGGCAGGCGTCGCTCCGCCCTCGCCCCGCAGCGTCACGCGCCGGCCCGTCCGCAGCCGCTCGCCCAGCTCGACGGCGCGCATGTCCTCGAACGGATCGGTGATCACGTGGCTGTCGATCCCGACGCACAGCCGCGCGCCCGCCGCGCGCAGCGCGCCCACGTCGGGCAATCCGTCGCCGAGGTCGCGCTCGGTCGTCGGGCACAGGCACGCGAACGCCCTCGCGGCGCCGAGCAGCGCCGGCTCGTGCGGCGCGAGGTGCGTCGCGTGCACCGCCACGAAGCGCTCGCTAAGGACCCCGCGCTCGGCCAGGAGCTCCACCGGCCGCCGTCCCGTCTCGGCGAGGCACGCCTCGATCTCGGCCGGCTGCTCGGCCACGTGCATGTGCACCATGAGCCCGCGCTCCGCGGCGTACCGCGCGATCTCGCCGAGCCACGCCGGGGGCACGGCACGCACGCTGTGGGGCGCCACGCCGACGCGCACGTCCTCGCAGCCCGCGTAGCGCGCCCGGAGCGCCTCGACGTCCGCGAGCGCCGCGTCGAGCGAGGCGTCCGAGAACCGCAGCTGCGCCCCCTCGGGCGCCCTGCCCGCGCCGGCGCGCGCGTAGACGACCCGGAGGAGCGCGATCCGGAGGCCCTCCTCGCGCGCGGCCTCGATCACCGCATCCGCGAGGACCGTGCGATCCGCGTAGGGCGCGCCGCCCGGCTGGTGGTGCACGTAATGAAACTCGCCCACCGTGCGCACGCCCGCGGCGCGGAGCTCGCGATAAGCCACCTTCGAGATCGCATGAATGGACTCCGGCGTGAGCGACTCGGCGAGCGCGTACATGGCGCTGCGCCACGACCAGAAGTCGTCCGCCCCCGACGGCCCCGGCCGCTGCGCCTCACCGCGCATCCCGCGCTGGAAAGCATGGGAGTGGGCGCTCGCGAGCGCCGGCAGCTCGATGGCTCGCTCGGTCAGCCTCATGGCGCACGTCTATCACGTCCATCGCGCCGGGATGGCCGGGGAAAGGCGCGGCCGGCCGCGCTGCCGGCGCTGCGCCGCGAGCCAGAGCGGCCCTCCGCACTGGAGCAAGGAGCACACGGCCCGGGGCGCGCCGCGTCCGGCTCTGCTCACTCGTTGCCTGGCGTCGTGAAGAGCGGGAAGCAGCCGACGCCGAGCTTGCCGCAGGCCCCTTCGAGCAGGGTGTCGCCCCTGTCGGTTTGCTCGTAGAAAGCCATGGTGAGCGCGCTGCACTCGGGGAACACATCGCGCGTGTACGCTCGCATCTCGGCGGCGCAAGCGTCGATCTCCGCGATCGTGGCCGTGCACTGCGTCGGCTGGCCGCAGGGCTTTGCCTCGACCTCCACGAGGGCCTGCTCTAGCAGCTGCTCTGCCTGGCTCGGGTCGGCCATGCACCCCTCGACCAGCTCGGAGCACTTCGCCTGCAGCTCGGCGTCGCTTGTCCCGGCGTCGTCCCCGTACGCCGCGCCGAGCACGCCCTGCATGAGGCACACGTAGTCGACGGTCACCTCCTCGGCGCTGCAGCGGCGATACCCCTTGCACGCCTGCTCGACCTCCGCGGGCGAGAGCTCGCTGACGAGCGCCGACGTGTCGAGTCCAGAGCAGGACGCAGCCCCGGAGCCCCCGCCCCCCGCCGAACCCGCCGAACCCGTCGAGTCGCCGGGCGTCGCCCCGTCGTCGTCTCCCCCGCAGCCCAGCCCCGAGAGGCCGCAAGCCAAGCACACCCCCACCACACCAGCCCAGAACGTCGTTCGCATTCCTCTGCGCTCCCGATGAAAGGTCAAGAATCGGGCCCTGCCGCGGCAGAACCACCTTTCCTTACGCCGGGCGGCTGTGATTTCCCCCCCCCGATGAGGCCGTCACGATGCTGCTCGCCGCGCGCCTCGACGCCGGCCCTTTCGATCTTCCTCGGGCCCTCGTGGCCCGAGCGCGCCTCACCGCTTCGGCTCGACCTCGAGCTCGGGCAGCCCCGCGAGCTTCACCTCGACGTCCGCGGCCGGCGGCGCTTCACGGGCCTCCTCGCGGCGGGGGGCCATGACCGTCAGGGCGCGCGGGAGGCACTCCACCACGAGCGGCGTCGTCCCGGCCTCCTCGCCGTCGATGAGCACGTTCTGGGGCGGATCGGTGGTGATGCAGACCCGCCGGGCGGCGAGGAAACCGACGTTGTCGCGCTCGGCCGGCTCGCCGTCGATCGCGGTCCTCAGGAGGTGCAGTCCGGTCGCGACCGCCTCGACCAGCGTCGTGGCCGACACGATGGTGAGGTCAAGCCGCCCGTCGTCGGGGGACAGGACGGGCGGCCCCTGCGCCAGCACGGTGCGCGGAGGCGCCATGTTCGCGACGGTCACCGCGACCGCCCGGCAGTGGATCCGCTGGTCCTCTGTCTCGATCTCGACCGCGAATGGCTCGAGGCTCATCAGCTTCTTCAGCCCGGTGCGGATGTACGCGAGCACACCCCAGCGCTGCTTCTCGTCCTGCGGGGTCTCGCCGACCGTGTCGGCGTGCAGCCCGACCGCCGAGAGCAGGATCATCGTCTTCCCGTTGGCGCGGGCGGCGTCGATGCGCGTCGGCTCGCCGCGGACGAGCACCTCGATCGCCCCCTCCAGGTCGTCCGGGATTCCCAGCGAGTGCGCGATCGAGTTCGCCGTTCCCAGCGGCAGGACACCCAGGCACGCATCGGCCCCGAGGAGCGCGGACGCCACGCTGGAGATCGTCCCGTCGCCGCCCGCCGCGATCACCAGGGAAGCGCCATCGCGGCGCGCTGCCTTGGCGCAGGCGGCGGCAGAGCGGTCCGCGCTCGTCTCGTAGACGCTCAGCGCAAAATCGCGCTGGAGCCGGGCAGGCAACGACTCGACCGCATCGCCCGCATGGCCCGCAGCAGGGTTGACGATCAGCGCCGCTCTCCGCTCGGTCATGGCGGCATCGTAGAACGCCGAACCGGTTGAAACCCCAAGAAAAATCGGCGGGGTGGCCGCGCGCGGCGACCACGGGAGCGGCCATCGCCGCGCCCGTACGGCTGTGCCTGCGTGCGCCACGCGCGCGACAGCGACGCCCCGCCGCGCAGCCCTGAGACGCCGCTCGTCGCACGATGGCACGGCAGTTGTACCGCGATGTTGTTCATGAGACTTCAGCGAATCGGTCGACCGGCTTGTCTTGCGCTCGCGCTCCTCGGCGCGGGGACGCTCGCCGCCTGCGGAGAGGACGCGTCAGAGGCCCCGGGTAGCAGCGGCGCCACAAGCAGCGGGGGCGCCACCGGCGGCGAAGGAGGCGCGGGCGGCGGAGGCGGGGGGAATGGCGGGAGCGCCGGAGGCGGCGCTTCATGGCCCGTCGACACCTACCCGATCGACATCACTCCGTCGGAGGACTGGAAGAACCAGATCAGCTTCCCCTTCGAGCCCTTCGCCGCCTGGCCGGCGACCTTCGAGACGCCGGGGTGGGTGAAGTTCACCGTGCTGATGCACGATCCCACCAAGGTCTATTACCAGGACAGCAACAAGTTCCCGTTCCATGGCGAGTTCGCCACGACGCGGCTCGACCCGTTCTTCGACATGTCGCTGGACGAGTTCGACCAGGTCTCGCTGCACGAAGAGGGACAGAAGGCCATCCTCGGCGCCGTGATCTTCCCGCCGACCCCGGAGAGCGTGCCGGAGTACGGCATCCAGCTCGTCCGCCAGGACGCTTACGATCCCGAGGTGGCGCGCGTCGTCCTGGAGCTCGTGAAGGACAGCGTCATCGCGCCCGGTGGGGCGCAGCCTTTCTATTTCCCGACGTACGAGCAATCGGCGTCGGCCGCGGAGAACAGCGCGTTCTTCGAGGCGAGCGGGTTCCCGGTGAGCTCGGTCGAGCGGTGGCTGGACGGCGACGCGTGTTATGCGACGGGCTGGGCCGTGGGCCGGCTCCGCTATGTCCCGCCGGACGCGATCGACGCCGCCTATGCGAGCGGCGAGCTCCGGGCCGAGGACATCCTGCTCACCGACTCCATCCCTGCGGAGGTGCCTTATGTGGCGGGCATCGTCTCGCTGTCGCCCGCGACGCCGAACGCGCACACCGCCCTCCTCGCGACCTCGTTCGGCATCCCGTTCGTCTACCTCGGCGATCCGGCCGCCGCAGAGGCGGCAAAGGCGCTCGACGGCGAGGAGGTCGCGATGCGGGCCTCGCTTCAATACGGGGCCATCTGCCGCGCCGTGCTCTTCGAGGCCGGAGGGATCGCGCCGGCGGACAAGGAGCAGCTGCTCGCGCTGAAGCGGCCTGGCAAGCTCGAGATCCAGCCCAAGGAGCCGCTCGGCGCCTACGCCGGGTCCACCGAGGATCTCGGCCCCGCGGATATCGTCCATTTCGGGGGCAAGGCCGCGAACTATGGCCTGCTGCGGGACGCCATCCCGGAGAACTCCGATGTCGCGGTCGCGCTGTCGTTCGATCTCTGGGACGATTTCCTCGATCAGGTCATGCCCGGCGGCCGCACGCTGCGCGCCGAGATCGCGGAGCGCCTCGGAGGCCATAGCTACCCGCCCGACATGCTGGCGCTCAAGGCCGATCTCGCGGCGATCCGCGCGCGGATCACGGAGGAGACAGCCTTCTCGGCGGGGCAGCGGCAGGCGATCGAGGCGGCGCTCGAGGGCTTCACGCCCACGAAGAAGATCCGGTTCCGGAGCTCGACCAACGTGGAGGACAGCGCCGCCTTCACGGGCGCGGGCCTCTACGACAGCTACAGCGGCTGCCTGGCCGACGATCGAGACGCCGACCAGGCGGGGCCGAGCCTGTGCGACTCGGGCGAGGCCGGCGAGCGCGGCGTGTTCCGCGCGATCCGCAAGGTGTACGCGAGCTTCTACAACGACAACGCCTTCCTCGCCCGGCTCCTCCACGGCGTGGACGAGGCCGAGGTCGGGATGGGCGTCCTCGTCCATCACTCCTATCCTGACGAGGACGAGATGGCGAACGGCGTCGCGACGCTCACGCGGCGCGAGCTGGTCAATGACCAGATCCAGATCGTGACGCAGCTCGGGGCGACCTCCGTCACCAACCCGGAAGGCGGAGCGCAGCCGGAGGTCGTGACCGCGAGCCTCTTCGACCAGGAGACCTCCGTTTACCTCCTGTCCAGCTCGACGCTCGTCCCGCTCGGCGGCCACGTCATGCAATGGGAGGACGATTACCTCGCGCTCGCCGACCTGCTCGGCCGCGTCGAGGCGCGGTTCAGCGAGGTGAACCCCGGCAGGAAGTCGTTCCTGCTCGATTACGAGTTCAAGAAGATGAAGCCTGGAGACCTCGTCGTGAAGCAGGTGCGCGAGGTCGCGCTCCCGGACACGACGCCGAGCATCACGCCGTTCCTGCTCGACGAGCCCCGGGAGGTCTGCACCTTCCAGGGCGAGTTTGGCGACGTGTTCGCGAACCACCGGCTCAAGGTGCGCGCGACGCTCTCGGCGAAGAGCGGGTTCCTCACGCCGGCGGCGCTCGCCAGCACGCTCTTCAACGAGGACGCGCGGCTCGACTACCTCTCCGGTGGATCGGTGACGACGCTCTCGGGGAGCCCCGCGGCGTGGCCGGCCGCGTCCCACGCGTACGCCAGCGAGACGGCCACGGACTCCTTCGTGGACGGCGCTGGGGCCGCGGAGATCACCTATGCGCTCGCCGCCTCCCCGGTGCCCGAGCTCCTGCCGCCGTCGGTGGGCCCGCTGGTCGCGCTGCGCGACGTCGGGATGACGCTCAGCGCCGCCTACACCACGCCTGTGCCGGCGCTCGACTGGGACGGGACGCGGCTCGACGTGTCCTCGGAGGTGGTGCAGCTCGACGCTTGTCCCGCGGACGGCCCCCCGGTGGCGGGCGCGCTGCTCCAGGAGCGCTCGCTCTCATGGACGTCCGGCGTCGCGGTGGAGACATTGTTCTACTGGCCGCCGGCCCCCACGGGCCCCACGGCGGGGTATACGGCGCCGCTCCACAAGTGGGTGGGGACACGCATCGAGGGGCTGACGAGCGCACCGATCGTGCTCAAGGGCTATCACGCGCAGACGTACCGCCCGCAGCACCACAACATCTCGGAGGACTTCATCTTCGAGCCCCGCCTCGAGCCGGGCCTGGATCCCGCGATCCTCGCCGAGCTGGAAGAGAAGGGCATCCGGCTGATCCACGTCCGGACGTCGGACGGCGGCGGGGAAGGCGCGAAGCTGTGGACGCTCGATCCAGCGGGCGTGTTCCACCAGGTCGACTGAGCGCCCCCCGAAAGGCCTGCGGAGCCCCGGCGAGCCCCTCCGTCGCCTGAGGCTCCGCCGGGCTCGTCACTCGTCTCGAAGCGCACAGCCGGGCTCGACTTCCGCTCCAGGCGACCGCGCGACGTGAACCGCGGCCGGCGCGCGCGCGGAGTTGACGCGCGGAGGCTGCGGGTGGACCAGAGCGCCGGCTGTTCCTGCTGACGAGGAGAAGATCATGAGCCTTTACGACAGCTCGTTCCCCCAGATGACTCGCATGCTCGGCCAGGTGCTGGTCTGGCTCGACAAGGCGGAGGCCTACGCACAGCAGAAGAAGTTCGATCCGGAGGTGCTCCTCGCCGCGCGCATCGCGCCCGATCAGTGGCCCTTCAGGCGTCAGATCCAGACCCTCATCGCCTGGCCCGTGAGGCTGGGCGCGCTCCTCACCGGCGCGGAGCCGCCGCAGTTCGAGACGCGCGACGAGACGATCGCGGAGCTGCGCGCGCGCATCGGCAAGACGATCGAGCAGGTGAAGGCGCTGAAGCCGGAGCAGCTGAAGGGCGCGGAAGACCGCACGCTGCCGCTCTTCTTCCTGCCGGGCAAGGGCATGAAGGCCCCGGACTTCGTGTTCCAGTTCGCGCTCCCCAACTTCTACTTCCACGCCACCACCGCGTACTCGATCCTGAGGCACAACGGGCTCGACGTCGGCAAGTCCGACTTCATCGGATCGCTCGACCTCCGCGACCTGTGACCGCAGCCGCTCTCCCCCGCCCCGCTGGCCTCCTTCCCCGCAGGCCCGCGCGGTGGCGGGCCTCGTTCGGCCCCCCGTACAGCCGGGCGGGGTAGCCGCGCGGGAGGCGACGGGAGACCGTCAGTCGTCCTCGCGCTCGTCCCCGAAGAGCACGCCGACCTGAAGCTCGATCGCATCGAACGGCTCGGCCCTGATGCGCTCACCGCGCTCCGCGCGGAGCGCCACGAGGTACCCCTCCGGGGTCCACCGGTGCACGGTCAGCGTCTCCTCCCGGGGATCGACGATCCAGTAATGGGGGAGCTGACAGCGCTGATAGACGCGCATCTTCTTGACCGTGTCGTTGCGCGCGTTGCTCGGGGAGAGCACCTCACAGACCCAGTCGGGCCGGATCCGGACAGGGCACCCGCTGGGCCGCTCCGGCGCGCGCTCGCGACGCCAGCCGACCACATCAGGCCGATACACCTGGTCCGGCATGAACTCGACCTCGATCTCGGTGGCGAACCACCATCCTCCGGGCCAGCGGCCCCCGGGGCGCCGCTGGAAGGGGATCTTCACGTGCGCGACGATGGCGGACTGCGCGTCGCCGTGCTCGAACGAGGGCACGGCCTTCTGCACGAGCTCGCCGTCGAGGATCTCGTGAAATCGCTGCTCCTCGGGGATGGCCAGGAGATCCGCCACGGTGGCTGGGTGTGGCTTCTGTGCAGCGGTGGGCACGCGTCGAGCATAGCGCCTCCGAGCGAGGTGTCGCGACGCTTCGCTCGGCCTTACCAGCTCGCTCCACCTCCGCGACGTGGGACCGCGACGCGCTCTCTCGCCCGATCGGCGCCGGCCCTCGGTCCAGCGCGGCGCACGCTCAGCGCGCGCTCTCCCTCGGCTCCTGCTCGGCGAGCGCCGCGAGCGCCTCCTGCGCGACCAGCGCCGAGGACGCGGGGTTCTGCCCGGTGACGAGCCGGCCATCCCGGACGGCGAACGGCTTCCACACCGGGCCGCGCTCGTAGCGCGCGCCCAGGGAGCGCAGCCGCGACTCCAGGGCGAACGGGACGACGCCCGCGAGGCCCACGGCCTGCTCCTCTTCGTCCGAGAAGGCGCTCACGCGCCGCCCCTTCACGAGGGGCTCGCCGCTCGCGAGCCGGACGTTCACCAGCGCGCCGGGGCCGTGGCACACGGCGGCGACCACCTTGCCCTGATCGAACGCGCGGCCGAGCAGCCTCGCCGTGGCGGCGTCTTCAGCGAGATCCCACATCACGCCATGGCCACCGACGACGAAGTACGCGTCGTGGTCGCCGGCGATCCCATCGATGCGGAGCGTCGACGAGAGCTTCGCCTTCGCCCGCTCGTCCTCGAGGAACGCCCGCACGGCGTCGGACGGATCCGCGGCGCTCTTCGGGTCGGCCGGCGGTTTACCGCCCTGAGGCGACGCGATGTCGACGTCCGCCCCGGCCTCGACGAAGGCGCGGTACGGCGCGGCGAGCTCCTCGAGCCAGAACCCGGTCGGTTGCCCGGTCTCGCCGAGGCGTGCGTGGCTGGTGACGATCAGGAGAATCCTTGCGTTCATGGCGTCTCGCTCCTCTGGGCGCCTCTGCGCCCGTTGCGGTCGCGCCCGTCGCGCCCAAGGCGCTCGGGCTCGCGGCGACGGGAGGAACGTAGGCTCTCCTGTCGATGCAAACCAGCGAGACGATCTCACGCTATAGATGAGCCATGCTCATCAATTACGAGCTGCTCCGCACCCTGCTCGAGGCCGGCGTCGCGCCCACGTTCGCCGAGGCGGCGAGGCGCCGCCGCGTCACGCCGTCGGCCGTGAGCCACCAGATCAAGGCGCTGGAGGCGCAGCTCGGCGTGCCGCTGTTCGAGCGGGTCGGGCGCAACGCGCGGCTCCTGCCGGCGGGCGAGGGCCTGGTCGGCGCGCTGCGCGAGGCGTTCGCGCGCATCGACGACGCGCTCGCCGCGGCGTCGGACGACCACCGCGAGGTCCGCGGGGTGGTGCGCATCGGCGGGCCGGGTCCGTTTTCCCGCATGTGGCTCCGCCCGCGGCTGGCGCGGCTCCTGCTCGCGCACCCGGAGCTCGTCATCGACGTGCGCTTCGACGTGCCCTCGGTGCTCGCGCGGCGCCTGCTCGCAGGAGACGACGATCTGAGCCTCCTCGTGAGCGCCGAGGACACGCCGGGGCTCGAGGCGCGACCCGTCTACGTCGAGGAGTTCTCGGCCGTGGTGTCGCCGGAGTACCTGGGAACGCGCGGCCGCCCGGAGACGGCGCGGGAGCTCGCGGAGCACAGGTTCGTGGTCTTCGACGCGGATCTCGCGATGCACTCCGCGTGGTGGCGGGCTTCGTTCGGCAAGAGAGCCCCGCTGCCGCCGAAGATCGCCTGCCGCATCACGAGCCTCGACGAGATGCTGGCGCTGGTGATCGCGGGCGTCGGGATCGCGGTCCTGCCGAACTACTTCATCGCCGAGGCGGTCGCGGCGAAGCAGGTCGTCGTGGTGGGGCCGCGGCCGGGCAAGGGGCGCCGGAGCGCCCGGAACACGATCCACCTCGCCTGGCGCAAGGGCGCCGCGCAGAGCGCGCGCTTCCGGGCCGTGCAGGCGGCGCTGCTGGAGGAGGGCTGAGCGCCGCGTGCGGCCTCATCCTCGCGTCCGGTGGAGCATGCCGGACCTGGAACGTCCGTCGCCCGTCCGCCGCCCGTCCAGAGTCCGCACGCTTCACCGGGCGCGGGCGCGCCGTCGAGCGATTCAGTGAAACGACGGGCAGCGCGGCGGCTACACTCCACGCCGAGAGCCCATGCTGACCTCGATCACGCTCGAGAACTTCAAAAGCTTCCGGAAGGCGACGATCCCGCTGGGCCCCTTCACGCTGCTCGTCGGGACGAACGCCTCCGGCAAGAGCAACCTCCGCGATGCGTTCCGCTTTCTCCATGGCGTCGGCCGCGGTTATTCACTGGCGGAGATCTTGGGAGAGAAGTACGGCGAGGGCGGCGAGCTTCAGTGGAAAGGGCTCCGAGGCGGCACAAAGGAGGTCGTCTTCGGAGGAGGAGCGGAGTTTTCGATCGGAGCAGAGCTCAACGAGATTGAGAACCAATACCATATAAAGTATCGAATCTCCGTCGCGACCGGGCTCCCGAGTGCTGCTCCCAGGGTCATACGCGAGGCCCTCTACGGGAGCACAGACATGGACTTCGACTCGCACCCCGCCGAGAACGCCCCTGCGCAGACAGACAACAGACACTTGCTCGTGCGCCTCGCGCGAGGTGGTGAGGAATCCACCTTGTCAAGCTCGCCTGCGATAAGTTCGCCTGCGATCGCGCAGGTCAGGGATCCCCGCTACGTCCGGAGACAAGCAAAGCAGACGCTGCATACGCTACGCTCGATGCGATTTTTGGATCTCTCACCGGACGCTGCGCGGCTACCCTCGTTGCCAGGCCGACAGGTGCTCGGGGATCGCGGCGAGAACCTCTCGTCCGTGCTGCAAGCGATATCCCAGGATCCGAAGCGAAGAGACACGCTCCTAGAGTGGATCCGCGCGCTCACGCCGCTCGACGTGATGGATCTCGAATTTCCCCAGGATTTCGCCGGACGCGTCCTCGTGCACCTCGTGGAGCAGGGCGGGCGCAGGATCTCGGCCTACAGCGCCTCGGACGGCACGCTGCGCTTCCTCGCGATCCTCGCCGCTCTTCTCGACACCGACTCCGCTCACTTCTATTTCTTCGAGGAGATCGAGAACGGCATCCACCCGACACGCCTTCACCTCCTCGTGCAGCTCATCGAGCAGCAGTGTCGCACCAGGGATGTCCAGGTCATCGCGACGACGCATTCACCCCAGCTCCTCGGATTCCTCAGCCCTGAGTCCAGAGAGAGCGCTCTCCTCATTTACCGGCTTCGCGGTGCAGACGAGTCCAGCGTACGCAAGGTGGTCGATCTCCCGGACCTGAACCGGATCCTCGAGACGCAGGACCTCGCTCGCCTTCACGCCTCCGGCTGGCTCGAGGACATGGTCGAGCTCATGGCAGACGACGCGGGCGAGGCCGCCCAGTGAGCTATCGCGTACTCGTCATCCCCGAGGATTTTCGCAAAGATCAGTACGTCCTCGAGCCCATCATCACGAAGATGTTCGAAGCCATCGGCCGCAAAGCCAAGGTGCTCGTGTGCCGCGATCCGCTCCTCGGCGGCGTCGACCAGGCGCTCAGGTGGGAGCGCGTCCAGGAGATACTTCTGCGCTACCAGGCGATGATCGAGTGCTTCCTGCTCCTCGTCGATCGCGACGGCAAACCGGGGCGGCGCGAGGCCCTCGATAGACTGGAGTCGCTGGCCAGCGCCGCGCTTCCACCGCGAAAGCGCTTTCTGGCCGAGAACGCCTGGCAAGAGGTCGAGGTGTGGCTCCTCGCCGGACACGATCTGCCCTCGGAGTGGGCGTGGAAGGCAGTACGCGCCCACGAAAACCCGAAGGAACAGTACTATCAACCCCTCGCCGAGGAACGCGGCGTCCTCCAGGAGCCGGCGGAGGGGCGCGGGATCCTGGCCCGCGAAGCAGCCTCACGGTACAGCCGGATTCGCTCCCTGTGCCCGGAGGTCGCGGACCTCGAGCGACGCCTCGGCGCGTAGCGCCCCCGCGCCGCCCACGCCCCGTACAGGCTCACCCGCCCCAGTCGACCTTCGGCCTCCCGGGCGGTGTGACGTTGGGCATCTCGTGGAAGAGCCCCCGCGCGAGGTCGGGCAGCGGCGCGCACGCCTGCTCGCCCAGGTTGGTCAGCTCCAGCGGGTCCTCGAGCACGTTGAAGCAGTGGTACTCGCCGTCCCACTCGCGCGCCTCGATCTTCATCGGCCCCTGCATCATCCCCCAGTTGCGGAACGCGCAACCCCACACCCACGTGCAGTTCGTGAGCGGCATCGGCGCGACCGTGCGCTCCGGCCGCGTCAACGGGTGCCCGATCATCCGCCGGCGGAATGGATCGAGGCCCGGCTCGTCCCAGAGGCCCATCAGATCGAGGAACGTCGGCGCCAGGTCGAGGTGCCACACGAACGTGTCCTTCGCGCCCTCGATGCTCGCCCGCTCCTCCGGCGCGAGCGTCCCCTCCGGCGCGTCGACCCACGTCGGGACGAGGATCTCCTCGTCCCAGAGCGAGCTCGTGTGGCCGAGCTGCCAGTGCTCCCGGAACGACTCGCCATGATCCGACGTGTACACGATGACCGTGCGCTCGCCGCTCGGCGTCCCGCGGATGTGCTCGATGAGCCGGCCAACCGCCATGTCCGACAGGTAAACGACGTTCTTGTAGTAGTTCTTGAAGTGCTCGTTCTTCTCGGGCGCCTTGGTCAGCTCGCTCGGCTGGAACGGCGAGTGGAGCGGATCGCTCACGTACGGGAAATGGACGTTCGAGTAATGGACGACCGCGAAGAACGGCTCGACGAGCTCGTCCCACTCCTCGATCACCCGATCGGTGAGCTGCCGATCATAGGCGCCGTAATCGAGGTCGGCGCCCGGATCGAGCTGGGTCGCCACCGCCCGGTGCGAGACCGGGATGTCTTGCACGTAGAGCCGAGCGTTCCCGAACATGAGGTTCTGGCTCGTCCAGTACGCGGTGTCCCACCCGGCCGCGTGGGCGTAATCCCAGAGCAGCGGCGCAGAGCCGAGCACCGCGAGGCTCTCCGTCGGAGGGGCGCCGGACCAGATGTTCGAGATGGAGATGGCCGTCGTCGAGTCGTGGGCCCGCATCTGCAGGAGCGGCATGCGGCGGGGCGCGGCGGCGTTGGAGAACGGCGTCGCCTTGTCGCAGGCCGGGTCGTACGCGACGCACGTCACGTCCGCCCGCTGGCTCTCCTGCAGGATGAGCACAACGTTCCGCGGCCGCGCAGGCCGCGCCGAGAGCCGCGGCACGCGCTCCGGGCGGCGGCGCTGCACCCGCAGATCCGGCGAGTCGTTCGTGATGCCGAGGTGCTCCTTCACCAGGGCGGTGATGCCGTGGAAGTAGATCATGTCGGCCGACGACGACTGGATCACCCGGTAGCTCACCGGGATCATCGCCACGCTGGCCAGCGCGAGCGGCACGACCGCGGCGGCGAGGCGCCGCCGGAGCCGCCGGGGGCGCACGAGCCGGCGGGAGAGCCGGAGCGCCCCAAGGGCGAACCCGAGCGCGACGGCGAAGTGGGCGATCACGCGCGGGTGCCCGAGCGGGAGCGTGCCCACGATCGACCACGGGATCGACTGGGAGTGGATCTGGGAGTCGATCGAACAGTAGATGTTGTAGAGGGCGTGGAAGCCCCCCTGGACGCCGCACGCGAGCGTGAAGAGCGCGACGAACAGCGCGCCCACGGCGACGCGCGCCGCGCCGCGGCGGCCCGAGGCGACGTAGAGCAGCAGGCCCCAGAACCCCAGCGACGCCGCCACGGTCGCGGCGTACCCCGCGGCGTGCGGCCGATCGAACGTGATCATGTGGCGGGCCCGGCGCAGCACGTCGACGACGAGGATCCAGAGCGCCGGCGAGGCCAGGAGGGCCACGCTGATCAGGCGGCCGCGGCGGAGCGCGGCCTTCCGCGCGGCGCGCGGGCGGACGCGGTCACGGGCGGCGCGCTCGTCTGCGCGCGCTGCGCGCTCGTCCGCGCGCGCAGGGAGGATGGCGGGAGACGCGGGCGGCTCGGCGAGCGCGCCGCCCTGTCGGTCGATGTCCTGGGTCATCCGGATCAGTCGTGGCGAGGCACCGCCGCGAGGTCGCGGAGGTGGGCGGGGACGTCGACGCTGCCGGCAGGACCGCCGTAGAGGGCGTCCGCGAGCCGGGGCAGGTCGCCGCAGGCGGCGGGCCCGAGGTCGCGCTGCTCGCGGGGGTCGGCGAGCACGTCGTAGCAGTGCCAGGCGGTGTCCCAGGCGCGGGATTCGAGCTTCATGTTGCCGCGCATCATCCCCCAGTTCTTGAACGCGCAGCCCCAGATCCCGGTGCAGTTGGTGAGCGCCAGCGCCGCCGGCCCCGGCGACGGCCGGAGCAGGCTGTGCCCGACCATCGCCGCCCGGTACCCCGCGAGCGCAGGCTCCTCCCAGAGGCCCATCAGGTCGAGCAGGGTCGGCGCCACGTCGGTGTGGAAGACCGGCTCGTCCCGGGCCGCACGCAGCGCGCCCTCCTCCTCGGCCGTCAGGGTGCCCGGCGGAGCGTCGACCCATCCGGGCACCCGGATCTCCTCGTCGAGGATCGAGCCCGTGTGGCCGAGCTGGCCGTGCTCCCGGAACGCCTCGCCGTGGTCCGACGTGAAGACGATGACCGTGCGCTCGCCGACCGGAGAGCTGCGGATGAAGCGGATGAGCTCCGCGATGGCCGCGTCCTGCCGGTAGACCGCGTTCCTGTAGAAGTTGCGGTACGCCTCGTTGTCGTCCGGCGCCTTGCTCTCGAGGGCGGGCTGGAACGGCGCGTCCTCCGGGTCGACCAGGTAGGGGACGTGGGTGTTCCCGAAGTGAGCGACCGCGAGGAACGGCTCGCGCAGCGAGAGCACCTCGGACTGGACGTGCGCCGACAGCAGCCGGTCGTCAGCCCCGAGATCGATGTCGGCGAGCGGATCGAGCTCGGTCGCGCCGCACTGGTGCGAGACCGGCAGGTCCTGCACGTAGAGGCGCGAGTTGGCGAACATCATGTGGTGGCTCGTCCAGTAGGCGCTGTCGAAGCCGGCGGCGTGCGCGTAGTCGAAGACGAGCGGCGCCGTGTGGAGCGCCTCGCGGGTCGCGACCGGCTGGAGGCCGGACCAGAGCACCGCGAGCCCGATCGCCGTCGTCGAGGCGTTCGAGCGCATCTGCGTGAGCGGCAGCCGGTCGGGGACCGCCGCGTCGATGCGCGGCGTGCCAGGGCACGCGACGGGGGTCTCGCCGGCGTTGACTGGCAGGGGCGCGCGCGCCGAGCACGTCGCGTCGGCGCGCACGCTCTCGGTCAGGATGAAGAGGACGTTGCGCTGCGGGCCCTGCTTCGGGGTGACCGGCGGCAGCGAGGGCGGCGTGCGGAGCCCGGGGCGCACCTGCGCCGTGGTCTGGACGCCGGCGAGCTCCTTGAGCAGGCCGCCGATCGCGTGGAAGTAGATGACGTCGGGCGTGGAGGCCTGCACCGTCCGGTAGGAGCACGGCAGGACGAACGCGGCCACCACGACCGCGGGCGCGGCGAGGCGGGCGGCGCGGGCCCACGCCGTGCGGCCGGGCCGCACGATGCGCCGGCCCAGCCACACGAGCGCGATCGCGAGCAGGAGCGGCGGGAGGACCGAGCGGAAGAAGTTCTCGCCGTCGGCCCGGAGCTGGCCGAAGAGGCTGGACGAGAGCGAGGTCCCGAAGAGCGTCGCGTCGAGGTTGAGGTACGTCGCGTACTGGCGGTGGAAGTAGAGCTGGCCGCCGAGCGACAGCGTCGCGAGCGCCACGAAGAGCAGCGCCGCGATCCACCGCGACGCGCCCCGCCGGGACGAGGCCGCGAAGAGCAGGAGCCCCCAGAGCGCGGCGCTCTCGAGCATCGCGCCGAGGTAGCTCGCGATGTGCTTCCCGCCCAGATCGAGCAGGCGATCGCCGCGGAGGAGGACGTCCGCCACCACGATGAGGAGCAGCGGGAGCGCGAGGAACAGGCGGCCGTAGCGGCGGCGGACGCGGGCGACGGCGCGCAGCCGCGCGCGCGCCGCGGCGCGATCTGCGCCCAGATCGCGGGCGAAGCCGCGGGACGAGCGGCTTGCGGCATCAGCCTCGACCGGCGGAGGATCGTTGAGCGCCTTGGAGCGGAGCACGGAGGCGCGCGAGTTTACCGAGGACGTGGCGCATCGGGAACGTTTCTGAGGCGGCTCGGTGGCATCGAGGTGACGGGGCCGGCCGGGATTGCCCGCCCGGGGGAGGAGAAAACCCTTCGACCGCCGCGCGAGGCGTGCCATGGAGGCGTTCGCATGGCTGAGCAGCTCTTCCTGAACGGGATGCGCGGCGCGCAGCAGGCCTCCGGGGCCGCGGCGCCGCCGGCCGAACCCGCGTCGACCGAGGCCGCCGCGCAGCCTGAGCCGCGGCCGTCGCCGGTCGCGCCAGCGCCCGAGCCGCCGCTCGAGACGGCGGCCAGGCTCAGCGCCGAGCTGGAGGCCGCGCTCGTGCGCGAGCTCATGGCGGCCTACCAGAGCCTGAACTACACGCATTTCCGGCGGAAGCTGCGCTCTGCGTCCATCGAGCTCTCCGACGCCGCGAGCCGGCTCGGGCGATGGATCTCGGAGGCGCGCGCGATCGAGATCTCGCGGCCGCTCGTCCTGACGCAGCCGTGGGGCGTCGTGATCGAGGTGCTGAAGCACGAGATGGCGCACCAGTACGTGCACGAGGTGCTGGACGTCAGGGACGAGGCGGCGCACGGGCCGGCGTTCCGCGAGGTGTGCACGCGCCTCGGCATCGACGGGACGGCGGCCGGGATGCCGGCCGCGGGGCGCTCGCCGGCGGATCCTGGCGGGGTCGCGCGCGGCGGCGACGCGGGCGCGTCGGACGCGAGCGTGGACGCCCGGATCCTCGATCGCATCGCGCGCCTGCTCGCGCTCGCCGACAGCCCGAACGCGAACGAGGCGCAGGCGGCGATGAGCGCCGCGCAGCGGCTGATGCTGAAGTACAACCTCGACGTCGCGAAGGCGCGCGCCGCGCGGCAGTACGGCTTCCGCCACCTCGGCGCGCCGAGCGGGCGCGTGGGCGAGACCGAGCGGATCGTCGGCGGCATCCTCGGGAAGCACTTCTTCGTCGAGGCGATCTGGGTGCCTGTCTACGTGCCGCTCGAGGGCAAGCGGGGCAGCGTCCTCGAGATCTGCGGGACGCCGGCGAACCTCGAGATGGCGGCCTACGTGCACGCGTTCCTGCACCACACGGCCGAGCAGCTGTGGAGCGCGCACAAGCGGGTCCACGAGGTGAAGGGCAACAAGGACCGGCGGACCTACCAGGCCGGGGTGATGCTCGGGTTCCTCGAGAAGCTGAACGCGGAGCGGAAGGTGTCCGTGGAGCAAGGGCTCGTCTGGGTGAGGGACGCCGATCTGGACGGCTACTATCGAACGCGCCACCCGCACGTGCAGCACCTGCGCCACGCGGGCAACCAGCGGACGGCGGCGCACGCGCACGGGCGCGAGGCGGGGCGAAAGATCGTCCTGCACCGCCCGATGCAGGAGGCGACCGGCAACCGGGGGATGCTGCTGCCGCCGGGCAAGAAGGGCTGAGCTCGCGACTCCGGATCCGCGCCGCGCGAGGAGCTCGGACGGACGACGGAAACGAGGCGAACGACGCGAACGATGGGAGACGGCGCAGCGCCGGCGTCTCGGCGGCGGCGCGCGCTCGACGCGCTCGTTGACGGAGAAGGAGCGGTTCCGGCACGATGGCACGGCGCGCGGGCCAACCTAGGAGAAGAACGAGATGCCGCTCCTGTTCACCATTGAAGAGCGCTTCGATGCATCGCCCGAGGACGTCTTCCGGCTCGCGACCGACATCGACTCGTTCGGCGACTGGATGCCCAATTTCGTGCGGGTAGAGAGGCTCACGGGCGCCGTCGTCGGCAAGGGCGCGATGTGGCGTGAGACCCGCAAGATGTTCGGCAAGGAATCGACCGAGCTGTTCGAGGTCACGGCGGCGGAGCCCGGCAAGCGTCTGGACCTCTTCGTCGACGGGCAGAAGGGCACCACGGGGCGGGGGGCCTACCGCTTCCGGTATGTCTTCGAGCCTCAGGGCGCTGGCACGCTGCTCAAGATGGAGGGCGAGATCGCCGGGATGGGCTGGTTCATGGAGACGCTGGGGCGGCTCTTCATCGGCAGCTTCAAGAAGGCGGTGCACGGGGATCTCAAGGCGATGAAGACGCACATGGAGCGGCAGCGGGCTAGCTAGCGCTGCGCGGCTGGCTCTCCGGAGAGAGGAGAGGGAGCTTGGCAGCCGGGCCCTTGGAGAGGGCGCTGGGCCCGGTCGCCCGGCCCCCGGAGAGGGTGTCCGTGGGGCGGCGCGGGGGCCCCACCGAACTCGCCTGATCGACGTTCTCTCTCCGGCGCGCTGCGCACGCCGGAGAGAGAACGTCGATCAGGCTCAGACAGCGGTCCGTCCCCCGCGCCGCCCCACGGACACCCTCTCCGGGGGCCTCATCGGTGTTCACCAAGGTCGTTCGATCGCGCTCAGGGCACCAGGCCCGATCCGCCAGCGCTCACCGACGTGATCGTGGTTATCTTATTATCCTTCGATACGAGCCTGGGGGACATCCGCTGATGCAGCGAGGGTGATCTGCCGCGGCTCCGGCGAACTTCCCGCATTGCGCTCGGGCGGACGGCGGAACAGCATCCCGGCATGGCGATGCGACGGCGGAAGGACCCCGCGAGAGCGAAGTCTTCTCTTATGCTCGAACGGCTGCCGTCTATCCTGCTGTCGCTGTTTGCGGCGTTCTTCGTCGCTATCGCGAGCTTCGTGATCTCCGCTGGCTACGCAGAGCACCGAGCCGCCGAGATCGACGCGGCGGCCATGAGCTTGGCGGAGAACGCCACGCCGAGCATCATGCACCTGGCGGCCGCGCGCGCCGAGCTGAGGCATACCCAGGCGCTCCTGAGCGACCTTGTCAACGACGCCGCGCTAGGCCGCCCGCGCGATCGCCACGAGCTCGACGAGGCGCGTGACAATCTATCCCGGAGCATCGACATCTACCTCGGCATGCCCGTCTACCCGGGCGAGCTCAAGCAGTGGCAGACCGTCGCGCAGGCGCTCGGCAAGCTCGATCTGGACATCGACCGGGTCCTCTCGCTGGTGGCGAACGGCCATCCGGACGAGGCCAACAAGCTCATGGACGCCGTGCTGCGAGCGGACTTCAACTCGGCGAGCGACGCCGTGATGGACAGCATCGCGCTCAACGCGCGGCAGGCACGTCATCTGGCGATCGAGATCGCAGAGAACCGCGTTCGCTCGCATCGGATCGCGCTCGTGCTCAACACGGCGAGCGTGACGTTCGCGCTGCTGGCCTGCGCGGCGGCCGCCGTGCAGGTCCGGCGCCATGTGAGGCTGCTCTGGCAGCAGGGCGTGCTCCTGGAGCGTCGAGCGGATGAGCTCGAGCAGTTCGCCGGCCGGGTCGCGCACGATGTGCTCAGCCCCCTCGGCGCGATCGCGCTCGCGCTGGACGTCGCCCTGCGGCGGTGCGGCGAGGGGGAGCCGGCACGAAAGGCGCTCGAACGGGGCCGGCAGGCCATCCTGCGAGTCAAACGCATGACCGACGGGCTGCTGGAGTTCGCTCGCGCGGGCGCGAGGCCGGAGCCAGGCGCGCGCGCCGAGGTGCGCCCCGTCATCGACGATCTGATGGTCGAGCTCGTCCCTGTCGCGGTGGAGCTCGGCGCGGAGCTCCACGTCGAGCCCTTCTCCTCATGCGCGGTGACCGCGAGCCCCGGCGTGCTGACCAGCATCCTCGCCAACCTGATCCGCAACGCGCTCAAGTACCTCGGCGACGCGGCGGTCTGTCGCGTCGTGATCCGGGTGCTCGACGCGAGAGATGCTGTGCGGATCGAGGTGGAGGACACGGGGCCCGGCGTCGCGCCGGCCCTCGAGCAGATGGTGTTCGAGCCTCATGTCCGAGCGCAAGGCGCTCTAGTGCCGGGTCTGGGCCTGGGCCTCGCCACCGTCAAACGCTTGACCGAGGCGCACGGCGGCCGCGTGGGGCTCCGCACGGTCGTGGGCAAGGGGAGCCTCTTTTGGTTCGAGCTGCCCAGAGCGAGCACCGAGGCAGCGCACGCGTCCGAAATCGGCCCGAGCGCCAACGCATGACCTCCGGGAGGCTGCGCCCCGGTCGCTCCGCGAGCGACGCGAGAAGAGCCGCCCCATCCGAACGGGGCCGGCGGCGCCCCCCTCGCACAAGGCTGTCGCCTCGGACGACCCACGGCGCCTCGAGCTTGGACAAGGTGGCCCCCTCGGACGACCCACGGCGCCTCGAACTTGCGCAAGGTTACCCCCCGGACGATCCCGGTCTCCTTCAGTTCACGCCGTTCCGTCTTTGTTGACCCAATGCGCTGCCGCAGGCACCATCCACGCGCAGTGCCCGGCGGGCCTGCATGGCCGGAGGCTCGACTCCGGCTCGCCACCCTTCCCTAACAGCTGTTGAGGTGCTTTGATGCCCGTTCGTACGATTCTCTTGCTCTGCTTCGCTCCCTTCGCCATCGGCGCTCTCCAAGGCTGCGGCGGTGATGACGGCGGCAGCAGCAGCAGCGGCGAGACCTCCGGGGGAGCGCTCGGCGAATGTCCGCCCGACTCCGACGCGCAGGCGCAGGCGGGCTACCAGGCGCTCCAGGACCAGTGCGCGACCTGCCATTCGACGACCAAGACGGGCGCCGCCCGCATCGGCGCTCCGGAGGACGTCAATGTCGACGACCCCGCCAGCGTCACCGCCGAGGCGGGGGAGATCTACTCGGAGATCCAGATCGGCGGGGCGAATGGCGCGGACGGCATGCCGCTCGGCGCGAAGCTCCCCGACGACACGATCGAGTCCATCCGGATCTACCTCGCCTGCGACGCGACCCAGTAACGCCACGTCCCCGCCACGCCCGCTTCACATCACGTCCGAACGCCAGCGCGCCAGCTCACGGGAGGGCGCGCTGGCACACCAGCGGCGTCGCAGACGCGCCCCGCTCATCGCCTGCGCTCCAGCAGCGATTGCGCACCTGAGGTGCGCTCGGAGTTCGCTCCTGGTCATGAAGACGCATGTCTTCAGGACAAGGCGTGGTTCGATGTATCGGCAATAACATTGCACATTTACTGCAACACGGGTGGTTCCCCTCTCGGCCCTCGGATGCACCGGCTCGCCACGCGGGAGCGATGGCACGCAGCGCGGGCGAGCGAACGAAGCGGGAAAGCGCAGCCACGCGCGGCGCCACCTCTGGCGCCCTGGAGCTCGGCGCCGAGGGAGAGCTCGCCGCGGGCACGACGTTCAAACGGGAGCTCGTGAGCCGCTCGGGCGACCTCCTCCGTTTCGTTGGGATCGGCGCCACGGTCGCGTCCGGTCCCTGAGCGCGGCGCGCCGCTCGCCTCGATCGCTGTGCGACCGCGCAATCCGGAGTATGGTGCAGGCATGTTCAGGCTGGATGCCCGCTCCGGGGCCGCCGCGCTCGCGCTGGCCGCCACGCTCGCGCTGACCGCCTCGCTCGGCGCCTCGTGCGCCGGCGCGCCCGCCGCGCAGCGCGGGGCGGCGGCCTGCCCGCCGCTCTGCCCGCAGCCGGCGCCCCCGCCGAACGCAGCGCCGCCGGGGCCCGTCGTCCCGGGCACGCCGGGCGAGGCGCCGGCGTTCGACCCCGAGCGCCTCACCCTCGTGCTGGACGACCCGCGGCTCGCGCAGGTGCAGAAGCTCGTCGAGCAGGAGGCGTACGCAGGCGCGGCCGCGGCGATGGCCCAGGCGCTCTCGGCGCCCCTGTCGCCCGCAGACGCAGCGGCGTTTCGCTACCAGCTCGGGCGGCTGCGCGCCCTCGCGGGCGATCCCGTGGGCGCCGCGAAGGAGTATGACGCCGCCGCGGCGGCGGGCGGGCCGCTCGCGGATCACGCGAGGTTCGCGGCGGCCGATCTCCTCGCCAGGGCGGGGCAGCCCGACGCGGCGCTCGAGCGCGCGCGCGCCGTCGCGTCGGACGTCGCGATCGCCGACGAGCTCGATCGCATCGTCGCCGGCGCGCTCGCCGACAAGGGCGACATCGAGGGCGCGGCCGCGCGCTGGCGCGCGTACCTCTCCCGCAGCGGGCCGGCGTCGACGTGGGTGCCCGAGGCGCTCCGATTCGCCCGCGCGCTGCTCCGCCACCCGAGCGAAGACCACGCCGAGGAGGCGATCCGTGTCGCCCGGCGCGTCATCGACGAGGCGCCGGGCGGCGCCGGCGCCGGGGAGGCGAAGGAGATCCAGGACCAGGCCCTGTCGACGCTGCCGTTCGCGCGGCGCAAGCCGTTCCTCGACCTGGGCCCCGCCGATCTGCTGGCCCGCGCGCGCGCCCTGCTCGCATCGCGCCAGGACAAGGAGGCGCTCGCCGTCACCGACGCGCTGATCGCCCTCCCCGAGGCGCAGGCCCCCTCGGCCTTCGCCTGCGACGCGTTCGCCGCGCGCGGCGAGGCGCTCGGGCGCCTCCGGCGGCGGGCCGAGGCCGCCGACCTCTTCGGCACGGCGATCGAGCGCTGCGGGCCGGCTGCGCCCGCCGCCGCAAGCGCGGCGCCCGCCGCTGCGGGCGTCGCGCCCGCCGTCGCAGGTGCGAGCACGCCCGTCGCAGGTGCGAGCACGCCCGTCGCAAGCGCGGCGCCCGCCGCACCTGCGGCGCCCGCCCCGCGGCGGCCCGAGACCCTCTACAACGCCGGACGCGCGTCGCTCCGCGTCGATCGGCACGCCGAGGCGGCCGCGCGCTTCGCGCTGCTCGAGAAGGAATACCCGGATCACCGGCTCGCAGACGACGCGCGCTACCTCGGCGCGCGCGCGCTGTTCGGGCTCGGGGACCAGGCGCAGTTCGTGCAGCTGCTCACCGCCATGCCCGACGATTACCCGTCGGGCGACATGGTCGCCGACGGCCTGTTCGAGCTCGCGCTCTTCGAGATGGAGCGCGGCGACTGGGCGGGCGCGGTCAGGCCGCTCGAGCGCGCGCTCGATCGGTTCCCGCACGAACGGGCGTACCACGCCGCCGGCAGGCTCCCCTATTACCTCGGGCGCGCCCACATCGAGACGGGCTCGCCCGACAAGGGGAAGGCGCTGCTCGAGCAGGTGATCCGCGACTACCCGCTCTCGTTCTACATGGCGCTCTCCCACGCGCGGCTCGCCGACGTGGACCCCGCCGCCGCCCAGCGCGCCCTGTCCGCGGCCCTGGAGCGCGACGCGAGCGCGCCGTACACCGAGCTCAGGAGCCCGCTCTTCGCGCAACCCGCGTTCACGCGCGCGGTCGAGCTCGCGCGCCAGGGGGAAGCAAAGCTCGCGCGGCGCGAGCTCGACCTGCTGGGCGTCGGGGGCAAGACGGCGCCGCGCGAGGTGATGTGGGCCTCGGCGTTCCTGCTCGCGCGCGCGGGCGCGCTGCCGCAGTCGTACAGCATCCTGCGCACCGCCATGGCGGCGCCGGCGGCCGTCGAGCTCGCGGGCGAGTGGGTCGATCACTACCCGGTCGGGCGCTGGCGCGGCGCCTGGGAGCTCGCCTACCCGCGCCCCTTCTCGGGCCTCGTCACCGCGGAGACCAAGCGGAGCGCGATCCCCGAGGCCCTCGCCTACGCGATCATGCGCGAGGAGTCGGCCTTCGACCCGAGGGTGGCCTCGCCGGCCCAGGCGTTCGGGCTGATGCAGCTCATCGTGCCGACCGCGAAGCGGGTGGCCAAGCCGCTCGGGCTGCCGTGGAGCGCCGACGCGCTGAAGCGCCCCGAGGTCAACATCGCGCTCGGCTGCCGTTACCTCTCGGAGCTGCGCGGCCAGTTCTCGGACAACCCCCTGCTGGCGATCCCGGCCTACAACGCGGGCAGCGGCGCGCCGAAGCGGTGGATCGGGGAGCGCCCCTCGCAGAGCTTCGACCTGTGGGTCGAGCGCATCCCGTACGAGGAGACGCGGCTCTACACGAAGCGCGTGCTCACGAGCCTCGCCGTCTACGAGCTCCTCTACGCCGGCGCTCAGCCGGGCGAGGCCCTGCGGACGCCGCTCCCCGCGAGCCCGGCCGCGCGTTCGGCCGTGGCGAACGCCGCGCCCTGACCCGCGCCCGCGGAACCGGAAGCCAAACGCCGAAGCGCCGGTGGAACCGGAAGCCAAACGCCGCCGAGGTTTCGGCGAGCGGGCCGCGGTGAAGCTTTGGTAGAGTCCGCGTGTGATCGACCCATCGAGCCCTTCCCATCAGCTCGTGGGCGCCGTGCTCAACGGGCGCTTCCGGATCCTGCGTCTCCTCGGCGAGGGGGGTATGGGCGCCGTCTACGAGGCCGAGGGTCTTCGCGGCGAGGGCAAGAAGGCGATCAAGGTGCTCCACCCCGAGTTCACGCAGGAGGAGCAGGTCCTCCACCGCTTCTTCGCCGAGGCGGAGGCGACGAGGGGGTTCGTCCACCAGAACATCGCCTCGGTCTTCGAGGCGACCCGCGCCGAGGACGGCACGCCCTACCTCGTCATGGAGCTCCTGCAAGGCGTCCCGCTCGCCGCGTACATCGACACGGGCAACCCGATCCCGCCGCAGCAGGCGGTGCCGATCATCCACGAGGTGCTCCAGGCGCTCATGGCGGCGCACAGCCACAGGGTGATCCACCGCGATCTGAAGCCGGAGAACCTGTTCCTCATCCGCGATCCGCGCGGGGGCTTCCGCGTGAAGGTGCTCGACTTCGGCATCGCGAAGGTGATGGACGCGGCCGGCGGAATGGGCCTGAAGACGCGCGCTGGCACGCTCCTCGGGACGCCCGGCTACATGAGCCCCGAGCAGATCAAGAACGCGCAGGGCGTCGACGCGCGCGCCGATCTCTGGAGCGTCGGCGTGATCTTCTACGAGATGCTCACGGCGACGCAGCCGTTCCCTGCCGAGAACGAGTTCGCGCGGCTCACCGCCGTGCTCGCCAAGGAGGTGCGCCCGATCGAGCAGGTCGCGCCCCACCTCGCGGCCTGGGGCCTCTTCTTCCAGCGCGCCCTCTCCAAGGACGTGGCCGGGCGCTTCCAGACGGCCGAGGAGATGGCGCAGACGCTGGGCGCCATCGCGCACCGCACGGGCATCGCGACGCCCAGCGCGCGGCCCGATGCGCCGGCGTCGCCCGCGCTGACGCACCAGCTGCCCTCGCTGCCGCCGCCGCAGCCGCTTCAGAACACGACGCAGCCGCCGCAGACCGCGACGCAGCCGCCGCAGAACATGACGCAGCCGGTGCAGAGCGTGCCGCCGATCGCGTCCAGGATCCCGACGGTGCCCCCGCCGCGCATGACAGCGCCGCCCGTCCAGGCGTCCCCGTCGGTGGCGCCCACGGCGACCTTCTCGGCCAGGCCAACCCACATCAGCGCGCAGCAGCCCGCCGGCGTGCCCACGCTCACGGGCGGCCACTACGACGTGCGGGTCGTGGACGTCCCCTTGGCTGCCGAGGGCGGGGGCTCGGAGGGCGCCGCCTGGTGGCTCGTGGGGCTCATCGGGCTCGTGTGCCTCGGCGTCGGCTTCGCGCTGGGCGTGCTGGTGAGCCGGTGAGCGCATGAACGGAAGCGCCCGCATCCGCACCTTGCTCGCTGTCACCTGCGCCGCCGGCGCCCTGGGCGCGCCGCAGCCCACGCTCGGCGACCCGCCCGTGGAGCCCCCCGTGGCGGTCGTCGATCTGCACGTGGACGTGCCCTGGCAGGTCCACTTCAAGGGGCGCGACAGGCGCCTCGGCGAAGGCCACGCCCGCAGGGAGACGCTCGTCGCGGGCCACTACCTCGGCATCGTGCTGCCGATCTACCTGCCCGACCAGGCGCGCCCCGAGGGCCCGCAGATCGAGGACGCCAGCGCGGTCCTCGCGACGATCGAGGCGATCATCGCCGCGAACCCGGTGTTCCTCCCGCTCGGCGCGGCGCGGGCCGAGCCGGGGAAGATCAGCACCTTCCTCTCGATCGAGGGGGCCGGCGCGTTCGCGGCGGACATCGCGCAGATCGACCGCTTCATCGCGCGCGGCGTGCGGCTCATCAGCCCGAACCACGCGAAGAACACGCGGCTCTCGTCGTCCGCGACCGGCGAGCCGGCGGCGTACGGGCTGACCGAGCTCGGCAAGCAGTTCTGCGAGCGCGTCTACGGCCAAGGCGCCCTGATCGACGTCTCGCACATCTCGGACGCCGCGTTCGCCGATCTCGTCCCGATCGCCGCGGCGCACGGCGCGCCGATCGTCGCGACCCACTCGAACGCGCGCGCGGTGGCGAACCGGCCGCGCAACCTGACGGACGAGCAGCTGCGGCTCATCGCGCGGAGCGGCGGGGTCGCGGGGCTCAACTTCCATGCCCCCTTCGTGAACGGCACGAACGAGGCGGACGTCGACGACGTGGTCGCGCAGGTCGATCACATGGTCCGCGTGGCCGGCGTCGATCACGTCGCGATCGGCTCGGATTTCGATGGCGGCATCGTCCCGCCGAGGGGGCTCGACGACGCGTCGGCGCTGCCGGCGCTCGCCGCGCGGCTCAGGCAGCGCGGCATGTCGCGCGAGGACGTCGTGAAGATCTTCTCGCAGAACGCGCTGCGCATCCTCGGCTGGCGGCCGGCGGGGGCGAGCGCGGCGAGCGGCGCGCGCCCGTAGCCGAAGGCCGCGGCGCGCCGCCGGCGCGATCGTGGTAAAGGCCGCGCATGCGCAGGGAAGTCGCTCGGTCGGCGCGGGGGCTGCTCGCCTTCGCGCTCTTCGCATCCATCGCCGGCCTGAGCTGCGCTGAGCTCGCGCACCTCGAGGGCGCCGGCGAGGCCGTCTGCCCCGAGCTGCGCGGCCCGGGCGACGTCCTCGGGGCCCAGTTCTCGGCGGACGCCCGGGCGAACGTGAAGGTGAGGACGTTCGTGCAGGCCGCCAAGGACATGGCGGCCGTGTCGGCGGCGATCGAGGCGCAGGTGGCCGACGCGTGCCGCCGGATGGGCGCGGATCTCGGGATACCGCCCGCGCAGATGGCGCCGCGCGACGAGGCGGGGGGCCAGGCCAGCGGCGCCTGCGGCGCGGTCTCGGCGGCGATCGACGCCATCCTGCGCCAGGGCGCCGCCGTGCAGGTCGCGGTGACGCCGCCGGCCTGCCAGGCGAACGCCCAGGCCGGGGCGCAGTGCAGCGGCTCGTGCGACGTGCAGCTGGATCCAGGGCAGATCGTGGCGCAGTGCGAGCCCGCGCGGCTCTCCGGCTATTGCCAGGGTCGCTGCACGGGGCGGTGCGACGGGCGCTGCACCGGGCAGTGCCGGGGGCAGTGCTCCGCCTACGACGCGCAGGGCCGCTGCGTGGGGCAGTGCAGCGGCGAGTGCGACGGCGGCTGCGACGCCACGTGCCACGCGCGCTGCGAGGGCACCTGGCAGGCGCCGCAGTGCTCCGGGATGGTGCGGCCTCCGAGCGCCGACGCCGAGTGCGAGGCGAGCTGCCGCGCGCACGCGGACGTCTACGCGGCCTGCACGCCGGCGCTGGTCCAGGTGCGCGCGTCGCAGGGCGCCGAGATGGCCGCGCGGCTCGCGGCGACGCTGCAGGCCAACCTGCCGGCGCTGCTGCACGCCGAGGTGGCGCTCGGCCGCCGGCTCCTCGGCGACGCGCAGACGGTGGTCCAGGTCGGCGCCGCGCTCCCGCGGATCGTGGGCGACGCGGGAGCGCGCGCGCTGGCGTGCGTCGCCGGGGCGGCCGAGGCCTCGACGAGCGCGTCGGTGCGCATCCAGGTGAGCGTGCGCGCGAGCGCGAGCGTCACGGGGCGCGTCGGGGCGACGGGCGGATAGTAGCGGGGCTGCCGCGGTTAGCGCCCGCGCCCGTACCGCGCGGCGCCCCGTCGGCGAGACCCGATCGACGTGCGCTCGCGCCGGCGACGATGTCCCGGTCGCAGCGTCCTGCGCCGGCGCCCGGAGCGGCGGCGAGCGCCTTGGTCTGCATAGAGGGCATGGACGGCGCCGCGCCCCTCGGACTACCCTCCGGCTCCCGCCGGGAGGATCCCATGACCGATCTCGACGACCGCTGTCTCGACACGTTCCCCGAGTGGCTGCGCAGCCTCGCCTCGGACGCCACGGATCTGGCGGGCCTGCTCGCCTCGCCGGACAGCCCGGAGGCCACGCGCCGCTCGCTCGCGGGGGGCCTCAACTACCTCTTCAAGTCGCTCGACCTCATCCCGGACGGCATCGAGGATCTCGGCTTCCTCGACGACGCCTTCGTGCTGCGCGTCGCCGCGTCCTTCGCCGCGGCGGAGAGCCCGGAGCTGCGCGACCAGGCGCCGGCCCTCGCGCGGCTCGCCCGCGACGCGGAGCTCATCGCCGAGCTGCTCGGCGGCGACTACGCCCGGCTCAAGGGCTACGTGCGCTCGCTGGAGAAGGGCGCCGCGCGCGGCCGCACCGTCGATGACATCCTCGGCGACGAGCAGGTCCGCACCTCGTTCATGCACGAGATCACCGGCTGGGCGTCGAGCTACACCGCCCCGAGCTTCAGCCGCGACGCGAAGAATCTGATCAAGCTGAAATCCTTCCTCTCCGCCAAGCTCCCGGCCTGATCGCGCGCGCCGAGGCGCCGCCGCAGCGCGCCGCGGCGCGTCCGCCGCCCGCGTAGTACACCCCCCGCTCATCCCCCGGAGGATCGCGTCCGATGTCAGCCGCTCCCCGCCTCACTGCGCTGCTCGCCGCATTGCTCGCCGCGGGCTGCGACGCCGACCGACCCGCCTCGACGGCGCACAGCCCTGCCGCCGCCGCCTCGTCTCCGGCCTCGCGCTCCGCCGAAGCCCCGGCCGCGCCGCCGCCCGACGCGGATCGTTCCTACGCCTACCCGGCCGCCGATCGCGTGGTCGCCATCGGCGACGTCCACGGCGACCTCGCGGCAACGCGCGCGGCCCTGCGGATCGCGGGCGCGATCGACGGCGCGGATCGCTGGATCGGCGGCAAGCTCGTGCTCGTGCAGACGGGCGACGAGCTCGACCGCGGCGACGGCGAGCAGGAGATCGTCGACCTCTTCGATCGCCTCGCCGTCGAGGCGCGCGCCGCCGGCGGCGCCGTGTACGCGCTGAACGGCAACCACGAGGTCATGAACGTCCAGCTCGATTTTCGCTACGTCACCGAGGGCGGCTTCAAGGACTTCGAGGACGTGCCCGGGCTCGACGCGTCGGGCCCCCGCCTCACGCCTGTGCCGCCCCCCGCGCGAGCCCGCGCCGCCGCGTTCGTCCCCGGCGGTCCCTACGCCAAGAAGCTCGCGGCGCGCGACGTGATCATCGCGGTCGGCGACACCGTCTTCACGCACGGCGGCGTGCTCCCGGCCCACGCGCGCTACGGCATCGCGCGGATCAACCGCGAGGTGCGCGCGTGGATGGAGGGGAAGAGCCCCTCCGCGCCGGCCGTGATCGCGGCGGAGGACAGCCCGGTGTGGGCGCGCCTCTACTCGAGCGAGCCGCCGCCGAGCCCGGGGTCGCCCCCCTGCGCGGCGCTGGACCAGACCCTCGCGGCGATGTCCGCGAAGCGCATGGTCGTGGGCCACACGGTCCAGAAGCACGGCGTCACGTCGGCCTGCGGCGACAAGATCTGGCGGATCGACGTCGGCATGGCGTCGCATTACGGCGGAAAACCAGCAGCGCTGGAGATTGTCGGTGACACCGTGCGCGTCTTGACGGCCGACGCAACGAAGGCAACCTCGGCAACCGAGGCGGCCGACGCGCCCAGCGCAACCAGCACGATCAACGCGACCAAACCGAAAAAATAGACGCAATTGTGAGAAAACCCCAGCGCCGTCCGCAACGCGATCGCGCTCGTGCATGTCAACAAGAGCGGCGACATGCGCTGGGGGAAACGTGAGCAGCCACGAGAAGCCGCCGGGCGCGCCCCGAGCTCCATTGACGGGCGCAGCGAGAACCGGATAACGTGAATAGCAAACTGGGGTTCTTCGATCCCCAGGGGAAGGGAATCAGATGCCCGAGCGACCGCTCGCGCTGATCCACGAGGCGAATCTGAGCGACGGGGTGCCTACCCTGACGCTCGGCGAGCGGCGCCCCCCCCTTCCGGTCCCCCGTGCTGCGCCCGCGCTCCTGAGCCGGAGCCGGCGTGGCGAGCGCTGTACCGCGTGGCTCGACGCGGGGTGCGGCTGATGGACGACGACGAGCTGCTGCGCGCCCTGACGCGCATCGCACAGCGGGATCCGACGACCGATCCGCGCTGGCGCAGGCTCGCCGAAGAGACGCGCCCGGAGGACGCGCCAAACGCTCCGGAAGACGCCGCGAACACCGCGGCGCGCTCGAGCGCCGAGCGGGAGGAGCGCGAAGTCCGGCCGCCCCTCGATGACGAGACCCGCGCCCGGCTCGCCGACCAGCTCCTTGCCCAGCTCCGGGAGCCGCGCGGCGGTGCGCCCGCGGCGTCTTCGCTGGCGCGTCCAGCGGTCGATCGGAAGTCCGGGATCCGCTTCCGGTGCCCCGAGGAGTGGGACTGCGATGCGGAGGAGGCGAGCGATGCCGCCGATGCCCCGCCGCTGGGCGCGGACGCCGACTCGCTCAGCGGGACGAGCGCGCCGTCCACCACGGACGCGCCCGTCTGTCGCGCGATCGACGGCGAATCGGTGCCGCCCGGGACATCGGAGCCGCCGCGCGATACGCGCCCGAGCGCGGCGCCCGGGCAGCCTGCCCAGCGCGCGCAGGACGGCGCGGACGCCATCGCCAAACCGCCGCGCAAGGGCCTGCCGTACCCCGAGCTGGTCGTCGAGCGGCGGACCGCGCGGCGGACGGCTCCGGCGGCGCGGGCCCGGGCGGCCGTGGGTGTGGTCGGCTGGGTCGTGTCGGCGGCGCTCGTGTCGCTGCTCGCGCTGCGGCCCGCGCCGTTCGCGCCGGGCGCCGCCCCGCTCCCCGACTACACGCTCGCGACGACCCTCGGCGACGGCCCGCAGCAGGGCGATCGCGAGCCGGGCGCCACGCGCCACGTCGGCAGGGGCGAAAGGCTCACGATCGCGCTCTCGCCCGACACGCGCGTGCCAGCGCCGGTCGCGGTAAGGGCCTTTCTGGTGCAGGGCGGGAGCGCGCGCCCGTGGTCCGTGGAGCTGGCGCTGGATGGCGTCGGCGGCGCGAGCATCTCGGGCACGCGCGAGGCGCTGTTCCGGGACGTCGCGGTGGGTCCCTGCGAGGTTGTCCTGGTGGTCGGCCACCCCGACGCACTGCCAGGCCCAGACGACGCGCTGCCTGACGAGGACGCCATCCACCTGGCGGGCGGCCGGCTCCTGCGGCAGCGATTGTTCCTTGACTGACCGCCGCCTGCGCGCATGAGGTAGCCCGTCCTTCCCCTGGCGGGGAGGTCCGCCTCGCCCGCGGGCCTGCGGCGCGCGCTCGACCCGGCGCGCGCCGCTGTCCCTGGCCGGGAAGGGCAGAGGGCATCACGCATGAACCGACGGATGTTCAAGAGCAAGATCCACCGCGCGACCGTGACCCACGCGGATCTGCACTACGAGGGCAGCGTCACGATCGACGCCGACCTCCTGGAGGCCGCCGACATCCTGCCGTACGAGGCGGTCGACATCTGGAACGTGACGCGCGGCTCTCGGCTGACCACGTATGCGCTCGCGGGGGCGCGCGGCTCGGGCGTCGTGTGCATCAACGGCGCGGCGGCGCACCTCAATCAGCCCGGCGACCTCGTGATCATCGCGACGTTCGCGGACATGGACGACGCCGAGGCGCGGCGGCACACGCCGCGCGTGCTCCGCGTCGACGGGCGCAACCGCCCGCTCGCCGACCAGCCGCCCGAGACGCCGGGGCCGCTCGCGCCCAACTGAGCGGCGGGGGCCAGCCGGGCGCCTCGCCCGAGGCGCCGGCGCCGCGCGCCCGGCCAACCAGCGGAGCGCGCGCGTTCACTCGGCGAGCGACAGCGCCCGCGCGAGCGGCGCGCGGGCCAGCCGGACGAAGCGCGCCGAGAGCCCCACCGCGACGGCGATGAGCCCCGCGGTGAGCCCGAACCAGAGCCCGCGGACGCCGAGGTCGAGCCCGAAGGCGAGCCCGATCGACAGCGGCAGGCCGAAGGCCCAGTGGGCTCCGAGGTTGGCCCAGAAGGGGAACCGCACGTCGCCCGCCCCGCGCAGCGCGCCGGCGGCGACCGCCTGGACGCCGTCGAACAGCTGGAAGAGCGCGGCGATGCGGAGCAGCGGGACGCCGATGGCGAGGACGTCGGCGTCCGGGGTGAACGCGCCGATGAGGGCGCGAGGGAACGCGGCGTACGTCGAGGCGCTGACGCACATGAGGCCGGCGCCGAGCAGGAGGCCGAGCACGCCGGGGCGCAGCGGCGACCGGCCCGCGCCGACCGCGTGCCCCACGCGGACGGCGGTGGCTCCGCCGACGCCGATGGCGCCCATGAACGTGAAGGAGGCGAGCCCGATGGCGATCTGGTGCGCCGAGACCACCGTCGCGCCGAGCCGCCCGGCGAGCAGCGCCGTCATCCCAAACACGCCGACCTCGGCGAGGAGCTGCAGCCCTATCGGCACGCCGAGACGGTAGACCACCGCCACCGGCACCGCGCCCTCCTCTTCGCGGGGCGCCGCGCGCCGGCGCCCCGCGGAGAAGAGCACGATCGACGACAGCACCGCGCTGGCGAGGCTCGCGGCGAGCCCCGCGCCGAGCGCGCCGAGCTGCGGCAGGCCGAGCGGCGGCAAGCCTACCCAGCGCAGCGCCTCGTCGCCGCGGACCATCAGGTTGCAGGCAACGACGTTGACCGCGTTCGCCGCGATGACGGCGACGAGCGCGGGCCGCGTCGCGCCGTGGGCCTGGAGGAAGTTTTTCCCGGCGAGGAACACCGGCCAGAGGAAGATCCACAGCGCGTGGCCGAGGATGTACCGGCGCACGCCGGGGACGAGCGCCGGATCGACGCCCATGGGCGCGAGCGCGAAGGTCGCCGCGAGCGCGGCCCCGAACGCGACGGCGCTGACGAGCAGGCTCGCGCGCAGGGTCGCGCGCAGCGCCGCCCACGCCTGCCCCGGGCGACCGGCGCCGATCGCCTGCGACGCGAGCGGATCGACCGCGGCCGAGACGCCGATCCCGAGCGCGTTGCTCGTGTGGACGAGCGTCCTCCCCATCGCGCAGGAGGCGAGCTCGTTCACCGAGACGCGCCCCACGATCGCGACGTCGACGAGCGCCATCGCGACGAGCCCCGCCTGCGCCACCGCGATCGGCAACGCAAGGCGCGCGAGGGCGCGCAGCTCGGACCGCGTGCTGTCCGCGGCGAGAGGGGCGGAAGCAAGGTTCAAGGGTTCACCGGCTCGACAAAGGGGCGCCACCATAGCGCGCCGGGGTGGGAGCGCTCGCCGGAGGTGGGGCAAAGGCCTAAAAGATCAACAATTACGTAATTTTACCGATAAAACGAGCGAGCCGACTCGAGAAGAGAAGAAGAAAAAAACGCAAAGGCGCAAAGGCGCAAAGACGCAAGGGAGAGAGATAGAACCTCTCCCAGCTCCGGGCGTCGTCTTCGACGGACAGCACATTTCCGTGCTTCGGCCGTCGCCGTGCGCCCATCAGCGCTCACTCATTTTTCTCTCTTTTTTGCGCCTTGGCGCCTTGGCGCCTTGGCGGTTTTTCTTCTTCCCGCCGCGCGTCGCTCCGCCCCCTTCGCGCGCGCCCCAGGCCTCACCAGGCGAGGTGCGCCCGCCCGTCGAGGTACACGCGCTGCGCCTCTCCAAGGCCCGTCGACTCGCCCTCCACGACGCGCAGGATCCCTGTCGCGGGCCCGAGCGCCACATCCCGCCCCGCCTCGAAGCGCTGCATCCGGACCAGGGCGCGGTAGGCCTTGTCCAGCAGGAGGGCCCGCTCGCGCGACGGCGCCACGAGGTACGCGAGATCGCGGTCGCCGCCGGGCGCGCCGCGCCGCACCTCGGCCTCATCGAGCGCGCCGCCCGGGAAGAAGCGGGCGAGCATCTCCGCGTTCCCGCGGTAGTCGTCGGCGCCGTGGGCGCGGCGCAGGTAGGTCAGCACCTCCGGCTCCGCGTGGCCGGCCTGCGGCACGTCGGGCATGCCGCGCAGGTCCTGGTGCCGCCAGCCGGCGGCGCCAGGCACCTTGCGCGCCAGCGAGAAGGTGTGGTCCACCGTCACCCCCACCGCGCCGTGGCAGCCCATGCACGCCCGGTGCTCCTCCGCGGTCTGCAGCCGCAGCCGGCCCTGCTCGTCCTCGATGAACGCCTGGATCTGCCAGCCGAACGCGTTGCGCAGGCCGACCTCGGGCCCGCCCGGGTGGAACGGCGGCTGCCCCTCCGCCTTCTCTTCCGCCTCGCGCTCGTACGCGCGCGCGATCGCCCAGTCGTCCGGCTCGTCGACCTTGCGCGCGTAGCGCAGCTCCTTCATCCGCGCGGCGAGCAGCGCCGGGCGATCCGGGTCGAGGTACCGCACCGAGTGCAGGAGCTCCGCCCCACGCGGGTAGAGCCACGCCCGCACCGGTACGCCGGCCGCCCCGCCGGCGTACCGCGCGGGCAGGCGGACGACGCGCGTCACCGCGGGCTCGAGCGCGCCGTCGCCGTCGAGATCGAAGCCGGCGAGGAGCTCGCTCACCGGCTCCACCTCCCGCCCGGCGGCCGCCCCCGCAGGCCCGGCCGCGCCCTCCCTCGGCAGCGGCGACGGCGACGCGATCGCCGCCTCGAGCAGCGCGAGGTTCAGCTTGTACACCTCGCGCGACGGCGCGCCCGAGGCGTCCTCGCGGAACGCGGCCGGCAGCCGGAGGAACACGTCGCCGGCGCTGCCGTTCGTGGGCCAGAAGCTGCCGGGAAACGGCTTGTAGCGGACCGCGCGGAAGCCGCTCCCGTCGCGCGCGAAGCCCTCCTCGTCGAGCCCGGCGCCGAGGTCGAGATCCGGCACGTAGCCCGGGTAATCCCGGCGCGCGGCGAGCGCCTCGCGCAGCGGCGCGTAGTTGTCCTCCCGGATGTACTCGAGGATCTCCGCGTCGCTCGTCCGGGCGGCGGCGGCCGAGAGGTCCTCGAGCAGGTTCGTCCAGGGGTTCTTCCGGGCCGCGTCCGAGAAGCTGTAGTCGCGCTGGAGCTCGTGATCAGCGAGCGTGTTCGGGCCGATCCCGATCGTGTGACACGTCCAGCAGCCGTTCGCGCCGCTGGCCGTGGTCGCGTAACACATCGGCGGGATCGACGCCTCGGGGTTGCCCGCGTGCCCGGCGCGCGCGGCCGCGGTGGCGAGCGGGTCGTAGCCGCCCCCGCCGCAGCGCGCGCCCGCGGCGAGGACGGCGGACACCGCCGCGAAGGCCAGGGGCGCGGACAGCAGGCGCGCGCGGCGGGCGGGCATGGCGGCGATCACTCGGGCAGGAAGGTGACCGCGATCACGCTCGACAGGGAGGCGTCGCCCTTCGGCCAGGTGCTGTAGGCGTTCTCGCCGGGGTGCTGCACCGACAAGAAGATCGTGCCCATGTCGGGCGTGAACGACGGGCCGGTCGCCTCCGCGTCGCTCGGCAGCCCAACGACGCGGAACGCCTTGCCGAAGCTCGGCTGGGTGACGCCCGGCTGGCCCGCGCGGTGGGCGGGGTCGAGATCGAGGTAGTAGAAGGCGTCCGCGTGGGCGGCCACGCCGAAGTTGCCGTCGGTGCCGAACCACACGCCGCCATTGCGGTCGAGGAGCAGGTTGTCCGGGCAGGAAGCGTCGAAGTCGCCCTGCCCCTTCGAGCCGTGCCACACCTCGAAGTAAAGGAACTCGGTCGACGCGCCCGGGTTCGCGGCGTCGGACTCCTCCAGGGCGAAGATCGAGCCCACGGCGTCCGCGCGCTTCGGAGACTGGGTCGCGTGGGTCGCCGGATCGTACACCGCGCCGTCCTGATTGAGCGACGTCTGCCCCGTGTGGTTCGTGAACGCCACATAGAGGCGCGGCGTGCCGCTCGGGTCGCGCGGGTTCCACTCGATGTCTTCGGGCCGGTTCAGCTCCATGATCCCGACCTTGTTGCTCACCGTGAACAGCGCGCGCCAGACGTCGTAATCGGTCTGGAAGCCGCCGATCCGGTTCCAGGTCACGTCGCGCAGCGCGTCGCCGACGGTCTTGGTCGCATCGCCGAGCGCGGCCGCGTTCGGCGCGATGGCAGCGCTGTCGACGGAGATCTCGATCCACTGCCCCGTGCCCGGGGCCGCCTCGGTCGGGGCCGCGTGGGTCGCGACCAGCGTGTTGCCGGTCGTGTTGTCGAGCCCGGCCATGTGCGCCGCGTAGAGCTTGCCCTCGTCGAGCAGCGCGCGGATCGCCGCGCGCGTCATCCCGGCCGTGTACGTGCCGCTGGTCACGTACTTGTAGATGCGGCCGCCGCGGCGATCGTCGGTCCCGTAGACCACGATCGGCCGACCGGGCACGAGCCTCCACGCGTCGTCGACCGCGAACGTCGCGGCCTCCCAGCGGGCGCGGCCCATGAAGCCGAACTTCTTGTGGCCCGTGCCCGGCTGCGTCTTGCCGTCGTACTCGCCCGCGGGCTGCCCCGGGTCGATCTCGGTGAGGTAGCCGTAATGGTCGCGCGGCTGCCGCCCGTTCGGATCGGAGATGCGCCCGAACTCCGCGCTGGTGCTCGCCTCGAAGACCGGGCTCACCGGCGCGCCCGGGTCGAAGCCCCGGCCGGTGAGGAACCGCTGATCCCCCGACCAGTTCGCCTCGAGATCACCGTAGTAGTCCTGCACGTTCTCCTCGGCGGTGATCACCGTGCCCCACGGCGTCTGCCCGCCGGCGCAGTCGCCCATGATGCCGGCCACGAGCCCGCCCGCGAGCGCCGCGCCGGTCGTGTCGTCGTGGCCCGGACTCGAGAGCTCGTGCCCCGCGAGGCGGCTCAGCGTCTTGCTCGTCGCGTCGTAGCGGACGGCGCTCCCGCTCCGGTCGATCGACCACGCGCCCGTCGCCGGGTCCTGCACGGTCCGGAGCCAGGAGCCGCCGACCTCCTTCTTTTCCCAGCGGATATAGGTGTCGACGTCCGCCTGCGACCAGACGTTCGACTCGACGTCGTTCGTGAGGACACCGAGCTTGCGCAGGTGCCGGGCCAGCGTGAGGTGCTGCCCGGTCGGCGCGGAGCTCGCCGTCGGGCTTCGTCCGGAGACGTACTCGTGGTTGACCCAGAGCCACCCGGCGGTGGCGGAGCCGTTCCACTGCGGCGCGTCGCCCGCGGTGGCGGCCCACCCTTCGCCGAAGAACGCGGTGTAATCGTTGTTGGCGCCGAAGCGGGGCGCGTCCGGCGCGGTGCTGAAGGTCAGCGGATCGAGCCAGGTCACCACGATATCGGAGCGCACGCCGGCGAGCGCCCGGATGGTGTCGGTCGCGGCCGCGCGGAGCGGGAACTGCTCGCCCTCGGGCAAGTTGCCCGTGGCGAACAGCGCGACGCGCTCTCTCACGTAGTCCCCGAGGTTCGCGGCGGTGCTCCACACCGGCGCGTCCTCGCCGGGCGCCCCGGGCTCCCCTGGCGCTCCGGGCTCACCGGGCGCTCCGGGCTCACCGGGCGCTCCGGGCTCACCGGGCGCCCCCGGCTCCCCGGGCGCTCCGGGCTCACCGGGCGCTCCGGGCTCCCCCTGCTCCCCGGGCTCCCCTTGGTCCCCGGGCTCCCCCTGCTCCCCGGGCTCCCCTTGGTCCCCGTTCGCGCCGTCCTTGCCCGGTGCGCCCTGTTCACCGGGCGCGCCGGGCGCGCCCTTCGCGCCATCCTCGCCGCAACCGCTCCCGATCGCGGCAAGGCCGCCTGCGAGCACCAGAAGCAACGCCGTCCTCAGGGTCCGCCTCGTCATCATTTCCTCGTCTCCGCCGGGTAATGGCCGCAGACGATGCCTGGCGACGGTGGCGCCCCAATGCCCCTCACGCGACGAGTTGTTGTCAGAGATCCCCTGACCCGCGATCAGGCGTGTCATGAGCCCCACACGACAGGCGGCCACGGGCCGGGGCCACGGCGAAGATGCCCTCAGAGGACCAGCGGAGCCGCGTTGCTCTTCATGACCGCACAGCCGTCATGAACGCGCGGCCGTCGTCGCTGCGCTAC
Organism: Sorangium sp. So ce726; assembly: GCF_051521405.1. Lineage (NCBI taxonomy): Bacteria > Pseudomonadati > Myxococcota > Polyangiales > Polyangiaceae > Sorangium > Sorangium sp. So ce726. The sequence continues at coordinate 1,313,721 of NZ_CP150349.1, read as the reverse complement.
TCGTCATCCTCGTCGGGCACGACGACGTCTTGACCGAAGCGCGCGCGCGCCTCGAGCAGATCCCTGTCCGAGATCCAGGTGCGCTCGCAGCCGAGGAGCGGCTCTACCTGATAGACGTCCTTGCGCTGCTCGCCGTGTCCGTCTTCGAGGACCCGGACTACCTCGTGATGGAGGCCGCAGGTGGGGCAGAGCGCTCGCATGAAGGGTCACTATAGTGCGGGCACGCAGGGCGCAAGGCCCTCCCCTGCGCGCCGTCGACCGCGGAGCGGCGTCGGGCGGCGGGGGAGGTCAGCGCGTGAGAGAGGGGAGCGCCAGGGCGCGGGGAGCGCCGAGCGCGAGAGGAGACGCCCGGCTCAGGCCGTGGCGCGAGCGCCGGCAGCGTCGGTCGCCTTCTCGTCCGACTTGATCCGCATCCCGTAGAAGGAGCGGTACACGAACACCATCGAGAGCACGAAGAAGATGCCCGCGAGCACGAGGCTCGTCCCGCGGTCGATCTCGATCGCCAGCTCGACCGCGAGGAGGCCGAACAGCGTCGTGAACTTGATGATGGGGTTCATCGCGACGGACGAGGTGTCCTTGAAGGGGTCGCCCACGGTGTCGCCGACGACCGTCGCCGCGTGGAGCGGCGTGCCCTTCTCCTTCAGCTCCACCTCGACGAGCTTCTTCGCGTTGTCCCAGGCGCCGCCGGCGTTCGCCATGAAGATCGCCTGATAGAGCCCGAAGAGCGCGATGCTGATGAGGTAGCCGATGAAGAAGAACGGCTCGAGGCAGGCGAAGGCGAGCGTCGAGAAGAAGACGCCGAGGAAGATGTTGAACATCCCCCGCTGCGCGTACTGGGTGCAGATCTCGACCACCTTCTTGCTGTCGGTGATCGAGGCCTTCTCCACGCCTTCGAGGCGGATGTTCGCCTTGATGAACTCGACCGCGCGGTAGGCGCCGGTCGAGACCGCCTGGGTCGACGCGCCCGTGAACCAGTAGATGATCGCGCCGCCCGTCACGAGGCCGAGCAGGAACGGCGGGTGGAGCAGCGAGAGCTTGTCCACGTTCGTCGTCAGCTTGTTCGTGAGCACGACGATGATCGAGAAGATGAGCGTCGTCGCGCCGACGACCGCCGTCCCGATGAGCACCGGCTTGGCCGTCGCCTTGAAGGTGTTGCCCGCGCCGTCGTTCTCCTCGAGGTAGTGCTTCGCCTTGTCGAAGTTCGGGGTGAAGCCGAAGTCCTTCTTCAGCTCGGCCTCGACGTTCGGGACGTTCTCGATGAGCGAGAGCTCGTAGACCGACTGCGCGTTGTCGGTCACCGGGCCGTAAGAGTCGACAGCGATGGTCACCGGGCCCATGCCGAGGAAGCCGAACGCCACGAGGCCGAAGGCGAAGACGCTCTCGGCGATCATGAGCTGCCCGAGCCCCTGGGCGGCGAAGTAGGACGAGATGCCCATCAGCGCGACCAGGACGAGGCCCATCCAGTACGCGCTGAAGTTGCCTGCGGTCAGGCCCGACAGGACGTTCAGCGAGGGGCCGCCCTCGCGCGACGCGGTCACGACCTCACGGACGTGGCGCGACTCGGTCGAGGTGAAGATCTTGATCATCTCCGGGATGATGGCGCCCGCCAGCGTGCCGCAGGTGATGATCGACGAGAGCTTCCACCAGAGCGTCGTGTCGCCGCCGAGGTTCGGGATCATGAACGCCGACACGGCGTAGGTGAGCGCGACCGACACGATGGAGGTCAGCCAGACGAGGCGGGTCAGGGGCGCCTCGAAGTTCATCTTGTCGGCGTCGCCGTAGGACGCCTTCGCGATCGCCTCGTTGAGGAGGTACGAGCCGATGCTCGCGAGGACCATCACGATGCGCATCACGAAGATCCAGACGAGCAGCTGGACCTGGACGGCGTGGTCGGAGACCGCGAGGAGGATGAACGAGATGAGCGCGACGCCGGTCACGCCGTAGGTCTCGAAGCCGTCGGCGCTCGGGCCGACCGAGTCGCCGGCGTTGTCGCCGGTGCAGTCGGCGATGACGCCCGGATTGCGCGCGTCGTCTTCCTTGATGTTGAAGACGATCTTCATGAGGTCCGAGCCGATGTCGGCGATCTTCGTGAAGATACCGCCCGCGATGCGGAGCGCGGAGGCCCCGAGCGACTCGCCGATGGCGAAGCCGATGAAGCACGGGCCAGCGTAGTCGGCGGGGATGAAGAGCAGGATCATCAGCATGAGCATGAGCTCGGTGCTGATGAGGACCGCGCCGATGCTCATCCCGGCCTTGAGCGGGATCGCGTACGTGGGGAACGGCTTGCCCTTGAGGCTCGCGAACGCGGCGCGCGAGTTCGCGAACGTGTTGATGCGCATGCCGAACCAGGCGACGCCGCAGCTGCCGGCGATGCCGACCAGGCTGGCCAGCAGGATGACCACGACCTTCGCGGCATCCATGTGACGCAGCACGCCGAAGTAGAGAACCATGACCGCGCCGATCAGGATCTCGAGCATCAGGATGAATTTGAACTGCGTGACCAGGTACGTCTTGCAGGTCTCGTAGATGAGCTCCGAGATCTCCCGCATCGCGCGGTGCACCGGCAGCTTGTTCAGCTGCGAGAAGGTGACGAGCCCGAACACGAACCCGAGCGCGCAGACGCCGATGCCGCCCATGAGGAGCGTGCGACCGTCGATGCCACCGAAGGACTGGGTGCCTAGGTCGGGGAGGATCAGATCGGATTCACTGGCGCTGGCGAGCCCGCCGCTGAGCAGCAGGGCAAGCGCAGCGAGCCCGGCCAGCATCGGTGCGAGCCAGGCCTTGTGGGACCGGAGAACGTTCATGGACGGTGTGCCTCCATCGCAAAATCCGAGGCAGAGGACGGCGCCATCGCCGCCTGCTGCTTCGTGGTTCCGAGGGGTTGGCCGCCTGCGTAAAGGGGAAGGGGACCGGCGCGCTGCCGGAGGGGCTCTTGCTCTAACGCCGACGCTTCAGCACAGCCTCGTCCCTCGACGACCGGAGGGTGTCGGAGTGCCCAGAGCTGCCAGGCATGCCTCCACCGTGACCGGACCCCCGAGGCGCGCGCTAGCTACCATGCACCAGAGACGCCGTCGAGAGGGCGCGATGCGCGCCCACGACGAGAAGGCCTGTCAGCAGCGCGACGTCAGGAGATCACGTAGGGAGATTACGTACGATGGTGGGAGATTACGTACGATGGTGGGAGAAGAAACGAGCACTCACGACCGAACGCTGTCGCACGCTGTCGCGTCCGGTCGCATTCAGCTGCGCTCGGACGCTTTCAGCTGCGCTCGATCGTGTTCAGCTGTGCTCGGCCCTGTTCAGCTGCCCAAGGCCGCGTTCCGCTGTGACCGGTCGTGTTCAGCTGCGCTCGACGGTGTTCAGTTGCGCTCGGTCGCGTTGTTCAGCCGGCGATCCGAGCCGGAGAGCCGCTGATCCGAGCCCGAGTCCGCGCCAGGGCTGGCGTGGGACGTGAGGAGCTCCGCCACGAGATCCCGACACTCCGGCTTGTTGCGGAGGTGGCTCAGCAGCAGGTTCGAGGCCTCGCTGAACGACTTCTCGTAGGCGAGCCCCTCGCGCGTGCGCGCCGCGACGCGCTCGCGCCCCTGCGCCAGATCCTCCTCCAGGGCCTCGGCGTAGCGGGCGAGCTGGGCGCGGAGCTCGTCGATCTGGCGGCGCAGGTCGCGCGCGTTCGCCTCGCGCGTGTTCTTCTTGTGCTCGTAACGCCCGAGCTGCTCGCGCTTCGCCTGCGCGGTCGCGCCGGCCGCGCCCGCGCGCTCGTAGACGAGCGGATCGTGGTTGCCCTGGCGGACCGCCCCGTCCGCCAGCTGGCGCGCGGACAGCGCGAGCTTCTCGGCGGCGGCGAGCTCGACGCGGACCTTCTCGACGTCCTCGCCGTCGGCCATCGCCTCGCGCATCACGCGCGACTCCTCGTGCGCGAGCTCCTCGACCTTGCGGCCGATCTCGGCGCGCAGCGCGCGGCCGCGGCGCTCGAGCGCCTCGAGCTTGCGGGTGAGGCTCGCGACCTCGCCCTCGAGCTTGTTGGCGCGCGCGGCGAGGTCCCAGGCCTGCGCAAGGCCGTTCTGGACCTCCTGCGGCACCTGCCCGGACGGGTAGGCGCGGGAGACCATGCGCGAGAACAGGGCCGCCCGGCTGGCCCACTCGATGACGCCAGCGCTCTGCGGCGGCGGCGGCGGCGGCGGCACCGGCACGCCGTCGCTCCCCTCGACCTCCCACGCGTGGGCCGGGAGCCCGCGCTGGAGCGCCTTCAGCTCCTCCTGGAGGTGGTGGGCGTCGCGGTAGCGCTTGCGGATGTCCTTCTCGAGCAGGCGCAGCACGATCGCCTCGCCCTGCGCGTGCGCGTCGGGGCGGATCGAGCGGGGCCGCGGCGGCGCGTGGGTCCGCTGCATCTCGAGGAGCGTGTCGCGGTCGTTCGCGCGGAACGGGAGCTGCCCGGTCAGCATCTCGAAGAAGAGCACGCCGAGCGCGTAGAGGTCGGACTGCGCCGTCGCCTCCTCGCCGCGCGCCTGCTCGGGCGACATGTACTCGGGCGTCCCGAAGACCGCGCCCTTCGGGGCGAGGCGCGGGTCGCGCGCGATGGCGGCGAGGCCGAAGTCGAGGATCTTGACGAAATCCTTCCGGCCGCCGCGGTGGGTGAGCAGGATGTTGTCGCTCTTCAGGTCGCGGTGCACGACGCCGAGGTCGTGGGCGCGCGCGAGAGCCGCGCACATCTGCTCGAGGATGTCCACCGATCGCGCGATCGGCATCGGGCCGCGCGCGAGCTCCGCCGAGAGCGGCGTGCCGACGAGGTATTCCATGACGAGATAGAGCTCGCCCTCCTCGGTCTCGCCGATGTCGTGGATATCGATGATGTGGGCGTGATCAACGCGGTTTGCCGCGCGCGCCTCGCGCAGCATCCACGCGCGGAGGTGCGTCTCTCCGCGGAGATCGGGCCGGATGAGCTTCAGGGCGACGACCCGGTCGATCAGCACGTGGCGGGCGCGATAAACGACGCCCATGCCGCCTTCGCCAAGCCGTGCCTCAAGCCGGTACCTGCCGGCCACGACCTTGCCGATCAACGGATCGGTGCTCGAAGCCTTGGGACCTGCCGGTCGCTGAATCGCGCGCTCCATGGTGCCTTCGTTTCTCCTCAGCGCTCCCCAGAAGAGCCGTTCTCGTCTCTCAGGGCCCTATTGCGCTGTGCGGTGAGTCGGATCGCTCGCTGAACGTATCCGGTTTGAAACAGCTGGTCTACGGGCCCGCGGTAGGGTTGCGATGAATCTCGTGTGAGCTCCGTGTGGAGGTGGGGTGGGAGACCGGCGCCGATGACGCGCTCGTCTCGTCACGCCGCACGATAGGCCGAGCGGGCGGGCTCGCCTCCGCGGACGGCCGTTCGGGCGGGGTGGCCTCCGCGGACGGCCGTACGGGAGGAGGGGCATCGCCTTGCGGACGGGCGCTCGCCGGGCGAGGATCGAGGGGTAGGCGACAGACGAAGCGCGCGCCGTGGACCGAGGCCGGCGCTCCGCGGCGCGGGTGTCCGCCGCGGCTGTCGTCGTCTTCTTCTTTTGGTTCTGGTTCTGGCGCGAGGGCGAGCGTGCCGCCGTGCCGCCGGACGATCTCGGTCGAGATGGACAGCCCGAGGCCGGTCCCCTGCCCTCGCGGCTTCGTTGTGAAGAACGGATCGAAGATGCGCTGGGCGAGGTCCGGCGGGACGCCCGGCCCGCTGTCCGAGATCGCGACGGCCGCCATGTCCTCGTCGACCCAGGTCTCGATGCAGATCGCCGGCTCGCCGGGCGCGCGCGGCGCCGCGCCGCCGCCGGAGGCCCCCTCCTCTGCCGGCGCGGCGGGCGCCGGCGGCGCCTCTAGCGCCTGGATGGCGTTGACGAGCAGGTTCATGAACACCTGGTTGATCTCGCCGCCCCGGCAGGTGACGGGCGGCAGCTCGCCATAGCGCCTGATCACCTCGATGCGCGCCTGCCGGAGCCGCGGGCCGAGCAGGAGCAGCGTCTCCTCGAGCCCCGCGTGCAGGTCGACCGGCAGCGGCTCCCCCGAGACGCGCGAGAAGCTCTTCAGGTTCGTGACGATGCGGACGCTGCGCTCGACCGCGCGGTGGACGAGGGTCGAGATGCCGACGAGATCGTCGAGCGCCGCCTCGGTCTGGAGCCGCTCGCGGAGCGCCTCGAGCGCGCGGCGGCGGTCGCCCGGGAGATCGCGCTCCGCCTCGCGGTACGCGTCGAGGACGGCGCGGAGCTCCGCGGCGCGCTCCTCGATCGGCTGGGCGGCGCCGGCGATGGCGTTCAGCGGGTTGTAGATCTCGTGCGCCACGCCGGCCACGAGCTCGCCGATGGAGGCGAGCCGCTCGCCCTGGATGAGCGCGGCCTGCGTCCGCTTCAGCTCGGACAGGGCGCGCGTCAGCTCGGCGGTGCGCGCGGCGACGTTCTCCTCGAGGCCGGCGCGCTCGGCCTCGAGCTCGGCGATCGTCCGGGACAGCGCCTGCCGCATGCGCTCGACGCTCTCGCCGAGGCCCACGACTTCCTTCGGCCCTGACAGCCGCGGCACGGCGGCGTCGAGCTCGCCGCGCGCGACCTCGTCGGCGGCGCGGGCGAGCCGCGCCATCGGCCGGGAGAGCTCGCGCGCCGCCCGCGCGACGACGCCGAGGGCGGCGAGGACGAGGAGGGACAGCGAGGCGAAGAGCGCGGCGATGGCGTTGAAGTCCTCGTCGAACGACGAGCCCGTGGCGAGCGCGCGGTAGAGGCCGATCGAGGAGAAGAGCGAGAGGAGCCCCGTGAACAGGAGGGGCAGCCCGAAGTCGCGCAGCATGCGCCGCCGGAGGGGCGTCGGGGGCGCGCCGCCGTGCTCGGGCGCGCCCGTCCAGGCGCGCAGGAGGTCCACCGCGCGGGCAACCGAGTCCTTGTGCCAGGCGCGCTGGTAGAACGAGACGCCGAAGGCGAAGAGGGCGCCGAAGCCGAGCTGCATGAGCGCGTCGGCGACGCTGGAGGTGGCGCCGACGCGCACGTAGGCCATGCCGATCGCGGTGCACCCGAGCCACAGCGCGAAGTTCAAGGAGGCGAGCACATCGGGGAGCCGCTCGGCGCGGGCGAGGCCGCGGCCGAGCAGGGCGCGGTCGCCGGAAGGGCCGGCCGCGAGGGCGGCCACGATCGGGCGCGTGGCGGGGCGCACGGCCAGCGTGAAGCCGAGGGTGCCGGAGAGGGCGAGGAGGGGGACGACCTCGAACCACGCCTGGAACACGACCTGGCTCTGGGTGCGGAGGAACGCGACGCAGAAGAGCAGCATGACGTGCCCGCCGACGATGCCCGCGGTCGCCGCCGACTCCGCGAGCCTCGGCCGGAGCGCCGCGGCGAGGGCGCGCGCCGAGGCGGCGTCTCCGGCGCCGCCCTCGACGGCGCCTTCGCGGAGCAGGGCGCGGTAGATCGCGCGGCGCATGCCGCCCGCCATGATGCCGAAGGCGACCGCGGTCACCAGGAGGCCGAGCCACGACGGCGGCGTCGCGCGGCCGATCCCGAGCGGCCCTGGCCAGGAGGGGGGCGCGGTCGGGGCGCCTCGTAACGCGAGCGGCAAGACCGCGAGCGGCCACGAGAGGGTGCGGATCGCCGCGGCGACGGCGACGCCGCGGTCGCCGCGGCGGGTGAGCGCGCCCGAGAGCGCGGCCGAGGCGGCCAGGGAAGTGAGCAGGAGGATCGCCGGCCACGGCGTGGTGAGGGCGGCGGGGACGACGGCGGAGAGGAACAGGAGCGCCGAGAACAGCTCCCAGCCGGTCGCGACGAGCTCTGCGCGAACGCGCGGGGCGCGGAGCGCGGCGGGCGGGGGCGGCGGCGGCGTGGTCACGAGGCGGGCGGCATGGAAGCGCAGGGCGCGCGCCCTCGCAACGGCGCCCCGGCCCGCGACGGGGCGCGCCTCCGCGCGTCAGCGGCCGGGGAGGCGCACGCCCGGGAGGACGGTGCGGCGCTCGACGACCTCTTCGAGCGCGTCGGCGTCGATCAGGAGGTGCGCCCGCAGGCTGTCCTCGATCGCCGAGAACACCTTGCCCTGGTAACGGATCTCGCGGCCCGGCCCGGCCGCGAGCCAGTAGTTGCCGCCGGGGCCGCTGCCGTCGCCGGCCGCGCTCGGGCTGGCGAGGAGCGGCTCCGCGTTGCCGGGGAACGGATCGGGCGGGGTCGCGAAGCCCGGGAATGACGGCGCGGGCGGCGCGGACGGCGCGGGTTCGAAGCGCTCGGGGCCCGCGGAGAACGTGAGCGACGCGCCGGGCTCGAAGCTCACCGACAGGGCGCCGCCGCGAGCGGCGACCACGACGCCGGGCGTGCGCTCCTCGACGACGACCTCCTCGATGACCTTTCCGGAGACGAGCAGGAGCTTGTGGCTGCTCGTCACCTGCGAGCTCTCGGCCGTGAGCTCGCGGCGCAGCGCGATCTGGTGCGAAACGTAAAATTGGAGGTTCTTCACGTCGCTGTCGCTCAGATCGTGCTGCACCCGGAGCTCGTGCGTGAACGGGACAAGGCGGGGGCCGCAGCCCAGGAGGAGGAGCGCAAGGAGCGCCAGGAAGAGCGGGGCGGACGGCGTGGACAGGCGCCGGCGCGCCGCGGCGTGGGTCGTGTGGACAGAGAACGGCATGGAAGCCCTCGTGGAGGAGGCCTCGGCGAGATCGCCGCGGCGCACCTCATTCTTCTCTTCGCAACGCGGCGGCCGGGCGCAGCTTACAGCGGGCCAGCGAGCCGCTCGCCGCGAGGGTGCCTGGCGACGCCACGGCGGAGTCGCCGCCGCCTCGGGGGCGCGTGACGGGAGGAGGCGCTCAGCCAGCTCCCGGACGATCGGCGATGTTCGCCAGGTGCTGTTTCAGCACGTCCGTGCGGATCGGCTTGACCAGGTGCACGTCAAACCCGGCTTCCCGGGTCCTGCGGCGGTCCGCTTCCTGGCCGTATCCGGTCATCGCGAACAGCGATAGGCCCGCGAGGCCCGGAATGCGACGCAGCGCGCGCGCGACGTCATACCCTGTCATGCCCGGCATGCCGATATCGAGCAGCACCACGTCCGGCTGGAGCTGCGCCGCGAGCTCGAGCGCTGAAGGACCGTCGAACACGGCGTGCACGTCGTTGCCCATGCGCTTCAGCAGCAGCGCCATGCTCTCGGCCGAGTCGCGGTTGTCGTCGACGACGAGGACGCGCAGCTTGCGTCCGGCTTGCGTTGCGGGCGCGCCCACCGTCGACGGCGCGAGAGGGCGCGTCTGCCGCGGCAATCGCACGATGAACTCGCTGCCGCGGCCGGACCCCTCGCTGAGCGCCTGGACCGTCCCGCCGTGCAGCTCGACCAGCCGGCGCACGATCGTCAATCCGAGGCCCAGCCCGCCCTCGGCGCGATCGAGGCTGCGATCCCCCTGCGTGAACAGGTCGAACACCTGCGGCAACAGCTCTGGCGATATCCCCACACCGTTATCGCGGATACGGAGCGTCGCGTGCGCGTCGTCCGCCTCCAGGGTGATCCGGATCGAGCCGCGCGGCGGCGTGAACTTCGCCGCGTTGTGCAGCAGGTTGCTCACCACCTGGGTGAGCCGCGCCAGGTCGCCCTGGACGACGGCGGGCGGCTCGGCGGGCAGCTGCACCTCGAGGGCCTGCTCGCGCGCGTCGATCCAGGTCCGGGACGCTTCCGCCGCGCGCGTCACGACGTCGGCGAGATCGACGCGCTTGGACTCCAGGGCGATCTTGCCGCGCGTGATGCGGCTCACGTCGAGCAGGTCGTCGACGAGCCGCACGAGCTGACCGACCTGCCGTTCCATCAGGCCGGCCGCCCAGACGACCTGGGCGTTGTCCTTGCCTTCGAGCTGGAGGACGCTGGTCGCGTTGGCGATCGGCGCCAGCGGATTGCGCAGCTCGTGCGCCAGCATCGCCACGAATTCCTCCATCTGGCGCGCGTTGAACTCCATCTGTTCGAGGCGCTTTCGCTCGCTCAGGTCGCGCGTGATCTTGGAGAAGCCGCGAAGCTCGCCGCTCGGGCCGTGGATGGCCGTGACGAGGACGCTCGCCCAGAACGCCGAGCCGTCCTTGCGCACGCGCCAGCCCTCGTCCTCGAAGCTGCCTTCGCGCCGCGCGCTGGCGAGCACCATCTCTGGCCGGCCGCGCTCGATCGCCTCGGCCGGATAGAAGCGCGAGAAGTGCGTGCCGATCACCTCTTGCGCGGAGTATCCCTTGATCCGCTCCGCGCCGGCGTTCCACGTGGCCACCCGGCCCTCGGGGTCGAGCATGAAGATGGCGTAATCCTTCACGCCTTCGACCAGCATGCGGAAGCGCTCCTCGCTCTGCCGCAGCGACTCTTCCTGGCGCTTGCGCTCGGTCAGATCGCGCGTGATCTTGGCGAAGCCGCGCAGCTCACCGTCGGGGCCGTAGAGGGCCGTGATGATGACGTTCGCCCAGAACATCGAGCCGTCCTTGCGCACGCGCCAGCCTTCGTCCTCGAAGCGGCCTACGCGCCGCGCTTCGGCGAGCTCTGTCTGTGGCCAGCTCCGCTCGATCGCCTCGGCCGGATAGAAGCGCGAGAAGTGCGAGCCGATCACCTCTTGCGCGGAGTATCCTTTGATCTGCTCGGCGCCGGCGTTCCACGTGATCACGCGCCCCTCGGTGTCCAGCATGAAGATGGCGTAGTCCTTCACGCCTTCGACCAGCATGCGGAATTGCAGATCGGCGCCGAGCCCCGTCGGATCCATGCGGCACAGCCTACAGCATGGTTACACGTTCGCCATGCCATGCTCTCCCTTCCTGTCCTGCTCTCCGCGTCCGCGAGCCGTCATCGTGGCGGCCGGCAGCGGCGAGTGACGAGCACAGCAATGGCCCTATGAGCCGGCCTCGAGGGCGCCCGCTGGCGGCCGCGCAGGGCAGCCGCTACCCGCTGGAGCGGTTCGAGAGTGCAAAGACGGACTCATCGATTGTGGAGCCATCGAACGTGTCCAGTGCGAGCCACCCGACCTCGAGGGCACCGGGTTGATCTTGCCAATCAGCTCCGGGAGCGCGCGGCGCCGATCCGTTGCCGACGCCCGGTGGCTCACGCTCGAGTTGGTGTGCGTGCGTGTCGCGGGCGAAGAAACGCCGGTGTATCCTGGCCGGTGTACGCTGAGGCCGCCGCGAGCATCCCCGCCGCGACCGCTCCAGAACGAGCACGATCATGCATCCTGACCCCTGGCACCTGGTCACCAGACAACCGGACTACGTCCTGGCTTCCTGGCACCAGATCTTCTGTGTCATCTGGCGCCGCGAGACGACCGAGGACGGCGCGCGCCACCTGAGGGACGCGTGCGCGGAGTTCGCGAAGAAGCACCCGCGCGGCATAGGGCTGCTCACCCTCGTCGAGAGCGGGGCGTCGTTGCCGCCGGCGCCCGCGCGCAGGGCGATCGCGAGTTTCCTCGCGGAGGCGAGCGCAACCATCAGGTGTTCAGCGGTCGTCTTCGAGGGCTCGGGGTTCCAGGCGGCGATGGTTCGCAGCGTCGTGACAGGGCTCACGCTCATTGCCCGCCAGCGTTATCCGCACAGGGTATGTGACATCCGGGAAGCCTGGCAGATGTTCGCAGAGCTCCTGACCGCGGCGTCGGGCGACGCGGTGAGCGAAGCCGCGTTCCGGGCGTCGCTCGACGCCCTGCGCGAGGACCTCCGCCGGACATGAGCCGGCGCCGCGCCTACTCCCAGTACAGCGTCGCCCGCCCGATCGCCGTGAACGGCCAACCCGGCGAGTAGTGGATCCCGGTGACCGCGGCCGGCTCGTACCGCAGCCGCGACTCGCTCGCGAACTGGACCTCGCGCCACGTCGTGTCGAAGAGGTTCTGGATGTCCACGGCCACCTCGACGTTCTTCCACCGCAGCCCGGCGTTGGCGTCGACGACCGTGAACCCCTCGGCGGTGAGCGACTCGTCCTCGGTCGCGGGCCGCGCGCCGATCGCCTTGACCCGCAGCGCCGCGAACGGCGTGAACGCGCCGAACGTCGGGCGGACGCCGACGCCCGCGGTCAGCGTCTGGGTCGGCGCGAGGGCGACCGCGCTCGCGTTGCCGGCGTTCTCGCGGAAGCGCGCGCGGGTCAAGGTCGCGTCCACGTCCGCGAAGAGCCAGCTCCTGAGCCGGTAGCGCCCGCCGATCTCGATCCCGTAGCGCCGCGTCTGCCCCGACGCCTCGGTCTCGCCCGCGTCGCCGCTCCAGACCAGCTCCGAGTCCAGGTCGAGCAGGAAAGCGGCCCCGCTCAGGGACAGGCCGCGCAAGGGCGCGACCCGCACGCCGACCTCGTAGCCAATCGCGGGCGTGATCAGCGTCGCCGCCCCCTCGCCCAGCACCGCGCCCTGCGCGTCGTTCGAGTGGAAGCCCCGACCGAAGTGGGCGAAGAGATCGACCCCCTCGGCGGGCGACACGATCGCCGTGAGCTTCGGGAGCAGCTGCATCTGTCCCCGGGCGCCGCTCGACCTGTTCCCTGCCGCCTCGAGGTCCTCGCCTGGGTCGTCCACGTTGACGTCGATCCACTGCCCGCGCGCCCCGAGCACGACGCGGAGCCAGCGCCGGAGCCGGGCGTCCTGCTCGACGTAGACGCCGATCTGGCTCTCGTCGACGTGGGTCCTGCTCTTCTCCTCGATCCGCTCGCGCGCCTCGTCGTGGTGGAGGGACTTGTCGATCGCGTCCGCGCGGATCTGCGCGCCGAGCGAGGTCGTGAACCTCGCCCCGCCGAACTCGTATTGCCTGCGGAACCGGAGATCGGCGCCCCCGACGGTGCGGTCGTCGTTCTGCTCGATCTGATCGCCGTGGACGGGGTCCTCGCTGAAGAACGTGAAGTTCGAGTACAGCGTGAAGCGGTAACGGACGAGGTAGGCCAGCGCGCTCAGATCGGCGTCCCGCCACGCGGTCGAGTAAGCGACGGACGCCATATGGCGCTCGGTCGCCCCGCCCTCGGTCGGATCCACGGCGCCGAAATGGTCGATGCACGGCTGTCCGAATGCCGAGGGCGGCGGGTTCAGGCCGCCCTGCTCGCCCTCGCCGCACACGGCGCGCGCGGGGATCTGGCCGGAGCCGTGCCAGGTCGATCCGTACGACATCCATGTCATCTGGACCTTCCCGGTGTTGCCGAGATCGTGCGTGGCCCGCAGGTACACGTTGAAGCGCTTGAGCCGCTCCGGGCTCAGGAACGGCCCGTCGTTCCGGTAGATCTCCGCCGCGGCCACCGCGCGCCACGCGTCGCCGAGATCCGGCGAGGCGATGACGAGGCCGCGCTGGATACCGTACTGCCCCAGGCTGACCTGCGCGTAGCTCTCCTCGAGCTTCTCGGCGAAGCGCAGGTTGACGGCGCCCGCCGTACCGAAGTCGCCGATGCTCGCGTAATAAGGCCCCTTGTAGCCGTCGAGCCCTGTCACGAGCTCCGGGATCATGAAGTAGAGATCGGTGAAGCCGTGCCCGTGGCCGTGGCTGACCATGTTGACGGGCACGCCGTCGACGAAGAAGGCGACGTCGGTCCCATGGTCCGCGTCGAACCCGCGGAGGAAGTACTGGTTCGCCTTGCCGCCGCCCGCGTGCTGCACGGCGAAGAGCCCGGGGACCGACTCGAGGATGTCGCCCGGCCGGAGCCTCGGCCTGAGCTCGAGCTCCCGGCGTCCGACGGAGACGCGCGACGCGGCCTCGCTGCCCGGCTTCTCCGCCTGGATCGTGACCTCGATCGCGGCGTCGCCCGCGGGCGCGCCCTCACCGGTGGGCGCTGCAGCGGCGGCCTCCGGCGGGGCAGCGGGCGCCTCGGGGGTGTCGCCCTCGGCGCGCGCGGGCCGCGCGGCGGCCAGCACCATGGATAACGCGGCGAGCAGATGAAATGGATGGCGGTGCCCGTGGCTCGTCGTGACCGTCTCGCGCAGCATTCGTGTCCTCCTTCGCCGCAATCGCGCGGAGCGGCGTCGGGCCGCTCGCGTCGAGCTCCGCGAGGACGAAATGGCTGGCCATCGCACGGTGCGCTGGACCGACCTCTCGCCCCCACGGGCGACCGGAAGGCGACGCGGGGGGCGGTTCGGTATCCGGGACGTGGCAGAGGCAGAGCTGCACCGGCTCGGACCTCACCGCCTCCCTCGAGGCTCCCAGGTCGAACCGGCGCCGGATGTCTCCCGCCGCCGGGCGCTGGCAGGTCTTCGGGCTCGCGAGCGCTCCGGCCTGGCCGGCTCCCTACTGTCCACCGCTTCCCAGCCCTCGGCGGGCCAGTGCATGGGGTGGAGGTCGTTCTCGCTTACCGCTGCGGGGCAGCCCCGGAATTTCACCGGGTTCCCTCTTCGGCCCAGGCGAGCGCCCGGGCACCAGCACGGCGCGCACCCTATGGCCGTGCGCCTTCGGCTGTCAATCGCTAGCGCTCCCCTCGCCCGCTCGGCGCGCCCGGGCTCATCCGCGCCACGCGCGCGCCTCGCGCTCTCCATCCAAGCGCCCCAAGCGCCTCGCCGGGCGGCTGCCGTGCAGGCCGAACGTTCGGGCTCTAGCGAGGATGGGCTCGCTCCTCCGTGGGTCGCGTGCTACACGGCCGCCGCCGTATATGCCCCGTAATGATCTCCGCAATATCGCCATCGTCGCCCACGTCGACCACGGGAAGACGACCCTCGTCGATCACATGCTGCGCCAGTCGGGCGCCTTCCGAGAGAACGAGGTCGTGGCCGAGCGCGTCATGGACTCGAACGACCTCGAGCGGGAGCGCGGCATCACCATCCTCGCGAAGAACACCAGCATCCGGTACCGCGGGGTCAAGATCAACATCGTCGACACGCCCGGCCACTCCGACTTCGGCGGCGAGGTCGAGCGCACGCTCATGATGGCCGACGGGGCGCTCCTCCTCGTCGACGCCGCCGAGGGCCCGCTGCCGCAGACGCGCTTCGTGCTCTCGAAGTGCCTCCAGCGCGGCTTCCCGATCATCGTGGTCATCAACAAGATCGACCGGAGCGACGCGCGCGCACACGAGGTGCTCTCCGAGGCGTTCGACCTCTTCTGCGACCTCGAGGCGAGCGACGCGCAGATGGACTTCTCGACGCTCTACGCCGTGGCGAAGCTCGGCCAGGCGAAGCGAGAGCTCGAGCACGAGGCGAAGGACCTCGAGCCGCTCTTCGAGACCATCCTCGAGCGGGTCCCCGGCCCCTCCGGCGACCCCGACGCGCCGCTCCAGGTCATCGTCTGCAACACGACCCACGACGACTACGTGGGCCGGCTCGCGGTCGGCCGCGTGGTCCGCGGCACCGCCCGGTCGGGCGCCGACGTCGCGCTCCTCACCGAGGACGGCCAGTCCCGCGGCTACGTGAAGATGCTCTACGTCTACGAGGGGCTGAAGCGGGTCCCGGTCGAGAGCGCCGTCGCAGGCGAGGTGGTCGCCATCGCGGGGCTCGACTCGGTCACGATCGGCGACACGATCACGGATCCCGCGCACCCCGAGGCCCTGCCGCGCATCGTGGTCGAGGAGCCGACGATCAAGATGAAGATCGGCGTCAACACGTCGACCTTCGCCGGCAAGTGCAAGCAGTCGAAGTTCCTGACGAGCCGTCACCTGAAGGAGCGGCTCGAGCGCGAGGCGATGAAGAACCTCGCGATCCGGGTGGAGCCGACCGAGGTGCCCGACACGTTCGTGGTGCTCGGCCGCGGCGAGCTCCAGCTCGCGATCCTCGTGGAGACGATGCGGCGCGAGGGGTACGAGATGCAGCTCTCGAACCCCGAGGTGGTGACGCGCGAGATCGACGGCGAGGTGATGGAGCCGCTCGAGCTCGTGGTCATTGACGTGCCGGACACCTACGTCGGCATCGTGACCGAGCGCCTCAGCACCCGGCGCGGCCGGATGGTGAAGATGACGAACCCCGGCTTCGGCCGCGCCCGCCTCGAGTTCCGGGTCCCGTCGCGCGGGCTCATCGGCTTCCGCGGCGACTTCCTGACGGCGACGCGCGGGACGGGCCTGCTCAACACGATGTTCGACGGCTGGGCGCCCTGGGGCGGCCCGATGATACGCCGCCCGACCGGCGCCATCGTCGCCGATCGCGCCGGCGTGGCGACCCCGTACGCGCTGCACCACCTGCAGCCGCGCGGGATGTTCTTCATCGTCCCCGGCGTCGAGGTTTACGAGGGGATGATCATCGGCGAGCACAACCGGCCGAACGACACCGACGTCAACGCGATCAAGGAGAAGAAGCTGTCGAACGTGCGCAACCACGGCAAGGACGAGAACGTCCTCCTGGCCAGCCCGCGGCTGCTCACGATCGAGACGGCGATGGAGTGGATCGACGGCGACGAGCTCGTCGAGGTCACGCCCGACGCGGTGCGCGTCCGCAAGAAGGTGCTCGCGTGCAACCGCCGGGAGCGCCGCGAGGACGCGATCGAGCAATCGCAGGCGGTGGAGTGAGCGGCGGGGGCGCGCGGAACGTCCGACGCGCGCCCCTGCCGTGCCTGCCGCGCGATAGGATGCCCTGATGAGAACGACGCAGCTCTTCGCTTTCCTGGCTTCGCTCGTCGCGCTCTCGGGGGCGGGCGCTTGCGGCGGGGCGGTCGTCGTCGACGGGCTCCCCGGGAGCTCCGATGGCGCCGGGGGCGCTGGCGCGGCCGTGGGCTCGCAGTCGGCGAGCTCCGGCGGGCCCTCGATCGAAGAGCAGAAGGCCTCGTGCGATTTCTTCTGCTCGCTCTTCGACGGCGTCACGTGTCCGGAGCTCCGGTGTCGCGAGCAATGCGCCGACCTGCTCTCCGAGCAGCGCCCTTGCAACGCGCTGACCGCTCCTTTCTTCGACTGCGCGGGCGAGACCGTCGCCTCCGCGGACCAGATCCCCTGCGCGTTCCTCGCGCCGTCGATCGCGTCGCTCTTCGATTGCCTGAGCGGGCGCGTTTCGGAGTGCACGACCGATTTCCTGCCCCCGACGTGCGATGCGCCGTTCGAGGCGCTCAGGGCGTGCCAGCGCGATCAGGGCCGGTAGCGGGGGCGCTCGTGGCCTGACGCGCGCGGCCGCGCGCCGGGATCGAGGGCGCTCCGGAGCGGCCCGAGGGCGTCGACGACGAACGTGACGAGCGCCTTCACGCGCGGCACCCCGCGCGTATCGCGGTGCACCCCGAGCCACAGCTTGCGCCCTGGCGGCGGCGAGGGCGGCGAGAGCAGGCAGAGGCCGGCGGTCGCGTCGCCCAGGTAGCGCGGCAGGCAGACGAGCCCGACGCCGGCGGCCCCCATCGTCGCCTGGGGCTCACGGCCGTTGGTGCGTGCGGCGACGCGGGCCTTCGCGGCGACGGCGCGCACCCATGACAGGTCGGCGATCGCCGGAGGATCGTCGTTCATGGTGACGAGGGAGTGGCCCGCGCACTGCCGGTCGAAGTCCGGCGGGCCGTGCTCGGCGAGGTAGGCCTCCGATGCATAGAGGCCGAACCCGATCCGCGCGACCTCGCGCTGGAAGACCTCGTGGTGCTCGAACGCGGCGGGGCGCAGGGCGATGTCCGCTTCCCGCCGCGGCAGGCTCAGCCACCGCGCGTCCGCGACGAGATCGACGGAGATGGCGGGATGGCGCGCGAGGAACGGGACGAGCATCGGCCCGAGGACGCGCGTGGCGAGCCACTCGGACGCGGTGATACGGAGGTGGCCTCTCAGGCCAGCGTCGCGTCCGGCGGCGGCGCGCTCGGCGGCGAGCGCGTCCTGCTCCATGCGCTCGGCGTGGCCGAGCACGCTCTCGCCCGCGGCCGACAGCGCGAACCCCGACGGTGAGCGCTGGAAGAGCCTCGCCCCGAGGCGCCGCTCGAACGCCGCGACGCGCCGCCCCACGGTCGGCTGGGTGACCTTCAGGACGCGCGCGGCGGCGGAGAGGTTGCCGTGCCGCGCGACGGCGAGGAAGTAGCGCAGATCGTCCCAGTCGAGCATGGCTCCGGGGCGCGGGGCGCTGCTGCCGGAGAGCGCTCCGCGCCATGCAAAGGTGCATGGCGAGTCTACGTCGATGGTGGATCCCCGGGCAACGGTGGACCGCGCATGCTCTCCCGCGTGCGTTCCCGCACCCGCGCACTCGCGCTCTCGCAGGTCGCGTGGTTCACGTCAGATGATCTGATGGAGGCCGGCATGTTGACGAATCGTCGTGAGTTTCTCCACCGCGTGACCGGTACGGCCGCGGCGGGCTTCCTGGGCTCGGCCCCGGCCGGGACCACCTCCTGTGCCGCGCAGCATGGGCCGGCGCCGCCGCGGCCAGCAGCAGGATCAAAGATCAGGGCGGTCGCCTTCGACGCCTTTCCGATCTTCGATCCGCGGCCGATCGCGGCGCTCGCGGAGGATCTCTGTCCGGGCAAGGGGGCATTGCTGAGCGAGGCGTGGCGCACCCGGCAATTCGAGTACACGTGGCTCCGGGTCGCGTCCCACGAGTATGCCGACTTCTGGCAGGTGACGGCGGATGCGCTGGTGTTCGCCGAGCGCGCGCTGGCGCTCGATCTCGGGGAGGAGAAGCGGGCGCGGCTCCTCGGCGCGTACCTCGATCTCCGGGCGTGGCCCGACGTGATGCCGGCGCTCCGGGCGCTGAGGGGCGCGGGGATCCGGCTCTCGTTCCTGTCGAACTTCACGCCGAAGATGCTCGGGGCCGCCATCGAGGGCTCCGGTCTGGCAGGCCAGTTCGAGCACGTGCTCAGCACGGACCGGGCAAGGACATACAAGCCGGATCCTCGCGCGTACCAGATGGCGCTCGACGCGTTCGGCCTCACGCGCGAGGAGATCGCGTTCGTCGCGTTCGCGGGCTGGGACGCCGCGGGGGCCCGGTGGTTCGGCTATCCCACGTTCTGGGTCAACCGCCTGGGCCTGCCGGCCGAGGAGCTGGGCGTGAGCGCCGACGCGACGGGAGCGAGCCTCTCGGATCTTGTGGAGTTCGTGAAGGAGAGGGCGTGACCGGCGGGGCCCCGCCGCCTGTGCGAACAGCTGGTCCCAGGGCTCCCGGCGCGCCTCACGGCGGCGAGGTCACGGCGCTGCGCATGACGCGCAGGGAGTCGCGGGCGAACCGCCCCTGGACCCGGCGCGCGTAGGGATAGCCGAGCCGGGCGAGGAGGTGGTTCGGCCGGGAGACGGCGAAGATGTCGTAGGCGACCTCGCCGGAATGCTCGTTGTGCTCGACGAGGAAGCGCTCCTCGCCGCGCTCGCCGTGCTCCTCGAGCGTCCCGTAGGCGAAGCCGAACCGGCGCACAGGGCCGCTCGTCTCATCGACCGTGTAAACGATCTTGCACGCGTTGAGCCAGTGAATCCCGAGCACGCGGACGAGGATCACCACGGTGACGCCGGCCTTCAGGGGAGCGTCGGGATAGCAGAGCTCGACCCAGCCGAGCCGGAACTGCGCCCAGCGCCGCATCGCCTCGACAGCGCGGTCGAAGAGCGCGGCGCCCTGGCCGAGCACAGCGCGGTGGTGGTCGACGTTGAAGCCGGCAGGCGGCCGCGGGCGGCCATCGCCGGCGCCGGTGCACCCGACCTCCGTATACGAGGGCGGCCGCCCCGCCTGGCGAGCGAGGAAGGCGCGGATCGCGGCGTCGGAGGGGCGGGCGCGGGAGAGCACGAGGAGCAGGATAACCGATCACGGAGACGCGATCTCCCGCGCCCCGTCGTGAGATCTCGCGCAGTTCGCGATCCCTCCGCCTGTCTCGGAGTGAGCGAGCGCCGTGATACCGCCGCATCACTCGCGGATGCGCGTCGTCGTGTTGTAGCCGCCCGGCGCGAGGGGCGACAGCTTCTCCAGCCAGATCTGCTCGAGCAACGTGAGCTCGTCCGCCAGGGAGAACCCCGGCTCGTCCTTCTGCTTCACGATCTCGAGCACCTCGAACGTGAAGGCGTCGGCGCCGTGCTGCTTCCAGTCCTGCTGGAGCTCCTGGTTCGAGTGGCCGCCGATGGACAGCATGAAACGGTGCTTGTTGAGCGGCCCATGCAGGTTGGTGCTGCTGCCGAGCAGCACCTTGCCGTTCACCTTGTTCTTGACCTGGAAGATGCCCGCCTGCTTCGGTGTCTCGAGGTACTTCCGCTTCAGCTCCTTGCGCGTTTCCATCGTGTTCGCTCCCGCCTTCCTCGTCGCCGCCTCGGGCGTCTTGGCCCCCGCCTCAGGCGTCTTGACCCCTGCCTCGGGCGCCCTGGCGCCGGCCTCGATCAGCTCATAAAACTGGCCATCACGCGCCATGTAGCCCTCGTCCACCAGCATGCGCCGGATCGTGCAGTGGTCGGGATACACGGCCTGGATGATCTCGTTGACCTCACGCTCCCGGTAACGCCGGCCCGCCTGGAACTTGCCCAGGAACTGCTCGAGCACGATGCGCTGCTTGCGCCACTGCTTTGGCAGCTGGACCAGCACGCCGCCGCGGAAGAAGCTGCGCAACACCTGGCTCCGGGAGCGCTCCGCGCGCCGCCGCTCGGGGCTGCTCGCGGCCGACGGCAGCGCGACGAGCTCCCTCAGCGTGAGGCGGAGCAGATCGTCTCGCAGCGCATAGACGAGGTAGTACTGCGTCTTGCGCTTCGTCACGAGGCCGGCCTCGTCGAGCTTGCGCAGGTGAAAGGAGACGGTGGACGGCGCGCGCCCCAGCCGCTCGGCGAGCTCCTCGGCGCAGTGCGGCCGCTCGAGCAGGGCGTTCACGACCTGCATCCGTGAAGCGTCGGCGAGCGCCTTGAGCACGCCGATGCGCGCATCGAGGCCCAGCGCCGGCGCCGGAGGATCTGGTTCGACGACCATCGAAACAAATGTAGCGGGCGCGACGCGGGCGTCAATCTGATTCGACGGACGTCGAACCAGATCCTCCGGCGCGCCACCAGCTCGTCCGGCGCGCTGACCGGCCTGCACGGATCCGCCCGGGCTCTCACGGATGGATCGGCATGGACATGAGATGTGCTGGACGATCGCGAAGCGGGCTTCAGGCGCGCTTCGCAGGTCGAGGATGGCGGCGCGCACGCCACGCGACTCCGGCCGCGCGACTGGCACCTGCCAGCGAGCGCTGATACGCTCCTCGGCGACTCGTAACAGCGAGGAGGTGCATGGCCAATGGACATGCAGTTCAAATTTCACGACGCCGAGGTCGAGGCCGACCAGCTGGACGCGATGCTCGAGAGCTTGATGCGCGACATCGGCACCGCAGGCGCGACGCCCTCCCGCGTCGTCGAGGGGCGCCTCCCCAAGGACGCGAAGGGAGACGCCTTCACCGTCGGCGCGATCGCGCTCGCCGCGCTCCCCGCGGTGCTTCCCCAGGTGATTCAGCTCGTCAATGAGTGGGTCGTCCGCGCGCCGAAGCGGCGCATTCGCATCCGGGGGAAGAACGGTCTGGAGGTCGAGTTCACCTCGGACAAGCCGCTCGGGGAGAAGGAAGTGCTCGACCTCGTACGCCGCATCAGCGCAATCAAATGACAGCCTTGGACAGAGATCCTGTGCTGGGCGGACGGGACCGCATCGCGCTCATCATCGCGAACGGAATGTATGCGGACGGCAGGTTGCGCTCGCTTCAGGCGCCCGCCCTCGACGCATCGAAGCTCGCCGATACGCTGGAAAACCCGGACATCGGCGACTTTCGCGTTCAGCTCTGCGTCGATGGCAGCCAGCTCGAAGTCCGGAAGGCCATCGGCGCGCTCTTCCATCGTCGCCATCCGGAGGATCTGCTCGTCCTCTACTACTCCGGTCATGGCCTGAAGGACGACTGGGGTCACCTCCACCTCGCCACGCGCGACACAGAGAAAGAGCTCTTCAGCGCGACCTCGGTCGACGCGGCCTGGATCAGCCGCCAGATCGATCAGTGCCCGGCGAAGCGCATCGTCCTGATCCTCGACTGCTGCTACAGCGGCGCGTACGAGAACTCCGCCAAGAGCGAGCAGGACAGCGTCGACATCGCCGGGACGTTCATGGGAGACGGCTCGGGTCGCGTCGTCATCTCCGCCACGACGTCGGTTCAGCTGGCATGGCAGGCTGACCAGCCCGTGGGGGTGCCCTCGCAGTCGATCTTCACGCGCCACCTCGTCGAGGGCCTGTCGACCGGCACGGCCGATCTGGACCGAGACGGGTACGTGGATGTCCACGAGCTCTGCGAGTACGTGCAAGCGAGCGTCAAGGCCGAGGGAGGCCGGCAAACCCCGCAGATGTGGACGCAGAAGTACGAGGGGCGGCTGCGCATCGCGAAGGCGCCGCTCAGGCCCACGATCCCGGCGTCGGGCGGGAACGCCGCGATCACCTACGAGCTCTTCGTGTGCAACGGGCCTCTCGCAGGTCGGCGGTTCGTGCTCCAACCTGGAGAGTTCAGGGTAGGGCGAGAGCCCGACTGCTTCATCCGCCTCGATGATCCGAAGGTGTCGCGAAAGCACGCGACGATCGTGGTCGGAGCGGATGAGGTGCGGGTGATCGACCAGGGAAGCACGCACGGGACCAAGATCGACGATCAGCGCATCACGAGCGCCTTGCTCCCGCAAAATGGCCAGATCATCGTCGGGGGCACCGTGCTCAGGCTGGTCCGCCTGGAGCCCCCGGGCACACGTCAGACCGCGGATACGGCCGCGCTCCCCACGGCGCCGAAGAGGCGATCGGCCACCCTGTTCACTCCCTGACCCCTGGAGCAGGCGTGCCCGCGCTATGCTTCCGCTCGCCCGGCGAGCGCGGCCTCCCGGTGGGTGTGACCGCGCCCCAGGGTGAAGGGGCACCGCTCGCCCGCAGATCGCGGGCGGCCTGACCGCCCTCCCATCGATGCACCAGGACCTCCTCGATCTCCTCCTCGCCCTCGACCGCGTGCCGCAGGATCCGCGCTGGCACCCCGAGGGCGACGCGCTCTTCCATTCCCTGCAGGTCTTCGACCTGGCCCGCCGCGAGACCGCGGATCGCTCGCTCTGGGCCGCGGCCCTGCTCCACGACGTCGGCAAGGCGTTCGCCTGCGCCGACCACGCCGAGGAAGGGGCCGACGTGCTCGCGGAGCTCGTGTGCCCGCGGATCGTCTGGCTCGTCCGGCACCACCTCCACCTGCTGCGCTCGCCCGGCGCGACCAGGCGGCGCCTGCGGCGCACGAAGGCGCTCGCGGACCTCGCGCGGCTCCGCCGCTGGGACGTCGGCGGCCGCTCGCCCGAGGCGACCGTGCTCCGCCCCGAGGCCGCCGTGGAGCTCCTGCTCGACGGCGCAGACTGGACCCTCCTCTCGATCGGCGGCGAGCCCGCCCCCTCCGATGACCTGCGAAAGGAGCCGCTCGCCTGAGCGCAAGATCCGCCGGGAGGTCCTCTGCGACGACGTCGACCGCTGGGGCGACGATCGCCGGCTCTGGGGCGGCGAGGCCGAGCCGCCCGGGCGAGCGCGGCTCTGCGCCGCGGTGCGGGACGCTGTCGAGACCGCGCTGACGGCGAAGCAGCGGGAGGTCGTCGAGGCGTACTTCTTCGACGGCCTGTCGCAGGGCGAGATCGCGCGCCGCCTCGGCGTGGCGCAGCAGGTCGTGCAGAAGCGCCTGTTCGGGGCGCCGCGGGGCGGCCGGGTCGTTGGCGGCGCGATGCTCCGGCTGCGGCAGGCCCTCGAGCCGGCGGTCGCCGCGGCGCCAGCGCGGGCGGCGGCGTCGGCGCAAGCGGCGGCGCAGGCGCAGGTGGCAGAGGCACCGGCAGCGCGCGCGGCGCGGGTGACCCGATGAGCGCCGAGCGCTTTGGCGGGCTGCGGGCCCGCATCGCCGCGGAGGCCGCGCGCCTCATGTACGAGGAGGGCGTGGACCAGTACTTCACCGCCAAGCGGATGGCCGCAAAGCGGATCCTCGGCCAGGTGGAGGGGCGCCGAGCGCGCTACCGGCCCGCGGACCTGCCCTCCAACGGCGAGATCCGCGAGGCGCTGCTCCTCTTCGCCGAGCGCGCCGAGGGGAGCCAGCGGACGCTCCGGCTGTTCGCGCTGCGCGTCGTGGCGCTGGAGGCCATGCGCGCGCTCGCGCCGTTCTCGCCGCGGCTCATCGGCTCGGTCTCCACCGGCCATATCCGCCGCGGCAGCGACGTCGATCTGCACGTGTTCCCGGCCGACGAGGAGGCGCTGGAGCGGCACGTGCGGGCGCTCGGCTGGACCTTCGACCGGGAGCGCGTGACCATCCAGAAGGGCGGAGAGCTCCGGGAGTACGTCCACTACCACGTGGCGGACGTGGCGCCCCTCGAGCTCACGGTGTACGCCCCGCGCGATCTGAGGGCGCGGCCCCGCAGCAGCACCGATGGGAAGCCGATCGTGCGCCTCGGCGTCGCCGCGCTCTCGGCGCTCTGCGCCCGGGATCACCCCGACGCGTGGGAGCGTTACCTGGAGACAGGCGAGGTGGAGGGCATGGACGCGCTGCTCGAGGCGGACGAGGACGAGCCGCTCCCCGGGCCGTTCGATGGGCTGCTCGACAGCGGCGACACCGGAGAGGACGGCGACGAGCCGGTCTGCGCCGAGCCCGGCGAGGAGGACGACCCGTCTCAAGACTACGAGCCGCTCCCCGGCTTCGAGGACACCACCTGAGGCCCCGCCCGCAGGCGAGGAGGGTCCGGCGCTCCTGCGCTCCCGCGACGGCGCGGAGGGATATCGCCGTTCGCCGAGCGCGATGTTCAACACCGATGGATGGATAGGGCGACTCGCCGGATCCGGATCCTGCGATCGTCGCTGGACTCTACCGCTGTCACCCGCGCTGCGAGGCCGACGAACCTCATCGGCGGGCAGAGGGGCGAGCGCCGGACGACGCGCCGGTGTCGCCGCGTGGCGACGCTTGACCCTCGCGATGCCCCGGTGCTCTCATGGCGCGGTGAAGCCCGAGGCCCCGCCCGTTCCCAGCGCGATCGCGGCGCCTTCCGGAACGGCAGCGGCGGGGGTGATGTGGCGGGCGCGGGGGCGGCTCCACCTCACGGTGATCGCCAAGGCGACGTTCGCCTTCGTCGACGGCGCGCAGATGATCCCCGTCGAGCCGCAGCCGATCATCGATGCCGACATCCACCATCACAACAACCCGGGCCGCAGCGTCCGGTTGACGAGCGACCTCGCGCCCTACCTCGCGCGCATCGACGTGTTCTTCACGGGCCACGCGCACGCGCCGCCGGGCCCGCCTGCGGCGCCCTTCTCCGTGCGCCTCGCGCTCTTCGCCGGCGAGCGCCCGATCCTCGACAAGGCGCTCTCGATCGAGCCCGGCGGCGCGGAGAAGGCGATCCCGCTCGCCTACGAGCGCGCATTCGGGGGCATCGGCATGGCCGACAACCCGTTCGGCACCGATCGCCCGGCCGTCCTGGATCCCTCGCGGCGCGACCGGCCGGCGGGCTTCGCGCCGATCGGGAGCGTGTGGCCGTCGCGCAGGCGGCTGCTCGGGCGTACGCCCCACAAGGCGCTCGAGGGGCCCATCCTCGAGATCCCCGACGATTTCGACTGGAGCTACTTCCAGGCGGCCCCCCCCGATCAGCGCGTTGAAGCGTTGATCGGCGATGAGTGGCTGGTGCTCGCGGGGCTTCACCCGACGCTCGCAGCGCTGCGGACGCGGCTCCCCGGGGCGCGCGCCCTCGCGCGCGTCCATGGCCTCTCCGCGTTCGGCGTCACGGAGGGGCAGCCGCTCGATCTCGTGCTGGACACGCTGCACGTCGACGGCGACCGGCAATCGTGCTCGCTGGTCTGGCGACGCAGCTTCCCGATCGCGAATGAAGCAGCGCTCGCGGCGGTGCGTGTCGTCGTCGGCGTCGAGGTGCCGGGCGCCCCGCCCGCATGGCTGGCTCCTGCCGAGATCGCGATAGCCGCCCCGAGCGCCGTCGCGACGTCCGATCCGACCGGGGTGACGCTCAACGTGTCCGATCAAGACGTCGTCAGTACGTGAGCGAGGCCGTCGCGCAGCCCATGCCGAAGGCGCTGACGACGGTCGCGATCACGGTCTGAACGGCGTTCGGGACCTGGGCGCCATCGCAGACGGTGTCCGGGAACGGCTTGCCGCCGTCGCCGCCCGCGCCGCCTGGAAACGAGAGGGGCCCGAACTCGACGCGGAGATCGCCGGGCTCCCCCGTCACGAGGAGCGGCGCACAACCGATGGAGAAGAAATCCACGAAGCTGCCAGCCCGGCCGCCGAAGCCCACGACCACCTCGTTCTCCGGGCACATGATCTCCCACAGCTCGTCGCCATAGTCGCCCCGCACCGGAGTCACGTCGCCGGGCGTCGTGGTGATCGCATATGGACCGGCTCCGGTGAGCTCCAGATAGCCACACTGCGCCTGGATCCTGCCGATGACGAACGACTCCGCCAGCGGCGCCAGGGCCCCTCGATAGCCGAGGGTGACCTGCCCATCCGGGCACACGTCCATGACGGGGGTACCCGCACCGGGACTGCCGCGCAGCACGGTGAACGTCTGGTCCACGAGCTCGACGCCTCGCGGCACCGGGCACGGACTCCCGTCGCACTCGCCGCCTCCGCCGCCCGACGCATTGCCGCCGCCCGACGCATTGCCGCCGCTGCCCGACGCATTGCCGCCGCTGCCCGACGCATTGCCGCCGCTGCCCGACGCATCGCCGCCGCTGCCCGACGCATCGCCGCCGCCTGATGCATCGCCACCGCCGCCCGACGCATCGCCGCCTGACCCATCGCCGCCAGCGCCAGGCGCGGCACCACCACCTCCGCTCCCGCCCACGCCCTGGAAGGTCAGATCGTCGATGCCCGAGATCGCATTGCATCCGGACAGCACGAGCGAAGCGATCAGCGCACAGAGGCCGAGGTCATGGAGCGTCACGGAGATGCGGAAGCGGTACCCTATCCGCCACCGGCCCGGTAGGCCGTCGCCGGAACGCCACAGGACTGTCGAGGTTGGCGGGGCGTGCGGGCCCCGGAGCGGCGGGCCGAACCAGACGACGCGCTGCCGGGTTCTCCGAGGTGGCCGAGCTCGACCGGATGAGCACGGTGTTCCTGCCGATCGCGTACATCCAGGGCCACAAGCGCCGCGACGACCCGCAGGCCTGAGCCCGCTCATCGGGCCAGCGCCGTGCGCGCGGCGCACAGGCACGCTCGCTCCTCGATGAACATGGCGCGGCGCCGCGCGGCGGCGCAGGACGGGCGGTGGGCGCGTTGCTCGGCCTCGCCGCCGCAGATACATTCGGTGACCCATGGAGGTCACGACGCTGGTGCGGGGCGAGGCCATCTCGGTGGTCGACTACCGGTGCAGCTCCGGACCTGGGGACGCGCCGTTCGCCGAGCTCCACCGCGGCTTCTCCGTCTCCTACGTGCGCAAGGGCAGCTTCAGTTACCGCGTCCGGGGGGAGGCGTTCGAGCTCGTGGCCGGGTCGCTCCTGGTCGGCCACCCCGGCGACGAGTACACGTGCTCGCACGAGCACGTCGTCGGCGACGAGTGCCTGTCGCTCCAGCTCGCGCCGGCGCTGGTCGAGGCGCTCGGCGACGGCGGCGGCGCGTTCCGGGCCGGCGGCCTGCCGCCGGTGCCCGAGCTGATGGTGCTCGGCGAGCTCGCGCAGGCGGCCGCCGAGGGCAGGAGCGACATCGGCGTCGACGAGGTGGGGGTGCTCCTCGCCGCCCGCTTCGTCGAGGTCGCCTCCGGCCGGAAGCGAACGCCGCCGGACACCGGGGCGCGCGACCGCCGCCGCGCCGTCGAGGCGGCGCTCTGGCTGGACGAGCACGCGCACGAGCCGATCGACCTCGAGGGCGCGGCGCGGGAGGTCGGGCTCAGCCCGTTCCACTTCCTGCGGGTCTTCGGGAAGGTCGTCGGCGTGACCCCGCACCAGTACCTGGTCCGCGCCCGCCTGCGCCGCGCGGCGCGCCTCCTCGCCGACGGCGCCCGGTCGATCACCGACATCGCGCTCGACGTCGGGTTCGGCGACCTCTCCAACTTCGTCCGCACCTTCCACCGCGCGGCCGGCGTCTCGCCGCGCGGCTTCCGGAAGGCGGCGAGAGGGGATCGCAAGATCTTCCAAGATCGCCTCGCCGCGCGCTCCTAGGATGCCGCTGGACGCGGGCGCCTGCCTGCCCGCGAGGACCCCCATGACAGCAACGGCACACGGCTTCCTCCTGTTCGACACGGCGATCGGCCGCTGCGGCATCGCGTGGGGCGAGCGCGGCGTCGCGGCCTTGCGGCTCCCCGAGGCGCGCGAGCCCGAGACGCGGGCGCACCTGCTCCAGCGCCTCCCGGGCGCCCGGGCGGCGGCGCCGCCGCCCGAGGTGCAGCGCGCGGTCGACGCGATCGTCGCGCTCCTGCGCGGCGAGGCGAGCGACCTGTCCGCCATCGCGCTCGACATGGATCGGGTGCCGCCGTTCCACCGCCGCGTCTACGAGGTCGCGCGCACCATCCCGCCGGGCGCCACGCTGACCTACGGCGAGGTCGCGGCGCGCCTCGGGGCGGTCGGCTCGGCGCGCGCCGTGGGGCAGGCGCTCGGGCGAAACCCGTTCGCGATCATCGTCCCGTGCCACCGCGTGCTCGCGGCCGGCGGCAAGGCCGGCGGCTTCTCCGCGAACGGCGGCGTCACGACGAAGCTCCGCCTCCTCGCGATCGAGAGCGGCCAGGCGCGCGGCGCCCCGAAGGCCGCGCCCGGCGGCGACTTCGGCTTCGATCCGGGCGCCGCCGTCGAGCTCCTGCGCACGTCCGACGCGGCGCTCGCGCGCGTCATCGACGCGGTCGGGCCGTTCGCCATGCGGATCGACAGGACGTCGAGCCTCTTCCTCGCGCTCGCGGAGTCGATCGTCTACCAGCAGCTCACCGGGAAGGCCGCCGCGACCATCTTCGCGCGCGTGCGCGCGCTCTTCCCGCGAGCGCACGAGGGCCCCACGCCCGCGCAGGTCCTGCGCGCCTCCGACGAGAAGCTCCGCGGCGCCGGCCTCTCGCAGGCGAAGCTCCTCGCGCTGCGCGATCTCGCGCAGAAGACGGAGGACGGCGAGCTCCCCACGCTCGCCGAGGTCCACGGCATGGAGGACGAGGCGATCATCGAGCGCCTCACGCGGGTGCGCGGCATCGGCCGGTGGACGGTGGAGATGCTCCTCATGTTCCGCCTCGGCCGCCCGGACGTGCTGCCCGTGGACGACTACGGCATCCGCAAAGGGTTCGCGATCGCGTTCAAGCGACCCGAGCCGCCGGCGCGCGCGGACCTCGAGAAGCGCGGCGCGCGGTGGAAGCCGTACCGCACGGTGGCGAGCTGGTACCTCTGGCGCGCGGTGGATCTGGCGCGAAGCGGCTGACGCCTCGCCCTCCGCGGCAGCGCTGAGGCTGCCAAGTGAGGCGCCTCCTCGAATGCGGCCGCCGTCGCCCGGGCGAGCGGCCATCGCGGCGCGGCCGCCTGTCGGGCTCGCCATCGCGGCGCGGCCGTCGGTCGGGCTCGCCGTCGCGCTGGCCGGCGTCGAGGCTCGGGACTAAGTTCTCGCCGGCCCGAGAGCGCCGCGTGGAGCGCCGCGCGGCGTTGGACAAGGTTGCCATCGCCGATGGCGACGAGAACAGCACTCAAGGAGCACGACAGTCATGCTGAAGAGCCTCGAAGGGCAGCGCGTTCCGGATGTCACGTTTCGCACCCGTGTCGACGGTCAATGGAAGGACGTGACCACCAAGGACGTGTTCGCTGGCAAGAAGGTGGTGGTGTTCGCGCTGCCGGGCGCCTTCACGCCGACCTGCTCGAGCAGCCACGTGCCGCGCTACAACGAGCTCGCGGAGGAGTTCAAGCGGCGCGGGGTGGACACGATCGCGTGTGTGTCCGTGAACGACGCGTTCGTGATGGATGAGTGGTGCAAGGCGCAGCAGGCGGACAAGGTCCTGTTCCTGCCCGACGGGAACGGGGAGTTCTCCGAGAAGATGGGCATGCTCGTCGACAAGGCGAACCTCGGCTTCGGCAAGCGCTCGTGGCGCTATTCGATGCTGGTCGACGACGGCGTGATCAAGAAGATGTTCATCGAACCCGAGGTGGCGGGTGATCCCTTCGATGTGTCGGACGCGGATACGATGCTGAAGTACCTGGATCCATCGTCGAAGGCGCCGCACGACGTGCTGCTGTTCACGAAGCCGGGGTGTGGCTACTGCACCAAGGCGAAGCGGCTCCTCGACGCGCGGAAGATCGCTTACGAGGAGGTGGCGGCCTCGCCGCGCCGCCTGCGCGCGGTGAGCGGCAAGGGCACGACCCCGCAGGTCTTCATCGACGGCAAGCACATCGGCGGCGCCGACGAGCTCGAAGCGTACCTCACGAAGGCCTGATTCACGAAGGTGGCCTGGGCGCCCCCCGGCGACGGGCGGCGCCTACGCGCCGCCCTCCGGGTCCGACGGCTCGGCGCGGAAATGGGTCACCGCAGGCGCAGAAGCCGGCGACACCGCAGGCGCCGAGGCCAGCGGCACCGCCGGCGCCTCCACGGGGGAGACGGCCGGGCTGCGGCGCGCCATGGCGGCGCACCTGTCGCTGTTCATGGCGAACTGCCCGATGCTGGTCCATAGCCCGTCGAACTCGGCCTGATCGAAGGTGGTCCGGGACTGGAACAGGTCGTATCCGCCGTATTTCGGGTCCGCTCCGTCGCCGTCCTCCGGGGCGATGAACCGATAGTGGCCCATCACGTCGGCGTGGTCGGCGTCGACCAGGAAGCTGCGCTTCGTGTCCGGATAGACCATCGATACGCAGTTGACGATCCCGTCGTTCATCTCCGGCGTGAGCGACTCGGTCCGGGTCGGGTTGTCGAACCGTGGCACAAAGCAGGACGGCCCGAGGGCCTCGACCACCTTCGGCTCCTTGATGTTGCCTGTGATGCCGTGAAAGATGCCGAAGGCGCCCAGGAACGCGCCGCCGGGATCGCGCTTCGCCCGGGTGACGATCGATCGGAGCGCGATGCCCCGCTGCTCGTAGTACGCGCTCAGCTCCTCCTCGAGCTCCGCCCCGAGGAGGCTGGCTCTCCTGGTCCGCTTCGCGCTCTTGATGGAGGCCGCGAGCTCGCGCGGCCAGGCGCCGGGGCCGCGCGCGGACAGGCCATGCTTGGACCAGCGCTCCTCGCGCGACCGCTTGCCTGACAGCGGCAGGGGATCGAGATCCTCGAAGGCCTCGGTGTCCTCGGCGACGTGAAGCAGCCAGCGGAGCACGTTGAAGTACTCGCCGCGCGCCTCGGCCCTGGCGAGGTCGTCGCACGGCATCGCGTGGAAGTGCTCGATCGTGTCGAGGGCGGCGCGGACGATGCCGTCCGATTGGCCGAACGCCTGCAGGAGCGTCTTCGCGCGGCGGGCCGCGGAGCTCGCGTCCTTCGGGCCAGCCAGGCGGAGCCACCAGTGGAGGGCCTTGGCCAGGCTTGTGAGCAGGGGCTGCCTCCGGTGGAGCACGTGGGCGAGGTTCGTCCCGCGGTGCGGCGTCGAGAGGAACTGGATCGAGCAGATGCTCTCGAGGATGCGCTCCACCGGGACGCCGTAGACCGACCCTTTCTGCTCGGTCTCGGCCAGGAGCAGGAGCATCAGCGTCTTGATGTCGCGGCCGCCGGTCGAGTGGCCCACGAGGTGGACGCAGTCCCGATGGCCGCGGCCCGCGCTCCCGTAGAACACCCCCTGCCTGAACCGATCCGCGAGCCAGCGGAGGAGCGCGTGCGCGCGGGTGTCCACGCTCGCCGTGGGCAGGTTAGGGAAGCAATGCACCGAGAGGGGGCCTTGATACGGCCCTGTATCGGTGTTTCGGAGGATCTCCGTGACACCGCTGTAATAGACGATCGAACCCAGGATATCGAAGCCCGCAAAACCCGGCACGAGGACGAGATGGCTTCTCGGTGAACTCATGGCTTTTCCCTCCCACATGAAGGGGCCGCGCGCATCACCTGAGGAGATGAGCAACAGCCCGACATTCTCTGATCGAGCGGGCGGCCGACGAACGCGCCACGGGGGCGCCTCTCCCAGGGCCGGGCGAGCGCCGCGGCGCGTTCGCCGACCGACCGCCCGCGCCCGGAGGGCCCGCAGCCCCGCTCACTCGGCGGGATACATCTCGTCGATGGTCCCGCGGAAGCGCTGCTCGATCACGTTGCGCTTCATCTTGAGCGTCGGCGTCATCTCGCCGTCCTGCACCGAGAACTCGCGGCCGAGCACCGTGAACCGCTTGATCTGCTCGAAGCTGGCGAGCTCCGCGTTCAGGGCGTCGACGTGCGCCTTCACCTGGCCGACCACCTCGGCGCTCGTGATCGCGACGTCGCTGCTCAGGGAGCCTCGCTCCTTCAGCTCGGCGAGCTTGCCCTCGGTCAACGTGATCAGCGCCGAGAGGTACTTGCGGCCGTCGCCCACCATGCACACCTGGCTGATGATCTCCGCCGCCTTGAGCCTCTCCTCGATCGGGAGCGGCGCGATCATCTTGCCGCCCGAGGTCTTGAGGATCTCCTTCTTGCGGCCCCGGATCTTGAGCTGCCCGCGGTCGTTCCACTCGCCGAGATCGCCGGTGTGCAGCCAGCCGTCGTCGAGCGTGGCCTCCGTCGCCGCCTTGTCCTTGTAATAGCCCACGAACACGTGCCGGCCGCGCGTCAGGATCTCGCCGTCCTCGGCGAGCTTGAACTCGACGCCCGGCACGGGCTTGCCCACGGTGCCCGCGCTCTCGATGCCCGGCTCGGTCATACAGATGACGCCGGTCGACTCGGTCTGGCCGAAGTCCTCGAGGATCTCGAGGCCCAGCGCGCGGAACCACGTCGAGATGTGCGGCGCGAGCGCCGCCGCGCCCGAGGCGAGCACCTCGGCCTTGCCCAGGCCGAGCGCCGCGCGCACCTTGCCCAGCACCAGCTTGTCGGCGAGCGCGAGCTGCAAGGCGTCGAGCGCGCTCGGCGCGCGCTGCGCGTACTTCGCCTGGGCCACGCGGGCGCCCACGGCGAGCGCCCACTCGGCCAGCTTCTTCTTGGCGCCCTTGCCGCCGCGCACCTTCGCCATCACGCCTTCCATCATCTTCTCCCAGAGCCGCGGCACGCAGAGCAGCAGCGTGGGCTGCACCTCGGGGAGCTCGCTCGAGACGTTCTCGAACTTCGAGCAGAAGTTGACGGTGTAGCGCTGGGTGAGACCGGCCCCGACACACTGCAGCTTCTCGGCGATGTGACAGAGCGGGAGGAACGAGAACATCGTGCCGCGCGCGAACGGCAGGTTCCAGTACTTCACGGCCATGTCGGCCGTGTAAGCCAGGTTGTCGTGCGAGAGCATGGCCCCCTTGGGGTTGCCCGTCGTGCCCGAGGTGTAGATCAGGAACGCGCCGGCCCTGGGGTCGATCTTCGCCAGGTAGTCGGCGAACGTCTTCGCGCCCGGCTGCCCCGCGAGCGCGCGGCCGTCGGCCAGGGCCTGTTCATACGAGATCGCGTTGGGAGAGATCGATGTGTCACCATCGAAGACGAGGATCCATTTCACGCTGTCAGGGACGGAATACTCGCCCTTCTCTCCGGAGATCTTCTGAAAGTACTCCTTGTTTTGCACCGAGAGCAGCGTCGCCTCGGTGTGGTTCAGGATGTACTGGATGTCTTTCGCGGTGGAGTTCGGGTAGAGGCCCGCCGACTTGCCCCCGACGAGCAACGCCGCCAGGTCGACGTGGACCCACTGCGGGCAGTTGTACGAGAGGATCGCACCGACCTGGCTCGCGTCGAAGCCCTTGGACTCGAGGAACAGCGCGAGGTGGTGAACCCGGTCACGGTACTCGCGCGCGGTCAGCGTCTTCCACTCGCCTTGAGATTTGAAGCGCTGGGCCGGCGCATCAGGAGATTCGTTAGCCCACTGTTCCAGACGGTGGAGGACGGTGCTCATGGCATCTCCTGCGGCTCAAAGCCTCGGGGGTCGCGGGTGGCCAGGATGCGGGAGCCGCCGGGGCATTGTCAATCAGCGTCGAGGAGCCCGTTGAAGCGCCGGCGAGGAGCCGCCGGTCGTCTTGTACCGCGTACCGCGTACCGCGTACCGCGTACCGCCCGCGTACCGCCCGGCCCGGTCGTCACGGTTCACGGTTCGGCGTGGCCGCCCCGCGCCGCGGCCTGGTACGATCCGATAAGGAACCTCACCTCACGCGGCCCGTCCATGCGGCATGTCCCCGAGCGCTTTCAGATCGTCCGGCGGCTCGGGGCAGGTGGCTTCGGGATCGTGTACGAGGCGATCGATCGCGAGCGCGGCGAGCGGGTCGCCCTGAAGGCGCTCGCGCGCATGGGCGCCTCGGCGCTGTACCGCTTCAAGCGGGAGTTCCGGGCGCTCGCGGACGTCACGCACGACAACCTCGTCCGGCTCCACGAGCTCATCGGCAGCGGGGACGAGTGGTTCTTCACCATGGAGCTCGTGCGCGGGGTCGACTGGCTCACGCACGTGCGCGGGCAGGGATCCGCGGGCGGCGCCGCCTCGTGGCCGAGCCTGACCAGCACCGCGTCCCCGGACGAGGGGATCGATCTCGACGCCACGCTGGAGGAGCAGGTCGAGCGCCCGCCTGCCCCCTCTCCTGCCCGCGCCGCCTGCGCGGAGGCGCGCGCCGACGTCGCGCGGGTGCGGTCCTCGCTCGTCCAGGTCGCGCGGGCGCTCCAGGCGGTCCACGCGGCGCGGCTCGTCCACCGGGACGTGAAGCCCTCCAACGTGCTCGTCACGGCCGAGGGGCGCGCCGTCGTGCTCGATTTCGGCATCGCCTCGCGCCTCTCGACCAGCGGCAGCGGGCAGAGCGCGACCGACGCCGAGCAGCTCATCGGGACGCCGCGCTACATGGCGCCGGAGCAGGTGGGCGCGAGCGCGGTGGCGCCGAGCGCCGACTGGTACGCGCTCGGCGTGATGCTCTTCGAGGCGCTGGCGGGGAGGCCGCCCTTCACGGGGACGTCGATCGAGGTCCTCGCGGAGAAGCAGCGATCCGAGCCGCCCCGGCTCCGCGACGTCGCGCCGTGGGCGCCGGACGACCTGGCCGACCTGGCCGCCGATCTCCTGTGCGCGGCGCCGGAGCGGCGCCCCTCCGGCGAGGAGGTGGTGCGGCGGCTCGGCGCGGCGGGTGATCTCGCGGCGGCGCCACCCGTCCCGGCGGCGCCGGTCGGTCACGGCGGCCGCGGCGCAACGCGCGCGGCGGTGGAGGCGCGGGCGACGCGGCCGCGGGAGCTCGAGGCGCTCGCCGGCGCGCTCGCGCGGGTGCGGGAGGGGCGTCCGGGGCTGGCCCTCGTCCAGGGCGCCGCCGGGGCGGACCGGGGGGCGCTCGTGCGCGCGTTCCTCGACGGCGAGGCCGAGGACGCGCTCGTGCTCGAGGGCAGGTGCCACGAGCGCGAGCAGGTGCCGTTCAGGGCGCTCGACGGCGCGATCGACGCGCTCAGCCGCCACCTCGTGCGGACCCCGCCGGGGGAGGCCGCCGCGCTCATGCCCCGGGGCGCCGCCGCGCTCGCCCGCGTCTTTCCCGTGCTCGCTCGCGTCCCGGCCATGCGCGCGGCGCCGCGGAGCGCAGCGGAAGAGGGCGAGGAGCGGCTCCGGGCGCGCGCGTCGGCCGCGCTGCGCGATCTGCTCGGGCGGATCTCCGACCGGCGCGCCGTTGTCGTGTTCATCGACGACGCCCACTGGGGCGACGCGGAGAGCGCGACGCTGCTCGCGGAGATCATGGCCCCGCCGGACCCGGCCGCGCTCCTGCTGATCGTCGCCTACCGCCCCGAGGACGCCGGAGCGAGCCCGCTGCTCTCGGCGCTCCGGACCTCCCCGGCGATGGCCGCTGTGCACACCGTGGAGATCGACCTCACCGGAACCCCGGCGCGAAGATCGCCGCCATGCGCGCGGGGTTCCTGACGCCCTGGCCCGCCATCCAGGCGTCCGCGGCCTGGACCAGGGAGCGGCCCTCGTCCCCGCCGAGGAGCTGGCCGCGGCGGCGGCGCGCGCAGGCGGCGAAGAGGGCCATCCCGCGCTCGTCGAACGCGGCCGCGGCCGCCGCGAGGAGCGACAGGGCCGAGGCGGCCTGACCCCGCTGCGCCGCGATGGCGGCGCGCAGGGACATCGCCATCGGAGCGACCCACGGCGCGCCCTCGCGCGATAGCCGCCGGGCGTCGCGCGCCGCGCGGCGGAGGAGGGCCCGGCCGAGCCGCGCGTCGCCGACACCGTCGCGCGCTGCGGCCTCCAGCGCCGCGGACGCGCGCAGGTGATGGATCAAGACGCGGTAGTACTGGAACCTCGGCAGGAACGACCAGGCGATCTTGCGCCAGCGGTCCTGGATCCTCCGCAGCGCCGCGAGCGGCGCGCCGGCGTAGAGATCGATGCGCCCGAGCGCCAGGGTCTCCAGGCAGTCGAGGTGATCGAACGAGCGGCGCGGCCAGCGCGCCATGGCGCCCAGCACCTCGTCGCGCGCGGCGTCCGGCCGATCCGCGGCGAGCGGCACGATGTACGTGAGCCCCACCCGGAAGAAGCTGGCCGCGTAGAGGTCGCCGCGCGCGTCCGCGTCGGCGCAGCGCGGCGCCGCGAGGCGGGCCAGCGCGTCGAGCTCGCCGCGATGGTAGTGGGCCACCATCATGAACCGGCTGGTCGTGCCGAGCTCCCACGCGACGCCCGCGCACCGCGCGCGCAGGAGGTCCTCGGCCTCGCGGCAGAGCTCGAGGCCCTCGGCCCAGCGCCCGGAGACGCTCTCGACGACGCCGAGCATGCCCTTGTTGAAGGCGATGAGGTACGGGTCCCCGACCTTCTCCGCGAGCGCCGCCGCCGTGCCGTAGAGGCGGTGCGCCTTGCGGCGCCCCACGACGTGGTCCGTGCCGAGGTGCGCGATCTCGGTCGCGATGGCGCGGGCAAGGCGGTAGGGCTCGCCCGCGCGGAGCGCGAGGAGGAGGTGCCTCGCCTGGAACTCGGCGCCCTGGAGGACATCGGCCATGGCGAGCCCGACCGAGGCCGACCAGCAGATGTCGAGGCGGGTCAGCGTCTCGGCCGGCAGATCGCGGGCGTCGCGCTCCCGGAAGCGGAAGCCGCGCACGCGGAGGAGCAGGCGAAAGAACAGGAGCGAGAGCAGCACCGCCCACCGGCGCTCGACGAGCCGCATCCCGACGGCGGCAAGGACGCCCCGGAGCACGCGCCTGCCCTCCTCGATGTGACCGCTCACGAGGAG
The DNA here is from genome assembly GCF_051521405.1 of Sorangium sp. So ce726. NCBI lineage: Bacteria > Pseudomonadati > Myxococcota > Polyangiales > Polyangiaceae > Sorangium > Sorangium sp. So ce726. The sequence goes on along the minus strand of NZ_CP150349.1, from coordinate 1,276,850 downwards.
CTGCTCGGCGGCGCACCGCCGCAGATCGAGGCTCTCCCGCGGCGGCGCGCCCTCGGCCGCGGCGGCGTACGCCCGGGCCGCCTCCGCGCCGCGGCCGGCGTTGCGCAGGGCGTGCGCGAGCTTGACCCGCAGCGCGCGCGCCTCCCCCTCGCCTGCCGGCGCCGCCTCGAGCGCGGCGACGAAGTGCTCCGCGGCGCGATCGAAGGCGAGCGCCTCGGCGGCGCGATCGCCCGCCAGGACCGCGTAACGGGCCGCCTCGCCGGCGCGCCCGGCGCGCCGGAAGTGCACGGCGAGCACGTCCGCGTCGGCCCGCCCCGAGGCCTCCAGGACGGCGGCGAGCCGCAGGTGGACCTCGGCGAGCTCCGCCGCGCCGAGCTGCGCGAGGGCCGCCTCGCGGATGCGGTCGTGGAACGCCTCGAGCTCCTGCTCGTCGTGCTGCCCCCGCGTGCGCACGATGTTGCCGGCCCGGAGCGCCGCGAGCGCCGCCAGCTCCTGCTCGGGGGTGAGCTCCGCGGCCTGCCGGGCGGCGCGGCGGTCGAGCGGCTTGCCCGACACGGCGATCACCTCGAGCAGGCGCCTCGCGTCCGCGGGCAGGCGCAGGAGGCGGTTCGCGAGGACCGATCCCAGCCGGACGCCGCCGTCGTCTGCGCCGCGCGACGACTCCGGCGCGGCCTGGCCCTGCACGTCGCGCGAGAGCTCGATCACGAAGAACGGGCTCCCGGCCGCCTCCGCCGCGATCGCGTCGGCCTGCGCGACGGCCCGGTCACCGCCGCCGAGGAAGGCCAGCGCGAGGGCGCGCCCCTCCTCGGGCGTGAGCGCGCCGACGGCGAGGGAGCGCACGTCGCCCTCGTCCGCGTCGCCCGGGGCTGGCGGGAGCAGCCGCGCGAGGAGCTCGCTCCGCTCGGCGTCCTCGCTCCGGTAGCAGAGGAGCAGCAGGAGCGCTGGCGCGTCGGGCTCGCGGAGGACGTCGGTGAGGAGCGCGGCGCTGTCCGCGTCCCCCCACTGGAGGTCGTCGATGAACAGGACGAGCGGCCGTCGATCCGCGATCCGCGCGAGGATCTCGCGGAGCGCGGCGAACCCGCGCCGGCGGAGCTCCCGGGCGTCCGGGGGCTCGATCTCGCGCCGCGGCGCCCGGGCGATCGCGTCGACCTGCCCGAGCACAGGGAAGAGGCGCACGACCGCGTGGACGTCGCGCGGCATGAGCTCGGCGGCCTCCAGCCTGGGGAGGCGCGAGAGGTGGCGGCTGAGCGCGTCGATCAGGCTATCGACGGCCTTGTAGGGGACGGATTCCCGCTCGTAGCACCGCCCTTCGAGGATCACCGGCTGATCCACGCGCGCGAGCTCGTCGAGGAAGCGCCGGACGAGCGCTGTCTTGCCCGTGCCCGACGCGCCGTGGATGTGCAGGGTGGTCGCCCGCCCTCCCCTCGCCTGCTCGAACGCCCCGCGCAGCGCGTCGATGTGCCGCTGCCGCCCGACGAACGGCGCGCCGCTCCCGGCTGGCGCTCCGGAGCGCGCCTCGGCGAGCGGCGGCGGACCGGCGCTACCGCGGGCGTCCCCGCTCGGAGGCAGCAGCCGCCGGAGCACCTCGGGCGCCGGGGGCCGCTCGTCAGGGGCGCGGCGCAGGAGCTCCGCGCAGAGGGCGTCGAGGTCCTCCGGGATGCCCGGCGCGAGGGCGCTCGGAGGAGGCGGCTCTTCCACCTGCTTTCGCAGGATGACGTCGAGCGCCCCTCCCTCGAAAGGCCGGCGCCCGGTGAGCGCCTCGTGGAGCATGACGCCCACCGCGTACCAGTCGCAGGCGGCCGTCAGGGAGCCGGCCTTCGCCTGCTCCGGCGCCATGTACGCCGGCGTCCCCGCGATATGGCTGCCGCTCTGGTCGATGGAGCCGCTCGAGAGCTCCGCCACCAGGCCGAAATCGAGGATGACGACGCGCCCCTCGCGCGTCACCAGGACGTTCGACGGCTTCAGGTCGCGATGGAGCTTGCCGGCCGCGTGGAGCGCGGCGAGGCCCTGCGCGAGCTGGAGGAGCGCCCCCCGCAGCGGCCCCCAGCGCGGCGGCGGAGCGGCGGCCGGGTCGCGCCCGGCGTCGCCGGCGGCCGGATAGCGCCGCATCGCCGAGGGGTCTGGCGCCGTCGCGTCCGGGTCGTCCTGGACGAGGCTGGGCGCGGTGGAGCTGGGCGCCGAGGCGCCTCGTGCCGCGGGGCCGCGCACGGAGGAGAGGAAATCGATGCCCTCGATGAGGTCCATCGTGAAAAACCACTGATCGCCCTCGGAGAACAGCTCGTGGAGCGCGACCAGGTTCGGGTGGACGACCTCGGACAGGGCGCGGAACTCGCGCTTGAACCGGTAGAGCGCGACCGGGTCGAGGCGGTGGAGCGATTTCAATGCGACGCGCGCCCCTCGCTCGCGATCCTGCGCCTCGTAGACGGCCCCGAACGCGCCCTCGCCGAGGCGGCGGCCGATCGAGAATCGCGCATTGCTGGGGGGCGTCCGCTGCATTGAATCGCTCTGCAGTGCCCGGCTCGCGGGCGGCGAGCCTACCACGCGGTGCGCGCGATTCTGCGCCGGATTCCGCGCCGGATTCCGCCCCGACCTGGAGCCTTGCGCGCCCTGGCGCCGTGATGAGAGAGTCGGCCGCGGGAGAATGAGCGAGGCAACGGCGTCCGGCGGCCCGACCCGAACAGACGAGGCGCCGCGCGGGGCCGACGAGGGCGGCTCGTACCTGCTCGTTGTGCAGGGGAGCTCCTCCTCGGTGCTCCGCCTGCCGCGGAGCGGCGTGGTGCTCCTGGGCCGCGGGCCCCGGGCCGACGTGCGCCTCCGCAACACCTCGGCGTCGCGAGAGCACGCGAAGATCGTGCTGCTCGACGGGCGCGCGCAGCTCGTGGATCTCGGCAGCCGGAACGGCACCCTGCTCAACGGCGTCCGCGTCGACGGCGCGAGGCCGCTCGGCTCGGGCGACGTGGTGTCGATCGGCGAGACCGTCGTGGTGATGCGGTGCGCGCGCCCCGCGAAGAGCCGGCAGGTCCTCGAGATCGCGGAGCTGCGGCGGAGGATCGAGGGGGAGATCGACAGGGCGCTGCGCCACGATCGGCCGGCGACGGTGATCGCCGTCCAGATCGAGGCGGCCTCGGCCCGCGAGGTCGTGGCCGGCGCGCTGGAGCGGGAGCTCGCGGTGACCGATTTCGCGGGCTTCGAGGCCGACGATCGGCTCCTCGTGCTCTTGCCTGAGGCGGACGCGGCTGCGGCGGTCCACGCCGTGCAGCGGCTCATCGACGCCGTGAACGCCGTCGCCGCGGCGCCGAAGGTCGGCGTGGCGACGGCGCCGGCGGACGGCTGCGACGCGGACACGCTCGTCGCGTCGGCCCGGGCCGCCGCGGAGGTCGCGCGCCCCGGGCAACCGGCGACCGCGGCGGAGGCGGTGACCACGCTGGAGATCGGCGGGCAGCGCACGGTGCTCGCCGACGCGGCCATGGTGCGCGTGTTCGATCTGATCCGGCGCCTGGCGGCGACGGACCTGCCGGTGCTGGTGACCGGCGAGACGGGCTCCGGAAAGGAGAGCGCGGCCCGCGCGCTGCACGAGTGGTCTCCGCGCGCGAGGCGGCCGCTCGTGACGCTCAACTGCGCCGCGATGCCCGAGAGCCTGGTCGAGAGCGAGCTCTTTGGCTACGAGCGCGGCGCGTTCTCCGGCGCGGCGGGCCCGAAGCCGGGCCTCCTGGAGCACGGGAGCGGGGGGACCGTCTTCCTCGACGAGATCGGCGATCTCTCGGCGAGCGCCCAGGCGAAGATCCTGCGCGCGATCGAGACCCGGCGGATCCTCCGGCTGGGCGACGTGCGTGAGCGCGAGGTCGACATCCGCGTCGTCGCCGCGACACACAAGGATCTTCAGGGGGAGGTCAAGGCGGGCCGCTTCCGGCAAGATCTCTATTATCGCCTCGGCGCGGCCACGGTGATCTTGCCCCCTCTCCGGGAGCGCCCGCGCGAGATCCTCGCGCTCTCGAGGGCGTTCCTGGCCGACGCGTGCGCGCGCGGGGGGCGCGAGGAGATGGTCCTGTCGGCGGAGGCGACGGAGCTCTTCACGGCCTATGCGTGGCCAGGCAACGTGCGTGAGCTGAAGAACGTCATCGATTACATCGCCGCGACGGTCACCGCGCGCATCGTCGAGCGCGGGCACCTGCCCTCCGCGCTCGCGGCGGGGCCGCCGCGCCCCGAGGGCATCCCGCCCTCGGTGGCACCGGCCTCCCGCGCGGCGCCCTCCGCGAGGGGCCCTGGGCGGGCGTTCCGGCCGCTCGCGGAGGAGGTGCGGGAGCTCGAGCGCACGCGCATCGCCGAGGCGCTCGCCGCGGTGGGCGGGGTGCAGACGAGGGCGGCCGAGGCGCTCCACATGCCGCTGCGGACCTTCGTGCTGAAGATGAACCGTTATGGCCTGGCGAAGCGCAGGCGGTGACGCCGCCACCCGAAGCGCACCGGCGAGACCGAGGCCATGGACGAGCCTGAAGCGGAAGTACCCGTAACCCGGACTGGCACGCCTACTGGGGCCCCACGCAGCGGGTCACGAGGTCGGGCACGTCCTTGGCCGGGTCCAGCGTGTAGTCGTAGGGCGGATCCGTGAAGGGGGTGACGCTATCGCCGCTCTCCCCTCCGAGCCCGGTATCTTTGCTCCCCGTCGTGTTGTCATAGACATTGCCGTTGGCGGTGATGTGCGAATAAAGGGCGTACATGAACTGGTGCGGGCTCTTCACGTCCTTGAAGTAGTTGTTCTCGACGAGGACGGCGCCGTACGACCCCACGCCGACGCAGTAGAGGTTGCCTTTGGACGTATAGTAGTTGTTGAAGATGTGCCCCTGACCGTACATGACCCGCGGCATCCGCTGATCGACGAGGTCACCGAACCAGTTGTGATGATAGGTGATCTTGAGCTTCCCCAGGTCCTCGGGATGGTCGCCGCCGCCGGAGCCGTTCAGGCTGGCCAGGCGGTGCGGATGGTCCTTGTTCGTGTACCAGAACTTGCTCCAGGACACCGTCTGGTAGCTCGACTCATTGGTGATGTCCAGGAGGCCATCCCCCCCGTCCCAGACATTCAGGTGATCGTACCACACATGATGAGAGTTGCGGGAAGAGATCGCGTCGTCCGGCCCTGAATTCGGCCAGACCCCATGAATATTGAGGTTGCGAACGATGACGTTGCTAACGTTCTTCATGGCGATGCCGCCGTAGATGGTCGCGTCCTTGTCGGCGCCCATGATCGTCTTGTTGCTGGCGATCTCCAGCGCGTAGCCACCCTCCGTCTTGATGGTTCCGGAGACGATGACGACACGCGGGTTCTTGTCTTGAACGGCCGACTTCAGCTCAGCGAACGTGGTCACCGTCACCGGGGTCGCATTGCCGCCGCCCGTGGTCGTCTTGACGCCGTCGGCATTCACCGCAGCCCATCCGACGAGATCGAGGGGACAACCATCCGGGGTACTCGTCCCCCCTGCGCCGCTGCCACCCGTGCCCGCGCCACCCGCGCCGTCAGCGCCACCCGCGCCGCCAGTGCCACCCGCGCCGCCAGCGCCACCCGCGCCGCTGCCAACAGCGCCGACGCTGCCCGTTCCAGCGCTGGGTCCGCCGCCGGTTCCCTCGGTACCCCCAGAGCTGACTGTGACGCCGGTGCCACCAGACGCAGCGGTACCGCCGGCGCCGCCGGACGTGGCCGTACCGTCAGGAACCCCGGTCTCCGTCGAGCGCGTCGAACCGCACGCGCTCGCGAAACCGAAGACCGAACACCAGAGCGCTCGAGCGATCAATCGATACGATGGCGACATTTCTTTCCTCGAGGGGATGGTCTTTGCCCCGCCTCACACGACATCATCCGCGCACGCGACCACCACGGATGCAGCCCGGATGAAGCCCAACACCACAGACGGAGAAACTCGAACCCCGAAGCGGCTCGCGTGATCCTCCATGCCCAAGGGTTGCTTCTGCGGCTCGCGGCCCTTCAGAAATCGAATCGGCCGCTCGCCGAGGGGATGAGGGAGCTAGAGCGCACACGCATCGCCGAGGCGCTCGCCGCGGTGGGAGGGGTGCAGACGAGGGCCGCGGAGGCGCTCCACATGCCGCTGCGGACCTTCGTGCTCAAGATGAACCGTTACGGCCTGGCGAAGCGCAGGCGGTGACGCCGCCGCCGGGCGCGGCTCCGATGCCCCGATGCGACGGCGACGTGGAGGCCTCAGCGCTCTCCCGCTCTCTTCGAGGAGGCAGACGGCCCGTCGATCACTTCGAGATGACCTTCGTGCACGTCGCGCCGAAGTCGACGTAGCCGACCGGGCAGCTCCCCCAGCACACGGGGCCCGCGCCGCTATAGCCGGAGGCGCAGGCCGGATAGCAGAGACCCGCGTCGACCTGCTGGCCCGCGCCGCAGCTCGTCGGCACAGAGCCGGCACCGCGTCCGTAAGAGCTCTTTCCGAAGATGTGCGCGTTGATACGGCACGTGCAGCCGTCGTTGGTATACCCCGGCGGGCACGTGGAGCAGCCCTTGGCGAAGGTCAGGCCGCAGGCGTCATACCAGGGGCACGCGGAGTTGTTGGCGTTGATGATCTGCGCGTCGCGCCGGCACGTGAGGCCGTCGTCCGAATACCCGGACGGGCAGCTCTGCCAGCACACCGGGCCGACCCCGTAGTAGCCCGACGCGCAGGCCGGATAACAGAGACCCGCGTCGTATTGCTGGCCCGCGCCGCAGAGCGTCGGCGCCGTGCCGACGCCGCGCCCGTAGCTCGGTTTCGTCACCGTGGAGGAGCACGTCGCGCCGTCATCGCTGAAGCCTGGTGGGCAGGCCGGCACCGCGGCGGGGGCCGGGACGGCGGGGTTCTGCACGTGGAGGCGCGCCTGGAACTCAACCAGGCTGTGGATCGCACCGGGGTTCGCCTCCAGCACCTGGATCATCGCGCTGTCGCCCACGACGTCGGAGAGATCAAGCAGCGCGTTGGCGATGCGCTTCTCGTTCCAATCCCGGTACTGGATCGACGGGCACGCGGCCCCGCCGCCGCAAAGGCGGCCGCGCGCGCCGACCCGGGCTTGCTCCCAGTAGTTCGCGAAGCCCTCGTTGAAGGCGTACCCCTGGTTGGCGATCTCGGAGCCGTCGTGAGAGCGACCATAGACATAGGCCACGTCGTCACCATTCCAGTGGTTCAGATCCCCGTCGGCGACGTGCCGCACGCTGTGCCCGAACTCGTGGGTAATGACCCTCCGGCGCTCCGCGGCCGTGCTCCCCCAGGTGCTCGTGAGGAAGTCCGTGCGAATGTTGATGTAGTCGTAGAACGTGAAGGGCGTGCCCAGGTAGACCGCGCTCCAGCGCAGCATGCGCAGCCCGTGCGCGGGCGGCTGGGCCCCGCGGGCAGCGTGGAAGTCGCGCAGGGTATCGACGCCAAGGCGCCAGAGCTCGCAGTCGACGCCGCTCAGCGTGACCACGTCGACGTCGAGATCGCCGCTCGAGCGCGGGCTGCCCGCGACGTCGACCCCCTGGCCGCGCGGGGCGTGCAGGTCGTCCATGATCGTGAGCGGCGTCGTCACGCCGCTCGAGCTCACGACGCCGTCGTACGTCACGTCGAGGTGCACGCTCGCGCTCGCGGTCGACGAGATGGGGATCCTGAAATCGCCGTTCGCGTCCGTCACGCCGCTCCCGAGGCCAGGAATGCTGAGCGGCACGAACGCGAGCGCGCTCGTGACCGTCCCCGCGCCGTCCGGCGCGGCGCACTGCAGGCGCCCGATGACGGCCGCGGACGGCGGTACGCAATGGAGGCTCGTCACCTCTGCGGCGCAGATCGAGTCCCACTGGGTGGTACAGCAGTACGGGTCCGCCGCGCAAACGCAGCTCTGGACGGACGCGTCGTTGCAGCCGGCGAACGGGTGCGGGTTCACGCAGTCGTTCACCTTGAGCTCGCTGTCGGCCTCGGCCGTCGATTCAGCCGCAGCCTGCGGCTCACCTGGATCGCCGGAGGGCTCCGAGCCCTCATGATCGCCAGAGGGCTCAGCGCCCTCGGGGACGGCGCACGCGGCGAACGCCCCCGCGGCGAAGAACAGCACGGCGGACGCAGAAACCCTCGCCATCCCGACGTTTCGTGTCGATGACATGCCCCTCTCCTTGATGTGGTCTGGACCGCTCCATGTCGTCCAGCCACCCCAGGTACGCGGGCCATGTTCGGTGGTTTCGCGCCACCGTCCAGTTTCGCAAGGGCCGAACAGAGCGACGGCCGGGGGGCGCGCCGCGCCCTCCGCGCCGCCAAAGCGCCAGCGGCGCCGACTACTGGTTGGCGGCGCTCACGACGGCTTGCCACTCCGTCGAGAACGAGCCGTCCGTGCGCTTGATATCCGTCCCCGTGTCCCACAGCACGGGAACGACGCCGCGAGACTTCGCCGCCTCCACCACCGACCGCATCCACAGCGTCCGTGACGCCGGCTCACGGGGGTAGTTCGTGCCCAGCGTGACGCCGAACTCGCCGAGGATGATCGGAATGCTCCGCTGCGTGCTGAACGCGCCGAGCGTGTCGAACTTGCTCTTCAGCTCCGCCTTCTCGGGCTCCGTGCCCCACGTCGTCTTGGGAGAGCCCCAGCTCTCCACCGTGTCGAGGCCGCAGAAGGTGTAGGGCGTATAGTAATGGATCGAGAGGAAGAGGCTCTTCGTGCCGGCCGGATCGGTCGGCACCTTGAAATCGCCCACACAGGTCCTGTCGATGTCCGTCACGAAGCCGGCGATGAGCAGGGCGCGGCTCGCGTTGTAGCCGCCCTGCTCGCGCACGGTGGTGACGAAGAGCTGGTTCATCTCGTTCAGGGCGGCGTAATCCGGCGTCCCGCCGTCGTGAACGCCGTTGACCCAGTAGTTCCCCTCCTCGTTCATCCCCTCGAGGATCAGCTTATGACCGACGTCGCTGAAGGCCGTGGCGATCTGGGTCCAGTACGAAGCAAACTTGGTTTTGACGTCGCCGGTGAGCTTGTACTTGTCGGCGTTGTCCTCGTTGTAGATCCAGCCCCCATCCCAGTGGATGTTCACGATCGAGTACATTCCGGCGGCCTCGATCCAGCCCACCACCTCCTTGACTCGGGCCATCTTGGTGGCGTCGATCGTGCCGTTGGCGGCGTAGGTGTCCCAGGCCACGGGCACGCGCACCGTCTTGATGCCGTGGTTGGCCATGCCGTTGATGAACGTCTGCGTGATCAGCGGCTGGCCCCAGCCCGTCTCCCACTCGGTGGTGTTCTCCAGCGTGTTGCCGATGTTGGCCCCGATACCCATGTCGGGGACCATGGCCGCGGCGTCCACCGGCGTCGCTGATCCGCCGGTCCCGCCGGAGCCCCCGACTCCCGCCGTACCGGCACCGCCCGCGCCGGCGCCGCCCGCGCCGGCACCGCCCGTGCCGGCACCGCCCGTGCCGGCGTCGCCGGTACCGGCCCCGCCCGTCGCGGCGTCGCCCGTGGCCGCGCCTCCGCCGCTGCCGCCGGTGGCTCCTTCAGAGGCCGCGCCTGCGCCCGACGTGGCATCGGGATCCGTCGAGCTGCAAGCGACCAGCAAGCCGAGAATCGAGAAGAAAGCAAGTCGATACGAGTGAGTCATGGGTCCTCTGCGGGTGATGGGAAGGGAGCTCGTCCCCCTCAGGTTGCGCTGCGCCCCTGCCAGCCGTCACAAATCGCACGGACGCTCCCGGAGCGCGATCCGCGCCGGATCCTGGGAGCCCGAGCTCGGCCTTCGCAACCAGGGGGCGGCTCGCCGTCGCCCTGCCGCCGCTCGCGGGCGGGGCGCCCGCCGGGTGCAGGAGTTACCGGGATCACGTAAGAGTTACCTAGCCCGGTCGTGCAAGAGTTGCACGAGCCCGCCAGGGGGACGCGTCACGCTCGCTGGAGCGCGCTGCACCCGGGGCGCCGGCTCAGGCACACAGGCTGCTAGGACGACAAGGCCCGAGCGTCTCGCAGGATTCTCGAACACCAGAGGACGGAGCGGGGCGCCGCGCGGATCACGTCCGCCGCGTCCGCCTCGCATCTTTCTTCTGCCGCCTTCTGTGTTCCGTGCGCGCACACCCGCGGACGCGGGCGAGGACGGCAGATGCACGGCGAGACGAGAGAGGACGCTCCCTGCTGGCAGCCCGAGGAGATCCGCTTGCCCGAAGCCAACATGACGACATCCGCCCTCAACTCCGCGCTCGGCGGAGAGATTCGGTCCCTCCGATCCGTGATCGCCGCGCTCACGCCGGTGATTCACGCGCGGGTCGGCCGGGCGCTGCACCGGCGCCGCGCGCGGTTCGCCGGCGGCGCGGACGACCGCATGGACGACCTCGTACAGGATGTGTTCGTCGAGCTGTTCCGCGACGACAGCCGGGCGCTCCGCGCCTGGGATCCGGCCCGCGGATTGAGCCTCGCCAACTGGGTCGGCCTCATCGCCGACCAGCGGGTGGCGGCGGCCTTCCGCCGCCGGAAGCGGCAGCTCGACGACGCGGCGCTGCCGCTCGACGACGCGCCGGAGGAGGGCGCCAAGTCCGACGACGATCCGGAGGCCCGGGTGCTCGCCCGCGACGCGCTGGAGCGCCCCCTCGGCCTGCTCCGGGCGGAGCTCAGCCCCCTCGGGCTCTCGCTCCTCGAGGCGCTCCTCATCGAGGAAGAGCCGATCGCCTCGGTCTGCGCGCGGACGGGCATGAGCGCCTGCGCGGTGCAAGCCTGGAGCAGCCGCCTCAAGCGGCGGTTCGCGGAGCTGGCCGCCGGGGGCGGCGAGCACGCGCGGAGCGGGCCCGGAGGACGGAGCAGGGCGGCCGCGGCCGAGGACGACAGCGCATCGTTCGTATCCGCTCGATCCGCCGGGGCGCATCGCCCCGACGGCCGGGTCGCGCCGGGGGAGCGAATCGAGAAAAAGACGACATGGGATGTCAGCCGTGGAGAGCGTCGCTCCTAGACCTTCATCGACAACGAGAGGCGCGGGTGCCCGCGGGGCGGGAGCGACAGAGCGCCTCTCACGACAGGAAGGGAGAAGATGCCATGCTTCTTGTGAACACCGTGCTGCGCTCGACGACGATGGCCCTGATCGCGATCTCGATGCTCGCGCCTGCGTGCGCCAGCGCGCCAGCGGACGACCCCGGCGAGGGCGCGGTCACCGCGCAGAGCGCCGAGGTCGAGTACCTGTATGGCCTGAGCCGCGCCGAGCTCGCGCAGCTGCACCCGCTGGTCCAGGATCGCTACGATCTCGAGGCCTGGTTCGACGCGAACGTCGCTCCGTTCGACTGCGGCCGTTATGGCACGATGTGCCAGGACGTCGGCGAAGAGGCGGCCTACACGATCACGGAGACGTCGTATCACATGGGCCTCGAGGGCGCGTCGCTCGACGCGATCGACGCCTATCTGAGCGGAGCGCTCGACGAGGCGACCCGCGCGTGGGAGGCGCGCGAGGACGAGCGCGGCGAGGACGAGCGCGTCGACAGGAGCTGCTTCTTCAGCGGCGGAGCCAACGAGGAGCGCCTCAAGGTGACGGCCTACGCGCACAAGCCGCTCCTCGGCGACTGGAACACGCACGCTTCGTGCAGCTATCAGGTGAAGGGGCTCTTCGGCATCTGGTTCGACGAGGGCGGCGCCTCGATCCAGGCGTGCAACCGCGGGGAGCTGCGCGACGATGGGACCGTCGTGGACAGGAACCCCAACTCGGGCCTGGACTGCCGCAGGGGCACAGGCGGCACCTTCGATTCGGATACCCTCCTTTACTTCCCGTCGACCCCGACGCTCACGCTCGCCAGCTTCGCGCGGTGCAGCGCCTCGAAGGGCGGCTGGTCCGCGAGCGGGTCCTGCAGCGTCGCCCAGGACTGAGCGGGTTCGCGGGGCGGAGGCTCGCACATCGCGCGGAGGAACCGTGGATCGCACATCGCTCGTCGCGTCGATCGGCCTGCTCATCGCCCTCTGGCTCTCGCCGCCGCCGTCGCACGCGGCGGCGGCGACAGCGCCCCCTCCCGCCCCGCCAGCCGCCACCGCACCCCCTCCCGCCCCGGCGCCCGCCGCGTTCGTCTCGATGGGGCGCCGGGTCGAGCTGCACCCCAGCCGCCGCTGGCTCACGGTGGAGCTCGCGCCCGGCGCCTCGCTCGACGCCGCACGACGGCGGATCGCCGCGGCGCCCGGGCTCGGGGCCCATCAGATCGCCGCCTCGGCCCGGCGGGGCGGCGAGCTCCTCGTGCGCCTCGACCGGGAGGCCCCGGACGCGCCGGCGCTCGCGGCGGCGGCCCTGGCGCTCCCGGACGGCGGCGCGATCGCGGCCGCCACGCCCGCGGTCCACACGCCCGACGGCCAGCCGCTCGGCCTCACCGCGCGCGCCGTCGTCGTGATGTCGCCCGGCGTCGATCCGGCGTCGCTCGCGCCGCTCGTGCGCGCCCTCGGCGGCCGCATCGACGAGGCGCTGCCGTTCGCGCGCGCGCTGCTGGTCAGCGCGGCCCGCGCCCCGGACGCTGGCGCCGTCCTCGCCCTCGCCGAGCGGCTGCGCGCCGCGCCGGGCGTCCTCGACGCGCACCCCGACTTCCTCCGCGCCGCGGGCCGCCGCCGCGCCCCCTCGGATCCGCTCTTCCCCGAGCAGTGGTACGCGGCGCGCGCCAGGCTCCCCGATGCCCTCGATACAACCGCGGGCAGCGCGCGCGTGCTGCTCGCCGTCCTCGACGACGGCTTCGACCTCGATCACGAGGACCTCGGCGGCCGTCCGCGCATCTCCGCCGACGCCTGGGATTTCGCGGATCTCGACGCCGATCCCTCGGCGGGCTCGCTCGACGATCACGGCACGCCGGTCGCCGGCATCGCCCTCGCCGTGGCCGACAACGGCCGCGGGATCGCCGGCCTCTGCCCGCGGTGCGGCTTCCTCCCCCTCCGGCGCGGCGCGACCGACGCCGACGACATGAAGGCCATCGCCCGCGCCGCGGAGGCCGGAGCGCACGTGATCAACTGCTCGTGGGGGTACACCTTTCCGTCGACCGGCGTCGTCGAGGCCCTGCGCGCCGCTGCGCAGGACGCCCGCGGCGGGCGCGGCGCGCTCGTGATCTTCGCGGCTGGCAACGAGGGCGTCGACATCGACGAGGCCTTCGACATCTCCGCGCTCCCCAAGGTGGTCGCGGTGGCGGCGACGGGGCCGGACGACGCGCCGCTCGCCTCGAGCAACCGCGGGCGATCGGTCGATCTCGCGGCGCCGGCGGGCGGGATGCGGACCACGGACCGGACGATCGGCGGCTTCGCGGCCGGCCCCTATGCGCGGAGCTTCGGCGGCACGAGCGGCGCGGCGCCCGTCGTGGCCGGCGCCGCGGGGCTCCTGTTCAGCCTGGATCCAGAGCGCCCGGCGGCGGAGGTGCGCGAGATCCTCGAGCGCACCGCGGCGCCCGTGGTGGGCGACGACGCCGCTGCTCCAGCGTACGGCAGCGGCCGCGTCGACGTGGCGCGCGCGGTCGCCGTGGCAGCCGGCCCTCGGGAGCCGTCGTCGACCTGCGCGCTCGCCGCGGCGGGGACGTCGAGCGCGCCCGGCGTTCCGACCGGCGCGCTCCTCGGCCTCGCGGCGTTCGCCGCGCTCCTCCGGCCCACAGCCGCTCGGCGCCTTCCAGGGTGAGCGTCAATCGATCCCCTTCGATGCGAAGCTGCACGGCGACAGTCTAGCTGTTCGCGAGCGCCTGGCGAGCAGCGTTCGCTGCCAGATTGCCGCCATGGTGAAACGCGGCGATAAAGAAAATCACACGCGATGTCAGATTCATCGAGCGTCGCGCATACTCCTCTATCGATGACGGCGAGGCGCCCGATCCCCAGCTGGAAGCGGCGGCTCGCTCCTCACCAGAACGATGGGAGAAGACATCATGTTTCATGACACGAACCTGCGCTCGATGAAGATGAACCTTTGCGCGCTGCTCGCGGTGACCGCGGCGCTCACGACGCTCCTCTCCGCGTGCGGCGCCCCGCCCGTGGGTGATCTCGATGGCGTCGAGGAGGAGACCCTCTCCGAGCAGGCAGATGAGCTCGCGGGCGGCCGCCTCACCTGCGCTGTCGTACGCTGTATGGACGGGTTTGTCTGCGAAGAACGGAAGGGGAGGGCCGCGTGCGTGCCCGCCCCGATACGCCAGTGCGTTACCGACGCCGACTGCAGCCTCGTCGACAATTACTGTGGAGGCTGCAACTGCAATGCCGTCCCCACGGGCACGCCTGCGCCCAAGTGCCTGGGAGACGAGGTGGCGTGTCTGGTCGCGCCGTGTTCCGGCCTCACCGCTTCCTGCCAGGCCGGAGCGTGCGTGATCTCGAACGCGCTCTGAGCGGAGCCCCCACGACGACGTACCGGCCCGTCGCTCGCCCCTGCGCGGCTCGCCGTCGCCCTCGCACCACGCCCCGGCGCTAGAGCGGCGGTCACCCGCACAGGAGACGGGCCCAGATCGGCGTTTTCGGCGCGCAAGCGCACTCCGGTGCGCTGAGCACCGAAAACGTCGAGGTGGGCCCGTATCCGAAGCGGGTGACCGCCGCTCTAGGCTCACCCCGGATCGCGCCCGGGGATCTCCGGCCGCACACGCACGCTCTTCCACCGCGCGAGCTGCACCAGCCCGGCGGGCGCGCCTGCGCGGCTTGCTCACGTCCGCGGCCCGGCAGACGTGGACCTCCACCTTGGCGGCGCTCCTCGCCTTCGAGTACCACGCGGCCGCCGCCGCGGCGCGCTCGACCACCTCGCGCGGGATCTCCACGCGCTCGGGGTTGCGCACGATCACGTGGCTGCCCGGCGTGCCGCCGGCCACGTGCAGCCAGAGATCGTGCGGCTCGGCGACCTGGAAGGTGAGCTCGTCGTTGTCCTCGTCGCCGCGGCCGACGAGCACCTCGAAGCCATCGATCGTGAGCGTGCGGTACGGCCGCCCCTTGCTGCCCATGCCGGCCCCTGCCGTCAGCCGGACGCGGCGCCGGCGCGTGGCCCGGCGCCCGATTGCGCGGGCCGCGCCGGCGCTCGCGCCTCGCTCGCCACCTCGGCGGCGAGCCACGCGAGCAGGTCTCGCACGACCTCCTCGCGGTTGATCTCGTTCAGCATCTCGTGGCGCCCGCCGGGGTAGAACCGCTGCGCCACCCTGCGGAGACCGGCGGCGCGGTACGCCTCGATCATCTGGGTGACGCCCTTGAGCAGCCCGCCGACCGGGTCGCGAGAGCCGGAGAAGACGTAGATGGGCAGGTCCTTCGGGATGCGCGAGAGCCGCTCGGGGCGCGCGAGCGCCGCCATCGCGTCGAGCAGGTCGACCCAGAGCGAGGTCGTCGCGGGGAAGCCGCAGCGGGGATCGGCGATGTACACGTCGACCTCGGCGCGATCGCGAGAGAGCCAGTCGAACTGCGTGCGCGTCGGCGCGAACATCTTGTTGAAGCTGTCGAAGCTCATCGTCTGGAGGAGCTGGCTCTTGCCGCGCTCGCCCAGCCGCCTCCGCTCGGCGCGGGCCACGAGCCGGCCCGCGTCCACGAGCGCGTTCGCCTTGCCCGAGGCGCCGGAGAGCACCGCGCCGTCGATCGAGCCGCCGTGCTCGATCAGGACCTCCTGCGCGAGGGCGGCGCCCATGCTGTGGCCGAAGAGGACGACCGGCAGGCCGGGGTGCTCGCCGCGCGCGCGCGCGATGAGCTGCGCGAGATCGCGGACGACCCGCTGGAAGCCGCCCTGGCTCGCGAAGAAGCCGAGCTCGTCGCTCCCGCGCGCCGTCGCGCCGTGGCCGCGGTGGTCGTTCGCGTAGACGGCCCACCCGGCGGCGCAGAGCGCCTGCGCGAGGCGCGCGTAGCGGCCCGCGTGCTCCGACATGCCGTGCGCGACGTGGACGACGCCGCGCGCCCCGCCGTCCGGGAGCCAGCGGTACACGAAGAGCTCTCGGCCGTCGTCCGCCTGAAACGTGAAGGTGTCCGCGGGCATCGCGAGCCGACCCTACCACCGCTCCGCGCTCGGCTGACCACGATTCTCGATGCTTCCGCGCCGAAAGGAGTTTTCGGTACGGTCCTCCATGGCATGAGGTTCGCACAAAGGCCGGCCATGCCCGAGCGCCGATCGTTGCCCGTGCTCTCGTTGCGCGACACCGTCCTCTTCCCTGGGATAGCGACGCCCATCACGGTCGGACGGTTGAAGACGCTCCGCGCGGTGGAGGCCGCCCTCCGGGTCGAGGGAGAAGACAAGCGCATCTTCGCGGTCGCCCAGCGCGACGCCGCCGAGGAGCCCACCGCGGGCGGCCTCTTCTCGATCGGCGTGATCGCCCGCATCACCCAGGTGCAGCGGTTCGGGTCGGGCCTTCAGCTCGTGCTCTACTGCGAGCGGCGAGCGGCCGCGCCCCGCTACACCGAGGTCGACGGCGTGATCCGCGCCCCTGTCATCGAGCTCGCCGATCTACCCCTCCGTCCAGAGGAGGACGGCGCCCTGGAGGCGCTCTCCCGCGAGGTGCGCGAGCGGGCCGTCGAGTACGGCCGCCACCGCGGCGCGCCGGAGGACGTGCTCAAGCAGTTCGTCGGCAGCATGTACGGCCCGGCCGAGCTCGTGAACCACATCGCCTTCTACCTGGACCTCCCGACCCCCGAGAAGCAGGCGCTGCTCGAGATCCTCTCGACGGAAGAGCGGATGCGCAGCCTCGCGCTGCACCTCTACCGGCAGATCGGCATCGTCGAGACCCAGGAGAAGATCAGGACGACCGTCGAGGAGGAGCTCGGCGAGCGGCAGCGGGAGATCTACCTGCGCGAGCAGCTGCGCGCGATCCAGAAGGAGCTCGGCGAGGAAGACGACGAGAACGCAGCGGCACGTCTGGAGCACAAGCTGCAGCGGGCCAACCTGCCGGCGGAGATCCTGCAGGAGGCCCGGCGCGATCTCGCGCGGCTGCGGCGCATGGGGCGGGAGACGTCGCCCGAGGCGCAGGTCCTCATGACGTGGCTCGAGTGGGTCGCGGATCTGCCCTGGAACCAGCGGACCGATGACCACGTCGATCTCGAGCGGGCGCGGGCGATCCTCGACGAGGATCACTACGGCCTGGGCGACGTGAAGGACCGGGTGCTCGAGTTCCTGGCCGTCCGGAAGCTGCGCCTGGAGCAGGCGAGGAGCGAAGGCGAACGGAGCCGCGCGATCTCCCGCGGGCCGATCCTGCTCTTCCTCGGTCCGCCCGGGACCGGCAAGACGTCCATCGCGGAGTCGATCGCGCGGGCGCTCGGGCGCAAGTACGTCCGCGTCTCGCTGGGCGGGGCGCGCGACGAGGCGGACATCCGCGGCCACCGGCGCACGTACGTGGGCGCCATGCCTGGCCGCATCCTCCAGGGCATCAAGCGGATAGGCTCGAAGAACCCGGTGATCGTCCTCGACGAGGTCGACAAGCTCGGCGCCTCCTACCAGGGCGATCCTGGCGCGGCGTTGCTCGAGGTCCTGGATCCGGCGCAGAACGACGGATTCGTCGACCACTACCTCGGGCTGCCGTTCGACCTGTCCGAGGTGCTGTTCATCTGCACGGCGAACTTCCGCGAGACGATCCCCCTTCCGCTGTTCGACCGGATGGAGCCCGCGCTGTTCGCCGGATACACGGAGCAGGAGAAGCACGAGATCGCCCGGAAGTACCTGCTCCCCCGGCAGCGGAAAGAGTGCGGGCTGCGCGAGGAGCAGCTGCGCGTGACGGGCACGGCGCTCGGCGGGATCATCAGCGGATACACGCGCGAGGCGGGCGTACGGCAGCTGGAACGGACGCTCGGCGCGCTGGCGCGGAAGGCCGCGCGCAGGATCGCGGGCGGCGAGATCGAGCGGGCTGTGGTGGGCGCCGACGACGACGTGAAGGAATTGCTCGGCCGCGCGAGGATGCGCCTTGAGCGGAGGCTTCAGTACGACCAGCCGGGGGTCGCGACCGGCATGTATTACACGCAGATGGGTGGCGACATCATGCACGTCGAGGCGAGCGTGATGCCCGGCAAGGGCGATTTCGTCCTCACGGGGCAGCTGGGCGACGTCATGAAGGAGAGCGGCCGCGCGGCGCTGAGTTATGCGCGCGCGCACGCGGCGGAGCTCGGCGTCCCGTCCGATCGGCTGCAGCGGCGGGACATTCACATCCATGTTCCGACGGGGGCGGTGCCGAAGGACGGGCCGAGCGCGGGCGTGACGATGGCGGTGGCGCTGGTGAGCGCCCTGTCGGGCAGGCCGGTCAGGAGCGACATCGCGATGACGGGGGAGATCACGCTTCGCGGGACGGTGCTGCCGATCGGGGGGATCAAGGAGAAGGTGCTGGGGGCGCACCGCGCGGGGATCTTCGAGATCCTGCTGCCAGCGGACAACGAGGCGGATCTCGACGATCTGCCGGCCGAGGTGAGGAGCTCGCTCGAGTTCTACCTGGTGAACACGCTCGACGAGGCGCTCGCGCTCTGCCTGCGGCTCCGCTCGATCCGCCTGGAGGCGCCCGAGGAGATGCCGCACGCGCGGGCATCCTGACGCGCCTCAGGTGGGGTACTTTGGCCGCAGGTGGCGTCTTTTGAACCGCCAAGGCGCCAAGAGACGCCAAGAAAAACATAAAAATCTTGGCGTCTTTTGGCGACTTGGCGGTTTTATCATCCCGGCAGGGTGGAGAATTCCCTCACCACCTCAGGTAGGCGGCGGGGAGGCCGGCGCGCTGGCGCCGCCGAGCGCATCGGCCAGCGCGGCGGCGGCGGCGGCGGCGAAGGCGTCCAGCGTGGCGGGCTCGGTCCAGCGGGTCGCCTCGCGGGCGTCGAGCGCGTGGTGGGTCTCGACGAGGATGGAGGGCATGGAAGGGCGGCGCAGCACGAAGATGCGCTGTCCCGGGGGGCGCCGGTCGAGGAAGACGCCGGGCTGTGCGGTGTCCGGCTCGTACAGGCCGCTGTACGCGGCGCCGTCGTAGGGCAACAGGCCTGCTTCTTCCATGCGCCCCGCGAAGCCGCGCGCGAGCGCGAGCCGGAGGGCGCAGAGGGCGGGCTCGCCTTCGTCGGACCACAGGACGGCGAACCCCGGCGCGGCGAGGCTGAGCGGGCACTGGCGGCCCTGGCCGGGCGACCACGTCTCGGTCCTGCCGCGCACGTCCGAGTGCAGGCTGACGAAGGCGTCGGCGCCCCACCGGGCGGCGTCCTCGACGCGCTCCGGGTAGGGCAACGGACGGTCGCCGGCCCTGCCCACGCGCGCCTCGAAGCGCCCGGTGGCGTTGAGCCGCTCGGCGAGGGCGCCCGCCGCGGCGAGGGTGAAGTCCTGCTCATCGACGCAGAAGCAGGAGAGGTTGCCGGAGTTGCCAGGGGCGCCATGCCCGGCGTCGAGGTAGATGCGGCGGACCCCGAAATCCCGCGGAAAGACGGCGGAGGGGGCGACGACGCGGGCCCCTGGAAACGGCCACCCGCTCGGCGCGATCGGGAGCTTGAGGGCGCGCCGCGCCGCGATCTCGCGCGGGGAGCCCCGGGCGAGCGCCCGTGAGAGGGCGGCTGCGCCGGCGGCGCCGGCGAGACCGAGGACGAGCTTCCTGCGCGAGATCACCGCGGCTCCGCTTGCTATCAAAGGCGGAGCGCGGCGTCAGGTTCTCGGCAGGCGAGCGTGGCCGAGGTGACGAAGGAGGCGCGACGTAGCGACATCCCGAGATCGCCCGGGACGTCCGAGAAATGGTGACCCGGCGCGCCCCTCCGCACCTCGGCCAGACCCCCGTTACTGGGCCGGCGTGTAGCAGACCTCGAGCTTCGGCCGGGGGGCGATGTTCGTTTGCTCGCTCGAGCGGATGTCGGTCCGACCGTTCACATCGTGGAGCGCGACACCGTGGTTCGGGGAGCCATCCACCCAGGACTGGACGAGGGCCGCCACGTTGGTGGTCACGACGGCGTCCGCCTGGGCGACGGTGGCGATCGAGGCCTCGACAGCCGCGTTGTACCCGGGGAAGTTGCCGGCGTGCACGGTCGCCTCCTGCCAGGGGCCGTTCACGCGGTGCAGCTCGATGGTGCTGGCGCTCGCCTTCCACGGGTGGGACAGCGAGAGGGTCGCGGATTCGACGTCGGAGCCCGCCGGGATGAACGACAGATCGAAGGCCAGCACGCCCAGCTGCACGCCCTCCGGGAACGTGTTCATGACGATATACGGGTAATCGCCGTACGGCCACGAGACGCCGGGCTGGATATGCGCATCCCGCACGCTCCCGTAGGTGCCGCGCTGCACGACCACGCACACGGGCTCGGCGGGCGGGGGGGGCTCGCAGGCGTCGCCGATGCCGTCGGCGTCGGCGTCGGCCTGGGAGGGGTTGGCCAGCGCCGGGCAGTTGTCGCACGAGTCGAACACGCCGTCCTGATCCGTATCGGCGGCGACCACGGTGACATTATCGAGGAGCGTCCCCTGGCCGTTCGAGATGCCCAGATCGTTGAACTGGAGGCGCGTCGTCGTGCCGGAGGCCACGAGGGTATAGGTGTAATTGACCCATGCGGTGCTGGCGGTCGTGAGCGTGGCCACCTGCTGGCCGCCCCACACGACGCCGAGCACGTTCTGGCTCGCGTTGGTGCCGGGGCGCGCGGCGAAGGCGAACCGGAGCTGGTAGGTCGCTCCCGGGACGGTCGTGAGGTTCTGATAGATGCCGCTCGAGTTCGTGGCGTCCAGCTCGACGTGCTGGTTGCCGTGCGCGGGGCTCATGCCGTTCGAGTGGTCATGGATCTGGATCTGACCATAGGCGGCCTGCCAGCCGGTGATCGAGCCGTTGTATATCGTCGATGTCCCGGACCACACGTCCGGCGATTCGAAGCTGCCGTTCGTGACGATGTTGCCGGAGGGGAGCACCGAGCAGGAGACGAGCGCCGCCGCGCCCTCGCCGACGGCCTCGTCGTCTCCATACGGCTCGGATGCCGCCATGCAGCCGGAGATCATCAAGGCGAATGCGAACGCAGAAGCAAAGGAAGCAGAGGAAGCAAAGGAAGCAAAGGAAGCAGCGATCGACGGATAGGTGGTCCTCATGGGAGAGCTCCTCGTTGCAGCGCCGCCATAGCGGCACCGCGTTGTGCGGCGATCCGCCGCACGCTGTGGACTTTGAAAGTACTATTTACAAACAGAGTAGACGCGGATAGGGTGCTCCATTTGCCCGAAGGCGGAGCGCTGAAGGAGTCATTCGTCAATCAGCGCGTGCGGCGGGACGGCACGACGGGACGGCCGTTACCAGGCGTCGCCTCCCGGATCGTGGCCGACATCGAGCTCCCTGGCCCCCAGAAGGCTCTCGCTCCCCTGAGGCGGATGAGGGTCGTCGCCGGCAGGGCGATCGATGGACGGAGTCGGACGAGCGCGGTCACGAGCAATTCTTGCAGCAGCCAGCCGTAGCGCTGTCTCGTTATATCATGAAATGGGCGCGCGGCTCATTGTCCTTCGCGCCTCCATGGCGGCGTCACCCGAGGTCGTCTATGGCTTCACAAGGGATTGAGCGACAGAGACGGTGGGTACGGCGCGGCGCGGCGAGAAGAGCGATGAAAATTTCTACTCTCTCTTCTGCGCCCTGAGCCCGTCGCTCACGACATCCAGGAGCCTCAGGGACGCGCCGCACTCGCCTCGAGATCGCGCCATCGCCAGACACCCCAGCAGGAGGGCCTTCACATCCGCGGCGTCCACGTCGCCGCGCACCGCGCCAGCGCGCTGCGCTCGACGGAGGAGCTTGCCGATCGCGGCCAGCAGATCCTTCTCCGCGGCGTCCACGAGAGCGTCGCGGTCGATGCCCGCCGCGGCGAGCGCGTCGGCCAGCGCCTTGTTCGCGAGCCCCGACTGCACCGCGCTGGCGAAAAAGCCGAAGAACGCCGCACCCGGATCGTCCGCCGCCGAGAGGGACCGCGCCTCGCCGACGATCCGCTCCAGGCGCTCGAGGGCGATCGCCTCGAACAGCGACTCCTTGGTCGGGAAGTGCCGGTAGACCGTCCCCGCGCCCACCCCCGCGCGCCGGGCAATCTCGTCGATCGGCACGGCCAGGCCTTCCGAGGCGAAGACCGCGTTCGCGACCTCCAGGATCCGCGCCCGGTTCCTCCGGGCATCCGCGCGCAATGGCCTGCTCCCGGCGTCGTGCTGCAGGTCGTCCCGCTCGGGCGGGGGGGTCTTCTTCGCCGGCAATGTCGAGATGCCTCCCTGCTCCCCTTGACAAACGGGGCGCGCGTTCCGATTGTTCAAACCGGAACGACGGTTCCGATTTTAACCCAGGAGAGGGTGATGAACCAGGGAAGAGAATCTCGTGCGCGGTGGACCGAGGCCGACATCCCGAGCCAGGCGGGGCGAATCGCGGTCATCACGGGTGGCAACACCGGCATCGGCCTCGAGACGGCCCGAGCGCTGGCGGAGCGCGGGGCCACGGTCGTGCTCGCGTGCCGCGACATGGCCAGGGCGAGCGCCGCGGTGGAGCAGATCAAGGCCCGCGTCCCGGACGCGGCCGTCCGCGCCGTGCGCCTCGATCTGAGCTCGCTCGCGTCGGTGCGCGAGGCCGCCGGCGAGCTCCGGGCCACGTGCGCCCGCATCGACCTGCTCATCAACAACGCCGGCGTGCTGTCCTTCAAGCGCGAGGTCACCGCCGACGGCTTCGAGCTCCAGCTCGGCGTGAACCACCTCGGCCACTTCGCCCTCACCGGCCTCGTGCTCGATCGGCTGCGTGACGTGCCGGGATCGCGCATCGTGACGGTCAGCAGCGTCGCTCATCGCCAGGCCGAGATCTCCTTCGACGATCTGCAGAACGCGCGGGCGGTCCCGGGGTTCTCGGCGTACGCGCAGTCCAAGCTCGCGAACCTGATGTTCACCTACGAGCTCCAGCGCCGGCTCGCCGCGGCCGGCGCGAAGACGATCGCGCTGGCCGCTCACCCCGGCGGATCGAACACCGAGATCGCCCGCAGCGCGCCCGGCTGGTTCCGCGGCATGGCCAAGCTCGGCGCGTGGCTCCGGCTCGGGCAGAGCCCCGCGATGGGCGCCCTCCCGTCGCTCCGCGCCGCCGTCGATGCGGGCGCGCGGGGCGGCGAATATTACGGACCCACACGCCTCATGGGGATGGCGGGCTTCCCCGAGCGCGTCGAGTCGACCGCCCGCTCGCACGACGAGGGCGCGCAGCGCCGCCTCTGGGAGGAGTCCGATCGGCTCACCGGCGTGACCTACGCCTTCCGGGCCGAGACAGGGAGCGTGTCGGCCGCGATGCCCTGATGGCATGGCCAGGCTGCAGGGCGAGAGCGCGCACGCGCGCGCGGGACGATGGCCCTCACGCTTCGCCCGTCCTCCGCTCCCGCAGCGGCAGGAGCAACCCGAGAAACACAACCGAGATCACGGTCCCCAGGGCGAACAGGCCTGCATAGCCGAGCCGCTGGGCGACGGCGCCCGAGAGCCACACCGCGGGCGATTTGCCGAGCACCTCCACGCTGGCGAGCAGCGTGTAGTGCGTCGCGCCGACCGATCGCCGGACACGCGACATCATGAAAGCGAACACCGCTGTCGTGAGGGCGCCGCCGAAGAGGTGCTCGGCCACGGTGACCGCGACGACGGCCGCCGCGGTGGGCGCCCCCGCCGCGGCGAGGTACCACTCGCCCGCCATCGCGACGGTGCGCAGCGCCGACGTCACCCCGACGGCGGCGAGCAGCGGGATCCGGTGCGACAGGAGGCCTCCCGCGAGCGAGCCGGCGATCGACGCGACGAGGCCGTATGTGCCCACCCAGAGGCCGATCTGGTGCGGCGGGAAGCCGGCGTCGACGAGGAACGGCTTGAACATCATGTCGACCATCGCCTCGCCGAGCTTGTAGGTCCCGAGGAAGGCGACGACCCAGAGCGCGCCGGGCGCCCGCAGGGCGGCGAGGACCGTCGCGAGCACCTCGCGGAGCGACCGGCGCGCGTGCGCCTCGCCCTCGCTCGCGGGAGGCTCGCGCAGCGCGAGCGAGGCCAGCGCCGAGAGGAAGACGAGCGCGGCCATCGCCCCGAACTGACCGCTCCAGCCGATCCAGGCGCTCGCCCAGACGAGCAGCCCGCCGGCGACGAGCATGCCGACCTTGTAGCCGACCACCTGCGCGGCGTTCGCCAGGCCGAGCTCGCCGCGCCCGAGCAGGTCGATCGCGAGCCCGTCGACCGCGATGTCCTGGGTGGCCGCGAGCAGGTTCATCAGGAAGACCAGCGCGAGCAGGGCGCCGAGGTGGCGCGACGGCGGGACGAACGCGGCGGCCGCGCACGTGAGCGAGAGCAGCACCCCGAGCGGCAGGATCCACGAGCGGCGCCTGCCGATCCGCTCCCAGCCGTAGCGGTCGACGAGCGGCGCCCAGAGCGCCTTCGCCGCCCACGGGAGCGCGAGCGCGCCGGCGAAGCCCACGCCGGAGAGCGAGACGCCGCTCGCCCGCAGGAAGACGGGGAGCGCCGTCGCCTGGAAGCCGAACGGAATCCCCTGTGCGAAGTACAGCGCGGCGAGGGCGGCTATCGTGCCGGCGCGCGTTCGGTCTGCCACGACCGACAATCGTAACCGAGCGGACGAGCATCGGTCGCCCCAAACACGGACACTGGCGTACGATTCGACCTCGATTCGATCCCGATCTCGATGAGCACGCCGCACCGACTCACGCCGTCTGCCGGCCGGATGAGCCCGCGCCGATGATCGCCGACACGTTCTCTCCGCGATCGCTCGCGCCGGCGGGCGCGGTCCGGGTGCGGTGGCTGGGCACGGCGGGGTTCGCGATCGAGCACGCCGGCGCGGTGGTGCTCATCGATCCCTATCTCACGCGCGCTTCGCTCCTCCGTTGCGTGGTCGGCCGGCTCGTCCCCGACGTGGCCGCGATCGCGCGCCACGCGCCGCGCGCCGACGCCGTCATCGCGGGCCACACCCATTTCGATCACGCGCTCGACATCCCGGAGATCGCGCTCCGCACCGGGGCCACGGTCTTCGGCTCACGCTCCGCGGTGGCGCTCTGCCGCGCTGCCGGCGTCCCCGCGGCGCGCGTGCGCGACGTCGAGCGCGCGCCGGGCGGCGAGCCCGTGGTCGCCGAGGTCGGCCCGTTCCAGCTGCGCTTCTTCCCGAGCGCTCACTCCCGCCTGCTGCTCGGCCGGGTCCCCTTCCCCGGCGACATCTCCGATTGCGACCAGGTCCCGCTCCGGGCCGAGCGTTACCGGTGCGGCGCCGTCTTTGCGGTGGAGATCCGGGTCGCGGACCGGCGCATCGTCCACCTGGGCAGCGCGGAGCTCGTCGAGGCGGGGCTCGATTGCAGGGAGCCCGACCTGCTCCTGCTCTGCGTGGCCGGCTGGACTGCCTCGAGCGATTTCCCCGAGCGCGTCGCGCGCGCCCTGTCGCCGCGCGCGGTGCTCTTCTCCCACTGGGACAATTTCTTTCTGCCCCTTGATCGCCCCGCCGTCGCGCTCCCCGCGATGCAGGGAGAGCGCCTGGCAGAGCGCCTCGGCCGGGCGTCGCGCGACGTGAGATTGGGTGTGCTGCCGCTGCTGGGCGAGGTGTGGATCTAGGTCGAGACTCGCTATTTCCTCGCCGTCCGCGGAGACTCTGTACCAGCGTGGAGGGGAGCTGTCCGGACAACCGTTCATTCGATGGTCGAGGCGAGGTTCCGGCGCTCACCCGACCTCCGTTACGTGCGTCGCGCAGCCGGAATCGTCCCTGGCCGACGCGCTACCGGCTCCCCGCCCTTCTCACGGCCCGGCGCGCAGGAACGCCACCTTGATCCGCTTCTTCCCCCACCCGGAGAACTTCACGGTCGCGATCGGATCCGCCCCAGGATCCACGCTCTCGACCACGCCCGGCCCGAACCGCTCGTGGTACACCCGCATCCCGCGCCGCAACGCGAGCCCCTCGCCGCCCTCGGCGCCCGCGTCGACCGCCTCCCGCTCGACATACCGCTCGCCCGGCGCCCGATCGGGGACGTCCATGCCACGCGCCGTCACCCCCCTCGCCGGCTCGCCCTCCCGCGAGAACCGCGCCCCTGCGAACCGCTCTTCACCCTGCGCCCCGGGCCTCCGCTCGCGGCCCTCCCACGAGCGCTCCGGGCCACCGAACCGGAGCCCGGACGCGGCGTACCCGCCGCCCCCGCCGAAGCCGCCCTCGACCCGGCGCTGCGCCATCATGCTGGCGGGCGTCGCGATCCCGCGCACCGAGGCCGGCGGCAGATCCGCGAGGAAGCGGCTCGGCAGGCCGTACCGCGTCTGGCCGAAGATCGCGCGCCGCGCCGCGTGCGTGATCCAGAGCCGCTGGCGCGCCCGCGTGATCGCGACGTAGGCCAGCCGGCGCTCCTCCTCGATGTCGCCCTTGCGGTTCGGATCCTGGCTCCGGAACGGGAACAGGTCCTCCTCCATGCCCGTCAGGAACACCGCGTGGAACTCCAGCCCCTTCGCGGCGTGGATCGTCATCATCGCCACCTTGGGCACGTCCGCGAGCGCGTCGACGTCCGACACCAGGCTCACCCGCTCGAGGTAGCCCGCGAGCGTGGCCTCGTCGCCCGCGGCGGTCGCCTCCTGCTCGTAGTCGACGAGCGACTGCACGAGCTCGCGCAAGTTCTGGAGCCGCGCCTCCGACTCGACGCTCTCCTCCTGCTCGAGCGCCTTGGCGTAGCCCGACCGCGCGAGCACCTCCTCCGCCAGCGCGCTCGGCGACGCGCTCTTCGCCTCGGTCATGAGCCCGAGGATCAGGTCGCGGAAGCCGAGCAGGCTCCGCTTCGCCGCCGGCGCGAGCGGCGGCAGCTGGCCCCCCGGCATCGCCGACGGCGGCACCCGCCCCTCCAGGAGCGGATCGATCGCCTCGAACAGCGACATGCCCAGCAGGTCCGCCGCCTGGATGAGCTTGTCGACCGTGCTCTGGCCGATCTTGCGGGCGGGCACGTTGATGATGCGGTTGAGATCCACGTCGCTCTTGGGGTTCGCGATCACGCGAAGGTACGAGAGCAGGTTCTTCACCTCCGCCCGCTCGAAGAAGCGCGTGCCCCCGATGATCTGGTACGGGATGCGCGCCTCGCGCAGCACCTCCTCGAGCACGCGCGACTGCGCGTGGATCCGGTAGAAGACCGCGATCTCGTTCGGCGAAACGCCCTCCGCGATGAGCTCGCGGACGCACTCGACCACCCACGCTGCCTCGTCGTGCTCGCTGTCCGCCGCCACCACGTCGATCGGCGTGCCGTCCTGGTTCGCCGTCCAGAGCTCCTTCGGCTCGCGATCCGACGCGTGGCGGATCACGCCGAGCGCGCCCCGAACGACGTGCCCGATCGAGCGGTAGTTCTGCTCGAGCTTCACCACCGTCGCGTGCGGAAAATCGCGCCGGAAGCCGCGGACGATCCGGACGTCCGCGCCGCGCCAGCGGTAGATGCTCTGGTCGTCGTCGCCGACCACGCAGAGGTTGTCGTGGCTCTTGCAGAACGCCCGGACGAGCCGGTACTGCACCTGGTTCACGTCCTGGAACTCGTCCACGAGCACGTGGCGGAAGCGCCCCCGGAGATCCTCACCGGCGTAGCTCGTCGGGTCCTCCGCGATGCGCAGCACGGCGAGCAGCAGGTCGTCGAAGTCCACCGCGCTCGCCGCCTTGAGGTGCCGCTCGTACGCCTCGAAGCACCGCGCGATCGCGTCGTCGAAGTAACCCTTCCGCTCGAACTCGGCGGGCCCCCGCCCCTCCTGCTTCTCCGCGTGGATGCGCGAGAGCACCTGGCGGGGCGGATAGCGCCGATCGTCGAGGTTGAGCTCCTTCAACACGCGGTTCATGACCGCCCGCTGATCGTCGTCGTCGTAAATGACGAAGTTCTTGTCGAGCCCGGCCGCCTCGTGGTGCCGGCGCAACAGGCGCGCGCATACCGCGTGGAACGTGCCCACCCAGAGGTCCTTCACGATGTCGGCCCCGATGAGCCCCTCCAGCCGGCGCTTCATCTCGGTCGCCGCCTTGTTCGTGAACGTCACCGCCAGGATCCGGTAGGGCGGGACACGGTGCGTGACGATGAGGTTCGCGATCCGGTACACGATGACGCGGGTCTTGCCGCTCCCCGCGCCGGCGAAGATGAGGAGCGGCCCCGCCGCGTGGCTGGCCGCGCGCGCCTGCGGCTCGTTCAGCTCCTCGTAAGGCAGGCCAGGCTCGGGCGGCGGAGAGCGGTCGGCGTCGTGTGCGGCGAAACGATCCACACGGGGTCGCTAGCACGACCTCCGCGCGAGCGGGAGCCCGCCGAGCCCCGGAGAACCCAGCGGCGCTCTCCTGCTTTTTCCCCGGCAAATCACGCCCGCTGGCCGTAATCTCGCACGTCCGTGCGCCTCCGGCAGAGCACCGGGGGAGCAGCGGCCCGGACGACCGGCACAGGAGAGACCATGCGCATCGCGCTGACGCACAACCTGAAGATCACGAGCTCCGCCGAGGAAGCCGAGTTCGACAGCCCGGAGACGATCGCCGCCATCGCCGGCGCGCTCGAGCGAGCCGGGCACGAGGTGGAGCGGATCGAGGTCAGCGGCCCGGCCTCCCGGGTCCTCGCCCGGCTCGAGGCGCTCCAGCCGGACCTCATCTTCAACACGGCCGAGGGCCACAAGGGCAAGACGCGCGAGGCGTTCTACCCGTCGCTCTTCGACGAGCTCGGCATCCCGTACACCGGCTCCGACGCCTACACGCTGAACGTCGCGCTCGACAAGTCGCTCACGAAGCGCGTCCTCGCGAGCTACGGCGTCGCCACCCCGCGCGCCCGCCTCGTCAACCGGACCACCCTGGAGAGCGGCGCGCTCGACGACGTGAGCTTCCCCGTCATCGTGAAGCCGAATTTCGAGGGCTCCTCCAAGGGCATCTTCCGGGAGTGGAGCGTCTGCGAGGACGCGCACCACCTCGCCGAGGTCGTCGAGCGGCAGCTCGCGCGCTTCGACGCGGGCCTGCTCGTCGAGCACTACATCGCCGGCATCGACGTCGCGTGCGCCTTCGTCGACGGACTCAAGGAGACGAACGGCGCGCGCTCGAGCGGCACCGGCATCCCCGAGGGCGTCCTCACCCCGATCGAGTTCGTGATCGATCCCGAGGTGCCGGGCAGCTACAACGTGTACGACTTCAACCTGAAGCACGCGAAGCCCGAGCAGGTCACGCGCCGGCCCGCGCAGCTGCCCGCGGCCACGATCGAGCGCATCCGGTCGCTCACGGCGCGCATCGTGCGCGCCCTGGACCTCAAGGATCACGCCCGCTGCGAGTTCCGGGTCACGCCGTCCCCCTCGCGCGGCCAGGGCCACGACGTCCACTTCCTCGAGGTCGACGGGCTGCCCACCCTCCAGCCGGGCGCCAGCGTCTTCGTCGCGGCGGCGCAGCGCGGCGTCGACTTCGACGGCGTGATCCGGGCCATCGTGAGGAGCGCCTGCAAGCGGCGGGGGCTCCTGCCGCTCCTGGAGAGCAACCAGCCGCGCCGGGCGAAGCGCACCGCGCTCCGCGTCGGGTTCACCTACAACATGAAGCGGAGCGACACCGCCGCGGCCGACAAGGCGGGCCCCGGCACGATGCACGACCTGGAGGCCGAGTTCGACTCGCCGCGCACGATCCAGGCGATCGCGAGCGCCATCGAGAGCTACGGCCACACCGTGGTCCCGCTCGAGGCGACCCCGGACCTGCCGCGCGCGCTCGCGGCGTCCGGGGTCGACGTCGTCTTCAACATCGCCGAGGGGCTCCGCGGCCGCGGCCGCGAGGCGCAGGTGCCGGCGCTCTGCGAGCTGCTCGGCATCCCCTACAGCGGCTCGGACGCGACCACGCTCTCGCTCGCCCTCGACAAGGGCCTCACGAAGCAGATCCTGCGGGCCGCCGGCATCGAGACGGCCGAGTGGCAGGTGGTCACGACCGGGCGCGAGAAGCTCAAGCCGTTCCGCTACCCGGTGATCGTGAAGCCCAACGCCGAGGGGACCTCCAAGGGGATCACCTCCGCGTCCGTCGTCAAGGACGAGGCCGCCGCGCGCGCCGCGGCGAAGCAGCTGGTCGATCGCTACCACCAGCCGGCCCTCATCGAGGAGTACATCACGGGCCGCGAGTTCACCGTGGGCCTGCTCGGGGAGCGGCGGCCGAAGGTGCTGCCGCCGATGGAGGTCGTCTTCGTCGACCCGCCCACCTACCCCGTCTACGGCTACGACGAGAAGCAATCGGACACGCCGCGCGTGCGCTTCGAGTGCCCTGCGCAGCTCACGCCGTCGGAGCTCCGCCGCGTCGAGAAGGTCGTGCGCGACACGTTCGCGGCCCTCGGGTGCCGCGACGTCGCCCGGGTCGATCTGCGCATGACGAAGGACGGCAGGGTGTACGTCATCGAGATCAACCCGCTGCCCGGCCTGACGCCCGACTTCAGCGATCTCTGCGTGATCGCGAAGGTGGCGGGGATGGATTACCGGACGCTGATCGGCGAGATCCTGGCCGGCTGCCTCAAGCGCTACCGCGACGCCCGCGCCGCGGCGCCGCGGGCCGCGTTCACCGCGGCGGCGCCTGCGACGGGCGCCTCCGTGCCCTCCGCGAGCGCGGCGCTCGCCTCTCCGGCCGCCGACCCGGGCCTGCTGGCCGCGCCCGGCCCTGCGCTCGCCGAGCCCACGCCGCTCCCGGTGGAGGCCGCGCCCCTCTCCGACACGGTCTCCGTCGCGAATGGCGAGGTCGCCGGCCCATGAGCGCGCCCTCGGCCCCGCTCAGGCGCCCTCGGCTGCGCGATCTCGGCATCGCGATCGGCCGCTTTCCGACCGGTCCGGAGAACGCGATCACGGACGTCGCCGGGGTGCGCGTCCACCACGTGACCAAGATCGAGGGCGAAGGCGAGCTCGTCGCCGGCCTCGGCCCGGTGCGCACGGGCGTCACCGCGGTCGTCCCGGCCGACGGCGACGTCTTCCTGGATCGGGTGTTCACCGCGAGCTACGTGCTCAACGGCGCAGGCGAGGTGACGGGCCTCTCGCAGATCAACGAGTGGGGCCTCTGCGAGACGCCGATCCTGCTCTGCAGCACGCTCTGCGTCGGCCGCGTCCTCGACGCGAGCGTCGCGTGGCTCTCGCGCAAGCACCCCAAGATCGGCAAGGACTACGACGTCGTGATCCCCGTCGTCGCCGAGTGCGACGACAGCTTCCTCAACGACGCCGTGGGGCGCCACGTGACGCAGGCCGACGTCGACGAGGCGATCGACAACGCCCATGCTGGCGCCGTGGCCGAGGGGTGCGTCGGCGCCGGCACGGGCATGCAGACGTTCCACTTCGCGGGAGGGATCGGCACCTCGAGCCGGTCGGTCCCCGTCGGCGGGGTCGACGCCCTCGTGGGGGCGCTCGTGCTGTCAAACTTCGGCGATCGCGAGCTGCTCCGCGTCGATGGGGTCCCGGTCGGGCGGCTCATCAGCGACCGCTTCAACCACGTCCCGCGGCGGGGCCCGGCCGGCTCGATCATCGTGCTCGTCGCCACCGACGCCCCGCTCATCCATCGCCAGCTCGCGCGCCTCGCGCGGCGCGCCGCGCTCGCGATCGGCCGGACCGGCGGGTATGCGGCCAACAACTCGGGCGAGATCGTCCTCGCCTGGAGCACCGCGAACCGTGTGCCTCGCGTCCCCACCGAGCAGTGGAGCGCCCCCCGGTCGAGCCGCTCGCTCAGCGTGCACCCCCTCGCGCCGGGCCGGCATATGGCCGAGCTCGTCCTCGACACCGAGGTCGACGCGCTCTACGAGGCCACCGTCGACGTCGTCGAGGAGGCGATCCTCAACGCGATGTTCGGCGGCGTCGACATGACCGGCCACAGCGGCCACCACGCGCCGGCCCTACCGCTCGACGCCGTGGCCGAGATCCTGAAGCAGTACCGGCCCCCGCACCCCTCCGATCCGCCTCCGCTCTGCTAGCGCGGCCCCCCGCCCCTCTGTCCACACCCCGCAGAGCGCCGGGCCCCCTCTCCGGCGCCCCCCCGCCGAGCGGCGGTCACCCGCACAGGAGACGGGCCCAGATCGGCGTTTTCGGCGCGGAAGCGCACTCCGGTGCGCTGAGCACCGAAAACGTCGAGATGGGCCCGTATCCGAAGCGGGTGCCCGCCGCTCACTCCGGATCACCGTGGAGCAGCCACTCGTGGGCTGCGTCCTCGTCCCAGAACCGCCGGAGGACCTTGTCCGTGCCGCTCTCGCGCGCCACGCGGTTCAGCTGGAGCGCGACGATGTCGCTCTCGATGATCTCGGCGACCCGCATCACCCCGAGCTCCAGACCGAACTCCTGGACGGCGCGGATCTTCTCCGCCACATCGGGGGCCATCGGCCTGAACCCGCGGACATCGGCCTTGATCTTGATCGCCAAGCCCTGGAGGCTCTCGCACGCCTTCCTCAGCTCGAGGACGAAGTTCTCCATCTCCTCGAGGCGGACACGCCCCTCGAGAACGAAATCCACCATGGCGGTGTTCCGGTCGACTTTGATCTCGAACACGTTGAGAGACCTCCTGCCAGTTCCCGAAGGGGCGGGATGGGGCCGCGTAATCATACTCCGGATTGCGCAAGGACGAGCCTAGGGATCGCGACGCTCACGCGGCAGCGATGCTGGCCGTCGGCCGTGGGAAGCTCGGGCTGGGGTCGCCGCCCCTTCACGCCGCGCGCGGCTCGCCGACGCGCGACTTGCCCCGTCCGCGCCGCACGGCGATCGCCTGCTCGTAGATGGTCTCGTACCGCGAGAGCAGCGAGGGCCACTGCCGCTCCTTGAGGATCCACGCCCGCGCGTTCTTGCCGACCTGCTCGAGGCGCGCCGGGTCCTTGAGGGCCTCCACACACCGCCTCGTGAGGTCGGCGCTGTCGCCCGCCTTGAAGACGAACCCGGTCTCCCCATAGTGGACGAGCTCCCCCATGGCCGCGACGTCGCTCACCATCACGGGCCGGGCCATGGACATCGCCTCGAGCGGCTTCAGCGGGGTCGTGAGCTCGGTCGTCCGGGTCCGGATGCGGGGATACACGAGCAGGCTCGCCATCGCGTAGATGTTGAACACCTCGTCGTGCGGCACCCGCCCGGTGAAGGTCACCTTGGACTCCACCCCTCGCTCGCGGGCGAACGCCTTGAGCTCCATCTCCTGGCCGCCGGCCCCGGTGATCACGACGTGCGCGTCCGGGATCTCCCGCGCGATGTCGCCGATCGCCGCGATGAGCGTCTGGAGCCCCTCGTACGGCTGGAAGGTGCCGACGTAGCCGATGAGCTTCTTCCCGGCGAGCCCGAAGCGCTCCCAGGCGCCGGGCGGGGCCTCCCGCGGCGCGAACTTGTCCGAGTCGACGCCGTTGCCCACGACGTGGAGCGCGTCCCTGCTGCGCACCCGCGGCGCGACA
This sequence comes from Sorangium sp. So ce726, assembly GCF_051521405.1. NCBI lineage: Bacteria > Pseudomonadati > Myxococcota > Polyangiales > Polyangiaceae > Sorangium > Sorangium sp. So ce726. The sequence goes on along the minus strand of NZ_CP150349.1, from coordinate 1,243,706 downwards.
GCGTTCTTCAGGGCGTCGCAGATCGTCACCGTCGCGTCAGCGTACTTGTAGACGATCGTCTCGAGGCCGGCCGCGATCTTGTAAGGCGCCGAGTCCTCTTTGAATTTGCCCCGATCGACGGAGGCGTTCTCCCAGAGGTCGCGCACCTCGTAGACGAGCGGCAGCCCGAAGCGGCGCGCCGCCGCGAGCGCCGGCAGCCCGACGAGCATCGGCGAGTGCGCGTGCACGAGATCGGGCTGGAACTCCCGGATCGCGTCCTCGACGCGCGCCTCCAGCGCCCGCACGAGCTGGAGCTCTCTGACCAGCGGCAGCTTCTTGCCGGTAGGCTCGCGCGTCCGCCAGTACGAGAGGCCGCCGATTTCATCCTTCAGCGCATCCCCGGACCCCTGCTGCGCCGACGTCACCACCGCCGGCCGCATCCCGTGCTCGGCCTGATGCTTGATGATGTAGTCGCTGCGGATCGTGTATCCCGCAATGACAGGCAGCGACGTATGAAGAACATGGAGCACGCGCACGAATCACCACCCTTCTTTATGCTGCGCCGCGCAGCCTACCCGAGGCCGCCGCGACCGTCATCAAGCTCCTCCACGCGCGACATCACCTCCGAGCCGCGCGCGGCGCTCGACGTGGACCCGAACGCCGCGCGGCGCTCAACGTGGACGCTCGCCGGTCAGCGTGGACGCCGCGCCCTGCATGTCGCCCACGCGCGGGCCGCGGCATCCACGCGGATCGGCGGGCCGGCCGAGAGCCTAGCTCTCGGCTGCCACGTTGCGGTACGCTCCGCCGCCGCATGACCCTCAAAATCGCGATCGTCGGCTGCGGCAAGATCGCCGACGGCCACATAGAAGAGATCCAGAAGATGCCGGAGCGGGCTCGGGTCGTCGCCGTATGCGACCTGGAGCTCCTGATGGCCGAGCAGATCGCGGTGCGCTACGGCATCCCGAGCCACTACGACTCGTTCGACCGGTTGCTCGACGTCGAGAAGCCCGACGTCGTCCACATCACCACCCCTCCGCAGTCGCACCTGTTCCTCGCCCGGCGAGCCATCGAGGCGGGCGCCCACGTCTACGTGGAGAAGCCGATTGCGCTGAACCTCGCGGACGTGCGGCGCCTCATCGAGCTCTGCACCGCCGCCGGGAAGAAGATGACCATCGGCTGGGAGTACCAGTTCGATCCCCCGGCCGTCGAGATGCGCAGGCTCGTCGGCGACGGCGTGATCGGCGATCCCGTCCACGTGGAGAGCTGCTTCGGCTACAACCTCGCCGGCCCCTTCGGCACGGCGCTCCTCGGCGACGGCTCGCACTGGGTCCATCGCCTCCCGGGCAAGCTGTTCCACAACAACGTCGATCACCTGCTGAACAAGATCGTCGAGTTCGTGGACGACGAGCAGCCGAAGGTCACCGCGACCGCCTACGCGCTCCGGGAGAAGCGGTTCGGCGACTCGCGCGACGACATGCTCGACGAGCTCCGCGTCACGGTGCAGGGCGCGCGCGTCAGCGCCTACGGGACCTTCTCGTCGCACGCGCGGCCGCCCGGGCACTTCCTCCGCGTCTACGGCACGAAGAACACGCTCCACGTCGACTTCACGAGCCGCACGGTCACCCTCGACGCGTCGCCGAAGCTCCCGAGCGCCATCGGGCGCGTCGTGCCGGCCTTCGATCAGGCCCTCTCGTACCTCCGCGAGGGCGGCAAGAACGTGGTGCGGTTCGCCCGCAGCGACTTCCACTTCTTCTCGGGGCTGAACCGCCTGATCGGCCTCTTCTACGACAGCATCACGCGGGGCGCGGAGCTGCCCATCTCGTACCGGGACATGATCCGGGTCGCGTCGATGATGGATGAGATCTTCCGGCAGGTCCCGCAGGAGAAGGCGCGCACATGAAAGTCCTTGTCACCGGCTCGAACGGCTTCCTTGGATCGGCCCTCGTCGACCGGCTGCTCGCCCACGGCGAGACCGACCTCCGCTGCCTCGTCCGCCCCGCGAGCAACCGCTCGCGGCTCGAAGAGATCGAGAAGCGGCAGGGCGTCCCCCTCGAGGTCGCGGTGGGCTCCCTCGCCACGAAGGAGGCTGCAGAGCGCGCGGTCGAGGGCGTGGACGTCGTCTACCACGTGGCCGCGGCCATGGGCGGCGCGCCCGCGGACATGTTCCTGAGCACCGTCGTCGCCTCGAAGAACCTGCTCGAGGCGCTCGTCCACACCGGCCGATCGCCGCGCGTCGTCCTTGTCAGCTCCTTCGGCGTGTACGGCGTCGCCGACCTCCCGCGGGGGTACATCGTCGACGAGAACACGCCCCTGGAGACGCGGCCCGCGCAGCGCGATCTCTACTCGCAGGCGAAGCTCCGGCAGGAGAAGCTCTTCTGGGAGTACCAGGCGCGCTACGGCTTCCCGCTGACGGTGCTCCGCCCCGGCGTCATCTACGGCCCCGGCGGCAACGCCTTCTCCAGCCGCGTCGGGATGAGCCTCTTCGGCGTGTTCCTCCACCTCGGCGGCCGCAACATCCTCCCGCTCTCGTACGTCGACAACTGCGCGGAGGCGATCGCCGTCGCCGGCCGGAGCGACGTCGCGCGGGGGCAGGTCTACAACGTCCACGACGACGACCTGCCCACCGCCGACGTCTACCTCGCCCGCTACAAGCGCGAGGTGAAGCCGATCCGCTCGCTCACGGTGCCCTACTTCGCCCTCGCCGGGATATCGAAGCTCGTCGAGCGCTACCACGCCTACTCGAAGGGGCAGCTGCCGGCCATCTTCACGCCCTACAAGAGCGCGACCTCGTGGAAGGGGAACCGGTTCGACAACACGAAGCTGAAGGCGCTCGGGTGGAAGCAGCTGGTCTCCACGGAGGAGGGCATCCAGCGGACGTTCACGTACCTCAAGGAACGCGCGACATGACAGGCTCGCGGCCGCTCGCGTCGCTCGGGCTGGCGCTCGGCCTCGCGGGTCTCCTCGCCGGCTGCGAGCGGCGGCAGACCCCGGGGCCGCCGGCGGTCCACAGCGGCGAGGGCACCCAGTCCGCCACCGCGGCCCTCGCGGTCGCAGCGCCGCGCTTCGAGGGGCCGCCCGCGCCGCCGGCCACGCCGACCAAGGGGCACCCGCGGCTCTGGGTGCGCGCGGCCGATCTGCCGAAGCTCCGGGCGCGCGCCACGCAGGCGAACCCCCTGTTCAAGGAGCTCGCCGCCGTGACGGCCGAGGCCGCGGCGGCGATGGACAAGGGCAACATCCCCTCCGAGGGCGACTGCACCCACGACCGCATCTACTGCGAGGCGCACGCAGAGCTGTTCGCCTTCATGTCGCTCATCTCGAGCGACGAGGCGGCCCGCAACGACTACGGCGCCCGCGCGCGCAAGATCCTCCTCTACATCGTCGATCGCGTGAACAAGGGGGATGCGCAGGATCCCTTCGTCCGCAGGTTCTCGACCGGCGACCGCGCCCGCTGGGCCGGCGAGTCGTTCGGCCTCACGGTCGACTGGATCTACGGGTACCTCTCGGCCCAGGACAAGGCGGCGATACGGCCCGTCTTCCTCCGCTGGGCCGAGGATCAGCTGAAGTCGTCGACGACGAGCCACGATCACCCCGAGCCCGTGGGCAAGCTGAACGACCCGGCGATGCTGAAGGAGCCGAGGAAGCGCAGGTACGCCGTGAACAACTACTTCACGTCGCACATGCGCAACCTGACGCTCCTGTCGCTCGCGTTCGACGAGGCCGACGATCCGCCGGATCCGAAGCCGAGCGGCACCTACCCGCGGCTCAGGGACTACTTCGCCAACGTCACCGGGGCGTGGCTCTACATGACCGACAGCGTCCTGCGGAACGACGCGCGCGGCGGCGCGCCGCCGGAGGGCTTCCAGTACGGCCCCGCGACGCTGGCCTACGTGAGCGAGACGCTGCTCGCCATCCAGACGGCCGGCGAGGCCGATCCGGCGAAGTGGGGCCCGCAGGTGCACCTCGACGGCAACCCGTTCTGGCACGAGTTCATCCCTGCCCACCTCCACAGCCTGAGCCCCGCCACGCCGGCGGGCCGGCTCGGGCCGACCCACGAGGCCGCGTGGACGGGCGACGGGGAGCGCTACGAGTACACCGATCACATCGACCCGTTCGCGGCGCTCGGCCTCCACGCCGAGAACAGCGGCAACGCCGAGCGCCTGAACGCGCTCCGCTGGATGGCCATCCACGCCGGCCCGGGCGGCGCCGCCGCCCTCGCGCGGCGCGCCCGCTCGCAGCTCGGCCAGACCCACAAGCGCCACTCGATCCTGTACTTCCTCCTGCTCGACCCGGCGGTCACCCCGACCGACCCGCGCCCCTCCATCCCGCTCACGCACTACGGCCCCGGCCTCGGCCAGGTCTTCGCGAGGACGAGCTGGGGGCCCGAGGCCACGTGGCTCCAGTTCCAGCTCGGCTGGGAGCAGATCGACCACCAGCACGGCGACGGCCTCAGCTTCGGCTTCTACCGCGGCGGCGAGTGGCTCACGAAGGAGCGCGTCGGGTACGGCTCCTTCATGGGGAACTCCGAGCAGCACAACACCCTCGCGGTCGAGAACGACAAGAACCGCCGCCACGACGACCCGAACCGCGGCGAGCTCTGGCGGCGCGGGTCCCAGTGGCCGCTCGTGCACACGGGCGATCCCAGGGTGCTCGCGAAGAGCTTCACGCAGGACTACGTCTACGTCCTCGGCGACGCGACCCCGCTCTACAACTCCGAGTACGAGAACATCCGCGACGTCACGCACGTCAGCCGCGCGCTCGTGTGGCTCAAGCCGGACCACCTCGTCCTCTACGACCGCGCCGCCACGGGCAAGGACGGGCGCTTCAAGCGCTTCTTCGTGCAAACGCCGAGCGCCGCGCAGGTCGCAGGGAAGCTCGCGACGGCCACGACCGCGAAGGGGCAGAAGCTCTTCGTGACCACGCTCCTGCCGGAGAGCGCCGTCGTGGTGGCCGAGCCGTACAAGCCGACGGGCACCTGGGACACCAAGCCGGCCGAGAACGAGTCGATGCTCGCGACCCTGCGGGTCGAGCCGCCGGCCCCGATGCCGAAGGACACGCGCTTCCTGCACGTGCTCCAGGGAGCGGCCGGCAACGCGACGGCGGATCCGGTGACGCTCGTGCGCACGAAGCGCGGGACGCCGTTCGCTGGCGCGGCGGTCAAGGGCACCCTGGTCCTGTTCCCTGTCGATCTGGGCGCTGTGTCCGAGGTGCAGTTCACCACGCTCCCTGGCGTGGCGAAGCACGTCGTCACAGGGCTCTCCCCCGGCGCATCCTACGACGTGATCAGGAAGCCCGCGGGCGGCGGCGACGAGATCACGATCCGCGCCGGCTCGGCCGCCAAGGCCGACGAGGGCGGTGTCCTCACCTTCTGAGCGCCGTGTCGCAAACGGCAAACGGGCAAACGCCAAACGGCAAGCGCCAAACGCAACGATGACGCCGTCCGCGCCCGCTTGTCCTCGGCGTGGCGCGCTGCAATAATCCATCCTCCTTGCCCACGTCCTGTACGGAGATGCCATGAGCAAGAAGCGACTCGTCTCTGCCGGCGCATTCCTCGTCGCGCTGGGCGCCCTGTTCATCCCCATCGAGGGCACGGCGCCGGCCGCGACCGGCCCCATCGCGAAGGCCGGCTCGCTCGATCTGTCGGGCTTCGCGAGCACCCGGCCCGATACCCCGCTGGATCTCCTGTTCATCCATCACTCGTGCGGCGGCCAGCTCCTCACGGAGACGGGCGCCGAGAAGGAGAAGGCGTCGTGCGTCTACGAGGCGCACCCGAACGGAGGCGGGCTCAAGAAGAAGCTCACGGAGCAGGGCTACCGCGTCCACGAGGCCTCCTACGGCAGCGAGATCGGCGAGAACACCGACCTCTTCGACTGGGCGCCCAAGTTCCGCGACAAGATGGACAAGGTGCTCCGGGTCGCGCTGAACGACCAGATGCACCCGGACGGCGTGGTGAACCGGATCGTCGTCTTCAAGTCCTGTTATCCCAACAACCGCTTCGTCGGCGAGGGCTCCGCCCCCGGCAACCCGGCCGGCCCGGAGCTCACCGTCTGGAACGCGAAGGCCACGCTGACGTCCATCCTGCCCGACCTCGCGAAGCGGAAGGACACGCTGTTCGTCTACATCACCGCCCCCGCCAACATCCTCAAACGCTCGAAGGAGCCCGCCTGGAAGTGGACCGCGAAGCGGCTCCTCGGGAAGCCCTCCGACGCCGAGATCGCGCAGCGCCAGGCGGATCTCGCCCGCTCGTTCAACAACTGGGTCAAGTCGCCCGACGGCTGGCTCAGCGGCTATCCGGAGAAGAACGTCGTCGTCTTCGACTACTACGACGTGCTCACGAACAAGGGCGAGTCCAACTTCTCCCTGCACGGCTCGGAGGGGAACACCGACAACCACCCCTCGAGCGCGGGCAACGCGAGGGCCGCGGATGAGTTCGTCCCGTTCCTGAACCAGGCCGTGCGCCGCGTGGGCCTCAGCACGTAGCCTCGAGGGCCTGGCAACCACGCCGGAGGGAGCGAGCGCAAGTCGCTTGACGCGAGCCGCGATCCTCCGGAACGTCCCCCACCACCCGAACGGCGTCTTCGCCGAGGACCCTCGACATGCTCGCGCTCCCCGGGGTCATCCTTCTCATCGTCTTCATCTACGGCAGGCCTCAGGAGTGGGACGAGCGCTTCGAGAGCCTGCCGTTCCTGTACCTCTGGCTCGGCCTCGCCTTCATGGGCATGGGCCTCGATCTCGCCATGGGCAAGATCAGGCTGAAGGCGACCCCGCAGCTCCGGTGGGCCATCGTCGTCTACGTCTGGTGCGTGCTCACGCTGGGCTTCCGGAACCCTGCCGAGTTCTCCGAGGGCTTCGTCTCGATCAGCGTGACGTTCGTGCTCTTCTTCCTGATCGGGCACAGCACCGACGGCTTCAAGGGTTTCCAGAAGCTCGCCTCCACGGTGCTCGTCATGGGCCTCTTCGTGGCGGGCGTCGCTGTGCACCAGGGGTTCTCCCCGTCTCAGTGCCTGGCGGTCTCCCAGACCATCGGAGGCTCGCGCGGCGAGTCGGGCATCCCTGACGGCCGGTCCTGTGAGCTCCGCGTGGACTGCCGCGAGGGGCCGGGCGCCGATCCCGAGGTCGAGTACCTGTGCGAGCGCGTCGGCCTCTTCAAGACGTCGACGATCAACGGCCGCGTTCGCTGGCGCGGCGTGCTCCAGGATCCGAACGAGCTCGCGCTCACGTCGGGCATCGTGCTGCCGTTCAGCTTCGCGATGTTCGAGCAGAAGCGCTCCTTCCTGCGCGCGCTCCTGGTCTTCGCGTCGCTCCTCGTGATCGCGACCGCGATCATCCTCACGCAGTCCCGGGGCGGCCAGCTCGTCTTCGCGACGGTGCTGGGCGTCTACTTCGTCAAGAAGTACGGCGTCCGCGGCGCGATCTTCGGCGCGATCTGCGCGGCGCCGCTCATGATGCTCGGCGGCCGCGGCGGCGACGAGGCGGACGAGTCGGCGGGCGAGCGCACGGAGATCCTGGCCGAGGGCCTGAAGATTTACCGCATGTTCCCGCTGATGGGCGCGGGCTTCCGCCAGTTCACGGAGCACCACTGGCTCACGGCGCACAACGCGTACCTGCTCGCGCTCGCGGAGCTCGGCCCGATCGGGATGTTCGCTTGGACGGCGATGATCTACCTCACGCTCAAGATCTCGCTGGTAGCGCTCAACCGCTACGAGCACGGCGCGCAGTTCGCGTCGATCCGGGCCTGGGCCATGGGGATGCTCGCCGGGTTCTGCGGGATGATGGTGGGGATCTTCTTCCTCTCGTTCACCTACCACTACGTGCTGTGGATCTACTTCGGCCTCGCGGGCGCGTTTTATTGCGCCGTCAAGAACGTCGATCCCTCTTTCTCGATCAAGCTCGAGAAGCGCGATGTGTACCGGCTCATCCTGGCCAACATCGGCCTGGTGGTCGCGCTGACCCTGTACACGAAGTCAAAGGGCCACTGACGCTGTCGCGCCTCCGCGCGGGATGCGCGTGAAAGAGCCGTCTGGCGCTCGAGCGCGCCGGCGTCGGGGGGCGAGGGAGGGCGCCGCGCTATGGCGTCCAGGACGCGAGGGCGGGCGCCAGTGGCTGGGGTGTGAGGCTGAGCGCCGCGCCGGCCATCTGGGACGCGTGGGCGGACGGCGCAGGACGTCTGGCGCTGGAGCGCAGGGCGCCCGGGCTCAGCGCCCGAGGCCGAGGACCATCACGAGCGGCGTCTTCACGATGATCGAGAGCTCCATCTGCAGGAATGTCGTGAGCTTCTCGAGCGACGCGGCGTACGCGAGATCGAAGAGCAGCTTCATCCGCATGTCGTCGGCCTCGGCCCCCTCCGCCTCCTCGAGGCCGAACGGGTTCGTCAGCGTCGCCTCGAACGCGGCGACCTCGCTCTCCGCCGGAGCGCGACCGGTATACCCGAGCGACACCTGCGCGAGCCCCGTGATGCCCGGCTTGATGTCGCGCATCCGCTCCTCGAAGAAGGGAATGGCGAGCGCGAGGTTGACGAGCAGCTCGGGGCGCTCGGGGCGCGGCCCCACGATGCTCATGTCGCCCATGAGCACGCTCCAGAACTGCGGGATCTCATCGAGGCGCGTCTTGCGCAGGAAGCGGCCGACCCGGGTGATGCGCGGGTCGTCCTGCTGGGCGAGCACGGCCCCCGTCAACTTCTCGGCATCCACGCGCATGGAACGAAATTTGCGCATGTGGAATTCGACGAAACGCGGGTAGGCCACGCCGTCCCGCACTTCCGTGCCGATGAGCATCCCGGCACGGCGCTGCATGTAGAAGATCGGCCCGGGCGACTCGATGTAGATAGCCGCGCCGATGAGAGGGTAGAGCGGGAGGGTCAGCGTGAGACCCACGAGCGAGCCCGCGATGTCGATCGCACGTTTCGCTACACGAACGCCAGGTGTCACTGTTTACCTTGTGGCTCCCATAGTCGAGAACGTGGTAGGGTACAAGCTCGGATGGAGGTTTGGGCGTGATCCGACTCCGCGTACCAGGTTCGTTGACCTATCGCCACCTCGCCCTCCGCGTGGTGGCGGCCGCATGCAAGATGGCCGCGCCTGGGAGGGTCGAGGGCGGGTCGCCCGGCCTCACCCAGGAGGATTTCGAGGACCAGACCGTCTCGGCGTTCGGCGAGGCGTTCAACAACATCGCGATTCACGGATACCGCGCTGGCCCGCCGGGTGACGTCGACATCGAGATCGAATCCGACGCGGACGGCATTATCATCCGCTTGATGGACACGGGTTGCAGCTTCGATCCCGCGGCCATCGACAACCCTCCCATCGACGACCTCCCCGAGTCTGGGATGGGGCTCTTCATCATCAAGTCGTTCATGGATGAGGTCGACTACTGTCCCGGCAGCCCGAATGTCCTTCGTCTGGTGAAGCGGAGGGAGGGCAGCTCGTGTATTGCCGGTGACGGGGGTGAAGGCAGCAGCGAACAAGAGCATTCCGACGCCGAGTTCGCCGGGGCGACAGGGCATCGGACGAGCAGTTTTCGAATGCGGAGCGTCTCCCGTTCGGGCGCGACCCGCGCCGCAGGGGGAATCAAAATCCAATGAGCTATACGCGGACCGATAACGGCAGTGAGACGGTCGTGCAGTTCGAGGGGACCCTCGACGCAGTGACCGCACCGGAGTTCAGGACATTGGTGGACGAGCTGGTGGCCGAGAACCGGCAGAACATCACGCTCGAGCTCTCGTCCCTCCGGCTGATCGACAGCTCAGGCGTCGGCGTCATCGTCTCGCTGTTCAAGCGGGTACGGGCCAACGGCGGCCAGGTGCGCATCGTCGGGCTGAGGGATCAGCCGCGCGCGATCTTCCGCCTGCTGCGCCTCGATCGGGTGTTCCCCACGTGATGCTCGGTGGCGGCGCGCGCGCCGCCACCCCGGCCCCCCGGCCCCCCGGCCCCCCGGCCTACCCGTCGACAACGGCTGCGGTGGCAGCGCCGCGCGGCAGGTGTCACGCGGACGTTGCGGAGCGGCTGGAGTCGCCCGGACGGTGCCCTCCGTCGCCGCGGCGCTGGTTCCACGTGCTGCGCGTACTGGGAGCGTGTTAGGCGTGGGGTTGCGCGCGGCAGACACAGCCGGGTGCAACAAGCTGGCGCTCGGGCGTCGCACGTCTACCATAGGCAGCCAGCCTGCCAGACCGGGGTGCGCGTTCTCCGGACCGGGCGGAGCAAGGCAACCTTCGAGGAGCGGGGACCATGGACAAGAAGATGAACCAGCAGCTCTCCGGGCCTACCCCGCCCCAGGAGGCGCTCGGGGCGAGTCCCGCCGACGCAGCGGCGCGGCCTGCAGGTCCGCAGCCGCCCAGCGTCAGCGCGATGATCAACCGGACGCTGGCGCACTGGTACGTGGCGGTGCTGGTGGCGATCGCGGGGATCGGGTTCACGGTGCTCGTCGTGCAGTCGAGGAAGCCCGCGTACCGCTCCGAGACCGTGATCTTCTACCGCGAGGGCGTCAAGGCGACGTACCTCGGGCCCGACGGGCCCGACCCGCTCCGCACCCTCTCCGCGCGGCTCAAGGAGACGCTGCTCGCGCGCTCCAACCTCGAGAAGGTCGTGACGGAGTTCAACCTCTTCCCCGACGTCCTCGAGAAGCGGGGCATGGTCGACGCGGTCGATCGGCTCCGCGCCAAGATCACCTTCAAGGCGCGCTCGCAGGACACCTTCGCGATCTCGGCCGAAGGGGAGACGCGCGAGCAGGCGCAGGAGGTGACGCAGCGGCTCGCGGACATCCTCGTCGAGGAGACGACGCGCATGCGCCGGTCGCAGGCGAAGCTGACGAACGAGTTCCTCGACGCGGAGCTGAAGCGCGCCGAGCAGGACGTCGAGAAGGCCGAGACCGAGCTCGCGGCGTTCCTGGCGGAGCACCCCGAGTTCGCTACCGAGCAGTCCACACCCGGCGGCTCGCAGGGCGGCGCCGCCATCCGCGAGCGGGAGCGGCGCGCCACCGGGACCGACCCGACCCTCGAGGCGCTCGAGCGGCAGGTGCCCCGCCTGCGCAGCCGGCTCACCGGCAAGCCGGAGCAGCCGGCGGTGAGCGCCGTCGGGGTGCCCTCCCCCGCGCTCACCCGGCAGCGGGATCAGGCCGAGCAGGAGCTCGCCACCGCGCGGCGGGATCTGGCCGACAAGCAGTCCCGCTTCACCGAGCAGCACCCCGACGTCCGGGCGGCGGCGGCCCGCGTGAGCAACGCCGAGGCGGCGCTGCGGCGCGCCGAGCAGGCGCTCGTCCTGCCGCCGGCGCCGGAGCCGGTGGTGGAGGTCCCCGCAACCGACGAGGCCGAGAAGGCGAAGATCAAGTCCCAGCTCGCCGCTCTCGAGCGGGAGATCGCGGTGCGCAGGGGCGCGAAGAAGGGCAACGCGGCCGACGCGAGCGAGGCGGCGAAGCAGATCATCAACACCGAGACCGACTGGTCCCGGCTCAGCCGCGAGAAGGCGCGGGCGCAGCAGCGCCTCTCCGACCTCGAGGGCAAGTCGTTCCGCGCAGAGATCGCCGCGAGCTCGGAGCAGGGCGGCTACTCGGCGCAGATCGAGGTGCTCGACCCGGCGTACCGGCCGAGCGCGCCGTCGAGCCCGTCGCGGTTGATCGTCGCCATCGGCGGGCTGTTCTTGTCCGTTGCGGCCGGCATCGCGGCCGCCGCGGCGCGTGGCATCGTGTTCGACGATCGGGTTTACGACATGGAAGATATCGATCGAATGGCGCTCGCTCCGGTGCTCGTCGTCGTACCGGCCGCCGCGCGCGCGCCCCGAGGGCGCCGTGGCTGAGACAGGCGGAGCTGAGCCGGGAAAGCCGCCGCCGGTCGCTTCCCTCGAGCGGGCGCTTGATCAGGTCTGCGACTTCCTGAGTCGCGCGGAGCAGACCGCGCGGGTCCGCGCCCTCGTCATCGAGGCGCGCCGGCTCCGCAACGTGGTCGGCAACTGGCGCTCGATCGCGCCGGATCCGGACGTGCGCGAGGAGATGATCGCCCGCGTCCTGCGCCTCGCGAACGACGCGGAGGACGTGGTCTCGGGGGAGCGCCCGAGCTCCAGCCAGGACGACCCGAGCGCCGCGTTCGACTCACCGACCATCCGGCAAGATCTGCCCCCTTCGGGGCCGCAGCATCCGCAGGCGATTGGGCTGCGCCTCGGCGCCGCGCAGACGCCGGGCGCTCACCCCGGCGCGCAGCAGCCGCTCAGGGGGCCGTCGCCAGCGACGGCGCTCTTCCTCGGGGGTCCTGCGGCGAGCCACGGCGAGCACCGCGCGCATCCCGCGCATCCGGGTACCGCGACGGTGCTCGGCATGCCCGCGCCGGCGCTGCCGCCCGGCCCGGAGCGGCAAGGCTCATCCCCCGCGGTCGCGCGCGTCGTCGATCTGAGCGCGACGCTGAGCAGCCCTGGGCTCGTGTCGAGCGGCGGGAGGCCGGGCAGCTCGCCAGCGCTGCCGGTGCCGATCGACCGGGTCATCGCCCCGCCGGCGCGCGACGTGGGGGTCCGGGACGCGGCGGCGCCTCCCGGGGGAGCGCCGTCGATCGAGCGATCGTTCAGCGGCACGTTCCCCTCGCCTCCTTCGCTCGTCTTCGATCGCGTGGTGCCGCCCGCGACGCGCGAGGTGACGGTGCGCGAGGTGCCGCAGCCGCATCAGCAGCCACCGCAGCAGCAGCAGCAGCCGCCGCCGCCCGAGAGGCCGATCGAGCGCTCGCTCACCAGCACGTTCAACTCGCCGCCCTCCCTGATCTTCAACCGCGTGGTGTCGACCCCGGCGCACCAGGCGGTGGACGCGAAGCTGCAGTCGCTGGATCCGACGTTCGAGGAGCCGCCGTCGCTGCACATCGAGCAGCTGCGCTCCCTGCCCACCACGCCGGAGAACGCCGGGTTGCTCCCGGAGGAGTCGCTGCGCAGCCCGGGCGAGATCACCGTGCGCCCCGTGCCGATGCCGGACGCCGTGGATCCGAACATCGTGATGCTCCGCGCGCCCTACTCGCCCCAGGCCGACGCATACCGGACGCTCCGGCGCAAGCTGCCGACGGGCACGGGGATCACCATCGCCGTGACGAGCGCGGGGCCCGGGGAGGGCAAGACGTCGTGCGCCATCAACCTCGCGCTCGCGCTCCGCGAGACGGTCCGCGGGAAGATCCTCCTCGTCGAGGCGAACATCCGCAAGCCCGGCATCGCGAAGGCGCTGCGGTTCGAGCCCCCGAGCTGCTTCACGGAGCAGCTCCAGCGCCACGTCAACGACCGGTTCGCGCCCTGGGTCGTCGTCGATCAGGCGGCGCCCGCCGTGGCGCCCGGCGACGACGGCGGCGAGTCGTCGTCGGACAGGAACGCCGCCCCGCTGGGCGGCAGGTCGCCCGACGCGAGGCTCGCCCTCCAGACGCCCGTCCACATCCTGGCAGTCGATCCCCGCACGGAGCGACCGCCGATCTTCGATGGGGTGGCGTTCTCGACCGCGATCGAGAGCCTCAAGCGCGCGGGCTACTCGTACATCATCATCGACACGCCGCCGGTGCTCGGCAGCATGGACCTGAACGTCATCGGCGACTCGGTGGACGGCGTGGTCCTGACCTCGCTGGTCAAGAAGTCGACCCGCAAGGCGATCCGCCAGGCCATCGAGCAGCTCCGGCCAGCGCCCATCCTCGGTGTCGTCCTGCTCGACGCCTGAACGGCCGGCGCGCGGCGTTCGCCTCCTTGCGCCGAAAGGTCGGGGAGGCATAGCCGAGCGCCGGCTCCATTGTTACCTTGCAGCCCTCATGCGCTCCGGACGAGGCATTGCGGTCGCGGCCTTCGGCTGCGCGATCCTCACCCACCACGACGCCGGGGCGCAGGACGCAACCCTTCACGGCGTCTTCACCGGGTCGATCGGCGTCACCGACAACGTGAGCTCCGCGGCCGAGCCCCCGGCCGGGCCCGGTCCTGACGCCGACGGCCTCGCGACCGCGAGCCCCGGCCTGATCTTCACCTACACGACGCCGCGGACCGCGCAGACGCTGTCCTACACGTTCTCGACGAGCCTCTTCTTCCAGCACTCGGAGGCGAGCTCGTACTCGAACGTGGCCGCGTGGTCGGGCCGCTTCGTCACGTCGCCGAGGACCTCGCTGACGCTCGGAGCGTCCGGGTCGCAAGGCCAGCTCAACACGTTCCAGCTCGAGCAGACGCCGGGGACCACGACGGTCCAGGGCACCGCGGGCGGGACGACGAACTTCGTGCAGGGGTCGTTCAACGAGGGGTTCTCGTTTCAGCCCTCGCCGGTCTGGTCGCTGGGGCAGGCGGCGACGTTCGCCGTCTACAACCCGCTCCAGGATCGCCCGCAGCGCACGTACAGCGCGGCGAACACGCTGACCGCGGGCCGAAGCTTCCGTCACGACGTCGCGGCCCTCGCGCTCTCGGTCGGCTACACCCATTTCGACAACGTTCCGGTCACCGACACCGATCCTGCGACCGAAGACACGTACACGTCGCGCGACCAGCTCCTCAGCACGCTCGTGGCGAGCTGGCAGCACGACCTAGGGCGTCGCTTCTCGAGCCAGCTCGACCTCGGCGGGGTCGTCGCGACGGACCTGGCGGGCGGCGCCGGGTCGCTCGCGCGCCCGAGCGGGCTCGCGGCGCTGCGCTACTTGCACGAGCGGGGCGACGCTGCCGAGCTCGCGTACACCTATGCGGCCACGCCGAACGTCTTCCTGCAGCAGATCCAGCTCTCCCACATGCTGACGCTCCGCGCCGCCGTGCCCATCCTCCCCGCCTGGCACCTGTCGGTCGAGGGCTCGGCCAGCGCGCAGCTCGCTCAGCCTCTCGAGACGAACGCGGAGGGTGATCTCGACACGGGGCCGACCACGCTCGCGGTGCTCACCGACATCGGGCTGCTCTGGAGCCCCGTCATCGTCATCCCCGACTTCGCGCTCGCGCTCCGGTACCAGCACTCGAACCAGCGCACCGAGGCGAGAACGGCGGAGCTCCCCGACACGCGCGTCGTCCGGAACACGCTCCTCCTGTCCGTATCGGGCGCGTTCCCGCGGCAGATGGCGCCGGGCTCGCGCATCTTGATGACCCAGCCCTTCGGATCTGCCGGCCCTTCCGGCACGCCGCGCCAGCAGACGCCGAGCGAGCCGCTGGAGGACGAGGCGCCGGCGTCTGCTGGCGCCGGCGACGCCGCTCGCTGAGCGCGACGCGTCCCCAGCGGCCATCGCAGCCCCGCCCTTGGCGCGCTCAGGGGCTCCGCCGGGCTGCCGAGAGCGGCGCGCTCAGGTGCGCCGCGCGAGGAGGAAGGCCCTGTCGTCCTCGGGTAGCTGGTCGCCGCGGAATTCCTCGAGCATGTGCGTGAGCTTGTCGGCGATCGACGCGACCGGGCGGCCAGCGCTCGTGGCGCAGAGCTTGGCGAAGCCCGTGCCGAGCGCGTGCAGGCCGAGCATCTGCTTCGACGAGTTGCGCAGCTCGGTGAGCCCGTCGGTGTACATCGCGAGCACCTCGCCCGGCGCGAGAACGCTCTGGTGCGCTTCCATCGGCACCGGGCCGACCCCGAGCGCCGGGTTGACGGCCGCCTGGAGGTGCCGCAGGCCGCCCTCCGCGGTCGCCACCAGCGCCGGCGGGTGCCCTGCGTTGACGCACTCCATGCGGCCCGTCGCGGGGTCGAGGGCGACGGCCACCATCGTGACGAACGAGTGCTCCGGCAGGTACTCGCACAGGTAGGCGTTCAGCCGGTCCATCATGCCCGTGATCCCACGGCCAGCGTCGACCGTCGCGCGCACCATCGTGTGGACGCTCGAGCCGATGAGCGCGGCCTGGAGCCCCTTGCCGCAAACATCCGCGACGGCGAGCATGAGGCGGCCGTCCGGCATCGGGACGATGTCCACGTAGTCGCCCCCGACCCACCGGCACGGCTCGAAGCCGAGCGCCACGTCCAGCGCCTTGAACTCCAGCCGCTTCGGGACGAAGGTCCGCTGGATCTGGTGCGCCATCTCGAGCTCGCGCTCGATCGCCGCGTGCGCCTGCGCGTGGCGCCGCGCCTCCCAGGCCGACTCGGCCTGCTGGTAGACCTCCGCCGCGAGCGCGATGAGCCCGAGCCACTCGACGCTGCCGAAGTCGGGCGGCAGGGTCACGTAGAGCAGGTTCATCATCTGCTCCTCGACGCGCAGCGGACAGGCCACGACCCAGAGGGCCATGACGTCGCGCGACATCGTGAGCTCGACCGTGGCGCTGTCGCTCACCAGGTTGCCGGCGAGCACCGGCTCGCGCGTGTCCTGCACCGCCGCGAGCACGCGGCGCGAGATGTACGGCGGGGCGACGGAGTCCTCGCGCCGGAGCGACTGGAACGGGCGGTGCGGCCCGGACAGGATCGTCAGCGCGCCGTTCTGCCGGAGGCGCAGCGCGAGCGCCATGCTGCCGTGAAAGTCCTCGCGGACCATCAGCTGGCAGAGCGCGTCGAACCGATCCGTGGCGTCCTCGATGCTGAGGAGCCGCCGCGATAGGTCCATCAACGTGAACAGGTGCTTCGCGGCGATCCGCGGCGGGTCAAGCTCGCCGAGCTTGCGGATCGCGGTCGGTTTGTCCTCCTCGAAATGGAGGCCGCCTGGGTCGATCGGCACGCGAGGGGCCCGCGCCGTGAGCTGAAACTCGAGGATGTAGTCGCCGATCCCGATGCGATCGCCCGGCTTCAGCACCTTCTCGTTGATCCGCTCGTCATTGACGAGCGTTCCGTTGGTGCTGCCAAGGTCGCGGATCCACCACCGGCCGAACGGATCGCAGAAGAGCTCCGCGTGGCGCCGGGAGACCGTGTAGTGGTCGAGCGTGAGCTGCACGCCCGGCGCCCTGCCGATGACGATGTGAGACTCCGTCAGCGGCCGTCGCGTCCCCGGGAGATCGCCGAGCCGGATCTCCAGGTGGCCCTTCCAATCCGAGCTCGATGGCGCAGGGCCCAGGCTGTCATCTGCAGGCGACATCGTTCGACCTGGCCCGACCATGGGCGGCGGCGTGGACATGGACCGTCTTTGATGGGTACCGAACCGGCGCCCTGACATCAAGGGGATGCTCGCGATTTCGCGAGCTCGGCAAGAGCTGCATCGGTTACGGGGTTACGGGGTTACGGGGTTACCGGGTTACGGCGCTGCGGGGTTACCGGGTCACGAGGATACGTGGTGACGAGGATACGCGGATACAAGGTGACGCGGCTACGAGGTCGCGAGGACACGCGGAGCCCCCGCGGTAGCCGAGAGTCACCCAGAAGCGCCACCGTGGCGTGGGCGCCACGGCGATGCCCGCGGCGCGCCGCCCACAGCGCGGGAATTGAGCGACACGCCACCGGGCCAGCGTCGGCGCCGCAAGGACGCCGCCGCTGGATGCCTGGTCACCAGGACCGCCGCGCTGGCAAGCGACGCCTGCCCGCGCCGCTCGGGGCGCCCTCCGTCAGGCCTTGACTACCTTGGGGTTCGCCGCGCGGTAGACGCCGCGGGCGTCGACGATCAGGGCGGCGTGGTTCAGCACCAGATCGTAGTCGACCACGGAGTGGTCGGTGACCAACATGACCGCGTCGTGGCTCTTGAGCGTGTCCTCGTTGAGGGGGATGGACGAGAGCTCCGGCAGATGCGGCCAGGTGCGCATGCGCGGCAGCTTGGGCACGTGCGGGTCATGGAAGCTCAGCACGGCCCCGAGCCTGCGCAGGAGCTCGATGATCTCGAACGCGGGGCTCTCGCGCGGGTCGTCGATGTCCTTCTTGTAGGCGACGCCGAGGAGCAGGACCTTCGTGCCCTTCAGCGCCTTGCCGCGCTCGTTCAGCGCGAGCTGGAGCTTGTTGACGACGTAGTGCGGCATCTCGACGTTCACCTCGCCGGCGAGCTCGATGAACTTGGTGGACACGCCGTACTCGCGCGCCTTCCACGCGAGGTAGAACGGGTCGAGCGGGATGCAGTGGCCGCCCCAGCCTGGGCCCGGGTTGAACCGCATGAAGCCGAACGGCTTGGTCGACGCGGCGTCGAGCACCTCCCAGACGTCGATGCCCATGGCGTCGTAGACGACCTTGAGCTCGTTCACGAGGGCGATGTTGATGGCCCGGAAGATGTTCTCGGTCAGCTTCGCCGCCTCGGCCGCGCGCGCCGAGGAGACGGACACGGTGCGCGCGATCGCCTGCGAGTAGAGCGCCACCGAGAGGGCCAGCGACGCGCGATCGACGCCGCCGACGACCTTCGGGATGGTCGCGGTGCTGTGATCGCGGTTGCCCGGATCCTCGCGCTCAGGCGAGAAGGCGAGGTAGAAATCCTGGCCCATGCGCAGGCCCGACTGCTCGAGGATGCCCTTGACGAGCTCATCGGTCGTGCCCGGGTACGTGGTGGACTCGAGCACGACGAGCTGGCCCTTCCGCAGCCGCTCCTTGATCTTCTGGGCCGAGCCGACGACGTAGCTCATGTCGGGCTCCCGCTGGGCCGTCAGCGGGGTGGGGACGCAGATGAGGATGGCGTCGGGCTCGTTGAGCCGCGAGAAGTCCGCCGTCGCCTCGAACTTGCCCGTCTTGGCTGCCGCCGCGACGCGCGCGGGATCGAGGTGCTTGATGTAGCTCTTCCCCTCGCCGAGCGCGGTGACCTTCTCGGGGTCCACGTCGAAGCCCAGCACGCGGAAGCCCTTCTCGATGAACGTGAGCGCCAGCGGCAGGCCGACATAACCCATGCCGATGATGCCCACCTGGGCTTCGCGGGAGTTGATCTTGGCCAGGAGGCTCTCGACCGCAGCGGGATGCGTCTCTGCCATTTCGTTTTATCTCCAGTGGTGGAGGGGAGCCGCGATGCGGCTCCCGACCCAGTTTCGAAGAGAGGGGCCCGACGCTACCACAGGCCCCCAAATTTCGCTCGAGTGTCGCGTGGGGCCCCAACGATCGGAGGGGAAAGGTGCTCCTCGTTGCGGTCCATGCGCTTGTTACGCTTGTTATGCCTGCTACGCGTGTTGCCCTGACCTCGCTCGTAACGCTCGCTGCGAGTGCTTCGCTCGTCACGCCGGGTCGGTGACATTCAGGAAACGCCTTAACGACGGCGGCGGACCGCTTCGCGGGCGAGCTGGAGGAAGTCCCGTGATGCCTGCCGCGCGATGACCAGCGCCGAAGCGACGAAGGCGAGCCCGCCGGCCACCACCTCGGCGCCAAGGCGGCACCCGCGGGGCAGATCGTGGAGCGACCGCATGCCGTAGCGGACGGCGAGCACCGCAGCGACCAAGGGCAGGCACGCGAGGAGCGGGCGGACCAGCGGGCGCAGCAGCCGCATGTACGGGACGCCATCGGCGCGCTTCACCACCCAGAGGCTCGCCAGGGCGTGCACCCCGAACGCGACGCCGACGCCTGCGCAGGCCCAGAGGACGCCGCCGATCGTTCCGAGCAGCGCGATGCTGCCGACGATCGCGGCCACCTTGAGCCACTCCAGGACCATGATCGTCCGCGTCCGGCCGTAGACCTGCATGTACGAGGACAAGACCCAGCCGATCGGGCGCGTGACGCCGAGCGCCGACAGCACGGCGAGGAGCGGGCCGGCCGGCTCCCATGCCTCGTTGAAGAAGGTGTCGTTCAGGATCGTCGGGGCGACCGCGCCGAGGCCCACGGCGAGCGGGAAGATGAGGAGCGCGAGCAGCGTGAGCGCGCGGACCAGCGCCGCCTTGCGCTGCTCCGGCTCGAGCTTCGCGAACGACGGGACGAGCACGTCACCGATGCGCTCGCCGACCTGGGAGGCCGGGATGTCGGCGAGGTTCCACGCGAGGTTGTAGAGCCCGCCGACCTGCTCCCCGAAGAGCCGGATCATCACGAGGTTGTCCCACTTGGAGGCCCCGAAGTTCGCCAGCGACCCGAAGTTCAGCGGGATACCGAAGGCGAACAGCTCGCGCGCCTTCTCGCGCGACAGCGGGCTCGGCGTCAGCCACTCGGAGAGCTTCACCGCCGGCACCGTGGTCACCACGCGCACGACGGCGCGCAGGAGCGTCGCGACCACGATGGCGTTCCCCCCCCAGCCGAGCACGGCGAGGGCGACGGACACCGCGGTGTAGGTGAGCTCGCCGGCGGCGTTCCGGAGGCTGACGCTGCGGAAGCGCATCTCGCGGATGAGCAGGCGATCGGGGACGTACCAGAGCCGATCGATGAACATCGCGACGATGAGCCCCGGCATGAACTCGAGCATCCCGGGCGCGCCGACGAGGTGCACCGCGATCGGCTCCCGGAGGAGGTACACGGCGGCGATGGCGATGACGCCCGCCAGGTGGAAATAGACGGTCGCGTTGAAGACCATCTGGCGGTCGAGGTTGGGCCTCGACGCGATGAACTGGCCGGTCCCGAGGCTCGACAGGAAGTGCGCCGTCATGATGACGACGGACGCAGCCGAGACCTCGCCGTACACATCCGGCGCGATGAACCGGGTGAGCACGAGCGTGCCTATCAGGCCGAGCACGCGCGAGCCGAGCCCGGTCGCGATCGTCCAGACCGCGCCGAGGACGGCCTTTCGTGCGAGCGCGGAGGAGCCGGCCACGATCAGGGCACGAAGACGGTATCGCCGGCCTTGAGCACGAGGTCCTGCTCGGGCCGCTTGCGCGAGGCGATTTCGTCGTAGTTGATGGGGATGTGCCGGAATTTGCCCGGGCTATCCATGCGGATGAGCAGGATCTGATCCGTCGAGGCGAACTGGTTTGGACCGCCGGCGAGCGCGAGCGCCTCGGAGACGGAGACGAAGTAGTTGGAGGTGAAGATGCCGGCGCGCGCGACGTTGCCGCTGACCACGAACCGGTAGCTGTTGATCCCGGTCACGGCGACGGTGATGACGGCCGTCTCGTCCTTCACGAACTCGGCGAGCCGCTTCTTCAGCTCCTCGCGCACCTGGGTCGGGGTCCTGCCGGCCACGTAGACGTCGCCGATGAGCGGCATCGTGATGACGCCATCGGCCCGGACGAGCGCCTCGCTCGACAGGTCGGCCATGCGCCAGACGTTGATCCGGATCTGGTCCCCTACCCCGATCGTGTATTCGTGCTTACGCGGGTCGTACTCCTTCGCGTAGTTCGCCGGATTGTAGACGTACGTGGGCGCGCACCCGGCGGAGAACGCGGCGAGGGCGAGCCCTGCCGCTACCGTCAGAAGCACTCCTCGCATGAAGGACCGTTTCGTGGGACGGGTTGTGCCTTCCATGGGCGTCTGCATTGAGGAGGATGTCAGGCGGTACGGGGTTGCGATCACGCGGCGATCACGGGGCGATCACGGGACCATGAGGTGAACTCGGCCATACGGCGGCGCGATTCACCGAGCGGCGCCAGCATTGCAGGAAGGCCGTCCGCCGCCAAGGGGAAGTTTTCGTACCGCGGCAAAGCGCGGGATCCTCGCGAGGAACCAACTTGACGGGCCGATGACCTCTCTCGAAAGTCGGCTTTGATGCTGCTTCATCTGCAACGGATCGCGGTCCCCTTCGAGTACCCCGTCTACTTCACGGAGGGCGTCTTTTCGCCGAGCAACGCCGATCTAGCGGCCGCCATCGCCGCGAAGGAGCCGCGCCGGCGTCACCGCGTGCTGCCTGTGATCGACGGCGGCGTCGCGGCGGCGTGGCCGTCTCTGGCGGACGACATCGCGCGGTACGTGGGCGCGCGACCGGACCTGCTCACGCTCGCGGCCGAGCCGATCGTGGTGCCCGGCGGCGAGGCGGCGAAGAACGACGGCGCGGCGACGGCGGCGCTGCAGGCGAGGCTCGACGCGCTGGGGATGGATCGGCAGTCGTTCGTGATGATCGTCGGAGGCGGCGCGGTGCTCGACATGGTCGGCTACGCGGCGGCGACGGTGCACCGAGGCGTCCGGGTCGTGCGGATCCCGACCACGGTGCTCGCGCAGGCCGATTCCGGCGTCGGCGTGAAGAACGGCGTCAACGCGTTCGGGAAGAAGAACCTGCTCGGCACGTTCGCCCCGCCGTTCGCGGTGCTCATCGATCCGCGCTTCCTGGAGACGCTGCCCTTGCGCGACAAGGTGGCGGGGATGGCGGAGGCGGTGAAGGTCGCGCTGATCCGGGACGCGCGGCTGTTCTCGTGGCTGTCCGAGCACGCGCCCGCGCTCGCGTCGGGGTCGCTCGCGCCGCTCGCGCAGCTCGTGCGCCGCTCGGCGGAGATCCACCTCCACCACATCGCGAGCGCGGGCGACCCGTTCGAGCTCGGGAGCGCGCGGCCCCTCGACTTCGGGCACTGGGCTGCGCACAAGCTGGAGTCGCTCACGAAGCACAGGCTCCGCCACGGCGAGGCGGTCGCGATCGGGATCGCGATCGACACGCTGTACGCCGAGCTGGCCGGCCTGTGCAGCCAGGCGACGGCGGCCGCGGTGGTGGCGGCGCTCGAGGCGCTCGGCTTCACGCTGTGGGACGACGCGCTCG
Organism: Sorangium sp. So ce726; assembly: GCF_051521405.1. NCBI lineage: Bacteria > Pseudomonadati > Myxococcota > Polyangiales > Polyangiaceae > Sorangium > Sorangium sp. So ce726. Next base: position 1,221,382 of record NZ_CP150349.1, on the reverse strand, counting down.
CGCTGACGCGCACGTGCGAGAGGGGGGAGCGGGGCGAGCGGGGCGAGCGGCTCTGCGTGCTCGATGGGCTGGACGAGTTCCGCGAGCACCTCGGCGGGGAGCTCACGGTGACGTTGCTCGAGGACGTGGGGCGCGCCCGCGAGGTGCACGCGATGGAGGAGCGGCACATCGTCGCGGCGATCGCGCGGCTGCGCGAGCGCGCCGGGAGGCGGGGCGCGCTCGCGGCGACCGGTGCGACCACAGCGGCGGGCGCGGCCACCGGAGCGGCAGGCGTGGCCACGGCAGCGGCGGGCGCGGTCACGGGAGCGGCGCAATCATGAGGCTCGCGTGCGCGGGCGCGCCGCACCTCACGTACTGCACGAACATCCACGCGGGCGAGACGTGGTCGGAGGTGAAGCAGAGCCTCGAGACGCACCTGCTCGCGATCTGGTCGCGCGCGGCCGGCGGGGAGGAAGGGGAGCAGCGCGGAGGAGGCGACGGAAGCGGCGGCGGCCGCAGAGGGGCGGAGGGCCTCGGGCCGAGCGCGCGCCGCCGGTGCGGGGTGGGGCTGCGGCTCTCGGCGAGGGCGGCGGCGGAGCTCGCCGAGCCGGCGGAGCTCGACGCGTTCCGTGATTTTCTCGAGCGGAACGGCCTCTACGTGTTCACGCTGAACGGCTTTCCCTACGGCCGGTTCCACGGCGCGCCGGTGAAGGAGCGCGTGTACCTGCCCGACTGGCTCGACGACGAGCGGCTCGCGTACAGCAATCTCCTGGCGACGCTCCTCGCCGAGCTGCTGCCGGCGGACGAGGGCCTGATGGGCAGCGTCAGCACGGTGCCCGGCGCGTTCAGGCCGCGGGTGCGCACGCCGGGCGACGCGGCGGCGATGGCGCGGCGGCTGGTCGAGCACGCGGCGCACCTCGTCGAGATCCGCCGCCGCACGGGCAAGCACATCGCGCTGGCCCTCGAGCCGGAGCCGTGCTGCTTCCTCGAGACGACGCCCGAGGCGATCGGCTTCTTCACCGATCACGTGTTCGCGCCGGAGCGCGCGCGCGAGCTGTCGGCGCTGGCCGGGATGAGCCTGCCGGACGCCGAGGCGGCGCTCCGGAGCCACCTCGGCCTCTGCTTCGACGCGTGCCACATGGCGGTGGAGTTCGAGGACGCCCCCGCGTCGCTCGCGGCGCTCCGCGCGGCGGGCATCAGCGTGCACAAGGTGCAGCTCAGCGCCGGGCTGCGCGCGCGCGTGGCGGAGCGCGAGCCGGCGACGATGGCGAGGCTGCGCGCCTATGCGGAGGACGTCGTCTACCTGCACCAGGTGGTCGAGCGGCGCGGAGGCACAGGCGGGGGCGAGCTGGTTCGCTACCTGGATCTGCCCGAGGCGCTGGCGTCGCTCGAGGGCGGGAAGGCGGCGCCGACCGGAGCGCAGCCGGAGGAGTGGCGAGTCCACTTCCATGTGCCGATCTTCCGGGAGCTCGAGGGCGCGCTCGCGACGACGCAGCCGGAGCTGGCCGCGCTGCTGTCGCACCTGCGAGACTCGCCTGCAACGCAGCACCTCGAGGTAGAGACCTACACCTGGGATGTACTGCCGGAGGACCAGCGCCGCGGCGGGCTGGTCGAGGCGGTGGCAAGGGAGCTCCGCTGGGTGGAGGAGCGGATGGTGGGTAACGGGGGCGACGGCAGAGGCGTCGGCGGGAGCGGTGGAGTCGGCGGTGGCCGAGAAGTCAGCGCGAGCTCCGGTGGCCGAGCGGACAGCGAAGTCGGCGCGAGCTCCAGTGGGCGAGCGGGCAGCGGAGCGGAGGCAGGGCGATGAGCTCGCGTGCACGGGTGTATCTGCGGCTCGGCCGCGTCTCGAACCTGCCCACGGTGTGGACGAACGTGCTCTGTGGCATGGCGCTATCGGGGTCCGGGCTGCGGGCGCCCGAGGTGGCGCTGGTGGGGTTCGCGGTGTCGCTGATGTACGTGGGCGGCATGTTCCTGAACGACGCATTCGACCGGGAGATCGACGCGCGCGAGCGGCCTGAGCGGCCGATCCCGTCCGGGCTGGTGAGCGCCCGGGAGGTGTTCGCGGTCGGCTACGGCCTGCTCGGGGCGGGGGTGCTGATCGTGGGCGGCCACGCCCATGTGGCGAACCGGGGGATGGCGCCCGCCCTGGCGAGCGCGCTGCTCGCCGGGGCGATCGTGCTTTACGATGCCTGGCACAAGGGGAACCCGCTGAGCCCGGCGCTGATGGGGACGTGCCGTGTGCTGGTCTATGTGACGGCGGCGCTCGCGGCGGGAGGGCAGCTCGGGAGCGCGGTGATCGGCGGCGGGGTGGCGCTGCTGTTCTATCTGATCGGGCTGACCGCGATCGCGAAGCAGGAGAACCTGCTGGCGGTCCGCAGCCTGTGGGCGCTCGGCTTCATGGCGATCCCGTTCCTGGCGACGCTCGGCGCGCCGCTCACCGGGATGATGGGGACGATCGCGTACGGGGCGCTCGTTGGCTGCGTGATCCACGCGATAAGGTTGCTGCGGGGGACGCGAAAGGACCGGATCCCGCGCGCCGTGGTGACGCTCATCGCAGGCATATCGCTGCTGGACGCGGTGCTCATCGCGAGGAGCGGAGCGCCGGGCGCCGGCGGCGCGGCGGCGCTGGCGATGATGGGATTCCCGCTGACGCTGGCGATGCAGCGGGTGGTGAGGGGGACGTGACGTCAGCCAAAGACGTGATTCATCACGATTCCACGAACGTCCTCGGCACGAACCCGTTCGCCTGGTAGAAGCGACGCACAGCTAGAGAGCACAAGCGGCCCTTGCTCTGGGCGCTCCGTCAGCCGGCCGTGCGATCCATTGACCAACCCAGCATCAAGCGGGATCACGTCCATGAGGTATCGAAAACCAAGCTTCTTCTTGACCAGCTTCCAGGCGACATGCACTGGCAGGATTCGTAGCTTGGGGTCGGCGAACAGCTCCACAGGATCGTACCCCGGCTTGCGGTGAATATCGACGGTCCTGGCAAACTCTGGAGCCCTCTCGTCATCGAGCCAGTAGTAGTAGCTAAACCACCGATCCTCTCGCGAGATCGCGACGAGCTCTCCCGATCGTGCATGATCGAGCCCGACGGAGCGCTTGCCCTCCGCGTCAAGGACGACGTCTACTCCGGGGAGCCTCTCCAGGAGCTCCTTCACCTCTTGAATGCGCTCCGGGCGACGCACGTAGACATGCGCCACCTGATGATCCGCCACCGCGAACGCCTCGGACGCACCGGCATCGAGCTTCTCAAGTCCACGCTCGATCCGGACCCGCAGAAGGCCATGCTCTCGAAGCGCGCGGTTGATGTGCACCACGCCGGACACGCGCGTGATGCCGTACTCGGACAGGACGATCACCCGCGTCCCATCCTTGCGCACATGGTCGATGAGCTCGCCGCACACGGCGTCCACGGCGCGGAGATCGCCCTTGATCGCCGGATGCTCCGGCCCTAGCCGCTGCAGGTTGTAATCGAGGTGCGGAAGGTAAACCAAAGTCAACGTCGGTCGCTGTGTGTCGTACACGTGGCGCGCGCACCGAGCGATCCATTCCGTTGATCGGATATCCGCGTTCGGCCCCCAGAAATTGAAGAGCGGGAACTCACCTAGCCGGGAGACGAGCTCATCGTGCAATGACGCCGGCTCGGTGTAGATATCCGGCAGCTTGAGCCCGTCCGCCCAGTAGATCGGCCTTGGCGTCACCGCGTAATCCGCCGAGCTGTACATGTTGTACCACCAGAACAGCTTGGCGCAGGTGAACGCCGGGTCACGCCGGCGCGCGGCCTCCCAGATCTTCTCCCCCGTCACGAGCTGGTTCGCCTGACGCCACAGGTTCACCTCGGCGATGTCGCGGAAGTACCAGCCGTTCGCGACACAGCCGTGCCCGCTCGGGAGGAGCCCTGTCGTGAAGGTCGATTGGACCGTGCAGGTGACCGCTGGCAGCACGGTCTGGAGAGGGCGCACCGCCCCTTCCCCGGCGAGCCGCTTCAGGTTCGGCGTGGCGTCGCCGAGGAGCTCGCCGGTGAGCCCGACGACATTGAGGACGACGGTGCGGTGCATATTTGCGCTCGATCAGCCCTTCACGACGGGGGCCTGCCCGCGCAGGACCGAGTTCCCCTCGAACAGGGCGCGCTGATCCACCGCCGGCGCCTCGCCGAACTCCGCGAGGTCGAGACGGCCGCTCTGGGAGAAGAAGGCCAGAGGGTTCTTCCAGACGATCCGCTCGATCGCCTCATCCGAGATCCCGTTCTCGCGCATCCGCGCGGCCGTCTTCGGGACCTTGAGCGGATCGCTCACGCCCCAGTCCGCCGCGCTGTTGATCAGGATCCGCTCGGCGCCGTACGTCTTGACCAGCGCGACCATCCGTTCCTCGTCCATCTTGGTGTTTGGGTAGATGGAGTGACCGGCCCAGCAGCCGGTCGCGAGCACGAGCGGCAGCGTCTCCTCGTTGTTGTGATCGACGAGCACGCGCTCTTCAGGGAATCGAAGCTCCCGCACCAGGGCGAGCGTCCGCTCCGTGCCGCGCTTCTTATCGCGGTGCGGCGTGTGAACCAGAATCGGAAGATCGTGCTCTCGGGCGAGCTCGACCTGCTGGGCAAAATACTTCTCTTCCTCCGGTGTCATGTCATCGAAGCCGATCTCCCCGACCGCGACCACGCCCTCCTTGTCGAGATAGCGAGGCAAGAGATCGATGACGCCTTGCGCCACGCGAGGGTTGTTGGCCTCCTTCGGGTTGAGCCCCAGCGTGCAGAGGTGACGGACGCCGAACTGGCTGGCCCGGAAGCGCTCCCAGCCGAGCAGGGACGTAAAGTAGTCCTCGAAGGTGCCGACATGGGTCCTCGGTTGACCGAGCCAGAACGCCGGCTCGAGGACGGCGACGATACCGGCCGCGGCCATCGCCTGGTAGTCGTCCGTCGTCCGCGATGTCATGTGGATGTGAGGATCGAATAGCTTCAAAGGTCCCTCCGCATCGCGCCGCTTCACTCGGGGATCCGCGTCGCGCGCTCGCGCTCATGGTCCAGGGAGAGCAGGCCGATGTCGGCCGGGACGCTCCGGCCAGCCGCCCTCCGTTCACTCGCGAAGTCCTCCGCCATCCTGGCGAGCTCGCTCGAGCGCCGCCGGTCGAGCCCGACGATCCGCGCGAGCGCCACGCCCATGAACATGGCCTTGAGGACCATCTGATTGAAGTTGAGATCAGGGAAATAGGCCGCTGGGTAAGGATTCTCGCAGGCGATCGCCTCGAAGATGGGCAGTTCGTTCGTACGGCACGCCTCGACCGCCAGCGGAACGAAGCGCTCCGCCTCGGCCAAGAGCGGCAGTGACCGCAAGAGCGCCTGCCGCTCCCGTCCATCTCCCTGCTCGTAGCAAACCCGGAGCAGCAATTCGAGCTCCGGTGCGGGAAGGCGCCTCGAAACCTGCGCGAGCATCGTTACCCGGCCGAGCTCATCCACCCCTCGTCCATCGACCACCCCGGCGACCCCGGCAGCCTCCAGCGCATCCCGCTCCTCGGCGTGAAGTCCGAGCGGCTCCTTGCCGAGCACGCGTACCGCCGCAGTGAACGTCGCGAGGAAGCGGTCGCTATCGAACCAGGTCGACGCCTCGCTCACCGGTGCATCCAGCGCGCCGCCAAGGCGCGCACCGGTCCCAGTCAACCTCTCGACGCGCTCCAACCAGGAACGCGCCGGCGGCGGAATCCGGCGCGACAGAATTTCAACCAGCAGTAGGGAAGAGTCTTGCATTGTAGCCATGTCAGCCGATCCAGCGCGCCTGCCGCAAGATGCCGACGTCGCCGAGCGGTGGAAAGTTATACCAAGGGGCGCGCTGTTCGGATAGTGTCCTACTGCATGATAGACCAGAAGCGTTTCCGTTTGTCTTTCATGCCCATCGCAGCCGCCGTCGCCGGGATCGGCCTTATGCTGAATGGCTGCGGCAGCAGCGACTCGGGAGCAGGAGGAGGCGGCGGGGGAGGCTCCGGTCCCGGTGCGACGGGCACCGGCGGCGGCAGCACCTCGGCGGGCACTCCGACGACGAGCAGCGGAACCAGCTCGAGCACCAATTCGACCAGCGCAGGCACCAATTCGACCAGCGCAGGCACCAATTCGACCAGCACAGGCCCCGGCTCGACGAGCGGAGCGGGAGCCGGCCCTGCGAGCGGAACCGGCGTGGGAGGGAGCGGGACCATCGAGTGCGACGAGCCGGGCGGGACCGTACCGGCGCTCCGCCTCACGGAGGTAGCGAGCGGCCTGGACCAGCCCTTGTTCGTGACGAGCGAGCCCGAGGACCCCAGCCGGCTCTACGTCGTGGAGCAGGGCGGAACCATCCGCCTCATCAGCGGAGGGGAGCTGCAGAGCGCTCCGTTCCTCGACATCAGCGCGGACGTCCAGGGGAGCGAGTACGATGAGGATGAGCGAGGGCTCCTCGGACTCGCGTTCCACCCGGAGTATGCGAGCAACGGAAGGTTCTTCGTTTATTACAACACGAGGTCACGAACGCTGGTCCTCCGAGAGTACAAGCGTTCAACAGGCAATCCGGACCGAGCTGACCCGCAGCGAACAGCCGAGTTTTTCTCAATACCGGTGTTGGTCGGCAACCACAATGGCGGGATGCTCGCGTTCGGCCCTGATGGGATGCTCTACATAGGCGTCGGCGACGGCGGCGGGGACACCTCCAACCCGGATCCGGACAACAACGGGCAAAACATCGAGGTGAAGTACGCCAAGATACTTCGCGTAGACGTCGAGAATCACCCGACGGCGCCGGACGGGAATGTCCGCGGCGGAGACCCGTACGTGTGGGATTATGGATTTCGCAATCCGTGGCGTTTCAGCTTCGACCGCTGCAGGGGCGATCTCTACATCGGAGACGTCGGTGGGCGCCTCTTCGAGGAAATCAACATCGAGCCGCGCGGCCAGGGCAACAAGAACTACGGATGGAGCGTCACCGAGGGTGGCACATGCCTTCAGGACGACCAGGCGACCAGTTGCGACTCGCCGACGATCACACCGCCCGTCGTGGCATATGACCACGACAACGGCGATGGCTCAGTGACAGGCGGCTATGTCTATCGTGGGAGCAGGATCCCGGAGCTTCGTGGGAAGTACCTGTTCGGCGACTTTGAAACGGACCGAGTCTGGATGCTCACCTGGAAGGACGGCGTCGCCACGCCGAGGAGCTCGCTCAGCCAGGACCTCGCTTCTGAGAGCACCATCCAGGGCCTCGCTTCGTTCGGTGAAGACGCAGCGGGCGAGCTCTACATCGTCTCCTACGGAGGCCGCATCTTCCGGATCGATCCGGAATAGATTGGCCCGTGGTCCGCAGGGACCAGCGCGGCCGTCCGTCGTTGGTCCCTAACCTCCGAAGAGCAGCTTACCAGATCTGGATTCGAGCCATGCAGAAGACGCGGAGATTGGCGGTAGGTTGGGCGCTCGCGCTCGGGTTGCTGAGCCACGAGGCAGCAGCTGGAATCGATGACCTCCTGGGCACGGGGCCAGACGAGATGCCACAGCCGAACAATCTGGGCACCGCTGAGCGCTGCGCTGGCTGCCATCGAGCAGAGATCGAGGATCACCGGGATTACATGCCCACCGACACGTGGGCAGGCACCATGATGGCCAACGCATGGCGCGATCCGGTCTTCAAAGCCGCTCTTGCGGTTGCCAACCAGGACGCGCCTGGGGTCGGGACCTTCTGCCTGCGATGCCACTCTCCCATTGGGTTCCTGAACGGGAGAGCGACCCCCCCGGACGGCTCTGGATTCGACCCCGAGGCGTCGGTCGATGGCAAGATCGTCGATGGCCAGGGGGTCAGCTGCAGCGCTTGTCATCGCGCGATAACGACGCCAGACGCTGACGACGCGTACATCATTGGCAATGCTCAGCTCGTGTTCGACGTCACGCCCGAGGTTGCTGGATTCACAGCCACGCCCATGGTGTATGGTCCATATGAAGACGTCGTCTCTGAATCTCACACTGGAGAAAGGACGCCCGCGTTCGCCGAATCCGCGTTTTGTGGCCAATGTCATCAGGTCACCAATCCGGAGGTCATGCTGAAGGACGCGAGCGGGACCCCCACCACCATCGAATTTCCGCTCGACACGACCTACGAGGAGTGGGCTTCCAGTGACTTCCGCAATGGCGGCTCGAGCGCTCAAAGTTGCGCCGATTGTCATATGCAGAGGAGGATCGGCGAGTTGCCTGTCGGCGATCGCGGACCGATTCGAACCGATCCGCGCACTCACCTCCTCGTCGGCGGCAACCACTGGGGCATCCAGGCCGTCATGGCGGCCGACGAGGCGCGCGCCGCGGAGTACGCCGACTCCTTCCAGCTCGCGCTCGACGGTACGCTCAAGAGCCTCGCCTCGGCCGCGTCGGTGACGCTCGTCGAGGCCCCGCAGGAGGCCGCTCCAGGAGAGGAGATCGCCGTCACCGTCCGGGTCGAGAACCTCACCGGTCACAAGTTCCCGACAGGCTATGCGGAGAGCCGGCGCGCCTGGATCGCCGTGTTCCTCGTCGACGAGAACGGCGTCGAACGGCCGCTGCTCGGCGGCTACGACGCCGATACCGGGGAGATCCAGCACGAGCCGCCCACCCACGAGTACCGCGCCGTGCACGGGCGATGGAACAGCGAGGCGGGCGTGGGTGAGAAAGAGGAGCACCTCGCGCTCCACGACATGATCATCTCCGACACGCGCATCCCGCCGAAGGGCTTCGTCCCGTCGCGGACCACCCAGCCGACCCAGGAGATCGACTTCACCGATGGGAACGACGGGTACCGCAACTACGACGAGGCGCGCTTCACGCTCACCGTCCCGGCCGACGCCTTCGGCAGGCAAACGCTCTCGGCGCGCGTGTACTACCAGTCGATGACGAAGGAGTACATCGAGTTCCTGCAGTCCGAGAACCGCACGGACAGCACGGGAGACGACCTCCTGGCCATCTACGAGGAGACCGGCGAGGCGCCGCCCATCCTCGTCGCGGCCGATGACGCGGAAACGCCGCTCGATCTCGGAGAGCCGCCCGTCAACGCCAGCAGCAGCAACGGCGCCGGCGGCAGCGGCGCCGGCGGCAACGGCACCGGCGGCGACAGCTCGACCGGCGGCAGCGTCAGCCGCTCCAGCGACGACGGCGGCTGCGGCTGCCGGATGCCCGGCAACGCCCCCAACGGGTGGCTCCCCGCGGGCCTCGCGGGGCTCGCCCTCGCCGCCGCAGCCAGGCGCCGGCGCACACACCGGCGGAATTGAGCCTCGCTCCACCACGAACCGCCGCAAGCTCGCATCGCCGCGGGCGGATGAGCCCCGATCGGCGCCGTCCCGCCGTTTCACCTGGAGACGGGCCCTTTTTCGCTCGCATCGCCCCCCCGGCGCCTTCATAGATCGAGCCCACCCAGCGCCTCACGGCGAGCCTCGCCTTGCCCATCTCCCGCTTCGTCGATCCCCTCCTCGTGCTCCTCGTCGCCGCGGGCGTCGGCCTCGCGCTCTCCGGCGGCGACTGGAGCTTCCGAACACGCGGGGCGAAGATCGGGCGGGCGCTCGCGTGGAGCGCTTGGCTCGCGCTGTGGCTCCTCTCCACGCCCTGGCTCTCCAGCGCGCTCGCACGCCGGATCAGCACGGTGCCGAGGGACCTGCACGCGGAGCTCGCCGGAAGCTCACCCGAGCGGCGGGTCCTCGTCATCCTCACCGCCGGCATCGACGCCGACGAGTTCGGCGAGCCAGCCATGGAACGGCAGTCGGCGGAAGGCCTCGAACGCGGCCTCGCCGGGGCGCGCGTCTACCGCGAGTACGGCTTCGGCCACATCATCGTCTCGGGGAAGGACGTGAGAACCGCTCCCACCGAGCTCGCCAGCGCGATGGCCGATCTGCTCGTGGAGCTCGGCGTTCCCAGGAAGAAGATCATCCTGGAGACCGAGTCGCGCGATACCCGAGAGAACGCCCTCCACTCCACGCGGATCGCCCGCGGCCTGTCGGCCGACGCCGTCGTGGTCGTGACCAGCGCGCTCCACATGCCGCGCTCCCTCCGCATGTTCGAGCGCGCAGGGCTCGACGTCCTCCCCGCTCCGGTCAGGTTCCAGTCGCTGCCGCCCGACGGGCCAGAGAAGCTTCTCCCGGAGTCGCTCTCCCTGAGGCGGTCGCAGCGCGCCGTTCACGAGCTCGTGGGTCTCTTGGAGCCGTAACCCCGGCGCACCGCGCGCTACCAGGTGACCTTCTGCGAGCCGCGGAGGTACCGCCAGAGGCCGACCACCGCCGCCGCGTTCAGGACCACGAACGTCCGCGCGAGCGCGCCGAGCTTGCCCGCAGCGCCCCCTAGCGCCGCGAGCAGGTAGAAGGCCACCTGCCCACCGAACAGCGCGCGCGCCGCGTAGAGCGTCCATGAGGCGTCGCCGCTCGCCTCGGCGCCCATCCACGCGACCGTCGACGTGATCAGCAGCGCGACGAGCGCCCAGGGGCACACGAGGCGGAGCAGCTTGTGCGAGAAGATCTCGAACCAGGATGGGTTCCTGAACGGGACGAGGAGCGCCGGGAGCAGCGAAAAGAGCTGATAATTGCCGGCCAGCGTGCGCACCTTGCGGCCGAACTCGCGCTCGTCGCCGAACGCGTCGTCGTACGCGATCGCGTCGGGAGCAAACAGGATCGAACGCCCCTCGAGGCGGAGCCGCATCGGCACCCACATGTCGTCGAGGATGACGCCCTCCGGGAGATGGCTCATGTCGGCGCGGCGGATCGCATAGATGGGACCGGTCACGCCCACCATGCTCCTGAACCGCCCTTCCTGGAGGCGGATCCAGTTCTCGTAACGCCAGTACGCCCCCGACCCCGCCGATCCCTTCAGCACCAGGTTGCCAGAGACGCAGCCCGCGTTCGGATCGGCCAGGAGCCGCACGAGCGCGCGCAGCGCCCCAGGCACGAGCGGCTGGCGGATGTCCGTCATCAACAGCACCTCTCCCGTCGCGACCCCGAGCATCGTGTTCACGCCGATCGGCTTGCCACGACGCGCCTCGCTGACGATCACCTTCACCCGAGGATCGCGCTCGGCCAGCTGTCGCGCCACGAGCACGCTGTCGTCCGTCGAGCCGTCCGAGAAGAGCAGGACCTCCAGCTTGTCCTTCGGATAGTCGAGCGCGAGGAGGCTCTCGACCTTCGTCGGGAGATACGACGCCGCGTTGAAGACGGGAATGCACGCCGTCACCGTGGGGACGTAGTCCGGATCCTCCTTCCGCTGCGCAGGCCAGAGGCGCGCCAGGATGCCGATAACGATCGGGTACCCGAAGTACGTGTACACGAGCACCGCGACGGCCAGAAAGGAGGCAATAACCACGCTAAACTGTAGAGCGCCGGTCGGGGGCGGTTGTCAACCGACATGGATGGGCCACGCCGCGACACGGCCATTCATGTTGCACGCGCGTCACGCGCAGCACAGGACCGATGCGTGGCGCATGTCGCCCACGCCGTGAAGCGCGCCGCGTGAGGCGCGCCGCGCGCGCACGCCACACAGGCGCCGCGCGCCTCAGGTCATCACAGGACGCGCACGCCGCGCGCCGTCGGCGATCAGTCCCGCACCTTCACGCTCCGGATGATGTCCCCATCCGCGAGCGCAGCCCACGGCCCGGCAGCGGCGCCGACGGCCGCGTACTGGCCGTCGAGGTGCGGCGCGCGCGCGTGCATCACGAAGAGCTGGCTCGATCCGGTGTCGCGGCCGGCGAGCGCGACGCCGACCCGGAGCGGCTCGAACGCGACCGGCGACGTCTCGCAGCGCAGCGCCGGCCTGCCGGGCGGACCTCCTGCGCCGTCGCCGAACGGCGCGCCGAACTGGGTGACGAAGCCGGGCACCACGCGATGGACGATCTTGCCGTCGTAGTAGCCGGAGCGCGCGAGATCGACGAAGCGGGTCACCGCGACCGGCGCGAGCGCAGGGTCGAGCGTCATCGTGAGCTCGCCGGCGTCCGTGTCGAAGATCAGCGCCGCCGGCGCGCGCACGAGCGCGGAGGCCTCGGCAGGCACCTCACCGACCGGCGGCGCGACGGCCGGCCGCCCCGCCGCGCCCGCGTCCCCCGGCAGACCGGCGTCGCACGCGATCTTCCGGCCCCTGAGCACGCCGAGCGCCGTCCCGGCGCGCGCGCGCGTCGTGGGGTGGCTCGATCGGCAGAGCTGCTCCAGGCGAGCCTCCGCCGGCTTGAGCGCCAGCGCCCCTACCGCGTCGACGACCGCGCCGATCAGCTCCGGATCGTCGCGCGCGCCCGGGCGGTCGAGGATCGAGAGCAGCGCGGCCTCGATCGCCGGCGACGTGACCGCTGCGGGAGCGTCCTTCTCGTCGCTCCGCTTCCTGCGCTTCCGCTTCCCCTGCCCCGGCGCCTCCGACGCGCGCTGGGGCTGCCGCGCGATGACCTCCGCCGCGGCGGCGACGAGGCCCGGCTCCTCCGCGGCGAGCGCCTTCGCGAGCAGGTCGGGCGCGCCGGCGATCTCCTCGTGCGCGGCGATGAGCTCGATCGCGGCCTCCCGCGCGCGCAGATCGCCCGACGCGGCGTACGCGCGGAACGCAGCGAGCCGCGGGCCCGTGATGGCGTCGCGGCCGATCACCTCGACGACCGCCCGGGCGCCGATCGAGCCGCGCACCGGCGCGCCGGCGTCCGGCTTGCTCCCCGGCTCCGCCGGCGCCGTGACGTCACAGCCGAGCAGCAGCGGATCGCGGTAGTCCCCGCCCGCGAGGAGCCGGGCCGCGCCGCAGCGGAGCCACGCGACGCGGCGGAGGATCGCCGCGGGCGCGCTCGGCGGCGGCGGCAGGGCGGCGAGATCGCGGAGCGCCTTGCGCGCGGTGACCGCAGATCCGAGCGCGTCGAGCGCGGTGAGCAGCACGCCGAAGTCCTCGCTGACGAGGCCCGTGAGCGCGATCGGGTCCGCGCTCGGGGCGAGCGCGGCGACCGCGTCGGCGAGGGCGCGCTGGCCGGGCGGGCCGAGCCGCTTGAGGGCGCGCGCGGCCTCGGCGCGCTCGCTCGCGGTGAACACGCCCTTCGCGGAGAGCACGCGCGCGAGCTCGGAGGCGGCCGCCTCCCCTGCCCGGCCGAGCGCGCGCACAGCGAAGAGCCGCGCGTCGGAGGCCTCCGCGAGCCGCGCGGTCGCGACGTCGCGGATGCGGGGGATGACCGTGAGCGGGACGTGCTCGAGGCGCCCGATCGGGTAGAGCGCCTCGGGGACCGGCGGGCTCGCCGCGCTCCCCGAGGCGAGGTTGAGCAGCGCGACGAGCGTCTCCTCGCGCAGCTTGAGCTTGATCGCGGCGAGATCGCCGAGCGCGTACGCCGCGTGGATCGCGCGCTCGCGCGGGCCGTCGAGCCACGCGACCAGCGTCGGCTCCGACGCCTCGGCGCCGCACCGCCCGATGGCGCGGGCGAGCGCGCCGCCCGCGTCGAGCGGCGGCGCCGCTGCAGGCGCGCCGCCGCTCGGCGCCGCGGCGCTCGCCGCGCTCGCCGCGGCGCTCGCCGCACCCGCAGGGCTTGGGCGGGCGTCGCGGGCGAGGGCGCGCGCGACGAGCGCCGAGACCGCCTCGGCCTCGCGCTCCTTGCACGAGAACCCGAGCCCGTAGGCGGCCCACGCGACCACCTCGTCGTCCTCGTCGGCGAGCGCCCGCGCGAGCCCAGGCCACGCCGCGTCTCCGCCGATGCGCGCGAGGGCCCGCGCGGCGGCGCGCCGCACGCCGACGTCGCGGCTCTGCTGGTCCGCGGGGCTCACCTCCAGGGCGGCGCGGCGCTGCTCGGCGGCGAGGAGGGCGTCGAGCCGCCCCGCCGCCCCGGCGCTGGCGGCCGGCGTCGCCGCGGAGCTCCCCGCGTCGGGCGCAGGGCCCGGCGCCGGCTGCCCGGTGCAGGCGGAGAGGGAGAGGAGCAGCGCGAGGACGAGGAGAGGGGAGGAGCGCCTTCTCGGCATGATCACGGTTCACCCTGACGAGCGGTGTCGAGCAGCCAGGCGGCGCTCTCGCTGAGGATCCGCCTGCGGCGCATCGCGCGCGCGTCGAGCCACATCGAGATCACCTCGTGACCGCGCTGCCATGCGCGCGCAACCACCGGTTCGCCCACGCGCGACGCCGGCAGCCCGCAAGCGTCGATCCCGACGTCGTGGAAGTTCTGGAGAGCCCTGGCCATGTGCCAGGAGCAGGTGACGATCGCCGCGCGCCGCGCGCCCACGCGGCGCAGGAGCGCCGCGCTGAAGATCGCGTTCTCGTGCGTCGTCAGCGACCAGAGATCCTGCAGGATCGCGTGCGCCGGGACGCCGGCGCGCCGCAGCTCGGCGGCGAGCACGCGCGCCTCGACCTGCGCGCCCCAGCGGCGCCCGCCGCTGGCGATCACCCACGGCGCGACCCCGTCGCGGTAGGCCTCTGCGGCGCGCGCCGCGCGGCGCGCGCCGGGGGCCGCCGGGCGCCCGGAGGGAAACACCCTGCAGCCGAGGACGACGATGGCGTCCGCGTGGAGCGGCATGGGACGGACCATAGCCCATCGGCCGCGGCCTTCGCGTGCCCGCTGCGCTCGATCGTCCTGCCCTCCCGCGGCCGCCCGCGGGCCGTGCCGCTCCCATGCCTGCGCCGCCCTCAGGCCGACCTGTGGCCGCCACCTGCGCCCCCCGCCCAGCCGCAAGCGCCTCTGCCCCGCCGCCACGGCCTCTGCCCCGCCCCGCCGCCAGCGCCCCCCGCCCCGCCGCCCAGCCGCCGCGCGCTCCCGCCCCCCAGCGGCGGGCACGGCCTGCCGCTGGGCCCACAATCTATCCCCTGACTACATTGGCGCCTTGGCCCTGCTCCCCCGGCCAGGTCTCCACGTCTGCGACCTTCCTTGCTCCCGGTGCACCAGGCGGCTTGACGCTGCCCGCGCTCGGAATCTAATAGCTCTATCTTGAAACGGGCGGGGTTCAGCGAGCGAGGCAGGATGCGGATCAAGATGTGGGGGGTTCGCGGAAGCATCCCCACGCCCGGTGCAGGCACGGTCGAAGTAGGCGGCAACACGAGCTGCTATGAGATTCGTGCCGGTGAAACGCTGGTCATCCTCGATGGCGGGACGGGGCTCCGTCTCCTCGGCCAGGATCTGGTCAAGGAGATGCCCTTCGAAGCCTGGATGTTCTTCAGTCACGTGCACTGGGATCACATCCAGGGCTTCCCGTTCTTCACGCCCGCGTTCGTGCGCGGGAACAAGATCCATCTCTACGGTGGCCTCAACGTCTCCCGGACGCTCGAGGAGACGCTGGCCGGGCAGATGGACTACCCGAGCTTCCCGGTGCACCTCACGGAGATGGGCGCGGCGATGACCTTCCGCGATCTCTACGAGGGCGAGGTGGTCACGATCGGCCCGAACGATGATGTGCGCGTGACCAACGCGCGCGGCAACCACCCGAACGGCGTGTACGCGTACCGCGTCGAGCACGAGGGCAAGGTGGTCGTGTACATCACCGACTCCGAGCACTACGCGATCGTGGATCCGAAGCTGAAGAAGCTCGCGATGGGCGCCGACGTGCTGATCTTCGACGCCATGTACACGCCCGAAGAGTACGCGGGCGAGGTGGGCGGCGGCCCGAAGACAGGCTGGGGTCACGCCACGTTCGTCGCGGGCTGCGAGCTCGCGAAGGCGGCGGGCGCCAAGCAGCTCGTCCTGCACCACCACGACCCCAACCAGACCGACGCGATGGTGCGCGAGAAGGAGATGCGCGCCCGCGAGCTCTTCCCGAACACCAT
This sequence comes from Sorangium sp. So ce726, assembly GCF_051521405.1. Taxonomy (NCBI): domain Bacteria; kingdom Pseudomonadati; phylum Myxococcota; order Polyangiales; family Polyangiaceae; genus Sorangium; species Sorangium sp. So ce726. The sequence continues at coordinate 1,205,706 of NZ_CP150349.1, read as the reverse complement.
CGCCGCGCGCGAAGGCACGGTCATCGAGATCTAGCGCGACGCCTCGCCAGGCTCGCAGCGCGCCCCAATCGCCGCCCGTCTCCACCGACGACGGGCGAGTGCGCGCCGTCCCCAGCAACACCGCCGCGGCACTCTCCCGCACGCGTCCGCACCGCAGCGCGGCGCTCTCCCGAACCGCACGCGTCCGCACCGCAGCGCAGGCGCAGGGCTCTCCCGCACAGGAGACGGGCCCAGATCGGCGTTTTCGGCGCGGAAGCGCACTCCAGTGCGCTGAGCACCGAAAACGTCGAGATGGGCCCGTATCCGAAGCGGGAGAGCCCTGCGCCTAGGCGCTTTTGGCCATGGGCTCTCGGGTGATCTCTTCGATGCGCGCGCGCATCCGCTTCTTCGCGCGCTCCTCGATCTGCCGCACGCGCTCCTTGCTGACGCCGAAGTCGGCGCCGAGCTGCTCGAGCGTCACGGGGCTGTCCGTCAGCCAGCGCTGGTTCATGATGGAGCGCTCGCGGGGCGACAGCTCGTTCACGACCTGGAGCAGCGCGCGCGAGAGCTGCGCGCGCTCGTCGGCGTCGCAGGCCTCCTCCTCCGGCGTGTGCGCGTTCGACGCGAGCCGCTCCACCGGAGCGACGCCGTCCTCGGTCGGAGAGCGCTCCAGGCTGACGTCGCGCGCCATGAGCAGCGGCAGCAGCTCGGCCGCCCGCTCCTCCGACAGGCCGCTCAGCTCCGCGAGCACCGCCGGGTCCTTCTCGTGCGTCTTGCGGTAGATGCGCAGCGCGCGCCGCTCGCTCTTCGACGACCCGAGGCGCACGATCCGGTAGCCCCGCGCCACGTGCTCGCGGATCTCCGCCCGGATCCAGTAGGCCGCGTAGGTCGCCAGGCGGCAGCCGCGGTCCGGATCGAAGCGCTCCGCGGCCTTCAGGAGGCCGATGTTCCCCTCCTGCACGATGTCCTCCATCGGCAGCCCCCAGCGGCGGTACTCGAGAGCGATCGTCATCACGAACGGCAGACACGCCTCGATGAGGCGCCGGCCAGCGTCCTGGTCACCAGCTCGCCAGCGGAGCGCGAGCTCCCGCTCGGCGTCCGGGCTCAGGGTGGCGTAGTTCGCGAGCTCTGTACGATAAGCCGAGAATGCCGCACGATCCCAGGTGGCGCTCATGATCTCTCCGCTCTCCACCGCGCGCGCCGATCAAGGAGGGCTGGAGTGCGAGCCCCTGCGAGCCGGCGGGCGGCACCGGGGCAGATGCAGGCGCGATGCCGGGATAAACCCTAGGAAATCGCCTTTTTTTGCGCTGGAATGCGCAACGTGTTCGGATCCCTCGACGGAAGCGAAAGCTTTGCGGGAAAGCGGAGGAGCACGAATGCGCAGCGCTGAGCCCAGATCCACGGCGCACGAGCGGCGAACGAGGCGGACGAGGTGCGCGCTGAGGCTCCAGTCCGCGGGCGACGGCGCCGCCCGCGTGGCGCGCGCGCTCGCTCTCCGCACGGACGCCGCCACGGTCGCCCCTGCCCCCGCGCTCCGCATCGTGATATCCGGGGAGCAGTGAGGACGCGCGTCGCGGGCTCCGTCGCGTGCATCGCCGCAAGCCTGGCGACGCTCGCCTTGCTCTCGCGCGAGGCGGAGATCCCCCTCGCCAGGGCGCGGCGCGGGCTCGCGCAGCCCTTGCTCCACACCGTCGCGCCGGACGACGAGGAGATCGACGGCGTCGGCTGTGACCCGAACGCCCTCGACCGCGGCATCGCGGTGCCGACCGGGGCGCCGACGTCGCTCGGCTGCGAGCAGGCCCGCGCCATCGTGGCCCAGGCCCGCACCACGCTGGCCGCTCCGCCGCTCCGCGTCGATCCCGCAAAGTTTGCCGAAGCAACCTCCGACTGGCTGGATCCGCACGGCCTGTGGTCGGTCGCCCCCGACGCGCCCGTGGGTGCCTCGCTGCGGCGGGAGGCCGTCGCGCTCCTGGACGAGCTGCAGGCGCCCGTGGGCAGCGGGCCGTGCGCGGCGGCGCTGCGCGTCGGGCAGGAGCTCGCCCGGTGGTCGCGCGAGCTCGAGAGGCTCTTCGATGACGGCTACCGGCGCGGCCTGGCCAGCCCGCCCGCGACCCACGCCGCGGCGTGGGAGCTGGTGTCGTCGGCGCCGTTCGAGGACGGCGAGGTGACGCGCAGCGCCCGGGACCTCGCGCGCAAGCTCGGCCGGGAGGTCGGCGGGCTGCGCGCGCACCTCGGGGAGCCGCTCGACCGCTACGCCGACGCCGTGCGCGAGCGGGCGGCGCCCTCGATGAGCGAGGACGGCTGGGCGCGCACGGTGATCGCCGCCGCGGTGCGCGCCTACGTGCCCCAGCTGGACGCGCACGGCGCCTGGGCGCCGCTCGAGGAGGAGGTCTCCATCTACGATCTCGACCTCGAGGCGCACCCGCCGGCCCGGCTCTGGCAGGAGATGACGCGCACCGCGATCGGGGTGCGCATCGACCGCGGCGCGCTCGCGCCGCTCGAGGACGGAGACGTGGTGCTCCGGATCCAGGATCTGCCGATCTCCGGCATGAGCGTCGAGCAGGCCGAGCAGCTCGCCGTGCTGTCCGACGTGCACCCCGGGACGACCGCTCGCGTGGCGCTGCTGCGGCGCGGGGTCGCGGCGCCCCTCGAGCTGACCGTGGCGCCGCACCCGGTCGGACCGCAGCCGCCCGAGGCGGCGCCCTCCGAGCTGCCGCTCGATCTGGTGCGCTACGGCGACGGCAAGGTCGCTGTGATCGCCATCCCCGACGTGCCCGACGACCTCGGGGATCGGGTCGCGGCGGCGCTCCTCCGCGCGCGCGCGCAGGGCGACACGCGGGGCGTGATGCTGGACGTGCGCGCGAACGGCGGCGGCTCGACCGACGGCGCGATCGCCGCGCTAGGGCTGTTCTTGCCGGGCGTACCGCTGTTCCCGATGCGGCGCCGCGACGGCGGCGTCGAGGTGGAGCGCTCGCCCGACGTCCCGGAGGAGCGCGGGTGGAGCGGGCCGCTCGCGGTGCTCGTCGACGGCGACTCCGCGAGCGCGGCGGAGATGATCGCCGGCGCGATCGGCAGCTACCGGCGCGGCGTGATCATCGGCGATCGGACGTACGGCAAGGGGTGCGCTCAGGAATACCTCGACGACGACGCCCACGTCGGCGTGCTGCGGCTCACGACGCTCCTCTACGCGCTCCCCGACGGCGCGCCGGTGCAGAAGGTGGGCATCGTGCCGCAGGTGCAGCTGTCGCTGCCGGCGACGAGCGAGCGAGAGGCGCGCGTGGACCGGGCGCTCGGCCCGTGGCGAGGCCCCGACGTGCGCGATCTGCACCGCGTGCGCGACGTGCCCTGGCCGGCGCACGCAGGGCGGATAGGGCCCTGCCACGACGAGACGGTCTGCCGCGCGCTGCGGTCGCTCGGCGCGGTGCCCGCGGCAGCGCGCTGACGCGCGTCAGCGCGCTGCCGCGCGTCAGCGCTTCCAGAACTTGCCGAGGAGGCCGCCCGCGGGCGTCGGATCGTTGGTCGTGCGGCTCCGCATCTCCTGCAAGCGGACCTCGCGGATGGCGTCGAGGTTCTTGGGGTTGAGCTCTGCCGCCAGGCGGAAATCGCCGATCGCCTTGTCGATCCTCCCCGAGCGCTTGAGGAGCATGCCGCGGTAGAAGAGCGCCCGCTCGTAGCGAGGCTCCTTCTCCAGGACGGCATCCAGCGTCTGGATCAGGTCGTCGTAGTGCGCGCTCGTCGCCCCCTCCGCGAGCACAGGCGGGTCGCCGCGCCGCTGCGCCTGGATCCAGACGAGCAACGTCATGTACTCGGGCTGCTCCGGATCGGCGTTGAGCGCGCGCCGCGCGCGGGCCTCGGCGCCCGCGAGGTCGTTCTTCTTGAGCAGGATCTCGGCCTTCTGGAACTCGAGCGCGGCGTCGACGGCGCGGGCGATCTTCTGCTCATCCTCGGCGGGGGGCGGGGCCTCCTTCGGCGTCTGGTACTCGGCGCGCCGCTTCGGATCGCTCAGCGTCTGGTAGGCCTCGCTGATGCGGGCGAACACGCGCGCGACGAGCGGCTTGACGTCCTGGAGCTCCGCCGGCGTCCGGTCGGGGTGCCACCGCTTGGCGAGCGCGAAATAGGCGCTCTGCACGCGCTCCGGAGGGGCGTCCTCCGTGACGCCGAGCATCTCGAAGAAGCTCTCGCCGTCGATCGACGCGGCGCGCGCCTCGATCTCCGCGCGGCGCGCGGCGAGCTCGGGGTTCGGCGCGGCGCGCGGCAGCGGCGGGAGATCGGGCGCGAGCGCCGCCGGTCCCTGCGGCTTCGGCGGCTCCGCGGCGCGCGCCGGCGGCACAGGCGACGGCGCCTCGGCGCGCCCTGCCCCTCGCGCGGCCCTGCCCTCCGGGCCGACCGCCGCCATCTTGACGGTGGGCGCCTGCTGGGGCGGCGGCGCAACGCGGGCGCCGGTGAAGGTCGGCGCAGGAGGCGGCCTCAGCGCCTTGGGATCCACGCCGCGGTAACCGCCGCCCGGATCACCGCCGGACGCGCGCGGGTCGAAGGGCGCCACCGGGCTCGGGGTCAGCGCGCCCCTCGACGTTGCCGCCTCCGGCGCCGCGGCCGGGGGCGGCGCCGTGGAGCGGCGCGGGGCGACCGGGACCCCAGCGCGCCTGCTGGACGGCGCCGCGACGTCGTCGGGCTGCCGCTGCGGTGCGCGGCCTTCGGCCTCGCCGCGCGCCGGGCGTGGACCGGGCATCGTCGAGCCCGCGGTGGGCCGCGGCGAGCGCGCCGCCGCGCCGGACGGCTCGCGCTGGGGCGCCGTCCCCGCGTCGGCCGCTGGCGCACCAGCGGCCCGCTCCCGGCCGGGCCCGGCGGGACCGCCGACCCCGACAGGGCGCCGGCCCGGCGCGCCGAGCTCGAGGTGCCGCGTGATCGCGAGCGCGTAGATCATCAGCCGCACGACGCGCTCCTGCGCGACGCCGGCGGCGAGCAGCTCGGCCAGCGTCATGCGCCGCATCCGCAGGAGATCCACGATGGCCGCCTCGTCGCGATGGAGCTGGAACCGCTTCATCTCGGCCTCGGCGTGGAGCCCGAGCTGCCGGTTCTGGATCCGGTCCAGGGTCGTGTCGATCAGCGGATCGTCGGCGTGGAGCCGGACGCCCGCCATGATCACCGCGAGGGGCTCGCACCCGATGAGATCCGGACCGCCGTAGGACGACAGCAGGTTCTGGGCGTCGTAGTAGGCGTAACGCGTCGCGGGCGGGAGATCGTAGAGCGCGACCAGCTTGCGCACGAGCTGCTCGCGCAGCACGCCGAACACCGTCTCCCTGTCGAGCAGGCCCCGGGAGACGAGCAGCCGGCCATGCAGCACCCGTCGCTTGATGATGTCCCGGAGCGTCTCCCGGAGCGTCGCCTCGTCCAGGAGGCCCAGATCGAGGATCACCCGATCGAGCGGGGCGATGATCGTCCCGGTCCAGATCTTGGCCGGCACGCCGTCGCTGAAGAAGATGCCGTGGCGGACGCCGTCGGGGTCGATGAAGCACGTCGTGCCGGTGAGGCGCCGGTCGAGCATGTACACGAGCAGGTGGACGAGCGGCGTGCGCGCGAGCGTGCCCTCCGCGGTCGGCGGGTCGCCCGGCAACGACAGCACGGCGATCGGACCGGCCATCGCCGACGGAGGCAGATCAGACACGGGGTTGCGCTCGCGCCGCTGCGGCTGATCTCCCCAGCCGCGGGTGCGCACCGACGGCGGCCGCGCGCTCTCCTCGGGGACCTCGTCCGGATCGCTGTCTGTCTGCACCGACCACGACTCCTCTCCATGAGCGCCCGGGGCGGGCGAGTACGGGTCCGCCACCGCGGCGGGCTCCAGATGCGGTGGATCGGGCCAGCGCGCGGTCGTGCGCCCTGGCCGCAAGGTCGGAGAGAGCCTGCCGGACGGCGCAGGCGGCAGATCCGCGAGCATCCTGGCCTCCGCGCCGTCGTCGGGCAGCCCCCCGAACGTGGCCTCGGGCGGCGAGGCGGGCCCGCGGGCGGCGTCGCTGGCCCGCGGCTGCGTCCTCCGGCTCGCCGGCGCGTTGGTCATCGGCAGCGTGGGCGACGAGGGCCGCGTGATCTGCTGCTGCGGCGGCATGCGCAGGTTGCCGAGCGGCGACGCCGGCGCGTTGCGGATCGGCGGCGACTCTACGGCGAGCCCCTGCGAGCGGAGCGACACCTGCGGCGCCTCCTGGATCGCCGCGTGGGCGCGCATCGACGCGACGGCGGGGTCGTCGCTCGTCGCGACGATCCGGCGGATGTGCCGCGGCGGCTCGCCCTGGCGAGGCCGCTCGGCGAGATCGACCTCGAGGGCGCGCGCGATGGCGCCGCCGGCGGCGTCGAGGACCAGCCGGACGCGCGGCTGCGAGTACCGGGCCGGGTGCGCCGGCGTCTGCACGACGAGCGCGACCTCCCCGGTCGAGAGCTCCACGAGCGTGCCGGTCGGAAAGATGCCGAGCGCGCCCACGAGCAGCCGCAGCACCGCGCGGTCCGCCGGATCGGCCGCCTCCTGCTCGAGCTTGGCGATGGCCTCGTCGGCGGAGAGCGGCGCCTCGCCCGGGGCCGCCGTCAGGAGATCGTTGAAGGCGCGGGCGGTCGCGAGGAGCCGCGCCTGGAGCGTCGGCTGGCGGAGGCCGCGGTAGACCGGGCCGAGCGCCGGCTGGCGGCGAACCCAGTGCGCCTCGTAGGCCACGACGGTGCGCATCACGCTGGGCTCGTTGACGAGGCCGAGCGCGGTCAGCACGACCGCCGTGCCCGCCGGGACGTCCGCCTCCTGCTGCTCGCTCAGCTGCGGGACGAGCCCGCCCGAGCCGCTCGTCGCGGCGCCCGTGAGGCGCGGCCGGGCGATGTCGAAGAGCAGCGCCGCCATCGAGAGCCGCTGGAGCAGGACGACGTCGCTCGTGATCTGCCGCGCCATCGCGAGGCTCAGGATCGCGGTGTTCACGGCGCGCCCGGCGTCGTCGTGGTTCTGGTTGCGCAGCGCGGTGACGCCCAGGAAGGCCGGGGTCTCGTTCGCGGACAGGTCCACGAGGCGCTGCGTGATGCGCTTGACGCCCTGCCGCAGCGTGTACCGGCCGTGCCGCAGGTCGTCGTAGAACCGGCGGATGATCACGATCGCCGTCGCGTAGGTGCGCACGATCGCGGAGGTCTCGTCGCCCTCGCGATCGATCGCCACCTCGCGGCGGAGCACGGCCTCGTCCACGGCGCGCAGGCGGACGCGCGGCGCCGGGCGGTCGGCGAGCGCCGGCTTACTGCTGCGGAGGGCCTCGGCGAGCGCGGAGGCGAGCGCGTAGAGATCGCTCGCGCGGACGTCCTTGGCGACGCCGATCTCGGAGTAGCCGCAGCGGCTCAGGACGTCGCCGAGCTCGAGCGCGCCCTCGTAGACGGCGCGGTTCGCCTTGAGGAGCTGCCCGGAGACGAACACCGAGCCGCGGGTGAACAGGATCGAGACGTTGTGACCGGAGCGCTGGCCGAAGTCCTGGACCAGCGAGACCGTCTCCTCGACCTGCCGCACCATGGCCTGGTTGTCGATCGCGTGCAGCGTCGAGAGCTTCACCAGCCGGAAGAGGGCCTGCACCACGCTGGCGGCGAGATCGCGCGCTTGCTCGCGGCGGATGTTCTCCGACACGTTCTGGCTGATGACGTCGACCTGGGGCGCCATCAGGGGACCTCCCCGGCGGTCGAGATCCGCTTGCCGAGGCGCGCGGCGATGGCCTCGGCGGCGGCGCCCGCGGCGTCGCGCAGCGCCTGGCTGTTCCAGGGCCGCCGCTTCGTGGCCGCGAGCGCCGCGTCGAGCGCCTCCTGCGAGCGCGCCTCGCGGCCGAGCAGCTCCGCCGAGAGGCAGCGGGTCTGCTCCGCCGCGTCGTCCGCGAGGAGGCCGTGCCGCTGGAGCAGCTCGACGGCGACCGACTCGCCGCGCGCCGGGTTGAGCGTGTGGAGCGCGCCGAGGAACTCGCGCCGCTCGTCGAGCGTGAGCTGGTGGAACGAGCTGTCCTGCACGCGGCGGACGAGCAGCGGGCCGGCCGCGCGGACCTGGTGGTGCGCCAGCGTGCGGAGCGCCGCGACGCGCACGTCGGGCGGCGCCGACTCGGCGAGCGAGAGCAGCTCGTCCCGGATCTGCTCGGGGCTCGTCGCGAGGTGCGCGATCGCCTCGCAGCGGAGCGCCGCGTTCGCGCACCCGGAGAGCCGCTTCAGCGCGCCCAGGGCGCCCTGCGTCCGCGACGCGGCGAACATCTTGAGGATCGGGCGGGCGACGTCGAGATCCAGCGTCATGAGCGCGTCGACGACCCCCTCCTCGTGCCCGGGCAGCGTCCGCTCGACGTGGCCGAGCAGCGCGCGGCGCAGCGCCTCGTGGCCGGTGTGCCCCACGACCTCCATCGCGACGGGCAGGGTCTCGCTGCCGAGCTTGTGCAGGATGGGCGCGAGCCGCTGCGCGACCAGATCGAGGTCCACGGGGGCGGGCTGCGCCGCGCCGCCGGGGGCGGCCGTCATGACGACGCGCGTCGCCTCGCGGAGGAGCAGCCGCATCGTGTCGGGCGGGAACATCCCCCGGGCAAGCTCCGTCGCAAGCGCGCCCCCCTGCTGCTTGGGCGCGAGCGCGTCGAGGGCCTTCTCGATGGCGTCGTGCATCCCGAAGAGCACCTCGAAGCGGCGCGCGAGGATGAGATCGCGCGCCGAGGCGGCCATCGGCTCGGTCACGAGCTCGACGTCCTTGTACCGCCTGGCGTTCAGGAAGGCGTCGGCCACGACCTCGACGAAGCGCTCGCTCCAGCGGTCCGGGCTCATGACCAGCTGCGTGCCGAGCGCGCGCTGCGCGACGGGGTCGAGCGCGAGCGCGCTCGCGGCGCGGCGCGCGGCCCGCAGCGCGGCGGCGTCGGTGTCGATGACCATCGCGGCCGCCTCGGCGCGGTTCGCCTTCTCCTCGGCCGCGCGCCGGGCCATGCCCTCGAGGTCGTCGGCCTCGTGCCAGAACTGCTCGCGATCGGCCGCGTCCCCCTCGACGAAGATGCTCACCACGTCGTAGCGCACGTGCTCGAGGCGGCGCTCCCACAGGGCGGCCGCGACGTCGTCCTCCGGGGCGAGGTCGCGCAGCGGATCGAGCAGCAGCACCTCGCAGAGGGCGCGCAGCTCGTCCTCCGTGATGCCAGGGAGCAGCTGGACGCGCCGCACGCCGGCCGCGAAGAGGTTGTACGGGACGAGATCGAGCGGGTGCGACGGCTCCCACACCGTCCGCCGGCGATGCTCGAAGGCGTACGGCGTCAGCGTCCAGTGGACGAGGCTCCCGTCCGCGCGCAGCGCCTCCACGATCGCCTGGAAGGTCGCGCGGAGCTTGTTGTCCGCGTCCGGATGGCGAAAGCCGTAGTGACGCACCGCCGGGAGCAGCCGCTCCATGCGGCGGAACACCTCGGTGAGCCGCGTGACCGCGGGGTCGTCCGGCTCGGCCTCGCCCGGCTCGTCCTGCGGCACGGGCTCCTCCGCCGCCCGCATCCCGACGGCCGTGGGCGAGTCGTCCGGCGGGGGGCGCCTCGTGCTCTGCGGCGAGGAGCGGCGGGGGACGGAGACGCCGACCTCCTCGAGGACGCGCAGCACCTCCTGCCGCATCTGCTCGGCCGATTCGAAGCGGTTGCGCTTGTCCCAGGCGAGCGCCTTGTCGACGAGGCCGATGACCGAGGCGGGCAGCTCGGGCGCGATCCGCGCGAGCGACGGCGCCGGCGTCGTCGCTGCGAGGATGAACGCCTCGTTGTCCGAGCGCCCCTGGTGGAGGCGCTGCCCGCTGAGCACGGCGTACAGGGTCGCGCCGATCGAGAAGAGATCCGCCCGCCCGTCGACCCCCTCGGTCAGCCCCATCGCCTGCTCGGGCGCCATGAACGAGGGGGTCCCGAGCGCCGTGCCCGCCTTGGTCTTGTCGCCGGGCGCGCCGCGCATCCTCGCCACGCCGAAGTCGAGCAGCTTCACCACGTTGTCCTTCGTGATGAAGATGTTCGCGGGCTTCAGGTCGCGGTGGACGATGCCCTCCGTGTGGAAGCTCTCGAGCGTGAGGAGCACCTCCGCCGCGATCCAGAGCGCCTCGGCGACGGGGAGCTTCCGGCTCTTGCGCTTCCAGAGCTGCTGGACGGTCTCCCCGTCGAGCAGCTCCATCACGAGGAACGGCTCGTCCTGCTCGGTGATGTCGTCGTCGAGGATCGCGACCCGGCCGGGGTGATCGATCTTGTTGGCGACGTAGCCCTCGCGCAGGAACCGGTCGCGGATGCCGACGTCGCGCGCGAACTCGGCGTGCAGGATCTTCAGCGCGGCGCGCGAGCCGTTCCGGTGGTGGGTGGCAGCGTACACGGAGGCCATGCCGCCCACGCCGAGGAGCGAGTCGATCCGCCACTTGTTCTTGACGGTCATCCCGAGGCGGGCGCGCGCGCGCTGCTTCTCGTCCGGCGCGTCCGTGACTTCCGAGGGCGGAGGGATGACGGACTCGGGGATGACGCCACGTGAGGTCATTCGGCCACCGGAAGGCGGGAAATCGTATCACCTCCCCGCCCGCGCCAGGTTCCGGATTTCACGCGGGCGGGCGGCCGGCCTTACGGTCCCCCGCGCTCCCTCCGCGGGCGCCCCCGGCGACGCCGCGGGAGACCGCGATCAGGAGGCCCCCCGCGCGGCGAAGATCGCGCGACAGCGCGCGTCGTCGAGCACGGGGCGCACGCCGCGGTTCGATGGAAAGAGCGCGTTGAGGCGCGCGGTGACCGCAGGATCGCCGGTGAAGACGTCGATCTGGCGTCCGACGACCTTGATGCCGCGATCCTCGGCGACAAAGCACCCGTCGTGTCGACCCCCGCCCGGGAGCGGCAGCCCGACGAGCTCGGGCACGAAGAGGGACGTGCCGAGCGGAATCACGCTCGAGTCGACCGCGACCGTGCGCAGCGGCGTGATAGGGCGCCCGGTCGCGCCGCGGCCATACGGGAACCGCCGCGGATCGAGCCGCTCGAAGCAGACCTGCTGGCCGGTGCGCGGGCAGACATCGGCGCACGCGCAGCCGCGTCGCGCGAAGCTTACCGTGTCACCCGAAGCGAGCCGGCCGCTGCCCTGGACGCAGACCTGGTCGTGGAACGCGCGCGGGACGCTCGCGATCGGCGCGCAGGCAGCGTCGTAGAGGACCGCATCCTTCGGCCCTCCGCCCTCGCTCGGGAAGTCGTAGTAGGTGTTCCGGAACATCCCGGGTGCGAGCCCCAGCGCCGCCTGTGGCGCTGGCGCCGGCGTCGCGCGCGCGGGCCGGCCGTGCTCGCGCACGAGGATCGCGGGGTCGCCCTGCGCGGCGGCTACGCCCGCGGCGCCGCCCAGATCGGCCTGCGCCGCGCCGGGCGCCTCGCCCTGCGCGCCGTCGACAGTGGCGCTGGCGCCCCGGTCGCGATCGCCGTCGTCCGGGGAGGGCTCGTGGAGCCAGCCGCCGCCTCCGCGCGCGATCTGCGGCTCGCTCGAGCTGTCATGGACCCAGTCTGCGCCCCCCTTGGTCGTGCACCCCGCAGGGAGCGCGAGCAGGAACGCATGGATCCCGCCAAGGACGAGCGCTCGCGCGCGTGCCGCGCTCGTCAAAAGGCGCCTCCGAGCCGGGCGAGCTCCCGGATCGCCGCGGCGGCGACGTCGGCGCGCGCCCAGAACGCGGCGGGTGAGCCGGCGCTCTCGGGCGCGGCGCCGGCGGCGATCACCACGGGCGCGGTGTCGCCCGCGCCCGGCTGGCCAAGGCGGCTCGCGACGAACCGCAGCGGCTCGATCACCAGCGCGAACGCGATGTCCGAGCCGAGCGGCGCCAGCGCGGTCTTCATGGACGGGACCTCGCCGAGGCGCTCTCCCTGGAGCGCGGCGACCACGCTGCGGAGCCCCGCGCCCGGATCGTTGCCGACGGACGCGAAGAGGCCGTCGTCGCGGACCAGATAGAGCAGCTCGATCGACGACGGAGGGAGCGACGCTCCCTGCGCAGCGGGCCCGCCCTTGCCGCCTTGCGGCCCCGCGCCCTGCGGCCCCTTGCGCGCCGGCGCCCCTCCCGCGCCAGCGGGCTCGCTCGCCCCGGCGGTCCGCTCGAACCGCACCCGCCGCACGTCACCATCGAGCAGCGGAAGCGCCGCCTTGCCCGCGGAGACCCGGAGCCCCTCGCGCTGCAGCGCGGCCTTGATCGGCGGGAGCTCCGCGGTCCCGAGGAGATCCTGGATGGAGGCCTCGAGCTTGGCCCGATCGCCCACGGCGGCGCGCACGAACGCCGTGGGACCCGCGCCGTCGAAGCGGAGCCCGCCGGCGAACCAGTCGCCGCGCGCGTCCGACGCCGCGCGGATCGCGGCGCCGAGCCGCTCCCGCTCCGCGGGCGGGAGGTCGCCCTCGACGAGCCCAGCGAGGGCGTCGACGAGCCTGGGCACGTTCTCGGCCCGCGTCGCGGCCCGATCGCGGACCAGGATCCCGACGAGCGAATCGGCGGGCAGATCGAGCAGCGGCTTCACGTCGCCGACGGCGAGATCGGCCGACGCCTTCGACGCCGGGCCGCCCCCTGTCTTCGGCGTTCCGGCGACGCGCAGGTGCGCGTTCTCGTCCAGCACCAGCGTGAGGCGCGCTCGCTCGAGATCGCCGAGCATCGCGAGCGCGCTCTCGATCATCGGACCGAGCGGCACCGCGGTTGCGCGCGGCGCGCCGTCGGGCCCGCGCGCCTTGTCCCAGGCGCTCCGCGCCGCCTTGAGCACCGGGCCCTCGAGCGCGGCCCTCGGGATCTCGACCGCGAGATCCTCCTTCGGCACCTGCGCTTGCGGCATCGTCCGCGCGACGTACGGGCCCAGGGAGATCAGGTCGCCCGGCGTCTCCGCGACGAGCAGGTAGTTGCCGAGGACGCCGAGGGCCACCGGGCTCGCCCCCTGGAGCGGCTCGAGCAGCGCGATCGCGGTCGCCGCGTCGGGCTTCGCGCGGAAGCGCGCACCCTCGCCTCGCGTGAGCTGGTCGATGAAGCGTCCCCCGTCCTTCACGTGGATGCCGAGCGCGGCCCGCGGGCGCGCACCCTCCGCGGCCTCCACGGCCGCGCCGAGCACCGGCACCCCGCCGTCGATCTCGGACGCCACGGTGATGGGCAGGCCGAGCAGCGACGCCGCGAGGGCGCCGGCGCTGCTCGGGAGGAGCGCCGCCGAGCCGCCGATGAGGGCGCGCGCCTTGGCCCACGTGGCATCGGGCGTCGGGAGAAACGCCTCGGCGATGAGCCCCGCCGGCGCGGGAACGGGGCTCATCGCCGCGGCGCCGGCGTCGGACGACGCGCCAGGCGATTTGCAGCCCAGAGCGCCTGCGCTCAGGCCGAGGACGATGGCCAGGAGCGCCGCGGCGCCGCGGCGCACGGCAGAGGTCGATCGCACGATCACGACCCGAACGGTAGCGCCTTCCCGCCGCGGTCGACCACGAACCTGCAAAATCGCCGCGCGCGCCGGGCAACGCACGTGAGGTCCTCGCCGCCGAGCGACTCGTGCGCGAGGAAGCGACCCCCGGGCACATCGCATCGATCAGGCGAGGAACCGTCGGGCCGCGGTCGCGGACAGAGAGAGCCCTTGGCTGCAGCCGCGGGTGCACGCCCCGGCCGGACAGCGGCGAGCGGCGTGGCAGCTGCCCCCATCACCCCTGCGCTGGCCCGAGGCGGCCTCAGCGGAAAGCTGCGGAGCAGGCGCACCGCTGCGGTAAGCTCCAGGCGATGCCTCGCCCCGGCTACGACAGCGTGGTGCTCATCACCGGCTTCCCCAAGTTCATCGCGCGGAAGATGCTGCAGCACCTCCTCGCGTCGGAGCCGCGCACGCTCGTGTACGCCGTCGTGATCGCGAAGTCGTCGGCGCAGGCCACCGCGGAGCGCGACGCGCTCCCGGCGGCGGACCGCGAGCGCCTCGTGCTGCTCGAGGGGGACGTCGCGGCGATGGATCTCGGGCTGTCGGGCGCCGAGTTCCGGCAGCTGGCCCGCGAGGTCGACCGGATCCATCACCTCGCGCACGTGGGCCACGCCGGGGCCGACCGGAGCACCGCCCACGCCGTGAACGTCGTCGGGACGGCCGAGGTGATCGAGCTCGCCCGCGCCTGCACCTCGCTCCAGTGCCTCGTCCACCAATCGACCGCGTTCGTCGCGGGGGACCGGACGGGGATGGTGTACGAGGACGATCTCGAGGCCGGCCAGGCGTTCCGCAACCCCGTGGAGGAGACGCGGATGCGCGCGGAGGTGCTCGTGCGCCGGGCGATGCGCCACGTGCCGGCGGCGATCGTCCGGCCGACCACGGTGGTGGGCGACGCGACGACCGGGGAGATCGACCGGCTCGACGGCCTGTACCTCCTGGTGCTGCTCATCATGGCAGCGCCGGCCGACATGGCGATCCCGATGCCCGGCCGCGGCGACGTGCCGCTCAACATCGTCCCGATCGATCACGTCGTCCGCGCGACGCACGCGATCGGCCTGAACCGCCTCGCGCCGGGTCGCACGCTCCACATCACCGATCCGCACCCGCTGTCGGCGCGGCGGGTCTTCGATCTCATCGCGCGGGCGAGCGGCCGCCGCGCCGCGCGCGGTCACATCCCGTCGAACCTCGCCAAGGCGCTGCTCCGCACGCCCGGGATCGAGCGCTTCGTCCGCAGCCCGCGCGCGTTCGTCGAGCAGCTGATGACCCCGGTGCGCTACGACGCCCGGAACGCGGATCTCGTGCTCACGGCCGCGGGGATCGCGTGCCCGCCCTTCGAGTCGTACGTCGACGTGCTCGTCGGCGCCGTCCAGGAGCGCGTCCGCGAGCGGCGCGAGCGCCAGGAGATCGAGGTCAGCGCGGACGCCGAGCTCGACGTCGAGGATCCGCTGTCGTGAGGGGCGCAGCCCGCCCCGCAGCCCGCGCGGAGATCCCGGAGCGCCGCGCGGCGTCCTGCCGCGCCCTGCGGAAGTGCGCGCCGGCGCGGCCCCTCACCGGGGCGTCGCGGCGCGCCCTCGCGGCGCTGCTCGCGGCCGCGGCGCTCGGCTGCAGCGCGACGCGCGAGCACGTCGCGCCGCCCGCGCCCGAGGTGGGATCCGCGCCGCCCGCGCCTGCGCCCCCGCCGCGCCTCGCAGAGGCCCCCGCCCCGGAGACAGCCGCGCCGCGCCCCACGGAGGCCGCGCCGGCGCGCCCGCCAGAGCTGGATCTGCTGCGCCCCGAGGACGGGGCTTACGCCCACTTCTTCGCGGCGCTCCGCGCGCTCGAGCAGGGTCGCCGCCGGGATCACGTGCGCATCGCCTGGCTCGGCGACTCGCACGCCGCCGCGGACTTCTGGAGCGGCGCGGTCCGCACCGCGCTCCAGCGACGCTTCGGCGACGGCGGGCTCGGCTTCGTGCACCTCGGCTATGCCGCCTACCGCCACGACGGCGCGCGGTTCACGGCCGACGGCAAGTGGCGGCCCCGCCCGAAGTCTCCGGGCGGCTCCACGCCGGCCGACGACGGCGTCTTCGGGCTCGGCGGCATCCTCTTCGGCGCGCAGACGGCCCCGGTGCGCGCTGAGATCGCGCTCACCTCGGCGGGGCCTCCCGCGCGGCTGCTCTGGGACGTGTGCTTCCGCCCGAGCGCGCCGACCGACGAGGTCGCGGTGACGATCGAGGGCGGCCCGAGCGAGGTGCTCCGCGCGGCCGCGGGCGAGGCCCCCGGCGCGCTGCAGCACACGCGGCTGGCGAGCATGGGCGCGGTGAAGCTCGGCGTCGCGCCTTCGGGCGGGGCCGAGCTCTGCGGGCTGGTCGTCGAGCGCGATCCGGAGGCCGGGGCCGGGGTGGTGCTCGACACGCTCGGCATCAACGGCGCCCGCCTGGCGACGCCGCTCCGGTGGAGCGAGCTTGGCTGGGCCGCCGAGCTCGCGCGGCGCTCGCCGGAGCTCGTCGTGATCGAGTACGGCACGAACGAGGCGGGCGACGTCACCACGGATCCGTCCCTCTACGCGAAGCAGCTCGCCGAGCTGCTCGCCCGCACCCGCAGGGTGGAGCCCGACGCCGACTGCCTGGTGCTCGCGCCCACGGACCGGAGGGACGCGCCGGAGCGCACGCCCGTCGTCCGAGACGTCCTGCGCGACGCCGCGCGGGAGGGCGGCTGCGCGTTCTGGGACACGTACCACGCGATGGGCGGAAGGGGCTCGATCGAGACCTGGTACCGCGAGCGCCCGCCGCGCGCGTCGCGCGACGGCGTCCACCTGACCTTCCGCGGCTACCAGGAGCTCGGCGTGAAGCTCTCGAACGACATCCTCGAGCGCTATCGCCCCTGACGAGCGTCGCCGCCTCCGGGGTCGGTTCGACGCCGACGGCGGGCGGCCGGCCTGGTGGCCTTGCTCGTGCTTTCCGCTGTCGGTGCTCGATCGGCGTGAAGGCTTCTCACGCGCGATGGGCGAAGGGGGCACATGCTTCATGCCGGGGACGTTGCAGGAGGTCGCTTCCGGCTGATCCGGCAGATCGGCGCGGGTGGGATGTCGAGCGTGTGGTGGGCGCGCCATGAGCTCATCGGCCGGGACGTGGCGCTCAAGCTGTCCCCGGCGCTCCGGGACGAGCAGGTCGTCGGGCGCTTCATCCGGGAGGCGAAGATCATCGGCAAGTTCCAGCACCGGAACATCGTCGGCGTGGTCGACGCCGGGGAGCTCCAGGACGAGGGCTACCTCTTCCTGGCCCTCGAGCTCCTGCGGGGCTCGCCGTTCGCTGACCGCCTCCAGCCGAACCGGCCGCTGCCGCCCGAGGAGGTGGTGCCCGTCCTCATCGAGGTGTGCTGCGGGCTCTCGGCCGCCCACGCCGAGGGCGTCGTACACCGCGACATCAAGCCAGAGAACATCATGATGGCGATGGTCCCCGGCGAGGGGATCGTGCCGAAGATCGTCGACTTCGGCATCAGCCAGCTCACGGGCGCGGGCGACGCCATCACCGTCGACGGACAGCTGCTCGGAACGCCGTCGTACATGAGCCCGGAGCAGGCGCTCGGCAAGCGCACCATCGACGCGCGCGCCGATCTCTGGGCGGTCGGCGTGATGCTCTACGAGGCGCTCAGCGGCGCGCAGCCGTTCATCGGAGGCAACCACCACGCGGTCCTCCGGCGCATCCTCGAGACCGATCCCGCGCCGCTGCCGACCTCGATCCCGCCACGCCTCCGGAAGATCGCCGGCCGATGCCTCGAGAAGGACCCGGCGCGGCGCTATCCGGACGCGGCCTCGCTGCGCGCGGATCTCCAGGCCGCGCTCGACGATCTCGCCGCGAGCGCGCCCGCGCCGATCGCGGTCTTCTCGCCGCAGGTCGCCGGCTCGCGGCCCGGAGAGATGACGCGAGCCCGCGGCGCGCTCGCCGCGCCCCAGAGGCTCGCCGTTCGCGCCCTCGAGCGGCTCTGGACGCGGGTGCCACGGGCGCCTGGATGGCGGGAGGCGACGACGATCGGACGCACGCAGGGCGCCGCCGCCCCGCAGAGCGCGGCGCGCCGCGCGAGGACGATCCTGGCGATCCGGCTCGCGGGCGTGGCCGCGCTCGCGGCGGCGCTCAGCTCGGCCGCGCTGCGGGAGCAGGCGGACGCGGGGCCCGAGAGCGCGGCGCGCGAGAGCCTCCGCCCCGTGCTGGCCACGGCCTTCGCTGACAGCGGCGCCGCCCGGCGGCGCGGCGCCAGCGCGCCCGAGGCGACGCGCAGCGACACACCGCCTCGGAACGCGGCGAGCCGCGGCCGCGCGCCGGGCTCGCCCGAGCGCGCCTCGGAGGACCCGGGCATCGACGACGTCGCGTCGGCCTCCGAGGACAAGCCCCCGCGCGGGCAAGCGCCGCGCGGGCCATCTCGACCCCGCATCACGAGCCCCGGGTTCTGATGACCAGCGCCGCACCGATCACCGCTCTTCGCCGACGCCGCTGGCGGCGCGCCGCTGCGCTCGGGCTCGTTTGCTGGGCGCTGCTCTCGCCATCCTGGCTGCATGCGCAGGACGACAGCGCGACGCGCGCGCTGAGGCTCCAGTTCGCGCAGGGGCTGACGCTCGAGATCGCGGGGCGCTGGGCCGACGCGCTCGACAGGTTCGAGGCGATCGCCCGCCGGCGGCCGACGGCGAACGTGACGTACCACATCGCCCTCTGTCACGAGCGGCTCGGCCGGCTGCGCACGGCCGAGCGGACGTACCACAACGCGCGCGCGATCGCGGACGCGAACGCGCGGAAGGCGTCGCCGGGGGTGCTCGCCGAGATCGACGCGCGCCTCGAGGACCTCGAGGGACGGATGCCGAGGATCGTGCTGAACCTCGCCGGCGCGACCGACGGCGTGACCCTGCTGCTCGACGGCGAGGTGACGCAGCCATCGCGGGCGATCCGGGTCGATCCGGGCCCTCACGTCGCCGTGGCGTTCCGGCACGGGATCCCCGTCGCCGCGAGCGCCTTCTCGAGCCACGAGCGCCGAACCAGGTTCGTGACCCTGACCGTTCACCCGGTCGCGCTCCGCGTGTCCAGCGTGTCACGCCCCTGAGCTCGCCGAGCCGGCGCCCGCCTGAGGCAGGCGTGGCGGACGGCTCGCTCTCCTCGCGATCGCGCGATCGCCGGTTGGCCCTGCTCCTCGCGCGCGGCGCTGGCCGCGCTGGTCCGGAGTCCGGCGAGGCATTGCGGAGCCTGCTCCACCGTCAGCGGAGCTGACCTGGACGGCCCACACCGAGCTCCCCACACCCGTGCACCTGTGTGTGAACAGAGGGGCCCGCGCCCCTCGCTCCGGACATGATCGCGCAGCGGTGGCGCGCCTTCGAGGAGCGTCCCCGCCCCGCGGCCCCGCGGCTCGTCGCGGGCGTGTGACCGGCCTCGCGGAGCGCCCACGCGCCGGCGAGATCTCGCGAGCATGTGGCGTTTCGCCGCGCGCGCGGCGCTGGCCCGACCGTCCAGCTCCCGCTTGGATCCCGTGCGAGGCTCACCTGACAGGGCGCTCCGGACACGCCGAAACTCGCCGAGTCGCCGGCCGTGAACGCTGGATCCAGCTTCTGACGTCCTGATAGCATGCGAGTCCCATGGCGCTCGACAGGCCGCCCGGTGCGGGCTCTGCTTCGCGACTCGGCAACTATGAGCTGCTGAGAGAGCTCTCCGGCGGCGGCATCGGGTCCACGTGGCTCGCGCGGGCGTCCTCCGACGAGGGCGAGGCGAAGAGCGCGCCGCCTGTCACGATCCTGCGCATCTACCGGCACCTCACGAAGAAGGCCGAGACCACCGACAGCATCCTCCGCGAAGCCGGGATGGCGCAGCAGGTCCGCTTCCCCAACGTGCTCTCGGTGCTCGACGCCCGCATCGCCGACGGCGAGGTCTTCATCGTCTCGGAGTACGTGGAAGGCGAGCCGCTGGGCGCGCTGGTGCCTTTGGCCGGCGCGGAGGGGCTGCCGCCGCCGGTGTCTCTCCGGATCGCGATCGACGTGCTGCGCGCGCTCGCGTCCGCGCACACGGCGCAGCCAGCGCCGCTCGTTCACGGCGAGCTGAACCCGACCCACATCTCCGTCGGCATCGACGGCGTCACCCGGGTCGGCGGGCTCGGCGTCGCGCGGGCCATCGCCGGGCTCGCGCCCATGGGGACGAGGAACCCCGATCGGCTGGGCTATGCCGCGCCCGAGCGGGTCAAGGCGATGGCAGCGCACGCGGAAGCCCCGCTCGAGCCGCGCGCGGATCTCTTCTCGGTCGGCGTGGTCCTCTGGGAGCTGCTCGCGCGGCAACGGCTGTTCTCGTCGAAGCTGGAGGCCGCGGTCATCCAGAAGGTGCAGTCGGCGCCGATCCCGGCGCTCGCGGGGCTCGCCGGGGGCGCCGTCCCGGCCGAGGTCGTCGATGTCGTCCAGACGGCGCTCGAGCGCGATCCGGCGCGCCGCTTCGAGAGCGCCTCGGCGATGCTCGCGGCGCTGGAGGCCGCGGGAGCCGGGCGGATCGCCGGGGATGAGGACGTGGCCGCGGCGGTGAGCCGGCTGGCCGGCAAGACGATCGAGCCGCGCAGGACGATGATCGCGGCGGCCATGGCGAGCCCCGCTGGCGCGGACGGGTCGCGGCCGCCGCCGCGCGCGCGGGGGATGACGCTGGTGGGCGTGGCGATCCCCGCGGCCGACGGCGCGCTCTCCCCCCGCGGCGACAGCCCGCGTCAGGCGATCACCGCGCCGTCGCCGCGCGCGCGCGCGAACCCGGCGACGCCTGGCGCGCCGCCGGTGGCCGCGGGCGGCGCGATCGCCGCGAGCCAGGTTCGCCCGACGAGCGGCGCGACGGCGACGAAGGACGCCGCCGCGCCGAAGAACGGCCTGGCGGCCAAGCCGGTGGCCGGCGCAGGCGCGTCGAACGGCGCGGGACCTGCGGGCACCGATGCGGCGCACACCAGCATCGACACCGGGTGGGGCTCGGTGGACGAGGTCGCCGCGCGCGACCTGCCCGGGCCGCGGCGTCCCGCAGAGACCCTTCCGCGGATCGAGCTGTCGGGCCAGGGGACGGAGGACCGCGCCGCCGCCGGGACGAGCACCGAGCGCGCCGCTGCGACGGGGGCGGCCACGGCGAAGGAGCAGCCGCCCGCGCGGCCCGTCGCGCCGCGCCCGGGCGATCCGGGCGACCCCCTCGTGGGGGCGCGGGCGACGCCCACACCGGCCGAAGGGACGGCGCCGAAGCCGCCGACGCCGGCCGCGGGAGGGGCGTCCCCGAGGCCGCCTCGCCCGCCGCCGCCGGCTCGCGCGGCGTCGCCGGCGCAGCCCGAGACGCACGGCAAGGTCACCGCTGCAGCGCCCGCCGCTGTCGTGCCAGCGCTCGCGCCGAGCCCTCCGACGCCTCGGGTACCTGTGCCGCCCCCGGCTCCGCCGGCCGCTGCCACGCGCCGCACGCCCGTGGTGCCCGCCGTGACGCCGGCGCCACGCGCGGCCGCCACGCCCGCGCCGCCGCCGGCGAAGACCGCGAGCCGCGCGCCGGTGACACCGGCGGCGCCCCTCCCGCCGGCTGCGCACGCGCCCGCCGCGTCGGCTGAGCCTTCTCAGCCCCTGCCCCCCGCTGCGCCCGCGTCGGCCACCGCGCCTGCGATCCCTGTCGCAGCGAAGACCCCGCCGCCTCCGCCGGCGGCGGCCGCGCCTCCGGGCCGCGCGCCTGCGGTGGCTTCAACGCAGGAGAGCGCGCGCGGCAACGGTCCGGCATCGACCTCCAGCAGGACGGTCGCCACGCCGACCGGGATGCAGGGCCCGAACAAGCTCTGGGGTCGCGCGGCATCGGCCGTGGATCAGCTGGGTCCGGGGAGCACCCTCGGCCGCTACGAGATCCTCATGCCGGTCGCCAAGGGCGGCATGGCGGCCGTCTGGGCCGCGCGCCTGCAGGGCACCCGCGGCTTCAGGAAGATCGTCGCCATCAAGACGATGCTGCCCGACGTCTCCGACGACCCCGACTTCGAGTCGATGTTCCTCGACGAGGCGCGGGTCGCGGCGCGGATCCGGCACCCCAACGTGGTCGAGATCCTCGACCTCGGCGAGGAGGACGACGTCCTCTACATCGTGATGGAGTGGGTCGACGGCGAGACGGCCGGCACGCTGCAGAAGGCGGCGAAGCGGCTCGGGGGCATCCCGCAGCGGATCGTGCTCCGCATCGCCTCGCAGATCTGCGCGGGGCTCCACAACGCGCACGAGCTCCGCGACGACAGCGGCGTGCTGCTCGACCTCGTCCACCGGGACATCTCGCCGGCGAACGTGCTCATCTCGACCGCCGGGTTCGTGAAGATCGTCGACTTCGGCGTGGCGAAGTCGAAGGGACGCCTGCACGTCACGCGCGCTGGCGGCATCGTCAAGGGGAAGACGCCGTACCTCTCGCCGGAGCAGCTCGGCGGGCTCCCCATCGATCGCCGGAGCGACATCTTCTCGCTCGGCGCGCTGCTGTACGTGCTCACGACGGGGCTGCACCCCTTCCGCGCCGAGACCGAGCTCGCGACCATCGAGAACATCACCATCAAGAACCCGCTCCCCCCGCGCGAGCTGAACGGCGCGATCCACCCCGAGCTCGACAGGATCATCCTCAAGGCGCTCGAGAAGGACCCCGAGAGCCGCTTCTCGACGTGCGCGGAGATGCAGCGGGCCATCGATCAGGTGGCGTCGACGCTGGGCGAGCCCACGACCGACGAGGACGTGGCGGCCTTCGTGCGGCAGGCGATCGGCGAGATCCAGGCGAAGCGCGCGCAGGAGCTCCGCGACGCGATCGCGGCCGTCGACGCAGGCGCCGCCGTGAACTCGGAGCGCCGGCCCGCGGCCTCTCTGGAGGGCCACGCTGCGCTGGCCGACGTCGGCGTGGGCTCGCACGAGGGCGGTCCCGCCGCCGCGGCGCCTTCCCCTGCGGCAGCGGCGCCCGCCAGCGCCGGCCCGGCGTCCAGCAGAGGGGCGGCATCACCGATCGCGGAGAAGGACGAGGAGCCGCCGGTCAGCCTGGAGCCGATCTCGTTCGAAGAGATCGCCGTGTCGGCGCAGCCTGCCGAGGTGCCGCCGCGGCTCATCATCGCGCCCGCGCTGCAGGTCGACGTCACGCCCGGCGAGCTGGCCGAGCCGGTGAGCCCGCGGCTCGCCGCCCGGGAGGGCAAGCCGCTCGGCTCGTCCGCCAAGCGGATCCTCCCGGCGGCCGGTGTTCCCCCGACGAAGGTGCTCGCGGCGGCGGATCCGCCCGCGTCCCGGGCCGCGGCGCTCAGCGAACGCCTGAGGGGCGGCTCGCGGAGCCTCGCCCACGACGTCGGCGAGGTCACGGCGGTCGACCGATCGTTCGAGACCGGGGAGCGCCGCAAGCGGCTGCAGCTGATCGTGGCTGGCGCGGCGATGTTCTGCGTGGCGCTCGGGGCCGTCGCGCTGGTCGTGCGCGGCGGCGACGAGCGCTCGCGTCCGGAGATCGGCAAGGCGCGCGTCGATGCGTTGCCCGCGGCCGCGGCGGCCGACACCACCGCGACCGCGGCTGCGGCGGAGCCCGTCCCGGCTGCGCCCGTTCCGCCGGCGGAGCCTCAGACGGCGCAGCCGGCGTCGCCGCCCGCTCCCGAGGCGTCGGCGACGCCTCCCGAGGCGGCGCCGGCGCCCTCGCCGACGCCTCCCGCGGCGGAGCCGACGCCTTCCCAGACGGCCAAGGCGCCCGCGGCAGCGGCGGCGCAGCCCATCGCCGCGCCGCAGGCGTCGCGCCCACCGTCGACCGCGCGCCCCCGGACGACGTCCACGCCGGCGAAGCCTGCGCCCAAGCCAGCGACGACCGGCAAACCCACCCCCAAGAAGAAGTACAACCCATCGGGTATCTGAACACCGTGCGATCTCGACCCTGGCTCCGTGCGCTGCTCTTCGGTGCGGCATCTTGCCTGTGCTTGTGCACGCTCCCCGGGCCCGCAGCCGGCGCGGACGGCGCCGCGGCGACGCCCGCGCCGGACGCGGTGGAGAAGGCGCAGAACCACTTCAAGAAGGGCGCTGCCCTTTACGAGAGCAAGCGCTACGCGCTTGCGCTGGAGCAGTTCCGGGCCTCGTACACCACCGTGCCGAGCCCGAACTCCCACCTCTACATCGCGCGCTGCCTCGCGGATCTGGGCGATCATATCGAGGCGTACCTCGAGTTCGATCAGGTCGCGGCGGAGGCCGCGTCCCGGGCGAAGGACGAGCCGCGCTATGCCCAGACGGAGCAGACGGCGCAGCTGGAGCGCGACGACCTCGCGCGCAAGATCGCCCTCGTCACCGTCACGGTCGCGCACCCGGAAGCGGCGACCTCGCTCGCGGTGGGCGGCAAGGACGTCCCGCGTGAGCGGTGGGGCAAGCCGTTCCCGGTCAAGCCCGGGAAGACGGAGATCGTCCTGCGCACCAAGCTCACCTCGACGCCGCAGACCCTCGATCTCTCGGCGGGCGAAGCGAAGACCGTCGCGCTCGACGCCGAGCCGAGCGGCCCGACCGAGGCCGCCTCCGGCTCTCCGGCGCTCCTCGACGAGGGCCCGATCACGCCGTTTTCGGAAGCGCCCTCGCCGCGTGCGTACCTGCGGCCTTACGCCTTTGCCGCTGGTGGCGTGGGTGTTGCGGGGCTCGCCATGTTCACCGTCGCCGGGCTGATGGCGAACAGCACCTACAGCGATCTCTCCGAGACGTGCGGGGGCCCCTGCCCCGCCGATCGCCAGGAGGACGTCGACGCCGGCAAGACCCAGAAGACGGTCGCGAACATCGGCGTCGTGGTCGGCGCGCTCGGGCTCGTCACGGGCACGACCCTGTTCATCCTGAGCTTCACCGGAGGCGGCGCTGGCAGCTCGCAGAGCGCCACGTCCTCGACGCAGCTGCTCGTCGGCCCCGGTTTCGCCGGTCTACGCGGCACTTTCTAACGCGCGGGGCTCACCCGCTGCGGTGACGCGGACGCCCGAGCTCGCGGCGTTCAGAAAAAGGAACGGGCGGGATCGCTGCTGCGACCCCGCCCGCTTTGATGTCGATGCGCTCGCGGTTGGCGCGGAGCGATCAGCGACCGCCCGGGCCGCCCTTGGCGACCTTGGCCTTCTTGTCCCCGGAGTGGCCGTGGAACGTGCGCGTCGGGGCGAACTCACCCAGCTTGTGGCCGACCATGTTCTCCGTCACGAACACGGGAACGAACTTCCTCCCGTTGTGCACGGCGAAGGTCAGACCGACCGACTCGGGCAGGATCGTCGAGCGGCGCGACCACGTCTTGATCACCTTCTTGGCATTGGTCGCCTGGGCCGCCTGGATCTTCTCCAGCAGGTGACCGTCAATGAAGGGCCCTTTCTTGATGCTCCTCGGCATGACTAACCCTTGGTCCCGCGCCGCCGGACAATCATCCCGTCGGTGCGCTTGTTGTTCCGCGTCTTGAGGCCCTTGGAGAGCTGACCCCACGGCGAGCACGGATGGCGCCCGCCGCTCGTCCGGCCCTCACCACCGCCCATCGGGTGATCGACGGGGTTCATCGTGACACCGCGGTTGTGCGGCCGGCGCCCGAGCCAGCGCGAACGCCCCGCCTTGCCGAGGCTGATGTTCGCGTGCTCGGAGTTCGACACCTGCCCGATCGTGGCGCGGCAATCGAGGTGCACCTTGCGGATCTCGCCGCTCGGCAGCCGGACCTGCGCATAGTCGCCGTCCTTCGCCATGAGCTGCGCAGCCACGCCGGCCGAGCGCACGAGCTGACCGCCCTTGCCCTTCTTGACCTCGACGTTGTGGATCGAGGTGCCGGGCGGGATGAAGCGGAGCGTCAGGCTGTTGCCAGGCTTGATGTCCGCGTTCCGGCTCGCGAGCAGCGTCGCCCCGACCGCGAGGCCGTCGGGCGCCAGGATGTAGCGCTTCTCGCCGTCCACGTAGTGCAGGAGCGCGATGCGCGCCGTCCGGTTCGGGTCGTACTCGATCGCGGCGACCTTCGCCGGGACGCCGATCTTGTCGCGCCGGAAATCGATGATCCGGTAGCGCTGCTTGTGACCACCGCCGCGGAACCGCGACGTGATCCGGCCGTTGTTGTTCCGGCCGCCGGTGGACGTCTGCTGCTCCAGCAGCGACCGCTCGGGCTCGACCTTCGTGATCTCCTTGAAGTCGCTGACCGAGTAGTAACGCCGCGCCGGCGAGGTCGGCTTGAAGGATCTGATTCCCATCGCTATTCCGCCTTCTCGTCGAAGAACTGGATCTCGTCACCCTCCTTGAGGGTGACGATCGCCTTCTTCCAATTGCGCAGCTTCGCGTAGCCGCGCCCCATGCGCTTGTCCTTGCCGCGCATGATCAGCGTGTTGACGTCCACGACGCCCACCTTGAAGAGCGTCTGGATGGCGTCCTTGATCTGGATCTTGTTCGCCTCGCGGCGGACCTCAAAGATGACCTTGTTGCCTTGGTCGCGGAGCCGGCTCGACTTCTCCGTGAGGATGATTGGCCGGCGGATGATCTGCTCGGGCTGCATGTCGGACTCCCCTGACTAGCGAAGGCAACGCGCCTCGAGCGCCTTGGCGGCGTCCCTCGAGACGATGAGGTGGTCGTGCCTGAGGAGGTCGTAGACGTTGACCCCTTCCGGCGGCAGGTACTGGTGGTTCTCCAGGTTGCGGAGGCTCTTCACCAGCTTCTCGTTGCCGGCCGTGTCGACGACCAGCGACTTCCGATCCGCCTGCAGCGTCGTCAGCGTGGCAGCGATCGCCTTGGTCTTGATCTCGGAGACCTCCAGGCTGTCGAGCACGATGAGCCGCCCCTCCTTCGCGAAGAGCGAGAGAGCGCTCTTCAGGGCGCCGATCCGCACCTTGCGCGGCGGACGGTACGACCAGTCCTTCGGCTCCAGGGCGTGCGCCATGCCGCCGCCCGCGTGGTGCGGCGCGCGGATCGAGCCCTGGCGAGCGCGGCCGGTGCCCTTCTGGCGATAGAGCTTCTTCGTGGAGCCGGCGACCGCGCTCCGCTCCTTCGTGGCCTTGGTGCCCGAGCGGCGGGACGCGAGCTGCGCCTTCACGACCTCGTAGAAGAGGTGCTCTTTCACCTCGGTCCCGAAGACCTCGTCCGAGAGGTCGAGTTCGCCGACCTGCTCCCGCTTGAGGTTGTAAACGGTAACCTTCATGGTACCTGGACTCCTAGCTCTTGATCTCTACGTCGACGCCGGCCGAAAGGTCGAGCTTCATCAGCGCGTCGAGGGTCTGCTGAGTCGGCTCGATGATGTCGAGAAGCCGCTTGTGCGTCCGGATCTCGAACTGCTCGCGCGACTTCTTGTCGACGTGGGGCCCCCGGAGAACCGTGTAGCGGCGGATCTCGGTGGGCAGCGGGATGGGCCCCGCGACGTGCGCCCCGGTCCGCTTCGCCGTCTCGACGATATCGCTCGTCGACTTGTCGAGCAGCTGGTGGTCGAAGGCCTTGAGGCGAATCCGGATCTTGGTTGTATCAGCCATGGTGCTCTTCCTACGCGAGGATCTTGGTGACGACGCCGGCGCCCACCGTCTTGCCGCCCTCGCGGATGGCGAAGCGCATCTGCTCCTCCAGCGCGACCGGGGCGATGAGCTCGATCGTCATCGTGATGTTGTCGCCCGGCATCACCATCTTCACCCCCTCGGGGAGGTTCACCGTGCCGGTCACGTCCGTCGTCCGGATGTAGAACTGCGGCCGGTAGTTGGTGAAGAACGGCGTGTGGCGCCCGCCCTCCTCCTTCTTGAGGACGTACACCTCACCGGTGAACTTCGTGTGCGGCGTGATCGACCCGGGCTTCGCGAGCACCTGGCCGCGCTCGATCTCTTCCTTCTCCACGCCGCGGAGCAGACACCCGACGTTGTCGCCCGCCTGACCCTGATCGAGCAGCTTGCGGAACATCTCGACGCCGGTCACGACCGACTTCTTCGTGTCCTTGAAGCCGATGATCTGCACCTCGTCGCCGACCTTGATGATGCCGCGCTCGATGCGGCCCGTGGCCACCGTGCCGCGGCCCTTGATCGAGAACACGTCCTCGATCGCCATCAGGAACGGCTTGTCGATGTCGCGCACCGGCTCGGGGATGTAGCTGTCCAGCGCGCTGAGGAGCTGCTGGATCGTCTCTTCCCACTTCGGGTCGCCCTGCAGCGCGGGCAGCGACGCGCCGCGGACCACCGGCGCGTTGTCCCCGTCGAACTTGTACTTCGACAGGAGCTCGCGGACCTCCATCTCGACCAGGTCGAGCATCTCCGGGTCGTCCACCGCATCGCACTTGTTGAGGAACACCACGATGTGGTTCAGGCCGACCTGCCGGGCGAGCAGCACGTGCTCGCGCGTCTGCGGCATCACGCTGTCGAGCGACGACACGACGAGGATCGCCCCGTCCATCTGCGCCGCGCCGGTGATCATGTTCTTGATGTAGTCGGCGTGCCCGGGGCAATCGACGTGCGCGTAGTGGCGGTTCGCCGACTCGTACTCGACGTGCGCCGCCGCGATGGTCACCGTCTTGGTCTCGTCACGGACCGTCCCGCCCTTCGCGATGTCGGCGTACGAGATCGCCTTCGCCAGGTTGCGCTTCGACTGCACCTTGACGAGCGCCGCCGTGAGCGTGGTCTTGCCGTGGTCGATGTGACCGATGGTGCCCACGTTCACGTGCGGCTTCGTACGAGTGAATTTCTCCTTGGCCATGGCGTCTTTTTAACCTCGCTGCTTGGCGACGATCTCTTCCTGGATCGCTGCTGGAACCGGTGCGTAATGAGAAAACTGCATCGAATGGGTCGCGCGGCCTTGCGTCTTGGAACGGACGTCGGTCGCGTAACCGAACATGGTGGCGAGCGGGACCTCCGCGCGAATCACCCGGGTGTTCGCGCGCTGCCCCATATCGAGGATGCGGCCGCGCCGCGAGTTGAGGTCTCCGATGACGTCCCCGAGGTAGTTCTCGGGCGACACGACCTCGACGGCCATCATCGGCTCGAGGAGCACGAGCCCCGCCTTCTTCGCGCCGTCCTGGAAGGCCATCGACGCGGCGACCTCGAACGCGGGCCCGGAGGAGTCGACCTCGTGGTAGCTGCCGAAGTGGAGCCGCACCTTGATGTCGACGACGGGGTAGCCCGCGAGCACGCCGCGGCCCATCGCGTCCCGGATGCCCTTCTCGATCGAGGGGATGAACTCCTTCGGGATGATGCCGCCGACGATGTCGTTCTCGAACACGAAGCCCGCGCCGCGCTCGGCCGGCTCGATGTCGATCCTCACGTGACCGAACTGGCCGTGCCCGCCCGACTGCCGGACGAAGCGCCCCTCCACGTCCGTCGCCTTCTTCGAGATGGTCTCCTTGTAGGCGACCTCGGGCTTGCCGACGTTGGCGTCGACCTTGAACTCGCGCTTCAGGCGGTCGACGATGATCTCGAGGTGGAGCTCGCCCATCCCGGCGATGATCGTCTGGCCCGTGTCCTCGTTCGTGAAGGTGCGGAACGAGGGATCCTCGTAGGCGAGCTTCTGCAGGCTGAGCCCGAGCTTGTCGAGATCGACCTTGGTCTTCGGCTCGATGGCGATCGAGATCACGGGGTCGGGGAACTCCATCCGCTCCAGCACGATCGGGTGCTTCTCGTCGCAGAGCGTGTCCCCGGTGCGGGTGTCGCGCAGCCCCACGGCAGCGTAGATGTTGCCCGCGTAGCAGACGTCGATCTCCTCGCGCTTGTTCGCGTGCATGCGGAGGATGCGCCCGAAGCGCTCCCGCTTGCCGCGCGTCGAGTTGAGCACGCTGACGCCGCTCTTCGTCGTGCCGGAGTAGACGCGGAAGAAGGTGAGGTTGCCGAACTGGTCGTTCATGATCTTGAACGCCAGCGCCGAGAACGGCTCGTCGTCGCCCGCCTTGCGCGAGACGACCTTGTCCTTCTTGTCGGGCAGCGTCCCCTCGACGGCCGGGATCTCGACCGGCGACGGCAGATAGTTCACGACGCCGTCGAGCAGGAGCTGGACCCCCTTGTTCTTGAACGCCGAGCCGCACAGCACAGGGACGATCTTGAAGCCGAGGGTGCCCGCGCGGATGGCCGCGTGGATCTCCTGCTCGGTGATCTGGTCGATCTCGCCGGCGATGAACTTCTCCATCACCTTGTCGCTCGCGTCGGCGCACGCCTCGATGAGCTTCTCGCGGAGCTCCTTGCACCGCGGCAGGAGATCGCCCGGGATCTCCTGCCAGGCGTAGCGCTGGCCCTTCGTCTCCTCGTCGAACACGGCGGCCCGGAGGGTCACGAGATCGATCACGCCGCGGAACGAGTCCTCCGCGCCGAGCGGGTAGTGGATCGCCACCGGGTTCGCGCCGAGGCGCTCGCGGATGGAGTCGACGCACATGTCGAAGTCGGCGCCGACCTTGTCCATCTTGTTGATGAACGCGATGCGCGGGACTCCGTACTTGTCCGCCTGCCGCCACACCGTCTCGCTCTGCGGCTCGACGCCGTTGCCGCCGTCGAACACCGCCACCGCGCCGTCGAGCACACGAAGGCTCCGCTCGACCTCGATGGTGAAGTCGACGTGACCGGGCGTGTCGATGATGTTGATCCGGTGAGAGACGCCCTTCTCGGGGCCCTGCTCCGGCGCCCAGAAGCAGTTCGTCGCGGCGGACGTGATGGTGATGCCGCGCTCCTGCTCCTGGACCATCCAGTCCATCGTGGCTGCGCCCTCGTGGACCTCGCCGATCTTGTAGTTGACACCCGAGTAATAAAGGATGCGCTCGGTAACCGTGGTCTTGCCCGCATCGATGTGGGCCATGATCCCGATGTTGCGCGTCCGTTCCAGGCTGTACTCGCGTGCCACTTTTCCTTCTCCGTCGTGTGATGCGTGGGGTGAGGGTTTCGGACTCAGGATGCAAAACACCCTCTCCAGCCCGGCCCGCCGCCTTTGTGGCGGGCACTTGAACCTGGAGAGGGTGTCGGGGTACAGCAGCAGCTTTTCTAGGTCCCGCGAGGACGAGCGCTGTCGCGCTTCCTCGAGAAGACCGGCTCTGTAACCCGATCCTTATGTCAGCTGTGCCATCTCGCTCTACGCGTCTCCTCGCCTGGGAATCGGACCTGAAATGACGAACCAGCGCAGATCCGGGATCTGCGCTGGTCTCGCTGACCTACCAGCGGTAGTGGGCGAACGCCTTGTTGGCCTCCGCCATCTTGTGCGTGTCGTCGCGCTTCTTGACCGCGTTGCCGCGGTTCTGCGCCGCGTCGACGAGCTCGGCGGCGAGCCGCTCGCGCATCGTCTTCTCGCCGCGGCCGCGCGAGTAGGTCACGAGCCACCGCATCGCCAGCGCGACGCGACGCTCGGGGCGGACCTCGACGGGGACCTGGTAGGTCGCGCCGCCGACGCGCCGGCTCTTCACCTCGAGCTTCGGCTTCACGTTGTCGAGCGCCTTGCGGAAGACGTCGATCGGCTCCTCCTTGAAACGGTCGCGCACGATGTCGAACGCGCCGTAGAGGATCCCCTCGGCAGTCGCCTTCTTGCCCGACTGCATCAGGGAGTTCGTGAACTTGGCGACGAGCTTGTCCTTGTACTTCGGGTCCGGAATGATCTTCCGCTTCGGGACTTCGCGACGACGGGGCATCTTCGTTCCTCTGCTGGCTTTCGCGCGGTCAGGCCGTCAGGCCTTCGGGCGCTTCACGCCGTACTTCGAGCGCTTGCGGTTGCGGGTCGCTTTGTTGGTGGAGCTCGGCCCGGCAGCACCGGACGCGTCGAGCGTGCCGCGGACGACGTGGTAGCGCACGCCCGGCAGGTCCTTGACACGGCCGCCGCGGATGAGGACGACCGAGTGCTCCTGCAGGTTGTGGCCTTCGCCCGGGATGTAGCTCGTCACTTCCATCTGGTTGCTCAGCCTGACGCGGCAGACCTTGCGGAGCGCCGAGTTGGGCTTCTTCGGCGTGGTGGTGTAAACACGTACGCACACGCCTCGCCGCTGCGGGCAGGACTTGAGCGCAGGAGAGGCCGTCTTGTAACGAGCGGCCTCGCGGCCTTGGCGGATGAGCTGGCTGATGGTCGGCATAGTGACGCGGATTTCCACCTGAGGGATGGGGACGCGCAGGATACCCAGGAGGCGACCCATGTCAAGCGGGACGACACGCGTTCGTGTTGGATACGCCAGCGTGCCGTTCGTTCGCGTCGATCCCGTGCGTTGCGTCGTTGCGTCCGCCGCGTCGGTCGCATCGTTCACGTCGTTCACGTCGTTCACGTCGCTTGCGTTGTTCACGCCGGTCGCGTCGGTCTCGTCGGTCTCGTCCGTTGCGCTGGCTGAGGCGCTGCATCGTTCGTGTCGGGCGCGTCGGTCCCGCCGCGCCTGCGAGGGCCGTGTTCTGCGCGTCCCGGCCCCGCGCGACGAGCTCGTGGGTCGCTGCGCGCGGCGGGGGCCGTCCGTGCGCGTCTCGTTCGACGGGGCGCTCGGCGTGCGACGGCAGCTCCCGGGACGCGCGGGGACCTGCGCGCGCCGCACGAGTCGGACGCCGTCACGCGCCGCGGGCCCTTGGCGGCCCGCCTGCTGTTCGGTACGGTCGCTGCGTGGCGAAGAAGCTTTCACGCGCCCAGCGTAAAGAAAGCCGGCGCAAGGCGCCGCAGAGCAGCGCTGCGTCGAGGACTGCGTCCGGCGTGGACACGGAGGGCGCGGGGCCCTCGTCGCGAAGCGATCAGGGCGACAGCGCGACGGCGCGAGGCCCCGCGGTAGCGCGCGTCGATCCGACGGCGAGCCGAAGCGGCGACGACGCGCGCGGCGCACGCGCCGCCGCTGCGCCGAGCAGCGCAGAGCCCGCGCGGGCGCGCAACGCTGGCGATCGATCCCATCGTCGAGACGGCGTCGAGGCGCAGCCCGCGCGAGCGCGCGGCGGAAGCGCACAGACGAAGCCAAAGCGAGATCGCGTGCTCCTGGTGTTCCTGGGCCTCGTGGCGCTCGCCGCGGTGATCGTGTTCGCCGCGCAGTCCCCCCGCTCCCCGGAGCGCGCCGCGCCGGAGCCCGCGAGCGCCGCTCCGGCAAAGACACACGCTGCGGAGCCGTCCACCGCGTCCCTCGCCGCGCCGACGGCGACGGACGAGCTGCCGGCTCCGCCTCCCGTCGACTCGTCGCCGCCAACGATCGTCACAGCCGAACCGGCCGAAGCGGAGGCGGCGCGCGCTGCAACCCCGCAGCGAGGTGCAGCCGGCGCCTCGCCAGAGGGGACAGCTGCCAGCGCCGCTCCACCAGCAGGAGCGGCCACCGGAGCAGCCGCAGCCGCCCCGCCGAAGAAGCGCACCAGCGCGCCGAAGCCGGCCGCCGCGCCGCCCGTGGCGACATCGACGGCGGGCGCGACGCCGGCAGCGGGGGCGCCGGCAGCGGGGGCGCCGACAGCGGAGGCGGCGCCTCCGCCAGAGCCAGCGCCAAAGCCTGCCGAGCTTCCACACGAGTGATCGCAACCGCCGTGATGAAAGGACGCCCGAGATGCTTCGCTTGAATGCTTCGCCCGACGCCGCCCGAACGCCGGGCCGCTCGCCGCGCTCCCGCGCGCGGGCGCTCGCCCTGCCGCTCGGCGTCGCGCTGTCCGGCCTCCTCGCCGCGGCGACGGCGGGCGCGCAGCCGGCGCCGCAACCCGCTCCGCCGGCCGCCTCCGCGCCGCCCGCTGCCTCCGCGCCGCCCGCTGCCTCCGCGCCGCCCGCTGCCTCCGCGCCGCCCGCTGCCTCCGCGCCGCCATACCCGGTGGACTTCTCGCAGGAGGTCCCGCAGGCTCCGCCAGGCGCCTCGCCGGGCTATCCGCCGCCGGGTCCTCCGGGCGGCTACGCTCCTTACGGCGGCGCCTACCCTCAGCTCCCGCCGGGCTATCCGGTGAGCCCGGCGGAGGTCCCGCCTGCTCCGCCCCCGGTTCCCCTGCGCCGGAAGAGCGCGGGCCTGATGCTGGGAGGCATCGCGCTCACCGCCGGCGGCACGATCGCGTTCTTCACCGGGACCGGCCTGCTCGCGTCGGCGAGCAACCGATACGAGATCTACTGCGATTTCGGGGGCTTCACGGGCATCTGCGAGACGCGCTCCGATGGGCGCCGTCAGCTCGCCGGCGCGCTCGTCTCCGTGGCAGGCGGCATCATGATCGCCGTGGGCATCCCGCTCTGGGTCATCGGCGGAAAGAAGGTGCCGGTCAGCGACGCAGCGCCCAAGGCGTCTGTCCAGACCACGCTCTCGCTCGGCCCCGGCTCCGCCGCGTTGCAGACGCAGTTCTGAAGCGCTCCCCGCGCGCGAGGCCGCGGGGACGCCTCTGCTGCTCCTGCGCGTCGTCGCTCAGGGCAGGCCCTTCTTCTTCTTGGCGCCCTTGCGGTGGCGAGGCCCGCCGTCGTCCGTGCCCGCGGGCATGCGGAGGATGTGGAAGCGCCCGCCGCCGCGCGCCAGCGGGTCGCTGAGCTTCACCCGCTCGCGCGCGAGCTCGATGAAGCGGTGCTGCGACCGCAGCAGGGGGGCGCCGTTGGGCTGCTGGAGCTTGTGGTAGCTGCCGTCGCTCGCGAGCTCCCAGGTCCTCGTCGTGTCGGACATCACGGTGTTCAGCATGTCCTCCACGCGCGCGCGGGTGGCGGGCTCGACGATCGGGATCATCAGCTCGACGCGGCGATGGAAGTTGCGCGGCATCCAGTCGGCGCTCGACATGTAGATCTCCTCGTTGCCGCCGTTCGCGAACCGGAACAGGCGCTTGTGCTCGAGGAAACGATCGATGATCGCGCGCACCTGGATCCGCTCCGACAGGCCCGGGATCCCCGGCCGGAGGCAGCAGATGCCGCGCACGGCGAGCTTGATGTCGACCCCGGCCTGCGACGCCGAGTAGAGCGCGTCGATGACGTCGACGTCCACGAGCGCGTTCATCTGCGCCACGATCTCCGCCTTGCGCCCGGCCCGCGCGTGCGCCTCCTCGCGCGCGATGAGGCCCAGCACCGCCTCGTGCAGGCCGAGCGGCGCCACGAGGAGGCGGTTCCACTTGGGCGGCGCGCTGTAGCCTGTCAGCAGGTTGAAGAGCGACGTCATGTCCTCGCCGATCTCCCGGTTCGCCGTGAACAGGCCGATGTCGGTGTAGAGCCGCGCGGTCTGCGGGTTGTAGTTGCCCGTCGACAGGTGCACGTAGCGGCGCAGCTTGTCCTTCTCGCGCCGCACCACGAGCAGCGCCTTCGCGTGCGTCTTCAGCCCGAGCAGGCCGTAGATCACCTGCACGCCGCTCTGCTCGAGCGTCCTCGCCCACTGGATGTTGCTCGCCTCGTCGAACCGCGCCTTCAGCTCGACGATGGCCGTCACCTGCTTGCCGCTCTCGGCCGCGCGCGCGAGCGCCTTCAGGATCGGCGAGTCGCCGCCGGTCCGGTAGAGCGTCTGCTTGATCGCGAGCACGTTCGGGTCGTCGGCGGCGCGGGAGACGAACTCCGCGACCGGATCGAACGACTCGTACGGGTGGTGCAGGAGCACGTCCTGCTCCCGGATGACGGCGAAGATGTCCTCGACGTCCCGGAAGAGCGGCGGGACCTGCGGCGCGAACGGCTCGTCCCGGTACTCGCGGCGCTCGTCGTCCGCGACGATGCCCATCAGGTCGGCGATGTGGAGCGGCCCCGGCACCCGGTAGACGGCGTGCGACGCGTCGACCTTGAGCGCGCGGCAGAGCCGCTGGACCGAGGTGCCGGCGCCCTCGCCGAAGCCGATCTCCAGGCGCACGGCGTTGCCGCGATCGCGCCGGCGGAGCTCGGCCTGGATCGTCTCGAGCAGGTCCTCGCCCTCCTCCTCGTCGATCTCGAGGTCCCAGTTCCGGGTGACGCGGAAGGGGTACGTGCCGCGCAGCCTGCCCGAGGGGAAGAAGTCCTTCACGTGCCGGGCGATCACGTCCTCGAGCAGGACGAACGCGCGCGTCGCGCCCTCCACGCGGACCCGCATCAGCCGGCTCAACCCCGGCGGCACCTGGATGACCGCGAAGCCGGGCTCCTGCGCTTCATGCTCCCGGGAGAACATGATCCCGAGGTTGATCATCTTGTTGCGCAGGTGCGGGAACGGGTGCCCCGGGTCGATCGCGATCGGCGTGAGGATCGGGAAGATGTCCGTGCGGAACCGATCGTCGAGCGCGCTGAGCTCGGTCGCGTCGAGCTCATCGGGCCGGACGATCACGATGCCGGCGCGCTGGAGCGCCGGGATCAGATCCGAGTGCCACAGCTGGTAGGCGTCATCGACGAGCGCGTGGACCCGCGCGCTGATCGCCACGAGCTGCTCGTGGGGCGTGAGCCCGTCCGGCGGGACCTCCGCGATCGTGCGCTGCGTCTGCGCCTGGAGGCCGGCGACGCGCACCATGAAGAACTCGTCGAGGTTGGAGAAGAAGATGCTCAGGAACTTGAGGCGCTCGAACAGCGGCACCTCGTGCGACCTGGCCTCCGCCAGCACCCGCGCGTTGAACTCGAGCCACGAGAGCTCGCGGTTCAGGTAGTGCGTCGGGTCCCCCTCGATCGGGATCGCCCCCGGGGCGGCCGAGATCGATACCGGGCCGCTGGACGGGGCGGTGCTCCCCCCGGAGCGGGTGCTGGAGGGGCCGCACGGGCGCGACGCAGGCCCGGCGACCTGAGCTGAATCTACGTCGTCTTCGGAGTCGGGAGCGAGGGCACTATCTGGGGTGGACGGCGGGTCAACCATGATCGAAGCTCCGATTTTGCCGTACGTTTGATAGGGTTCAATTATGGAGTTTTGGCGACATCCTGGCGACCTCAGGGTGGCGTGCGACCGGGCGCGAGCGGCTGGGCGCCGCGTCGGCCTCATTCTGACGATGGGCGCGCTCCACGCAGGCCACCTCGCCTTGATCGCGGAGGCGCGGCGGAGGACCGACTTCGTGGCCGTGACCGTCTTCGTCAACCCGACCCAGTTCGGCGCGGGCGAAGACCTGGCGCGCTACCCGCGGACGCTCGAGCGAGACCTCGCCGCCTGCGCGGAGGCCGGCGCCGACGGCGTGTTCGCGCCGGACGTCGCGGCGATGTATCCGCCCGGCGACGAGACGCGCGTGCGCGTCGGCGCGACCGCGGGCCCGCTCTGCGGCGTCTATCGGCCCGTGCACTTCGAGGGCGTCGCCACCGTGGTGACGAAGTTTCTCTCGCTCGCCGGCCCGTGCGTCGCCATCTTCGGCAGGAAGGACTACCAGCAGCTCCAGGTCATCCGGCGGCTCGTCGCTGACCTGTTCCTGCCCGTCGAGGTCGTCGGGGCGACGACGGTGCGCGAGCCGGACGGCCTCGCCATGTCGTCACGGAACGCCTATCTCTCGCCCGAGCAGCGGAGCGCGGCGCGCGCCATCCCGCTCGCTCTCGCCGGCGCGTGCCGCGCCTTCGCCCGCGGCGAGCGGCGCGCCTCGGCGCTCCTCGAGCCCGCGCGCGCGCGCCTCGCGGCTGTCGCGACGAGCATCGATTATGTGGACCTCGCCGATCCGGAGTCCCTGGCGATCTGGAGCGACGCAGCGGCGATCGGCGATCGGGCGCTGCTGGCGGTCGCCGTCCGCGTCGGGACGACGCGGCTCATCGACAACGTGGTGCTCGGGGAGGACGCGCCGCCCGTGGCGGAGTCGACCGAGGAGGCGAGCTAGATGCCGAAGACGAGAGGCGAGCAAGAGAGCCCCGCGTCGCGCCCGGCGTGGGAGGCCGGCCGTGGCGTCTTCGTGGTGTTCGAGGGCATCGACGGCGCCGGCACGAGCACGCAGGCCGAGCGCTACGCGGCGCACCTCAGGGCGGCGCGGCGCATGGTCCACGTCACCCGAGAGCCGAGCGCCGGGCCGGTGGGCGCGCTGCTCCGGCAGGTCCTGACCCGCCGGATCTCGCTTCCCGGCGCCCGCCAGGCGGAGATCATGGCGCTCCTCTTCTCGGCCGATCGCCTCGATCACCTCGGCGCCGAGATCGAGCCGCTCCTCCGCGACGGGTATGTCGTGATCTCGGATCGCTACGACCTGTCGAGCCTGGCCTACCAGTCCACGACGGCGGGCGAGGACGGGGCGGGCTCCGGGGCCATCATCGAATGGATCCGTGAGCTCAACCGCCACGCCCTGAGGCCCGACGTCACGGTGGTGATCGACGTGGCGCCCGAGATCGCCGAGAAGCGCCGCCGCGGCCGCGGGGGGGCGGAGGAGCTGTTCGAGAAGACCGAGCTGCAGGCGCGGCTCGCGGAGGCATACCGCCGGGCGGAGGAGCTCGTCCCGGGGGACCGGGTCATCCATATCAACGGGGATGGCGCGGTCGACGAGGTCTCCCAGGCGATCACGGCGGCGCTCTCGGCCGTCGTGGAGCGGTGAGCCAGGGCCCCCGCTCGAACATCGGAGTCGAGCTGCCGAGGGCGCAAGGTCCCTGGGTCTCCCCGCGCCCCGTCATGCCGTCTAGGGGCAAGCTGCGTTCGTGATCTCCACATCGTCGATGTTCCAGCTCGACACGGTGTCGACGAAGGCCTCCCGCCCGATCTCGTAGCCGAAGCGGACCCGCAGGCCGGCGTTCTTGTAGCGCGTCAGGTCATAGACGACCTTCGTCCAGGCCGAGTCGCGGACGCCGGGGTACGCCCCCGACTCGAAGAGCACCTTCCAGCGGACGCCGTCATAGACCTCGACACGGTTCGTCATGTGAGGCGTCTCATCGCTGTTCAGGGTACGCCAGAACGTCAGGTACACGCCGCCCGCGACATCGGCGTTGACGACCGGGCTCGTCAGGTAGAAGTACGGGTGGACCCCGAGGGGCGCGTTCCCTCCGATGACCACGCCGGCCACCCCGTTGTCCGACGTCGCCGTGTGATCGAGCGCCGGATCGGCGTGCCCGTAGGTCTGCCCGGTTGACGCCTTCGCCGCGCCGATCTGCCAGGTCGGACCGAGCTCCCACCCGGCCCCGTCGCTCTCGAACGTATCCCGGAAATAGACCACCGGCGCAGCCGCCGCGGCGCCGCCCTGACAGACGCCAGCCAGGCAGGACTCCCCCACGGTGCACGAGTCGCTGTCAACGCAGACCCCGCCGTCGGGAACCGGGCGCGCCGTGCACACCCCGGCCTCGCTGCAGACGCCGCGCGTGCAACCGACCGCCTGCGAGAGGCACGACTCCCCGGGAGTGGGGATGGAAATACAGGCGCCGCTCTCGTCACAGACGCCACGATTGCACTCGTCGGTCCCAGAGAGGCAGGCGCCGCCCGGTCCAATCGGCTCAGCATAGCAATTGCCAGAGCCCGGATCACAGGCGCCATCGTTGCACCCGACGCTCAGCGCGCTGCAGTCCTTCGGGACGCCCCCCTCGCAGCGGCCGCTCTGGCAGGTCTTGCCGACCATGCAGAGATCGCCGGAGTCCGCGCACGGCGCCCCGTCGTTCCCCGGGACCGCCTCGCACGCACCGGTGGCCGGGTCGCACGCACCCACATGACAGGAGTCCGGTACGTGGAAGAAGAAGCAGTCCCGCGGAGTCCCGACGCAGGCGCCGTCCAGACACGCCGCGTCGAGGATACAGCGGTCTTCCGTCGCGCACGGGGCCCCGTTCGCCCTCGGCTCCACCCCGCAGCGAGGAGCGCCGCCCGCGTCGACGCACGTGACCACGTGACAGGCGTCCGGCGCGAGGCCGCAGTTCTCCTGGGCCCCGCCCTGACAGACACCCTCCGCGCACACCTCGCCGACCGTGCAGGCGTCCCTGTCGTCACAGGGCTCCCCGCCCGCGCTGGGGACGAGCTCGCAATCGCGCGTCGCCTCGTTGCACACGGCCACGACGCATTGCGAGGTCGGAACGAGCGAGCAGTCGATCCGGCACGGCGCGCCGTCCCCGCCTGCGCCGCCCCCTCCGCTCGAGACAGCCGCCCCAGCGGCGCCGCCGGCCCCCGCCGGGCCCGAGCTGCCCGCGGATGTCGCAGTCGAACAGCCGAGATCCGTCAGGGCGACAGCGGAAAGTACCCATGGAATCCACCTAGTCATGTTCGCCTCTTTCCAGCAAGCGTGACGCACCTCGTGGGAATTACGCGTCCTTCGCGGCTGCGCAAGGAAACATGATGTTCCGGCGCGCGAGCACCCGGAACGGTCGGCGCAATCAGCGACGAGCAAAGACGCCGAGCCCCGCCGCGCCGACGCGCGCGAGACCGGCGAGAGCAACGAGAGCAACGAGAGCTGCGACAAGCAACGAGAGCTGCGACAAGCAACGAGAGCCGCGACAAGCGACGAAAGAAGAGAGAGCAACGACAGCACGACACGAGCCGGGCTTACAAACCGGAGAGCCCCTATCGCGCCTCGATCGCGAACTGCATACACTGACGAGATCGTCTCGGAGCTCGGCCATCCCTCGATAGACAGACCACTTCGCGCGTGGAGCCCCGCGGCCGCGAGCCACGTCGCACCCAATTTCAGAGGAGCGCAGAGATGTCCTTCCGACGTCATTTCGTGTTTGCCCCTTTCCTCGTCGCCGCCGGGATCGCGGCGCAGTCGGGCGGCTGCGCGGCCACCGAGGACAAGAAGCCCGCGAACATCTCCGGGCCGGATGACGCCGCGAGCGGCGGCGGCGGCTCCTTCGGCGTGAGCAGCGCGAGCGGGAAGACGTCGCTCGGCGAGGGGGGAGGGCTCGGCGGCGCCGGCGAGGGCGGCCTCGGGGAGGGGTCCTCCTGCGCCCAGGCGAGCGCGGAGGCCACGCTCGTGCCGCTCGATATGCTCATCCTGCTCGACCGATCCGGCAGCATGCTCGGCTCGAAATGGGTCGGCGTCACGAATGCGCTCTCGGCGTTCGTGACCGACGCCGCCTCGGCCGGGATGAACGTGGGGCTCACCTACTTCCCGCGGAGCAGCAATGGGCAGAGCGACTGCAACCACACAAGCTACGACGAGCTCGCGGTCGCCATCGGTGAGCTGCCGCTGAACACGCCGGAGCTCACCGCCTCCATCCAGGGCACCTCGCCGGGCGGCGGGACGCCCATGCGCCCGGCGCTCCAGGGGGTGCTCATGAACGCGACCGCCTACAAGGACGCGAACCCTTCCCACAAGGTGATCGTCGTGCTCGCCACCGACGGCGATCCCTCGGGCTGCTCCGGAAACACCGTCGCGAGCACCGCGGACATGGCGCAGAAGGCCCTCCGCTACAACGGCGTCCAGACGTACGTCATCGCGGTGCAAGGCTCGACGCTCACCAACCTGGACCAGATCGCCGCCGCCGGCGGGACGACCCGCGCGTTCGATGTCACGGCGGACATCACGGCGTTCTCGGCGAAGATGTCCGAGATCCGCGCGTCGGCGCTCCCGTGCGAGCTCCTCATCCCGGCGCCGCCCGCGGGCGCGGTCCTCGACACGAGCCGGGTCGCTGTCAGGTTCGCGCCCGAGGGCGCGAGCCCGCTGGAGGTCCCGAAGGCGGACGACGCAGCGGACTGCGGCACGGGGCCGGGGTGGTATTACGACGACGAGGTGCTCCCGAAGAAGATCATCCTCTGCCCCGCGTCCTGTACGACGGTGCAACACGAGGTGCGCGCGGAGCTCGACGTGCTCTTCGGGTGTGCGCCGACGCTGAACTGAGCCGCGCTGGCCCCACCCCCGCCGCCCGCGCGGGGCTCACGGCCGCTTCGGCGCCGCCGTCTTCAGGGCGTCGAGCGCCGCGAGGAGCTCGGCCTCGGTGAACGGGAGCCTCGCGAGGGCCGCCTGCTCGTCGGCGAGCGCGAGCTCTATCTCGCGCTGCGCGTCGCGGGCGCGGAGGACCCACGCCGACGACTCCCCGGTGCGGTCGCCGAGGCGCACGGTGCCGGCGAGCATCTTCTGCCCCTTCTCCAGGAGCACGCGGTAGCGCAGGCGCATCGCCCCCTCGAACAGCTGCCTCTCCCTCGGGGTGTCGGCGCTCCGCGGCGGCGGGACCTGCATCACGTCGCGGTGGAGCTCCTTGTAGAGCTGCCCGATGCGGTAACCCGCCATCGCCGACCAGTGGGCGTCGAGGCTGCGCATGGCCTCGGTGTAGGCGCTCTGCGCGTCGAGCAGCCCCTGGCAGCGGCGCTCGAGCGCCTCGGCAAAGCTCGCCGGCACCGGCACGAAGGTGATCGCCTCGCTCCGGCGCCGCCGCACCTCGCCGAGCGCGAAGCTCACCTGCGCGAGCTCGATCGGCGGCTTGCCGGACTCGCCCAGCCGGTGCTCCTCGATGAGATCGCGCGCGAGCGCGACCTGGCGCGCCGCCTCCTCCACGAGATCCTGCTCGACCAGGCCGAGCGCGAGCGCGCCGCGCGCCTCGATCACCTCCAGCACGCTCAGATCGCCGAGGCGGAGCAGGCGGCGCGACACCTCGACGAGCTCGGGCCACCGCTCGAGGGCGGCCGCCGCGCGCGAGAGCCGGAAGAGCGCGCCGCGCGCGACCGCGTGGTCCGGGAAGCGCTGCGCGACCTCGCGGTAGCGCTCTGCCGCGAGCGCGCGGTCGCCGAGCGCCTCGTGCGCGACCCCGGCGTTGAACAGGCTCGGCGGCGCGACCTCGCCGTCGGGCGCGAGGCGCGCGAGCCGCTCGAACAGGGGCGCCGCCTCACGCGCCTTGTCGGCCAGGAGCAGCGCGCGCGCCCGCTCGAACTCCGCCGCGAGCTCGGCGTCCGAATAAGGCGACACGACGACCGGCGCGAGCTCGACCGGCGCGCGCGCCGAGGCCGGCTGCGGCGATCGCGCCCGCGCCGGCACGTTGGCCTCCGAAGTGCATCCGCCCAGGACGACCGCAAGGGCCAGGAGGGCGACCGAGGTGACGCTGGAACTCGACATTGCCGGGGAAGAATAGCCCCCCGCTCGAGGTTGTTCCGCAACGTGCATGGACGGAG
The DNA here is from genome assembly GCF_051521405.1 of Sorangium sp. So ce726. NCBI lineage: Bacteria > Pseudomonadati > Myxococcota > Polyangiales > Polyangiaceae > Sorangium > Sorangium sp. So ce726. The sequence goes on along the minus strand of NZ_CP150349.1, from coordinate 1,163,669 downwards.
AGTCTGGCCCGGCCGTCCGGGACACCGGTGGATTGCTGTACGCCTTAGGGCAATCCCTGGCTACAACGGCTGCTCTGTGAAATTGCAGAAGGGCCTCGCCCGACAAAAAGCCTGCATGGATCCGCCATGTTGCGGTAATCTCGCATTCGTTCATCAGGCCGCTGTCTCGGCGTGTAGCTCGGTCGGCGGCGATCTCCTCTCCAGCGACGATCAGAACGAGGGCTTCTGTTGTGGGCCCTCGAAGGCATCACGGCCCCGTTGTGGGGCCTTGGAGGTGGGCACATGAAGCATCAGATCATCTCTCCTCGCGCGGTGACTGCAATCGGCCCGGAGCAGCGGCTGAGCATGGCGGAAGCGCGTCATCGCGAGCTCGACTCACGCCTCAGGCAGCTGGGTCGACGGGCGTTCCTGACACCGGGGGAGAGAATGGAAGCCGCCCAGCTCAAGAAACACAAGCTCGCCGCAAAGGACGAGATCGAATCGCTGCGCCGGCGGGTGTCGTAGCGAGCGACCCCTAGCCGACCATCGATCCCGCGCCACATACGGCGCCCCCCGCCACGTTCCGTTCCATTCCAGACATCCGGCGCCGCAATGGGCCGCTCGCACGCTGTGCATGCCGCACGAATCTGCGCGCGCTGCAGAGGGATGCGCACACGCCCGCTCGCCACGGCGGACACACCGACGGGGACGCGCGCGCCGCGCGATGCTCGCCCCCGATTCGATGCCCGCGAGGCGCGATGTGCGAGGGCGTCAGCGCGCTGCGGTCAGAGCGTGGGCGCCGACGGCTCGGACGGCGGCTCCTCGGGCGAGGCGGGAGCGTCGGACGGCGGCGCGGCGCCCCCCTCCGGCAGCGTCTCGGCGCCGCCATACACGTCGCGGTTGAGGTCCGCGAGCGTCTCGGTCAGGCGGTTCTTCTGCTCGCTGGTGATGCCGCCGGGGGCCAGCTTCTCGGTCGCCGCGGCGAGCCCGAGCCAGTGGCGCGCGTTGTCGCGGTAGCCCTTGCGCGGATCGGCGACGCCGGTGCCCTGCGGCGCGAGCTCCGCCAGCCGGTAGTCCGTCATGCCCCGGAGGTAGGCGTACTGCGCCCGCTCCGGGACCGAGAACGAGTCCTGATCGTGCTCGAGCACCCGGAACAGCGCCAGCGCCTGCTCGAACCGGTTTGCCTCGTAGTGGCTGCGGGCGCGATCGAGATCCTGCGTGTAGGTCGCGCAACCCGACGCAAGGGCGAAGGACGAGAGAAGGAGGACGCACGGGACCAGGCGGCGCATGCGCGCAGGGTATCTCCCGCGTCGCCGGGCGATCAAGCACGAAGGCAGCGCACCACACACCACGCGCCACGCTGGCCGCTGACCCACGCCACGCCACGCCGCGCCGTCGCACGCCGCTCCGCATCCAGCGGATCGCCGTCAGCGCAGGAGCGTCGCGGCGAGCACGCCGCTGACCGCGAGCAGCGCGATCGCCAGCAAAACGACCGCCCAGACGAGGCCGCGCGCGGGCGCGACAGGGCGCGCGGCCGCGACCGCGCCCGGCCCCGTGGCCGACGACAGGGGGGCGACCGGGGGCTGCGGCGCAGCGGCGACCGGCGCCTGCCTGTCGCCCGAGGGCAAGGCCACCGTGTCGGCCGTCTCCCACACCCCGGCAGGGGGGCGCACAGCCGAGGGCGGCTTGCCGTCCGGGAGGCCCGCGGAGGAGCCGCGATCCATCGAGTCGGCGACGCCCGACGCCACCATGAACGCCTCGGAGAGCTCCCGGGCCGAGGCGAAGCGCGCGTCCGGCTCGACGGCAAGCGCCTTCCGCATCCAGGCCTCGACCTCCACCGGGATGGCAGCGCCCGGCGCCGCCGCGGACAGCCCGGGCGGGGGCGTCCCCAGGATCTTGGCGATGAGCGGCCCGAGCGCCGGGGCGGTGAAAGGGCGTTGCCCCGTGAGACACTCGTAGACCACGACGCCCAGGGACCAGAGATCGGACCGGTAATCGACGCTCTTCAGGCCTTTCGCCTGCTCCGGGCTCATGTAGTAGGGCGTCCCGAGGAGCGCCCCCGTGCGCGTGGGATCCATCCCCGTGATGGCGAGCGCGTCTGTCACCTTTGCCACGCCGAAGTCGAGGATCTTGACGATCTCCCCATCATCCTCGCGCGCGATAAAGAGGTTCTCCGGCTTGATGTCGCGATGGACGAGCCCGACCTCGTGGGCGCGCGAGAGGGCGCGGCAGACGTGAGAGACGATCTTCGCCGTCTCCGCCGGCGTCAGGCGCCTGCGCGCGGAGAGGCGATCGCGCAGGCTCTCGCCTGCCAGACACTCCATCGCGATGTACGGTAATCCATCGTCGGTGAGGCCATGGTCGAGCACCTTGACCACATGGGCGCTGCGGATCCGCGCCGCGATCTGCGCCTCACGGTCGAAGCGCGCCCGGGCGGTCGCGTTCTTCGCGGCCTCGACGTCGATGAGCTTGATGGCCACCGGCGTGCGCAGCGACAGGTGCTCTGCCAGCCACACCGAGCCCATCCCGCCCTTGCCGAGGAGCCGGGCAAGGCGGTACTTCCCGGCGATACGTTGACCTTCCATGGCGCGGGAGCAGGGTAACGCGGGGCGCGCTCGCCGTCAGTACGGGAGTTGGTCGACGATCCCCCGCGCTTGCGTCGTCGGCGCCGACGGCGGCGGCCCAGACGCCGGTGTCGCCGGTGTCGCCGGCGCCTTCAGCGTGCCAGAGAGAGCTCTCGATGAGGGCCGCCTGGACGACGACGCCGCGGACGGCGCGACGCCCGCGACCGCAGGCTCGTCCCGAGAGGGAAGGGCCGGAGCGGGCGCGCTCGACATGGCTGCTGGAGGCGCCGCGGCCGCCACGGGCGGCGGCTCCACCGCCGCTTCCGCCGAGGCGGGGACCGGAGCGGCAGACCCGTCCGGCGATGGGCGACGGAGCGCAGTGAACGCCGCCACGAAGGCCACCGCGAGGAGCGCTGCGACCGCGAGCGCCCTCTTCAGCGATCTCGCGCGCCCGCCGGGGGCCGCGAGGGCCGGAGGCGCCGCTACGGCTCCCGAGCTCGGAGACGCGGCGAGCGGCGCGAGCGCGCCGACGACCTTGCCTCCCGCGAGCGCGCCCGCCGACGAGGGATCGGCGTAGCGGCCGAGGACCTCGACGAGCGGCCCCAGATCGTCGAGCCGATCCTCGCGCCGCTTTTGCAGGCAGCGGTCGAGCACCCCGGCGACGTCCGCGGGCAGGTCGGGCACGGCCGAGCGGATCGACGGCACCTCGCGCTGCAGGAACGCCGTGTACATCTCGCCGAGGTTCTCGAACTCGAGCGGCCTCCGGCCGGTGAGCGCCTCGAAGAGGATGACGCCCATCGCCCAGATGTCCGCGCGATGATCGATGTCCTTCTCGCTCATCGCCTGCTCGAACGACATGTAATGAGGCGTCCCGAGGATCGAGCCGGTGCTGGTGTTGCCGCCCTGCGTCTCCGAGCTGATCGAGGTCGGGTCGAGCACCTTGGCGATCCCGAAGTCCAGCACCTTGGGAACGCACCCGCCGGCCTGCGGCTCCGAGAGGAAGATGTTGTCCGGCTTGAGGTCGCGGTGCACGATCCGCTTCTCGTGCGCGGCGCGGAGCGCTGACGCGACCGGCACGAGGAGGCGCGCCGCCTCGTACAGTTGCAGGGCGCCCCTGCGCTTGCGCAGCCCGGAGAGCGGCTCGCCGCGGAGCAGCTCCATGACCATCACGGGCGTGTGGTCCTCCTCGAAGACGTCGAGCACCTCGATCACGTTCGGGTGCTGGATCGCGGTCGCCGCCTTGGCCTCGCGGAGGAAGCGCCGGGTCTGCCCGGCGTCGACGACGCCGCGGATGATCTTGAGCGCGACGTCGCGCCCGGTGCCGACGTTCCTGGCCGCGTACACCTCGCCCATCCCGCCGCGGCCGATGAGGCGCTCGATCCGGAAGCGCCCGGCGATGATCTTGCCGGCCGGGAGGGAGCCCTGGAGATCGTCCGACACGAGCGGCAGCGTATCGTGGTTCCCCGCCGGACGCAGCGTATCGCGGTCGCCGGCCGGCCGGGAATCACGGCAGCGCGGTCACATCGGCTGTGCGCAACGGAAGCCGGTGGCCGGATTGAACGCCGACGCCCTCTCATGGCTGCGCGCCGTGGCCCGGGCCCCCAACTTGTAACCCGACCAGGAGCTCCCGCGATAGGAGAAGCTCGGCGCCGCGCCGGGCGCAGGCTCGCGACACACCGGATTGACGAGGAGCGGCCCGCCCGACTGCCAGCAAGGCGCGGCGTAGGGAGCGAAGGTGTCGGCCACCCACTCGGACATGCTCCCGGCGAGGTTCCGGATGCCAAGGGCGGTCACATCGCTCGGGGCCCCTCCGGCGACAGGCCCCCAGGGCACTGGCGCGTCGAGCGGGCGACAGCCGGAGTTCTCGAACACGTCCTGGTCGACCTCCCCGCTGCCCCTGCCCCTGCCGAGGAGCGCCATCGCGCAGAGATCCCCGCCGTTCCCCCAGGGATAGGCGGTCTCGTCATCGAGGTTGCCGGCCGCGTACTCCCATTCCGCCTCGGTGGGGAGCCGCTTTCCCAGCGCGGAACAGGCCTCCTCCGCCAGCGCGTGGGTGACGCAGTTGACGGGCAGCGCGTCGTTCGCGCCGTCGGACGCGCCGAGGTACGTGCAAGCGCCCAGGTCCGACCCCGGCGCGTCGATGTCCCTGGCAATTGGCGCCGATCGGATCTGCCCTGTCGCCACGAGCTCCCGGACCGTGCCCACGGTCACCTCGTCCGCGTCGATGGCGAACGCGCCGAGCTGCACGAGGCGCTCGGGCTGGCTCAGCTCGTCGAGATCGACGGTGTAACCGGGCCGCGGCGTCCCGAGAAGGAAGACCCCTCCGGGCACACACACCATCCCCGCCGGCACCGGCCCCTGGCAGGGTACCGGGGCCGCGCTCGGCCAGGAGCCGGGCTCGGGCCGGGCCTCGACCTCGGAGAGCAGCGGAAGCACCGGCTCCGGCGCGAGCGCGCCCGCCTCCGGGTCGCAGGTCGCGCGCTGCTCGGGGAGGCTCGGGACGCCGAAGCAGCGCATGGACAGATCGAGGGCGACGTGCGTCTCGCCATCGAGCGGCGGGAGCCTGGCCACGGCGTCGATCAGCGCCTGACCGCGGGGGAGGCCGTCGGGGCCCGCCTGCTCGGCCCGGTAGAGCCGCGCGCGGACCCGCACGGCGGCGCCTTCCTCCCGCGGGACCACGCCAAAGCTGACGGGCAGGCTGTCCGGCCCATCCACCCCGATGAGCCGCATGCAGCCGGTGCAGATCGCGCCCTCGCCCATCACCTCGAGCAGCAGGTGATCGCCGAACCGGGGCGCCGGTGCGTCGGTCGAGGCGCTGACGAGCCACTGGCGCGGCTCGGGCTCGCACGCCGAGAGCGCCGAGAGCAGAAACCCGGCAGCCGCGAGCGCCGTCGACAGGCCACGAGCCGTCACGGCGCACCTCCCGCGTAGACGCACCGGAAGCCGTGCAGCGAGTCCAGGACATCCCCTCTCCGGAACGCGGGCCTGGTGTTCGCTGGGCCGCTGGCCCAGTCTCCACCGCGGGCGGCGTGTGCGTTGATGCCGTCATCGTCGCAGCGGGGCTCGACGAAGATCCCGGGCGCGCTCCAGCAGCCCTCTCCATACGGAACCAGCTTGTCGGCGCACAGCTCGCTCAAGCTCCCGCCGAGATCCAGGACGCCATCCCTGGAGCTGTCGCCCAGGCCACCGCACGTCGCCGAGGGCCGATGCGAGCCGACCTCCTCCGGCCCCGGATCGCCAGGGCACAGCGTCCCCCGCCCGGCGCTCGCCGTGCAACACGCGGGAGACGCGTCACCCCAGGGATAGATCCGCCCCTGCCCTCGACCCCGCGCGGCGTGCTCCCACTGCGCCTCCGTCGGCAGATCACCGCCGCTCGCTCGGCACGCCTCCCGGGCAAGGCGCCAGGAGATGCAGTTGAGGGGATACCCATCGTTCGCTCCGTCGGTGGCGCCCAGCCAGCGGCAGTCTGCGAGCCCCGTCCTGCTCGGATCAGGCCCGGCGAGGTCATCGCCCTCGGCGTGGAGGAGCCCCTCGTTCAGCAGCGCACGGAAACGACCGACCGTGAACTCCGTCCTGTCCATGAAGAACGGGCCCACATGCACCGGCCGCGGCGGCACGACCGAGACGTAGCTCTGCTCGTCGACGCCGGCGAGCTCGGCCTGACCGATGACGCTGAATCCGCCGGGGATGCAGACGGCATCAGCGCCCTCGGGCGCGGCGCCGCAGGGGACCTCCCGCGCGCGCGGCCACATGCCGGCGCGCGTCGCGCCCATGTCGGCCTCCGATCCGACGAGGACGCCCTCCGATGGGGCCGCCATCCGCCGGATGGCGTCGATGCATGTGTGCGGCGGCTTGCGCAGCGACGCGGGCACACCCAGGCAGTCGGCCGAGAGCAGGAGTTGCACCGTCTCCACGCCGGACACGGGGAGCGCGATCTCGATCAGCCGGTCGATGGCGGCCTCTGGCGGAGGATCGATGGTCGAGAACACCCTCCCCTCGATGGAGTCCTTACCCCGCGCCGCTACGGCGCCGCGGAACGCTCGGATGCGCAGGCGGAGCACGGCGCTCTCCGCCTCCGGCGCGGCCACCCCGAAGGAGAACGGCCAGGACGAAGGGTCCGGCAGGACGAAGTTCGCCGTACAGTCGACGTCATCGATGCAGCCGGGACGCCACGCTTCGTCGAACCCGTCGATACGCACCGTATCGATGACCGCCTCCGGAGAGATGGAGGGGTCTGCCAGGAGCTGCGCAGCGACCGGCGCGTCGGTGTCCACGACGACGAGGAGCTGCGGTCGCTCTCGCTCGCCGCAGGAGCCGGAGAGCCCTGCCGCAGCGAGCACGACGAGGATCGAGAGCGCGCGTGTCGGTTCGACCACCTGCCGCCTTTCGCCTTTCTCGTTGCCGCCCGACAGGACCCAGGAGTAGTCTCCTCGCTATCATCGAGGAGGGGCGAGGCCAAGAGGGTTCTTTCGCTGCTCCACCCGAATCCCCCGAATCCCCCGAATCACCCGAATCCCCCGAATCACCCGAACATCGCTCTGCCGCTCGCGAGGAGATTGTATGTCGTGGGTCACCCGGCCTGTGCTCGCCGCGCTCTCCGTAGCCATCGCGGCGGCGCTCTCCCCCGCGTGCGACGGCGATTCCTCCTCCGAAGATCCGGGAGCGGCGGCGAGCACGGGCTCAGGCGCCGGCGGCGGCGGCAACGGTGGTGGCGGCGGTGAGGCCACTTACGGCGCGAGCGCGTGCGGCACGTGCGTGGAGCAGACAGCGTGCTTGTCCCAGGTGAACGCCTGCGCGGCCGACCCGGGCTGCGCCGCCTACCTCGACTGCCTCGACGCTTGTCCGCTGAGCCCGAGCGGGGACGCGGACATCGCGTGCGAGCAGGCGTGCCCGCCCGTCACCGGCTCTCTTGGCCAGAGCGCGAAACAGGCCTTCATCGACTGCCGCCTCGCCGGCCCGGGCGCGGCGTGCGCCGGTTGCGGTCAGATCCCCGCCCCGACAGACCCGGATTTCAACCAGACGTGCTCGCCGTCGACGGATCCGAACACCTGTTACAAGTGCGAGGACGAGCGCTGCTGCGAGACCTACCAGGCTTGCAGAGACGACCAGGATTGCCAGGACCTGGTCACGTGTGTCAAGGCGTGCGCCGAGGACCCGGATGATGCGGCCTTCTCGCCCTGCGAGAGCGCGTGTTACCAGGCGCACACCGCAGGTTACGTCGCCTACAGCCACCGGATGGCGTGTATGCAGTACTTCTGCTTCGACAACGACGCTTGCGGCAACGAGCCGCTGGACCCCTGCGTCAAGTGCCAGAACCTGCACTGCGCCGATGAAATGGCGGCTTGCCAGCACGAGTTCGAGTGTGCGTTGCTGGACAACTGCAAGGTCCCGTGCGACGTCGCGGACCAGGCCTGTCTCATGGAGTGTGATGCGATGTTCCCGGACGCGGTGGCGACCCACAAGGCCGGGCTCGATTGCGCGCTCGCCCACTGCGAGATCGCTTGCGGCGGGACGGACTGAGGGAGCGGCCAGGGACGAGGGGTACGATGCGGACGCGATGGATCCTGGGTGGCTTGGTCGTGGCGGCGCTCGAACTCTCGACGGCCGGACGCGCGCGCGCCGAGGCGCCGGACCCGGCGGCGGCGCCGGCAGAGGCGCCGGCGGTCGATGAGCGCACCGCGCGCGGCAGGGCGGCGTTCCTGCTCGGCGTGCAGCGATCGAAGGACGCGCAGTGGGGCGAGGCGCTCGCCGCCTTCGAGGAGGCGGCGGCGGCGCGGGACGCGCCCATCGTCCAGTACAACATCGGCTTCTGCGAGCGCGCCCTGGGCCGCTACGTCGCCGCGCGCCGCACCTTCCGCCGCGTGCTCGCGGGCACCGAGGGCCTGGCGCCCGCGCAGATCGACGACGCCAGGGCGTTCGTCGCGGAGCTGGATCAGCTCGTGGTCCGGGTGGCGGTCACGCTGGATCCCCCGGGCACCCCGCTGACCGTCGACGGGCGCGCGCTCCGGCTGGCCATCGACGATGGGACCCGGGTCTTCGTGACGCTCCCCGGGTCCGCCGAGCGCGCAGCGGCGCCGGGGGAGAAGACGTTCACCGTGGAGCTCGATCCCGGGGTCCACCTCTTCCGCGCGGCGCGGCCCGGGCGCCAGGATGCGTTCGTCCAGAAGACCTACAGGCCGGGGGACAAGGCCACGCTCGATCTGCACCTGGACATCCTCCCCGCGCATGTGGCCGTGCGCGCGGAGCCGGCGCAGGCGCTCGTGCGTGTGGACGGCCGCGAGGCCGGGCTCGCGCCCATCGACCTCGAGCGGCCGCCGGGGAAGTACAGGATCGAGGTGGTGCGGGACGGGTTCGAGACGTACGCGGCGACGCTCGATCTGCACGCGGGGCAGCGGGCGGATATGACGGCCAAGCTGATCCCCGTGCGGCCGTCGCTGTGGACGCGGTGGTGGTTCTGGACGGGCGCGGCGGCGGTGGTGACGGGGGGCGTGGTGCTGACGTACGCGCTGACGCGGCCGGAGCCGGACTACAACGGGGGGAGCCTGAACTGGGTCGCGGAGCCGGCGGCGATGAGGTGGTGAGACACCTCGCTCGCACGCGCGTCACCGCCGAAACGGTGGCCGTGACACGCGCGCGGCGACGGCTCGCTCCTGTGAGCGAGCAGCGGCTCACCCCCCGAGCCGCCTCCCGAGGAGCCGCGCGGCGAGCTTCCGCAGCCAGTCCGCCCGCCGGGCGTCGGGCGCGACGAGCCGCCCGGTGCGCGCGGCCTCCAGGATCGCCGCCGTCTCCGGCGTCGGGTCGGCGCACGCCTGCAGCACCCGGAAGACCGTCGCGTCCTCGTGCGCGACGCCCGCCTCCTCCACCCAGGCGTCCACCGACGCCGCGAACGCAGGATCCCCAGGGAACGGCTGCTCGACCGCGTTGCTCGGGCCAAGCCCGTTGATGCTGCTGATCACGAGGTCCTTGCGATCCTTGTAGGTCAGCCCCGCGAGCTCCTCGGGCAGCAGCGGGCGGCCGATCCAGATGTCCTGCACGCCCATGCCGAGCGGGAACTCGAGCCGCCGCTCGAGCGGCTCCGGCGGCAGCGCGCCGGAGAAGCGCACCGGCACCACCGGGACGCCCACCGCGAGCGCCATGTCGATGAACGAGCCGCTCATCTTGCGCACCGGCGTACGGCACTCGAGCGACCGCGTGCCCTCGACGTGCACCATCACGCCCTTGCCAGCCCCCTGCATCTCGGCCCCGAGCTCGGCGATGATGCTCCCGAGCGACGCCTTGTCCTCGCGATCGAAGTACGTGATCACCTTCGGATCGCGCGCGCCAGGGTACGCGAAGCAGTGCGCGAGCATCGTGCCGAGCCACGTCGCCCGGTGCTCGGCCTTGGCCAGCGTGACCGTCGAGACCTCCGTCAAGCCGGACACGGCGATGCCGAACAGCAGCGACTCCACGCCGACCTGGTGATTGCCGAGGTAGAGCAGGCTCCGGCCCTTCACAGCGCTGAACGCCTCGGGATCGACGACGTGCACCCGGCGGATGAACCGCTCGATGAGCCCGAAGTACAGGTCCTCCGCCGGCCACCGGCCGATGCCCATGGCCGCGCCCCAGTAGCGGCGGACCGGCGCGATGTCGATCACGGGCGGGCCCGCGTCGCGGACCGCGACCTCGGAGCCCTCGCGCGCCACGGTGAACGGCCAGCGCGTCAGCGGCTGCGCCGAGGAGACGCCGGCGAGGGACACCGTCGACGGGTGCACGCCCGCGCGCCGCGCGACGTGATCCTTCACCGCCGCCGCCTCGACGAGGTCGCCCGACGCGGCGTAGAGCTGCGCCACGGTGCCGGGCATCCAGTCCATCGTGCGCACGTCGGCGGGGCTGCAGCGCGCCTCGCCCGACGCCGCATCGACACGCGAGACAGCGAGGTCGACCGGCGCGCGATCGCGGAGGAACGCCCGGCGGATCCCGGGCGGCGCGCCGCCGATCGGCCCCTGCGGGAGCAGCACCTCGACCAGCCGGAGCTCCAGCCAGACGCGCTCTCCCGCCGCGGCCCCGGCCTGCGCGATGGCCTGCACCCGGAACGAGACGAAGCGATCGTCACGGCCCTCGTAACGCACCTCCACGCGCACCGGCGACTCGGGCGCCGGCCCGTACAGGCGGAGCGACGGGATGCGCGACGGGAACGCGATCTGGGCGGGCGGGCACTCTGGATCCCACAGCGACAGCCGGTCGTGCGGGATGGTGTGGGTCAGGGCGTCGAGCATGCCCTGGTGCAGCGTGCCGGGGGGCACCGAGCCCTTCGCAGGGTCCAGCACCGCCGAGGAGCCGCGCGCGCCGAGCCGGAGCGCCGTCAGGTACTGGAACGCAGGGCCGTGGAACAGCGTCCCCGCCGCGTACGGATCGTCCGCCTCCGGCGCGTCGAGCGCCGGCTCCGGCGCCGGGGCGGGCGGGTATTCGCGAGCCACCCGCACGCGGCCGGTGCACACGGGCTCGAACCGCGAGAGCGCCGGGTTCGATGCCTCGCGCCACGCGAGCAGCCGGACATCGAGGACGTCGCCCGATCCGGTCGCCTCGGCCTTGACGCGCACCGGCCCCGGCACGGGCAGCCAGCGCTGCACAACCACGTCCTCCACGGCCACGACCACGCTCCCCGGGCGCGCCCGCAACGCGGCGCCGGCCAGCCGGTCGACCATGCTCATCCCGGGGAGCGCCGGGACCGTCCACGTGGGGCGGTGGTCCGCCACCCACCCGTCCGGGTCCAGCACCTCCTCGACGTCGTCGAGCGCCGGCGCCGGCGCGGCCTTCGCCGCGGGCTGCTCCTGCGGGCGCAGGCGCGGGCTCCCGCCCACGGCGCCCCGGAGCGACGCGAGGCGGCGCGCGCTCGCGCGCGGGTCGAAGCCGACGTCGGACCGCGCCCGAGGCGAGGCGCCGTCGACGATCCGCACGCCGAGCGTCGCGCCGTAGATGCGCAGGCCGTCCACCCAGAGGTAGGACTCGGCGATGACGTAGGGCCCGCGGTCGTCGCGGCCGACCTCGAGGATGTCGGTGTCGACCGTCACCCGCCGGCTGGCCGGCAGCACCTGGCCCCGGTACCGCCAGGAGTGCTCGTGCCCCGTCATCACGGGCTCGAACCGCGGATCGCGGAGGCCCGCGTGGAGGTCCTGGTGCAGCATCCAGAACTGGATCGTCTGCAGCATCGCCTCGATGCCGAGCGAGCCTGGCTGCACGGGATCGCCCAGGAAATGGGCCTTGAAGAACCACTCCGACGCGTGGACGTCCCGCCGCGCGCGGAGCCGGCCGAGCCCCTTCCGGCCGCCGGCCTGCCACAGACCGTCGATCCGATCGATCATCAGCAGCGAGGGCCGCGCGAGCCCGAGCTTGCCGCCGCAGTACCGCGCGGGGCGCTCGCGGAGATCGACCTCGAAGTCGGACGGCTCATCGAGGGCGGCGACCTCCTCGGGCCTCGGCGGGATCCCGATCTGCGTCGCGAGCGCGGCCTTCGGGAAGAAGCCGAACACCGTGTCGAGGTCGTACACCCGCGCGCCGCCGAGGCTGCATTCGACCCGGAACGAGAGGATGATCATGCCGCCCGACCGCGACATGTTCGTGAGCCGCGATCGGGTGCGCAGCGCGCCGCCGGCCGCCGCCGGCAGGACCTCGGCGTGCAGCGTGCCCTTGCCGTCGAGGTTGCGGAAGTACAGCGCGCCGTCGGTCGAGAGCGCGCAGCCGGCGTAGCTCGCGAGCCAGCCGCACGTCTGGAGCGCGGCCTCGAGCACCACCGCGAACGGCATCGTGAGGCTCGCGTTCTCGTCGAAGTACCACGCTTCCTCCGGGACGTCGTACTCGACCTCGACCTCGGCGCCGGCCTTCATCGCCGCCATGGGGCGCGAGACCGACAGGACCCGGCTCATGAAGTGGTACGGCGGCCCCGGGAGCCGGGCGACGTGCTGGCCCCCGTCGAACCTGCGGTAGAGCGGGCCGAACGCGTCCGACGGCCTGCCCCAGGCGCAGGAGAGCAGGCTGCGGTAATCGAGCGGGAAGCCGCCGGCGTCCGCTGAGGCGCCGTCCGGCGGCGGCGCGCCCGTCTCGGACCAGGGGACGCGCGCGACCGGCACCGGCTCGACGTGGCCGTCGAGCAGCTCGGGGGCGCTCGTCAGCGGCCAGTCGGGGCTGAGGCGCAGGCCCACGCGGCGGGCGTGGAACGCCTTGAGGCCGTCGACCGTGCACAGGAAGTCGGCGAACACCGTCGGGCACGGGCCGTCGTGGACCTCCTCGACGAACACCTCGTAGGTGAGCACGCGGCTCGCCGGGACCACCTGGCCGCGGCAGCGGAGCAGGTAGGGGATCTCCGGCACGGGCTCGAAGCGAAAACCGTCCGCGTCCACCGTGAAGCCCATGGCCGCCATGTAGAACGCGAGCGCCTGCAGGCAGCCCTCGAACATGAGCGTCCCCGGCATGCAGGGGTCGTCCTTGAAGTGGCCCTCGAAGTACCAGCCGTCCTTCGTGATGGGCAGCGTGGCCCGGAGATAGCCGCGCTTCCACGGGCCGCCCGCCGGGTCGAACACGTCGACGCGATCGAAGAACAGCATGGGCGGGGCGCTGATCCGCGGCGTCCTGACGTGGGTGCTCAAACGATCGAAGCCGGGGCCGAACGCCGCCGCGCCGTCGCCGGCCGCGAACGCGAGGAGGTCGGCCCGGTCGAACGCGGACTTCTGGCACGCGATCCGGGGCGGATCGAGGCGGGCGGTCTTCGCAGGCTCGGCGGTATCCGCGTCCCAGAGGACGCCCCCGGAGCTCGCGAGCTCCTCGTCGGTGAAGAAGCCTGCCTGGCCCTTGCGCGTCTTCAGGCGCAGCTCGCCGCCGATCCGGCAGTCGTAGTGGAAGAAGAACAGGCGGACGTCGCCGTGCTTCGCGTGCCCGTCGACGTGGATGTCGTAGACGAGCGTGTCGCCCGGGCGCGGCAGGCCACCGTAGAAGGTGAGCTCGCAGCCGAGCAGGCGGTAGACGCGCTCGCCCTTGTTCTCGAAGTCGGCGCCGAGCCAGCTGATGAGCAGGAGGTCGGCCTGGCCGCTCTCGATCATGACGCCGGCCGGCATCGCGCCGTCGTGCAGGTACCAGGAGTCCCACCGCACGTCGGTCTCGGTCCACATCGTGCCGAGCTTCATCGAGCCGGGCTCGGCGTCGATCCCGGTGACCCGATCGGCGAGCAGGAGCGGCGGCATGGGCATGCGCACCTGGCGGCGATAGGCGTCCTGCCGGGCGAAGAGCGGGCCGAACACGTCGGAGATCCGGCCCGAGGCGAGGTGCTCGAGCTGCTCGCGGCTGAACCGGGGGCCGCGGGGCGCAACGGCAGGCGCCGCGGAGAGCTCCGGTTGGGCGGCGGGGCGCGGCGTAGGCGGCGGCGCGGCGGCGCGGCGCGGCGTAGACGGCAGCGCGGCAGCGGCGCGCGGCGCAGGCGGCTGCACGGCGGAGGGGCGCGGCGGCTCGACGACACGCGACGGTTCAACGACACGCGGCGGCTCGAACGGACGCGGCGACTCGGCGCGGGCGAGCTGCGGCGCAGCGGCGGGACGCGACAACTCAACCGGGCGCGGGGCATCGATCCGGACCGGCGCGGCGTGGGGCACCTGCGCCAAGGGGGCCTCGTACACCACCGCGGCTGCGCCCGACGACGCCTGCACGAGCGAGTCCAGCGCGCGCTGCCGCATCTGAAGGAACCGGCGGTGGACCTGAGCCTGCTGCTCCGCCCACTCCTTGTGGATCTGCGCGAGCTGCACGGTGAACGCCGCGGCGCCGGCGATCACATCGCCCGGGATGTCCACGGCAGCGGCCGCGACGACGGCCGGTCCGACCGGCGGCGGCTCCTCTGCGAGGCTCGCGGCGACGGACGTGACGACCGCCAGCCCGACCGGCGGCGGCTCATCCCAGGACGGCGCCTGATCCGCCTCGGCGGCAGAGAACCCCGTGGGCCCGGGGTACAGCGGCGGCAGGTCGTCGAGAGCGGACGGCAGAGGCGGCGCAGGTTCCATGGAGTCTCCGGGGGATGAACAGGAGGCCGCGCCGGGCACGACGATCGCCGGCGGGTGGGCGGGGAGCGTGAGCATCGGCCCCTCCGCCGATCGCGGCGGCGGGAGCGGCGCAGCAGGGCCGCCGGCCCCGATGCGGACCGACAGCGAGCCGCCGCCGAGGCCGGCGCAGCGGACCTCGGCGACCCGGATCTCGTCGGACCACGGCGCCCCGTCGGGCTTGCGGCCATGACGGCACGCGAGCACCGCGGCGGCCACGTGCAGCAGGCCCGAGGCGGCGTGCGCGTGGCCGAACCGCGGCGCGAGATCCGTGGACGACAGCACGAGGCCAGGGTCGCCCGGCTCGTCCACGACCACCGCAAGGACCGGGTGCCGCTCCCGGACGGCGTCGTCGAGGCGCTCGAGCACGAGCACCACGGCGGCGTCGCCGGGGGGCAGGCGGACGCCGAGCGCCTCGAGCGCGGCCACGTGGGCGGGCTCGCACGAGAGATCCACCGCGCCGACGATCGCCGCGTCCACCACGCCGGCGCGCAGGGCGCGGGACGCGACGCGCAGCGCCCAGGGGCCGGACAGCTCCTCGGCCGCGATCGTGAACGACGGCCCACCGACGTCGAGCTGGCTGTTCAGCCGGTTCGCGGGGATGTTGGGCATGTTCCCGACGACGCCCGCCGCCTGCAGCGCAGGGATGATCGCGTCCCGGAGCGCGCCGACGTCGACCGACGGACCGAGCCGCGCCGGCGCCGTCTCGGCGAGCCGCCAGCGCGTCATGTACCGGCACACCTCGGTGTCGGCGCCCATGCCGATGAGCACGGCGGTGCGATCGCGCGGCAGCGCGAGCCCCTCGGTGGCCTCGATCGCCGCCTCGAGCAACAGCGTCTGCTGGGCGAGCGCCTGCTGCAGATCGCGCGGCGGGAACCGGAGCCGATCCGCGGGCAGCGCCACGGTCGCCCGGCGGGGATCCGCGCCGCGACCCGAGAGGAGCGGCTCAGCGAAGGCCCGGACGCCGCTGAGCTCGCCGACGCACAGGCCCATGGCCACCACGGCCAGGGGGCCTGCCGGCGCGGGATGCGCGGCCGCGACAGGGCGCGAGGCAGCAGCGGCGGGCTGCGGCGCGGCGTGGGCCGCGCGGCCCCTCGGCGAGGACGGCTCGTACGCCTCCACGAGGAGGTGGGCGTTGTTCCCGCCGAACCCGAACGCCGACAGGCCCGCGAGCCGCCGCCCCTCCCACGGCTCGGCGCGCTGCAGCACCCGGAAGGGGCTCGCGGCCACCGCGTCGCTCAGCGGATCGGCGTGCAGCGTCGGCGGGCGGACGCCGGCCGCCATGGCGCCGAGCAGCTTGAGGAGCCCGGCCGCGCCGGCCGTCGTGACGAGGTGACCGAGGTTCGACTTGAGCGAGCCGAGCGGGACCTCGCGGGAGCCGAACACCTCTTTGAGGGTCGCGATCTCGGTCGCGTCGCCGAGGGGCGTGCCCGTCGCGTGGCACTCGAGCAGCGACACCTCGCGGGGATCGAGGCCCGCCATGGCGTACGCGGCCCGCATCGCGCGCAGCTGGCCCTCGACGGAGGGCGCCAGGAGGCCGCGGCCGCGGCCGTCGTTCGACAGGCCGATCCCGCGGATCACGCCGAGGATCGGCCTGCCCGCGGCCTCCGCGTCGGCCAGGCGCTCCAGGACCACGAACGCCGCGCCCTCCGCCGGGACCAGGCCGTCGGCCTCCGACGAGAACGGGCGGCTCTGCCCGGTGCGGCTCATGGCCGACAGCGCGCAGAACCCGATGTGCATGAAGAGGTCGTCCGAGCGGCACACCGCGCCTGCGAGCATCCGGTCGGCCTCGCGGTCTTGCAGCCGCTCGCAGGCGAGCGCGATCGCGTACAGCGACGACGCGCACGCGGCGTCGAGCGCGAACGCCCCGGCCCCGAGGCCGAGCACGTCGGCCAGCAGGTGGGCGGGCAGCCCCGACATGAACCGGTTGCGCGGATCGGGCCGCGGGACGCCGGCGAGATCGCCGAGCCACGTCGACTCGACCCACGCCGACATCGCCGACGACGGGAACGAGAGGTTCCCGAACACCGCGCCCGCGCGGTCGGACGGGCCCTCGTGACCCGCCTCGCGCAGCGCCTCGCGGCCCGCGTAAAGCACCCACTGGAAGAGCGGGTCGAGCGCGAGCAGGGACTCGGGCGGCCCGCCTCGCCGCGGGAACGGGTCCCTGGCGAGCACGCTGCGGAAGTGCTCGTCGAACCCGGTGACGTAGCCGCCGCGGTCGCTCCACGCGCGGTCCTTCGCGTCGCGCACGTCGCGCGCGTCGCGCGTGGAAGCCCCCGCGAGCGCGCGCTCGCGGGAGAGGCGCCAGCGGCCGTCGGGCGCGGCGGACAGGAGGTCCCTGCCGGCGAGCACGTTGTCCCAGAGGGCCGCGGGGTGGAGCGCGCCCGGGAGGACGCACCCGCGGCCGACGATCGCGATGGGCTCGAACACGCTGGCCTCGATCACGCCTGGCCGCGCGCCGTGTCGGGGCGCAGGACGTACTGCACGTCGCGCAGCTCCGCGACGAGCGAGCCGCGGTCGTCGACGAACGCGATGTCGGCCTTCGTGCGATCGCGGGCCACGATCTGCCCGCGCACCACCGCGCGCAGCGGGCCGTCGGACGGCCCCTCGGCGAAGGTGTGCAGCGCGCCCACGGACATCGGGAGCGCCGCGCCGCCGAGCACGTGCTGCGTCCACAGCGTCGCGAGCTGCAGCCCGCCGTCGAGCGCCGCGGGATCGGTCTTCCACGGCTGAGCCACCCAGCCGGCCTCGCGGAGGCCCACGACCGTCCCCGCGATCCCGTCGCGGCTCACGCCGTCGAGCTGTCGGATCACCTGGAAGTCGCGGCCGTGGAAGAGCGTGCGGCCGTCGTACAGCTCGCCGCCGGCGGGCCACGGGCCGAGCTCCGGCGCGGCCGGGCCCTTCGGGGCCACGCGCCCTTCGGGCTGCTGCATCTGGATGGTCGCCGCGTAGTGCAGCGCCCCCTGCGGCCCGCGCAGCTCCGCCGCGAGCACCGCGCCGTGGCCGTTGCTCACCTCGCGGCAGTCGACGCGGAACACCTCGCCGCCGGACTCGTACGCCGCGAGCTTGATCCCGCGCAGGACCCGCACGTCGCGGAGCTCGGTCACGACGAGATCCGGCCGGCACGCGCGCGCGGCGCGGGCGAACCACTCGAGCGCGATCACCACCGGCACCACGGGGACGCCGTTGATGGCGTGATCGCCGAGGTAGGGGTGCGTCGCGCGGTCCGCGCGGACGGCCAGCGCGACCCCGCCGCCGTGGCCCTGGGCCGCGAGCGCCTTCGGCTCCGCGCCGAGCACGAGCTCGACCGCGCCGGGCGGGGCGCCGCCTTGCCCGCGCGCGCCGCGATCGCCCGACCCGTCGCACAGCTCGTCGAGGAGCATCTTCGCGCCCGCGGCGAGCGGGATGAGCGGCACGCCGAGCTGCGCGAAGTGGGCCTCAAGCGCCGCGTTCACCATGCCGCCTTGCCAGGGACCCCAGCCGAGCGACTTCACCCGGCAGCCGGGGCGGCGGTCTGCCTCGGCGGCCGCGACCTTGTTCAGGACCTCGTTCGCCATCGCGTAGTCGCACTGCCCCTTGTTGCCGCCGCGCGCGGCGATCGAGCTGAAGAGGACGATCGCCTTGAGCGGGTCGCGCACGGTCGCGCCGAGCAGCGCCCGGAGGCCGTCGACCTTCGTGCTGAACACGCGCTCGAACTGCTCGACCGTCTTCTCGGCGATGAGCTTGTCGGCGAGCACGCCCGCGCCGTGGACGATCGCCGTGACGGGGCCGAGGGCGCCGCGCACGCCGTCGAGCGCCGCGGCCACCGCCCGCGCGTCGTTCACGTCGACCGGGACGTAGAGGGCCTCGCCGCCGGCGGCGCGGATCGCGTCGAGCGTCGCGCGGACCTCGCGGTTCGCGAGGATCTTCGCGACGCTCCGGCCGATCTCCGCCGGGGTCACCCGCTGGCCCGCGGAGGTCGCCGCCTTGACGAGCGCCGCCTTGAGCGCGGCCTCGCCGTCGGCGCCGCGGCAGGCGGCCGGCTCGTCCTCGAGCGCGGTGCGGCCGAGCAGCGCGAAGCGCGCGCGGCTCGCCCTGGCGAGCGCGATCAGCGTTGCCGCGGTGACGCCGCGGGCGCCGCCGCTCGCCACGACCACGTCGGACGGCCCGAGGGGGAGCGGCCCGGGCAGCGCGTCCTGCCGGACGCTGCGCGGGGTGGTGCGCCGGCCATCCGCGCGCAGGCCGATCTCGAGCTCGACGCCGCCGGACAGGAGCTCCGAGGCGATGGCCTCCGCGAGCTCGCCGTCGGAGCGGCCGGCGCGCTCGAGGTCGATCGCGCGGCAGGACGCCTCGGCCCACTCCAGCGCCGCGGTCTTCACGAGGCCCGTCAGCCCGCCGATCCAGGCGCGGTCCGAGCCCGCGATGCCGAAGTCGCCGCCGGTGTCCTGGACCGAGACGAAGAGGGCCGGCTTCGCCGCGATCGCCTGGGCAGCGAGGAACGCCTCGCGATGAACGGCGAGCGCCTCGTCGGCCGTGGCCAGCTCGCGCAGACCGCCGAGGAACACGGCGCCGCGCGCGCCGCGGGGCACGGCGGGGGCGTACTCGGCGGCGATCCCGCGCGCCGCGAGGGCCGCGACGAGCGCGGGGCCGACCGCGTCGTGGCCGGTGACCACGAGGGTGCCCGCGTCGAAGAGGCCGGGCATCGCGAGGCCGGCGGCGGGCGCCGGTTCCTCGACGAGCGTCCACCGGCCGAGGGGCGCGGAGGCCGGCTCCTCGGCGGGCTCTGCCGGGGCAGCGCCGGAAGTGACAGCGGCGGGACCGAGGCTCGCGCGGAGGTGGTCGACGACCTGCCCCAGCGTGCGCAGCTGCGCCAGCGCCGAGGCGTCGACCTCCGCCAGCCCGGGCGTCCCGTCGCGAACCGCCGACAGGATCTCCACCCGCTTGATGCTGTCGATGCCGAGATCGCTCTCCAGCTCCATCTGCAGCCCCAGCATCTCCGCCGGGTAGCCCGTCGTCTCCGCGACGACCGCCATCACCACCCGCTCCACCTCGGCCGCGCCGGGCGCCGCGCCGGACGCGACGGAAGGCGCCGCGATAGCAGGCGCGGTGGCGGCGGGCGTGACGACTGCCGGGCTGGCGCTGGCGGCCGGCAGCGAGGCGCGGAGGTGGTCGACGACCTGCCCCAGCGTGCGCAGCTGCGCCAGCGCCGAGGCGTCGACCTCCGCCAACCCCGGCGTCCGGTCGCGAACCGCCGACAGGATCTCCACCCGCTTGATGCTGTCGATGCCGAGGTCGCTCTCCAGATCCATCTGCAGCCCCAGCATCTCCGCCGGGTAGCCCGTCGTCTCCGCGACGACCGCCATCACGACTCGCTCCACCTCGGCCGCGCCAGGCGCCGCGGCGGAAGCGACGGCGGGCACCGCAGCGGTGGACGCCTTCGCGGCGGGCGCGGCGACAGCCAGACTGGCGCTGGCGGCTGGCCCGGCGGCCGGCAGCGAGGCGCGGAGGTGGTCGACGACCTGCCCCAGCGTGCGCAGCTGCGCCAGCGCCGAGGCATCGACCTCCGACAGCCCAGGCGTCCGGTCGCGGACCGCCGACAGGATCTCCACCCGCTTGATGCTGTCGATGCCGAGATCGCTCTCCAGCTCCATCTGCAGCCCCAGCATCTCCGCCGGGTAGCCCGTCGTCTCCGCGACGACCGCCATCACGACTCGCTCCACCTCGGCCGCGCCAGGTGCCGCGCCAGACGCGACGGCAGGCGCCTTCGCGGCGGACGCGGCGACAGCCGGACTGGTGCTGGCGGCAGGCAGCGAAGCGCGGAGGTGGTCGACGACCTGCCCCAGCGTGCGCAGCTGCGCCAGCGCCGAGGCATCGACCTCCGACAGCCCCGGCGTCCGGTCGCGAACCGCCGACAGAATCTCCACCCGCTTGATGCTGTCGATGCCGAGATCGCTCTCCAGCTCCATCTGCAGCCCCAGCATCTCCGCCGGGTAGCCCGTCGTCTCCGCGACGACCGCCATCACGACTCGCTCCACCTCGGCCGCGCCAGGTGCCGCGCTCGACGAGGCGGCAGGCGCCGCGACGGCAGGCGCCTTCGCGGCGGGCGCGACGGCCGCCGGACTGGCGCTGGCAGCCGGCCCGGCGGCCGGCAGCGAGGCGCGGAGGTGATCGACGACCTGCCCCAGCGTGCGCAGCTGCGCCAGCGCCGAGGCGTCGACCTCCGACAACCCAGGCGTCCGGTCACGGACCGAGGACAGGATCTCCACCCGCTTGATGCTGTCGATGCCGAGGTCGCTCTCCAGCTCCATCTGCAGCCCGAGCATGGAGACGGGGTATCCCGTCTTGTCCGCGACCACGTCGAGGACCAACCGCTCGATATCGACACGCGGCGCAGCGGCGACCGCTGCCTGCGTTGCCACGACGGCCGCAGGCGCGGTGACGGGCGCAGACACTGCCACCGCCGGCGCCGCGGCTGCCGCCTTCACAGCCGCAGCAGGCGCCGCGGTGGCCGCCTTTGCTGTCACGGCGGGCGCTGCAACTGCCACCTTGGCTGTCACGGCAGGCGCGGCCTGCGCCGGCAGCGCGACAGCCGTATGGAGCTCCCCGCCTGCGCCGTTCAGGCCGTCCAGGGCCACGTTGCTCTTGCCCTCGCCGGAGCGCGCGGTCGGCGCCCCTGCAGGCCGAACGGACGCCTCCGAGACAGGCCCCACATGCACCGGAGCGAGGAGAACCGGCGCAGGCCGGACCTCGGACACCGTCGTAGGAGCGACGGGGTACGGAGCGCCGGTCGCCAGCGCGGCAAGCCCTGCGAAGGACGCCTCGGCGGCCTGAAGGAAGGCGATGTGGCTCTCGGCCATCGTGCGCTGGTACACGCTGTGGGCTTCCGCCGTGGCGCGCTGCGCCTCCTGGTACGCGGCCAGCCACGACGCGCTCGCTGCCGGCCGAGACGCGCTCACCACAGGCGTCGACGAGCTCACTGCCGGCCGCGACGCGCTCACCACAGGCGCCGACGAGCTCACTGCCGGCCGCGACGCGCTCACCACAGGCGCCGAAACGCTCGCCACCGCAGACGCCGACGCGGTCACCGCCGGCTGCGACGCACTCACTAGCGGCCGCGGCGCGCTCACCACGGGCGCCGACGCACCCACCGCCGGCCGCGGCGCGCTCACCACAGGCACCGACGCGCTCGCCACCGGCGCCGACGCGCTCACCCCCGGCCGCGGCGCGCTCGCCACCGGCTGCACCGCTGCCCGCGCCGCCTCTGGCGCCGGCTTCTGCGCCGCCCGCGGCGGGCTCGCCGCCGGCAGCGCCTTCGCGCCCCCCTGCGGCGGGTACGGCTTGCCGTAGTTGCTGCCGTTGATCTGCAGCGCCAGCTTCGGCTTCGGCAGCGCCCGCGGATCGCTCGGCGCCGCGAAGCCCTCCCAGAGGACCCTCGCATCCAGCGGCACCCCCGCCACGGCGAGCCGCGCCACCGCCTCGAGCAGGCTCGTCACGCCGTGCTTGCCCTTGCGGTCGAGCGCCACCGCCCGGTGCGGCCGGCCGTTCAGGATGTCGCCGACCAGGTTCGTCAGCACCGAGCCCGGCCCGACCTCGACGAACGTGCGCACGCCGTCCGCGTACATCCGCTCGATCTCCTCCACGAACCGCACCGGCTCCGCGAGCTGCCGCGCCAGCCGGTCGCGCGCCGCGTCGCCGCCGCCCGCGTACGGCTCGATCTCCGCGTTGCTGTACACGGGCGCCGCCGGCGCCTCGACCGCGATGCCCGCCAGGAACTCGCGGAGCGGCGCGCTCGCCTCCGCCACGAGCGGCGAGTGGAACGCCGCGGCCACGTCGAGGCGCCGCGCCTGGATCCCGGCGCCCTTCAGCCGCTCCTCCGCCGCCTCGATCGCCGCGACCGAGCCCGACAGCACCACCTGCTTCGGGCCGTTGTGGTTCGCGATCACCACGCCGCCGAGGCCGAGCGCCCGCACCTCGTCGATCCCCCGCGGGACCGCGATCATCGCGCCCCGCTCCGACGACGCGGCGCCCATCAGCTCGCCGCGCC
Source organism: Sorangium sp. So ce726 (assembly GCF_051521405.1). NCBI lineage: Bacteria > Pseudomonadati > Myxococcota > Polyangiales > Polyangiaceae > Sorangium > Sorangium sp. So ce726. The sequence continues at coordinate 1,141,047 of NZ_CP150349.1, read as the reverse complement.
GCCGCGCCACGCGCAGGAGGTCCGCCGCGGACAGCGCGCCGGCCGCGTGCAGCGCCGTGATCTCGCCGAAGCTGTGGCCCGCGAACGCCTCGGCCCGCACCCCGAGCGCCGCGAGCAGCGCGAGGTGCGCGAGGCTCGTCGCGCCGATCGCCGGCTGCGCCCACCGCGTCTCGCGGAGCCGCGCCTCCTGCGCCGCCCGGTCCTCGTCCGAGAACACCGGCCGCGGGAACACCACCTCGTGCAGCGGCGCGTCCGCGATCGCGACGCCCGCCGCCGCGTCCCAGGCCGCGCGGGCCGGATCGAACGTCATCAGCGCGTCCGCGCCCATCCCGACGTACTGGCTCCCCTGCCCCGGGAACAGGAACGCCACCCGCCCCGGCGCCTCCCCGCTCGCGCAGTGGACGAGCGGCGCCGAGAGCGCCTGCTCCGGCCTCGCCTCGAGGTGCGCCGCGACCTGCTCGAGCTTCTTCCTGAGATCCGCCTCGTCCGTCGCGCACAGCCCGAGCCGCGCCGGCCTCGACGCGTCGAACGAGAGCACCGACTCCCGCGCCAGGAAGCGCAGGATCTCGGGCACCTCCGCCTCCTTCGCCAGCGCCCGCGCGCGATCCGCGAGCGCCGCCGGCGTGTCCGCCGACAGGAGGACCAGCTCCGCCGGCAAGGCCCGCACCCGCCACGCCTTCGGCGCCGGGCCCGTGTACTCCTCCAGCGCCACGTGGAAGTTCGAGCCGCCGAAGCCGAACGAGCTCACCGACGCCCGCCGCGGGTGGTCCCCCGGCCGGATCCACGGCCGCGCCTGGGTGTTGAGATAGAAAGCGGTCTTTTCTATGTCGAGCTTGGGGTTCGGCTTATCGACCTTGATGGTCGGCGGGAGCACCTTGTGGTGCAGCGCCATGATCGCCTTGAACAGCCCGGCCGCGCCGGCCGCCGCCTTGGTGTGGCCGATCTGCGACTTCACGCTGCCGAGCGCGCACCACTGGCGGTCTTCGCGCCCCGACTCGTCGAACATCGCGCGCAGGCCCTCGAACTCGGCCGCGTCGCCGGCCTTCGTCCCGGTGCCGTGCGCCTCCATCAGCTCCACGGTCTCGGGGCCGTACCCGGCGGCGGCGTACGTCCGGCGGATCGCCTTCGCCTGCCCTTCCGGCACCGGCGCGTACACGCTCTTGCTGCGCCCGTCCGACGACGAGCCGATCCCGCGGATCACCGCGTAGACCCGGTCCCCGTCGCGCTCGGCGTCGTCGAGCCGCTTGAGCGCCACCATCGCGATGCCCTCGCCGAGCAGCGTGCCGTCGGCCTTGTCGGAGAACGGCCGGCAGTCGCCCGACTTGGACAGCGCAGGCGTCTTGCTGAAGCACATGTACATGAACGCGTCGTTCATCGTGTCGCAGCCGCCCGCGATCACGAGATCGGACTGGCCGAGCGCCAGCTCGTTGATCGCCATCGACATCGCCGACAGCGACGACGCGCACGCCGCGTCGGTCACGCAGTTCGTCCCGCCGAGGTCGAGCCGGTTCGCGATGCGCCCGGCCACCACGTTCCCGAGCAGGCCCGGAAAGCTCGACTCCTGCCATGGCACGTAGTTGCCCGCGATCTTGTCGCAGGCGCGCTTCACCTCGTCCTCCGGATACCCGAGATCCCGGAGCGCCTTCGCCCACACCGGCCGCTGGATCCGGCTCACCATCGAGGCGAGCAGCTCCTGCGCGGAGGTGACGCCGAGGATCACGCTCATCCGCTCGCGGCTCATCGACTCGAACTGCCCCTGCGCCGCGTCCTCCAGGACCCGCTTCGCCACGATCAGCGCGAGCAGCTGCGTCGTGTCCGTCGCCGGCACGATCGAAGGCGGGACACCCCACTCGAGCGGATCAAACGGCACGTCCTTGAGAAAGGCGCCCCGCTTCGCATACGTCTTGTCCGGGGCGGACGGATCGGGATCGTAGTAATCCTCGATCAGCCAGTGGGTGCTCGGGACGTCCGTGATAAGGTCTGTCCCGGACAGGATATCGCGCCAGAAGCCGTGCGCATCGAGCGAGCCGGGGAAGATGGCGCTCACGCCGACGACGGCGATGTGCGGGATACGCGAAGACGAAGGGTGCATGAGGACCTCGGCAGGTGGTCAGGCGCTCAGGCGAGCGGGCGAGGAGTGAAGTGGAATGCGGCGCTCGGCACGGGAACGCCGTACGTCCGGAGCTGCTGCGCGCGCGTGACGACGGCCGCGCCCTCGAGCAGGTTGCGCGCGACCTGGACCGCCGTGCGGCGCGAAGGGTCCTCGAGGAACGACCCTTTGACCCAGCGATTGAACGCGCCCATGGCCGGGCCGCACCAGATCTGGTAATCGGCGCGGCGCTTCGGGTCCCCGGCGATCGCCCACTTGCTGGACATGCCGAGATACCAGCGGAAGATCAGCGCCATCTTGTGCTTCCGGTCGCGCGCGGCGCGCTCGAGCTCGGCCGGGTCGCGCTCGGTGAAGAACCGCTCGCAGCCCGCCCACACCTCGTCGCACGACATCTGGAACAGCTCTCTCTCGATGCGCGCGCGCACGTCTGCTGGCAGCGACTCGATGGAGTCGTGGGCGACGTAGAGATCGTAGAGCCGCTGCGCGCGCACCCCGAACATCGTGCCGCGCTTGAGCACCTGGACCTGCACGCCGAGCTCGAACATGTCGGCGGCCGGCGTCATCACCACGTCCGGGAGATCGGCCTGGGCCAGCATCTTCTTGCCCTCGTCGGACAGGCCCGACTCGATGCACGACTGGTTGACGGAGCCCGTGAGCACATACGCCGCCCCGAGCGCGAACGCGGCGGCGACCGACTCCGGCGTGGAGAGACCGCCGGCGGCGCCGACGCGGATCGGCCGGTGATATCCGTATTTCGCCGCGAGCTCGTCGCGGACGCCGAGGATCACCGGGAACAGGGCGACGAGGGGTTGATTGTCGGTGTGACCGCCGGAGTCCGCTTCCACGGTGATGTCCTCGGCGACCGGGAGGCTCCGCGCGAGCTCCGCCTCGTCCCGGGTGAGCCACCCGTTGCGAACGCAGGTATCGAGGATCTCGGCCGGCGCGGGCGACAGGAAGCGCGCGGCGACCTCCGGGCGCGAGATCTTCGCGAACAGGTGGTTCTTCCGGTCGACGCGGCCGTCGGGCAAGCGCTTGACGCCGCTGTAGGCGAACCGCACGACCATCGGGTTCAGGCCCATGTACGCGGCCGCCTCGGCCCTCCGGACTCCCCTCTTCAGGTAGAGCTCCACCGTATCACTCTCCAGCCTGGGCTGGTTCGGAGCGTGGATGAGGTTGCAGCCCCAGGTAGGGCCTTCCGTCCCGAGCGCCGCGGAGATCTCGTCAATCGCCTGCTCGATCCGGTGCAGCCCGAGGCCTGCGGCGCCGAAGAACCCCATCATGCCTGCCTTGGCCATCGCGATCGTGAGCCGCGTGGTGTGGATGCCGTTCGCCATCGCGCCGGCCACGTAGGGGAAGCGCAGGCCGTGGACCTCGACAAAGGAGCGGTCTCCGAGCCACTCCGGGTACAGGGCGGGCAGCGTGCCAAGGAGCGGGAACGTCGGGACCCCGTTGACCTGATCCTCGCGGAGGACAGCGCCGCCCCGGGACACGCCGACGCGCCCATCCGGCGTCTCACGCACCACGTGCACCGGCTCTCGCACGCAGGAGACGGCCTCCCGCAGGTCTGTCGATGTGAAGGCGGGGAGCCAGGGCCCGCTGCGCCAGATGCCGATCGGCTGGAGGCCGGCGCTGCGGATAACCTGCGGATCCTCAATCATGCTGAGCTGCCTCCTAATGACAAGCACGGCCTCTATAACACCCGTCGTGCGCCGCCTGCGGTAATGGTTCGGTCACGGCGCAACGGCACGCTGGACCCCTTCACCAGGCGATGAAAGCGCTTTCCCTCGGCTCCTCTGGGCCTGACGCGCCCTCGTGACGCACCGCGCCTGTGTTTCGTGTCTGTCACACGCGCGCCAGCGCGGCGGTCACCGCACAGGCGACGGGCCCGTCGCTCTATAAGGAATAGCCACCATCGCTGACGAGGAGCGCGCCCGTCATCGTGGCAGAGGCGTCGGAGAGCAGGAACGCGATGAGCCCGGCGATCTCGTCGGCGCTCGCGAAGCGGCCCAGGGGCGTCGACGTCGCCGCCATCTGATCGAACGCGGCGCGCTCGCTGCCGGCCGTCGTGACGAGCGCTGGAAAGAAGGGCAGCTGAGCCCAGAGCGGCGTCTCGACGCCGCCGGGCAGGACGCCGTTCACCCGGATCTTGTCGCGCGCGCCCTCCTTCGCCGCGACGCGAACCAGCTGCGCCGCTCCCGCCTTGGAGGCCCCATAAGCAGCGCTCCCCGGCTCGGCCTTCACGGCCGCGACCGAGGAGACGACGACAGCCGTCCCGCCACGACCGGCCTTCCTGAGGAGACGAAGGCCCGTCCGGAGCGTCAGAAAGACCCCATCGAGGTTCACGGAGAGGACCCGCCGCCAGTCGTCAAACGACGTCTCCTCGATCGGCGCGCCGTGGGCGATACCGGCGTTCGCGACGACATGATCGAGCCTCCCGAAGCGACGCTCGACAGCCTCCTCGATCTCGCCCCACGAGGCGTCGTTCCCCACATCCGCTTCGCGCAGCATCAGCTCCGGCCCGCGGAGCTCGCCCGCGAGGGCGTCGAGCGCGTCGCGGCGCCGATCGATCAGGACCAGGCCGGACGCGGTCTGCGATAGCTTGCGCGCGGTCGCCGCGCCGATACCCGACGCCGCTCCGGTGATGAGCGCGACTCCATCCACCATGGGCGTACCTCCTCTGGCTCTGGTCTCTAGCACGGCGGCGCCGCCGTGCGCAGGCGCCGGTTCAGGGCCGGTGGGACGAGGGGGAGACGCGCGCAGGCCAGCGCCGCCGGGAGGGCTCGACGGGACGGACGCCGGGCGCTACCACAGCGCCCAGCGGCGAGGTGAGCGGCGGATCCGACGCGCCAGCCTGCTCGAGCGTTATTTTACACGGCCGCGCGCGCTCAACCGAGGCGTTCCCGTGCTGAGCAGGTTTGATGTCGCCCGCGCTCGCCTTATGCTCCTGTGACGATACGACGATGAGACGTCTCTACCGCCTCTCTGCCAAGATCAGCAGGCTCCTCACGGCCCGTCGGACGCGCGAAGCACACGCGCGGACGCCCCGTGTGGCGCCGCCGGCCGAGGCCCCGACTGGCACCGCCGCCCAGGATCAGGAATGGACGCCGGGGCCCCTCGAGCAGCAGCAGGCGGTGCTGAAGTACGTCATCGCCAACGTCCCCCACGCCATCTTCTGGAAAGACCGTCACGGACGGTTTCTCGGGGGAAATCAGAACTTCCTCAATGACACCAACACGAAGGTGCTGGAGAACCTCGTCGGCAAGACCGATTTCGACGTGTGGGGGACCAAGGACGCCGAGTGCTTCGTGCGCATCGACCGGGAGGTCATGGAGGGCGGCACCCCGATGCTCGACATCGAGGAGCCGCTGCTCCGCCCGGACGGCGAGCAGCGGTTCCTGCTCACCAGCAAGGTGCCCATCCGCGACGAGCGCGGCGATGTGACGGGGATCCTCGGGATCTACGCGGACATCACCGAGCGCAAACGGATGGAGATCGAGCTCCAGAAGGCCAAGGAGGCGGCGGACGCCGCGGCCTGCGCCAAGGGGGAGTTCCTCACGGTGATGAGCCACGAGCTCCGGACGCCGCTCTCGCTCATCCTCGGACCACTCGAGTCGCTCCTGTCCAGCCGGGACGAACTGCTCTCGCCGCGGGTACGGGGGGACCTCGAGCTCATCCAGCGCAGCGGGCGGCGGCTCCGCCGGCTGGTCGACGATGTCCTCGATCACCAGAAGATCGAGGCCGGCAAGATGCAGATCGACTGGGAGGCCGTCGACGTCGGAGAGCTCGTCTCGGACATGGTGGAGGAGGCTCGCCCGGCGGCGGCGCGCGGCGGGCTCGATCTATCGATTCATGTCGATCCCGAGCTGCGGAGGGTCCCCGCCGATCGGCGCAAGCTCGAGAAGATCGCGCTCAACCTGCTGGGCAACGCGCTGAAATTTACCCCGCCTGGCGGTCGCGTCGCTGTCGACCTGCGGGCGCTCGATGGTCTGTTCGAGCTCTCGGTCGAGGACACCGGCCCTGGCATCCCGGCGGACAGGAGACACCTGCTCTTTCAACGGTTTCAGCAGATCGACGCCTCGGCGACGCGAAAGCACGAGGGGACGGGGATCGGGCTGTCGCTGGCCAAGGAGCTCACGGAGCTCATGGGCGGCACGGTCGGCGTGGAGAGCGAGCCCGGGATCGGCTCTCGTTTCTTCGTGCGGCTCCCGCGCGCCGCGGATTTCCTGGCAGCGCGGCGGGCGCCCATCGCGCCTGAGCCGCCGAGGTCACTCAACGGCACGGGCACCTCCGAGCCCCCCCCGTCGTCGGTCAACCTCCGCAGCTTCGAGGTGCCTCCGCTGCCCGCCGCAGGCGCGCCCCGCGCCGACGGCGGCGCGGAGGGGCCGCGCGTGCTCGTGGTGGACGACAACCCGGACATGAGATCGTACCTGGCGGACATCCTGTCGGCCGGACACGAGATCGTCCTGGCGACGAACGGCCGGGAAGCGCTCGAGTCGATCGCGGCGAAGCGGCCCGATGTCATCGTCTCGGACGTGATGATGCCTGAGATGGACGGATTCGAGCTGGTCAGGCGGCTCAAGGGGGATGCCGCGCTCCGGGACATCCCGGTCCTCCTCTTGACGGCCAGGGCGAGCGGCGCGGAGGCCGTGGGGGGGCTCGACGTCGGCGCCGACGAATACATGAGCAAGCCGTTCGACCCCCTGGAGCTCAGAGCGCGAGTCCGCGCCGCGGAGCGGCTGCACCGCGCCTATCTGGAGCTCGCGGCGAAGAACAGCGAGCTCGCGGCGGCGCTGGAGCGGCTCTCGGAGACGCAGCAGGAGCTCCTCCAGGCGGGCAAGATGGCGGCGATAGGGACGCTGGTGGCGGGGCTTTCGCACGAGATGAACAACCCGGTGTCGGCCATCCTGATGAACGCCCAGCTGCTGCTCAGGCGGCACCGGAAGGGGCACGGCCTGCCCGACGAGGCCTCGCTCCTGAAGGCGCTCAGCACCATCGAGCGGCAGGCGATCCGGTGCTCGGATCTCGTGACGGCGCTGCTCGAGTACTCGCGCGGCAAGCCGATCGGCCGGGAGCCGTGCGACGTGCGCGCGGCGCTCCGCCGCGCGGTCGACCTGTCCGCGCCGCGGGCGCGCGAGCGAAGGGTCCACCTCGAGGCGGACGGCACCTCATCGGCGCTGCCCGAGGTGCTCGTCAACGCATCGCAGCTCGAGTCGGCCTTGCTCAACGTGATAGGCAATGCGCTCGACGCCAGCCCTCACGGCAGCGCCGTGGTGGTCGAGGCTCGCCCGCTCCCGCGCGGGGACATCCACGGCGTGGAGATCGACGTGCACGACCACGGCTGCGGCATCCGCGCCGAGGACCTGAGCCGCATCTTCGAGCCGTTCTTCACGACCAAGCCGCCCGGGCAAGGGACCGGGCTCGGGCTGTCGCTGACGCACCGGTTCATCGAGGAGCACCACGGCAGCATCCGTATCGAGAGCGCGCTGGGCGAGGGCACGACGGTGCGGATGTGGCTGCCCGCGCTACAAGCGGAAGGGGCGGAGTGAGGCGAGGGAGCACGCATTCACGACCACGCCGGCCACGCCGGCCACGCGGCGTCAGCTCACCGGCGAGGCGCAGAGCTCCGCGGCGAGCGCCGCGCCCAGGGCGAAGAACGCCGGACGGGCGGGCTCCGGGCCACCGCCCAGCCGGCGCTCGAGCCGCGCCGGATCCCAGCCGCAGGCATCGTAGGTCTCCAGCGCATGCCGGTCGCGCCTGGACAGCCGGGCCCTCGCGCCGTGGAGCGCTGCGGTCATGGCCGGCAGCGCCGCGGAGAGCGCGCGGCCGGTCTCCCCCCAGTCGTCGAGCGACGAGGGGCTCTCCAGCACATCGACGACAAGGCCCGTGAAGAACAGGCCGACGACGGCCTCGCAGAGGCGATCCAGCGCGCCGCGCGCGGCGTCATCGCCCATCGTCCAGAGGGCCGGGTCCGGGTTGAAATAGCCCAGGAACGCTTGCAGCATGAGCATCGGCGTCTCGGGCATCAAGAAGCGACGCTCGCCCCGCTCGCGCGCCCGCCTGCGGAGCACGCGCATCATCGCGATCATGATCTCGCCGACCGCGAACCCCTGCTGCGCCTGCTCGGCGAGATCGTCGCCCATGTCCACCTCGACGCGGACTCCGGGGGCGAGCCGGGCGACGAACGAGATCCCGAGCGGGTGCACAAACAGAGTCCTCGTGGCGAGCATCTCGACGTCACGGAGGACATCTGCGGGGAGAATCGCCGCATAGGCGACGAGCGCACGCTGGACCGCGCCGGTGATGAGCGGGTCCTCCGGGACGTCGTCGACCAGGTCACGCAGGCTCATGATCGACTCCGCATGATCGCGGAATAGCACAGCTGGACGAGGAGCGGCGCCCGCTTCGCGCCGAACGCTCTCGATGCCGCCTGCGGCAGCGCGACATCGGATCTGTCATTTATTTGCGGCGAGCGATCTGTCATTTATTTGTGACGAGAGATCCCGTCATTTATTGATAATGAAAAGGGAGGGAGGCCACGGCGCCCCGCGACCCCCTCGAGCCTACAGCGCACCGCATCAAGCTCGTCCTCGAGGCGGAGCTCGATCTGCTTCAGGCCCTCGAGCTCTCCCACCCTCTCCTTGACGGCCGAGAGCCCTCGGCGATCTGGTCGTGGCGGGCCTTCGGTCTCCACGCCGTCGCGGTAGGGGGCGGGCATGGCGGCTTGGATGCCCTGGGGCGGCCAGAGATTGGCTCGGAGCCTGCGGCGCGACGGCAACGGATTTTGGCAGATCCGTCGGCGGCCGAGCGCGCGGCGCGCGCGCCGTACGGGCGTCCCTGTGTGGTAGCTTCGGCGCATGACCAGCGCGGGCGCGACGCTGCCAGTCCCGGTCGCGACGCCGCGTCGAGCCGCGTTGCGCGGCCATCTCATCGAGTTCCTGCTCGTCGGGGGCGCGACGCTCGTGCTCTTTCCGCTCGCGTGGCTCGCCCGCAGGGCCGTCGGGCTCGACGCGGCGGAGCTCGCGATCGGCTTCCTGACGTTCCACGCCGCGTCCGTGATCAACGATCCTCACTTCGCGGTGACGTACCTGCTGTTCTACAAGGACGCGAAGCGCCGCGCGTTCGGCGGCGCGTTCGCCCCGGCGCAGCGAGCCCGCTACATCGTGGCCGGTCTCCTGGTCCCGGTCGCGCTGCTCGCGTGGGCGATCGGGGCGCTCTCGACCGGCTCCGCGCGGTCGATGGGCTTCATGATCCAGCTCATGTTCCTCCTGGTGGGCTGGCACTACGTGAAGCAGGGCTTCGGCGTCCTGACGGTGCTCTCGGCGCGGCGTGGGTTCCGGTTCGGCCCCCTGGAGCGCAAGGTGTTCCTCGTGCACTGCTTCGCGGCCTGGGCTTACGCGTGGGCGAGCCCGGCGGATCCGGGCAGGGAGGTCGAGGAGAAAGGCGTTGTCTACACGTCGCTCGCGCACCCGCCGGCGCTCGAGCCCGTCACCGGGCTCGCGTTCGGGCTCAGCGCGCTCGCGCTGCTCTGGGTGATCGCGCGCAGGTGGCGAATGGAGCGGCGCCTCCCGCCGCTCGCGCCGCTGTCCGGTTTCCTCATCACGATCTGGCTCTGGACGGTCTACTCGAGCCTCGACCGGCTCATGGTGTACGTGATCCCCGCGCTCCACTCCGTTCAGTATCTTTATTTCGTCTGGCTCTTGAAGCGGAACGAGGCGCGCGACGCCGAGGGCCCGCCGCTGTTCGGGCGGCCGACCGGCCTGCGCCTCGGGATCCTGGCGGCGACCGCCGTCGGCCTCGGGTGGGTCGTGTTCCGCGGCGCGCCCGCGCTCTTCGACGGCGCGCACGGCGCGCACGGCGCGCTGGTGCTGAGCTCGAGCGACGGCGAAGCGATGTCCGACCTGGGCCCGACACCGTACTTCGCAGCCGTCTTCGTGTTCGTGAACATCCACCACTATTTCATGGACAACGTGATCTGGCGCCGGGAGAACCCAGAGACAGCGTATCTGCTGCGGCAGGACGACCGAGGCAGCGCGGCCGGCTGAGCGAGCAGCCCGGCGCGGCGGCGCCTCGACCACCCCGGCCGTGCGAAGACCGGAGCGCCGGCCGCCCCTCAAGGCCGCTTCACGCGCTCCTCTTCGCGGCCGCCCCCGCCGCGCGCGCGGCGAGCCGGACGGCGGCCGCCGCGGCGCCGAGCGCCGTCGCCGCGAGCAGGGAGACCCGCAGCCACGCGGCGGCGACCTTCTCTGGCCGGTAATCGGGCAGGTACGGGCGGGCGGCGCGCGGCAGCACCCAGGCCTCGCTCCCGGGGCCATCGCCGCCGATCGCGTGCACCACGCGCGCGAGGCGGGTGCCGGGGTACGAGCGGCTCTGCAACCAGGGGATGAAACGGAAGAAAGGGACGTGGCCAGGCGCCTGCCGCTCCATCCAGGCGAGCGCACGCTCCAGCTCGGCGGCCGTCGCGGGAGCGCCGCCGTCGCCTTCGAGTCGGCGCCATTCGCCATGGCCAGGCAGGAGCCACGCGAAGCGGAGGTGGCCAGCGCCCGCCAGCGCCACAAGGCGGCGCACGGAGCGGATCTGGCGCTCCCAGTCGTCCCAGCAGTGGAGCCGGAACGCCACGATCTGGCCGATGCGGCGCGAGTAGGCGAGGTGGTCGCCGGTGAACAGAAAGCGGCCCCGGTACAGCAGGCACATCGAGCCTGCGGTGTGGCCGGGCTGGGAGAGCACGGCGAGCTCGGCGCCGGCGAGGTCGCCGTCGGCGAGCGGCGAGCCGTCGAGGGCCATGGGATCGAGGCGGTCGCTGAGCTGGATCTCCACATCGGAGGTGGCCGGATTGCGCCCGTCGCCGCGCGCGATCACGTCCGAGGCGCCGAGGACGCGGCGGCACCCAGGGAAGCGGGCCGCGAACTCGGCGTGGTGCGCGGTGTGGTCACGGTGGGTGAGGAAGATCCACCGCACGCCGCCGTGCTCTTCGAGGAAACGGAAGACGGCCTCGGTCGGGCTCGGCAGGTCGACGAGCACGCCGCCGCCGGGGCGCTCGATGAAGTAGGCCGTCGCGCCCGCGTTTTCGCGCGCGGGATGGCCGAGGGCCCAGACGTCCTCTTCGATGCGGCGCGGCCAGGCGCGGAACGGGGCGCCGAGCGCTCCCAGCCCGGCGCGCGCGCGGGATGGCGACGATCGGAGGCGCAAGGCGTTGACCGGACAGGCGGCGACCGCCGAGCGCGCCGCCTCGAGGTCGGCCCGGCTCCGGGGCTGGCGCAGGATGCCGGTGAAGGCCCCTTCGTCATAGGTGCCCGCGAGCACGGCGGGGCCGCGGCGCCGGACGTCGCCGTCCATGGCTTCCCAGTGCGCGGGTGCGACCTCGCCCAGGAGCTCTGGAGCGAAGTTCCTGCAGACGCCTGCACCACAGCAGGCGCGCGTGACGTGAAGTCGTCCCCAGTCTCCCTCCTCGATATCGTCGCTCTGCGCATTGTCCATAGGCGAGCAGACTACCACGCTGTTCGCGAGCTGGCATGTGCGCCGATCGCCTCAAGCGGCCGGGCGCGCCGAGCAGGACAACCACCATGACATCATCACCACACCACCCGATCGTCCAAGTCGTACACCATCGTCCTCAGTATCTGTGACATCCGCGACGCGCGGAGATCGTCATGCCGGCGGCTGAATGCGCGCATCGTCTCGGTAGAAGAACGTGGATGGGGACATGGGAGCAGAAAGTTCTACCTCCGCGGCGGGACGTCGCGCCGGATCAGCAGAGACACCTCCATGACGTCAAGGCCGCCTGGAGAGATGCGTTTGCGCCGCCGTGACGCTCAGCCGCCCTGTTTCCCCGATTGTTTGGCGTCCTCGCCGAGGCCGCGCGCACAAGCGCGCTCCCTGACGGTGACCCATGAATCTATGAACCGGTTAATACAGCGCCGGGCCTGCAGGCCACGCGCCCGCAGCGCCTCGGCGAGCGCCGGCTGCGACGCGCCGCGGCATCATGGCAAACGCACGCGCGCGACGAAACCAGCACGAAACCGGCGGCGGCGGCGTGCCCAGCACGTGGCTGTTGACACTGAACCGATTAACACGTTTTATTTCGCCCCGTCATTGCCACCGTTCGCAGGGAAGAACCCATGAATCTCATCCAGCTCAGCCCACGCTTCTATGCCGCATTCCTCCTGTGCTTGACGGCCGCATGCGGGTCGTCGAGCGACGACACGCCGCCGGAAGGCTCGGGGGGCGGGTCGTCAAGCACCTCCGGAAATACATCGTCGAGCGCCTCGGGGGGCGGGTCGTCGAGCGCGTCCGGAGGCGCGTCGTCGAGCACCTCGACAGGCACGCCGGACGACACACCGGAGTTTCCGGACACGCCGAGGGGTGACCTCCTCGAGGACCTCTGGACGTCGTCTCGAGCCGGCAAGTTCCGGTTCGGTTACGAGAACGCCATCACGTGGGGGCTCTACGATCCGGGCACCAAGCAGTTCGTGTCGACCAACGACTGGTTCTCGAGCATGGCGGGCGCCGCCAGCCGCGGCGAGCGGGGCTGGTCGTCGGACGCCGGCTCCACCGTGGGAGAGAACCCCGGGTTGCTCGGCATCTCGCTCGACGCGATGGTCTTCGATCCGGTCCCCTGGAATCGCCGCGACGTCACCGCGGCCGCCGCGGCGTACATGCTGGAGCAGCCGGGCGGGATGGTGGCCTTCGACTGGCACACACCCCCGTGCAACTACGACATCAGCACCTCGGACTTCGCGGACGCCATCGAGACGCCGCTCGCCACCCTCTCGGTCGACGGCCAGAGCGTCCCGATTCACGCCCAGGGCGGAGGCACCCCGTTCTACGCCGAGACGTACTATTCGCGCTCCCTCGGCTCCAGCGCGGACATCCCGGAGAACTTGAAGTGCATCTGCAAGATCGCCAACGATGTGCCGATCGAGCAGGGGACCCACGCCGGGATCTCGGCGCGCGACTGGCTCGTCGCCCACGCGAAGTACGTGGCCCAGTTCTTCCGCGAGCACGGGCTCGACGGCAAGCCGATCGTCCTCCGTCCGTTCCACGAGCACACCGGCGGATGGTTCTGGTGGGGTCAGCCCTACTGGAACTGCCAGGCCCTGCTCGACGACGATCAAGCCGTCACCGGCCCCGCCGCCTACAGCGCCGCGTACCGCACGTTCGCCGAGGCCATCCGGAGCGAGCCGGGGATGGAGAACGTGATCTTCGCGTACTCGACGGACAAGGTGCGCAAGCTGAGCGACAGCTCGGTGACGCCCGCCGAGGCGAAGGTCAGGGATCCAGAGAGCCTCTCTCGTGACATGCTCCGGGCCCGCCTCCTCGGGGAGCTCACCGAGCTGGGCGCGGCGTACGAGAGCCCGCCCCAGGAGGCGATCGCGGCGCTCGAGGACGACAGCCAGCCGCCGTCCGCCCTGCTGGAGGAGTACTACCTCGAGGCGTACCCTGGCGACGACCTCATCGATATCCTCGGCATCGATCTCTATTACCCGTACGAGCGCGCGGCGTCCTCGGCAGATCTCGAGGACATGAAGGCGATGGCGAGCGCCGTCGCGGCGATCGGCGCGGCCAAGGGCAAGCCTCACGCGCTCACCGAGACGGGCACCTACCGGCTGCACCTCCTCCACCGGGTCAGCAAGCTCGCGGCGGGCGCGTCGCTCACGCTCTACCCGGCAGACCACGTGAGCAAGTGGCACGACACCCTGTTCGATCAGAGCCTGCGGACGGACTTCCTGGCCAACTACGGCCTCAGCTCGGCGGGCGCAGTCGCGCTCTCTTCCGCCGAGGTAACGAGCCTGTTTCCGGACGCGGGGCAGGGCGCGCTCACCGAGGACTGGTACAACACCCACCTCCTCGATCTCGCCAAGAGCGCCGGCGTCGCTTACGCGCTGACGTGGCAGACCTACTACGACGGCAGCGACTTCGACAACAAGGCCGTCTACTACTACGTTCCCTTCCCGGGCCACCCGGAGGCGGACAACTTCCGTCGCTTCGCGGAAGATCCGGCGGTCTGCTTCGGCGCGACAGCCTGCCAGTAGCCCGGCGAGGAGCGGGGCGCGGACATCCGCTCTAGACGTGAAGGACACGCCGAGCCGCAGGCCTCGCGGTCAGGCGTCGAGGGTCACGCGATCCCAGGCGGCCGAGAGCCGCCGGAGCGAGGGAGCTCCGGCGGCTCTTTCACTGTCATTGTCGCCGCAGCTGAGGGCGCCCTCCCCGGCGCGCGCTGGCCACGACGACCGCGCTGGAGTAAGGGGAGATCGTTCAGGAGGCACCATGGGCATCTCCATCGCGTACTCGGGCAAGCTCCGCGACCCGACCGTCGTCCCCGAGCTCGTCGCGGATCTCGCCGCCAAGGCCGCGGCCGCCGGCTGGCCCAGCAAGACCATGAAGGAGCTCATCGCCGATCGGCGCGTGACCTGCTCGGGTCTCGAGGGGATCACGCTCTATCCTCACCGCGAATGCGAGCCTCTCCATTTCCACTTCGACGCTGAAGGCACCTTCATCAACCACACGTACCACGCGCTGCTCAGCGACTCGAAGATGGCGGACATGATGCGTCAGGCGCTGGCGGAGTCCGCGGCCATCACGCGCAACCTCAGCCGCGCGTCGCAGGAGAAGGCGGGGCGCGGCGGAGGGCCGCGCGTCAGCGTCCCCAGCCTGCCAGAGGCGCCGGGGGTCGAGTTCTTCAAGGAGGGGAGCCGCTACAACTGGACGAAGACGCAGTTCGCCGGCCCCAAGGTGCACGTCGCCGTGTGCGCCATCCTGCGGTACGTCAAGCAGCGCTATGCGCCCGAGCTCGACGTCAAGGACGACAGCGGGTACTTCGCCGACGGGGACTACGAGAAGCTCGAGGGCCAGCTCGCCTACGTCGAACGCCTCACCTCGCTCGCATCGCAGGCCATCGAGGCCGCCGCCGCCGCGAGCAAGGGCCCGATGACGCTCGACGCGTTCGTGGACCGGATCAACGAGGAGCTCGCCGAGGCCAAGGACAAGCTGCACTGACGAGCGCCCGCGCCGCCGCCGCGGTGAGCGCGCCGCGGTCTCGTCGCGCGAGCCTCATCCCATCTCTCCCGCGAGGTCCGTCCGGGAGATCACGCGGCGCGAGGAGCGGGCGGGGGCGAACTCGCGAGGATCCGCGATAGCCCGCTTGACGTGTCGTCCACGCCTCGCTGTTCTCTCGTCATGAAGCTCAGCGCGCTCCGGATCGCCGAGCCTTGCCATGAGGACTGGAACGTCATGCCGGGCGACGCCCGGGAGCGCAGCTGCGCCGCTTGCCAGACGCGGGTCCTGAACCTGTCCGAGCTCTCCCGCGCCGAGGCCGAGGCAGCGCTCGCTCGCCGTCCCCCCGACGGCCGGCTCTGCGTGCGGTTCGCGCGCGACGAAGGCGGCGAGATCGCCACGCGGACCCACCAGGAAGAGCGGCTCCTCGCGGCGCTCCAGGCGCTCGCGGGGCGGCGGCGGGCAGAGGAGGCGCCGTGAGCCTCACCCGCGAGCAGGTCATCGCGTACATCGAGGGGCTCACGGCCGAGGAGCTGGGCGAGCTCACGAGCGAGCTCATGCAGCGGCTCGGTCAACCGGCGACCGAACCCGCGCCCCCGAGCTTCACCATGGGGGCCCTCCCGCCGACGCCCTGGTACGACGAGGACACGTCGGTGGTGCTGCGCAGCTTCGGCCGGGAGCGGATCGCGGTGATCAAGGCGGTCCGGGAGCTGTGGGGGCTCGGCCTGGACGACGCGAGGAGGCTCGTGGAATCGGCGCCGATCGTGCTGCGGGAGGGCTTGAACCGCATGGAGGCGCAGGCCGCAGCCGAGCGCCTCACGAGCGCGGGGGCGGAGGTCGAGCTGCGCTGAGGCGCGGTTGCCCCAACCCGGGTCGGGTCGGCTCACGCATCCGGGTGCTGCCCCAACCCGGGTTGAGGCGCGGCTGCCCCAACCCGGGTCGGGTCGGCTCACGCGTCAGGGGGCCCCTGCGCGTGCTGCCCCAACCCGGGTTGAGGCGCGGCTGCCCCAACCCGGGTCGGGTCGGCTCACGCATCAGGGGGCCCCTGCGCGAGCCCCTTGCCGAGCACATCGAGGACGGCCGCGGCGAGCTCCATCGCGCCCTCGCGCGGCAGATGGCCATCCAGGAACATGCGCGCGAGCCCGTAGACGATCGCCCGGCCCGCGACCTCGATGACGATGGGGTCGGTCGGGCGCAGCTCGCCCTGCGCGCGCGCCTCCTCGAGCATCTCCTGAAGCCGGGACCGCGCCTCATCCTCCGCGGCGACCAGCGCGCGCGCGTGCTCCGGATCGGCGCGCAAGGCAGGGCTGTTCAGGAGCTCGAACAGCGCAGGATGCTGGAGAGCAAAGCGGACCGAGGCGAGCCCGAGCGCGCGGAAACGCAGAAGCGGGGTGGGCGCCGCCGCGACCTCCGCCGCCGAGACGAGCTCGAACCGCTCGATCCCGGCGAGCGCGACGGCGCGCAGGAAATCCTCCCGCGAGGGGAAGTGACGGAAGGGCGCTGCCGGAGAGACGCCCACCCGCCGCGCCGCCTCGCGCACCCGGACCGCGTCGATCCCGTCTTCCTCCAGGAGCGAGAGCCCCGCGTCCACGAGGGCCCGCTTGAGGTCCCCATGATGGTAGCCGCGCGCCGGCCGCTTCGATGCCCTCCGCTCGGCAGGCGACTTCCTGGCGGGCGCCTTCTTGGCGAGCGACTTCCTGGCGGGCGCCTTCGTGGCTGGCGCCTTCTGCGCAGGCGGATCCTCGTCGCGCTTTCGACCCGGGGGCATGCCGCGCTTTCCGGGTGGCGTACGGCGGCGTCAAGGAGCGGCGTACGGCGGCGTTCAAGGAGGAGATTCGGCGACAGGGCGCCAGCTGCCCGGGTCCGCGGCGGCATCGGGTAGACTTCCGCATCGTACAGACGGCCGCATCGGGCACCTCGCGCAGCCGGAGTCCGCAGGGAGCAACCGGACGCCCAGGGCCCGGCTCCGCAGGATCCCGCTTGCGCCAATGTGATCGATGATTACATCACCAGCACCCCGATGTGATCACCGATCACATCGGCCCCCCCGGAGGTCCCATGTCCATCGCCCTGTCCGCCCCCGACTTCGACGCCGCCCTCGACGCCGCCTTCGCCGGCGCGGGGGGCGCCTCCACGGACGCCGCTCGCGGAGCGCGCGCCTTCGATCACCCGATCGACCTCGAGGCCGAGTACGGCTTCACGCCGCTCTCGGTCGAGGGGACGCTGCCTGAAGGCCTCGAGGGCACGCTCTTTCGGGTGGGCCCGGCCCGCGCGACCCTCTTCGGCGTCCGCGTGCCGCACTCTTTCGAGGCCGACGGAGGGGTGCTCGCGGTGCGGCTGTCGGGCGGCCGGGCGGAGGGCGCGCACCGCCTCGTGCGCAGCCGCGGCCTTGTGGAGGAGCTCGCGGCCGGGCGGCGCCTCTACGGCTCGACCCTGTCCTGGCCGAAGCGCGTGCTCCACGCGCTGCAGGGCAAGAGCAAGGGCAAGAACGTCGCGAATACGAGCCCCTTCATCGCCGGCGGCCGGCTGTTCGCTCTCGTGGAGTCCGGCAGGCCGACGGAGCTCGATCCCGCGACGCTCGACACGCTCGGCGAGAGCGATCTCGGCGGCGTGCTGGGTCCCACCTTCTCGGCCCACCCGCACCGGGTGACCGCCAGGAAGACGAGCTACAACTTCGGCGTCCGCTACGGGCGCAGGACCCAGCTCGACCTCTACGCAGTCGACGACGACGGGCGCGCGCGCGCGCTCGGCGCGGTGCCGCTCCCGGCGCCGGTGATGCTCCATGACTTCTGCGCCACCCGCCGGCACCTCGTGTTCTTCGTCTCACCCGCGATCATCCGGGTGGGGCGCGCGATGCTCCAGTGGGGAGGCTTCGAGTCCTGGGTGCGCTTCGAGCCCAGCCGGGGCACGGAGGTGATCGTCGTCGACATCGACGACGTCTCCCGCGTGCGCCGCTTCGGCGTCGACGCGTTCTTCCAGTGGCATTTCGCGAACGCCTACGACGACGGCGAGGACCTCGTCGTCGACCTCGTCCGCCACCGCACGCTCGCCACGCTCGGCGCGATCGGCAAGGACCCGGATCGGCCCGAGCTCGCCGCCGTCGAGGGCGGCGTCCTCGTGCGCCACCGCGTGCGCGCGAGCCGCGAGCAGCTCCTCGTGGAGGACCTCGGCGGCGTCGCCGGCGAGTTCCCGCGCGTCGACGCCCGGGTCGAGGGGGAGCGGCACGGCGTCGTCTTCCTCGCCACGAAGGGGCGGGCCGACGACCCGAACGGAAACGCCATCGCCCGCGTCGACGTCGACACGGGCGCGATCACCGTGGCGCCCATCGCACACCACGAGCGCCCCTCGGAGCCGGTCTTCGTGCCGCGCGCGCCCGGCGCTCCCGAGGGCGACGGCCACGTGCTCGCCCTGGTCACCGACGCGAAGGCCGGGAAGAGCGCGATCCACGTCTGGGACGCTGCGCACCTGGACGATGGGCCAGCGGCGCGGGTCCACCTGCTCCACGCGTCGCCCCAGACCTTCCATGGGGCGTTCCTGCCCCGCGCGGACTGAAAGCCGCTGCGTCCGCCCCGGCTGGCGCGTCGCCGTCAGGCCGCGAGAGGAGGCGGGGCCGCGCCGAGCGAGAGGCTCGTCGGGCCTCGAAAGCGCGGTGAGACGTGGAGCTAAAGCGACAAACGGGTTGAAACCACGAGAAAAAAATCGGGAATTTCACAGGGAGGCGGGGAGGCGGGGAGCGAGAGACGGCAAGAGGGAGAGATTCATTTTTTTCTTCCTCCCCGCCTCCCCTCCTCCCTGTGAAAATTCTCCGGGTCTCAACGTGATCGGTGTCTAGAAGATCGGGAGCCCGCTCATGGTCGAGTTGGGCACGGAGCGCCGCGAGTCCCAGTGCTCGACGATGTCGCCGCCCTCGACGCGGAACAGATCGTAGAAGCCATAGGCTGCGTTGTTGCGCTTCCCTTCCGACAGGGTGAAGACGAAGTTCCCGTCGGCGATGACGTGGTGCACCTTGACATAGCTGATGCCCTCGTCCTTCATGTACTCGACGAGCGCGGCGGGGCCGCTCGCGTCGGTGTCGCGGTGCTCGACGTAGCTCGCGCCGAGGAACTCCGACGCTCGCGCGTGCGCCCCTCCGATGAGCACGGCGTCGATGAAGCTCAGCACGTGCGCGCGGTTCTGCCCCGTGAGCGCCTCGTCCTCGACGTCCTTCGGGCCGTCCGTCGCCGAGGCCTGGTTCGAGTCGGAGTCCCAGTGCTCCATGATCCTGTCGTCTTTCACGCGGAACATGTCGAAGATCACGCCGGTCCCCGAATAGCGGCCCTGCACGACCACGAGATCGCACTCGCCGAACGTGCGCAGGCGCTGGTAGCTGAACGACCCCGACGTGACGATTCCCCGCATCAGGTTCTTGAGCGTGGCAACGCCGCTCGTCGCGATCGGGTTGTGCTGGAGGTAGGGATCGGCCCAATAGCGATCGATCGCCGAGACGTCCTTCTGGACGAACAGCGCATCGATGGCCTGCGCGACGAGGGCCTTGTTCGCGCGCGACTCCTCCGGATCGCAGCGGCTCCCGGCGCCTCCAGCGCCGCTGCCTCCAGCGCCGCTGCCTCCAGCGCCGCTGCCTCCAGCGCCGCTGCCTCCGGCGCCGGCGCCGCCCTGCGCGTCGCCGCCCGAGCCCTGCGCGTCGCCGCCCGAGCCCTGCGCGTCGCCGCCCGAGCCCTGCGCGTCGCCGCCCGAGCCCTGCGGCTCCCCGCCGCTCCCCGCGGAAGCGGGAGAACCAGCCGAGGACGTCGAGCCCGAGGACGTCGAGCCCGCGGGCGACGCATCGCCTCCCGCGCCACTGTTGCCCACCGACGCTGCTGTCGTGTTGCTGCCGGTCGTGCTGCCTTGATCGTCAGGCGTGTCGCCCGATTCGTCGGAGCACGCCACGAAGAGACAGACGGCCGCCAGCCCGATCCAAGGAGCGATGTTCACCCACGTCCCCTATCGCGCCGCGTGCCCAGAGGCAATCCGCGGTGCATGGATCGCGGAGCGTTTCAAACATGCTGAAGTTCTGAAGGAGCCTTTCGACCGGCGAGCTCAGCGTCTGCGCCGAAAAGTGAAGCGCCGCTCCCCACGCTCGAACGCTCACCCTCGCGTCGCTCGCTCTTTGGCGATCTCGTCGCGGCCGCCCTTCTCGACGAGCGCCGGGAACATCCTTCCGAGGCGCCAGAGGAAGCGTGCGCGTGAGGGGAGCACGATGACGGGCACGTCGTCGGCTGCGGCATCGAGCGCCTCGCGCGCAAGCGCGTCGGCCGGGTAAGGCGGGCCGGCAAGGGCCTCGAGCAGGCGTCTCGCGTTCGGAACCCACGGGACCGCCGGCAAATCGCGGGGATTCTCGGAGTCCAGGATCGGGGTCTCCACCGCGGCCGGGCAGAGCACGCTGACGTGGACGCCGTATGCCGCCGCTTCGATTCGCAGGCTCGTGCTGAGGCCGACGACGGCGTGCTTGGTCATCGCGTACGGCGTGAAGAGCGGTGCTGGACCCAGGCCGGCGAGCGAGGCCACGTTGAGGATATGGCCGCTCTTCTGACGCACCATGATCGGGTAGCCCACGACGATGCCGTGCAGCACGCCGCGCACGTTGATGTCGAGGACGCGGTCCCAGTGCGGGAGCGGGATCTCGTGCGCCTCGCCGGCGACGCCGATTCCCGCATTGTTGATGAGCAAGTCGAGGCGCCCGCCACGGGCCGCGGTGTCCTCGATGGCCTCGCGCATGCCCGCTTCGTCGCGCACGTCGAGCGCGCGCGACGAAGCACCGTTTCCAGCCTCGGCCGCCACCTTCGCAGCGGCGTCGCCGTTCACGTCCGTCACCGTCACTCGCGCGCCGCGCCGCGCGAGCTCCAGGCTGAGCGCTCGACCGATCCCCGAGCCGCCGCCTGTGATGAAGGTGACTGCATCTTTCCACGCTTTCTTCATGGGCTCTCCGAGCAGGACAGGCCATACGATAAAATCGCTCGTGTCAAGCTCCTGTTCGGCCGTATCACCGTCCGCTGAAACTGCATGCTAGCCGGCGGTTGGCCGCAGCGCTCGATGCCCTGTGGCCGCGAGCGCCGCAGCTGCCGCAAGCTTGTGTTTAGCTTGCCAAGGCAGCCCGATCGATCGACCCATCGCGGACAGAAAAGCGTTTACGTCTTCGCGGCCGAGCACCGTTGCAGCATCGCGAAACACACGCTCGCGGTCATACCAATGCACGGACCAGCCGCGCGCCTCGGCGGCGGTCGCGAGGGCCTCGCGATACATTACGGAGTCGGCGACCGTCTGCGCGCGATCGTCAGCGATCCGCTCCTCGGTCGTAGGCGGAAGCTTGGGGCACGCGCGGATCGCGATGCTCGCAATCGGCACGGGCGCCGCCGCGGCCAGCGCCTCGAGGCTCTCGCGCGGCGCGCGCGTGCGAGCGCCAGGGCGTCAGCGAGCGAAAGCGCTCGCGCTCCCGGGATGTTCAGGTAACGGCCCACCGCCCACGACCCTTCGTGGTGATGTAGGTGCGTCGGCAAACCGCGATCGGTGAGGTCGATGAGCCGACGATCGAGGAGCTCGCCGCCGGGCGTGACAGTGACGAGCACCGCCGAGTTACCGTGCTCGGCGACGCCGACGGTCGCGGCTCGCTGCGTTCGTCCTCTCGCCACATCTTCCTCCTTCGGGGGCGCGCACCTGCGGCTGACGCCGTCGCTCACTCTCGTCCGGATAACGACCAGGCTTATGCCGCGAGCGGGGGCGCTGCGCGCCCCCGCTCGTCGGAACCAAGCCTGAGTTGGGCGGCATGTTGTCCACCGACGAGGGCATGCATCGACACGAGGTCGCGGAGAGCTCATTCACATAGTGCCGAACGATTATCCGCGATCATATCTACCGAGCTGGCGCGCCCACTCAACGAGGTCGGCCATAGCGGCGGTCCCCGCGGCCACGTGCTTGATCAGCTCTTTGCGCTCAGCATCGAGTGCGGGATTGTGGAGGGCCGATGCCTGTGCACAGACAATAAACGCAACTGGCGTGAGGTACCGAACCTCGAGACGGGTCTTGAGGCGAATAGACTTACCGTCCCGAAAAACACGACCATCATCGTGCTCAGCACGAGTTACAACCATACTATCCGAGACGCCATACTCTTCGGAGTAGTAGCCAAATTCGTTCACATAGTTGCGCATCTCGTCCTGGTCTGGCACAGGGTAGAGTCCGATGGGAGGGTCTGCCTCGCACTCGACCAAGACAAAGTTTCTCCAATATGCTTCAGACGTGTAGGCGTGCACGGCGCGAACATTGAACAGCTCAGAGTCGATCCGGACGTGCCCCTTATCCACACGACGAAATTCGTCGATCGGCAATGAGCCGGATACGTTGAGGTACCAGAAAGGAGAAAACGCATCCGTTCCGAGCGGTCTCCTCAGTAGCACCGCAAGCCTGCTAATGCCTTCGTCGGCATTCTTCGCCAGAAACGTGCCCCTGACCCCGGGGAATGCGTCACGGAACCTGTCCAAGAACGCGACCGTGGTGTCTGAAAGACGATGGATCGGACGCAGCGCGGCATCGTCCCAATCATCGTCTTCCTCTGACACGGCGGCAACATCTTCGTCGGGTTCGTTGGTGACCCTCTCGGTAGAAGCGAAGGCCATTGCGGCATTTGAGAAGGTGGTGATCGGTGGTGGCCTGGAAGCACCGGGCGCTGGCTCTGTCGGTACGGCCGTGCCACCGTCCTGAGGGTCAGTCTCCCCTTGACTCATGCAGTCCACCGGAGCGGCGAGAACCTCCGGCGGACGGATCAAGGGGCGGCGAACCGAGCCGCGGCAGCCTCGATCCCGGCCGCCACATTGGTCCACGCCTCGTCACGGTTGGCCCAACTCGTCACGGGTTTGGCGTCCTTAGGCAAGGCCTGCAACTTAGCAAAAGGTGCACGGCTCCAATTGCAGTCGCGTAGGATGATCGGGAGCACAATTGCCTCTCGTGCGTCGTACCGTGCGAGCGCGCGCTTCATCTCGACGTCATAGCAGTAGTCCGACGCGAGAAAATCCGCGCTCACAAGAAGCAGGATTGCATGTGCGGCCTCGAGGTTCTTGTCGATGGCAGCCTTCCACTCTTGGCCCGCCCCAATCCTGCGATCGTGCCAACTGCGAATGACGCCCGTGCGCTCAAGAAGCTTTAGGTGGGTCGCAAGTTGATCGCGAAGTTCTTCGTCCTTATGAGAGTACGAAAAGAAGACATCGATCGCGTTGGGCATGGTGGCTCCGTGTTCCCGAAACTGATTCGTGTTCGCAGAAGACGAAAAGTGGACAGCGGGCGTCGACAAGACCATGCTGCGACCATTCGGTCCGCGCGTGGCCGAAACGAGCGATCGAAACACAGATCCTCCGCGCCCCTTGCCCACCTGAAGCAAGCCCTCTTCGACAAGCTGCTTCTTAATCTCGTCGTAGAACTGCTGTTCCCATCCGAGTTGACTTACCAGGCTCGCATTGGATACAGGGCTGCCATCTCCGGGAACGAGTGCGAGGAGCTCTCCCTGACGTGACTCCATCCCCCCGGAGGCAAGCATAACACTTCCCCCGCGACCTTTCCCTAGCCAGATCAATTCTTTCTGAAGTAAATTGGAACGTACGAGAAAGTACTTATCTTCGTCCCATCCAAGCATGTCGCGGAGGCTGCCATTCCCAAGCGCGGTGCCGTCCTTTGGCAGCAACGAGAGCATTCTCTCTTCGTTAGACCTCAACTGCTGGACATAAACCTCGCCCGGGCTGCATTCAGCGCCACCGAGGCCAATATTCTTAAGTAGCTTGTTGGCCCGATGCGCAGCTAGGCTGTTGCGCACGTCGTGTTCGTTGAGCGCAAAGGCCTCCGCTAGGTCGGCAAAGAGATCGTACTGGCGAATCGTGCCGACGGTCTGATCAGATAGAATCTCGCGAAGGTACCGCTCGCGCTCGTCGCGTTCGACTTTTCCCGGCCACGCAAAGTCGAACGCATTGTGAATTCGCATGCGAGCGGAGGCATGTTCGAGAACGAAGGCGACCATTCCAGCACTGAGGCTCGTCACACGCGCGATCTTGTCATCCAGTCTTTTCGCTTTGGCACCAGCGACGGTCTCGCAAGCGAGTTCGCCCGCGAGGTCTGGCCATTCGTCTACGAACACACTGCGAATCCGTGCATTCCCTCGAGCACCGTCTAGACGTCGGCGGACGGCTTGAGGAGACAATCTCGTCGTTTCGGCGATCTCGACAAGCAGATCCTCGCCGGAGGCTCGCACCTCAGTCACTGTGAGGTCACCGATCACGGGCATGCCCACGGAGACCAGCACACTTCGTCGCACATGTCAACGTCCACGCGGACTTCGCTCGCGAGCGGCCCGTCCAACGAGTGACGCTGTGCTGCGCCGCGCCGTGCCGAGCACAGCGAGACTCGGTGCGACGTCAGCAGCAGCGGCGAGTTGGGCGGCTCGATCATAGCGAGTCCTGGACCAGAATAAGATTGTCAAGCCGCCAGCCTGCTCGCTACCGAACGAATGCCGGAGGACCGGCAACGTCGATAGTCGGGACGTTGATATCGGATCGTGTATAGGTGGGCACCTCGACGCTTACCAGCAGGGCACCACGCAGCACCCCACCGCGCTGACGTTGTTCCACGTATACCCGAGTGACAGGAGCTGCGCGAAGCGTTGGGTGAAGGCGTCTGCCGGAACAAGATCCTCGCGCTCCACGCTCGTTTGGGTGGTGTCCGGAATAGTCGGTCTCCCAGACCGCGTGTCCGGAACCTGAAAATGCAGTGTCCGAAATGCTGATATCTGTTGTGACCTCGTGATCGGCCCGTAGGCTTCCGCCGGGAGTAAGTGACCCCCGCGACGCTTGCCGGCGCCCGGGGATCTTGGCCGAACCCCGCTGCAAACGAGGTCCGACGATGTTGACCCTAGCACCAACGTGAGGCAGCCCTGAGGTCAAGGGCTGCCTCATCGTTGGTGCTAGGTCATCGAGTGGCCTCGCTTACTCGCAGTGGAACCAAGGTTCTTCCGGCCCAACCTACCGGCGTTCAGCTGCGGGCGCTAGAGGGAGCGCGAGGCGCGACCGACAAGCTCGCCAGCTGCAACATCAATTTAGCCAGCATTTTACGCGTTGCTACTGCTGCCGGCGCTTCCCCGGTTCAAGCGTGTACTCTCGATACTCGCTTCGCGCAGGCGTGTAGGCTGCAAACGGCAACGACCACATTGTGTGCACTTGTTTCAGGTCCGGCCGCATGATCACCGGCTTCTCTGTTTGAATGCCGACTTCCACCCACGGCACAGCCTCCTCGTCCGGCGTCAGCGGTGGCTGCCACTTCCAAACTTCAGCTGGCGGCGCACCACAAGACCGTAAGGCGCTCTTGTCAGCAGCGAAGATTTTGTAGTCGTTGACATATAGAGCCACAGACTCAAGTCGCTCGAATAGTGGCGCCGTGACCCAAAGCATCATCGTTCCCTCATCAAAGTCCCTGAGATACTTGAACGGACCCTTGCCGAACATATGACTCGACGACACAAAGTCTCGCTGTCGGGCCTGCATCCCCAAACGCGTATCTTGGACGAACTCATCCGGCGCCTGCGACCAGATCAGCACGTGATCTCCAAATGCCAAAATTGGCCCCTCCGGCCCTTGAACTGTCAGGTAGGCGTCTCGGCCTCCAACATAGAGCGTTGGCGCGGGGTCTTCCGATCCCACCTTTGTCACTATGAACAGAAATCGAAAATGACCTAGATCGCTCGGTGAGTATCCACCATCTAGAGTCACAACGCCAGCGACGTGCCGAACAGGCTTCTCACATTCGTGCAAGAACTCTATGCGCGCAAGTTGTTGATCGACTTGATCAAAGCGACCAGTAAGCAGTTCCTCAATCCGACCACCGAGTTGGGCGAAGAAGGCTGCTTGCTCGGCATCCGACATCGATAGGCGGAGGTACTGATAGCGGTAGGCAAGGCCCTTGGGACTGTCGAGCCCTATGCGGAGCCGCTCGCGATAGAAAATCTCCACAAATTTCAACCTTGCCTTTCTCGCGTACGCCTCGAGGTCTCCGACCTCAGCCGGCGTTAGGTCGATGTTGGTGAAGAACACGAAGCCATAGAGATCGGCGCATTCAGCGAGGGCCTTATCCACGTCGGCGCGGAACTTGTCTCGGACCCAGGTCTTGTCATCGTGAGAGTCAATGGCGTTATTACGAAAACCGACTCCTCCCCAGACCAGGTGAGACCCGTCGAGCACGGCCTCGATGTCGCGTCCCCCATCGGGGCCACCCTTCGGGCGGCGTGGTCGAACGTTCGAGAATCGCTCGTCCAGCGCGAGCAGCCCAAGGCACAGCCGCTCACGTTCTGCTTGCCCCAGCGTCCAGGTTCGGAGACGCTCTTCTGTTTCCTGTGGCGTTGCCATTGTCCCTCAGCGGTTTTCACTCGTCTGGCTAACGACGGGTCGACTGGTCAACCTAAGCAGGTGGCCCAGGTCTGTCTATCGGGCGCCCTTGGTGACCTCCCGCACAGAGGATCACACAGATCCGCGCTGCGCCGCAACCACCGTGCGCTTTCCAGCGCCGCAGGGCAGAGCCGCCCAACACCGGCGGCAGGCGCCGATTTTCCGTAGTACTGGAGTGCGACGCCCCTCGGTCAGGCCGAGGTCACCAGGATGGCCGCGGCTCGCGCGGCCGCAGCTTCAGGGCTCGCCGGCGAGCTTCTTCACCGCGGCGAGCAAGAGATCCGGCTTGAACGGCTTGATGATCCAGCCCTTCGCGCCGGCCTTCCGGGCCTTCTCGATGAGCTCCGGCTGCCCCTCGGTGGTGAGCATCAGGATCGGAACGCCCGACGCGAGCCCCTTGTCCCGCAGGCTCTGGATCATCTCGATGCCGTTCATCACGGGCATGTTCACGTCCGCGATGATCATCGCCAGCTCATCCTTGTGGGTGGCGACCGCGGCGACCGCATCTCGGCCGTTGTCCGCTTCCAGCGTGCCATAGCCGGCCCCCGACAGGAGAATGCCGACCTGCTGGCGGACCGTACTCGAATCCTCGACGAGAAGAATTTTCTTGGCCATGTGACGTGTCTCCTCTTGCGTGTACGGCCATCCGGCTCAGAACAGCAGCACTTCGCCCTCGGGCTGCGGATCGGGCATGTTCACTTCCTCGAGCTCGAGCGCGTTATCGGGCGCCAGCGCGTCGAAGAGCACGACGAGCCGGTCGGGCCCCGCGGCGAACAGGAGCCGCCGGAAACCCTCGCTCTGCTCCTCCCTCGCGCGCAGGTGCTCGCCGATCGCGGCGCTCGGCGTCGAGAGCACGATGACCAGCCCGAGGTGGCGCAGGCGGTTCTTCACCCGGCCGAGGAGCTGGTTGGCGAGCTCGCTCGCCCAGTCGCACACCATGTCTTCGTCGATCTCGCGCTGCTCTCGCAGCGGGTGGCTTCGCATGATGAGCGCCACGGGCGCGACGATGGTCAGGCTCCCGCGCAGGTGGTCGCCCGTGAAGCCGATGAAGGAAACCACCGCGTTGCCCGGCGTCGCCTCCGACGCCGCGTCGTCCAGCCGACGGAGGTCGACGCCGTTGTCGCGAAACAGGTGCACGCACGACGAAGCGAGCTCCTCATGGATGCGGTCCCAGCTCTCCGAGTTCATTCCCCTCTCCTCGATCTCTCGCTCTGCATTGTCGATGTGCTCACCGTGTCACGCGCTCCCCGACGCCATACCCGGGCTCGATCCGCCCCGCGAAGGGGGAGGTACCAGCGAGCCCCGCCCGCTCGGAGGCGGCAGCGAGGCAGGGAGCGACACCCCCGCGGCGTCGCCCTGATCCCGGGGGAACCGGAAGCGGAAGGTCGTCCCCTGCCCACGCTCGGTGTCGAGCTCTATCCGGCCCGCGAGCCGCCGGCACTCGTGGAGCGCGACGCCAAGACCGACGCCGCGGCCGGAGACGTCCGTGACCTGCTCGGCCGTGCTGAAGCCGGGCGCGAACAGCGCGGCCTCGAGATCTCGCCGCGTCGCGCCCGAGAGCCC
The DNA here is from genome assembly GCF_051521405.1 of Sorangium sp. So ce726. Taxonomy (NCBI): domain Bacteria; kingdom Pseudomonadati; phylum Myxococcota; order Polyangiales; family Polyangiaceae; genus Sorangium; species Sorangium sp. So ce726. Next base: position 1,112,934 of record NZ_CP150349.1, on the reverse strand, counting down.
GACAGCCACGGCCTTCTCGCGCACGCGCTCCCAGTCGATGCCCGCGCCGTCGTCGCCGATCTCGATGACGATCTCGTCCGCCGTGGTCCGCGAGCGGAGCGTGAGCGTGCCGTTCGACGGCTTGCCCGCCGCCTCGCGCGCCTCCGGCCGCTCGATCCCGTGGTCCATCACGTTGCGCACGACGTGGCCCAGCGCCTGCCACATCCCGGCGAACCGCGACGCGGGCAGCCGGACGCCCCCGGCGTCGATGCGCACCTCGGGCTTCGGCTTGCCGAGCTTCCGCGCCAGCGTCTCGGCCTGGTCCTTCATCCGGCTGAACCGCACCTCGGTCCGCTCGTCGCGGAGGGCCGCGACGGCCCGCTCGATCTCGGCGGGGTCGCGGCGCTGGCGCACCATCGCGAGCAAGGCATCGACCTCTTCATGGCCGACGTCGGCGCGCGTGGACTGCGCCGTCGACGCGAGCAGGACGCTCACGCGCCCCACGAACGCGAGCCACACGTCCCTCAGCGCGTCGATCTGCTCGTCGGACGGCAACGCGCGCTCCTCGACGACGAAGCTCTCGATCTCGTGCGCCACCCTCGCCACGCTCGTCACGTCCCAGAGCCCGGCGTTCCCCTTGATCGTGTGCACGAGGCGCATCACCTCGTCCACCTCGCCGCTGGACCGCGCGCTCACCGCGTCGACGAGCTTGGTCGTGTCGTTGACGAAGCCGACGAGGCCGAGCCGATCCTTCACGGCCCGCTCGAACACCTGGATATACTCGTGCTGCTGCTCGGCCTCGCGCACCGAGGCGATCGTGGACGTGACGTCCGTGATCACCATCAGCGCCCCGCTGAACTGGCCCTCTCCCGAGAGGATCGGCTTGAAGCCGAGTGCGAGGTAGCGGCCCTCGCGGTGCAGGGTCTTCGGGAGCTGGTCGAGGACGACCTCGAGCGGGAGGAAGTCGTCGCAGGCGGCCTCCCACCCCATCCTGAGGAACGCGCGGACCCGCGGATCGTGGCCGGCGATGCGATCGGCGAAGTGCTCATCGAGCGCCGGTACGCCGAAGAGGCGCTCGAAGGCGGCGGAGTGCACGGGCTCCATCGTGCCGTCCCGGTGGATGGTCACGAGCGCCTGATCGACGTTGTCGAGGACGAGGCGCATCTCCCGGTTGCGCTTCTCGAGCTCCGAGGTCCGCTCCGCGACCGTGGCCTCGAGGTTCTGCCGGTGGCCCTCGAGGACCTCGTCGCGCGCCTGGATGCCCGCCAGCATCTCGTTGAAGGCGTCCGTGAGCGCCCCGAACTCGTCGTCGGCGGTCTTGCGGGCGCGCGTCGTGTAGTCGCGCGTCCGCCGGACGTGGGCCGCGGCCTCGCCGAGGACCTCGAGCGATCGGGAGATCCCCCGCACGAGGACGAGCGCCAGCGCGACCGACACGAGGAGCACGAACGCAGAGACCGCGACGCCGTCGCGCACCGTCCTCTGCGTGTCCGCGACCCGGGTCGCCGCGGCGCGCCTCATCCCGGAGATCGCCTCCTGCTCGATCGCGGCGAGCCCGTCGACGCGCCCCTGCTGCGCCTCGAACCACGCGTCGTGATCGATCGCCAGCGCCTCGTCCGTCGACGCGATCGCGGCGGCGCGCAGCTCGTCGGCGCGACGCACGCGCGGGTTGGAGCGGGCGGCGTCGTAGAGCGCCCGCGCCGGCTCCGACGCGTTGGCGATGAACTCCTCGTGATAGAGCTGCTCCTCCGTCATCAGCGTCACGAGCGTCTTGAACGCGCCCGGCTCGAACTGCGTGGACGCGAAGGCGTGCGCGAGCAGCGCGTGCTGGCGGCTGGCGCGCTCGGCGAACTCGTGAACAGCGACGATCGACTGGATCCTGCGCAGGAGCTCGCCTTCGTCGCTCAGCTCGGAGAGCCCGGCGTTGGCCCGGATGAGGCTCACGTTGATGCCGCCGAAGACCCTCAGCACGCTGTCGAGCGACACCGTCTTCGCGTCGGCCTGGCTCCGGAACGCGCCGAGCTCGCCGACCTTGGCGCGCGCCTCGGCGAGGTCGCGGGCGAGCCGCGGCGGCAGCCCGGAGAGGTCGCGCGCGGCCAGGAACGCGTCGAGGTGAGCGAGGCTCTCGTCGGTCGCCGCCCGCGCGTCCCGGAGCTGGCCGCCCGCGCGCAGGAGCTCCGCTGCGCGGTTGAGCGGCGGCGTGGCGCGCCGCTCGCCCTCGACGTCGGTCGACTCCGGCGGCCGGGCCTCCAGCCCCTCGACCAGCGCGGTCCACGCCCGCTCCTTCTGCAGGGCGTGCAGCGGCTGCGCCATGATCGAGGAGAGCTGCGCGAGGTCCTCGATCGAGCCTATCCCCGCCGCCCTCGCCGCCTGCTGCCGCGCGTCGCCGACGATCATCGCCGCCAGCAGCAGGGCCCCCGCGACGGGGACGCCGGCGAGCGACCACAGCTTCAGTCGAATCGAAGCGCTACGCACTGTCGGCATGCCCCCGTCCCCCCGGCGTGGCCCGCGCGGCGCGGCGCCCGCGCGCATCTCGTGTGCTTCGTGACGAGGGGTCTCGCGCGAACACCTCTCCCCCCGCGCGGCGCTCTCAGCATGAGCACCTGGCGAGCTGAGCCTTGCGCGCGACGCTGATGATGCAAACGACAATCAACGCGTGCACACGTGGAGTCATCATCGACGTTCGCCCGCACACCATGTGTGCTCTCCTGATTCACATTCTTTCCTGTTGTGATGTCTCACCCAGCTGTGGTGCGAGCGTGACGGAGCGCGTCGAGTTCCCCCCCGCCCTCGTTGCTGTGTATGCTACGCGTGAAGTTCGCGAGTCCGCAAGAGCGCGTGCGACGTCGGCTGGAGCCGCAACGAAGGCTCTGCGAACGGGGAGAAATCAATGATGATGGGTCGGAGTTCACTGCGGCGAGCGCGAGCACGGCGCCTCGCGCGCGCTTCGAGCGCAGCCATCGGAGCGGTGCTCGTCACGGCATCTCTCGCGCATGCGCAGAGCCCTGGCGCCGGCGTCGCCCCGGCGCCCGCCGCGACCGGAGCGCCCGCCGCCGCGCCTGCCACGACCGGAGCGCCCACGGCCGCGCCCGCCACGACCGGGGCGCCCGCCGCCGCGCCCGCCACCGGCGCAGCCGCGGAGACCCCCGCCGCCACCGGAGCGGCCGCCGCCGCGCCTGCCGCCGCCGGAGAAGATGCGATTGCCGCGCGGCTCGCGGCTTCAGAGAAGCGTTCGGCGGAGCTCGAGAAGCGCCTCGAGGCGGTCGAGGAGGCGCAGGCCGCCCCGCCTGAGCAGGACGACAACAAGGATCTCTTCCGGATCTACGGGTTCGTCGACGTCGGCGTCCAGCGCACATGGGTCCCGGAGAACTCGGGCCTCGCGGCCGCCCTCCCGCAGGCGAACGCCACGAACTTCGTCGTGGGGAACTTGAACCTTTACCTCGACGCGCAGCCGACCGATCACTTTCGCTTTCTCGGGGAGCTGCGGTTCACGACCGCTCCCGGCGGCTCCCCGGTCCCGGTGGATGCGGCGATGCTGCCGCCCGGCGTGGTGGCCCGGACGACCACGCAGCCATACGGGACCTTCGACTCGACAGCGATCGCGATGGGCTCGCCGATCACCTATGGGGGGCTCGTGTCGATCGAGCGCGCCCACATCGACTGGACGCGCTTCAACCTCTTCAAGGTGCGTGTCGGGCAGTTCTTTACCCCGATCGGCATCTACAACGTCGACCACGGGAGCCCGGTGCTCATCACCGCCGCCATCCCCTATTTCATCACATCACGCCTGTTTCCCACGCGGCAGACCGGGATCATGATCTACGGCAGCACGTTCGCGGGCCCGTGGGAGCTCGGGTACAACGCGTACGTGAGCAACGGGCGCAACGAGGACGCGCCGTTCGCCTTCGACGACAACCGCGGGTTCGGCGGCCGCCTGCACGCCAGCTATGAGGACCCCGGCAAGATGACGTTGAAGCTCGGGGCGTCGTTCATCGCGAGCAGCTCCCGCGACTGGGTCGCCGATTACAAGATCGGAGATTTCAACCCCGACATCCATGCGACGTGGTCGTTCCAGGAGTACACAGGGGCCGGCGACGTCTCGCTCGACATCGGGACCACCCGCCTGCGCGCGGAGGCCGCGGTCGTCCGCGTGGTCTACGACGAAGGGAAGCGCCAGGGGGGATTCGGGGTCTACGCGCCGGACGCCTGGAAGACCTCCACGTACGCCGTGGCGGCGCACCGGCTCGATTTCCTGAACATGGAGCCGTTCGTCATCGGCGCCGCCCTGCACGCGCCGTTCTACGGGCACGACACCATGTTCCAGCTGGGCGGCGGCTTGAACTTCTACATCACCCCGGACGTCACACTTCGGACCCAGGTGCTGCGCACGACGATGACCGTCCTGCGCGACCAGCCCCCGGGGGTGCCGGAGATCGAGGACTTCAACACCACGAGCGCGCTCGCGCGTCTGATCCTGGCCTTCTGAGAGAGGTTCGACGCAATATGAAGCGTTACTCCCTGCTGCTCCTCCTGGCCCTGCTCGGCATGACCCCATCGGCCTCGTCCTTCGCGGTCGAGGACGAGATCGTCATTGTAGTCAACCAGACCAACCCAGCGCGGGCTGCGAGCCGCGACACACTCCGCCCGATCTTCCAGACGACGCGCACGGAGTGGTCCGGAAGGTCGGTGATGCCGGTGAACCTCCCCGAGGACTCCCCGCTGCGAAAGCGCTTCGACATGGCGGTGCTGGGCCTCGATCCCGACGGCGTCGCCCGCTACTGGATCGACAGGAAGATCCGCGGCGGCGAGCGGCCGCCGCGCAAGGTGGCGAGTCCGAACGCCGTGCTCCGCGCCGTGGGCGAGGAGGCGGGCGGTATCGGGTACATCCTTGCCAGCGACGTGAACCCCACCGTCAAGGTGATCGCGCGCATCCGCGACGGCCAGGTGTTGCCGCCGTGAGTCCGTGGAGAGAGGAACGAACGATGGTCATTCACCCGTCTCGCATCATGCCGCCCGCCCGTCGCGGCGCCCTGGTCGTCGCCCTCGGCGCGATCTCCGCGGCGATGCTCGTGGGATGCTGGGATTCCGACCCCTGCGACCCGGGCCAGCAGGTCATCGGAAACGCGTGCTTCGCACCGTTCCCGCCGCCCGGCGCCACGAGCAGCGGCAGCGCCGTCGGCAGCGGTGGCAGCGACGCCACAAGCAGCGGCGCCACGGGCAGCGGCGGTAGCGACGCCACCGGCAGCGGCGGCAGCGGCGCTGCCGGCAGCGGCGGCGCCAACGGCAGCGGCGGTAGCGACGCCACCGGCAGCGGCGGCAGCGGCGCTGCCGGCAGCGGCGGCGCCAACGGCAGCGGCGGCAGCGGCGGCGCCACGGGCAGCGGCGGAGCCGGCGGTACCGGCGGCGGTAGCCCCTAGACTGCGCGGCGCGGGTGCCGCGCAAGGGTGCTCAGAACAGGATCACCTTTCCATCGAGCGGAAGCGGCGACGAGTTCGAGAACACCAGCGAGCTCTCGTCGAAGTCGCCGCCCAGCGTGACGACCACCTCGCCCTTCAACGTCCGGAAAGCATAGCAGAACTGCTGTTTGCTGCCCCGGTACCGGCGCGCCACGTCGCTCGCGCGGCGCAGCTGCGGCAGCTCGGCGTGAAGCGCTATCTGGAACCGCGCGAGGCGGCTCTTCACCTTGCCCATGAGCTGATTGACGACCTCGCGCATCCAGTCGTCGACGCTATCGAGCGTGGGCGGCAGCCCCGTCATCGCGCGAAACACGCCAGGGTGCGCTGACAAGGCGAGCACGCCGGAGAAGCCGGGCGCCGAGAACTCGACCGTGCTCGCAGGATCGCTGTGAACGAGCGCCTCGTCGCGGCTCTCCCCGCTGTCCGCAGGCGCTATGGCGACGCCGTAAAAGTGGAAGAGCTCCACGGTCGCGCCCTGAACGAGGACGTCGATGGTCCGCACTTTGCGCGAGGAAGCAGACCTTGGAGCAGGCGACCGCTCGCTGGACGGGCCGGAACGCCCGGGCCCGGACGGCTGCCCGGATCGAGGCGGGGGGATCGAATCGCGACGCTCCGCGCCAGGGCGGTCAGGGATGCTGTGCCCCGACCTCATGTCGGACTCACCCTCCCGTGTCGTGCCCCGCCGCCGCATGACAAACGCTCAACTTAGCTCATCTATCCCTTGAGGACCAATGCGGTCCTCGGACAGGACTCACGAGCACGCGACAGCTTATCTACCATGCTTGGTCACGTTTGACCACGTCCGTCAACGCTCGGCCACGCTTGACCACGTCCGTCAACGCTCGGTCATACTCGACCACGCGTGAGCACACCCACTTACCCGACTTACCGGACGCCGCGCTTTGCAGGGATGGCCGGCAGCGCGCGAAGCGGCGGGGTCCACGAGGAGATTGACACCGGCGAAAGTTCCAGGATTCCCTGATCGCCCGATGCTGAAGCGCAGAGATTTCCTTCGAGCCACGCTCGTCACCGCCGGCGCGCTGGTCATTCCGGCCTGCGGCGACAACCCCGAGACCATCAACCCGCTCGATCTCGATAACGAGCGCGAGCTCGCAGACGGCTCCGAGTACTTCCCCCAGTCGGTCGCCTCCGGCGATCCGCGCCCCGGCAGCGTCGTCCTCTGGACCCGCGTGCAGGACGGCGCGGATGATCTCGATCTCGAGGTCGAGGTCGCGACCGACGCCGGGTTCGCGCAGCGGGTGGCGCTCGACGCCGGACAGGCGAACGTGAAGGCGCTCGCGAGGCACGATCACTGCGTGAAGGTGAAGGTCCGCGGCCTCGCGGCGGGTACCGTCTACTACTACCGCTTCATCTACGTGAAGGGCGGCACGAGCTACGCATCTCGCGTGGGGCGCACCAAGACCGCCCCGGCCAACGACGCCGACGTCAAGGTCCGCTTCGCCTACGTGTCGTGCCAGGATTACGTGGGGCGGTACTACAACACCCACCTGGCGCTCGCCCAGGAGGAGCTCGATTTCTTCGTCCACCTCGGCGATTACATCTACGAGACGGACGGCGATCCCAGCTTCCAGAGCACGACCGGGCGCCGCGTCGTCTTCACCGACGTGGCCGGCAGCATCTCCCTCGGTGAGGGCGACGGCGCCTACCACGCGGCGAAATCGCTCGATAATTACCGGGAGCTCTACAGGACATACCGCTCCGACGCGAACCTCCAGAAGGTCCACGAGAGCTTCCCGATGATCGCCACGTGGGACGACCACGAGTTCTCGAACGACTGCTTCGGCGCCACGGCCACCTATTTCGACGGCCGGCAGGACGAGACCGACGCGGACCGGCGCAAGGCCGCGAACCAGGCCTGGTTCGAGTACCAGCCCGTCGATTACGGCGACGACGTCGAGCTCGACCCGGAAGCCTCGCTCCCGGACGAATTCCACATCTACCGCGACTTCGTGTTCGGCCAGCACGTCCACCTGGTGATGACCGATCTGCGCAGCTACCGGCCGGATCACCTCATCCCCGAGGACGCTTTCCCCGGCAGGGTCGCGCTCGATCAGCCGACGCTCGTGGCCGAGCTCGGGGAGGTCCCCGCGGCCGCCCTGCCCTACGTGGACGTGGAGACTTACGGCGACGGCATCTATGCGCCGGTCCTCACCGGGGCCGCGGAGACCGTGGGTTACGACCCCGCCGAGGTGACGGGGAACATCAGCGTCGCCTTCATCAACGAGATCGTCACCGCCGCGAACAAGGACCTGCCGGCGGACATGCAGATCCCGCTCATCGACGCCGCCGAAGCGGGCCTGGAGCGGGGCATCGCCTACGTGGATTTCGGCAAGATCAACGCGTACGGCATCATCGGCTCCCGCTACTTCACGGCCAAGGACACCTTCGATATCTACGCTGCCATCCGCTACAAGGAGACGCAGGGCGCGAGCGAGGACATGATGGGCGCCGAGCAGGAGGCCTGGTTCCTCGACACCATGGCAGGGTCGAAGGCGACCTGGAAGGTCTGGGGCAACGAGTTCTGCCTCGTCCAGCTCGCCGTCGATCTCAGCCCCTATTCCCTCCCCGCCCAGTTCAAGCGCAGCTTCTACACGACCACCGACGCCTGGGACGGCTTCCACAACAAGCGGGATGAGCTGCTCGAGAAGCTCGTCGAGCTGGGGGGCGTCGTGGCGATCACCGGCGACGTCCACGCCTTTTACGCTGGTACGCCCGGACTGAGAGGCGATCCCACGAAGAAGATCGTCGAGCTCGTGGGCGGCGCCGTCTCCTCGGCGTCCTTCCGCGAGATCCTGACGAGCCAGGTCTCGGGCGATCCAACGCTGCGCGGGCTCCCGGGCGCCGCGGCGCTCGCCCTCAGCATCGACACGCTGCTCACGTCGCCTGAGACGAAGATCAACCCGCACCTCGCCCACGCCAACAGCAACGCCCACGGCTATGTGGTGGTCGAGGCGAGCGGGCAAGAGCTCGTCGCCGACATGCGGAGCATCAAGGCCGCCGAAGCGCAGACCGACTACTCGGGAAGGATCGGTGATCTGAAGATCAGCAGCAAGCGCTTCCGCACCCTCCCCGGGAAGAGCGAGCTCTACACGGACGACGACGGCGCCTGGAAGCGCTGGGATCCCACGACGCAGGCGTGGGTCTGACGCCCGGCAGCCCTCGTACCTGATCGAAGGGACCGTTCACGGCATCAGGTGGAGCATCGCCATCATCCCCAGATCCGCGTGGTCGAGGATGTGACAGTGGAACATCCACATGCCAGCGCGGTCGTCGAACGGGATGGCGATCCGCACGGTCTCTCCAGGCACGAGGTTGACGGTATCGCGCCATGCGCGCACGGGCGGCTCGGCGCCGTCGATGTCGAGCACCTGAAAGAAGAACCCGTGCAGGTGGAACGGGTGATCGTAGTTGGTGGTGTTCGTCAGCGTCCAGATCTCGACCGTGTTCGTCTTGGCAGACAACATGAGAGAGCCGTCCGTCTGGCCGTTGATGCCGAGCACCGCTCCGTCGGCATCGCCCTGCTCCATGAACTCCACCGCCTGTCGTTGCGCGCCCGCGGTGTCGATCGAGGCGATCTCGGCCAGACGCTCGGGAAGCGGCCGTGCGCCGCGCCCCGGAGGCTCGTCGACCAGATCGAGACGCATGAGGTCCTTGGGCTTCTCTTCGCTCGGCAGGTGGAATCGATTCGCGTCGAGGAGCGGGATCACCACCGGCTCGCCCTCGACGGGCAGCATGGTGAGCTCGGCGCGCTCCCCCGGGGCGAGCGTCACCTCGTCCACTTGTAGCGGGCTCTCCGAGAGGCCCCCGTCTCCACCGATGAGCACGAGCGGCTGGCCCGGCACGGCGAAGCGGAAGTAGCGGCTGCGCGCGGCGTTGACCACCCGCCAGCGCTGCGGAACCCCCTCCCGCGCCTCGACCGTCGGCAGGATCTTCCCGTTGACCAGGACCGTCGCGCCCTCGCGCCCGAAGTAATCGCCGAACCATCCGCTCTCGTCGGCGGCGGCGAGCGAGCCGTCCTCCTCGATGGTGATGTCGCTCATCACGAGCAGCAGCTCATCGCCGAGCGGCGCCTCCTCTGCGGCATCCTCGACAACGAACGCGCCGTAGAGGCCCGCGCCGACCTGGGCGCTCGAGCGAAGGTGCGGGTGGTACCAGAACGTGCCGGCGTCCGGCACGGTAAAGGAGTACTCGAAGCCCTCGCCCGGCTCGATGGGCTTCTGCACGTGCTGCGTCCCATCCATGGCCGCCGGCACGCGCAGGCCATGCCAGTGGACCGTCGTCGCCTCGGGAAGGTGGTTCTCGAACTTCACCACCACGCGGTCGCCCTTCTTCGCGCGGATCGTCGGACCGGGGAGCATCCCGTTGTAGGTCCAGACCTCGGTCGTGAGCCCTGGGACCACCTCGATCTCAGCCACCTTGGCCTCGAGGTGCACCTCGACCACATCGGGCGCGGGGTCGTGATCCTCGGCATCCGGCAGCCGCAGCGCGTCGTCCCAGCCCGCCGGCTGCCGGAGGTCCGGCGGCGGCTCTTCCGCGCCGCACCCCACGAGCAAGCTCACGAGCGACAGGATCACCGCAATCTCTCCGGCAAAGAGTGCCGAGGACACGCATCCTTTGCGCCTTGCACGGGGCAAGGCGCATCCGATCGAGCGCATGCGCCGCCCTCTGCAAGGCGCGATCCCTCACGGGCGAGCCGACCTGGGTTGTGTGAGGTGACCCGCGGGCTGTGGAGTGAGCCTCGCCGCGCGGGGCTGTACGGCGCGGGCTACCGCCCGAACGCGCCGATCGTGAGGCTCGCGCCGTCGTTGCGCGCCCTGGCCTGCTGGTGCGGCGTGTACTGATGCTCGACCGGCGGGAGGCCGTCGAGCGAGGCGCCAGCGCCGATGAGCGGCGCGCTCGCGGCCGGCATGAAATCGTGGTCTGCCGCCGACGCGAACGCCGGATCGACGCCGAAGATCGAGTCGTCCAGGCCGTCCACCTGCCCGACCACCTTCACCACCTCCCGGATAGGATCGAACGGCAGCCACCCGTTCGTCACCCAGTTCCCGGACAGGGTGAGGGCCCCGGCGGCCACGCCGTCGCGATCCCCTAGGAAGGTGACCGCGCGGAGCTCGGTCGGCTCGAGGCTGCTGGCGAACACGTTGTTGCGGGCGTCGATCTGCTCGTCGTTGGTCGAGGCCTCGAACATCGCCGAGCGATTGTAGTCCTCGTAGTTGTCGTTCTTGACGAAGACGGTGTTGGCGAAGAAGTGGAGCGTGCCCTTCCTGTAGTACTCGGTCTGCCCGCTGTCCCCGCCATAGTGGATCATCGACGGGCCGTAGCCGTTGCGCAGGAGCACGTTGCCGTAAATGAACGTCTCGTGGAACGACGGCGATGCGACCGAGTCGGTCGCCTCCTGCGCGTCGACGAGGTCGATCAGGTGGGCGCCGTCCTCGATCCAGTTGTACCGGATGACGACGCCGGCCGAGCGCTCCTTGATGTTGTTGCCGTGGCCGCCGCGCGTGGGGCCGAAGCGGTTGAACTGGTAGATGACGTTCGAGGCCTCGTTGTAGACGTTGTGCTCGTTGTAATCATCCATGCCGTTGTCGTGGATGTAGTTGGATTCGATGAGCACGTTCGTGGTCAGGATATCCCCGCCGGCCGTGCCGATGAAGAGGCCATTGGCGTTCTCGTGCACCTCGCAGGCGCGGATGGTCACGTGATCGCCGCGCTCCACGAAGACGCCGGCCGCGTTGCCCGCGTAGTCCGCCCCTGACCCCGCCTTGTCGGTGAAGCGGTGGGGAGGCGCTGCGTTCTTGATCTCGAGCCCCTCGATCGTGATGTGGGTGGGCTCGAGCTCGTAGTCGTCGTCGTGCTTGTGCCCGACGATGATGAGCCCCCGCACCTGGTGGCCGTCGAAGGGGAAATCGAGCTCGGGCCGGGTGGTCGCGTCCTGACCGTCGATCACCGGCAGCTCGCCGTTCGGCCCCGGGACGCCACAGAGCCGGATCGGCTGCTCGGCCGTCCCCTGGCCCCCGAGCATGATCTTCTCGTGGTACCCCTCGGCACGCCAGAAGACGCGCACCGTGTCGCCGGCGACGAGCGATTCAAGCGGGACGTCGCCGATCGCCTCGAATTCCTTGCCAGGGCCGACCTGGTAATCCTTGCCGCTTCCGACGTGGCTGCAATCGATGTGAATCGGCGGAATGTTCACGACGGGCGGAGGGAGCGGCGCCGGACCGCCGCCACCATACGTCGTCCCGCCAAGCTCGCCGGTGCAACCGGCGGCGAGGAGCAATCCGGTCACGCAAGCTCGAACCCTCACAGAATTCTCCACGATATGGGCCATAAAAGCTCCACTGTAATTTTACAGATTGCGAGGCCTTCTCGCCTCGGTGAGGCAAGATGACACGCCGATCCACTTTGTCATGCGCCCAGACATTGCTGTGGTCGCATCTTCCGCCCCCCAGGTAGCAGGATGTAACCCAGACGCGCGCCAGATGTCGCTTTCGCAAAAGGCTTGCTGATGGCGCGTTCCTTACATCGACACATCTTCAACCATCGAACCCTCGATGATAACGGCGCTCCTGTGAGAAGAAATTGAGCCGCCAAGGACGCCAAGAAGGGATTTTTATGGCTCCTCTTGGGTTTTTGGGGTCCTGACGGCTCTCTTCAATCAACGGCCCCTCGCGTCATTCGAGTCGATGACGTAAGATGTGCACAGGGTGCATGGTCACCATGCATCCTTTGAGCTGGATCCCACCGAGGAGTTCGTTAAATCTCCACGATGGTTGGAAGCCCCGGTTCGGCGATCGCTCGATGCCGATCCCCGGCGGAAGGCGAACACACAGCACAGCGCGGCTCGATAATTCCCGGGAGAATCGAGTAGAGGCCCCTGCGATCCAGCCCGCTGTGTTCAGCGACCGCGCGAGGACTGATGCCATGAAGCGAACGAAGCCTGGCGGCGTGAAACCCCTCGACGTTCTCGATAGATTCACCGCGCCAGGGCGGCGCGCGGCGGCGCTCGCCGGCGCGATTGTCCTCGCGGCACCCCACCTGCTCTCGGGCTGCGTCGGCGACCTCGGAGGCGACCGCGGAGGCGACCGCGGCGGGTCGCCGAGCGCGAGCGGGCTGGTCGACGTCGCTCCGGCGGGGATGCGCCGGATGACACCGGAGCAGTTCACGAGCTCGATGCGCGACCTGTTCGGCGATCCGGGGCTCGAGCTCGACCTCGACCCGGACGCGGGAGAGGCCGCCTCGCTCCTCGCCGTGGACAAGCTCAATGCCGCGGCGGAGGCGATCGTCGCGCGGCGCGCGTCGTGGGGGACACCGGTGTTCCCGTGCGACACGAGCGGCGCGGACGACGAGGCGTGCGTGGACAGCTTCGTGCGGACGTTCGGGCGCCGCGCCTTCCGGCGCACGCTCGACGAGGCCGAGGTCGCGATGCTCAAGGGCCAGTACACCCGGGCGCGGAAGGAGCAGTCGTTCGAGGACGCCCTCCTCGTCGTGCTCGAGACCATGATCCAGTCGCCCAACGTCTATTACTTCGTCGAGCTCGGCCGCGACGGCGACGGGAGCGAGCCGCTCGCCTCCGGCGTCCGTCGACTCACGGGCTGGGAGCGGGCGTCGCGCCTGTCGTATTTCCTCTGGAACACGACGCCGGACGACGCGCTGCTCGACGCAGCGGAGTCCGGCGCGCTCGACACGGCGGAGGGCGTGCGCGCGCAGGCGGAGCGGCTCCTCTCGAACGACCGCGCCCGCGCCACGGCGAGGCGCTTCTTCGCCGATTGGCTGGAGCTCAATGGCACGAACAAGCACGCCTCGCTCGAGAGCGCGCCGAAGAGCCCCGAGATCTATCCCGAGGATTCACCCGCGCTGCGCGCTGCCATGCGCACCGAGCTCGAGGCCCTCGCGGAGCGCGTGCTCTTCGAGGGGGACGGCAGGTTCGAGACGTTGCTCACGACGACGGACGCCTATGTGAACGGGCCCCTCGCCGCGCTCTACGGGGTGGAGGGCCCCGCCGACGAGCGCACGTTCTCGTGGGTCTCCCTCCCCCGCGATCAGCGCGCGGGGATCTTCACGCGGGCGGCCTTCCTGAGCGTGTTCGGCAGCCTCGAGGTCAAATCGCCGATCCGCCGCGGCGCGTACATCCTGGAGCAGGTGCTCTGCCGCCCCCTCGGCCCGCCGCCCCCCAACGCGAGCGACGTGCCGGTCAAGGGCGGAGCCGTCGAGGAGAACGGCGAGGTGGTGCACAGGACGATCCGCCAGGACGTCGAGGCCAAGACGTCGAGCGGCGCCTGCGCGAGCTGCCACAGGCTCATCAACCCGATTGGCTTCGCATTCGAACATTACGACGCGTTCGGGCGATGGCAGCCGCAGGAGGCGGGCGGGGACGCGCAGGCACCCACCATGCTCGACATCGACGCACGCGGCAGCCTCCCTGCGCTCCCTCCAGACAACGATGGCGTGGAGGTCGACGGCGGCGTCGGGATGTCGGCGGCCCTCGCGGCGAGCCCCGCGGCGCGCGCTTGCCTCACGAAGCGCTTCTTCCAGACGGCGCTCCGGCGCGTCCCGATCGACCAGGATCTCGCGTCGATCGAGGCGGCCACGCCGACGCCCGAGAGCGGCGGCAGCATGCGTGATCTCATCCTCTCCCTCACGACAAGCAATGCCTTCTTGCACCTGCGCCAGATCGAGGAGTGAACCCATGAGCCGCGCCGCTTTCAGCCGAAGGAATTTCCTCCGTACCGCGACCGGTCTGTGCATCGCCCTGCCGTTCCTCGAGGCAACCCATGGGGACGTCTGGGCCGCGAATGGCAGGGCCAGGCGGTTCATCGTGTTCTTCAGTCACGGGGGCACGATCACGTCTCGCCACTCCTCCGGGGAGAAGGGGGATCCATGGAAGCCGGGCGCCTGGAGCATGCTCGACCTCTGGGCGCCCGGCGACGAGGGGTCGGCGCTCGAGGTTCTCGGCGAAGAGATGGCGCCGCTCGAGGCCCACAAGGGCGACCTCACCCTGCTCCGCGGCGTCGACGACGCCGCTGGGATGCTCCAGGGAGACTACGGCGGGCACCACGGCTGCTCCAACGCGACCGTGCTCACCTGCGCCGCTACGACCTCGGGAGGCGACGACGCCAGGGCGCTCGGCCCATCGATCGATCAGGTGATCGCGCAGCGGCTCGCCGGCGACAGCCCGGCGCCGTTCTCGTCGATCGATCTCATGGTCGACGGACACAACTACGGAGAGCCGCTGTACAACGCGGCGGGCGAGCAGGTGTCCAGCGAGAAGGACCCGACGAGCGCCTTCGACCGGCTCTTCCAGGATGTCACGGAGACCGCGTCAGGTCCGACGCCCGAACAGCTCCGGCTCCGCGCCCACCGGAAGAGCGTCCTCGACGGCGTGAGCGAGCACCTCGCGGCCCTGAAGGGGCGCGTGAGCGCAGCCGACAGGCACCTGCTCGACGCGCATGCCGAGCACATCCGGAGCCTGGAGAAGAAGCTCGAGGGCATCTCCAACCTGGCGGCCTGCACGAAGCCGGACGTCGGCGGAGCGCCCGTGTACCAGGGATACGGATCCTACACGGGAGGGGGAATCGAGGAGGCCGCTCCCCTGCTGGTCGACGTCCTCCTGCATGCGTTCCGGTGCGGTCTCACGCACGTGGCCACCTTCCAGGTCGCCGACGTCCTGACGAGCTGGCTGCCCCAACCCTACAGCACCGACCTCGGCCACAGCCTCGGCCACGCCGCCCTCGACGTCGGCCCGAGCGGCGCGGAGCCCGACAGGCTCGAGGACTGGCGCGCGACCATCCTCGCGAACCGCAACTGGCGTATGGAGCTCTTCGCACGCCTGCTCGACGGGCTGAAGAGCACCCCCGAGGGCGACGGCACGATGCTCGACAACAGCGTCGTGCTCTTCACGAGCGAGTTCGGGTGCGGCGGCGGGCACTCGCCCCGCGATATCCCCGTCCTGCTCGCCGGCAAGGCAGGCGGCAGGTGGGCGGGCGGCCGCCACGTCAACTACAACAAGCGCGCGAGCGCGGATCCCACCCAGTCCGAGTACGAGACCGACGCCTCGATGCACAACGTCTACACATCGATCCTGCGCGCATTCGGCTACGAAGACGAGCACTTCGGAAACGACAAGGCGTACAGGAAGGGCCCGCTCGCGGAGCTGCCGTGATGGCTTCCCCTCTCACCGCTGGCCATCGCTGCGGCGAGCGCGACGACGCTCGCGATGAGCCATTTCAACTCACGCCTGTTCGTCCTCGGGGTGAAGCACCGCGGACCCGGAGAAGGTAGGGTTGTCGCGCCTCGGGGGCATCTTGCTCATCGCCCGTTCGGCCATCGCGGTGATGGTGAGCGACGGGTTCACGCCCAGGTTCGACGGCACCATCGAGCCGTCGACCACATAGAGGCCCTCGTGGCCGAACACCTGGTTGTGCTGGTCGATCACCCCGCGCTCGGGGCTCTCGGCGATGGCGCAGCCGCCAAGGATATGCGCCGTGGTCGGCACGTTGAGCACCGCTTCGTTGATCGCGTTGCGCGGGGTGCCGTCCATCAACACAGCGAGCCGCTTGCCGACCTCGTTGGCGACGGGGATGTACGCCGGCGGCTTTGGCTGGTCGGGCGGCCTGTGGGTGGTCATGCCGCCGCGTTTCCAGACAAGCTGCATGTAATTGTCCAGCGTCTGCATCACGAGGAGGATCGTGGAGCGCCTGGCGAATTTGAACGGCAGGAGCCCGGAGATGAAGTCGATGGGGTGGAGCAGCCGCCGCCCCAGCCAGCGCAGCCAGCGCGGCAGGCCTGGCGCGTCGTCGGTGAGCACCGTGCCCAGCGCGCCCATCACGTCGGAGCCGGCCGGGTAACGCACCGGCTCGATGTGCGTGCGCGCGTCGGGGTAGATGCCGCTCGTGATCGCAATACCACGCGAGTAGTCGACCCGATCGTCGCTGGCCGTCACCCCGAGGATGACCTCGCTGTTGGTGCGCACGTGATGGCCGAGCTGCGGGGAGAGATGGGGTAACCGGCCCTCGGCCCTCGCCTTCAACAGGAGCTTCACCGTGCCCAGCACGCCGGCGCTGAGCACCACCGCGCGCGCCCGGAGCGTGCGGCGGCGCTTCCTGAGCAGCGCGGTGGAGCGCTCCAGGGTGAGCTCGTAGCCGCCGCCCGGGAGCGCGTCGATGGCGGTGACCAGCGTCTCGGGCTGGATGGTACAGCCCTTCTTCTCGGCCAGATAAAGGTAGTTGAGGTCGAGCGTGTTCTTGGCGCCGAAGCGGCAGCCCACCATGCAGCCGCCGCAGTGGACGCACGTGGCGCGCTCGGGGCCCTCGCCGCCGAAGAACGGGTCCGGCAGGCGCTGCCCCTCCTGCTCGCCCTCCCTCGCGAAGAGGACGCCCACGCTGGCGACGTGGAAACTGTCCCCTCGGCCCATCTCGTCGGCGATCTGCCGGAGTTGCCGGTCGGCCGGCCAGAGCTTCGGGTTCGGGGTCACGCCGAGCATCCGCTTCGCGAGCTCGTAGAACGGCATCAGCTCGTCGCGCCAGCGCGTGCCAGCCGGCCAGCCGGGGCTGGCGAAGGCCTCGGGCGGGGGCACCAGCAAGGTGTTGGCGTAGACCAGCGAGCCGCCGCCCACGCCCGCGCCCGAGAGGATGAGCGTGTCCCTGAGCAGCGTCAGCCGCTGGATGCCGTGACAGAGCAGCCTGGGCGCCCAGAGGAACTTCCGTACATTCCAGTTGGTCTTCGGGAAATCCTCCTTGCGCCAGCGCTTGCCGCACTCGAGCACGGTGACGCTGTAGCCCTTCTCGGTGAGGCGCAGCGCGGAGACGCTGCCGCCGAAGCCAGAACCCACGATGGCGAAGTCGACGTCGAAATCCATGCCGCCCGCTTCTCGAGGCGGAGTATGACCCGGTCAGTCTCCCGAGCCCACCGCGGACGCGGCTCGGCCTCGCGCCTCGCGCTCCGCCGACGAAGCGCCCGCGCTTCCACGCCGCCGCCGCCGCGAGCGACGCGCGCCGTCCTGGAGAGGCGTGCGCCTCCGCACGGATCTCGGCGGCCGGAGGACGCTCTCGACGTCCGCGGTGCGCCCAGGCCAGCGCGGGTGCTGGTCGGCTGCTCGCTGCGCAGCAGCGTTGCGCGGCAGCGCCCGGCGCAACACCTCCACCCGCGGTTTCCACCGCTGGTACGCCCCGTGCGTAGCGCCACCGCGGACGAGACGAGGAGACGCGAACCATGGGCCATCCGACGATTTACCCCACCGGGGTCACCCTCTATGACCCGGACCGGAGCTGGAACGGCTATACGATCTTCCAGGCTGCAGGGCTCGGCGCGCTGCTCATCGACATGAACGGCCGCGAGGTGCAGCTCTGGAGTGGGCTGCACGGGTTTCCCAACAAGCTGTTGCCCGGTGGACAGGTGTTCGGCAGCACCGGGGAGCGCGACCCGCGGCACGGGGCGCAGGACCAGATCGACCTCGTCCAGGTCGACTGGGAAGGCAACGTGGTGTGGCGCTTCGACCGCCTCGAGCACATCCACGATCCCGGCGAGGCGCCGCGCTGGCTTTCGCGCCAGCACCACGACTTCCAGCGGCAGGGCAATCCGGTTGGCTATTACGCGCCCGGCCAGGACCCGCTGGTCGACCGGGGGAGCACGTTCCTGCTCGTGCACGAGAACGTGCAGAACATCGCCATCTCCGAGCACCCGCTGCTCGATGACAAGATCATCGAGGTGGACTGGAAGGGCAACATCGTGTGGGAGTGGCGCGCCCATGAGCACGTCGAGGAGCTGGGCTTCGATGAGGCCGCGCGCGCCGCCCTGCGCCGCGATCCCAACCTGCGCGCGCCGGGTGGCAGCGTCCTCGGCGCGGGCCCCGCGGGCGGGGGGATCGGCGACTGGCTGCACATCAACTCGCTGTCTCTGCTCGGGCCGAACCGGTGGTACGACGCCGGGGACAAGCGCTTTCACCCCGACAACCTGATCTGGGACGCGCGCGAGGCGAACATCATCGCGATCGTCGACAAGAAGACGGGGCGGATCGTGTGGAAGCTCGGCCCGCGGTACGACGGCAACGAGGCGGAGCGCCGGCTCGGCTGGATCATCGGCCAGCACCACGCCCACCTCATCCCGCGCGGGCTACCGGGCGAGGGCAATCTCCTTGTCTTCGACAACGGCGGCTGGGCCGGATACGGCGCCCCCAACCCCGGCGCGCCGAGGGGCCTCAAGACGGCCCTGCGCGACCACTCGCGGGTGCTGGAGATCGACCCCACCACGCTGGAGATCCGCTGGCAATACACGCCCAAGGAGGCGGGCTTCGTGATGCCGCTCGACGCGGCGCGCTTCTACAGCCCCTTCATCAGCAGCGCTCAGCGGCTGCCCAACGGCAACACGCTCATCACCGAGGGCTCCGACGGCCGCATCTTCGAGGTCACCGCGGGGCACGAGATCGTCTGGGAGTACATCAGCCCTTACTGGCGCAAACCCCCGCTCAGCCTCAACCTGGTGTACCGGGCCTACAGGGCGCCGTACGCCTGGGTGCCCCAGCTCCCGGCGCCGCGGCAGACGCCGGTGCCGCGGCTCGACGTCACCACGTTCCGCCTCCCGGGCGCGGCGCCCCTCGGCCGGGACCGGGTGGTGGAGCTCCGCGGCGCCCAGGGCTACGCCGCCGAGGCGGATTTCTGCGTCGCGCCCACGGAGGGGAGCGAGGCGCAGAGGTGATCGGCGTCAGGCGGACCTGCGCGCGGGCGCCCACGTGCTCGGCGCGCTGCCGTGCGCCTCGCGGCGCGGCGAGCCGGCCTCGTCGGTCGCTGCGCGGAACGACGAGCGCTCGCTGCTGGTGACCGGCGGGGCGCTCGCGGAGGCGCCCCGGGACGCGCTGCGCGCGGCGGCCGCGCCCGGAGCCGAGGAGGCGTCGGCGGGCCTTCTGTGGTGGGGTGCGTGGCGGCCTGGTCCCGACGAGCGCGCGGTCGCCCGCGGCGGCGGCGCGGAGCCGAAGCGCCGCGACTCGACCGCGGTGCGCCGGGAGGGGTGAGCGCCCGGCTCCGAGCCCTCCAGCGGCTGCGCGCCATCCGGAGGCGCGGCGTCCCCCCACCGGTCGTCCCAGGCCTCGATCCTCGCGTCCGCCAGCTGGCGCGCGACCACCTCGAAGAGACGATCGAACGCGGAGCGCTGGGTCTGGTCGCGGGCCGTACGGTCCCGCTCCCCCGCAGGATGGGGGAGGAGAAGGATCGAAGCTATCCGGAAGTGAAGGCCAAAGGCGAGCACGACCTCGGATGCCCCAGCCGATCCTCGGCGGCCCGCCGCTCCCCTCGGAAATTCCCCCGAACCCGAGCACGCCGCCGGGGCTGCCGCAGCGACCGCAGCAACCCTCGCAAGAAATAAGGATTCCCGCCTCATACCCGTACGTACCCCGAGCGTTCTCGTTCGGCTCAACGAAAACGCACGGCGCTCTCAGCGGAAGTTTCCTGTTAGGAGCTCTTCCTTTGTGGCGGCGAGGCGGTCCGCGGGAGAAGAGGGAGCGCAGCACGACGATGAAGTTCCGTGTCTGCCGGAGGTCGTGGACGGCGCAGCCGACAATACGCAGCTGCGTTGACGCCATCACGCCCCCGATGACCGGCGTACGCTGGAGCGGCCCCTCTTCCGTGTCCTCGACCCCCTAGTTCCGTCCTCCAGAGGTTCGGCCAGGGATCCCGGCGAGAGATTTCAACGCAAAGTCGCAAAGTCGCAAAGTCGCAATAACAGACTTTGTGCATTTTTGCGCCTTTGCGCCCTTGGCGTCTTTGCGTCAAATTCTCGCTTCGTTCGCGAGACAGATCCCTGGCGGGACGATTCTGTGAGGGCGAACCGTCGCGATCCGGTGCTTTGCCCGGGATTTCAGGGAGGCCTGACGACGGATTGCAGCCCGTCGGTGGGGGTGGGCCCAACCGGCGAGCCTCGATCCTGGGAAGCTCGCGTCGGCCGACACGTCGCCTCGGGCCGTCGTGGTTGCCTCGCTCGCCGGCACCCTGAACCGCGCCGTCGTCCTTGGGGATGAGGAGGCGGCGCGGATCGTTCACGAGGCGATCGGTCGGCTGCTCGGCCTGGTGCCAGCACCGGAGGGGAGAGAAAGGTCGCGCCGACGGTAGCAAGCCGCATTGACGAGGCGCCCGGATAGGACAGGTGCGGAGCGGGCGAGCAACTCGCTGCAGCTCGACGAGATCATCGCGCTCTACGTTGGCAAGATCCTGAACGACCCGCTGCCTGTCGCCCTGGTGCACAACCATCACCCCATGGTGCCCAGATCGACGCTCGAGGCCGGCTTTCGGTGGACGCTGCACGGCCTCGACTCTGAGACGTTCCTCGAACGCCGCCGTTCCAGAACGCCCCCTGGCATCGTTCCGGCCATCTTCGCATACTCCGGACGTAATCCTCAGTGTCGCGGCGACGGGACGGCCGGTGCCCTCGACGAGCTGACGTGCCGGCGCGTTCCGCGCGTTTCGGGCGGAATCCCGCCCTCCCGCTCAGCGGCTGCTCGCGACCTGAGCGCCCTGCCCCAAGCGCTGGGCGAGGGAGCGGCGCGCCCACACGATGGCCGGCCCCGGGTGCTCGAAGACCGCCTGGGGAAAAGCCGGCGGCGACAGCCAGCGGATCGCCGTGAGCGCGCCGCGGGCCAGGGCGCTGCTGAGCACGTAGGCCTGCCCTGCGTTGTACATCCGATCAATGGCCAGAAGCCGCCGATCGGTGTCGGCCACGAGCTGCCGCTGCTTCGCCGAGATCCCGCGCGCCTTGCGGGCGTCGATGACGAGCGCATACGGCCCCCTGAGCGCCTCGCAGAAGGCGCAGAGCTCTTCGTGGAGGCGAATGAAGAGGTGTTCATCGAGCCGCTCCGGCAACGTGAACACGAGGAGCGGCGATTCCGAGTCGTCCACCCAGGGATGCTCCCACTGGTACATTGACATCGATCCTACCGGAGCGGTCGCCGAGGATGGAAGGCTTGCGTCCATGGCGTCGAACGCAACCGCCGCGCCCGCGCGGTGCCCCGCCTGCGCCCTGCGGGCGCCTGGGGAAGGTGCGCGACGGCCACGACGTGGCCTAGCGCGCCCACACGGCTCTCCGTCGCTGACGCACGCCGCCCTGGACCGCGGAGCACGGGACGTCTCCACCCGACCGGACGGCGCGGGGTGGGCCTAGAGCGACAAACGGGTTGAAACCCCATGCAAACAGCAGCGGATAGGAAACCATAGAGCT
The DNA here is from genome assembly GCF_051521405.1 of Sorangium sp. So ce726. NCBI lineage: Bacteria > Pseudomonadati > Myxococcota > Polyangiales > Polyangiaceae > Sorangium > Sorangium sp. So ce726. The sequence continues at coordinate 1,091,284 of NZ_CP150349.1, read as the reverse complement.
CTCGGCCGCACCAAGCCCCGTGGGAACGGCGCCGGGCGAGCCGTCTATCGCGCATCAAACACCCGCTCGCCCCGTCGCAGGGATCGCGCGCCGTGCATTGGGTGCAGCTCTGGCTCGACGACCGCGACGTGCGTTCGCCATGACGGGCTCGGGCCGGGTGCCCACCTACGACGCGTCGAACCCGAACGCCATCGGTTCCCACGTTGGATCGCGCGCGGGTGCTGCCGTTCGGGGCTGCGAGGGCAAGTTCAGATGATCGAGGATGCGGCGCACCACCGCTGAGTCGGTGATCGTGGAAAGCACGCGCATCCTCCGTTCGCATCTCGGGCAGCGGAGCGCATCGAAGCCGAACGAACGCTTCATGAGCACGGCCCACTCGACGTAGCGCGACGTTGCGAACAACTCCCCTTCGAGCAGCCGCCCCCAGGCGCGCCGAGCGCGAGGTTGGACGCTCGCTTTCGTGACGTTTCCGTCGTCAACGCGACTGCGAGGTGCGCTCCGGAAGCGTGGGTTTACCGAGTCGGGCGTGGTTGTGCTCGCCTCTCTTCGACGTCATGCTCGGCGAAGGAGGCGGCCCACTCGACGCGCTCGTCCGCTACGCACTGCCCGTCGGCGGCGGCCTCTACGTAGCTTCACCGTCCGAAGCATAGCTCCGCGAGGCCACTCCGTGACGCCGCCTCTTAAAGCTTGCCCTTTCGACTGGCCGCCATCCCCCAGTCGCTTCCCATTTCGCCCCACACCTCAGAAGGAGAACGGCATGAGCTACGAATCGAGACTAGGTCCTAGCCTGGTTGGCTATAACCTGACGCACTCGGGATACGAATACGTTCAGAGGATACTGGATCTCGGGATGCTGGAGGGGGAGCTCGGCCATATGAAGCCGACCCCCGCGGTGGCGGAAATCATCAAGGCGCTCCACACCGTCCTCGCGGGGGGCGAGGTAAAGATCGAGACGGTCCATCGGGGAAATCCAGACATCGTGAACGAGCTCCAGGAACGCACGGAGCAGATGCAGTACGACGCTAACACAATCAACGAGAAGAGCGGCTTCTACGTGACGCTTACCTCCTGAGCTTCGTGGCCATCGTTTCGACCCAACTCAATATGAGCGGCGGGATGATCTTCCAGCACGCGCTCCGCATCGTGTCGCGGAGCGAGCTCGGCGACGAGGCCGAGCGCGAGATTCTCCGCGCACTCGAGGCGGCGCGGCCTGGAAACCTCGCGTTTTCCTACCTCGCCACGGCGGGGCTCGAGCTCCCTCGGGAGCTCGTCCTCAATCGGTGCGCAGCGAACTTCTTCGGCTACGCGTGCATCAACCTCACCGACGATCTGTCGGACGGCGACTGCACGTACTTGCCGGAGCCCGCGCGCACCGGGCCGACGGTGCAGTACCTGCTCCAGAACCTCTTCGCCGCGACGATGGTGAAGGCGTCGATCCCCGCGGACACCATCGCGCACGTCGCCGCGGATCTCCTCGCCGCTGGCGCGGCGCAGCTCGCCGAGACACGCACGACCGAGTGGAACTACGCGCGCTCGCGGGCCCTCGCCGAGGGCGGCGCGGGGCGGCAGTGGGCGGCGTACGGGCGCGTCCTCTTCGCCGCGACGCCCCTCGATGAGCGCGGGCCGCGTCTCACCCACGACCTCGGCATCGTCGGGCACGTCGCCCGCGACGTCGAGTCCAACGACGTCCGCATAACGTCGCTCACGGAGGACGATCGAAATCGATTCTTGGACTGGGCCCGAATGCTCTCTCGCAATCTCAGAGAGGAGAACCTCGAATGGATCGAGCTGGGACTCCGGTCGACGGACCGAGCGCTGTGCCCTCGTCCGCGCTGACCACCTCCGATGGCATACGACCGACGCGCAACGAAATCGCCACTTACTACGACGAGAAGACGGCGCGCATCCTCGACAAGTACGGACCGGGTCCGAAGGTCCATTACCACACGGGTCTCGTGGACCGCGCGTCGGTCGTGCCGCACGCGCAGTCCGATCTGCGGCGGACCATGCGCTCCGCGCAGGAGGCGGTCCTCGTGTACATGGCCGACTCGCTGCCCGACCGCGGCCGCGGCGTCCGCCTCCTCGACGTCGGGTGTGGCCTCGGCGGCGGCTCGATCTTCTGGGCCGAGCGCGGCGCCCAGGTGACTGCGATCACCATCGCCGCGCGCCACGTCGATCTCGTGCGCGGCTTCGCGCGCGAAGCGGGCGTGGGCGGGCGCCTCGACGTCCTCTGCGCAGACGCGCACACGCTCCCGGGCGAAGCACTCTACGACGCCGCCGTCGCCGTCGAGAGCTCGTCCTACCTCGATCGCGCGGTGTGGCTCCGCCGCGTCGGGCGCTTGCTCCGCCGCGGCGGCACGGTCCACGTCTTCGACTGGATGGTGCCCCGCCCCGGCGCCGCCCCCGGCGTCGACGCCCACTGGAAGACGCGCATGGGCACACCCACCGAGTACGAGACCCAGGGCCGCGCGGGCGGCCTGCGCATAGCGGCGTACGAGATCCTGAACGATCGCACGAGCGACTTCTGGGTGCTCGCGCGGCGATGGAACGAGATGGCGCTCGCGGCGCCCGACCTCCCGCCCCCGGAGCGTGCGCGCCTCGAGCGATCGACGACCGAGCTCTCGGCCCTGGAGGCAGCGTTCCGCGAGGGCTCCGTGCTCTCCGTTCACATGGTGCTGGAGCAAATGGGATGACACAGACGATCGACATGCCGGACTTCGCCGCCGTCGGGCGGCACTACGACGCGAAGGGCACGGACGACCTCAACTACCTATCCTCGGAGGACGGCCTCATCGTCCACCACCACACCGGCTGGTTCGAGGGCGGCGTGGTCCCTCCGCTCGACGACGAGGCGAGCATCCTCCGCGAGCTCGGACGGAGCGAGACCCGCCTCACCGAGCTCGGCGCGCGGATGCTGGCGCTCCGGGTGGGCGAGCACGGGCTCGACTGCGGCTGCGGGCGCGGCGCATCGTCCCTCCTCTTCGCGAAGCACCATGGAGTGACGATGGAGGGCATCACCGTCTCCGCTACGCAGGAGGCCTTCGCGACCTCCGCAGCGCGGTCCCTCGGTCTCACAGCGACGGCGCGCTTCTTCGTGGAGAACGTCTACGATGCGAAGCGCCCGACCGCCGCGTACGACTTCGTCTGGGCCTGCGAGAGCACCGAGTACATGGCCGATCGCCGCGCGCTCTTCGCGGAGTGGGCCCGTGTGCTCAATCCTTCCGGCCGCGCAGTCGTCTTCGTCCTCACGTGCGTCGCCTCACGGCGCCATGAGATCGACGACGCGATCCGCGCGCTCGACACCCACTATGTCTCGCGCATCGGCGACCTCTGCGAGTACACCGACGGCGCCGCCGCGAACGGCATGCGCGTCGACGACGTGGTCGGCCTCGAGCGGGAGACCCTGCCCTACTGGCGCCTCCGCCTCCGCTCGAAGCACCGCGCCGGCACCGAGCCGCTCCTGATCCGCGCGTTCGAAAGTGGCGCCCTCCGCTTTCTCGCGATGCGGTTCGTGAAGCCGGGTTCGTAGGTTGAATTTTAAATCGAGCCGCGACCTCACCAAGGAACGGTCGTCGGGGTCCCCACCTGCGCACGCGCTGTCGGGAGTCCCACCTCGATCGGGGACTCGGCGATCTCCCCCTCGAACGCGGGGCTCCTCGCCCGAGTGTGGGCGGCGCCTCCGTGGACAACTTCAGATGAGCGAGGCTAGATGAAGAGGCAAGCAAAGCTCCGTCCACCCATTCCGAAATTCGACAGATTGCCACAACGCTTCTCATCCTGAGAATTCGTCGCATGCGGGCAAAGCGCGTAGCTCAGGATTAATCCGCTACCGAGGGTGAAGGCGCTGCATACGAGCCCGACTGGGCTCCACTTCTGCTGTACCTGACCAATGTGCCCATCGGGCTCGCTCGCGAGCGCCTCGTCCGTCTCGCCGATCGATTCCGCACCGCCGAGCACCGACGCACATGAGACGTCTTCGTAGCTCCCGGATGCGAGAGTGAGCGAGCCTGTCAACCAGTGCCACGGCCCTTTGTGGCTCCGGAGCGAAGCGCCCGAGCTCGGCACACGCTCGGATCCGCGGAGGCGTCCACTTCGAGCTGCAGCGGAGTTGCTCGTGCGATCGAGCGATGGAGAAGGACTCGCCGCAAACGAACAATTACGTTTATGGACGAACAATTGCACCGACTTGCGGATAGGAAAGCGGATAGGAAACCATAGAGCTCTCGGCCGCGTCGAGCCCCGTGGGAACGGCGCCGGGCGAGCCGTCTATCGCGCATCAAACACCCGCTCGCCCCGTCGCAGGGACCGCGCGCCGTGCATTGGGTGCAGCTCTGGCTCGACGACCGCGACGTGCGTTCGCCATGACGGGCTCGGGCCGGGTGCCCACCTACGCCGCGTCGAACCCGAACGCCATCGGTTCCCACGTTGGATCGCGCGCGGGTGCTGCCGTTCGGGGCTGCGAGGGCAAGTTCAGATGATCGAGGATGCGGCGCACCACCGCTGAGTCGGTGATCGTGGAAAGCACGCGCATCCTCCGTTCGCATCTCGGGCAGCGGAGCGCATCGAAGCCGAACGAACGCTACATGAGCACGGCCCACTCGACGTAGCGCGACGTTGCGAACAACTCCCCTTCGAGCAGCCGCCCCCAGTGCAAGACCGAGATCAGGGTCGGCTCAACTCGCACCGTGGGCTCGGCATGCGCGAGCGACCTCGCTGAGAGCGCCGGCGGAGCGCACGGCGACGCGGGCGCGGGCGATGCGGACGCGGCGGGCAGAGACGCGTGCCCCGAGCACGGCTCAGACTTCGCGGCGCGGGCCGGAGGTTTGGGTGTCACGAGAGAGCGCCACGACGAGCGAGGCGCGAACACGCCATGCTATCTCACAAGCGGGATCTTCGGCGGAGGAATCAAAGCCGCGAGCCGGGCCATGAACTCCATTGGACTCATGACGCGGTGAGTGCGTCCCCGCCGAGGTGTCTTCAGCAAGTACGCCATACGCCCATCGGGCAGGAGCTCGATTCGATCGAGTGCGAAGGCCGGGCGGGAGCAGTACCGCACGAGCCTCTCGCGCGCGGGTCGTCGACCGCCGTCATCCGCTGCGATGCGCACCGCGCAATGCACGTCGAACCCGTCGCACGCCGCGGAGAAGCGTCGCTCTCGGCGCTCGAAAGCCGCGTCGGGACTGTCCTTGTGCTCGTTTGGCCGCAAGCGCACGCAGCTCAAACGGCTGCTCGGCGAGACCACGCCCGAGCTCGCGTCGTGACCTCTGCTGTGGGCTGAATCGCTTGCCCCGACAGGGGTTTCACGACAGCGTTGCCGTCGTGAAGATCCTGGTGCTGGGCGGTTCGAAGTTCCTGTCCAAGGCGGTCGCGGCGGATGCCGTCGCCCGCGGCCACGATGTCACGTGCGCCAACCGTGGCACCTCCGGGTCAGTGCCCGAGGGCGCGGCGCTCGTGCGTTGGGACCGCTCCGAGCCGGTGCCCGCCGACCTCGCTGCCACGGCGTACGACGCGGTCGTCGACGTCGCCCGGGTGCCGTCGTGGGTGCATGCCGCCGTGGACGCCTTCCCCGACGCGCACTGGGTCTTCGTGTCGACCCTCAACGTCTACCCGGACCCTCACGAGCCGTTCGGCACGCCCGCCACGTCGCCGCTGCGCGAGCCGCTGACCGAGGACGTCGACCCGAGCTCGAGCCCGGAGGCGTACGGCCGGATGAAGGTCGCGTGCGAGCAGACCGTGCGCGCGGGCGCCGCGTCGGCGACGATCATCCGGCCCGGGCTCATCGTCGGGCCGGAGGACCCGACCGGCCGGTTCACGTACTGGCCCGCACGGTTCGCCGGCGGCGGCGAGGCGCTGGCCGGCGGCAGCCCGGACGACCGGCTGCAGGTGATCGACGTCCGCGACCTGGCGGCGTGGATCGTGACCTGCGCCGAGCAGCGGACGACCGGCGACTACGACGGCGTCGGCGAGGTGCTGCCCGCGGGTGAGCTGCTCGCCCGGGTGGCTGCCGGCGTCGGCGCGACGCCGGAGCTGACCTGGGTGCCGCACGAGCTCCTGGAGGAGCAGGGCGTCGAGCCGTGGGCGGGCCCGGGCTCGCTGCCGCTGTGGCTGCCCCGTCCGCTCTACGACGGCATGGCCGCACACGACCCCGCCCCGTCGTACGCTGCCGGACTGACCCTGCGACCGGTCGCGGACACCGCCCGCGACACCCTCGAGTGGCTGCGGGCGACGCCGGACGCCGTCGTCACGGGGATGACCCGGGAGCGCGAGGCCGAGGTGCTGGTGGCCACCCGGAGCTGACCGACCCTGCCTCGACTAACGCCGTTCGGGGCTGCGAGGCTTTGCCTGGGAAGGTACACCCACGCGCGACCGAGGCCCCATGAAAGCCGTGGAGACCTGGAAGGTCCAGGTGGGCTCCGCCGATGCCACCGTCAGCCGCACCAGCCACTTCTTCGGCCATGAAAAGGAGGTCCTCGTCGCCCACTTCGAGGGTCCTCCTCCCGCGCGCCGCAGGTACATGATCTACACCACCCGCCTCGACCGCGCCGCGTTCGATGGCCTGCTCGCGGCCATCCGTTTCTCCCCCAAGTGATCGGCCGAGCACCTCGCGACCTTTGTCGCGCACGCGGCGCGCACCTCCACGGCCCCGCTGCCGAAGTACGTTGTCGCCGCCTTCGCACCTGCGTCGCCCGCGCCTGCGTCGCCTAGAGTTGTTCGCAACGTCGCGCTACGTCGATTGGGCCGTGCTCATGAAACGCACCTTCTGATTCGATGCTTTGTGGCCCGGCGCCTCGGCCCGCCCGAGCTCGATCCGATGGCCATGTTCGTGGTGGGGTATGCGTCGGCCCGGGCGCTCGCCGCTCCGCCAGCGAGGCGCCGCAAGCCCCTCGCGGAGATCCTGATCCGCGGCTCGTGGGAAAAGACCTGAGCGTATCGTCCGGCGTCGTCCGGTCTGCGGTCGGCCCGGGCGCTTGCGGCGCCGGGCGCTCCGAGGCACGATCGAAATAAAGGAGGATTCGTGCCCATCCATTGGCCCACGGGCATGAAGGTCGCTCAGGTGCGGATCGCCCGACCGACGGACCGTCTCGAGGAGGTCGTCGCGTTTTACGAGCAGGGCCTCGGCTTGCCGCGCCTCTGCGCGTTCGAAGGACACGCCGGCTACGACGGGGTCGTGCTGGGCCTGCCGGGCCGCGAGTACCACCTCGAGTTCACCCGGCACGAGGCAGGCAGCGCGTGCCCGGCGCCTTCGCGCGACAATCTCCTCGTGCTCTACGTCCCCGATCCTGTCGAGCTCGAGCAGGTGCGCGGCAGACTGGAGGCGCTGGGGCACCACCTGGTTGAGCCCGAGAACCCCTACTGGCGCGACAAGGGGTTCACCTTCGAGGACCCCGACGGGTGGCGGGTGGTCCTTTGCCAGACGGCCGGGATCTGACGAACTGCCGTGTGAGACCCCTGGTCGCTCTCGCGTACTACCCGCTCTGGGCCGCTGCCGTGACGGTCGCGGTCACCGCGCTGCGGCTCGGGCGCAACGTGGGCCGCGGCCTCGTCGCCCTCTGCTTCTTCCTCGCCTTCTGGGTGACAGGGCTCATCCTGCTCGAGACCGACGGCACGCTCGCCCTCGCCGAGCACGTCCTCCCGAGCGGGCTCATCGTCTCCGCGGGCCTCGCCCACGCCTACGCCGACGTCACCGGCGGCTCGCGCCGCCCCGCCGCCCCGTCGTCGCGGCGTACGCCGTGAGCGCCGCGATCGCGCTGCTCGGGGCCGTCATGAGAAGGCGACGAGCACATCGTGACCGCAGCCAACGCAGTGACATCGGACGAAACCTCGCGCGAGATCGCCACAGGCGAGGTAGCCATCGAAGGCGGCGACAACGTACTTCGGGAGCGGGGCCGCGTACGTGCGCGCTGCGTGCGCGACGTAGGTCGCGAGGTGCTCCTGAACAAGGCCATACAACACGGTCTGATGCGGTTCGCGAGGCGCGTAGGCGTGCGGCGCTGGCCGCGAGGTCCTTGGACGCGCCGACAGCGGCCGAGACTCCGCTCGGGTGAGCATCCCGGCGGCTGCGAGCGAAACACGGGCCGCTCGTGCTCCGCAGGGATTTCTGACACGCGGAACTACCGACAGATACCCGTGATGCAGTTCTGTCCCTCGGCGCAGGCGGCGCCGCACGCCCCGCAGTTGCTCTCATTGTTGCTGAGGTTCACGCATCCGCTGCCGCAGTACGCCTGCCCCGCATTGCAGGAGCACTCTCCGGCGATGCAGAAGGCGCCTCCGCCGCATGTGTTGCCGCACGCCCCGCAGTTGAACTGATCGAGGTTCGTGTTGACACAAAGCGGATCGCAGTAGGTCTGCCCCCCCAGCGGGCATGTGCAGGCGCCGGCCTGGCAGGTCGAGCCCGCTTTGCACGTGGTGCCGCAAGCCCCACAGTTCATGTTGTCCGTCTGCGTATCGACGCATGTGGGATCACAGAACGTCTGGGTCGGGGGACACGGAGATTCGCTGGCCCCACCCTGTCCCCCCGAGCCGTCGACGCCACCTTGCCCCCCGGCGCCGCCGACGCCGCTCCCGCCTTGTCCTCCGACGCCCCCGAGCCCGCCCGCGCCGCCGGTGCCACCCGCGCCGCCGTCACCGCTCCCACCTTGCCCTCCGGCGCCCCCGAGCCCGCCCGCGCCGCCGTCACCGCTCCCGCCTTGCCCTCCGGCGCCCCCGAGCCCGCCCGTGCCCCCCTGCACGTCTCCACCGCTCCCCCCGTCCCCGCCGGTAGCGCTACCCGTGCTCGTGGTGGTGGAGCCTGACGTGGCGCTCGTCGCCTCCTGGGTGCTCTCGCTGCTGCTACATCCGACCATCGATACCGAACAGACGCCCACGCCCGCCAGCCAACCCAGGATCCACATGTTCACGCGCGCACGATGCATGTCGTCCTCCAGATGTAAGAGGTAAGTGGAGTCGTGCCAACATCATGGCTTGCTCTTGGCAGCTTCGACGACTCCCATGGACCGCTGTTGCTGCAGACGGCGCGCGCGGCTCAGCTTTCTTTCATCTCGAGTCCGAAGAGCGACAGCCTATGTGCGGGGAGCCACGGAGAGCCCAGAACGACACGTTCGCTCGCCCCTCGCGTCCCCCATGAAAGATGCGCCCGCATTTCAGCAGGACACACCTGAGCCCCGATACCGGCCGAACGGCCCCGTCCTCGACAAGGAGGAGCTCAACTCCCACCGTTGCGTCACCACGGCGGAGTCGGCCCACGACGAGGGTCGGCGGCGCACATGCGGAGTTGGGCTCTGCTCGGCGCGCATGCTTGGCGCCCTCCAGCGACCGGCAATAGCCAGTTCAGCGCGCTTTGCAGGAGCTTCAGATCACCTGAGCGCAGATCGCTCCGCCACACGCGCCGTGATGAATGTCTGGGCGAGGATCGCGGCGGCGGCTGTCAGGCATCCGATGTTCGAAAGCGTGACGTACAGCGTTGCCGCCATCCGCCTCACGCGCCCCGTCCAGCGCGCCCGACGGGCTCAACCGTCGTCGCGGCTGGGATCCAGCGGCGCGCCCTCGGCCGAGCGCGGCCGCCTCCGGTAGAGCAGCCGGCTCACCGGCAGCCCGTCGGCGATCGCGTGGTGCTCGCGGGGGCTCCGTGCGCCGTAGGGGTTCTCGGCGAGGTGCGGCGAGCCGGGCGCGTCGCCCGCCGGCTCGAACGCGGGGTGCGCGCCGATCTGCTCGGCGTACAGCACGCCGCGCTCCTCGACGTCGGTCTGCACGAAGAGCTCGCCGCCGTCCACGAGCAGGCGCGCCAGGCTGTCGAGCAGCCCCGGGCCCATCACGAGGCGCTTCGTGTGGCGCTTCTTCCACCACGGATCCGGGAAGTGCAGGAAAAATCGCGCGATCGACGCGTCGGGCCGGAGCCGCGCGAGCGCCTCGCGCGCGTCGGCGTTGAGCGCCCGCACCCGTCCGCCGAGGCCGCCCTTCCTCAGGCGCCCGTCGACGATCGCCGACCACTTCAGGCGGATCTCCAGCCCGAGCAGCCGCGCCTCGGGGCTCGCCGCAGCACGCTCGAACAGGAAGCCGCCGCGGCCCGGGCCGATCTCGATCTCGACGGGGCCGGCGCCCGGGATCAAGGCGTCGATGGAGACGTCGTCGCCGTCGGGGAAGCGAGGCGCGTCGGCGTAGGGGTGGTTCGGGCGCGGCTGGAAGACCATGGAGCCCCGGCGCTCTACCAAATGCCGGCCGCCCCCGCGCGGGAAATCCGCCGGCCACCCGGCGCGCGAAATCGCTGTCCCCGGGCGGCACGGTGGTATGCGTCGGGCCCCATGGCGGCACCTCCGGCCCCCTCCCGGCTGCGCGCCCTCGCCGCGCGCGCCCTCCCCTATGCGCCCGCCCTCGCCGCGAGCGGCGCGCTCGGCGCGCTCTGCATCAGGGCGATCGTTGCGCAGGCCGGGCGCCCGGCCCTGCCGCTCGACGACGCGTTCATCCATATGCAGTACGCCCGGCGGCTCGCCGAGGGCGGCTTCTTCAGCTTCGTCGCCGGCGACGGCTACTCGAGCGGCGCCACCAGCCTGCTCTGGCCCGTGCTGCTCGCCCCCTTCCACGCGCTCGGCCTGCGCGATCTCTCGCTCGTCTATGCGGTCTGGGCGCTCGGGCTCGTGTTCCACGCCGCGCTCGCCGTCGAGACCGCGCGCCTCGCGCGCCCCCTCGCCGGCCCCGCGGCCGCCGCCGGCGCAGGCGCGATGTGCGCCGGGTTCGCCGCGTTCGCGTGGTTCGCCTGGAGCGGGATGGAGACGGTCGCCTTCGCCTGGATCCTCACCCGCACCGCCCGCCTCGCGGCCACGCTCTGCGAGCCGGCACCGCCAGAGCCCGCCACCGACAGCGCGGCCTCCGCGCAGCCGCCCAGCGCCTCCGCGCAGCCGCCCAGCGCCTCCGCGCAGCCGCCCAGCGCCTCTGCGCAGCCGCACACCGCCTCTGCGCAGCCGCACACCGCCTCTGCGCAGCCGCACACCGCCTCGATCGCCCGCTCCCTGGCGCTCTGCGGCTTCGTCGCGCCCCTGCTCCGCCCGGAGGGCGCGCTCGCCTCCCTGCTCGCCGCGCTCGCGCTCGCCCTCTCGGCGTCACGCGCTGTGCCTCCAGCACCGCTCCCGGCGCCGCTTCCCTCCGCTCCACCGCGCTCCCGCGGCGTCGAGGCTCTCCGGCGCTCCGCCGGGCGCCTGATCGCCCTCGCGCCGCTCCTCGGTCCGCTCGTCGTGCCGGCCTTGAACCAGCTGCTCGCGGGCCACCCGACCTCATCGACGACCTCCGTCAAGTGGCTGATCGGCAACCCCAACTACGACGGACCGACGCTCAGGTCCGCGCTCCTCGACAACGTCCGGCTGCTCGTGACCGACGTGATCGACGGCGGCCAGTGGACGGCCGTCTTCCTCCCCGAGGGCTCCGCCGCCGTCATCGCCCTCGGCGCCGTCGCGCTCGCCGTGGCGGCGCACCGGAGGGGCCGCCCCGCGCACGCCGCGATCGTGGGCGCCCTCGCGCTCGGCGCGCTGCTGCCCTGCACGTACCTCAGCTTCCTCTGGAACCGCGTGCGGTACGTCTGGCCCTTCGCGCCAGCGTGGATCGTCATGGCCGCCTGCCTCGCGCGCGAGCTCGGCGACGCCGCCCAGCGGCTCCGGCCCTCGCTCCACTACGTGACGCCCCTCCTCGCGGGCGCGTTCGCCGGCGCCCTGGCCTCGCGGCTGCCGTGGGCCATCAACGACCTCGCCAACTCCGCCCGCGCGATCGATCGGCAGCAGGTCTGGCTCGGCCGCTGGGCCGCGCAGCACCTGCCGGAGGACGCCACGATCGGCGTCAACGACACGGGCGCGCTCGCCTACTTCAGCGGCCGCAGGACCTTCGACGTCGTGGGCCTGACCACCGAGGGGGAGGCGCGCTACTGGGTGGCCGGCGCCGGCTCCAGGTTCGAGCACTACGAGAAGCTGCCCCCGGAGCGCCGGCCAACCCACTTCATCGTCTACCCGCACTGGATGGCGTGCGCGCCCGTGCTGGGCCGCGAGCTGGTCGACGCCACCGTCGAGGACCAGGCCATCCTCGGCGGCACCACGATGATCGCCTACGAGGCGCGCTGGGACCTCCTCGGCTCAGGGGCGCTGCCGGTGCGGTCCGTGCCCGGCGAGCGGATCCTCGACGAGCTCGACGTCTCGGACCTCGAGTCCGAGGCGGCGCACGCCTATGCGCTCGATCCGCTCGCGGACCAGCGCAACATGGCGATCGCGCTCGCCGCGCCCGAGAGCAGCGCGCCAGGGGAGCTCGACCCCGCGCGCCCTGCGCTCGCGGACGGCGGCCGGTACCACCGGACAGCCGACCGCTTCGTCGCCCACCTCGCCGCGCCCCCCGCCGAGGCGCGCCTCGTGCTCCGGGTGGCCTCGGACGACGGCGCCGAGCTCGCCGTCTCCGTGGCGGGCGAGGCGATCGGCTCCGTCGATGTGCCGCGTGGACCGTGGGTGGAGCGGGCGCTGCCCCTCCCCGCCGCGCGCCTCTCGACGCCGGCCCCGATCGCGATCGCCCTGCGCCGCGGCGCTGGATTCCACGCCTTCCACTACTGGATCGCCGGGCGCTGACGCCGGCCCCCCCGCGCGGCCGGCTCCCGGGGAACACCACACCTTCTCACATCGAGCTCCCATCGAGTCGCGCCAGGGAGCAACTCCCGCTCCCAGGATGCCCTCTGGAGAGCGCTCCGGCGGGCTCTCGGCCCTCCACGTCGAGCGTTCAGGACAGTCATTGACGCATCCGGGCATTCGTGTAACATCGGGATGTTCGCGCAATACAGCAAGTCAGCGAACAGATTCGTTGCAGACTCGTGGGGGAGACCGGGCAGCGCGCTCCCGCTGGCGTCGCCACGCACAGCCATCGCCGGCGGTCCAGGCGTGCTCCAGGACCTCGGGCCATCGACACGCCGGCTCGCCCCGATCCTGTGCGCCCTGCCCGGCGCTCGCACGTGGGGGAATCGATGCGCAAGTCGGCTTTGCTCCTCTGCTCGCTGCTGTGCCCTCTCGGGGCGGCGGGCTCTTCCTGGGCGCAGACCCCGGGGAGCGAGGCGCTGGCCAGCGGCGATGACGGCGGTCAGGGGCAGTTCCTCTCGCTCGATCTCGAGGAGCTGCTCAACGTGAAGGTCTCGTCGACTGGCTTCTTCGAGACCGAGAGCAAGACGTCGACCGGGCAGGCGCGCCTCTACGACGCGCGGACGCTGAAGCTCTATGCCGTCCGCTCCCTCGACGACCTCTTGCAAGCCCACCAGCCCGGCGTCCTGATCGGCGAGCACGAGCGCACCTCGCGCCTCATCGGCGTGCGCGGCGTGCTCATCGACAACAACGCCAAGACGCTCGTCATGGTCGACGGCGTGAACACGAACATGCGCGCCCATTTCGGCGCCATCGGGAGCACGCTGGCCGTGCCCCTCACCGGAGACATCGAGCGGGTCGAGGTGATCCTTGGCCCCGGCGCCATCGTCCACGGCTCCGGCGCGATCAGCGGCTTCGTCAACGTCCTCAGGCCCACGGGGATCACCCGCCCCGGGCTCTGGGGCAAGGCGTCGTATGCCTCCGGCGACACGCGCACCCTGGAGGTCAGCTACGGCGGCCTGCTCAGCGAGAAGCACAACGCCGATTGCTTCCTCTACTTCGGCCACGCCGACAACGAAGGAGAGCTGCCCCAGGCGCCCCGGCCGAACACGGCGGAGCTGTATGGCAAGGCCTACGCCGCCGTCACGACGTCTCCCTTCCTGCACACCACGCGCGTCAACGCCCTCGGCGAGCCGAGCTACAAGGGCTTCGGCCGCTTCCGCTACGGCTCCGAGAGCAGCCCCGTCAGCGTCGATCTGCGGCTCGACTACGCGCAGACGTCGATGATGGGCAACGCCCCGAACAGGGCCTTGACCCGCGAGCAGCTCGCGGGCCAGTGGTCCGACAGCAACACCGGCCATGTGCGACAGAGGACGTTCGCCGTCACGCCGGAGATCCACGTCCACCTGTCCAAGCAGCACAAGGTCGAGCTGGTCCCGACCTTCTCGGCCTTCGAGACGGCCCTCGTCGCAGCCGACTGGGTCGTAGACGAGATGGCGAAGGCGTCCAATCCGGTCCCGGGCGGAGGGATCCTGCCGGTCGGGGGCCTCGGCGAGGAGCACCGGGACATCAAGGCGGTCTACAAGACGACGGCGCTGCCGAACAGCCAGATCGCGATCGGCGCGTCGGCGAGCCACAAGCGCTTCAACGGCCAGAGATCCCGCTGGGGACGGCTCTACGGGACCGCCTTCGAGTCCCCGGAGAGCTTCTCGTGGACCGAGCTCGCCGCCTTCGGCGAGAGCACGGCCACCTTCCACGATCTCACCGTCTCCGCGGGCCTGCGCTTCGATCACACCGAATTTGGAGAGCTGAACCTCCGTGGGGGCCTCTCGCGCGAGCCCGAGCCGGTGAACAGCCCCTCCTACCGCGTCGCGGCCGCCTACGCGATCAGCGACACGCAGAACATCAAGCTGTCCTACCAGAAGGGCTTCCGCTTCCCGGACGCCGCTTATTTCAACTGGCTCGAGCAATTCAACGCCGCCTTCGAGGACGAGCCCATCGCGCCGCTGCCCTCGCTCGTTCCGGAGTCCTCCCACCTCGTGGAGCTCGACTACATCGTGGGCCTGCTCGACGAGCGCCTCGCCCTCGACGTCGCGGTCTTCTATGAGCGCTACAAGAATACCCTCGGCTGGGTGTCGTGGGATCAGGTGCGGCCCGGGGACTTCGAGGAGCACGTGGCCCACAACCCCAGGCACCCGTCCGCGGGCGGCTGGTGGGGCAGCTTCTCGAACAGCACCGCGGACGTCGACGCCCTCGGCGGCGAGATCGGCGCGATCGGCGACCTCGGCGGCGGGTTCACGGGGGACCTCTGGTACAGCGTGTCGAAGCCGTTCGGCGCCGAGAGCGAGCTCAACATCCTGACCAACTGGGACGGCGAGACCTGGGCCAACTACCCCATCCACCTCGTCAAAGGCCACCTGAGCTACAGCGCTAGCCGGTTCACCGCCGGGCTCGCCGCGACCTTCCGGACTGGCATGAACAGCCACGGCTCCAGGGACGCGCCCGCCCACGACACGGACGAGCTGCCGCCCAGAGATCAGCTGGCGGCGCGATCGGCGTTCAACCTCGACGCTTCTGTGTCTTTCTCGCCGATCGAGCGCGTCTGGGTCTCCGTGTTCGGCAAGAACCTCACCTTCAACAAGGTCCCTCCACCGTCCTACGCCTCGCACCGGCTGATCATCACCACCGGTCGCCCCTACGTGGGCGCCTCGGTCGAGGCGTCATACTGACGCCGCCGGCCTGCGCGGGAAGGCGGCGCGCACGCGCACGCCGCGCGCGCACGACAGCGACAGCAGAACCGACGTCAGAAATCTCCTGACACCGCGCAGCCCGATACGAATGCACCTCCCTGGCGTCTGCCCTTGTGATAAATCGAGGACACCTTGTCCGAAGCAATGAGCCAGGGTCACGATCTGCTCGACGACACCCCGGACAAGGGCCTGCGCGAGAGGGCCGTTGTCGATTTCCTGCTCTTCGAACTGGGCGCTGTGACTTTCGCGCTGAGGGCGCAGCAGGTCGAAGAGGTGATCGCGTGGCGCGCCCCCATGCCGCTGCCGCGCACCGACCCCCGGGTGATGGGCATCCTCCAGGACCGGGGGAGGATCATCGTCATCGTGTCGCCCGTCCTCGCGGAGCCGGCGGCTACCCCGCTCCGCATCGTCGTCTGCCGCGCTGCGCGCGGCTACCTGGGATTGCCCGCCGGCAAGACGCGGTGTGTCGCCGCCATCAAGGTGTTCGGGGAGCCCGCGCCGAACGCCGTCGTCGACACCAGCGAGGGAGCAGTGACCTTCCTCGACGTGACCCACCTGGTCGACGCTTCCGACGCTGCGCCTCGGCCCTTCGCGGCGACGCGCGAAGCTCAGGGCATCTGGTCGAATCCATGAACGTTCCGAGCTCCCGATCGCCTGCGTCCAGGGCCAGACCGCCGCTCGATTCGGCCGATGAGGCGTCCCCGGCGAGCGCGACCCCGCTGCCGCGGTCGCAGGCGAGCGCGCCGGCGAGCACGCCAACAACCGCGCCGGCGAACGCGCCTGTGCTCGTGATCGACGACAGCGAGATCGCCCGAGAAGAGGTGTCTCGCGTGCTGCGCGCGGCCGGTTTTCAGGTGCTCGCGCTCCCCTCCCCCATCGGGGCGACGCAGGCCATCGTGCGGCACCAGGTGCGCATCGTCGTCCTCGACGTCTTCATGCCCACCATCCGTGGGGACCGGCTGCTCACCCTGTTCCGGAAGAACCAGCGGCTCGGGCAGCTCAGCGTCATCCTGATGTCCGGGCACTCCGAGCGGGAGCTCGAACAGCTGAAGCTGGAGGTCCAGGCGGACGCGGTCCTCTCGAAGCGCCACCTCGATCGTCTGCCGGCCCTGGTCAAGCGGCTCGCCGGCAAGGAGCGCTGAGGTGGGGACCGCGGTCGCCTGATGCCACGCCCGTCGAGGATCCGTCCGCGATCGTACAGAGCTCGCCAGCGGAACATGGTGTCTCCGATCTCGTCGATTCGAATGCTGATGGCCGCGGCGCTCCTCACGACCGTGAGCACCGAGAGCCGCTCTGCCGCCTCCGTCCCCTACGAGCTGCGGGGCGCCATCCTCCTGCGGTCGATCGGCTATGAGAGCGGGTTCGCGAGCCGCGCGGGCACGGCCGTGCTCGCGGTCGTCGGGGCGGAGTCAGGCGCGAGCGCGGAGGACGCGAGCGCGATGGCGGCCGTGCTCTCCAGGCTGGCCGCGAAGACGACCGTGGCCAAGCGGCCGGCGTCCGTCCTGCGCGTGACGTACAGCGGAAGGGCCCAGCTGCAGGAGGCGCTGCGCGCCGCCGGCGCCGAGGTGGTCTATGTGGCGCGCGGGCTCGCCGCGGCCATCCCGGACATCCCGTCGCGCGAAGGGGCCGTCGTCCGCATCGTCGTGTGCGGCGACGGCGACGACACGAAGCGCGGCTGCGCCGTCGCCGTGGGGCTCTCGGGCGCCAAGCCCGAGCTCCTGCTGAACGTGAAGCACGCCAACGCCATCGGCCTCCGCTTCGACCCGCAGCTCCTCCGGCTCGCCCGCATCGTCGACTGAGGCCCTCGCGACGTCCGTCACCGGACACCGCGCATCGCCGCTCGCAGGTTCACAGCGCACGGCTCACGGTTCACGACTCGCGATCTCGATACAGCGCCCCTCGTTCAGCGTCCGCCATCGCCGCCCCTCACCCGCCATGCTCAACTTTCGCTCTATCCGCTGGAAGATCGCCGCCCTCGTCGCGTCGGTGGCCATCGTGCTGTCGGCGCTGGATCTGTGGCTGATCCCCGAACACGCCGCGCGGGCGAGCGAGGCCGAGCTGCGCGAGCGCGCCGGGATCCTCGCGACCATGCTGAAGGAGCCCATCGGCGTGGCCATGGACCTGGAGCAGCCGCCGGAGACCTTCCCGGACACGCTGCGCACCGCGATGACCGATCCCCTGGTGAGCTGGGTGTCCGTCTACGACGCGAGGGGGCAGCGCATCGCCGCGATCGGCGCGCCGCAGGCGCCCGAGGGCGCGCGGGGCCGGGGCGACGCCGGCGTCGTCGTCAGCGAGGCCCCGATCCGGTCGCGGAACGGCGATCGCCAGCTCGGGACGCTGGCCGTCGGGCTGCGCAGCGACCGGATCGCCGAGCGCCGCGCCGACGCGCGCAGGACCATCGCCCTGCAATCGGCGGGGATCGCGCTGCTCGGCCTGGGCCTCGCCTGGGTCATCTCGGCGCGCATGACGCGCTCGATGGCGCACATCAAGGAGGCGGCGGACCGGATCGCCCGCGGCGACGTCTCGGCCCGGCTGTCCCTCAGGATCTCCGACGACGAGCTCGGGGACATGGCCAGCGCGTTCGAGCGGATGAACACCCAGCTGCGCCAGCTCCAGGAGACGGCCGCGCGGGTCGCGGGCGGCGATTTCACGTGCAAGATCACCGGCGACGGGGAGCTGTTCGCCGCGTTCCGCTCCATGGTGACGAGCCTCCAGGAGCTCACCTCGCGGATCGGCAACACCTCGGCGGAGGTCGCGTCGGCCGCCGCCGGCATGTTCTCGTCGGTGCGCGAGCAGGAGACGAGCGCGAGCCAGCAGAACGCGGCGCTCGAGGAGATCCGGCGGACCGTCGAGGCCCTGACCGCCAGCGCGGATCACATCGCGAAGGACGCGGCGACCGTGCACGAGATGGCGCAGCGGAGCCTCGTCAGCGTCCAGCACACGGCCGAGCAGACGCGCCTCGTCAGCTCCCACTCGGACCGCATCGGCGAGATCCTGTCCTTGATCCAGAGCATCGCCGACAAGTCGGACCTGCTCGCGCTCAACGCCGCGCTCGAGGGCACGAAGGCCGGCGAGGTGGGGCGCGGGTTCTCGCTCGTGGCCGCCGAGATGCGCCGCCTGTCCGAGCACGTCATGGACTCGGTGCGCGACATCCGGAGGCTCGTGGCGAACATGCACGCGGCCTCCCACGCGTCCGTGCTCGCGACCGAGGACGGGATCAAGCTGGCCCGCGACACGGCCGCGGCCGCCGCGCAGATCTCGGACGCGGTGGACCACCAGCGCGAGGGGACGGCGCGGGTCAAGACGTCGATCGTCGACATCGTCGGGGCGGTGAACGACGCGCTGACGAGCAGCGTGGCCGCGACGCGCTCGGCCGAGTCGCTGCTCCAGCTGTCGCACGTGCTCAAGACGACGGCGAAGGCCTTCCGGGTCAAGCCGCTGGGGGCGAAGGCCGGCAAGCCCGAAAGCGCGGAGGCGGACGCGGATGAGGAGCCGGGCTGATCTCGTCGCCGCGTTCCACCGGACCATGCCGGACCGCGTGGCCCAGGCGACGGACCTGTGGCTCGGCTACGAGCAGGGCCAGAGCGGCAACCTGCAGGTGCTGCGCCGGCTCCTGCACACGCTGAAGGGCGAGGCGCACATGCTGGAGCTCGCCGCGTGCGGCGACCTGGCCGAGCTGGCGGAGGACGTCATCGACGCGGTGCGGGGCGGCGCGCGCCCCACGCAGCTCACCGGCGACAGCCTCCTCGGCGCGCTGGAGGGGCTCGGGCTCCTGTCGGCGAGCCCCGGCGCCGAGGCGGCGCCCGAGCTCGAGATCGTGAAGGAGACCCTCCGCGCGGCGCGCGCGGAGCTCGGCGGCAGCGGCCCGCCCGCCGGCGAGCCCACGCCGCCGCTCGCCCCGCCGCTCGTGCCAGCGTCTGATGCGGTGCACGAGAGCGTCCTGCCGCCGCGCCTGGACCAGCCCGACGCGCCGCCCGACCCCGCCCAGCCGACCGCCCGCGCGGCCCTCGACGCCGAGGCCGTCGGGGCGCTCTTGCAGGAGCTCCAGCGGCTCCACGGCGAGCGGGAGGTCATCCAGCGGCGGCTCCGCGAGTCCCAGCGCATGCTCCGCGCGCTGCTCGTCGAGATCGACCCCCGGGGTGCGGATGTGGATCGATTTGCGGAGCGCATCGCGAAGACGCTCGGCTATGGCGCGGAGATCGAGCGCCTCCTGGGCGCCGTCCGGGCGGACTGGTCCAGCAACGAGTTCGCGACGGGGCGCGCCCTCGGCGAGCTCGACGAGGTGGTCCGGAGGGCGTCGGTCGTGCGCACCGAGCGCCTGCTGAACCAGGTGTCGCTCGCCGCCCGGAGCGCGGCGCGCATGCTCGGCAAGGACGTCGAGGCGCGGGTCGAGGGGACCGGGCTGCTCGACGCGGCCGTGGAGCGCCGCCTCGAGCCGGCGCTGCTGCACCTCGTGCGCAACGCCATCGACCACGGGATCGAGCCGGCGGACGTCCGGGCGCGCCGCGGCAAGCCCGCCCGCGGGACGGTGGCGGTGACCGTGGTCCAGACCGACGCCGCCGTGCGGGTCGAGGTGAAGGACGACGGCGGCGGGGTCGACTTCGCCCGCCTGCGCGAGGTGCTCGCGCCGTCGGTCCCGGGCGCCTCGTCCCTCGACGACGCCGAGCTCATCCCGTACCTGTTCGCGCACGGGCTCACGACGAGCCGCAGCGTCGGCGCGATCTCGGGCCGGGGCGTCGGGCTCGACATCGTGGCGCGCGAGATCGGCGCGCTGGGCGGGCAGGTACGGGTCGACTCGAAGCCCGGGCTCGGCACGACGATCCTGCTCGTGGTGCCGAAGAACCTGCACGGCGAGGAGGTGGTCCCCCTCTCCAGCAGGCGCTTCCGGTGCGCGGTGCCCACGCACGCCGTGCACTCGGTCGTGCTGCTGGAGGACGAGGAGCTCCTGCGCACCCCCGACGGGCCGCGCGTGCGCCTGACCAGCGGCGCCGACGCGGAGCTCGCGCCGCTGTACGCGCTCGGGGCGGTGCTCGGCGACGGAGGCCAGCCCGAGCTCGGGGACGCGGCGCTCGTGCTGCACCACGCCGCGGGCCTGTTCGCGGTGAGCGTGGACCGCTACGAGAACCCTCGGCTGGTCGCGCTCGTGCGCTCGGAAGAGATGCCCTTCACCTCGCCGCTCGTGCGCGGGGTGGCGCCGACGGCGGACGGCGAGGCGATGCTGCTCCTCGACGTGGAGCGGCTGTTCGCGTACGCCCGGCAGGCGCCGCGGGAGGCGCCCTTCGCCGCCGCCGAGCAGAAGCGGGAGCCGCTCGCGCTGGTCGTCGAGGACGCGCCCGTCGCGCGGGAGCTGCTCTGCGGCATCCTGCGGTCGATGGGGCTGCGCGTGGAGGAGGCGAGCGACGGACGGGAGGGGCTCGCGCGGGCGCGGGCGACGCCGCCCGACGTGGTGCTGACCGACCTGGAGATGCCCTACATGAGCGGCCTGGAGATGGTGGCGGAGCTCAGGCGCTCGCCCGGGCTCGCCCGGGTGCCGGTCGTGGTGCTGACGACGGCGGCGCAGGAGCAGAGCGAGGCCGCGCTGCGCGGGCTCGGCGTGCGGGCGGTGCTGTCGAAGCAGCGGTTCGTCGAGGAGGAGCTGCGCCGGATCATCGCGGCCAGCCTGGGGGGCGCGTGACGGCGCGCCCGTCGAGCGCCCTCGCGACCGTCACTTCGCCGCGGGTGAGGCGCCCGGCAGCGCGATGGAGATCTCGACGCGCCCCGGGGGCAGCTTGGTCTCCCCGAGCGCGGCGGCCGCGGGGTCGTTTTCGGCGTGCCCGACCGCCGACAGCCGGGCCCCTGCCACCGCGCACTTGTCCTGGAGGGTCTGCGTGACGGTCGCCGCCCGGACCGCCGAGAGCTCCCACGGCGTCGGATAGGCGGCCTGCAAGGGCGCCGGTACCGAGGCCGGAGGACCGCTGACCGCGCCGACGCGCAGCGGCGCCTGGCCGCCGCCGCTCGCGGACAGCACGCCCGAGACCTGGCACAGGAGGGCTTGCCCCTGCGGGCTCACGTCGACCGTGTTGGGGAGGAACACCGCGCTCTCCGAGAGCGCGACGAACGCCTGTCCGTCGGCGACCGCGACCGCCGCGACCCCTTTCTTGACGTGCTTGTCGAGCTTCCCCGCGAGCTCCGCCTTGATCTGCTCGACCCGCTCGACGCCCGACTTCTTCGCGGCCTCGGTCTGCTGCCGCTCCGCCTCGCCCTTCTCGATCTGCGCCGTCTTCGCCTGGAGCTCCCCGCGCACCTGGCTCAGCGTCTGTTCGAGCTCTTTGCCCCTCTGGTTCGACTTCCGCTGCTCTTCCAGCAAGAGCACGTGAGCGCGGTGAAGCGGGACGTAATATGCCGCCACGAACGCGGCGGCCGCGACGAGGAGGAGCGCCGGCATCACGCGCATCCAGCGTCGGAAGCTGGACGATCCAGCGCTGTTGCCGGCCGTGATCGCCTCATCCGCGATGTTCATGACTGCCTCCATGCTCCGCCGCCATCGCCGGCGAGAATACCGGCATGGCGAGGATCCCGCCAGCGCGACGGGTCACAGCGCTACGGCTCACACCTCAGTCATTGCAAAAATCCGCACCGTCTCGAAAGCACGCGGAGGCGCATGTCGGTGTGTACGGTGCGCTCGCGCCGTGGCATCCTCGGGGGCGCAAGGGAGGACTTTGTATGAAACCGCCGCCCCTTCCGGCCAGGCGCCCGGCGCCGCCCGTTCCGGCCACCGATGATCGCGAGAGTCTCTGGCACGTCGCGATCGCGCCTGACGACATCAAGGTGCTCACGTTGGAGAAGCTCGACGACCTGTTTCGTCTCGACGTCATCGACGAGACGACGAAGATATGGCGCCCTGGGATGGCCGCCTGGCAGCCGCTCGGCGTCGTGGCGGGAATCGAGCCGACGCCGCCCGAGCCTGCGCAGGTCCAGGGTCCTCCGCCGAGCACGGCGCGCCGGGGCCCGCCTCCGCCGCCTCCGCGCGCCCCTGCGCGGCGGAACATGGACTCCGACCATCCGACGCCGGTGGCGTCGAACATGTCCTCCACGATGCCGCTCGGCGCCCCGATGTCGCTCGGCGACACGATGCCGCTCCGAGCGCTGGACGACAGCTCCCCTAATCTCGTGACGCGGACCGAGGTGCAGGCGCCGCCTGCGGCGATGCTCGCGGCGTCTCGGCCCACCTCGCCGCCGTGGATGCCGGAGGCGCGGGCGCCGGAGTTGTTCAACGAGTCGCCCTACGCGGCGCCTCGCGCGCGCGAGACGGGCCGGGCGCAGCGCCTGACGCTCGCGCTGTCGGTCGTCGCGGGGCTGCTCGTGACGCTCTACCGCAATGACGTCCTCCTCGACGCCGCGCGCTCCTCTGGGCATCAGGGTGAGTATCTGAAGATCGAGACCGCGCTCGGCGGGCCTGGCTTCGGGACCCCACGCTCGATCGAGAAGCTCGAATTGTCCTCCGAAAAGACGCACTGACCGCGGAGGCGCTCACTCCGCCCCACCGGCCCAGAAGCTGAGCGCTGGCGTCCAGGCGCGAGCAGCAGGGGTCTCTCCGCCGGCCCCTGACCCGTCTCCGGCCACCTCGCTCGAAGGCGCCCTGCGCCGGAGCATGGCCGGTCGGCAACGTTTGCCGACCTGAGCGAACCTTGCGTTCTCCACCCGCGCCCATCGCGCAACGATTGCTCTCGGCGCAGCGCGGCCCCGGCAGCGCCGGCCGATGCCGCCTGGCGCGCCGGTTGCTCAGGAGCTCCGCCCGTGGAGGCTCGCTGCGCCGGAGCACGCGCTCCAGGGCAGCGGGCATTCCGCATCACATAACCGAGCTGCCTCCGTCTCATGAGAGCCAGCCATCAAGAGGAGTGGTCGATGAACATCCGAACTAGCCTTCGCGCGCTCGTCTTCGTGGGGTCCTGCATCGTTGCCGCGCCGGGCTGCGGCGCACCGGTGGAGGACGACGATCTCGCCTCCGGCTCCGTCGCGCTCGATGAGGGCAACGCCTCCGACGCCTGGACCACGGAGCCGAGTGACACGGTCGCGGCGTCGCGCCTCGAGGCCGAGGGAGACACAGCGGTCCCCACCGGGGAAGGCGATAACGCTTCGCTGCTCGCCGAGATGTCGTCTCTCGGCGCGGCCGATCTCGATCTGGGCGTCGAGGGCCGCGAGCTCGCCAACAGCGCCTCGCTGTCCAGCTGCACACCCGCGCTGATCGGCACCCAATACGAGAATTGGGTAGATATCGGCTGCGGTGGCCGCAGGGACACGACGTGCTGCTGGGGCTTTTCATGCACCACGTACTACAACGCGTGTTACCTGGAGCGCTTCCAGCGGCGCAACCGAAGCATCTATCGCTCCTGGGATTGCAGCACCACCTACGGCTCCTGGAACTACGAGTACAAGCTCGAGTCGCGTCCCGTCTGTCACTGACGGCGCGCTGCGCACCTCGACCCACGCACGTCGACCGTCGAGCTGCCCTTCCCCGGCGCGGCGCTCCATGGACGACCGCAACGTCCGTGCCGCTGGCGAGGCAGCTCGCTGAGAGTGTGCGCCTCACCACGTTGCCAGCCCTCTCGAGCGCGGCGCATAGGACACCTCACCACGATCCATCGGAGTGCTCGCGCGCTCGAGGTGTCATGACCGCCCTCCTTCGCCATGGAGAGGATCCCCCCTCGGGCGGTCGGATGGCGTTCGTGTTCAAACCTCCCACACGAGTCGCGAGAGCGCGGGAGCCATCAATTTCAGCAGTGTCTCGACATGACGCAGGCGCGTCGTGATGCGCGCTGTGTCATCCACGCTTCCACACGGATTGATCTTGACACTGCTGGGGTGCTTGGCGCTTGATATAGTAAGGACCTTACCCTAACCGGGGCACGCCTTACCGGATGTCACGCAATCCCCGGTTGTATGCCGAGATTTTCCCAGCGCGTCCGCCACGCCATGGCGCGGTGGGAACTGGTCATCACCGACATTTGAAAGTCCCTTGAACGAGACAGGG
The DNA here is from genome assembly GCF_051521405.1 of Sorangium sp. So ce726. Lineage (NCBI taxonomy): Bacteria > Pseudomonadati > Myxococcota > Polyangiales > Polyangiaceae > Sorangium > Sorangium sp. So ce726. The sequence goes on along the minus strand of NZ_CP150349.1, from coordinate 1,066,934 downwards.
AGGTAGTCCTATGTCGCCCTTTATCTCACGCAACCTGGCTGTTGTTCTGGCTCAAGTTGGTTTGCTTACCACGGCTTCGTGGAGCCTCACCGGATGTGGCCAGGCGGGTCCCCCGGACGAGCCGCTCGAATCCCATGCTCAAGCCATCGTCAGCGAGGAGGCCGACGAGGCCGAGGATCCCGGTGATACCGACGATCCCGGCGATGGCGATGAGGTGTGCTCCGGCGAGGAGCCGACGTTCACCTCGCGCGAAATCGTACGGGATCTCTCGTTTCCGATGCGGATCGTCTGGGGGCCGGATGGCTACCTGTGGCTGACGGAGCGCACCGGGAAGCGGGTCGTGCGCGTGAGGCCGGAGGACGGCCTTCAGAAGACCGCGATCACCGTCTCGGAAGCGTTCCAGTCGGGAGGTCAGGACGGGCTGCTGGCCCTGGCGCTGCACCCGGATCTGCTCAAGCACAAAGGGAAGGACTACGTCTACGTCTCCTTCACCTACAACGTCGGAGCAGATCCAGCGGTGGACCGCAGGACGAAGATCCGCCGCTACACGTACAACCGGGTGACCGAGACCCTCGGGAGCCCTGTCGACGTCATCACGGGCCTGCCGGGGAGCGACGATCACAACTCCGCGCGGCTCCTGTTCGGCCCCGATGGGAAGCTCTATTACACCATCGGAGATCAAGGGAACAACCAGTTCGCCAGGATGTGCAACCCGAACCGCGCGCAGGAGCTGCCCACGGCGGCCGAGGTTGCGGCGCAGGACTGGCAGAAATACGTCGGCAAGATCCTGCGCTTGAACGTCGATGGCTCGATCCCGAAGGACAACCCGAAGATCGACGGGGTCCGCAGCCATATCTACTCGTACGGCCATCGCAACGCGCAGGGCCTCACGTTCGGCCGAGGCGGCAAGCTCTACGCGAACGAGCACGGGCCGAAGAGCGACGACGAGCTGAACCTCATCCAGGCCGGCAAGAACTATGGCTGGCCGTACGTCGCCGGCTACCAGGACGACCAGGCGTACACGTACGACAACTGGTCGGCCTCGAGCCCGACGCCGTGCAACGAGCTCTTCTGGAACGACTGGTTTCCGCCTGAGTCCGTGCCGCGGCAGCTGGAGAGCGCCTTCAGCCATCCGGACTTCACGGAGCCGCTCCTCACCTTCTACACCGTCCCCAACGACTACATCTTCTTCGACTGGGCGTGCGGGTTCAGCCAGTACATCTGCTGGCCGACGATCGCGCCCTCCTCGCTCCACTACTACCCTGCCGGGCACGGCATCCGCGGGTGGGGGCACTCTCTCCTGATGACCTCCCTCAAGAAGGGCGCTGTGTACCAGGTGAAGCTGAGCCCGAACGGGAAGACCGTGGAGGGCGAGCCCGTCGTCCTCTTCCAGACCACGAACCGGTACCGCGATCTCGCGATGAGCCCGGATCGCAAGACCTTCTACATCATCACGGACACCACCGGGAACACGAGCGGACCGACCGGCGGCGTCACGACGGTCCTGGACAACCCGGGGGCGATCCTCGAGTTCAAGTACACGACATCGCACTGAGCCAGCACCGGAGTCGCAGGGCCTGCGTCGTGCCGGCGCAGGCCCGCGATCTCGCGAAGGCCCCGCGCCGGCGCGCCCGACAGGCCCCCTGACGGGGCGCTGCGCTCAGTTCCAGAGCCGCCGCCTCGCCCCGGATCCGGAGAAGCCCAATCCCAGCTGCGCCGCCCTCACCCGGCGGTCCCAGCCCGCACGCACCGTCTTACAAGGTGTGAGCTGCTCCCCGTCACGATACGCGAGGCCGCTCGAGTCGCCGCGCCCGAAACGGATAGCGCGGCTGCCCTGTGTGTCAGTAGAATGGAGAATCCTTGAACTCTGAATGAGGTCGTAGTGGAAAATCATACCATGGTTAAACGAGGGCGCTTTGCCCGGTTTCACCGTTCCATCTCGCTCGCCCTGATCTCTCTGAGCGTTGCTTGCGGCCAGGCACCGGCTGGCGACGGCGCCGCGGCGCCGATCCCGTCCCTGATCGGGGATGTGTCGTTCTCCACGCCTAGCCAGACGTTCAGGGATCAGATCCAGGTGGGGATGTCCACGGCGATCGAGGGGGCCGAGATCCGCTACACGCTGGACGGGCTGCTGCCGACCGCGTCCTCCACGTTGTACACGGGCCAGCCCGTGACCCTCACCGTCACGACGCAGGTCCGCGCGCAGGCGTTCGTGGGAGGCGCCGCGAGCGGCGCGGTGAGCACCGGCATCTACATCGCGCGCACCTTCGACGCGACCTCCAATATCCCCATCGTGATCATGGACGGTTACGGCACGGGCAAGCCGACCGACAAGGAGGTCTACTTCGACGCGGCGGTGATGATCTGGGAGCCGGTCAACGGCGTGGCGTCGATCGCCTCGCTGCCCACGATGGCGATGCGCGGCGGGTATCACGTTCGCGGTCAGTCGTCGCAGAACTTCCCGCAAACGCCGTACAAGCTCGAGCTGTGGGGCAACGACGACAAGGACCTCGACTACCCGGTGCTGGGCATGCCCGCCGACTCGGACTGGGCGCTGATCCCTCCCTACTATGACCGCACGTTGATCCGGAATCCGTTCACCTTCACCCTCGGCCGTGACATGGGCCTCCAGGTGCCGCGCGTCGAGTTCGCCGAGGTCTACCTGAACTACGACGCGCGCGTCATCGGCGAAGCGGATTACCAGGGCATCTACTGGATCTCGGAGACCATCAAGAACAACAAGGTCCGCACCGATCTCAAGGAGCTCAAGGAGACGGACCGGGGACTGCCGGACATCAGCGGCGGCTACATCTTCAAGTTCGACCAGGCGGCCGCCGAGCAGCCGCAGCTCACCTGCACCGGCTCGGATCCCCTCCCGTCGTTCGGCTTCGGCGGCGGCGGGGGCCCCCGTCCCGACGAGGGCGGCACGTGCTGGATCGATCTCGAGGTCGTGGATCCCGATCCCCTGAACGACGAGCAAAAGACCTGGCTGACGCAGTACATCCAGCAGTTCCACGACAGCATCCATCAGACGCCGATCGGCGATTACTCGTCGTACATCGACGTGACCTCGTTCATCGATTACCTGATCATCAGCGAGCTGACGCTCAACGTGGACGCCTACGTGCGGAGCGCCTATTACTTCAAGGATCGCGATCAGAAGCTCAAGGCCGGCCCGCTGTGGGACTACAACTTCGCGCTCGGCGGGGTGGGCGCCCAGAGCGCGACGCCGCAATCGGAGGACGAGACCGGCTGGCGCTTCAGCGGCACGAGAAACGTCAACAACTGGTATCAGATGCTCACCGCAGATCCGAGCTTCATGGCGCAGGTGAAGGCGCGCTACACGGCGCTTCGCCAGACGCACCTGTCCGAGGCCGCGATCGAGCAGCGCATGAACAGGCTGAGCGCGCCGCTCTCGCAGGCCGTGGCCCGCGACTTCGCCAAGTGGCCGGTGTCGAGCGTCATCGAGTCGAGCGAGGGCTTCCTCGGCGGCCCCACAGCGCCGACGTGGGAGGGGCAGCTGCAGGGCATGCGCGACTTCCTGCGGGCCCGACTCGCCTGGATGGACGCCAACTTGCCGTGACGCGGCGCGAGCCGCCGCGCAGCTCGCGCGGCCCTTCTCGACCGCGCGCGACCAGGCGCTAGCTGCGCTGAAGCCGGCTCATGGCGAACGCGCCGTCGCCGAGGAGGGCCTGCGCGCCGAGCGCGATCATCAGGAAGGCGACGTACTCCCAGCCGCCCCCCTGGCCGGCGAACATCCAGCCGTTCGGCAGGTGCACGAGCAGCGCGCCGATCATCACCGGCAGGAGCAAGAGCGAGACCAGGCGCGTCCTGAGCCCGGCGAGGAGCGCCGCGCCGCCGAGCAGCTCGGCGAGGAACACCGGATACGCCGTCCAGCCCGGGAAGCCGCTCGCCGCGAAGAACGCGACGGTGCCCGGCAACGTGTACACGAGCGGCTTGGCGAGCGCGTGCGCCAGGAACACGGCGCCCAGCCCGAGGCGCAACATCAGCGCGGCCAGCTCGGCCGAGCGGGGAACGGAGAAGATCGTTTCGACACGGTTCATGGGTGATGCCTCCATGACCCGAGGAGTAAGCCCCGGCGCCGCGCCACGGTAGAGCGCGCCCGGGAACGAATTGTTCTCCGGGGAGAACGATCTGCCGCTACGCCCACGAGATCCCGCGGAACGCGGCCGCCAGGTGCTCGATGAGCCGCCGCACCCGCGCGGGCGGGCGCCGGCCGGCCGCGTGCACCGCGTAGATGCCCATGGGCCGGGGCGCGAACGCGTCGAGCAGCGTGACCAGGCGCCCGGCCGCGAGATCCTCGTCGACCATGAAGCGCGGCAGCACCGCGAGGCCGATCCCGGACACGGCCGCCTCGCGGAGCGCCGTCCCGTTGCTCGCCGTCAGCGGGCCGGAGACGGGGACGGAGATGCGCCCGCCGGCCCCGTAGAAGCGCCACTCGTCCTCGACGCGCAGGTGGAGGTAGCGCAGGCAGTCGTGGCGCAGGAGATCCCCCGGCTCCTCGGGCCGCCCCCGCCGCTCGAGGTAGCCCGGCGCGCCGACCACGTGCAGCGCCGTCGTGGCGAGCTGGCGCGCGACCAGGCTCGAGTCCTTGAGCTTCGTGATCCGGATGGCCAGGTCGACGCGCTCCTCCACCAGGTCGACGAGCCGGTCGTTCAGCATGAGCTCGACGTGCGCGCCCGGGCTCGCCCGGAGGAACCGCGCGAGCGGCTCCGCCAGGTACATCTGCGCGAAGCTGACCGGCGCGTTGAGCCGGATGCGGCCCCGGTCAGCGTCGGACGCGCCGCGCACCGCGGCGGCGGCCTCCTCGAGCACGCGCGCACCGCGCGAATAGAGGTTCATGCCGGCGTCCGTGACGGTGAGCTTGCGCGTGGTGCGCACGAGCAGGCGCTCGCCGAGGCGCTCCTCCAGGCGCGCGACCCGGGTGCTCACCATCGACTTCGACACCCCGAGCTCCGCCGCGGCCGCGGTGAACGAGCGGCGCTCCACGACGCGCGCGAAGCACAGCAGGGCGGGCAGATCGTCGAAGAGCGGGTCGACCATGCGCCCACTGTGCACGGCGGGGTGGATTGTTCGCAACGGCGAACATCCGGGGATCGGCGTCGCCCACGACGACCCCGCGAACACGCTACCGCGCGGCGGGCGGCCGGGGCCTCCTCGCGGAGCGCGATGTTCAGAGGAGACCAGGCGACAACGCCGTGACGCTCCGCTGGCCGCGTGACGCGGCGCGCGACCGCCGTACGCCTAGCGCACGGATCGGCACCCGGCTATAAAAGGACTCACCACACGAGAGGGGGTCGCATGGCCAGTTCATTCGGTTACCTGAGCACGAGCGTCGACGTCTCGTCCGTATCGTTCGACGCCATCAGCAAGTACATGCAAGTGCTCCTCCTGCGGAACTTCGCGACGGGGACGTGGGTCTTCAGCAAGGGCTCGATGCAGTCCGTCAAGGGGTGTGTGCTCGCGTCCCCGTCCCTGCCGGACGACAGGGGCCAGACCGACCAGGACTATGTGCACCACTGGATCCGGGACGCGGCCATTTGCATCCCGGAGGCGCTCGACAACCCGGTCTTCATGGCTCGAAACATCTGCGAGGATTACACGATGTTCTCGGCGCTGTGCCAGGAGAACGCCGAGCGAGCGAGCAGGTTCGCGCTGGCGTGCTTCCATATCGACGGCACCGTGCGCGACAACTGGACCTCGCAGACGGATGGCCCGGCGCACCGCATCCTGTCCCTCCTCGCCATCGAGGATCGGCTCTCGCTGCCGGCGCTCGCCACGGCCAGGTCCATCATCGAGAAGGACACCCGGTACCTCCTCTCGGCCTACAAGGAGCAGACGCACAACCTCTGGGAGGAGACGGCCGGGTTCAGCTTCTATGCCCGCTCCGTGCAGCGAAAGGCGTTCCTCTCGCTGATCAGCCGCGCCGACGAGCACGGGCTGTCTCCGTACATCAACGACATGTGGGCGGCCGCAGAGTGGCTGGGCAGCCAGATGGCGACGCACCAGGGCACGTACGACGGGCAGCCGTACTACGCGTCCATCACGGGGCCGAACGGCAGGCCCGTCGATGGCAGGGGAGCGACGCTCAACGTGGATATCGTCATGTCGGTCGTCTACGGATCCGCGAACTGTACGGACCCGGTGCTGCTCTCGACGGCTGCGCTGGTGCGCGAGGCGTTCGCCCAGAGCGACCGGCGGTACCGCATCAACGACGCCGATCGGGCGCTGCCTCGGAGCAGGGGGCCGATGATCGGGCGGTACCCTGAGGACACGTACGACGGCAACCTCTCGGATCATGGTCCGGACGCCGGTCACCCGTGGGCGCTCACGACGTGCAACTTCGCGGAGCTCTACTTCATGCTCGCAGCGAAGATCAAGAGCTCCCCCGGCGCCGTGCTCGTGAACGCCACGACGCAGAAGTTCTTCGCGCAGGTGGGCGTGAGCGATCCCGCGGATCCAGACATCGCCGCGAAGCTGATCGACGCGGGCGACAGGATGCTCGAGGCGGTGATCTACCACTCTGATCGCCTCCAGCTGAGCGAGCAGTTCGATCGCGACAACGGGTACGAATGCAGCGTGAGCGATCTGAGCTGGAGTTACGCCGCCTTCCGGAGCGCGGTCAGGGCGCGCGAGGCCGCTGTGGGGGACTTTCCAAGCCGCCACGGGTAGCCGGAGCGCGGCGCGCCCGTACGAGAGGTGCCCGGCGGCGAGGCTCGACGCAGGTCAGGTCAGAGCGTTGTCCTGACGGTTGAGCACAGCGTTGAAGACGACCGCCGGCACCCGCAGGCGCTCGTCGCCCTCGTAGAGCTGGCGCAGCTCGGCGAAGCGCGCGTCGGGCGAGCGGGTGATCGCCGCGAGCCGATCGAACAGCGCGAGCTGGTCGTCCCGCAGCGGCTCGTCGGGTCCAATCATCGCACCCCAGGCGTCCCACGGCAGCATCTCCATGTTGTTGAGCGCCGCGAGATCGCGCAGGACGTTGCCGCTGATGAACCAGAACCCGCGCATGTCGAACATGCCGAACTTCGACGGATCGGCCTCCCCGGCGCGGCACTGCGCCCAGGCGTCGCCCGCGATCACGAAGCGGTGGCGCGGCACGTCGAGCACATCGAAGTCGGGCTTCAGCGCCGCCCGTTGAACGTCGTCAATCTGCGCGTCGACGAGGATCCAGCGCGCCTCGGCGGCGTTCCAGTACTCACAGACCCAGTGGTCCACGAGGTCGCCGGCGTGGAAGTAGCCGCCGAAGCCGCAGCGGGCGCGGGCAGGGATCCCTTTGGCGCGCAGAAAGGCGACCAGCAGCACCGTGAAGTCACGGCAGGAGCCGACGAGGCGCGTGTCGAGCGGCCGGGCGGCGGAGAGCGGCCGATCGTCGTGGGCGAAAAGGCGATCCAGCCTCCGGTCCGTCGGGCGGAGGTGGGACTCGCCGCGGCGCTCGTCCGAGAGCTCCACGCCATAGGCCTGTGCCCAGTGCACATGCAGCAAGAGGCCCTGCACGACGCGCACGAGCGAGGCCACGTCGCCCGGCAGCTCGTCGAACCGGGGCGCGTGCGCGCCGCCGGACGTCATCGCCGCGGGGCGCGTGTAGAAATCGAGGATCTCTCGGGTGGTCGTCATCATTCGTTCTCCGCGAGGTAGTCCGTCCAGGGGATGGTGTCGTCTACCCGGAGAGGTCTAGATGAAAGCGGCATGAATTTCGAGCTTGACGGCAAGGCGCCGCCGTCATGGTCGCCCCCGCGCCGCTTCAGACCATCCCATCCTGATGACCTTGTTGCCGCCGTCAGGCTCGGTCCTCGGACGCCACCGTGATGGCGACGCTCCCCCTCTTGCGTCCCGTGTCGACATACCGGTGCGCCTCGGCGATCCGCTCCAGCGGATAACACCTATGCCCGCTCGACCGCTCGACCGTTCGCCCGGCGCGGCGCTGGACAGCCCCGCGCCGCTCGGGGAACACTCGGGCATATGGGATACGAGGGGGACGACGAGAGAGCTCAGCTGGTCCGCCGCCTGGAGGCGATGGAGCAGGAGATGGAATCGCTGCGGGCGGACGCACGCAGATGGCGCGCGCTGATGACGGCGCGCTGCCTCAGCGTGTCGATCCACCACCCCGTCGGCAAGACCCACGCCGTCAATGCCGGCTGGGAAGCGCTCTGGCGGGCCCCAGCCGAGGTTTTCTTGCAAATGAACTACAACATGCTGGAGGACGCGCAGCTCGTCGAGAACGGGATCATGCCGCACGTCGAGCGGTTCTTTCGCGGCGAGGAGGTCGCGATCCCGCCGATCAGCTACGACACCGACCTTGTCGAGGAGCTCACGGGCAAGAAGGGCGGAGCGGTGTGGGTCTGCTCCTTCGGCGTGCCGGTGCACGACGCCGGGGACGGCTTCGAGGGCGTGCTGTTCCAGTTCGCCGTCCCGGAGGCGGCCGAGATCCAGCACAAATACGAGGCCCTGATCGAGGAGCAGCGGACGCTCCAGGCGTCGCTGGAGGCGCGGAACCGGGAGCTCGAAGAGACGGTGCGGGTGATCGCGGCGCAGCGGGACGCGATCCAGGCGATGAGCGTCCCGGTGATCCGCGTCGCGGACGGCGTGCTCTGCCTCCCCATCGTGGGCATGATCGACGACGCGCGGGCCAGCATGCTCCTGGAGCGCCTGCTCGAGGCGATCGCCGCGCAGCAGGCGGCGCAGGTGCTGCTCGACATCACCGGCGTGCCGGCGCTCGACGCCCGGGCCGCCGCGCAGCTCGTCGGGGCGGCGTCCGCAGCGCGGCTGCTCGGCGCGTCCTGCACGCTGGTGGGCGTCTCGCCCGCGCTGGCGCAGACGCTGGTCGAGCTCGGCGTCGACCTCGGCGGCCTCGACACCGCGGCGACGCTGGCCGAGGGGCTGACCCGGGCCCTCGCCGCGCGCCGCGGGGCGGCGCAGCGGAGCGCGGCGGTCGCGGCGCGCGCGCCCGAGCGAGGCGAACGGGGAGCGGCGCAGCGGAGCGCGGTGGTCACGCCGCGCGCGCCCGAGCGAGGCGAACGGGGAGCGGCGCATCGGCCGGCGGCGCTGCTGCCCCCTGGAGAGGCTCTCTATCGCAAGCGGTGAGCGCTCGTCCGGCGACGGCGCCGTCCACCGGATGGCGAACGGCAGGGTCGTGAGGTTCAGGCCGAGCCGCGTCCCGTGCAGCGCAAGGCCGGCGCACGAGCAGAGCACTTAATCGGTTCAGAATTCCCCGCCGTGAGCAGGCGGCGCGCCCCGCCGACCCGGGATCGCGGCCGTGGAGGCGGCGGGGCGCCGTACCGGCGCGGCGAACCGCGGGCTGCGCTCCTTCGGCTCGCCTCTGGCCCCTCGCTCCTGCGCGCGGTCGTGGCGGCCGGGCGGCGCCATGCACGTCTTGCATGAGCTCCATGATGCATTCGAGTTGGAAGGGTGCCAACCGTCGCCATAAACACTCTCCGTCGCACCGATACGACGCGGGGGGCGCGAGGCGTCGAGACACGCGGGGCGACAGGAGAAGCAACCAGTGCGCGCACCTGTATATGCTTTGCTCTCATTGTGCTTGGTCGCCTGCAGCGTGGAGGGCTACAACGAGACCTCCGAGGAGATCGGCGCGGCGGACGACGCGCTGATCGGGGGGCAACCGGCGCTCGAATCGCAGTATCCGTCGACGGTCCTCGGCCCGGGGTGCACCGCGGCGAAGGTCGGGCCGCGTCACTTCCTCACCGCGGCACATTGCGTGGATGACGAATACGCCGCCACCGTGGCTGCGGGCTACGGGCCGGGCGGCTCCTACTCGGTCAGCGCCGACAACACGCCCCCGATCTCGCCGTACGTCAACCTGACGATCCAGCAGACCTATATCCATCCGAAGTGGCTCGAGGTCTGCGCCGCCGCGCTGGCAGGGGGAGCGGCCGATTGCGGGGTCAACGTCCTGAACCCGGGGTACGCGCCCGACCTCGCGGTGGTCGTCGTCAACGAGCTCTCGCCGACGATCCCGGCGGCCGTGGTGGACGGGGCGCCGGTCGCGGTGGGTGATCCCGTCGTGGCGACCGGCTATGGCTGCGAGAACCCCGGCGGCGGGGGCGGCGGCCTCTTCAAGCTCCAGGACCTCAGCGCGGCGCCTGCCTCGATCCTGGATCACCCCGGCTCGTACGTCTCTGGCACCGCGATCAACGACGTCGCCGCGGCCTACGTGCTCACGCCGGGTTATGCCAGCAGCACCACCTATGCCAGCCTGTGCCCCGGCGACTCGGGCGGCCCCCTGTATCGCCAGAGCGCGACCGACCTCGTGCTCGTGGGCGTCAACGCCTATTACACGTTCCCGTCCGGCTGGAGCGGCCCGGCGCCCTCGCAGACCAACTGGCACACGCGGCTCGACACGGCGGCGCGCTACCCGGTGACGACGTGGCTCCAGGGCCTCGGGGTGAGCGTGATCAACGGCGGCACCGCGCCGACCTGCGCCGACGGCGTCAAGAACGGCACCGAGACGGACGTCGACTGCGGCGGCACGTGCACGGCCGATTGCGCGAACGGCAAAGCGTGCGTCACCGGCGCGGACTGCACGAGCCTGAGCTGCGTGGCCGGCGTCTGCCAGCCCAGCACCGGGACGGCGCCGTGCAGCAGTCTGTGCACGGGACCCACCGTGTTCTCGAGCGCGAGCTACAGCTCGGGCAACCTCGGCTCCGGCGCGCGCTGCTTCGAGACCACGGCGAGCCTGAGCGGCGCCAACTGCGGCAACTTCGCGGGCGGCCGCACGTTCGCGGTCAACGGCACGACCGTGACGTGCAATGGCGGCAACATCACCCTGCCCGCGAAGCGAAACGGCGGATACTGCTTCCAGGCCTCCGCCGGCAACGAGGCGTGGGCTTACTTCACGAGCTGGTAGAGCCCGACGCACAGCGACCGGACCGCGGCCGCACCCCGGGCGGGGGCGGCCGCGGCCGTTCCATCACCGGGGCGCCGCGTCGGCCTTGGCGGGCGGGGCGCCGAGCCCGAGCTCCTTGAAGAGGAACGCAAACACGTCGGCTTGCTCCTCGATCTCCTCGGAGAGCGGTGTCCCGGCCCCGTGGCCCGTCGAGCCGCTCGCCCGGAGCAGGATGGGCGCCGAGCCCGACGAAGCCGCCTGCAGCCGCGCCGCCATCTTCCGCGAGTGCCATGGATCCACCCGCGGGTCGTTGGCGCCGGTCAGGAACAGGGTCGCCGGATACGCGGTGCCCTCCTTGACGTGGTGATAGGGCGAATAGCCATAGAGCGCCTTGAACTGCTCGGGATCCTTCACCGTGCCGAACTCGGTCACGTTGAACGCCCCGTTCGGCGTGAGCTCCACCCGGAGCATGTCGTAGATACCGACCTGCGACACCACCGCCTTGACCATCTCCGGGCGCTGCGTGAGCTGCGCTCCCATCAGCAGACCGCCGTTCGAGCCGCCGAGGATGGCGAGCCGCTGTGGGCTCGTGAGGCGCCCGTCGACGAGGTGCTGCGCGCACGCCGCGAAGTCGTCGAAGACATTCTGCTTCTTCGTCAGGTTGCCGCCGTGGTGCCACGCCTCCCCGAACTCGCCGCCGCCGCGCAGGTTGGCGATCGCGATCACCCCTCCCTGGTCGAACCACAGCCGCCAGAGCGGCTTGAACCCGGGAGCCATGCTCGTCCCGTAGCCGCCATATCCCGTGAGGAGCGCCGGCGACGTCCCGTCGAGGGGTGTGCCCTTCCGGCGCAGGATGTTGATGGGAACCTTGGTCCCATCCTTCGAGGTGCACGACTCCCGGGCGACCTCCACGTCGGCATAGGAGACAGGGGCCGTCATCGCGAGCGGCGTCTTCGTCACCTTGCCGTCCTTCGCCGAGTAGGTGAACCAGGCCGCCGGCTCGGTGTAGCTCACGCCGCGAAAGAGCATCTCGTCGCCTTGCGTGCGCACGAGCTGCCGCACCGAGGAGACCTGCGGGATCGGCACCGTCCCGAGCGCCTTGCCCTTCAGATCGAAGACGCGGACCTGCGACGGGCCGCCGAGCAGATCGCGGACGTAGAGCCGCCCTGTCGTGGGCAAGAAGTCCTGGATCACCGCCTCGCTCTCGGGCACGACGAGCTCCGCCCTGGAGAGGTCCAGCTTGCCCGGCGAGAGGCGCAGCACCTTGCCGCGCGGCGCGTCCTTGCGCGACAGGAGGTAGAGCCGGTCGTCGGCGCCGAACACGACCCGGATGACCTTGTCGGGCAGGTCGGCGAAGCGCGTCCATTTGCCCGAAGCGTCGAGGAGATAGTGCCAGTACTCGCCCCCATCGCCGTTCTGGACGCTGGCGAGCACGAGCTTGCCGCTCTCGCTCGTCGTGAGCTCCACCTCGGCGATGCGGGGGAACTCCGTGCCGAGCGCGTACTTGTCGTCCTTGTCCGGCGTGCCGAGCTTGTGGAAGTAGATCTGCTGAAAGAAGCCCATGTCCTCTCGCGGGCGCTCCCCGGGCCGAGGGTGCCGGGTGTAGTAGAACCCCTTGCCGTCGCCGGTCCACGCCAGGCTGCCGCCCGCGGTGCCGCTGTTCGCGTAAGGGACGGTGTCGCCCGTCTCCTTGCCTGTCGCCACGTCGTAGACGCGCACGGTGCCGCTCTCGGTGCCGCCTTCGGACAGGGAAACAGCCACCTTCTTGCCGTCGCGCGACGGGACGAACCAGTCGATGGTGGTGTGCCCTTTCGGGTCGATGACCTCTGGATCGACGAGGGTCCGCGCGGAGGCGGGGTCGTTCACGGACCTCAGGACGACGAGGAAAGGCTGCTGCTTCGGCGGCTGGTCCTTGAGCGCGAAGATCTGCCCACCGGCCTCGTCGAGCGCGTAGTAGTTCGCGGAGGTCGCCGACAGGATCTCCTGCACGCGCGCCCGGATGGCGCCGCGCGCCGGCACGGCGTCGAGGTACCCGCGCGAGAGCTGGTTCTGCTCGGCGACCCAGCGCTCGACCTCGGGGGAGCTCCCGTGCTCCAGCCACTGGTAGTCGTCGACGACCCGGGTGCCATGGTACTCGCTCGCCACGGGCCGCTTCGCGGTCGCCGGATAAAGAAGCCGCCCCGGTCCGGGGGGCGCTTCCGGCGCGGCGTGCGGCGGCGAGGTCGCGGCGGCCGGGGACGCGGCCGGCTTGTCCAGCGGCCTCGACGCGGGGGCGCTGCACGCCGCGAGCAGCGGCAGCGCCAGGGTGACGGCGGGGGTCGTGCGCAGGCGGTTCATGTCCCCGACGCTAGCCGGCGAGAGGGCGGTCACGGAAGAGGGCGAGCGCCGTCGCGATCCTGCAACCGTGCAAGCCGGCTCCTCGCAGAATCGAAACCCTCCCGATCGACGCCCGAGACATAAGTAGGGGATTTTCCGAAGTGTGTACCTGGTACGGAGGATGCTTAGTCGGGGACCAGCTCCGCCGGCGGCCTCCGCCTAACCCCCCGAGGCGCCCGGCGGCGCTGCTATTTTGTCCTCTTGATTTCGGGCAGCCGCTCTGGTCGCGGCGCCTCGATGGTTGAGGCCGCGGGGCGCCGACGCCCCTGCGTCGATGGCAGAGGTCGCCCAGGCACCCTGGGCACCGCGAGGCGCGGCGCCCTTCCTGCTACCCTGGGTCGCATGGCGACTCATGGGAACGAAGGGGCGGCTGCGAATGGCGAGGTCAGCGAGGTCGACGAGAGCGTCCTGAGGGATCTCGAGTCGAGGTACGCCGACGTGGCTTGTCCGGTGCACGGCGAGCCACCGAGCTTCGAGCTCGCGCCCGACGGCTCCGTGGTCGAGCGCTTCTGCTGTCCAGCGCTCCTCTCGATCGTCCGCGAGCTCCAGGTCGCCGCGGGCGAGCGCCCTCCGCCTCCAGAAGGCGAGGACGAAGAGGTCAGAGGCTAGTTCCGCCCACTGGAGTCCAGCCAGGGATCCGGGGGAGAGATTTCAACGCAAAGGCGCAAAGACGCAAAGGCGCAATAATGAACAAATATCATGCCTTTTTGCGTCTTTGCGTCTTTGCGCCTTTGCGTTGAAATCTCTCTCCGCTCGCGAGGCAGAGCCCTGGCAGGATCTCCGACCCGCGGAGCTGATTCCGCGTCACCTGAGTTCCTCCTCCGTGAGATGCCCACAAGGCGGGGGGAGGACCGTTCCCGGCCGGCGCGCTTTAAGCTGCGCGCCATGCTGGACATCGATCGCCGCACCTTCATCGCCGGCGCCGCGGCCTCCGGACTGCTCGCCTCGTTTCCCCGCCTCGCCAAGGGCGCGAGTGGCAAGGCCGTCGACCTCTCGCCGGTATACGACAAGATCGCCGAGCAGCGGAGGCAGTCGATCGAGCGCATCCAGCGCTGGATCCAGCAGCCGTCGATCTCGGCGCAGAACGTCGGCATCGCCGAGTGCTGCGACCTGACGATGGATCTCCTGCGCGACGCCGGCTTCGGAACGGTCAAGAAGATGAAGACCGACGGGCATCCGGGCATCTTCGCGACGCTCGACGCCGGCGCGAAGCAGACCATGGGCTTCTACTTCATGTACGACGTACAGCCGGTGGAGGAGAAGGAGTGGTCCTCGCCGCCCTTCGCCGCCGAGCTGGTCGACAAGGCAGACGTCGGCAAGGTCATCGTGGGGCGCGGCGCGGTCAACCAGAAGGGACCGCAGGGGGCGTTCCTGGCAGCTCTACACGCGGTGCGCGCCGCCGGCTTGAAGCTGCCGGTCAACCTGGTGGTGGTCGCCGAAGGGGAAGAGGAGCTCGGCTCGCCGCATTTCTCGCAGGTGGTGTGGAACGATGAAGTGATGAAGGCGCTCGAGAAATGCCAGGGCGTGATGATGCCGGCGGCGGACCAATCGCTGTCGGGCACGGTCAACGTCGTCCTGGGCGCGAAGGGTATCGTCTACGTCCAGCTGGAGGCGAGCGGCGAGGCGTGGGGGCGCGGCCCGCGCGACGGGGACATCCACTCCAGCATGAAGGTGATCGTCGACAGCCCGGCCTGGCGGCTGGTGCAGGCGCTCGGCACGCTGGTCTCAGCGGACGGCAACGAGCCGATGATCGACGGCCTCACCGACGCCGTGCGCCCGGTCTCGAGCCAGCAGAAGAAGCTGCTCGACGACCTGTCGGCGCGCTGGGACGACGCCGACTGGAAGAAGGTCTTCGGGGTCGACAGGTGGGTGAACGACCTCGACGAGCGCGCCATGCTCGAGCGCTACGTCTCGCGCCCGTCGGTGAACATCGACGGCCTCTACGCCGGTTACATCGGCGAGGGCTCCAAGACCATCCTGCCGCACCGCGCCTTCGCCAAGATGGATATCCGGCTGGTGCCGGACATGACCGCAACGGACGTGCTCGCCAAGCTGCGCAAGCACCTCGACAGGCGCGGCTACAAGGACATCGCTATCAAGAAACTGGGCAGCTACGACCCGACGGACACCGCGCTCGAGGCGCCGCCCATCCAGACCCAGCTCGCCGTCTACAAGGCCGCGGGCCTGGCCCCGGTGATCTGGCCGCGCTTCGCCGGCTCCTGGCCCGGCTACCTCTTCACGGGAAAGCCGCTCGAGCTCCCCGCCGGCCACGTCGGCCTCGGCCACGGCTCCGGCGCCCACGCCAAGGACGAATACTTCGTCATCGAGCCCGCCGCCGGCAAGAAGTACCTCGGCCTCGACGGCGCCACCCGCTCCTTCGTCGATTTTCTGTTCGCTCTCTGAAGCCCTCTGAGCTCCTCCCAGCGCTACTCGTCGAACGCCGCGCCCGCGATGACGTCGCAGAAGTGGATGGGTCGAAACCCGTCGAGCCTGCGCTCGCCGACGTCGGCCACGACCGGCGAGGCGGCCGCCGCCTCGTTTCGGCGGAGCAGCCCGCAAAGCGCGGAGGTCATCGCCTCCTTGAAGCCGAGCCGCGGGTAGCGCCCGAGCGCCTCCTCGACGATCCGATCGGGCAGGAGCGTCCGGGGCGCGTAGCCGACGTCGACGGCTGCGCCCATCTGGCAAAGGGCGATCTCCGGGCGCTTGCGCTGGGGTATCACCATGGTGGTGTGCAGGGCGATCGCGTCCCAGACGAGCTCCTGCTCGCGCGCGCCGACCCCGCGCGCCGCCAGGAAAGCCCTGGCCGCGTCGGCCCCCTCGACCTCGAAGCGCGTCTCGACAGGAGCCGAGTCGGTCAGGCCCAGATCGTGGAACACACACGCCAGATAGAGCAGCTCGCGGTCGTACGACAGCCCTCTGCTCCGCCCCAGCGCGTCCCCGAAGATGTACGTGCGCGCCACATGGTTGAAGAGGAACGGGGCGCTGACGGCCCTGGCGTGCTCGGTCGCCTCGGCACAAAGGGCGCTGTCCGGAATCTCGGGTAGCTCGATCGCATTCATTGGCTCCTCCCGGGTTTGCTTGGGCCTGGCTCGGGACGTCACGAAGCGCCGTCACGACGGCGCAGCGCCCGAGCCTGCGGACGGCCCGCGGCCGCGCCGCCGGCACGTCGCCAGTGGGTACCAGACGGCGCGTCTGTCCCAAAAGACAATGAAGCTGCAAATTCGGCCACGGCGGACACACTCGCTCTGTGGCGCGTGCGGCCCGGTCGGTCTGGTTCCTCGCCTTTCCCGACCCCGAGCGGCTCGTCTGAGCGGCGCCTCGCGCGCCCCTCCGGTGGGTCGCTTGAGCCAGCCGCCGCCACGCTTTATCCTGGTCGCCGGCGATGCTGCTCGGACACGACGCGCTGAGGAACCTCTGCCGGGCGCGGGACCTGCTCTCCGAGGTGCGCGAGTCGAGGTTGTCGATCGAGGACGTGGCGCGGGAGGTGGCGATCTCGCCCTATCACTTCATCCGGCAGTTCGAGGCGGTGTTCGGCGTGACCCCGCACCAGTACCGCATCCGGCGGCGCCTTGATCTGGCCAAGCAGCTCCTGGCGGCTGGACATCACTCGGTGACCGACGTGTGCATGGAGGTCGGGTTCTCCAGCCTCGGAAGCTTCAGCGCGCTGTTCGCGCAGCGGATCGGCGTGCCGCCGTCGGCGTACCGGCGCCGCGTGCGCGCGATGGTCCAGGTGCCGGGGAGGCTCCCGTGGGAGCTCGTCCCCGGCTGTCTCACCCTGATGGGCCGGCTGCCGCCGGGCGCGTTTCGCAGTTTTCGAGAAGCGTGAGCCGGGCGGCCCTGGCAGAGTCGGCCCGAACCGTCAGCTCAGCGAGGCGATCGATGAGGATCAAGCTCAACAGCATCATGGTCGAGGACCAGGCGCGCGCGCTCAAGTTCTACACGGAGGTGCTCGGCTTCAAGAAGAAGAACGACTTCCCGGTCGGGGAGTACCGGTGGATCACCGTGGTCTCGCCGGAGGGCCCCGACGACCTGGAGCTCGTGCTGGAGCCGAACGCCAACCCGGCGGCCAAGACGTTCCAGCAGGCGATGTTCGCGCAGGGCATCCCGCTCACCGCGTTCGAGGTGTCGGACCTCAAGGCCGAGTTCGCTCGCCTGAAGGAGCACCAGGTCGCGTTCACCCAGGAGCCCACGCCGATGGGCCCGGTCATGATCGCGGTGTTCTCGGACACCTGCGGGAACCTGATCCAGCTGTATCAGCCGCTCTGATACCGCATCACGGAGGCCACCCCAGCCCTGATGGGGTGTCGCCCAGGGACGAGCGGCTCGCAAGGCATTGCGCGCGTCACCGCGGTGGCGCTGGCGCTGGCTCGGCCTCGACGTCGCGGTCCTGATCGCGCCGGTCTCGACGGCACGGGCCGAGGTTCTTCAGCAGCTCGACGGGCAGCGCCACGTCGACCGAGAAGCGCTGCTCCTCCGGCTTGCTCGCCCAGGGAGGGCGCCGCGCCTGCGTCTCCACCCGCGCGTGGTCGAGCAGCTCGGCGAGCTCGTCATTGTCTTCGCGCTTCGCGTTGAGCCGCCCCATGGAGAGCGCAGCGCCAAACAGCTTCGACAGGTCGTCCATCTCCTGGCCAGCGGGGCCGGCGACCTCGGCGACAACGGCGACATCCTCCGAAGCGTCGACGTGGATCTCCACCCGCTCGACGGTCTCTCGGATCCGCTCGGCGAGCTTGTCCTGCTCCGACGGCAGCATCTTCGAGAGATCGTCGGGCGAGAGCACTCCATAGACGTCGCTGTAGGCCTGGTATTCCTGAAGGATGGATCCCTGCGCGGGATCGGTCGATTCGAGCCGATCGATCGCATCCTCGACGAGATCGGGCTCGGCACGCGGGTTCAAGATCAGGACGTCAGGCCCCCACGTCGCGACGCCCCTGCCCGTGTCCTTTTCCTCGTAGAGGATGCCTCTCTCCCCGTACGTTCGCGTGGACCATCGCTCACGCTCGAACCTCGCGCCCTCGAACGATCCCTGGAGCACAATGAGCCCCGTGCTCGACGCGGCGATGCGCTCCACGTCCTCCAGCACGTCGATCCCGTATCGGTCCTTCAAGCGCGCGAAGCCGGCGCGCTCGTCGCCGCGCGACAGCATGCAATCGAGCCAGATCTGCATGATCGGCGACTCTTTGAGCGCCTCGATCTCGAACACCATGGCCGAGCGCTTCGGATCGGCGGGCAGGGCGGCGAGCACCGGGTCGCGCTTCCATTGCGGCGCTTCGACGCCGGGCGGCGGCGCGGACAGCGGTGGCAGCGTGCGGCGACGGCTGGCTCGCTCCACCTCTGCCGGCTTCGGATAGCGCGGAAACTCGATCTTCCGGGGCCGGACCGTGGGCTTCTCCTTGTCACCGCGCGACATCAGCCACGCGGCGAGCGCGAGCAGGACCATCGCCGCCGCGAGCCACACGCCCCGCTTCTTCATCGGTCTCATCGGGCCATCACCCCCGCCCAGGCGCCGCGGAGCTGCCGATGTCGATCGCTCACCGCCTCGTCCAGCATCGCCGCTTCACCCTAGAAATCCTTCTCTTCGAACACGTGGATGCCCACCGCGAGCGCGGCCAGGCCGAAGATGAGCAGCCCTGCCACCTGGCTGGCGAGCACATCCCCCTTGATCGCCGTCGCCACCGCGATATCCGCCGACGCGTCGGCGAGCGCCGACACCCGCGGCAGCACGAGCGTCACCGCGCGGAAGGCCCCGCGGGCAAGGCCAGGCTCGAAGAACGAGTCGAGCTGCTCGCGGTACCCCGCGATGATGCCGAGGAAGAACAGCGCGATCCCCACCGCCGCGGACAGCGCGGCGCTCCGCACCATCACCGCGGTCGTGAGCATCGCCCCGTAGATGCCGGCGAACGTCGCGCTCGCGAGGAACGCGGCCACGATCGGGCTCGCCATCCACACGCCCGCCCTCAGCCCGAAGATGACCGTGATCCCGAGGGCGCCGTACAGCGTGCTGAGGAGCGAGAGCGCGAGCACGCCGAGGAACGTGCCGAGCAAGAGCTCGAACCGCCGCACGGGCAGCGAGAGCAGGTGCTCGATGCGCCCCGGCGCCAGCAGGCTCGGGCCGAAATCGGCGCAGGAGACGATCCCGAACGCGAGCCCCCCGTAAAACAGCACGTACGCCAGCGCGCGGCCGACGTAGCGGAGCGCGACGTCGACAGAGCGGATCTCGCCGCGGCCGAGCTCCCTGCCGAAGAGCCGCGTCGCCGCGAGCGCGCCGTCCACCACCTCGAGCTGCAGCGCGCTCCCGATCACCACGAGCGCCAACGTGACGCCGATCCCGAGGGCGAGGAACCACCGCCGCGACGAGGCCTCGCGCAGGAGGTCGCCGGCGACGCTGAGCGCCGCCCTCACGCCACACCTCCGCGGGCGCCGCCCGCGCCCAGCGCCTCGGCCAGCACGTCCTCCAGGTCGCGCAGGTCCCGCGACAGCTCGACGAGCAGGGCGCCGGCGCGCCGCGCCTGATCGAGCGCCTCGTTGAGCGCTGCAGGGCTCTCGGCCTCCAGGCGCCACCCGCCCTCCCCGTCGATCGGACGGAACCCGAGCGCGGCGAGCCTCGCCGCGTCGACGCCATCCGCGAACCGCACGCGGTACGCCGTCTCGCTGCCGCACAGCTCGACGAGCGCGCCCTCGCGCACGAGCCGCCCGCCCGCGAGGATGCCGATGCGGTCGCAGATGCGCTCGGTCTCCGACAGGAGGTGCGAGTTCAGGAACAAGGTCGCCCCCCGCGCGCGCTCTTCGCCCAGGATCCTGCGGATCTCGGCGCGGCCGAGCGGGTCGACGCCGTCGGTGGGCTCGTCGAGCACGAGCAGCTCCGGCTGCCCGAGCAAGGCCGCGGCGAGCCCGAGGCGCTGCCGCATCCCCTTCGAGAACCCGCCGATCTTGCGGTCCGAGTCGACCCCTAGCCCTACCCTCTCGACCAGCGCGCGCAGCGCGCCCTCGCCGAGGGAGAGGCCCTTCATGCGGGCCACGCTCGCGAGGAACTGCCGCGGCGTGAACGCGCTGGGCAAGAAGAGCCGCTCCGGCAGGTACCCGATCTTGGCGCGCACGCCCGGGTCCTCCGGCTCGCCGCCGAGCACACGCACGGTGCCGCTCGTGGGGCGCACCACGCCGAGCAGCGTCTTGATGAACGTCGTCTTGCCCGCGCCGTTGAGGCCGATGAGCCCGAAGGCGGCGCCGCGCTGGATGGCGATGTCGAGGCCTGCGAGCGCCGTCTGCCCGCCGCTCCGGCGGAAGAAGCCGCGGTAGACCTTCCTCACGGAGGACGCTTCGATGGCGAGCACGGCGGCGTAGTCTGGCCGGCCGACCGCCCCACGCAAGTGGAATGCCCGTGGCGAGGGAGAGCGGAGCAGGAATCCTTCAGTCGCGACGGCGCGACCAGGCGCGTGCTGAGTCCACCTCGAAACACAGGTTCAGATCCCAACCCATCGTGAGGGAGCGGGAAGTCCAGGCGCTCCGGAGGCGTTCCGGCCCCATCCTCCGCCCGCGGGCAGCGTCAAGCGCCAAGGAGCACGTGGTTATGACAGACCATGTCCGACCGGGTCTACGCCTCGATCACCCCCCGTCCTCTCCAGTTCTCCACAGGGGTTCTCCACAGGACATCCCCTGGATAACAGCTGGATTCTGTCGATTACCTTTGCCGCGCGCGCCGCCTCTCGTCATGGCCACTCGCGCGGCCTGGAGGCGCCCCGTGCCGCCGGGTGAGCCGCGCCCGACCACTCACGCAACCATTCGTAATTACAACACTTTTTCGACCAACGGCGCATCCGTCCGCCCTCGACAGGTTGGGACAATGTCCGTCCGACCGATCCCTTTCCTGACGGGTCGAAGATGACTATCCATGGTAGACACCAAGGACGCGGCGCGACGGCGTGTCTCTCGTACGACGCGTGTCAATGGCGCGCCGGAATGCTTCGTTTTGCAGGAGACTTCATGGAAAAGATCTCGCTCACGTACTTTGTCGACTTCGTTCTCAAGGCCGGGACGCCCAAGCTGACCGGCGTCAGGGAGTTCAAGGAACGGAAGGACGAGCTCTACACGGACTTTTACAGGCAGGTGCGAGAGGCGATCGTTGACATGCACAGGAGCGGAAAGCCCACCAGCGTGCTCGACGGCTTCCTCGCCGCGCAGCACGACGAGCGGCGCCGCCGCATCTACCCGTCGGTGGTGAATGGATATCGCAAGTTCCTCGCCTCGGCGAAGATGACCTGGTTCGAGCCGCCGGCGTCGACGTACCGCCTGGGCGATCTCGAGATCAACGTCAATCCGGAGCTCGGGCTCATCATCGATGGGACGCCGCACGTCATCAAGATGTATTTCCGCGGCGAGCCGCTGTCGTCCAAGCGCGTCTCGGTCGTGCTGAACCTGCTCATGAACGGGCTCGCGGAGAGCACGCCGGGCGGCGCCTTCGCGGTGCTCGACGTGCGAAACGCCAAGATTCACACCTTCAAGGTGCCGAACCCGCGGCTCAGCCTGCTGCTCCGCGGCGAGGCGGCCTCCTTCGCCACCATCTACACCGGGCTCTGATCGCGGCGGCGCCGCGCGAGGCGGCGCCGCGCAGCGCGGACATCACGCCACATCATCACTCGATCACCTTTCCGGGGTTGAGGATGCCGCCCGCGACCGCGCGCGCCTCGGCCGCGGCGTCATTTCCATCGAACACGACCAGAGGGTGAAAATTGCCGTCGCCCGCGTGCGCCACCGTCGCGATGGTGGTCTGCGTCGCGGCGGCGATCGCCTCGATTCGACGGAACATTTCCGGCATCTGCGGCAGCGGCAGGATCGTGCGGTCCATGATCTGAACAAGGCCGGCGCCGCAACGCCTTGCGCATTTACGCAACACGGAGCGCGGTGTTCCCAGCAATCGTGAGAGCGCCGCTCGCACTTGTGGCGCTCAAAGAGCCCTTCTCGACCACAGCGTATCGCTGTCTGCGTGATGGCACGGTCGCTGCACTCGGCAGCTACGCGCTGCCGTGGACCTCGCGGTGGGCAGCGTCGCGTATCCAGCCTTCGTCTGACGGGAGAGAAGGCTGCTGCGTACGTCGCGACTGTTACGAGTTGCTTGAACGATAGTCAACAGAGGAAGGTAGAGACATGCTCAACGTCTTGAAGCCGATCGCGCGCGGTACGATCGCCGTCGCGCTGGTCACCACGGTTCCGGCCTGCGAGAGCAGCAAGGAGGGCGCCGAGGGGACCGGCACCATCCAGGCGGCGCTCACGATGGGTGGCGAGCGACACGATGTCACGGCGATTCATTACAAGGTCGTCGACGCCGGCAGCACCTGCAGCGGCGCGGCGATCGCGGAGACCACCAGCGCCCTGGAGCCCGAGGCGCTCCCGGGCACCGTGCTCACCGTGGGCGCGGGGACCCACGCCGGGGCGGATGGGCTGTTTGTGCTGCCTTCCGGGGACTACCGCGTTTGCGTGCTGCCGATGAGCGCCGACGCGCCGTCGAAGGAGTGCGCTCCCGCCGAGGGGACGGCGTCCGTCTTCTCCGGGGCCACGACCGAGATCGTGCTGGTGTCGCAGTGCGGCGGGGATCAAAACGGCGGGCTGGACGTGGTCGTGGCGCTGAACGACCCGCCGAAGTTCAACGACCTCGACATCACGCCGAGCAAGTTCATCACCCAGTGCGAATCGGCGGTGATCACCGCGGCCGCGGAGGACCCGGACGGCGATCAGATCGTCTATTCCTGGTCGCTCGTCTCGAGCCCGGCCGGCGCCGCGCCGAGCCTTCAGGCCGTCGACGGCGTGGCCACGTTCTCGACGAACGCGCCGGGCGACTACCAGGTGCAAATCACGGCGACCGACGTGCACGCGGCCTCGAGCTCCCTGACCTTCCCCATCCACGTGTCGGCCGACAACTGCGGCTGCACGTGTCCCGAAGGCTTCACGACGCTCCCGGACGGCAACTGCGCGCAGAGCTACGACATCGGCGCGGACCTGCTCGTCAACCAGGACCAGAGCTGCGACGATAGCGGAGTCAATCGGCACAACGGCTGTTCCGGCCCCTATGGGTTCCAGTGGAACGATGTCGGCGCGTTCGGCTCGGTGGTCCAGGTCGACGTCGAGCTCGAGGCGGGCATCGACTGCAGCGGCGGCAGCCGGACGGCGACGCTCAACGGCGTCCCGATCGGGAGCTTCGACAGCGTCGGCACGTGCGACTGCTTCTCGCCGCACGGACTCGTCTCGTTCCCGGGCGTGGATGTCAGCTCCTATGTTCAAGGTGGAACGAACTCGGTGTCCATCAGCAGCGTCAGCTGCGATGGGCTGAGCCAGAGCGAGGCGCTCGGCGGCGCGTACGCGCGCGTCACCGTGACGTACAGCTGCGGCGCGGACGCGTGCGAGGGCGTGACGTGCGCCCCGCAGGATCAATGCCACGTGGCGGGCTCCTGCGACCCGGCGACGGGGCTCTGCTCGAACCCGAACGCGCCTGACGGCACGGCGTGCGACGACGGCGACCCGAGCACGCCGACGTCGGTCTGCGTCTCCGGCACGTGCAGCAACGGCGTCCTCACGCACCCGCTCTTCGCCAACGGCCCGGGCTTCAGCTGCCCGACGGGCCAGACGAGCTTCGCGTACGCCGGCGCGCTCGATCCGACGAGCTCGGAGCAGGCGCGGGCGGCGTGCGAGGCGTGCTACGGGGTGGGCGCGTGCTTCCTCGAGTCCGCGGACTGCGCCGGCCTCGGCTGGGGCCCGCGGCCTCCGGGCGAGTACCAGTGCGGCGAAGCCTACTTCGGCTTCGAGAACGGTTGCAGCGGCGACGACGGGCGCGCGTGGGGCATCTGCAACTCGTACGATTCGTACGGCTACTGGGGCCGGTTCTAGCGCGGAGCGCGACGGCGCCGCGGGCGCGCCCGCGGCGCCGCTCTGACAGGGCTCACCACGTACGCCCTGCATGCCCTCATCGCGGCTGACGCCGCACCTCACGCATCGGTACCCGCCTGGGATGGGGCGCGCCGCTTCCGCCCGGGCGGCCCGATGCGATGGGTCGGCCGGCGCGAGCTCGCCCCGCTCAGCGGCATGGTGGGAGGCAGTGGCCATCGTGCGCTGGACGGCGCGCAGGTGTCCCGCACGTCCCCACCACGAGATTGATGAGCCGCGGCGCCCCGGCGGACGCACTGCTGTCCAGGAAGTCGAGGGAATGCCACGACCGAGCCGGCGCTCGCCGGCGAGGCACGGCATGGCAACGGAGGAACCGATGGTCCGTAGGACTCGTATCGCGCTGGCGTCTCTCACGCTCGCGCTCCTTCCCGCCTGCGGCGAGGCCACGGCGACGGCCAACGCGGAGATGGCCCTGAGCGAGGAGCTCGGCGCCGCGGCGCTGGTCGAGGAGCACGACGAGGGGAATGTCGCCTGGCGGATCGACGGCGACGGCCAGGTGAAGGCCGCGATCACCGCAAGCTCCGGTGTGCGCATCAAGGAGGACGTCGGCGGCACGCTCGTCTGGAAGCTGCCGTCCGGAGAGGCGCGGACGATCCCGCTCGCGATCGACGCGAGGACGGGGCTCCTGGTCGCGGCGGGGCCGAAGCTCGAGGCGGACCTGACGGAGATCAGCTACACGCTCACGATCTCGGGCAAGCCGTGGAGCGGCGTGCTGCACGTGCCCGTGGGCGGCACGGCGGAGCTCGTGGCGAGCGCCAGGGTGAGCGCGGAGAGCAAGGTGTCCGAGGTCACGGTGGGCCCCCACGGCGGCTCCGTCCAGGTGGTCGGTGACGACCGGCTCGAGATGGTCGCCAACGAGGCCACGGGAGAGGTGCGCGTCTATGTGCTCGATGCTCACCTCAAGCCGGTCGCCATCGAGGGGCGAACGCTCAAGCTGGGTCTCGTGGCCGAGCGACCCGAGGTGCTGATCCTCGCGCCGGCCTCTGCTGGATTCTACTTCGTGGGCAAGCTCGCGGCGGTGGTGAACCCGCTCCGACTGACGGTCGCGCTCGGATTCCGCGGCACGACGCGCGTGGCGCTCTGGGGCTACCGGCCCGGCGTGCGCGTGATCGCGACGGCCGCGCGGGCGCCGCGGGTCAACATCCTCGTGAAGAGCTTCGCCGATGGGCCTGACGTCGACGTGCACACCGGCGCGCGCGCCGACGTGGATGTGAAGGTGCACGACCATGATCGCGGCGGCGACAAGGTCAAGGTCATGATCCACGACAACGACCATGGCGGCGGCGACAAGGTCAAGGTCATGATCCACGACAAGGATCATGGCGGCGACAAGGTCAAGGTCATGATCCACGACAAGGGTCATGGCAGCGGCAGCACCAAGGTCATGATCCATGACAAGGATCATGGCGGAGGCGGCACCAAGGTCATGATCCATGACAAGGACCATGGCGGCGGCAAGGCGAACGCGCATGGGAGCGGCGGCGGCGCGGCGAAGGCAGGCAGCGCCAAGGGCAAGCGCTGAGCTGCGCCGAGCCCCAGGTGCCGCCGTCGGGGCTTGACGTCCCCGAGACATCTGGACTTCCTTCCCCGGTGCGGCCCGAGGCAACGACAAGGCGGACTCCACCATCGTCGCCCGTTCGGGTCACCCGGCCCCTTGCCACCCCTCCTCCCCGTCAAGCATACTCCGATCACCAGGCGCCGTAAGAGCGCCCCAGTCGCTCGCGCCGCGTGCGGGACGAAGCGGAATGTCCCGGCCTTCGACCCTCGAACCAGGTACAACGCGAGTTCTTGACGAGCAGGGAACCGACGGTAGAGTACCGCCGACTGGCAAGCGCTCTTCCATCGCTCCTCGCGCGCGCCGGCCGTAAGAAGTCCCGTCGCAGCTGCACCGACGCACACGCTTTCCAGCGCTGGTGCTTCCGCATGCTGACACGGAGTTGAGCTCGCCTCGCCCGGGCGTTCCTCTGTTGCATTCATGCATGCACATGGCGATGCCCTGCCCGCCGGGCTCGCGACGGGTGACGATATCGAAGCGAGAGGTTGACAGCGATGCATACGAGAGTGCTCTGGGGCTCTGGCTTCGCTCTGTTGATCGGGTGTGCCATCGGTGTGCCGCTCAGCGCGGTCCTCGCCGACGAGCCCGAGAACACGGCAGGGTTCCGCAGGGCAGTGACCCTGGCGGGGATTCGCGAGCACCAGCTCGCGCTGCAGTGGATCGCGGACGCCAACGGAGGCAAGCGGATCGCCGGCACGCCCGGCCACGATACGTCGGCGAATTACGTCGCTGCCAGAGCGGCAGCGGCGGGGTACGACGTGAGCGATGACCACTTCGAATTCGAGCTCTCGACCGACCGAACACCGCCGATGTTCCATGTCGTATCGCCCAGCACGGTGACCTTCGAGGCTGGTCTTGACTATGCTACGATGAGATATTCCGGCTCGGGTGACGTGACCGCGCCGCTCTACGCGGTTGCATTGGAAGTGCCGTCTCGACCCGACCCCGGTCCACCCAGCGGCTGCCGGCCAGAAGACTTCGCGGGGTTCCCGGCAGGAGCGATCGCGCTCATTCAACGTGGCGGTCCTGGCTGCTTGTTCAGGCAGAAATACCAGAACGCGCTGGCTGCCGGCGCTGCGGGCGTGATCATCTTCAACACGGGGACTCCCAACCGGATTCACCTGAGCATCGGCACGCTCGGCGCTCCCCAGGGCCCGGTGCCCGCGATCATCACCAGCTTTCCCGTGGGGGACACCCTGAGGAACGGTGTCTTGAACGGCCCAACCGGTCTGACGGTGCGCCTCAGGGCCGACGTGTTCGCGGAGCGCCGGCAGACGCGCAACGTCATCGCGGAGACGCTGGACGGGGATCCAGATCATGTGATCGTGGTCGGCGCGCACCTCGACAGCGTCGAGAACGGCCCTGGGATGAACGACAACGGCAGCGGCTCCGCTGCCATCCTGGAGATCGCCGAGGCGTTCGCCTCTCAGCGACGCGAGCCGAGGAACAAGCTGCGCTTCATCTGGTTCAGCGCCGAGGAGCAAGGGACCATCCACCTCGGCGCGGACCACTACGTGGCGGGGCTTTCACAGCAGGAGAGGGATCAGATCGAGGTGATGCTGAACTTCGACATGCTCGGCTCGCCGAACTTCGTCCGGTTCGTGCACAACGGTACCGGCGCTCCGAGCGGCTCGCGCGCCATCGCGAAGGTATTCACCGACTATTTCGCGTCCCAGCGGCTCGCGAGCGCGCCGGCGCCGCTCGACGGTCGCTCTGACTACGCTCCGTTCCAGGCCATTAACATCCCGGTCGGCGGAGTGCACAGCGGCTTTGGCGGCTTGAAGACGGCAGGCGAGGCGCGCCGCTTCGGCGGCGTGGCCGGAGAGCAGTACGACGACTGCTACCATTTGAAGTGCGATAAGTTCGCCAACAACAGCGCCACCGGGCTCGACCAGCTATCGGACGCGGCGGCGCACGCGGTCCTCCTCTTCTCGAAGCGCAACTTCCGGAAAGACCCCCTCATGGACCCGCCGGCGGGGTCCGCCCAGCAAGCAGGCGACGCCGCGCCGATCCTCGCGGGCGACTCCGACGTCGAGTAGCAGCGGGCTCCGTCGCTGTCGCGCGCGCCAGCGGGCTCCCGCCCTCAGGGCGTGAACATGCCCGTGTACGTCTGTGACTGGGCCAGCGTCGCTCCTCGGTACTTGAAGGGCGCCTGTCGCGTGTGCGTGCCCAGGTACGCGGTGATCTGCACGCTGTAGTACCGCCCGCTCTCGAGCACGCCCTCCGGCACCTTGACCGTGGTCGCCGTGGTGTCGACGCTGAGCACGCTGGTGCGCTGGCTCAGCACCGCGCCGTCCGCGTCCTTGACGTCATCGTAAAGGAAGACGACGACGTGATAGCCGTCCGGCGCGCCCAGGTCCGGCGGCTCGAAGGTGATGGTCGGTGTCGCGCCGGCCCCCTCGGTCACCGTGTCCACTGGCAGGCTCACGCCGTCGATCCGCGGATCCCGCGGCAAGCCGAGCAGCGGCTCCACCGCCGCGCCGTTCGCGTCCTCGGCGCTCGTGGCGACCGAAACGAAGCCGCGCAGGCTGTCCTGGACCTCATCGACGGGATGCATCACCCGCGTGCGGAACGTCACCCTCACGTCGAGCAGCTCCATGCCTCTCTCGGCGTACGGATTGCCGTACTGGTACGTCGCCGCGTGGTCGCCGGGGTGGAACGTCGTCAAGGCAGCGTTGCACCCATCCGGGCAGAGCTCGGGCTCGCATGTGTTGTCCGTCGAGTAGCAGATCGGGTCGACCGGCTCCTGGCCGCTCGTGACCTGCGCCTGAAGCAACGTGGGTGTGCTTCCATAAAGGGGCACGCCGGTGCCGGGCTCCTGGTACATCGCCATCGAGGTGACCGTGCTCGAGAGGACGGCTGGCGCGTTCGCCGTCACCTGCGCGATGAACCGCGATATCCTGAGATCGGCCGCGAAGCTCGACAGCTCGAGCGGCGCAAACGAGCCGCCGAGGGCGATCGCCTCCCCGTCTTGCATGTTCACCTCCCGCGTCGAGAACGACGCTTCCGCCGCCTCGTAGGTGAACGAGGACCAGGGATCGTGCGGGTCCGCCTCCTCCGGCGGCGAGCCCACCTGGTGCTCGATGAGCTGGGTGACGTGCAGCACATCGCCCTGGGAGCCGTCGACCAGCGGCCGCCCGCCGTCGTGCGACGCCGGGAAGACCTTCGCCCGCCAGTTGAACGCCCAGCCCGAGCAGGCCGTGTCCCCGTCGGCGGGCGCGCCTTTCGTCCCCTCCTCCGGGACGAGCGAGGCGAGCGCGTCGACATTGAAGCTGTAGAGCTCGAGCCTGTCCTGGAGCGGCTGGACCACCGCGCCCTCCGTGTCGAAGCTGAACTGGTGCCAGGGCTTGAGCCCGTCCGCGGTGAGCGCAGCCTCGGTGTCCTGCGTCGCGTTGCCGTTGTCGGGCCGCCCGGAGTACGCGCGACCGAAATCGACGGTGCGCGCCGTCGCCTGCAGCATCGATCGGCTTTTCGGCGCGTTCGTCGCGCGCTCGTCCGGCGCGGTGGTCGTCACGATCCAGTACTCGCCCTCGGGCACCGCCGGGATCTCCCAGCGCGAGCCGTCAGCCGACAGCGCGCCCGGGAAGGTCTGCACCGCGCCGTCCGCGGCGATCACCTGGGCCTCGACGGACTCGTACTTCGACATGTCCCGGCTCACGGTGATCTCGCCGCCCTCGGTGACGTACCGATCGGTCAGGCCGAGGACCACGCCCTCGAACGGCTCTCCGTCATCTCCACATCCCGGGACGGCCGCAAGGATCGCTATCACCAGCACTGAAGAGAGATGAGTCCACGTGCGCATCGTCCCAGTAGACGAAAGCGTGAGGAAGCAGTGCAAGCGGAAAATTCCGCCCGGCTCGTTTCTCCCTCAGGCGCGCTCGCCGCGGCCGCTCACGCGGCGACGAGCATCCGTTCCCCGTCGCGCCGCGCCGCCGCCCACGTCTCGTCCCAGGCGGCGTCGGCCTCCGCGCGCCGGAGCCGGCCGAAGGCCTGCACCTCCTTCCGCTCGCCCTCGACCTCGGCGTCGTCCGCCGGCGGCGCCGGCGCCGGCCCGGTCATCGCGTCGCCGACCGCCTCGCGCACCTCGCGCCCACCCTCGGCCAGGCAGTAGGCGAGCACGCGCCACCCGAGCTCGGCGTGCAGCGCCTCGTCGCGCGCGATCTCGCCGAGCGCCGTGCGCACGCCCGCGTCCTTCGCGCCCGCCAGCGACCGGCGCGCCCGGGCCGCCGCCGCGCCCTCGCCAAGACAGCCGTCGTGCCACGCCTCGAGCGCCATCCGGACGAGCGCCGCCTGCCGGTCCGCGTCGCGCGCCGCCGGAGGCGGGAGAAGCGCTGGCCTCAGGCGCCACCCCGCGAGCGCGCTCGCGATCTCGCTGCACCGCGCCGTGTGGCGCACCTCATCGCCGAGCGCGGCGAGCGCCCGCGCCACGAGCGACGCGGGCGCCCCCACCGCCGCGAGGTCCCGCGCGAGGGCGAGGAACGCCGGGATCGAGCCGCACTCGGCCCGCGCGCTGTCCAGCCACGCAGCCGCGAGCGCCGCCCGGGTCGCGCGATCGAGCCGCGCCGGGGGCGACGCAGCGGGGCCCAGCCCGAGCACCGGCGGGAGCACCACCCCATCGGCCGTGCGCAGCGGCCGGCCGTCGATGGCATGGGACCGCTCTCCGAAGGGCCGATTGGCGCGGACACCCATGCCAAACATCCCCTCGGGGACGAACAGCTCGCCCGACACCGGAATGACCGCGCGCGCCGAAAAATCGACGACCACCGGCTCGAACAGGCTGGCCATCGCGCCGACGTGGAGGCCGTGCTGCGCCGGGAACTGGTCGCTGATGCGGGTGCGGTACGTCCAGCCGAGCTCACCGTCGATGCTGCAGGCGACCTCGGGGGAGTTGCCCGAGGTATCGCCGCCGCCGTGGCTACCGATCGCGAAGCGGCCGGCAGAGAAGTCGAGCCATGTCGCCTGCGCGAACGGACCGAATCCCATGTGCCCCGAGTCAAACGCTCCTGCGAAGCTGCCCTCCATGAGGAACGTCCCGCGGAGGTCGGCGCCAAGACCGAAGGCGAGCTTCTGGCCGAAGGAGACCGACACGGAGACCCCGACCGACATGGCGAAAGCATCGTCGTCGGCGCGCGCCTGGCCGGGCAGCGAGACGAGGGCGGCGACACCGAGGGCGGCGAGCGTGGGCGGGAGCGCGCGGGAACAAGAAGACATGGAACCTCCGTAAGCCAAAAGGGGAGCCAAGGATCGATCTCAGCTCCAAATTTACCAGAGGGCGCGAACCGGCACGACCTCGGTGGATGACGGAAAGCGGCTCTGGAGGACGGGAGCTCGCGCCGCGCAGTCCGCTCAGAGATCCATCTCGCCGCGCGACCGACGGCGAACGCGCTCGTGGCGGAGAAGGCGTCACGCGCAACAGAGCGCGACCTTCTGGGCGGGACCTCACATCCAAGAGCCCGCGAAAAAAGATTGACCCTCGACGCCGCGGCGTCGCCACATAGCCATCTGGGTGTTGCAAAAAGTTTGCCGAATTGAGAAATTCCCCTCGCCAGGCGGATGGGGCACCGGCGCGTTCGGCTGGGTCGCAGCCCCCTGTCTTTCGCCTGCTCGATCTCGGGGGTGCGGCCGGCAGCAACCACACGTCGGGCTCGGGGGGCGCAGGGCGGTGGGCTCCACGGCGATCGCGCCCGGCCGGGTCGATCGGGTCATCTCGTCCCCGATCGAACGGCCGTTGGTGATCGCGGGGCTCACCTCCTGCGACGACAGCACGCAGCGCCCCGAGGGCAGGACCTGCCGCGCGCCCTCCCATGCCAGTGACCCTCGCCGCTCCGCGGCTGCCCTTCCTGCTTAACACGAGAAAGGAAACGGAGACCATGACACGCACTTATCGCCACTTGATGCTGCCTCTGACCCTCGCGCTCTTCTCGCACGTGGTCGGCTGCTCCGGTTCAGACTCGGATGCGGACGCCTCGAGCGATGGATCGACCAGCACCTCATCCACCTCCGGCGGCAGCACCACCTCATCCACCTCCGGCGGCGGCACCTCATCCACCTCCGGCGGCGGCACCACCTCGTCCACCTCCGGCGGCAGCACCACCTCATCCACCTCCGGCGGCGACACCACCTCATCCACCTCGAGCGGCGACACCACCTCATCCACCTCGAGCGGCGACACCACCTCGTCCACCTCAGGCGGCGGGACGACCGAGAAATTCAGCTTCTTCGTGACCAGCCTCGCCGCCATGCGGGAGCTGTCGGGCTCCCAGGACGGCTTCGGGGGCGACCTCCGCTTCGGGGAGACGGGGGCAGGCGCCGGTCTCCGCGGCGCGGACAAGATCTGCGCGACGATCGCCGAGAAGAGCCTCCCGGGCGCAGGAAGCAAGATGTGGCGCGCGTTCCTGAGCGCCGCGGCAGGCGAGGACGGGAAGCAGGTCAACGCGATCGACCGGATCGGCGAGGGGCCCTGGTACGACCGGCTCGGCCGGCTGGTCGCGAACGAGAAGGAGGAGCTGCTCAACACGCGTCCCAGCGGGGCCGACGAGGCGATCATGAACGATCTGCCGAACGAGGACGGCGTCCCCAACCACCAGCCCGATCCAAACCAACCCGCTGTCGACAACCACGACACCCTGACGGGCTCCAACGCCCAGGGGCAGCTCCAGGGCGCCACGGCGACGTGCAAGGACTGGACGGCCAAGACGGGAGACAGGGCCGAGGGTGGACCGCAGCTTGGACACTCGTGGCCGCGGGGCGGCGGCGGCGGCCCGGGCGGGGGCGGGAGCGGGTCCCACTGGATAACGTCTCACAATGCACCGGGGTGCGCGCCGGGGGTCACCATCGTGGACGTAGGAGGCCCCCAGCAGGGCTCGAACACCGTCGGCGGCGGCGGCGGCTACGGCGGCATCTACTGCTTCGCCCTGACGCCCTGACGCAGGCAACCCGGCGCGCGCCGCCTCCCGGCCGACAACGCCATGCGCCGCCCCGAGCTGCCGGCTGAACGACGAGTTCATCGAGCTCACCGCGGGGGCGTCGTGCTGGATCGGGTACCCCTCTTCCCGGCGTCAGCGACCGCCGAAGCCGGGAGCGAACAGGGCCGTCATCCGATCCGGACGGCTGGCGCCGAGACGGACCATCGCGTCGTCGGCCGTCCGGACGAGCGCGCGGCCCTCATCACCGCCAAGCACCTCCCCTAGCCGCCTGCGCGCCGCCGCGGCGCTCAGCCCGATCTCGCTCGCGTCGAACCCGGCGATCGCCGCCTCCAGGTGCGTGCGCGCGAGCGCCGCGTCGCCGCGCGTCCAGGCGACGGCGGCCAGCGTGAGCCACGCCTGGGCGCTCGCCCAGCCCACCCGCTCCCGCAGGAGCACGCCGGCCACGCGCTCCGCGGTGCGCAGCAGCGGGGCCGGATCCGCCGCGCTCGCGACCGCGTCGAGCGCCGCCCGCCCGCGCAGCTCGATCGCGCCGATCCGCATCGGGCTCATGCGCAGGTACGTGGAGGCCTCGACCGTCGGCCACGCGGCCGTCAGCCGGCGCCACGCGGCGCCTGAGTCCTCGCAGTACAGATCGATGAGCACGCCCGCAAAGAGCCCAAAGAAGTGCTGCAGCTGGAACCCCTGCTGCCGCCATGCCGCGAGGGCCTCCGCGAGATCCGCGCGCGCACGCGCCGGGTCGTCCGCGGCGAGCGCGACCAGGGTGTGGCCCCCCGTGACCATGCGCAGCGACGTGACGGTATACCTGTCGCCGCGCGCCTCCGCTTCCTTGATCCAGGTGGAGAGGCGCTGGGCGAGCCTCCTCAGATCGCCGAGCTTGCTGAGCCCGATCATGCAGATGGTCTGCGCCGTGCCGATCTCCCAGGCCACCCCGGTGCACCGCTCGCGGAAGATGCGCTCTGCCTCCTCTGCGTGCATCACCGTCTCTCGAAACGACGTCTCGTGAGCGGCGATCGCCCGCTGGATCCGGAGGACGCCCTCGGCGCGCGCGTCGCCGGAGCGCTCGAGGAGCGGCGTCACCGCGGCGATGGCGCGCTCCACGGAGCTGCCCGCCGACTTGCCGATGATCGACGCGAACAGCGCCATGAACGCGAGCCCGAGCGCGACGCGCCCCGGCTCCCTCGCGGCCAGCGCGAGGAGGATGTGCTGCGCGTGAAAGCCCACCGCGCGCACCGGATCGACCGCGCAGAGCCCGAGAAACGCAGAGAAGCAGACGTCGACGCGGCGAAGCTCGCCGGGATCGATCTGGCTCGCGTCGCGCTCCTTGAACCCGAAGCCGCGCAGGGCGAGCCGCGTCCGGTGAACGAGCGCCGCGGCGAGGGCGCGACGCTTCGTCTCGGGGTAACGCAAGCCCGTCTCGGAGAGCACCTCCCGGAGCACCGCGACGCCCTCTTCCGTGTGGCCGCTCGTCAGGAGCTGCTCGGCCGCGAGGCGCTTGCAGTCGAGGACGACAGAGGCCGCCGCGGCGTCCGCCGCGCCGAGGTAGGCGCGGGCGGCGTCGGCGCCGCGGCCCGCGTTCGCGAGCGCATGGCCGAGCTGCAAGAGGAGCCCGTGCCGGCGCTCGCTGCCCGCCGGCGCGCAGTCGAGCGAGAGCTGGTAGAGCCGCGCCGCGTTCTCGAACGCGAGCGCAGCGGCGGCCCTGTCCGCCGCCTCCGCAGCGTACGCGCCCGCCCTGTCGACGTCGCCTGCGCCATGGAAGTGACGCGCGATCTGCTCGGGATCAGCGCGCCCCAGGGCCGCGAGCTCCTCGCCGAGGCGGCGGTGATGGTCCTTGAGCCGCGACGGCTCGATCTGACCGGACGCCGCCTCGCGCACCCGGTCGTGGTACGCCTCGACAGGATCGGCCTCCTCGAGCCCGCCGGTGCGGACCAGGTGCCATGTCCGCAACGCGTGCAGCGCCGAAGCGGCGTCCCCCTGCAACCCGGCGGCCCTGAGCGCGACGCGCTGCTCGATGGGGAGCCCGGCGACGGCGATCACCTCGAGGAGCCGCCGAGCGTCCGCCGGCAGATCCGCGAACCTCGCCAGGAGCAGCGCCTCCAGCGACACGGGCGGCGCCGGGGAACAGGCGTCCTCGTGACCCGGGTGAACCGGCGCTGTGCGGCCCAGGTGAAGCGCGAGCTCCGCCAGGAAGAAGGGGCTGCCCTCGGACTCGCGGGCGAGATCCGACGCCTTGTGCGAGGGGCCGTGGCCGCCCAGGAGCGAGCGAGCCAGCGACTCCGCTTCTTCACGAGCGAGCGGGCCGAGGCAGAGCTTCCGGTGCTCGGTGGCCCCCGTCCACCTGGGCGCCGGAGCGCCGAAGAGCTCCCGCAGGAATGGACTCGATGCCTCGTCCTCGGACCGATACACGCCGAGCATGAGCATCGAGGGCGGATCGGGCGGGCCGAGGAGGTCAGCGAGGAGCAGCGCGCTGTCGCGGTCGCCCCACTGCAGATCGTCGATGGACACGACGAGCGGCCCCTTGTCGGCGAGCGCCGACAGGAGCTCCTTCAGCGCTCGAAACGCGCGGAACCGGAGCTCCTGGGCGTCGTGGATCTCGAAGGCGCGCCGCGGGACGTCCTCGATCGCCGCGACGACGCGCAGGGCGGGGAACACGCGCACGAGCTCGTGGATCCCGCGCGGCAGGAGGCCCGCGGCCTCGGAGCGCGGCAGCCGCTTGAGATGGCGGCAGAGGGCGTCCAGCACGCTGTCAAAGGCCTTGAACGGGACGGACTCGCGCTCATAACACCGGCCCGCCAGGACCACCGCGGCGCGGCGGCTGCGCAAGTCGTCGAGGAAATGCTGGACCAGCGCCGACTTGCCCATGCCGGAGCGGCCATGGACGTAAACCGCCACCGGGCGGCCAGCTCGCGTCTCGTCGAACGCTCCCTGGAGCGCTCGCAGCTGCTCGCCGCGTCCCATGAACAGCGCGCGAGGGAGCGGCGTCGGCGCCTCGCCGCCAGGCGGCGGAGCGCCGGGCCGGGGAGCGGCGCCCGGCGCTGCCGCGAGGGCGACCGCCGCCTCGCGGAGGACGCGCAGCACGTCCGCGCCCGTGGCCCGCGCGCGCGGGTCGCGCTGGAGGAGCTGCAGGCACAGATCGCTCAGCGCCCGAGGTGCGTCCGGCGCGATGAGGTGAGGCGGCGGCAGCTCGCCGAACGCCTTGGCCTCGACGATGTCGAAGAGACTGCCGCTGAACGGGGTGCGGCCGGTGAGCGATACGTAAAGGATCGCGCCGACCGCGTACCAGTCCGCGGCGGCGGACAGCTCTCCACGCATGTGCTCCGGCGCCATGTAGATGGGCGTCCCGGCGACGGGGGCGTCTGTCTCGGCGGTCGCGAGCGCCGTCCTGCGAGCGCCGGTGTCGCGGGCGATGCCGAAGTCCAGCACGACCACCCGTCCGCTCTGGGCCACGAGCACGTTCGAGGGCTTGAGATCCAGGTGCAGCTTGCCCGCGCTGTGCAGCGCCTCGACGGCGTGCACCAGCTGTTCGAGCGCCTGGCAGAGGCGGGCCACGTCGACCTTGGGCTGTGACGCGGGCTCGCCGCCGGAGGCCGTCGGCGCCGCGTCGTCGTCGCGGGGCGAGGGCGCGCGGCCGTCGAGGTTCGCCTGACGGGTCGTGGCCGCCGCGGGGGAGGTCGGCTCCGGGACATGCGCCGGCGAGCCCGGGGCGGCGAGCTCGCCCCCGCGGACGTACCTGGTGAAGCTCACGCCGGAGACGAGCTCCATCGTGAAGAACCAGCGCCCCTGCGCGGAGATGAGCTCGTAAAGCGTCACCAGGTTCGGATGGGCGATGTCCGCGATGGCGCGGAACTCGTTCTTGAGGCGGAGGATGTCGGCGGCCTCCATCCGGAGCAGCGTCTTGAGCGCCACATCGGCGCAGCGAAGCCGATCGTGAGCGTGATAAACGACCCCCATGCCGCCCGCACCGAGGCGGGCGCGGATCTGGAAGCGGTCCGTGCCGCCGAACCCCTCGGCAGCCGGACCGTCAGCTTCGCTGTCCATCTGACCCATCCTGCCTCCGCGACGCGCCATCCTAAACAGCGCGCCCGCCGCGCGCCAGAGCGCACGCCGCGTCGGCGGCAGACGCCGGGGAGCCGTGGAGGCTGCCGGCGCCGCGATCAGCCCTGCCGCCGACGGCGGAGCGCCGCCCATCCTCCTCTGCGCGCCGCGGCGCGGTCACCGGGAGCCATCACGGCATGACGGCGAGCGAGCCCAACAGTCTTATCGAAAAGCGGATGACCACGCCCACCTCACGTGACAGGAGATCTCTTATGCGCCCGCCCCTCCGGAGAGGCGACGTCAACTCGAGAGTTCGATCGACACCCCAGGAATGCTCTCGGAGCTCCTGTCACCACGCGCAGCGCGCAGACCTCACCCCGGCGCAAAATCATCGAACAATGCGCGACTTCGGCATCGTTCCGGTGACATCGCCGCAAAATCGTTTTGGCAGATGCGCCGCTGAGATGTTGATTGCACAGGAGACGTATGCGCTGCATCATGGCCTCGCACCCTCTGCGCAAATCCAGACATGACGAGCAAGCTCGCACTTCGCTCTGTAGACGGTGTGCAGGAGCCACCTACAGAGATCCCCTGCTCCCCGCCCGGCGCCCCGACGCTGGCGCGCTGGAACGACGGTGAGTCGCGTGCGTTCGTCGAGGCGCTGACAACGGCGATGAAGGCAGACGACGCGGCGTGCGCCGGCCTCTCGCACGAGCAGCGATGGGCGCTGGCAGAACGCCTGGACGCCATGGTGCGGGAGACGCTGGAGCAGACCACCCAGCCCGAGGCGGCGACCGGCGCCGTCGGCTTCACGGCGCTCTACGATCTCTGCTGTGCGCTCAGCTTCGCGGCGAGCCTGGAAGAGATCGCGGAGATCGTCGCGGGCTATTCCCTGCCGCTCGGCGCAGAGGTGTGCATGCTCGTCACCTTCACGGGCCGAGGCGAGGAGGCGGCCGCCTCCGCCCAGCTCGCCGCGGCGTGGCCGCTCGGCGCGGAGCTCCCCGGCATCCAGGAGCGCTTTTCGTTGCGGGAGTCCCCGCTGCGCCAGCTCCTGCTCGCCCAGGAGCTCGTGATCTCGGAGGACGTCGCGCACAGCCATGCGATCGACGCGGCATCGCGGCGGGCGCTCCTCGCGGCGGGGTGGCGGTGCGTGCTGTCTGCGCCCCTCCTGCTCCGAGCGCGGCTGTCGGGGCGCCTGCTCCTGGCGTGGCCGGCGCCGCGCCGCTTCAGCGCCCAGGAGATGAGGCTCATCACGAGCCTCGCGAACCAGGCATCGGCCGTGGCGGAGCGCATCGTGCTGATGGAGGAGTCGGCGCGCCAGGTGCGCGAGCTGGAGCGGCTTCGCGCGGATCTCGAGGCCGCGATAAGCGCGCAGCGGGAGCTCGTCCGAGAGCTCAGCGCGCCGCTCATCCCGGTCGCCGACGGTGTGGTCGTGATGCCGCTCATCGGTCGGCTCGACGAGGCGCGCCTGAGCCAGGCCCGCCGCGTGCTCCTCGACGGCGCGGGGCGCGGCCGCGTGACCGCGGCCATCGTCGATCTCACCGGCGTGCCCGCGGTCGATCCGCCCGCGATCGATGGGTTCTCGCGGATCGCGCAGGGGCTCCACCTGCTGGGCGCTCGGACCGTGATCACCGGGATCCGCCCGGAGGTCGCGCGGGCGCTGGTCGATCTCGGCGCGAGCCTCGGCGGCTTCGCGGTCCGACCGACCGTCGAGCGCGGCATCGCGCTCGCCATGGGCCGATCGCTCCACCGGACAGCCTGACGAGCGGCCCGCCCGCGGCGGCGCACGCGCGAATGCAACGAAGAGGAGGCGCAGATGAGCACGACGAGCATTGATGTGAGAGCGCCGGCGCTTTCGTCCGCCGGCCATGCCGCCCCGAGGACACCGGCGGCGAGCGGCGCCGAGGCGCAGGCTCACGTTCTCTTCCTCTGTACCCACAACAGGGCGCGCTCTCAGCTCGCGGAGGGCATCCTGCGGCACCTGAGCTACGACCGGATCAAGGCGTCCAGCGCGGGCTCCGAGCCGTCGATCATCCACCCCCTCTCGGTGCGCACCCTCGCGTCGATGGGCATCGACGCCAGCGGGCAGCGATCCAAACACATGGATGAGCTCGCCGGCCAGCGCTTCGATTACGTCGTGACGGTCTGCGACCGCGTGCGCGAGGTGTGCCCCACTTTCCCCGGCGCCCCGGAGAGGCTCCACTGGAGCCTCTCCGACCCGACCGCGGTCGTGGGCTCGGAGCCCGCGCTGCGCATGGCCTTCCAGCAGACCGCGCGACAGCTGGAGATGCGGATTCACCAGCTCATCACGCGCATCGCGGCGAGCCGGCGCGCAGAGCGCTGAGGTCGGCTCTGCGCTCCGGACGGGTGGGCTGGGTCAAGGAGAGAGGGGGAGACGCCGTCCGCTGGCGTCTCTGAGGAGCGGGCTCCGCGATCAGTCGCAGGGCCCGAGGTCGGCCCACTCGGCCGGGCACCAGAAGGTCGGGTTGCTGGGCGGGCAGCTCGGGTGCGACCACCAGATCTGCTGGGTCGCCGACCAGAGGTGGCCTCCATCGGTGACCAGCGTGGAGGGCGTATACACCTGTGCCGACAACCACGCGGGCACGCCGCTGCAGGAGTTCGCGGGCGACGTGCAGGCCTCCCAGGTCGACGGCGACGCGCTGAGGTTCTTGTTCTGGTAGACGTAGGGAGCGGCGTCGTGGAATGACCAGGTGCTCGCGCCCGACATGTTCTGCCAGGCGCCCGAGGTCGTCTTCACCTGCTGGCGAAGCATCTTGATGGGCGCCTCGCAGGAGACCTGCGGCTCGGGGTACTGCGGGCCCACGTCGGCGAAATGCTCGATGTCGTGCGCGTACATCTCGACGGTGCTTCGCGCGTCCTGGGCGAGGAACTGCCAGCCGGCGCCGTCCTTCATGTCGACATAGAGGCAGAGCTGGGCGCCGGTCACGCTCGCGACGCGCTCGGGCGTGCACCACTCGTACTTGAAGACGACCTGCTGCCCGGGCTGCAGATCGCCGAGCGAGCCGCCGCAGGTGCCCCCCGAGCCCCACTGGGTGTTGCAGCTCGAATGATTCCCTGTAACGCCGTTGTCATCTCCGAAGTAGTAGACGAACCACCCGTCCGGGCTGTGGTAAATGCCGGACTCCAGATTGTAGTACCACTGGCCCACCGCGGTCCAGGCCGTGGACTCGTTCAGAAGCTCGGGGACCTGCCACTCGATGAGCCAGCCGCGGGTATCCCCGACGGTGCCCGTGTAGCTGCTCGTCAGATCGTAAGTTCCGCGCTGGCTCGCCACCCCGAGGCTCTCCTCTTCGTCCGCGCTGGCACCGGCGGTGCATGCGGCGGCGCCGAGGGCTCCGAGGAGCAACATCGCCGCGCCAATTCGCGGCAGGACAGCGCGTGACGGACGGAGAGAACAGGGTTGCATCGACAGAGTGCTCTTCTCGATCATAAGGATTCTCCTGAGAGCGATGTTTTCCCCCGCGGCGCTGAATAGCGCGGACCGAGGCCGCCCACCGTTAAGTCGTGTTAAGGCGAACGACGTGATTCAGGGGTGAGGCGCTGGGCGCGCGCGGGGCAGGCCGATGCGCTGGTGGCGGCGTGGAGAGCAGCTCAGCCCGCGTCTGCGTCGATGATCTCGATGCGGTTCCCGAACGGATCGTCGGTGTGGAACCGCCGCACGCAAGAGATTCGCGGCGCGCCACGGGAGCGAGGCGCGCGAGGAGAAGCGATTCGACATGGGTTGTCTCCATCGAAAGGACCGCATCGTGCGGTCGTTGAGTACGTGGAGAGACCAGTTCAATTTTTGGGCGATGGTTGCGCGAGGCCGAGCGATTCGAGCCTGCCGCGGTATGCCGAGCCGGGAAATCGATCGAGCAGGCTCGCTGCGCGGGCGCGCGCCTCGGCCGCCCGGCCGAGGGCGAGCAGGGCGCGGATGGCGATGATCTCGCGCTCCTGAGCGAGCGCGCCGGCGGGGAAGCGCCGCGCATGCTCGACCGTGAGCGCGAGGGCCGAACCCGGGTCGGTGCCGAGCGCGTCCTGCGCGCGATGGAGCAGCTGGATCTCGGTCTCCGCCTCCTCCGCGGCGCCGGCGGGAAGAGGGCCCGCGCTCGCGGGAGCCCCGCCGTTCAGCGCGCCCGATAGGGGGATCGCCGCCTCCTCGCCGCTCCGCGCTGCAGCGCTGGCGCGCGGGAGGAGCTCGCCGTGCGGCGCGATCGCGCTCGCGGGCTCGCTCGCCGCGCCGCGGGCGGCCTCCGGTCCAGCGTATCCGGCGTCATCGAGGCCGGGATCCGCGGGTGGCGAGGGGGTGGGCGCGGGCACGGCGACGCTCGGCCCAGCGGCGCTCGCGCCCGCGGCGACCGCGATGGCGCCGGGCGCGGCGTCGCGCGGCTCGGTAGCGGCGTCGCGCCACCACACGCCGCCCACGACGCCGAGCCCGAGGAGCGCGCCCAGGAGCGCGCTGGAGATCACCGAAGGCCCGGCGGCGGCGGCGAGGTGCCCGGGCGCGACCGGAGGCGACGGGGGCGGCGAAGCGACCTGGGGCGCCCCGGCCGGCGGCGAAGCGCCCGGCGGCGAGCCGCCCGAGGGCGGGAGCGGCCCGAGCGGGAGGCGCGCGGCGAGGCGCGCGAGCTCCGAAGGCCCCGGGAGCTCGCGCTGGCCCGCGCGCAGGACGGCGCGCACGGCGCCGGTCGTGCCAGAGGACGCGTCGGAGAGCCGCGGCGGATCCTTCGGTTTGCTCAAGGCACGCTCCTCCCGGCCGTCGCGCGCCGCAGGGCGGCCTCGACCACCCGGCGCGCCGCGTAGAGCCGCGCGTACGCCGTCTGGAGCGGGCAGCCCACCGCCTCGGCGACCTCCGTCATCGGCAGCTCCTCCAGCTCGAAGAGCACGAACACCGCGCGCTTGTCGTCGTCGAGCGTCTGCACGCACGCGTCGAGGAGCGCGCGCGCCTGATGCTCCTCGAGCGCCCCGTGCTGGTCCTCGGGCGCTACCTGCTCGGGCAGCTCGGCGCGCGTGGACTCACGGCGCCGGTGGGCGCGCTTGCGGTAATCGGCGGCCACCCGGACACAGATACCGTAGATCCACGTCTGGACCGACGATCGCCCCTCGAAGCTCGCGAGGCGACGGTGGACGATCATGAAGACCTCCTGGCAGACGTCCTCCGCGTCGGCCTCGTGGACACCGAGCCGCCTCAGCGCCCGCCACACGAAGGGCGCGTGATCGAAGAAGAGCTGCTCGAAGGACGGGGCCGGGCCTCCCTGCGCGGCGATCGCGCGCGGCGGGTCTTCGCACGCGGTGGCGAGCAGGGGCATGCGCTGGGGTGAGTGGACGCCTGGCAGGCGTGTTTTGAGACAATCGACGTGGCCCGGTCACGGCAGCTCGAGGCCGAGGCCGAGGTCAAGGATCGCCGACACCGGCGACGCATGAAAGACGTCGCGCCGCTCCCCCGCCTCGTCGGTGTAAAAATACACATCGCGCACGATCGGCACCGCGATCCCGAGCCCGACGGCCCCGAACAGCGGGCCCACGAAGCGCCGCCGCACGCGCGTGTCGAGGCTCAGATCGAACACGAGCCGCTCGTGGCGGAACCTGCTCGGCACCGCGGCTCCCTCGACGCGCAGCGATCCCACCATCGCGCCGGCGCAGCCCGAGAGCGCCGTCCCGCCGCGCGCGATCTCGACGGGGCACACGGACAGCCTCCCGTACGCGAGCAAGAACGCGGGCGATCCGGGCGCCTCGCCCGCGACCGAGCTCTTCCACAGCGCGCCGCCCAGCTCGAACCCCGGCCCGCGCGGCGGCGTCGCGTGCGCGCGAACCCCGACCCCGACGTTCGCGGGCCCAGGCGTGAGCCCGAGCCCGCCCACCGCCTCCACCGCGCCTCCCACCCGCCAGGGAGCGCTCGGCGCCGCTGGAGCAGGCGGACACGCCGGAGGCGCGGCAGCGTTCGTCGCGCTCGGGGGCTGCGGGGCAGGCCGCGCCGCCGCGCCCGTGCCCGGCGCTCCCCAGGCGGCGGCCGCGGCCGGGCCGCCGGGGCGCACGAGCGAGGCGTCCGGGTCGACGAGCAATGCGATCACGAGCTCGAGCTGATCGTCGATCGTCCGACAATCGACCTGCTCGGCCTCGATCTCCCGCGACCCGATCGCCGCACCGCCCTCGCCGAAGACCCGGATCGTCGCCCGCCAGACGCCCGCCTCCTGCGAGCGCTCGATCCGCCCTTCGATGGCCACCTCGCCGCGGGTGGGCGGCACGAACGCCGCGCGCCCGAGCCGCCGCTCCACGGCCTGCGCGAGCGTCCGCGCGTCGATGCACGCCTCGGCCCCGGGCATCCTCACCCACGCGAGCGACGAGGTGCGCGGGGCCGCACCTGCGGGACGACCGAAGCTGCCCAGCGCGGCCCCGACGAGGAGCGCGAGCGCCGCGGATCTCATGCGGCAGCTTATCCAGGCGATCGCCGACGCCGTCAAGCGCCGGACGCGTCGCGGTCGCGAGAGCAAGCGCGGCACAACATCGCTGTCACAAGACAGCGAGAGACAACGAGACAGCAGCTGCCCGGACCTTGGCTTGAAATACCCCACGAAACTGGCGTCGCCGAGCGCCCCAGCGGCCGATGCGGTCTCCCTCCGGGAGACATCGATTCAACCGGAGGCCCGCTCATCGGCGCGCCGTCTCCCATTCGGGGCTGCTCAGGAAGTACGTATCGTAGAGCTCCTGCACGTCGCGCAAGGTCTCGGGCGGCTCCTCGCCGTAGGCGATGCGCGTCAGCTTGCGGAAGTAGTCGAAGCGCTCGACCCCTGGGGTGATGACGACCAGGAGCTCTGCGCCCTTGCCGCGCGCGGCGGCGAACGCGTGGGCGACCCGCGGAGGGACCACGAGAAGATCGCCCTTCTCGGCCGTCACGATGTCGCTCCCCGAGAGGACCTGCACGGCGCCGTCGAGCACATAGAACATCTCGGCCGAGGCGTCGTGACGATGGGGCCGCGCGCCGTCCGCGTCCTTCGCGAGCGTCACACGTACTGTGGAGAGAGCTCCGCCTGTCGCGCTGCTGTCCGCGAGGAGCTGGATCCGCGCGGCGGGAGAGCCGACGATCTCAGCGTCAGCGCCACGGACGACGACCGACCGATCGAAACAAGGCTGGATGATCGACATGCCGCCCAGTGAAGCACCCGTGGAGAGAGCGCTCACCTGGAAAAACGTACGGAGCGCTCCCGCAGGTTGTGGGAGGAGCTCGCCCCTTCGATGGCGGATGCTTTGTGGAGCGGATGGAGGTGATGTCGCTGTTCCAGGAGGTGGACAGCGCGTCTGTCA
This sequence comes from Sorangium sp. So ce726, assembly GCF_051521405.1. Classification (NCBI taxonomy): domain Bacteria; kingdom Pseudomonadati; phylum Myxococcota; order Polyangiales; family Polyangiaceae; genus Sorangium; species Sorangium sp. So ce726. The sequence continues at coordinate 1,022,953 of NZ_CP150349.1, read as the reverse complement.
CCTGGGACGAGCGCGCTTCACGGGGCGCTCGGGCGGGGAGCAGCGTCGGCGCCGGGGGCCATGCACACCTTGAGGCCCTCCTGCAGGTTGCGCAGCGTGATCATTCTATCGAGATCCATGCCCACGGACACGACGGTCTGAGCCACCGCGGGCCGGATACCGGTCACCACAACGCGGGCGCCGAGCAGCTCCACCGCGCGCACGATGCGGATCAGGTGATCGGCTGTGCTTGTGTCCACCGCCTCGACGGCGGTCAGATCCAGGATGACGTGGCGCGTCTGGCTGTCGACGATCGCGCCGAGCAGCCGCTCCATCAGCGCGGACGCGCGCTGGTTGTCGAGCACTCCCATGACAGGGACGGTGAGCACGCCGTCCCACACCTGGATGATCGGCGCCACCATCGCGCTGAGCGCCGTCTCCTGCAGCTGGATGAGCTCCAGCTTCTCGCGCAGCGCGAGCTCGGTCCTCTCCCGCTCGGCCACCTCGTTCCTGAGCCTGGACAGCGCGACCGCGAGATCCGAGCTCGTGCCCCGATCGGCCTCGAGGAGCGCCGAAAGCCGCGCCTCGATGGTCTTGTCGGTCGGGCGGACCAGGAACTCGTCGTACGCTGCGCCCTGCGCCGCGAACACCGTCTGTTCGGCCCAGCAAGGCACCCCGAACAGGCGCTCGGTGATCCCGGCCAGCTTGCCGGCCATCATCGCGCTCCCCCAGCTGACCCCCAGCGCGCGCTGGTAGATTGCCTCCCAGCTGTTGACGGTGCGGTACCGGGCCTCACGGCGCTCGCGGTCCACCGCGACGACCTCCCACCGCCCCCACCCGGCCGGCCAGGCGATCTCGGACATCTGACGCATGCCCTCCTCGAAGCTCGGATGCGCGCCGATGACCGACCAGTCGCCATCGACGCTCTGCTGTCCCCCGAGCTGGAGACACAGGTTGAAGCGCTCGACCCCCACCATCGCCACCATGCCCGACATCAGGCCGGCCACCGTGCTCGGGATCCACATGCTCAGGGTAGGCATCCCGGCCCACAGGTTAATGCCGTTTTTCAGGTCCCATTCGATGTCGAATCCAGAGATTGTTACCCGGGAGGTAGTCATAAACCCAGCTGGTCGCGAGATGACGCGCGGAGCCGGGGCGCCACATGCGCTGCGTTCCGCGCCGCGGGCGCTCCTTGCCTGAAGCACGCCGGAGCGGCAAGCCAAAGCGCTACCGCGCCGGCGCGGAGGCACAACCTGGATCGATCAAGTAGGCTTCGACTCTCCTGTGGGGTTCTTTCCAGCGACGCGCGCTCGCCAGGAGGTCGAGGAGACGGCGCCTGCTCAGGTGAGCGGCAGGGCGCCCCCGGTGTTCAAGACGCCCTCGCCGAAGCTCTTGACGTCTTCGAAGCCCATGTAGTGGAAGCAGCTCACGAGCATGTCGGCGAAGGAGCGATCGCCCCGGAAATCCACCAACCGCCCGCGCCGGAAGTAGTCGTGGGCCTTGCCCGCGAGGACGACCAGGCTGTCCTCGATGCTGTGGCTGTCGCCCTGCCCGAGCTCGTTCCAGTGCACGACGAGCGTATGATCCCAGAGCGTGCCGTCGCCGTCGCTCGTGTTCTTCAAGATCTCGTAGAGCTTCGTGTTCTGCTCCCAGAGGTGCCTGTGGATCTTGCGCACCTTGGCGAACGAGTCGTCGTCGCTGTTGTGCGAGATGTCGTGGTGCCCATCGCTGAGGCCCAGGTTCGAGTAGACGCGGTTGCTGGTGTTGCCGCTCCAGTTGAAATGCACCACGCGCGTCAGATCGCAGGCGAACGCGAGGGCGCTGATCTTGAAGAACAGCTCGCCAATGATCGCGTGGTTCTCGTCGGCGTAGGGGTTGATCTTCTCGCCGAGCGGGGTCTGCACGCAGGCGGCCGCGCCGTTGCCGGCCTGGAGCGCGCGCTCGACGTCGCGCATCGCGTCGAGGTGCTGCTGGATCTTGGCGCGGTCCTCGGCGCCAACCCTGGTGAGGAGGGAGTTCCCCTCTTCGCGCACCAGATCGATGGCCGACTGCTTCTTCGCCAGGCGCCTCAGCACCTCTTGCTGCGCGCCCCCGTCGCCGGGCATGGAGGCGAAGATCCGGGCGTAGGCCTCGTACGGGTCGGTCTCCGGCGGGATCGGGTTCTGCTCGCCCGCGGGCCCCGCGTGGGAGTGGGTGTTCCAGATGTCGTTCCACTTGTCCCCGACGCGGTACACGAGGTGCCGGTGCGCGAGGCTCTCGTTGGCTTCCAGCACGCGACCGCCGATCGCATAGTCGGCGCTCGGCCCCTCCACGTAACCGATGGTGCTCTCGGTGCCGCCGATGGGGAACGACCCGGTGCCGGACTTCCACGGGGCGAGCGAGCTGCCGCCCTGCTGGTGGTTGTCGGCCCGCTCGGACTCCGGCAGATCGTAGAAGTGCTTGTGCAGGTTGTTGAGAAAGAGGAGATCCTCGCGGTACGGCTCGAGCGGGGCGAGGAACTCGCCGAGCTGAAAGCTCGTCTCACCGCGGGCGTCGAAGCGCCTCTCCGTCTCGTCGCCGTTCGCCTGGAACACGAACATGATGCGGCGCGGGGACGGCGTCGTCTGGGCTCGCGCGCGGCTCGAACGCATCGCATCGAGGAACGGGAGCGCGAGCGCAACTCCGGATGCGCCACGCAGGAAGGTACGGCGGCTCAGAGGTTTCATTGTTTCTCCGGGACGATGACGGGGCGGTAGCGGAAGGCGTCGGTCTGCGTGAGCGCGACCACGAGCTCGGACAGGCTGTAGCCGCTGTCCTTGAACGCGAGCGAGAGCGACGCCATCGAGCAGCGATCGGCGTCGGCCTTGTCGCGACCGTAGAAGAAGCGGAAGTTTTGCAGCACGTAGCAGGCGCGCGCCTCCTCGCTCTGCGCGAGGCGCTGGCCCAGCTCGGCGGCGTTCGCCACAGGGCCGTTGACGTCGCGCGTGCTCGAGATGGCGCTGGAGGTGTCGATCGGCCTGCCGGCCTCGTCCGTGGTGCGGGGGCGGCCCACGGCGTCGAACGACTCGAACACGACGCCGATGGGATCCATCAGCGCGTGGCACCCCGCGCAGCTCGGCTCGGTGCGGTGGAGCTCGAGGCGCTCGCGCTGCGAGAGCCCCTCTCCCAGGCCCTCGAGATCGAGCTTCACGTCGTTGGGCGGCGCGGGCACGATCTGGCACAGGAGATCGGTGCGCACCTTGAGGCCGCGGCGGACGATCGACGTGCGCGTCGCCTTGTCGCGCGTGAGCATCATGCCCTGGGTCAGCACGCCCGAGCGGCCAGGCATGTCGACCTTGATGAAATCGTCGCCGCTCACCCCGCTCACGCCGTAGTGCTGCGCGAGCGCGCCGTTCACGAAGCTGTAGTCGGCGGCGAAGAGGTCGTCGAGCGAGCCGCTCGGGCTCGCGAACAGGTCCTGCACGAACGCGCGCGTCTCCTCTCGCAGCAAGTCGGGCAGGTTGCGCGAGAGGTCCGGATACACCTCCGGATCGCGGTTCATGCTGCTCAGGATGTCGGTGTCGAGCCACTGGTCGAAGTACTCGAGCAAGCGCTCGGCCTTGGGATCAGCCAGCATGCGCCGCACCTGGGCTTCGAGCTGCTCTGGCGTGCCGAGTTCGTCCGCCTCCGCCGCCCGCGTGAGCTCCTCGTCCGGCTGCGACTGCCAGACCAGGTACGAGAGCCGCGAGGCCATCTCGTACGGCGTGGGCTCGGTGACGTCACCCGTGCTCGCCTGGCCGAACTCGACGCGATAGAGCACGTTCGGCGACTGCAGCATGCTGAAGACGACCCACTCGATGCCGTCTTCGAAGGTGTACCCGTCCGATCCTGCGGTGAAGCGCTCCTCGTAACTCTGGATCTCGGCTTCTGTGAGCGGCCGACGGTACGCCTTGGCGCCGAAGGTGCGGATGAAGTCGCGCGCGCACTCGAGCTCACCGATCTCCTCCGGATCGCAGGAGACAAGGCCCGAAGCACGGGACGCGACAGCGGCGACCTGCTCCGCGGCGTCGAGGAACTTCTGCGCGACCAGCGAGCCGACGGACAAGAAGCTCGCGTTGTTGCGGAAGCCGAGTGACTCGGACTCGTTCGGAAATGTGGCGATCACCTTGTCGACGGTGGAGGCCACGCCCGGGACGCCGGAGAAGAGATCCTTCACCGTGTTGGCGTACTCGTAATTGCTGAGACGGCGGAGCGGCGCCGTACCGGGCTGCGGCGTCTGGCAGAACGCCGAATCCAGCACGTCTTCCGGGGGCTGGACGACCCCAGGATCGTCCCCGCCGGGGCCTGTGCCAGACCCCGTGGACTGGCCGGACCCGCCGATCTGGCCGTTGCAAGCCGCGACGAACGCGAGCAAGAGCGGCGCAGCGTACCTGAGTTGCGAGCCGAAAAGCTCGAGAGGCCAGCGATGCGTGTGTTGCTCGGGGTTCACCGTGTTCTCCACGCCGCGCCCGACGAAAGGCACGAGTTGGTGCGAGCGCCGACCACATGGATCGGCGCCGGCACGGGTTCCCGACGCTGCGACTCAACAGCGCCGATTTGATATTATGTACCAGAACCTGTCCCGTCCGGCTCACGGCAGAGGTCGATCGCGAACATTTTTGTGCCCCAACGACCCACCAACCCACCCATTTTATCTACTATCGTCGCGTTTTTGAACCCCGACGGTAGCGGCGCGCGACACCTCACGACACATCACTGCCGACATCAAATACTTCAACTACCAATGATTTCGACGGCTGGACGTGGGGACGTGGGGACGTGGGGACGTCGGAGTCGCGCTGGAGGAGCAGGCGCCTTCCTTCCGCCATCAGGTCGTGGCACCATCGCCGCGCCAGGCGCCGTTGGAATCAACAGACGCTCGCGGAGGTGCGGCCGATGGGGGTCAAGGTTCTCTTCATCGTCAAGGAGATAGAGGGGGCCGAGCCGCTCGGCGCCCTGTACGTGGCGGGCTGTCTGGAGCAAGCGGGCCACGAGTGCAAGTTCATCGGCACGCGCGGCAACGATGTCCTCGCCGAGGTGCGGCGGTACGGGCCGGACGTCATCGCCTTCGGGGCGACGACCGGGCTCCATCGCTATTATCTCGGGCTCAATCACCACATCAAGCAGCATTACCCGAAGGCGGTGTCGCTGATGGGCGGGCCGCACGCGACCTATTACCCGGAGGTCATCCAGACGCCGGGGCTCGACGTGGTATGCCAGGGCGAGGGCGAGGACGCCGCTGTCGAGCTGTGCGACGCGCTGGCGCGCGGCGACGATCACCGCGGTATCCGGGACCTCTGGGTCAAGTCGGAGGGGAAAATCTACAGGAATCCAGCGCGCGAGCTGCGCCGCGACCTCGACGCGATCCCCTTCCCTTCGCGGCATTTGCTCTACGAGTACGACGACAGCCTGCGGCGGCGCCCCCTCAAGTCGTTCACCACGAACCGGGGGTGCCCCTTCCCTTGCAGCTACTGCTTCAACCCGTCGCTGGTCGAGCACTACGGCTCGAGCTGGAAGAAGGTGCGCATCCGTAGCCCCCAGAACGTCGTGGCCGAGCTCGTCCACGTGATGAAGCAAGGTCCGCTCCAGTTCGTCGGCTTTCGCGAGAGCATCTTCGTGTACGACGCCGAGTGGCTGAGGCAGTTCGGAGAGCTCTACCGGCGTGAGGTGAAGCTGCCTTATTACTGCCACCTGCGCGCCGACATGATGACCGAGGAGATGGTGGATCTCCTCGCGTGGTCTGGCTGTTACACCGTCAACGTCGGCATAGAGACCGCGAACCCCGAGCTCGCGAACGGCGTCTTGCGGCGCCAGATCCGGATGGACCGGCTCGTCCACGGGATCCGCCTCCTCAAGCGCGCGGGGATCGTGGTCTTCGCCGACAACATCCTCGGCATCCCGGGCGGGACGCTCGAGGACGACCTGGCGACGCTGGAGCTCAACATCGAGCTCGACGTGGACTACGCCGCCGCCACCTTGTGCACGCCCTATCCGGGGACGGGCATCGCTGCATACGCGGTCGAGCACGGCCATTTCAGCGGGGACTTCGACCTCATCGATGACAGCTATTACACCGAGTCGGTGCTGCGCTTCTCGTCCGATGAGGAAAAGCGGCAGATCGAGAACCTGCACAAGGTGTTCGCGGTCACGGCCGCCATTCCTGCGCTGCTTCCGCTCGTGAGGCGGCTCATCAGGCTCCCGCCCAACGATTTCTTCTATGCGATGTTCCGCGCCTGGTACCTCGTCTGCCACATGACGGACGTGATGCCGCGCCGGCTCGAGCTCGCCGAGCTCGTCAACAGCGCGCTCTCGATCTTCGGGGTGTACCGCGGCGCCGACGAGAACCGGTATCCCGCCCCGGCCCCCGAAGCGTTGCCCGTCGTGGCGCCGCCGGCGCAGGCTGCCTGCGGGGACACGAGGACCATCCAGCTGAGACGCCGCCCGCGGATCGCGGCGGAGAGCGCGGAGGCGCCGGATGTTCGCTGATCCGAAGAAGGTCGGGCTGCGACGGCTGAAGAGGCGGCTCAAGGCGGGCGCGTCGATCGCGATCGCCATGGCCGCCGGGGCGTTCCTTGCCTGCAAGGGCGGCGCGAGCGACCCAGGCGCGTCACCGAGCGGCCCCGACGCGCGGACCGGCCCTGACCGGCGGGGCGCGGCCGGCGGGAGCAGCGACCAGCGCGCGCCCGCCCCGACCGGCGGCTCCGTGAACGAGGGCGCCTCCGACGCCGGCGATGCGATGGATGCCACGGCGCCTGCGGATGCGGAGGCCGGCGAGGCCATCCTGGTCCGCGACGCCGGCGCCCCCGCGGACGCCGGCGCCGGCGGGGCGATGATGGTCCCGAGCGGCAAGCCCGACGCCGGCGTGAAGCCCCGCGCACCGCACGTGGACAAGGAAGAACACCGCAAGGGGATGCCGGTGCGGGACAACCTCCTCGAATGATCCCGGGGGCGCGCGACCCGGTGGTGGTCAACGTTGCCCGAGAAAGATCACAGGGAGACGGGGAGACAGGGAGATTTACTAAGTTTTTTCTCCCTGCCTCCCTGCCCCAATTTGACCAGTATCCGCGGCGCCGGGATGCGCTGCGCTTGCGAAAAGAAGCGCGCCTGCCGGCGCTGAGGTCACCCGCGCGCTGTCGCGCCGCCGCACTCGGGCCTCGCGGACGGGCGCACGCCCGCGAGGTAGGCCCGCGGCGTCACCCCGAGCAGCGACCTGAACTCGGCCGTGAGGTGGGCCTGGTCGTAGAAGCCGGTCTCCAGCGCGAGCCGCGCGAGGCTCGTCGTGGCGAGGCGCTCGGCGGCGCGACGGATACGCGCGATGCGCGCGTAGCGCTTCGGCGAGATGCCGATCTCCTCGTGGAAGAGCGCGCGCAGCGTCCGCTCGGCGACGCGGAGGCGCCGCGCGAGCGCGGGGATGGAGGCGTCCGAATCGGGTGAGGCGGAGGCATTGAGGCAATCGACGGCGCGGCGCAGGAGCGCCCGGCGCGCGGGGGCGTCGTCCGTCGCGCCGAACGCGCGGCAGAGGGCATCCTCGAGCAGGCGCACCGCCGCGGTCGGGTCCCCGCCGGCGCGCGCGAGCGCATGGCGAAGCTCGCGCGCGCGTGCGCCCCAGAGGTCGTCGAGCGGGACGACGCGATCGACGAGCTCGTGAGCGGCGACGCCGAGCGCGGGCCGCGCGCCCCCGGGGTGGAACGAGACGCGAGCATAGAGAGGCACCGCGCCCGAAGGCTTGAACGTGGCGCGCTGAAGCGGCCCCACCGCGGCCACGACCGGCTCGCCGCCAGTCCAGCACGCGACGAGCGACGTGGTCCCGCTCGGCAGCCGCGTCCACCCCGCGGGCGGCGAGGGGACGGCGCTCATCACGTGGACGTCGGAGACCCAGGAACGGAGCGGCGCGCGCGGCGAGAGGTCACGGCTGTCCGAGCGGGAGGGCGGGAGCAAGGGCGCAAGCACGACGGCAGTGTAGCGCGCGCGGCCTCCGCCGCCTCGGCCGTCGCGCGCCGTGGAGCTCGTACGTCATGCCGGAATCTCCAAGAGCCGGCTTCGCCGAGACAGCAGGCTTCGCTCTCGAAACGGAGGTGTTCATGATCCTTGTTGCTGGTGCGACAGGCACCATCGGTCGCGCGTTGATCCCACAGCTCCTCGCGGCCCGGACAGACGTTCGGGTGCTCACCCGCGATCCCGCCCGCGCGCGTGCGCTCTGGGGGAGCGACGTCGACGTGGCCTGCGGAGACTTCACGGATGCGCCGTCGCTCGGGCGCTCGCTCGAAGGCGTTGACCGCGTCTTCTTGCTCACCGCGCCGGGGCCGACGGTGGCCGATCACGACCGCGCGATGGCCGCGGCGGTGATGGGCTCGCGGGTCGAGCAGATCGTCAAGCTCTCGGCTTACGGCGCCGAGCAAGAGGACCTCATCGCGTCTGGCTGGCATCGGGCCGGAGAAGAAGCGGTGATCGCGACGGGGCGCCGCTTCACGCTGCTCCGGCCGGCGGGATTCCACTCGAACGTGCTCGCATGGGCCGCCAACGTGCGCGCCGGCGCCCCGATCGAGGTCTCGACCAGCACAGGGAAGCACGCGGTCGTCGACCCGCGCGACGTCGCGGCCGTCGCCGCCCGGGCGCTCACGTCAAACGATCACGACGGGCGGGCGTATACGCTCACCGGGCCCACCGGCCTCGACGCATACGAGCAGATCGCGATCCTCGCCGAGGCGCTCGGGCGCCCGATCGCCGCCGAGGACGTCACCGTCGAGCACGCGACGGCGAAGATGCGGGCGGCCGGCGCCCCGGAAGCGTTCGTCGCGGCGGTCCACCAGGGCCTCACGTTCCTGCGCGACGGGCGCGCGTCGGCGCCGACGGACGACGTCGCCACGGTCCTCGGCCGCCCGCCGCGGCCCTTCGCGGCGTGGGTCCGGGATCACCTCGACGCATTTCGCTGAGCGCCCGCGCCAGCGGCGCGGCGGCTGAGCCCCTGGATCGGCGATCGGCTCGGCCGCGCGCGGCGAGCGCCGCCGGAGCCACGCTGCTCCTCGGACCGAACCGGTGCAAGACGCATCCGTCCGGCAGCGCGCATGAAGCGGAACGTCGCAGGCACGGCGCATGATGCCTTGGAGCATTGCTGGCAGTACCCGCCCTCTACTGAGCAAGAGATCAGCAACACGCATGCCACAAACCGTCCAATCGGATGGTTTGCCTTCACCGAAGCCAATGATACTCTTCTTTCCAGGGCTCTCGCATTCCAGGTTCGCCCTGCGCGTCCTGAGGATGGAGGGCCACTGTTCGACCTGGCCGATCGCACGAGGGCATCCGCCACGTCATGGGCTCGCTCTCGACGTGAGGCCGTGGGAACGAGGACGCCAGATGGTGTGGAACACGCAGTGAGGTGGACCCATGGCAATCTCTTCGAATGCCGGCTTATGTGTCTCAGCCATCATGATCTCGCTCTCCGCCGCTGCAGGCTGCGGAGGCGACGCCGAGATGGCCGCGCTCGGAGAGGTCCGGGAAGCGCTCCCGGCGTCCTCTCACCCCGGCAACCCGAACCCTGGCCTCGTCGTGAATCCCGGCGCCCGCGGCGAGCTGTACAGCAAGCTGGCTGCGCGTTGGTGGCAGTGGGTCTTCTCCATCGAGGGCACCAGAAATCCCTTGTTCGATGCCACAGGCGAGCACGCGCTCGAGGGACAGAGCAGGCCCGTGTACTTTCTCGCGGGGGTGTACTGCATCATCCAGCCCGACGGAAGCTGCGATCCCGCGGAGGACGAGGTCGTCCGTCGCATCCAGATCCCGCCCGGTGTCCGGCTGTTCTTTCCGATCGTGAACACCGAGATCGACGACTTCAACCTTCCGGCTTTCCTCCCGCCGCAATGTATAGAATTCTACGATCCAGAAACCAACACCGTCACCGACAAACCTGCGTGTGCGACGGCGGTAACGGACCAGTTCGACTTCGCGTCCGCGACGCTCGACGGTGTGGAGATCGCTGGGCTGAATCCGCCGGCGGACTCGATTTACCGAGTTCAATCCGACGAGTTCAGCTACACGGTGCCGGATGACAACATCTTCGACGTCCTCGACGTGGAAGCGGACGCGATGACCGTAGGGCCGGCGATCACCGAAGGCATCTACCTGCTCCTGAATCCGCTGCCGCCGGGCGAGCACACCCTGCACTTCGAGGGCGCGAGCGAGGAGCTCGGCTTCAGCTTATCGATCACGTACATCATCGAGGTCACCCGCGGCCGCTGAGCCGCAGAGGTATGCCGCCGAGGGGCCCGGCCTCGGGCGATCATTTGTAGAAGCCGACGTCGTCGATGTAGACGTCGAAATCCTCGCCTTGCACGAACCCGAACTCGATCGCGAAGAGCCCTGTGAGGTCGATGGCCTCGGCGGTTGGCTCGGCGTCCCCGCCGCCGCGCGCGAACTCCTCGAAGGGGATCACGACCGGGGCCCACTCGGTGCCGAGGCGCGCGGTGAATGACCAGTCGTCGAAGCACGGATTGGCCACGTCCTCTCCCGATTCATCGCAGATCCCGCCCGCGGGGTCCGAGGTCTTGTCCGTGATGTTGACCTTCATGGTCGTCGCCGCGCCCGCGTCGCCGAGCTTGGCCCAGAACACGATACCGCTGTACGCCGACGCGTCGTAGGCGAGCAGGCCCCCGTCGGGGCCGTTCAGCGCGAAGCCGGCCCCGGCGCCCCACTCGGTGAAGCCGGATCCGAACGTGTGCATCGCCATCGTGCTCTCGCCGCGCGGCTCCGCGAGCTCTTCCGGGATGAACCCGACGGGATTCTCTTCCGTGTAGACCGGGGGAGTCTGCGTGCCCGTCCCATCATTGAAGCTGTACCAGTAGCCGACCCTGCCACCCGCCTCATCGATGGCGCTGTCGCCGTCTTCCATGTCGTCGATCAGATCGACGTCGGTGGGGACGACCACCTCGCCCCCGCCTGCGCCTGCGCCGGCTTCGCCGCCCGCGCCTGCGCCGGCTTCGCCGCCCGCGCCGCCCGCGCCGCCCGCGCCCGACGACAGGCCGCCCGTCGCACCGCCCGCTCCGTCCACCAGGTGGTAGCTGTCGTCCAGCCCCACGAGCGTGGTGCATCCACCGGCTGTGAGCGTCCACGCCGCGCACATCCATGCTGCACGCCTCTTCGCCATATCTTCTCCTACCACCACCGCGTGGGCGCGGTCCACCGCAGCGCCACCGCGCCCACGGCACCCCGGAAAGGCTGCCGCCGGCGTTGGACGGATCTGCCCTGCGGCGCTGGACTACACTCGGGACTTGCGGCGCAGCGCCGATCCGTGAGACCTTCTGTGCATGAGGTCAACCAGCGCGCCTGAATCGACAGGTATGGTCCGGCGGCCTCGATTGACCAATTGACTATTCTTTGGGCAGACCGCCAGGCTGCGATATCGCCCCCAAATCATCCAACTCATCTGAAGACCGATAAACACTACCGTGCCAAGCGTGTTCCTCAGCTACAGCCACAAGGATAACGACTGGAAACAGCAGCTTGTCACACATCTAGAGGCGATTCGGGCGCCACTGGATTTGTGGGACGAGACGCGTATCGCGCCGGGCGACGCTTGGAAGGACGCGATCCGAGCCGCCATTGACGATGCCACCGTTGCGATTCTTATTATTTCTGCGGACTTTTTATCTTCTAAGCTGGTCGCCGGCGAAGAGATCCCACGGTTGCTCGCACGTCGTCACGGCCACGAATTACGTGTAATTCCAATCATTGCCAGGGCATGCCAATGGCAGCGCATCCAGTGGCTGGAGAAGATCGAGGTACGCCCGAGATGCAAAACACCATTAGCTGCATTGACAGCACACCAGGTCGATGAGGTCCTTTCAAGTGTTGCGGGAGAGGTCGTTGATCTGGCCCAAGTTCCCTCACCCCGCCAACAAACAGGATTGGACATCGCCGAACCAACTCACCTTGACGCAGTTCTAGAGGAGGCCCTTGCCCGTTTGGCGGGACGCTTGGTGAAGCTGTTCGAGGAGAAGGACCAGCAGGACGGGGTCGCGCGGCATAAGCTTAATACTGAGTTGAAGGAGGCGCGAAAGGCACTAACAAATCTCAATGATGACCTAGCACAGAAACGCGAAGACTCGGCGGGACACAAAGAATTGATGCTGCGAGCGGAGCGCCTGAATGCTCAACTTCGCCAACTCCAGGCTCGCTATGCCTCTCTCCTTGGACAAAGGGCACTTGACCTCGGCCCATCAATCCAGGAGGTTCGCAGCACTCTGATGAAGGATCTCGACAAGACCGCGAGATGGGCGCAGCAAGTCAACTTCTTAGACGCCCGAAAAAGTAGAGATCTTGAGCATATCTATATCCACTTGGACGTCTTTCTATATCCACGCAGAATTCGGGCAACCCGGGAGGAAATAATATCAAAAATTCCATTCGAGCAGCTTTTGACACATACAACCAACCATGTCGCCCTACTCGGTCAGCCCGGCGCCGGTAAGACGACCTCAATAAAGCGACTGTTCCTCACACTGATCCGACAATCTCGGGATGCCCCATCTTTCACTTTGCCTCTAGTCCTAAGATTCCGCGATCTGAATTCGCCGACAAAGGATAGTTCTATCATTGCTGGAGTTCTATACGGGCCGCTCTTGGGAGCCCTTCGGATTCATGTCGACATTGGCGAGAAGCTGCTGCGTGATGACTATCGCCCGGAACTGCGCGACTACTATCGCATATTGGTCACCTCTCTACTTGATGCTCTGAATGCCACCGTCATCCTAGACGGGTTTGATGAACTGGTCGAGGAGCGAAGTCGTGACGCCGCGATCGCAGAAATTCGCGAATTGGCGCTCAATCTTTCTCGGGCGCGGCTAGTGCTCACCTCCAGAACTGGAGACTTCAATTTCAGCGTTGATAGAATGGATCAGTTCGAGATCGCGCCACTTGCCCCGGAGCAAATCAGCAACTTCGCAACAAAATGGCTCGGTGGAACGACTCAGGCACAAGAATTCGTGGCACAAGTTGCCTCGAGCCCATTTAATGACACGACCATCAGGCCGCTCTCGCTCGCGCACATTTGTGCGATCTACGAGCGCGCTGGAAGTATACCCGACAAGCCCAAGGCGGTGTACAGGAAGGTCGTTGGGCTATTACTGGAGGAATGGGACGAGCAACGTTCAGTAAGGCGCAGTTCCGTGTACCAAAATTTCACACCTGACCGCAAATTCGAATTCCTGGCTGCGCTAGCGTTCGTGCTAACAACAACGTTCGGAACAAGCACATTCAACACCGAGACCCTCACGCGCGCCTACCGTATCATTCACCCGTGGTTCGGACTACCATCAAACGATGTAAATTATGTCGTTTCGGAGATAGAGGGTCACACGGGCCTATTCCTACGTATCGGGTATGAACAATTCGAGTTTGCCCACAAGTCTCTCCAGGAATACCTAGCTGCTGAGTACATTGTTCGACTACCCGAGATCCCCCGAGATTCCGCCACATTGTGCAGAGTACCGAACGAGCTCGCGATAACCGTGGCAATCTCGTCGGACGCCGCCGGATACCTATCGATCATCGCCTTGGACGTATTTCATCGGCAACAGCTTCCGAGGGCCTTCTACGACGTATTCATTGATCGGCTGCTCTCAGAACACGTGGACCTTGGCTTAGATTCCACGGCTGCCTTGGCGCTCACAGTACTCGTGAGTCTGTGGTCGTGCAAAGGCGGCCGATCCGATGCGAAGAGCACACCGAACGAAGTTTCGGCGGTTACGCTGGATCGCCTCTGCGACCAGTTCACCACTTTGCTTCGCGGACCAGGTAGAGACGCCGTGGAGAGGAACTACGTGGAGTGCGCCACCCACCCCAGCGGCTTCGTTGAAATGAAGAGGATACAGCAGCCCAAAGGCCATCGACTTCCGACACGGCTTTTTTTGCCAAAACGATTAGTTAGACTTCTACGTCAATAAATGCGACTGCTACATACACAGAGCGCGCTCTCTTCATGGCAGCTCAGTACCGTCATGTCACCGCGGGTCCCGTCCCGCAAGTACGCCGTGCATCACGACGAAGGAGGCGCTGCCCGACATCAAATTTTGGTCTATTGAACGGGCTTCGCCTGCCCGCAGATCAATTACACGTTAGCCAGACACCAACTCTACCACACAATACCGCGGTCACCCAAAGATACCATCGTAGGCGTCGTCGAAAAGCCGTTCGCTAACGACAAGTGCCCTGCTCACCTGGAAGGTTTCCCTCACTGCGTCGGTTAACACGAAGGGCTTCCGCTGTGCCAAGCAGGGCTGAACTACGTTTCGGCTACAATGCTCTGGCGGTATGCACGAAAGGCGATCACTAGTTGGGATTCCATCGAGGGCCATAAGTACTTTGCTCCCCGCATCCTCGAGCCATCGGCGACCGTTGACGGTGAAGCTGAGCACGTGATACGCGTTGAACACATTCTCACAAGCCGTCACAAATATCGCCTACGCGCCATAAAGATTGGCGGCATGTTGAGCGCCCGACTGTGCTCGCGCTCTTCAGTGCGCGCTGGCAATCCTAATCGCAGAGCGGTCTAATGTCGGCTCGCAGCGGACGACGGAGCGCGTCAACATTGGTGTCCGATAATTCGTCAGGTCGCCGTGAGTGCTGTAGCCTCGTACGGATGATGGGTGAGAGCAAGGAGGCGCTCGCCCCAGCGGCGTGCCTGCTCCATCGTGGCAAACGTGCAGGGTGGGTACTTGGGCCGGCGACTCTTTGCCGACGCACCACCCGGTCGGGTCAGATGCGCCTGCTCTCGTCCATCCACACCTCCGGTGCGGGTTTGCACGCAGCGCAGAGGCGGCCATGACAGCAAGCGGGTCGCTCAACGCGCCCAGCGGCTCTGCGGAATTCTATCCAGGGCGTTCGAGGGTCCGAGGCGCTCACGCACCAGGTCGAAGTACGAATAATGCGTATATTATGGAGTTTTGTTAATTTCTTCGTGACCGTCCATGAGCCGTTACAACCTGAGGTGTGAGCGCTACACTGAGCTCAGCCCCTATGTCCGTCCATGCCATCCGAATTGAAGAGCGCCTCTGGTCGAGCGCGTCGCCGCTCCGCAGGCAGGAGTGGCGCACGATCACGACCGATATCGTCTCCGGCGAGCCGCCCTGGCCCTCGCGCGAGCCCTGCACCCTCGTCGCCGGTTGCGACGACAGAGACCTCCACTTCGTCTTCACCGGGAGCTCCCTCTCGGCAGACGCCCTCGCCCTCGCGCGGGCGGAGGTCGCGCCGCTCGTGGGCGAGTACGTGGGCCTCATCAGAAAGCTCTCCGGGGGCGACCTCCACGCCGCCCACATCGAGCCCCTCGATATGGCCAAGCGCGTCCTCCACGACACCGGCGCGAGGCGGATAGGCGCCCTCCTCCCCGACCTGAGCCCGAGCTTCGAGACGCGCCGCCGCTTCTTCTCGCTCGTCGTCTCGCTCCTCGTCGACACGACGCGCCTCGGCCCGCTGCCAGCACATCAGCACGATCGAAGGCGCGTGCGGTAGCGGGCGTCAGCCCCTCGCAGCCACGGCGTCAGGGCCCCCCCGATCCCGCGGAACCTCTCGCCGGCAGCTCGGTGTCGAACCGGTGCACGGCCGCCCCCGAAGCGACGACGAGCGGCGGTCACCCGCACAGGAGACGGGCCCAGATCGGCGTTTTCGGCGCGCAGGCGTGCTCAGGCACGCCGAGCACCGAAAACGTCGAGGTGGGCCCGTATCCGCAGCGGGTGCCCGCCGTTCGATCAGCGGGCGCCCAGGAAGTCTAGCTTGCCGATCTCGAGCCCGTTGTGGCGCAAGATCGCGTAGGCGGTCGTCACGTGGAAATAGAAGTTGGGCAGCACGAAATTCAGCAGGTAAACAAGGCCCTTGAATTGCAGCGTCTGATCGCGCGCCGGGATGGCGATATCGCGGTCCTCGGAGCCATCGATCTGCTCGGGCCGGAGGCTGTTCAGGAACGCGACGGTCTTGGTGATGCGGGCCTGTAGCTCCTCGAAGCTGGCCTCGTTGTCCTCGTACTTCGGCAGGTCCACGGCCGCCAGCCGCGCTCCACAGCCCTTGGCCGAGTCGGAGGCGATCTGCACCTGGCGCGTGAGCGAGAGCATGTCCGGGGCGAGGCGCGCGTCGAGCAGGACGCGAGGCTCGATCTTCTTCGCCTCGGCGTACGCGGCGGCCTTGGTGAGGATCGCCGAGAGGTTGCCGAGCATCCTGACGAGCACCGGGACCGAGGCCTGATACATCGAGATCGTCATCTTCTCATCTCCTTGCTATCGCACGGTTCAGCCAGCGCGTTCCCCGCACGGCGCACGCGGCGCGGCGCCGACGCACCCCCCGGCGGGGACGCGAGCAGGCGCGAACATAGGGCATCCTGCTCGTCAGGCAAGCACGCGCGCTCACGCAGGGGCCGCCCGCGCCCCCCGGGCGCCCGAGCACGGCGCTCGTTCGCCGGGATCCACGCACTCCAGCGCAAAGGACACGCCCGCCGGGCGCTCCGCTTCATGACGCGCTCGTGAAGTAATGTAAAGAGCATTGACTAACAAGCTTCGATGACGGGGTGCCGCGGCGTGAGGCTCCGTGCCGGGGAGGGAGCGCGACGGGAGCGCGCTGTGATGGCCCTCGACGGCCGCGGGGGCGGCGCGCTATAGGGGGCGCCGATGCGGAACATCCTTTTCCTCTGCTTGTTCACGGCTGCGCTCGCGACCGCGTGCGGCTCCACGACGACCGACCCGGAGCCGACCGGGAGCGGCGGGTCGGCCGCCAGCTCGACGAGCGCCAGCTCGACGACCTCCAGCTCGGCGACCTCCAGCTCGGCGACCGGGACATCGTGCGTCCCTGGCGAGACCATGTCCTGCACCTGTCACGCCGCCAGCGCGCCGGGCGTCGCGACGTGCCTCGCCGACGGCAGCGGCTACGGGCCGTGCATGGAGCAAGACGGCGGCGACTGCGGCTGTCCCCTCGGGCGCGGCGACGGCTGCTGCCCTGGAGACGGCATCTGCTGTGCGTGCGTGCAAGGCTGCGATCCGAGCACGGATCCCCTGCAAGATCCCGAGACAGACGCGCTCATCGCCTGCGTCTGCGCGACGGGCGTCTGCGCCGAAGAGTGCGAGACGGAGTGCGCCGGCCAGGGGATCGCGGCGGACTGCAGGGCGTGCGTGCAAGAGGCGGGCGCGGACGCGTGCAAGGCGGAGTACGAGGCCTGCGGCGGGACATGAGCCGCTAAGTCCTCTCGGGCTCTGCCGCTCTCACCTGCAGCAGCGCCTCGATCCGCCGGAGCAGCTCCGCCGGGTCGATCGGCTTCGGCAGCACGCGTCCTCCGTGGGCCGAGAGGAACCGCCGGCTCACCTCGCTCGTGCCCCCTCCGGTCATGAACAGCACCCGGTCGACGAGCGCCGGCAGCTCCGCCTCGAGCCACTCGTGGAGCTCTATCCCGGTGCCGTCCTGCATCACGATATCGCAGAGCACGACATCGAAGTCCGCGTCCAGACGGAGCGTCCTCTGGGCCTCTCTGCCCGAGCGCACGCAGACGACCTCGTGCGACGCCTCGAGGAGCCCGCGCAGCGCGCGCAGGAGGAGGGGCTCGTCGTCCACGATCAAGATCCGGGCGCGCCGCGTCGGCTCCTCATCATCCCGCGCGGCCGCAGGCGGCGCGCGACGAGGGGTGCGCTCGGCGCTCGCCGCGCTCGCCCAGACGGGCAGCCGGACGCGGACGCAGGTGCCCACGCCGGGCTTGCTGCTGACGCCGATGGTACCGCCGCACGACTCGACGATGTTGCGGCAGATCGCGAGTCCGAGCCCCGTCCCCTCCCCCGCGCGCTTCGTGGTGAAGAACGGCTCGAACAGCCGGTGCATGTGCTCTTCGGGCACGCCGCAGCCAGAGTCGACGATCTCCGCGACCACCTCCCGGCCCTGATCGCGGGTCCGCACCTCGACGACGTTGTCGGCGACGCGCCCCTCCCGGATCGACTGCGCTGCGTTGATGAGCAGGTTGACGAACACCTGCGTCAGGCGCCCCTCCGCGCCGCTCACGGGAGCCACCGAGGCGAGCTCGCGCACGACCCGCGCGCGGTGCTTCATCTGGGAATGCACGATGTTGAGCGCGCTCTCGATCACCGCGTTGACGTCGGTCGGCCCGGTCGCCTCGTTCGCCTCCGCGCGCGCGAACACCCCGAGATCCCCGACGATGTCCACCACCCGCGCAGCGCCGTGGCGGGCGTCCGCGAGCGGCTGGGCGAGGGGCTCGGTGGCGACGCCCTTGTCGGCCAGCCGCCGCACCTCGCGGGCGAGCAGCTCGAGGTTGGCCACCACGTACGCGAGAGGATTGTTGATCTCGTGGGCCACGCCCGCCGCCAGCTGGCCGACCGCGGCGAGCCGCTCGCTGCGCTCGAGCCGCAACCTCAGCTCCTCGGCCCGGCGCCGCCCGGTCACGTCGCGCAGGAGCGCCATGCGCGAGGGGCGCCCCTGCCAGTCCACGTCGACCCAGCGAACGTCGATGACGACCTGCTGCCCTCCGATCTCCAGGCTCGTCTCGCCGGCGCAGAGCGCCGCCGGACAGCCCCGCCCGGCGACGGGGCGCCCGTCGCCCAGCAGCGACTCTGCAGCGGGGTTCGCGAAGAGCACCGTCCCGGAGGGATCCAGCACGATCACCCCATCGGCGCTCCGGGCGATGAGCTGGTGCAGGTTGGCCTCGTTCTCCCGGGCCTCCGCCATCGCCCGCGCGAGCTGCGTCAGGAGCTGCTGGCGGCTGACCGCATAGCGGATGGCTCGCCACAACGTGTCGGCGTCGAGGCCCCGCTTCACGAGGTAGTCCTGCACCGAGGCGCCGAGCGCGCGCTCCGCGAGGCGGACGTCGTCGTGGCCCGTCAGGACCACGATGGGCACATGGGGGTCCACCGCCCGCACCCGCTCGACCACCTCGATGCCCTCGCCATCGGGCAAGGAGAGGTCGAGGAGGACGACATCCCACCCCTCGTTCACGCGCGTGAGCCCGGCGGCGAGCGTCTCCGCGTGCGCGAGCTCGGCGCGCTGCCACGGCACCGCTTCGAGGTGGCTTTGCACGACGGAGGCCGCGATGGCGCTGTCCTCGATCAGCAGGAGGCGGAAGCAAGGCGCAGGCGGCGCCCGGCTGGGTTCAGCGGACATGGTGACCCCCTGAGAGCTAAGGAACTCCAACGCTTTCCCGGAAGTCAAGCGCCTCGCGCCCTGGCCGCACCAGCGGATCGCAGCACGGGCGGAGCGGGGATCGCCGCGCTCCTCCGCGGCGGACGATGCAACGCACTATTCCGGCGTCGCTGGTGGTCAACTTTGCCCGAGAAAGATCACAGGGAGACGGGGAGACGGGGAGATTTGCTGAGTTTTTTCTCCCTGCCTCCCTGCTTCCCTGTCCAAATTTGACCCGTACCCCGGCGTTCGAGGACCGGCTGCGCCGTCGGAGCTATCGTCGCTCGAAGCCGCGCCGTCGGCGCTATCGTCGCCGGCAATGGAGTTCCTTCCCTTCCCGAAGATGCCGTGCCTCGGCGCGAGCGACGCCCCGACCTGGGTCGCGCTCGAGAAGATCCACGGCGCGCAGCTCGTGATCGGCGTGGACGCGGCCGGCGTCCATTTCGGCAAGCGCAAGGAGTGGCTCCGGGACGAGGACCCCTTCTTCGGCTGGCAGCTGCTCCGCGCGTCGCTCCGGGACGCCGCCCGCGCGGCGTACGCGGCGGTCGGCGCGGCGCGGCTCGTCCTCTACGGCGAGCTCTTCGGCGGCGGCTACCCGCATCCGGACGTGCCCTCCGGCGGCGTGAGCCCGGTGCAGACCGGGGTCTGGTACGCGCCCGACCTGCGGTGGGCGCCCTTCGAGCTCCGCGCGGTCGACGGCGGCGAGGACGCCTTCCTGGCCTGGAGCGAGGCGGCCCAGGTCGCCGCCGCGGCGGGCCTCATGATGCCCCCGCTGCTCGCCCGGGGGCGCAAGGCGGAGATCGCCGCCGTGCCCGAGCGCTTCCCGTCGCGCGTCGCGTCCGCCCTGGGGCTGCCGCCCCTCGGCCCGGAGAACCTCGCGGAGGGGCTGGTGGCCAAGCCCGACGTCCGCATGCCGGCCGGGGCCTACATGGCCTTGAAGCGCAAGATCGCCGAGATGCGCGAGGACCGCTTCGACGAGAGCGCGCCGTGGGACCCGGAGCGTCCGGTCGACCTCGCCACGCTGATCCGCTGGGGGGAGCGGCTCGTGAACGGCCCGCGCCTCGCGTCCGCCGCGTCGAAGGTGGGGCGCCACGACCGGGCTGCGGTCGACGAGGAGGCGGCCCTCGACGTGCTGGTGGACCTCGAGGCGGCGTTCCCCGGCGCGATGCGCGCCCTCTCACCCGAGGACGGCGAGGCGCTGGAGCGCGCCGTCAGGACCGCCATCGCGGCGGAGCGGGTCTGAGCCGCGGGGCGGAGCGCTCGAACGCGAGCGACGCCGGCCGTTCGCTATCATCGCGTGATGCTGCCCCACCCGCCGCGCGTCGTTCGACTGGTCCTCCTCACCGCGAGGGGTGAGCTCGTGGGCGCGCTGCCGCCCTATCCGGTCGCGATGCCGTGGTGGCAGGACGCCCGCTCGGTCGTCAAGGGTGCCCGCGAGCGCTTCGGCCTCCAGGTGACGGTCCTCCGGATGCTCGCCGCCGAGCTCCCGGCCCCCCACGGCGGGACGGTCACCTACCTCGCGGAGGCGGAGATCGACGCGCCGCCGCCCGGCGTCGAGCCCTGGCGCGGGGCGCTCGACGACCACCCGCTCCGGCAGCCGTGGGCGCGGCCGGGCGGGCCTGCAGACGACCTGGCGTGGGCGGACGCCGTCCTGCGCGATCGGGGCCTCGCACGGACGGCGCCCGCCGAGCAGATGCGGTCGTGGAACCTGTCGAGCCTGTGGCGGCTCCGTGCTGGCGACCAGACGGTCTGGCTGAAGCACGTCCCTCCCTTCTTCGGGCACGAGGGCGCCGTGATCGCGCGGCTCGCGGGCGGGCCCGTGCCGGCGCTCCTCGGCCACGACGGCCGGCGGATCCTGATGCGGGAGATCCCGGGCGGGGATCTCTACGAGGCCGAGCTGCCGATCCGGGAGAGATTGGTCTCGCTGCTGGTCGGGCTGCAGCGCGACGCGAGCCCGCAGGTCGACGAGCTCCTTTCGCTGGGGCTGCCGGACTGGCGCCCGCCGGCCCTGATCCGGCTCATCGCGGGCGTGGTGGCTCGGACGCCCGAGCTGTCCGCCGGCGATCGCGCGACCCTCGACAGCTTCATCGATGGCCTGCCCGAGCGCTTCGCTCGCCTGGCCGAGGCCGGGCTGCCCGACACGCTGGTTCACGGCGACTTCCACGTCGGCAACGCCCGAGGCGACGCGACGTCGGCCGTCCTGCTGGACTGGGGCGACAGCGGCGTCGGGCATCCGCTGCTCGATCAGCCAGCGTTCCTCGACGGGGCACCGCCCGGCGCCGTCGAGCCGCTCCGGAGCTTCTGGAGCCGCGCGTGGCGCGCCGCGATCCCGGGCTCCGACCCCGAGCGCGCCGCCGAGCTGCTCGCGCCCGTCGCAGCGGCCCGGCAGGCGGTCATCTACCGCAAATTCCTCGACAACATCGAGCCGTCGGAGCACCCCTACCACGCGAGAGATCCCGTGGAGTGGCTCGCGCGGACAGCCGCGATGGTGCGCTCTCGAGCCTCCTAGCCAGTTGAACACCGCGGCTACCGAGCTCTCGGACGGTCGGCGACACGCCCTCCCCGCGGCCCGCCTTCCTCGTGAACGTGTACAGCAGGAAATAGCAGAACGCGAGCATCGCCACGGTGAGCACCGTGTACCTGTCGTCGTTCCATGAGCTCCACCTCCAGATGCCTTGGCTGAGCGCCGCCAGGCCGAGGAGGGGGACCTCGAGATGCCGCCTCAATCGGGTGAGCGGGGCGCTCAAGATCATGAACACATAGTAATAACAGGTGATCTGGGACAGCAGGATGATGAAGATCTGCGCCAGGCACTCCCCCACCCAGAGCGAGCGCACCCGCCGAGCCACATAGACGAAGATCGCGAAGCTCGCGGCGACGATCGAATACGCGACGCCTCGGTACTTCGCATAACGCTCGCTGCGCATTCGCTTCCACACCTCGAATGAATCGGCGAGCGTGATGTCCTTCGTGTACTTCATCCTGCCGGACTCAACCCCTGTTCCGAACCTGTGGGCGACGAGGACCCGCAGACCCATGTGGTTCGTGACCGGGGTCTGGTCGTGCACCTTGAGCGTGTGCTCGTAAAACTGCTGATACGAATCCTTGCCAGCGACCGCGATGCTCGCGGGGATCAGCACGGCCGCGGCCAGGACGCCGCCGATCAACGCCTGCACGTGGGACCGCGCCATGCGCTTGTGCCGGAAGAGGTAGCTCCCTGCGACGGTGAGCCACCCGATGACGGCGATGCCCGGGAAGACGCGGAGCAGGCCTGCGTAGACCATGCTCGCGCCGGCGAGCTTGAAGTACCTCTTGCGCACCAGGCAGGCCGAGAGGACGAGGAAGAAGAGCCAGTCATTCCGGAGGAAGCCGCCGCCCGTCCAGAAGAACGGTGCCGGCGACTGACACCCCCAGAAGATCACCGCCACCGCGCAGACGCGCCACCCGAAGGCCCAGTAGAGGGCAGCGAACACCCCGAGCAGATAGGCGATATCGAAGCTGGCGAGGAGCTGGAGGTAGCCTGTCGTGGCCGGATGCAGCTCGGCCAGGATGCGCCCCATGATCGTCCAGACCGGCGGCGGGTTGTAGCCGTGGTCCTTGGCCATGTCCTCCCAGTAGCCCTTCTCCGAGGCGGTCCGGAAGAACCGCACGTCCGCCTTGAAGGCCCCCCAGCGCTCGGGAGAGAAGCGCGCCTTGCAGGCCTCGGGGTGCTCCAGGAGCCCGCCGACGGGGATCAAGAGGTTGTCCACGCCGAGGTTCCGGATCTTCTTGTCCGGCGCGCGCACCTCCGCGCTCATATCGATCGTGACGGGCTGACCGGTGCGCTCGTCCGTAAACGTGACGACCCCGAGCTCGTCCTGCGCGATGACCGTGCACTTGTAGAGGTCGTCGTACGCCATCTCGGGGAAGTACTTGGCCCCGAGGTAGTAATGATAGTGCTCCCAGCGGTGGTAGAAGGAGGGGTAGGCGAAGTGAAAGCCTTCGAAGTACGCGACGACCGCCACGGCCGAGACCCCGAACGCGGCGCGCTTCTTCCACCGCTCGGCGATCGGCCGGCCCTGCCGTCCGCGGCGCGCCTCGGAGAGGAGGCCTAGCACGGCGGAGGACGCGATCGCGCCCTTCGTGATGTCGAGGGCGAGGGGGTAGTCGGCGGCGTACCGATGAATCAGGGAGAAGAGCACCGCGGCGCCGGCGAGAACCGCGAGGCACCAGGCGATGAAATGACGGCGGCTCGCGGCGGGCCCGGCGGCTCTGGCACGTTCCTGGAGGGTGGTGTTCATCCGAGTGGTGGCCGGCGCTGCGTGTCTCAGCTCGCTAGGGCAAGCGCGAGAGCTGCTGGACCCGCTGCACCGCGGCCGGCTCCGCGGAAGGTGGTTGGAGGGCCGCGCCGGCGCGCGTCGAGCCCGTCGGGTGGGTCGGACCGCCCGCCGCGCCCGCCCAGGGCCCATCGCCCAGCTCCTTGCTGCAAGCGCCGCAGAGCAGCGCCAGCACGACGGGCAAGGCGCGGCGGAGGTTCGTCTGTGCTCTCGCGCTCAAGAGAATGTCCTTTCACCCGTGGAGATAGCGCCAACCTGGACCCATGGGAAGCACCAGAATCGAAATGGCGATGGGTCCGGCTCGGCAGCCGTGGCCTTCGACCTCGCGCTGGGCGAGCGTTCGCCCGTTCCGCGGCGACCCGGCGCCGAACGCCGCCGGCCTCCCTTGACAACTTAGGACTCCTAAGTTAAATGAGGGTCATGGGTCGCTCGCTCCCGCTCTTCTTCGAGGAGAACTCCGAGCCGATCGATCGGCGCATCGCGGTAGGGCTTCGAAAGCTGGGGCTCGCCATGAAGCTGCAGGCGTGGGAGCAGGCGAACCACGAGGGCCTGTCGCCCACGCAGGGGCAGATCGTCGCGACCCTCTCGCTCGAGGGGCCGCTCAGCGGGAGCGAGCTCTCGCATCGCCTGGGCGTCACCCTGGCGACCATCAGCGATTCGGTCCGAACGCTCGTGGACAAGGGAGCTGTCGTCAAGCGCCCCGACCCGCGCCACCCGCGAGCGAGCCTGATCGAGCTCACGCCGCACGGGCGCGCGCTCGCGCAGAAGGTAACGACGTTGCCCGACGCCATCGTGTCCGCGGTTGGCGCGCTCTCGGTAGTGGAGCAGGAGGCGTTCCTGGCTGGGGTCGTGAAGATCATCCGTTCCTTGCAGATCAGCGGGCATATCCCGGTGAGCCGCATGTGCGTCACCTGCAAGTACTTCCGGCCGAACGCGCATGAAGGGGCGCTGCCCCACCACTGTGCTTTCGTCGACGCGCCGATGGCGGGGCGACACCTGAGGATCGATTGCGGCGAACACGAGCAGGCTGAAGGGCAGCAGCGCGAAGACGCGTGGAGGCGCTTCGTCCAGCCTGACTAGAGGGGTGCTCATCCTCGCGGGATACGGGCTCAGCCGCCATGCAGGCGGCTGGAGCCGCTGCGGGAGGTTGCTCCGGATCAGTGGACAAAAAAACCGCCAAGACGCCAGAAGACGCCAAGATCCTTGTGATTTTCTGGCGCCTTGGCGTCTTGGCGGCTCATTTCTCGGTTGATCAACGTGAGCGGTGCTCCAGAGCACCGCTCTACCTGCGATAGCTTTCCCGAGGCCTGTCTCTGGCTCCTCGCTCCGGGCCTGCGCTCCCGCGACCGCGGAGCGCTGCCGGCACACGCGCCGGCCCTGCCATGAGGAATCGAGGCCGAGCTTCGGGCGAACAACCTACCGGCCAGTCGCCGTCGCGACGACCGTTTCAACGCCCCGAGCACGTCGCTCGGGGTGAGCGCGGGGTATTGCCCGCAGAAGGAGTGAACGATCATGACCATCCATGGATACACGTATGGAACAGGCGCCGTCGCGAAGTCCCCGGTTCTGCCAGCCGACTTCGAGGACATGAAGAAGAGCGCCCTCTTCGCGGAAGAGGACGTGAAGTACCTGCGCCTCTCGCACGACGTCGTGAAGGATCAGATCGAGCCGATCCTCGATGTCTGGTACGGCTTCGTCGGCGCGAACCCGCACCTCCTCGCGTCCTTCACCGGCAAGGCGGACGGCAAGCCGCTCGGCGACTACCTCGGTGGGGTCCGCAAGCGCTTCGGCCAGTGGATCCTCGACACGGCGCGCGCGGAGTACGACCAGAAGTGGCTCGACTACCAGCACGAGATCGGCCTCCGCCACCACCGCATCAAGAAAAACACGACGGACGGGGCGCCGTCGACCGACCTGGTGCCGTTTCGCAACCTCTTCGCGCTCATCTTCCCGGTGACGCTCACCCTGAAGCCGTTCCTCGCCAAGAAGGGCCACTCCGCCGAGGAGGTCGAGAAGATGCACGCGGCGTGGGTCAAATCCTGCCTGCTGCAGGTGACGCTGTGGAGCTACCCCTACGTGAAGGAGGGGGACTTCTGACGCGCTGGCCGCCCTGCGCCGCTTTGCGTGCTCTGCCCGGCGCATCGAGGCGCCCGGAACCCCTCTGCGCGTCGGGCACCGTCCGGATGGGGTCTGTGGACCAGCACCCCATCGCCTGCCCGCTGGTGTGGTAGACAGGGGCTGGACTTCCTCGCTCAGGGGTGAGCTATGGCCCGTGCCTTCCCGTTTTTCTCGCCGGAAATGCAGCAGGACCCGTATCCGCACTACGCGCAGGCGCGCGCGGAGGAGCCGATCTTCTTCAGCGAGGAGATGGGCATGTGGGTGGCCGCTCGACAGGCGGATGTCGCCGCCATCCTCCGCGACACGGACCGATTCTCGTCGCGGCTCACCACGATGAGCGTCAAGGAGCCGCCGCCCGAGGTCGTGGCCGTCCTGCGAAGGGGGTTCCCGCGGACCACCTCCATCATCCACCTCGACCCACCGGAGCACACCTCGGTCCGGCGGAAGATGAACGCCGCCTTCAGCGCCGAGCGAATCGCCTCCATGGAGGGCGCCATCTCGACGCTGGCGAACCAGCTGGTGGCCTCGTTCGAGGCGGAGGGTCGGGCAGATCTCATGGCGCGCTTCTGCGGCCCGCTGCCTGTGGCGGTCATCGCGGGCATCCTGGGTGTCTCGCCTGCCGACGCCGGCAGGTTCGGTCAATGGGCAGATGACGCGGCTCGCCTGCTCATGAGCGGTCAACTGCCGACCGACGCGTGGGTGAAAGCGGCCGAGAGCTTCGTCACCATGCAGCATCACCTCGCGGGGCTCCTCTCCGCGCGGCAGAGCGCGCCTGCCGACGACCTCCTCACCGTCCTCGTCCAGGCGGCCACGGACCCGAGCGGTCAGCTCGACATGGCCAAGGCCGTCAGTTATGCGACCGCGTTCGTGTTCGCGGGCCACAAGACCACAACGGACTTGCTCGGCAACGCGGTGCATCTCTTGCTCCTGCACCCTGACAAGCTCGCGGCGCTCGTGCGCGATCCGTCCCTCGCCGCCGCCGTCGTGGAGGAGACGCTCCGCCGGGACTGCCCGGTCCCCGGGACGACCCGTGTCGCCAACGTCGACGTGACGATCGGAGACGTCACGATCCCCAAGGGCGCGCGGGTCTTCGTGCTCCTGGGCTCTGCCAACCACGATGAGGCCGTCGTTGAAGCCCCTTCGAGGTTCGAGCCCGGGCGCCCCGACGGCGGCGAGCACCTCGGGTTTGGCCGCGGTGTGCACTTCTGTCTCGGCGCGCCCCTCGCGCGGCTCCAGGGGCGCGTGGCGCTCTCCGCGCTCACGCAGCGCTTGCCAGGCCTCCGCCTCGCGAGCGATCGGCCGGTGCAGTTCCGGCAAGTCACCATGTTCCGAGGCCCCGTGTCCCTCGATGTCGCCTGGGACGTCAACGATCAGGGATCGAGCGCGTGAGGAACGTACGGGAACGCAGGTGAGGTCGTGGGCGCGCTGCTGCCCTATCCTGCCGCGGTGGCGGAGAGGTTGAATGGTTCCCGTCAAGCCGGGACAGGTCGCGCGGTCGGGGATTGACATCTCCGAGGCGTTCAGATCTCATCCTCGCGCATGATGCGCGAAAAATTCGGACATGGCGGACGCTCGGGCGCCAGGCCCAAGCTGGGTTTCATTCTGGGGCTCCTCCTCGTCGCGGCCTGCGGTCAGAAGGTGAGAACATTCGAGTCGTCGTCGAGCTCCAACGACGTGGGCAGCGGCGGAAGCGGCGGTCATGCGGGCAGCGTCGGCAGCGCGACAGGCGGCGACGGGACCGGAGGCGACGGAGCGAGTAGCGGCGCGGCAGGCGGCGACGGGGCGGGCGGCGACGGGGCCGGGGGTGACGGGACCGGGGGCGAAGCTCCCCCGCCCCACTGGGATACGTTCGAGCGCATCGGCCATGACGATCTCGCCAATCAGATCTCGAATTTCCTTCCGCAGGTCGCGGTCTCGGCCAACGGCGACGCGCTGCTCGTGTTTTATGATCAGGACACCGTCTGGGCGCGCCGCTATGTCAAGAAGAGCGACAGCTGGGACCCGCTGCTGCAGGTCAACGACGCGGCCACGAGAGGCGTGAACGCCAGGGTTGCCATCGACGCCAATGGCAACGGGGTGGTCGTCTGGTATTCGGCCTCGGTGGGCGGCGGCGTGTTCGGCAAGCGGTTCACGGCGCCGCTCGGATGGCCCGCCGGGTGGGGCACAGTCGAGACGATCGACGAGGGCACCTCGGGGATCTCGAAGCATTCGACGACGGTCGCGATGACCCCCGCCGGCCATATCGCCGTGGGGATCGACGTGAACACCGTCGACACCTCGGCGCGTGAAGGATACCTGGCCATTTACGAGGGCGGGCAGGGCTGGCAAACACCGGTGAAGGTGTCGGGGAGCACGACCAGCTGCAACGGCACGGCTGTCGGCGTCTCGACCGTGGGCACGACGCTGCGCGCGGTGGCCGCGTGGTACCAGTCGGACGGCAACGGGCGTCTCAACGTGCTGGGTAACGTGGTTACCTACGATCTGACGACGCACAAGGGCAGCGCGGAAGGCCCGAAGCCGCTGGAAGCGGACGACACGCTCGACCACTTGAGCCCACGCGTCGTGATGGACGGCAACGGGAACGCGATGGTCGTCTTCCTCCAGCGCGACTCGACCTCCTCGGTGTCGCACGTGATCGCGAATTCCTATTCAGGGGGCGTGTGGGCCGGAGCGACCGGCGTGGATACCGCGGGCCAACGAGCGAGTGAGTATGCCGTCACGATGAACGCGGAGGGTGACGGGGGCGTGGTGTTCCGTCAGTGCGGCGCCGGCTGCGCGATCTGGGCGCGGCGCTTCTCGGGGGCGACGTTCCAGCCAGCCGACAAGCTCTCGGCCGACGAAGATAGCGTGAGCGGTCCCGAGATCGCCGTGGATGGGGCCGGGCGCGGGCTCGCCGTGTGGACCCAGAAAGCCGCCGCCCTCCGGTCGATCTTTGCCAGCGAGCTCTCGCCCGCGCAGGGATGGACGGAGGCCCACGCGCTGGAGGACGACAACGCCGCCGAGCACTGGGAGCCGACGGTGGGCTTCGGCCCGAGCGGGACCGGGATCGCCGCGTGGGTGCGCGAGACGACGATGAACGACCTCATGCGTCGCTCGATCTTCGCCGATGTTTACAAATACTGAGGACGGAGCTGGGCGCCCGCTCCACGACCCTCTGAGTCCAGGCGTCCACGGTCCTTGTGAGCCTTCAGCCGGGTTCTAAGAGCTTTTACGCGCTCATCCGCAGGCCGGCGCACGCAGGGGGGGCTCAGGGCGGGGGCACGTTGATCAGGCGGGCCGCGCACCGGCCGCCCTGGCAGAGGCAGCCGCCGCCGCAATCCATCGTTCCGGCCCGGCACTCCTGCGTGCACATCAGGCCTCGATCACATAGCGGCGCGGTGGCCTTCGCGATGCACGCGGCCGCGTGACACGCGCACACGGGCACACAGTCCGCGTCGCTCTTGCACGGATCGCTGCCCACGACGATCCGCTCGCCCATCGGGGCGGCTGCCGGCGGCGCGGCGGGCTCTTCCGCCGGGGGCGGGTTCGTGCCGGGAGGCGCGGGCGCGTTCGTGCCGGGAGGCGCGTTCGCGCTGGGAAGCGCGTTCGCGCCGGGAGGCGCGTTCGTGCCGGGAGGCTCGTGCGCGGACGCCCTGCACGCAGCGCCGCAGAGCCCCGCGGCCAGGATGACGCCCATCGACCCATCGAGGATGTGTCTCATGCGCGTGCTCTCTCACGGATCGCCACGACGTTCCACCCGGCCCGCGAGCTCAACCTCGCCCAGGGCCGCCCCGGAGCGGCGGCCGGCGGACCACGGCGGCCGCCCGGCGGCCTACCACCCCGCCCCCCTCGGCCGCCCCGGCGATCCGGAGCCCGGCCGCCCCGCCGGGCCGAAAATAAAAAAATCGTCGGCCCCATGTCGAGCAGGCGCGCCGTGCTCCGACATCCAGGCAAAGCGCAGTCGCGGTGACCGCGCCGCCCTCACCTCACCGCCGGGACCGACCCCGGCCAGGAGCCCCGATCATGACCACCACGCAGAAGATCAAGACGTGCCTCTGGTTCAGCAACAACGCGGAGGAGGCGGTGAAGTACTACCTGTCCATCTTCAAGGACTCACGGATCCTCTCGGAGCTCCGCTCGGGAGACGCGGGTCCGGGGCCCAAGGGCTCGCTCGTGATGGCCGAGTTCGAGCTGAACGGCCAGCGGCTCATGGCCCTGAACGGCGCCCGCCAGAAGTTCAACGAGACGTTCTCGCTCGTCGTCACCTGCGAGACGCAGGAGGAGGTCGACGAGCTCTGGAGCAAGCTCACGGCCGACGGGGGCGCCGAGAATCAATGCGGGTGGCTCGGGGACAAGTTTGGCGTGTGCTGGCAGATCGTCCCGTCCGCCTTGATCCGGCTCATCCAGCACCCGGATCCGGCCAAGGCGGGGCGGGTCATGCAGGCGATGATGCAGATGAAGAAGATCGACATCGCGCGAATCGAGGAGGCCGCCCGATAGGCGCCCTCGTCCCGCCCGCCCGAGATCCGGCCAGGGCTCGTCGGACCGCGCCCCTCACGCCAGCGCACGGATCGCGCGCAGCACCGCCTCGACGTCCGCCTCGGAGTTGAGCAGGCTCGGCGCGACGCGGACATACGCGGTCGCGTACGGCGACGTCGACGCGATGATCTTCCTCTCGCGGAGCCTCCCCACGGCGGCCTCCGGCGTCATCCCCGCCACCTCGAAGCACACCATCCCCGCAGAGAGCGCGTCGTCGAGCGGCGTGTGCAAGGTGACGTGGCCCATCCCCTTGAGCCCTTCCTTGCACTGCCGGTTCAAGGCGTGGATCCGGGCCGCGACCCTGGCCTTGCCGATGCCCCGGTGGAACGCGAACGCCGCGGGCAGCGCCCACCGGTGCTCGAAGGAGTGGAACCCTCCGGGAGACATCATGTCCGCGGTCGTGGGCGGCGGCTGCTGCTCCCGGAGCCAGGCTTCGTATGCAGCCTTTCCGAAGGACGGGATGCTCGGGCGCAGCGCCGGCCAGAGCTCGCGCCTGCCCCAGAGCACGCCGGTGCCCCGCGGCCCGAACATCCATTTGTGACAGCCCGCGGCGAAGAAGTCGCAGCCGAGATCGGCCATCGTGGCGTCCTCGACCCCGAGGCCGTGCACGCCGTCCACACAGCAGACGACGCGCTCCCCCGGCGCCCGGCCCTGGTTCGCCCTGGCGACGACCTCGGCGATGGCGCGCACCGGCGTCTTCACGCCCGAGCTCGAGTGGACCCACGTGATCGCCACGACCCGCGTGGCCGGGGTGAGCGCCTTTTCGATCGCCCCCGCCATCTCCGTCGCCGTCGCGGCGCTGCCCCTCGCATAGAGCGCGATCTTCCGCACCACCGCGCCGGTCCGCTCCGCGGCGAGCCGGAGCGACTCGTGCGTGGAATAGTGATCGTGCGCCGTCGTGAGCACCTCGTCGCCGGCTTTGAGCGGAAGGCCGAGGTACAGCGACGCGAGCCCCATCGTGGTGCTGTCCGTCAGCGCGATCTCCTCGGCCCCGACGCCCATGTACGCCGCGGCCGCCTCCCGCACGGGCGCCAGATCCTCGTGCGCGTGGAGCGCGTCCACCGGGTTCTCGTCGAGCTCCCTCCGCAGCCGCTCGATCGCCTCGCGGACAGGCCGCGGGTGCGAGGCGAGCAGGAAGCCCGTCATGTGGATCCACGCCGGCGACAGATTGAACTCGTCGCGGACGCTCTGCCATGGATCGGCCCGCGCCTTCCGGCGAGCGCTCGCGGTCGCCATCGCCCCCGAGCCCGCACAGCCCGCGGCGCCCATCACCAGCAGGCCTGCGAGCAGGCTCCGCCTGGGTAGCTTCGTCGTCATCTGATCCCCCCTCCGTGCCGGCGCGGCGGCTGCCCGCCGGCGCCGCAGCATCGCTCGGCCGGGAGCGCCGCGCTCCCGCGAACAGAGAGGTCGAATCGCGCCGCCCCGGGCGAGCGGCGCCGCCGGGGCCGGCGAGATCAGGGCGCCGGGTTCGGGATCCGGGCGTGGATCTGCTCGATCTCGGCGAGCACGTCCGCGCCGAGCACCACGCCTGCGCTCTTCACGTTCTCCTCGAGCTGCTCGAGCGTGGTCGCCCCGAGGATGGTGCTCGCCACGAACCATCGGCTGCGCACGAAGGCGAGCGCGAGCGACGCCGGGCTCAGGCCGTGGGCGCGCGCGAGCTTGACGTAGGCCCGCACCGCCTCGTCCACGTTGGGCTTCCTGTAGCGCTGGCCGAAGGACTCGAACCGGGCGAAGCGCGAGCCCGGCGGCGGCCCGCCAAGGTGCTTGCCCGTGAGCAGGCCGAACGCGAGCGGGCTATAGGCGAGCAGCGGCACGTCTTCCCGGCGCGAGGCCTCCGCGAGCGCGGAGTCGAACGTGCGGTTGACGAGGCTGTAGGCGTTCTGGATCGACACCGGCCTGGGGAGCCCGAGCTGCGCCGCGACGCGGCTCCACTGCGCCACCCCCCAGGCGGTCTCGTTGCTGAGCCCGAAATACCGGACCTTGCCGTCGCGGATCACCTCCGCGAGCGCCGCGAGCTGCTCGGCGATCGGCGTGCTCGAGCGCTCGTTCGCCGGATCGTAGGCGCTCGCGCCGAACTGCGGCACGTACCGATCGGGCCAGTGGATCTGGTAGAGATCGATGGTATCGGTCCTGAGGCGCCGCAGGCTGTCCTCGACGGCGCGCCGGACGTTGGCGCGGTTGATCGCGAGGGAGCCGCCGCGCACCCACGGGATCGGGCGGCCCGGCCCCGCGATCTTCGTCGCGACGATCACCTTGTCGCGCGGCCGCTGGCTCAGCCACTCGCCCACGTAGCTCTCCGTGCGCCCCTGCGTCTCGGCGCGGGTCGGCACGGGGTACATCTCGGCCGCATCGACGAAGTTGATGCCCGCGTCAAACGCGTAGTCGAGCTGCGCTCTGGCGTCCTCGAGCGTGTTCTGCTCGCCGAACGTCATCGTCCCAAGGCAGAGCTCCGAGACCCGGAGCTCACTGTCACCAAGCTGTCGGTAGTGCATCGCTGTCCCGTCCGTTGGACCTCCAGTACCACGAGGCCGGGCCAACGTCCACTATAGCGGACAAACTATCTTTCATAACGGACAAACACGTCTTCCGGCTCAAACGCGCTCGGGTGGCTGGAAGCAGCGCTTGCTGGCCAGAGGCTCCTCGAGGAGCGACGTCAATCGCTCGATCTGGATGGGCTTGACGAGGTGCGTCTCGAACCCTGCCCCTTCCGAGCGCCGGAAATCCGCCTCCTGCCCATAACCGGTGATCGCGATCAGGCGAACGCGCTCACCCGCCGGCTGCTCGCGGAGGCGCCGCGCGAGCTCGTAGCCGTCCATCACCGGTAGCCCGATGTCGAGCAGCGCGACGTCGGGCGCGAACTCCTCCGCGATCCGGAGCGCGGACGGGCCGTCGGAGGCGACGCGCGTCGTGTGCCCCAGGGCGCTCAGCGACTCGGCCAGGAGCTCGACCGCATCGAGGTTGTCGTCCACCAGCAGGATGCGACGCCGGTCGGCGGGAGCCGGAGTCCCCTGCATCCCGGCCGGCGGGCGCGCCGGCGCGGCCTCGGGCGAGCGCAGGTTCGCCGCGGCCGGTAGTCGGACGGTGAACTCGCTCCCGCGCCCGCGGCCCTCGCTGTGCGCGCTCACGCGGCCGCCGTGCATCGCGATGAGGTTGTGCACGATGGCGAGGCCCAGGCCCAGGCCGCCCTGGGATCGATCCAGCGCCTGGCGCTCCTGCACGAAGCGCTCGAAGACGCTCGCCAGCATCTCGGGGGCGATGCCGATGCCATTGTCGCGCACCGAGAGGACGACCTCGCCCTCCGTGCGCTCGGCCCGGACGGCGATCTCGCCGCCGCTCTCGGTGTACTTCGCTGCGTTCGTGAGCAGGTTCGAGACCACCTGGGCCAGCCTCATGACGTCGCCGTCCACGGCCAGGCCGCTCGAGGGGACCGCGACCGTGAGGTGGTGCCGGCGCTGCTCGAGCAGCGGGCTCACCAGCTCGACCGCCTTGGCCACGACCTCCGCGATCTCGATCCGCTGCTTCTTCAGCTCGACCTTGCCCCGCGTGATCCGGGAGACGTCGAGCAGGTCGTCGACGAGCGTCGTCAGGTGCTTGATCTGGCGCTCGATGACGAGCCGCTCGCGCTCGGCGTGCCCTCCGGCGCGGAGGCGCATCAGGTGGAGCGCCGTGACGATCGGGGCGAGCGGGTTCCGCAGCTCATGGCCGAGCATCGCCAGGAACTCGTCCTTCGCGCGGTTCGCCCGCTCCGCGTCGCGCCGCGCGTCCTCCGCGCGGCGCAGCAGCTCCTCGCGCTCCTGCGCCACCGCCTCGAGCGTCTTTCGCGCCTGCACATACTCGGTGACGTCGAGCGAGATGACCAGGATCCGGACGAGGGAAGCGCCCGGCTCGCGCATGGGGTGCAGGTTGAAGCTCCAGTACGATTCTTCCAGCGCGCCGCGCCCGCGATCGAGGTCGAAACGGTAGCCGTGGGTGACGAACGGCTCGCCCGTCGCGTAGACCCGGTCGAAGACCTCGAGGAGCGGCGAGCCGACGATCTCCGGGAAGGCCTGCGCCAACGTGCGTCCGATCACGTCGCGATGACCCACCATGGCCACGAAGTGTGGGTTCGCCATCTCGATGACGTGCTCGGGGCCACGGTAGACGGTGATCCCGACGGGCGCCTGCTCGAACACCGCGTACATCTTCTCGCGCTCCCGCTCCGCGGCCCGCCGGTGCTCTGCGAGCTGGAGGTGGGTCGCGACGCGAGCCACGAGCTCGCGCGCGGAAAACGGCTTCACGAGGTAATCGTCGGCGCCGGCCGCCAGCCCCTCGACGCGGGACTCCTCGCCCGCGCGCGCCGAGAGCATGATCACCGGCACGCCCTGCGTCACCGGATCGGCGCGCAGCGCCCGGAGCAGGCCGAAGCCGTCGAGGCCCGGCATCATCACGTCGGCGACGACGAGATCCGGCGGCGACCGCCGGGCGATCTCGAGCGCGGCGGCGCCGTCGCTCACGGCCTCGACGGTCCACCGCTCGTCGAGGATGCGCCGCACGTACATGCGCATGTCGGCGTTGTCATCGGCGAGGAGGATGCGCGCGCTCGGGTCGAGCTGGGCCGCGACGTGGTCGGGCTCGACGCGCTCGCCCGAGGCGATCCCGTCGGCTGGCGCATCCGCGACGAGCTGCCACCGCAGCGCCTCCTCGACGTAGGGCGCGGCGCCGGTCGCAGTCGACGCGAGCGTCTTCTCGGCATGGATGCGCTCTGCCGGGAGGTGCGCGAACCCGCGCGGGATCGTGATCGTGAACGCGGTCCCCTCGCCCAGGCGGCTCTCCGCCTGGATGCTGCCGCCATGCAGCCGCACCAGCTCATGCACAAGCGCGAGCCCGATCCCGGAGCCCTCGTGCGTGCGCGCGCGCGCCCCCTGGACGCGGTGGAAGCGCTCGAAGAGGTGCGGCAGCTCGTGCTCGGGGATGCCGGTGCCCGTGTCGCGCACCACGAGCTCGACGTCGTCCTCGCGCAAGCAAAGCGACAGGAGGATCTCGCCCTCGAAGGTGAACTTCAGGGCGTTGGACAGCAGGTTCAGCACGATCTTCTCCCACATGTCCCTGTCGACAAAGACCGGCTCCGGGAGCTTCGGGCAGTCCACCTTGAACGCGAGCCCGGCTCGCTCGCTCGCGGCGCGGAACGCGCTCGCGAGATCGGCGGTGAAGCCGGCGAGGTCCGTCGGCTCGTAGGACGCCTGAGCGCGGCCCATCTCGAGGCGGGAGAAGTCGAGCAGCGCGTTGACCAGCTTGAGCAGGCGCAGCGCGTTGCGGTAGGCGAGCGAAAGGTGCTCGCCGGCCAGCGCGCGCTCCGGCGACGCGAGCGCGTCCTCCATGGGGCCGAGCATCAGCGTCAGCGGCGTCCGGAACTCGTGGCTCACGTTGCTGAAGAACAGCGTCTTCGCGCTGTCGATCGCGGCGAGCTCCTCGGCGCGCCTGCGCTCTTCCTCGTAGGCACGCGCGTTCGCGATGGCGGTCACCACCTGATCGGTGATCAGCCGGAATAGCCCGCGATACGACTCGTCGAGCAGGCGGCGCGGGCTGACGCCGCCGACGAGGAAGCCATACGGGCGAGGTTGTCCCGGCCGCGAGAGGCGCAGGACGATCGCCTGCTCCGGCGCGCTGCCCCAGCGGCCGCCGGACAAGGCGCCAAAGCGGGCCGCGAGATCGCAAACGAGGAGCTCGCCAGAGGCGCGCGCCGCCTCCGCGAGCGGCCAGGTCGAGGCCTCGTCGCCTCGATCGTGGAGGGAGATGCGCGCCGGCTTCGCCGCTCCCTCGTATCCGTCGAGCCCGCTCGCGCCGACGAGGCGCGCGTCGCCCGTATCGCTGTCCAGAAGGTAGAGCAGCGAAAACGGCAGGTCGGCGTCGTTCGCCGCGAAGATCTCCACGGCTGTGCCGCACGCCTCCTCGGCCGACTTCGCCTCGGCGGAGCGCGTCGCGAGATCGCGCAGCATGCGGAGCTGGCGCGCGTCGAGCACTTGCTCCGTGGTCTCCTGCACCGTGACGAGGACGCCGGCGACCCGCTGGTTGTTGCCGGGTATCGGGCTGTAGGAGAACGTGAAGTACGCCTCCTCGACGAAGCCTCGCCGGTTCATGGGGAGCATGAGGTGCTCGCTCCACGTCGCGGGCCCCCCGTCGAGCACGCTCTGCGCCATCGGGCCGATGACGTCCCAGATCTCGGCCCAGACCTCGACCGCCGGGGCGCACATCGACGCAGGGTGTTTCATGCCCAGGATGGGCCGATAGCCATCATTGTAAATGTGCAGCATTTCCGGCCCGAGCAGCGCGAGCATGGGGAACCGATTGCCCAGCACGAGGTCGACGACGGTCTTCAGGCTTATCGGCCATGTCGCGACGGGGCCGAGCTTCGTCTTCGCCCAGTCGATCGAGCGCATCAGCGCGCCCATCTCGCCGCCCCCGGCGAGGCAGGCCTCGGCGCTCGCGTCCAGGGCGCCGCCATCGGGCGAGGGCTCGACGACATCTGAAGATTGCTTCCGTATGCCGGCTGGCCGCATGCACCGCCATGGTGGATGAAATCCACGGCTTTTGCCACCGGGACACGCGCGCACGGCTCAGGCGCCTCAGGCCTTGAGCCGCCCGGCGGCGAGGACACGGGCGAGCGCCGCGGCCTCCAGGGACGGCGCGGCGGCGCTGTACGGCAGAGCGTGATCGCCTGAGAGGGGCGGGGCGAACGGCGAAGCCTGCGCCCGAAGACCTGGAGCTCGCCTCCCGCGGCGCAGGGGTCCCCGACCGCTGCCGCCTCGCAGAGGAGAATCACCTCGCCGAGGAGCAGCGCCTCCGGAGACGGCCTTGCGAGGGCTCAGGGCATTCCCAAGCAGTAGCGAGGCTCTTCGAAGCTTCGTATGGATTGACCATCTTCGCTGACGTTGAGCGTGAAGTAGCTATAGGCGGAGCCCACCTCACATTGCTCTCCGTACTCTTGCGGACCAGCCGTCGTCCCGCCGATGGGATCGAGCCATTGTTCGACGCTGGGCGTTGACGATTTCCATACCTCAGGCGTCGAGCAACCAAACTGGACCTGGTACACATGCTCCGCGTCGTATGTATACCTGAACGCCACGACGTTCTTGGGGTAATCGCAGAACTTGGAGACGTGCGAGCCCGCCATGCTGCCGGCCACGGGGCCGGCATCGTACCCGTCCCCCGTGTGACCGTCGCTCTGAAAGTCAGCGCAATGAAGAACGAACCCGTTGAGCCACGCGTCACCCCAGACGCGGGCGCCCACGGCAACCCCTTCGCCGGGCACGCACTCCTGGATCATCACGTCGCCGCCCATTGCGCCGCCGCCCGCGCCGCCCGCCTCACCGCCTCCCGCTTCGCCTCCGCCGCCCCCGGCGCCGCCCACCTCGCCGCCTCCCGCTCCGGCGCCGCCGCCACCGGCGTCACCGCTTCCGCCAGCTCCTCCAGCAGCCTCCCCGTTGAACTCGAGCGTTCCTACCCCCGAGATCAGCGTGCATCCCGCGGTCGCGGCGAATCCTACGACCAGAACACCCACCCTCGCAATTCGCATGCGTTGCGTATCCATTGTTCCTTCTCCCGTCAGAAGCTGCCTTGGTCTCGCCGCGGCGCGCGTCGCCCAAGCGCTCCGGGCGCGGTCACGTCGTGTCGTGCATGAGCCCTCGCCGAACTCCAGCGGGACGAGCCTGACGTGGATCACTCGGCCCTGCAGGCCGGAGGCTCCTCGAGGAGCGCCGACAATCGATCGATCTGGATGGGCTTGACGAGGTGCGTCTCGAACCCTGCCCCCTCCGAGCGCCGGAAATCCCCCTGCTGTCCGTAACCGGTGATCGCGATCAGGCGAACGCGCTCACCCGCCGGCTGCTCGCGGAGGCGCCGCGCGAGCTCGTAGCCGTCCATCACCGGTAGCCCGATGTCGAGCAGCGCCACGTCGGGCGCGAACTCTTCCGCGATCCGGAGCGCGGACGGGCCGTCGTAGGCGACGCGCGTCGTGTACCCCAGGGCGCCCAGCGACTCGGCCAGGAGCTCGACCGCATCGAGGTTGTCGTCCACCAGCAGGATGCGACGCCGATCGGCGAGAGGTGGAGTCCCCTGCATCCCGGCCGGCGGGCGCGCCGGCGCAGCCTCGGGCGAGCGCGCGTTCGCCGCGGCCGGCAGCCGGATGGTGAACTCGCTCCCGCGCCCGCGGCCCTCGCTGTGCGCGCTCACGCGGCCGCCATGCATCGCGATGAGGTTGTGCACGATGGCGAGGCCCAGGCCCAGGCCACCCTGAGATCGATCCAGCGCCTGGCGCTCCTGCACGAAGCGCTCGAAGACGCTCGCCAGCATCTCGGGGGCGATGCCGATGCCATTGTCGCGCACCGAGAGGACGACCTCGCCCTCAGCGCGCTCGGCCCGGACGGCGATCTTGCCGCCGCTCTCGGTGTACTTCGCTGCGTTCGTGAGCAGGTTCGAGATCACCTGGGCGAGCCGCGTGACGTCGCCGTCCACGGCCAGGCCGCTCGAGGGGACCGCGACCGTGAGGTGGTGCCGGCGCTGCTCGAGCAGCGGGCTCACCAGCTCGACCGCCTTGGACACGACCTCCGCTATCTCGATCCGCTGCTTCTTCAGCTCGATCTTGCCCCGCGTGATCCGGGAGACGTCGAGCAGGTCGTCGACGAGCGCCGTCAGGTGCTTGATCTGGCGCTCGATGACGAGCCGCTCGCGCTCGGCGTGCCCTCCGGCGCGGAGGCGCATCAGGTGGAGCGCGGTGACGATCGGGGCGAGCGGGTTCCGCAGCTCGTGCCCGAGCATCGCCAGAAACTCGTCCTTCGCGCGGTTCGCCCGCTCCGCGTCGCGCCGCGCGTCCTCCGCGCAGCGCAGCAGCTCCTCGCGCTCCCGCGCCGCCACCTCGAGCGTCTTTCGCGCCTGCACATACTCGGTGACGTCGAGCGCGACGACCAGGATCCGGACGACGACACCGTCCGGCTCACACATGGGGTGCAGGTTGAAGCTCCAGTACAACTCTTCCCGCACGCCGTCGCCGCGATCGAGGTCGAACCGGTAGTCGTGGGTGACGAACGGCTCGCCTGTCGCGTAGACCCGGTCGTAGACCTCGAGGAGCGGCGAGCCGACGATCTCCGGGAAGGCCTGCGCCAACGTGCGTCCGGTCACGTCGCGATGGCCCACCATGGCCACGAAGTGCGGGTTCGCCATCTCGATGACGTGTTCGGGGCCACGGTAGACGGTGATCCCGACGGGCGCCTGCTCGAACACCGCGTACATCCTCTCGCGCTCCCGCTCCGCGGCCCGCCGGTGCTCTGCGAGCTGGAGGTGGGTCGCGACGCGAGCCACGAGCTCGCGCGCGGAAAACGGCTTCACGAGGTAATCGTCGGCGCCGGCCGCCAGCCCCTCGACGCGGGACTCCTCGCCCGCGCGCGCCGAGAGCATGATCACCGGCACGCCCTGCGTCGCCGGATCGGCGCGCAGCGCCCGGAGCAGGCCGAAGCCGTCGAGGCCCGGCATCATCACGTCGGCGATGACGAGATCCGGCGGCGACCGCCGGACGACCTCGAGCGCAGCGGCGCCGTCGCTCACGGCCTCGACGGTCCACCGCTCATCGAGGATGCGCCGCACGTACATGCGCATGTCGGCGTTGTCGTCGGCGAGGAGGATGCGCGCGCTCGGGTCGAACGGGACCGAGAGGTGGTCGGACTCGACACGATCGGCCGAAGCGAGCGCCAGGGCCGGCGCATCCGCGGCGAGCTGCCACCGCAGCGCCTCCTCGACGTAGGGCGCGGCGCCGGTCGCCGTCGACGAGAGCGTCTTCTCGGCGCGGATGCGCTCCGCCGGGAGGTGCGCGGACCCGCGCGGGATCGCGATCGTGAACGCGGTCCCCTCGCCCGGACGGCTCTCCACCCGGATGCTGCCGCCGTGCAGCCGCACCAGCTCATGCACAAGCGCGAGCCCGATCCCGGAGCCCTCGTGCGTGCGCGCGCGCGCCCCCTGGACGCGGTGGAAGCGCTCGAAGAGGTGCGGCAGCTCGTGCTCGGGGATGCCGGTGCCCGTGTCGCGCACCACGAGCTCGACGTCGTCCCCGCGCGCGCGGAGCAACAGGAGGATCTCGCCGTCGAACGTGAACTTCAGGGCGTTGGACAGCAGGTTCAGCACGATCTTCTCCCACATGTCCCTGTCGACGAAGACGGGCTCCGGGAGCTTCGGGCAGTCCACCTTGAACGCGAGCCCCGCCCGCTCGATCGCGGAGCGGAACGCGCTCGCGAGATCGGCGGTGAGGCCAGCGAGGTCCGTTGGATCGTAGGACGCCTGCGCGCGGCCCATCTCGAGGCGGGAGAAGTCGAGCAGCGCGTTGACCAGCTTGAGCAGGCGCAGCGCGTTGCGGTGAGCGAGCGAAAGGTGCTCGCCAGCCAGCGCGCGCTCCGGCGACGCGAGCGCGTCTTCCATGGGGCCGAGCATCAGCGTCAGCGGCGTCCGGAACTCGTGGCTGACGTTGCTGAAGAACAGCGTCTTCGCGCTGTCGATCGCGGCGAGCTCCTCGGCGCGCCTGCGCTCTTCCTCGTAGGCGCGCGCGTTCGCGATGGCGGTCACCACCTGATCGGTGATCAGCTGAAACAGCCCGCGATACGGCTCGTCGAGCAGGCGATGCGGGCTGACGCCGCCGACGAGGAAGCCATACGGACGAGGTTGGCCCGGCCGCGAGAGGGGCAGGACGATCGCCTGCTCCGGCGCGCTCCCCCAGCGGCCGACGGGCAAGGCGCCAAAGCGGGCCGCGAGATCGCTCACGAGGAGCTCGCCAGAGGCGCGCGCCGCCTCCGCGAGCGGCCAGGCCGAGCCCTCGTCGCCTCGATCCTGGAGGGAGACGCGCGCCGGCTTCGCCGCTCCCTGGTACCCGTCGAGCCCGCTCGCGCCGACGAGGCGCGCGTCGCCCGGGTCGCCGTCCAGGAGGTAGAGCAGCGAGAACGGCAGGTCGGCGTCGTTCGCCGCGAAGATCTCCGCGGCTGTCGAGCACGCCTCCTCGGCAGACTTCGCGTGGGCAGAGCGCGTCGCGAGATCGCGCAGCATGTGGAGCTGGCGCGCGTCGAGCACTTGCTCTGTGGTCTCCTTCACCGTGATGAGGACGCCGGCGACCCGCCCGGCGTCGCTGGGTATCGGGCTGAAGGAGAGCGTGAAGTACGTCTCCTCGACGAAGCCTCGCCTCTGCACCGGGAGCAGGAGGTGCTCGCTCCACGTCGCGGGTCCCCCGTCGAGCACGCCCAGCGCCATCGGGCCGACGACGTCCCAGACCTCGGCCCAGACCTCGGCCGCCGGGGCGCCCATCGACGCAGGGTGCTTCATGCCCAGGATGGGCCGATAGGCATCGTTGTAGATCTGCAGAAGCTCCGGCCCGACCAACATGATCATGGGAAACCGATTGCCGAGCACGAGGCCGACCACGGTCCTGAGGCTTATCGGCCATGTCGCGACGGGGCCGAGCTTCGTCTTCGCCCAGTCGATCGAGCGCATCAGCGCGCCCATCTCGCCGCCCCCGGCGAGGCAGGCCTCGGCGCTCGCGTCCAGGGCGCCACCATCGAGCGAGGGCTCGGCGACAACTGAAGATTTCTTCCGTATGCCGGCTGGCCGCATGCACCGCCATGGTGGATGAGATCCACGGCTTTTGCCACCGGGACACGGGCACACGGCTCAGGCGCCGCTGGCCTTGAGCCGCCCCGGCGGCCAGGAAACGGGCGAGCGCTGCGGCCGCCGGGGACGGCGCGGCGGCGCTGTACGGCAGAGCGTGATCGCCTGAGAGGGGCAGAGCGAACGGCGAAGTCTGCCAGTCCGTCGACGTCGCTACTCGACGATCACGTTCACGACCGCGGTGGGCAGCTCGAAGGGCACCGTGACGGACCACGAGTCGGCGGCGGTGAGGGTGTTTTCGTCATAGCCGACCATGAACGTGGCTGACAGCTCGTGCGCTCCATCCTCGACGAGCTGGTAGCGCCCGCAGGTCGTGTCGGGCTCGCTGGGCTCGGTCGAGCACGCCGCGACGACAGGGATGCGCTCGATGGCGCGCAGATCCCATGCGAGCTCCACCGTCTCGCCGGGGCCAAGCGCGCTGGGGAGCGGCCAGCAGGCCGGCAAACCCGGCTCTCCCGCGAGCAGCCCTTCGCACATCGGCGGCGCGCTGTTGCCGCTGAACAGGCTCTGTCCGTCGACCCTCCAGTCGCCGCCGCCACAGGCGTCCCAGCGCGGGTTTTTGATGAAGTCCGGATAGTACACAGGGACATCGCGCTCGTTCGTGATCACGATCTTCACCGACGCCTCAGGCGGCGCGGCGTCCTTCATCGCCGTACAATCATCGACGCTGCCTTGCTGGGTATCCGAGTCATCCACGAGATCACGGCGTGCGGTGCTGCGTGGCCATCATGGATGGGCGTTGGCCGACGACGTCGAACCAGCGCCCCAGGCCGCTCCGGCCGCTCCGCCACGGCCGATCGGGCCAGCGGAAGTCGAGGTAGCCGAGCGCACAGGCGATCGAGACCGCGCCGATGTCCGCGAGCCCCGTCGATAACGTTCCGGCGTCCCGCTCCAGCCTGTCCAGGCCGGCCTCGATGGCAGCCGCCTGGCGCTGCATGACGCCGCTGGATCGCTCGTTGGATGGGCGATGTTCGTCGGCGAAGAGGCGCCCGGCAGCAGCGTTGATACCGTCCGCGATGCCTTGCTGGAGCAGGGCGCGCCACCGCGCCTCTCCCGGCGCTGGGAACAACCCGCCGGCCGCGAGGTGGTCCAGGTATTCGCAGATGAGCGCCGACTCGAAGAGCACCTGCCCATCGTCCAGGACGAGCGTCGGGACCTTGGCCAGCGGGTTCAGGGACCGCAGCGCCGCGTCCGACCAGGGATTGACCAGCACAAGCTCGATCCGGTCTCCCAGCTGCAGCTCGTGGGCGGTGACCCGCACCTTGCGGGCAAAAGGGGATGTGGGCGCGTAGAAGAGCTTCATGGCGAGCAGCACCCTACCGGGCGCGGAGATGGGCAAGGGAACAACGATTCGATGGGTTCACGCGCGAAGCGCCGCACGCCTCAAGGAACAGGAGATCTCTTGCACGATCCGCCCGCTCCTGGAACACGGACGTTCGCTAAGGCGGCGGCCAGCGGACGCCGAGCCCCTGGTGCGGCGAGTCGGCGCTCAGGCGGACATCGTCCGCAGGGGCCGGCAGCGCGCGCCACACGTCGGGGTGCTGATCGGGCTGCTTGCCCTGGCTCTCGGCGAGCGCCTCGTAGAGCGCGCCCTGGTGGAGGACGTAGGCGCCCTTCGGGTACGTCACGGCGCGCTCGTCCGGGCTGAGCGTCGCGCGGTCGGTCCACCACTCCACGCGCCGGTAGTTCTCGTCGAGGGCGCCCCCCATGAAGTCGCGGAAGCGGACCCGGTCCACCGCGGCCGTCGGGTTGTCCTCGGCCTGCACGCTGTCGAAGAGCCACTTGATGAACGGATAGGGCCCGTCCACCTGGTTGCCCTTCAGGATGTGCGGGTTCGGCGCGTTGCTGCCCACCGCGAAGACCTGCACAGG
This sequence comes from Sorangium sp. So ce726, assembly GCF_051521405.1. Taxonomy (NCBI): domain Bacteria; kingdom Pseudomonadati; phylum Myxococcota; order Polyangiales; family Polyangiaceae; genus Sorangium; species Sorangium sp. So ce726. The sequence goes on along the minus strand of NZ_CP150349.1, from coordinate 979,335 downwards.
CTCGTCCGCGTCCGGATACACCTCGCCATAGTTGAAGTGGAACCCGAGGAAGACGTTGCGCTCGAAGCGTATCGTGGCGCCGGTGTCCACCGCATGCGTGTACACGCCGCTCAGCGACGTGTCGGCGAAGTAGTTGTCCGTGAACGAGACCGTGTCCGAGGGCGAGCGCGGATCGCCGTCCACCCGCGTCGGGAACAGCTCGACGAAGAGGTCGCCCGTCCCGATCACGATGTTGTGGTGGAAGCTCGAGCTGCCATAACGCTGGCCGAACTGCACGTTGCCGTCCTGGTAATGGTCGAACGCCGACCGCCACCGGACCGCGCCCGGCCCGATGACGTTGTGGTGGATCTCGCAGTCCGAGCCGAGTTGCCCGACCTGCAGCGCCTCGGTGCCGGTGCGGAGGAACCGGTTGTCGTACACCTCGAGGCGCTCGAACGCGTGCTGCGGCTGCGCCTGGGTGCTGCCGAAGTAGATCCCCTCCGAGCCGACGTCGTGCACATAGAGGTCGTGGATCTTCACGTTGCGCATCGTGGCCTGCCCGTCGTCGTCGGTCTTGGCGACGATGCCAGCGAACTCGGCGCGCGCGACCTCGAGGGTATCCAGCTCGAAATCCGAGGCTCCTCCGCCGATGGCCAGCCCAGAGAGGCCCTCTTTGCTGAACGCGTCGTCGATGAAGATGCCGTACGTCCCCTGGCCATGGGCGAACGCGCCCTCGGCGTGACCCCGGAACCCCTCGTCTCCGGTCTTCGAGACAGGATCGTGCCGGCCGGTCAGGATCCAGCCCTTTCCGCCCTTGATCACGAACACGTAGTTGGCAGCGTCGCCCCCGACCTTGACCTGTCCGCCGAGGTTCGTGATCACGAGCGGGCGCTCCGCGCTCCGCGCGGGCAGGGCGCCGAGCAGGATGCTCCGGTAGTGGCCAGCCGGAATGTAGAGCCGATCGAGCGCGCTCCAGTCGACCTCCGGGAATGACCCGGCGAGATCGGGATAGGCGATCTCGGGGAGCTCACCCTCCCTCGGGGCCGGCTCCGGCAGCGTGAAGGTGGTCGTGGCCTCGCCGAAACGACCGTAGGCCGGGACGCCCGGCGTGGAGCCCCCCGCGCCAGGCGTGGAACCGCCGGCGGCGCCCGCGCCAGAGGTGGAGCCGACGCCGCCCGTGCCAGGCGTGGAGCCTCCGGCGCCAGCGGTGGACTCCGCATCATTGCCATCGCCGCCGCACGCCGCCATCGCGACGAGCAGGACACCTATCCTCGCGCCTTGCCGCATCCACAGGAGGATACGCCATCAGCCGGGCACACCGCGCCGAAAGCCACGCACCGCGCGCCGGTGCGTGGGAGCTGGTGTTCAGAGCCGGGTGGACATGACACCAGCTGCGCCGCTCAGCAGCGCTTCCATCGCGTCAACCGGCGCGTCTGACGGTGTCCGCGCGGTCGTCCTCTCGCCGCCTGGCCTGACGGTAGCCCATGGGGCTCACGCCGTGGGCGCGCGCGAAGGCGCGCGCGAACGCGGGCTCGCTGTCGTAGCCGACGCGGGAGGCGACGAGCTTCACCGGGAGCGTCGTCTCGCCGAGCAGGACCGCGGCGCGCTCGAGGCGCAGCCGGCGCACGTGGTGGCCGAGCGGCTCGCCCAGGAGCGCCGTCGCGCGCGCCGCGAACGCGGATCGCGAGAGCCCGGCCGTTCGCGCGAGGTCCCCGAGCTCCCACGCGCGCTCGGGCGAGGCGCGCACCCGCGCGAGCGCGGCCGCGATCGGCTCGTCCCGGAGCGCGTCCCGCCGCGGCAGCGACGCCGCAGGGTCGCGCAGCGCGCTCGCGAAGAGCGCGTGCGCCCACGCCTCGCCGACGGAGCGGCGCAGCGCCGCCGACAGGGCCGGCGGGCCGGCGAGCAACGCGAGCGTGTCGTTGAGCCAGCGCGCGAGCCCCGGCGTCGCGCCCGCGACGTGCACCGCCGGCGGCAGCAGGGCGACCCACGGCGCGCCCGCCGCGTCGACGTGCAGGTCGACGACGACGAGGCGCGTGTCCGGCGGGGCCTCCGTGGCCAGGGCGTCCTCGGCCACGGCGCGCATCCCGCGACAGAGGGCCTCCGGGTGCGCGAGCGAGGTCGTCGGCCGATCGCGGATGGCGTGCTCCTCGGCGCGCGGCAGGAACACGAGCTCTCCCGCGCCGAGCGCGAGCCGCCGGCGCGCGACGTCGATCCACCCGCCGCCGCGGAGCGCCGCGTACACCCGGGCGGAGGCGCGCTGCGCCGGCTGCCGCTTGCCCCAGCGATCGCCGAGCGCGAAGCGCATCACCTCGGCCTCGCGGAGCACGACGCTCCGGGCCAGCTCGTCGAACGCGGCGGACATGGCGCGATCGACTCTACATCACGCGGCCGCCCGCGCCACGCCGGCGCGCGCGACCCGCCACGAGGGCGGCGCCGGCCGTGGACCGTGGACGCGCGGATCGTGGAGCTGGACGCGCTGCAATCGCGGCGCCCCTACGCTGGCCTCGTCGACACGAAAGGAAAGGACATCCCATGACGCACCCCCTGCCGCATTCCCGGCCGCTCGACGCCGCGCAGGCGCTCGACGCGCTCCTCGATCTCATCGGTCGTGACCTGGAGCGCTGGCTCGACCTCTTCGCCGAAGACGCAACCGTCGAGTTCCCGTATGCGCCAGCGCTCGGCGCGCCGGCGCGCCTCGAGGGCAAGGCGGCCATCCGGCGCCATTTCGAGGGCATCCTCCAGAGCTTCCACGGGCTCGAGCTCCGCGGCGTGCGCCGGTATCCGACGACCGATCCCGACGTCGCGCTCGCCGAGGTGCACGGCTCGGCGACCATCGGGCCCGCGCGCAAACGCTACGAGCAAGACTATGTGATGATCGTCGCGACGAGGAACGGCCGAGTCGTGCGCTACCGCGAGTACTGGAATCCAGCGCCCGTCCTCGAGGCATTCGGCGACGAGCTCAACGCACATCGCGAGGGGGCGTCATGAGGGCGCGCGCAGGGAGCGACGGGCCGCTCGTCCTGATCACCGGCGGGACAGGCACCACCGGGCGAGCCGTCGCCGCGCGGGTCGCGGCCGCCGGAGCGCGCGTCCGCACCGCGAGCCGGGCGGCGCCCGCCGCTCGCGACGGCGTCGAGCACGCCCGCTTCGACTGGGCCGACACCGCGACGCACGAGGGCGCGCTCCGCGGCGCCGATCGGGTGTACCTCGTGGCGCCCGCGATGGTCGAGGATCCCTCGGCGCTCATGCTGCCCTTCGTCGAGCGCGCGCTGGCGAGCGGGGCTCGCCGCCTCGTCCTGCTCAGCGCGTCGGCCGTGCCAGAGGGGAGCCCCGGGCTCGGCCTCGTCCACAGCGCGCTCCGCGAGCGCGCTCCAGAATGGACCGTCCTCCAACCGTCGTGGTTCATGCAGAACTTCATCGATCCGCGCCACCCGCACGCGGCGGCGATCGCCGGGCGCGGCGAGCTCACGACCGCGACGGGCGGCGGCCGCGTCGGCTTCGTCGATGCCGACGATATCGCGGAGGTCGCCGCGCGCGCCCTCCTCGACGGCGCGCCGCACAACACATCGCACGTCATCACCGGCCCGGAGGCGCTCAGCTACGATGACGTGGCGGCCATCGTATCCCGCATCGCCGGCCGGGCGATACGCCACGTCACGGCCAGCGAGGAGAACGCACGCGCGTACCTCGTCCGAGCGGGGATCCCCGCTCCCTACGCCGCGCTCCTTGTGAGCCTCGACCTCGCCATCCGCGACGGGGCCGAGGACCGCGTCACCGACGTCGTTCAGCGCGTGACAGGCCGCGCGCCCCGCGCCTTCAGCGACCTCGCGCGTGCCCACGCGCACGTCTTCCGTGGGGAGCCCAACGCGCGCCGCGGCGGCCCGGCCGCATAGCGACGTCCGAGCCGCCGGGCCCCGCCGCCTCAAGCCGACAAGCGAGCTCCACGACGACCTGCCTTCACGCTCTCCCGATGTGCCCGACCTCACTGCGGCGACCACACCCCTCGTCCAGCTCCCCGTTCTCCTGTAACCTGATCAGCTGCGGGCAGGCAGCGCCTTCGCGGACACCGCACCTGCAGCGCTCGTCGGCCGGACAAGTCAAGGTCGAAGCACGACCGGGGGAGATTGGCGATGGGGACGAAGGACCGCGTGGAAGACTGGCATGACGTCCTGGACAACGCTTCGCTGGGCGTCCATCTGGTGGACGCGAACGGCAAGATCCTGTGGGCGAACAAGCTCGAGCTTGAGCTCCTCGGTTATGCGCGCGAGGAGTACATCAATCGACACGTCACCGACTTCCACGTCGATAAGGACGTGATCGACCAGATCCTCTGCTCGCTCGCGGGCACCGGCAAGCTGGCCTCCTACCCGGCCCGCCTCCGCGCCAAGGACGGCAGCATGAAGCACGTGCTGATCAACTCCAACGTCTTCAAGCGGGACGGCCAGTTCGTCCACACGCGCTGCTTCACGAGCTGTATCTCGGAGACCGTCTATGAGCAGCTCAAGAGCGAGATGCTCCGGGGGCGTCGTGCCGGGTGAGCGAGCGCAGGCGATCCTACGCTACATCGAGCAGCTCAAGGAGGGAGACGCGGACGAAGCGCTCGCCGGCAGCTCGGACCTGGGCGACGATCTCGGCGCGATCGCGGCGGCGCTGGGGGAGCTCGGGGATGCGCTGAGGGAGCGGGAGGAGCTCGTCCAGATCGCCCAGGCGGTCGCGGCGAGCAACCTGAGGCGGCTCGACGACCTCGCGCAGGAGCTCTCGCGCACAAGGGCCCTCAACGCGGAACAGCAGGCGACGATCCGCACGCTGTCGACGCCGATCATCCAGGTCTGGGAGGGCGTGCTGATGATGCCGGTGCTCGGCGCTGTCGATGTCTGCCGGGCGGACCAGATGATGCAGGCGCTCCTCGGCGCGGTGTCGAACACCCATTGCAGGGTGGTGATCATCGATCTCACCGGCGTCGACTCCATCGACGCCTCGCTCGGGAACATCCTTCTATCGCAGGTCCGCGCGGTGGAGCTCCTCGGGGCGAAGGGGATCATCGTGGGCATCCGGCCCGACGTGGCGCGCGGCCTCCTCGTGGACGGCGTGGACATGTCGCGGGTATCCACCTTCGCGCGGCTCCGCGACGCGCTCGTCACCTGCATGAAGCAGGCGCCGCGGCGCGCGGGCCCGGTCAACTGACGGGCCGAGCAGCGCGCCGGGCGAGGCACGGCGCGTCACCCGCGCCAGAGCTCCTTCGCGCCGTCGGCCATGAACTGGACGGCGATGGCGGCCAGGATGAGGCCCATGACGCGCTCGAGCACGGCCACGCCGGACGCCTTGAGCGCCCGCTGCACGAGCCCCGCGCCGCGCAGCACGAAGTAGGACGCCACGAAGGTGATCGCCACGCTGGCGAGCACAAGCGCCATGGCCACGGGGTCGCTGCCCCCGCGTGACATCAGCACCATCACCGTCGCGATGGCGCCCGGCCCGGCCAGGAGCGGCATGGCCAGGGGCACCAGCGCCACGTCCTCCTTGGCGATGCCCTCCTGCTCCTCCGACGGGGTGGTGCGCGTCGCCGAGGAGCGGGCGCGCAGCATGTCGAGCGCCGTGACCAGCAGCAACAGCCCGCCCGCGACCCGGAACGCGGCCAGCGAGACGCCGAAGACCTTGAAGACGACGCCGCCGAAGAGGGCGAAGAACAGCATGAGCCCGCCGGCGACGGCGCACGCCCGCCGCGCCGTGCGCCGCACCTTCTCCGGCGGATCCCCCGCCGTCATCGTGAGGAACAGCGGCACGATGCCGATCGGATCCACGACGAAGAAGATCGCCGATAACGACACGAGGAAGGTCGAGACGTAATGGGCCATGCTCATCGGATGCGCTGCGGAGCCCGCGCGCCAGGCGCATCTCCCACATCCCGGGCGGCCGCGCCAGAACAGCGTCGCGGAGGGACGAAGCGCTCGTCAAACCGCGGCGCGCGCCGCTACGCAGCCCCGTTCCCGTCATCCCCTGTCGAGATGTGGCGCTCGACCCGCTTCGCGACCGTGAGGACGAACAGGGTAATTGCGCTCCCGGCCACGACGAGCCGCCACAGCCCGTATCCGGCGCTGATGCCGAGCGCAGCGGAGACCCAGATGGCCGCGGCGGAGGTGAGCCCTGTCACCCTCGGTCTTGGTTTGCCGCTGGAGCGCTCCTGGGACTGGAGGATCTCACCCGCGCCCAGGAAACCGATGCCTGCCGCGATGCCCTGGGCGACGCGGCTGGCCGAGTCCTCCGAGGCTTCCATCGCGGCCATGACGAAGATCGCGGCGCCGACGCTCACCAGCATGTGCGTCCGCAGCCCGGCTGGCTTGCCAGCGGCGTGGCGCTCCCAGCCGACGAGCGCGCCCGAGATGAGCGCGAGACCGAGCCGGAGAAAGAGGTTCAACCAGGTGCTCCGGGACGGATCCAGCGGGCTCATGCCGACGCCGTAAAGGGCCGAGCGCCCGAACGCAAGGGCCCCTGACCAGGTGTCTGGCACGGTGCCTGGAACCGTTGGTGTCTGACCCGGGTCGGGCCGCACGGGCTGCCCCTGAGGTCAGGCATCGGGGCTGTCGGTGTCGTCCGGAGCCTTGCGCGCAGCCTCCGCAAGTGCCTGGTAGCGCTTGCGAAACTGATCGAGCGCGCCCTCCTCCAGCTCCTCGAGATCCAGCAGCGCGTTGCGGGCGCCGTGCGTCGCGCGAATCAGCTCGTCGAGCTTGATCTGCATCGCCTCGGTGTCGCGCGTCTGCGTGTTCTGGATCAGGAACACCATGAGGAAGGTGACGATCGTCGTCCCCGTATTGATCACGAGCTGCCACGTATCGCTGAAGTGGAAGACGGGCCCGGTGACCGCCCAGACGACGATGACAGCCACTGCGAGCACGAACACCTTTGGCCGCCCGCAGAGATAGGACGTCTGCTTCGCGAACCGCGAGTACCAGGTTTTGTTGTGCACCGTCGCTCCTTTCCACGACCGCTCGCTCGGGCTTCGTGAGTGCAAGTGCCGAGCCACGGCTCCGGCCGCGCGGGATTCCGCGCATGAGCAACGCCAGGGGCGCGAGATCGCGCGCCACAGCCCGAGCGCCACGAACAGCCGGCGGGGTCGGAACCTCCGCAGCGCCCGGGCGCACCGCCGCAGAGGGCGTCCGTGGTCGAGACCGGCGGGGCTACCCTCACGACTCACGATGACGCGCGTGCTGGCTCTTCTGTAGCAAAATGCATCACTCGCCCGACTCGCTGCTGCGCGCGAGGAGCGGTAATCGAAACTACCATGCTGGACCGGATCGCGGATCCCTGGGGCGCCCGGACGCCGTACGGGCGGGACGAACCGTGGCCGACACGCGTCGATCAGCGCCTCGATCCCGGCCTCGCCGAGGGCGACGTGGAGCGCTGGGTGCATTCCGCCTGCGTGCTCTGCGCGAACGGCTGCGCTCTCGACATCGCGGTCAAGGACGGGCGCATGGTCGGCGTGCGCGGACGCGGCGCGGACCACCCCAACCACGGTCGCCTCGGGCCCAAAGGCCTCTTCGGCTGGCAGGCGAACCGCGCGCGCGACCGGCTCACCCGGCCGCTCGTCCGCCGCGGCGACAAGCTCGTCGAGACCGACTGGGACACCGCCATGGGCGCGATCGTCGCGCGCTCCAGGGAGATCCAGGCGAAGCACGGCGCCGGCGGCCTCGGCTTCTACAACTCCGGGCAGCTCCTGCTCGAGGAGTACTACACGCTCGCGCTCCTCACGCGCGGCGGCCTGGGCACACCGCACGTGGACGGCAACACCCGCCTCTGCACCGCGACGGCGGCGCAGTCGATGCGCGAGAGCTTCGGATGCGACGGGCAGCCAGGCTCGATGTCCGACGTGGACCGCTGCGATACGCTGTTCCTCGTCGGCTACAACGTCGCCGAGACGCAGACCGTCTTCTGGATGCGCATGCTCGACCGGCTCGAGGGACCCGACCCGCCGCGGCTCGTGGTCGTCGACCCGCGCCGCAGCGTCCCCGCGCGGCGCGCCGACGTCCACCTCCCCATCAAGGGCGGAACCAACGTCGCCCTGCTCAACGCGATCCTCCACGAGATCCTCAGGAACGGCTGGCTCGATCGCGCGTTCGTCGACGCCCACACGATCGGCCTGGACGCCCTCGCCGCGCTGGTAGACCGCTACCCGCCCGCGCGCGCGGCGTCGATCTGCGGCGTGCCGGCCGATCGGATCCGCGAGGCGGCGCGCATCCTCGGCTCCTCAGAGCGCCTCTTCTCTGCCTGCCTCCAGGGGGTCTATCAGTCGAACCAGGCCACCGCCGCCGCCGTCCAGGTGAACAACATCCACCTCGTCCGGGGGATGATCGGGCGGCCCGGCTGCGGCGTCATCCAGTCCAACGGGCAGCCGACCTCGCAGAACACCCGCGAGACGGGCTGCAATGGCGAGATGCCCGGCTTCCGCAACCACCGGAACCGGCGGCACATGGAGGAGCTCGCGCGGATCTGGAACGTGGATCCCCTCGTGATCCCGAGCTGGGGAGCGCCCACACACGCGATGAAGATCCTCCGCTACGCGGCGGAGGGCTCGATCAAGCTGCTCTGGATCATCGCCACCAACCCCGCGGTCTCGATCCCCGAGCTGCGCCGCCTCCGCTCCACCCTCGATCAGGAGCCCCTCTTCGTCGTCGTCCAGGACGCGTTCCTCACCGAGACGGCGCGCCACGCCGACATCGTGCTGCCAGCGGCGATCTGGGGAGAGAAGACAGGCACGTTCACGAACACGGACCGGACGGTGCACCTCACCGAGAAGGCCGTCGAGCCGCCGGGCGAGGCGCGTTCGGATCTCGACATCTTCCTCGATTACGCGCGGCGGATGGATCTCCGGGACAAGGACGGCGCGCCGCTCATCAAGTGGCGCACGCCCGAGGAGGCGTTCGAGGCGTGGAAGCTGTGCTCGAAGGGCCGCCCCTGCGATTACACGGGCATCACCTACGACAGGCTCCGCGGCGGCGGGATCCAGTGGCCGTCCACCGAGGAGCGCCCGGAAGGGACGCCGCGGCTCTACGCAGATCACCGCTTCTTCAGCGATCCGGAGGTGGCGCAGGACTTCGGCCACGATCTCGACACCGGCGGCGCGCGCTCGGAGACGGAGTTCCGGGCGCTGAACCCGGCTGGCCGCGCGTTCCTCCGCGCGTCCGAGTACCTGCCTCCCATCGAGGAGGCGGACGACGACTACCCGTTTCTGCTCACCACGGGGCGGACTATCTACCACTTCCACACGCGGACGAAGACGGCGCGCGCGCCGCAGCTCCAGCGGGCCGCGCCCGATGCCTGGGTCGAGATCGCCGCGCCCGATGCGCGCCGGCTCTCCATCGAGGAGGGCGACTGGGTCCGCGTCGAGTCGCCGCGCGGCCACGTCGTGGTGCGCGCGCGGATCAGCGAGATCCGCGAAGGCGCCGTGTTCATTCCCTTCCACTACGGCACCTGGGACGAGGGCCCCGAGGGCCACCGCTGGCCGCGCGCCGCGAACGAGCTGACGATCTCCGCGTGGGATCCGGTGAGCAAGCAGCCCTGTTTCAAGGTGGCGAAGGTCAAGCTCCTCAGGGTGGCCGCGAGCGGCGGGGTGCCCTCGCCCGCCCCGACGACGGGGGCCGCGGCGCCCGCCCCGGGTGTCGTCGTGCCGCCCACGGTGGGCGGCCCGGCAGCCGAGGCATCCAATCCCACGCCGGGCCGCTGAGCGAGAGGAGGTCGAGTTGCTCCTGGGAAACGCGCTCCACACGCTCCACGAGGCCGAGGCCAATCTCGGGGAGTCGTTCCGCGCCGTGGCCGAAAGGCACGCAGACCGCCTCGACATCGCCCATCTCTGCCGGCGCTTCGCCGCGCAGTGCGAGCGCCGCGCCGAGGGGCTGCGGCCGTTCGCCCGGAAGCACGGCGCGCGCCTCGAGGGCGCGCTGGAGCGCCGGATCGGCGAGGAGCTGCGGAGCGGCGCGCGCCGCGCCCTCGCGAAGGTGCGCCCTCGGACGGGCGTGGCCGGCGCCGTCCTGCTCGCCGACCTGCGGCGCCTCTACCCGATGGCGCACGACTGCGAGATCGGCTGGGTCCTCATCGGCGAGGCAGGGCACGCGGCGCGCGACGAGGGGCTCAAGGCGTTCGCGGAGGCGGCGCTCCCGGAGAAGCAGGTGCAGATCCGGTGGCTAGCGACCACGCTGCGCGAGAGCGCCGTGCAGATCCTCGTCTTCTCCTGATCTCTGCGCTCGAATCTCTCGGCTCGACGCGCTCGGCGCGATCAATAGTGCCAGTTGCCTCGGAACGCCTGCGCGAGCACCACGATGAAACCGACGACGACCAGCGCGGCGAGGGCCACCAGGGCGAGCATCCCGATCGCGGCGGTGCGGATGCCTTTGCTCGGCTGGCTCGCTGACGACTTGAAGACGAGCTGAATGCCGAAGAGGCCACCGAGCGCGCCCCATCCGGCGTAGATGACAGGAGAGGCGAGGTCGGCGCCGAGGAGCGACAGGAGACCTGGCCCGGGCCGGAGCCCGGGATGGTGGGCGCGCACGGATCTCTCCAGGAGGAGGAGTATCCCGACATGGATGCCCAGCGCGATGAAGCCCGCGAGACCGCCCGATATCGCGCCGCTCACGGCCGCATCGCCGTTGCTGAGCTTCTCGCCCGGGTTCTTCCTGAGGTACATCCAGAGGCCAATCCACACACCCGCGATGGGGAGCATGCCATAAAAGAATACCCACACCGGATGGAACGATGGCATGGGCGTGAGCAGGCCGCCGATGGCGCCGCCGATGAGCGCTGTCTTCGCAAGGCGCGCATAGCCTCTCGACGCCGTGGTGTCTCGCTCGCTCATCCCAGCCGATTCCACCGTAGTTGACCCGCGCCGCTCAGTCGAGTGGCACAGGCGAGGACGCCGAGGCGACCAGGTAATCGTGCGCGAAGGCCCCGCGCTCCTTCGCGAGGGCGAGCGGGACAGGCCGGTAGAGCAGCGTGGCGGTGACGTTCGCGGTCGCCGAGCAGCCCGCGGGGATCGCGAAGCCGTGCGACGTCACCGCGACGCTGCCCGGCGCGATGCGGTTGTCGCTGGCGATGTCGACGGCGCGGTGCTGCGGCGCGTGCCGCGCGCCCGCCGGATCGACGAGCACCTTGGCGAAGGTATAGCCCGCGGCGCCGGCGAACGCGGCCGCGGGCTCGCCGTCAGCCGGCGCCGCGGCGAGGGGCGCGCCGAGGTAGGCGATATCCCCGTCCTGCGCGGGGATCGCGCCGCTCAGGGTGATCGCACCGCCGCCCGCGGCGACCACCCGCGCCTCGCCGACCGGCGCGCGGATCTCGAGGCCCTTGTCCGCGGCGTCGAGCGACGGGTCCGCGAAGCGGCCGAACCCGGTGTAATCGTCGTAGACGCCGGTCGGCCGGACGATCCGCACCACGTCGCCCGCCCTCGCGCGCGCCGCGCCCTCCTCCCAGGCGAGCTGGGCGCCCGTCAGGGCCGCGCCCTGGCCCACGCGCGCCTCTGCGAGCGCGCCGCCGGTGTCGTTCACCGTCATGCCGCTCGACGGCGAAAGGGGCGCGCCGCACGCCTCCGCCGTGACGAGGAGCACGAGCGCGCGCATCGGCTCCCCGGTCGGGACGGCGTGGCCCGCCGCGCCGCCGGCCAGGGAGACCGTGACCGCGAGCTCGCCCGGCGCCGCCGAGGCGTTGATGCGGACCTCGACAGCGCCCTGGATGAGCCGCGGAGAGCCCTCCAGCGGGCCGCGGAAAATGTGGGAGCGGACCGTCCCCGCCGGGCGGACGAAGCCGAGCGAGACGCTCGCGTTCTCCTCGTTCGTCACGTCGAGGCTGCTCTTCAGCGAGAGGACCCCTGGCATGTGGCAGGCCTGGCATTGCGTGGCCGGGCGGTTCCAGGAGCTCGCGGCCCACTCGGAGAACGTCTGATGGATCGGGAGCCCGTCCGGCCAGCGGGCCGGATCGAGCGCCGCGCCCGGCAGGAGCGCCGCCTGCTTCTGCTCGTGGCAGCCGCCGCAGAACTCCGAGGCCGAGAACTTCGGCTGGTAGCTGCCGCCCATGAACCTGTTCGGCACGTCCGGCCGCGGGCCGAACATCACCTCCAGGAGCCTCGACGAGGGATCGGGGGAGCTCCTCTCCTGCGGGCGCTGGACGATCAGGGCGCCGGCGACCCCGGGCGGCTTGCTCAGATCGACGTCGCGGATCTTGTGGCAAGCGTCGCAGTGATCGCCCTTCTCGAACGCGATGCCGGTGGCCTCGAGGAGGTCTCGCCCGCCCGCGGGGCCGTCGATCCCCGCAGCGTGGCAGTCGGCGCACGCGCCGAACGCCGCCGGGCGCACGGCCTCGGGCAGCGCGGGATCGTCGCACGACGGCAGCGCTCCCCCGCCGCACGAAGGGTTGAGATCCGGCAGCACGCCGCTCCCGAGATAACACCGCATCGCGGCGCTCCCCTCGCTGCCAGGGACGCGGCCGGCCTTCCAGCGCCCGCCCGCGGCGCCGCACGAGGCCTCGTCCGTGTGGGCCATCGAGACCCCGGCGTAGATGGCCTGGAGGAGCGGGCTCCTGGCCGACCGCGCGTGCCCCGACTCGAGGAACTGGGCCACGAGCGTCGTGTGGCAGTGATCGCAGAACCGCGTCGAGTTGTGCGGGTCGCCGTCGCCCGGCTCGCCGTAGGTGTAGCCGAGCGCGTTGTCCGGCGGCGACGCGCGGCGAAGGACGATCTCCACCGGCCCGTCGGGGACGATCTCGAATTCGGTGCCGTCTGTCCGGTATCCGATCTTCGCCGCGACCACGGTCGGCTGGCCCGGGATGTCCCGCGTGATCTCGATGGAGAACGCGCCGTCCGGGCCGGTCACGAGGGCCGGCTCCCCACCGGCCTGCATCACGATGGCGCCCTCGAGCGGCGCCGCGCCGTCGGTGACGACGCCGGTCACCGTGAACACGCGCGGCAGCTCCTCCAGGGCGCCTCCAAAGCCCGTGGCCGCGCTCACACACGTGGTCGTCGTCACCGGGTGCGCGCCGGCGCCCTGGCCGCCACCGCCGTGGCCGCCCGGCGGCGGCTCCCCCGCGCACGCGCCGCCGAGCAGGCTTGCGGCGAGCGCCGCCGGAAGCGTGGGTATTCGTGGCCGGGTCAGGGTTCGCGCCGCCGTTCGCATCCCGGGGAATCGCCACCGTAAACCCAGCTCGGCCGCCTGTCGACGAGGTAGCGATTGCCCTGCGCGCGCTCTTGCCGCCCGTGGACGGGCGCCGCCGCTCTGGACAGGCAACATCGATCCGGCACCGGACCTCCCGCGCGAACGCCCGCACACGCCCGGGTGACGGGCTCGTCCATGTCCTCGATGCTCGCGTCGCCTTGCCCTCCGTGCCGGACGTCGAGCGATGCGCCCGCGTCGCCAGCGAGCTGGGCCGTGAGGACGTCTCCGGCACGGAAGCGCAAAGCCGGCAGGAACGGCACTCCCCGCGAGGGCGCCGGCGAGCTGCTGGCCGAGCTCGGCATGGCGCCGAACCGCCGGCGGGGCGATTGCGACGTGCCGCTGCGTGCCGCATGAAGCTGCTGCCCGATCGCCGCGGCTCGTTGCGCCACGTGGGGATGGGTGGAGGCGCGAGCAGCGGCGCGGGGTGGGGATTTCCTCGACAGGAAAGGAGGCCATCTTGGCGATGCATTCCCCCGAGGCCGAGGCGGATAGGCTCCCCGAAGCGCCCGCGGTGTCGCGCGCCTACGCCTGGCTGGTCTTTGCCTTGAGCTTTGGCCTGCTGCTGTCCGACCACATGTCGCGGCAGGTCCTGAGCGCGGTCTTCCCGTCGCTGAAGATGGAGTGGGGCCTATCCGATACGCAGATGGGGGCGCTGAGCGGCATCGTGGCGCTGATGGTCGGTCTGCTGACCATCCCTTTGTCGCTGCTGGCCGATCGCTGGGGTCGCGTCCGGAGCATGACCCTCATGGCGACGGTGTGGAGCGTGGCGACGCTGGGTTGTGCGCTGTCGGCCAACTTCGGTGAGATGTTCGCCGCTCGTCTCGTGGTCGGCGTCGGGGAGGCCGCGTATGGCAGCGTCGGCACCGCCGTTGTATTGGCGCTGTTTCCGCGCCATCAGCGGGCCAGCCTGAGCGGCGCCTTGTTGGCCGGCGGCGCCTTCGGCGCCGTGCTGGGCATGGCGCTGGGCGGCTACATCGCTGCAAGGGCGGGCTGGCGCTGGGCGTTCGGCGCGATAGCCCTGTTCGGCCTCATCCTGGTCGTGATTTACCGCTCTACCGTGACCGAACAACGGCTGCGACCAGCGCATGATGTCCAGCGCGCCGCCGTCGAGCAGCCCCCTGCGCGCCGGCCATTGACGTTCCGCTTCGTGCTGAAGGCGCTGTTTTCCACGCCCTCGTTCGTCTGTGTCTGTGTCGGCAGCGGTCTGCAGCTGTTCATCATGGGCGCCGTGGTGGCCTGGATGCCCAGCTACCTGAACCGTTACTACGGCATGGAGATCGCTTCCGCGGGAGTCACCGCGGCCGTCTTCGTCCTGATCGGTGGCGTCGGCATGACGGTCTGCGGTGTGTTGACCGATCGGTTGAGCCGCCATCGGCCGGCCCGCACGTGGCGGATGGCGATCGCGTACAGCCTGACCTGTTGCACGTTGCTGGGTGTGGCTTTCCGGCTTCCAGCGGGCGGCCTGCAAATGGTGCTGATGGGGGCCGGCGCGTTGTTCATGGGGGGCACGGCCGGCCCGGCCGGCGCCATGGTCGCCGGCCTCATTCCGGCGTCCATTCATGCGACGGCGTTCGCGACGCTGGCGCTGGCCAACAACCTGCTCGGCCTGGCCCCGGGGCCAGTGGTGCTCGGCGTCCTAGCCGACCGCATCGGCCTCCTCCGCGCCCTGCAGGTCATCCCGTTCGTCGCGCTCGCGGCTGCGCTGGCCTTTGCCCTGGGCGAGCGGCACGACCCGGATGGCTCCGCGCGCCGGCGCGCGGGCGGCGGCCCATCCGGCGGATGCTGACGAAGAGACGTTACCTCGACAGCAGGAGCTCCGAGGACGGAGACTCCGGCGCTCCGGCCTTCGAGGGCTGCGCGACCGGTCGTTGCGGCGACGGCGAGGACGGCGGGACAACCCCCCACGACATCGGCCCCCGCGACGGCGGGGGCGCCGGCGGGGGGGGCGCCGGCATCAGGGGCTGCGCCGGCGGATCACCCAGCTCGGCCGCGCTGAGCTGCTGTGTACTGCCGTCCCCGGACAGCGTGGTCTCCGTCGAGACCGCATAGGCCTCGGCTTGCTCGAGGACCCGCACGAAGTTCCCGCCCAGCAGGCGGAGGATGTCCGCATCCGAATAGCCGCGACGGATCAGCTCCAGCGTGATGTTCGGGGCTCCGGCGCTGCCTGCGAGCCCCTCCTTGAGCGCCTCGCTCCCCTCGAAGATGGAGCCGAGGGCGACATGCTCGATCCCCGCGACCTTCACCACGTGGTCGATATGGTCGACGATCCGCCACAGCGGCGGCGTTTTCTGCCCCTCCTGGGCCCTGAGCTTCTCGATCTCCTCGCGGAGCGCCTTCGTGTCGCCCGGGAGCCTCTCGCCGAGCTCCTTGAGGTGCGCCCCGTACTTCTGCGCGAAGCGCGCCGACTGCTCGGCATACGCCTCGTCCAGGAAGAGCGCCCAGGAGTTCACCATGACGAGGCCGCCGTTCTCCGCGATCGCGCGCAGCATGTAATCGTCGAGGTCGCGGCGGCGGTGGCCGGCGGCGGGCATCGTCGAAGAGGTGATGATCGGCGCCCTGGCCACCTTCATGACGCCCTGGAACGTGCTGTCCGATCCATGCGAGACGTCGACCAGCATGCCGATCCGTTGCATCTCGCGGACCACGGCCTCACCGAAGGGGGAGAGGCCGCGGTCGCGGACGTACCCGGGATCGAGGGCTCCTCCCGCGGAGCCTGCCCAGTCGTTCGTGGTCATGTGCGTGAGCGCCATGGTGCGGACGCCAAGGCGATAGAACGAGCGCAGCGCAGGCAGGGAGTTCTCGATGGCGTGCCCGCCCTCGATGCCCATGAGCACGGCGATCCTGCCTTCGCGCTCGGCGCGGCGCATGTCTTTCGCGTTGCGCACGAGCATCAGCGTCTCGCGGTGGCGCTCGATCTGCCGGTGGGTCGCTTCGATGAGATCGAGCGCGCGGCGCGAGGCGCTGCCGCCGAGCCGCGAGGACGAAGGCGGCGCGGACGGGCTGACGTGGATCGGGAAGAACGCGCCGGTGACGCCCGCCGCCTTGATCCTGGCGACCTCCTCGGCCATCAGCTCGTCGTCCGAGCTCACCTGGGCGAACGAGCCGCCGAGGAGCAGCGAGGGCACGCCGCTATGGCCATCCACGAGGATCGCCTTGGCTTGCAGCCGCGCGGCCCGCTGCTCCGGCGTCTCGAGTCCCGGTGGGATCGCCGAGAGATCGGGCGCCGACGTGTACCAGGGCCCGACGTCGTTGGCGGACGGCGCGACGACATCGGGCGCCGCCGCGGGCGCAGGGGAACGAACGCAGGCCGCGAGCGACGCCGCGGCGAGGAGCGCGAGGCATGGCGAAGTGCGCATGATCGGATCGTACCATGCGAGCTCGGCGGGAAAGCTAGCCATGATGGCGGCAGGATCGTGCGCCGGAGAGGCGAGGCAACAGCGCCGCTGGGCACCGACATATCGGTCCTGGTGGTGGCCCCCATGCCTCGACGGCCCCCGTTGTGAGCCACCGTGGCGCAGAGCTGGCGCCGCCGGCGCGCGCCGCGGAGCCGCGACGGACAGAGCAACAAGCGGGTTGAAACCCCAGAAAAGAGCAGGATCTTGAGCCGCCGAGGCGCCAGGGACGCCAAGAGAGGATTCTGTTCTTGGCGTCCTTGGCGGCTGGCGGCTCATTTCTCGCTCGATCAACGTGCTCGGCGTCCTAGACTCGGACCGAAGACCCGATGTCGCTCCGACAGCGCGACTACATCCTCCGCATGATCGAGCAGCTCGCCGAGGCCATCGGCCGGGTCGCCGGGCTCCGGCGCGCCGGCCAGCTCGACGAGGCGGAGCTGCTCGTCCGCACCACCGCGGACGGGCTCTTCGGCCCGATGCGGGACATGCTCGACCGGCTCGACGCCGCGGGCGCGGCCACCCTGCTCGGAGACCACGAGAAGATCGGCGCGTACGCGGCGCTCTGCGCGGAGCAGGCCGAGATCCTCGAGCTCCGGGGCCGGGCCGCGCAGGCGCTCGCGGAGCGCAGGCGCGCGCTCGAGCTCTACCTCGAGGCGGTGAGCCGCGCGCCCGAGGGCAGCCCCCGCGCGCAGGAGGCCGCGCGCGCGCTCCTCGCCCGGCTGGACGCCGCGCGCCTGCCGGAGCGGTACCGCGCCCTCGCCGCGAAGCTCGGCTGATCGGCGCAGCGGGGCTCGCCTGCCGCGCGCTCGACCGCCGCGCGCGAGCTCGACCGAAGCGCCGCGCTCCACGGTGCCGTTCGCCGGGCGCGCGCTGCGCCCCACGCCGGATGCCGGGTTGCGACCGCGCTGGCGCGCGACCATGACATGGGGAACCCCGTGGAGACGACCCCCTCGTCCGCCAGCTTCGCCGCGCTCGGCATCGCCCCTTCGCTTCTCGGTGTGCTCGCCGAGCTCGGCTACGAGGAGCCCACGCCGATCCAGCGCGAGGCGATCCCGCACCTCCTGACCGGGCGCGACCTGCTGGGGCAGGCCGCCACCGGGACCGGGAAGACGGCCGCGTTCGCGCTGCCGCTGCTCCAGCGCCTCGAGATCGGCGGCGAGCCGCCTCGCCTCCCCGAGGCGCTCGTGCTCGTACCGACCCGCGAGCTGGCGATGCAGGTGGCCGAGGCGATGCACCGCTATGGCCGCCGGCTCGGCGTGCAGGTGCTGTCGGTGTACGGCGGCCAGCCCTTCGGGCAGCAGCTGCGCGCGCTCCGCCGCGGGGTCCACGTCGTCGTGGCCACGCCGGGCCGGACGCTCGACCACATCGGGCGCGGCACGCTCGCGCTCGACGGCATCCGCACCGTCGTGCTCGACGAGGCCGACGAGATGCTCGACATGGGCTTCGCCGAGGCGCTGGAGGAGATCCTCTCGGCCACGCCGGCGGCGCGGCAGACCGTGCTCTTCTCCGCGACGCTGCCCCCGCGGATCGCCGCGATCGCCGGCCGGCACCTGCGCGAGCCGGTGCGGGTCAAGATCGCGGGCGAGAAGGCGGCCCCTGGCGAGCTCCCCCGCGTCCGCCAGACGGCGTACATCGTGCCGCGGGCGCACAAGTCCGCTGCGCTGACCCGGGTGCTCGACATGGAGGACCCGTCGTCCGCCATCCTCTTCTGCCGCACCCGCAACGAGGTCGACGAGCTGACCGAGGCGCTGCGCGCCCGCGGCTACGAGGCCCAGGCGCTCCACGGCGGGTTCTCGCAGGAGCACCGCGATCGCGTGATGGCCCGCTTCCGCGCCGGCACGGCCGAGCTGCTCGTCGCCACCGACGTCGCGGCGCGGGGGCTCGACATCGAGCATGTCTCGCACGTCATCAACTACGACGTCCCCTGCGCCCCCGAGGTGTACGTCCACCGCATCGGCCGCACGGGGCGCGCCGGCCGCGAGGGCGCGGCGATCACGCTGGTCGAGCCGCGGGAGCACTACCTGATCCGCAACGTCGAGCGGCTCACCGGGCAGCGCATCGAGGCCGCGACCCTCCCGACCGTGGCCGACCTGCGCGCGCGCCGCCTGGAGCTGACGCGCGCCTCGCTGCGGGAGGCGCTGATCGAGGGCGGCGCCGAGCGGTTCCGGGTCGTGGTCGAGGGGCTCGCCGACGAGTTCGACCTGATGGACATCGCGTCGGCGGCGGTGAAGCTCGCCCACGACGCGACGGAGGGGGACCGGGAGGAAGACGAGGCGGAGATCCCGTCGTTCCGGCCACCTCCGCGCGGGCCGGAGCGCGCCCGCGACGACCGCTCGGCGCGCGGTCCCGCGGGGCCGCGCGGGCGCCCTGGCGAGGCGCAGGCGCGGCCGCGGCGCGAGGGGCGGGAGGCGCGGGAGACCGACGGCAACATCGCCCGGCTGTACGTCAGCGCGGGGCGCGCCGCGGGCATCCGGCCGGCCGATCTGGTCGGCGCCATCGCGAACGAGGCGTCGCTGAGCTCCCGCGACATCGGCGCGATCGAGATCGCCGACGGCTTCTCCACGGTGGAGGTCCCGGCCGACGCGGCGGACGCCGTCATCGAGGCGCTGCGCGCCACACGGCTGAAGGGCCGCAAGGTCCAGGTCCGCCGGGACGACGCGGGGTCCCGCGAGCCGCGAGGCGGCGCGGCCGAGGCCCGCGGCGAGGCGGCTGAGGGCCGAGGCGGGGCGGCTGAGGCCGGACCGCGCGCCGGCGCGGCCGAGACCCGGAACGGCGCGGCGGGCATGGCGCCCCCGCGGCGTCGCCCACGGGCCTGAGTTCCACGAAGGCCTCGGCCGGCGCCTACGCCACGCGAGAGCCGAAGAAATAGCAAATCACCACGGGAGCTCAGGTCGACGAGGTGGCCAGGGGCGCCGTGTTCCTGGTGACAATCCCGCAATCGCACTCGATGAGTTCTCGTGTTCCTGGCGGCACTCCACGTGCCCTGGCGGTTAGCGCGCCGCGCCAGTTCGCTTCGCTATCAGCCGCTGATAGCCAGCCGGCGTGTACTGAAGACGTCCAGATCGCGGGAAAGGATCTCCGATGTGGCGATGTTAGCCATGGCCTTTCGTTGCCCTTCGAATCGGTAGGATCCGGACACGTGACGTTGTCCCGTCGACGGTGACAATTGCACCGCGATCGAGCTCGTCGGCATGATCGCGAAGCACGCGGACGACATCGTCCCCTATCGCGTTCGGGAGAGGATCCAGGGTTCGAACCTGCAAGATGCTCGGACCGCTGGCGCCGGTGGTAGCGAGGATGATACTGAACTCGAGATCGTGCGTGAAGACGATGTACCCGCCCTGGCGTGCTCAGGCCATCAGCTCTCGATCCTGTGCTCGAGGGTCGCCGATTGCAGACCAGTGAACGGCCTCTACCCCCTCGTCCTTCAGGAACGGTGCCCAGGTCGGCGAGAGGTTCATGTCCACCAGAACTTTCATGAGGCCTTCAGCGGGAGCTCAACCTCCTCGACGCGCCATGCCGCATAAGAGAGCGCCGCCATCACGTCGTCCCTCTCGAGGTAGGGGTAGAGCGTGAGCACCTCCTCGACCGGGTGCCCCGCAGCCAGAAGTCCCAGGATGGTGCCCACCGTCACCCTCATCCCTCGGATGCAGGGCCGGCCACCCATCACGGCGGGGTCGTGCGTGATCCGCTCCAGCAGCTCCGTCGTCATGCTGGCGAGGCTACCTCATCGTTGCCTCCTCGGCTCCCGTCAGTTGCTTTCTCGGCGAACGCGCGACGGCACCGGCGGGCGGCACGGTCGGCGCCCGAACTGCCGCGGCCGGTCGCGGTGGCAGCAGCGACGCGGCCCATGGCCGGCTCGATGCGGGCATGGCGCCCCCGCGGGGCTGCCCTCAGGCCTGAGCGCCGCAGCCGCCCAGGGCGCCAGGCTCAGTCGGCGGTGGTCTTCCGCCGCTGGAACTGGGCGAACAGCGTGGCGCGGACGTCGTCGTGCAGCGGCTCGCCCGGGAGCCCCTGGAGCGCGTCGATCGTCAGATCCATCTGCTTCAGGTAGGTGCGACACCTGTCGCACCACGCGAGGTGCCGCGCGCAGCCCTCTTCCTGCTCGGAGGACAGCTTTCCCTCGCTCCTGTCGGTGATCATCTCGGTCAGCTGACAGCACGTGACGATCATGCGCGCTCACCCCCTCGTCATGTAGCGCTCGAGCGCGGCCCTGAGCTTCGATCGGCCACGGTGCAAGAGGACCCGCTGGTTCGCCTCGCTGATACCCAGGATCTCGCAGACCTCGTCGGAGGGACACCCCTCCACGTCGCGCAAGAGGACCACCGCGCGCTGTCCAGGCGCCAGCGTCTCGAGCTCTCGCTGCAGCACGGCGCCTATCTCCTTGCGCAGCAAGAGCACCTCCGGGCTCTGCTCCGTCCACGGAACAGGCGGAGTCGCCCAGTCGCCCGTGCTGTCGAATCGGGCCGGATCGACCGCCGGCTCGCTGCCGTGCTCCCCGTCCTCCAGCCAGGAGACAGGGACCATGCGCTTCTCTCGAGTGCCCCACGTCCTGGCGCGGTTCGTCAGGATCCTGAACACCCATGTCTTCAGCGCAGAGCGCCCCTCGAAGCGCACGAGCCCATCGAAGACCGCCGCCCAGGTCTCCTGGACGACCTCCTGCGCGCCCGCGGGGCCGGCGACCGCCCTTGCGAGCCGGAGCATGGGTGTGTGGAGCTGGTTTACGAGCTGCTCGAAGGCCTGCTCGTCTCCCGCGACCAGCCGGCGGACGAGCGCGATGTCGTCCGCCGGCGCCGCGCATACGGGCACGGGCGCAGCCGCGCCGCCCGGCGCAAGGAGCGGGCCTACCTCGGCCGATGCGCGCTGCGCCGGTGCGGCCTGTTTGCCGTCGGCGGCGGCCGAGGGGTCGTGGGACACGCGGAGCACGGTATCACGCCGCCGAGCCCCGCATCAATCGACGCGGCGCCGGGGCGGCTCGCCCCGCGGAGGACGGCGGACACCGCCCCGGTCAGAGCGACCTCAGCGCGTCCGTGACCTCCTCCGGCTTCGTCAGGAAGGGGGCGTGGCCCGCGTCGATCGAGATGACCCTCTCGCACGGCAAGGCGGTGTATTGCTGCTTCTGCTCTGCAGGGCTGATGGCGAGATCCTTGAGCGCCTCGATGTAGACCCGGGGGACCCTCCCCCACCTCTCCTCCGTGACATGGATCGGCTCGTCGAACGGCTTCGCGGGCTCCTCGCGCAGGTGGTTCTCGAGCCGCGCGACGTCCTCCGGAGAGCAATCCTGGCAGAAGGCGTTCGCGGCCCATCCCTCCTTGAAGGTCAGCGTCGTGCCGTCTTCCGAAGCGGCCGCGTACTCCTTGATCGCGGCCGCTTCGTCGTCGGCCCACTCCTGGCCCAGCGACTGGCCATCTTTGAGCAGGAACGCGGTCAGGTAGACGAGCGTCTTCACCTTGTCGGGCCGCTGCTCGGCGGCCTGGCTCACCACGGTGCCGCCCATGCTGTGGCCGACGAGGATCACGGGGCGCGAGGCGCTGTCGATGGCCTCCACCACGGCGTCGGTATAGGCCTGCAGGCCGGCGTCCGCGACGGGCGTCTGGTCGTCGCCGTGAGCGGGGAGATCGAGGGCGATCACCTCGTTGCCGCCGGCCTCGAGGAGCGGCACCACCTTGTCCCATGCCCATGCGCCCACGAAGGCGCCGTGGACGAGAACATACGTGTTCTTGTCCGAGCCCTGGGCCCCGCCCCCCGCGCCCCCGTCCGTGTCGCTGCCGCCGCAGCCGGGCAGCGCGGACGACATGAGCGCAGAGGCCGAGATCATGGTGCCAAACCGCAGGACCTTGCGAAGCAGACCGTTCATGGATGTCTCCTCATCGTCGCGAGGCTCTCCTCGAGCGCGACGTCATCGGTATTTCGACGTGCGATGGATGCGCGCGCCTCTGCGCCCGGGCGTGTCCCCGGCGCCGTGACGGCTATCCCGCTACCTGCACAGTCTCGGAGGCGGTCCGAACGTTACAGCCCCATCGAGGAATCGTACGGGGCTGTGGCCGCGTCCCTTCCCAGGCGGGACGGCGCCGGGCACGGGGCCGCCGGCGCGCCCGGTGACCCTGGTGGCGATGGGCGTTCTGGGCTAGACGCGTCGCCATGCCATCGGAGAGCGCCATGCCTGGCCGAGACGATCTCGTCGAGCGCGACCGCCGCTGCGTGATGCACCCCTACGCGGCGCCCCTCTCGAGCGCGCCGCTCTTCGCCGTCGAGCGCGCCGAGGGCGTCCGCCTCACCCTGACGGACGGCCGCGAGCTCATCGACGGCATGGCGTCCTGGTGGGCCGCCATCCATGGCTACGCCCACCCGGCGCTGACGGCGGCGATCAGCGCCCAGCTCGGGCGGATGAGCCACGTGATGTTCGGGGGCCTCACCCACGCACCGGCGGTCGAGCTGTGCGAGGCGCTGGTGGCGCTCACGCCCGAGCCGCTGACGCGCGTCTTCCTCGCCGACTCCGGATCCGTGTCGGTCGAGGTGGCCATCAAGCTCGCTCTCCAGTTCTTCATCGCGCGGGGGCAGCCCGAGAAACGCCGCCTGCTCAGCGCGCTCGGCGGCTACCACGGCGACACGTTCGGCGCGATGGCGGTCACCGATCCCGTCAATGGCATGCACCACCTCTTCCGCGGCGCGCTCGCGCAGCACCTGTTCGCGGAGGCGCCCGGGCCGGCGTTCGACGCGCCCTGGTCGCCGGACGCCCTGAGCAGCATGGCCGCGCTGCTCGAGCAGCACGCGCACGAGGTCGCCGCCGTGATCCTCGAGCCGATCGCGCAGAACGCCGGCGGGATGCGCTTCTATCACCCGCAGTACCTGCGCGAGCTGCGCGCGCTCTGCGACCGCCACGGCGTGCTGCTCATCTTCGACGAGATCGCGACCAATTTCGGCCGCACCGGGGAGCTGTTCGCGTGCCAGCACGCGGGCGTCGCGCCAGACATCATGTGCCTCGGCAAGGCCCTCACCGGCGGCACGATGACCCTGGCCGCCACGCTCTGCACCGAGCGCGTGGCCGCGACGATCGCCGGCAACGAGCCGCGCGTGTTCATGCACGGCCCGACGTACATGGGCAATCCGCTCGCCTGCAGCGTCGCGCTGGCCAGCATCCGGCTCTTGCTCGCCTCGCCGTGGCGCGCGCGCGTCTCGGCCATCGAGGCGCAGCTGCGCCGCGAGCTCGCCCCGTGCCGCGCGCTCGACGCGGTGGCCGACGTGCGCGTGCTCGGCGCCATCGGCGTGGTCGAGCTCAAGCAGCCCGTCGACACGGCGCGCGTGCAGCCGGCGTTCGTGGAGCGCGGCGTCTGGTTACGGCCTTTCGGGAAGCTGGTCTATACCATGCCGCCTTACATCATCGAGCCAGCCGACCTATCGCGCATCAGCGAGGCGATCGTGGGCGTGCTGTCGGGGCTCTGAGCCGCGGGACGGCGCCCCTCGGGTGAAGGGCGCCCTTGAATCGAACCTGGACGCGCGCCTGGACAGCCCGCCGTGCTAGCGTGCACGCGCAAGCCATCGCTCCGGCGCACACGGAGCACACACGACCACGGGAGATACGAAGATGACCAAGGGCGCATGTCTATGCGGGACTGTCCGCTTCGAGATCGACGGTCCGTTCCAGACCATGCTGAACTGTCACTGCTCGATGTGCCGCAAGTTCAACGGCACGGCGTTCACCACGGCCGTTGTCGCGCCGCTGCCCGGCTTTCGCTGGCTCGCCGGCGAGGACGCCATCCGCCCCTCCTGCGCGAGCGACCGTCGCTCCTTCTGCGCCACCTGCGGCTCGGCCACGCCGATGCTCCGCCCCGAGAGGCAGCTCGCCGTGCTCCATGCCGGCAACCTGGAGGGCGATCTCGGAATCGAGCCGAGGTTCCACCAGTTCGTCGGCTCCAAGGCGCCCTGGTACACGATCACGGATTCCCTGCCGCAGTTCGAGGAATGGCGGCCCGAGATGCAGGCGCCGGTCGTCTCGCGCCCCGCGGTCGAGCCGAAAGAGGGCGTCACCCAGGGGAGCTGCCTGTGCGGCAGTGTGGCCTTCGAGTTCGACGGCACGCCCCTCCGCATGGTGAGCTGCCACTGCGCGCGCTGTCGCCTCGGGCGCAGCTCCGCGCACGCGACCAACGTCTTCGTCGCCCTGGACAACTTCCGCTGGATCCACGGTGACGCGCAGATCGCGAGCTACAAGGTGCCCGACGCGCGGTTCTTCACCGTCGCGTTCTGCAAGCGCTGTGGCGGCGCGGCACCGCGCCAGTCACCCGAGCGCGGCTTCGCCGTGGTGCCCGCGGGCGTGCTCGACACCGATCCCGGCATCCGCCCCGCAGCCCACATCTTCGTCGACTCCAAGGCGAGCTGGTTCCCGATCACGGACGACCTGCCCAGGTTCGCCGAGTACCCGCCCCAGGCCTGACGAGGGCATCGGGCAATCAGCAACAGCACCTTCACCGTACGGGCGTCCTGGAACGCCCACGTGCACACGCGGTCACTCAGGCCCCCGGGCGCCGCCCGGCCCGCAGCGCGTCTCGCCGAGCGAGCAGCCACGTGTGCGCCTCGCCCTCCGTGTCGAAGAACTGCTGAGGGTAGGGCTGTCCTGTGAGCATCTGCACGCCCTTCGCGAGGAGCGCCACGATCACGCGCATGGAAAAGCTCGCTCCGATGATCGCGACCGCATCGATGCGCGCTCCCCGCATTTCTTCCGTCACCGCCTTGCGCACCGGCGCCGAGACAGGGCCCATGTGACGCACGTCGGCGAGCACCAGGACGTCGCGGCCGCTCTCCGCCACGCGCTGGATCGCGCCGAGGACAGCGCGCACTCGATCTTCCGTGACCTCGCCGTGGATCGCCACCCGCACGATGCCGTCGGGGTCGTCACGAACATCGGGGCTCGCTGCGTTGAGGCCGAGATCGCTCATGCCAACCATGCTAGCGCCTCGGCCGCGCGGCGGGGCGCAACCTCTCACGGTCCGCCGAGCTCAGCTGGAGGTCCGAGGCGAGCCCGACCGCCACGATCACGCGATCTGCCACGGCACCGCCACCGTACGGGCTGTCCTGGAACGCCCCCGAGCACACGCGCGATCACTCAGGTGCCCGGGCGCCGCCCGGCCCGGAGCGCGTCTCGCCGAGCGAGCAGCCACGCGCGCGCCTCGCCCTCTGCCTCAAAGAATTGCTGTGGATAGGGCTGGCTTGTGAGCATCTGCACGCCCTTCGCGATGAGCGTCGCGATCACGCGCAGCGAAAAGCTCGGTCCGATGATCGCGACCGCACCGATGCGCGCGCTCCGCACCCCGTCCGCCGTCACCTTGCGCGCCGGAGCCAGGAAAGAGCCCATGCGACGCACATCGGCGAGCAGCAGGACGTCGCGGCCGCCCTCCGACGCGCGCTGTAGCGCAGCGACGAGAACGCGCGCTCGGTCTTCCGTGAGCTCCCCATGGATCTCCAGCCGCAGGATGCCGTCGGGCTCCTCACGAACATCGAGGCTCGCGTCCTCGGGGCCGAGATCGCTCATGCTCCGCATGCTAGCGCCTCTGCGGAGAAGAGATCCAAACGTTTCGGACACGTCAGGCCCCAGCCGCGCAACCTGCCCCGGATGGACAGAGCATTCTCCTGTGTGTTCCGACCCCCTCCTGGGAAAGCTACCTTGTATCAACAGCTGACCCGCACGTCGAAGTGGCCGCCTTCACTCCGCGGCTCCGCCGTCGCCCGGCGCGCTTCCGAGAAGGCCTGAGTCAGTCGTCAACACGACGGAAGCCGCCGCTCGGGCCCGCGCGCCCTCACGGCCGTCCGGGCCCGGCTGGATGTCCGAGGCGAGCCCGACCGCCGCGAGCGCGCGGATGAACAGGAAGGCGAGGTCGTGCTGCCCGGGTGCCATCGCTTGCCGGGCGGCGCGCGGGAAGGCGTGGTGGTTGTTGTGCCAGCCCTCGCCGAAGGTCAGGACCGCCACCCAGCCCACGTTGCGGCTCCCGTCGCGGGTATCGAACGCGCGGTTGCCGAAGCGGGCCGCGTGGCAGACGGAGTTCACCAGATAGGTCGCGTGCATCCAGCACACGAGCGGCACGAAGAACACGAAGGGCACCGCGGCCCAGCCGAGGGCGAGACCGGCGAGCAGCAACGCCGCGACCTGCGGGGCGAAGCGCCAGCGGAGCAGCCACCGGTAGTAGGGATCGCCGACCAGATCGCGGCCGTATTTCTCCGGATCGCGGGGGTCGGTCGAGCCATCGTCGAGGATCCACCCGAGGTGGGCGTACCAGAGGCCGCGGCGCGGCGAGTGGACGTCGCCTTCGCGATCGGTGTGGGCGTGGTGCCGCCGGTGCGTGGCCACCCACGCGATCGGGCTGCCCTGGCCGCTGATCATCGCCACCGACACGAGCGCATACTCGACCCATTTCGGGCAGCGGAACGCGCGGTGCGAGAGCAGCCGGTGCAGGCCGACCACGGTAGAGAGCTGGAGCGCCGCGTAGAGCGCTGCGGCGAGGGCGATGAAGCTCGCCCGGATCGGCAGGAACAGCCCGAGGAGGGCGCCGGCGTGCACCAGGGCGAAGTAGGCGATCGCGACGAGGCGGGTGCGGCCCTTCATGACGGATCCCCTCACGCTGCCGCGCTGGAGCGGCCCGCCCGGCGGGGCCGGATCCGCGCAAGGCCGCGCGGATCTGCGCGGCAGGACGACGCCTCGATGCGCTGCGGCTCGAGGCCGAGCTCCCGCATCTTCTCCGCGTCCCAGGCCTCGATCGGATCGCGCCCGGCGATGTAGCTGCGTGAGCGGTTGGCGAGCGGCGCGCGCAGGCTCATCACCTCGGGCGCCGACATGACGACACACGCCTTGTAACGGGGCAGATCGCTCGTCATCAGCCGATTCCACACGTGGCGGCCCACGTTGTGGAGGCTCCCGAGCGCGCGGCTCAGGCGCTGGAAATGGTCGATCACCTCCGAGGGGTGCAGCCGAGGCGGGCGGTGGCAGAGGGTGTATCCATCGAGGTCCCGGCTGATCACCCCGGGAAGGAGCCGGCCCTCGGCCGCCACCTGCGCAAAGAAGGGCGTCTCCGGGTACGGGCAGACGATGCCAAGGAAGGTGGGGCAGTGATCGCCGAGATCATGGAGGTACTCGGGCACCCGCTGGAGGTAGTCGTTGGTGTCCCCGTCCGCGCCCACGAGGAGCCCGAAGGAGAGGACGATGCCACTCGCGAAGGCCCGCTGAATGACCTCCCGGACCTCGCTCAGCTTGTTCTGGCCCTTGTTCATCGAGCTGATCGACTCGGGGTTCAGCGACTCGAGCCCTGTATAAACGTAGCGGCACCCTGCCCGCCCCATGAGGCGCACCAGCTCCGGGTCGCGCAGCACGTTGAACGTGAGCGCGCAGCCCCAGATCTTCTTGAGGGGCATCAGCGCCTCGCAGAGCTCGCGCAGGTAGCGGGGCGAGCCCCCCAGGTTGTTGTCGAGGAAGCTGAACACATTGTTGGTCACGCCCGGGATGCGCTGGTTGAAGATCATCCGGTCGCGGATGTCCCGGATCACGTGGTCGATGGGGCGATAGCGATACTGTTCGTGCCCGGTCAAAACGCAGAAGTTGCAGGAGAAGGGGCAGCCGCGCGACGCCTCGATGCCGGGCAGGCGGACGAGGTTGTTCCGGTAATCGACAAGGTCATAGCGGTAGGTGGGGATCTGCTCCGGGGGCACCGGCGGGAGCGCATAGACGGGCTGGAGCTCGCCCCGCTGGAAGTCGGCGATGAGGGCCGGGAGGTTGGCCTCCGGGTCCTCCGCGACCACGGCGTCGAAGTACTGCAGCGCGTCCGCCCGGAAATGGCTCGCATGCCGCCCGCCGGCGACGGTGGTCATGCCTTGCCGCCGGAACAGGGTGGAGAGGACCTTGGTGTGCTCGTAATAGGCGTGCAGGTACGAGAAGAACACAAGGTCCCAGTGGCGGTCGAGCGGGATGTCCGTTTCCTTCTCGTTGTAGAGCTCGATCTCGGCGTCGGGCGGGCACAGGGCCGCGAGCAGCTCGGGCACCGACGATTGCATGATCGAGCGCTCCTTGCGGAGCAGTCGGCTCGGGTGCGTATAGGTCGAGATGATTGCGATGCGCATCGAGGACACTCCTGGTTCAGTTCAGGACGTATCACACCCTCGAGGCAAGGGGGGCGGAGACGAGGAGGCGGGCAGGTGCGCTACAAATGCGCCCTACACTGAGTAGAGGTCAGTCCAACGAGCACTTCACACGACATGAGGACACAAGAGGCACCTCAGTCGGCCCCCGGATCCCCAAGCGCTAACCAGGCTCGTCCGGTCGCGCTCAGGGGCACGAACCCCCTCCACCCCACCATCGTCACCAACGTTTACGTGAACGTTTACGTGGACGTTTACGTGGACGTTTACGTGAACGTGGTCGTGGTCGTGGTCGTGGTCGTCAACGGTAAGCCGTGAACGACCACGACCACGACCACGTTCACGTAAACGTCCACGACCACGACCACGTTCACGTAAACGTAAACGTTCAGAGACAGTAGAACGCGACGCTAATCTTGGTTAACGCCCAGGCCCGGTCCCACCCCCGTCATGGTCGCGTAACCGAATCGCACGATTAAAATGTAATTCATACCACAATCATCAACAAGCTCATCACCGAATCGAAACATCTCCTCGCGCAGCATCCCGGGCTCCGGGGGTCGACCGGACTGGCCAGTTGCGATTTCACGGAGACGTGACATTCACAACGCACGTTCTGGCGTAGTGTGAAAGTGGCCGCCGCTGTCTGCCTCGGCCATTTCTTGCACTCGTCTTCGAAGGCCAACAGGTGTCATCGTGCTAAAGTTATCCTTGTTCCCGCGCGCCCTCTCGCGCGCGGGGTATTCTCTTCTCCGGCGTGACCGCATTCGATGGGTGTCGGCCATGGCGCTCGCGACCGCCTGGGGCTGCGGCGGGTCGCCGGAACCTGGCGAGCTCGGGACCGCCGAGCTCGCCGCCACCCTCCCGAGCGGGCGCGTGGTCATCAGCCAGGTGTACGGCGGCGGGGGCAACGCGGGGGCCGTCTTCACGCACGACTTCGTCGAGCTGTTCAATCGGTCGAACCAACCGGTGTCGCTCGCGGGGTGGTCCATCCAGTACGCGAGCGCCAGCGGCACGGGCGCCCTCGGGGCCACGACGACGCAGCTCACGGAGCTGCCCGCGATCACCCTGCAGCCCGGCCAGTACTTCCTCGTCCAGGAGGCCGGGGGCTCTGGCAGCGGCGCGCCGCTCCCCGCCGCCGACCTCGTCGATGCGACCCCCATCAACATGAGCGGCTCGGCCGGCAAGGTCGCCCTCGTCCGGCAGGCCACGGGCCTCGGCTGCAACGGCGGCACCGCGCCCTGCTCGGCGGCCCAGGAGGCGCTGATCGAGGATCTGGTCGGCTTCGGCGCGGCGAGCTACTTCGAGGGCACCGCGCCGGCGCCGGCGACCGCCAACGCGACGGCGTCGCTCCGGCAGGGCGCTGGCTGCCAGGACACGGGCAGCAACGTCGACGACCTCTCGACCGGGACGCCCACGCCCCGCACCACCTCGACCGCGGCGCTCACGTGCGGCGGCGACACCCCGCCGGCGGTGACCTCGACAGCGCCCAGCGACGGCGCGACCAGCGCCGACCCGACCGCGAGCCTGAGCGTGACGTTCAGCGAGGCCGTGGTCGTCACGGATGCCTTCGAGCTCTCCTGCGCGGGCAGCGCGCGCCCATTCGCGGTCAGCGGCGGCCCCCTCGCCTTCACGCTCACGCCGGCCGAACCGCTCCCCCCGAACACCGCGTGCCTCCTCGTCGTCCGGGCGAGCGGCGTGCAGGAGCAGGACCCGGGGAGCAACGGGACGATCGATCCCTTGCCCGCCGACGTGTCGCTCTCGTTCACCACGGCGCAGGCGGCGCAGGCTATCGCGATCCACGACATCCAGGGGCGCGCGCACCTCTCGCCGCGTTCGGGCGCGGTCGTGAAGACGACTGGCCTCGTGGCGACCCTGCGCAGCAACGGCTTCACCGTGGAGTCGCCGGCGCCGGACAGCGATCCGGCCACCTCCGAAGGTCTGCTCGTCTTCACCGGCGCTGCGCCGTCGGTGAGGGTCGGCGACCTTGTCGAGCTCACCGGCGAGGTCACGGAGTACCGCGCCGGCTGCGCGGACCCGTGCACGCCCTCCCGCGGCAGCGCGTACCACAACCTGACCGTCACCGAGCTCGCCCGCCCGCAGATCACCGTCCTCTCGAGCGGCCATGCGCTGCCGGCCCCGGTCTCGATCGGCTTCGCGCCCGGCGCGCGCCGTCCCCCGACGCAGGCCATCGAGGACGACGCCAGCGGCAGCGTCGAGGCCGCGAACAGCTTCGACTCCGAGGCCGACGGCATCGATTTCTGGGAGAGCCTCGAGAGCATGCGGGTGAGCATCAACGCCCCTGCCGTCGTGGGCCCCACCCGCGAGTTCCCGAGCTCCGGGACCGCGGAGATCGCGCTGGTCCCGGGCGACCGCGACGCGGGCACGGGCGACGCAGCCGGCCTGCGCAGCGCGCGCGGGGCCGTCGTCGTCAGCCCCGGCGACTTCAATCCCGAGCGGATCCTGCTCCAGGTCCCCCTGCGCGCCTCGGCGCCCGCGCTGGACGTGGGCGCCACGTTTGCCGGGCCGATCGTGGGCACGGTCGACTACAACTTCGCCAACTACAAGCTCCTGCCGGTCAACGACGCGCTCCCCGCGGCGACCTCGACGCTCTCGCGCGAGGTCACGTCGCTCGGACCGCGGACCGCCGACGACCTCGACGTGGCCGCGTTCAACGTCGAGAACCTCGATCCGGGCGACCCGCAGGACAAGTTCGATCGCCTCGCCCGGATCCTCGTCGAGAACCTCGGCAGCCCCGACCTGGTCGCGCTCGAAGAGGTCCAGGACAACAACGGCCCGACCAACAATGGAGTGGTGGACGCCTCGACCACGTTCGCGCGGCTCATCGCCGCGATCGCGGCCGTGCCGGGCGGCCCCACCTATGAGTTCCGCAGCATCGATCCGACCGACGGCACGGACGGCGGGGAGCCCGGCGGCAACATCCGTGTGGGCTTCCTGTTCCGGACCGACCGCGGGCTCGAGTTCGTCGATCGCGCGGGCGCCGGCGCCCTGACGCCAAACGAGGTGCTCGGCGGCGCAGGCAGCGTGTCGCTGCGCTACAGCCCCGGCCGCATCGACCCGGGCAATCCGGCCTTCGCCAGCAGCCGCAAGCCGCTGGCAGGCGAGTTCCGCTGGAACGGCCAGCCGCTGTTCGTGGTGGCCAACCACTGGAACTCCAAGGGCGGCGACGAGCCGCTCTACGGGCGCTTCCAGCCCCCGACCCTCTCGAGCGAGGTCCAGCGGAGGCAGCAGGCCACCGTGGTGGCCGGCTTCGTGCGGCAGATCCTCGACAGCGATCCTTCCGCCAACGTCGTCGTCCTGGGCGACCTGAACGACTTCCAGTTCTCGGCGCCGCTCGGCATCCTCAAGGACGCCGGGCTGACAACGCTCATCGAGACGCTCCCGCCGGAGGAGCGCTACACGTATGTGTTCGACGGCAATGGCCAATCGCTCGACCACACGCTGGTCAGCGCCAACCTGGCCGGGCCGAAGCTCGTGGGCTTCGACGTCGTCCATGTCAATGCGGAGTTCGCCGACCAGGCCAGCGACCACGACCCCGGCGTCGCGCGCTTCCGCATCGCGCCCGCGCCGGACATGGATGGCGACGGCGTGCCCGACGCGAGCGACAACTGCCCGGCGGAGCCCAACGCCTCCCAGGTGGACTCGGACGGCGACGGCCTCGGCAACACCTGCGACCTCGAGTGCATCAGCCTTCGGCGCGGCGCGTTCGGGGGCGTGCAGGACTCCTTCGTCGAGGGCCCCACGACGGGGTGGGCGTACGGCGCGTATCCCTACCTCATCACGAGCGCGAGCGCGGTCCAGCCTGCGACGGCGGTCCTCGCCTACGATCTGTCGTTCATCCCGGAGGGCTCCAGCGTGACCTCGGCGACGCTATCGCTGTCGTATGCCTGGAAGCCTGCGGGCAGCGTCGTGACCGTGCACGGCGTGAACGGCGCCTGGGAGGAATCCACGCTCCATGGGGGCGGGTTCAGCGGATACAGCCCGGCCGTCGAGGCCTCCCTCACCACGCTGGCGCAGACCGACGCGTTCGTCACCGCCGATCTGACGTCCCTCGTGCAGGGCTGGGTCAACGGCGCGCAGCCGAACCACGGTGTCGCGCTGGTCGACGGGAGCAACAGGACCGACTTCCGCGCGAGCGAGTATCCCGACGCCGCGCGCAGGCCGAAGCTCGACGTCTGCTACTACGCAGCCGAGTAGCCCGCCGGATCGACCGCCCGCGCCCGCCCAACCGCTCTCGGTGACATCGCTCAGCCGCCGCGCCGCCTGCGGCTCCCGCGCCTGCGCAGGAAGTCGATGAAGGCCGAGAGCTTGGGCGGCACGTGCGCCCGGCTCGGGTAGTAAAGGAAATACCCCGGGAAGGGCGGGCAGAAACCCTCGAGGACGCGCGCGAGGCGCTTGCCGTGGAGCTCGTCCCGCACCGTCGCCTCCAGGACGTAGGCGAGCCCGATGCCGTCGACGGCGGCGCGGACCATGAGATCGGGATCGTTGCACACGAGAGGCCCGCTCACCGCGATGTCGAAGTCCTTCCCGTTCTCGGTGAACTCCCACCTGTAGACATTCTGGCTCGTGATCTGCCGGTAATTGATGCACGCGTGCGCGTGCAGGTCGCGCGGGTGCTTTGGCTTCGCGCGCGCTGAAAGATACGCCGGCGACCCCACGACGGCCATGCGCTGGTCCTCGCTGACGCGGACCGCGATCATCTCGCTGTCGAGCGTCTCGCCGAGGCGGATGCCCGCGTCGAACCCTTGCGCGACGATGTCCGCGAGCCCGTCCTCGATCGCCACGTCGACGCGGATCTCCGGGTAGGCCGCGACGAACGCCGCGAGCACCGGCTCGATCACCTGCCGGCACGCGATCCTCGGGACATTCAGCCGCAGCGTCCCCGCGGGTCGATCGCGCAGCTCGTCGAGCGCCTCGAACGAGGCGCGGACCTCCGCGAGCGCGGGCCGGAGCCGCTCGAGGAAGCGGGCGCCGGCCTCGGTCAGGCCCACGCTGCGCGTCGTGCGCTGGAGGAGCCGCACGCCGAGCCGCCGCTCGAGCCCGGTGATCGTCTGGCTCACCGCCGAGGGCGTCACGCGCAGCTCCGCCGCCGCTCGGGTGAAGCTCCGCTTCTCGGCCACGACGAGGAGCACCGACAGGCCCGCCAGGTCGTCCTGGATCATGAAGTTCAGCTTAACATCCCGTGCAGATTCACCCCGTTTTTCGGCGGAGCACCGCGATGTAGGCTCCCCGTCGAAGGCACAGGAGAGAGACCCATGAGCACTGCAAACAACGGTTCCAGGATCTGGTTCATCACCGGCGCGTCCTCGGGCTTCGGCCGCGCGATCGCCGAGGAGGCGCTCCGGCGTGGCGACTCGGTCGTGGCGGCGGCGCGCGGCGTCGACGCGCTCGCGGGCCTCGCGGCGGAGGCGCCAGGGCGCGTCGAGGTCGTGAAGCTGGACGTCACGAAGCCGGACGACATCCGCCGCGGCGTCGCGGCGGCGCTCGCGCGCTTTGGCCGGATCGACGTGCTTGTGAACAACGCGGGCTACAGCCTGGTCGGCGCGGTCGAGGAGACCAGCGACGAGGAGCTCCGCGCGGCGATGGAGGCGATGTTCTTCGGCGCCGTGGCGCTCACCCGCGAGGTGCTGCCGCACATGCGCAGCCGCAAGAGCGGCGCGATCGTCCAGATCACGAGCATGGGCGGCCTCACGACGGGGCCCGGCTTCGGCGCCTATTGCGCCGCGAAGCACGCGCTCGAAGGGCTCTCGGAGTGCATGGCCGCCGAGCTCGCGCCGCTCGGCGTCCGCGTCCTCATCGTCGAGCCGGGCGCGTTCCGCACGCGCCTCTTCGGGGGCGCCTTCCGGTCCATGCCGGCGCTCGACGCCTACGCGCCCACCGTCGGCGCGACGCGCGCGTACGCGGCCGGGTCCGACGGATCGCAGCCGGGCGATCCAGCGAAGGCGGCGCGCGCGATCATCGATGCGGTCGGGCTCGACCCGATGCCGCTCCGCCTGCCGCTCGGCGCCGACGCGGTGGGCGGCATCCGCGCGAAGCTCGCCAGCGTCGCGGCCGACGTCGACCGCACCGAGGCGATCGCGCTCGACACCACGGTTGACGCCGCGGCGAGCGGCGCGTGACAGGAACACGCACGGCGCGGTGAGGCCGGCGCTCACCGGGAGCGCCAGGGCCGTCCCTCCTCTCAAGACCGTCGTCGCCTCTCCGTACGCGGGCACATTCCCCGCCGGATTCATGGAGGGCAAGATCGGCTCGGCGACGATCACCTCCACAGGCCCGATCCTCGCTGTCGCGAACGAGGGCACCAGCGTGTCCGTGGCCGGAGCGGACTGCCTTGGCTACTACGACGGGCTCGCCGCGCCGCTGGTCAAGCACCGGTATCCCTTCCCTGGCAGCGCCTACGAGGCCAGCGCGAAGGTGACGATCCTGAACGCGGGGGATCAGGCCGTGGCGATCACGGGCACGTTCACCTGCCGCGATGCCAGCGATAACACCTTTGCCTCGTACAACAAGGTCCTCACCGCGCAGCCGGGCGCGACGGTCGACTTCTCTCCTGCGTCGATCGGCGTCATCCCCGAAGGGAAGCTCTGCGCGGCCACGTTCACCACCCCGGCGAACCTCTTGCACAAGCTGGCGGCCACGATCACCGAGACCCACGTGAGCATGACGCCTGACGGCGCGACCTACGAGGGGATAGGTCTGTAACTTCCAGGGACCGCCAGGGGCAAGGACTATCTGGGCTTCCCCACCCCCATGGTCACTGCGCTCAGGCGGGGACCTTCGCGGCGGAGTACTGGAACAAGTTCGTCGACCGGTTCCTCAAGGGACAGTCCGTGAGCACGGCAGACCTCTTCACCGAGAGCTTCACGTTCGACGCTGCCAAGTGGCAGGACGGGGACATTCGCACGCTGGACTGAAGCGCTTCAGGCTGCCCTTCGCGTCGGGCCAGCGCATCACTTCGCGCCAGCGCGCCGCAGCACCTCGGCGCGCTCGGCGTCGGTCGGCTCGCGCTGGCAGTCCTTCCCGGCGCTCTGCAGGACATCGAGCTGGCGAACGAGATCCTGGGGATCCACGCTCAGGCATCCTTCCTCGAACTCGGAGCACTCGGCGACCGAGAGCGCGGTCCCCGCGACATAGCGGCAATCGGGATCCCCGGGCGGGTACCTCAGGAACGTGGAGGCATTCTTGAAGAGACACGCCGCGTCCGACGGTGTGTTCGCCTTCTTGCAGCGGGCGGCGGCGATGCGCGCCATCCGGTCCAGCTCGGCCGCCGGATACATGGGAACCCGGGGGCGAGCGGGCTCAGCGCTCGCGGCGCCGGCGGCCCGCGGGCCCGCGGCGGGCTGCGGCGCTCCAGAACACGCGCTCGCGAGGAGCGCGCACGCGCCGGCGAGGACGAGCAACGACCCCCCAGGCCTCATGGAGCGACAAGTACCATACCCGCTTCATCGCCCGCAACGCAGCGAGGTTCCTCCGGCGCCCGCCGTCCAGCGGTCACGCGGGGACCATGACGGCGCGCCAGCCGGCGCGCGCGTGGCTCGAGACGTGAGCAGACGGGGGCGGCGCAACGAGCTAGAACCAGGCGGAGTGAACAGGGAGAGAACCGTGGCCGCCGCGAAGTCCACCCGGAACGATGTGCAGGGCGCTCTGGAGCTCGCGGTGTTCGCCGGGGGCCGCGTGACGCGGCACCCGCTGCCAGCCGAGGGCCGGGTGTCGCTCGGCCGGTCGCCGGAGAACGACGTCCCGATCGACGACAGCTCCGTCTCGCGCCGGCACGCGATCATCCACCTCGGCCCGCCCATCGCGATCGAGGACCTCGGGAGCGCGAACGGGACCCGCCTCCGCCGCGAGCGCAGCGCCGGGCCGACGACCAAGCTCCTCGAGCTCCAGCCCGAGCAGGGCAAGACGATGGAGCTCTCGGTCGGGGACGCGGTCAACCTCGGCTCGACGCTGATCGTGATCCTGCCGCGCGAGGGCGCCGCGAGCGCAGCCCCGGGCCAGGGGCAGGGCCAGCCCATCGTGCTCGACCCGGCCATGGAGCGGCTCTACGCGCTGGCCGAGCGCGTGGCCGGCGCGCCGATCACCGTGCTCTTGCTCGGCGAGACGGGCGCCGGCAAGGAGGTGCTGGCCGAGCACATCCACCGGCGCTCGCCGCGCGCGCAGGGGCCCTTCGTGCGGCTCAACTGCGCGGCGCTCTCCGAGTCGCTCCTCGAGAGCGAGCTGTTCGGCCACGAGCGGGGCGCGTTCACGAGCGCGGTCCAGACGAAGCAGGGCCTCCTGGAGACCGCCGAGAAGGGCACGGTGCTGCTCGACGAGGTGGGCGAGCTGCCGCCCGGCATCCAGGTGAAGCTCCTGCGCGTGCTCGAGGAGCGGAAGGTGATGCGCGTCGGAGGGCTGAGCCCGCGGCCCATCGACGTGCGCTTCATCTCGGCGACGAACCGCGATCTGGCCGCCGAGGTGAAGCGGGGCGCTTTCCGGGAGGACCTGTTCTTCCGGCTGAACGGCATCGCGCTGACGATCCCGCCGCTCCGGGCGCGCATCGCCGAGATCGCGCCGCTCGCTCGCTTGCTCGCCGATCGGACCGCGGGCGCGCTCGGGCGCCCGGCGCCGGCGTTCGCCCGCGAGACGCTCGCCGCGCTGGAGGCGCACGGCTGGCCCGGCAACATCCGCGAGCTGCGCAACGTCATCGAGCGCGCGGTCGTGCTCTCCGGCGGGGACACGCTGCTCCCGGAGCACCTCCTGCTCGACGCCGCCGCTGCGCTACCGGCCGCGCCCGCCGAAGCGCGCCCCGCGGCGGCGCCCGCCGAGACGCGCCCCGTGGCGTCCCCCGCCGAGACGCGCCCCGCGGCGGCGCCCGCCGAGGCCACCGCGCCCGCCGGCACCGCCCCCCCGGCCGAGGGCGCAGGCGGCCTGCGGAGCGAGCTCGACGCGATCGAGCGGCGGCGGATCGTCGATGCGCTGGAGCAGTGCGCGGGGAACCAGACGCAGGCCGCGGCGCTCCTCGGCATGCCCCGCCGCACCTTCGTGGCCCGGCTGAGCGCCTACGGCATCCCGCGGCCGCGCAAGGGCAAGGCCACGCGCTGACGCGCGCCGGCGGCGCAGGGCCTCACTTCGAGCCGAGGAGCTTCAGCAGCTCTGCCCGCTCGGAGTCGGTCGGCTCGCGATTGCAGTCCTTGCCGGCGTTCTGCAGGGCCGCGAGCTGGTGGTCGAGATCCTTCGCGTCCACGCTCTGGCAGCCCTCCTCGAAATCGGAGCACTCGGCGACGGACAGCGCGGTCCCCGACACGTAACGGCAATCCGGGTCCTCGGGCCGATATTTGAGGAATGGAGTGGCCTCGGTGAGGAGACACGCCGAGTCCGAGGGCGCATTCGCCTTCTTGCAGCGCGCGGACGCGACGCGAGCCACCCTGCGCAGCTCCTCGAGCGGATAGCGGCGGCTCCGGGGACCGGCAGGGCTCGCCTCGGCGGTGTCCCCGGCCGGGGCCGCCGGCTGAGCGACGGCCACCGCCGGGGCACCACCCCCCAGGCTCCCCGGTGTCGAGGGCGAGGGCGGCGAAGAGGAGGCGCACCCACAGGCGAGAAGCGCGGCAACTGTGATGAGATGAGTTCCCCCAACCTTCATAGTCAACACATATCACACCTTGTCTCGCACTTTCAATGCAGAGCTCACCCGCCGAGCGCCGATCCCACTCATCAGCACGAGTAAAAATCTACAGTACGAGCACCCCATCGGACGACGGGGTGAGGTCCACGCTCGGGAAGGCTGGTTGAGGATGCGCCGAGCGGCGCTCGCGCAAGCGCCGCTCGCGCAGGTCTTGCTCAAGTTGAGCGAGGGTGACCCGACCTGCGGCGCCGGGACGCGACAGCTCCTCGGATCCGGCCTGAATCCTCGTTTCCTCGCGGTGGCATGACGCCTGCTGAAAGGCCAAGCGCCGCGCGCAGCGCCGCTATCTCGGCAGGAGAGCGCGCAGGCACACCTCGAAGGGAGCTCCATCATCATGCGTGCATTGTTCGCTTCGCTGTCCTTCTCGTTGCTCGCTGGTTGCGCCGTGGCGTCCGCTGAAGAGGCCGCCGCAGAGGATCTCGCCCCGCCGGACGCGGTCGAGCAGTCGGCGGCCAGCAACGCTGTCGCCTTCTCCTCGGCGGCGACGTTTCAGGCAGAGACGCCGTTCTATATCCCGCCGCGCGTCGGCGGTGATGCCGACTTCGGCGGGCACGGGCCGCGCACCACTCTGGAAGTGGAGCTCCACGTCTTCAATGGCAACGAGGTCTGGGCGTCCGTCCATATCGACGCCATCGAGACGAAGAGCGACTGGACGCGCGCCGAGGGGACCGGCTGGTTCCACCTCTACACCGCGCCCCGAGAGATCACCGGGATCCTCAGCCCCACGTACTTCGAGCACGAATACCTCGACACGAACCACGCCCACGACCTCTTCGCGTTCTCGACCGGCAGCCTCGTCTCCCTGCTCGACTATGTCGGCGACACGAAGGGCAGCGAGGCGGGGACCAGGACCGGCGTCCAGGTCTTCTTCCAGCC
This sequence comes from Sorangium sp. So ce726, assembly GCF_051521405.1. Classification (NCBI taxonomy): domain Bacteria; kingdom Pseudomonadati; phylum Myxococcota; order Polyangiales; family Polyangiaceae; genus Sorangium; species Sorangium sp. So ce726. The sequence continues at coordinate 940,105 of NZ_CP150349.1, read as the reverse complement.
CATCACCGTGGGTCTCCTGTGAACCCCGGCGCGAGCGCACGCCCGGAGAGGTCCGCCTCTCCGGATGTCGCGCTCGCGCCGGACAAGCCGTCGAACATTCCAAGGTTTCACACACGAGACGAGGAGTTCATCAAGCCATGAGCACTGTATCAAGCATGGGCGAGCTGGGTGTCACGCGGGGAGACCTCTTGCCCAAGGGGACGGATCAGCCGGACCGAACGCAGATCCCCATCGACTCGAAGCTCCGCTTCATCGAGACGAGCAACGGGAACCCGCTCCTCCAGGTGGCCGTGACGGGCGTGACGCCCCCCGGCGGATTCACGGCGAAGACCGAGTACTGGTCGAGGCTCAGCCCCTTCAAGTCGAGGGCGATCACCCTGGTCTCGTTCGGGTTCACGAACCGCCCGGGAACGCCGGACTACCCCAAGGAGTTCCGGGACTGGCTCGTCGGGGGCAGCGTCCTCTCGACGGGCCAGGAGGCGTCGGGGCAGCAGTGGACTCAGGGCATCTACCAGCCGACCTCTCCGGCCAGCGCGCTCTACTGGGCCGTCGATCCCGACGGGCCGCTCGGGCGCCGGATCGCCCTCCTCGTGGAGCTCGGCAGCGCCGGCGAGCTGCGCAACGCGATCTGGTACAAGATGGAGCGGCCCCAGAACGGCCTCATCTTCCAGCACACCCCGAGCAAGGTGAACTTCACGCAGGTGTTCGTGGGGGATACGCCGTCGAGCGATCCGCGCGACATCGACCCTCAGAGCGCCTGGTACCATTACCATGGCGTGATGAGGCCCGCGTGAGCGGCCCGCTCGCTTGACGCTTCGCCCGGGGGCGCCGCCTCAAGCGCACCCGGGCAGGCCTCCAGTGCAGGCGGCGGAGCGCTGAGGCGCTCACCCCGGCGCCGGGCGCGCCAGCCGGAACCCGATCCCCCCGAAGCGATCCCCGGGCTTGCCCGCGAAGCGCCCCGCCGCGCGGCAGAGGTTCGGCGACGTCGACCACGCGCCGCCCCGCGCCGCGCGGAAATCCGCGTCGCCGTCGTCGGCGGGATCGAGCAGCACGATCCCCGCTTCGGTCCGCGCCCCCTCGCGCTTCCACGCGTTGATGCACCAGTCGCGCACATTGCCCGCCGCGCCGCGCAGCCCATAAGGGCTCTCGTCCTGCGGGAAGTCGTCGACGGGCCGCCGGCCGGCGACGCCCTCATGGCTGCCCAGCATGCAACCCCAGGTCGGCTCCAGGAAATCACCCCAGGGCATGCACCGGCCGTCGGCGCCCCGCGCCGCCTTCTCCCATTCAAGCTCGTTCAGGAGGCGCCACGGCGCGCCCGTCCCGGCGGCGTACCACGCCGCATAACGCATCGCCGCCCGCCAGTGGACGAACGCGACGGCCATCCGCGGCTCCTCCTGGACGTCGGTCGGAATGCACCCGAGCCGAAAACGGCCGTCGTCTCCCCGCTCGAACCGGAGCGAGTCCGGGCTCGATCCCGAGGCGGCGCGGCCGAGCGAGAGGCGCGGGCAGCACTCGAGGGCCTCGGCTTCCCGCCCGCTCGCGACGAGCGCGTTGAGGAAGGTGAGGTACTCGGCATTGGTGACCGGGTGCCTCCGGACGATGAAGCCATCGCACCAGAGCCGCGTCCGCGGGAGGCTGTCCCCCGCGTCCGGATCGCCGCCGGCGAGGAACCAGCCGGCCGGCACGTAGAGGTCGTCCTCGCCGAGCTCGCCGAGGCGAAGGAGGCGCACCGGGTGGGCCCCTTCCCCGCCTGGCCGGACGCCGTCCCAGCGCCGCCCGCGCTCGATGAGCACGGGATAACACGCGTCGTGGTGCCCCGGCGCGCGCAGCGTGAGCAGGTAGCTGCCGCGCGGGAGCGCCACCGCGAGCAGGGGCGTGGGGCCGAGCTCGCGCGCGAGCTCGGGCACGAGCCTCCGGTCGCGCTCGACGTAGCGGTGGAGGGAGACCTGCGCCCCCTCGGGCACGGTCGCCAGCGTGAGCGCCCCGTCGCCGGCGAGCAGCACCGCATGGCGCCCGCGGTCGTGCTGCCGGAGGAGCGCCTCGGCGCGCGCCGCGCCCCGCGGATCCCGCGCCTCCTCGGCCAGGGCGAGCTCCTCGGCGTAGTGGTCGGCCAGCGCCTCGTGCGCCTCGCGGAGATCCGGCGCCTCGTTCAGCGCCGAGCGGAGGACCTGCATCCACTCGACCTGGCCGAGCGACGCCTCCCGCTCCAGGCGCTCCGCCTCGTCCTCGATCCTCCACCCGCGCGCCTTCTGCTCGGCCGGATCGAACGAGCTCAGGCCGTCGAGGATCGCCCGCGCCTCGTCGCGCAGCGCCCGGGCGCGCGCCCGCGTCGCCTCGATCTCCGGCCGGATCGCGCGGGCCCTGTCCACGATCGCGAGCGCGCGCTCGCGCCGCCGCGCGCCGTCGAGCCAGCTCCGGACGTCGGCCGCGAGCGCGGCCGCGTCCGGGTGGCGAGCCTCCGGGGCGAGCGCCATCGCGCGGGCGCAGATCGCCGCGAGCTCCGCGGGCACCTCGTGGGGGGCGCTCGCCTCGACCGGCCTGAGCCCGCCGGTGAGGAGCGCGCTCCAGATGGCCGCGGGCTGGCCGCCGTAAGGGTGGCGGCCGGCGAGGACCTCATAGAGCACGACGCCGAGCGCGTAGACGTCGCTCGCCGCGCCGAGGCGATCGCCCTCGCCTCGCGCCTGCTCCGGGGCCATGTAGAGCAGCGTGCCCAGCACCTCGCCGGGCTGCGTGAGCGGGGCCGCCTCGATCACGTCCGCCTCGCCCACGGCCCCGGGCGACCCGCGCAGCGGCGCGGCGGGCCGCGCGAGGCCCCAGTCCATCACCAGGACCTCGCCGAACTCGCCGATCATCACGTTGGCGGGCTTGAGGTCGCGGTGCATCACGCCGCGGCTGTGCGCGTACGCCACGGCCTCGCAGACGCGGAGGAACGTGTCGACCGCCCGCCGCAGCGCGACGGGCGAGAGGCTCCCGCCGCCGGCCGCGTACGCCTCGGCGATCACCTCGCCGAACGTGCGCCCGCGGACCTCCTTCATCGTGAACCACAGCCGCCCGTCGGCGAGCTCGCCGCACTCGTGCACCGGCACGATCCCCGGGTGCTGGAGCGCCGCGGTCAGGCGCGCCTCGGCGAGGAAGCGGGCGCGATCGGGCGTCGCGTCGCGGGCATCGGACGACTGGATCTTCATCGCGAGCACGCGCCCCAGGATGCGATCGCGCACGCGGCGCACCTCGCCCATGCCCCCGCGCCCGATGCAGCCGAGATCCTCGTAGCGCTCCTCCGCGGACAGGCGCTCGGGGGCCGTGACGGAGATGGGCGGCTGCTCGGGCGCCGTGGCGCCCGGGGTCTCGCGCAGCCTGAACGTGACGTCCGACGCGGCGCCGGCCGGCGGCGCGCTGCCCGACTCGATCGCGTCGGGCGCGCCGCATGCGGGCTGCGTCAGCGCCATCCGCTCGCGCTCGCTGAAGCTCATGCGTCGTCCACTCCGCGGATCGCGCCGGGGAGCTCCCCAGGGCCGAGGTCCGCGCCGACTCTATCGTCCGGGCGCGCCGGGCTCAACCCGACAGGCGCTGTAAGGCCCGATTTTCGCCCCCATTGAGTCTATCCTCTCGCAAGCGATCGTTCTTCGCAAGACTGGTTCTTCGCGAACGTGGATCCACCTTGTCCGCCCCGCTGCGCCGACCCGGACCGAGGCGCGGCGGCCCCCGGAGGACTCCATGAGCGACGTCACCATCCTCTTCGGAAGACCCCATGTCCCTCAGTTTGCCGATGATCGCTTCGAGATCGACGTGCTGGCCGCCGAGGAGCTCGGCATCGAGTCTTACGCGATCCCGCTCGACCCCGTCGTGAATGGCGAGCCTGAGCGCGCTTTGCGCCGGCTGCCAAGGCCCCGGTACCGGACGTGGCTCTACCGGGGGTGGATGTTGAGTGAAGAAGAATACACGGGCCTGTACGAGGCCATGCAGGACCGCGGCGAGGAGCTCGTCGTCGATCCGGAGAGCTTCGCCGAGGCGATGTACATGCCCAATTACGTCCCGCTGCTCGGCGACAAGACGGCGCCCACGCGGTGGACCGAAGGCGAAGACGTCCGGGAAGCGTGGGAGGCGGCCCTGGAGCTCGGGCCGCCGCCGTGGGTGGTCAAGGACCACGTGAAATCGGTCAAGGAGCTCTGGCATCGTGCCTGTTTCGTGCCCGAGGGCGCCACGTACGACGATTTCGCCGAGGTGTGCGAGAAGATCCTGGAGCTCCGCGGGGACCGCTTCGAGCGGGGGTTCGTCGTGAGAAAGTACCTCGACCTCGCGACGCTGCCCGGCTGGGCGCCCGGCCAGCGCCGCGTGACCGACGAGCACCGCCTCGTGTTCTGGGAGGGGCGGCTGGTGGCGCACGCGCCCTATTACGACGTGGACTCGACGCTCGAGGATCCGGGCCAATTCGCCCATCTCGGGCAGGTCATCGGCTCCCCGTTCTTCACGGCGGACGTGGCCCGGCTCGAGCGCGGTGGAACCACGGTGATCGAGATCAACGACGGCGGCTGTTCGGTCTTCCCCGAGCAGATGGATCCGCGCGACTTCTACGGGGCGGTGCTGGGCTGAGGCGCCGGCGGTAGTGGAGTGAACCCTCCGCCCACGCGGGTCGCGAGGACTCACACGGCGCGCGCCGTCGCGGCCGCTCGCCCGGGCTCAGCTCACCCGCCGAAGGCGGATGGCTTGTGATGCCGCCCCCGGCGGGAGGGGCGCGACGTCGGGCGTCGCGTCGAGGAGCGGGCGCGACGCCGGGCTTGGCAGGTGGCGTGGGTACTCCGCGAGGCGGTGCGGGGCGGGTTCGGGTAATATCGCCTCCCATGGGTCCAGCAGTGTTCCCGGAGGCAGGGGCCGTGTTCGCAAGCAGCTACCGTGTCCTGCGGCCGCTCGGGGGAGGAGGGATGGGCGCCGTCTACGTCGTCGAGCACATCACGACGGGGGCGCAGCGAGCTCTCAAGATCCTCCGGCGGGAGCTCTGCGGCGACGAGCGCCTCGTCCGCCTCTTCCAGCAGGAGGCCCGGATCGGCCACCGCATCTCGAGCGATCATGTGGTCGACGTCATCGACGCCGGCGTCGCGGAGGGGACTCCATGGCTCGTGATGGAACTGCTCCAGGGTGAGACTCTGGCAGAGCACGTGTGCCGCGCGGGGCCGCTTTCTCACGCCCGCGCTGCGGATATACTGGCGCAGGTCGCGCACGCGCTCGCGGCGGCGCACGCCGAGGGCGTCGTTCATCGTGACGTCAAGCCCGAGAACATCTTCATCGCCGCATCGAAGCGGCAGGGTGAGTCTCTGCTCGTCAAGCTGCTCGACTTCGGTGTGGCCAAGGTTATCGAAGAGGCCCGGCTGACGGGCACGCTCGTCGGCAGCCCGCTGTGGATGGCTCCTGAGCAGCTCACGGGAGCGCCCATCACCCCTTCCACCGACGTCTGGGCGCTCGGATTGCTCACCTTCTGGGTGCTAACCGGAACCACATACTGGTCGCTCGAGGATCGAGCGCTCCTGAGGCACCTGATCGAGGTAAGCCGTGAGGCGTCCATGCCTCCCCCGTCCGCCTGCGCCACGAGGAGCGGGCGCGCCGCGCTCCTGCCGCCGGGGTTCGACGCGTGGTTTACCCGCTGCGTCACGCCGTCCCCGCAGGCCCGCTTCGCCGAGGCGGGCGCCGCGTTCGACGCGCTCCGGAGCCTGCTCCGCGATCCGGGGGCGCCGGGCGCCGATCCGACAATTCGCGCAGCTTGTGGGCCGGGCTCGCGTCACCTCGACGGGCTGGAGGACACGATTTCAGGGATTGCCGCCGCGCCGACGGAGCAGGCGGACCGCCCGGCTTCGACGGGTGCCGGTGAGCGTGTCGCCGGAAGCGCGCGGCGCGACGCGCCTGTCGGCTATCTCGCGGCCCTCGAGAAAGACATCCGTCATCAACCGCTGGGCGTGGACCAGGAGGGCGCCGCGCTGCGCCTCCTCGAGGAGGTGTACGTCGAGCTCCGCATCGCCGACCGCCGGTATATCGAGCGCGCGGACCGCATGCCGCTCGAAGGGAAGCCGCAGACGCTCGAGCGCTTCCTCGACCTGCCGGCGCCGCGTTGCTTCAGCGTGCTCGGCGAGCCGGGAAGCGGCAAATCGACGCTGCTCAAGCACCTCGCGCTGGTGCGCGCGGAACGGAGCCGCGGCGAGCTCGAAGCGGGCCGCGATCCGGGGGCAGCCGCCATTCCGGTGCTCATCCGGCTCGCCGAGCTGGACGCGTCGGGCGAGGGGCTGATCGAGTACGTCGAGCGGACGCGCGGGCGCCTTGGGCTCCCGGCAGGTACCGGCGCGGCGCTCGCGGAGCAGGCGGCCGCGGGCCGGGTGCTCTTCCTTCTGGATGGGCTCGACGAGGTGCCGGGCGATCGCCTCGACGCGCTGCTCGCCCACGTGCGCCGCATCGCGGGCGAGCGCGCGTGGCTCGACGCCGGCTGCCGCGTGGTGGTGACGTCGCGCCCGTTCGGTTATCAGATGCCCGCGGCCCAGTTCGCGGCGCTCGAGCTGCTCCCGCTCACCGCGGCAGCTCAGCGCCTCCTGCTCGACCACTGGCTATCCTCCCGCGAGATCAGCGCGGCGCAGATCGATCGCATCACAGCAGCCATCCAGTCGCAACAGAGCCTCCGGGCGCTCGCCGGCAATCCATTCCTGCTCACGCTGATGGCGCTCGTCGCGCTGGAACCGCTCCGCACCGGCGCGCCGATCGAGCTACCCGCACGCCGCGCGCAGCTCCTCGGCGAAGCGATCGATCACCTGCTCCGCGGCAGGCCCCGCGCGTCGCCGACTGCACCGCCGCTGCGCGAGAGGTCCCGCGTCCGGCAGACGCTGGAACAGGTCGCGCTCGACCTGCTCCGGCTCGGCGCAGGGCCATATGAGCTCGAGTGCGTCCTCGACGCTCTGCGCGCGAGCGACGCGTTCTCTCGGCTCGCGAAGGTGCGGCCCGCGTGGGACGATCCCGAGGCGCTGCTTGGAGACGTGGCGCAGGCGACCGGGATGATGGTCCCGGTCGACGCTGGCCGGTCGAGGTGGCGGTTCCAGCACCGCGCGCTGCAGGAGCGCCTCGCCGCAGCGGCGCTGCACAGCGCGGGCCCGCCAGCGTGGCAGGCGCTCGCGCGGCAGCTCGGGCGCGACTCCGCTGCGCTCGGGCAGTGGGCCGAGACGTTCGCGCTTCTTTCCGGTGAGCGAGGCGAGGAAGAGCGGCTCCTCCGCGATCTCGCCGATGTGAACCCGGACCTCGCGATCCGTGCGCTGGGCTCGGCCGGCGACGGCGCCGTGAGGCCAGAGACGCTGCTCGAGCTCGTGGGGCTAGAGGCGGCCCGCGACGCGTGGGAGAAGCGGCGCGATGTCATCCGCGAGCTCGCGGAGCGCCTCGGGCCGACCCGCGACGGTGTCGGCTTGTTGCGCCAGATCCGACGAGCGACGACCCACGGCGCGGACCTCTTCTTCGTTCGCGAAGCCCTGGAGTCCATCGCCCAGAAGGCGCCCGGTCCCGCGATCGCTGCAGCCGCCAGGGCGGAGCTCTCGTGCTTCTTCGATCATCTCGCAGAGCCGCCGGATCTGGGGCTGGAGCTCGTGGAGCTGCCGAACGGCGTGCGCCTGCCCTGCTGGTGCGAGGTGACGGGGCTAGGGCCGCCATTCAAGATCGGGCGCGTGCCCGTGACGAATGCGCTCTACGAGCGGTTCGATCCGGATCACCGCATCGAGCGCGAGTTCGTAGACCGGATTCCATCCTGCGAGCTCGACCAACATCCCGTGGTCAACGTGACCTGGTACGAGGCGGAGATGTTTTGCCTCTGGCTCGGCCAGCGAAACCCCGGTGTGCGGCTGCCATCGGAGGAGGAATGGGAATACGCTGCCACCCTGGGGACGGGCCGAGAGTTCCCTTGGGGACTGGAGGAGCCGACCCCGGATCTCGCCAACTTCGACGAGCACGTGGGTTGCACGACGCGCGTCGGTGCATACGCCAAAGGAGCTGGCCCGGTGGGCACGCTCGACCAGTCAGGCAATGTGTGGGAGTGGTGCCTCGACGCCTGGGATTCCGAGGTGCAGGCGAGGCGACGAGCCTTCACGCAGGAGGGTGCCCACATTGACACGGCGACAGACACGGACATGGGCACCAGCGATGTCGTGCGGGTCGTTCGAGGTGGCTCCTGGGCGCGCAGCCCTGGTTTCCTGGCCGCGCGCTTCCGTTTTGGGGAGTGGGCCTGGTACCGGCACAACGGCCTCGGCTTCCGGTGTTTGATGCCGGCGGGTTGACCTGACGTGCGCCTCGACGCCTCGGCCGCACGCGAAGGCCTGTGAATGGGGCCAACGAGAGCGGTCTCGGCTTGAGCCGGCGCGCGCCTGCCAGGAGCTCCGTTCACTCGCGCGTCGTCAGCCGGTGATCGGGCTCCGTCATGTGGATGCCACCATGCACTTGTGCATCGAGACCGCGTGATTCGGCTCCAACGCCTTGTCATCTAGTTGATGGCTCGGCCGAACCTGCTCTCGGGCAAACAGGGGACGTCGACGCACCGCTCTTGGCGACCTGCTGGTGCTCGAGACGCGCGGGACAAGCCGACAGACGGCTCGCTCAGGAAAGATAGAGCGCAACGACGCTTCCGAAGAATGCCAGCATGCAGATCGCAACCCGCAGCCTGTGCCAGTCACCCCAGCGCTCAAGCTCCACCGGCAGGTCCTTGGGGTCGATGGTCGCCTGCGCAAAGGCGTCGTTGGCGCGCTTGAAATAACTGAAATAGATCGCGACCAGCGAATTCGCCAGCACAGCAACCACCGTCGACACCCACACAGCCCTGCTGGCAGCCAACCAGGCAAAGACGGCAGCGACCAGCGCGGCGGCAGGAGTCACCGCCGTGATGGGCGCAAAGAAGCGAAACAGGCGCGGCGCGTACTGGGGATGCAGACGATAGAACTCTTCAGCGTTCAGGGTCTTCCAGTAGGGCACCAGCAAGGCGCCTTCAGCCCAGAGCGCTCCTGCCAGCAAGCCCAGCAGCACCACGCTCACGACCAGACAAATCTCAAACAAGAGGTTCATTCCGGTCTCGCAAGAATCATGTCATTCGCGAACATGAGCCACGCGCGGCCCGCCAGGGACCGCGGAGCAGCCATCAGGAGCGCGCCGGCAAGATAGCTGCCCCGGCGCGGGAGCATGAGGGTCAGGGAGCGGCGCCATGGTCGGCCTCGACGATGCCCGAGACCGCGAAGCGTGTCGAGGCCCACCTCGTCGTGAATGGCGACCCGGAGCGACGAACCCCCTCCACGGGGGCCGGGCAGTTCGGCACGACCTCGCGCAACAACGGGCGAGCTCGGGCGCCGCCGCCTCAGGTTGGCATCAACAGGCTGCGCGCCTCGGTGCGCAGCACGACGGCCTGTCCCAGGCTCTGGATGGCCTCGGCCGGCACATCGAGGAACCCCGCGTGGAGGAGGCTGCGCTGGACGCCGAGGGCGTCGGCCACCTCGGAGCGGAGCTTGACCCGCACCCCGGCGAGCTTGAACGAGTCGCTGTCGAGGTAGAGCTGCTCCACCTCGCCGATGACGCTCCCCTGGGCGTCAACCACCGAGTGCCCCCGCACATCCTGCTCGTACGTCAATCGCATGGTGCTTGCTCCGCGCGGAGCGAAGCACGACGCAGGCCACCCGGCCGCCGCCACGCCGTATCTCTCGCACGCACCGCGGCGAGCACGCCTTGATCAGCCCTCGACCTCGGCCGGGCTCGGCGGGCCCGCCGAAGGTGCGTCCAGAGCGATGGGCGCCGGCAGCCTAGCTGCGCAGCGCGGCCGTCGCCTGGGGCCGAAGCGCGGGGCGCGGACGCAGCGCGGGGCGCGGGCGCTTGGCCATCTCGGCCTTCTTGGGCACGGACGGCCTCGCGTCGGCTCTCCAGGGCTGGAACCGCTCGTCCTTCCACATCACGAGGCCGCCCGAGAGGGGCGCCTCGGGACCCGCGTCGTCCTCGGACCGCAACCAGACGAGGGGGCGCGCCTCGAAGACGGGCTGCGTGCACGCGATGTCCTCGAACGCCGCGGACCAGGAGCCGGTGTTCCCGAAGAACACTCCGTCTTCCCAGCTCCCCTCCGGGTTGTGGGTGTGCCCGAAGATCACGGCCTTGGCGCCGTGCGCCCCGGCCACGGACCGCGCCGCACGGTTCACGCCCTGCCAGACCGCGTCGAGCGTGGGCTTCGGGACCGCGCACTCATACGCGACGAGGAGCGTCGGCGCGAGCAGCGCCGCCGCCGCGAGCCCTCCCGGCATCCAGCACAGGCACGCGAGCGCCGCGAGGATCCCGATCGCCGCGAGCCCGAGGCGATCCAGCCAGAGCTCGCGGGCCACACGGCCGAGGCAGTCCTCGGCCGGCCGCGCGAACAGCCGCGCGTGCTTGACCACGGCGGGGAAAGGCGCGCCCGTCTCACGGGCGGCCGCGGCGAGGTCCGCACGCCGGAGCGCCCGGCGGCTCGGGTCACGCCGGCGCACGAGCTCGATCATCGTGCGCAGCGCGCCCACGCCGAAGGCGAAGACGAGGGAGCGGCCAGTGAACAGGTAGTACCGCATCCAGTGAGAGAGATAGCCGAAGCCGGAGAGCATGAACGACGAGTCGACGTGCGGGTTGAAGTACCCCATGCGCGACACGAGCAGGCGGCTCACGAGCGAGCCCATCGTCGGCTGGATCTCCCCCAGATTCCGGCCGAACGGCGCCATCGGGTAGCGATAACAGCAGTACGAGTCGTACTGATTGCCGTGCTCGATGATGACGCCGTCGTGCGTGCGGTGGAACCAGGCGCGGAAGGCCACCCGCGCCGCGAGCGCCGCGCGGAGGTCCTCGGTCGAGCCCGCGGGGAGGCCACCCTCCCGGGTGGAGAGCTCGTGCATGGCCGCGTCCACGACGCTCCGCTGCACCGCCTCGCGCACCTCGGGCAGCGTGAGCTGGATGTCGTGGTTGCCCGCCACGAAGACCGCGGTGTGCCCGTCCGCGACGATCCGGCCGACCGCCGCGACGAACACCGGGTGATCGCGCAGGATGGCCTCCATCGCCGGCACGGCGTGCTCGGCCGTGCGCGGCAGGTCGTGGACCACGCTCTCGTTGCCGATCACCCGAGGCGCATCCAGGTCGAAGATGTCGCCGTTCAGGACCAGCGTTAGCTCGTCGCGCTCCGCGCCGAGCCCCCCGGAGCCGCCCGCCCCCCTCCGGACCTCTCCCCGGAGCGCGTCGAGCATCGCCGCAATCTCCCCGTCCGGGGAGTACGGCGCCTGCCGATAGCGCATCCAGAGACCGTCGGACGGCTCGAGCTCACATAGATGGATGTCTGAGATAGCCACCGTGTGATGCATCGGCGGGAAAACTGACATGAGCACGTCTCCACGCCAGCCACAGGACCGTCAAGACTTGGTGTCACCGGGCGTGGAGAGCGCCCTGCTGCAGTGCGCCCGGAGCGTGATCCAAAGCGCAAACACGCTCAGCACACCTGTTCGCCACGGTGCATTCCCGTGAATGTCGCGCGCTCGCCACAAGCGAACTCAGAAAGATCGAGCAGGAAGCGCATTGAGATCTCGGCTCCTGGATTCTCACCAAGAGAGCCACTGACCGAGCGGACCCCATCTGGTTGGGGCTCAGTCGCACCAGAACACATGATGTTGTGGTCCCCCCCGGACGCAGCGAAGCCCTGGCGAGCTCGGCGAGCGGCCCCATCTTTCCTGGGCGGTCGCCGGCGCGATGTTCCGTCCGGGGGCGCGCGAGCCCTGGGGGCGCCGGCCTCTGGTACGATGCACACTGGCGGAGCGAGGTGGACGCAAACCATACTCGCTGGACGGACCGCTGAGCCCGTGTGGTGTTCCGCGGGGGGAGCTCCGCGACAGAGAGGTGACCATGTCGACCCATTTCATCGACGGCAGCTGGGTGACCGGCGCGGGCGAGCCGTTCGCGAGCCGGAACCCCGTGACGCAGGCGATCGTCTTCGAGGGGCGCGCCGCGAGCGAGGAGCAGGTCGACGCGGCCGTGGCGGCGGCGCGCGGCGCGTTCGCTGCGTGGCGCGATCGCGGCCTGGAGGAGCGGGCGGCGCTGGTGAAGCGGTTCGCCGGTCTCCTGGGCGAGCACAAGGCCCGGCTCGCGGACGTGATCGGGCTGGAGACGGGCAAGCCGCGCTGGGAGGCGCTCACCGAGGTCCAGACGATGATCGGCAAGATCGACGTGTCGCTGATGGCCTGGCGTGAGCGGACGGGCGAGCGTCAGGCCGAGGCGGGCGACGCGACGGCCGTGGTGCGGCACCGGCCGCACGGCGTGGTCGCTGTGCTCGGGCCGTACAACTTCCCGGGCCACCTGCCGAACGGCCACATCGTCCCGGCCTTGATCGCGGGCAATTGCGTTGTGTTCAAGCCCTCGGAGCTCACGCCGAGGGTCGCGGAGGAGACAGCGCGGCTCTGGCAGGAGGCGGGCATCCCGGCCGGGGTGCTCAACCTGGTCCAGGGGGGGAGGCGCACCGGCGTTGCGCTCGCCGGTCACCCGGGCATCGACGGCCTCTTCTTCACGGGCAGCTCCGGCACGGGCTCCGCGCTGCACCGGCAGCTGGCAGGTCAACCGGAGAAGATCCTCGCCCTGGAGATGGGCGGCAACAACCCGCTCATCGTCCAGGACGTCGCGAACACCGAGGCGGCGATACACCATATCCTTCAGTCGTCCTTCATCTCGGCGGGCCAGCGGTGTACGTGCGCGCGGCGGCTGCTCGTGCCGGCGACGCCAGAGGGCGACGCGCTGTTGGCGCGCCTGGTCGACGCGGCGTCCCAGCTCAAGGTGGGCAGGTACGACGACGCAGAGCAGCCCTTCATGGGCGCGGTGATCTCGCTCGCGGCGGCGGATCAGCTGCTCGCGGCGCAGGCGCGGCTGGTCTCGCTCGGCGGCGAGGTGCTGCTGGAGATGCGCCGGATCGAGGAGGGGACCGCGCTGCTCTCGCCCGGCATCCTCGATGTGTCGGCGATCAAGGAGCTCCCGGACGAGGAGCATTTCGGGCCGCTCGTGCAGGTGCAGCGCTACGAGAGCTTCGATGAGGCGCTCTCGCTGGCCAACCGCACGCGTTATGGGCTCGCGGCCGGGTTGATCTCGGATCGCAGGGAGCTCTATGAGCGGTTCTGGCGGGAATCCCGGGCGGGGATCGTCAACTGGAACAAACCGCTGACGGGGGCGTCGAGCGCGGCGCCGTTCGGTGGGGTCGGGAGCAGCGGGAACCACCGGCCGAGCGCGTATTATGCGGCGGACTACTGCGCGTATCCGGTCGCGGGGCTGGAGGCGGCGGCGGTGGCGCTGCCTGGGCAGCTGGCGCCGGGGATGCGGCTCAACAACTAGAACCAGGACCAGGGCGCAACGGCCGCCGGGGAGAGGGGAGGGGGCGCGCGGGGGTGAGGGGGCCCTTCCCGCGGACTCGCGCCTTGTGGTGGCTATGGCCGGCTGTACGGGAGAGGAAGATCTGGGGGCGACTGGCTGCGGAGCAGGCCGGCGCTCGGATCCGCGGGGCCCTTCCCCCTCTCACCCCCGCGCGCCCCCTCCCCTCTCCCCGGCGGCTCCAGGGTGGAACGGGCGGGTTGGATGACGATGGTTTGACAGGGGTCAGGAGGCGGAGCTCTGGGGGCCTAGCTCTATCGGGATGGCGGTGAGGCCGCGCATGCCGGGGTTCATGCGCCAGGTCAGCGGGCCAGGGGATAGCTCGGCGTCGGGGAAACGCCGGAGGAACGTGGAGATGGCAGCTTGGGCCTCGACCCGGGCGAGCGCGGAGCCGGCGCAGTAATGAACGCCCACGCCGAGCGAGATGTGACGGATGTCGGTGCGGCGGAAATCGAGCCGATCGGGGTCGGGGAACTGCGCGGGATCGCGGTTCGCCGCGCCGAGCACGAGGAAGGCGCGATCGCCCTTCGGGATCCGCACGCCGTCGAGCTCGATGTCGTCGAGCGCGACGCGGCTCATCCATTGCACCGGAGAGTCGTATCGGAGCAGCTCCTCCACCGCCGGGCCGATCAGGGACGGGGTGCCGCGCAGGGCATCGCGCTCGGAGCGGTGGCGGAGGAGCGCGAGCAGGCCATTGCCGATGAGGTTCTTCGTCGTCTCGTGGCCGCCGAAGAGCAACATGCAACATGTCGAGAGCAGCTCCTGCTCGCCGAGGATCGTGCCCTGCTCCTCCGCGATGATGAGCTGGCTGAGCAGGTCGTTGCCGGGGCTCTGCCGCCGAGCCGCGATCACGCCGCGGAAATAGTCCTCCAGCTCGGCCACGGCGCTCAGCGCGCCGCCCGCGATCTCCAGCGTCGGCCGGCCCGCGCCAAGGAAGCCGCTGAGCGCGTTGGACCAGCCCTTCAGCCGGTGCCGGTCCTCGACGGGGACACCGAGCACCTCGCCGATCACGAGCAGCGGCAAGAGGTCGCCGAGATCGCGGAGGACGTCCATCCGGCCCGTCGGGGCGACCGCGTCGAGCAGCTCGTTGACCAGCGTCTCCACCCGGGAGCGCAACCCCTCGACGAGCCGCGGCACGAACGCCTTGTTGATCAGCGAGCGGATGCGCGTGTGCTCCGGCGGGTCGAGCAGCAAGGCCCACGACGCCAGGTTGCGGCGCAAGGGCTCCAGCCGCTGCCGCACCTCATCAGGCAGCTTCGTCACGAAGGCGCTGGAGCGCTTCGCCGAGAGGCGCGGGTCACGGAAGCCCGCCGCAACCTGGTCGTAGCGGGTGATGAGCCAGCCGTTGTAAGCCGCGCTGAAGTACACGGGCGCTTCCTCGCGCAACCTGGCGTACACGGGGTACGGGTTCGCGAGGGTCTCCGGCGACTGGAGGCGAAAAGGATCGAGATCAGCGTCCGCCGCTGCATTGGCCGCGGGCGGTGCGTCGGGCTTCGGTGCGTCGGGCGAATTCATCGGGCCAGGGTACGACGGTCACGCCCGCTTGGGAACCGGCGCGACCGACGCCCGCCCCAGGCCGGCCTCCCCGCCAGCGCACGGGCGCGCGGCCGCCCTTGGCTACAGCGGCTTCCGCCCGCCTCTGCACCATGCCGATCAGAGCGGCGGTCTCCCGCACAGGAGACGGGCCCAGATCGGCGTTTTCGGCGCGCAAGCGCACTCCGGTGCGCTGAGCACCGAAAACGTCGAGGTGGGCCCGTATCCGAAGCGGGTGACCGTCGCTCTAGGCCCAGAGCTTGATTCCGCCGAGCAGGCCAGCGACGTTGTCCACCACGACGACGTTCTCGGGCAGCCGCGAGGCGTCGAGCAGGCGCGCGTTGCCGCCGCCGAGGTAGAGCTTGCGGTAATTGAAGATCGGCTCGACCTGCTCGATCATCTTGCGCACACGCTTGTTCCAGCGCTTCGGGCCGATGCGCTTGCACTCGGCGTCGAACACGCGGTCCTCGTACTTCAGGTCCCTCTTTCCATACGGGTGGTGCCCGAGCTCGAGGTTCGGCACGTACCGGCCGTCGATGTACAGGGCGCAGCCGAGCCCCGTGCCGAAGGTGAGCACCATCTCGAGCCCCTTGCCCTCGATGACGGCGAGCCCCTGAATGCCCGCGTCGTTGGCGACGCGGACAGGCTTGCCAAGGCGGCGCTCGACGGCCTCGCCGAGCGGGTAGCCCTTCCACTTCTCGTTGTCGAGGTGCGGCGCCGTCTTGGTCACGTTCTCCATCACCACGCCGGGGAAGCCGATCGAGACGCGATCGAACTCCCCCTGCGCGCGGGCGATCTCCTCGATGAGGTCGAGGATGGGGTCCGGCGAGGCCGGCTGGGGCGTCGGCACGCGCACGGGATCCGTCATCGGAGTCCCCTGCTCGTCGAGGATGGTGGCCTTGATCCCCGTTCCGCCGATATCGATACAAAGCGTGCGCATGATCCCTCTGTCTCCCCCCGGAGCTCTTCCTCCGGGGCCGCCGCGGATGCGCCCACGCGCCCGCGTTCGGGGCGGACATAATCTAGAGCTCTGGCTGCGCGTCAACAGGCGCCGCAACGGCGCACGCCTGAGCGGCCTACCACGCCCCCGGCGCGCGCCTTCTTGCGCACGCTCCCCTCGGCGCCTACGGGCGCGCACCCGCCCCTCGGTGCCCCGGCCGCCGCGCCGCCCGCCCCCGGGCGACGCTCAAGGCGAGCCGCAAGCGTCGCACGCGACGCTCGGCGGCGGCGCACCGTTTGCGAGCCCGTCGAGCCACTGCACGAGGCGCGCTCCATGCGACTCGATGGTGTAAAATTCCGGCCGCCAGAGGATGCAGTGCGCGGTGCCGACGGCAAGGAACGACCTGAAGTTCGGCGTCGATGCCTCGATTTCGGCGATCTCTGCCCTCATGGCGTCTGACCACGCCAGGGCGTCACCGCCGCCCATCGCGCTGAAGAAGAAGGCCTGGTCCTCATCATAGGCGGTGTTGTACTGCGACAGGCGCATGTCAGGGTAATGGGCGCCGATCTTCTCGTAGAGCACCGACAGCCGCGCGAGCTCGGCCGGGTCGAGGCCAGGTATCCATGTGGGATAAGCGCCCTCGGGCTTCCAGGAAGGAAGGCTGTCCCTGAAGAACGTCTCCGTGATGATCCCTGCCCCGCTGTCGGCGAACTCGATGACCGACGCGCTCTTGTAGTGCTCTCGCAGGTGCGCGGACCAGAGGATGGCGCCATACGCGCCCGCGCTGCAGCCCGTCACGAAGATCTTCTCTGGCGCGGGGACGTTCTCGTAGACCCAACCGAGCGCCGCGCGGACGTTGACGGCGCCCTTGTGCTGGATGGTGACGGCCTGGTCCCCCTCCCCATACGTGGCCACGTTGTCGCCCCAGTGGATGTCCCCGGTGCAATAGGGGATGTACACATGGTGCCAATCCTTGAAGGGGTTGTCCGGGTTCTCGTGATCGTAGATCCCGGTCGTCAGGGCGTCCTCGCCGACCGTCTCCTGGAAGAGCGCCCCCGCGAACGAGCACGTGGTTGCGTCCCAGCACGCTCCGCCGCCGCGGAACTCGACGATGAGGCGATTGACGGTGCCCGGACGGACGAAGTACTTGAAAGGATCACCGCGCGAGCACGTCGTCTCGCCGCCCGGCTCGATGGAGTTCCAGCCGGACGGCAGGCTCAGGATCCCGTCCCGTGGCTCGCTGCTCGTGTTTTCGTGCTCGGCGGACGTGCCACCACAGCCGAGGACAGCGAGCGGGCAGAGCAGGAGTTGAACCGGAAGGGGCGGAACGATCTTGAATCGCATGGAGAGCAGAGAATACCACTCCATGACGCGCGGGCATCATCCGCCGGTGACGGCCGGTTCGCGGCGCCCTCGCGTCATGGCACAGGGGCGTGCTCTGCCCACAGCTGCGCCGCGGCCTCGCCGACCGCGCGGCGGATCGACCCCTCATCGAGGCGGGCACGGTCGCGCGGCGCGAGGGCAGCGCAGATGCCGAGCGCGACGAGGTAGAGGGCGCCGATGAGGCCGATCCAGCGCAGGCCGGACGCACCCAGGCGTGAGATGATCTCGATGGGCACGATCTGCGCGCGGATCTGGACGGCCCCGATCACGAGCACGGCGCGGTCTCCTTCCTGGAGCTCGATGTCGGCCGGGCCCGTCAAGAGGCGCGCGAGCCCGTCGGCGCCGTGGAGGCGCGCCCGCGTCCGCCGCGGCACGTGCAGCACGTAGCGGGCGCCGATCACCTCCGCGATGACCGGGGCCGCTCTATCGAGCTCCCCCGACGGCACGCGCACGATGGACGCGGGCGTGTCGCCGATGTGCGCGCGCCCCTCGGCGAGCACGTGGCGGACACCGAGCACGTCTTTGCCTCGGACGGCGACGAGCTCCAGCGCGCGCCGCGCAGAGGTGCTCGCCGCGGGCGGCCGTGACCTCCGGTTGCTGACGGGTTCGGCCGCCGATGCCTCATTAGGCCCTTTCGCCATACTCTCCAGCCCCCTTCGTCGGCCGCCGGCAGGGCTCGACTCGACATGTCACCTGAAGACCCTGCCCTCGGCGGCGCCGCCCCGCGCGCTTCCGGATCACTCCCCTTCCCTGGCTCCTCTGGCATGGAGCGTTCCGTGGCCGAGCGCGCAGGGACGTGGCGGCCCGACGGTCCGCGCCGGCGCATGAGGCCCCGGAGGACGCGCCCTGCGACCGCGCGCCGAGGCGCGACGGGGGACGCCCGCCCCGGGGGCAGCGCCGCCGCTCCGGGCACGGCGCGCGGCGCGCGACGCGGCGCGCCGTACACGGAGCTCCGCCCCTATTTCGTGGCGCCCTCCCGGCGCTGGTGTAGATCGCCGCCCGTGAGGAAGCGCCCCCTCGGCAAGACGACCCTTCAGGTCTCGGAGCTCGCCCTAGGCACCTGGGGACTCTCCGGCGACGGCTACGGTCCCATCGCCGACGTCGAGATCGATCGCGTCATCGATCGCGCGCTCGCGGTCGGCATCGACCTCTTCGACACCGCCGACGTCTACTGCCGCGGCGAGATGGAGCGCTGCCTCGGCAGGCGGCTCAAGGACGCCGGCACGACGTACGTCGTCACCAAGATCGGCACCGTTCGCGACGGCGACCCCCCGACGAAGCGGTTCGACCCGGCCCACCTCCGCACCGCGTTCGAGCGGTCGCAGGAGCGCCTCGCCCGCGAGGTGGTCGACGTCGTCCTGCTCCACAACCCCACCGTGGCCGCGATGCAATCGGGGGAGGCCCTCGCCTTCCTGAAGGACCTCAAGCAGGCCGGGAAGATCCGCGCCTACGGCGTGAGCGCCGGCTCCGCGGACGTCGCCCGCTCCGCGCTGCGCGACGAGGTCGACGTCATCGAGATCGCCTACAACGCCTTCCTCCCCGGCGACCTCCACGACGTCGCCAGCGACGTCTCCGAGTCCGGCGCGGGCGTCCTCGCCCGATCGGTGCTCGCGCACGGGCTGCTCGCCGGCCAGTGGAGCCCCGAGCGCGAGTTCTACCTCGACGATCACCGCCACCAGCGGTGGACCCGCGACGAGCTCAAGACCCGCATCCGCCAGCTCGACGCGCTCAGGCCGCTGGTCTCGGGCGCCGTCACCTCGCTCCGCTCGGCGGCCCTGCGCTTCGTGCTCGCGAACCGCGTCGTCTCGTCCGCCGTGCTCGGCCCCCGCTCGGTCGCCCAGCTCGACCAGCTCGTCCGCGAGGCCGGCATGCCGCCCTACCTCCAGGACACGGCGCTCACGGAGCTCTCCGCGCGCCTCAAGCAGGTCGGGATCGAGGGGTGAGCAGGATGGACCAGAACGACAGGGAGCTCGACGAGATCGTCCGCATCGCGCGCGCCGCGGCGGCGATCGTGATGGACGTGTACGCGACGCCGTTCGCCGTCGAGATGAAGGGCCCCGGCGACCCGGTGACCCGCGCCGATCGCGAGGCGAACGCGCTCATCTGCAGCAGGCTCGAGGCCGCGTTCCCTGGCGAGGCGATCCTCGCCGAGGAGAGCGTCCCGACCGGAGACGAGCTCGCCGCGCGCCTGCGGAAGGAGCGGGTGTTCTTCGTCGACCCGCTCGACGGCACGCGCGAGTTCGCGGACAGGAACGGCGAGTTCGCCGTGATGATCGGGCTCGCGGTCCGCGGCCGCGCGGCGCTGGGCGTCGTGGTGATGCCCACGACGGGCGAGGCGCTGGCCGGCCGCGCCGGCGAGGGCAGCGTCGCCTTCCTCGAGGCGAGGGACGGCAGCCGCAGGCCGCTCCGGGTCTCGGCCGTGAGCTCTCCGGCCGACGCGACGCTCATCATCTCGCGCTCGCACCGGCCGAAGGAGCTCGAGCCGCTCCTCGCGCGGCTCGGCATCTCGAAGGTCGTCCCCTGCGGCTCGGTCGGCGTGAAGATCGCCCGGATCGCGACCGGCGAGGTCGACCTCTACGTGCACGGCGGAGGCGGCGCCAAGCTCTGGGACAGCTGCGCGCCCGAGGCCGTGCTCCTCGGGGCGGGCGGCAGCTTCACCGACCTCTCGGGCGCGCCCATCGACTACACCGGCCCCGGGCTCAAGCTCGGCCGCGGCATCATCGCCTCGAACGGCGCCCTCCAGGCCGCCGTCGTCGCCGCGGCGAGGTCGGAGCTCGGCTGAGGCGCGATGCGGGGGCAGGCCGAGATCGTCATCATCGGCGCGGGGATCATGGGCCTCGCGATCGCCTACAACCTCGCGCGGCACCACGGCATCACCGACGTCGTCGTCGTCGACCGGAGCTACCTCTGCGGCGGCGCCAGCGGGCGCAACGGCGGCGGGGTGCGGGCGCAGTTCTCGAGCGAGGGGAACATCCGGCTCATGCAGGAGAGCATCCGCATCTGCCGGGATTTCGCCCGCGAGATGAAGATCAACATCTGGTTCCGGCAAGGCGGTTACCTCTTCCTCGTGCGCAGCGAGGCGGGCCGCCGGACGCTCGAGAAGAGCGTCGCCGTGCAGAACGCGTGCGGCCTCGGGACGCGGATGCTCACCGCCAACGAGGCGCGCGCGATCGTGCCGCAGCTCTCGACCGACGGCGTCGTCGCGGCGAGCTACAACCCCGACGACGGCGTCGTGTTCCCCTGGCCGTTCGTCTGGGGCTACGCCGAGCGCGCGCAGAAGCTCGGCGTCGACATCGCCACCTTCACGAACGTCCTCGGCTTCCGCACGCAGGGCGCGCGGATCGACGCCGTGGTCACCGACCGCGGCGAGATCCGGACGCACCGGGTCGTCAACGCCGCCGGCGCGTGGAGCCCCGAGATCGCGCGCATGCTCGGCGTGGAGCTGCCCAACCACCCGCACCGCCACGAGATCTGCTCGACCGAGCCGCTCAAGCCCTGGCTCGGCCCGCTCGTCGCGGATCTCTCGAACGGCCTCTATTTTTCCCAGTCGATGCGCGGCGAGATCGTGGGCGGCATCTCCAACGAGGACGTCCCCGACGGCCTCGACATGGGGTCGAGCCACAAGTTCCTCGCCCTGTACGCGCGGGCGCTCGTCGCCGCGTGCCCCCTCCTCGGCAGCGTCAAGGTGCTGCGGCAGTGGGCCGGCTGTTACGACCTCACCCCAGATCAGAACCCGATCGTGGGCGGGGTCGACGAGGTCGAGCACTTCTACCAGGCCTCCGGTTTCATGGGCCACGGCTTCATGATCGCGCCCGTCATGGGCAAGCTCCTCGCGCAGCACATCGCCGAGGGCGCCTCCCTCCCCCTGTTCGATCGCTGGAACCTGCGGCGCTTCAGGGAGGGCCGGCTCCTCAGCGAGGCGATGATCATCGGCTGAACGCCTGCCCCGGCGGCGCGGCGGCCGCGCTTCGACGTGCCGCACGTGCCGCACATGCCGCGCGCCCTGCGCCGCGCTTCGCCTATACTCGCGCCCCTTCGCCATGGGTCACCTCGTCCTCGTCACCGGCTCCTCCAGCGGCATCGGCCTCGCGACGGCGGTCGCATGCGCGGCGGCGGGCCACCGGGTCATCGCCACGATGCGCCGCCCCGAGAAGGCCAGCGCGCTCCTCGCCGCCGCCGGGGCGCGGGGCGTCACGCTCGAGATCGAGCAGCTCGACGTCGCCGCGGCGAGCGCGCCCGAGAGGGTCCGGGAGATCCTTCAGAAGCACGGCCCCGTCTACGCCCTCATCAACAACGCCGGCATCGCGGTCGGCGGCGCCTTCGAGGAGCAGGCGGACAGCGACGTCCGGGCGCAGTTCGAGACCAACGTCTTCGGGCTGATGGCCGTGACGCGCGCGGTGCTGCCGGCGATGCGCGGCGCGGGGCGCGGCCGCATCATCAACGTCTCGAGCATCTCCGGGCTCGTCGGCCTCCCCGGCGTGAGCGCCTACGCGGCCACGAAGCACGCCGTCGAGGGGTTCAGCGAGGCGCTGCGCTGGGAGGTCGCCCCGTTCGGCGTCCACGTCTGCCTCGTCGAGCCCGGCACCTTCAAGACCGAAATTTTCTACGAAAACCAGCGGCGCGGCGCCCACGTCTCGCTCGACGGCCCTTACGGCGCGATGACCAGGGCGATCGAGCAGATCGTCCTGAAGGACGCCGCCAAGGCGCCGCCGCCCGCCCCGGTCGCGGCGGCGATCCTCCGCCTCATCGACGACGCATCGCCGCCTTTCCGGACCCTCGTCGGCCGGGACGCACGGGCGCTCGTCGCGCTGCGCCGTGTCATCCCCGACCGGCTCTTCGCCACGGGGATCCGCCGGCTCGTCTCGGCGCCGCGCTCGCGTTGACACGTTCTCTGACGGCGAATAGCGTCGGCTTCGCCGTTTCCATGGCGGAGCGGCGCCACGTCGTGGCCGAAGGGGGGCCGCGCCCCCTGCCGCGCGCTGTTTTTGTCCACTTTCGTCCCCTCAGGCTAACGAAGGCTAGCCGCTGACCGCCTCCCCTGAAGCGCACCGTGCGACGGCGAGGTCAGGCCGGCAGCATCACCGAGGTCCCGGAGGAAACACCATGTCCCGCTCAGCACGCAGCATCCTGCCGCTCCTTCGCTCGCTCCTCCTGGGGGCCGCCACCGCGTCGTCGATGGCGCTCTCCGCAGGGGTCATCGTCGGATGCGGCGACGAGAACGACCCCGAGACGCACGTCAAGCGGCTCGACGACCCGGCCACGCTCACCGCCTCCGTCAACCGGCTCGTCCAGTTCTTCGAAGACGCGATGACGCGTGACAACAAGGATCGGAACGGCCCGACCGTGAAGCCGCTCCTCGACAAGATCATCGAGCCGATGACGCAGAAGTGCGTGGCCGGCGATCTCGACGAGCGCACGAACTCGAAGCTCATCAAGTTCATCTCCGACACGAGGGACCCGCGCGGCGAGGCCTGCCTCATCAAGGCGCTCAAGGACTACAAGCCCGAGTCCACCGAGGAGGACGTCCGCTGGGCCGTGCGCGGCCTCGGCGCGATGAAGTCGGAGAAGGCCGCCGAGCCGCTCATGGCCGTCTTCTCGAAGCTCCAGCACGGCAAGCCCAAGGGCTCGACGATCTCGCGCGACGTGCACGACGCGATGGTCGACATCAACAGCAAGTCCTGGGAAGACGGGCTCATCACGATGATCGGGCGCCCGATCAACGACCCGAAGGACGTCGGCACGATGCGGAACGAGCTGTTCTGGCAGATCACCGCCGCGGAGCTGCTCGGGTGGCAGCGCAGCGAGAAGGCGGTCGTGCCGCTGCTCAAGGTGGTGCTGTCGCCGCTCAAGGCGGACGCGGCCACGACGGCGATCCTCGCGCTCACGAAGATCGGCAAGCCCGCGATCCAGCCGACGATCGCGCTGCTCCAGGGCGACCAGAAGGAGCTCGTCGAGTACTCGAAGGTCGAGAACCTGAAGGGCGCCGGCGGCGACAAGGCGAGCGCGGAGCAGAAGAAGGCCGCGGAGACCGCCCACGTGGCGGCGGCCGCGCTCGTCCTGGCGACGATCGGCCGGCAGGAGTCGTCGCAGCCGCTGCTCGCCGCGCTCGAGAAGGCCGAGGACGTGCCGCGCGCCATCATCGCGCGCGAGCTGACCAAGGTGCCGAAGACGCCGGAGACCCTCGCGGCCTTCCAGGCGGCCTACGACAAGACGCCCGCGGGGCTCGAGATGCCGCCGGCCGGCATCAACGCGCGGGTGATGCTCGCCGAGGCGGCGAGCAACTTCTTCGACGCGAGCCTCGTGCCGTGGCTCGTGAAGAGCGGCCTCGAGGCGCGCGGCGAGGAGGACGACGTCGCGCAGATCCGCGACGTCTCGCTGCAGACGGCGCTCAAGCTGATGAAGCCCGACCAGATCGCCGACGTCGACCGGCTCGCGGGCACCCGCACGAGCGGCGGCGGCACGGTCGGCAAGTCGATGGAGAAGGAGATCAAGATCGCGAAGGACCTGCTCGCGGCCTGCGGCACCAAGCTCGAGTGTTACGTCGGCAAGCTCGGCGATCCGGCGTCGCAGGCGAAGGAGACGCAGTTCCAGGGGATCAAGTCCGCCTACATGACGGGCGTGTTCGGCACCCCCGAGGTCCGGCAGCAGATCATCGACGCGATGCCGAAGGTCTCGAACGCGGCCGTCCGCTTCGTCTCGGTCTCGGTCATCGACTCCCTCTCGCCGAAGGGCGACGCCGAGGTCGCGACCAAGCTGCAGAAGATCGTCGACGAGGGCGAGGCCTCGAAGGATCCCGAGAAGATCGCCGGCAACGCGCCCTTCAAGACGGTCATCTACCGCCTCACCGCCCGCGCGCAGTGATCGCCGCACCGCCGTGCGCCCCGTCCCGCGGTCGGCCTGCGGACGGGGCGCATGGGGCGCGTGAAGCACGCCAGCGGCCACATCACCCAGATCCAGATTTTCCTTGATCGACGCCGCCCGGGGGCGATGCTTGCGCGACGCTCGCGCGGCGCTCCACTGATGCGCCTGGCTCCTGATTTTTCCTTGGCGTCTCCGCCCTCTTGACGGTTTACTCCGGCCCTTGTCACGGGGTCTTCCCGGCTGAAGAACGAACCATGATCGTGCTCGAGGTAACCCAGGGTCTCGCTGCCGGGCGCACCTTCGAGCTCCAGGGCGAGCTGATCACGCTCGGGCGCTCGTCGGACAACCGCGTCGTCCTCGACGATCGCCACGTCTCCGGGGCGCACGCGCGCATCGTGAGCGGCGCGGACGGGGTGATCCTCGAGGATCTGCGCTCCACGAACGGCACGAGCGTGACGCGTCGGGGCGAGCGGCTGGAGCTCGGCGCGGGGCGCAGCGCGCTCGCCCTCCAGACGGGGGACGTCATCGAGCTCGGCTCCGGGGACGCGGTCACCCGGATGGTGGTGAAGATCCCGGAGGAGGCCGACGACGCGCGGGTCGTCTCGATCCGCCGCCTCGACGAGATCGAGCCTGCCGAGGCGAAGATCGAGCGCGATCCGAGCGCGCTGTCGGCGATGTACGCGGCGCAGAAGCGCATCGGCGCGGCGAACGATCTGGACGAGGTGCTCGCCGAGATCGCCGACGCGGTGCTCGCGCTGGTGCCGAGCTCGACGCACGTCACGGTGGTGCTGCGCGACGACGATCAGGAGCCGGGCGCGGCGCCGGCGGCGTTCGTGCCGGTGCTGACGCGGGTCCGGTCCGCGTCGGGCAAAGGGGGGCCGCCTGCAGGGCCGGTCCCGATCACGCGCAGCGTGTACCGGAAGGTGATCAAGGAGCGGGCGGCCGTGCTCGCCGCCGACGCGCCGATCGAGGTCGGGCAGTCCGAGTCGCTGATGGGCGCCTCGATCCGCAGCACCCTCGCGGTACCGCTCTGGAAGGGCGAGGAGATCATCGGCGTGCTCCAGGCCGACAACCGGAGCGTGCCCGGGATGCTGAACGCCGGCGACCTGGAGACGCTCCTCGTGCTGGCCGCCAACGCGTCGCTCGCGGTGGCGAACGCCCGGCTCATCAAGCGGCTCGTGCTCGCGGAGGAGCGGCTCCAGAAGGAGAACAGCTTCCTCAAGGGGCGCGAGGAGCGTCGCCGGGGCGGCAGCGGGGGCGCGGTCGACATCATCGGCAACAGCGACGCGATGCGAAAGGTCATCGGTCAGCTCGACAAGGTGGTCGACACGCGCGTCACGGTGCTGATCGAGGGCGAGACGGGCACGGGCAAGGAGCTCATCGCCGCCGCCGTCCACTACCGCTCCCGCCGCCGCGAC
This sequence comes from Sorangium sp. So ce726, assembly GCF_051521405.1. Classification (NCBI taxonomy): domain Bacteria; kingdom Pseudomonadati; phylum Myxococcota; order Polyangiales; family Polyangiaceae; genus Sorangium; species Sorangium sp. So ce726. The sequence goes on along the minus strand of NZ_CP150349.1, from coordinate 914,575 downwards.
AAGCTGTTCGTCGCGCAGAACTGCGCGGCGCTGGCCGAGAGCCTCCTGGAGAGCGAGCTCTTCGGCCACAAGAAGGGGTCCTTCACGGGCGCGACCGAGGAGAAGAAGGGGCTGTTCGAGATCGCGGACGGGGGCACGCTCTTCCTCGACGAGATCACCGAGACGCCGCTGTCGCTGCAATCGAAGCTCCTCCGGGCGCTCCAGGAGGGCGAGATCCGCCCCGTGGGCGCGACGAGCCCGAAGCACGTCAACGTGCGCATCGTCGCCGCGACGAACCGGAACCTCGAGGACGAGGTGGCCAAGGGGCGGTTCCGCGAGGACCTCTACTACCGCCTCAAGGTCTTCCCGATCCGCCTGCCGCCGCTGCGAGAGCGGCGCGACGACATCCCGCTGCTCGCGGCGCACTTTCTGGAGCGCTACGCGGACGAGATCGGCAAGCCGTGCGGCGGGTTCAGCCAGCAGGCGATGGAGCTCATGGTCGCGTACGACTGGCCGGGCAACGTGCGGGAGCTTCAGAACGAGGTGCAGCGGATCGTCATCCAGCTGGAACCGGGGGCGTTCGGGACGCCAGAGCTGCTCACGCCGAGGATCCGGCAGGTGGAGGGGCTCGTCGCGCGGGCGGGGACGCCGAAGGGGTCGCTCAAGGAGATGATGGACGCGGTCGAGAAGTTCTTCCTCCTGGAAGCGCTGCGCGGGCACAACAACAACAAGACCAACGCGGCCAAGTCGCTCGGGATCACGCGCGAGGGGCTGCACAAGAAGCTCCGGCAATACGGGATCTGACGGAGAGGGCTCACCAGGACGCGGGGGAGCCCTCGGGAGGGGGTGTCGCGCGCGGGGCCGGCGGGGGGCCCTTCCCACGAACTCGCGCCTTGTGGTGGCTATGGCCGGCTGAACGGGGGAGGGAGAACCAGGAGCGGGTGGCTTCGATGCGGGCCGGCGCTCGGGTTCGTGGGGCCCTTCCCCCGCCGGCCCCGCGCGCGACACCCCCTCCCGAGGGCTCTCTCCGAGGGATGGGAAAGAGCGGTTTCGAGGGGGCGCGCGGGCGGGGTGGAGAGCGGGGGGGATGAGTTGGGGGAGTTGCTGACGGGCTCTACGCGGCGTGGCGGGGGACGCTGAGGTCTGGCCGCGAGGGCGGGAGGTCGGCTCTGGTTAGCGCTTCGGATTGACGCGCATCTGCTTCGATAACTGCTTCCAGCGCCGCTTCTCCTCGATCCTCGCGCGCACATCCTGTTGGCCGGCGAGGTAGCGGCGCTCCGCTGCCAGCTTGAGGTAGGCACCGAGGCGCTCGGGATCGAGATCGCCGTCCTTGATGGCACGGAGCACCGCGCAACCAGGTTCGCCGTCGTGGGCGCAGTCCCGGAAGCGGCAGGCCGCGGCGCGGGCCTCGACGTCGTCGAAGCCGGCCGGGGCGGTGCCGCCCGCGGACCAGAGGCCGAGCTCCCGTATGCCCGGCGTGTCGATGAGGAGGCCACCACCAGGGATCACGAACAGCTCCCGGTGGGCCGTCGTGTGGCGGCCGCGCTCGTCCGACGCCCGGATCGCGCCCTCGCGCTGGAGCTCCGCGCCGAGCAGGCGATTGCTGAGCGCGGACTTCCCCACGCCGGACGAGCCGACGAGGGCGATGGTCTCCCCTGCCCCGATCTCGGCGCGGAGCGCGTCGAGGCCGGCGCCGGAGAGCGCGCTGACGAGCGCGATCGGCGCGGTGGGGGCGACGTCCCGCGCCGCGTCGATGAACCGCGCCGGATCCGGGCAGACATCGGCCTTGTTGAGCACGAGGACCGGGCGAGCGCCGCTGTCGAGGACGGCGTCGATGTAGCGCTCCAGGCGGCGCAGGTTGAAGTCGGCGTTCAGCGACGTGACGATGAACACCTTGTCGATGTTGGCCGCGAGCACCTGGGCCTCCACCGTGGACCCCGCGGCCTTGCGGCGCAGGCACGTGCTCCGCGTGAACGTGTGCACGATGTACGAGGGCCCGGCGCTGTCGCCAGGCCTGAGCCCCACCCAATCACCGACGGTGGGGAGCGCCGCGCGGTCGGCAGCCTCATGCGCGAGGCGGCCGCTGACCACCGCGAGGCGCGGGCCATCCGCGGTCTGAACGTGGTGCCTGGACGCGGAGGCGAGGACGACGCGCGCAGGCTGCACGGCATCCTTCAGACAAGCGAGCTGGCTCGCGAAGAAGGGAGTCCATCCAAGCCCGACCAGATCGGGCTGCATTTCGTGCTGCGAAGACGGATCAACGAGAGAATCGAGGTCAGTTTGCATGACAGACGAGCGCTCCATGGCGTTCGGCCGCGCCCGAGCTCGGCGCGCGGCGATCGACGGACAGGGCGCGGCGGCGCGCAAGCGCGCCCGCGCCGGCCATTCCACACGCGGGGCCGCCGCGGAGCGGAGCTCGTCGATCGATCAGGACGTCACGCCAGAAGGCACACCCGGCCAGGGCAGATCCCTGCGAGGGGCACGCTCAGGGCACACGCGCGCCCCTCAGGGCACGCGGACAACGTCGCGAAGACGTGGAGACGAGCTCAGCCGGCCGCGGCGGAAACGACGGCGGCGGCACAATGGGTGAGCGATGTGTTGACACTCATGACCTGTCCTCCGTGTTCGGCTCACGTCACCACGACGCGACAGCAACCAGAATCCTATAGACCCGCCCCGACGTCAAGCGCTCCCGGGTCGGCCCGGCCGCATCGACAGCGAGCGCGCGCACGGAGCACGTTTGGCGCAACGAACGTGCGGAGCCCGCCCTGGGAGAGCAACGAGCGCGCGGCGAGCTGCGGCGCATGCGGCGAAGCGGAGAGGAGCGTGGGCCGGACGGAGGCGCGCGGGACGTGGGATGCCCTCGTTCCAGGTGAACGACAGTGGGTCGACAATTTCCGCTCGGCCGATGGTTGCCAATGGTTGCCGATAGTTGGAAGACCGACGAAGCCGGACGAGACCGCGCCTTCCCGGCGAGGCCACCCCGCCCTCCGGCCCTGACGGCCGCGGAGGTTGCGAGGAGCGCCTCGCCGCACTAGGGTCCTCCGCTCCATGCCCACACACTTCGAGCTCGTCTCCGAATTCAAGCCGTGCGGTGACCAACCTCGCGCGCTCCAGGAGATCTGCTCCGCTTTCGAGCAGGGCGAGGCCTTCCAGGTCCTCCTCGGCGTCACGGGCAGCGGCAAGACGTTCACCGCCGCCAAGGTGATCGAGAAGCTGCAAAAGCCGACCCTCATCATGGCGCCGAACAAGACGCTGGCGGCCCAGCTCTACGGCGAGATGCGGGAGCTCTTCCCCAACAACGCCGTCCACTATTTCGTCAGCTACTACGACTACTACCAGCCCGAAGCCTACGTCCCGACGAGCGACACGTACATCGAGAAGGACGCGATCATCAACGACGCGATCGACCGCATGCGCCACGCGGCGACGCACGCGCTGCTCTCGCGACCGGACGTGATCATCGTCGCCTCCGTGAGCTGCATCTACGGCATCGGCTCGGCCGAGAGCTACCACGGGCTCCTGATCAAGCTCGAGCGCGGCACCGAGATCCGCCGCGACGAGCTCCTGCGGCGGCTCGTCGACATCCAGTACACGCGGAACGACGTCGATTTCCACCGCGGGACGTTCCGCGTCCGCGGCGACGTCGTCGAGATCTTCCCGGCCTACGAGGAGGCGCTCGCGATCCGGGTCGAGTTCTTCGGCGATGAGATCGAGGCCATCAAGGAGGTCGACCCGGTCCGCGGCAAGGTGGTGGGCCAGCTCGATCGCTACGCGGTCTTCCCCGGCTCCCACTACGTCACCGAGCAGCAGCAGCTCAGGCTCGCGATCCAGGCGATCCGCGAGGAGCTGCGCGAGCGCATCGACCACTACGACAGGGCCGTGCGATTCCTCGAGAAGCAGCGTATCGAGCAGCGCACAATGTACGATCTCGAGATGCTGGAGCAGATGGGGTTCTGCAACGGCATCGAGAACTACTCGCGCCACCTCTCGGGCCGGAAGGCCGGCGAGCCCCCGCCGACGCTGATCGACTATTTCCCGAAGGACTTTCTCCTGATCATCGACGAGTCGCACCAGACCGTCCCGCAGGTCGGGGCGATGTACCGGGGCGACCGGGCGCGGAAGGAGACGCTTGTCGAGTACGGGTTCCGGCTCCCCAGCGCGCTCGACAACCGGCCGCTCAAGTTCGAGGAGTTCGAGCAGCACTACGCGCAGGTCCTCTTCGTGAGCGCGACGCCCGGCGATTACGAGCTGCAGAAGTCGGCCGGCTCGGTCGTCGAGCAGATCATCCGGCCGACCGGGCTCATCGATCCGCAGATCCAGATCCGCCCCGTGTCCGGTCAGGTCGACGACCTGCTGGCGCGCATCCGGGAGCGGGTGAGCCGCGGCGATCGCGTGCTCGTGACGACGCTGACCAAGCGGATGGCCGAGGATCTGACCGAGTACTACACGGAGCTCGGCATCCGGGTCCGCTACCTCCACTCGGACGTCGACACGCTCCAGCGCGTGGAGATCCTCCGCGATCTCCGGCGCGGCGAGTTCGACGTGCTGGTCGGCATCAACCTGCTGCGCGAGGGGCTCGATCTCCCCGAGGTGTCGCTGGTCGCCATCCTCGACGCCGACAAGGAGGGCTTCCTCCGGAGCCCGCGCTCGCTCATCCAGACGATCGGCCGCGCCGCCCGCAACGTGCACGGCGAGGTCGTGATGTACGCCGATCGCATCACCGAGGCGATGAAGCGCGCGATGGACGAGACGAACCGGCGGCGCGCGATCCAGGAGGCGTACAACAAGGAGCACGGCATCACGCCGGCCACGGTGAAGAAGGCGATCCTCGACCTGTCGCCCACCTCGGGCACGCGCGATTACTACGCCGTGCCGAAGGGGCCGGCGAAGCCCGCGGCCGAGGCGGCGCGCGCCGCGGTGGACCTGGTCGACCAGATCGACGCGCTCCGGCAGGAGATGTTCGCGGCGGCGGAGAACCTGGAGTTCGAGAAGGCGGCGCGGCTGCGCGATCAGCTCCGGCAGCTCAAGGCGCAGCAGGGGGACGGGGATGCTGGCGCGGCGCGCGAGGCGGCCGAGGAGAAGCCGGCGCGCTCAGGGCGGCCGGCGAGCCGGCGCGGTCCGGGCGGCAAGGGGGGCGGGAGGCCTGCGGCGGGCGGCAAGGGGGGCGGACGGGCGGCGGCGGGGCGAGGGGGCGGGCGCTACCGATAGCTACGGAGCCCGCGGGGGAGGAGGCTGCGCGCGCGGGGGGGCGGTGGGCCCTCCCACGAACTCGGGCCTTTTGGGGGGCTGTTGCCGGCTGGACGGGGCGGGGCGAGTCCGCACGGCGAGAGCTGCGCTGCGGGCCGGCCCTCGGATTCGTGGGGCCCGCCCACCGCCCCCCCGCGCGCGCAGCCTCCTCCCCCGCGGGCTCTTTGTGGGGGGTGGGGGGATGGGGGGGATGGGGGGATGGGAGGGCTGCTGGCGCTACGACGGAGCGGGAGGTCGCCTGGGCGTGAGGCGCGAAGGGGGGAGTGGTAGTTCGGCAAACGCTCTTTCGGTAAAACGTCCTTTTGCTTCGTGCGGCGCTCTATCGGCGTCGACCCTGCAGCGCGGCCCTGTTAAGGGGGCTCAGGCATGGTCGTCTCGTCCGATCCGATACTCGTCACCGTCACCGGCAGGGACCACCCTGGCATCACCGCTCGGCTCACGGGCATCCTCAGCGACATCGGCGCCACGCTGCTCGACATCGAGCAGGTGGTGGTGCACGGAAACCTGAACCTCGCGCTCCTCGCGCTCTTCCCCGAGACACGCAGCGGACTCAAGGAGCTGCTGTTCGCCGCGAAGGAGCTCGGCGTGACGCTCGACTTCAAGCCGCTCGACGGAGGGGCGCCGCGGCGCGCGCCCGGGAGCCGGTACGTGGTGACTGCCATCGGCCGCGAGCTCGGCGCGAAGCCGCTGCACGACGTGGCCTCCACACTCGCTGCCCACGGCGCGAACATCGAGAAGATCGCGCGGCTGTCAGTCGAACGCCTCTCGTCGGTGGAGATCCAGGTGCTGCTCCAGCGCGAGGAGGAGGCCGACGCCCTCAAGCAGGCCCTCCTCGCGCTCGCGACGCAGAACAGCTTCGACCTCGCGCTGCAACGCGAGGGCCTCTTCCGACGGAGCAAGCGGCTCGTCGTGATGGACATGGACTCGACGCTCATCCGGATCGAGGTGATCGATGAGCTGGCGCGCGCGAAGGGCGTCGCGGAGCAGGTGGCGAAGATCACCGAGCGCGCGATGCAAGGGGAGATGGATTATGACGAGTCGCTCCGCCAGCGGCTCTCGCTGCTCCGCGGGCTCGACGTCGGCGTGCTGCGGAAGCTCGCCGCAGAGCTCCCCATCACCGAGGGCGCAGAGACGCTCATCCGGGTGCTGAAGCGGCTCGGCTACCGGACCGCGGTGATCTCCGGCGGCTTCTCGATCGCAGCGGAGGCGCTGAAGGCACGGCTCGGGATCGACTACGCCTACTCGAACGCGCTGGAGGTCGTGAACGGACAGCTGACCGGCCGGGTCACAGGGCCGATCGTCAACGCGCAACGCAAGGCCGAGCTGCTCGAGACCATCGCCCAGGCAGAAGGCGTGTTGCTCGATCAAACCATCGCCGTGGGCGACGGCGCCAACGACCTCCTGATGCTGCAGAGGGCCGGCCTCGGCGTCGCGTTCCGCGCAAAGCCCAAGCTGCGAGAGGCCGCCGATACGTCCCTCTCCGCAAGCGGCCTCGACGCCATCCTCTTCCTGCTCGGCATCACCGAACGCGAGCTCCTCGAGGTGGCGTGAACGGCACGACACGGCCTGTCCGCCAAGCAGCGGAGTCCCGTGGGACGCAGCGCCACGCTTGACAGGCAGGCCCCCGCGCGACGGCGCGCCGCGCTTGACAGGCGCGCGCGCCCACAATACTGAACCGATTCAGTTCACGGCTGGCCTGTCGACACCGGACGCCTGACGCCCGGGACGATCTCGATCCGAGCGCTCGATCCGCCGAGGTCTGGCGGGCGCGGATCAAAGCGCGGGCGGCGTCGTCGCGGCGCCGAGCGTGTCGCGCCAGCCGGATCAGCTGAGGAGGTTCTCCCATGAAGAGCTTGTTTGCGATGGGCGCCGGGGCTGCGCTGCTGATCGGCGCGTGCAGCTCGACGGACAACACGTCGGACAGCGTGTCGAGCACCAGCGCCAGCGCGGCGTCTGCCGGGGGCGGGGGTGACAGCTCGAGCAGCGGGGGCGGCCAGGCCGGCGGCGACGACGCAGGCGGCGGCGGCGAAGGCGGGAACCCCCCCGTGGACACGACCGAGCGGGCCTACGCCGCAGACGACAGCAATATCCAGTACTCCGGCAGGATCGACTTTTCGGATCCCAAGAAGCCGAGGTTCTCCACGCCGGGCGTGACGATCCAGGCGAACTTCAGGGGTAGCTCCGTCGCCGTCACGCTCGATGACGAGCACAAGTGGGACAAGTATTTCAACTACATCGACGTCATCGTCGATGACGGCCCGGCGAAGAAGATCCAGCTGCTCGCCGACGCCACCGACTACGAGGTGGCCTCGGATCTCCCGTATGGCGAGCACAAGGTGACGGTGGTCAAGAGGACGGAGGCGTCCATCGGGTACGCCGAGTTCCTCGGCTTCAAGTTCGGCGGAGAGATCCAGGCCCCACCACAGAAGCCGAGCCGGAAGATCGAGTTCATCGGCGACTCGATCACCTGCGGCTCCGGGATCGAAGCGGCCAACAACTCGCCTCAGTGCGAGGAGGACGGCTGGGGACAACCCTACCACAACGCCCGTCTCTCCTACGGCGCCGTCGTGGCACGGGAGCTCGGCGCGGAGTACCACGTCACCGCGGTGTCGGGGATCGGGCTCGTCAGGAACTACAGCTTCGAGTACGACGCCAGGCCGATGCCGGAGGTCTATGACCTCCTGTTCCCGGAGCTCGAGGACTCTCCCGCATGGGATCACGCGCGGTTCGTCCCCGACGCGGTCGTGGTCGCGCTGGGCACCAACGACTTCTCCCCGGGAGACAGCGAGCGGCCCAAGTTGGATGCCGCGTCGTACGCGGACACCTACATCGATTTCGTCACGAGGCTGCGGGGTTACTACCCCGAGGCCCACATCTTCTGCATGTCGAGCCCCATGCTCGGCGACGGCTGGCCCGAGGCCACGGACATGTCAGCGACCGATCACAAGGCCAGCTTGACGCTCGTGGAGCAGCACTTCGCGGCGAACAACGACGCGCGGGTGCACAAGGTCGTCGTCAGCAAGGCGGCCGGCAAGGGCTGCGGGACGCACCCGGACGCCGCGGAGCACGAGACGATGGCGGCGGAGCTCGCCCCGGCGATCAAGTCGGCCCTGGGCTGGTGAACTCGGCGCGCTGACCGGCCCCTCGCGGCCGTCCGGCGCGGCGCCTCGCCCGCCTCGCCTGGCCAGGCGACGGTGTGGGAGGGGCTGCGCCGGGCTCGTCGCTCGCTCGCGGCGCCCGGCCCTGCGCGGCGTTCGGCTCGCCCGCGGGCCGTCGTGCTATCCAACCGGGGCCATGCGAGGGAGCCGGTTCACACGGCAGGCGCGATCCGTCGCCTGGAGCGGAGGTGATGGGTGAAGCGTCCGACGATCACGGACATCGCGTGGCGTGCGGGGGTGTCCAAAGGAGCGGTGTCGTATGCGCTGAACGGCAGGCCCGGCGTGTCGGAGCCGACGCGCGAGCGGATCCTGGCCATCGCGGCGGAGCTCGGCTGGCAGCCGAGCAACGCGGCGCGGGCGCTGTCCGACGGCCGCGCCGGCGCCGTCGGCCTGGTCATCGATCGGCCCGCGCACATGCTCGGCATCGAGCCGTTCTTCATGCAGCTCATCTCCGGCATCGAGGCGGAGCTGTCCGAGAAGGCCGAAGCGCTGCTGCTCAAGGTCACGGAGGATCGCGTGACCGAGGTGGAGACCTACCGCCGCTGGTGGGCCGAGCGGCGGGTCGACGGGGTGATCCTTGTCGACCTCTGCGACGACGATCCGCGCGTGAAGCTGATCGAGGAGCTGAAGCTCCCGGCGGTGGTGATCGGCGGGCCGGCCGGCAAGGGGCAGCTGCCCGGGGTGTGGAGCGACGACGCGAGCGCCATGCGGGCCGTCGTCGACTACCTGGCCGCGCTGGGCCACCGGTCGATCGCGCGGGTCGCCGGCCCCGCGGAGTTCGTGCACACCGCGGTCCGGACCAAGGCGTTCACCGCGGCCGCGCGCCAGCGGCGCCTGGATCGGGTGCAGACGGTCCACGCCGACTACACGGGCGAGGCAGGCGGGCAGGCCACGCGGCGGCTCCTGGCCGAGGCCTCGCCGCCGACGGCCATCGTCTTCGACAACGACGTGATGGCCGTCGCCGCGCTCGCGGTCGCCCACGAGATGCGCGTCCCCGTGCCGGAGCGCCTCTCGATCGTGGCCTGGGACGACTCGGCGCTGTGCCAGCTCGTCCACCCCGCCCTGACCGCGGTGCGCCGCAACATCGCCGAGCACGGCTCCCGCGCCGCCGCGCTGCTCCTCCGCCTCGTCGCCGGAGAGCCGGTCACCGACGACGAGTGCAGCGCGCCGACGCTCGCGACGCGGGGCAGCACCGCCCCGCCCCCCCGCGCATGAGCCGGCCTCGCCCGAGCGAGGGCGAGGCCCCGTACGGGCGTGTAGACTGAACCGATTAAGTGACGTAAACTGAACCGATTAAGTGACCTGCCCGCCGCTCGCGCCTCGAGCGCGCGGCCCGCGCCGCGAGCAGGGGGACGGACGGTGTTCGAGAGCGCCGCTCTGCATGACCAGGACGTGAGGACTATGCACCGCAATTTCGCCAAAGTCGCAGTTCGTCAACAGGCGGTCGCCTGGCTGGGGGCCAATTTCTGGTCGAGGCGCGGCGGCCCGCTCATGTGGCAGAGCTATGATCCGTTCGTGATCCGCGAGGAGCTCCGGGTGCTCGCCGATCACGGCCTGACCATGACCCGGTCGTTCTTCTACTGGCCTCACTTCATGCCGGAGCCGGACCGGATCGACGAGGACTGCGTCGCGCGTTATGCCGATTTCCTCGAGGCGCACGTCGAGGCGGGCCTCACGACGATCCCGACCCTCCTCGTCGGCCACATGTCCGGCGAGAACTGGGATCCGGCCTGGCGGCGCGGGCGGGACCTCTATGGCGACGTGTGGATGGTGGCCCGGCAGGCCTGGTTCGCCGAGCAGATGGCGCGGCGCTTCGCGGGGCACCGGGCGGTGACGGGCTGGCTGGTCTCCAACGAGATGCCGATCTACGGCGAGCGCGAGCGCTCGATCCGCGAGAACGTCACGAGCTGGGCGAGCCTGATCGTGCAGGCGCTGCGGGCGGGAGGGGCGAGCCAGCCGATCTCGATCGGCGATGGCGCGTGGGGCATCGAGGTCACGGGGAACGACAATGGGTTCTCCGTCCGCGATCTCGGCGCGCTCGTCGACTTCCTCGGCCCGCACGTGTACCGGATGGAGAACGACCTGGTGCGCCAGCACTACGGCGCGGCGTTCGTCTGCGAGCTCACGGGCTTCCTCGGCAAGCCCGTCGTGCTGGAGGAGTTCGGCGTGTCATCGGCGTTCGCGTCCGACGAGAACGCCGCGCACTACTACCGGCAGGTCCTCCACAACACGCTGCTGGCCGGCGCCACCGGCTGGATCGGCTGGAACAACACCGATTTCGATCTCATCCATCAGGATCCCTACAGGCACCACCCTTTCGAGCTCCATTTCGGGCTGACGACCGTCGATGGCCGCCCCAAGCCGCAGCTCAAGGAGATGGCCCGCTTCGCGAAGGTGCTCTCCGACATCGACGTCCTCGGCTGTGAGCGCGAGCCGGCCGACGCAGCGCTGATCGTCCCGTCGTACCTGGAAGGTGCGTTCCCGTTCACGGAGGCCGAGGACCGCAGCTACCTGTTCACGATGCTGCGGCAAGCCTACATCGCGGCGAAGGAGGCGGACCTGCCGGTCGGGCTGACGCGGGAGCGAGACGGGATCGCCGAGGACTGCCGGCTTTACCTGCTGCCGTCGGCCAAGCAGCTGACCGCGCCCACATGGCATCTCCTGGAGCGGCTGGCGTCCGCCGGCGCGGTCGTCTACGCGTCGTACTGTCACGGCACGCACGGGTCGCAGCGCGGGCCGTGGTATGCGCACCTCAACGCGATGTTCGGTGTCGAGCACCAGCTGCGCTACGGGATGGTCGATCCGATCGAGGACGACCGCGTGAAGCTCACCTTCGAATGCCAGTTCGGCACGATCGCGGCGGGCACGACGCTCACGTTCCCGGTCTCAGGCACCGAGCACAGCCGCGCTTACCTGCCCGTGCGGGCCAGGGGCGCGGAGGTCGTCGCGGTCGACCAGCGCGGCCGGCCGGCGCTGCTGCGGCGCAAGATCGGGAGCGGCAGCGTCGTGCTCTGCACCTATCCTATCGAGCACTTCGCCGCGGCGACCCCCCGGATCAACCCGGAGCCGACCTACCAGCTCTACGACGCGCTCGCCGAGCTCGCCGGCGTGAAGCGGGCGGTGACGGTGGACGACCCGCGCGTCGCGGCGGACACGCTGCGCCACCGGGATGGCCGCCGCTTCATCTTCCTGGTCAGCCAGGCGGATCAGCCGCTCTCGGTGAAGCCCGCCGCGGCCTCCGGGCACCTGACCGAGCTGGGCGGCAAGTCCCCGGTCCACGCCGTGGAGCTCGCCCCGTACGACGTGCGGATCCTCGAGCTGCGGCCGGGGCCGCGGTAAGCGCGGGGCCGCCAGCCGTCGCCTCAGTACCAGCGCGGCGTGCCGCAATCGATGTGCAGGTGGTCCCGGTGGCTCGCGTCGAAGTCCGGGCCGAGGACGCGCGCGGCCGCCCCCTCGGCGCGGAGCCGGCGGCTCACGCCCCGGAGGAAGCGCCCCTCACGGGTGCTCGGGTCTTCCCCGTGGAGCACGTAATCGCGGAGCACGCTGATCGCGCGGCCGCGCTTCGGCGAGAAGCGCGCGATATCGAATGCATTGCCGAACGAGTGCTCGCTCAGCCCCTCGCTCCACGGGCGCATCCTGCCGACCACTTCGCGGCAGGCATAGCTCCCCAGGGTGTTGATGCGGACGATCTGCGAGCTCAGGTGCGCCTCGGCCTCTTCCTGGATCACGCGCTCCATATCGGCCAGCCGGAGGGCGAGCGAGCAATCGACTTGCAGCGGCGGCGAGTAAACGATGCCGGTCGGCCCGCGGCTCAGCAGCACGCCGTGGGGGATGCCACACCCCTTCTTGTTGGGCTTCTCGGTGTCCGGCAGCGACTGGAACCGCGCTCCCGCACGCTTGAGGGCATCGCGGCAATCCGCCCCTGCGGCCGCAACGATATGGTTCCACTGGCGCTGCGCCCGCGGAGGCCGCTCGCGGAGGCCGGCAGCGTCGGCGAGGTGCTCGATCCAGGGGCCGGCCCATTCCGGCGATGTCGCCGGCGCCACGGGTGGTCCCGCGGCACCGGTGGGCGCTGCTCCCGCGGAGACCGGCGCCCCTCCGGCCTCTACCGGTGCTGCTCCGGCGAGGGCTGGCGCGCCGCCGGGGGCCGGCGCCGCGAGACGGCCGGGCGCGGTTCCTCCGCGCTCCGCGAGCGTGGGACCGCTGTGAGAGCAGGACAGCGCCGAGCTCATCGCCGCCGCAGCGAGCACCAGAAGAAAGCGTGCGTGCACATCGATGTCCGTACCGCCGCGAGCGGCCGGCGCAAGGTGCGCGATTCCCATTCAGGCGCTCTCGCCCACACCACTGCCGCGTTCGCCAGCCTCAGCCCTGTGCCGCGCTGCCTCCGCCAGCCGCTCCCCCGCGACGCCCGCGCTCGTCCATCTTCGCATTCTCTTCCGGTTCCGGTTCCGGCGCGCTCGGCGCCGAGAACCGGAGCAGGAGCAGCCCGGCCAGCGAGACGACCATCCCTGCGAACGTCACGCTCCAGGGCAGGAGCTCTCCTTCGAGGACGCCTTGCGCCCACGACGGCTTGAAATAGAGGAGCGACACCGCGAGCCCGTTGTTCAGGGCGTGAAGCAGCGCCCCGGGCAAAACGGAGCCTGTGCGGTGGCGCGCATAGCCGAGCGCCAGCCCGAGCGAGAACGTCGGCAAGAGCCGGTACACCGACCCATGCGCGAGCCCGAAGAGGAGCGCCGACACGCCGATCGCCACCGCGGGCCCGGCGCGGCGCAGGCCTGCGTAGACGAGGCCGCGGAACAGGAGCTCCTCGCAGACGGCCGGCGTGACGGCGACGAGCAGCAGGACGATCGGGTACGGCTGCCCGCCGAGCAGCACGAGCTCGCCTAGCTCACGGGCGAAGGGCTCCGGCGCGGGGAACCACCGGAGGACGGTGCCGCCAATCGCGGCCCACGCCGCGACCCCGAGGAGCAGCGCCCCGGCGAGGCCCCGGACCGAGGCCGGCCTGAGGCCGAGCGTCGCCCGCGGCGAGTAGCCGAAGCCGGCGACCAGCGCGAGGGTCGGGACCAGGAAGAAGCCGACCTGCGAGACCGCGAGCTGGACCGCCACGCTGGTGCGGGCGATGAGCAGGCTGCCATAGAAGAAGAGCACCTGGACGCCCGCGAACGCCACCAGCGAGAAGCTCGTCGAGGGCGCCCCGCCGGCCCGGCGCCCCAGGCCGAGCACGGCGCGCGCCGACTCGTGCCCCCCGAGGAGCACGCTCTCGCGCTCGAAGACGCGCGCGGCGAAGAGGAGCGCGAGGCAGGCATAGAGCGCCGAGGAGACGAGCGCCGTGAAGAGGAGATCGGCCGGCGCCTCTCCGACGAACAGCGCCTTGATCAGCACCGCGATGTTGAGGACCGGGGCGTAGGCCGTCCACGGGTTGAGCTCGACCACCGGCAGGGCCGTGATGCCCGCGAGCAGCGAGAGCGGCAGGTACGCCGGCATGAGCGCGTTCTGACCGTCCTTGAAGTCCTTCGCGAACACGGCGAGCGCGAGGAACAGCGCCGAGAACAGGAGCGTGACCGGCACGAGCAGCACGAACGTCAGCGCGAAGGTGCCGGGGCCGACGACCATCGCGTCGGGCAGCAACCGGCTCACCGTGAGCGACATGCTCACCACGTTGCCGAGCGCCGTGAGCAGCGAGATGACCCACACGGCCAGGAACTTCCCCGAGATGATCTCGATGGGCCGCACGGGCGCGCACAGCAGCGTCTGCATCGTGCCGCGCTCCTTCTCGCCGGCCGTGAGATCGATCGCCGGGAGGAAGCTGCCGAGGAGCGACATCAGGATCAGCAGCATCGGCATCATCGCGCCGAGGATCTGGCCGACCTTGCGGCTGTCCGCCGCGACGTCGCGCGGCACGACGTCGAACGCGCGCGAGAACCCCTCGGGCAGGCCGCGCTCCGCCTCTCGATCCGCGACGATGGCCGTGCGGGCGCGCCGCAGCGCGCCCTCGAGGCGCGCCTCTGCCGTCGCCGAGTCGGCGCGGACCGAGTCGAAGTAGATCGCGACGGCGCCCTTCCCGCCGCGCCCGAGCTCGGCCCCCAGCGATGGCCACGGGATGAGCACCGCGTCGACCTTGCGCTCGCTCACGGCGGCGCGCGCCGCGGCGAGCACGGGGTTCTCCGGCTCGATCCACCTCGGCGGCTCGGCTTCGGCCTCGGGGGGCGGCGCCTCGCCCTCGTCCGGCGCGGGCGCTGGCTCCACCGGCGGCGCGAGCGCCCCGGAGAGGAGCCCCTCGCGCACGTCGGGGGGCGCGCCGGCCCACGGCGCGAGCTCGATCTTGCCCGCCGCCGAGAGCCTCGTCTGCAGGCCCTCGGCGAGCTCGCCCCAGACCGCGATCCTGGACGGGCGCGCCTCGCGCGCGGCCGCTTCGAAGCCGACGAGCTTGCTCATCGCGAGCGCGAAGAGCGGATAGAGGAGGAGCGGGACCACGACGAGGCGCACGAGCGTGCGCCGATCCCGGAGCGACTCGACGAGCTCCTTGCGGAGGATCGTCCAGACGATGGCGAGCCTCACGGCGCCTCAGCCCCCGGCGCGGGCGCGCCGGCGCGCTCGGGCGTATCGCGCGCGGCGCTCGGGCGGCTCCGCTCCACATGGTGGAGGAAGGCGTCGGTCAGGTTCGTGGTGCCGGACCGCCCGAGGAGCTCGGGCAGGGTGCCGGCGTCGACGACGCGCCCCTCGTGCATGAGGGCGATGCGGTCGCAGAGGTACTCGGCCTCGCTCATGATGTGCGTCGAGAAGAGGATGGCCCTGCCCGCAGCGCGCTCCCGCCGGATCGACGCGACGATGAAGCGGCCGCTGAGGATGTCGAGCGCGGTGGTCGGCTCGTCGAGGATGAGCACCTCGGGCTCGTGGAGGAACGCGCGCGCGATGTTGGCGCGCTGCTTCTGCCCCGTGGAGAGCGTGCCGCACGGCCGCGAGGCGAACGCGTCCATCTCCAGGTCGGCCACGAGCGCATCGATCCGGCGCGAGAGCGCCGCCTCTTCCATGCCGTACAGCCGACCGAAGTAGCGGAGCACCTCGCGGGGCGTGAGCCGCTGGTAGAGCTGCGTGTCCCCGGAGAGGAAGCCGAGGCGCTGCTTCGCCTCGAGCGGCCTCGCGGCCAGGTCGACGCCGCCGACCAGGATCTGCCCCTGGTCCGGCGACAGGATGCCGGCGAGCATCCGCAGGGTCGTCGTCTTGCCCGCGCCGTTCGGCCCGAGCAGCCCGACGATCTCCCCGGCGTGCACGGCGAGATCGACCCCGTCCACGGCCGTGACGGCGCCGTACCGCTTCACCAGACGCTCGGCGCACAGGGCGGGGCGCATGGAAGCGTCTCCTAGTTCGGTCCGCGGCGCGGCGCAAAGCGCCGTTCGTACGGGCCCGCACGCAGCGCGGCCCCGGCGCACCGCTCCCCTGCTCGCGCCGCCCGGCCGTCTCCGTCCAGTCTCCGTCCAGTCTCCGTCCAGGCAGCGTGGCAGCGCCGCCCCTCGACGTCCGCCGCGGGCCCCCTAGACTACGCTGACGTCCATGCCAACGTCCTCGATGCCCTATCGCAACCGTACGACGTCCGAGCCGGTCCAGTGCCCCTGCGGCCACGGTCGCGATCATTACATGGTGAGCGCCGAGGCGGAGTACCGCGTCCTCGGGTACATCCAGCTCGCGTTCGGGATCTCGGCCCGGCCGACGAAGGTGAAGTACAGGTGCCGGCGCTGCGACACGGTCTTCGCGACGACGAAGGATCCCGCGGTCCTCGACAAGCATTACTGACGCCGAGGCCTCCAGCGCGATCAGGCACCCTCCCCAGCCGTGGTCGCCTCGCTCGGCACGCGCTGTGGCATACTTGTCGCCGATGCGGCAACAGCTCTTAACGATATCGCTCGTGATGCTCGGCGCGGCGGCCTTCCCGGCCGGCTTCCTGGCAGTCGCCTGCTCGCCGGCGGAGCGCTCGTTCGGCGATGACAGCAGCGGCGGCGGCGCGACCGGCGGCGCGTCGCCGACCGGCAGCGGCGGCGCGTCGCCGGTCGGCAGCGGGACCGGCGGCGGCGTGAGCGCCGGCGACGGCGGGGGAGGAGGAACCGGCGGAGCTGGCGGAGGGGACACGCCCCCCTTGCCGCCAGAGGTCGTCGCCACGGGCCTTGACGACCCGTACTCGATCGCGGTCGACGACCAGAGCGTCTTCATCCTCTCCACCTCCACGCTGCTGCGTTGCCCCCTGGCAGGCTGCCCGGCTCCGGTGGTCCTCGCCGAGGGGCTCGGGCCTCCCACGAGCGCCGTCATCGCCACTCCGTACCTCATCGGGGTGGATCCGAATTTTGTTCACTGGCTGAGCTCCCCGAACGATGGAGGGTCGCGCCGTTACTACAGATGCCCGGCGGCCGGTTGTTTCGGCAAGTCGCCGGTGGAAGTGTTGGAGTCCATCGTGGGCAACCTGAATCAGATCCAGGTGAGCGATGACGGCGTGGCGCGCATCTCGGACAAATTCGATGTCCTCGAGTGCGATAACGGCCAATGCGCGCGGATCCGCTGCGTGAGCGCGGACGGGATCCGTTCGTTCGTCATGGATGGGACGACCGTCTACTGGGCCCACGCCACCGATCCTGGAGGCGTCTATTTCTGCGATCCCGGCAATGCCGACGGCGCGATCCAGCTCCACGCCGAGCACGGCGTCGTCATGGCAATCCACGACGGGATTCATTACGTGATGAATGCAGCCAAGAATACCATTTTCGCGTGCAAGAAGACCGGGTGCGGCGGCAGCCCGACCACCTTTATCGAGGGCGAGCCGTCGTTGAGCAGCATGGCTGTCGGCCCCACAGGCGTGTACTGGACCGCTCTCGGCACGGGCATGAGCGCAGACGGCGTCGTCAAGATGTGTCCGCTGGACGGGTGCGGCGGCGGCCCTCGGGTCATCGCCTCGAACCAGGCGCGGCCGACGAGCGTCCGCCTCCGGAACGGCTTCGTCTACTGGTCCAACCGCGGCTTGCCCGGGAGCCCGATGTCGGGTGAGATCGTGCGCGCTGGCCTCTGACGCGCGGCCGGGTTCGCAGCGGCGCACAGAGCGCTCGATCTGCCGCCGCCCCGGCCTCCCCGACCGGCGGCCCGCGGCCCTCGCGCGCCGCCAGCAAGAACCCCCTCGCCACTCGCTGCATTTCAGGACACCCTGCGCGCTCGCCATGCGCGCCTCTCGCAGCTCGCTCCCCGCTCTCCCAGCGCACCTGCTGCGCGGAGGCCGACCGGCCTCCGCAACAGCCCGCCGCCGGAGCACGCCATGAAAGGACGCGTCCTCATCGTCGCCGGGTCCGACTCGGGCGGCGGCGCCGGAATCCAGGCCGATCTCAAGGCGGTCACCGCGCTCGACGCGTTCGGCGCGACGGCGATCACCGCGCTCACCGCCCAGAACACCCGCGGCGTCGACGCCGTATTCCCGGTGCCCCCCGACTTCATCGGTCGCCAGATGGAGGTCGTGCTCGACGACATCGGCGCGGACGCCATCAAGACCGGGATGCTCCACTCGGCCGAGGTCATCGACGAGGTCGCGCGCGTCTACGAGCGCCTCGGCCGCGGCGCGCCGCTCGTGGTGGACCCAGTGATGGTCGCCAAGGGCGGCGCCCGGCTGCTGAAGCCCGACGCGGAGGGCGCCCTGCGCGCCCGGCTCCTGCCGCTCGCCGCGCTGCTCACGCCGAACATCCCCGAGGCCGAGGCGCTGACCGGCGTGGTCATCGACAGCGTGGACGCCATGCGCAGCGCCGCCGCGCAGCTGCTCGCCATGGGGCCGCGCGCCGTGCTGCTGAAGGGGGGCCACCTCCCGGGCGCGACGGTCGTCGACGTCCTCCGGACCGCGCCGGGGCCCGGCGCCTCCGGGCTGCCGGAGGGCGAGCAGCTGTTCGAGGACGCGCGCATCGAGACGCGCGCGACCCACGGCACGGGCTGCACGCTCGCCTCGGCCATCGCCGCTGGCCTCGCCCAGGGCCTCGCCCTCGTCCCGGCTATCGGGCGCGCGCGGCGCTACCTCCGCGAGGCGATGCGCTCCGCGCCGGGGCTCGGCCAGGGCCACGGACCGCTGAACCACGCCCACACGGCGCGGCCGTTCCCCTGAACAGCGCGGCGCGCCGCGCGCGTCTGTGGACGGCCGCCGCGGCTGCGCGCCGCGGCCCCCGCACGGCGGCCAGGCGGCTCTGCGCAGGAGCGGCGGGGCGGTCCCGTGCGGCGCCGAACGGGCCGCCTGCAGCGCTTGTGCAACGACTCGTTGCGCCCGGCGCTCGAATGGACGACCCTGCGCGCAGTCCGTATCGGCGTCCCGGCGCGTCTCCTTCGGCGCCGTCGCGGAGCTCTTCCTCACCCTTCGTGCGCCCGTGGCCGTGACCAAAGATCCCCTCCCTCCCATCGACGTCGGAACGGTCATCAACGACCGCTACGAGGTCCTGAAGAGCATCGGCAAAGGCGGCATGGGCGAGGTGTTCTTGGCCTTCGACCGCCTGACCCAGCAGCAGGTGGCGCTCAAGGTGGTGCCCGAGGCCTCCGCCATGCCCGGCGACGACGAGGCCCTGCGACAGGAGGTGATCCTCGCGCAGAAGGCCCGCCACCCGAACGTCTGCCGCGTGCACGACCTCGCGCCGAGCCCGTGGGGGCCCATCCTCGTGATGGAGTACATCCCCGGGCAGACGCTCCACAACCACATCCGCAAGCGCAAGACGTCGGGCGGGTTCAGCGCCGACGAGTTCCGAAAGATCTCGACCGACGTCTGCGCGGGGCTCGCCGCGATCCACCAGCAGGGGCTCGTGCACGGCGATCTGAAGCCCGGCAACGTGATGGTCGCCGACGATCGCGCGGTCATCCTCGACTTCGGCTTCGCGAAGGAGCGCGCCCGCGCCGCCGTGCGCAAGCCGGGCGCGCCTCCGGACGGCGGCACGCCTCACTACATGTCGCCGGAGCGGCTGCGCAGCGGCGGCGCGAGCCCGGAGGACGACGTCTACGCCGCGGCGCTGACGCTCTGGGAGATGTGGACCTGCCGCGTCCCCGAGCCCGGCTACAAGCCGCGGCTCAAGACGATGAAGCAGCAGATCACGTTCGACGTGCCCGCTGCGCTGACGAACGACGAGATCAGGCAGATCTTCCGCGCGCTGAACCCGGATCCGCAGATGCGCCCGCAGGCGCGGCACATGCGGTTCTTCAACCCGACGCAGACCACGACTGCGCCGATCCAGCTGCCGCGCGAGCGCATCGATCCCGGCCCCGCGCCTGGGCGGGCCATCAAGACGCAGTTCACGCCCGGCGCGCAGTCGCTGCTCATCACGTACGCCACGAACGCGCCCGACAGCGTCTCCACCCTGTTCCCGCTGCAGAAGCCGGTGCTCTCCATCGGCCGCCGCAGCGATCAGGACCTCGTCCTCGCCGAGGCGACCGTCTCCGGTTCACACGCGCTCCTTCGCTGGCAGACGGGCTCCTGGCTGGTCGAGGATCTGAACAGCACCAACGGCACGTACGCGGACTTCCCCTTCGAGCGCAAAGCGCAGGTCTCGCTGCTCCATGGTGCCGAGGTGCAGCTCGGCGAGTGCCGCCTCATGGTGGTCACGTTCGGGCCCGACTCGCCGCACCACGACAAGGCGAAGCGCTACCTCGCCCGGCGCGACGGCCTCACGGGGCTGCTCGTGCGCGAGTACCTGATGAAGGCGATCGACGAGGACGGCTTCTTCGCCGAGTGGGCCGAGGTGCCGATGCAGATCGCGCGCTTCGAGCTCCGCGGCCAGAACGGCCTCGTGAGCTTGCGACCGACGATCCTCGAGATGCTCGCGCTGCGTAAGGCCGCGCTTCAGGTCGTCGATTTGACCCAGACGCTGCTGCTCAGCCTGACGCCGGCCGCGGCAGGGCGCACCGGCCCGCTCACGTTCGTCGTCTCCATCGTCGGTCCCAACCTGGACGAGGCCCAGCACGTGGTCGAGCAGGTCGTCGCGCAGGTGCAGGGCACGCTCCCCGAGACGCTCGAGCTGACCGCCACGCTCGTGAAGTGCGAGCCTGGCCGCCCCGCGCGCACGCTGATCGACTGAGGCAGGCCGCCGGGTCGTTGCTCGACCGTCGCTCAGCCACCGGGCCGTCGCTCAACCGCAGGGCCGTGGCTCGACCGTCGCTCAACTACTGGGCCGTGGCTCGAGCGCGTGGTCCGTCACGAAGAGACGGAGCCCATCACCAAGCGCACCGCGCCGGCAGCACACCGCGCAGCGCCTGCACCCTGTGCACGCTGCGAGCGCTCTTGCGCGACGGGGCCGCTCCCAGCTCGGAGCAGCAAGCGGTACTGGACGGCGAACGGCTACTGGACGGCGAGCGGCTGCTGCGCGGTGAGCGGCTGCTGCGACGGCCCGCTGCAGGCCTCGCCCGGAGCGGCGACGCGATCGAGCACCACCTCGCCGGTGGACTTCCGGACGTCGATCTCGCCCTGCCAGATGAGCTCTGCGCTGCCCTGGGCGTCGACGACGTCGCGCAGCAGCCGCACGTAGACCTTGTGCTGGGCGACCTCGGGAATCGCCACCGCGAAGTCGAACGCGCAGACCGAATCACACCTCGGATTCGCCGCGTCGGGCTCGTCCCGCTCGGTGATCTCGTAGATGCTGTCGATCCTGTCGACGTGCATCGCGCGCTGGCCGCAACAGTTCAGCAGGAGCCGGCTGTTCGCGATCTTCAGGGCCCCGCTCGACCGGTCGTAGCGCCAGCGCAGGACCTCGGCCCCGCAGTAGCTCTCCTCCCCCTCGGAGGCGAGCCGCCGCTCCGGCTCCACGAACCCGCCGGCCTCGCTCACGAGCCCCACCTGCGCGGGCTCCGCCTCAAGGCACGCGCTCAGAGCAAGCAGCGACCCCACCGTTGCAAGCGCTCCACAGACCCCCAGGTACTTCATGCCCCGACTTCCTTGGCTGTCCCGCGACACTGTTTAAATACGCCCAAAGACAAAGAACCAGGGCCTCTAGAAACGCGCTTCACGTGTCCGCTACCTGCGCCTAGGGATTCAGCTGCAAGCCGACGTACGTAAGGTGCGAACGCACGCCGCACCCCGGAGCAGCTGCACGCACATTCGAGTGTGATCTACGGGTTTCTGGAAACCTTGTCCAGGCGAAAGTGGTAGAATTAGCCCGATTCTCTGACCATGAACGTCATGGTCGGTCGACCTGCTCCGCCATCCCACCCATCGCGAACCGAGCTGCGCGGCGGGAGATTCGCGAGCTCTCCCCCTGTCGACCGCGGGCGCGAGGTGCTGCGGAGCGATCCGGGGAGCGTGGGCTCAGCGCCTCATCGCGCGGCGACCGTCTTGCTGCGCTGGCGCGGGGAGCCCTTCGCCTGGCAGCCGGCTTCCGCGGGGGTTTCGTCGAGGACGACGGCGCCGGCGGAGACGCCCAGATCGAGGGAGCCGCTCCAGATCACGGCCGGGCCACCCTGCTGATCGACGACGTCGCGCAGCAGCTTCACGTAAATGTCGCCCTGCGGGACGTCGTGCACGCCGACGGACAGATCGAAGGCGCACTGCTCGCTGCAGCGACCTCCGGCGCCGTCCGGCGCGTCCCGCTCGGTGACCTCGAAGAGGCTGTCGATTCTCTCGACGTGGATCGCGCGCTTCCCACAGCAGTCGAGCATCAAACGGGCATCGGCAAGTCGGAGCGTCGCCCCAGGCTCATCGTACTGCCAGCGCAGCACCTCGGCGCTGCAGTAACCGCCGTCCTCCGCCGCGGCGAGCCGGTGCTCCGGGTTCCTGAACCCCCCCTGCTCGCTGATCTTCGCTTCCTGAACCGCCGCCACCTGGCTGCAGCCACCGGCGCAGAAGGCCCAGACGATCGCGATGGCGGTCCAGATACGGCTCGACACCATGCACTTCTCCATTTCCTCTTGGCTGGCTGGCCAGGGCGGTTCGTCCCAGTTTCGGTGCAATTTTCCAGCCAACTCTCCCCCTGAGCAGTCCGGAGGCTAACCGCGACCGACGCGGTGGGCCAAGGAAGCGGGGCTGCGTGCGCGGTCTCCTTCACCTTCGCTCGCAGCAGGGGCGCGGGAGGGCGCGCAGGAACTACCCACGTCAGACGTGTCGGGACGTAAAAAGTTGTCGGGGAGAGAACGCTTGGCTCAGCCACGATGCGGGCGGCCCTCGATCGGACACACGCCGGATGTCCGGGCCGTGCCCCGCGGCTCGCCCGCGTCAGTTCTTCGCTTCGACGGCCTTGCCGGGCGGAAGAGGATCCCAGCGCAGCGAGTCTCCGAGGAGGTTCGAGATGCGCTTCGGGCGCTGCCCGTCGACGCGCATGACGTAGAGCCCTGGCCCCTCGCCGGAGGTGCGCGTGGAGAAGAACGCCACGAGCCGCCCATCGGGGCTGCAGGCCGGGTACCCGTTCCTGCCCTGATTCTGGGTCAACCGCACGAGGCCGCCGCCCGTCTCCCCCGAGGCGACGAGATCGGTGTTCTTTCCCACGCCGACGGCATAGACGGCCTTCACGCCGTCGGGGTGGTTGCAGAACGTGGGCGCCGAGGCGAAGAGCCCGTCCGGAGAGATCGCCTTGCCGCCGACGTAGATGCGCTGCCCGTACCTGCCCTCGCCGGAGAAGGCGAGCTTGCCGGTCGGCGTGAACACCGGGTGGAGCGCCATCTCCACCTCGGACGCCGGCTTGATGCTCTGGAGATCGGGCCCGGAGAACAGCTTGATCGTCGACCCCACCCCGACGCTGAGGGCGACCTGGGCGCGATCCTTCGAGAACGCGATCCCGTAGACCGAGCCCTTCACGGGCAGCGGGAGCGGGCCGCCGGCGGGCGTGAAGACCTTGTACTCGTCGCCCTTCACGCTCGCCGCGTAGTGGAGCTGCTCGTTCTTCCCGAACGCAGGGGCGATGGCGGTCTGGTCGGGCGGCGAGACGGCCTTGGCGTCATGGCCGTCGGCGTCGATCGTGAAGACGCGTCGCAGCGAGCCCGAGCCCGAGGCGAACGTCATGTGGCTGGCGAAACCGCCGTTCTGGCCGGTGAGGGCGCCGATCAGCTGGTCGGCCACCCGGTGCGACTCGAAGCGCACGTCGCGGAGCGGCACGATGAACTTCTTGTCGAACACCGGAGCCTGCCCGCGGTTCACCAGGAACGCCTGGCCGACGAGCTCGACCTTGTCAGCGGCGACCTTCTTGCCGCTCACGCTCACGACCGCCTCGACCCCCTTCGCGGACCACGCCTTCACATCCACCGGGCTGTCGGAGAGGTACAGGCCGTCGGGCGCGGCGCTGTCGGGTAGCACCTCGAACTCGCCGCACAGCTCGAGATCGCGCCGGACCACGCTGTGGATCGTCACGTCCTCGGGGTCCGATACGAGCGACGGCAGGACGCCGATCTTCGGGAGCGGGCGCGTCGCGCCGGCCACGACCGTGATGTGGCCGAGCAGCTCATCCGGGTTGGGCGGCGCCGCCGAGGAGGCCGGCGCCTGCGCAGGAGCAGGGGGAGTGGCGAGCGCGGCGGCGGCGAGCGCCAGGACGCCGAGGGCGTATCGAGCTAGTCGCATGTGGTCTCTCTACAGACGAACGTGACGCTGACCTGCTTCTGCCCGAGGTTGGGATAGTTCTCGGGCGGCGGCGGCAGCGACTGCCCCTTCGCTGCCTCGAGGGTCGCCTGCGCGGCGGCGTCGAAGGCGGGATTCCCGCTCGGCGTCAGCGTGTAGCTCACCATCTGCCCGTCCGACAGGACGATCACCGCGCGCGGCTTGTGCTTCGTGAGCTCCTCCGGCGGGAGCCCCGAGCCGTTCACGCGGAACCTGCTCGAGAACCAGCCCGCGATGCGGGCCAGGTACAGATCCACCGCGCGCGCCTTGAGGGGATCGGTCTCGGTCCCCTCCTTCACGCCGTCCTCGTGGCCCTCCTGGTCGACGTTGGCGGCCGGGGCAGCGTCGGTCTTCGGATCGAGCTCGGTGTCGACCTGCTTCGCGATCTCGGCGTCGGGCGGCGGCGGCGGGGTGCCCGCGTCGGCGATCTTGACCTCCGGGGGCGGGATGTCCGCCTCGGTCTTGCCCGCGCTCGGCGACACGAACGCCTTCTGCTCGACGCGCGGCTTGGGCGTCTGGCGCACCCACCGGTCGGGCAGCTTCATCTTGTCGCGCTTGCCGCCCAGCTTGAGCAGCGGCGTGTCCATGTCGAGCACCGGCACGACCTTCACCGGGACGCTCGGCCCCTTGTCGATCTCGGGCGCCGCCGCGGGCACGGCGAGATCGGCCAGGCTGACCGCGACGGCGGCCCCCGCTTGCACGGCCAAAGCCACCGCGAGGGCGAGCGCGATGTCCCGCGGGCGGAAGTCGCTCGCCGGCCGGCGCTGACCCGGCGGCGTCCTCGGTCCGGGCGCGCGCGCCGCAGCCGTGCTCACGGCGCCGATCCCCCCGGCCGAGGCGCTGCTCCCCCGGGCCGCGGCGCCGATCCCCCGGGCGGCGGCGGCGCGCCCTCCGGCTCGATCTCCGGCTGGACGAGGAGGTTCAGCCCCTCGACCCCGGCGGCCCGGGCGGCGGCGACGACCCGCGCCACGGCGCCGTAGCGGGCGTCCTTGTCGGCGCGGATGTAGAGCTCTTTCTCCTTCTGCACGCGCCCGTTCGAGGCGAGCACGCCCTCGATGTCGGCGGTCGCGTCGTCCTCGCCGAAGAGGATCTTCTCTTCCTTCGTGACGGTCACGACGAGCTTCGTGTCCTTCGTCGGCGCCTCCTCGGCGGAGACGTTGGGCAGCTCGACCCGGAGCCCTGCCGTGAGCAGCGGGGCCGTGACCATGAACACCACGAGGAGCACGAGCATCACGTCCACGAGCGGCGTGACGTTGATGTCGCTGAAACCGCCGCCGCCCCGCCGCCTGCGCCCTCCACCGACCGACATGCCCATGATCGGCCCTGCCCCTCAGCCCTTCGGCATCACCGGCGTGGGCCGGTCGCTCGACCGCTGGAGCGCCAGCGGGATGGACTCCTGCATCCCCCGCGCGGAGAGCGACGCGATCTCCACCCAGCCCTCGCTCGCGGCCTCGAGCGCGGCGAGCAGGTCGTCGATGCGCTTGTTGATCCCGTTGTAGGCGATGACCGCGGGGATCGCGGCGAACAGCCCGATCGCGGTCGCGATGAGCGCCTCGCCGATGGCCGGGGCGACGACGGGCAGCGACGCGCTCTTCTGCTGACCGATGCGGAGGAACGCGTCCATGATCCCGTAGACCGTGCCGAACAGGCCGATGAACGGCGACGCCGCCGCGATCGACGAGAGCGTCGGCATGAGCGCGCTCGCGCGCTGCGTCTCGGTCACGATCGCCCGCTTCGCGATCGAGTCGAGGAGCCGGCTCGTCCCGACGCGGCGGCTGAGCTCCATCACGACGCGGGCGCCGGGCGCGTCCGCGTGCCGCTGCGCGAGCGCGAACAGCTGATCGGGCGAGTGGGCGTGCGCCGACTCCTGCTCGAACCGCGCCTGCTGCGAGGCGAGCCGCGCGAGCTGGAGGACCTTGAGCACGGCGATCACCCAGACCAGGATCGCCGCGAAGATCAGCAGCCAGACGACGAGGAAGACGGGACCGGAGGCGTGAAGGACCAGGGAGACGGGATCGAGCTTGATCGGGACCGCCGTCGCCGGCTCAGGGGCGCTTTGCAAGAAGGCCATTTCGATCTCTTCGGGTCAGGGAGTCGGCTCGTCAGGGTTCCGCACGCGCGGCCCCGTTCGGTGGAGTTTGCGGCCGCGGCCCCCTCTCTCGCCTGGAAGCGCGGCCGTGGCCCTCTTCAATATCGCCCAGCGCCGCACGCGGCGCGGCGCTCAGTCCGCAAGCAGGATGTCGACCTTCCGGTCGCGCGCCCAGCCCTCTTCGTCCGTGCCGGTCGCCTCGAACTCGCCCTTCGACGAGGTCGCGATGCGGCCCTGCTCGAGGCCCTTCTTACCGAGGTACTCCGCGACGCTGCCGGCGCGCTTCTGGCCGAGGCCCAGGTTGTACTCCGTCTCGCCCCGGGGGTCGGCGTGGCCGATGAGCTTCATCCCCTTGCCCTTGAGCGGACCCGAGACGAAGCAGCGCGCGAGCGCGTCGAGCACGCCAGCCGCCTCGCCCTCGATCGCCGTCGAGTCGAACGCGAAGCGGGCGGTCGGCAGATCGCCGCAGGCCTTGAGGATCTTGTCGTCGATGCGGATCGATCCGCTCGTCGGCTTCGCGGTGTCCTGCTTCGGGGCAGGCGCGGCGGCGGTCTTCGCCGCCGGAGGGGGCGCGACATCGCTGGCGACATTCGCCGGCGGCTGCGGATCGGAGCCGCAGCCGGCCGCGAAGGCGGCTAGGGGCGCCGAGACCACGAGGATCAACGCAGGCAGTTTTGTCATGGGCATGCCGTTACCACGCCGGGAGGCGCGTTGCAGCATTTTGAGCGCCCGCCGGCGAGCCGGCGCGCCGGGATGACAGGCATTCCGTTAAAGTGCCGCGATGAATCGCCCGATCCAGGCGCGGGAATATTTTGGGCACCAACGGGTTGGCCCACCTCGCGCCCCCCGGGCCATCGGCTCAGCGCTCCTCTCGCTCGGCGCAGCGGCGTCGGTCGCGCTCGCCGCCCCTCACGCGGCGCGGGCCGAGGTGCAGGTGCAGCGCACGTTCTTTCGCCTGCCCTCGTCGAACGGCTTCGGCGCGGTGCTCCTCGATCTGGGCGCGGCGAAGCTCACCCACTTCCGCGAGCGCCTGTTCGCCACGGAGGAGCCGCTCCTCGACGAGCGCGGCGAGGAGGTCTGGATCGGCAACCAGCCGCAGGCCGTACGCACGCGCGATCTGCTCTACGACGCGTACTTCGGGCTGCGCTCCGACGGGCACCAGCGGTGGCTGACCAAGGTCCCCGTCGACCTCGACGCGAGCGGCTACGCCGGCTGGACCGACGGGCAGCGCGGCGGCACGGGCGTCGTCACGATGGTGCAGCGGGTCGGCAACCTCGAGTGCACCCAGTTCTTCTTCGCGCCGCAGGGGCTCCCGCAGGCGGGGTTCGTGATGGCGATGCGGGTCGAGAACCGGGGCGAGCGGCCGGCGGAGGGCGTGTCGGCGTTCTCGCTGCACAATTTCCACCTCGGCTTCGGTCGCCCGGGCGTGATGACCGACATCGGAGAGTCGGGCGAGACCGTCGCCTACGACGCGGGCCAGGGCCGGCGCGACTTCCTCGAGCGCGCCTTCGCCGGCGTGGTGGTCGCGCGCGCTCTCGAGCCCCCCGCGCGCCACGGCGCCTCCAGGGCGGGCAGCCCGCCGGACCTCGACGTCTACCGGATCGTCGCGGACGACGGCGGCGCCGATCTGCCGGACCTCGACGGGGCCGCGCCCACCGCGGACGGCTCTGTGAGCGCGTTCCAGTGGGACCTCGGCAGCATCGGCCCCGGCGAGGCGCGGTGGGTCGGCGTGGCGTTCGCGCACCACGGCGACCCCTCGGGCGCGGCGGACCCGCTCGTGCAGGGCGCCCTCGACGCGTACCTCGGCGCGAAGCGCGCGGCGGAGGTGGTCGCGGACGAGATCGCCGCATACCGCGCGTTCCAGGGCTCGATCCAGGTGCCGCCCTCGGCGTCGCCCGAGGAGACGGCCTTGCTCCGGCAGTCGGCCGTGACGCTCCGAATGGCGCAGTCCCGCGAGAGCCACGCCTTCTTGCGCGAGCACCTGACGCGGGACTTCGAGCCGCGCGCCACGCGCTTCGGCACGACGCTCGGCGGGGCGCCGGCCACGCTGCCGGCCACCATCACCCACCGCGGGCACGGCGCCGTCCTCGCGAGCCTCCCGCCGGGCGAGTGGACGGTCGCCTGGATCCGCGACGGCGCCTACGCCACCGTCGCGATGGCCGCCCTCGGCATGCAGGCGGAGGCGCGCGACGCGCTGCGGTTCTACCTCGACGCGGAGGCAGGGCGCTTCCAGGGCTGGAGCGAGCTCGCGTCGTACGACATGCCGCCGTACCAGATCAGCCTGGTGCGCTACCACGGCTTCGGGGTCGAGGAGACCGACTTCAACGACTTCGGCCCGAACCTGGAGTTCGACGGGTTCGGCCTGTTTCTCTGGGCGCTGCGCCAGTACGAGGAGCTCACCGGGGATACGGGCTTCGTGGACGAGCGCTGGGCCGCCGCGTCAACGAAGGTCGCGGACGCCCTCGTCGCGCTCATCGATCCCGACACGGGGCTCGTCCGGAAGGACTCGTCGATCTGGGAGACCCACTGGAACGGGCGCGAGCGGTCCTTCGCGTACACGAGCATCACCGCGGCGCGCGGCCTGTGCGACGCGGCGGCCATCGCGGAGCGACGGGGTGAGGCCGACCGGGCCGCGGCGTACCGCGGCGCAGCGGAGCGGCTGCGCGCCGCGATCGCCGCGCGGCTCACGGACGCCTCGGGCGCGCTCGCCGCGAGCCAGGAGGAGCTCGCGTCGGGCGCGGGCTACTGGGACGCGGCGGTGCTCGAGGGGATCGCGATGGGCCTGTTCGATCCGCGGGGGCGCATCGCCGCCGCCACGCTCGCCGGGCTCGACGACCACCTGCGCGTCCCCGCGGGCGCCGGGTGGTCCCGGAACGACGATCGCACCGATCACGCCGGCGCGGATGACCTGAGCCCCTGGGGTAGCGAGTACGACAGCGCCGAGTGGGTCGTGACCGACCTGCGCGGCGCTGTCGCGGCGCGGCTCATGGGGGACGTCGCGCGCTCGGACCGGCTGATCCGGTGGGTGCTCGATCAGTCGGCCGCGAACTACCTCGCGATCGCGGAGACC
Organism: Sorangium sp. So ce726; assembly: GCF_051521405.1. Lineage (NCBI taxonomy): Bacteria > Pseudomonadati > Myxococcota > Polyangiales > Polyangiaceae > Sorangium > Sorangium sp. So ce726. The sequence continues at coordinate 885,464 of NZ_CP150349.1, read as the reverse complement.
TACGACGAGATCCGCGGCACCTACAAGTTCAACGCGCCCATGGTGGGGTTTGGCGCGGGCGTCTACGCGCTCGCGCTCGCGGCGCGCGACGGGCTCGCCGTCGGTCCAGCGTGCGGCGCGTACTTCGAGGAGAGCGCCGCGAGCGGCAGCGGCGCCGGCGGCGGCCCCCCGAGCAGCGGCGCAGGCGGGGCGGGCGCAGGTGGGGCGAGCGCCAGCGGAGCGGGCGCCGCCGGAGCGGACGCCGCCGGTGGCCGCGACCATGACAGCAACGGCGGCGGCGACAGCAGCGCCGATCTCCGGAAGGACGCCGGCTGCGGCTGCCGCCTCGCGAGCAGCGGCCATGGCGCCGCGCCCTCGGCGCTCGCGGCGGCCGTGGCCGCGGCCGGCCTCACGCGACGGCGCCGGAGAGCGCGGCGCTGACGCTCGCCGAGCGCGCGCCCTCGGCGCGGGCTATTCCTCGCTGGTGTCGGCCTGGCGCTGCGTCTCTGCAGCGGCGGGGGGCGGGGTGTCGGCGACGGCTGCAGCCATCGCGTCGGTGAGCGACATCGGCGGCTGGGCCCGAGACACCTCCTCGGACGCGAGCGAAGGCGACGGCTGACGCTCAGGCCGGGCGCGGGCCCCCGCAGCGGCGGGCGGGCGCACCCCCGCCCCGGAGGCCTCGCGCGCGCCCGTCTCCGGTGCGGCGCGCGGCTGCGGCGCCGCGACGGGCTCGGCGGCGCTGGCCTCGTCCTCGTCGGCCGCTGGCGCGCGCGCGTCGAGCCCGCGCAGCGCCGTCCTCCGGGGGCCGGGCGCCTCGACCGGCACGCTCACCTCGCGCGCGATCTCCCCGGCCCGGGACACGCCGCGCTGCGCTGCAGGCGGCGCGTCATCCCCCGGCGCGCGCGACATCCGGCCGACGATCAGCGTGAGCCCGACGGCGATCACCAGGGCGCCGGCCACGGTCGCCGCCGCGAGGATGCGCACGCGGGCTCGTGATCGCGCCCGTGAGGGCATCGCGACAGGCACGAGCGCGTCGTGGACGCGCATCACATCGCTCACGCTCGGCGCATCGACCCCGACCGGCGCCGTACCCGCAAACGCGGTCGAGGCGGTCGACGCTGCCGACTCCGCGCCCCGGATCGCCTGCGGCGCCGTCTGGCCCACCGCCGCCGGAGCGACCGGGCCGCTGCCCGGCGCGACCGAGGTCGCCGCCGGCGCGCTCGACGTCGTCGTCGCGGCGGGAAGCGTCGCGATGAACGACTTCAGCGCGAGCGACCGGAGATCCATGATCGTCGGGTCATCGTCGCTCCGTGGCACCGAGGGCGCGCTCGATCGCCGGAGCGGCGGCGGAGGCCGGCTCGATCGCCGGCCGGCGCCTCCCGCCGGGGGCGCAGCCGCACCCCTCCCGTGCGCACGGAGCATCGCACCGCCGCAGACGCTGCACTCGAGCGCAGCCCCGCCGCGCGCGTCGCTCGACACCGTGGTGACGATTCCGCAGATTTCGCAGGTAACGTCCATGAGCCCCCCGCAGGCCTCGCAACACGACAGCGGCGAGCGCCCGCCACGCCAAACTGTGATTCAAATTACATCTTGAGTATGGCGCGCGAGGGGCGGCCATGCATGCGGTCTCCGCGCGGCATTTCCGAGAATCGAGCGCGTGACGGCGTTGCACTGCCATCCAGGACGGTCGACGCTGGGCAAGAGCCGTCCTGGACCGAAGGTTTCCCGGGTGGGCGCTTGCGATGCCGGCCTTCAGGCCGCTGTGGTAAGAGCCGCGCTTCGATGTGGTCGGGAGCGGACCACCGGTCCGCTCGACGTGGTCGCGGCTCCCTGCCGGGGGTCACGCTGACATCGGTCTGGGGGCCGCGACCGGTCTCCGAAGCGCCGGGAGGAGTTCGAGAATGGGTCTCAGCGAAACGCTGCTCGATGCGAACAAGAAATCCAAGGTCGTCGCCGACTGTTGCACGCTGGTCGACGAGGAGGTGGCTTCGAAGAGCGGACTCTCCGGCCTGGCGGTCAAGGCCGGCTACGCGGCCGTGAAGGGCATCAAGCCCGGCTTCATCCAGCAGGTGGTCGAGAAGCTGCTGCCCGAGTTCGCCAAGAAGCTCGATCCCATCTGGACCGAGGCCTCGAGCAGCGGGAACCCGAGCTCCTTCTTCACGTCGAACCGCTCGCGGGTCGCCGACGCGCTCCTGAGCATCACCGACGAGAAGGCGAAGTCCTCGTCGAGCGGCGTGGTGCGCGGCACCTACGAGAAGCTGCGCGGCTCAGCGAAGAAGAACGTCGAGGAGGCGGTCCCGCGCCTCGCCCAGCTGATCCAGAAGCACACCGCCTGAGCGGTTCGGCGCAGCAGGCCCGCTTCACGCCGGCCTGCTGCGCGCCGCAGCGAGGCGCCCCCGCGGCCGCGTGCGCGGCGGAGGGCGCCCCTGCGATCGGCTCTCAGCCAGGCTCGCCGAAGCTCCGCGCGAAGAGATCGCGGATCGCGTCGCGGCCGGCGTCGTTGAGATCCTGCGTGCCGATGCCGGCGAAGTTCTCGCAGGTGATGCTCGGCTGCCGCGCCATCTCCCACGCCGAGCCGCTCCAGCGGAACCAGCCGCGCTTCTCCTGATCGTAGACGAACAGCTGCTTCTTCCAGAGGCGCGCGAGCTCCGCGCCCCAGCCGGTGCCGCCGCGCACGGTGCCGTCCTCCTGGAGCGTCCCCACGACGAAGACCTGGCTGGCCGCGTTGATCTGGTGCCAGATCGTCTGGAGGATGTTGCGCACGAGCGGGATCTCGCTCAGCACGCGGCCGAGGCGCCGGGACACGTAGACGAGGCTGAAATCGCCCTTGCGCAGCTCGTCGTCCCCCAGCACGACCACGCCGCGCTGGCGCTCGAGGAGCCGATGGCCCTCGAAGCTGTAGTTCAGCTCCTGCACCCCGTACCGCTCGGCACATGCGCCGAACTCGGCCTCGGCCCCCTTGGCGCCGCCCGAGTGCACGCGGAAGGTCCGCGGGTCCTTCGGCCGCTCCGAGGGGGGGCGCACGTCCTCGTCGATGACGCGCATCGAGTGAGGATCGAGGCGCAGGTGGAGATCGGCGAGAGCCTTGTTGCCGTGGTCCTTCAGCAGCCGCACGCGAACCACGTCGCGCTCCGGCTGCAGGTAGACGACCACGCTGAGGTGCCGCTCGACCCGCTGGAGCGCGGCCGGGAGCTTGCCCGGAGGGCCCGCCTCGTCGACCTGGGCCGCGACCCAGACCTCGGCGGAGCGCTCCTTCGCGAGCTTCCCGAGCGCCTCCATCGCCTGCTCCGACGCGACCGCCACGTCGAAGCCGTCGACGATGATCACGTCGGGCTCGAAGTGGGCGACGCCGCGCGCGAAGGCCACCGTCTCGAGCATCTTCTCGACCCACAGGCGCGCCGCCTCTTCGGGCGCGTCGGCCGACGCCTTCACGTGGCCGAGGTGCGAGTAGATCTGCCGGTGCCGCTCGACCTCGAGCCGGACGGCCTCCGGCTCCTCGAGCCGCATCGACTGCGCGAGATCGTGGAAGATCTCGTCGTAGTACGCGCGGACGTGATCGACCGCGTTCTCGTGCGAGATGTGGAGCACCCGGCGATCCCGGAGCAGATCGTCGAGCGCGATCTGCACGAGCAACGCCGTCTTGCCCACGCCGGGCCGGGAGACGATGACGCCGACGTTGCCGCGACCCAGCCCGCCGTGCATCGACCCCTCGAAGACCCGCATGGGGCTCCGCTCGTTTACCTCTTTGCGGTACATGCCGACCCCCTCACTTGGCCTTCTTCGCCTGCTCTTCCCGGTACTTCTTGATGAGCTCCTCACCAAGCGCCGCCGGAAGAGGAGCATAGCGCGAGAACTCCATCGTGAACTCGGCTTTGCCCTGGGTTGCAGAGCGGAGGACCGTCGAGAAGCCGAACATGTCGGAGAGCGGCACCTCGGCCTCGACGCGGCAGAAGCCGTCCGCCTCGGTCGAACCGACGATGATGCCGCGCCGCTGCATGAGGATGCCGACGATGCCGCCCTGGAACTCGCTCGGCCCCTCGCAGGCGACCTTCATCAGCGGCTCCAGGATCTGCGGGCCGGCCTTGGGGTACGTCTCGCGCCAGGCGCCGCGCGCGGCCTCCTGGAAGGCGATGTCGGACGAGTCCACCGCGTGGGCCGCGCCGTCGTCGAGCGTGACCGACACGCCCGTGACGGGCGCGCCGATGAGCTGCCCCTTGGCGAGCATCGACACGAAGCCCTTCTCGACCGCCGGGATGAACTCGCGCGGGATCGCGCCGCCGACGACCTGGTCGTCGAACCGGAACGGCGCCTCCGCCCACGGCTCGATGAAGCCGCCGACCTTGCCGTACTGGCCGGAGCCGCCGGTCTGCTTCTTGTGCGTGTAGTTGTAGTCGACGCGGCGCGTGATCGTCTCGCGGTAGGCCACGCGCGGCGGGCTCGTGATGACCTCGGCCGAGTACTCGCGCTTCATGCGCTCGATGTAGACGTCCAGGTGGAGCTCACCCATGCCCTGGATGATCGTCTCGCCGCTCTCCGGATCGGCCCCGACGCGGAAGGTCGGGTCCTCCTTGGTGAAGCGGCGCAGCGCCTTCGACATGTTCGCCTGGGACTTGTTGTCCTTGGGCGTCACCGTCAGCGAGATGACCGGGTCGGGCACGTGCATCGACGTCATCGCGACGCTCAGGCCGCCGTCGGTGAACGTGTCCCCGGAGTTGCAGTCGATGCCGAAGATCGCGACGATATCGCCCGCGCTCGCGCCCTCGATGTCCTCCATCTCGTCCGCGTGCATGCGGACGATCCGGCCGACCTTGTGGCGCTTGCCCGTGCGGGTGTTCGTGACCTCTTTCCCGCGGCTCAGGGTGCCCTGGTAGATGCGGATGTACGTGAGCTGGCCGAAGCGGCCGTCCTCCAGCTTGAACGCCAGCGTGACGAGCGGCGCCTCCGGATCGCTCGACAGGACGACCTCGGCCTCGTCCTTGTCGAGATCCACGGCCTTGTTCGTGATGTCGGCTGGCGTCGGGAGGTAGCGGGTCACGCCGTCGAGCAGGACCTGCACCGCCTTGTTCTTGTAGGCCGACCCCATCATCACCGGGACGATCTGGAGCTTCACGGTCGCCTCGCGGATCGTCTTCTGGAGGAGCTCCTCGGTGACGCGCTCCTCGAGGATCGCCTCGGTGAGCTCGTCGGAGTACATCGAGAGCGCGTCGAGCATCTCCTCGCGCGCCGTCTTCACCTCGTCGGCCATCTCGGCCGGGATCTCGCCGGCGACGATCTTCTCGCCGTTCGCCCCCTCGAACCGGTAGGACTTCATCGCGATGAGGTCGACGACCCCCTCGAACTTGTCCTCGAGCCCGATCGGCAGCTGCAGCAGGACCGGGTTCAGGTTGAGCTTCTCGCGCAGCTGCGCGCGGACCCGCAGCGGGTTCGCGCCGGCGCGGTCACACTTGTTCACGAACGCGATGCGCGGGACGCCGTAGCGGCGCATCTGGCGATCGACGGTGAGCGACTGGCTCTGCACGCCGGCGACGGCGCAGAGGACCAGGATCGCCCCGTCGAGCACGCGCATCGCGCGCTCGACCTCGATCGTGAAGTCCACGTGGCCGGGCGTGTCGATCACGTTGATCTGGTGCCCGTTCCAGAAGCAGTGCGTGGCCGCGGACTGGATGGTGATCCCGCGCTCGCGCTCGAGATCCATCGAGTCCATCTTCGCGCCGACGCCGTCCTTGCCCTTGACGTCGTGGATGGCGTGGATTCGCTTGGTGTAAAAGAGGATGCGCTCGGTCAGCGTTGTCTTGCCCGAATCGATGTGGGCGCTGATCCCGATGTTGCGCAGCTTGGACAGTTCGCTGATCACAGAAGGCTCCCCGCCGCGCACCCGTGAGGGCGTGCCCGTGGAGGGCGTGCGGCACGCATCGAACGTCAGCCAGGCGGCGCACTCTTGCGATCGCCCAGTCAGAAATTCGGCGCGGCTCTTAATTCGGCCCCATGGCCAGCGCCAGGGGGAAAATGATCGTACGTGAACATTTCACGCTACTTGGCTTGAATCCTGGAAAGCCCGACCGTCTCGTCCCACTCCGATCCGTAGCCCTCGTAGTGGATGCGGTAGCGCTCTTGACCGACGATGCCGGTGACGACCGCCGGGTACATCTGCCCGTGCCACTCGACGCGGACCCTGTCCCCGATCTTGTAGACGTTGGTCTGCGACGCCTGCAGCCCCTTGCTCCGGACCTTCGGCGGCGGCGGCGGGTGGACGACGTTGCCCTCGACGAGACCGCGGATCCGTTCGCGAGGTACAACTTCGTCCCAGATGTCGTCGTATCCCTGGTAGTGGATCTTGAACTTCGTCGGACCCACGACCTCGATGACCTCGGCCGGGTAGACGTTCCCTTCCCACGTCACGAGGACGTGATCGCCGATGGCGTATTGGCGCTTGCAGCCCCCCAGAACCAGGGCGAGGGCCAGGAGGAGGGCCGCGGCGTGAGCGCGCGCTGCGGGCATACTTCCCGCCCGCCTTACCGTCCTCGCCGACGCCCCGCAAGAGGCTTCGCTCAGGGACGCGCGCGGGTCGGCCGTGGACGGCGCCGGGCCGTTCTGCCGCAAGCCGCGCCAGGCCGTGCCGGGCCGTTCTGCCGCAAGCCGCGCCAGGCCGTGCCGGGCCGTTCTGCAGCACGCCCGCCGCGCCCCATCTCGACGCCCCCCAGGGCGCTGCAGCGGGGCACGAACCCGTGTAGAGAACGCCCATGACCCGAGATGTTCGTCCTGGTACGGGGACCCTCTCCCGCCCGTGCCCGTGCGGCTCGGGGCGTTCGTACCGCGAGTGCTGCGCCCCCTGCCATCTGGGCGATCGCGAGGCGCCCGACGCCGTGGCGCTGATGCGCTCGCGGTACGCCGCGTTCGCGGTCGGAGACACCGCCTACCTCTGGCGGACGCTGCACATGGGCCACCTCGACCGCGGGCGCGACAGGGACCAGGTGCTCCGCGAGCTGAAGGTGACGATCCACCACCACCGGTACCGGGGCCTTCAGATCCTCGACAGCCTGCAGAGCGGCGACTCGGCGTCGGTGCTGTTCCTCGCGAAGATCTTCGAGGCAGGCGTGGATCGCTCGTTCGTCGAGCTGTCCGATTTCCTCCACGACGGCGAGGGCTGGCGCTACCTCCACGGCGTCGCCATCCCGCGCGCCCGCATCAGCGTCCTGCCCGACGAGCTGACGATCGCCCGGTTCTCATCGCTCGCCAGCTGACCGGCCCTCGCCGGCCGACCGGGCGCTCACGCGGCCGGTACGCCCTCGGCTGGATGACCAGCCTCTCGCGTGGCCGATGCGCCTCAGCCCGTCGAGGCGCCCGAGGCGCGTGCCTCGTGCCACCCCATCGCCTCGACCACGGCGCGGTTCTTCTCCATCCACACCGCGATGCGCTCGCGCGTCGTCCGGTAGGCGTACTCCAGGATGGCGCGCCGCGCGCGCAGGTTGGCGGGGTTGTGGAGGAACAGCAGCGCGTCGTTCCGCGCGGGCTCGAGCACGAGGACCTGCATCTTGCCCTCGGCGAGCGTGCGCCCCACCGCCTGGTGGAGCCGCGCGTGCGCGCCGATCCGCATCGCCTGGTTGAAGATCCAGAGCATGCCCTTGTCGCGCACGCTCTCGCGCACCCCGTGCCCTGTCGGGACGGGGCGGTGCGCGGTGGAGACGGGCACGAGCGGGCTCACGACGATCGTGAGCTCCACGCCGGCGGCCTGCGCGAGATCGAGGTGCGCCACGTGGCCCAGCCCGCCGTCGAGGTAGTGGCGGTGCTCGACGCGCACCGGCGAGAAGAACAGCGGGAGCGCGAGCGACGCCGCGCAGGCGAGCGACACCGGGACATGGTCGAACCCCTCGGCGCCGAAGATGACGCGCTCGCCCGAGTCGAGGTCGTGCGCCGGGATGCGCAGCGTCCGCGGCATCGCGCGGAACGAGTTCGGGATGCCGCGCCTCAGGAAGAACTCGGCGAGGAACCGCTCGTAACGATCGAGCTGAAAGAGCCCCGCAGGGAGCGAGTCGTTGAAGCGATCGAGCTGCTCGAACAGGTACTGCTGCGCCGGCGCGTTCGGGGTCGCGTCGCCCCGGGTCGTGAGCCGGACGATCGCGTGGCGGAGCGCGACCAGGCTGGTGCTGAGCGCGCGCCGCCACTCGCCGGCGTCGATGTGGAGGAGGTGGCTGCGCTCCAGCGGGAAGAAGTTGTCGACCGGATCGAGCAGGGCGCGGTAGAGCCGCTCGATCGGGATGCCGCCCGCCAGGGCCGCGGCGACCGCGGCGCCGCTGCCGTGACCGAGGTAGAGCGAGAAGCTCTGGTTGTCGATCCCCTCGACCCCATCCTCGAGCGCCGCGAGCGCGCCGATCTGGTAGAGCGCGCCCGTCAGGCCGCCCCCTGGCAAGCAGAGGCTGACGCGCGCGCGCTTCGCCCCGGCGCGCGGGGCAGCGCGGCCCTCGCCGCTCGCGTCCACGGTCCCGGGGGAGCGGACCTCGCCGTCCCCCGCTGCGATCTGCGCGGATCGGCTCTTGCCGCCGCCTTGGCTCTCGAACGCCGGCATCATGAGAGGTCCTTTTCCCTCGCGCGGGCCGCCCCCTCGGCGCGACGGCCGAGGACGCAGGCGAGCGCGGTCAACACGAGCGCAGAGGCGGAGCTCACCGCCACGAGCCACACCGGGCTCGCCGCGGCGCCGGCAGCAGAGGGCGCGTCCTCGACGGCCCCCGCGCTCGCCGCGGAGACGAGCGTGAAGCACTGGATGGCGTTGTAGGTGCCGTGGAGGAGGATGGACGGCAAGAGCGAGCCGCTCGCGACGCGCAGGACGCCGAGGGCCACGCCGAAGATCCCGATCGGCAGGAACTTCTGCCACCCGACGTGGGCCGCCGCGAAGAGCGCGGCCGTGATCGCGATCACGAGCGGGGCGCGGTGCGTCCAGCGCAGCGGGCGGGCGAGCGCTCCCCGGAAGAAGACCTCCTCCAGCGCAGGGCCGAGCACGATGAAGATGAGGCCGAGCGCGGCCCGCTCGGGCGCGCTCGCGTCGACGAAGACCCGGACGAGCTCCGCGTCGTCGATCCCCGACGGCCAGCGCGCCTCGATCGCCGTGTAGAGGGCCGCGATGGGCCCCTCGAGCGCGAAGCCGAGCGCGATCGCGAGCGGGTAGAACGCCACGTGCGTCCCGCGCAGACCAAGGAACTGCCGGATCGACGCGCGCGGCGCGTGCACCTGGAGCACGCCGAAGAGCCCGAGCAGGTACGCCGCGGCCTGGCACGCGAAGCTGCCGATGACGTCGAGCTTCGGCGCCGGCCGGAACGAGCCCGCGCCGTCGAGCGCCGGCTCCATCCGGAAGGAGGAGATCAGGCCGAGCAGGAACAGGAACAGCGCGGTGACGCCCACGGTCCAGCCGATGGCCCCGGGGATCGACATCGGTCGCTCCTCGCCGCCTCGCCGGACGAGCGGACCGGGCCCTCCGCCGCTCGGCGGAGGGTCAGGGGTGCCGTGCAGATCGCTCATCGACCTCGCAGATAAGGCAGGACGCCCCGCTTCACGACCGTGTCCGTGCCGAGGCGATCGCTCGTCTCCGGGTAGTCGATCGTTGTGTGCAGCCCCCGGCTCTCGTGCCGGGCGGAGGCGCAGCCGACGATGAGCTCGGCCACGGTGGCGATGTTGCGCAGCTCGAGCAGATCCCGGGTGACCAGGTGCTTCCAGTAGTACTCGCGGATCTCCTCCTGGAGCAGGGAGATCCGCCGGGCGGCGCGCCGGAGGCGGGCGTCGGACCGGACGATGCCGACGTAGTTCCACATGGTGCGGCGCAGCTCGTCCCAGTTGTGGGCGACGACGACCTCCTCGTCGCTGGCGACCGCGTTGCCGACCTGCCACTCGGGCACCTCGGGGAACGGGCTCTGCCGCAGCTCGGCGATCTGGGTGCCGAGGCGCGCGGCCGCGCGATGGCCGAAGACGAGCCCCTCGAGCAGCGAGTTCGAGGCGAGCCGGTTCGCGCCGTGCAGCCCTGTGCACGTGCACTCGCCGATCGCCCAGAGCCCGGGGATCGTCGTCCTGCCGTAGAGATCGGTGGTGATCCCGCCGCACATGTAGTGGGCGGCCGGCACGACGGGGATCGGCTGCACGGTGATGTCGATGCCGTAGCGGAGGCACTGCGCGTGGATGGTCGGGAAGTGCTCGCGGACGAAGCTCGCGGGCCGGTGGGTGATGTCGAGCAGCACGTAGTCCGAGCCGGTCCGCTTCATCTCGAAGTCGATGGCCCGCGCCACGATGTCGCGCGGCGCGAGGTCCTTGCGCGGATCGTGGCTGGCCATGAAGGCTGTCCCGTCCGGCAGCCGGAGGATGGCGCCCTCGCCGCGCAGCGCCTCGCTGACGAGGAAGCTCTTTGCCTCCGGATGGAACAGGCACGTCGGGTGGAACTGGTAGAACTCCATGTTCGCGACCTCGGCGCCCGCCCGGTAGGCCATGGCGACGCCGTCGCCCGTCGCGACGTCGGGGTTCGTCGTGTAGAGGTAGACCTTGCCTGCGCCGCCGGTCGCGAGCACGGTCGCCCGCGCGAGGTAGGTCTCGACGACGTGCGGCTTCGAGGCCGGCCGGTGCCGGGGCGCTGGCCGCTCCGAGTCGCGCAGCCGCGGCCCGCCCTGGTTCAGCGCGGCGTCGGTCTCGTCGAGCACGTAGGCGCCGGCGCAGATGTCCGGCCCGCCGAACCGGGACAGCGGGATGAGGTCGATCGCCGTGTGGTGCTCGGCGAAGCGGATGTTCGGGTTCTGCCGGGCCTGCTCGAGGAGCGCCCGCTCGATCTCGAGGCCGGTGGCGTCGGCGGCGTGCACGATCCGCCGCGCGGAGTGCCCTCCCTCGCGCCCGAGGCGCACCTGGCCGTTCTCGTGGTCGAACTGGGCGCCCCGCGCGATGAGCTCGCGCACCCGCTCGGGCCCCTCCCGCGCGCAGATCTCGACGACCACCTCGTGACAGAGGCCCGCCCCCGCCTCGAGCGTGTCGGCGATGTGCGCCTCGGGGGAGTCGTCCGGGGCGAAGACCGCCGCGATGCCGCCCTGGGCGTACTTCGTGTTGGACTCGTCACGCGCGCGCTTGGTGACGATGATCACCTCGCCGTGCTCGGCCGCCTCGAGCGCGAAGGTCAGCCCAGCCACACCGCTACCGATGACGAGGAAATCGGTCGTTATCGCCACGGCCCGGAGGGTAGCAGGAGCGGGGCGCACGGAGGTAGGCCGTGGTGCGCTTCCTGCGTGCGACGGCGCTGCGGCCAGGCGTTCGGGCGGGAGGCCAGCGGGGCCGGGTGGAGCGGAGCGCCGGCGTGAGCCTGCGCGAGGCGCGGGCGCACGCACGGGCTGATCGTGCTCATGGCCGAGCGCCTCGGCCGTCGCCGGCGCGCGCCAGGGCGCACATCGCGCGCTCGGGCTCGCAGCGTTCGCTCATGAGCGGAGTCCATCCATCAGAAGCCGCGACTCGCGCAGATGGCGCGCCGCGCGCAGCAGCTCGCGATGCGCAGCGAGGATACAGGAGATGCGGTGTTATGGCACGATACGACAGATTCCCGGAGAGCACATCAGAGCCAGCGTCCTCCACACCGTCTGGTCGGCTCGCTCGATCCAGCCCCGTCGCGAAGGGGCCTCTCGCTCAGGAATCCTCGCCCTTGCGGTGCGCCGAGGGCACGAGCATCAGCTTGGGGCGACGCTTGCTTCGCGCTTTAGGACCGCCTGCCGGGCGTGGGTTCTTCGCCCACAAGAGGCTCTGCGATGCCGGCAGCCTCGGCCCTGACGGCGGCGCGAGCTCCTCCTCCACCGCCGCCTCTTCGCGAGCCGCCCGCTCCGCGATGCAGTGCACACAATACTTCTCAGGATCCCAGTCGATGTCCTCGAGACCCAGCCTCCGTACCCACATCCGCTCCCACTCCCCCATTTTGCTCAAGCTGGGGCGCTTACCAGAGGGAGGAGGGTCGTCTCCGCGAGACCTTCGGCGCTTCGGCATGGGGCTCCTTGAATTCGGGCGGCGCCCATTCTGCCGGCAACGAATGAGCTCGCCAAGGGGTTTCTTCGAACCATCGTGCCGTTTCGCTCGTGCCGTTTCGCTCGTGCCGTTTCGCTGAATTACGTTCAGCAGTCCGAAATTGCCACGAAATCATACCGTCTCTCATTTTTTCTACAGCGCTCGCGGCGACCAGCGGTCCAGCGGGCTCTGCTCGCCCCAGCTCCCGGCATGGCGCCTCGACAGATCGCCGCGCCGCCCTTCGCACCGCCGCTTCACGCCTGCGCGCCGCCGCCCCTCCCGAGCCCCGCGGCACGAGCGGGACGGGATGGGTCGCCTCCGCCATCACCTCGCTGCCCTCCAGCCCTTCCCCTTCTGCACCGCTCCTCCTCGTGAGCTCCAACCGTCAGATGCCGCCGATGCGCGCGAGAAGGCACATTGCCGGTTCGGGCTCGCCTTTCTCATCGGCGCAGTCGATCAGCAGGCTGGCCGCGAAGCGCAGCTCGCGGTGCGCTGCGAGGATGCCGGCGATGCGGTCCTCGGACACCGTGCCCCAGAGGCCGCCTGAGCCCACGAGGAAGACGTCGCCTGGCTCGGTGCATTCGACCTGGATCTTCATCTCCCCCGCCGTCTCGCAGCCGAGCGCGCGCGTCGCCGCGTTCGCGTGCTGGGCCAGCATGGCCAGTACATCCGGCGAGACGGCGCCATCCGACATGCCCACCTCGCCCGCCGCGAGATCACGCGTTCGCGCCTCCAGCTGCCCACCACGGAATCGATAGGTACGCACCTCGCCGACGTGGGCGATGTACGCCGCCCCTGGCGCGAGCAGCACCCCCGCGAAGCTCGCGGGTACGCCGTACCGTCCTGGCTCCCGGCGATCGCGCTCGGGGTGGCAGCTGCCGCGTCGACGCGGACTCATCATGAGCCGCACCTCGTCCCGGCGCTGCGGCGCAATCATCTCACCAGCACAGACGTCGTCCACACCGTCTGCCTCGATGGCGGCATGCACCATCTCGATCGCCGTGCGGGCGACATCTCCGCCAGGGCCACCCTTGACCAGGAACAACCCCAGACAAGGAAGCTCACCGGAGCGCTCCTCGTTGCTCGCACAACGCCTCGACACAGGGGCATCCGCCCCCGCCTCGATGGCGAGCGTTGGACACACCATCATTCACCTCGCACGCTCGTCGCAAGACGAGCCGAGCCCGGGCGCACCGCACCCGCGGTGCACCGATTCCTACTCTGTCGCCCTGCGCACGGCGCAGCCGCCGTGCGTCCTCAGCGCGGCCTGGGCCGTCAACGGCTGCTCGCTCGATCCGGCCCGCTCGTAACGAGGCCTTTCGATCAACCGCTCGCTACTCGTCGCGCTCGAGACGAGCCAATCGCACCAGCTTCAGCAGCAGCCGCATGCAGCGGCCCTTGCTCCGCCTTCTGCGCCTGCCCACCCGCGGTGGAGTCTTTCCCCACCCAAGGCTCCGCCGCAGCTTCGGTCGGTCCCCCGGCCGTGATGCAAGCTCCGCCATCACCGCTTCCCGAGCCGCTCTCTTCTCGATGCAGTGCTCGCAGGACTCCTCCGGGTCCCACTCGACGTCCTCGAGACCGAACCGCCGTACCCACATCCGCTCCCACGCGAGCCTCGCGCTCAGGCTGGGGCGTCTTCCCAAGGGAGGGACATCGTTTCCGCTGGACTTCCGGCGCATCGGCAGGGGCTCCGTGGGAGCGAGCGGCGCCCAGTCTGCCGGCAACGAAAGAGCTCGCCAAGGGCTTTCTTCCAGAAAGCGACGCCCTTTCGATAACTTACGCGCAGCCAGGCGGAGTCGTCACAAAATCGTACGGTCGTTCTCGCTTTCTCCGCCGCTCGCCAGCGGCAGCGGTCCAGCGGGCTCTACTCGCTGCCGCGGCCGCGCGCGCGCACGTCACCCACGGGATACACCTCGCCCCTTCGATCGCGCTTCACACGATCGACAGCACCGCCTTCCTTCTTCCGCCGCACCTCGCGGCGGCGGACGGCGCCACCGGCGACGCCGCCTGCGACCTCGTCGCTCGCTCACGGAAATTCCTGCGCAGCAGAGCCCACCCGGCTTGAAGGTCGCCGCCCGCACCTCCCTTGCCCCCACCGAGCTCTTCCCTGGCGGCGGCGGAGACGGCTACCGGCGCCGGCGGCGGCTCCGCCACCGCCGCACCAGCCCCCGCCCGCGACGCGCTCGTCCCCCCTTCCATCTTCGCGCCAGACGACGCCTGCCCGTCGCTCTTCTCCAGCACCATCGCCGGCCCCGCAGCTGTCGCCTGTCCTTTTGCCACCCGCACCGTCTCGCCCACCGGCAGGTACCCCGCCAGCCTCACCTCTATCCGGTGCTCCCCTGGCTCGACGAACATCTCCCGTTCCAGCTCTTCGCACCACGCTGCTCGCGCTGGGGTGCAGAGCAAGACGGAGAGCAACACAACGATGCCCACCCCCGGCCCGTGCTCGGCGCTACGCGCCTGCGCGCGGTCCGCCCCTCCCAGGTCCCGCGCTCCGCGCGGGACGGGAGGGGTCTCGCCTGCAACGGCGGTTCGGAGTCCAGCGCCACTGCGCCTCTGCCCCGCCGCCACAGCACCGCGATGCTCCGACGCCGCGTAAAAGCGATCTGCTGCCGGGCTGCCTTCAGCGACCGTAGGTTGGTATCCGGGTTTCCGGCCCGACGCAGAAGCAGTCAGCAGATCATCGGTCCCTCCGCCCGCGCCTCTTGCGATCCACGCCAGGGTGGTGAAGTTTTCAGCGCCGGGCAGCCCACCGTGCCGCGTCTCCGCGACAAAAGAGTCCCTATCACCCCGGCTCGGGGCGTGTCCATTCATTTCTTGTCTCCTTCTTCAGTTCAGCTGCTCACGGAGCACCGCGCTCGTCAGGCACACGCATGCATTACGTTCAGCTCTCTGAAATTCTCACTCCATCTCCGCCATCGTCGACCGTCACCGATCGCAGCTCGCATTGCCCGTGAAGTCCCAACATTCTCCGCTCACGCCCACCTCGCCGACGTTTCCACCCGGCGCCGTGCCTCCTCCCTCACCCGCTGTGCCCCCCATGAAGTTCGCCAGCGTCATCGCAGCACCCGGCACCGCCGCGTAAGCAAGCCCCACCGCATGCCCACCTCGACCGCCGGCCCCGGGGCCGCCCGCTCCACCTTGACCGCCTCGGCCGCCATCGCACCCACGGATCGAGGGGGACACTCCCGATGCATTTCCGCCAGGGCCACCGGCCCCGCCGTTTGCTCCGCTCCGTCCGACCACTCCATCTCCGCCGTTACCTGCCTTGCCCACCGCGATGCTCACCTCCGTGAGCACCAGCTTCGTCCCCAGGCTCACGATCCCGATGCTTGACCCGCCCGCCTTCCCACCACCGCCGCCCTTGCCTCCGCAGCCTCCGGCTCCGCCTCCGCCACCGTTGGCGCCGGGGCCATCTACGGGGTTCGCGGCGGGCCCGCAGAACCGCCCTGCTTTCGCGCCTCCGCCGCCACCTCCCCCTTGACCTCGCTTCCCAGGTATCCCGCTACCGCCGTCGCCGCTAACGATGCCGGCCAGCGTCAGTTGCGTGTCGCTGCCGGCCTCGCCGGCACTGCCGGGATCACCACTTTTGCCGTCTTCCCCGCGCCTGCATTCGCCGGCGGCATCCGCCTGTCCGGTACCTCCGAGGCCCTTGTTGTTCGGGTTCGGCTCCGGCAACGGCGCACCGTCCGCCCCCTTCTGCCCGTTGCCCTCGTCGATGCCCGTGGTCCCGCCGAGTCCACCGGCGCCGCCGCGCGTTTCGCCGTCCTGGCACATCGTCACGCCGGGCTCGCCGCCGAAGACGACCTCGCACGCATCGGACACCACCTCCGACGCGCTCGCCCCCGCCTGCGACGCCTCCGTCGGCGTCTCGCCGTTCGCGCCGGCCATCCCATTGCCCGCGGTCACATCCACCTGGACCAGTTCTGCATCGACGTCCGCCACCGCCACGCTGATCGATGACCCGCCCGGCTCCGTCGCGCTCGCCGCATGGATCGCGAAGCTCCTCACCTTCGCCCCGCTCGCGGCCTCCGACACCGTGAGCGCGATCTGGTTCGCAGGCGCCTCGATCGCGCTCCGCGCCTCATCGCTCCACGTCCACTCCGCCTCACAGTCGAAGCCCCCGATCACCTCGACTCCGGCCTCGATCGTCACGCTCTCCGGGAACGGCTCGCTCGCGCACACCAGCACCCGCTTGCCGTTCGCTTTCGCTACTGCCTCCCCGAGAGACACGTACGGCTTCGCCTTCGTCCCGTCTCCCCCCGGCTCCGCCGTCGCGCTCGCGAACACCGCGCACTCATCCGTCACTGTGCTCGCGTCCTGCGTCGGGTCAGCCTCGCATGCGGGGTTCGGGACACCGCCGCCTGTGCCATCCCACAGCCCGCGGTGATGCTCACACGACAGGGTAACCTCACAATCCTCCGCGACGTTGCTCCATACCGTGTCGCAACCGACGGTGCAAACGACCAACCCCAAGGAATACAGCTGCCAGCGAACTTGATTCCTCTTCATATCACCCTCGTTTCGGCTCGTCACCATGCCCCCCGCACCGCAATTCCCCCGTAACCGATGTGCGCTTCGGGTAGAGCACGCACCTTGTCTGACGGCTTGGTCCACGAACGCGGCCAAAGCGCATAGGTCGCGGCTGCGATGGCCAGCACGCCCGATGCTGTGTACGCCACGGTTGCTGCACGCCCGAATGTGTCGACGCGGAAGGCCGCTGTCCGAAGCTCAGAGCACGCCTGGTGGTATCTAGACGGCGCATCCGCGCAGCCACCGCCGGCGTTGAGGATTGCATTGGCCTGCGCGCGCCCATCCGCGCTTGCCTTGTTCGACGCCATCGTCATCCCGATCCCCACGCCAAGCCACACCGCGCTCGCCGCCCCCAGCGTGATCACCGGCACCCAGTTCCTCTTGTCCAGCAGCGGTCGCGGCTCCACCAGCACCGCCGGCGGCTTCGCCACGGGCCCGACGATCCCCGCACCCGTCAGACTCCCGCCCCCCTCCGTCGTCGCTCCCGCCGCCGTTGGCCCGTCGCTGTTCGCCAGCACCGCGTCGGCCGTCTCCTCCATAACCACCCGCACCCGCTGCTCGCACCACGCAGTTCGTGCGGGGGTGCTGACAACGGCTGCAATGAGCACGAGGATGCCCACCCCCGGCCCGTGCTCGGCCCTGCGGGCCTGCGCGCGGTCCGCCCCTCCCAGGTCCCGCGCTACGCGCGGGACAGGAGGGGTCTCGCCTGCGACGGCAGTCCGAGTACCAACCTGGCGGCGCTTCCATCCCCCTGCGGCCGCGCCTCGAAGCTCTCCCGCTGCGCAAAAGCGATCTGCTGCCGGGCTCCCTTCAGCGACCGTCGGATAACATCCGCTCTCGCGGCCCGACGCAGAAGAAGTCAGCAGATCAACGGTCCCTCCGCCCGCGCCTTGGGCAGTCCACTCGAAGGTGGTGAAGTTGTCAGCGCCGGGAAGCCCGCCGTGCCGCGTCTCCGCGACAAAACGGTCCCTACCACCCCGGCGCGGGGTGCGTCCAACCATTTCTTGTCTACTCCTTCAGCTCAGCTGCTCGCGGAGCACTAGATTCGTCAGTCGCTCATCCGCATTGCGCTCAGCTCTCGTAAATTCTCAATCATTCTGACCGCGCTGCTCACTTCACTGGCCGCAGCTCGCATTGCCCATGAAGTCCCAACATTCTCCTCCCACGCCGACCTCGCCGGCATTTCCCCACCCGGCGCCGTGTCCCTGCCCTCGCCCGATGTGCCCCATGAAGTTTGCCAAGGGCTTTCTTCCGACATCGAAGCTTTTTCCCCCAGTTACGTGTAGCCATGCGGAATCGTCACGGAATCGTACGGTCGTCCTCACTTTCTCCACCGCTCGCCGGTAGCTGCGATCCACGGGGCTCTGCTCGCCGCCGCGCACGTCATCCGCGGGCACACCTCTCCCCATCGATGGCGCTTCGCGCGATCGCCAGTTCCTCCTTCCGCCGCGCTTCTCGGCCCTGCGGGCGGCGTCGATGACGCCGCCCGCTACCTCATCGCTCGCTCACGGAAACTTCTGCTCCGCCGCTGCCGTGCCTTCCGCGCCTGCGTTCTCCGACACGTTGTTGCTTCCGCCAGGTCCCCCGGCGCCGGGCGTGCCCGGTTGCAGCATCGTCTGCCCTTCTTGCTTCACAGGTTCGCCTCGGTACGCGATCGCGAACGACGGCCCACCGAGGCCTCCTCCTCCTGGACCGCCGGGACCGCCTTGGCCTCCCTTCCCGCCATCGCACGCATTCTTCGAAATGCCGACCCCCGTGCCGCCCGTTCCGCCGAGCCCACCGGCTCCGCCCGGCTGCAAGTCGCCGCCCGGGCCTCCCTTGCCTCCGTCGCCCGCCTTCAGGACGCAGTCCTTCAGCGTCACCTTCCCCTCCACGCTCGCAAGCGCGATACTCGCCCCGCCCGCTCCACCGCCTTGGCCCGGCAGCCCACCGCAGCCCCCGGGTCCGCCGCTGCCTCCGCTCGCTCCAGCTCCCCGCACGCCCGCGCAGATCGCTGCGCCGCCCTTCGCGCCGCCGCCGCCACCTCCACCTTGCCCTGGTTTACCCGCTTTGCCGGCGCCGCCGCTCGAGCCCGTGTAGCCGGACGAGTTCAGCGCGCCGACGCCACTCGCGGCGTCGCCAGCGTCGCCGGGAGCGCCATTGTCGCCGCCCTGGCCAGTTCCACCGGCAGCACAACTCCAGTCGCCTGCCGCCGGCTCTCCGGAACCTGCTGCGCCGAGGGCGCCTGACGCTCCGATGTCGCCGCCAGTGCCATTGGTCACATTCCCATCACCGCCACCACCGCCGATCGACAGCTCCCCGCCGCACTCGTTGACCACCTGGGCGCCACCGGCCAGCGTCATGTCTGGCCCAGGCATGCCATCAACATCGCTGCATGCGTTCGTTCCGGCATTCCCAGGCGACGCCTGCGCCGGCGCCTCGCTCGGAGCATTGTCTCCCTCCGCGCCATCCGCTCCGTTTCCCGCGATCAGCTCGCAACTCGCCAGCTCGGCCGTCACTCCATCCACCAGCACCGCGATCGACGACGCTCCCGGCGCCTGCGCATCCGCCGCGCGGATCGCGAAGCTCCTCACCTTCGCCCCGCTCGCGGCCTCCGACACCGTAAGCGCGACCTGGTTCGCAGGCGCCTCAATCGCGCTCCGCGCCTCCTCGCTCCACGTCCACTCCGCCTCGCAGTCGAAGCCCCCGATCACCTCGATCCCTGCCTCGATCGTCACGCTCTCTGCGAACACACCGCTCGCGCACGCCAGCACCCGCTTGTTCCCCGCGTGCACCACCGCCTCCCCGAGCGACGCGTAAGGCTTCGCCTTCGTCCCGTCTCCCCCCGCTTCCGCCGTCGCGCTCGCGAACACCGCGCACTCGTCCGTCACCGTGCTCGCGTCCTTCGTCGGGTCCGCCTCGCATGCGGGGTTCGGCACACTGCCGCCACCACCGTCGAGATAATGAGGACACGTGCGCAGGAACTCGCAGTCATCCGCCAGCCCGACAGACAGATAGTCGCAGCCGCTCGCCGCCATGGAAACTGCACCCCAGCTCATCAACCGCGTCATCCATCTGTTCCTCATTGTGCTCACCCTCACCCCGCTCACCACACTCCCACGATGAAGACACCGCCCCCGTCTGCGTACGCCTGGGGCAAGACGCGCAGCGCTCGACCCGTCGATGTGGCGCGTTGAGGCCACAGTGCATACGTGGCGGCGGCGATCGCCAGCGCCCCCGACGCCGCATAGCTGACCACGGACACCGTACCTAAACGAGCCGCGCGCCCCGCCTCACGCTCCACGCCGCGGCATCTGTAGATCAAGTCGCTCGGCGGCTCGATGCACTGTCCGTGCATCTGCTGGATCTGCGCTCGATGTCCATCCGCGTCGCTCCGCGCATTTCTCGACGCCACCGTCATCCCGATCCCCACGCCGAGCCACACCGCACTCGCCGCTCCCAGCGTGATCACCGGCACCCAATTCATTCTCTTGTCCGGCAGCGGTCGCGGCTCCACCAGTACCGCCAGCGGCCCCGTCACGAGCCCGACGATCCCCGCACCCGTCGCGCTCTCGCCACCCTCCGTCGTCGCTCCCGGGGCTGTCGACGCCTCGTTCTTCGCCAGCGCCGCGTCGGCCGTCTCTCCGATGGCCACCCGCACCCGCTGCTCGCACCACGCAGTTCGCGCGGGGGTGCTGACGACGACTGCAATGAGCACGAGGATGCTCATTCCCGGCCCATGCTCGGCCCTACGGGCCTGCGCGCGGTCCGCCCCTCCCATCTCCCGACCTACGCACGGGACGGGAGGGGTCTCGCTTGCGACGGCAGTTCGGGGTCCAGCGAGGCGACGCGTCCATTCCCCCGCGGTCGCGCCTCGAAGCTCTCCCACCACGCAAAAGCGACCTGCTGCCGGGCTCCCTTCAGCGACCGTCGGATAACATCCGCTCTCGCGGCCCGACGCAGAAGAAGTCAGCAGATCAACGGTCCCTCCGCCCGCGCCTTGGGCAGTCCACTCGGAGGTGGTGAAGTTGTCAGCGCCGGGGAGCCCACCGTGCCGCGTCTCCGCGACAAAACGGTCCCTACCACCCCGGCGCGGGGTGCGTCCAACCATTTCTTGTTCTCTCCTTCAGCTCAGCTGCTCACAGGCCGCAATCCTCGTTTTCGACCAATCGCATCCCCTTGAGCCCTACACAATTGTCACTCGGCAGCACGCATTTCTCGCTGCGCAGGCGATCGCCATCGATTGCATTCCCTTGAGAATTGCGAATTTGTCACGCAACGCCACTTTTTCTCGCACTGCCCACAGTTCTCGTGTCCACCGAAGTCCCGGCACGCTCCGCTCGTCCCCAGTTCGCCAGCGTTCCCGTCGGCCTCGCGTTGCCGCCGTCACCTGCGGTACCGGCGGAGCATCCGCTTGATGCCGTGCGGGTCACCCGCAGGACGCACCTCTCCCCGTCGATCGCGTTCCCTGCGATCGCCAACACCTCCTTCCGCCGCACTTCGCGCCGGCGAGCGACACCGCCCGCTACCTCATCGGTCGCTTACGGAAACGCCTGCTCCGCCGCCGCAGTGCGTTCCGCGCCCGCGTTATCCGACACGTTGTTGCTTCCGCCGGCTCATCCAGCGCCCGGCGTGCCGGGCTGTAGCGTCGTCGGCCCTTCCTGCGTTACCGCCTCGGTAGGCGATCGCGAACGACGGCCCACCGAGGCATGCTCCTCCTTGAATTGCATTCCGTTGAGCTCTACGAAATTGCCACGCAGCAACACCTCTTTCTCACTGCCCGCAGCTCTCGTTTTCACCAAAGTTCCAGCACGCTCCGCTCGCTCCGGGCGTACCTGCGTTCCCGCCCGGCCCCGCGCTGCCGCCGTCCCCAGCTGCGCCTTCGGTGAAGCCCTTCAGCGCGACCGCTGCGCTCGGCGCCACCGCGTACGCAATGCCCACGGCGTGACCGCCTCGACCGCCGGCGCCGGGACCGCCCGCTCCGCCTCGGCCGCCATCGCCACCGCGGCAGCCGGGAATTGACGGCGGCTTTTCCGACGCAGTTCCGCCGGCGGCGCCGACGCCGCCGTTGGCCCCGTTCTGCCCGTCGGCCCCATCTCCGCCCTTCCCCGCCTTGCCCGCCGTGACGCTCACCTCCGTCAGCACCAGCTTCGTCCCCATGCTGAGGATACCGACGCTCGATCCGCCGGCCATCCCCCCGCCGCCGCCCTTTCCGCCGCAGCCGCCGGCCCCCCCGCCGCCGCCGCTCGCGCCCACGCCATCGACGAAGTTTGAGGCGAGCGCGCAGAACATCCCCGCCTTGGCGCCGCCGCCGCCACCGCCCCCTTGACCACGACCGCCCGTCATGCCTTGGCCGCCGTCTCCACCGCTAAGCCCGGTGAGCGTCAGCGTAGCGTCCTTGTTAGCGGGGCCCGCGGCACCGGGCGCACCGGGCGCACCATCTTCTCCACCCCGGCAATTGCCCGTCGCACTGGTCTGTCCAACCCCGCCGAGCCCGTACTCCTCGGGGTTTTCTTCCGGCAACGGCGCACCGTCCTCCCCGCGCGCCCCGTTGCCCTCCTCCGTCCCCGTGATCCCCCCGGTCCCGCCGTCTCCCCCGCGCGTCTCGCCGTCCTCACACGTCGTCGCGCCCGCGGTGCCGCCGATGACCAGGTTCGGCGCGGCGCACGCATTCGACGGCCGCGTCTGCTCCGTGTCTGGTGCGTTGGCTCCCGCCTGCGGCGCCTGCGTCGGTGTCTCGCCGTTTGCTCCGTCCATCGCATCGCCCGCCGTCACGTCCACCTGCGCAAGCTCCGCCTCGACGTCCGCCACCGCCACGCCGATCGACGACCCGCCCCGCTCCGTCGCGCTCGCCGCGCGGATGGCGAAGCTCCTCACCTTCGCACCACTCGCGGCCTCCGACACCGTGAGCGCGATGTGGTTCGCAGGCGCCTCGATCGCGCTCCGCGCCCCCTCGCTCCACGTCCACCCCGCCGTGCAGTCGAAGCCCCCTATCACCTCGATTCCTACCTCGATCGTCACGCTCTCCGCGAACGCCCCACTCGCGCACGCCAGCACCCGCTTGCCGTTCGCGTTCGCCACCGCCTCCCCGAGCGACACGTACGGCTTCGCCTTCGTACCGTCGCCTCCCGCCTCCGCGGTCGCGCTCACAAACACCGCACATTCGTCCGTCACCGTGCTCGCGTCCTGCGTCGGATCTGCCTCGCACCCGGGGTTCGGCGTGCTGCCTCCGGTGCCAGACGGATAGAAGTGGTCGCAAGTCACCAGGCGCTCACAGTCTTCTGCCAGATGGCTCCAGAAGCTGTCGCAACCACCAACCGCCAAGACAAGCGTCAACCCGCCGAGCGCTCTGCGCATGTTCCGCACGTTTTTTGCCTTTCGGGAATCCATCACCAAGCCCCCATCACGGCGAAGCCTGCACCGCCAGAGTGCATCGTGGGCAGAGCAATGACCGGCTCGCTACGCTTCGACTTCGGCCAAAGCACATAAGTGACCGCGCCGATCGCGAGCACGCCCGATGCGATATAAGCGACCCGAGCGACGTTCCCCAAGGTGTCGGCACGCGATAAATCGCTCTGGACCTGCTCGCACCGCCCAACCCACGAGGGTTGCGGTTTCACGCACTGCGCACCGCCCTGAACAATCTCAGCGGTCTGCTTACGTGCGTCATCGCTCGCGTTGTTCGACGCCACCGTCGTCCCGATCCCCACGCCGAGCCCCACCGCGCTCGCGGCCCCCAGCGCGATCACCGGCACCCAGTTCCTCTTCTCCGGCACCGGCTGCGGCACCACCGGCGGCCCCGCCACCGGCCCTCTCGCCCCCGCCCCCGCGCTCCCGCCCCCCTCCGTCGTCCCCGCCGCCGTCGCCCCCTCGCTCTTCACCGGCACCATCGCCAGCCCCACGTCCGCCGTCTCGCCCTTGGCGCTCTTCACCGCCTGGCTCACCGGCGCATACCCCTCCAGCCTCGCCTCTATCTGGTGCTCACCTGGCTCGACGAACACCTCTCCTTCCAGCGGCGCCCGCCCCACCGCCTTGCCGTCCACAAGCACTTCCGCCCCCGCCGCGCTGGCCGTCACCCTCAGCGCCCCCACCTGCGCTCTCGACTCCGCCAGTCGCTGCTCCGCCGTCGGCTTCAGCTTCGCCACCGTCTTGACCAGCGGCCAGTTCCTCAGCGCGAACGACAGATGCTCCGCTGCTTCTCGGTACTTCTTCAGCTGGTACTTCGTGTTCCCGAGGTTGTACGCCACATCGAACGTCGGGTTCAGCTCCCACGCAGACTGCAGCTCAGCCTCTGCCTCCACGTATTTCTTGTCCGAGTAGAGACGCAGCCCTCGCCGAAAGGACTCATCGGCACGTGTCACCGCGTCGGCGTTGGCGGGCGCCGCCTGCGGCGTGGCGGGCTGCGCGGCAGCGATCTCAGGGACGGCGATCAGCGTCGCGGCACTGAACAACACAGCAAGGGATCGGCAGTTCATCATCATGGCTCCACGCGGTTTCACTCCATCACGTCATCGGCGAGCGGCTTCTCGGTGGGCGCAGGCGCAACGGGCGTCTGCGGAACGTGCGGCGCCGCACGCGTCGGCCGCGCGGGTACGGGCGACACTGGCCCTGGCGGCGGTGGCGGCGCTGGCGGTTGGCTCGCGGACGCGGTGTCGTCGAGGCTTGGCTCGACCGCCTCCGGCGGTGCCGGCGCCACTGGCGGC
Source organism: Sorangium sp. So ce726 (assembly GCF_051521405.1). Taxonomy (NCBI): domain Bacteria; kingdom Pseudomonadati; phylum Myxococcota; order Polyangiales; family Polyangiaceae; genus Sorangium; species Sorangium sp. So ce726. Next base: position 861,264 of record NZ_CP150349.1, on the reverse strand, counting down.
AACAGCTCCGAGGCCTCCGGCGGCGCCTGCGTGCTCGGCGCTGGCGCCCCGCTCGACGGCGGCGCCGGCTCCTGCTCTTTCGGCGGCGTCTCTCGCCGCAGGACCGTCGCCAGCACGAACGGCATGCTCACCGCGAGCACTGCGAGCACCACCATGAGCCACGTCGGCATCCAGGGTCGGCGCCGGCCCGCCGCCGGCGCTTCAGGCGGCGGCTTCGGCGTCACCACCGGCGGCGGCGTCACCGGCAGCAACGACGACGGCAGCAGCGCCTTGTCGATCGGCGGCAGCGCCCGGTCCGCCCACTGGCTCTGCGCCATCGCTCCCGGCTGCACTGGCGCGCCCTGCTGCTGCACCGGCGCGCGCTGCGGAGCCGCCGCGCCCCCGTATAACGGCACACGCTGCGTCACCTGCGCCACCTGCTGCACCGGCACGCCCTGCACCGGCGCGCGCTGGGGAGCCGTCACGCCCTGATGCGGCACCGCCGCGCTCGGCAGCGCCGCCGCCCCATGCTGCTGCGCCGCCGCCCCGTGCTGCTGCGCGACCGCCCCGTGCGGCGCTGCCTGCTGCGGCGCCGTCACCGGAAACGGCGGCGTTACCGCCTGCACCGGCAGCGGAGTCCGCCCCGTTTGCCCCGGCAGCGGAGGCGGCACCGCTTGCGCCGGATACGGCGGCGGCACCGCTTGCGCCGGATACGGCGGCGGCGCCGCTTGCACCGGAAGCGGCGGAGGTCCCGTTCGCTCCTTGGACAGCGCCGGCACCACCGGGAACTGGAACAGCGGCTGCCCCGTCGGCTTCTGCTGCTGCATCTCCGACAGCGCCCGGTCCAGCTCCGGGTTGTTCAGCGCCTGCTGCAGCTTCCGCTCGGCCACCTCAGGATCCGCCTCGCGCCGGATGCTCTCCAGATCTGGCAGGTACTGCCGGATATCGTCGCTGTCCTTGTTGCTGCCCATCTCGAAGACCTCTCTCCTCAGCGACTAGAACGGCCTGCACCCCACCGCAGGGCACGGCTTGGCTGGCTTCGTGCCCCCTGCTTGCGCTGGCGCTGCCGCCTTGGCCGGCGCCGTCTTCTTCCGCTCCTCGATCACCCGCAAAAACGATGGCTTCTGCCGCTTCGGCATCGGGTAGAAGTCCTCGTCGTCGTCCGTCGCGGCCGGCGCTGCCTTCACAGGCACCGCCTTCGCCGCCGCCTGCTCCTTCGCCGCCGCCTGCTCCTTCACCGTCGCCGGTTGCTGCTGGGGAGCAGGCGTCTCGGCGGCCGCTGCCGCCCCTGCCTTCTCCGCTGCTCCGGCCTCCACCGCCGCCTCGGCCGCCGCCGCGCTCGCCGTCGCCTCCGGCGCGGGCGCCTCCGGCGCAGGCGCCTCGGGGCTCGCCTCGGGCGGCGGCGGCGCAGGCGCCACCGCTGCCGTCGCTGCGCTCGCCGTCGCTACATTCGCCGTCGCTGCGCTCGCAGTCGCGCTCTCGGCCGGCGCCATCGAGGCCGCCGGCTCTCCTGTCACCGGCGCCGGTGCCGTGTTGCGCACCGAGCGGAGCGCCAGCACCGCGCCCACACCTCCCAACGTGAGCGCCAGCGCCACCAGCGGCGCCAGCGCGTATGCCCGCGGCGCGCGTCGCCGCTGCGTGAGCAGCGCCGCCGGAGCCGCTGTCATCGGCGTCTCTTTCCGCAACGACTCCGCCGGTCCGGCGCTCGGTGCTGTCACCGAGCTCGGCGCCGCTGGCCGCGCTGCGACCGGCAGCGGCGCTCCCGCTCGCGGCGGCTCCAGCGCCGAGAGCTGCGGCGTCACGTACGGCAGCTCCACCTCTTGCGGCGGCCGCGGTGCCGGCGGTACCGCTCGCTGCGCCTCTCTCGATGACGTTGCATGCTGCGTCTCGATCACCGGCAACGGCGGCGGCCCTCCGTACCCCTGCGCCCCCGCATGCGACGCCGGCCCCCCGTACGCCTGCGGCAGCGGCGGCGGCCCGCCATGCGACTGCGGCAGCGGCGGCGGCCCTCCGTACCCCTGCGCCCCCGCATGTGACGCCGGCCCCCCGTACGCCTGCGGCAGCGGCGGCGGCCCTCCATGCGCCTGCGCCCCCGCGTGCGACGCCCGCCCTCCATGCGCCTGCGCCCCCGCGTGCGACGCCGGCCCCCCGTACGCCTGCGGCAGCGGCGGCGGCCCTCCATGCGCCTGCGCCCCCGCATGAGACGCCGGCCCCCCGTACGCCTGCGGCAGCGGCGGCGGCCCTCCGTACCCCTGCGCCTGCGGCATCGGCGGCGGTCCCGCGTACGCCTGCGCCCTCACCTCCGCCGGTGGCAACGGTCCCCCATACCCCTGCGCCCCCGCCTGCGGCATCGCCGGCGGCCCCGTCCGCTGCGCCATCCGCTCCGCCCACGTCCCCGCGAGCTTCGCCGTCGACTCCAGCGGCTTCAGCGCCGGCAGCGGCTCCGTATGCCCCACCCCCCGCCCCCGCGGCACGCGCGACGCCGGCGCGAACGGCAGCGCGCTCGCCGGCGCCACGAACTGCTCCAGCGGCGCCGTCTCCCCGTGCACCACCCGCCGCGCCCGCTTCTCGCCCTCCGCGCTCCCTCGCTCCATCTCGCCCTCCTGCCGCGCCTCCTCCGTCTCCTCCTCGCCCGCCCGGCCCGCTTCGCGCGTCTCGTCCTCCACCGGCGCGCTGTCCTCCAGCGCCACCCCCGCGAACGCCGCCTGCCGCTCCGCCTCCATCCGCTCCTGCGCCAGCCGCTGCGCCAGCACGTGCCCCGCCGGCACCGTGTCCCTCAAGAGCGCCCGCAGGTCCCGCGCCACGTCGTCGAACCTCGGATACCGCTCCTCGCGGTCGATCGCGATACAACGCGCCACCACGGGCCACACGAACTCGGGGCAATCCGGCACGATCTCGTGCACCGGCTCCGGCGCCGCAACCAGATGCCCTGTCAGCGTCTCCTCCGCCGTCGCAGGCTCGCTGTCGTCCAGGAACAGGTGCTTCCCCGTCAGCACCTCATAAAAAATCGCACCGAACGCGTAGATGTCCGTGCGCCCATCCGGCCTCGCCCGCTCCACGCGCTCTGCCTTCTTCGACGACGTGTAGAGCATCTTCACCTGCTCCGGCGAGATGTACCGCACCGTCCCCACGTCCGGCAGATCATCGGTGTTCATCCCCCCGTCCGCGAACTTCGCTATCCCGAAGTCGAGCAGCCACACGTGCCCTTTCGCGTCCGCCTTCGTCCCGACCATGATGTTCTCGGGCTTCAGGTCACGGTGCCATATCCCCTTCGAGTGCACGAACGTCATCGCGTCCGCCACCTGCAGCATCACGTGGATCGCGCTCAAGAAATCGAGACGGTACGCCTTGTTCAGCAGCTTCCTCAGCGTCCTCCCCTCGAGGTAATCCATCACGATGTACGCCACGTGATCCGGCGACACACCCGCCTTCCTCATCCTCACGATGTTCGGGTGCTTCAGCTTCGGATAGAACTTGCACTCCTGCCGGAACCGCCTCGCAAAGTCCTCTCTCTTCAGGTGCCGTGGCAGCATGCACTTGATCGCCACGACATCTTCCGAGTACTCCTCCACCGCTCGGTAGACCTCTCCCATCCCACCCGCGTCGATCACCTCCGTGATCCGGTAGTCCAGGAACACGTCCCCGGCCTTCAGCGCCTCCCGCGCCATCACAGGACCCCCATCCCGCGCAGCACCAGCGCCGCGAGCACCGAGAACAGCACCGTGCTCGCCAGCGTCAGCCCCGCGAACAGCCGCGCGTCCACCGGCGCCGCCCCCGCCTCCACGGCCACGCCCGCGCCAGCCCCGCTGCTCCCCTCCGGCCTTGCCTCGAACCACGCCCTGCTCTGCGGCCCCCGCCCTGCCTCCGCCTCCGGCACCCGCGCCGCTCCTCCCCACGCCCCCGCCCCGCCCCACGCCCCCGCCCCGCCCGGCCCTTCCACCACCCCCAGCTCCGCCCCGATCCGCCCCAGCGCCGCCGCGAACGCCTCGGCGCTCTCGAACCGCTCCTCCGGCCGCTTCGCCAGCGCCTTCAGCACCGCCCGGTCCAGCGCCGCCGGGATCGGCTGCGCCGCGTACCGCGACGGCGGGGCCGGCGTCTCCACGACGTGCGCGCGCAGCAGCGCCAGCGCGTCCTCGACATGGGCGAACGGACCGTGCCCCACAACCAGCGTATACATCAGCAGCCCGACCGCATACACATCTGCCCTGGCGTCCACCGGCTGGCACTGCGCCTGCTCCGGCGAGGCCGTCCGCGGCGTCCCCACGAGCAGCCCAGCCTCGGTCGGATACGCCGGCGCGGGCACGGGAGGCGACGGCTCCGCCCCCGGCGCCGCCTCGGCGACGGCGCCGTCGAGCACCTTTGCGACGCCGAAGTCGAGCACCTTCGCGACCCGGGCGCCGCCCGGCGCCGCCGCCCCCGGCGCGCACAGGAACACGTTGTCGAGCTTCACGTCGCGGTGCACCAGACCCACCCGGTGCGCCGCCGCGAGCCCCGCCAGCACCTGCCGCACCAGATCGATCGCCTCGGCCACCGGCAGCGGACCGCGCCGCTCGAGCTCCTCCCCCAGCGTCGTCCCTCGGAGCCGCTCCATCACGAAGTACGGGCGCCCCGACGGCGTCTGCCCCAGATCGAGGACCGACACCACGTGCGGCGACGACACCGCCGCCAGCGCCCGCGCCTCCACCTGCAGCCGGTCCGCGAACCGCGGATCGTGCGCCAGCGCGCGGCGGACGAGCTTCACAACGACCCGCTTCCCGAGCGCGCGGTGCTCCGCCTCGACGACCTCCCCCATGCCCCCACGCCCGAGCACCCGGACCGCCCGGTACGGCGTTCCTTCCAGCACATCCCAGGCGCCGCCCGAGCGCCCTGAGCCGTCTGTGGTGCGGCGTTCCACCAGCGAGGTCTCCTGAGATGGAAATCACGACCAGGGGGCCGGTTCAGACAAAGAAAATGCACCCCCCGCGTCGATTCATGAAAACCTACATTAAATCAAGGTGTTGCCAGCCCGCCGGGACCCCGGGCCAGGCCCCCAGCGCAGGGCCCCGGCCCGCGCCCGGCCTGGCCCCGCCGCCGGGCGCGGACAAAAGATCCTCGCGCGTCGCTTTCCTTGTCTGAAACGCCCCCTTGGAAGTGATTTAGGAGAAGGAACGGGCGCCCACGCGGGCCCCCCTGCGCGAGGTCACCATGACGCACGACGCTTCCGACGAGCCCGACGCGCTGGAGCCGCCCGGCGGCGCCGATCCCATCCTGGAGGACTGCCTCGCCGACGCGCTCGGCCCGTACCTCGGCGCGCTCTCCCCCGACGAGATCGAGGACTACCGCAGGCTGCTCACGATCTTCATCAAGACGCACCCCGTCGCCGCGCCGCTCTACGACCGCCTGCGGGCCCGGCCTCCGGTCCCCTCGGAGAGCGGCGAGGTCGCCCGCGAGGCGTCGTCACAGCGCGCCGGCGGGCCCGCGGCTGGCGAGGCGGCGGCGGCGCGCCGCGACGGCACCTTCGGTGGGCGGCGGTGACACGCGGCCAGCGCCCGTCTCCACCTCCCCCTGACCAGGAGCGCGTGCTGGAGGCGCTGCCCATGGCCCGCCACGTCGCGCGCACGACCGCGCAGGTCCATGGAGTGCGGACGTCCGAGCGCCTCAAGGACTGCGAGCAGGCGGCCTACCAGGCGCTCCTGGAGGCCAGCCCCGGCTACGACCCGACCCGCGGGGTCCCGTTCGCCGTCTATGCGTGGAAGCGGGTCGCCGGCGCCGTCCTCCGGCTGATCACCCGCGAGGCGTCGTTCCAGCGGGCCGGGCTCGACGCCTTCCTCGATGCGGCCGAGTCGGTGCGCGACACGAGCGACCCGTTCGCCGACGACGACGCCGACGCGCGGAGCCAGCTCCTGGAGCCGTGTCGCGCGCTCGTCTTCGCGCGCTTCGTCGCGCACACCGGCGAGCGGCTCAAGGCGCACCCGGAGGACGCCCTCGCGCGCGCCCGCGCCTTCGAGGCGCTCGGCATCGCGCTCCGCGGCCTCGACGAGCGGGAGGCGCGCCTCATCGAGCTCCGGTACTGGCGAGACCTCTCCTGGGCCAAGGTCGCGGCCGAGCTCGGCGTCCACGAGAAGCACGCCATGCGCATGGACGAGCACCTGCGCAGGCGGCTCCGGGGCGATCTGCGGGCGAGCGACGTCGAAGAGCCGCCGCCGAGCGAGGGGGCCTGAAGGGACCTCCGCGCCGGGCCACCCGAGCTTCCGGCGCAAAAGGCAATTACAGGCGATAACACCGTCCTCCCTCCTTGAGCCCCTCTTGAGTCGTCAATGAGCTGCGATTGAGCCGTAAATGAGCCGTAAATGAGCCGTAAATGAGCCGTAATCGAGCGGCGGCGCCCCTCCCGGACGCGCCGCAGGCCGACTCGAAACCTCGCGCCGCGCAGAAGAGCCTTTACAACTCCCATTCTGCCTGAGAGCGTGACGGATGGTGCATTCCCCGGCGCGTCGCCGGAGGACAACCAAGGAGGCACCATGGCCCTCAAAGACCTCTCTCCTCGTCAAATGGTCCAGATCACCGGCGCCTGGCTCGACCCGGAGCGCGAAAGGCCGCGCCTCGTGTCGCTGAAGCGGTGTGCCCCGCTCATCGACGATATCGAGGAAGCGCACGAAGGCGTCTTGAAGTCGCACCGGCGGCAGAAGAAGGCGGACGACCAGCTCTCCGAGATCCAGCAAAAGCTGGTCGCGACCGATCAGATCCATGATCGCAAGGCCCGCGGCGCCCATGCGGTGCTCACCGGCTTCGCCGATCTGGCCGACGACGCCGAGGACGCGGCGATCTACCTCGAGATCCGCGATCAGCTCTTCGCGTACGGGCTCAAGTTCATCGGGGCGAGCTACAGCGATGAGGCAGGCGAGGTGAAGCTCGCGCGCGACCGGCTGACGCCGGAGTCCAAGGCGGCGCTCAGGGCGCTGCCGACGCCGGGGGGCAACCTGCTCAAGGCGGTGCAGTCGTGGTTCGCCGCGGGCGACGAGCTCGGCAAGCTCGACGCGCAGCGTATCCACCTTTCGGCGGAGGACCGGCCCGGCGCGGCCGACTCGCCCGGCGGGCAGCTCCGGGCGCGCAACCGCTGGATCAAGGTGGTGCGCAGCGTCCTCCAGATGCTGGAGCTCGAGGGGGCCGACGAGGAGACGGCACGCCGGCTGCTCGCGCCGCTCCAGCGGGAGACAGCCAAGGCCGAGCGCCGGCGCTCGGGCGGCAAGGAGGAGACCGACGTGGAAGGCGGCGCGCCGCCCGACGCCGGCGAGCCAGCGATCAACGAGGGAGCCCCGGCGACTGGCGTGGATTGACGGAGTAGGCCCTCCGCAGGGCACTCCTGGCTGACTCAATCCGTTACGAGCCCCCTCCGCAGGGCACTCCTGGCTCACTCGATCCGTCACGAGCCCCCTCCGCAGGGCACTCCTGGCTCACTCGATCCGTCACGAGCCCCCTCCGCAGGGTCCTCCTGGCTCACTCGATCCGTCACGAGCCCCCCTCCGCAGGGTCCTCCTGGCTCACTCGATCCGTCACGAACCCCCTCCGCAGGGTCCTCCTGGCTCACTCGATCCGTCACGAACCCCCCTCAGCCACCCCCCTTTCAACGGATCAGCTCCGTTGCGCCCCCCCTCCACCACCCCCTCTCAACGGCTCCGTTGCGCCCCCCCTCCGCCGCCCCGTCTCAACGGATCGCATCCGTAAACGCCCCCTACGCCACCCCCTCACAATGGATCACCTCGCCTCTCCCCGTTCCGCGAGGCCCCTCACAGCCTCCCGCCCTTCGAATAGGCCGTAGCGCCTGCTTGACGCACCACGTCGGCGCTGCCATGACCGGCTCCCTCCGCCTCGGGCGTGCTGTTTCAGCCGCGCGCGCCGGGTCCACGCATGGGTCCGCCGGCCCGGCTGCCGCATGCGTGGCGCGTCCTTGCCGAGGCGGACTACGCTCTGCGTTACCACACAGCAACAGGAGCCACCGAGCCGTGAAGATCCTCGTTCCGCTCAAGCGCGTCGCCGATCCGGATAACGCGAACAAGGTGAAGATCCCCGCTTCCGGGGACAAAATCGAGACGACCGGGCTCGAGTGGAAGCCGAACCCGTTCGATGAGTACGCGCTCGAAGCGGCGCTGCGCCTGACCGAGGACGGCAAGGCGCCCAAGACGCGGGCGGGCGAGGTCGTCGTCGTCACCTTCGGACCGAAGGAGACCGAGCAGACCCTCCGCGCCGCGCTCGCCACCGGCGCCGACAAGGCGATCCGGGTCGACGTCACCGACGACAAGCTCGACGGCGACCTCCTGGCCCGCGCCCTCAAGACGCTCGTCGAGCGCGAGAAGCCCGACGTCGTGCTGATGGGCAAGCAGGCCGTCGACGGCGACTCCAACCAGGTCGGCCAGATCCTCGCCGAGCTGCTCGACTGGCCGCTCGCGACGTTCGCCGCGACCATCAAGGAAGAGAAGGGCGCGCTCCTCGTCGGCCGCGAGGTCGACGGCGGCGTCTCCACCCTCCGCGTGCGCCTGCCGGCCGTCGTCACCGTCGACCTCCGCATCGTCGCGCCGACGAGCGTTTACTCCCAGAAGACGGCGCCCGCGTTCAAGTACAACGACGGCGTCCGCTTCGCGGCGCTCCCCGCGATCATGGCCGCCAAGAAGAAGCCCCTCGCCGAGGTGAAGCTCGCCGACCTCACCGCGGACCAGGCGCTCAAGGTCCAGTACACCGCGTTCCAGCCGCCCCCCGCGCGCAAGGCGGGCATCAAGGTGAAGGACGTCAGCGAGCTCGTCTCGCGCCTCAAGAACGAGGCGAAGGTCCTCTGACGGGACGCAGCGAGACGAGACAAGACGGGACAAGAGGTCGATGACATCGAGGGTGCCGCCGACGCGGACCCCGGCCCGCAGCGGCGGGTCGTGCAGGAGGGATCATGGCTGACGTTCTCGTGGTGGCCGAGGCCGCCGATGGAAAGCTGAAGAAGACGACGCACTCCGCGGTCACGTTCGCGAGGCAGGCGGCGGCGGCGCTCGGCGGGACGTACTCGATCCTCGTGATCGGCGACGCCCTCGGCGACGCGGCCGCCGAGGCGGCGACGCTCGGCGCGGCCAAGGTGCTCGTCGCCCAGGCGAGCTCGCTGAAGGACTACGTCGCCGAGCGCTACGTGCCGACCGTCGCGGCGGCCGCCAAGGGCGCCGCCGTCGTCGTGGGCACCGCGAGCGCCTACGGCAAGGACCTGCTCCCGCGCGTCGCGGCGCGGCTCTCGGCAGGGTTCGCGAGCGACATCTCCGAGCTCCTCCCCGAGGGGAACAAGCTCAAGTACAAGCGCCCCATGTACGCCGGCAACGCGTACGGCGTCTGCACCATCTCGACCCCCATCCAGGTCGTGAGCGTCCGCCAGAGCGCGTTCGCCGCCGCCGAGCCCACCGGGTCGAAGTCGTCGATCGAGCAGGTCGCGGTCGTCCCGCCGAGCGCGGCGGCCGAGCGCGTCGAGTTCGTCTCCTTCGACCAGGTGAAGAGCGAGCGCCCCGAGCTCACCGAGGCCAAGGTCGTCGTCTCCGGCGGCCGCGCCCTGAAGGAGCGCTTCAACGAGGTCCTCGACCCGCTCGCCGACGTCCTCGGCGCCGCCGTCGGCGCCAGCCGCGCCGCGTGCGACGCCGGCTACGCCGCCAGCGACCTCCAGGTCGGCCAGACGGGCAAGGTCGTCGCCCCCTCGCTCTACGTCGCCGTCGGCATCTCGGGCGCCATCCAGCACCTCGCAGGGATGAAGGGCTCGAAGGTCATCGTCGCCATCAACAAGGACGCCGACGCGCCCATCTTCCAGGTCGCCGACTACGGCCTGGTCGCCGATCTCTTCGCGACCGTGCCCGAGCTCGTGAAGCAGATCCAGGCCGCCCGCAGCTGATCCTCGCGCGACCGACACGGTCGACGCAACGAGCGCAACCAACGCAACGGACGCGACCACCACGACCGGCGCAACCAACGCAACGGACGCAACCAACGCAACGGACGCGGCCGCCGCGAACGAAGCGACCAGCACAACCGACCCCGCCGGGGTGCACCTCGTCCGCCCTCCAGCGACGCGGGCGTACCCCGGCTCACCGGATGAGTCCGTCCAGCGAGAAGTTCACGTTCACGGGCGCGATTTCCGTGTCAGGTCGCGCACGTAGCATCTTGTTCGCGTCCTGCGGCCGTGGGATCCCTTGACCTCTATGCCCGAACGCCCGGACATGCCGATCGTCGCGGCGCTCGCGCAGGCGCGGGCACTACTGTACGACACGGCCAGGACGACCGAGCAGCGGCGGCTCATCGGCCCCACGGTCATGGAGATCGACCGCGCGATCGTGAGCCTCGATCCGACCGCGAGCGCCTCCTTCGAGCTCACGCCGCTCGCGGCGTCGGTGCCGCCGGTCGACACCGAGGTCGAGGCGCTGCGCCGCGAGGTCGAGCGGCTGCGCGTGATCACCCAGCACGAGCGCGGGCTCCTCGACGCGCTCCTCAGCGAGAGCCCGCACGGCATCATCGTCTCCGACAGCCAGGGCAAGCTGATCCTCCAGAACCGCGCCTCCGAGCGGATCTGGGCCGGCAGCTCCACCGCCGAGAACGTCGAGGGCTGGGGGCGCTACCGCGCGTTCCACCCCGACGGGCGGCCGTTCGAGGGCGGCGACTGGTCGATGGCGCGGTGCCTGTCGCGCAGGGAGACCGTCCCCGCGGAGGAGATCCACTTCCAGCGCTTCGACGGCACCCACGGGATGCTGCTCGGCAGCTGCGCGCCGCTCTTCTCGCCCGACGGCGAGATGCTCGGCGCGGTGTCCATCTTCGCCGACATCACCCAGTTCAAGCAGCTCGAGGCGGACCTCCGGGTCAGCAAGACCAAGTTCTCGACCACCCTGAAGAGCATCGGCGACGCGGTGATCTCGACCGACGGCACCGGGCGGATCGACTTCATGAACGCCGTGGCCGAGACGCTGACCGGCTGGACGCTCGACGAGGCGAAGGACCGCCGCCTGTCCGATGTCTTCCGGATCATCTCCGAGCAGACGCGCGACGACCTCGACAACCCCGTCACCGAGGTGCTGCGCCACGGCGGCATCATCGGGCTCGACGACACCACGCTGCTGCTGCGCAAGGACGGCTCGGAGCTCGCGATCGACTCGAACGGCGCGCCGATCCGGAGCGAGGAGGGCGAGCTCGTCGGGCTCGTGCTGGTCTTCCGCGACGTGACCGAGAAGCGGCTCGCCGACAAGCGGCGCTACTTCATCGGCGAGGCGAGCCGGCAGCTCGCGCTGTCGGGCCTCGACTACGAGACCACGCTGGCCAACGTCGCCCGCCTCGCTGTGCCGCACATCGCCGACGCCACGGTGGTGGACATCGTCGAGCCGGACGGCTCGCTGGGCCGGCTCGCGGCCGTGCACGCGAGCGAGACGAAGAAGGCGCTGGGGCGGGATCTCCCGGCCCGCTACCCGAGGGATCCCGAGGTGCCGCGCGCGGTGCACACGGTGCTCCGGTGCGGCGAGTCGCTCCTCCTCACCGAGGTCGAGGGCATGGCGTGGCAGCGCGCGGCGTCGCTGAAGCCCGGCAACGAGTGCTGGTCCGGCGCGCACGACCCGGCGTACCTCGCGCTGCTCCGGGAGCTCGGCGTCCGCTCGGCGATGATCGTGCCGCTGCGCGCCCGGGACCGGACGCGCGGGGCGATCACGCTGCTCTCGACCGAGTCGAGCCGGCGCTACACCGTCGAGGATCTCGCGCTCGCCGAGGAGCTCTGCAACTTCGCCGCGCTCGCGCTCGACAACGCCCAGCTCTACCGCGAGTCGCAGCAGGTCAACCGCGCCAAGGACGAGTTCCTCGCGACGCTCTCGCACGAGCTCAGGACCCCGCTCACCGCGATCCTCGGCTGGGCGCGCATGCTGCGGCAGGGCTCGCTGAAGCCGGACACGCACGTCCGCGCGCTGGAGGCGATCGAGCGCAACGGCACGCTCCAGGCGCAGCTCGTCGAGGATCTCCTCGACGCCTCCCGCATCATCACCGGCAAGCTGCGGCTCGACGTGATGCTGGTCGACCTGCCGCCGATCATCAACGCCGCCATCGACGCGGTCCGCCACGGCGCGGACGCGAAGGGGATCGAGCTGCTCGTGCAGCTCGACCCGAACGCGGGGCCGATCTCGGGCGACCAGACCCGGCTGCAACAGGTGGTGTGGAACCTCCTGTCGAACGCGATCAAGTTCACCCCGCGCGGCGGCAAGGTCTCGATCCAGCTCGGCAGGGCCGAGGGCGTGGCCCGCATCCAGGTGAGCGACACCGGCCAGGGCATCGTGCCGGAGTTCCTGCCGTACGTGTTCGACCGCTTCCGCCAGGCCGACAGCACGAGCACGCGGCCCCACAGCGGGCTCGGGCTCGGCCTTGCGATCGCCCGCCACCTCGTCGAGCTCCACGGCGGCACCGTGAAGGCGGAGAGCGCCGGGGACGGCAAGGGCGCGACGTTCACGGTGGACATCCCGCTCGCGCCCCGGGGCGCCATCGCGGCGCTCCGGAGGGCCGATGGGCTGGTCCCCCTGTCCAACGAGCCAGAACCCACGCTCCAGGGCGTCCGGGTGCTGATGGTCGACGATGAGCCGGACGCGCGGGAGCTCGTGACCACGGTGCTGGAGCGCAAGGGGGCGAGCATCACGGCGGTCGCGACGGTCGACGAGGCGCTGTCCGCGATCCAGCGCGAGAAGCCCGACGTGATCCTGAGCGATCTCGGGATGCCCGGGGAGGACGGCTACAGCCTGATCCGGCGCCTGCGCGCGCAGAGCCCCGAGCAAGGAGGGCGCATCCCTGCCGCGGCGCTGACCGCCTACGCGAGCGCCCAGGACCGGACCCGCGCGCTGCTGGCCGGCTTCCAGTCGCACGTGCCCAAGCCGATCGAAGCGTCCGAGCTAGCGGCCGTGATCGCCAACCTGGCCGGCCGCACGGGGTAGTACCGCAGCCGACCACGCCCACCCCAACGTGGACGTGAACGTGGACGTAAACGTGGTCGTGGACGTGGACGTAAACGTGGTCGTGGTCGTGGACGTAAACGGTCAGCCGTAAACGTCGACGCCCACGGCCAGGAAGGCCCCCGCTCCCGTCCCCCTGCCGGCACGCCAAAACGACGAAGGGCGGCTATCAGGCCGCCCTTCGTGGAACCCCGCATGAACTGAGTCGGGGCGAGAGGATTTGAACCTCCGACTCCTCGGTCCCGAACCGAGTGCGCTACCAGGCTGCGCTACGCCCCGTTCGCTGCCCCAAGAGCAACGCCCGCTGAACAGCGGGCGCGCAACATCGCCAAGAGCGAGCCGCTTGTCAAGACGAAATGACCAGGGGTCCACCGCCGCACCGCGGGCTCGCCCCGCATCCCCAGGAGCGCCCGCGCACCACATGACAGCCAGATGACAAAAAACGGCAAGAATTCGCTCACTTCGGGGCCACCCCGGCGCCCCGGACGTTTCACGAAGCCAAGAATCGTGGGAGCGCAAGAAAAAAGTCCCGTCCTAACTTGCTCAGGCCGTGTTAAAGTGTCACTGGAATCCCGATGTTGCCGAAAGGAAGCAGAGAGCGAGGCGTCTGGTGCGCCGGTGAGGGCCTCGCCCCCTGCTCGCGCAACTTGAGCAGGGGACCGCACAGGCGGCCCCTTCCAGAACGGACCAGGGCGACCGGCCGGCTCCGGCGGTCGTGACGTGAGAGGAGGAACAGGTGGCAATTGAGCTTCCCGCTGTACGCATTCTGATCGTCGACGACGACCGCGCGATCTGTGACTACATGCAGACGCTGCTCGAGCGCGACGGGTACCAGGTCAAGACGCTGGGCGACCCCACGACCGTGGAAGAAGAGGTGCGCACGGGCGGCTACCACCTCATCATCCTCGACCTGATGATGCCGAAGCTCGACGGCATCGAGGTGCTCAAGCGCATCCGCAAGGTCGACAACGACATCGCCGTCGTCATCTTCACCGGCTTCCCCAACCTCGAGAGCGCCGTCGCGTCTATGAAGCTCGACGCGGTCGATTACATCAAGAAGCCGTTCAACGTGGACGAGTTCCGCGAGGTGCTCGCCCGCGTCATGCGCAAGAAGGGCCTCGCACGCACGCCCGAGGAGCAGCTCCACCGCGTCATCGGCGACACGATCAGGAACCTCCGCAAGGACAAGGACCTCACGCTGAAGCAGATGGCGCGCCGCACCGGGCTCAGCGTGTCGCTGCTGTCGCAGATCGAGCGCGCCGAGTCGTCGGCGTCCATCTCGTCGCTCTACAAGATCGCGGTCGCGCTCGAGTCGCGCATCCAGGACCTCTTCGGCCACTACTGATCCGCTCGCCGAGCGGCACCACCTGGCCCGCCGCGCGCGTCGTGGACGCGCGCCCGGGCCAGCGCCGCATCAGCGCCGCGCGCCGCGCTCGATCGCCGCGTCGAGCTCGTCGGGCGCGAGGCCGGCGATCGCCGCCACCCGCGCGCCCGCCGTGTCGAAGACGATCACGTACGGCAGCTTCGAGACCTGCTTCAGGTACCGCCGGGCGAGCGGGCTGTCCCAGTCGACGATGTCGAGCTTGCGGTACGCGACGTCCTTGCGGGCCTCGAGCACCGTGACCATGTGTGCGTCCAGCTTGCGGCAGGGCATGCACCAGCCCGCCACGAAGTCGATGACCGTGACCTTGCCCGGGACGATCTGCGCGCCGAGGTCGGGGATGTCCGCGCCGCCCTCCTCGATCGTCCGGGCGTCCGCGCCCTCGGGGAAGGTCGCCCAGCCGAGGTACTGCCCCTGGCCGGCGCCGAGCACCGCCTCGAACCCCTCGTCGGCGGCGAGCCGCTTCACGGTCCCTGCGACGTCGAACGACCGCGACGCGGTGACCGAGATCTCGGCGCGGCGCCTGTTGAAGGCGGCCGAGTAGACGCCCGGGCGCTCGCGGAGATCCGCGACGAGCTCGGCTCCGCACGCCTCGCAGTCGATCTTCCGCAGCGAGACGACCGTGGTGCTCGCGCCCTCCGGGACGGGCTGCGCGCCGCCGCAGGCAGCTAGCCAGCCGCCGAAGGCAGTCAGACGGAGGGCCGAGGAGAGGGCGTTCGCGCTTCGCACCGCGTCCTTCAAGGTACCTTGCCCGCCTTCGCCGCGCGGCGCAACGTCGTGTAGGCTGGGCCGCGATGAGTTCCGTCGTGACCCGTACCCTGCCGGCCGATCACGTCACGCCGGTCCGCGCCTACGCAGCGCTCCGCGCCCAGTCGCCGGGCCGGTCGTCGTTCATGCTCGAGTCCGCCCTGCCGGGCGAGCGCTGGGGCCGCTACGCGATCCTCGGCTACAGGGCGCGCGCCGAGACCCTCCTCCCGAGCGGGTTCGACCCGTTCGCGACGCTCGCGGACGGGCTCGCGCAAGCCTCGGTGCGAGAGACGCCGGACGCACAGGACACGGCGCGCGACCTGGCGGCCCGCGTCGGTCAGGCATGGGTCGGCTTCCTCGCCTACGATGCGGTGCACCTGCTCCTGGGCGTCGAGCCGTGGCCCGACGAGGCGTACCTCGGACGGGTCATGAAGGACGCGACCGTTGTCGTGTTCGACAACGTCGCGCAGACCATGACCATCGCCGGCCAGTCGCAAGGCGCCGTGAACCGATGCGCCTGGGAGCTGTCGCACGGGCCAGAGCAGATGAGCCTCCCCGCGCTCGATCCGCAGGCGCTGCCAGAGCACGTCGAGACGCCTGTGGCCGACGAGGACTTCGCCGCGAAGGTGGCCGCCGCGCACGAGCGCGTCGCGGCCGGCGAGGCGAAGGAGGTCGTGCTCGCCCGCAGGTTTCGAGCCCCGCTGCGCGGCGCCGATCCGTTCGACGTGTACCGGGCGCTGCGGGTGCTCGCGCCGTCGACCCACCTCTACTTCCTCGACTTCGCGGAGTCGCCGTTCGCGCCCGGGCTCACCGTGGCAGGCGCGTCGGGCGAGACGCTCGTCCGCGTCGAGCGCGCTCCATCGGCGGGGCCGAGCGCAGGCGACGCGTCGCCCGTCGAGGCGCTGCGCGCCGCCTTCGCGCGCGGCAGCGCGGTCGGCGCGCCGGCGGCGCGTGCGAGCGGCGTCAGCCGCCGCCTCGAGGTCGGCCCGCGCCGGATCTACGGCGGGTCGGTCGGGTACTTCGGGCCGGAGGGCGCGGAGATGGCGCACACGCTCGGCGCCGTCTGGGTCGAGTCGGGGTACTTCGAGACGATGACCGGCGCGCGCATCGGGAACGGGAGCGACCCGCGCGCGGCGTCGGAACGGACACGCGGCGACGCGCGCGCGGCGCTGTCGGCGATCCGCGCGGCGCAGGAGGCGCGCAAGGCGAGCGACGCGGCCGCGGAGAAGAGGGCCGCCGCTGAGAAGGCCGCCGCTGAGAAGGCCGCCGACGACGACGCGGTCCGGAGCGCGTAGCGCGCAGCGCTCAGTCGTGCAGCAGGCTCTGGCGCGCGCGCGCGCCCGTGGGAACCGCCCCCGTGGCGGTGCCTGGCCGCGCGAGGCGCGACGAAGCGGCGGCCTGGGGCGCGGACGCCGCCGCGCGGGCGCCGCGCTGAGAAGGCTCGGGTGGCGCCATCCGCGCCGACGGCGAAGCGGCCGCCTCGAGCGCGGCGGCGCGCGCCGCCTGGGCCCTGCCGGCGGCGAGCACCGCCGTGAGCACGGCCGCCCTTGCGCCGGTCGCGGCCATCGCAGGCCTCGGGCGCTCGGGCCGCGTGAGCGTCACGAACGTCGCGACGCCCATCAGCGCGACGAGGCCGGCGGGGAGGAGCCATCCCAGGCGCGCGGGCGACGCGAGCCCGCGCAGCACATTCGCGCTCTCCGCGCCGAGCAGGGTGTCCGGCGGCGTCGTGCGGCTCGCGGTCGGCGGCTCGGAGCCGGCCTCCGGCCGTACGGTTGCGCGAGGGGGCGCGGCGTTCGCCTGGGCGAACGCCGCGACCGGCGCCCGCACCGAGGCCACGCCGGAAGCGCGCGCCGACAGGGGCGGGCGCTGGAGGCCAGAGGAGGGCGGCGGCGCGTGCTCCGCGATGCGGGCGAACGACGCCACCATCTCCTCCACCGAGCGGAAGCGCCGGGCCCGGTCGCGCGCGAACGCCTTCTCGAAGAAGCCGTCCAGCACGGCAGGCAGCCTCGGCGCGAGCCGCGTCGCGACCGGCACCGGCGCGAGCAGGATCTTCGAGGCGACGACGCTGGCGATGTCGCCGGGGAACGGGAGGTGACCTGTCACCGCGCGAAACAGGATCGCGGCCAGCGACCAGAGATCGGTCTGCGCGTCGAGGGTCCGCTCCGCCCGGATCTGCTCCGGGCTGAGGTAGTGGAGCGCGCCCGCGCTCACCTCGGCCGCGATCTCGCCCACGAGCCGCGGCGCGAGCGCCCTCGGGAGGCCGAAGTCGAGCACCTTCACGACCTCCTCGTCGCCCTCCAGCGCGAGGAAGAGGCTCTCCGGCCGGAGGCCCTGGTGAAGGAGGCCCGCCGCGTGGGCGGCCTGCAGGGCGTCGCCGGCCTGCGCCGCGATGCGCGCGGCCTCCTCCAGCGAGAGCCGGCCGCGCCGGACAAGGCGCGCCGCGAGATCCTCACCGGAGAGCAGGTCCATCGCCAGGTAGACCACGCCGTCTTCGGTGCCGTGATCGCGCACGCTCACGACATGCCGCGAGGAGAGCTCCGCGGCGGCGCGGACCCAGCGGTCAAGCCAGAGGATCTCTCCCGTGGCGCCAGCGTCGGGGTCGAAGAGCTTCAGGGCGACGCGAGCGCCCGGCTGGAGCTCGCGCGCGGCCCAGACCGAGCCTCGATCGCGCGCGATCCGCGCGAACGGACGCGCGAGCTGCCTCTCCAGCAGATACTTCCCCCCAACGATGGTGCCCGGTGAGATGTCCATTGGTTACCTGAGCCTCCTCCCCCACCGTAAAGTTGCACATACGCCATGCGGCGCAATTTGGCGTTGCGGATCGCTGCACGGTTTGCTTGTGCGATCGCCTCGACCGTGCAGGCGGCGGGAGCGTTCGCACCGCACGCCGCGCGCGGGAAGGGGCGAATCGTGTCGCGGAGCACAAGGAGCCCGTCCCGGTTGGGGCGGACCAAACCCGGCCGCCAAGGTCGGTGCAGTGTCAGGCGCGGAGTGGCTCCTTACCTGGCCAGGCGGAATCAGGGCGGCCGCGAAGCGGACACCGGGGCGTGGAGCGGGGCGAAGCCGCGAGGAAACAGAGCCAGTTCCGCCCGCGCGATGCCGCCGTGAAGCGGCGCAGAATTCCGGCCAATCCGGGCCGGGCTTCTGGCGCGACTAGGGTTCTGACGGCTGCGGGGCGGGCGAAAACCGGAGCGGTACGACGACGCGCAGGTCGCCGCCCTCCGGCGCCGGGAACGTGAGCGCTCGCGCGCGCCGGAGCACGCAGCGGGTGAGCCGTTCGTCCGGGAAGCGCGACTCGGCCTCGAAGGCCTCGTCGACGGCGCCGCCGTCGGTGACGTGGAAGCGGATCGCGAGGCGGCCCCAGAGCGCCGGCGCGCCCGCGAGGGCTTCGTCGTAGCAGCTCCGCCACACCGGCAAGGCCTCGGCCAGGGCCGCGGAGATCGCGTCCGGCTGGAGCTCGCCTGGGCCAGGAGCGAGGACGGACGGCGGAGGCTCGACCGGCTCGTCGCCCGGATAGACCTGCAGTGTGGCCACGACCGTCGAGCCGGCCTTGGCCCCGGGGAGCGGGAGCGAGCGCGCGCGCGCGGCGAGGCACGAGACGACGTCCGGCGCGGAGAGCGTGGACGAGGTGGCGCGCGCCCCCGTGACCTTGCCGGCGCGGCTCACCGTGAGCCGCACCGTGGTCTTGCCGTGCAGCGTCGGGTCCCGGTACGCGCGCAGGCGGTAGCACGAGTAGACGTGGACCCAGAGGTGCCGCCGGGCGATGCGCTGCACCTCGCTCGCCTTGAGCGGACCCTTCACCTGGTCGATGTCCACGATGATCCTCGGCAGCGGGTGCCCCTCCGCCGGAGGCGGCGGCGCGGGGGGATCCCCCCTGCCCCCGGCGTTCCATCGATTCTGCTCCGCCGCCTCGGCCTGGCCGCGAGGCACGAGGTGGCGGCCGAGCTTGTAGGGCGGATCGATCGCGATCGAGGGCCCCTGCGAGGCGCCGCGCGCGTCGCCCTCGGCGGCCGCCGCGGACGGGTCTCCGAGGGAGGCGCCCGGCACCGCAGGCGAGACCGCCGGAGGCGCGGCCGGGGCGCGCGGCTCCGTGGAGGAGGCGGCAGGCGCCAGCGCGTCCACCCGCCGGGGCGGACCGGCGGCCGGGGCGGAGAGGCCGGCGGCGCGCGGGGCCGGGCGCGGCGTCGCCGGCGAGGCGCACGCGGCGAGCGCGACGACCACGGCGAGGAGCGGACTGTACGCGCGGCCCGCGCCGCGCCGGGAGGCCGCGCTCAGAACCGGAGATCGCCGCGCGGCGCCTCCACCTTGCCGTCGAGCGCATCGATCGCCTTCGCGACCTCGGGGTCGTCGACGGTGGGGACGTGCACCACGAACTTCACGTAGAGATCCCCGGGCTCCTTCGCCTTGCGGGCGATGCCCTTGCCGCGGAGCCGCATCACCTGGCCGGTCTGGGTGCGCGCCGGGATCTTGAGCGTCACCTCGCCGTCGGGCGTGGGGATGCGGATCTTCTCGCCCCGGTAGGCCTCGCCCAGGGTGACGGGGACGTCGAGGTGGAGGTCGTCGCCCTCGCGCTTGAAGAACGGGTGCGGCGTGACGTGGATGTTGAGCAGCAGATCGCCGGGCTCGCCGCCGCCCATGCCCGGCGAGCCCTGGCCGCGGATGCGCAGGCGGCTGCCCTCGGCGGCCCCGGGCGGGACGCGCACCGTGACCGGCTCGGGATCGCCCTCGCGCTGGAGCTGGAGCGTCGTGCCGCGCACCGCCGACACAAAATCGATGGTGAGGTTCTGCTCGATGTCGCCGCCGCGGCCGCGCGCGGGCTGCGGGCGGCGGCCCGCGCCAGCACGGCCGCCACGGCCAAAGAGGTCGCCGAGGATGTCGCTGAGGTCGCCTCCGCCGGGGGCGTTGCCGAAGATCTCCTGGACGTCGAAGCCGCCGGGGCCGCGGCCCCCGCCGCCGGCCCGCGCGTTCGCGTAGCGGCGGTAGGCGCGGGCGCGCTCGGGGTCGAAGTTCTGCGAGAGGCTCTCCTCGCCGAACTCGTCGTACAGCGCGCGCTTCGTCTTGTCGCTCAGCACCTCGTGAGCCTGGTTGATCTCCTTGAACTTCTGCTCGTTGGCCTTCCCCGGGCTCTTGTCCGGGTGGTACTTCATCGCGAGCTTGCGGAACGCCTTCTTGATGCTGTCCTCGTCCGCGTCGCGCGAGACGCCGAGCACGGAGTAGAGATCACGAGCCATGGTCGTCCGTCATCGTTCTGGTCCGCGGGAGGTGCGAGGCGCGCGGACCGCTGCGGGCCTTCATCGGGCCGAAACCTAGATCTCCCGTCGGTCCTCGTCCACTGGGGGCCGCCGCCTGCACGAGCGTCAGCGGTGGAACGCGCACGGCGCGGCGCGCCTCAGGCGCTCACCCGGAATGTCGTACCGGTGGGAGAGTCGGCAACCTCGATGCCGTCGCGCTCGAGCTCCTTGCGGAGGGCGTCGCCCCGCGCGAAGTCCTTCGCGGCGCGCGCCGCGGCGCGCTCGGCGAGCTTCGCCTCGATCGCCTGCCGGGTCGTGCCGAGGAGCCCGAGGCGCTGCTCCTGCGTGCGGGCCTGGTAGACCGGAGACGGCGTCTGCAGCAGGCCGAGGGCGTCGAGCGAGGACCGCAGGGCCGCGTGGAGGCGGCGCGCGAGCGGCGGGGCGGCGCGGGCGACGTCCTGGTCCTTCCCCCGCCGCTGCGCGGCGTCGGCGAGCTCGTTGGCGGCCTTGGCGACCTCGGCGATGATCGAGAGCACGACGGGGGTGTTGAGGTCGTCGTCGAGCGCGGCGGCGGCGCGGCCCGGCGCGCCGTCCGCGAGCGCGGCGAGCGCCGCGAACCCCTTCGGGAGCCGCGCCGGCAGCTCCGGCGCGGCGCCCTCGCCGGCGTCGGGCGAGCCGGCGAGCGCGGACAGCGCGGAGAGTCGATCGAGCGTCGCGTACAGGTAGTCGACGCGGCGCTCGGCCTCGACCACGCCGGGGAAGACGACGCGGCCGTCGTCGCGCTTGTGGGTGTCGAACTCGAGCGGGCCCCGGTAGTGGACCGTGAGCAGGAAGTAGCGGAGCGCCTCCGGGTCGTTGCGCGCGTAGACGTCGCGGAGCTTGACGAAGTTGCCGAGCGACTTCGCCATCTTCTCCTTGTCGACGTTGACGAAGCCGTTGTGGATCCAGATCGAGGCGAGCGGCGCGTCGTCCGGATGGGCGGCCTCGCTCTGGGCGATCTCGTTCTCGTGATGGGGAAAAACGAGATCCATGCCGCCGCAGTGGACGTCGAAGCCGGCCCCGAGGTAGCGGCCCGCCATGGCAGAGCACTCGATGTGCCACCCGGGGCGCCCCTTGCCCCACGGGCTGTCCCAGCCCCACCCGCCGGGGGCCACCCCCTTCCAGAGCGCGAAGTCGAGCGGATCGCGCTTGTCCTCGCACGGACCGACGCGCGCGCCGACCCGCAGATCGTCGAGGTTGCGCTTCGAGAGCTTGCCGTAGGAGGGGAAGCTGCGGACGGAGTAATACACGTCGCGCACGTCGGGCGCGTCGCCGGGCCGCTCGACGACATAGGCGGCGCCTCGCTCGATCAGCCGCTCGACGAGGGCGATGACCTCAGGGATGTGCTCCGAGACCTTCGGCTCGGCGTCGGGCGTCAGACAGCCGAGGGCGGCGACGTCGTCCTGGTACAGGCGAGCCATCCGCGCCGACAGGTCCATGGGCGGCTCGCCGGACTCGGCTGACCGCTGCAGGATCTTGTCGTCGACGTCCGTGACGTTTCGAACGTAGACGACGCGCAGGCCGCGCGCCCTCAGGTGGCGGACGAGGATATCCGGGGCGAGCGCGGCGCGGCCGTGCCCCACGTGCGCGACGTCGTAGGTGGTCGGGCCGCAGCAGTACATGCGGACCTCGCCAGGCCGCCGCGGGGCGAGCGGGGCGAGCTTCTGGGTCAGCGTGTCGTGGAGGCGCAGGGCGGACATCGGCCGGGGGTCTATCAAGGCAGGCGGATGCTGTCACGGGCCCGCGTGCTTAAGGTGATCGCGATGCTGCCCGTCCGTGACCAACTGCCCACCCGCAAGCTGCCGGTCGTCAACTACGTGCTGATCGCGCTCAACATCGTCGGTTTCTTCTGGATGCGATCGCGGATCGCGGCCGGATTCCCGCCCGACCGGCTGCTCTCGGCGTGGGGCCTCGTCCCCGCCCAGCTCCTGGAGGCGCCGAGCGACGCGTGGTGGACGGTCTTCAGCAGCATGTTCCTGCACGATCCGACGGGGTGGGCCCACCTCGGCGGGAACATGCTGTTCCTCTGGATCTTCGGCGACAACGTCGAGGACGCGCTGGGGAGCGTCCGCTACGCGGCGTTCTATGTGCTGTCCGGGATCGCCGCCGCGGGCGCGCAGGTCGTCATCGATCCCGGCTCGACGATCCCGATGGTGGGCGCCTCGGGCGCGATCTCGGGCGTGCTGGCCGCGTACGCGTCGCTCTACCCGCGATCGCCGATCACGGTGCTGAACCCGATCTTCCTCCTGTGGTTCATCTTCGGGCTGTTCCTGAACCTCCCGGCGTGGCTGGTCATCCTCGAGTACTTCGTGGTGAACCTGCTGAACGGGCTCGGCTCCATCGGCGTGCGCGGCGGCGGCGTGGCGTTCTTCGCGCACCTCGGCGGGTTCGTCGCCGGGCTCTTCCTCGTCCGCATCTTGATGACAGGGCGCACCCGGCGCGACCACGAGCGCTGGCAGCAGTTTCGCCCGTCCCCCCGGCGCCCCGCTCCCCGCCGGGCTGCGCCGTGGGACGCGCCGCGGCGGCGAGACTCCTGGTAGCGGGGAGGTGCGACCTGGAGCGACCCGAGGTGCGGCGTCCGGTACGCGGCGCGCATCGAAAAAGCCGGTGAGATCCGAAGGATCTCGCCGGAACGGCCGGGCTGCTCGCGGTTCGCCCAGGATGCAAAAGCGTGATAGCGTCGGCCCGCTGCGATGCGACGACCCCTTCGAAGGCGCCTCACCGCCGCCGGTTCTGCGGCCGAGGCAGCGGACCCCCGAGCCTGGCTCCTCGCCGTCGCGATCGCGCTCGCCGGCTGCGGAGGGTCGTCGTTCGACGGAACGGTCTACCGCGGCACGGACGTGGCGTTCCGCGTGCCCCCGGCGCCGGCGAGCTGGAGGCGGCTCGAGGTGTCGGACGCCGCGGTGGCGTACCGCGACGACGCGAACGGGGCGACCATCGCCCTCAACGGGCGCTGCCGGAACGAGGAGGACGTCCCGCTCATCTCGCTGACCAACCACCTCTTCCTGCACTTCACCGAGCGCGAGGTGCTGAAGCAGGAGGTGGTGCCCTTCGACGGGCGCGAGGCGATGCACACCGTCGTGTCGGCGAAGCTCGACGGGGTGCCGAATGTCTTCGACATCTGGGTGCTCAAGAAGAACGGCTGCGTGTACGACATGCTCCTCATCGCCGATCCCGCCCGCTACGCCGCCAGCGAGCCGCCGTTCACACGGATGGTCCGCGGCTTCTCGACCCTGCCGACCGCGACCGATGACGACTGATCGCAAACGGCTCGTGGCGGCGCCGCCGACCGCCTCGAACGGCCCGCCGGCCGCCTCCTCCGGCGGGGGCTCGACCAGCGTGCCCCCGCAGAGCCTGCAGCCGACCAGCGTGCCCCCGCAGAGCCAGGCGCCGAACAGCCTGCCCCCTCCGCCGCTCCCCCCGCTCCTCGCCCGGTTCAACGAGAACGCTGTCGCGTTCGTCGAGCACCTCGGGCAGTTCGGGCGGATGACGTGGGGGGCGATCAAGTCGATCTTCGAGCGGCCGCTCGAGATCCGCTCGACCCTCTATCAGATGGAGGCGCTCGGCGTCCGCTCGGCCGCCATCGCGTCGGTGACGGCGCTGTTCGTCGGGATGGTCATGGCGGTGCAGTTCGCCATCGGCCTGCAGAAGTTCGGCGGCATGGAGTACACGGGCCGCATCATCGGCCTGTCGTTCTCGCGCGAGCTGGCGCCGACGCTGACGGCGGTGATCGTCGGCGGTCGCATCGGCGCCGGCATCGCGGCCGAGGTCGGGTCGATGGCCGTCACCGAGCAGATCGACGCGATCCGCGCCCTCGGCGCCAGCCCGCTGAAGAAGCTCGTCTTGCCGCGGCTGCTCGCGAGCGTCGTGGTGATGCCCGTGCTCGGCGCGTTCGCGCTCGTGCTGGGCTTCAGCGGCGCGATGCTGGTCTGCGCGACCGAGTTCGGCATCCCCGCCGGCTTCTTCCTGAGGACGGCGCTCGGCTCCGTCACGTTCATGGATTACTTCAGCGGGATGTACAAGACGCCCTTCTTCGGGGCGATCATCGCGCTCGTCGGGTGCCACTTCGGGCTGATCACGCGGGGCGGAACGGAGGGCGTCGGCCACGCGACCACGCGCACGGTCGTGGTGACGTCGATCGCCATCCTGATCGCCGACTTCTTCCTGACCAAGATGTCCATCCTGCTCTTCCCGACCCGGTGAGCAGGGGCGGTCCGGGAGGCGCCCAGATGCCGCCGCCGACGTCGCAACAAACGCTGGCCGGGTTGCTCGCCGGGCTCCTGCCGGTGCTGCTGGCCGGGATGCTGTTCGGGGTTGCCGCGTGCCAGGGAGAGGCCGGGAGGGAAGGCGGGGTCGCGGAGGTGAGCGACGGCGGCGCCGCGCTCCCGGAGGGCGCACCGACGCCGCGGCGGCCGACGCGGCACTACCACCTCCGCCGGACGGACGACGGGTGCGAGATCTTCTGGATCGACGGGGATCTCGTCTCCGCGTCCCAGGCGGTCGTGTGCCCGCCCGACCTCGAGGTGGGCGAGCGCCTCCGCCTGACCGGCAAGACATGCCTCCGCGAGTCGGCGCAGACTCCCGCGCGCGCCGTGCCCGTCGTCTGCCCGCTGCCGCTCATGACCATGGAGAAGGCGGACAGGGCGCCGCCCGACGCCGGCGCGCCGCTCGACGGCGGCAAGCGAGACGGCGGGTAAGAGAGGCGGGCAAGAGGCGGGGCGCTCGAGGGCACAAGCGCGCAGCCGACCCCGTCCCGGGAGCATCGTAGTCCGGGGGGGTAGCGTCATGCGGCACGCGGATACCGTCGTGATCGGATCGGGCGCCGGCGGGCTCACTGCGGCGCTCGCCCTGGCGCGCGCGGGACAGAAGGTGCTCGTCGTCGAGCAGCACTACCTCCCCGGCGGGTGGACCCACAGCTTCTCGTTGAACGGGTACCTGTTCAGCCCGGGAGTCCATTACATCGGCGGGCTCGGCCCGGGGGGCGCCGTGCGGCGGCTCTACGAGGGGCTCGGGCTCTCGGGAGATCTCGAGTTCTGCGAGCTCAACCCGGACGGGCTCGATCACCTGATCATCGGCGACGAGCGGCTCGACGTGCCCAAGGGCCTCGATCGGCTCATCGCCCGGCTCACGGCGCGGTTCCCGCACGAGGCCGCGGGGATAGCGCGGTACTTCCGCGTCCTTTGCGGGGTCAACGACGAGCTCGGGCGGCTCGAGGCGATGCTCGAGTTCCCGAGGGTGCTGCTCGCGCCGTTCAAGGTGCCGAGCCTCGTGCGCTGGGGCCTCCGCACCCAGGAGGATCTGCTGGACGCGACGATCCGCGATCCCCTGCTGCGCGCGTTCCTGTCGGCGCAGGGGGGCGATCACGGCCTCTCGCCGTCGCGCGTGGCGCTGCCGGTCCACGCGGGCATCGTCTGCCATTACCTCGACGGCGGGTACTACCCGCGCGGGGGCGCGAAGCGCATCCCGCTCGCGATGATCAGGGCCCTTCGCCGGCTCGGCGGGCAGGTGCGGACGCGCGCGCGGGTGAAGCGCATCCTCGTCGAGCGAGGGAGAGCGGCCGGCGTCGAGCTGGAAGGGGGAGACGTCCTGCGCGCGGCGAGCGTCATCTCGAACGCGGACCCGGCGATCACCTATGGAGAGCTGCTGCCGCCCGAGCTGACCGCCCGCGAGCGCCGCAAGGTCCAGCGGATGGAGTACTCCGTGAGCCTGCTCAGCGTGTTCTGCGCGGTGGACATGGACCTCCGGTCGATGGGTTACGACTCAGGCAACTACTGGTGGTACCGCGGGCGAGACGTGGGGCGCCTCTACGAGCGCATGGCGCACCAGCTGCCGGGCGGCGCGGTGGACGGGCTGTTCCTGACCATCACGACGCTGAAGGATCCGGGCCACCCGACCCGGGGCAACCACCACACGATCGAGATGTTCACGTTCGTGCCCCACGGCCCCTTCACGCGCTGGGAGAAGACCCGCACGGGCGAGCGAGGGGCGGACTACGAGGCGTTCAAGGAGTCGATCGGAGATCAGATGATCGCGGCGGCGGAGAACGTCATCCCAGGCATCTCGCGCGCGCTCGTGTTCCGCTCGGTGGCGACGCCGCTGACCAACGACTTCTACTGCGCTACGCACCGCGGCGCCGCCTACGGCACCGCCAAGACGAGGTGGCAGCTCGGCCCGCTGTCGTTCTCCATCAGGACGAGGATCCCGGGGCTGTACCAGTGCGGCGCCAGCACGCTGAGCCACGGGGTGGCAGGCGCCGCGATGTCGGGCCTCATGGCCGCGCAGCGGATCACGGGCGCGGCGCGCACAGAGGATCTGCTCGGGCCGGCCGACGGCTCGCTGCGGATCTACCCCGCCGATCGGCCGGAGGAGTGGCTGCACGAGCAGAGGAAGGCGAGCGCGGCGGCGCAGGCAGATACGGGCGACGAGGTCCACGAGGGGACGTGAGCCGCGCAGCCGCCCTATCGAGCGCTAACCGGCCGGCGTCTTGGACCGGAACGTGATCTGCACGAGCGGCATCACGTCGGGATCGTCCTGCGTCTCCCGCTCGAACTGGAGCACGTCGTAATAGCCGCACCGCGGCCTGCCCGGGTAATCGCGGCAGACCTCGGGCCGGGCCTCGTAGATGGTGCAGCCGCGGGTCGTGAGATCGAGGAAGCGGCAGACCCTACCGAGCACCGGATCCGACTGCCGCCGGAGGATGCGCTCGTCGTTGTAGCGCTTCGTGAAGCGCTCCTCGGCGGCCTCGAGCGTGAGGTCGAAATGGCGGGCGAGCCGCCGCAGGTCGCGCGGAGTGACCTCGACCCGCTCGTAGATGGAGCAGCAGTAGGCCGGGCACTTCGAGCAATCGTAAGAGACGCGGGGCTTGGCCTTGAGGGTCGTCGTCATGGATCGTGAGGGACGTGCAGCCGATGCCGGAGCGGAGAGGCCGAGCGCTCGCTGACGGGCAGCGGAGCATACGCGGCCGAGCAAGCCTCCGCGACGGCGAAGTGCTCGCCACGACGCGCGCTCAACATAGCGCCACGGTGCAATCGTGCGATGAGAACGCGATGAGAACGCGATGGGAGCGCGATGCGCGATGACGGCGTGACGATGACGCGATGAGGCGCGGGTGGCGGGTAAAGACGAGCGTGCGAGCGCACGAGCGCCCGCCCGCCTTCACTCGTTGAAACCGAGCTGCTCCCGCGCCTCGGTCAGGCCGTCGCTCACGGCGAAGACGATGAGGTCGCGCGCCTCCGCGTTGCGCCCGATCCAGGTGACGCGGTCCTTGCCCGCGGCGGGCGGCGCGTTCGTGTTGCCGCCGGACCAGGCGATGCCCGTGAGGACGACGTTGATGTCGCCCACGGCGAGGAACGCGGCCCGGTTCCCCCAGCCGTTGATCGCGGTGTTCAACGTCGAGGCGCGGTTGCCGATCGAGCCGATGACGTCGGCGGCGAGCACGCTGATCTTCGGATCCACGCCGCTCGCCATCACCCGCTCGATGCGGCTCTGGTACTCGCGCAGGCGCCCGGCGTCCGCGCCCTGCGGCGACCACGTCGGGGCGAACGCCTTCAGGTAAGCCGCGAGCAGCGGCCAGAGATCGATCGGCGCCGTCCGCGAGAAGGCCGAGGCGTTGGTCTGGAGGATCTTGACGGCGCGGTGGATGAGGGCGAGCCGGACGTCCTCGCGCGGCGAGGTGACGAGCGCCTGGCCAAGGACGATCTTGGGCGGGCTCGTGGACGCCGGCACGCAGACGGCGCCGAGCGCGCCCGTCATGTAGACCTGCAGGCCGGGGAGGCCGTACGCGGCGCCGATGCCGCGCGCCAGATCGGTGATCTCGGCGTGCTGGGGCGGCAGCGGCGTCGCGCGGATCGAGTCGAGATCGAACGGCACCGCGGCGTCGAGCAGCGGGCCCGTCTTGAGCAAGAGCTCCCGGAACGCGGGGGTCATGAGCTCCGGCGCGAGGTGCGCGTCGAGGCGGGCCGGACCGGCGGCGTTGCCCGCGCCGCCCATCGCGGCGTCGCGGCCGTCGAGCGCGTCGACCGTCGCGCGCGCGATCCTCGCGGCGCCGGCGCGGCCGCGGAGCTCCGCGACCGTCGCGACCGTCGAGAAGAGGTAGGGCTCGAAGCGGCCGGTGTTGAGCGCGCGGCGCGCGTCGGCGAGGGCGCGATCGAGCAGGGTGGTCGCCGCGGAGGCCTGCTCGGTGCGCTGGTAGTAGCGGGCCAGCGCGCCGAGCGCGAAGTCGTCCTTCGGCCACGTCTTGCGGGCGGTGAGCAGCGTGGCCTCGGCCTTCTTGGCGTCCCCCATCGCCTCGTAGATCTCGGCGAGCTCCGCGGTGCGGCGGCACTT
The DNA here is from genome assembly GCF_051521405.1 of Sorangium sp. So ce726. Lineage (NCBI taxonomy): Bacteria > Pseudomonadati > Myxococcota > Polyangiales > Polyangiaceae > Sorangium > Sorangium sp. So ce726. Next base: position 832,603 of record NZ_CP150349.1, on the reverse strand, counting down.
CTGCTCGGGCGCCTCCGCGGCGTTGATGAGGAGGTTCTGCTGCTCGAGCGCGCGGGCGCCGTCGCCGGCGCGCTTGTAGAGCGAGACGAGGCGCTCGCGCGCGCTCACGTCGCCCGGCGCGCGCTTCAGGATCTCCTGGTACGCGAGCTCGGCGCGCTCCGCGTTCGGGAGGTGCTCGTCGTAGAGCTCGCCGAGGCGGAGGTAGATCGCGACCTGCTTCGCGGGCTCGGGCACGAGGCGCGCGAGGCGGATCCATGCCTGCTCGGCGCCGGCCCAGTCGCCCTCGCCGGCGCAGACGTCGGCGAACGCGGACAGGGCCTCGACGTGATCGGGGTTCGCGTCGAGCGCGGCGGCGAGCGCGCGCTTCGCGGCCGCCGCGTCGCCGACGTCGGCGAGCGCCCGGCCGCGCAGGACCTCCATCTCGACCCGCTCCGCGGGATCCGTCACCGCCTCGAGGCGGCGCTCGAGGAGCGCGGCGAGCTCGGCGCGCGCCCCCTCGGCGATGTAGATGGCCCTGAGCCGCGAGAAGACGTCGGCGTACGACGGATCGACCGTGGCGACCGCCTCGAGGACGTCGCGCGCCCGCGCGACGTTCTGGACCTTGTCCTGCCAGAGCACGGCCGCGGCGTAGAGCGAGTGCGCGCGCCCCTCGGGGCCGACGCTCGCGCCCGCGGCGGACTCGAGCGCCGCGGCGGCGGCCGCCGGGTCACCGCCGCGATCGAGCGCGTCGGCGAGATCGAGGTGCGCGACGAGGTAGTGCGGGACGAGCGTGATCGCGTGCCGGAAGAAGGCGACGGCGTCCTCGATCGAGCCGGCCAGCAGGGCGTCCCTGGCGGCGCGCACCGAGAGGGCCGCGGCCTCGGACGGGCGATCGGTGCGCTCGATGAGCTGGCGATCCGCCTCGATCGCGAGGGCGTGATCCGCCTTCGCGCGGGCCTGGGCGGCCATCTGGCGCAGCGCCCAGATGCCGCGGGGCTCGTTCCTGTACGCGATCTGGACCGGCTCGAGCGCCTCCTCCCACGGGAGCAGGCGCAGGCGCAGCCGCGCTGACAGGAGCGCGTGGGCGATCGCCTCCGGGCCGTCGAGGACACGGGCGATCTCGAGGGCGATCGGCTCGAGCTCCTCGTCGCGGCCTTCGCCGATCAGGTAGGAGGCGACCCGGCGGAGCGTCGGCAGGTGGTGCGGCGTCTCCTCCAGGATGGAGCGGCGCCAGAGCAGGGCGCTGCCGGCGTCCTTGCGCCCTTGCTCGTCGAGCTCCGCGAGGCGCTCGTAGATGTCGAGGCGCTCCGCGGCGTCCGCCGCCTCGCGGGCGCGCGGGATCAGGGCGTCGACGAGCTCTCCAGCGCCGTGGCCCGCGACGGCCGCGCGGTAGAGGGCGATCGGCGCGAGCGCGTTGTCCCCGGCGGAGATCGCCTGGCGGGCGCACGCGGCGGCCTGCGCGAGATCGCCGGCGCGCTCGTAGTCGAGGGCGGCCTCGAGCGCGAGGCGAGCGGCCTCGATGCCCGCGGCGGCGCGGTCGTCGCCCGAGCGGCCGGCGTCGCCATCGCCGCCCGCGTCGAGGGCGCGCAGGAGCTCGGCGGCGCGCTCGGCGCGCCAGGAGGCGCGGTCGGCGGGCGGCTCCGGCGCGAGCCGCTCGAAGAGCTCGCGCAGGCCGATGTCCTGGGGGCGCGAGCGGTGCGCCGTCTCGAGGAGCGACGCGGCGGCCGCGGGGTCGGCCTCGGCGACGAGGAGCGCCTCGCGGACGAGATCGTGGGCCCGCTCGAGGGGATCGGCCGCGCCCTCGCGGCGGGTCCTGAGCCACTCGAGGAGGCCGTCGCGGTCCACCCGGGCGCGCGCGCTTCGCTCGCCGAGGTGGAGCGCGACGGGGAGCTTCGGATCGATCTGGGCGGCGCGCGAGAGCAGGCGCTCGCCCTCCTCGTTGTCGCCGCCGTCGAGCAGGCGGATCGCGGCCTCGGTGACGAGCACCGCGGCCCGCGGCCCCTCGTCGAGCGTGAGCGCGTGCTCCGCGAGGATGCGGGCCGCGCCGACGCCGCTCTCCTGCGCGGCGCGGGCGCGCGCGGCGCCCTCGTGCTGCGGGTCCGCGGCGCGGGCGCGATCGAGATCGCTCATCGCCGCGCGCTGATCGCCCGCGATCTCCGCGAGGACGGCGGCGGCGAGCGCGCAGTCGCGCTCGGACGCGACCTCGCGCAGCGACGCCACGGCCCTGGCGACGCGGGCGCCGCGATCGCCGTCGAGATCGAGCTCGAGCGCGAGGGCCCGGAAGAGCGGGCTCTCCGGCGCGGTGTCGCCGTAGGTGACGACCGCGCGGGAGAAGGCGTCGCTCGCGTCGACGCCGCCCTCGGCGGGGACGGCCTCGCGCGAGAGCGCGCGGCCGAGGGCCGCGGCGGCGCGGGCGCTCGGGCCGCCGAGGGGGCGCACGCCCCTCGACGCGGGCGCGCCATCCACGGAGGCCACCGCGCCGTCGCCGCCGGCGTCGCTCAGGGCGGCGCTCGCCGCGGCGCAGAGCGGCGCGAACTCGGGATCGTCGGCGAGGGCGTCGAGCCACGGGTCGATCTCGCCCGCGGAGCCGCCGGCGAGCGCCGAGAGGACGATGCGATCGGCCGGCGAGAAGGCGCCGCTGTCGTCGATCGTCGCGTCGCGCACGGCGGCGGCGTCGCCGAGCTCGATCGCCTGCGCCGCGAGGGCGCGGCGCGCCTGGCCGCCGTGCGAGCCGGAGGCGACGCTGCGGAGCGCGCCGAGCGACGCCGGGCGGGTCTCCTTGCGCGCGGCGCTCAGCGCGGCGGTGAGCCACGCGACGGCAGGCGCGAGCGAGGTGCCGCGCAGGGGCTCGAGGGTCGCGAGGCCCTCGGCGAGGTCGCCGGCGCCGAGCAGGGCGCGGGCGCGGAGCAGCGCCTCGTACGGCGTGGCGGGGGCGGCACGGCCGCGCGCCGGCCGCGGGGCGCCGCGGTGCGCTGCGACCTGAGTGCTCGCCGCGGCGAGCGGCGCGAGCTCGGGCGCCTCGGGGAGGCGGAACTTCGCGAGCACGGCGGAGGCGGCCGCGTCCGAGTCCGGCGCGGCGAGCGCCTCGCAGAAGCGCTGGACGTGCGCGCGCGGATCGGCAGGGTGCGTCCGCGCCGCGAGCTCGAAGCGTTTGTGGGCGCCCTCTGGATCCGCGAGCGGGATGCGGGAGAGCTCTGCGCCGAGGACGAGGTTGTGGCAGCGCGCGGCCGGCGTGCCGAGGACGCGGGTCTCGCTCTCCAGCGCCTCGAGCGCGGCGGGCAGATCCCCCTCGCGCATCAGGAGGCCGCGGAGCTGGCGGTGCGCGAAGATCAGGCTCGGGGCGAGATCGCGCGCCTCGGCGGCGATGGCGCGGGCGGTGGCGTCCTCCCCGGCCATCACGTAGAGCTCGGCGACGGGAAGCAGCGCGCGCGCCCGGGCCGCGGGGTCCTCGATGAGCTCGGCCTCGGAGCGGAGCCACGCGGCGCGCGCCGCCCACACGTCGCGCTGCTGCGACTGGACGAGGATCGCGCTCGCGTCCTGCTCGCCGTCGAACACCGAGGCGGGCGGCGGGATCGACGCCAGCGGCGGGAGGCTCTCGGGCGCGCGGGAAGGAGGCGACGACGACGGGCCCGCAGGAGGCGCCGACGGGACGCGGGCTGACGACGACGGGCGCGGCGGCGACGACGACGGCGCGCGCGGCGGCGACGGCACGAACGACGCCGACGGCACGAACGACGCCGACGGCCGGACGTGGGACGGCGCAAACGGGCGCGGCGGCGACGACGACGACGCGCGCGGCGATGATGACGGGCGCGGCGGCGACGACGACGGCGCGCGCGACGACGACGACGGGCGCGGCGGCGCGAACGCGACGCCGCTGTCGGGTCTCCGGGTCGCGACGCGCGTCTGCGCGAGATCGTCCTCGAGCTCTTCATCGGTCGGCTCGGCCGGCCCGCTGATCAGGCTGGACTCGTCCACGAGCTCGCCGGGATCGCTGTCGGCGGCGGGCTGATCCCAGCGGCTGGTGGAGGCGGACGGCTGGCCGGCGTACGGCCGGGTCCTGGGCCCAGGCTCGTCGAGGGCGTTCGTCTCCTCGTCCTCGATGCCGTGCGTCTCCTCGTCGTCGAAGGCGGGCGCCTCCGCGAATCGGCCGCTGCTGGCGCCGCTGGGCGGCGCGAACTCGAACGGGGAGTCGCCGCCGTCGGGGATGGGCGTCGCGCGGTCGCCCGGCTCGGCGGTGTCCTCCTCGAACACAGGCTCCCGGCGCACGGACGGCGGCGGCGGCGGGGCGGCGTGCTGCGGGCGCGGCGCCGTGAACCTCGCGGACGGGGCCGGCGGCGGGATCTTCGGCGTCCGATCGCCGGGCGTGAGCTCGGCGCCGAGCGACGCCTTCACGTCGCCCGGCCTGCTGCCCGTGCGGGGCGGGGCTGCGGGGCGGGGAAGCGACGGGGGGCGCGGCGGCGGGATGGGCGCCGGGGGCCGGCGCGTCCCGTGCAACGCCGGCGCCGAGGTCACGACCCCGTCGTCGGCGTCCTCGGCGCGCTGGTCCTCGAACAGCATGTCGAGCAGCGCGTCGCTCTCTCCGGCGCTCTGCGCGGGCCTCGCGGGCGCGGGCACGGGCTCGCGAGAGAACAGCTGCTTCAGGCCGCCTACGCCGGCGCGCTCGCCCTCCTCGGCGCCGCGGATCGACTGGATGAGCTCTTCGGGGATCTTCGCGAGGAGCGTGGCCTCCTCGACGTCGCCCTCCTCCGAGACCGCCGCGCCGTACATCGCCGGCGGGGGGACCGTGATCTTCTCCTGCGACGGCGCGCCCTCGTCGCCGCCGCCGCCAGAGGAGCTCTTGGATTGCGGATTCTTGCTCACCGGACCCCCATGCCGAGCTTCTTCCGGAGCTCGAGGTAGCTCTGCGAGAGGACGAACGCGACCAGCTGGCGCGCCCGCTCGCTCTCGGCGACGACACCGCCGAGCTGCTCGCGCGGGGTATTGAGGATGTCGGAGAGGACCAGCGAGACGTCGCCGGCGGCGATGACGGCCATGCGGTCGATGCTCCTGCGCGCTGCCTGCGCCCAGCGGAGCGGGTCCTGCTGGCTCGAGACGATGCGCTGGCAGACGTCGGCGATGGCCTTGCGGGTCGCGCGCGACATCTCCTTGTGGATGGCGCGCGAGACCTCGCCGAAGACGGCGTAGGGCGGCTGCGGGACCGTGAAGCCCGCCTCGATGCACGCGGCCGCGACGAGCGAGGCGACGGTGCTGTCGTCCCGCGTCCTGAGCGACGAGATGCCCCGGCGCAGCGCGAACGCCTCGCGCGCGATCGCCGAGCGCGAGGCGGCGTCGAGCGGCGTCGTGATCTCGGGGCCGAGCACGAGCGCCGGCAGCTGGCCGTAGACGCCGGTCGCGCCGCGAGGGCTCGGGCCGCCGACGTAGAGCTCGAAGTCTGTCTCGAAGCTGAGCGCGCCCATCCACTCGGCGACCGCCACGCGCAGCGGGTGGCCGCCGCGCGAGTCGATGCGGTCCTTCTTGCCGACGCCGAGCGACACGAGCGAGGGGCCGAGCGCCATGCAGATGGTCTCGGCCATCTTCGCGAACAGCTCCCCGACCGGCCCGGTGTCGAGCGGATCGGCGATGTCGGCCATGGCCTTGGCGTCGAGGGCGATCTGCGGCCGCGCCGGGACGCGGGTGTCGATCTTCCTGAGCTCCGCGGAGATGCCGTCGTCGATGCGGACGAGCGAGACGAGCGCGCCGAGCGTGGCCTGCCGGAGCGCCGCGTCCTGCCCTGCGCCGGCGATCTTCGCGAGGAGCGCGACCCGGTCCGCGTCGAGCGGCTCGACCGCGAGCGCCTGGATCAGCGTCGCCTTGGCGCGGCCGAGCACGCGGGTGCGGAACGCGGGCTCGTAGTCCGTGGTGAGGACGAGATCGATCGCCTCGCCGTCGTCCGGCGCCTCTTCGAGGAGCTTCGCGACGGCCCGCTCGGCGCGGCGCGGCGCGCGGAGCTGATCCCGGTAGATGGCCATCGCGAGGCGCGCCGCCTCGATCCGCCCCCCGGGGGTGTCGCGCTCGACCATGAGCTCCTCGAGCAGGCGCGTCGCCTCGTCCCAGGAGCCGACGCGGGCGGCGACCCGGACGAGGCGCTCGCGGACGACGAGCGTCGACAGCCCGGCCCGGTGCAGGCCGATCAGCACCTCGAGCGCCCTGTCGTGCTCGCCGAGCTTCTCGTAGGCGTCGACCGCGGTGATCCCCGACATGAGGCGCTGCTCCCCCGGCGCCTTCGCGACGCGCGAGAGCTCGGCGTAGAAGGCGGCCGCCTGGCCGAGGTCGCCCTGCGCCTTCGAGATGTCGGCCGAGAGCGCCAGCGCGCCGATGTGGTCCGGCTCGAGCAGCGTCACGTTCTCGAGCGCGGCAAGCGCGTCGTCGAGCCTGCCCTTCTTGCGGAGCACGCGCGCGCGCTCCCAGAACAGCTTGCAGAGCTCGAGGTCGTTGTCCGCCACGCCGAGCCGCTTCTCGATGATGTCGAGCAGCCGATCGTCCTCGTTGCGCGCGCGGACCCGGCGGAACAGCCGGTCGAAGGCGACGCCGCGCCGCGGGTCGCGCGCGAACGCGCGATCGAAGGCGATCTCCGCGTCCTCGTGGGCCTCCGTGTGCTGGAGGAGCAGGAGCCCAGCGCTCTCCCAGAACCCCGCGCCGCGCGCGTCGTCCCTGCAGAGCGCCCCGAGCTGCGCCGAGGCGAGCGCCGTCGACACGGGGTCGCGCAGCGCCTCGGACGTCGCGCGGACGCCCTCCCAGGCGGCGACGTCGTCGGGCCGCCGCTCGACGACCGCGCGGAACGCGTCGAGCGCGCGCTCGTGATCCCCGGCCGCGAAGTCCGACCAGCCCGCGAGGCCGAGCGCGGTGAGCTGCGCCTCCTCGCCGAGCGCGTCGCCGAGCCCGTGCAGCGCCGCGGCGCGGCGCCGCGGATCGCAGCCGGGGAGCGCGAGCTCGAGGTTGGCGAGCTGCGCGGGCGCGTGCTCGCCCGTCAGGAACGGCCGCGGCAGGTTCGGCTGATCGAGCGCGCCGACGATCGCGGCCGAGGCCTCCATCGCGGCGCGGGCCTCGCCCTCCATGTGCTGCGCGAGCGCGCTCCGCGCGGCGACCTCCGCCTCGCGGTCCTCGGCGCCGAGCGCGGCGCCGAGCCACTCGAGCTCGGCGTGCGGGCTCGGGTCGGCCGCGGCCCACGCCGCCGCGCGCGCCGCGGTGCGCGCGCGATCCTGGTCCAGGGTCCGCGCGAGGCGGAAGCGCTCGGCGTGCGCGATCGTCGCGGCGCCGTCGCCGCGCTCCTCGATGTAGTCGAGCGCGCGCTCGACGGCGCTCCGCTGCTCGAGGGCCGGCTGCCAGAGGAGCCGCCCGAGCGCGGCGGCCAGGGCGAGGTCGTCGCTCGCCTGCGACTCCAGCGCCTCGAGCGTCGCGAGCGCCTCGTCGGCGTCGCCGCCCTCGGCCGCGCCGACCTCGAGGCCGAACCGCGACAGCGCGAGCGCCGCCGGGTCCTCGCCCGCCTCGCCGGCGACCTCGAGGGCGCGGCGCCGGCTCTCCAGATCGCTCGCCTCGTGGCCGCGAAGGGCCCAGGTGAGCGCCGTCGCGCCGGCGCGCGGCGCCTTGCCGCGCGCCGCCTCGAGCTCCTCGACGGCGCGCCCGCGCTCGCCGGCGCGCCAGAGCAGGATCGCCGCCTCGATGTGCAGCGCCGCCGAGAGATCGGCGTCGTCGATCGCCGCGGCGCAGGCCGAGAGCGTCGCGGCCGCGGCGGTGGGGCTCCCGGCGCGCCGGTGGAGCTCGGCCAGGAACACCGCGATGACCTCGTCGTCCGCGGATCGCTCGAAGAGCGCGCGGAGCCGGCTCCGGGCGCGATCCAGATCGCCGCCGCGCGCGCTGCGCAGGGCGGCGACGAGCCACAGCCCGCGCGCGGTCTCCTCGCCCTCGACCTCGGCGAGCGCCTCGATGACCGTCGGCGAGCGCCGCGGGCCGGCGGCGCCGGGCTCGTCGCCGCGCTCGCGCCGGCTGCGAACGAGATCGACCGCGAAGGCGCCGAGCGCCCGCCCGAGCCACGCGTTCGGCGTGGCGCCGTCGTCGGCGCCGGCGTTGGCGAGCTCGGCGAACGCGCCCTCGGCGCCGTTCGCGTCCCCCCGGAGGAGGCGGCTCCGGCCGATCTCGAACCACAGGCTCGCCTTCTCGGCCGGGTCGACGCCCGTCGAGAGCAGCCGCTTCGTCGACTCCTCGTACCAGGCCGCGTCGCCGCGGAGCGCCGCGAACGACCGGCCGAAGCGCGCGAGCACGCCCGGGTGGACGCCAGCCATGCCGGCCTGCGACAGGGCCGCCTTCGCCGCGCCGACGTCATCCGTCCGCACCGCCCAGACGTAGGCCGCGAGGAGCAGCGCGCGCCCCCTCGCGTCGTCGCTCGTGTACGAGGCCGCCGTCGCCTCGAGCGAGGCCGCGAACGCGGATGGATCCTGACCATCTCCGAGGAGATCGATCTCCAGCGCGCGGGCCGGGATGCACTGCGGGTCGGCCGCGAGCGCGCTCCGGAGCGCCGCGAGCGCGGCCTCGCGATCGCTCGCGAGCGCCGCCGCCTCGGCGACGCGGAGCCACAGGGCCGCGGCGCCGGGCCCGCTCGCGCCGCGCGCGATCTCCTGCTTGGCCAGGCTGGCGGCGGCCTCGGCCTCGCCGGCGGACTCGAGCGCGGCGATGCGCGCCCGGCCGAGCAGCGTCGACTGGGGCAAGCGCTCCGCGGCCCGCTCGAGGAGCGACGCGAAGCCGCCCGTCCCGGCCCGCTGCGTCAGCTCGGCGGCGCGGAGCCACGCGTCGGCCGCGTGCTCCGGCTTGCGCAGGGTCCGCGGGACGCCGTTGGCGTCGCCGCTCGCCTCGTCGTCGAGCGCGTCGGCGATGAGCTCCGCCTGCCCCTCGAGGGCGCGCGCGAGCGCGCCGAGGTCCTCCTCGCGCCGGGCGATGACCTCGAGCGCGAGCTGCGACCTGAAGCGCGCCCGCCCCTCCAGCGCGGCGGCCGCGTCGAGCAGCTCGTAGGCGCGCTCCACGTTCTCGGTCGCCGCCGCGAGGTCGGCGAGCTCGATGAAGAGCAGCCCCTTCCACGTCGCGTCTGTCGCGAGCTCCGCGCGGGCCTCGAGCGCGCGCATCCGGCCGGCGAGGTCCCCTTCCTTGGCCGCGATGAGCTCGAGCTCGAGCCACGGGGTCGCGTCCTCCGGGTTGCTGAGCGCCGCCTCTTCGAGCGCCTCCTTGGCCGCCGCGAGGTTCTGCTCGTGGTCCTGGAGGTACGCCGCGCGCTCCCAGAACGAGCGCGCCCGCTCCTCGGGCGTGGCCGCGGCGCGCGTGAGCGCGTCGAGCAGCTTGCCGAGGTTCTTGATGGACTTGCGCCGCGTGAGGATGCGGACAAGCGCCTCGAGCGGCTCGCGGAACTGGGGATCCGCGTTGAACGCGGCGAGGTAGTCGCGCGCCGCCGTGGGCTCCTCGCCGAGCGCCTCCTCGAGCGCGCCGAGCTCGTGCAGCAAGAGCGCCTGGAGCTGCCGCTCCGGTTGCTCGCCTTGCTCCGCGCGGAGCCGCGCGATCAAGGCCGTCATGCTCTCGGCCTGCCCCTCGGGTGCCTGAACCGTCATCTCGCTCGCGACGCCTCCGAACGGGGTCTCATCTGTGCGCAAAGCATGACGATGGCGGAGAGTAGCGAACCGAACCTGACGGAGTAAAGCGCGCCGGGCAGGGAGCGGGCTCGAACAGCGCCGAGGTGCGTCGAGTGGCCTGGCCCCTGGCCGCGCGCGCGGTCGGTCGAGCGGCTGACACGAATGTGCGCGCGCCCGCGCCCGGCGAGGAGATCCGCGGGGCGCGCCGGTCGACGCGTGCGCCGCCGGAACCACCGGAAAACGAAGAACGGTGGGCGCGCTCGCGCGCGGCGCCGCGCGGCGCGACGCGCGGAGGTCGCTCGCTCGCGAGGAGAGGGCGGGGTTGCGGGGCTGAGGAGGAGGAGGAGGGAGCGCGCGTCGACCGGGGCGCCGCGCGCTGCGGGGCGGCTCGGTCGATCGCGCCGCCGGGGCGCGCCTGGCCCGGCTGCCGGGCTAGGCCCTGCCCAGCACGGCGTCGAGCTTGTCGTTGACCTTCGACTCGACCATGCCCTTCATCGCCTTCAGCAGGAACGGGAGATCGATCTCCACATGGACCGCGGACGCCTCGACGCGCACGAGGCCCTTCGTTCCCTTCGCGGCGCCGCCCGGCGCCTCGAACCGGATGACGTCGCCATCCCATCGCCACTGGATGCCGAGCTTGTCTTCCATGCCCCGCGCAAGCTCTTCCGCGCGCTTCCTGGCCTCGTCCTTGGTGAGCGCGTGCTGCCGACGGATGTCGATCGTCGCCATACCGTATCTCCACTCGTTCGCGTCCACGGCGACGCGCCGCGCGCGGTACGCTCTACTTACTCGATCCGACGCGCGATCCAAAAGCCGCGCGGCGTATCGACCGGGCCGCTCACGCCCCCCTTGGGGAGGCTGAACAGCTCGTACTCCGGCGCGGGTTCGAGCACGCCGCGCGGGATGTAGCCGAGGTCGTCGGTCGACCCCTTGTCGCCCTTCTCGATGGCGGCCTTGAAGTCCGTCTTGGCCACCTCGGCGAGCTCCCTGGCGAGCGCCAGCGCGGCGTCCTTGGAGCGCGCGGTCGGCGCCGCGCCCTGCGCGCCGCGGTACTGGATGAGCACGACGCCGAAGCGCACCTTCTTCGGCGCCTCGGCCGGCAGCGAGGGCGGCGCCGCTCCCGAGAGGAGCGTGACGCCCGCGTCGGATCGCCCCGCTGGCTCGGGGCCGCTCTCCTGGACGATGCCCTCTGCGCCGGCGTCGCTCCCCGCGTCGGCGTCGCCCGCCGCGGCCGTCGCAGGCGGGGCAGCGGCGTCGGCGTTGGCGGCGTCGGCGCCTGCGTCGGCGGGCGCGCTGGCCGCGCCGCGCCCCTTCGAGCCGCCGTGCGTGATGACGAACGCCAGCGCGCCCGTGAAGAAGAGCGTGTAGATGACCGCCGTCGAGCGCTGCATGAGCGGCAGCGCGTTAGCACAAGTGGAGGACGCTTGGCGAGGCCGCGATGGCGACGCGCGCCGCCCGCCGAACGGTGTCGCCGTGGCCTTGCCGTCCCCGCCCGCCCCGCGTCCCTCCGTCCCAGGCCGCCCCGCGTCTGCGCCCGGCTTCCGGACCAAGCACGCGATGTGCCCGAGGAAGTCGCCGATTTGAGGGCGCCCGGCAGAAGAGGCGATCCAAGGACCACAACCCCTGCTAGTAAGGAGAGCGGATGTCGGGGCATCCCGGCCTTTTGTAGGTCGAACGAGCGTGGGGGCGCCTGCGAAGGCGCTCGCAGCGCCGGCATCGGGTCGGGAAGCATGATCAAGGTCGAGTGCGACGGGTGCAAATCGCCGTACCAGGTCGACGAGAAGCGTGTCCCCCCTGCGGGGCTCAGGATGCGCTGTCCGAAGTGCGGTACGAGCCTGCTGGTGACCAAGGGGGGCGCAAGCGCAGCGCCTGCGCCGACGCCTGTGCCCACCCCCCCACCGCGGGCCGGGGCAGGAGGCCTTCAGCTCTCGGAGCGGAGCGCCCCGGCGGGGCCCGAAGACGCCGATCTGCCCATGGCGGCGCCGGAGGACGTCGCATTTCCCGCGGTCGCGCCTCCCCGACGCCCGGGGCCGGCGCCGGCGCCGGTACCGACACCGCCGCGCCGCGCGGCGCCTGCGGCGCCCCCGCCACCTGCGCGGCCCGCGCCGCCTCCTGAGCCGCCGGGTCCGGAGGTCTTCGGCGAGATCGGCTTGCCGGACGTCCCCGATCGCCCTGCCCCGTCCGATCGGCGAAACGCCAAGACCGTGCCGCAGCGGCGCGGCTTCGGCGAGATCGATCTCATGGTCGAGCTCCCGAGCCCGACGGACGCCGAGGTGCAGGGGCTCAACCCGGACGATCTGCCGGTCGTCTACGGCAATGCGCCCGGGGGGCCGGTGGCGCTCCCGGCGCGATCGCGCGCGGAGTCCCGCACCGCCCCGGCGACGCCGACCGCGTTCGCCGGTACCGACCTGCCGGCGCGGGTCGAGCCGCTGCCTCCGAGCAGCCGGCGCACCCTCGGGTTCGGCGAGCGAGAGTCAGCGCCGGGCGCCCCCTCGGCGCCTGGTGCGCGGGACGCGGGGCTCGGCGCGCGAAACGCCGGGGCCACCACGCAGCCGCTCGGGCGCGGGCGCACCCGCGGTGCGGGGGACGCGCCCCCGCGCGTGGCCCCGGAGTACGATTTCGGAGACCTGGACGACGACGCGCCCCCGGCTCCTCCGGCGCGTTCCAGCAGCGGATCCATGTCGTTCGGGTTCGGCGAGCTCGAGCTGCCTCTCGAGGGCGACGGCGACGCCGAGCTGCCCGCGATGTCCCCCGGCGACCTGCCCATCGTCGCCGGCGATCTGCCGATCTCGGCCCCGGCCGTCATCGGCATGCCCGCCCCGTTCTCGAACACGGGCCTGCCCACGCCGGCTTCCGCGCCGCTCCCCTCGCCGGCGCGCGCCGGGCTCCCGGCCGCGGCCCAGGCGGGCTTCCCTGCTCCGGCCCCCGCGGGCTTCCCCACGAAGGCCACCGGCCCCGCCCTTCCCACGAAGGCCACCGGCTCCGCCCTCCCCGCGAAGGCCGCCGGCTCCGCCCTCCCCGCGAAGGCCACCGGTGCCGGCTCACCTGCCGGACCGGGGACCATCGTCGGCGCCGAGCTCTTCGACGAGGCCCCGCCGGACTACGACGACTCGCGCGTGGGCGCCGCATTCCAGGCGCCCGGGCCGCGCCCCCTCCCGCCGCAGGCAGCGCCTGAGCCGCCCAGCAGCGGCGCCATGCCGCCCGTCGACTTCGGCGCCGTACCCCCCGCCGACTTCCTCGCCGCGCCGCCCGCCGACGTCCGCACCGCGCCCACCGCCAGCTTCGGCGCCGCGCCGCCCGCCGCCGGCCGCGCCGCGTCCACCACCGGCTTCGGCGCCGCGCCCACCGCCGGCTTCGGTGTCGCCGATTTCGGCGACGAGATCGCGCTCGGCGAGAGCGTCACGCAGCTCGCCCCCGGCGCCGCGCCCGCCCCTTACGATCCGTCCGACCGCTCCGGGAACTTCACGCAATCGCCCGCGGACGCCGACGATCGGGGCATCGAGCTCAGCGAGCCGCACCCCAGCGTCGGGGACGAGGTCGACCTGACGGGCGCGGGCACCGAGATCGGCGACCTGAGCGCCGGTCCCGGGGCGCAGGTCGAGAAGCCTGCGGCGACCACGGAAGCACCGCCGCAAAAGTCGAAGATCAAGCGCTACGTCGTGGCGGCGCTCGCGGTCGCCGCCGTCAGCGGCGGCGCGCTCGCGCTCGTTCCGGACGTCGGCGCCTTCGGCGTGAACCTCATCAGCGATCGGCTCAACGCCTTCGCGCACGAGGGGGCGCTCGCCGAGCTCCGCCAGCGGACCCAGACGGCCTTCGGCAAGGACACCGCGTCGGCCGCCAACGGAGCGCTGAACGACGCGAACGCCGCGCGGGGCAATGCGCCGCGCCACCGGCCGACCATGGCCTACGCCGCGTACATCGCCTTCGCGCGGAGCATCCGCTTCGGGCACCGCACCGTCGACGACGCCTTCGGCAAGGAGATGCTCACGCTCGCGAGCTCCCATCCGAGCGACCTGCTCTCCCTGGCCGTCGCGGCGCAGGCCGCGGCCAGCGGCGAGCTCCCGCGCGCGCGACAGGCCGCGCAGGCGCTCGCCGCGCAGCTCAAGGACGACATCGACCTCGCCGTCCTCTCGGCCGAGATCGAGCTCGCCGCCAAGGACGCCCCCAAGGCGATCGCGGCGTGGCAGCACGCGAGCGGCCTCCAGAAGAGCGCGCGCACGCTCTACGGCCTGGCCCGGGCGCAGATCCTCGCCGGGGACGCCGCGGGCGCCGAGGCGAGCGCCCGAGGCGCGCTCGAGGCCTCGCCCGACCACGTCGGGGCCCGCACCCTGATCGCGTCGGTGCTCTGGCAGACCCCGGGCCGCGAGCAGGAGGCGCTCGATCTGCTCGGCAAGGTCACCGGAGACGGCCCGATCCGGGCCGCCGCGAGCGACCCCGAGATCGTCGATGCGTACACGCTGCTCGGCACCATCCACCTCACGAAGTCGCGCATGAGCGCGGCGGAGCAGGCCTTCGCCGCCGCGGTGAAGCTCGATCCGCAGGCGGTGCGCGCGCTGATCGGCAACGGCGAGGTCCTCTACCGGTCGGGCCGCTACTCCGAGGCGCAGGCGCGCTTCGAGGCCGCGGCCCGCGCCGACGCCCAGAACCTCGCCGCGCAGCTCGGCAAGGCGAAGACCTGGCTGGCGCAGGAGCGCATGAAGGAGGCGAAGGACCTCCTGAAGGAGCTGCAGAAGACGCACGCGGCGGCCCCGCAGGTCGCTTACTGGCTCGGGCGTACCGAGCTCGCGCTCGGCAACAAGAAGGACGCGGAGCAGGGGTACCTCGACGCCGTGAAGTCGACCGAGAACCTCCCGGAGGTCGTCGACGCCTACGTGGCGCTGGCGTCGCTCCTGTCCAGCATGGGCCGCAACGAGGCGGCGGCGGAGAAGCTGTCGGAGGCGACGGCGAAGTTCCCGGACCTGCCCGCGCTGCACAAGGCCAAGGCGGAGGTCGCGCTCCAGACCGGGCGCTACGACGAAGCCCGGCAGGAGCTCGAGCTCGCGCTCGCGAAGGAGGACGACCTCGGCAGCCAGTTCAAGCTGGGCGTGGCGTACCGTCGCCTGCGCCGGTTCGACGACGCCGCGAAGGTCTTCGACAAGGTCACGGCGGCCGACAAGGACTACCCGGGCCTCGCGCTCGAGCGCGGGCTCCTGTTCGAGGAGACCGGCCAGAGCGAGCGCGCGCTGGAGATGTACGCCGACGCGCTCCGCAAGGCACCGAACGACATCGACCTGAAGCTGCGCGTCGGCTCGACCCAGGTCATGGCGGGGCACGCGAGCCAGGCGGAGCCCATCCTGCGCGACGTGCTCAAGGATCGCGCGAACTCCGCCGAGGCGAACCACTTCCTCGGCCGCGCGCTCCTCGTGCGCGGCACGAACATGGCCGAGGCGCTGCGCTTCCTGGAGCGCGCCGCGGAGCTCGATCCGAACCGCGCCGAGTACCACCTCTACGTCGGTTGGGGCGCCAACGAGACGGCCCAGACCGCGCGCGCGGAGATGGCGCTGAAGCGCGCGCTGGAGCTCGACGCGGAGCTCGGCGACGCGTACTGGCAGCGCGGCGTGCTGCTGCAGAAGCAGGGGGCGAGCCGGGACGCGCTGGCAGATCTGAAGATCGCGCTGGAGAAGCGGCCGTCCCGCTACGAGGCCTACGCCACGATGGCGCTCTGCTACCAGGATCAGGGCAACTGGGCGGCCGCGGAGGACGCGTGGCGCAGGGCAATCGCGTCCAACGACAAGGTCCCCGAGTGGCACTACCGCCTCGGCAAGATCTACGCGTCGCGCGGCAACCGGGCCGGGACCGCGAGCGAGATGGAGCAGGCGGTCACCCTGGGCGAGGCGCCGGACCGCTCGACCCCGCCGTGGCTGTTCGACGCGCACTTCCTCCTCGCCGAGGCGCTCCGCGCGACGAACAACCGCGAGAAGGCCATCCACCACTACCAGCGCTTCCTGGAGACAGCGCCGACAGACAACGCCTACCGGCGCGACGCGGAGCAAGCGCTGGAGGGTCTGGGCGCGGGAAAGGGACGCTGAGGCGGAGCGAGCGCCCGGCGCTCGGCTATCCTGGCGGATGACCCCATCCGTCAACGCCCGCCTCGCGGTGCGCGCCGACATGCCCGAGGTCGCGCGCTTCGCCGCGCAGCTCGTCCGCCTGCACCACGCCCTCGATCCGCACCGCTTCATGTGCCTGGAGCCGATCGAGCCGGGTTACGAGCGATGGCTCACGAGCGAGCTCTCCAACCCCGACGCCGCGATCGTCGTCGCCGAGCGAACCGGCGCCGAGCCGGCGCTGGTCGGCTACGCCTACGGCCGCCGGGAGCCGCGCGACTGGAACAGCCTCCTCGACACCTGCGGCGCCCTCCACGACATCTATGTGGCTGAGCCCGCGCGCCGGCTCGGCGCGGGCGCGATCCTCCTGGAGGCCGTCATCGCGCGCCTCCGGACCCTGGGCGCGCCGCGCATCGTGCTCCACACCGCGACGCAGAACGCCGCCGCGCAGCGCCTGTTCGAGCGGTTCGGCTTCCGTCGCACGATGATCGAGATGACGCTCGGGATCGAGTGACCGCGGCGCCCGCCCCGCTCTCGGCGCATCGGCCGCTCCTCGATCCGAACATCCGAATCCGATGGCGCTCCCGGCGCGCACGACGAGGGCGATGGACTCATGAGCTTCAGCCTCCCCGGCGCGATCCCGAGAGCTCCACGGCCGTCTGCGCCCACACCATCGTGTCGCGCGGCTCACCCGCGGGCGTCAGGGTGTTCGCCTCGAGCGTCGTCACATGCCGGTACCCGAGCCGCCGGGGCACGGCGGCGCTCGCGGTGTTCCGCGGATCGCAGCGGATCTCGACGCGGCTCACGCCGAGCTCCTCGAGCGCGACCCGGGTCAAACCTGCCACCGCCTCGGTCGCGTAACCGCAGCGCGTCGCCGTCTCCCGGAGCCAGTAGCCGATCTCGAACGCGCCCGGGCCGATCCGCGGGTGTAGCCCCGTACCCCCGAGCACGTCGCGCTCGTCGCGCGTGAAGATGCCATAATGGAAGTCGCGTCCTGCCGTGAAGTCGTCCCGGAACTTCTCCAGAAGCGCGGCGGTCGCCTCCATGGATGCAGGCTCGTGCACGGCCCACGGCATCCAGGACCGCAGGTGCGCAAGGCTGGAGTCGATCGCCTCCCTGATCAGGGGCGCATCCTCGGGCCGCCACGCTCGCAGCGTCAGCCGAGCGGTCAGGATGCGGTCCGGCGGGCGTTCACCTGTCATCGCGTCGCTCCATGCCTGTCGCCGTCATGCGCTGGACGACGAGAACGCTGTCTTGCGAAGGCCATCGGCCCACGCGACGGTCGCGTCCCGGACCCTGCGAACCATGGAGTGCTCCGGCGTCGAGGCAAGCAGTCGTCACGCCATGCAGCTTACAACGAAGACCTCCCTCGCACATCCGTGCCAATCCCCCGCCAGCGCGGCGTTCATCGCCGTTGCACACCGGTCCACACACCTCTTGCTGAGAACATCGACGCTACCGCGGAGCGCCTTGACATGTCCGTCATAGCAGAGTACCGTCCGCCATAGAAGAGTAAGGCGGAAAACATCAGCGCGCCCTCCCGGCACACCGGGAGGAGATCCACCTCCACGCCTGCGCGTGGACGACGGATGACCGCTCGAGCAGAGGTGCCATTGGCTGAGGTGGCGCGGACTGCGAACCATGACACGAGGAGGAAGGATGAAGATCTGAGCACGCCTCATCCCGACGGACGCGACGCCTCCCGGGTACTCGACCTTCGATCAGCAGAGGCCTTCCCACGCCCCACGCCGGATTCACTGCTGCCTCAGCAGCACATCACCAGCAATCCCTGCTCCCGTCGCAGCAAGCGCGCGGCCAGCGCGAACGATTGTGATCCGTTCCTGCAATAGAGCTCTGGCACGCTCCCTGCTCCCTGCCACGACGACGGCCCGTGAGCTGAGCACACCCCCTGCCTGAGAGCAGGAGAGCTCTTCGCGTGGCGCACGCCATCAAGGAGAACAGGATGACGAAGCTGCGACTCTACAGCGCGAAGGCGTGCCCCTTCGCCCACCGCACCCGGCTCGTTTTACAGGAGAAGGCGATCGACTTCGAGCTGACCGAGATCGATCTGCAGAACAAGCCGCGGGCGTTCGTCGACGCCTCGCTCTACGGCAAGGTCCCGGCGATCGAGCACGAGGGCCACCGCATCTGGGAGTCGGCGATCATCAACGAGTACCTCGAGGAGGTCTTCCCCGAGCCGCGGCTCCTGCCCAGGGAGCCGGGCAGGCGCGCCCTGGCGAGGATCTGGATCGATTACGCGAACACGCGCCTCGTGCCGGCGTTCACCCAGCTGCTCAGGGCCGAGACGCGGGACCAGGAGGCGGAGGGGCGCAAGGCGCTCGGCGACGTGCTGGCCTTCATCGAACGTGAGGCGCTGGCGAGGTCGTCGGGCCAAGGGCCCTACTGGCTCGGCGCCGAGGTCAGCCTCGTCGATCTCTCCTTCTATCCATGGTTCGAGCGGCTGACGGCGGTCGGCCGCCTCCGCGACTTCTCCGTCCCCGCGGAGCTCACGCGGCTCCGGGCGTGGATCGAGGCCGTGCAGGCGCGCCCCGCGGTCCGCGCCATCCAGAATCCTGTCGAGTTCTATGTGGAGCGCTTCGCGAAGTTCGTGAAGCCGGCGGCGACGACGGCCGCCTGAGCGGCGAGGGACAAGGGACATCATGTTGAGACTCTGGGGTCACAAGAATTCTTCGAACGTGCAGAAGGTCCTCTGGGCGCTCGACGAGCTCAGGCTCGATTTCGAGCGCATCGACGCCGGCGGGCCGTTCGGTCGCGTCAAGGACGCCGACTATCTCACCCTCAACCCGAACGGGCTGGTTCCGACGCTCGAGGACGGTTCGCTGGTGCTCTGGGAGTCGCACGCGATCGTGCGTTATCTGTTCTCGCGCTACGGGTCACCGCCGCTCCAGCCGAGCGATCTCGCCGACAAGGCGCGCGCCGACGCCTGGACCGACTGGCAGTTTGGGACCCTGTGGCCGCCGATCCGGACGCTCCTGGTGCAGCTCGTGCGCACGCCCGAAGAGCGCCGCGATCAGGCCGCGATCGAGGCCGCGCGCAAGTCGGCGCTCGCCGCGCTGGGGATCCTCGACAGGCAGCTGTCACGGCACCCGTGGGCCGCGGGAGAGTACTTCACGTTCGCCGATATCCCGCTCGGGGTCGCGGCGCAGCGGTGGTACAATCTGCCAACCGAGCGGCCCGCGCTGCAGCACGTCGACGCGTGGTACGGCCGCATCAAGCGCCGGCCTGGATTCGAGCGATGGGTGGACCTGCCCCTGGGATGAGAGCGGGGCGCATCTTCGTGCGCTACGGGCTCATCCGCAGAGTGAAGCTCGCTGCGGCGTACTTTCGTACGCCTCACTCGCCTGCCTAGCGGCTGAGCCCGTATCACACGAATCTGCACCCCGCTCGTGGCGCGCCCCGCGGGCGCTTGCTCTGCCCTCTCGTATCCGCGTCTCCTCTCGCGGACTGCCCCTCAGAACATCGGAAGCTCGGTGTCCAGCCCGAGGAGCACACGGCCCTGGACCTCGCGCGTGTGCGGGGCGACGAGGGCGTGCTGCGTGACGGCGTGAACGTCGCGGAAGCTGCGTTGAAGAGGGCTCTCCGCGTAGAGCGCCGCGGCGCCGCCCGCCGTGTACGCCAGATCGACGGCGCGCGCCGCGCCGAGGGCCGCGTTCGTCGCGGCGAGCCGGACGCGCGCCCGGTCCCGCAGCGAGATCGACCTGCCAGAGACCGCGGCGTCCCAGACGGCGCCGACGGCCTCGAAGAGGTAGGCCCTGGCCGCGCCCAGCGTGGCCTCGGCCTCGGCCACGGCGAGCGCCGTCGATGGCCGCGCCCCGAGCGACGGCGTCGCTCCGATCGGCCGCTTGGTCGCCGCGAGCCGGACCAGCTCATCGATGGCCGCGCGCGCCATCCCGAGCGCGGTCGTCGCGACCGCGCTCGCGAGGAAGCCGAAGAGCGGGAACACGAAGAGAGGCCCTGGATGGGTCGGCGCCGTCATCGGGAGTCGGATGCAGCGGCTGCTCGGCACGAAGACGTCGACGACCGCGAAATCGTGGCTCCCGGTGCCGGCAAGGCCGGAGACGCTCCATGTATCCAGGATCTCGCACTCCGAGGCGCGGAACATCGGCACGACGGCCTCGGGGACGCCCCCGGGCAGCATGCGCGGGGCTATCCCGTCGAAGACCACCGCGGTGCCGCCCAGCCAGTCGCAATGATGACAGGCGCTCGCCATCGCCCACCTCCCGGCGACCCGATATCCTCCCTCGACCTCGACGGCGCGCCCGCTCGGCGCGAAGACGCCGGCGGTCACGGCATCCGGGCTCGCGTGCATCTCTTTGCCCCCCTCCGCCGGGATGTACGCCTCGAACGCGCCGGTCGTGCCGCAGATCATGGCGCACCACCCCGCCGCGCCGTCGGCGCGCGAGAGCTCCTCGATGACCTGCAGCGCCGTGAGGGGGTCGGCCTCGAGCCCGCCCAGCGCGCGCGGACGACACATGCGGAAGATGCCCGACTCCCGGAGCGCCCTCGCGACCGGATGGGGCAGACGGCGCTCGCGCTCTCCCCGCTGGGCGTGCTCCTGGACGAGCGGAACGAGGCTGCGCGCCGCGTCGAGGAGCGACGCGGGCGCGGCGGAGGACATCGTGGTCATGGTGCTCGACTCACCCCTTCCTTGGCGGCTGCGCATAGCGCGACTCTTCAGCGTAGTATTCGGGGAACCCCACGATCTCCTGGAGCGCCGCGAAGCTCATCCGCGGATCGGGGTGCTGGCCGGCGCGCAGGGCCGCGAGCGCCTCGCGCATGGCGGCGGCGGCGACCGAGAGCAGGGTGAGCGGATAGGCCGCGATCTTGTAGCCGATCGCCTCGAGCTCGGCCGGCGGCAGCACCGGCGTCCTGCCGTGATCCACCATGTTGGCCATCGTCGGCGCGCGCACCTCGCGGCAGAACGTTCGCATTTCCTCCACGCTCTCGGGCGCCTCCAGGAACACGATGTCTGCCCCGAGGTCGGCGAACGCCCGCGCGCGGGAGAGCGCCTCGTCGAAGCCGTGCGTCTGGCGGGCGTCGGTGCGGGCCATGATGAGCACGCCGGCGCCCTCGTCGCGCGCGTCCACGGCGGCCTGGACGCGGGTGAACGCCTCGTCGCGGGACACGACCTGCTTGCCGCGCGTGTGGCCGCAGCGCTTGGGAGCGACCTGGTCCTCGATCATGACGCAGGCCAGCCCGGCCTGCGCATAACCGCGCACCGTGCGCTTCACGTTCATCGCATTGCCGTAGCCCGTGTCGCCGTCGCCGAGCACCGGAATCGAGACAGCGCCGCAGATCGCCCGCGCCTGGTCGACCATCTCACCATACGAGATCAGCCCCGTGTCCGGCGCGCCGAGGCGCGCGGCGGAGACCGCGAAGCCGCTCATGAACGAGAGCGAGAAGCCGGCCTGCTCGATCAGCCGCGCCGACAGCGCGTCGAAGCAGCAAGGCATGACGAGGAGGCCGGGCGAGGTGAGCAGATCGCGGAGCTTCTGAGCGGGGGACACGGCGGGGACGATACCGCGATCGGCTGCCCGTAAGGCAAGCGCGAAGGGCCGAGAGGCGGCGCGCGCCGGCGTGCGCCGCCGCACGCTGCCGCACGCTGCCGCACGCTGCCGCACGCTGCCGCACGCTCAACGAGCGCCCGCACGAGCAAGAGGGATGGACGGGGGCGCGCGCCGGCGTGCGTTCCTGTTGCGGGCCCCCGGCGCCCGGGAGCAGGATGGGCCTGCGATGATGCCGCACAGGAGAGGGGCATGAGCACGGTTTCATTGAAGGAGATCGCGATCGACGGCCGCCCGGCCAGCGTCCACGTGGGCGGGCAGGGCGAGCCGCTGCTGCTGGTGCACGGCGCCTGGGGCGGGGCGCCGATGCACTGGGCGCCTGTCTGGGAGCGATTCTCGGAGCGCTTCCAGGTGATCGCGCCCGATCTGCCCGGCATCGGGCGCACGGACACCCCGGGGCTCGGCTCGCTGGGCGCCTATGCGCGCTGGCTCGAGCGGCTCCTGGACGAGCTGGGTGTCGCCAGCGCGTGGTGCGTCGGCAACTCCTTCGGCGTATCGGTCGTATCGAGCTTCGCTACCCTGTTCGCGTCCCGCTGCCGAGGGCTCGTGTTCGTCAACGGCGTTCCCATCCCCCCGCTGCCGCGCTTCGTCGGCTGGCTCGGAGCGCGGCCGCTGCCCCGCCGGGTGCTGCGCGCATTGATGCGGAAGCAGACCTATAGCCCGGGGGTCCTCGGCCGCGCCTACGCCGATCCCGGCCGCGCCCCGGCTGCCCTGCGGGACGTCCTGGAGAGCGCCAATCCACCTCCGCTGGAGGCGGTGATCGACGCCGCCATCCAGGGAGGTCTCAGGGCCCCGCTCAGCCTGAATCCCCTCCTCGTCTGGGGAGAGGCGGATCAGCTCCTCGGCAACAGCGCGGACGACGCGAAGAAGCTTCACGCGTCGCTACCGGGGTCGCAGCTCACCTTCATCCCGGCGACAGGGCACATGCCGCAGGTGGAGAACCCCGAAGCGTTCGTCGACGCGGTGTCGCGGTTCATCGAGGCGCGCGCGGCCGCCGCCCGTCCGCGCGGCTTCGGCGGTCAGGCCAGCCCGGGCGCATGAGCGCCGGCGGTGCCAGGCGAGTCGCTCTCAGGGCATCGTGGTGACCCGAGCGCGCTTGCTGAGCTGGACCGCAGTGTAGAGCAGATAGAGCCCGGCGAGCCCGACGAGCACGTAGATGATGCGGCTGAGGGCGCTGAGCCTGCCGAAGAGCCCGGCGATCACGTCGAACTCGAACAGCCCAACGAACCCCCAGTTGACCGCGCCGATCACGACGAGCGTGATCGACGCCCACGTTAGCCCTGAGAACCCACGGTTGACCTGCTCCATGACCCCGGCAGAAGCATGTGCCGCGCCGCGCGGTGCGTGCACCGCGCGCCCGCTGCGGCGTGACCGCGCGTCGCGCTGACGCCGCTGGCTCGCCGCGCCCGCGCCTGCGCCGCCGGCTCGCCGCGCCCGTCAGGCCGCGGTGCTCACGGCGCGCGGGCCGGCGTGACGTCGAGCAGGGAGGGCAGGATCGCGCCGGAGCCGCCGGTGAACACGACATCGCAGAGGCCGGAGATCGCGCTCGGCTCGACGTTGACCTCGGCGATGAGGGCGCCGTGGCGCTTGGCCATGGGGACGAAACCGGCGGCGGGATACACCACGGCCGACGTACCGACGACGAGCAGGAGATCGCAGCCCTCGACGCCGGCAGCCGCCGCGGCGAGATCGCTCTCCTGGAGGGCCTCGCCGAACCAGACCACGTGAGGGCGAAGGACGCCGCCGCAGCGGCAGCGGGGCAGCTCTGCCGCCGTGAAGCGGCGGGCGGGGGCCTCCGGATCGGGGGAGCCGCTGCCTGCGAAGGCGGGCGTGATGGGCACGTCGCGGTTCTCGGTCACGCTCTCGCACGAGAGACAGCGCACCTGCCATAGCGAGCCGTGGAGGCGCACCGGGCTCCGGGAGCCCGCCTGCTCGTGCAGGCCGTCGATGTTCTGGGTGATCAGGGTGAAGACCCTGCCGGCCTCCCGCCACCACGCCTCCAGCTGCGCCAGCGCGTGATGACCCGGGTTCGGGGCGCAGCCGAGGGCGCGCTCCCGGCGGTGATTGTAGAACTCCCAGACGAGGCCCGGATCGCGCTGCCACGCCTCGGGCGAGGCGAGGCTCGTCGCCTCGTACCGCCGCCACAGCCCCCCAGCGCCGCGGAACGTGGGGATGCCCGACTCCGCCGAGACGCCCGCGCCCGTCAGGACGGCGATCTTCCTGGCGCGGCACAGGGTGGACTGGAAGCGCTCGCGGCTCGTTTCGCTCATCACGGACCCCCTGAGGATAGATCGAGAAAGAGGCAGGCGGAGGGCCCGACGCCAGCTCCTGTCGATTTCGGGTGTAAGCCGGCCGAGACGACCGCGTTTCCCTGGCACTCGGACGCGCCGAGCCCCGCCACAGCGGGCCCCGGCCGCGAGAGCCCCCTCGTCGGCTCGCCGGACAACCGGCGACACGCGGCGTTCACGCAGCGAAAGCGGCGAGGGGTCCGTCTCGCCCGTGGAAAACGCACTGTGGGGCCCCCGCGCGTGCGGCCCCCACAAGGACCTGTGTGTGGCGATCGGCGATGGCCGACCCACGAGAACGTACAGCAGGGATCCGCCCTCGCGATCCCCTTCAAGGAGGACACCTCATGCGCACCCGGCCCCTCGATCTCGTCGCCCCCGCCCTCGTCACCGCGCTGCTCATCGGCTGCGGTGGCTCCACGCCTGCCCCCACGGCGGCGACCGCATCGGCCGCGCCGACCGAGGCCGCCGCCGGGCAGCCCATGCAGCCGGAGTTCGACGCGCCGCAAGACGAGGGCCGCACGTCCACCGCCAAGCGCGAGGAGGCCGCGGCGAGCGACGCGGTCGACCGTGACGCCGCGCCCGCGGAGGCTGCGCCGCCGCCGGCCCCGCCCGTGGCGGCCGCCCCTGTGACGCCCACGCCCGGGCCCGCGCAGTCGCGGGCGACCAAGGCGGGCGCCGCGCGCGGGGCCGACGCGCGCATCCAGGTGACGGGCGGCGCGCCCGCGCCCAAGAAGGCGCCCACCCCGGCGGCGACCGCCGTGGCGCGCCCCGCGGCCCCGCCCGCGGCCGTCGCCGTCACCGCGCCCGAACCCCAGGGCAGCGAGACGTACCGGGACTACGGCGTCAACCCGGTCGAGGACCCCGCGAAGGACCGGCTCTCGACGTTCGCGATCGACGTGGACACGGCCTCTTACGCCATCGCGCGCCGCAAGATCATGGATGGCGCGCTGCCCCCGTATCAGGCCGTGCGCGCCGAGGAGTTCCTCAACTACTTCGATTACGGCTACGCGTCGCCCGCGACAGGCCCGTTCGCCGTGCACCTCGCGGCCGCGCCCTCGCCGTTCACGTCGGGCCACCACCTCGTGCGCGTGGCGGTCCAGGGCAAGCGCGTGCCGGTCAAGGAGCGGACCCCGGTGCACCTCGTGTACCTCGTCGACACCAGCGGTTCGATGCAGTCCCCGGACAAGATCGAGCTCGCGAAGAAGAGCCTGAAGATGCTCACCGACACCCTCAAGCCGGGGGACACCGTCGCGCTCTGCACCTATGCGGGCAGCGTGCGAGAGGTGCTCGCGCCGACGGGCATCGAGAGCAAGGGGAAGATCCTCGCGGCCCTCGACGACCTCACCGCGGGCGGCTCCACCGCCATGTCGAGCGGCATCGATCTCGCTTACAGCCTGGCCGAGCGGACGCTCGTGAAGGGGCACGTCAACCGCGTCATCGTGCTCTCCGACGGAGACGCGAACGTCGGCCCGACCTCCCACGACGAGATCCTGAAGACCATCAAGCGCGCGAGGGACAAGGGGATCACGCTGTCCACCATCGGCTTCGGCCAGGGCAACTACAAGGATCTCATGATGGAGCAGCTCGCCAACCAGGGCGACGGGAACTACGCCTATATCGACAGCGAGGCGCAGGCGCGGCGGGTCTTCTCCGAGCAGGTCGGCGGGATGCTCCAGGTCATCGCCCGCGACGTGAAGATCCAGGTCGAGTTCGACCCGAGCTTCGTCAAGAGCTACCGGCTCATCGGCTACGAGAACCGCGACGTGGCCGACCGGGACTTCCGGAACGACAAGGTGGACGCCGGCGAGATCGGCGCCGGGCACAGCGTGACGGCCATCTACGACGTCGAGCTCAAGGCCCCCGCGCTGAAGGGCGAGGGCGCGGCGCCGGTCGTCGTGCGCCTCCGCCACAAGGCGCCGCTCGGCTCGAACACGGCCGAGGAGACGCTGGTCAAGATGGCCCCGGGCGCCATCGCCCCCACCTTCGACGCGGCGCCGGCCGACTTCCGCTTCGCGTCCGCGGTGGCAGGGTTCGCGGAGGTCCTGCGCCACAGCCCGCACGCGCGCTCCTGGAGGCTCACCGACATCGAGAAGATCGCGAGGGCCGCCGCGTCCAGCAAGGGTGATCAGCAGGAGTTCATCGGCATCATCCGCCGCGCCGGCGCGCTCGCCAACGGCAAGACCGACGCCGTGGCCGTGAACGCCGACTGACGCGCGCGCCGTGGGCGGACGGATGAATCGCCCGCCGCCCGGAACGCACCTGACGAGCCCCGTTGGCCAGCCGCCTCCGGGGCTCGTCATTGCCCTCTATCAACCAATACCCTCTCCACTTCTCCCGGCCGCCCCCGTGCGCTCGGGGGACCCGGCCGGCGCCGCCGCGTTCGTGGTATGCGGCGGAGATGGGATTGCTCGCGATCTGCGGCTCGATCACCGCCGATCTCATCGGCTACGGCCCGCGGCTGCCGCGCCCCGGCGAGTCGGTGCTGGGCCGCCGCTTCCTCGTCGCGCCGGGCGGCAAGGGCGCGAACCAGGCGGTCGCGGCGGCGCGCTCGGGCGCGCGCGTACGGCTCGCGGGCGCGCGCGGCGACGACGCGCACGGCGAGCTCTGCGCGGCCGCGCTCGCCGCCGACGGGGTGGAGCTCTCCGCCGTGGCGGTCCACCGCGGCGCGACGACGGGCGTGGCCCTGATCTGCGTCGACGAGGCCGGAGAGAACCAGATCCTCGCGATCCCCGGCGCCAACGCGCTCGTCACGCCGCCCTCGCCGTGCGGGGCCTCGGTCTGGCTCTGCCAGGGCGAGATCCCGGCCGCGGCGATCGACGGCGTGCTGGCGGCAGCGCGGGCCGATGGCGCGCTGTCGATCTGCAATCCGTCGCCCGCCAACGCCATCGATCCCGAGCTCATCGGCCGGTTCGATCTCGCCGTGGTCAACGAGCTCGAGCACGAGGCGCTGCGCGGTCACCTGCCGGAGCGCGTGGTGCTCACGCGCGGCGCGCGCGGCGCGGTGCTGCTGCCGTCGGGCGAGGAGCTCCCCGCCCTGCCGGCCCGCGCTGTCGACACGACGGGCGCCGGGGACGCCCTCACGGGCGTGCTCGCCGGCGGGCTCGCCTCCGGGATGGCGATCGAGGCCACACTCCGGTTCGCGATCGCGGCGGCGGGCATCTCGGTCGAGCGCGAGGGGTGTCAGACCTCGTATCCGACACGCGCCGAGGTGGAGCGCCGCCTCGAGCGCTCCACGGTTCCGTGACGGCCTCTCCTCCCGGCGTCACAGGGCACCTCGCCCATCACGCCCCCGCGCGGTGAGCGCCGCGCCTCCGGGAGTTGACGCTGCACCTCGCCAGCAAGGGCGGCTATCCTGGCGGCATGACGAACTTTCGCGGGCCTGCGATAGCAGCGCTCGTCGGCCTCTCGGCCTGCGGCGTCCAGGAGCGCAACTTCGCGGGCGCGGGCGGGTCGGGCGGGTCGGGCGGCGGTGATGGCGCCGGGACGACCGAACATTCCAGCGCGAGCGCCGGCACGAGCGCGAGCGCCGGCACGAGCGCGGCGACCGGCTGCACGCAGGTCGAGGATTGCTTCAATGGCGGCGACGACGACTGCGACGACGCCGTCGACTGCGCGGACTCGGACTGCGCGGAGGGCGCGGTCTGCCTGACGGCACCCACGAACTTCGAGCTTGGCGTCGTTGTGGACGCGACCGAGCCGTGCCCTGGCGGGTTCACCGCGAAGGAGACGCTCCTCTTCCGCGGCCTCTCCGGCAGCGGCTGCGAGGGCTGCGGCTGCACGCCGAACCCCACCGACTGCGCGGCGGATCTCTACCTCTACGCCGACGAGTCGCAGTGCGAGGCCGACGAGGGCGGGACGCGCGGCACGCTCGCGAAGCGGGTCGGGTTCACGTGCGACGCGAAGCCGATCAACAACGGGTTCGTCGACTGGGGCGGCGTGCGCGCGGGCCTCTTCGACGTGATCCAGAGCTGCACCGCGACCGGCACGGCGATCCCCGCGCCGGCGACGTGGACCGAGTCCAGGAAGTTCTGCCACGCGACCCCCGGCGTGGGCTGCGGCGCCGGCGAGGCCTGCGTCCCGAGGCAGGCCTCGCCGGCGACGCAATGCGCGCTCGTGTCCGGCAGCGCCACCTGCAGCGGCTATGCGCGGCGCGAGAGCGACTGGTTCCGGGGGTACAACGACACCCGGACGTGCTCGTCGTGCTCGTGCACCGCGAGCGGCGGCGACTGCAACTACGTGCGCGTCGAGCTCGGCAACGACTACTCCTGCTTCGATCACGCCCAGATCTCGCAGGGCGGGCGGTACTGCGGGTACGCCTACTCGCCCCCGGCTCACCTCGTCGGCACGCCGACCAGCTCCACCTGCACCGCGCGCACGAACCTCAGCGGCTCGCTGGATCCCACGGGGCAGTCGACGCTCTGCTGCGTCGAGTAGCGGATGCTCCTGCCGCGCGCTCGCAGGCAGCTCCTCGCCGCGCTCTCGGCCGCCGCCGCGGCCGGCGCGCTCGCGGTGGCCGGCTGCGCCGAGCCCGCCGCGGTCCGCGCCGCGCCGGCCTCGCCGCGCAGCGCTGCGTCGACCGGCGCCGGCGCTGGCGACCCGTCCTCGCCCGCGGGCCCCACGGCGGCGGGCGCGGGCCCGGCGGCGCCGGCGGCGGGCCCCGAGCGCCGGGCCAGCCTCCAGTACCACCTCAACGATCGCGCGTTCCCCTCGCCGCTCATCGACGCCGTCGTGGCGGGGCAGCCGGCCGTGCTGATCGTCGACACCGGCGCCTCCCACCACGTCCTCGCCCGCTGGCTCGCCGACGAGCTCGCGCTGCCCCTCTCGACCGCAGGCGACGTCGCCGTCGACCACGCGGGCAGGCCCCTCGCGGTGTCCCGCCTTGAGAACGCGAGCCTCGCGCTCTCCGGGTGGGGCCGGGTCGAGGTCTCCGCGCTGCTCGTCATCCACATGCCCGACGTCCTGCAGCGCATCGGCATCGGCGGCATCGTCGCGCCTCAGGAGCTGGCGGGGCCGGGCCGCGCCGTCGTGCTCGACCTGCGCGAGGGCCGGATGACCGAAGCTCCGCGCGACGAGGCCGCACGCGCGCTCCGGGCGCGGTTCGGCGAGGCCGCCATCGTGGAGCTCGCCCGCTGCGGCGGCCCGAACCAGGGCAGCGAGCTCACCGCCAGGGCGAGCGTCGAGGGGATCGACGTCACGCTGAAGATCGACTCGGGGGCGTCGCAGAGCTCGCTCTTCGCCGTCTCCCCCGCGGGAAAGCGGCTGTCGCGCCGGGCGACCGGCGGCAGGAGCGCCTACGCCGCCTCAGGCAGGCACACCGTTCCCGTCCTTTCGGGCGCTCGCCTCCGGATGGCGGGGTTCGACGCCGCCGCGGATATCGATCTTCTGCCCGGCGAGCAGCGGGCGACCTGTCCGTCGGACGGATTTGCCGGCATGGATGTGCTCCGCACCTGTGTGCTGGTGCTCGCCGAGGACGGCGGCGTCGCGGCCTGCGCCCCGCGATGATCCGGTGAAGGACCGCGCGACGTGCGTTCGGCGCGAGCGCGGCGCGTGATCGACGAGGCGCGCTGCGGCAACCGCGGCGCGCGGTCAACGAGGCACCCCGCGGCAACCGCGGCGCGATCGGCGCCGAGCCAGCGAGCGGACCGCCATGCCTCAGCGGAGGCGCGATGCGTCGTGGTAGAAGGGGCGCACGCGTGGACGCCTCTGTCGCCGCGGCAGGGGGAGAGATCCGTTCCTCCGCGAGGCCGGGGCGCCCGCGGCGGTCGGGAGGCATCATGACGACAGGTTTCGAGTTCTTGACCCAGGACGACGAGCGGCTGCTGCTGGAGAAGTCGAGCTGCGTCACCTACCGACCGGGCGAACAGATCCTCGAAGAGGGCTCACGAAGGCAGGGCATCTTCATCGTGCGCAGCGGCCTGGTCGGGGTCGAGGTCGCCCACCTCGGGCGCGGCGTGGCCCTCCGCCAGCTCGGCCCCGGCGCCATCTTCGGCGAGATGTCGTTCCTCGAGAGCGCGGCCGCGAGCGCCTCCGTCGTCGCCCGCGAGGAGTGCACGCTCGACGTCATCGAGGGCCCGTATGTGCACTCGCTCCTCGCCTCCGTCCCCGGCCTCGCGGCGCGCTTCTACCAGTCGCTCGCGATCATGCTCGCCCAGCGCCTCCGCGAGAACACCGCGATGCTCCCGCCGCTCCTCGTCGAGGACGTGCCGCAGGTCAACCGCTTTCACGCGGCGAGGACGGGCCAGGCCGGCACCAACAACATCCCTCCGAAGCTCATCGACACGGTCGAACAGTTCAAGTTCGAGATGATGATCGCCGACAGGATGGTGAAGGAGGCCAAGCAGCCCGAGGCGGAGATCCAGGAGAAGGTGAGCGCCGCGTGCCAGACCATCGTGTCCGCGCTGCGCGAGCACATCGAGCGCGAGCGCCACCTCGAGAAGGGCATCGGCGCCTATGTCTTCCGCGAGACCTTCTCGCTCTTCATGCTGAGCCGCACCGTCGACCGGTGCTACACGAAGCCGCGCGGCTACGCGGGCGACTTCTACACCATCGAGATGATGTACAACGACGAGCCCGCGGGCGACGGCCGCCTCGGCCGCTTCATCGATCAGTGGGGGCTCGCCATCGACGCCTGCCGCGCCGTCAAGAACCGGAGAGGCGTGCTGAGCCGCGCGATCCGGGACGCCTGCAGCGCGCACGCGTCCGGCCCGGTCCACATCACAAGCCTCGCGAGCGGCCCCGCCCGGGAGCTGTTCGACCTCTACGCTGAAGGGGGCGAGCCGCCCGACATCAAGGCGACGTGCATCGATATCGACAACCAGGCCCTCGCCTACGCGGCCGGCATCGCTGACCAGCTCGGCGTCATGGACCGCTTCAGCTTCGCGCAGGACAACGTGGTGCGGCTGGCCCACGGCCGCGGCAGGACGGTCCTCAAGCCCCAGCACATGATCTACAGCATCGGGCTCACGGACTACCTCCGCGACGACCTGGTCGTGGCCCTCCTCAATTGCATGCACGACAAGCTCCTGCCCGGGGGCGTCGCGGTCGTGGGCAATTTCGGGGTGAACAACCCGAGCAAGGCGTTCATGGACCACGTCCTCGAATGGGAGCTGATCCACCGCAGCTCCGACGATCTCAAGACGCTGTTCGCCCGGTCGAAGTTCGGGAGCACCCCCGTCGAGGTGATCGCGGAAGAGGCGCAGGTGAACCTGTTCGCCTTCTGCACCAAGTGGTGAGACGCCCCGCTTCAGAGCGGCGGTCACCCGCACAGGAGACGGGCCCAGATCGGCGTTTTCGGCGCGGAAGCGTACTCTTGTGCGCTGAGCACCGAAAACGTCGAGATGGGTCCGTATCCGCCCGCTTGAGAGCGGCGGTCACCCGCACAGGAGACGGGCCCAGATCGGCGTTTTCGGCGCGGAAGCGTACTCTTGTACGCTGAGCACCGAAAACGTCGAGATGGGTCCGTATCCGCCGCGGGTGACCGCCGCTCAGCGAAGCCAGCGCACTTCGTACTCGCACGTGGGGTGTCCCTCGAAACGGCACTTCGTGTGGAGGCTCTGCCCGCCTCGCGCGCCCGAGAGCCGGAGCGCGTTCTCCTGCCACGCCGGCACCGCGTCTCTGCAGGTCTGGCGCCCCGGGTCGGACTGCGGGTCGACTCCCAGGTAAAGTATCAGCCGGAAGAACCGCTCTCCCTCGGCGAGGGGGGCGAGCCGGCCGCCGTTGAAGTACATGCCCCACATCACGCCGGCCTGCCGCATGACGAGCGCGGGCGTGCCGAGCTTGAGCAGCACCTTGTGCGCGAGCGTCAGGTCCTGCTCGGCCACGTAGGCCGCGAGATCGCGGATGACACCGGACCGGTTGGGCCACCGCGAGATCTCGTCCGCGATCGCGTTCCAGACCGAGATGGGATACCAGCTGTGCGCCGCGAGATCGGGCGCCGCGAAGACCGCCCGCGCGGCTGCAGGCAGCTTGGCGTCGAGGGCGGACATGGCCTGGCTCCCCCACCGCGTCTGCAGGTAGGTCCTCGTGTGCATGAGCGCCGACCCCCGGATCTTCATCGCCAAAGCCGCCCGTCCAGGATAGATGCACCCGGGCGGTGGGGGCCAGCGTGGCGCGCTGCGGACCGCCGCGCACGCGCACGCACATGCCGACGATCGCGCGCAAAGGCGCTGCGAGCCCGCCCCCCGCGACGCACGAGCGCGCTCACTGGAGCCGCTCGGCGGTCGGAGCCGGCGGCGGGGCGCCGCCGGAGCCCTTCGCCCGTCGCGCCTGCGCGGACGCGTCGAGCACAGCGCGCACCGCCTTCGCGAGCTGCGTCGGCGTGTACGGCTTGGCCAGGAAGTGGGCGACCCCGTCGAGCAGATCGCCCTGGAGGAGGGCGTCCTCCGTGTAGCCCGAGGCGTAGAGCACGGGCAGCGGGGCGCGCGCGCGGGCGAGCGTCGCCGAGAGCGCGGGGCCGCGCGCGTCCGGCAGGACCACATCGCTCACGAGCAGGTGGATGGGGCCTGGATAGGCGGCCGCGAGCGCGATCGCCTCCTTCCCGCTCCGCGCCGCGAGGACCGAGTAGCCGAAGGCGCGCAGCGCGGCGACGCAGAGCTCGCGCACCTGCGCCTCGTCCTCCACGACGAGCACGGTCTCCACGCCCCCGACGGCCGCCGCGGTCGCCCTCACAGGCTGCTCGCAGGGCACGCCGCGCACGCGCGGGAAGCAGATCGTGAAGCGCGTGCCCTGGCCGGGGGCGCTGGCGAACCAGATGTGGCCGCCGTGCTGCTTCACGATGCCGTGGCACGTCGCGAGCCCGAGGCCCGACCCCTTGCCCGGCTCCTTCGTCGTGAAGAACGGCTCGAACACGTACCTCTGGACGGCGTCGTCGATGCCCTGCCCGGTGTCCGTGACCGTGAGCTCCACGTAGTCTCCGGGCTCGATCTCTGGCCTCCACTCTCCGTCGCCCGCGCCGAGCGCCCTGTTCACGGTCTCGATCACCAGGCGGCCCCCGCCGGGCATCGCGTCGCGCGCGTTCACGGCCAGGTTCATGAGCAGCTGCTCGAACTGCCCCCGATCGATGTGGATGGGCCAGATCTGGCTCCCCGGCAGCACGACGAGCTCCACGTCCTCGCCGACGAGCGGGCGGAGGAGCGGCTCGACCCCGAAGATCAGCGCGTTCGGGTCGACCACGCTCGGCTGGATCAGCTGCTTGCGCGCGAAGGCGAGCAGCTGCCGCGTGAGCGCCGCGGCCCGCTCCGCGGCGGTGCCGATCTGCGTGAGGTGCTCGGCGACGGGCGACGCCACCGGCACCTTGCGCACCGCGAGCTCCCTGTGCCCGAAGATCGCGGTGAGCATGTTGTTGAAGTCGTGCGCGACCCCGCCGGCGAGGCGCCCGATCGCCTCGAGCTTCTGGCTGTGAAGGAGCTGCTCCTCGAGGCGCCGGCGCTCGGTGATGTCGAGGCTCGTGCCGACCAGCCCGGTGATCGTCCCGGCGTCGTCCGTGAGCAGTTGCGCCGCCATCTGCACGTGGCGCAGCTCCCCGCTGGACGGGCGCACGACGCGGCACTCGACGGGGCTCGCGATGCCGAGTGGCGACGCGGTCTCCGCGCCCCCGAAGACCCGGTGGCGATCCTCGGGGTGGATGAGGCCAGCGAAGAGCTCGAACGTCGGGCGCACCGAGAGATCGACGCCGAGGATATGGTAGAGCTCCTCGGACCAGCAGATCGTCCGCGACGCGATGTCGTAGGACCAGCTGCCCACGTGGGCGATGCGCTGCGCCTCCTTCAGCATGCGCTCGCTGCGGCGGAGCTCCTGCTCGGCGCGGCGGCGATCGGTGAGGTCGACGACCGCGCCGAAGAAGCGGGACGGCGGCCCCGCCTCCTCGACGACGGGCAGGCTGCTCAGCAGGCACTCCCGCACCGTTCCATCCCGGTGGCGCACGCGGAACGCGATCGCGCCGGACCCCTCTCCGGTCTCGTTCGCCAGCTGCAGGCCGGTTTGCAGCCGCTCCCGGTCGTCGGGGTGGACGGCCTCGAGGAAGGTCTCCGTCGAGGGCGTATCCGTCTCGGGATCGCGGCCCAGGATCCGGAAGAGCTGCCGCGACCAGGTGCTGCTGCTCTGCCCGAGCTCCCAGAGCCAGTTGCCCATCTGCGCCGCCTGCTCGCCCTCGTCGAGCTGCCGCCGCGCTTCCTCGACGAGGGCGGAGCCCCTCGCGCTGCCCGGGTCTCTGGCCGGCGCGTCCGGGCCTCGCGCGGCGGCGCTCCGACCTGGCGCGCGGGCGAGGGCCAGCTCCCGCTCCAGCTCGGCGACGCGCGCGCGGAGCGCGTCCAGCTCACGGCTCCCAGCTGCGCTCATGGCCGTCCCGTTCCTCGCTGGGGCAGAGCGGTGCTCATGGCCGCCCATTGTATGCCGCAGGCGGCCCGCCGGGGACTCCTCATTCTGCGGCCCCCGCCGCGGGCGCGCCTGGTTTCATCAGGGCTCCGCCGCGAACCCCGGCGTGCGCCGGCGTGCGCCGCCTGATTCTGTGCGTCAGCAATCCCGCCAGTGATTGCTGACGCACAGAGCTAGCTCCGCCGGCGCAGGAGCAGCGTTCGCGTGATCTCCACGACCTTTTCCTTCACCCTGCCCTCGGCCTTGCCGAGCTCGGGTGTGAACAGGTCAGCGCCCTGCTCGATCAGGGCGCGCGGCGGCGTGTTCTTCACGCCGACGATCCGGAAGGTGACGCTCCCGGCGCCGCTCTTGGCCTCTTCCCTGGCGATCACCTTCGACGCGGCGAACAGCGTGTCGCCCGCGAGCACGCCGCTCGGGTGCGCCCCCTCGTCGAGGCCGAGGTCCCAGACGCCGCACCCGGCCGTGTCCCGGCTCGAGAGCGCGAGCACCCAGGACAGCACGAGCCCCCCGTGGACGACCCGCGTCTTCGCGAAGGAGCTCGACCTGGAGTACTGCTCGTCCACGTGCAGCGGGTGCGAGTTGCGCAGGAGGGTCGCGAGCTGCATGTGCTCGCTGTCCCCGATGGTCCTGCCGACCTCGTGGGTGATCACGTCGCCGACCTCGAAGTCATCCCACGCGCAGGCGAAGCCGCCCTGGCGCGCCGGCGGCGGCAGCGGAGCGTCGAGCTCCTTCGGGAGGCGCGCCGGCTGCGCGTCTGGCTGCGCGACCGCGTGCGGCGCGTCCTCGGGGCGCTCCGCGACGCGGCCAGGGGGCACGAGCGCCTTGCGCTCGAACGAGCAGACGAGCAGCCCGTCCTGGTTCACCACCTGGGTCCTGACGTGCACGACGCCCTTGTCCCCCGTCGAGACCGGCTTCTTGCCGATGACCAGCGAGCTCGCGCGCAGCGTGTCCCCCGGATAGCAGGCCGCCGGGAACCGGACGTCGGTGTAGGCGAGGTGCGCGATCGCCTGCTCGCTCACGTCGTGCACGCTGAAGGAGATCCCCAGGTTGAGGAGCAAGAGCGGGCTCACCGGCCTGTCCCTGAGCCCCACCGACCGGGCCGCGACGCGGCTTGCGTACGTCGGGATCGCGTCCTGGAACGAGGCGGCGAAGAGCGCGAGCATCCCCTCGTCCACGGTGACGTCCCAGGGGTGGGCATACACCGCGCCGACCGTGAAATCGTCGAGCTTGCGGCCGTAGCGAGGAGAGCGGACGCGGACCATCGGTCCGCGCGATCATGGCACAGGCGCGCTCGGCTGACGACGGCGCGCGCGCCGCGCCTGCGCCGCACCTCCGCGCCATGTACACCGCGCCACACCGCGCCACACCGCGCCACGCCGCGCCTCTGCGCACGCGCTTGCTCGCTGGTGCACGCGCTCGGCCGTCCGCTCGCTCGCGCCTCCGCGCTGCAGCGCGCCGCGGCGGAGCGCGCCTCAGGGCAGCGGCCCTTCGAGCAAGGCGCGCGCGATGCCCTGCGCGAGCACCTCGTGCGGGCCCAGCTGGAAGAAGAGGCTGCGGGCGTCGAGCAGGAGCCTCGCCGCGGTCGAGCTCTCCGCATAACCGCTCGCCCCGTGGATCTGCATGCAGGCGTCGGCGGCGTCCCAGGCCACGCGGCTGGAGTAGAGCTTCGCCATCGCCGACGTGAGCTCACACGGCTGCCCCGTGTCCGCCACCTGCGCCGCGGCGCGCGTGAGCTGCCGCGCGGCGGCGACGCGCGCGATGAGCCCTCCGAGCCGGTGCGCCACGCGCGGGAAGGAGATGAGCTGCGACCCGAACTGCACCCGCGTCTTCGCCCGCTCGAGCGCGAGCTCCAGCGCGGCCTGCGCCACGCCCACGCCGCACGCGGCCGCGTAGGTGCGACCGGTCACGAGCGCCCGCTGGATCTGGGCGATCCCCTCGCCCTCGCGCTCGCCGAGCAGGGCCTCGCGGCCGATCTGGAGCCCCTCGATCCGGAGCTCGTAGTGCCCCATGCCGCGCTGCCCGAGCGCCCGCAGCTCGGTCCCGGCGATCCCGGCGTCCGGGAAGTCGGCGCCCGGCGCGCCGCGCCGCTTCGCGATGACGAAGAGGCTCGGCCCGAGCGGCAGCTGCCCCTGTCCTCCTGGCGTCGTGGTCCTCGCGAGGGTGAGCACCAGGTCGGCGCGGGACGCGCCGGTGACCCACGCCTTCTTTCCGATGAGGAGATAGCTGCCGTCGGCCTGGCGCTCGGCGCGCGTGACGACGCGCGCGAGGTCCGAGCCGTACGCCGGCTCCGCGAACGCGAGGGCGCAGCGCGCCTCGCCGTTCGCGATGCGCGAAAGCCAGGTCCGGCGCTGCAGGTCCGTGCCGGATCGGGCGAGGAGGTCCGACGCGATGGAGGCCGTCATGGTGAGCACGCCGAAGCCGAGCGAGCCGCGCGCGAGCTCCTCGATGGCGGTCGCCATGGCGGCCACACCGAGTCCGTCGCCCCCGTGCTCGGGCGCGGTGGCGAGGCGGAACACCCCGAACTGCCCCATGCGGCGGACGATCGACTCGGGGATGAGCCCGTTGCGGCGGTGGATCTCGGGGGCGAGCGGCTCGACGAGGCGCTCGACGAAGTCGCGCATGTTGTGCCGGATCCAGCCGATGCGCTCGTCCTCCGCGCCAGCGCTGGCGGGGATGCCCTGCTCGGCGGCCGCGCGCGCGATCGAGGCGACGGCGACGCTGGAGCCCGCGTCGCGCGCCCACGCCGCGACCGCCGGGTGGCCGATCGCCTTGGCGACCTCGTCGTCGCGGAGCTCGAGCTCGCCGAGCGGCGCGATCTCCCCGCCGCCCAGATCGACGCCGCCGCGCAGCGACAGGAGCAGCGCCCCTGCGTGCGCCTCGGCGACGGCCCTCGCCTCCCCGCCCGCCTCGCAGGCCCAGCTCGCGAGCGAGCGGCATGCCTCGATCTCCGCGTAGAGGTGGGCGAGCGCGTGGGCGGCGACCTGGTGTCGATCGAGCAGCATCCGCGACACGTGCAGCGGCACGGCGGCGCCCGCCCGGATGAAGCTCGCGCTCCGCGGCGCACCCCGGAGGGCGGTGCCCACGGCGCTCCCGACGTCCACCACCCGGTCGCGGAGGCGCCCGCGCGCGACGCGCGCGAGCTGCTCGGCGGAGGTGATCGCCTCGCGCATCCCCCCGGGACTGTCGGCCTCAAGCTTGCGAGAAACGATCGTGGCGTGTTGCTCCCGAATCGCCCTCATCCCCCAATCCCCCCGCTCGCAGACTATGACCCACGCCTCGCTTCACCGGACGCAGGACACAGCGCCTCACCACCGCTCCACAGCCACGCTCCCCGCGGCAGACGCGGAAAGGCCCGCCGAGGATGCCACCCCAAACCGCGTTCGTCGAGCCTGGGCGCAGCCTCACTATCACGAGGCGACAGCGCATTAAGGCCGTCCCTGAATTTGCCTCACGTCGGCTTCACTCGGGCTTCACGTCAGTCCACGTCGGCATCAACCGTTCCGTCCCGCGACGCGCAAACACCCCAGCTCCACTCCAGGTCATCAGTCTCAGACGTCCCGAGTCCCCCCGACGACCGCCCCTCTCGGACATACGTCAGGCCGCCCGAGCCGTTACATGGAGCTCACGGTCGGGAGCGCCGCCGCCGGCCCCCTGCAGACGCGCAGGAGCCTGTCCCCCAGCTCGACCGCCCACGACCGCACGTCGTCGGCCCGCGGGCACTGCGGCACCGCCTCGACCGCATCCTGGATGAGCCGCTGCAGCAGCCGGGTCGTGCCGGAGAGCCCGAGCTCCAGCGCCGTGTTCGGGCGCCCGAGCGCCCCGTCGCGCCCCGCCGGCTTGCCCATGTCCTCCGGCTTCCCGACCAGGTCGAGCACGTCGTCCGCGACCTGGTACGCCTCGCCGATGCGCTGCCCGAGGTCGCCCCAGGCGGCCCCGTCCTGGCCTGCGGAGAGCGCGCCGAGGGTCGCCGCCGCCTCGAAGAGCGCGCCTGTCTTCGCGCGCCGGTAGGCCGATATCGGGACCTTCGCCTCCGACTCCCACGCCTGCCCGGCGATGATCCCCTGCGGCATCCCGACGCCGCCCGCGAGCACCTCGAAGAACCGGACCGCCCTGCGCGCGTCGGTCACGCCGCTCGCCATCGCGTGAAAGGCGCCGCGCGCGAGCGCCTCGAAGGCGAGCACGATCAGCTGATCACCGGCGAGCACCGCGATCGGCTCGCCGAAGGCGCGGTGGACCGACGGCCGGCCGCGCCGGATCGGCGCGTCGTCGAAGCAGGGGAGGTCGTCGTGGACGAGCGACGCGCAGTGGATGAGCTCCACCGCCGCCGCCGCGGCGTCGGCGGCCTCCGGCGCGGGATCGCCGTACGCCGAAGCGACGGCCAGGCAGAGCCGCGGCCGGATGCGGGCGCCTCCAGGGAAGAGGGCGTGCTGCGTCGCGGCCAGGAGCCCGGGCGGCGACGCGGGCGAGGAGAGCGGCTCGATGGCGGCGAGGAGGACGCGCTCGATCCGGCGATCGAAATCCATGGGGCGCGAGTCTTGGCGAGCCTCAGGGGCTTGTCAATAGTTTGAACATTAGTTAAACAAAGTATAGACAAACCACCTCCGACGCGTACACTCCGGCCATGGCGGAAAGGAGCGATCGCGTCGTGGTGATCGGCGGGGGTATCGGCGGTCTGACCTCGGCCGCGCTCCTTGCTTCGAGCGGGCTCGACGTGGTGCTACTCGAGCGGGCGCCGCGCGTCGGCGGAAAGATACGCGAGGTGGTCCTCGGGGACCGCCGCGTCGGCGCCGGCCCAACGGCGCTCACGATGCGGTGGGTCTTCGACGAGATCTTCGCCTCGCTCGGGCTCCGCTTCGGGGACCACGTGCCGCTCCGCCGGGCCGAGACGCTCGCGCGCCACGCCTGGCCGGGCGGCTCGACGCTCGACCTCTTCGCGGACGTCGAGCGCAGCGCGGACGCGATCGGCGCGCTCGCGGGGGCGCGGGAGGCGGACGGATACCGCCGGTTCTGCCGGTACGCGCGCGAGATCTTCGACGTGGTGGAGGCGCCGTTCCTGCGCGCGGAGCGGCCCACGCTCAAGACGATCCTGAGCACGGCGGGAAGCCTGGGCCTCGGCGGGATGATGAAGATCGACGGGCACCGCACCCTCCACCGCGCGCTCGGCGACTTCTTCGCGGACGCGCGCCTCCTCCAGCTGTTCGGGCGCTACGCGACCTACTGCGGCTCGTCGCCGTACCTCGCGCCTGCGACGCTGGGCGTCATCGCGCACGTGGAGCGGGAGGGCCTCTGGCTCCCCGAGGGCGGGATGGGCCGCGTCGCCGAGGCGCTCGCCGCGGCGGCGGCCCGCGCGGGGGCGACGCTGCGCTGCGGCGCGCACGTCGCCGCCATCGAGGAGGGGCGCGGCCGCGCGACGGGCGTCGTGCTCGACGGCGGCGAGCGCATCGAGGCCGACGCCATCGTGCTGAACGCCGATCCGGCGGCGCTCCGGGTCGGCCTGTTCGGCCAGCGCGCCGCCCGCAAGGCGCCGGGGAGCGAGCCGCGGTCGCTCTCGGCCGTCACCTGGGCGCTCGTGGCCGAGGCGAGCGGCTTCCCCCTCCTCCGGCACAACGTCTTCTTCTCCGGGGACTACGAGGCCGAGTTCCGCGCGCTGTTCGACCGCGCCGAGCTCCCGCGCGACGCCACGGTCTACGTCTGCGCCGAGGACCGCGGGCACGAGCCGCCGCCGGAGCCCGGCGAGGCCGGGGCGCGCCCGGGCGCCGAGGGGGGCGGAGAACGGCTGTTCTTCATCGTCAACGCCCCTGCGACCGGTGATAAACACACCCCGTCATCCACGGAGATCCACGAATGGGAGCAGCGCGTGTTCCAGCAACTGCAGCGGTTCGGCCTCGCGCTGAGGAGCACGGGCCTCTCCCCGGTGGCGACGACGCCGGCGGACTTCGAGCGGATGTTCCCGGCGACGGGGGGCGCGCTGTACGGGCCGGTGTCCCACGGGTGGAACTCGACCTTCGCGCGCCCGGCCTCGCGCTCGAAGCTCCCGGGCCTGTACTTCGCCGGCGGGAGCGCGCACCCGGGGGCGGGCGTGCCGATGGCGGCGCTGAGCGGCCAGCTCGCGGCGCGGAGCGTGATGGAGGACCTCGCTTCGACCTCGAGATCCCGAGCGGCGGCTACGCCTGGTGGTACCTGGACGCGGTGAGCGACGACGGGCAGAGCGCGATCACGATCATCGCGATGCTCGGGAGCGTCTTCTCGCCGTACTACGCCAAGGCGCGATCGCGCGGCGCCGCGGACCCGCTCATGCACTGCGCGATGAACGTCGCGCTGCACGGCCCGCGCGCCGATCGCTGGGCGCTGACCGAGCGGCCGCGGGGCGCGGTCTTCAGGTCGCCGCGGTCGCTCGCCATCGGCCCGAGCCTGATGGAGTGGTCCGGGGGCGAGCTCCACGTCTCCTTCGACGAGATCACGGCGCCGCTGCCCTCCCGGCTCTCGGGGACCGTGCGCGTCCGCCCGTCCGCGCCCGGGCCCGCGGCCGACGGCGCGCATCATGGCGTCGCCCTGGACGGGCGGGGGCTCCACCGCTGGACGCCCATCGCACCGATCGCCCGGGCCGAGGTCGAGCTCTCGCACCCCTCGCTGCGCTTCTCGGGCAGCGCCTACCTCGACACGAACGCCGGCGAGGAGCCGCTCGACCACGCCTTCGAGCGCTGGACCTGGTCGCGCGCGGTCGGCTCGGACGGGATCGCCCTTACCTACGACGTCCGGCGCCGCGACGGCACGCGCATGCTCCTCTCGCCCGCGTTCGACGCGGCGGGCGGCGCGCGCGAGCTCCCGCCGCTCGCCCCGCGGCCGCTCGGCGACACGCGCTGGGGCATGGCGCGGGAGATCGCCGCCGACCCGGGGTCCGCGCCGCGGCTCCTCCGCACCCTCGAGGACACGCCGTTCTACGCGCGCTCCCTCGCGGCCGCGACGTTCGGCGGCAAGCCGGCGACGGTCGTCCACGAGGCCCTCTCGCTCGACCGCTTCACCAGCCCCTGGGTGCAGCTCCTCCTGCCGTTCCGCATGCGGAGGGCGCGATGACGCTCGCGATCTGGATCGCCACGGCGCTCGCCGCCTTCGCGACCATGGAGGTGTGGGCCGCGCTCCTCCACGGCAGGGTCTGGCACCACGCGCTCTGGAGCATCCACCGCTCCCACCACACGAAGCGGCGCGGCGCCTTCGAGAAGAACGACGCGCTCGCGTTCCTCCACGCCCCGATCGCCGCCGGGCTCATCATCTACGGCTGCGAGGGCGCGCCGGGGCCGCTGCGCGAGGCCGCGTTCGGCTTCGGCCTCGGCATGACCGCCTTCGGCCTCGCCTACGTCCTGGTCCACGACGGCCTCGTCCACCAGCGGCTCCCGGTCTCGGGCCTCGCGCGCATCCCGTACCTCGCGCGCGTCCGCGACGCGCACCGCGTCCACCACGGCACCGGCGGCCCGCCGTACGGCCTGTTCCTCGGGCCCCTCGTCCTCGCGCGGCGCTCCGCCGCGGGTGCGCGCGCCGAGCGCTCCGCGCAGCGGGCGCGGTAGCGCTTCAGCGGGCGCGGTAGAGCTCCCTCGCGAGCCCGGCCCCCCAGCGGCCGATGGCCCGGAGCGGCAGCGCGCTCACGACCTCGCGGTACACCTCGGGCCGCCGCGCCGCCGTCTCCCGCAAAAACCTCACGAAATCGGCCGGCTGCATCTCGTCGCGCAGCAGCGCCGCGTACGCGTCGTTGCCCATCGCGTGGAGCACGGCGAAGGCCGTGTTGAGGAGCGCGTTCATCTCCCCTGCCCTCGCCCCGCCGGCGGGCTTCGCCATGAGGGCCGCGAGCGCGCCGGTGCCCGAGTGCACCGGCGCGTCACGCGCCGCGGCCAACGTACGACGCGCGCCCGGCTCCCGGACAGCCCGCGCCAGCTCGGCGGCCGTCGTCGCGAGCTCGCGCACGTTCGCGCCGAAGCCGCAGAACGTCAGCGGCGAGTGCCGCGCCGCCGCGTCCCCCACGAGCCGCACCCGGCGCCCCGGCGCGCGCGGCGCGGCCGACAGCCGCGACCAGCCGGGGATGAACCCGAACGTCGGGCGGACGAGGCGCGCGTCGCCCTCCTTGTAGCGCGAGAGGAGCCGGAAGAACCGCGCGTAGAGCGACAGGAGCGCGCCGGGCCCGACGTCCCCGGAGCGCGCGTAATAGAAGAGGTAGATCGTCGTCTCGCCCGGCCGCCCCGGGAACGCCTCCCAGAGGTGCTGCCTGCCCTCCTCGACGTCCTCCGTTGTGGCGAGGATCTCGCCGACGTCCGGCCGGATCCGCCGCTCCCCGTCGCCCTCCGAGAGCCCCGTGAGCACGCCGCCGACGGTCGGGCAGAGGAGGTCCGCGGTCGCGTAGGGGCTCGCCGCCCCGCGCGCGTCGACGAGGAGCCGCGCGGACAGCGCGCGCGGCGCGGCGCCCGGCTGCGCCTCGGCCACGGCGAGCGCGACCGCGTCCGGCCCCTCCGCGTGCCCGAGGAGCGCGTGCCCGTCGAGCAGCGT
Organism: Sorangium sp. So ce726; assembly: GCF_051521405.1. Classification (NCBI taxonomy): domain Bacteria; kingdom Pseudomonadati; phylum Myxococcota; order Polyangiales; family Polyangiaceae; genus Sorangium; species Sorangium sp. So ce726. The sequence goes on along the minus strand of NZ_CP150349.1, from coordinate 790,112 downwards.
CACCCCCAGCGCCGCGGCCCGGGCCCGCGCCGCGGCGAGCAGCCCCCCCGCGTCGATGGCGTGGTCGAGCACGCCGCGCACCGGGTACGTCCCGCCGCCGTGCCAGCGGCAGAGCCCCTCGACGTAGCGGGCGATGACGAGCCGCTCGATCTCGTCCCCCGTGAAGATCCCCGACGCCGACAGCGCGGCCACCTCGGCCGTCCCGGCGTTCCACTCCCGGTGCGCGGCGCCGATCCGCGCCCGGTCGAGCACCGCGACGCGCAGCCCGGCCGACGCGAGCAGCGGCGCGAGCAGGAGCGACAGCCCACCGCCCGCGACGACCACGTCGTAATCGGCGATCGCGCCCCGATCCGGCGGCCGCGGCGAGGGTCCCGGCCGAGGCGCCGGGGCGGCCCGCGCCGCGTCGAGGTGCTCGAGGCGCGCGAGCAGCGCCTCGCCGCCCGCCTCGCGCACGCGCCCCCGCGCCGCGTCGATCTCTCGCGCCGCGGAGCCGGACGCGCCGCCGCCGCTCATCGCGCTCCCACCAGGGCGCTCATCGCGCCGCTTGCGCCGGCGCTCATCGCGCCGCCTCCAGGAGGAAGCGGACCTCGTCGAGCGGCGGCGCCGCGCCGTGCTCGCGGGCCTCCGCGCTTGCGACGGACCTGCGGAGCAACGCCCGCAGCACGAGCCACGCCTTGCGGCCTGGCGACACCACGGCGCGTGTCGACACCGAATCGAAGCCTTGGCGCGCGATGACCCGCCCGATGTCGGCGTAGATGAGCCGCGCCGCCTGGATCGCGGGGCGGCAGTCGCGCGGCAGCATCGGGATGCCGGCGCCCGCGCGGAGGTAGAGCGCCTCTGCCTCGGCGAGCAGCCGCGCCACGAGCCGCCCCAGCCGGTCGTCGAACACCGGCCGCGCGAGCCACCCGTCCGGCGCGATCCCGGCCTCCCGCATCCAGGCGAGCGGCAGGTAAATCCGCCCGCGCCGCGCGTCCTCGCCGACGTCGCGCGCGATGTTCGTGAGCTGCATGGCGACGCCCAGGTCGCACGCCCGCGCGAGCGCGTCGGGCCCCCGCGCCCCCATGAGCGTCGACATCGTCGCGCCCACGGTGCCCGCGACGCGCGCCGCGTAGGCGTTCAGGTCCGAGAGCGTCTCGTAGCGGCGCCCCTCCGCGTCCCACGCGAACCCCTCGAGCAGCGCCTCGATGAACGCGCGCGGCAGCCCGTGCTCCGCCATGACGTGGGCGAGCGCGCGATCGACCGGGCTGTCGTCCGGCCTGCCCGTCGCAGCGCGCGCGAGCCGCTCCCGCAGCGTCGCGACGGCGGCCGCGGCCGCGGACGGCGGCGCGTGCTCCCCGAGCTCGTCGACAGCGTCGTCGGCGACCCTGCAGAACGCGTAGAACGCCGCCGCCGGCTCCCTGACCCGCGCGGGCAGGAGGAGCGCCGCCGCGGCGAAGCTCTTCGACCCCTTGCGCAGGAGGTCCCTGCACGCGGCGAAGTCCGCCGCCGACGCTTCAGGCGAGCTTCGATGCATCCGGGACCACCCGATCCAGCACGCGGGCCGACGAGAGCACCCCGGGCAGACCGGCGCCCGGGTGTGTGCCTGCCCCGACGAGGTAGAGGCGCTCGATGTCCTCGCTCGCGTTGTGGGGCCGGAAGAAGGCGCTCTGCGCGAGCACCGGCTCCGGCCCGAACGCCGCGCCCCGGAACGACAGCAGCCGGTCCTGGAAGTCCTGCGGCGTGAGGAGCCGCGAGCTCGCGAGCGCGCCCTCCAGCCCTGGCAGGAGCGTCGCCTCGAGCAGCGCCGAGATGGAGCGCCGGTACCGCTCCTGGGCCGTGGGCCAGTGGGTGCCGCTGAGCAGGTTCGGCACCGGGGACAGCACGTAGAACGCGTCACAGCCGGGCGGGGCGAGCGCCGGATCGGTCGCGGTCGGGCGGTGCAGGTACAGGCTGAAGTCGTCGGCGAGCACGTGCTTCTCGAAGATGTCCTCGAGCAGCGGCTTGTAGCGCGGGCCGAGGAGGATCGTGTGGTGAGCGACGCCCGGGTACTGCCGGCGCGTGCCGAAGTACCACACGAAGAGGCTCATCGAGTAGCGCTGCCGCTCGATGCGCCGGTCGGTCCAGCGCTTCCGCGCCTCGGGGGGCACGAGGTGCCGGTAGGTCCACGCCGAGTCCGCGTTCGAGACCACGACGTCGGCGGCGAGCCGCTCCCCCGACGCGAGCTCCACGCCCCGGGCGCGGCCGCCCTCCACGGAGATGCGCCGCACCTCGGCGCCGCACCGCACGGAGCCGCCGAGGCCCTCGATGAGCGACACGAGCCCCTTCACCAGCGCGCCCGTGCCGCCGATCGGGAAGTGGACGCCCCAGTTGCGCTCGAGGAACGCGATCAGGCTGTAGATCGAGGTCGTCGAGAACGGGTTCCCGCCGACGAGCAGCGGGTGGAAGCTCAGCACCTGGCGCAGGCGATCGTCCTTCACGTGCTTCGCGACCAGGCCGTACACCGTGCGGTAGCTCTCGAGCCGCACCATGTCCGGCACGATGCGCGCCATGTCCGTCCACGACCCGAACGGCACGTGCGCCAGCTCCTCGAACCCGACGCGGAAGATCGCCTCGCTCCGCCGGACGAAGCGCTCGTAGCCCTCGACGTCTCCGGGTGAGAAGCGCGCGACCTCGGCGCGCATCGCGGCGGCGTCGCCCGTGTAGTCGAACGTCGCGCCGTCGTGGAACCGGATCCGGTAGAACGGCGCCACGGGCCGCAGATCGATGTCGTCGGCCATGTTCCGGCCGCAGAGCTGCCAGAGCTCTTCGAGGAGGAACGGCGCCGTGATGACGGTCGGCCCCGCGTCGAAGGTGAACCCGTCCTGGCGGTGGACGTACGCGCGCCCGCCCGGCTCGTCGAGCTTCTCGACGACCGTGACGTCGTAGCCCCGCACCCCGAGCCGGACGGCCGCCGCGAGGCCCCCGAAGCCGCTGCCGATCACGACGGCGCGCGGCGCGCGCGCTCCGCGGAGGACGCCGCGCGCGCGGGCCGCTCGCGGGGGAGCGGCCACCTCGTCGCCCGGCGAGGCGTCAGGCCTCGCCGGATGCGCCGGATCCTGCGCCGAAGAAGCGCTGGTGTTTTGCATGACGTCCAGTATAATGTTTGTCCTAGCCTTTGACAAAGGCGAAAGACGTCGGCAGGAGGGGGTCTTTCTGGGCCTCGCTGCCCGCCGTTCCGATGCATCCCGGTGCGCCGGGCCGGCGCGGACGGCCGCGGCTCGGCGGGTCCTAGCAAGGTTTATCCAGTTGAGCCGCTACAGAATCCATGTCGTCTCGGAGATGTGTGGCGTGTCCTCGGCGACGCTGCGTGCGTGGGAGCGCCGTTATGGCGTGCCGTCGCCTGCGCGCACAGCGTCGGCGTACCGCCTGTACAGCGACGACGATGTGGCGGTGATCAAGAAGATGCGCGACCACGTGAACGGCGGGATCGCCGCGGCCGAGGCGGCGCGCATGGTGCTCGAGGCGGCAGCGCCTCGCGCGCCGGCGGGCCCGAGCGGCGGCGACGCGTTCGCGAGGGCGAGCGAGCGTATCGTCGACGCCGCCGTCCGGTTCGATCCTGACGGCCTCGAGGCCGAGGTGAACCGGGCCCTCTCGCTCGGCCCGGCGGTGACGATCTTCGAGCGCGCGCTCGGCCCGGCGCTCGAGCGCATCGGCGATCTCTGGCTCGCGGGGAAGATCACGGTCGCGCAGGAGCACCTCGCCTCGCAGGTCCTCGGCGCGACGCTGCTGCACCTCTTGCGGCTCGCGCAGCCCGGCGAGAGCGGGCGGCGCGTGCTGCTCGCGGCCTTCGCCGACGAGGATCACGTGCTCGGGCTGTTCGGCATCGGCCTGCGCTTCTGCTCGTGGGGCTTCCGCTCCGTCGTGCTCGGCGCGAGGACGCCGCCCGCCGCGATCGCGCGGGCGGTCGAGGCGCTCGCGCCGGACCTCGTCGCGCTGACGGTCGCGATCCCGCCGCTCCCGCCGGCGGCGCGGGAGCTCATCGACGCCTACGCGGACGCGTGCCGTGGCGCGCCGTGGATCGTGGGCGGCGCGGGCGCCGGGGCGCTCCGGCCCTTCATCGAGGCGCGCGGCGGCCTCGTGGCGGCCGCGGAGGCGGCGGAGATCCGCGCGCAGATCGAGTCCGCGCTGCACGCGCGGCGGCGCCGCAAGGACGGGCGCTGAGCGCGCGCCCCGCCGGCCGGGGCGTTCGCTGCGGTCAGCCCTCGACTTCCTTGCGGAGCAGCTCGATGACCTTGCTCTGCGACTCCGGCTTCAAGGCGCCTTCGGCCGCGAAGAGCACGTGGCCGTTCTTGCCGACCACGACGACGTTGCTGACGCCGCGGCGGAGCTTGTAGGCCGTACGGAAGGAGCCGTCCCAGTCGCAATAGATGGTCCCGCCGACCTTCCTCGACTCCTCCCGGATGGCGTCCTTCACGAACCCTCGCGCCGGCCAGAAGTCGTAGGAGCTGACGTCGGCGATCGCGGCGACGGCGATGCCCCGCCGGTAGCGGTCGCCTTTCGTGAGCTTCGCCAGCGCGTCCTTGAGCGCCTGGTTCTGGGTCTTCGAGTCCTTGTCTTCGTAGACGATGAGGATCGGCTTGCCTTGAAGCGCCTTGAGCTGGAGCTCGCGGCCGTCGGCGTCCTCGACGCGCGCGTTCGGCGCCCGGTCGCCCTCCGAGGGCAGCGCCAGCGCGGCGCCCGAGATCAGCGCCAGGGACAGCGCCGCGGCGGAGGCGACCGAGCGGAGGCGGGCGGCAACGGCGCCGCGGCGGCGGGAGGCGGGCGGGCAGGGCTGCATGTCCGGGGTCTCTAGCGCTTTCCGGGATGCGCTCCTAGGGCTGTTCAAGGCGGCAGGCTCTACCGGGCGCCGGCATGGCTGGCTCCGACGAGGCCGGTCGCCACCACCTCTCCCGGCGGTCTGCTTCGGAGGGGCGGCGGCTGGCCGTGCTCTTGACACCCCACGTGCCGTGCAAAGATTGGGCGGTGCGAAGAGACCGGCTCTCGGAGCCAAGGTCCCGTAACGCTACAACAAATCGACCGTCGCGAGCAGGGTGACGGCGCCGCGGGCGGAGCCCCGGCGCGCGCCGCGCGCGGCGGTCATGGAGGATTGACCATGCTGCACCGAACCACGGAATTTGATCGCGCGTTTGCCATGATGGATGAGCTTCGCCGGCGCCTGGATTGGGTGTTCGAGGAGGTGGACGCGCCCCGCGCGTCGCTCCGCGGCGATTTCGACCAGACGTCCCGGTACGCGGGGGGTCCGCGCATCCACCTGTTCGACACGGGGAGCGCCCTTGTCATCAAGGCCGATCTCCCGGGTCTGGCAGAGAAGGATGTCCAGATCTCGCTGAATCAGGACGTCCTGACGCTGAGCGGCGAGCGCAAGTCGGATGCGCCGGAGGGCTACCTCGTCCACCGCAAGGAGCGGGGCGGGGTGCGCTTCAGCCGGAGCTTCACGCTGCCGAGCAAGGTCGATCCGGAGAAGACGACAGCGGTCATGAAGAACGGCGTGCTGACGCTCACGCTGAACAAGGCCGCCGAGGCGCAGCCGCGGCAGATCGCGGTGACGGCTCGCTGAGCGAGCTGAGAGCTGAAGAACGAAGGAAGAGGAGAGCGACGATCCTGCGATGAGCGGATCTGGCGTGTACCGAGGAAGGAGCGATGAACATGAGCACCGATCGCAGCTTGACCCACCGTGCCGAGAACAACCCCGAGAAGATCCAGCAGCGCCCTGCGGTGGCGCCGGCGGTCGACATCTATGAGAGCGCCGAAGAGCTCCTGGTCGTGGCGGATCTCCCGGGCGTGAATCAGGATCGCCTGGCCGTCCGCGTGGAGAAGGGGGAGCTCACCTTCGAGGGCCGGCGGACCGAGGCGGCCGAGCGGGAGCTGGGCGCGGAGGGCCTGCCGGACTTCCGCCGCAGCTTCGTGGTCCCGCAGGGCATCGATTCCGAGAAGATCTCCGCGGATCTGCGGGCGGGCGTCCTGCGGATCCACCTGCCGAAGAGCGCGTCGCTCAAGCCGCGTCAGATCCCGATCCGCGTGAGCTGAGGCGATATGCGAGGTGTCGAGGCACCGTGTTGCCGATCACCGGCGACCCCCTCCGGGGCGGCGTCGGGGCGGCGCGCGGTGCCTTTCGCGCGATCCGGGGCGCCCTCGGCCGAGGAGCCCTGTCCTGGAGACGCTGGTTTCGGCTCACCCTGCATCGCTTCGTGCGCCAGCGCGAACGTCCGGTTACGGCGCCCTGCCTTCGACGGTCAGGGTCCACTTCGCGTCCTCGCCGCACGCGGTACCATCCACATGACGCACCTCGATGAGAAACCAGAGGTGATCGTCCGGGCCAGTGCGATCATTCCATGTCGTCATGAAGGACTCAGGTGTTCCTTGCCCCCTGACGCCGGACGCGAAGCAATCCGACGCATTCACCTCGATCTCCCCCTGATAGACGATCAGATCAAAATTCATCCCCGGCGGGGAGGTGAGCGTCGCTTGAAAGCGCTCGGTACCGGGCCAGTTCACCTCATCCATGACACGGACCTTGAACCACTTCGACGTGGTTCCTGTCGCTGTCTCCGCAGCCCAATCCGCGCCGTCATCGCCCGGGAGCGTCCCGAGATCCGCTGCGAGAGCGCACGTGTTCGGCGCCGCATAGTCGCACTCGGCCACCGCTCCCCCACCGCCGCCCTCGCCCCCGTCGCCTTCATTGCTGCCGGCGTCACCGCCCTCGCCTTCAGCGCCGCCGACCCCGGTGGAGCCGACGCTCACGCTTGAACTCGAGCTCACGGACAGGTCTCCCCCTCCGGCGCCGCCATCACCGCCGAGTCCGCCGCCGCCAGCCTGCTCCTCGTAGTATCCGGGCAGCAGATCGTCGGTGCCGTTGGCGCACGCGGCGAGGGTGAGAAGGACCGCAGGAACGACAAGCAGCCGGCCGGGCGTGTGCATTGCACGCATTCTATCTGCTCTCGCGACAGCGGTCCAAGGAAGCCACGAGGCAAAGTGAGATACCGTGGCGTCGTTCATCACCGCCAGAAACGGCGACAACCGTTCAAGTTGTTTTCATTACCTCGAACCTGAATTTCCTCGAAAATCGATGAGGGACTCGGCCCGAAGCCGCTGACGGTAACGTCCTCGTTACACATCCGCGACTCGATGCCTGGCGTACCACCGTGAGATGAGTAAGGAGACCTCACCTCCGGGCCCGTCCCGGAGACCCCTCCACGCCAGCGCGGCGCGGACCGGACCAGGGGCGCCGCGCCCCCTCCCCCCACCCGCCCGCGGGCCCGCGCCGTCCCGGCTGGTGCCGGCGCGCTTCCGCGACGTCGCGCATTTCGATAGTCTCGGCGCCGCTGAAGCCCACCCTCGACGCCTTGCTCTCGCTGCGCGCGAAGACGCTGCTGGCGATCACCGCCACGCTGCTCGGGCTCAGCTTTGCCCTGTACGGCGTGTCCTCGAGGGCGCTCCTCGCCAACTCGATGGCCGCCGAGGCGCAGGACACCCGCCGCACCGTGCAGGTGGCGCTCAACCTCTTCCGCCAGGCCAGCAGCGACTTCAACGCCCGCTGGACCGACTGGAGCCAGTGGGACGACGCCTACGCGTTCGTGCAGGACGGCAATCAGGAGTTCGTTCGCTCGAACCTCGTCGCCCAGCTCTTCGACATCGCCCGGATCGATCTCGCGGTCTTCGCCGGCGCCGACGGAACCCCCGTGTACAGCACCGGCTACAACCACGCCACGAAGAGCTGGGCCCCCCTGCCGCGCGGCGTCGCCGAGCGGCTCCGCGTCGGCGATCTCCTCTTCGGGCGGGACACGCCCGGCAACGCCGTCCGAGGCGGCATCGTCCTCTTGCCGGACGGGCCGATGCTCCTCTGTTCCCAGCCGAGCGTCGGCAGCTCCGGCCGCGGACCGGTCGCCGGCACCGTCACGTTCGGGCGCTTCTTGACCGACGCCGAGATCAGGCGCCTCACCGAGCCCGCCGGCCTCTCGCTCGCCGTGCGCCGCCTCGACGATCCCCAGCTGCCCGACGACTTCCGCGACGCGCGCGCCGCCCTGTCCGACCGCGACCCGATCCTCGTCCACCCGCTCGGTGGCGACAGGATCGCCGGATACACCGTCCTCAACGACATCGACGGCAAGCCGGCGCTGCTCGTGCGCGTGGACAATGACCGGGCCATCCTCAGGATGGGCCATGACACATTGCGTTATCTCGTGCTCGTGACCGTGGTCGTGGGCCTGGTCTTCGGCGGTGTGACGCTGCTGCTCCTGGAGAAGCTTGTGCTGTACCGGCTCGCCCGCCTCAGCCGGGAGGTCACGGAGATCGGCGGCGTCGGCGACCTCTCGGCGCGGGTCGCGATGCCGGGCACCGATGAGCTCGCGCGCCTCACCGGCTCGATCAACGGCATGCTGTCGGCCCTGGAGGCGAACGCGCGGCGGCAGAGCCAGCAGAAGGCGGCGCTCGAGCAGGCGAAGGCGGCGGCAGAGCGAGCTCATGAGCGCTCGGACCGGCTCCTCCTCAACATCTTGCCGAGGACGATCGCCGATCAGCTGAAGGAGCACGAGCAGCTCATCGCCGAGCATTTCGAGGAGGTGACCGTCCTCTTCGCGGACATCGCGGGCTTCACCCCGCTGGCCGCGCGGCTCCCCCCGGCGGAGCTCGTCGGCCTGCTCAACCGGATGTTCTCCTCGTTCGATCAGCTCGCCGAGCAGCACGGACTGGAGAAGATCAAGACCATAGGAGACGCCTATATGGTCGTCGGCGGGCTGCCGGCGCAGCGCCCCGATCACGCGAGGGCCATCGCGCGGATGGCGATCGCCATGACGCACACCGTGCGCCAGTTCGTCGGCGACGACGGCGAGCCGTTCCAGCTCAGGATCGGCATCAACACCGGGCCTGTCATCGCCGGCGTGATCGGCAAGAAGAAGTTCAGCTACGACCTCTGGGGCGACGCGGTGAACGTGGCGAGCCGCATGGAGTCGAGCGGAGAGCCCGGTCGGATCCAGGTGAGCGAGGCGAGCTATTCCCTGCTCGCGCGAGATTTCCTCCTCGAGGAGCGGGGCCTCGTGGCGATCAAGGGCAAGGGCGCGATGAAGACCTATTGGCTCATCGGCGAGAACACACCGCAGTAGCGCGGCGCGCGCCACGACCCACGCTCGTTCGCGCTCGTTACCACGCGATTGACAGGCGCCCGGCCGATTGACGAGGCCCCCGGCCGATTGACAAGGCCAGGCGGGCGTGCAATGGCTGCCCGCCCGATGTCAGACCAGGAGCGACGCGCCCTCATGGACAAGCAGGCCCCGCACGAGACGACGCTTCCCGTCACCGTCCGCGAACCGGGCCCCGGAGAGGACCGCGACGAGCTCGTGCGCCTCCTCTTCGGCGACGCCGCAGCGTCGGCCAGGCGGCCCGAGGAGTACGAGGCCCGCTATCCCCGGCGCGCGCTGCCCAAAGGCGCGATGGTCACCCGCTACGCGCCGAGCCCGACCGGGTTCATGCACATTGGCGGCATCTTCGTGTCGCTCATCAACAAGCGGCTGTCGCTCCAGAGCGAGGGCGTCTTCTACCTCCGCCTCGAGGACACCGACGTGAAGCGCGCCATCCCCGGCGCGCTCGACACCATCGTCGACTCCCTCGCGCGCTTCGATCTCTCCCCTCAGGAGGGCGTGCTCCGCGCGCCTGCGAAGGACGGAGACGCGTCGTCGCGAGGCGAGTTCGTGCAGCAGGGCAGCTACGGCCCCTATATCCAGACGGAGCGGGTCGAGATCTACCGGGATTACGCGATCGACCTCATCCGCCGCGGCTTCGCCTACCCCTGCTTCTGCACCGTCGAGGAGCTCGACGCCATCCGGCAGGAGCAGATGGCCCTCACGGTGAAGCCCGGGGTCCACGGCCGGTGGGCGAAGTGGCGCGACGCGCCGCTCGCCCGGGTGAAGGAGGCGCTCGCGGGCGGCACCCCGTTCGTGCTCCGGCTGCGCGCCCCGGACGACGTCTCCGGCCGCGTCGAGTGGAAGGACGGCGTGAAGGGCGTCATCTCGATGCCCGTCAACGATCTCGACACCATCCTCCTCAAGTCGGACGGCATCCCGACCTACCACTTCGCCCACGCGATCGACGATCACCTGATGCGCACGACGCACGTGATCCGAGGCGACGAGTGGATCTCGTCGATGCCGCTCCACCTGCAGCTCTTCCGCACGCTCGGCTTCAGGCCGGTCGAATACGCCCACGTCCCGCCGATCCAGAAGCTCGATCGCGCGGAAGAGGTCGACCCGGAGACGGGCGAGACGAAGGTCTCGGACGCGCGGCGCAAGCTGAGCAAGCGCAAGGACCCCGAGGCGAACATCGCCTATTACCGGGAGATCGGCGTCCCGGAGGCGGGCACCATCGAGTACCTCCTCAACATCGCCAACTCCGCGTTCGAGGACTGGCGCAAGGCGAACCCCGACAAGCCCTATTCCGCCTTCCCCCTCAAGCTCAACAAGCTCGCCCCCGGCGGCGCGCTGAGCGACATGGTGAAGCTGAAGAACGTGAGCCAGGCGGTCGTGAGCCGGATGAGCGCCGAGGAGGTCTATGCCCAGGGCCTCGACTGGGCCAGGGAGCACGACAAGGAGCTCGCCGCGCTGATGGAGCGAGATCCGGAGTACACGAAGCGCGCGCTCGGCATCGAGCGCGGCGGCAAGAAGTCGAACAAGCGCATCACCACCTGGCCCGACCTGCGGCCCCAGCTCTTCTTCTTCTACGACGAGCTCTACAGCGGCGTCGATGCGTTCGATTTCCCCGAGAACGTCCCGGAGGGCGATCGCCAGCCGCTGCTCCGCCAGATGCTCGACACGTTCGATCCGGCCGACTCGAAGGAGGCATGGTTCGAGAAGATCCGGCAGATCGCGGTGGCCACGGGCTACGCGGGCGAGGTGAAGCAGTACAAGGCCTCTCCCGAGTCGTGGAAGGGCCATGTCGGCGACGTCTCGATGCTCCTCCGGGTCGCGGTCTGTGGGACCAGGAACAGCCCTGATCTGACCGAGGTCATGGCGGTGCTGGGCGAGCCGCGGGTGCGGGCGCGCATCGCGCGCTTCCTCTGAGGCGCGGCGTGACGAGCCCGCGGGCCGCGCGACGAGGGCGCGGCCGGCAGCGGCAGGAGGAAGAGCGATGAGCGAGGTGTGCCGGTTCGCCCCGTCGACCACCGGGCCCGCCCACCTCGGCACGCTCGCCGCGGCGCTGCTCTCCTGGCTGGACGCGCGGTCGCGGGGCGCGCGGCTGGTCCTCCGGCTGGAGGACCTCGATCCCGACCGCTGCCGGCCCGAGTTCGCGCGCGCGATCGAGGAGGATCTCGCGTGGCTCGGGCTCGATTTCGACGAGCGCGTCGAGCAGCACGCGCGGAGGGCGCACCACGAGGCGGCGATGGACCGGCTCGAGGCGCTCGGCGCGCTGTACCCCTGCTCTGCGACGCGCGAGGAGGTGCGCGCGATCGGCCGGCGCGCCCCGGACGGCGGCTTCGCCTACGACAACCGCGCGCGCGGCCGCGCGCTGCCGCCTGGCGGGTGGCGCGCGAGCGTGGAGCCGATCCGGGCGCGGCTGCCGGACGGCGTGTTCCGGCCCCTGGACGAGGGCGGGCTCGACCTGTCGCAGGAGCCCGCGGTCGCGATGGGTGATCCCGTGGTTCGCCGGCGCGACGGCGCCTTCTCCTACCAGCTGGCGGTGGTGGTCGACGACAGCGCAGCGGGCGTCACGCGCGTCGTCCGGGGGCGCGACATCGCGCCGAGCACCGCGACGCAGGCGGCGCTCCAGGCGCTGCTCGGGCTGCCAGCGCCGGTCTACCGGCACCACCTGCTCCTCCTGGAGGAGCGCGGCGGCAAGCTGGCGAAGACGCATGGCGCGGCGCGCGGGGCGGCGCTCGCCCAGAGCGCGCCCGCGCTCGCCGGCGCGCTCGCTTGCTGCGTCGGCCTGCGGGATCGCCCCGAGCCGTGCACGCCGACGGAGCTGCTCCGGGAGTTCGACTGGTCGCGCGTCGCGACCGCAGACCGCGTCGTGAGCCTCCGCGACGGCTCGCTCACGCTGACGGCGAGCGGGCCCTGAGCGGCGCGTAGATCAGGCGATCAGGCGGGCAGCGGCGAGACGGCGCGCCCCAGCATCGGGAACCACGTGAGGATCGCGTTCGGCCGCGGGAGATCGTCGTCGTCGTCGTCGTCGCGCCGGCCATTACGCCCGCGGCGGGAGCGGCTGCCAAACAGCGTCCAGGCGCGCCACGCCTGCTCAGCGAGGTCGCGCGCCCGTCCCGACGAGGTGTCATGTCCAAGGAGCATCATGTGTGGCTGCCGCTTACCACAGGTCCGCGTCGGCGCGCCAGTGTTCCACGCTGAGGCCACGCGAACGTGACCGTCCCGATGACCGGCCGTGGTGCCCGGACGTCCCTGCTCCTTCACGGCGCGCGGGCTGCAACCCCTCCACGGCGCGCGGATGCAGCGACCCGGCGCTCGACCTCCCGGGTCGTAACCGCAGCACCGCAGCCTGGCGACCCTCGCTGGAATGCGCCATGAACGTCGCCCGGACTCGTTCATGGCCACCGCCCCCGCCGCCCTGAAGCCGTCGTCGCCCTTCGCCGCCTTCACGTCGCGCGATTTTTGCGTCTACGCGGCGGCCCGCCTGCTGGCCACGGTGGCGTACCAGATGCAATCGGTCGCCGTGGGGTACCAGATCTACAACCTCACGCGAGATCCGCTCGCGCTCGGTTATGTGGGGCTCGCCCAGTTCCTCCCTGTGGCGGGGCTGTCCCTGGCGTCCGGGCACGCGGCGGATCGCTTCGATCGGCGGCGGATCCTCGTCGTTTGCTACCTCACCTCGGCGCTCGCGGCGCTCGCGCTCTTCTTCCTCGCGCGCTCGCCGAGCCCGAGCTTGCCGGCGATCTACGGGGTCCTCGTGCTCCTCGGAACGGTGCGCGCCTTCCAGGGGCCGGCCGGCTCGGCGCTCCTGCCCACGCTCGTGCCGGCGGAGCACTTCCAGAACGCGGTGACGTGGCAATCGACGCTCTGGCAGGTCGGCGCCATCGGCGGGCCGAGCCTGGGCGGGCTGCTCTACGCGCTCTGGAAGGCGCCTGCGCCCGTGTACCTGAGCGCGAGCCTCGCGCTCGCCGCGGCGTGCGCCGGGCCCCTGGCCGTGCGGGCGCCCGTCGGCCGCCTGGAGAGGAAGCCGCCGTCGCTCGCCACGGCGCTCGCCGGGCTGCGCTACGTCTACCGGAAGAAGGTCCTCCTCGCGTCGATCTCGCTCGACTTCGTGGCCGTCTTCCTGGGCGGCGCGGTCGCGCTGCTGCCCATCTACGCGACCGACGTGCTCGGGGTCGGCCCGCAGGGGTTCGGCTTCCTGCGCGCCGCGCCGGCCGTGGGGGCCGGGCTCATGGCCGTGGTCCTCGCCTTCCGGCCCATCACGCGGCGCGCCGGGCCGAGGATGCTCCTCTGCGTCGGGCTCTTCGGGCTCGCTGCCGTCGTGTTCGGCCTGTCGCGGAGCTTCCCCCTCTCGCTCGTCGCGCTCACCGTGATGGGCGCAGCCGACATGGTGAGCGTCGTCGTGCGGATGACCCTGGAGCAGCTCGCCACGCCGCCCGAGATGCGCGGCCGCGTGAGCGCGGTCAACATGGTGTTCGTCGGCGCCTCGAACGAGCTCGGAGAGCTCGAGTCGGGCACCCTCGCGAGGCTCATCGGGACCGTGCCCACCGTGGTGTTCGGCGGCCTCGGGACGATCGCGGTCGTGCTGCTCTGGGCATGGCTGTTCCCCGAGCTGCGCGCGGTCGACCGGCTCGAAGACACGCGCGCCACCTCCGAAGAAGACGCCGCCGAGAAGGCCTGACGCGCGCCGCGCGTCGAGCGCGCGCAACACATCATCGCTCCACGCCGGGTGAGGGCCAGTCGCGCTCTCGAGGGCTGGAGGCGACCAATCCATTCGTGAGCCCCGCGGCGAGCGCGCGAGACAACTCGGCGCGAATTTAACCGCGAGCTCGCCCGCAATCTCGCCAGGCCGAGCGCAATCCAATGCAACGGAACGGAACGGAACGGAACGTAACGGAACGTAACGGAACGTAACGAAACGTAACGGAACGCAACTGAACGTAACTGAACGCAACCGAACGCAAATCCAGTGCGAAAACGATTGCGCACCACGTACGACGCACTGCTTCCCAAATCATTCGCGATTTGACGAGGACGTTATAATGCACACTGAGCGGCACGCGATCATACAACGCACGACGACAATCCCAGCTAGGCTGTCCGAATCGCTTGACACCGAGGTAGCCGAGGACCTTACATGTCTCATGGATACGATTATCGCGTGGGCTGTTGGTATCATGATGACATGGGCCCCGCCTGGGAAGAGCTTCATCAAGGACGCGGTCGAGACGCCCGAGGAAGGACGCGTGCGCTACCACGAGATCGCGCGCGCGGCGGCGAAGGTTGCCTATGATCCTGCATTGAAGCCGCTCTTCGGCGGCCCGCGCGGTCGAGCCGAGACGATGGCGCTGCTCTTATCGATCGCGTATTTCGAGAGCGGCTACCGTCGCGACGTGGACCTCGGGCTCGGGAAGCTAGCGCGCGGCTCGGGGGTCGACTCCTGTCTGCTCCAGGTCCGCGTCGGCGCCGGCAAGACCCGGGAGGGGTGGTCGCACGAGGATCTCGTCGGGGATCGCGAGAAATGCTTTCGCGCCGGACTCGCGCTGATCAAAGGATCTTTCGGAGCATGCCGGAAGCAGGAACCGCGCGACCGGCTCAGCGCATACACGCGCGGCAGGTGCATCGACAACGACAAGCATTCGAGGGCGCGTATTGGACGCGCCCTGAACGTGCCGCGCGCGCCGATGACGGACGCGGGGGTGCTCGCCGCAATGCCAGGGCGCGACCCCCTCCCCGCCGCGCCGCCGAGCGCGCCGTCCGCGACCGGAGCGGCCAGAACGGTCGCACCAGTCGGAACCGCCGGAAACGACAGCTAACGCGGCGAGGAATGCGGGTGATTGTCCAGCGCGCGAGCGCGCAGCGATTGCCCTGCGCACGACGGCTCCGGCCGCGCCTTGCGACCCGCTGGAGGCGCGCTCAGCCCCGGATCAGGTTCGTGGCCGCCTCGGCGGTGAGATAGCTCTTGCTCTTCATTCCCAGGCGGATGGACGACAGGCTCACGTCGGTCTCGCCCTGGAGCGCGGCGATCGTCAGCGCGTTGTGGCAGTAGATGTTGATGAGCTTCGGGCTGCCGCCGCTCCTCGCGTGCAGCAGCTGCTGCGACGCGAGGTCCAGCTGGAGCCCCCGCCTGCTCCCTCCGACCGAACGCATCCTGAAGTCGATGTATTCGATCATTTCCTGCTGCGTCATGCCGGGCAAGAGGAGCGACTGAGCGCCGGAGTAGAGCTCGCGAGGCACGCCGTTCGAGGCGAGGGTCGCGGGGAGATCGGGGGCGCCCACCAGGATCATCGACAGCTTGCCCGCCGGGGCGCAGCGCAGGATGTCATGGAGCTCCATCAGGAGATCGTGATCCTCCGGATCGACGCCGTCGACGACCAGCACCGCGATCGCGTCCGACCCGGCGCGGAGGAGCGCTTGCCCGAGGAACGCGTCGACGAGGAACTGCTGGCTCAGCGTCGGTGTGATGGCCGTCGCCCCCACCTGCCTGCACAGCGACACGAGCGGCCGCGTCCCGAAGAGCAGCTGCGGCTCGATCGAGAAGACATGGATCCGCGGGACCTTGTTCTTGATCATCTCACAGACGAAGGTCCGGCCGCTCCCCGGCTCGCCCACGAGGATCGCGGGGCGCTGCCCGGCGACGATCTGCGACGCCAGCGTCCTCAGGATCCAGGCATAAGGGCCTGCGTCCCAGAAGTAGCTCGGCTGCCGGATGTCGCTGAACGGATAGCCGGTCAGCCCGAAATGATCCCGGTAGCTGTACTGGCCGGTGAAGTGCCCGACGGCCGTCGAGCTGTTCACCAGGATCGTGCCCGTCGGCGTCGCGAGCGGGCCCCTCGGCGGCTCAGGGAGCTCGCTTATCCTCGTATCGGCGAGATCCATGGGTGTGCCCAGCAGCGCGCTCTTCGGCTCCTGCATCTCTCGCGGCCTGACGCTGCTGCGCCGGAGCATCAGCATGTCCTCGAGGAACGCCACGATGTGCCCGGCCGACGGCCGCTCCTGCGGCCTCTTCGACATGCAGCGGCGCAAGAGCTCCGCGAGGAGCGGATCGATGTCCGGCATCGCCAGCTTCGGATCCGGGACGGGCGCGTGGCAATGCGCCTGGAAGCAGCCAGCGAGATCCCGCGCCGAGAAGGGCGTCCTGCCCACGAGCAGGTGGTAGAACGTGCAGCCGAGGCTGTAGATGTCCGACGGAGGCGCGATGTCTTGCCCGGTCCATTGCTCCGGGCTCATGTAGAACGGCGTGCCCTCCAGCGTGCGGGCGGCGCTGCTCCCGAGCGGGCCGCTCTCTGGATGGGACGCCAGACCGAAGTCGGCGATCTTGAGCGTCCCCGACGCATTGAGGAGGAGGTTGGCGGGCTTGATGTCGCGGTGGGAGATGCCGAACGACGCCGCGAGCTCGAGCGCCGCCGCAGCCTCGCGCATCTTCTCGATCCCGAACTGCTCCGGCAGGCGGCCGCCGTGCTGCTTGGCCGCCTGCGCCATGGTGAGGCCGTGGACGTACTCCATGGCGATGTAGCGGACGTCCTCGTCCTCGCCGACCTGGAAGATCTGCACCACGTTCGGGTGGAGGAGGCGCGCCGCCGCGCGCGCCTCGCGCAGGAAGCGGTCGCGCCGCTCGGGATCGGTGTCCGCGCTCCCCTTCGCGATCAGCTTCACCGCGACGTCGCGCTGGAGCACGCTGTCCCTGGCCAGGTACACGGCGCCCATCGCGCCGATGCCGAGCAGCTGGATCAGCTGGAATGGTCCCAGCCACTGTCCCGCCAGGTGGGTCAGCGTACTCGCAGGCTCCGCGATCATCGGACTCTCATTCCCATCTTGCCATCAAACCCCTGCGCTCGCCGGGCGAATGCGTCGGCTCCAGCTCACGACCCGCACGAGGAGCTCACAGCTGCCCCGCGCCGGGCCCCGCGTCGCTCCGCGCCCGACCCCGCCCCAGGATGTGTCCCATCGTGAACGCGGAGAGGACGAGGACCGTGACGATGATCGGCACGGCGTAGGTCGCGAGGGACGCGATGTTGGGCGCGGCGCCCGCGCCGGCCGCGGCGCCCACGCCGGCCGCAGCCTTGTCGGCGCCGCCCACCGTCATCAGGATGGCCGTGGCCATCGAGGCGGCGATCGAGAGCAGGGCGATCGCGAGCCCCGCGGCGAGGCCGCTCGGGCCTGTCGGCTCCAGCACGACAGGCGCCGCGACCGCCGGGGACGCGAGCGACGGCGAAGCGACCGGGACCGTCACCAGCGGACCGTCCAACCTGACATGGACGTTCACGACCATGTCCTGGCCGGCCCACGGGATGACGAGCCCCTGCGGGCTCGCGCTCGCGACGGCAGGGGGCGCTGCGGATGCCGGGCGCGCCGCCGCCCGGGAGTCCTCGTGGTTGATACCGCTGGTCATCATGGCCTCATGTGCGGGGTTGGTCTGGTAGTGCAGCGTGTCGGCGTCCTCGTCGAGCGGGCCCGGGCGCCTCTTCGCCGGCATCACCTCCGTGACGCTCGACGGGGCCGGCGCGCGCAGCTCGGACAGGGGAGGCCGCTGCGCTGGCGCCCGCTCCCGCGCGGGCGCGGCGTCGGCCTTGCGACCGCCCCCGCTCGCGACGTGATCTGCGGCCGCCTTCTTCATGACGTCCGCGATCACGCCGTAGACCTCGGTCCATGCCGACTCGACGTCGCGCGTGAAGCCGTCGCCCAGCCCTTCGCGCAGCGTCCAGAGCAGCGCCTCGCCCACCACGTCGTAATGGCGATCGACGACCATGTAGCCGTGGTGCCGGACGCCGAGCGCCTGGAGCACCGGCACGAGCCTGCCCAGGTTGTTCAGCCCATCGACGGCCACGGCGAGCGTCTGCATGAGCTTCTTCTTCTGCTCGGCCATGTCGTTCTTGAACAGCGGCCGCACCGACGGCTCGAGCTCGAAGAGGCGGTCGTAGAAGAGCGCCGCCGCGGCGTCCGAGATGGGCATCACCTTCGCCCACGATCGCTGCACGAGCTCGATGGTGCGCAGGCTGATCGGCGCGCCAGCGGGCGCGGCTGCGGGCGCGGGGGCCGGCGGCGGGTCGCCCTGCCAGGGCGGCACGACCCCGACGAGCGTCCGCGAGGCCTTGGTCGACGAGGGCGGCGGCACCGACTTCGGCATCTGCACCGCCTGCTCCACGGGCGCCGAGCGCTGCGCCGGCTGCGAGGGGCCGATCCGCGGGGCGTCCCTCCCGGCCGGGACCGGCGAGGGGTGCGGCTGCGCGACGCCCACGGTCGCGTGCGCCGCGGCGGCCTTCTTCATGACGTCCGCGACCACACCGTAGACCTCTTTCCACGCGGACTCGACGTCGGTCGAGAAGGCGTCGCCGAGCCCCTCGCGCAGCGTCCAGAGCAGCGCCTCGCCCACCAGGTCGTAATGGCGATCGACGACCATATAGCCCTGGTGCCGGACGCCGAGGGCCTGCAGCACCGGCACGAGCTTGGGCAGGTTGTTCAGCCCATCGACGGCCACGGCGAGCGTCTGCATGAGCTTCTTCTTCTGCTCGCCGATATCGTTCTTGAACAGCGGCCGCACCGAGGGATCGAGCGTGAACAGGCGCTCATAGAACAGCGCCGCCGCGGCGTCCGAGATGGGCATCACCTTCGCCCAGGACCACTGCACGAGCTCGATGGTGCGCTGGCTCAGGAGCTCCGGCGGCTGCGCGCTGCGCGCCTTGTTGAGGAACTCGGGCGCGCCGTAGGCCCCCGGCCCTCGCTGGGTGGCAGGCCCCGTGGAGGGCAACGCACGCGCCGCGGGCGCGGGCGCGCTGACGCTGCGTTGCGGCTTGGCTGCATCCCCCGGCGTCGCGGCGCCGCGCGTGTTGGTCGAGGGTGCGAAGGGATCGTTCGGTTTGGCCATCGTGGTTGTCCGCTGGAGGTTACCGGGAATGCGCCGGTGAGGTGCGCGCCGCGGCGCGCGTGTTCAGAGCACAGGAGCCGCCTCTATCGCCATCCTACATCACGGGGCCGGCGCCTGCCTACGGCGCGGCGAGAGGGCTGCGCCGCCGGCGCGAGACGCCTGTGGAAGCGCGCGCACCAACGCGACCAACGCCCGAGCAACGCCCGACCAACGCCCGACCAACGCGCGAGCAACGCCCGAGCAACGCGCGCAGATCGCGGCGACCTCGCCGGGCGCGCGGCTGCGCGACAAGCGGACCGAGACCGGGGATGTGGTGCTGGCGAACGGCACCTGTGCCGGCCGCGTAGCGGTGCGCACTCCCGGAGCGACACCGACCCGGAAGGATCCACTTATACAACCCGCGACTCGCGCGACGGGTGCGACCGCGGAACGACAGGTGGCGGGCGGTCCGCAACGGGTCCGACCGGACCGGATCGCCCGCGGCTCCGACCGCGGCCCCTTCTCCCGTAAGGATGCCGCGAGGAGGAGCGGCGTCGGCACCTCCACCACACCGCGAATCACGAGCTGATGGAATCAGCTCGCCTCAGCGCATCTCGCGCGCTCCGCGCAGCGCAGCGTGCCACGCGCTCGCCACCGACGGACAGGGCATCGGAGCGGCAGCGCGCCGGAGCCGCAGAGAGCGATTGAGTTCACTTCATCGACGCTTGGTGTTCCAGAAGGGGTGTGCCTCTTATCGTCCTTGCGCTCGGCGCTCGATCCGCTCCGTGTCGCCGCGCTCCGATGGAACGACTTGGACCCAGGGCGCGCGACGCCGCCGGGACGACCAGGACCTCGCCCGAGAGGCGCACACCAAGCGAGCAGGCAAAGCGCGCGACGAGCAACGCTCACCTGAAGGGGCCGGACGGCGGGATCGCTCAGACCGCCTCTCCGACATCACGCTCGGCGTCAGCGGATGACCCTGAAAACGAAAAACGCGAGGTGGCCTTTCGGCCAATCCTCGCGTCCTCTTGCTACTTGGGTCGTGGTTGCGCGGGCGGGATTTGAACCCACGACCTTCGGGTTATGAGCCCGACGAGCTACCAGGCTGCTCCACCGCGCGAGAGGGAATCTACTCACAGCCTCGCGGCGGTCAAGGATTCTCTCACGGCCCGGTGTCGATTGTGTCCATCTCCCCCTCGGAGGCTTTCCGAGGCCTGCCGAGGCCTGCCGAGGGTGGCGCACGTCGGCTGCGCCCGGGCGGTCCCTTCGTCCCCTGCCCCTCAGCCCAGCCAGTCCGGCACGAGCGGCGACGGCGCCGCCGTCGAGATCACCCAGAGCTGGTGCGCCGCGCGCGTCGCCCCGATGTGGAGCAGGTGCCGCGACTCGTCGTCCGCCGAGTAGGTCGACGCGTTCACGTCGACCAGCACCACATAGTCGTACTCGAGGCCCTTCACCTGCCGGACCTCCGTCACCTCGACGCCGGGGCGGAACGCGAAGTCGTAGGCGCGCACGCGCCGGAGGTTCGGGATCTCCGCCATCCTGAGGGCGTCGTAGTAGACGTCCGCCTGCTCGGGGTGGCGCGCCAGGATCGCCAGCGTGGCGCGGGGCTCGCGCGCGAACAGCGGGCGGATCGCGTCGGCCAGGAACGCGACGGCCGCGCCGGCGCTCGGGAAATGGTGGTGCTCGACCGGCGCCCCGCTGCGCGGGGCGAGGGGCGGCGTCGGATCCGCCAGCGGGCCCAGCACCGCGCGGGCGAACGCGAGCACCTCGCGCGTCGAGCGGTACGCGATGCGCAGCGGCTCGACGTCGACCCGCGACAGGCCGAGGTCGTCGAGCGTCGTCCGCCAGTCGCGGAAGCCGGAGTCCATGAAGAGCCGCTGCGCCGTGTCGCCCGCCAGCGTCACGCTGCGCGGCTCGGCCACGACGCCGAGCAGCACCGCGAGGTCGATCGGGGCGAGATCCTGCGCCTCGTCCACGAAGAGGTGCTCGTAGACGAGCACGTTCTTCCCCTTGCGGAGCTCGCCCCGGAGCAGCTGGTACGCCCGCAGGAGGAGCGCGTCGTCCTCGGGGTCGAGCACCGCGCGGTCGTCGCTCGAGACCTCGCGCGCGTCCGCGCCCCGGTCGTCGTCGTCGTCCGCGGGCTCGTCGGCCATCGCCGCCTTGCGCTCGGCGCGGTCGCCGGGGTCGAGATCGAGCACGGCCGGGCAGCGGTCCGCGCACCAGCGCCACGCGCGCTTCACCTGCTCCGGGCCGAACTCGGGGTCGCCCGCCGCCTCGAAGGCGGCCATCACCCGGTCGAGATCGGTGAGCACATCCGCCCAGAACGCGAGGGTGCCGCGCGAGTCGCGCCGCGCCCGCGCGTCGTCCTTGAGCTCCCCCGCGCGCTGCTCGAGGAGGTGGAGCATCGCCGGGTGGGTCTTGTAGCGGGTCACGACCGAGGGCGTGTTCTCCTCGACCGGCGCCTCGAGCCACGGGAACGCGCGCTTCCGGGCTGTGCGCGCCCACTCGGAGAACGTCTCGACCGCGATGCCGCCCAGGCCGAGCGCGGGGAGCGCCTCGCTGATGTACGCGCGGAGCGCGGGGCTGCCGACGATGACGAGCATCTTGTCGGCGGTGAAGCGGCGGCCTCCGTTGTAGGAGAGGAAGGCGAGCCGGTGGACGCCGATCGTCGTCTTGCCGCTGCCGGCGCCGCCCTGGATGACCACGATGCCGGCGTCCGGCTTCGAGATGAGCTCGAACTGCCGCGGGTCGAGGAGCGCCGCGATCTCCGGGAGGTGCCGGTCCTCGCGGGCGTGGAACGCGGCCCCGGTCCCGAGCCCGCCGCGGGCGCCGCCCGCCGCCGCGCGCGCGATGTCGCGCATGTCCTCGGGGCGCACCGCGCTGCCCTGCCCGCCGGAGAGCTCGGTCGACCGCGTCGCGATCTCGCGGAAGCCGCCCGAGGGCCCGCGCACGAGCGTCCCCTGCGGCGCCGAGATGCGATAGAGCTCGCCGTCGTCGATGGTCACGGTGCGCCGCACGAGCACAGTGCCCTCGACGTCGCGCTCGCCGAAGGTCTCCTCGTACTCCGCGCCCTCCTCGTAGCGGTAGTAGATCTGGCTGACCGGGGCGTGGCGCCAGTCGACGATCCGCACGCCCGCGCTCGCGTCGACGAGCGTCGTGCGCCCGATGAGGACGTCGCGCTCGGGGCGGCCCTTCTCCCGGAGGCGCAGGTGGCCGAAGTAAGGCGACTTCGGATCGACGGGCTCGACGACGTTCTCGTTCCGCCGCGCGGCGATCCCTTGCAGGCGCTCCATCTGCTGCACAAGCGCCGGCACGTCCTCCAGCCGCGCCGCCGCGATCTGATCGCGCAGCGAGAGGAGCTGCTCCTCGTAGTTCTCGGCAGGCGGCGGGCGCGACGGCTTGGTCGCGGCGGCGGCGAGGTGCGCGGTGACGCGGGCGAGCAGCGCCTCCTCCTCGCCGACGATCGCCGCGCCGCGCTCGCTCAGCCCGGCGCCGGGCGCGCTGTCCGTGGGCGGCGTGGGCCGGGCGGATGTCATGACGGTGGCCGAGGACGGCGCGGTGGACTGATCTCGGGTGTGCGTGGGGCTCGTAGAACGATTCGCGGTCACGGGGATGCCGATGCGATGGAGGATGAGGTGACAGGCTGAGCCGGAGCGTCAGCACGCCAGACATCCGTCGCGGCCCGTTGACGCAGGAGGGTCGGACCTATTGACCGATCCGGCTCAGCTCCGCAACCGCCGCGTGGGGCCCCCCACGCTATCAGCGTTTCGGCGCGTTTCGGCGCACCTCGAGGGGGCGGTTCGCGCCTCGGCGGGCCGCCACGCGCCACGCAAGCGCCCTCGGTGCGTAACGTGCCCCGCGTCCGAGGGCGGATCCGCCGCGGGCGGTGGCGTTCTGGATTGAGGTCACGTGGGCGGACGCCGTAAAAGGCAGCGATGCAAAACTGCGCGACCCGGTCCGACCGGCTCCTCGAGCTGATCCTCTTCTCGCTGCGCGACCGCGGGGCGCTCTGCGCGCTGGTCCTCGCCGCCTACCGCGCCGAGCTGACCAGCCTGCTCGACCGCGTCTCCTCGGGCTCGATCGGGGACGACGACGATCGGGAGGTCGCGCCGCACGCCCGGGGGGACCGCGCTGGCGGATCCCCGGCGCGCGCCCGTGCCGAGGGGCGCCGCACGGAGGCCCGGATCAGCGAGGAGGACGCGTTCCTCATCTACGATCTCGCCGGGTGCATCGCCGAGGCGGCGGGCGCGGCCCGCCTCCCGGTCGTCCGCCGCGACGCGCTCGCCCTCCGGGAGAAGGCGGCCGAGGTGCACGCCGGCGGCGAGCGCGCTGAGCGGGACATGTTCGCGGCCGGGCTCAGGGTGATCGACCGGATCCTCGACGCGGCCCGCGCGCAGCCCTCGCCGCGGAGCGAGCCTGCGAGCAAGGACCTGAACTGAGCGGGACTGAGCGGGATTGAGCGAAACCGCGCGCTGCCCGCGGGCGGCGCGGCGCGACGCGCTCCAGGCCGCTCCCGCGATCTCCGTCCGCAACTCAACGGAAAGAAAGGGGGCGCGGCGCATGCACCTCCGGAGGACGGGGCTGGGAGGCTGCGGCGCGAGCCCTGCTCGGGCGCGGGCGTGCGTGCACGCCGGGCGCTCCATCGATGGCCTGCTCCCTGCACCGGGTGCCGCCGCGAGGCGCTCCGCCTCGGTCCCTGGGGCGGGCTCGCGTCCCGGCGGGTCGCGCTCGCGCCGAAGGACAGCATGAGCACCCCCTGCGCCGGCTCCCTCTCCGCGCCGCGAACGCTGCGAAGCCCGCTGTGGCGCGCGGCCTCCAGCGCGCCGATGCGCGTCTCCTTTGCCGGGGGTGGCAGCGACCTGCCCGGCATCGCCCGACAGGACGGCGGGCGCGTCGTGGGCGCCGCGATCGATCTGCGCGTGCGCGTGATCGTGGAGCCGTTCGATCGAGGCTGGGTGCGGCTCGAGCTCGCCACGCGCGGCGAGGGACGGGCGGAGCCCGACCCGACCGAGGGCGCCGGCGGCGCCGGAGGGGCGCGCGTCCTCCTGCGGCGCCGCGCGGATCCTCCGCGCGACGATCTCGCCTTCCGCCTGATCGAGGCGACGCTCTCCGCGGCGGGCGTGGGCGACGGGGTCGCCCTGCGGGTCGAGAGCGAGATGTCGCCCGGGGCCGGCCTGGGCGGCAGCGCGTCGGTGGCGGTGGCGGCGCTGTTCGCGCTGCGCGCCTCGATCGGAGAGGCCGTCGCGCCGGAGGACCTGGCGCGCGAGGCGGTCGCGATCGAGCGCGAACGCCTGTGCAACGCGTGCGGCGCGCAGGATCAGGTGTTCGCGGCGTTCGGGGGGCTGCTCGATCTCGCCTTCGACGCCGGCGGCTGCTCGGGGGTGCGGCCGCTCGCGATCGGCTCCCCGGACCTCGTGCCCGCGCTCTCGGCGGGGCTGCTGCTCGTGGACACGGAGGTGCGGCGCGTGTCGGGCGAGGTGCTGGATCGGATGGACTCCAGCTCGGCGTGCGACGCCAAGGGCGAGCTCGTGGCGGCGGCCGGCGAGGTCGCGCGCGGCTTCGAGATCGGCTCGCTCTCGCTGGTGCTCTCGGGCATGCGCCGGGGCGCGGCCGCGAAGGTGCGCCTCTCGACGGCGGCGAGCGCGCTCGCGCTCTCCCTGGAGCGGCGGCTCGACGGCCTCGGGGTCGAGGTCCTCCGGGTGTGCGGCGCAGGCGGCGGCGGGCACATCCTCGCGTGGGCGCCCGCCGAGCGCCACGCGCGCATCCTCGAGGCGCTCGGCCCGTGCCTCGTGCGGCGTCCCGCGCTCGGCGCCCCCGGCGTGCGGCTCGACGGGGGCTGACGCGGGCTGACGCGCGCCGCTAGGCGCTCGTCCTGAGGCGGGATTTCCGGGCGCCGCGATCGAGCGCGAGCCCGATGAGGCGCTCGATCAACTCGCGCGCGGGGATGCCGCTCGCCTCCCAGAGCTTCGGGTACATCGAGATCGCCGTGAAGCCGGGGATGGTGTTGATCTCGTTCACGTAAAGAGCGCGATCGGGCGAGAGGAAGAGGTCGACGCGGGCCATCCCCGACGCCTCCAGCGCGCGGAACGCGCGGAGCGCGACCAGCTGCACGGCGTTCGCCTCGGCCGGGGAGAGGTCGGCCGGGATCCGGATCGTGGCGCCGTCGGCGTCGATGTACTTCGCGGCGTAGGAGTAGAAGCCGTCGGCGTGCCCGACCACGATCTCGCCCGGCACGGAGGCGATGGGGTCGTCGTCGCCGAGCACGGAGCACTCGATCTCGCGCACGCCCTCGATGCCCTGCTCGCAGACGATCTTCAGGTCGAACTCGAAGGCGTGCTCGACGGCCGCCTCGATCTCGGAGCGCGCCTTGACGCGCCGGACCCCGACGGACGACCCGAGGTTCGCGGGCTTGACGAAGATCGGCCCGAAGCCGGGGCTGCCGGCGGCGGAGAGGGCGGCGATCTGCTCGATGCACGCGCCGCGATCGCGGTCCCACGCGGCCCGGCGGAGCGTGACGTGGGGGACGATGGGGATCTCCGCCTCGCGGAGCAGGCGCTTCATCACGTCCTTGTCCATCCCCACGGCGGAGCCGAGCACGCCGGAGCCGACGTACGGGACGCCGGCGAGCTCGAGGAGGCCCTGGACGCAGCCGTCCTCCCCGGTGGGCCCGTGCAGGACGGGGAAGACGACGTCGATCGGGGAGCGCGCGCCGCCCGGCACGGTCAGCGTGGCCTCGCCGGCGGGCCCGGGGTGGGCGTCGAGGGCGATCTCCGGCATCGCCTCGTTCAGCCGGGCGAGGCGGGGGTCGCGCGCGGCGCCGAGGAGCAGCGCCTCTTCCTGGAGCAGCCAGCGGCCGGACTTGTCGATGCCGATGAGCACCGGCTCGAAGCGGTCGCGATCGAGCGCCTCGACGACGAAGCGGGCGGACAGGAGGGAGATCTCGTGCTCGGCCGAGCGGCCGCCGAAGAGGACGGCGACGCGCACCTTGGCGGGGTTCCGCATGGCGGCACCCTAGCCGCGATCGCGCGCGGGGGTGAAGAAGCCGGCGACTTGAGCGATTCGAGCGACTCGAGCGACTCGAAGAAGACGGCTACTCGGAGAGGACGCGGAACGACTTGCGGACCGTCGCCATCGCCACGCGCGCGACGTGTCCGTCGGCGAGCTCGACGTCGACGGCGGTGAGCTGGCCCTGACGCTCGATCAGCCTGGCCACGCTCACCCTGGAGCCCCGGGCGACCTCGGCGCGCGCGACCTTGACGTCCGCGAGCGCCTCCAGCTGAACGCCGACGGCGATGCCGTTCGCCACCTTTGCCGGCGTCTCCTCGCTCGCCCCGGCCGCTCCGGCGGGGACGACCACGGCGAGCGCCGCGACGACCGCAACGATGAAGCCGCCCGTCGTGCCCCTTCGACTGCAGGTGAGCATCGCGCCCGATTCTACGCGGAAGGAGAGCGATGTCACCTGCGTTGTCACCGGATCGGCGGTCCGTCCGGGGAGCCCTCCGCGACGACATCGAGCGCGACTGTCGGCACAGAACGCAGGGGTGCATCGTCCCCATGGATGGAGCGTGCCCCAGGAGCGGGCGCCCCGAGCAGGGAGCTCAGCGCGCTCCAAGCAGGGCCGCCCCGGCGAGCTCCGCGACGCGGCGTCGAGCTCGGCAAAAAGGGTCCCAATCTACGGACCTCGCTCGTGTCCGATAAAGGCGAGGAGGCATGATGAAGCCGCGATCGCTTATTTCAGTCACAGCCGCGCTGCTGTTTCTCGGCGTCTCGATCCCCGAAGCAGCTGCGGAGGACAAGACACCGACCAAGCAAGAGAATTACAGTTATACGTTCACCGACGATCTACTGGATGCCTCGAACAGCTCCGCGACAGGCGCCATGCTCCAGGTCCGACAGCCCGGGCGCCGCGACAGGCTGCTCCGGCCGAGACTCCACTTCATCCCGGAGATGCTCAAGTCGGTCGAAACGATGTAATGGGGCGTGCCGCCTCCTCGACGGAGGAGGAGCCGACGAGGAAAGGATCGCGCAGCGGTCGATCGGCCCCGCCCACGGGACGAAACGGGCACCGCGCCGAAGCTAGGCTCCGGTCGATCTCCGGCGCCGCTCGCGCACCTTGCCGAGCTGGAGCACGATCTCGTGCATCCTGCGTTGCTCACTCTCCACCATCTGCTCGAGCTCGCGCTGAAACCATACGCCGAGCGTGCTCTCGATCGAGCGCGGGAGCCCCAGATCGCCCGGCTCCTCGGTCATCCAGAGGAGCTGCAGCCCGGAGGCCTCCAGCTGGTTGCGCGCGTACTGCATCGCGAGCTGGATCGCCTGCACACCGTCGATCCCGTACACGCACTTGCTGCATCCGTCGTCCAGGCCCTCGAAGACGACGGGACATGCCCAGTCCACCCCAGGAGGGCTCACCTCGAACGGCCGTCCAATCTTCAAGATAATTTCTCGCCCAGGCTGACCTTCCACGCTGTAGCGACGCTCCGCGATCGGCGAATCCTTCTCATCCATGCGATGAGGCTAGTACGAGAACTCGACCGGGCAATACACGAGCCAGCCAAGGGAGCTGGCATGCACATTTTCCCAGCACCGGCGGCGCCTGTTCCGTGGCTGCGCTCGGCAGAACCCCCCGTGTCAGAGAAGTTGGCGCCCGATCACCGGCCCGCGGCCCTGTGCTGGGAAGCTGACGTGGAAGTCACTGACGCGGGGGACACCCATAAGTCCCATGGATCCGGCTTCGATGCGTTTCATGCGCTGTATGGCGCGCTCTACTTGATCCCATCGATGCTTTCCAAGCATGGATCAGTTGGCCGGCTCTCGTGGCAGAAATGCAGTGTGTCGGATTCCCAGAGATCGATATTTCGATACCATAAGCCAATGGCCTCGTTGGTGTCGCAGACGCGCGCCTAGGCGCTTCATGCAGAATTGCTCGGCGCGCGCCAGTTCGGGCGGTGAACGCTCCACGCCGCATCAACCAGCCCGCCGAGCGATGGATTCCCGGCGGCCCGACGGACACGGGTTTCCCTCAGGACGCCTACGGCACCCAGATCCCGAGGCCGCGGACCGACACCAGCGCGCCGATCGGCAGCGAGCTGTACGCGACGCCCACGCCATCCACCGAGAAATCGCTGCGCCGGAGCGGCAGTAGCGCGGAGGCGCTGACGTCGAGGCCGATCGGACCTGTCAGGCTCGCCAGCGATAGCTCGAGCGGCACCGCCAGCCACATCTTCTCGGCAACGTCGTTCCGCGTGTAGCCGCTCGCCACCGCCTTCTGCCAGCCGGCGTGAATGCCAGAGCACACATCGAAGCGCAGCGCCTCTGAGCCTGCGGCAGCCATGCAGGCGCGGCCGACGCCGCCGAGCATCGTTTCGCGGAGCTCCCCCGGACCGTGCTCCAGCGTCTGAGGAACGAGCCAGAGCGCGCCCATCGTCGCTCGAAGTCGCGCGCCGCCGATACCGACCTCCGCGGAGAGCGCAGGAGCAAACGGGCGCACCACGCCGAACAGACCGATGGCGCCAACCGCGAGCGTGAGCCGCGTGGGGGTACGCCCTGCACTCGGAGCCTCGTTCTCCCGCTCGCCGCCGCCAGGTCCCGCGGGCCTGGGCCGCGAGATGGCCGCCGCCGCCGCTTCGGGGGCAGGCGCCGCCGCTTCGGGGGCAGGCGACGCCCCGGCGCCCACGTCGGCCTCCGGAGCTCGCGACGACGGCTCCCGCGCGTCGGAGTCGAGCAGCAGCGCGAGCGTCACTGCCGTCGCCTGCTCGAGCCCGGAACAGCCGCGGCTGCGATCGCGCAGCTCGCGTGCGCCGGTCCCGCTGCGGATGGACGCGCGAAAGCCGTCGGCATCCCGGGTGAACTCGACGAGGTAAGAGCCGCTCGCACCCGTCTCCGGTCGGCCGCGCAGCTGCTCGACTCGCTCGATGAGGCGCGCCGCATCCGGGCAGCTCTCGGCGCCAGCGCCGCGCGTCACGCTCAGAAACGGCTCGGTTTGTGCCGTAGCAGTCCCCGAAGCGGTCAACATCGCACAAAAAGCCACGGAAAGAGCGCGACGCCTCCGCATGGGGACGACGCGAGGGTAGCCGCCGCGCGGTGAACGCGCATTTTTTTGTGATCGTCTCGGGCGAGCAGCCCCACTAGGTAGCCGAGTGGTATCGTTCCTGCATAATTCCGCGCTCGAGCCTGCGGCATCTGCTCATCTCGTTCGCTGACAGGTCACCGGGACATTACGGGCATGAGCACACCGGACGCAGAGTTTCGAGCCCTCTACGACGCGCACTTCAACTTCGTCTGGTGCTCGCTCAGGCGCCTCGGGGTGCGCGAGGCGGACGTGCTCGACCTGGCGCAGAAGGTGTTCTTGACCGCGCACTTCAAGCTTTCCGAGTTCGAAGGTCGATCGCTCGTCACGACATGGCTCTTCGGTATCTGCCAGCGTGTTGCGAGCGACTACCGGCGCTCCGCGCGGCTCCGGCGCGAGGTCACGACGGACGCCGCGGAGATGGACCTCTACGGCGGCGCGTCCGAGGAGCTCGCGCTGAGCGCGGAGTCGCGGCAGCGCGCTCAGGCGGCCGAAGCCATCTTGAACAAGCTGCCGGAGCCGCAGCGCCTCGTGTTCGTCCTGTTCGAGCTCGAGGAGAAGTCGGGGCAGGAAATCGCGGACCTCCTGGGAATTTCCGTGGGCACCGTGCGCTCGCGCCTTCGCCTGGCGCGCGAAACCTTCTCGCGCGAGGTCAAGCGCCTCGCGCTGGCACAAGACACGAGCCGAAAGGAGGCCGTGTGATGGGGGATCCTGAACGGCTGCTGAGCGTCAAGAGCGGAGCGGACTCGCTCGAGCGGGAGCTCCTGGAAAGCGTGCACCACGTGGGTCCGCCCGAGGGCGCGAAGGAGCGCGCATGGCGCGGCATCGCGGGCCAGCTGGCGGCGGGGACGGCCGTCGGCGCCAAGGCCGGCTCCAGCGCGGCCGCTGCCGCGAAGGCTGGAGTCGGTTCGCTGTTGCCGTCGGCGGTCTCGGTCAAGGCAGCGGCGTGGCTCGTGGGCGGCGGTCTGGCGCTCGGCGGAGGTTACTGGGCCCTCTCCTCCTCGGCCGAGGCGCCTGCACTGCCCCGCACGGCGGCCCCGGAGCGCGCGCCGGAGGATGTGTCGAAAGCCTCGGTGGCGCCTGTGGCGGAGCTCAAGGCACTTCCGGAGCCGCCGCTCGATGTACCCGCCGAGGTGGAGCCGACCCGGAGGCCGACCGGACCGAAACCGACGGAGACCGATCTGTTGCGCGCGGAGAGCGCGCTGCTCACGGAAGCGCGCGCCAAGCTGCGCTCCGGAGACGTGGCGGGAGCCACGGCGCTCCTCGAGCGCCTGCGCGCGCAGTTCCCGAACGGCATGCTCCGGCAGGAGCGCGAGGTGCTCGCCATCGACGAGCTGGCCGCGCGCGGCAACACGCAGGAGGCGAAGCGGCGCGCTCAGGCCTTCGTCAAGCAGTATCCCAAGAGCCCCCACAGCGCGAAGCTAAGGCGGTTCCTGGATCAGCCGTGAAGCGCTGCTCGGCCGCTCGCATCATGGCGTTCGGCTGCCTTGCGGCCACCGGGTGTGATGCGGAGATCACCTCGGTCGGAGCCTGGGCTCCTGTCGTGTCGGGATCTTCGTATATCGAGGCGGAGCTCGGAGAGCTGAGCGACGGCTTCACCGTGGATGAAGACAGCCGCGCTTCCGGGGGCCGCTTCATCGCCCCCCCGCCCGGGGCGCCCTCGGACGACGCGCCGGGGCTCGCGCGAGCGAGCTACCGCTTCGAGGTGCCGAGCGGGGCAGAGTACCTGATCTGGGGGCGGATCCACGCTCCGGGCGCCAGCAACAACCGCTTCTGGTTCCAGGTGGACAGCGGCCCCTGGTACCTCTGGCGCATCAGCGTCGGCGACATCTGGTTCTGGGACGATCTCCACGACAACACGCTTTATGGCGAGCCGCTCCGCTTTCCCCTCTCGGCCGGAGCTCACGAGCTCGTCATCGCGAACGCCGTCGAGGGCGTCCGGCTGGATCGGCTGTACTTCACGCCCGACGGCGATGAGCCTCCAGGTAATGACACGCCCTGCGCTCCACCACATTCGATCGAGATCGGCGGTGAATGCCTCCCGAGCTGCGGCGCCTTGAAGGGAACCGCGTGCGGAGACGTCCCGTGCGCCGGGCGCGAATTGCTCGAAGCCTACGATTGTTTTGTGTGCTGCCACATCGAAGGATCATGAGCCGGGGGCGCCCCCACCATCGGGTCGGACCTCGGTGACCATGGCCCCACCTCTTCGTACCAATCGAAACGTCTCCACGTCTCGACGATTAAAAAGGTGATCGCGCCCGAGCTAGTCTCCCACCGAGCCGGAGTAGCCAACAGCTTCGAGCGGAGCCCTTAATGACTACATCATCGATTGAACAATTCAAGTCTCACGGAAACGTGGGCTTGCTCGCCGTGGCGCTCGCGCTGTCGGCGTGCATCGGTAACCTGGGCAGCGAAGACGGCATATCGCCCGGGGATGTCACAAGCGGCACAACTGGCACGAGCGGCAATTCGAGCAGCAGCAGCAGCAGCAGCAGCAGCAGCGGCGGCTCGGGGTCGGCGGGCCCCGGCGAGCCATTGAGGTGCGACACGAGCACCATCGATCCTGGGCCTTCGCCGATGCGGCTGCTCTCGCGGGATCAATACATGAACACCGTGCGCGACCTCGTCGGCGACGTGCCGGGCCTGGATGCAGCGCTCGGCCCCGCCGTCGAGGCGTCGTCGTTCGGCCTCTTGCAGCCGGACGTGACGCAGGTCGAGCTCGAGCATTTCCAGGACGCGGCGGACGTCATCGCCGCGGCTGTCGTCGGCAATCCGGCGGCGCTCGACAGGATCGCGCCTTGCGAGGCCGGAGCCGAGCCGAGCGAGTGCGCGCGCCAGCTGGTCGTGGACTTCGGTGCCCGCGCCTACCGCGCGCCGATCACGGACGCGGCGGACATCGAGCGACACCTGCAGCTCTTCGATGTGGGCGCGGAGACAAGCTACGAGCACGGGGTCGAGCTCCTGCTCCGCGGCATGCTGCAGTCACCGCGCTTCCTGTACCGCGTCGAGATCGGCACCTCGGAGAAGGTGAGCGATCGCGCCGTGAAGCTCTCTCCGTACGAGGTGGCCGCCCGCCTCTCGTACATGCTGTGGGGCACCCTGCCGGACGCCAGGCTGAGCGAGGCCATCGAAGATGGCAGCCTGACCACGAAGGAGGGCATCGCGGCGCAGCTCGGCTGGATGCTCGCGGACGAGCGCGGCGAGAAGCTGGTCAATCGCTTCCTCGGCGGCTGGACGCACCTGAACGGCCTGAACAGCCTGGTGAAGGACGAGGACGCCTTCCCCAAGTGGAAATCGCGGTCGTTCCGCGAGTCGCTGCGCGGGCAGGCCGACGCCTTCTTCGACCACGTGCTCAGCAACGAGGGAGGCAAGCTGAGCGCGCTCCTCACCTCGACGACGGTCTTCTATAACGAGGATCTGGGCGGGTACTACGGCGTCACCGGCGACGACTCCTTCCAGGCCCTGCAGCGCACGGACGGCACCGCCTCGGGCATCCTGACGCTCCCGGCGCTGCTCGCCATCCAGGCGAAGCCCGCAGAGAGCTCGCCGATCTACCGAGGGAAGTTCGTGCGCGAGGCGCTGCTCTGCCAGCAGCTGCCGGCCCCGCCGGCGAACATTCCCAAGCCGCCCGAGGTCGACCCGAACAGCTCGACCCGAGAGCGGCTGTCGCAGCACGAGGTGGACCCGAGCTGCGTCGGCTGCCACCAGCTGCTCGATCCGATCGGCTTCGGCTTCGAGCACTTCGACTCGCTCGGCCGCTACCGCGAGCTCGACGGCGGCGAGCCGGTCGACGCGAGCGGCAAGGTCATCGCCACCCGCGACATGAACGGCGATTTCGATGGCGTGGCGGCGCTCGGCGCAAAGCTCGCGGGCAGCGCCGAGGTGGAAGAGTGCGTGGCGCGCCAGTGGTTCCGCTTCGCGATCGCCCGCTTCGAACAGGACATGGATGGTTGCTCGATGGAGAGCTTGCTCGAGACCTTCAAGGCCGCCGGCCAGGATCTGAACGCGCTTCCCCGCGCCGTCGTGGAGACGGACGCCTTCCTTTACCGCCGCCCGATCGATACGAAGGAGACGCCATGAACCGAAGAGGCCCTATCGACCTCCGCACCCAGATCAGCCGCCGCAAGCTGCTGGGCGGGCTCGGCGCCCTGACCGTCGCGCTCACGAGCCCCATCTGGCGGAGCTCCACGGTGTTTGGTCAGGACGCCAAGCAGCCGGGCGCCAAGCGCTTCATCGGCATCTTCTCGGCGAACGGCACGGTGCCATCGGCGTTCTTCCCGGCAGGGGACGCGCACGAGGCGCCGCTCACGCTCGGCCCGATCCTGGCGCCGCTCGAGGAGCACAAGCAGAGGATGCTGGTGCTCAAGGGCGTGCACATGAACTCGACGGTCGAGGACGAGCTCGGCGTCCCGAGCGAGAACAAGCCAGGCGGCCCGCACATGAAGGGCCCCGGGGCGATGCTCACGGGCGGCTCGCTGCTCGCCGGCAGCTTCACGGGCGCGGGCGGCCCTGCCGGCTGGGCGGATCGCATCTCTGTCGACCAGTACATCGCCAATCACATCGGCGGCAACAGCCAGTTCCCGTCGCTCGAGTTCGGCGTGCGCATCGAGGGGCAGGAGCCGCTCCGCGTCGTCTCGTACCGCGGTCCGAACCAGCCGAACACGGCCGTCGACGACCCGTTCCAGATGTACGCGCGCATCTTCGCCAACGCGGACCTCTCCGAAACGGAGCTGCAGCGGCTGATCGCCGAGCGCCGGAGCGTGCTCGACTTCCTCAAGGACGACATCGGGCGCCTGAAGACGCGCGTCAGCTCCGAGGACAAGGCGCGGCTCGAGGCGCACCTCGGCGGCATCCGCAACATCGAGCAGCGGCTGCAGAGCTCCGCGGTCTCGTGCACGCCGCTCACGTTGCCGGAGAAGTTCGACACGCGAGCGATGGAGAACTATCCGAAGGTCGGCCGGCTGCAGACCGATCTGATGCTGCTCGCGCACATCTGCGGCTTGACCCGCGTCTCCACGTTCATGTGGGCCAACGCGGATAGCTGGCAGTACTATCCCTGGATCGGCGTGAACGAGGAGCACCACGAGCTCTCCCACGCCGGCGACAACGATGCGGTCGCCAACGAGAAGCTCGTGAAGATCAACGTCTGGCACAGCGAGCAGCTGAAATACATGATGGATCAGCTGGCGCTCGCGAAGGAAGTGGACGGCAGCTCAGTGCTGGACAACACCCTGCTGCTCTGGGGCAACGAGCTCGGCGTCGGCAACACGCACACGTACAAGGATATCCCCTGGGTGCTCGCGGGCGGCGCGGGCGGCTACTTCAAGATGGGCCGTTACATGAAATACACCGACCTGCCACACAACAACCTGCTCGTGTCGGTGTGCAACGCCATGGGCCTTGACGACGTGACCACCTTCGGCATTCCCGGCGTGTGCACCGGGCCGCTGCCGGGCCTCGTGGCCTGACCCCCCATTTCGCCTCGCATCCCCGGGCGCGCCACGCGCGCCACGCGCGCCGCGCACGCCAGGCACGCCGCCGGGCGGGCAGGCGCCCGGCGCCAGGATCCGGGTTGCCCCGGGCGGCCTCGGCCACTACGCTCCGACACATTTGGCTTGTGAGGAACCGTGGTCCATGCGCCAGCTCAGTCCGCGTTCTCTGATTTCGTCCTGCTCCTTCTCTCCGCAGCGCCCAAGCTCGGGCTGCCGATCGACGCGGTCCTGCGCAACGCCGCGCTCCCGCCGGAGGCGCTCCGCCAGCGCGGGTTGCCGATCTCTCTGAGCGTGGCGCGGCAGATATGGTCCTCCGCCGAGAAGATGAGCGGCAATCCGCTGCTCGGGCTGCACGCCGCGCAGGGGCTCGAGGTCGGCTCGCTCGATCTCCTGGACTACCTGACACGCAGCAGCAGCAGCTTTGGCACAGCGCTGGAGCGCGTCATCCGCTTCGCTCCGCTGGTCGCCAATGGGGGCGTCCTGAGCCTCGAGGTGACCGGTCGCCGCGCGCATTTCCGCCACGTCTCGCCGGACGGCGTGCCCGCCGTCGCGGACCTCATCGTCAGCTTGATGGTGCTCCGGACGCGGGCGTTCTCGGGCGAGCACATCCGCCCGCAGGCGGTGCGCTTCCGGCACCGCCGCGAGCGCGTCGCAGGCGAGTACGAGCGCGTCTTCGACGCGCGGGTCGAGTTCGATGCCCCCTGTGACGAGCTGGTCTTCGATCGGGATCTCCTGGAGCTGCCCTTCCATTCCGCCGAGCCGCGCCTCTGTGAGATCCTCGAGGACTGCGCGGCGGCGCGCCTGCAGGCGCTCGGCAAGGCGAGCGGGGCGCCGGCGGCCGCCGCCGTCCCGTCGAGCTTCGTCGATGACGTCCGACAGGCCCTCCAGCTCTGCATCGCCCAGGGCAACCCGAACATCGATCGCGTCGCCGAGCACCTCGGCGTGAGCTCGCGGACGGTCCAGCGGCTGCTGCGAGAGCAGGGCACGTCGCACCGCGCCCTGTTGATGGAAGCGCGAACCGAGCTGGCGAACCGCTACCTGGCCTCGTCCAACCCAACGAGGCGCGCGCTCGCCGCCGGGCTCGGCTATGGGAGCACGCGCTCGGTGTCCCGCGCGCTGCGCCGCCGGTGAGCCGGAGCTCACCGGCGGTCCCGATAGACAGGGACGCCACGCGCGCGCGGTCCATGACGAGTCAGCGGCGCGTCGCGCCGAGACCGTCACGCAGCGTCACGGATACCATTGAATCCGAAGCTGCCTGTTGCTGGTCGTGCTCACCTGGTAGACAACGTCGTTCGCGGTGCCCGGGAACGGGATCGTGGTCGTCGAGGACCAGCTGTTCGACGGGGCGTTCTGGGGCGTCCCGCCGTTGACCGATACGCTGACGCCGTTCAGCGGCACGCCGTCCGTCGGGCTCATCTGCAGCGTCAGGGTCGACGGCGTCCAGCCGGTCGGGAGGCTCGTTCGATCGATCCGGAAGCACGAGGTCCCGTTGACCGACGCGACGATCGCCGTGCTCATCGGCCCGATGCTCTGGCAGGGAGGCGCGGGGTCCTTGTAGAACCCGAACGTGTGCTGCCGCGTGAACATCGGGATCGTGGCGCTGCCGGCGTAGTCGGCGAACACCGTGACGTCGTGGCTCCCCACCTCGGCGAACTGGCCGACCTTCAGCGAGTAGACACCGTCGTTGGCCGTCGTGTCGCCGTGCGCGGCGGCGCCGTCGTCGTGGAACGACAGGGGCGTGACCGCGCCGCTCGGGCCGGTCATCTCCGCGCTGACCGTGGCGCCCACGACCGGGCTGCCCAGGTGGGTCACCTCGGCCTCGACGACGAGCGGCGCCGTCCCGACGCGCAGCGTGCTCGGCGTGACCTGGAGCTTGATCGTGTCGGCCAGGGTCGATACCGCGGAGTAGACGTAGATGGGCTGATCCGAGGTGTTGACGGCGCAGAACTGCCAGAACCCCTCCTCGTACGCCTGCGTCAGGTTCAGGGAGAAGCGCTTGAAGTTCTCGGCCGAGAAGAAGGTCAGGTCGGAGCCAGACGCGGCGAAATTCGCCTCGGTGATCTCGGACGTCTGATCCCACGGAGGAAGCAAGTAGACCTCCGGCGCGGCCGCCCCGACGAAGATCATCGTGAAATCCACGATCTGCGCCGCCGAGACCAGCGTGTCCGCGCACGCGAACGACAGCGGCGACGAAGGCGACGGAGGCGGGATCTGCGTCAGTCCCTGGTCGATCATGCCGCCATCGCGGCAATCGTTCGCCATGCGGTTGAACGCGCCGATCAGCTCGAGCTGATCGACCGCGGTGTCGCTGTCGGCGCGCAGGTAGAGCCCTGGCGAGAACCCGTAGTTCGCCGCGATGTCGCTCATCATCGCCTCATCCGCCCCCGACCCGAGCGCGATCGAGTGGACCTCGTCCACGCGGCTGAAATAGTCCGCGTAGACGTCGCTCGGGGCCGGCGGCGTGTTGTGCTGCCCGTCGGAGAGCAGGATGACGCACTCTCGCGCGCTCTTGGTCGGGCTCTCGGAGACCAGCATGTCGAGCGCCTCCTGGAGGCCGGCCCCGATCGAGGTCGACCCGTCGGCGACGAGCGCCTCGACCGCCGTGTCCAGGCCGGACGCCGGCAGCGCCGTCATGGGGTACGTGACCGACGAGGTGTCGGAGTAGCTCGCGACGCCGAGCAGCTCGGTGAACGACTGCGACGCTGGCACGTTGCTCGATATGAGCGTGTTCCAGTAGATCTTGGCCGCCTTCTTCGCGAGCTCGATGCGGTCGCCGTACATGCTGCCGGACCGGTCGATGATCACCACATGGTTGGTGTCCAGCGGGGCGACCTGGGCCAGCGCCGCCGACGCCCCCGCCATGCTCATGAGGAGACCGCCAGCGACGCCTGCAAACATTCTGAATGAGCTTCTCATCATCTCCAATCCTTCTTGAGTGTCGATCAAAACCAAAGGTCGAGAGCGGGGCGCGGCTTCGTATCTGCGCCCCGCCCTATCGCGCCGGCGTTCAGGGCCTCCGGAACACCACCTCGAGCTTGGGGCGCCGCGCGGCGTTCGCGTGATCGCTCGACGTGAACGAGACCTCTCGCCACTTCACCACCTCGTCCTGGAGCCGCATCAGGAAGCCGCGGTTGTTCGCGGGCGCGCTCAGCATGTCCCGCACGAGCGCCGTCACGTCGACGCGCTCGTAGTCCTGAACGTCCGACGTGCTCTGCGGCAGGAGCACCTGGTTGAGCGTCGTGGTCGTGGGCTGGTTGGCCCAGGTCACGGTGTTCTCCTGCCACGCCGAGGTGACGCGCTGGAGCAGGAAGGCGTTGGAGCCGCCGAGCGTCGCGTGCCCCGGGGAGAGGCCGTTCGAGGTGCCCTGGCCGTAGAGGCGCGCGCCGGGATCGGCGTAGAGGCTGAGGCGCGCCCGCTCGATCGTGGAGCCCGCCGGGATGGTCGACAGATCGAAGCGGAAGAGGCTCCGGTTCGTGTATTTGACGTCGCTGGACGTCCACAGCCCCGCGGTCAGGTTCGGGGAATTCCCGTTGTTGGTCCCGGCGCCCGAGCTCAGGCTGGTGATGGTCGCGTCGACGCCGGCGCTGCCGGGCTGGATCTCCAGCCGCTCCGGCGCGTTCTCGCAGCGGCCGCCGGCGGTGAACACGCCGCTCACCGCGTCGCACTGCGCCTCGTAGGTCGGCGTGTGGCAGGTGCCGTCGGGCTCCGTGCACGAGCCGATGGGCTCGGCCCCGCAGGCGTCGATCTGCGCGCAGCTGTAGCCGCTCACGAAGTAGCCGCCGGCCTCACGGCAGCTCGCGCTGGAGCCGATGCCGCCCGTGCCGAGATCGGTGCAGGTCTGGGACCGGCAACACGCGCCCTTCGTCTCGAGGAGGCAGCTCGACGAGCAGCCGTCTCCGCTCTGCGTGTCGCCGTCGTCGCACTGCTCGGACGCCTGCTTCACGCCGTCGCCGCAGCAGCGCTCGACGGTCACGCCCGCGTTCTTCACGACGGAGCACTGGATGACGTCGTCCTCGGGGCCCTGGCACGTCCCGCTCACGCACGTCTGCCCCGGTCCGGTCGTGCAATCCGCGTCGTCCATGCACGTGCAAGGCACGGTGTCCTCGGAGTGGTCGTCGAAGCACGCCTCCACCTCGGCGAGCCACGTCTCGGCCAGGGCGCTGCGGCGCACCAGGTTGAACGCCTCGAGCCCGTTGCTCGTGTCGTACAGGATCTTGGTCAGATCGAACGTGGGCGTCGGGTTGTTGACGACGGCGCCGCTGAAGTCGCCGAGCCGCAGCTGGTTGGAGACGGGGGAGCGCTGCGTGTCGAGGCAGCCCCAGTGCATCAGCAGGTACAGGTGCGCCTCCTGACACGGGAAATTGAGGTTGCCACGCAAGCCGCTCACCGGTCCGACGTAGGAGCAGGTCCCGGTCACGAACGTCTCGGCGAGCGCGTCCTTGTCCTGCAGCCAGTCCATCATGGGCCGACCGTCGATGCAGAGGTTCTCCATCGTGGACACCTGCTCTCCCAGCGCGAAGCCGAAGTCGATGACCTCCTGCACGCTGGCCTTCACGTCGTCCGTGGTGGGGGGCAGCGGGTCCTCCGCGTAGAGCGGCATCTCGTCCTTGCACCACGAGAGGAAGTCGGCGGTCTCCGACGTGATGGCCGCGTAACGGGTCACCTCCTCCTTCTGGTAGTTCGTCACCTCGCCGAGCGACGTGCTGTCCCACTGGTACGTCGCCTCGAGCCCTGGCTGGAACTTGGCCTTGGCGACCGAGCCGATATCCCAGGATCGGCGCCAGTCCCACAGCGTGAACTTCCTCGGCTTCTTGAAGAGCTTGAACTCGAGGCCGACGTGGATGCCCGCGTTGAGCGCGGCGATCAGCTCGATCTCGCTCATGCCGTAGGTGGCGATCGCGTGGGCGGGCGCCTCGGGGTTCCTGAGGCCCCAGATCACCTGCTCGGCGTACTGGGCGCCGGCCTGCGGCGCGCACGCGCCGTCGGGCGTGCAGACCTGACCGTAGCCGCAGACGGTGTCCGCGGTGGAAGAATCGTAGTTGCAGCGGCGGGTGCACGCGCCCTCGACGCACGTGCGGCCTGGCTCGCTCGCGCAGCTCGGGTTCGGCTCCCCGCTGCACAGGCAGGGGACCGGCGCGCCGCCCGCGGTGCACAGCTTCTTCACGGCGTCGCAGGTCTCGCCGCTCGCGCAGTCGGCGTTCGACGTGCAGCCGCACGCGGACTGGAAGCCGGCCTGGAGCGGGTGGCAGCCGGGGCCCCTCCAGTCGACGACATCGCTCCGGGTCTCGGTCACGCAGCGGTACGCACCGAAGTTGCCGGGGCACTCGGACTCCGTGACGTCGTACACGACGGCTCCCGGGACCGATGCGTCGCAGTTGCTCCCGAGCTTGCGGACCGTATACGGCAGCGTATCGCTCACATAGATGTCGCCCGACGGCAGCACGGCGAGGCCGCCGGGCAGCTCGAAGACGGCCGTCGTGACCAGGCCGTCCTGCCATACGGTGCCAGGCGCGCCGGCGACCGTGGCCGTGGCGCCGAGCGCCGGGTCGAAGCGCCGGATTCGACCAGGCCTGTTGCCTTCGCCGATGAACACGCTGCCAGCGCCGTCGATCGCCAGCGCCTGCGGCGAGGTGAGCCGGGCGGCCGTCCCGACGCCGTCCGCGGAGCCCGCGGCGCCGTTGCCTGCCACGGTGGTGACCATCGAGGTCGCGATCTCGTACCGGCGCAGCGAGTGATTGAACGCGTCGGCGATGTAGAGGTTGCCGCGCCCGTCGGCGACGATGCCGGCCGGCTCGGCGAAGCGCGCGGTCGTCCCCACGCCGTCGGCGTTCCCGGACAAGGGCGCCTTGCCGGCGACCGCGATGTTCGCGCCCGTCGCCAGATCGATCCAGATCAGCGTGCGGTTCGCGCTGTCGGTGACGTACAGGTGGCCTCCGACCACGGCCACGTCACGCGGCGTGCCGACCACCGTGCGGTCGGCGATCGTCGTGACCTGGTTGTTGCTCAGCGTGAGCTTGCGGATCGTGCGGCTGCCGCGATCCGCGAGGTAGAGGGCGCCGTCGTGGAGCGTGATGCCCGAGAGGGTGTTGAACCGCGCGGCGGTGCCCACGCCATCGGCGGTGCCCGCGGAGGTCGACCCCGCGATCGTGGTCACCGCGCCGCTCGTCAGGTCGATGCGGCGCACGGCGGTCCGATCCGCGACGTAGAGCATCCGGGTGGCCGCGTCATAGGCCAGATCGCCGGCCTGGAGGAAGCGGGCCTGCGCGTAGCTGCCGTTCGTGAGGGCGCGCGACCCGGCCAGACCGAAGGGCGACGACGCCACGGGGAGGCAGCAGACGCCGTGCTTCTGGCAGCCCGAGATGTCGCGGAGATCGTCGCTGCGCACGTCGGTCACGCAGGTGCCGTCGCTGTCACACTCGTCACAGGTCTTGTTCGCGTTCCACTTGGCGGTGAAGCCTTGCTTGAAGGCGCTCTTGAGCAGCTTGGCCTGCTTCTCCTTCATGAAGGTGGCGAACAGCTCGTACGAGAGCTTGCCAGAGTCGCACCACTCCTCGGTGATCCCCGTCCAGTCGTCGATGCAGGCGCGGCCGCCGGTGATGAAGGTGAGGCAGCAGGAGTTGTTGGTGTCGAGCGGGGAGCAGCCGAGGTTCAGCTCCGACTCCTCGACCAGCCGGTTCGAGCAGTACGTCTGATCCTTGTGGTTGAAGACGGGCTTGCACTCGAGGTCCTCGTCGGGGTTGCTGTTCACGAGCGCCCGCTCGAGCGAGGTGTTGAGATCGACGACGCCGCCGGAGCCGCTCGGCCTGAGATCCACGGAGAAGCCGATGCTCGCCTCGACGCCGACCTTCAGCCGCTTGCCGAGCGGCACGCCGAGGAAGAGCTTCGCGCCGATCTCCGGCTTCACCGAGACCTCCGTCCCCGCCTCGCCGGTCACGTCCGGCGCCTGGAACGGGTGCATGTCGCGACCGAAATCGACATCCCCGATCTTGTGGTTCGTGTGCTTGTTGAGCGCCTCCTGCAGGCGCTTGCGCATGAAATAGGCCTCGTCGTACCACTTGACCCCGGCGCCGAGCCGGAAGTACGGGATGAGGAACGCGCCGGGGACCGGGGGGAGCGGGATCTTCGTCAGCTCCTTCTCGATCGGCTTCATCCGCATATCCAGGTTGAGCGCAGCGGCCATGATGGCGGCGGAGCGCCCTTCCCAGTCCTCGACCGGCTCCGCCGCGTCCCTGGGCCAGGTGGCCGGGCTCGGAGCGCCGCTCGGCGTGTAGTCCGCCGTGTAGGAGAACGGCATGTAGGTCCCGATGAGGAACTCCTGCGGAGACACCCGGCCGTCGTGATCGGTGTCGAGCGATTCGGTCTGATCCTCGTCCGCGAGGTAGAAGACCCCGTTCTTCTTGGCGGCGGAGAGGCTCAAGCCCCCGCCGCCCGAGTGGCCGAAGGCCGCGATGCCGAGGGGGGCTTCGCGGTTGAACCACTTGTAGCCGTCGAGCTGCATGTTGAACTCCGTCCCCGGAAGGATGCTCAACGTCTTGCCGAACGCCGTCACGGCGAAGCCGCCGGTGCGCATCTGGGCGCGCCGCTCCTCGCTCAGGTTATGCGACGTGTAGCGGCCGCCGATGCCCCACTTGCCGTCGCCGCTCTCGACCATCGTGGCGTACGCGCCATGGCCGGCCCAGGGGATGCACATGTGCAGATCGGGCCGCTGCTCGGAGTAGCTGCCGAGGTGGTAGCCCTCGGTGTAGAGGTCGATATAACACTGGATCTTCGCGAGCAGCTCCGTCGCGTTCTCGAGCTCGCCGCCGGCCTGCTCCAGGAAGTCGGCGAAGCGCCCGTCGGAGATCTCGCCGGCCATCTTGTCGAGCCACTTGACCGCCTTGAAGGCCCATTTGTACTTGCCCGCCTCGGTCTGCTGGACGTCGTTGGAGAGCCAGACGAGCACGCCGGTGCTGCAGGTGTTCGTCGGCGTCGTGACCGGGTCGCAGAAGTCGGAGCACTCCTCGTAGGTCGTCTTGCTCTTCTGGATGACGTCCAGACACCCGGCGGCCACGCGCTGGGTGCAGATGCACTTGCCCTTGTCCGCGTCCGCGACCGGCTCCGTGTCGGCGGCGTTGATCGCCTCGGCCGTCTTGTTGATGATCGACGAGAGGAGCTGCATCGACTGCAGGACGTGGAAGTTCGTCGTGATGTTCTGGAGGTCGGCGCCCTTCGGGTTGGGGTTCTCCGGCATCTTGCCGAGCAGGTTCGGGTCGCACGCCTTGGGCTTGAACTCGAAGCCTGAGCCTCCGCCGGCCCCGCTTGCGCTGCTGGCGCTGCTCGACGCGCTGCTGGCGCTGCTCGACGCGCTCGCGGCGCCCGAGCCGGTCTCGAACTCCTCGAAGACGGGGTCCGGCCGATCGGGCTGCTGAGACCACCTTGGCCAGCTCGGGGCGCCGCTCTGGCAGCCCACGTCGTCCGCGGAGCAGAGCGCTTGTTGCACGCTTCCGATGGGCTCGTTCGGCTCGCTCGGCTCGTCGGCGCCGCCCGCGCAGGCCGATGCGACGATGCCCAGGCACAGGAGGAGCGGGAGTCGCCCCGCGCGCCTGGGATCCGCGAGGGCGTCTCGTGATTGGATGAGCTGACGTATCAGCATGGACCTGAGAGCTGTCATTGAATCAACCCCGACGGCCTGATCGGCCGAGATGAGCGGACGTGACGCGGTCGGCCGCCGTGCCCGCTCGCGGAGCGGCTCGCGGTCTCCCATCGTTGCGTGGATTAGCTGCCTCCGGGCCGGAGGCGAAGGCGACAAAACGCGCCAGGCGCTGACAAAACCCGCCACGCGCCGCGCGGGCCCGGTTCACCGCTTGAAAATACGGCAGGGTATACCCCAGCTAACCAGGCGCCCTCATCGCCTGGAACCCCCACGACCGAACCCCCGGACCGCGACATCCATGACCTGCCCCGACGATTGCCTGACACGCGCGCTATCGACTCGACCTGGCCCGGCGCCCCGAGCGCGCCGCCGGCGCTGGCCGCGCTTCTTCGCGACCGCGGCCCTGGCCGCCCTCGCGCTCACGACGTCCGCGTGCGACCCGGGAACTCCCTCGCCTCCCGGCGAACAGGGCGCGCCGGACGATCTCGCGCTCTCTGCCTCGCTCGGCCTCTCCGCAAGCGCCACGACGGAAGCCGGCGCCGCCGCGGCGCTCCCGGTCCCCTCCCCGGCGCCGCTCGGCGGAGCGCCGGTGAGCGGGTTCGCGGACCTGCACTTCCACATGATGTCGGAGGAGGCGTTCGGGGGTGGATGGCTCCACGGCAAGCACGACGGCGCCGGCGCCCTGGACGATTGCGACGGCGGCAGTCCAGGGAGCGATCACGCGCGCGTTCAACAGGGCCTCAGCGGGCTCCTGGACCACTGCCCTCAGTCGACGATGCTCGATCTGGCCAGCGGCGGCGCGCTGTCAGCGCTGCTCGGCCTGGGCGGCGGCATCGGCGGCTCGGAGGTGATCGGCCAGACGGAGGGGACGAGCGGCGACACAGGGCTCCACCTCGAGCGAAAGCGCTTCTCCGAGGGGTGGCCGCGCTGGGACACCATCGCTCACCAGCAGGGTCACGTGAGCTGGCTGCGCGCGGCCCACGATCGCGGGCTGAGCCTCATCGTCATGTCGGCGGTGAGCTACGACTGGCTCTGCTCGATCCTTCCGGAGCAGAACCGGCAGCGGGCGTGCGACGAGATGGTGGATGTCGATCTCCAGATCCAGATGACCCACGCGCTGGCCGCTCGCAACGCCGGCTGGATGGAGGTCGCGCTCTCGCCGGCGCACGCCCGGCAGATCATCGGCGCGGGCAAGCTGGCGGTGGTGCTGTCCATCGAGGCCAGCCACCTGTTCGGCCGAGACGTCGACGCGGCGAAGATGCGCGCGCAGCTCGCCAGGTACCACGCCCTGGGGGTCCGGACGCTCCAGCCGGTGCACCAGGTCGACAACGCCTTTGGCGGGGCGGCGCTGCACAACCCGATCTTCCAGCTCGCG
This sequence comes from Sorangium sp. So ce726, assembly GCF_051521405.1. NCBI lineage: Bacteria > Pseudomonadati > Myxococcota > Polyangiales > Polyangiaceae > Sorangium > Sorangium sp. So ce726. Next base: position 745,557 of record NZ_CP150349.1, on the reverse strand, counting down.
CAGTACACCGAGAACTGCTTCATCGACACCGACTGCGGCGCCACCCTCGCGGGGATCACGCTGGGCATGGATGTCGACGCGAGCTGCCGCAACGTGCGCGGGCTGACGCCCCTCGGCGAGGCGCTCGTCGGCGAGATGATGGACCGGGGGATGCTGCTCGACGTCGCGCACCTCTCGGAGCGCGGCGTGGATCGGGTGTTCGAGCTGGCGCGGGCGCGCGACTATTATCCCATCTACATCTCCCACGGTCACTTCCGGGAGATCATGGCCCCGGCGGTGGCTGAAAAGGAGAAGTCCACGCCGGCGCGGGTGATCCGGATGCTCCGGCAGACCGGCGGCATCTTCGGCCTGCGCACCGCGCACGACGAGACCCGACAGTACAGCCGCAGCTCCGTCGAGAACAGCTGTCAGGGCTCGTCGCGCTCCTTTGCGCAGGCGTACGAGTATGGGCGGCTCGGCCTGAAGGTCCCCATGGCCTTCGGGGCAGATCTCAACGGCTTCATCCAGCAGACCCGGCCGCGCTTCGGCGAGGACGGCGCCTGCTCGGCGGCGTTCCAGGCAGAGGCCGATTGCCAGGCCTGGGAGCAGCGCGCGCAGGGGCCCGGCCCCCTGGGGACGGCGTTCGACGAGAAGGGCCTGGCCCACGAGGGGATGCTGCCCGACCTCCTGGCCGATCTCGATCGCCTGGGCGTGGACACGACCGGCCTGAGATCCTCGACCGAGTCCTTCCTTCGCATGTGGGAGCGCGCCCAGGGGCCGCGGGCCGGGATGGCCGATCCCGCCGCCGATCTCGACGAGAGCGGCATCGCGCCCTTCGCGACGGCGGAGGAGCGGGAGTCTGCCTATCCCACGAAGTGCGGCGCGGCCTACTGCCCTGGATATCAGGTGCTGGGCGGGAGCTGCCGGTTCAATGAGGAGTGCGAGAGCGGCCAGTGCACGGCCGTCGCCTGCAACGCGATCCCGGGCCGCTGCGTCTGCAACGACGACGCCGATTGCGGCAGCGGCCTCCGCTGCGCGCTCAAGACGCCCGGGGTCGGCGGCGACAACGCCTGCGAGCCGAAGAAGGCCGAGCATCAGCTGTGTACGCGCGACAGCGAGTGCGCCTCCGGCCATTGTGGCGGGCTGATCGCCGGCGCGGGCTTCTGTTACACGCCCGGATCGAAGGCCATCGGCCAGGGGTGCCGTGTGAACGAGGAGTGCCCCAGCAACCGCTGCGGCGATCTCACCCAGACGTGCCTCTGCCGCTCCGACGCGCACTGCGCAGCGGGCCAGTTCTGCGGGTGGGGTACCAACGAGGGCGAGTGCGTCAACAAGCGCGGCCGGGGAGCGGCGTGCACGAAGGACAACCAGTGCGCATCCGGGAACTGCAGGTTCCTCTTCTGCCGCTGACGCGTCACGCAACATGCCACGTCGCCAATCTCACATGCCTGGAGGCAGGTCGATCGCCGGCACCTGACTGACCGCGACGGGAGCGATGACGCGTGAACCTGCCCGCCGTCGAGGAGCGCCCCCACCCCCTCTTCAATGCCTCTCCATCGCCAGGCGCCGGTTCTGCAGGACAAAGCCGTACGCGGCCCCGGAAGAAACCCGACACTCGCGCCGAGGCTAGAAGTCGCGGACGGATCCCGTCCAGCCGGAGCGAGCGCACGGCGCGCGGCCCGGCCTGGGCAACAATCCTCACGCACCGCCGTCTTACCATTCATCACAGTTTTGTATTGCCACATTCCTGGTTCGGCCTATATTCCACACCAATCAACTTTCCTACTGTCCGCCGCGCATCGGCCTCGGCGTACTGCGGCGCTCACGGTTCTCAAGCCCAGGACGCTCGTCCATCATCGCTTCGCTGCATCGGTCAGGGAGCGCAGCGCCGCTCCGCCGATCGGAGAAGCCAGATCACGCCTTGAGAAGCCAGGCAACGCAGGCACGCTGGACGAGCAGCGCGCGTCGACACGATTCCATTCGTTCGAGGGGGGAGACATGGATCTTCGTGACATTTACGGCGTGGGAGACCGCGACCGGAGCAGGGCGGGGCTTCCATGGAAGCTCGCGATCGCGCATGTGGTGAGCAGCTTGAAGGCCGGCGACGCCGAGCGGGTGGTCGTCGATCTGGCGGTGCTCCAGCGCGCTGCAGGCCACGACGTGACCGTGATCGCCATCGCCGATGAGCCGGACGGCCCGCTGGCGGAGCACCTGCGGCGGCGCGGCGTCGAGGTGCAGCTCCTGCCGAAGCGCCGCGGCTTTGACGTGAGCATGACCGCCCGGCTCGTCGCGTTCTTCAGGGCGAGAGGGTCGTCGCTCGTCCATGTGCACGACCAGCTGCCGCTCGTCTATGCCGCGCCCGCGGGCTGGCTCCACCGCGTCCCCGTCATCCACACGAAGCACGGCGCCTCGGAGGATCTGCGAGGCCGGCGATGGCTGCACAGCGCCGCCGCCGCGTTCGTCGACGCCCACGTCGCGGTCTCGCGGCCGACCGCCGAGACCCTGGTCAGCCAGGGCGAGGTCAGCGCCGAGAAGCTGCACGTCATCGCCAGCGGCGTCGATCTATCGCGGTTCGCGCCCGATCCGGTGGCCCGGGCCCGTGTCCGGGCCGAGCTCGGCATCTCGCAGCAGGCCTGGGTGCTCGGGTGCGTGGCGCGCCTCGCTGCCGTGAACAATAACGCATTGCTCCTGCGCGCGGCCGCGCAGGCGCTGCCGGAGGACGGGCGGCTGCTCCTCGTCGGAGATGGCCCGGAGCGCGCGCGGCTCGTCGCGCTCGCGCACGAGCTCGGCCTGTCCGGGCGCGCGCTGTTCGTCGGCAGGCGGCACCGCATGCCCCAGGTGCTCGCGGCGCTCGACGCGTTCGCCGTCTCCTCCACCTCCGAGGGCCTGCCGCTCGCCGTCCTCGAGGCGATGGCGGCCGGGCTCCCCGTCGTCGCGACCGCCGTGGGCGGCGTGCCCACGGCCCTCACCGACGGATACACGGGCTTCCTCGTGCCTTCCGGGGACGCCGAGGCGCTCGCGGCCAGGCTGACGGAGCTCCGCGACACCCCCGCGCTCGCCGCGCGGATGGGTCGGTACGGCCGGAAGGTCACGCTCCAGCGCTACTCCGCTGCCCGCATGGTCGAGCGTTACATGGATCTCTACACTCTGCTGCTCGTACGGCAGCTGCACCGCGGCCTGCCTGCCATCCGGCCGAGCGACTTGCTCGCCTGTGCGCGGAGCACGTCGTTCTTGCAGCGCGCGTTCGGCGTCAGCGCGGCTGCCAAGGCGCCGGGCCGCGGCTGGGGCGCGCCGCACAGCGACGCAGCGGCCAGCGCGCGGACGCGCTCGCCGATCGCGCTGTCGATCTGAGCGAGCGCTGCGGCGCAACTCAAACTCGCCTCGTCCCTGTGCACTCGGAGCCTGGCGGGCGCGGCCTGCGGGGACACGCCTAAGACACCATGAGGTGTTCGAGGAGAATCTTGACCCCGAGGCCGATGAGAACGACCCCCCCAGCGACGTCGAGACGCTTGCCGAGCATCGCCCCGAACCGCCGTCCCGCGAAGAGCCCCGCTGCGCTGAGAAGCGCCGTGACGACGCCGATCGTCACGACGGAGATCGCGAACGGGGCGTTCAACATCGGCAGTGTGATGCCCACGGCGAGGGCGTCGATGCTCGTGGCGATCGCCAACACGAACATCGAGCTCCACGCGAAGGGATCGGCCGTGGTCTCGCCCTCGCCGCTGTTGTCGCCGCGGGCTTCCCAGAGCATCTTTCCACCGATAAACGCGAGCAGTACGAACGCAATCCAGTGGTCCCACGCTTGCACGCGCGGACCGATCCGCGCTCCGAGCAGCCAGCCGATGACGGGCATCAGGGCCTGAGCGCCGCCGAAGAACCCCGCGACGAGCAGGACATGGCGCGCCCGAATCACCGGGACTGACAGCCCTCGTGCCGCCGCGACAGCCGTCGCGTCCATCGCGAGCCCGAGCGCGAGGAGCAAGATCGCGCTGAAATTCATGAGCCCCTCCGCGCGTCACCGACAGAGAGCGGGTGAACCTCGACCGTGACGTGCTGGAGGCTCGCGATCGGGACGAGCGCATCACGGTAGGCGGAAGGCGCCTGAGGGCTCGGTCCCGCGACCGAAACGATGCAGGCGCGCGCGCCTGGACCGATGTCCCACAGGTGGAGATCGACGACGCTCGCCCCTGCGAAGGTCGACTCGATTCGATCGCGGATGCGCTGAGCAAGGGACTCGGAAGGGACGACGTCGAGCAGCTGCTTGGCCGCCTGTCGACAGAGTCCGTAGCTCCACTTCGCGATGACGAGCCCGCCGACGATGCCCATCGCGGCGTCGAGGAACGTCCAGCCAAAGGTGCGCCCACCGAGGAGGGCGAGGATCGCGAGCACGCTGGTCAGCGCGTCCGCGAGGACGTGGAAGTACGCCGCACGCAAGTTGTGGTCGTGCCCGTGGTGGTCGTGGCCATGGGCGTGCTCGTCGTCGTGATCGCCATGGTCATGGTCGTGGTGATCGTGGTCGGAGTGGTCGTCGTGCGCCTCATGATGGTGATCGTCGGCGTGGAGGAGCTTCACGCTGACGAGGTTGACCGCGAGGCCAACGACGGCGACGGGAAGCGCCTCGGAGAAGGCGATCGACTCGGGATGGAGGAAACGGCGCAGCGACTCGACGACCATGAGGAGCGCGATGAGCGCAAGCACGACCGCGCTTGTGTACCCGGCGAGGGCGTGCACCTTGCCTGTCCCGAAGGAGAAGGCGCTCGACCCGGACTGCTTGCGCGCGAACCAGTACGCGAAGGCCGCCATGCCGAGCGCGCCCGCATGCGTGGCCATGTGCCAACCGTCGGCCGTGAGCGCGAGCGAGTTCGTCGCATAGCCGACCACGAGCTCCGCCACCATCATGGCGAAGGTCAGCGCAACGACCCACCGGGTCCTGGCTTCGTGCGAAGACGCGGCGGCGCCGTGGTCGTGGGCGTGTCGAAACTGGGCGAGCTGATCGGATCCCGTGGAGTCGCTCATCGTTGCTTCCTTCACTTCACATAGGCGCGGACGATCTGAACCAGCTCGTCCGCGGCCTCCCGCTGAGGCGCCGTTGCACGCTCCCCGTCGATGACGTGCGTACGGATGTGACCTTCGATGAGCTCGCCCACGAGGCCGTTCAGCGCGCCACGCGCCGAGGTCACCGTCTGCAGGACCTCCGAGCAACCCGCTTCGCCCTCGAGGGCCCGCTCGACCGCTTCGAGCTGCCCACGGATCCGCCGGACACGAGCGATGAGCTTCTTCTTGTTCTCGACCGTGTGCACGCTCATAGTATAGGGGGGTATACTATGTGGATCAAGCGCCACGCGCTGGCCCCTCTCGGAGGCCGGCGACGGTCGGTGCAGGTCCGCCGCCCTCGCCGAGGCCGCTGAGGCCGAGCTCCCAGGGGTTCGGCAGGGTGGACGACGGGGGACGTGCGCCTCGCGTTATCCAAGCTGCCGCATCGCACACATCACCACACTTCACCAGCATCACCACGCGGCAACGCGCACGCTTCCGTCCATTTCATACAAGCGTCCGGGCGAGCGCGAGCGGAAGATGGATGCTTCGAGCAGCGACCGCCGCTCGAAGCACCACGGTGAACATCGTGGTGTTCACCCCGTTCCCATGGAGGGAAGCGCCTATGCTGGGATGGTTAGGATTTCTCGCGGGCAGCGCCTTTGGCGCGTACGACATCGCCTCGGTCGAGGTCACGCGACCGCATCCATTGCTCGAGAGGGTGGTCTACGAAGTAGACGCCGGGGACAGCCCCCTCGATCGATTCTCGATCATCCACGTGAGCAAGCGCGGGGCCGGCCACGGCTGCAGCGAGCCCGTGATCCTCTTCAGCCCCTTCACATTTCCGGGCGAATTCTACGAAATCAGCGAGTCCGGGCGGTACGCGAAGTCCGCTGCGGGCGAGCTCGCCATGGCCGGCCACGACGTCTGGCTCGTCGACCAGCGGAGGACCGAGCTCCCGCCCGGCGCGTGCGAGTCTGGCGCCGCCGATTGCAGCGTGATGGCCGACTGGAGCTTCGACACCCTCTCGAACGACGGGCTCTTCGCTCTCGCGCTCGTGCGCTCGCAGAACCCCGGCGCGCGGCCCGTCATCGGCGGATTCTCCGCGGGCTCCAACACGGCCATGGCGCTCGTCAATCGCGCGCCCCGCGCCTTCTCGGGCGTGTTTCTCTACGAGGGCACCTTCTACACCGAGGATCCGGAGATCGCCGCGCACAACGACGTGATCTGCAGCAACCTCGAAGGGGCGCTCGCCGCGGGCTCGACCTACGATCCCAGCATCGCCGTCCTCGGGCTCGCATTGCGCGGCGCCGCCGCCGATCCTCAGGGCGCGTTTCCTCTGCCCATCTTCCCCCCGGGCACGACCAACCAGCTCGCCATGCTGCTCGTCTTCGGCGCCCCGCCTCCTCCAGGCGCGCTCGCCCCGACGCCGTCGTTCGTGCGCACCGTCGCCGATTTCGAGACCCAGAGCCTCGTCTATAGCGACCAGTCCCGGCTCGAGCTCGTGGGCCCCCTCTTCGACAACTACGGCTCCCTGGCCGCCGTCCGCGATCTCGCCTGCGGGCTCTCAGGACGCGACTCGAGCCACACGTCAAACCTCTCCGCCTTCCGCGGCGATGTGCTCATTTACGTCGAGGGCACCGGCTTCGGCCCCGCCATGTTCGACACCGCCGGCCTCTTCGATCGTGCCGCATCGGTCACCATCGATCACAACCCCGAGCTCGGCGAAGCGGACGTGTACTTCAACGTCCACTGGAAACAGACCTTCCTTGCCCCCTTCACGCGCTGGCTTCGCCAGAAGATTTAAGCGCTCGTACTGAAGACGTTTCGCGCTCTCAGGTGTGCGCCGACATGTTCGCTCAAGGCATGTATCGCGACGCGCCACGCGTGGAGAACGACGCATTCCGATCAGGGGCGTCAGATTTTCAACATCATATCTCCGCCGATCTCGCGCCCATAGCACCTCGACATCTCGGAGCCGGAGCGAGTCGCGGAGCGCCCCCCTTTTCTTATCCAACGGGTGCCAAGGCGGTGAGCGCCGGGGTGGGGGTGTGCGCGGCAGCGCGCGGGGGGCGCGCTGGAGCACCGAACGAGGTGCCATAAGGTCCCAGCAGGCACCACGTCCCAGGCGCGCCTTATGTGGCGCGCAACGAAACGTCTCAGAAGGCAGGGCCCGAAGTGAGACATGCCGGGCGGTGTTTCATGCGCAAGCTCCCCCGCCCCAGTCTTGGCGGATGGCCAGCGCCCCCCGCGCGCTGCCGCGCACACCCCCACCCCGGCGCGTGCCCCCCGGATCCCCCGTCAGTCGTCTCGGGACCAAGGCATCAGCCCGGTCGCCAGGCACTTCACCGCCGCCGCCAGCTCGATCGGCTCGATCGGCTTGGGCACATGCATCTGGTAGCCGGCCGCGAGCGCCCGCACCCGGTCCTCGGTTCGCGCGTACGGCGTCAGCGCCAGCGCCGGCGTGCGCCCCACCTTGCGCGGCAGCAGATCCCGCACCCGCCGGATCAGCGAGTACCCGTCCTCCCCCGGCATCCCGATGTCGACAACGAGCAGCGCCGGCTCCGACGTCTCCAGCAGCTTCAGCGCCTCGTTGCTCGACGTCGCCGTGCTGACCTCGGCCCCGCAGCGCCGCAGCACCGCCGAGAGCATCGCCAGCGTATCGGGATCGTCGTCCGCGATGAGCACCCGCACCCCGGTGAGCCGCGGGAACGGGTTGCGCGGGTCCGGCGCGATACCCGCGTTCGTGAGCGCCGTCGCGGTCGCGCCCGTCGAGAGCGGCAGCTGCACCGTGCACGTCGTCCCGCGCCCGGGGCCGGCGCTCGTCACGCGCACCATGCCGCCGTGCAGCCCGACGATGTGCCGCACGATCGACAGCCCCAGCCCGAGCCCCCCGTGCCGGCGCGCGCCGCTGTTGTCCTCCTGCCGGAAGCGCTCGAAGACGTGCGGGAGCGAGTCCGCCGAGATGCCCTCGCCGTCGTCGATCACCTTGACCTCAGCGAAGCGCTCGTCCTGCGAGAGCTGCACCTGCACGAGCCCCCCAGGGCGCGCGAACTTCACCGCGTTCGAGAGCAGGTGCCACACGACCTGCTGCAGCCGCGCAGGGTCGCCCTCGACGAACACGCCCTCCGGATCGAGCCTCGTCTCGATCGCCACGCCCTTGCCCGCGGCCGACGGGAGGATCGACTCGACCGCCGTCTGCACCGGCAACGTCAGCTCCACCGCGAGCCGCTCGATCTTCAGCGTGCCCGTCACGACCTGCGACGCGTCGAGCAGCTCGTCGATCAGCGTCACCTGGTGCTCGGCGTTGCGCTCGACCGCCGACAGCGCCCGCGTCTCCGCGACCCGATCGAGCGAGCCCGCCTGCATCATCCTCGCCCAGCCGAGGATCGCGTTGAGCGGCGTCCGCAGCTCGTGCGACACCGTCCCGAGGAACTCGTCCTTCAGCCGGTTGGCGTCCTGCACCTCACGGTAGAGGCGCGCGTTGTCGAGCGCGAGCGCGGCCCGGTGCGCCACCTCCTCCGCGAAGGCGACGTCGGACCGCTCGAAGAACCGGCCCGACTCCGACGACACGAGCGAGATCGCGCCGAGGATCCGCCCGCGCGCCCGGAGCGCCACCACGAGGTACGAGAGCGGCGCGAGCGTCCGGTTGGCCGTGGCCTCCTCGCTCGTCATCGCCTCGTTCAGCAGCACGTCCCCGCGGACGTCCGCGTAGAGCTCCGACCGGCCCGTGCGCAGCACGCGCGCCACGGGGCCCGGCTCGCCGTCGACCCGGCTCGGGTGGAAGTACCGGAGCAGCGGCTCCTTCAGCGGGCTCACGTGCGCGGCCGCGACGTGGCGCAGGCCGAGGCCGTCGTCGATGTCGATCAGGCAGAAATCGGCGAGCACCGGCAGGACGAGCCGCGCGAGCGACTGGAGCGTGGCCGTGAAGTCCAGCGACGCGGCCAGCGCCGTGCTGAGCTCGGCCAGGAACGCGAACCGCCGCGCCGCCTCCTCGGCCTCCGCCCGCGCCGCCTGCACCCGGATCAGCCGGGCGCGCTCCTCCTCGGCCCGCTTGCGATCGGTGATGTCGCGGTGGATGCCGACGAGGAACAGCGGGCGCCCCTCCTGGTCGTGGACCGCGTACGCCGTGATCTCGATCGGCACCTCGGAGCCGTCGCGCCGCACGCACGGGACCTCGCCGACGAAGGTGCGCGCGTCCTCGATCTGCTGGAGGATCCGGGCCGTGCTCTCCTCGCGGACGTCCTCGCGGTGGAGGAGCGCCATGCTCTTGCCGACGATCTCCTCGGACAGGTAGCCGAAGATCGACTCGGCCTCGCCCATCCAGTACCGGATGTTGCCCTCGACGTCCGTGACGAGGATGGCCTCGGGCATCTGCTTCAGCACCTCGTGCGAGAGGTGCATCGCCTCCTCCGTCTGCAGCGCGGAGAGGCGCGCCCGCTCGAGCGCCTGCGCGCTCTGCTGGACCAGCGCGAGCATGAACGCCCGGTCGTCCTCGGAGAACGACTGCGGCGCCGAGAAGCCGAACCCCACGGCGCCGAGCACGCGCCCCTCGAGGAAGAGCGGGATCGCGGCGTACGCGCGCTCGCCCGTCGCGACGCAGCACGACGCGAAGCCCGGCTCGAACTCGCCGAAGCGCTCCTCCGACTCGAGGAAGATCGGCTGCCGCTCCCGGACCGCGCGCGCGAGCGGCAGCTCCGCGCCGAGGTCGAAGCTCTTGAAGCGCGCGATCTGCGCCTCGAGGTAACCCGTCGAGCGCACCGTCTCGAGCTCGCCGCCGAGCCCGGCGCGCAGCGCCACCACGCCGGTCATCGCCCCGGCGGCCGCGACGACGTCGCTCGCGAGCACGCGGAGCACCGCGGGCGGCGTGATCGCGTCGGACAGCGCGGCCGTCACCGCGAAGAGCCACGCGGCCCGGTCCGCGCTCCGCTCCGCGGCGTGGCGCGCCTCCTCCGCCTTCCGGTAGAGGTAGGCGTTGTCGAGCGCCAGCGCCACGCGGTGCGCGAGCTCGGCCGCGAGCACGAGGTCGTCCGCGGAGTAGATGCGGTTCGACTCCGAGACGCCGAACGACAGCACGCCGAGCTTGCGGCCGCGCGCGATGAGCGGCACCGCCATCGCCGACCGCGTGCCGAGCTGCTCCAGCGCGGCGGCGCGCTCGGCGGCCTCGTCGCTCTTCTCGCGATCGAGCTCGTGCAAGAGCTCGGACTCGCCGCTGTGCAGCACCTTGGCGATGCCGAGGCGCTCCTCGGCGTCGGGCGAGATCGCGCGCAGGAGCCCCTCGCGCTCGGGGTTCACGTGCTTCGCGGCGACGCGGCAGAACCGCTGCCGCGTCGCGCCCGCATGGCCCGCGCGATCGGAGCCCGCCGGGTCGGAGTCCGCGGCGGCGCGCTGGCGCCGGGCCGCGTAGATACCCGCCACGGGCGCAGGGTCGAACCCGTCCGCCCCGGCCACGAACGTGGAATCGCCGTCCGACGACGGCGGAGGCGGCGGCACGGAGCCGACCAGGCCCATGGCGTCCGCGGCGCCACGCTCGATGAGATCGACCGTGCACCAGTCCGCCAGGTAGGGCACCGACAGACGCGCGAGCCGCTCGAGGATCGTATGAGGGTCAAGCGATCCGGTGAGCTGCTCGCTCGCGTCCGCCAGGAACATCAGCTCATTATGGATCGCCCCTCCGCGGGGCGGCTTCAGGACCTGCCACGTCATGGCGGTCTCGCTAGGGTTGCCTTCACGCTCCATGTGGTCGCCGGCGGCCCGCATCGTAGCGAGGGCCGATCGCAGAAGCCAGCGGCGCAGGAGAGAGCGCGGCGCCTAACCGTCGGCGGCGAGCCGCGCGCGGGCGCGGTGGACCAGCGCCTGGACGGCCCTGTGTGACTCGTCGCGCACCTCGCCGACGTCCTGGCCTACCGTGGCGATGGGCGCGCCGACCTCGAGCGCCACCGGGATACGTCGCGCACGGCTCACCCGGGCCATGTGCGCCGTGAACGACTCGTCGACGTAGGAGGACTCGGCGCCGCCGTACACGAGCCCCACAGGGACGATCTCCGCGCCAACGCGGCACGCCGCGGTGAAGCCGCCCGCGCGGAACGGCCGCACCTCATCTCCGGAGAACGTGGTCCCTTCGGGGTAGACCATCACACCACGGCCGCCCTTGAGCGCGGAGCACATCGCCTGGACGACCGCAGAGCCGCTGCGCTTGCTGGATCGGTCGACGAAGAGCGTTCCGACGCGGCGCGCCGCCATGCCGATGACCGGCCATCCGGCGAGGTCGGCCCGGCTCACGACCGTGGCCTCGAAGAAGGCGAGCGTGATCATGATGTCGAGCGCGGAGCGGTGGTTCATCACGAACAGCCGACCGAGCCCAGCGGCGTCGCGCCCGGGACAATACCCGGCGCCCACCGGATCGGCCGCGCCTGCGGCGCGCCCTGCCGCGAGCTCATCACGGACGAGACCGCCCGCACGCGCATCGAGTCCGTAGAGCTTCAGGAGCGCGCGCCCATACCGGCGCATCCATGTGTGGAGGACCACTTCGCGGTCGGCCGCGGGCGAGATCGCGGTGTCGACCTCGAGCAGGCCGTACATGCTGAAGGTGAGGCCGACGAAGCCGGCCGTGCGGAGAGGGAAGCGGAGGGCGTCGAGGGGACGAGCGCTGACCATGCGTCGGATGTCCTGCCCGTTCGGGGCGATCGTTCAACCAGGGCTTCGGCGAGGCGGAGGCGCGGGGCGCGCCCCGGATCGCGCGCCGAGAGCGCCTGCCGGCGGTACCCTATTTCACGCTTGCGCTCGGAGAAAGCGCCGTCACCCGCCCGTGGCGGGAGCTCCCTCGAGCAGTCGCTTCAGCACGTCGTTCACGACGGCCGGGTTCGCGCTGCCCCCCGTCTTCTTCATGATCTGACCGACGAAGAAGCCGAACAGCGCGGTCTTGCCGGCGCGGTACGCCGCCGCCTGCTTCTCGTTCGCGGCGATGACCGACGCGGCGACGGCCTCGATCGCGGCGGCGTCGCTCATCACGGCCATGCCCTTGTCGCGGACGATGTCGCCGGGCGCCCGGTCCGTACCGGCCATCTCCATGTACACCTCCTTGGCCTGCTTGCCGCTGATCGCGCCCTCGTCCACGAGGCGGAGCAGCGCGGCCACCTGCCCGGGGGCGACCGGGAACGTCGCGGAGAGCCCCGTCGTCCGGGTGTCGCGCAGCACCTCGCCCTGGACGAAGTTCGCGACCTTGACGGCGTCGCCGTGGAGGCGCGCGGCCTCCTCGAAGAACGCCGCGATCTGCGGGTGCCCGGTCAGGACCGACGCCGCGTACGGGGTGAGGCCGAGCGACTCGGTGAAGCGGCGCCGCTTGTCGACCGGCGGCTCCTGGAGCGCGCCGCGCACGTCGGCGAGGAACGCCTCGTCCACGACGAGCGGCGGCAGATCCGGCTCGGGGAAGTAGCGGTAGCCGGACTCGTTCTCCTTGTCGCGGAGGAGGTACGTCTCCTTCTTCTCGGCGTTGTACCCGCGGGTCTGCTGCCGGACGCGGCCGCCCTGCTCGATGAGCGCGATCTGCCGCCGGATCTCGAGGTCGATCGCCTCGGCGACGAAGCGGAACGAGTTGATGTTCTTGAGCTCCGTCCGCGTGCCGAGCTTCGCCTCCCCCACCTTGCGGACCGAGACGTTGGCGTCGCAGCGGAAGCTGCCCTGCTCGAGGTTGCCGTCGTTCACGCCGATGAACATCAGGATCTCGCGCAGCCGCTTCAGGTACTCGGCCGCCTCCGCGCCCGAGCGGAGATCGGGCTCGCCGACGATCTCGATGAGCGGCGTGCCGGCGCGGTTGAGATCGACGACCGACAGGCCGCCGATGCCGTGGAGGTTCTTGCCGGCGTCCTCCTCCATGTGGACGCGCGTGATCCCCGCCCGCGTCTTGCCCGCCTCGGTCTCGATCTCGAGCTGGCCGCGCAGCGCGAGCGGCCGATCGAACTGGCTGATCTGGAAGCCCTTCGGCAGGTCGGGGTAGAAGTAGTTCTTCCGCGCGAAGACGCTGCTGTCCTGGACGGCGCAGCCGAGCGCGAGCGCGGCGCTCACCGCCATCCGGACCGCCTCGCGGTTCAGGACCGGGAGCGCCCCCGGGAGGCCGAGGCAGACAGGGCACGTGTGCGTGTTCGGCGGGTCGCCGAAGCTGGTCGCGCAGCCACAGAACGCCTTGGTCCGGGTGAGGAGCTGCGCGTGGACCTCGAGCCCGATGACCGCCTCGAAGGAGCCGTACGTCGTCGCCATGACCCGGCCTTCTAGCAGAACCAGGCGCGGGCGAGGGGCCTCCGGCGAGGCCGGCTCAGTGATCCGCGTGGTCGCGCGAGAGGCCAGGGTGCGTCGGATCGCCCGGCTCGTGGCGCGTGTTCGCCGTCAGCCGCGAGCCCGAGCGATCGGAGAGGCTCATGAGGAGATCGCGCCTGTAGATGAACTGCTCGCGCGAGTCGTAGGGCACCGCGTGGAGGCCTGTGTCCATCCGGATGGCGTCGACGGGGCACGCCTCGACGCAGAAGCCACAGAAGACGCAGCGGAGCTCGTCGATGACGAAGCTGCTCGGGTACCGCTCGTAGCCTTTCCGCTGATCGCCGTCGGGGTACTCGGCCGGCTCGATCGCGATGCACTGCGCCGGGCACGCCGTCGAGCAGCAGAGGCACGCGACGCAGCGGGGCGAGTTGTCCTCGCGCAGCGTGAGCCGGTGGATGCCGCGGAAGCGCTCCGGGTAGGGGCGCTTCTCCTCGGGGTAGCTGATCGTCGTGACGCCCGGCTCGAGCGCGTGCAGCACCGGGTCGGGCTTCTGGCCAAGCACCATCTCCTTCGTGTTCTTGAAGAAGTGCTTCATCGTGATCCCCAGGCCCTTGACCATCTCGGGGATGTAGGCCTGCACGTCGGCGCTCCGGACCGGGCGCGGGATGGGCTTGCCAGCGACCGGCCTGCCGGCCGGCTTCGTCCACGTGTTGCTGGGGGTAGCTCTCGCCATGAGATCCTCCTCTACGCCTGCTGCGGCGACGCCTTGGTGCCCCCCGCCGCGGCGGTGAACCGGGAAGAGGTGGAGTTGACGGTACGCTGGCGCTCGACCGGCTCGAGGAGGCCGGCGATCAGCGCCACGACCGCCGCGAACCCGCCCAGGGCGACGAGCGCGTGGGTGACGTCGCCCGCGACCTGGAGACCGCTGACGAGCCCCGCGGGCGCCGAGTCGACGGCCAGCACGATGATGCCCGTGACCATCATGTTGACGATCGTGAGCGGCAGGAGCTTCGTCCACCCGAGCCGCATCACCTGGTCGTAACGGAAGCGCGGCAGCGTCCAGCGGAAGAAGACCTGCACCCACCCCATGAGGATCGTCTTGCCGAAGAACGCCAGCACGTAGGTCAGGCTCACGGCGAAGTGGGTCATCTTGTACTGGAAGAGCGTCGCGTCGCCGAAGGCGATGTTGATGCCGTCGCGGTCCAGGAACGGCAGGTGGTAGCCGCCGAAGAAGAGCGTGACGAGGAGCGCGCTCGACGTGATGAGCTCCACGTACTCGCCCGTCATGAACATGCCGAACTTCATCCCGGAGTACTCGACGAAGTAACCGGCGACGATCTCGCTCTCGCCCTCGGGCTGATCGAACGGGATGCGCTTCGTCTCGGCCGCGAGGGCCGCGAGGAACAGGACGAACGCGAGCGGCTGGACGAAGATCCCCCACGCGTGCTCGGCCTGCCACTGCACCATGTCGCCGAGCCGGACGCTGCCGTAGATGATGAAGAGCCCGACGACGCTGAGGCCCATCGCGACCTCGTAGCTGACCATCTGGCTCGCGGCGCGCAGGCCGCCGAGCAGCGAGAACTTGTTGTCGCTGGCCCAGCCGGCGAGCGCGGCGCCGATGATGCCGGTGCCCGCCATCGCGAAGATGTAGAGGATGCCGACGTTGAGGTCCGCGACCTGGAGGTTCACGACGTGGCCGCTGCACGTGAACGCCTGGTCGACCGTCCGCTTGAGAAGCGGGAGGTCACCGAAGCCGAAGACCCCGTCGCCGTTGTCCTCGAAGCAGAGCTTGTCGCCGAACGGGATGACCGCGAACGTCACGAGCGCCGGGAACATCGCGAGCAGCGGCGCGAGCGAGTGGAGGAGCCGGTCGGCGTTCTTCGGGATGAAGTCCTCCTTCCAGATCATCTTGATCGCGTCGGCCGCGGCGTGGAGCGTGCCGAGGAGCCGCAGCGGGATCTTGCCCTCGGGCACGCGCAGCGCCGCGTAGGCGCCCGTGACGAGGAGCAGCGCGCCGAGCAGCACGCACGCGATCCGCGCGACGACGGGCGCCGCCGAGAGCGGGACCGCCTGCGTCAAAAAGAAGACCGCGAGGTGGGCCATGACGCCCCCGTAGAAGATGTTGCGGGGCTCGACGCGGGCGAGCGCCTCCTCGGCCGGGTTGATCGGGCCGCCGCTGCGGGCCGACGCGCAGAACACGATCAGCCCGAGCCAGGCCACGGCCACCGCGAACTGCGCGGCGGCCACCATCGTCTCGGCCGCGGCCGGCGCGGACGCCGGGCGCGTCGCCGTGAACACGGAGAGCGCCGCGAGCAGCGCCGGGGGGAAGAACACGATGCCCCGCACCACCAGGGACGGCAGGTAGACGACCGCCCGGTTCGGGCCGACGCGGTCCTGCACCATCGCGCCCTGGCGCCGGTCGGCCCAGGTGGCGATCGCCGCCATGTTCAGCAGGAACAGGACGACGATGAGGATCTTGACGATCGCGAGAACGAGCTCGACGCTGGTCATGCCGTGGCCTCCGTCTTCTTCGGCTCGACCCGCGCGCCGTCGGCGACGGCGGGCGCCGCGCCGAGCGCCGCAGCGGGAGCGGCTGCCCCGGCTGGCCCACCAAGCGCCGCGCCGGGCGGCATCGCGCGGCGGAGCTCGGCCAGGGTCTTCCACCCGGTCTCGTACCCGAGCGCGCGCCCGAGCCGGCCGATGAGCTCCCAGGCCGGGCGCGCGTCGCCGTGCGGGAGCAGCGCCCGCTCGCTCCGCTGCGCCAGGCCCTTGCCGTTCACGTATGTCCCCTCGGCCTCGGCCCAGGAGCACGCCGGCAGGGCGACGCGCGCGGCCTTCGCGAGCGGCCCCTCGTGGGCGGCGATCGTCACCACCCCCTTCAGCCGCGAGAACGCCCGCTGCGCCTCGCCCGCGTCGACCTCGAGGTCCGACCCGAGGGCGACCACGTACGAATACTGCCCGGACGCGATCCCCTGGAGCAGCTCCGCGACCGGGCGCGGCGGGGTCGCCGCCGCGATCTGCACGGCGCCGCGGGTGTTCGGGTTCTTGTCCTCGCTGATGAGGATCTCATCGCCCTGGCCGAGCGGCTTGCCCGACACGAAGAAGTCGGTCGCGCCGAGGTACGTCGTGGCGAGGTGGTAGAGCGCGAAGTTGTCCTCGTTCGAGTGCTGCGCCGACAGGACGATCGCGACCTTCGCCGGGTCGTCGTCGTGGCCGGCGAGCTGCTCCTTGGCCGCGGCGAGCGCGTCGTCGACGCTCGCGTCGTCGTTGCCGACGAGCGCCGTGAGCAGCCGCCCATCGACCGCGTGCCGGTACGAGAGCATGCCCTCGTCGCACATCCAGTACGTGTTGACCGCCATGTTCTCGCGGGGGCGGTGCCGGTACGGCGTGTTGTTGCGCGGATCGTAGTCGAGGTAGGCGTTGCAGCCCGTCGCGCAGCCCTGGCAGACGGTCCGGGCGCTGCGGAGGAACCAGACGCGCGCCTTGAACCGGAAGTCGCGCGACGTGAGCGCGCCGACCGGGCAGACGTGCTCGGTCATGAGCGTGTAGTTGTGATCGAGCTCGCGCCCCGGCGAGACCGTGATCTCCCCGAGGTTGCCGCGCTCGCGGACGGAGAGCACCGGATCCCGGGCGAGCTCGTCGCAGACGCGGATGCACCGCGTGCAGACGATGCAGCGCTCGGCGTCGTACACGATGGTCGGGCCGAAGGTGACCGCCTTCGGCTTGTGCACTGGCTCCTGCCGCATCCGCTTGCCCTTGCGCTGGTGCTCCAGCCAGTAGTCCTGGAGGCGGCACTCACCGGCCTGGTCGCAGATCGGGCAGTCGACCGGGTGGTTCAGGAGCAGGAGCTCCTGCACCGCCGAGCGCGCCTCGGACACGTGGTCGCTGTTGTCGGACAGCACCTCCATGCCGTTCGCGCAGGCGATCTGGCAGGACGGCTGGAGCTTCGGCTTCGCCGCCGGCACGTAGTCCTGCTTCGCCGCGTCCCAGCGGAGGATGTCGAGGCTCATCGCCGGCCGCCCCGGCGGCGGCAGCACCTCGACCAGGCACATCCGGCAGTTGGCGGCGACGCTGAGGCCCGGGTGCCAGCAGTAATGGGGGATGTCGATCCCGGCGCGGTGCGCCGCGCGGATGATCGTGTCACCGCTCTCGAAGGGGATCTCCCTTCCGTCGATCTTGATCGTAGGCATCGTGCTCTCGATTCCCGGCGGGGCCGCGGAGGGCCCTTGCTTTCCTAAGTCGATGACGGGAGCGCTCCTCGCGCCGTCGCTAGTGGTCGCACTCCCCGCCGATCATGTTGAGGGAGCCGAAGGTCGGCACGACGTCGGGGATCATCAGCCCGGTGATGAGCTGGGAGAGGCCCTGCGTCGTGGCGAAGCACGGCGGACGGATGCGGACGCGGTACGGCGTGCCGCTGCCGTCGGACACCAGGTAGAAGCCGAGCTCGCCGTTGCCGGCCTCGGTGTACGAGTAGCACTCGCCCGCGGGCACCTTGATGCCCTCCATGACGATCTTGAAGTGCTGGATGGTCGCCTCGATGGTCGTGTAGACCTCCTCCTTCGGCGGCAGCACGATGCGCGGATCGTCGATGTTGACGGGCCCCTCGTCGGGCATCTGCTCGAGCGCCTGCTCGATGATCCTCCCCGCCTGGCGGATCTCCTCCTGGCGGCACATGAACCGGTCGTAGTTGTCGCCCCGCGTGCCGACCGGAACGTCGAACTCGAAGCGGTCGTAGACCATGTACGGGTTCGCCCGGCGCACGTCGTAGGGCACGCCGGTCGCCCTGAGCACGATGCCGGTCCAGCCGAGCGCGAGCGCGTCCTCCTGCGAGATCTGCCCGACGCCGTCGAGGCGATCGAGGAAGATGCGGTTCTTGAGGATGAGCTTCTCGGCGTCGTTGATGAGCGCGAGCACGCGCGCGAGGCCCACGCGGACCATCGCCTTGAAGTCGGCCGTGGGCGGCCGCGCCATGCCGCCGACGCGGCCGAAGCTGTGCGTCAGGCGCGCCCCCGTCTCCTCCTCGAAGATCTCCCAGAAGATCTCGCGCGCGCGGCACAGGTAGAGGAACGGCGTGAAGGCGCCGAGCTCCATGGCCATGGCGCCGCTGCAGATCATGTGATCGCAGATGCGCGCCATCTCGCCGAGGATCACGCGGTAGTACTGGCAGCGCTCGGGGACCGTGACGCCGAGCATCTTCTCGACCGCCAGCGCGAAGCCGACGTTGTTGAGCATCGGCGAGACGTAGTTGAGCCGGTCGACGTACGGGAAGACCTGCGACCACGTGCCGCGCTCGCACATCTTCTCGAAGCCGCGGTGCAGGTAGCCGATCTGCACGTCAGCCTTGTTGATCGTCTCACCGGACAGCTCGAGCACGATGCGCACCGTGCCGTGCATCGCCGGGTGAGACGGCCCCATGTTGAGGAGCATCGGCTCGCTCGGTAGGTCGAGCTCCGCCTCGTCCAGCTCGCGATCCAGGGGTTCCATGGGTCAGCTCCGCTCCTCCAGCGCGCCAGCGCGCTTGCCGTTGCTCACGGCCTCGTCTCCGTCGATCGACGCCCCGGGGCCACTCCGCGCGAAGTCGTGCGACTGGCGGCCGAAGCTCATGCCCTCGTCGGGGCCGAACGGCGGCAGCTTGCCGGTGTTCGGCACGTCCCGGAACGGGATGAGCGGCTGGATGCGGTTGGCCGGATAGTCCTTGCGCAGGGGGTGCCCCTCGAACTCCGGGTACATCAGGATGCGCCGGAGATCCGGGTGCCCCTTGAAGACGATGCCGAGCAGGTCGTAGCACTCACGCTCGAACCAGTTCGCGCCCTTCCACACCGGGACGATCGAGTCGATCTCGGCGCCGTTGCCCTCCTCGTCGCCGACACGCGCCTTGATCCGGACGCGGTGGTTGCGCTCGAGCGACCGCAGGTGGCAGACCACCTCGAAGCGGGGCACGTCGCCGCGCCAGAGGTAGTCGACCGCCGTCAGGTCGACGAACATGTTCATCAGCGTGCGCGGGTCGTTGCGGAGGAACAGGGCGGCGTCGCGCCACACGGCGGGATCGAGCACCGCCGTGTCGTCGCCGAACTGCGAGTGCGTCTCCAGGACGGCGCCCGGGAACTGCGCCGTGAGGAGCTCCAGGACCTTCTTGCTCATGGCAGGCTCCTCTCCTTGCGCTGGAGGGTGACGAGGTGCTCCGTCGTCTGCGCCGGGTCCTCGCGCGGCTTGACGATCGCCGGCGTGCGATCGCCGCGCGCGATCTTGTCCTGGAGCAGCATGAGGCCGTCGAGCACCGCCTCGGGGCGCGGCGGACAGCCGGGCACGTAGACGTCGCAGGGGATGACTTTGTCGATGCCGGCGACGGTCGTGTAGTTGTCGTAGAAGCCGCCGCACGAGGCGCACGTGCCGAAGGCGAGCACCCACTTCGGGTCCGCCATCTGCTCGTAGATGCGGCGGAGCGCCGGCGCCTGGCGCTGGCTGATGGTCCCCACCACCCAGAGCAGGTCGGCCTGGCGCGGCGAGAAGCGCGGCACCTCGGCGCCGAACCGCGCCATGTCGAAGCGCGGGCTCGCCATCGCCATGTACTCCATGCCGCAGCACGCCGTCACGAACGGGTACTGGAACAGCGAGTACTTCTTCGCCCAGTTCAGCAGCGCGTCCACGCGCGTGGTCGCGAAGCCGTGCTCGGAGCCCTCCATCACCCGCGTCGAGGGCCCACCGGCCTTCATTTCTCCCATTCCAGAGCTCCCTTCTTCCACACGTACACGAGCGCCACGACGAGCAGCGCGATGAACGAGCTCATCGTCGCGAGGCCCGTCCACCCGAGGGAGCGGAACTGGACCGTCCACGGGTAGATGAGCACCGCCTCGATGTCGAACACGACAAAGAGGATCGCCGTCAGGTAGAACTTCACGCTCGGCTTGACGAATCGCCCGCCCGTCGAGTCGCTGCCGCACTCGTACGGGATCATCTTCTCGGGCGTCGGGTTCCTCGGGCCGAGCAGCGACGTCAGCGTGAACATCGCGAGCGCGATGATCGCGGCGACGAGAAACAGCAGGAACAGGGGGATGTAGGTGGCCATCGAGAGAGCACTCCTACGTGTCGACCCCCTGGAGGGGTCGACCATCTCGCCGAGGCGCGCTGCGTCTCGGGGCGAGACCTCGGGGCCCGCGGCCCCGAACCATGCAGTCCAAAAAGGTGAGAGCGACGCGGCGATGCTGCCTGAAACAGCAAAAATCCGAGCGATCCCGGCTTAATCCGCGCCGGATCTAGTCGGCCGCCGCGGGGGTGTCAATGGAGGCGGACGGTCAACCTACGGGCAGCGGTCGGTCAACGCGCGGGCCGCAATCCTAGGAGCGGTTGGCGGCCAGGACCAGCCCTCGCCACGCGGTGAGCGCCGTCCCCAGGGTGGCCTCGATCTCCCGGATCTCCTCCACCATGTCGGCGTCCGCCACGCCCACGCTCCGCGCCTCGCGGACGCAGGCGAGGGCGGCGACGAACTTCTTGCGCTGCACGAACGCCCGCGCGAGCAGCGGCCAGATCTGCTTCGGCGGGGCCCCGAGGTTGGCGGCGCGCCGGAGGGGGCCGATGGCCTCGCCGGCCCGGCCGTCCTCGAGCATGGCCTCGCCCAGCCGGCGGAAGATGTCGCCGGCCGCGGCCCCGTCGTGCGCGTACTGGACGGCGAGGCGCATGACCTCCTCGCCCTGGTGCTCCTCGCCGAGCTTGACGCACGCGGTGCCGAGGAGGCCGAGGCCCTTGGCGATCAGGCTGCGGGCGTCCGGGGTGAGCATCTGCCCCTCGGGCGTGCGCAGGAAGATCGCGAGCGGGGCCGGCCAGGTGCCGAGCAGCTGGATCACCTTCGGGAAGTCGCCGCGCTGCGAGGCGACCTCGGCCTCCGCGACCTTCGTGAGGTCGATGGCGGAGCGCGCGCCGGCCGAGGCGCGCTCGAGCTCGTCGCGCACGTGCGAGCGGATGCGGGCGCGGAACTCGTTGAGCTCGTGGGTCTCCTCGATTCCGTCGCGCAGGAGGAGGAGGCGCGAGGTCTTCCCCTCGACCGCGAGCTTGCGGAGGCTGTAGCCGTAGAGCGGGGCGAGCAGCAGGTAGCGGACGCCGATGTGGAGCTGGATGCCCTCGAGGTCGGTGTCCCGCTCGGGCGCGGGCGGCGTCGTGTCCTCCGTGAGGAGGGCGCCCACGAGGCGGTGGCGGAAGTCCGCGAGCGTGAGCCGCTGGACGTCGCCGTCGATATCCTCCTCGCCCGGCGGCGCGATAACGAAGTCGACCAGGGTGTTGTCCGGGTTACGGCGGTCGACGGTGAGCGCCGTGATGCGGGCGCCCGTAATCATCGAGAAGGCAAAGAACGCCTCGCCCACGATCTCGCAGAGCGCCTGGAAGCTGCCGATTCCGTCGCCTATGCGCTCGAACCAGCCGTCGGTCCGAACGGCATCGAGGGAGAACACGCGTTCCTTTGGCATGGTTCGACCCGGATCACAGGGGCGCGTCCCGGATGACGGGCGCAAGTCCCAAGGGGGCCGAGACTCGCACGGGCGGGCGCCGCTCTCAAGAAAACTCCTAGGGCGTGCGCGTCGACGCGCCGACGCGCACGCCCGCGTCGCTCACCGACGAGAGCGCTGGCCGCCTTCCATGGCTCCCCGTTGCTCCCCATCGCTCCCCACCGCTCCCCATCGCTCCATGCCGGTCCACCTGCCCCCACGCGCGCCGATCCGCTCCTCCCCTCCCCAGCCCATGGCCCCGAGCCCCCAGCCGGGGGCCGCCGCGACGGCCGACCCGCCACAGCGTCCGTGCCTCGCAGGGTCGAGCCGCCCCGCTCTCCGCTCCCCGCCGGCCGAGGGGTCGCCGAGCGGGGCGCGCCCGCTCAAGGGGCAGCGGCGATGTTGAGGGTGAGGTTGCCGGAGGCGGAACGCCGGCTGTCGCCGATGATCGTGATCACCTGCCCTGCCGTGAGGGTCACGGTCACGCGCGAGCTGACCCTGTCCGTGTTGTCGTTGCACGCGAGCTCGGGGCCGGAGCAGCTGTCGCCGTCGTGCACATGAAGGACAGTGTCGAAGTTCGACGACAGCGTGTCGATGACGTAGGTCCCGTCCGCCGGCGCGACGAAGCGGTAGACCCTGTCGTTGCCGCTCGACGGGACGCAGCTAGGTGTGGCCGAGTTCGGCTGGTACAGGGTGGAGCCCGTCGTCGTCTGCGGGACCGTCGAGCCGAGATCGATGGGGTTCCCGCAGATGCCATCCCCCTGGAACAGGCTGATGTTGAGCGTGAACGCGCCCGTGGCCTCAGGTTTGGCGCCATCGACCACGACGACGCTCTCCTGCCCCGCGGCGAGCGGCACCACGACCCGCGATTGGATGCCCGTGGCGTTGTCGTTGCAGCCGAGCACCGCGCCGCCGCACGTGCCGGCGTGCACGTGGACGACCGTGTCAAAGCTCGATCCGAACGTATCGAAGACGTACAATCCCTCGGCCGGCGCCGTGAAGCTGTACGCCAGCTCTTCGCCGCCAGGCATGCCGCACGGCGTGCTCACGTAATCGCCGGCGCCGACGGTCGTCCCACTCACGGTCTGCGGGACGACCGACTCCAGCGCGTTCGCCGGGCACGGGGGGGCCGGGGTGCCGCTCACGTTGAGCGTGTACGCGCCGTGCTTCCCGGACGCGCCGTCCACGACCACATACGCCGTCTGCCCCTGCGCGAGGGGCGTGGACACCTGCGATTGGTACGAGCCCCCCGCGTCGTCGTTGCACCCCAGCGAGGTGCCCGTGCAGCTGCCGTCATGAACGTGGAGCACCGTGTCGAAGGTCGAGCCGAGCGTATCGAATGTATACCGGCCTGCGATGGGCGCCGTGAAGCTGTAGCTGACCTCGGGGGAATTGCCCATGGCGCAAGTCGGCTGGAGGACGCCGTCGAGGCCTGACGTGTAGCCCGTGACGGTCTGCGGGTAGGTGGAGCCGAGATCCCGCATGGGGCACGTGGGCGGCGCCCACTCGGCGACGTTCAGCGTATAGGGCCCACGCGCGCCCTCGAAGCCGTCGATGACCGCCACGACCTTCTGGCCGGCGCTGAGCTCCACCGTGGCGCGCGACTGTGACCCTTCTCCTGAGTCGTCGGAGCAGGTGAGCACGTCGCCATCACACGCGCCATTGTGCAGCTCCAGGATCGTATTGAACCCGGAGCCGAAGGTATCGAATACATACTTCCCTGCCGCCGGCGCCGTGAAGACATAGCTCGCGTCGGGGCTGTCTGCAGCTCCGCACCTCGGCCTGATCGCGTCGCCGAAGTGCTCGGTGTTGCCGGTGAGCGTCGTCGGGAGCGCAGCGTCGATCACCCACCCAGGGCACTTCGGCGGATCGGCCTTCGCCATGTTGAGCGTGAAATCACCCTCCCCTCCGTCGAAGCCGGTCACGACGATGAGCACCGGCTGGCCCGCCTCGAGGACCGCGCGGACCCTCGATTGCTTGACCCCGGTGTTGATGTCATCGTTGCAGGCGAGTTGAGCGCAGGTGGTCGCTCCCAGCACCCCGATGGCCGTATCGAAGGTGGACCCGACGGTGTCCAGCGTGTATGTCCCCGCCTCGGACGGCGTGAAGCGATAGACCCGCTCCGACGAGGCGGCGGCCACGCACGCGAGATCGTAGTTCGTCTCGCCGCTGATGGTGGTCCCCGTGACCGTCTGCGGGAACGTGTTGCTGAGCTCGTCATACGTCCCGAGGACGCAGGTGCAGGCGCCTGCCTGGCATAACGCCCCTCGCTCGCACGCGACGCCGCAGGCGCCGCAGTGGAGCTGGTTCGTCTCCAGATCGGCGCACGCGCCATCACAGTCCGCGAGACCGGCAGGGCAGGTGCAGGCGCCATCGACGCACTGCTGGGCAGGCGCGCAGCTGGATTCACACTCGCCGCAGTTGAGCCTGTCGCTCAGCACATCCACGCAGGCGCCGTCGCACTCCGTGAGGTCGCCCGCGCATGCGCAGGAGCCGTCCGCGCAGACGTACCCCTCGGCGCACTCGACGTCGCAATCGCCGCAGTTCCGCGGGTCGGTCTCGAGGTTCACGCATCTGCCTGAGCAGTCGGTCTGGCCTTCTCTGCACTCCTCCCCGCCCCCAACGCCGGCTCCTATACCGCCGCCGCCCTCGCCGCCGCCGCCGCCCTCGCCGCAGCGGCCCTCCACGCAGAGCTGCCCCTCTTCGCAGGCGTCGCCGCACGCGCCGCAGTGCTCGGCGTTCGCCTGGAGCTCGACGCACTCTCCATTGCACCGCGACAGCCCCTCGGCGCACTCGCTCGACGCGTTGGGGCTCTCCGCGCAGGACGCCGCGAGGACAACCCCCGCCGCCAGGAGCAGCGCGGCGGACGACAGGGCGGGCCTGGGGCGCAAACCGGATCTGTTCATAGCCATCCTTGGGGGGTGCCTGGCCGTTCGAGGCGAGCGGAGAACGAGGCGCGCGCCAGGATACGCCTACGGCCGACGTATCCGCAACCGGCGGGGGTGCTCGGCCAGCGCGAGGTTCGGCTGGCTGCGCGCAGGTCGAGCCGCGGCCCAGACCGCGCTCGCCGCGCCGCGGAGAGGCGCCCTCGCGGGCTCGACGCAACAGACGCCGTCGTCAGGCCGGCTCCAGGGCACATCCGGCGCGGACTCAGAGCTTGGCGATCTTCAGCGTGAAGTCGCCGGACGCTCCATTGTACCCGTCGACCACCACGGTGATGGTCTGATTGGGGGCGAGATCGATCTTTACCCTCGACGCTCGTGAGTCGGTCAGATCGTCGTTGCATTGTTGCTCGGTGCCGCCGCAGCCATCGGTGTGGACATGAAGTACGGTGTTGAACGACGAGCCGATCGTGTCGATGGTATAGGTGCCGCCGATCCGGGCGGTGTAGGTGAACACCGCCTCCGGAGAGGTCACGGACGCTGCGGACACGCATTTTGGCCTCACCGCGTCGGGCTGGCCGCGCGTGGTGCCGGTCCTGGTGAGCGACAGCGCCGATCCGAGGTGGATCGCCGTCGCGCACGTCCCCGGGCCGGTGAACCGGTCCACCTGGAGCACGTAGTCGCCGGAGCTCGTGCCGCTGCCGTCGACGACGACGAGGACGGTTTGACCGGCGGTCAGGCTGAGGGCGATACGCGACTGCTTACCGTCCATGTTGTCGTTGCACCCGAGCGACGTCCCCGTGCAGCTCTGGTTCAAGATCTGGAGTACGGTGTCGAAGCTCGATCCGAACGTATCGAAGATGTAGAGCCCGTTTTCCGGCGCGGTGAAGCGGTAGATCATGTCTGGAGCATTCGAGGAGCCGCAGGCCGGGCGAACGGACTCGGGCCGCTCCGCGGTGCTCCCTGTCACGAGCTGCGGGACGGCGGAGCCGAGATCGATCGCCGTCGAGCAGGTGCCGCCGCCGGAGAACGGCGCGATGTTGAGCGTGAAATCGCCCGACGCGCCCGCGGCGCCGCCGTCCACGAGGAGGACGATCGTCTGCCCCTGGGCGAGCTCCAGCGTCACCCGCGACTGCTCGCTTCCCGGCGCGTCGTTGTTGCACGCGAGCACGGCCCCGGAGCAGCTGCCGTCGAGGACGGAGAGGACCGTGTCGAAGCTCGATCCGAACGTATCGACGACGTAGGTGCCGGCCGCCGGCGCGGTGAAGCTGTAGGTCACCTCGCCGGCGCCGCCGCTGCCGCAGCTCGGGCGCAGGACGTCGGCCGCATCCGCGGTGGTCCCCGTCACTGTCTGAGGCACCGTCGACCCGAGATCGAGCACCGGGCACGGGAGGACGAAGGTCTGGCTCACGTTGAGCTTGAAGGCGCCGGAGGCGACCGCAGCGTAGCCGTCCACGACGACCGAGACGGTCTCTCCCTCGCTGAGCGTCACCTTCACCTGCGATTGCCGGCCAGAGGTGTCGTCGTTGCACGCGACGCTCTCGCCGCTGCATGTCCCTTCGTGGACGTGCAGGACCGTGTCGAAGGAGGAGCCGAAGGTATCGAAGGTGTAGAGTGCGGTCGCCGGCGCGGTGAAGGCATAGGTGGCCTCGGGGCCGCTGTTGCTGGTGCAGGGCGACGGGAGGGCGCTCACGCGATCCGGGATAGCCGTGGTGCCCGTCACCGTCTGCGGAAACGTGGCGTCGAGCGTGAACTCCGGACATGGAGGCGGCACGTACTCGGCGACGTTGAGCGTGAATGGCCCGGCTCCGCCGTCGATGCCGTCGACGACCGCGACCACCGTCTGGCCCTCGGCGAGGTTCGCGACGAGGCGCGACGTCGCGGCGCCCATGGCGTTGTCGTTGCAAGCGATCACCGTCCCGGAGCAGGACCCCCGGCGCAGCTCGAGGACGGTATCGAACGTGGAGCCGGACGTGTCGAAGATGTACCTGCCAGCGCGCGGCGCGGTGAAACTGTAGCTCGCGTCGGGGGTGTCGATTGAACCGCAGCCCGTCGAGACGGCGTCGCCGAGCCCCCAGGTGTCCCCGGTGACGCTCTGCGGGAGAGCCGTCGCGAGGGTGCCGAGCGGGCACGCCGGCGGCGCGATCCGGTCGAGGTGAAGGGCGAAGTCGCCTTGCGCGCCGTCGTAGCCCGAGACGACGACGAGGACGCTCTGCCCTTCCTCGAGGGCCACCGAGGCGCTGCCCGTCGGGGCTTTCCCGCGATCGTCATTGCACGCGAGCTCCTCGCAGGCGTCGAAGTCCAGGACGCCGATGGCGGTGTCGTAGCTCGATCCGGCGGTGTCGAACTTGTACCTGCCGGCCTCCTCCGCCGTGAACCTGTAGACGAACTCGGTCGAGCCGGCGGCCATGCAGGTGAGCGAGAAATAGGTCTCCGCGCCGACCGTGGTGCCCGTCAGGAGCTGCGGGACCGTCGAGCCGACGTCCTCGTAGTCGCCGACGGCGCAAGCGCACGCGCCCTCTCGGCAGAACAGCCCCGGGGCGCACGCCGCGCCGCAGGCGCCGCAATGCGCCGGGTCGACGGCCAGATCGACGCACCTGCCGCCGCAGACCGCGAAGCCCTCGTCGCAGACGCACGTCCCCCCCACGCACGCCTCGTGGAAGGGGCAGCGGGCCTCGCAGGTCCCGCAATGCAGCCGATCGCTCTCCACGTCCACGCAGCCGCCGCCGCACTCGGTGAGGCCGGAGGCGCAGCGGCAGGCGCCGCCCTCGCACCGCTGTTCGGCCGCGCATTCCTGGCCGCAGCCCCCGCAATGGGCGGCGTCGGTGTCGAGGTCGACGCAGCCGCCGCTGCACGCCACGAGGCCGGGGGCGCACAGCCCGCCGCCCGCGCCGCCCGTCGAGGCCGCGTCCATGCCCCCCGCTCCGTCCACGCCCCCGCCCCCCGCCCCGCCGATGCACACGCCCGCCTCGCACCGCTTCCCGCTCGCGCAGACGCCGTCGCAGCCGCCGCAGTGAGCCGGATCGGCCTGCGTGTCGAAGCACGCTCCCCCGCACAGCGTGAGGCCGTCATCACACGGCGCGGCGGCCGAGTCCCCCGCGCAGGACGCGGTAAGGGCGGCAAGGGCGACGAGCGCCGCGACCGTCAGCCAGAGCGCCATCGACGACAGCTCGAATCTGGCGCGCAATCCGGGGTGACGCATGAACATCCTTCGGCGGACAGGCCGGCCACCGCGTGGCTCCGAGAGATCCGGCGTCGAGGGTACCCCTCTTCGCTTTCGTTCTGCAATCGGACGTCAGGCGGCCGGGAGATCCGGCATCGGAGCGGCCTCGTCGGATGTCGGCTGACGCGCCTGGATGGCCTCCAGCGCCACAGCGCCCGTCTCGGGCCCTGGCGCGTCTTCGGCCTGCAGATCGGGGCCGAGGAAACGAGCGATCGGCTCGAAGAGCTCGACGCCGGTATAGGCGCCGACGGCCAGATCGCCGTGACCGTAATCTTCTCGCGCTCCGAAGTCGCGCCCGAGCACGAGAAAGCGCTTCGGCGTCTCCGGGCGATCGCGCGCCCACGCGTCGAAGGCCGCGCGCACCGCCGAGGCGGGGGCTATCCTGTCGGCGCTGCCTGCGATGAACAGGGCCGGCGCCGCGACCGAGGCGAGGCCGTCCAGGGCCCTCTCGCCGTCCACGCGGATCTCCCCGTCGCTCGCCATCCAGGCGGCGAAGTCGGCGTTCAGCGCTGCAGGGATGTCTTCGATGCAGTTGACGAGCGCGAGCCGTGTGACGCCGGGAGGCACGTTGCGCGGGTTGGCCACGGCGTGATGGATCGGCGTCGGCAACCACTCTGACGCGAACGCGACGCTGCGTGCCATGAGGCGGAGCGGGACGCCTGGCAGCAGCCGGCCCGGCAGGAAGCGCATGAGGCGCACCGGCGTGCTGATCCGGCCAGGCGAGCCGACGATGACGACGCGGCGGACCCGATCGCCGGGGACGCTCCGGCCAAGCGCGGCATAGAGGAGCATGCCACCCATGGAGAAGCCGACATAATCCAGCGAACGGGCGCCGGTGCGCTCCAGGATCGCCTCGATGGCGCAGGGAAGATCGTACCGGACCATGGCGGAGAACCGGACGCTGCGGCGCTCGGCGCGGGTGAGGAGGCGGCCGCTGCGCAACGTCAGCAACCACACGTCACGTCCGAGCGTGGCGAGGTGGCGAGCGAGCGAGTAATCGGGGTGGATGTCCTGGTTCCTGTGGTTCGCGGCGAGCCCATGGACCAGCAGGATCGGCGGCAGGTCCGGCTGCGCCTCCGCGCCGTCCGGCCGGGGGACGCGGCGGATCTCGATCGGCGCGCCATCCTCGGTCCGCAGCACCTCTTCCACGCTGTACTCGAGCGGCAGCGTCAGCCGCTTGACCCAGTAAAGGAGGTGCGCCCAGAGCCCGATCGCCGCCAGCACCGCGAGCGCCAGCGCCACCAGGAGGGTTGCCCCGAATGTCCAGACCATACGGTCAATCTACCTGCTGGCGCTGCTTCCGCATGCAAGCAACCTCGACATTCTTTTTCACCAGGATGGACGGAACACAGGCCAGCCGCTCGTCGAGGCCGCAACCCGGTTCGCTCGTCTGGATGATCATGAATCCATGGGAACAGCATGTTTCACAATCATCTCCCGCAGCGCGTGAAAAAGTCACACAGCGCTCCGGAAGCCACTCCACCCCATCGAGCCGGACAGCGCCTGGGGCGACTGCCCCTGGCGGAAACGCACGTTGGCAACGGCTCGTTTTCCCTGGGATTCACGTCTCGCAAGGACATGACCATGTGCCCAGGCCTACCGCGGCGCGAGATTGAGAGCTCCAGCACAGGCGTGCACAAAGGTTCCAGATCTACCGGCCCCGGAAACTGGCATGCGGGTCGCAATACGCCAGGGCGACAAGAGAGCTGGCAAGGGTTCCGTAAGCACCCGGGAAGGGGGGCACGGCAAGAAGAACGCCGCAGCAGAGCTCGGGGGGGCTCCGTTGCGGCGCTCTTCTTGCCGTGCCGTCTGCCGAACGGCCGCGCTCATGCGCTTGCCGGAGACAAAATGAAAAAAGCGCCTCGCGGACCTGGGGGGGGAAGGTCTCCGCGACGGCGCTCGACCGTCTTTTTGCAGGCTCTGTGCCGTCCTATTCAGAATAGAATTTCAAATACTTACAGCAAACGCCACTAGCCGTCGTTGCATCCTTGAAAATCAAAGATGCAATCTGGTTCAGATTCGAAGGACTTCACGTCATCGATCTGAATCGGCATGTAACTGTTCCGGACGGAAATCTGCCGTGTGGGGGCGTGTTCACTCGTCCCAGTGGCGGCAGACCGGCTTCACGCCGCACCCCTCGCAGCGGACCGGATCGCGCCGCGAAGGGCATTGCTGGAGCATGCCGAGGTGGCAGAGGGCGAAGTCGTATTTGACCGGGTCGGTCGGATCGAAGCCGCGGAGAGCCGCGGTGATCTCCTCTGCCGTCTTCCAGGTGGCGCCCCTGCGATCGGTGAGCCCGATGTTGTAGCCGAGCTTCTCGATGTGCGTGTCGACAGGGATGAGGAGGGCCGACGGGGGCACCGGCCACAGGCCGAGGTCCACGCCGTCGGCGGGGCGGATCATCCACCGCAGCAGGAGCATGAGCCGCTTGGCGGCGCTGCCCTTCTCGGGATCGGGGAGGATGTGCGCCGCTCCGCGGTCGTCCGGACGCCGGTCGAGGCCGCCCGCGCTTCGGATCGCCCGCACCCAGGCCCCGAGGGCCTGGCGCAGGTCGCGGGTGCGGGAGAGCTCGGCCGCAAAGGCGGCGCCGAGCGAGCCTGAGGCCCGCTGCACCCGCCGCGCGCCGACGATCAGCCCGACGAGGTCGCGATCGCGGTAGATCCGGTGCCGGAAGCCGCGCAGCCGCGCCGAGACAGCCCGGGCGTCGTCGGCGGTGAGGGCGATCTCCGGCCCGAGGCGGTCGAGCGCCTCGCCGATCTTGGCGTGGAGCGCCTTCACGTTGCCGAAGGCGAGCGACGCGGCGATGAGCGCCACGAGCTCCTGATCGGCCGGATCCGTGTAGCGATGGACGAAGGAGACCGGGTCTCGCGCGCGGCGCTCCTCGACGGCGCACCGCGCGCGTACCCCGTCGAGCGCAGCCTTGACCGCGGCGCTCCGCGTGGCGTCCGTCCGCTGGGGCGCCGACTTGACCGCGGGGACCGTCCGCTGGGGCGCCGACTTGACCGCGGGGACCGTCCGCTGGGGCGCCGACTTGACCGCGGCGTCCTTCCGCCGGGGCGCCGCCTTGACCGCGGCGTCGCCCGACCGGGGCGCCGCCTCGCCGCTCCTGCGCGCCCTCATGGCGACCCCGCGTCCGGCGCCGGATCGGCCACGACCGGCTCGGCGGTCGCGGCGGGCTCTTGCGCCTCCCGATCGTGCTCCAGCGCGGGGAGCGACACGACGAACGCGCTGCCGCGCCCGTCGTCGGTGAGCGGGCTCTCGACCCGCACGGCGCCGCCGTGGCTCTCGGCGATGTGCTTCACGAGCGCGAGCCCGATCCCGCTGCCGCGCACCTGCCGCTCGCTCGCCCGCCGTCCGCGCGCGAAGCGCTCGAAGATGTGCTTCTGCTCGTCGGGATCGATGCCCGGCCCGCGGTCGCTCACCCGGATGGTGACCCGCCTCGCCTGGCGCGTCAGCGCGGCGAGGCGCCCGCCGCTCCCGCCCTCGGCCTCCACCGCGACGGCGACGCGGCCGCCGTCCTTCGCGTACTTGAGCGCGTTGTCGAGCAGGTTCACGAGGGCGAGCTCGAGCGCGCGCGCGTCGATGAGCGCCTCGGGCAGCCCCTCGGCGATCGTCAGCTCGACGGTCATCTCCTCGCGCTCGGCGCGGTAGCGGTACATGTCGACGGCGCGCGTCGCCACCTCGGCGACGCTCCCGCGCGCGAACTCGTAGGCGGCCTTGCCCCGCTCCACGCGGGCGAAATCGAGGACGTTCTCGATGAGCGCGGTGAGCCGCTCGCTCTCGCTCACGATGATCTGCAGGTACTGGCGGCGCTTCTCGTCGTTCGGGACGCGGCCGCCGAGGAGGAGCTCGCCGAACATGCGGACCAGCGAGAGCGGCGTCTTGAGCTCGTGGGACACGTTCGCGACGAAGTCGCTCTTCAGCGCCGCGAGCCGCCGCTCGTTCACGGAGGCGAGCACCACGATCGCGAGCCCTGCCAGCGCGACCAGGGCCGAGAAGCCGACCATCAGGATCTCGATCAGGCGCTGCCGCTCGACCTTCTCACCGAGCTCCTCGGCGGTGGTGAGCGCCATCTGGAGGCGCCAGTTGTAGAGCGTGGTCGGGAAGGGGCGCCCGACGGTGAACTCGCCGCCGATGATGGGCGGGCCGAACACGATGCGGCCCTCCTCGTCGATGACGTTCATCCGGCTCTTCTCGCGATCGAGGTCGCGGAAGAGCCGGGGCATCACCTCGTGGACCAGGCGCGGCACCTCGTGCCACGCGACGATGAGGCACTTGCGCCCCATGTGCTCGCGCTGCCAGTAGCTCACGAGCAGGCTCTGCTGATCGATGACGTGGTGGAGGTGGCGCAGCTCGGTCGTGTCGCCGGCGAAGTTCATCTGCGGCAGGAGGCGGGCGAGCAGGAGCTTGCGGAAGGCGTCGTCCTCCCGCCCGGACGCGCCGCGCGAGGCGAACGCGAGCACGTCGTGCGCCTCGTTGTCCATGTCGAGGACCAGGATGGCGCGCACGGTCGGCGTCTCGCGGGCCGCCGTGGGGAGCCACCGCCGCGCGATGACCGAGAGGTTCGCCACGTCGACGTGCGCGGCGACGACGTTGTCCTGGGCGATGATCAGCTTGTCGAGCCGGTCGACGCGCTCGTCGGCGAGGGTGAGCGTCGCGTCGAAGACGGTCTGCTGCCGCGCCTTCTCGATCTGCAACGTCGTGCGCAGGGCGATCCCGCCGAGCACGAGCACGGCGACGACGATGGCGGGGACGAGGGCGAAGTACGGGACGCGATGGCGCTTCCCAGCGGAGGGGAGGAGGTCCATCGCTCGGCTCCGCTAGCGGGCGGCCTTCTTCGCCCCCGCGGTCACGAGGCCGGGCTCGAGGACGACGCCGCGCGCCCCGACGAACTCCGCGAACTGCTGGCCGATGTACGTGAGCGCGTTGCCGTCGCTCTCGGAGAAGGGCTTGCCGTCGAGCGGGTTTCCGATCTCGAGGAGGCCGAGGTAGCGGCCCGCGAGCTCGACGGGCGCGCAGATGACGCTCCGGAGCTCGACGCCGATCGCCTTCCACCGCTCGTCCATGACGCGCTCGTCCTTGGCCGCGTCGGGCACCACGACGGCGCGCCTCGACCGCATCGCGGCCATCGCGAGCGGCGCCCGCTCGGACAGCCTGGCGAGGAGCGCGCTCTTGCCGCCGTACTGCCGGACGACGACGAACTCGCGCCGGTTGATGTCGAACAGCGACACGAGGCCGAGGGCGCACGGGATCTTGTCGAGCGTGAGCGCGAGGATGAAGTCGGCGCCCGCGAGGGTGTCCTGGAGGAAGTGCAGGTCGCTGCACGCCTCGAACAGCTCGGCGATGAGGTCGTCGCCGGAGAGGCGCCCGTTCTTCGGAGGAAAGGAGGAGCGCCGCCGCGGCGGGGCCGGCGTGGGTGCAGCGACCTCGGGTGGCTCCGGAACGAGCTGGAGACGTGGCAGCGCTCCCTGCTCGTCGGCCGGCACGGCGAGCAGCACCACGTCGGCCGGCGGCGTGAGGGCTGGCCGCGGCAGGTCCGCAGAATACGCGGCGGCCGGCGGTGGCACGTCCGCAGGCGGCGCGGCGTCCGCAGGCGGCGCGGCGTCTGCAGGCGACGCGGCAGCCGCAGGCGGCGCGGGGTCTGCAGGCGACGCGGCAACCGGCGGCGCAGCAACCGGCGGCGCGGCAGCCGGCGGCGCGGGGTCTGCAGGCGACGCACTGGCCGGCGGCGCGGCAGCCGGCGACGCGACAGCCGGTGGCGGTACATCCGCGGGCGGCGCCGCAACCGGCGGCGCCACGTCCGCAGGCGGCATGGCCGGCGGCGGTGCGGTGCCGCCGGTGCGCGGGCGGAACTGGATCTCGGGCTCGGCCGAGCGCCAGTCTTTCCAGGCGAGGGTCGCGAGCGGGCTGCGTTGAGGCCGGCCGTCGAAGACGTGATCGAACACGGCGATATGGATGAACTTGCCCGGGCGCGCGTCGTCGATGCGCTGCCGTGCGCGCTCGAGCCGATCGACCAGCAGCGCGCTGACGAGATCGCGCGGGGTGCCGGTCGCGACCGCATAGACGAACTCTCGGTACGTGAGCGGTGAGCGCTCGGACGGGTTCTCCTCGCGCTGTGAGATGAGCTGATACGGCGGCAGCTCCGCGGGCGCTCGCTCCGGCGCGGCGCCTCGCTCCGGCGGCGCATCCCGCCCCGGCGCGGCCTCCCCGCCTTTCGCCGGCTGCGCCTGGGCGCCCGCTTGCTCCGAGACGAGGAGCGCGGTGCCCATCGAGATGAACGGGACCGTGGGCGCGATCGGGCGCTTCCCTGCGACACGCCCCGCAGGCTCGGCCGGCTTTGGAGAAGCCGCCCCGGCCGGGGACGCGCCCGCCGGCGTGTCGGTCCCGTCCGTCAGCGCCGCGTCGTCCGGGGCGCGCTGCACGACGTACCGCACGCGCGTCGCCGGATCGATCGCTCGGTAGCCGCTCTCCAGCAGATCCACCGAGAAATTGTTGAGCGGGCCCCCATCACCGCGGAGCGCTCGGGCCTTCTGCAGCGCGGGCTGCCACTGCGGGGCCTCGACGCACACCTTCCTGCTCGGCGGAGCGTTCTGGCCTAACGACGAGATCTCGACGAACCAACGCATCGTTTGCGGTTCCAATCCGCGCTGGCGCTGACTGGGTGGCGCGCTCGGGCGCGAAGATCGTTCTACTCGACGCGTGCGAGAGGGGTCAACGCGCAGGCCGCACGGGGAGCGCGCGGAGGGCGCGCGGACACCTTTGGAGGATGGCGCGAAATCTTCTCAACCGGGACCGGCAAGAAGAATCGGGCCTGACCTGAAATCGCGCCGCCCGCGCCGCGAGTCGCCGCGGACGAACCCGTTCGTCCACTGAACGGCCGCGGGGTGTCCCCCGTGGCAGGAGGTCCCCCGATGTCGAGCCGCGCCATCGCGCTGAACGGGGCCACTCCGCCTCGCTCGTCGCCACGCCATCCGCCGTTCTCTTCGCGAGCGGGATACCCGTCCTACATCCAATCCAGCCGGGGGACGATCCGGGAGGCCCGACGTTGGGACTCCCCACGTGCGCGGATCCACCCCTGCGGGGGCCGCGCACGCTCGCTATTGCGTCCGCAGGATGATGTGGAAGCCGAACGGCGTCTCCACGACCCCGCTCATCGCGCCGACAGCGAGGTTCTCCACCGCCTGCTCGAACTCGGGCACCATCATGCCCTTGCGGAACGTGCCGAGATCGCCGCCGCGCGCGCGGCCAGACGGATCGTCGCTGTACTGGGTCGCGAGATCCTCGAACCTCGCCCCCTGCTGCGCTCTCACGAGCAGCTGCCCGGCGAGCGCGCGCGCCTCGTCCCGCGTGCGAACGATGTGCGCCCGGGCCCGCAGTGATCCTGCATACATGATGAGCAGGTGCTTCGCCCCCATCTGGCCGACCGTCGCAGGGGACTGGGCCGGCACCGGTTGCGCCGCGCCCGGCGTCGGCTGCGCCGCGCTCGGCTGGGCCGGCGTCGGCTGCGCTGCTCCCGCCGCGGGCTTGCCCGCGCCGTGAAGCGACTCCTTCTTGGGGGGATCGTGCGGGCCGAGCGCCCTGTCGACGAGCCGCTTGAAGTGCGTGATCGGCTGCGCCCCGCCGAGAAAGTAGTCGTTGATGGCGAAGGACGGCGTGCCGGTGATGTGCAGGCGCTCGGCGAGCTTCTGATCCGCCTCGACCGCCGCGCGGTGCGCTCCCGAGTCGAGCGCGGCGCGAAACTTCGCCACGTCGAGGCCGATCGCGGCCGCGTGGCCCTCGAGCGCCCCCCGGCCGAGCCCGCTCTCGGACGGGTCCTCCCACAGGCGCTGCGCCATCGCCCAGAAGCCGGCCTCGCCCTTCTGCCGGAACGCCTCGATCGACGCCTCGGCGGCGAGGGGCGCCCGCGTGTGGAAGGGGAGCGGCAGGTGCCTGAAGACGACGCGGACCTTGCCCGGATACGCGGCGATGACCTCGTCGATCGTGGGCTGGACGCGCTTGCAGAACGGGCACTGGAAGTCGGCGAACATCTGAATGGTCACCTTCGCGCCAGGCTTCGCGCCCTTGCCGGGGTTGTCCCTGGTCGGCGCGGGGGCGAGGATCCGCTCGGGCGGGTTGCCAGCCCTCGCGTCCTTCTGAAGCGCGTCGTAGACCTTCGCGGGCGGCGTGCCCGCGGCCACGAGCTTCGCGGCGTTCGCGATCTGCTCGTCGATGAGGGCCTCGAACCTCTCTGCCGGTTGGGCGCCGGCGATCCGCCTGCCGTTGACGAAGAAATGGGGCGTCCCCCTCGCCGCGAGCTCGTCCGCGAGGCGCTGATCGCGCTCGATGCGCGCCGCATGCCGCCGGGCGGCGATGGCCCCCTGCGCGCGGGCCACGTTGAGGCCCAGAGACTTCGCGTGCGCCGCGAGATCCGCGTCCTCGAGGCCCCCGGTCTTCAAGAGCTCGTACGCGCTCCAGAACGCCGCGTCGCCCTTCTGCGCCTTGGCCTCCAGCGCGAGCTCCGCGGCGGGCTCGGCCCGCTTGTGGAAGGGGAGCGGGTTGTGTTTGAAGACGACGCGCAGCTGAGCGCCGTACTTCTTTTCGAGGCCGTCGACGGTCGGGACGACCCTGCGACAGAACGGACACTCGAAGTCCGAGAACATGACCAGCGTGACCGGAGCGTCCGGGTTGCCCCGGATGGGCGACCCGTCGACAGGCACCTTCCACACGGTCGTGTCCTCGGGGGCCGGCGGCGTGGGCGGCTTCGGGGCCGGAGCGCGCGCCTTGTTCTGCTCGGACAGGGCCGCGTAGACGCGCTCCTGCGGGACGCCGGCTCGCCGGAGATCCTCGGCCGCCCGGAGCTGCTCGTCGACGAGGGTCCGGAAGTCGTCGATGGGCCGCGCCCCGCTGACGAGCACCCCGTTCACGAAGGTCGCCGGGGTGCCCGTGACGCCCGCGGTCTTGCCGGCCTCGATGTCCCGGTCGATCTTCGGCGCGTGCCGCTGCTCCTCGAAGGACGCGTGGAACGCCGCCTGATCGACGCCCGCCTCGGCGGCCCACGCCTCGAACGACTCCGGCGTGAGCGAGCGCTGGTTGGCGAAGGCGAGCTGATGGAATTTCCAGAACGCCTCGGCCCCGCCGAGCCGAAAAACCGTCTCGGCCGCCAGGTGCGCCGGGCGCGCATTTTTGTGGAACGCGAGCGGGAAGTGCTTCCAGACGATGCGCAGCCGATCGGGCCCGTAGGCCTCCTTCAGCTGCTCCAGCGTCGCCATGTACCTGGAGGTGAAGGGGCACTCATAGTCGCCCCACACCACGAGGGTCACCGGCGCGAGCGGCTCGCCCCACCACGGATCCGCGCGGGTGACGGGCACGGCGGTGCCCGGCTCCGGCTCCGGCTCGGGCTCGGCCGCCACGACAGCGGTCGGCGCGGGGGTGGGGAGGACCACCGTCTTCGGCCGCTCGACCGCGGACGACGAGCCCCCCGCGCCCGACGCGCAGGCAGCGAGGAAGCACCAGAGGAACAACAGCGAGAACAGACGGGAAAACGGCGGTAGCGCAGGCATGAGCCCCCTAGAGTGTCGCGGTCCGTGGACGGGATCCTACACGGACGGCCACAGCTCAGGTCGCCCGAGCCGCGGCGCGCCAGCGCTGCAGACGGGCGCACGACGGGAGCCTCGGCGATCACCGACGGCGAGCGCCTGCCTGCCAAGAAACACCCGCAGATCCGTCCGCCAGCCATCCGACCAGCGAGGCAACGGAGAAAAAAAAAGAGCGCCCGCTCGACGGCGGGGGGGGGAGACCGTCACGGGCGCTCTGCACTCCTGACTGAGCAGGATGCGGGCCAAACGCGTCCCTTCCGAGTTCAGGGACTTTCGCTAGTAAAACGTCTTACCTCTTTCAATCCTGAAGCAACCGCTTGCAAACGTGCGGGGCAGAGCCGGCGGCCTCAGCCTTCACGGGCGGGCTCCTCGGCTCGGGCTGCGTGAAAGTCGTGTAAAAGAGCCGCGTGTCACCGTCCAGCGCCGACCCTGGTTCCTTCTCGCCGCCCGGAAGCGCAGCGCCCCGGCCGAGCAGCGCCTCGCCCGACGGAACGGACGGAACCGACGGAACCGGGACCACCGCCTCCCGAGACGCCGGCCCGGCGGCGCCCTCAGGTTGGCTCGATCGCCTGGTCGCGGTCTGGCCGCGCGTCGATCCGATCCTGTTCGCCGCCTACGCGGGCGCGTGCGTCCTCTACGCCGCCGTCGCGTTCTACAGCGCAATGCACCAGCAGACAGGCGGCATGTGGTCGGCGCCGCTCGACGACGTGTTCATCCACTTCGATTACGCCCGCGCCACCGCGCGCGGGTACCCGTTCGAGTGGTCCGAGGGCAACGGCTTCTCGAGCGGGAACACGAGCCTGAGCTACCCGTTCGTCCTCGCCCTCGGCTACCTCGTCGGCTTCCGCGGCGTCCTGCTGATGCAGTGGGCGGCGATCGTCGCGTGCACCTCCACGCTCGGCTTCCTGCTCGTCGGCGCGCGGCTCCTCGAGCCTGTCGGGCGCTGGGCGAAGTACCTGCTGCCGCCCGTGGCGCTCTCCATCGGGGCGCTCGACTGGTCGCTGTTCAGCGGGATGGAGAACGCGTTCCACCTCGGCGTCTGGGCCCTCGCCACCCTCGCCGCGCTCTCGGTCGCCCGCGCGGCCGGCGCGCCGCGCGAGCCGACGGCGCAGGCGACGCGGGCGACAGCGAGCGCGCGCGCCGCGGCGCCGCCGAAGCGCCTCGCCCACCTCGGCT
Organism: Sorangium sp. So ce726; assembly: GCF_051521405.1. Classification (NCBI taxonomy): domain Bacteria; kingdom Pseudomonadati; phylum Myxococcota; order Polyangiales; family Polyangiaceae; genus Sorangium; species Sorangium sp. So ce726. Next base: position 706,961 of record NZ_CP150349.1, on the reverse strand, counting down.
GGGCCGCCGGCCTCGCTGGCGCGCTCCTCTATGCCACCCGGCCCGAGTCGGTCGTCTGTGTGGCAGCGCTGAGCGTCTACGCGGCCATCGCCGTGGCGCGGGCCCACGGCGCGCGCGCGGCGATCGCGACCCTGCTCCGGACGTCGGTGCCCGGCGCGCTCGCGTGCCTCGCCCAGGCGGTCGCCAACCGCGTGTTCACCGGCGAGTGGGCGGCGAGCGGCGCCATCGCCAAGCTGGCGCTGAACAACCCGTACATGACGTCCTCCGAGAAGTGGGACACCTACGAGTTCCTCGCGACGTACGTCGTCGCCCGCAACACCAACCACCACTTCTCGGACGCCCTCCCCTGGGGCTGGCTCGTGCCCGCCATCGCGCTCATCCCCCTCGCCTCGCGCAGGACCCGCGGGGCCGCGGCGCTGCTCTGGGTCCAGATCGTCGGGTGGCTCGCGCTCGTGGCCCTGAACGGCCAGGTCCGCTGGCAGAACGAGCGCTACACCATGCCCGCGGTCGCCTGGCTGCTGGTGCTCGCGGCGATGGGGCTCGCGCTGCTCGTCGCGCGCGCCGCATGGGCCAACTGCGATGAGCGCCGGCAGGAGAAGCCAGAGAGCGCCTCGGCCGAGCCCACGGCGCGGCGCGGGGCCCTCGGCGGCATCGCGGCCGCCGTCCGTGGCGGCGCCCTGGCGCGCGGCCTCTGGTGCGCGCGCGTCGCGCTCGCCCTCGTCGTGGCCGCGCTCTTCTGGGCGCACCAGCTGCCCAGGATGCGCGACCAGATCTGGTTCTTCGGCCGCGCCAGCCGCAACATCCGCGATCAGCACCTCGTCGCCGGCAAGCTCCTCGCCCAGCTCGACGTGCGCCGCGTCCTCGTCGGCGACGCGGGCGCGCTCCTCTACGCGTCGGACCGGCCCGGCCTCGACATCATCGGGCTCGGCGGCTACCACGACCTCCCGTTCGCGCGCGCGGGCGTCCACGGCCTGGGCGCCTCGCTGGAGCTCATCGAGCGCATCCCCGCCGACGATCGCCCCGACACGCTGGCCATCTACCCGGGCTGGTGGGGCGACCTCCCGGCCATCTTCGGCAGGCGGATCGCCGCGATCCCCGTCGTCGGCAACGTGATCTGCGGCGGCGCGGAGAAGGTCATCTACCAGGCCGACTGGAGCCCGCTCGCGCACGGCGAGGGGCCCGCGTCGATGCGCGCGGACGAGCGGATCGTCGACGAGCTCGACGTCGCCGACCTCGTGAGCGAGCGGGAGCACGGCTACGCCTTCCCGCGGCCTCAGGCCGGCTTCGTCGGCTTCAGCGTCCTCCCGGATCTGCGCGGATCAGGGCACGATCGCTTCGACGCGGGGCGCGTCATCCCCGGCGGCAGGAGCGAGGCGGCCCGCGTGCACGCCCCCCGCGAGGGCCAGGGCAGACTCGTGGTCCGCACCGCCGCGCCCCGCGCCGCCACGATCCGCGCGACGGCGGACGGCCGGGAGATCGGCCACCTCGCGCTCAAGAGGGGTGACGGCTGGACCGAGGCCTCGCTCGACCTCCCCGAGGGCCTGCCCGAGACGTTCACGCTCACGCTCACGCCGGTCGACGGCGAGTGGGTCGATCACCACGTCTGGATCCTCGATCGCCCCGCGCGCGGCGTCAGCGCGCGCCCGCTCGCCGGACAGTGACGTGCGCGCCGGCCTGCCCCGCGACCCCGCGCAATGGATCGCGCTCGCGCTCGCCCTCGCCGCGGTGCTCGCCTGCGCCTGGCTCCTCCGCCACGGCCGCTCGCCCGCGATCGCACGGGCCGGCCCCGCGCCTCCACGCCCCGGCGCCGCGCGCTCGGGCCGCGACCCCGCGCCCCTCTCCGGCACGGCCCTGAACGCGGCGATCGCCGCGGCCCTCTCGGTCGTCGCGGCGCTGCTCTCGGCCGCGTACGTCGCGGTCTACCTGCGGGGCGGCCCCCGCATCATCGACGCGACGAGCTACTGGCTCGAGGCGCGCGCGATGGCGGCCGGCCACCTCGCATGGCCGCTCGACGAGCCGGCGGCCTCCGTGCTCGGTCGCTTCCTCGTCCGCAGCGACGCGATGGCCGGGCGCAGCGCGGCCGAGGTCGCCGTCCTCTTCCCCCCGGGCTACCCCGCCCTGCTCGCGCTGGGCTTCCTCGCGGGCGCGCCGCTCGCGGTCGGTCCCGCGCTCGCCGCGGCGCTCGCGATCGCCACCTACGATCTGGCCGCGCGGTTCGCGCCGGAGGGCCCGGCCCCAGCCGGGAGCGCCGCGCCGATCCGCTTCGTTCCGCTCGTCGCCGCGCTCTTCTCGGCGCTCTGCGCCGCGCTCCGCTACCACACGGCCGACACGATGTCGCACGGGCTCGCGGCCCTCTGCTTCACGGTCGCGCTCGCGTCGGCGCGGCGCGCGCTCGATGAGGCCCGCGCCGCCACGGCGACGGGCGCCGCGGCGGGGCCCCTCGGTCCGGCGGTCCGCGCCGCCGCGCTCGCCGGGCTCGCTGCCGGCTGGCTCGCGGCGACGCGCCCGCCGAGCGCGCTCGCCCTCGCTGCGACGCTGCCCTTCGTGCTTCTTCCTGCGATCGCGCCGGGGAGCGCGGCGGCCGGCCCGCGCCAGGGCGATCCGCCGCCGCGCCCCTCGCCGCGGCTCGTGCGGCTCGCCGCGGCGATGGCGATCGGCGCCCTCCCCGGCCTCGCGCTGCTCGCGGCTCACCAGCGCGCCGCGACGGGCGCCTTCGCCTCATCGCAGGCCGCGTACTACGCAGTCTCGGACGGCCCGCCCGGCTGCTTCCGCTACGGCTTCGGCGCCGGCGTCGGCTGCCTCGGCGAGCACGGCGACTTCGTCCGTCATAACCTCGCGGAAGGATACGGCTTTCTGGCTGCTGCCGGCACGACGCTGCGCCGCCTGAAGCTCCACCTCGTGGACGCGCTCAACGCCGAGCCGCTCGCGCTGCTCGTGCTCGCCGGCGCCGTGATCGCCTGGCGGCGGCCGCGCTCGCGCGCCCTCGCGATCGCCCCGCTCCTCCAGGTCGCCGCTTACGCCCCCTTCTATTTCGACGGCAACTACCCGGGAGGCGGCGCGCGCTTCTTCGCCGACATGCTGCCGGTGGAGCACGTCCTCGCCGCCATGGCCGCCCTCGCGCTCGCGGAGCGCGCTGCGCCAGCGGCGCACGCGGAGCGCGGCCCCGCGCGCCGGCGTGGCGCGCTCCTCGCGGCGGCGCTCCTCGCGGCGGCGCTCCCGCTCGCCGGCTTTGCCTTCCGCGCGGGCTTCGATCACGCCGCGCTCCGCGATCGCGAGGGCGGCCTGCCCATGTTCGACCCCGCCGCCGTCGCGCGCGCGGGCGTCTCGCGCGGCCTCGTGTTCGTCGACACCGATCACGGCTTCAACCTCGGCTTCGATCCCGCCCCGGAGGACGTCGCGGTGCTGCGCTACCGGGGCGACGCGATCGACCGCATGGCGTGGGAGGCCCGCGGTCGCCCCCCCGCGTACCGCTACCGCTTCGCGATCCCGGACGCCGGTGGCCTCGCCTCGGTCTCGATCACGCCGCTCGTCTTCGACGCCGAGCCGCCCAGCGAGGCCCGCATCGAGGGCGAGTCGCTATGGCCGCCCCGCGAGCAGCGCGGCGCCTTCGCGCTGCCCGAGCACGCCGGCGGCACCTGCGCGTCAGGCGGGCGCCTGCTCGCGGTGCACGCGGCGGGGCGCGGCGAGGCCGTCGTCCGGGTCGGCCTGCCCGCGCCTTGGCTCCGCGGCGCCCGGATCAGCCCGCGCGTGGCGCTCTCGGGCGACGGCGCCGGCGAGGTGCGCCTCCTCGTCGATGGCACCCTGCTCCACGTCTGGCGGGTCGAGCCCGCCACGCCGAGCCTCCCCGGCGCGCCGCTCGCCTGCGCCGACCTCCCGCCGCACCCCATCCCCGAGGATGCCGTCGGAATCGAGCTCGCCCTCGCCCGCGAGGCCAGGGGAACGAACGAAACGAGCGAAACGAGCGAAACGAACGGAACCGAGGGCCTCTTTGCGCTCGACGCGCTCTCCGTTGTGGGCGGGAATTCGGTTGACCGCTAGTCCCGTAACATGCGAGCTTTTCATAGGATTCTGTTGTCGTGCGGCTCCTGGAGCGGCGCATCCCCTGGAGCTCTGCGGTGGAAAGCGGCAAGTCGAGCGCCGGCGGCGGTCCGCTCGGGTGGGGGAGGTGGACCATGACGAAAAGCGAGCTCATCGACGCGATCGCGGGACGGGGGGAGCTCACCAAGGCTCGAGCGGAGCTCGTGGTGAACTGCGTCTTCGACGCGATGACGCAGGCGCTCCAGCGCAACGAAGGCATCGAGATCCGCGGGTTCGGCAGCTTCACGGTCAGGCCGTACAAGCCCTACAGCGGCAGGAACCCGCGCACGGGCCAGCCGGTGCCCGTGCCCGCCAAGCGCCTTCCGTTCTTCAAGGTCGGCAAGGAGCTCAAGGAGCTCGTCAACGCGAGCCGCGCATACGCGATCTCGGGTGACGACGACGACGAGGACGAGGACGACGAGGAGAGCGACGACGAATGAGGCGGCGCGCGGCGCGTCCGTGACGTGACGCGCCCCACGACGTGACGGCGTGACGACGTCGCTCGCGGCGCCCTGGCCGCTCCCCACGCCCTCGTCGCTGGCGCGCCGAGGCGCGTCGCCCCCCTGGCGGGCGGTTCCGCTGCGCGGTAGAAGCGGGCCCCCATGGTCCCCGCCGAACGTCAGCTCCAGATCCTCTGCAAGGGTGTCGTCGACCTCCACGTCCGAGCCGAGCTCGAGGAGCGGATCCGCGAGGGCAAGCCGCTGCGCGTGAAGGCCGGCTTCGACCCGACCCGCCCCGATCTCCACCTGGGCCACACGGTGGTGATGCAGAAGATGCGGGAGTTCCAGGAGCTCGGACACCAGGTGGTCTTCGTGGTCGGCGACTTCACGGCGATGGTCGGCGACCCGACCGGCAAGAACGAGCTGCGCCCGCGGCTCTCGCGCGAGGAGGTCGTCGCCGCGGCGGAGACCTACCAGGCGCAGGCGTTCAAGGTCCTCGACCGGGACAGGACCGAGGTCCGCTACAACTCCGAGTGGCTGAACAAGCTCGATCCGACGCAGATGATCGAGCTCTGCGCGAAGTACACCGTCGCCCGCATGCTGGAGCGCGACGACTTCAAGAAGCGCTACGACGAGGCGCGGCCCATCTACGTGCACGAGTTCATGTACCCGCTCCTCCAGGCCTACGACTCGGTCGAGCTCGAGGCCGACATCGAGCTCGGCGGCACCGATCAGCTCTTCAACCTGCTCGTGGCGCGAGACCTGATGCCCCGCTACGGCAAGCGCGCCCAGATGGTGATGACGATGCCGCTCCTCGAGGGCACGAACGCGCGCGTCGAGGACGGGAAGGTCGTCGGCGCCAAGATGTCGAAGAGCGCGGACAACTACGTCGGCATCACCGAGCCGCCGTTCGAGATGCTGCAGAAGCTGATGCTCGTCGATGACGGCGTGATCTGGCGGTACATGGAGCTCCTGTCGTCGCGCCCGCCCGAGGAGATCGCCGCCCTGCGGGAGGCGGTCCTCCGCGGCGAGCAGGGCGTCATCGGGGTGAAAGAGCTCTTCGCGCAGGAGATCGTCACCCGCTTCCACTCGGCGGAGGACGCGCACGCGGCCCTCGAGCGGCGCCGCAGCGTCGCGGCCGGCGGCCTGCCGGAGAACATCGAGGAGCTCCAGGTGGCGAGCGACCGCGACACGATCCCGATCGGCAACGCGCTGGCGCTGGCGGGGCTTGCCGAGTCGACCTCCGCGGCGCGGCGCCTCGTGAAGGGCGGCGCGGTGCACCTCGACGGCGAGGTGGTCAAGGACGAGCAGCTCACGCTCGAGCGTGGGAAGCGCTACCTGGTCCGCGTCGGCTCGAAGAACCGCCGCTTCGCCTACCTCGTCGTTGGCTGACGCGCCCGGGCGAGCGCCTCGCCGGCGCGCCGTGCTCGGCGGCGCCCTGGGCTGCGCCCTGGGCCTCGCGCTGCCCTCGTGCGGCGGCGCGCCGCGGCCGCCCGCCCGGCCAAGCCCGCCGCTGCCGCCGCTCGCCACGGCGGACCTGACGCGCCTCCTGCCGCAGGCGGGGCTCAGGTGGCTGATCCTCGTCCGTCCCCGCGAGGTCGCGGCGGTGCCGTGGCTCATCCCGTCGATCGCGCTCGTGGCGCCCGAGGAGAACCTGGCCCGGCACGCCCGCGCGACCGGCGTCGATCTGCGGCAGGTGCGCGAGGCCGCGATCGCGTCGTACGCGGGCGCAGAGCCGGCGGGAGGCGCGACGCTCTACATGGCGCGCCACAGCGGCGATCCGCGCGCCATCGAGCGCCTCTTCCGGCGGCGGCTCACGGGCAAGGAGCGGCGCGCGCTCGATCGCCCGGACGTCGTGCGCGTGACGGGCGACATCGGCACGACGCCGCACGCGCTGGTGCTGCTCGGCGAGGACGTGGCCTGTGTGCAGGACGGCGGCAGCCCGCTGCGCGGGCCGGCGCGCGTCGCGTCGCTGTACGCGCTCGGGCGCCTCAAGCGCTCGCCCGCTGCGCTCTCGGGCGGCCCGCTGCGCGCGCTCGAGGCCCGCCTCGGCCCGGCGCCCGTGCGCGCGTTCGCGCCGGGGCCGTTCGACGGGGAGCTCGCCCGCGGCGCGCGGGGGCTGCTCGCGGCGGCGACCGCCGTGGGCGCGGCCGCCAGGCCGAGCGCGCGCGAGGGGATCGCGCTCGCGATCGCGGTGGCGGGCGACTTCTCGACGAGCGGGGAGGCCGCCTCGGAGGAGCTGCTCGCGGCCTGGAACGAGCTGGCGGGCGGCTCGTTCGGCCACCTGCTCGGGCTGGACGTGCCGGTCGAGCCGCCGCTCGCCACCCACGCGCCGGACGCGGTGGCCGTCGCGGTCGAGCTGAACCCGCGGGCGCTCGCCCGGGGGCTCGCGGCGGCGACCGGCGAGCGGCTCGCCGAGATGCTGCGGTAGGCGCGGCGGCGCCTCGCCGGTAAATTGGGTGGCGTCAGCGCCATGCCTACCACGACCAGCGGCTTCTTCCTGCAATGCGCCTCCCACGGCACGCTCGAGCTCGTCTTGCCCGCCGCCGATACGCCGTTCGGCGTCGAGCACCACCGCCGCGAGGAGGGCTCCGGGCCATGGCGTCACGTGGCGACGTTCGCCAGCGGCCTCGGGCCGGTCGACGCGGTGTCGCTCATCCAGAGCAACTTCGGCGATCCAGGCCACCTCGAGGCGGTGGTGCGCGCCGGGGATCGGCTGGCCGAGTTCTGGTGCGCGCCCTCGAGCGAACCGTCGTGGAGCGAGCCGCGCTTCTTCGCGGAGGGGGCGGCCGGCGACCCCGCCCTGATCCAGGGCGGCTTCGGGGGTAAAGGCAACTTCGAGCTCGTGGTGCCTCACGCGAGCGGCGGGATCGCGCACTACCACCGCGACAACGACACCGCGGAGCTCGGCTGGCGCGGCCCGGTGATCTTCGGCGAGGGGCTCGGTCGATTCGAGGCGGTCGCGATGATCCAGCGTGTGGCCGGCGCGCCGCACGGACCGCATGCGCGCGGCGACGGCGATCTCGAGGTCGTCGCGCGCATCGGCGATCGCCTGGTGATGTTCTGGCGCTCTCCCGGGGCCGGGGCTGCATGGCATGGCCCGGAGGAGGTGGTCTCCGGGGTCCGCGGGACACCGGCGCTCGTCCGGAGCACGATCGGCGGACCTGGAACGCTCGAGCTGTTCTCGCCGCTCGCGCGCGTGGGGCTCGCGCGGTGGAGCCGCGACGACGGCGCCCACGGGGCGCGCTTCCGCGGTCCGACCGTGTTCGCCACCGATCTCGGCCGGTGCGAGGCGGTATCGGTGATCGAGAGCTGGCCGCTCGGGCGAATCGAGCTCGCCGTACGCGCCGAAGGGCGGATCGTCCACGCGGCGCGCGACGGCGCGGTCTGGTCGCAGCGCGCGATCGTCGGCGACGCGTCTCCTTCGCCCGCGGACATCCCCTCTCCGGGGACGCTCCCTCCGCCTGCCACCACGACGAATCGCCCGCCTGCTGCGACGACCTCTCGTCCGCCTGCCGCCACGACCTCTCGCCCACCCGCCAGCACGACCTCTCGCCCGCCTGCAGCGACGACCTCTCGCCCACCCGCCGCCACGACCTCTCGCCCGCCCCCCTCCACGAGCTCGCCTCCGCCTGCGCCGCTCCCCACCGGCGCTTCGCCGCGGCTGCGCGCCGGACCGCACCGGGCGGGGTTCCGGCGCATCGGCGCGCTCTCGCTGTCGGCGGACGCCTGCTACCCGGACACGTGGCCGTTCCAGGGCGCGATCTACCGATGCCCCGTGCGGAGCGCCGCGCTGCTCTACTACCCCGCGTCCGCGGATGGCGAGGAGGCGCCGCTCTCGCCAGGAGGCCCGTTCCCGGTCATCGCGATCGCCCACGAGCGGCGCCTCGCCACGAGCGCCGCCACCGCCGGGTCGCCCGCGGGTCTTGCCCAGGACTACCGCCAGCTCGCCGGCGTGATGGCGCACCTCGCGCGCTGGGGCTTCGTCGTCGTCGCGCCCGATCTCTCGTGGCTCACGCCCGACGACGCGCCGCTGCGCCGCGCCTCGGTGCTCCGGGACGCGCTCACGCACCTCCGGGCCGGCTCCCGGGGCCCGCTCCTGGCTGACTTCGCTCGGGTGGGCCTGCTCGGCCACGGGCTCGGCGCGCAGGCGGCGCTCGCGCTCGCGCTCGACGCCGCTTGCCCGTTCGATGTCCGCGCCCTCGCGCTCCTCGCGCCGGCGGGCGCCCCCGAGCGCGCGCTGGCCATCGACGCGCTCGCGCCTCGGCCGGTGCTCGTCGTCCGCGGCACCGCGGACCCCATCGCCGCCGCGCTCCCGGCGGCGCTCTACGACCGCGCGCGCGCTCCGAAGCACCTCGTGACCCTGCCGGGCGCGAACCACTTCGGCTACACGACGTCGCTCGGCCTCGCCGAGCCGCTCGATGGCCACGCCGGGCTCTCGCGGCGCGAGCAGCAGGCGATCGCGATGGGCTACCTCGCCGCGTTCTTCAATGGCTACCTCCGGGACGGACACAGCGACCTCGACGCGCTCTCGGGCAAGGCGTCGCTCGAGGGGCTCGAGGCAAGGGAGATCCCGGTCAGCGCCGAGGTGCCTGACGGAGCAGCTGGCTCCTAGGGCTGGCCGCGCGGCGTGCCGCCGGCACAGCGGCCGCTGACCGATCGCAGCGCGCTCGACGCTCTGGTTGCGGCGGACATCCGCGCGCGCAGCACGGCGAATCCCTGCCAAGGGAACGCCGCTGGCGGGGCCGCGGCCGGGCGCCCGATCGACGCGATGCTACTTTCAGTCGCGTGTACCAGCTCGGCGGCCTCGTCGTCACGCTCGTCAACGGCCTCCTCGGCCTGATCCTCTGGCGGCGGCTCCGCGCGGCGTTCCCTCGACATGGAGCGATGATCAGCGGGCTCTGCGCTGCCGGGCTGCTGCTGGCCGCGCTCCCGGCGCTGCTCATGGCCGCGGCGAGCTTCTCGGGGCTGCGCGCGCTCCAGCGCCACGCGCCGGAGCCGCTGGCGCTGATCGCCATGGGCGCGCAGGTGGGCCTGCTCCTTTACGGGTTGCTGCTCGGGCTCGTTACACTGGCGTGCGCGGCCGTCCGGGCGCTCCGCCGGCTCCAGCCGCCCCGAAACGCCGGGCCTGCGGCCGATGCCCGGCCTGCGACGAACGCGCAGAGCAGCGCCGGCGCTCAGGCCGATCCAGCCGCTCAGGACATCCGCGTGCCTGCGGACGTCGAGGCCCAGCCGGAAGCCGTCGACGAGCGCCGCCGCCGCCTCGTCATCGGCGCGACATGGGCGCTGCCCGCGGCGGCGGTCGCGGTGTCGATGGGCGGCGTGCTCGCGTCGCGACAGCGTCCGGTCGTGGTGAGGCTTGCGCTACCGGTGCGCCGCGAGCTGACGAGCCTGCACGGCATCACCATCGCGCAGCTCAGCGACGTGCACGTCGGCAGCTTCATGGACGCAGAGCGGCTCGACGAGCTCCGCGACGCCATGAACGCGATCCGCGCGGACATCCACGTCGTCACCGGCGATCTGCTCGATCACCACATCTCGCAGCTCGAGCTGTCCGCGCGGCTGCTCCGGGGCCTGCGCCCCGCCCGAGGGCAGCTCTTCTTCTGCATGGGCAACCATGAGTACATCGCCGCCCGGTCGGCCAGTGTGGGGACGATCGTGAAGGGCCTCGAGGAAGTGGGCGCCCAGGTGCTCGTCGACGAGGCGCGGGAGGTCCGCATTGGCGGCGATCACCTGTGGATGGGCGCCATCGACTACCCGAGCCACGCGCGCCCGGGAGAGCCCGCCCGGCGCCCGACGCTCAACGGGCTGGATCGAGCGCTCGGTCAGATGCGCGACGACGGCGCGCCGCGCGTCCTCCTCAGCCACCACCCGGGCACGTTCCGAACCGCGCGCGAGCTGCCGTTCGATCTGATGCTGTCCGGTCACACGCACGGCGGGCAGATCTCGCTCGGCCGGATCGGCGATTACGCGCTCACGCCGATGTTGCCCGCCGGGCTCTACCACAATGGGCACTACGAGCACCGCGGCCGTCGCCTCCACGTCAACGCCGGCGCCGGGGGCTGGCTGCCGGTCCGCATCAACTGCCCGCCAGAGATCACGCTCGTCGAGCTCGTGCCCGCCTGACGCCGCAGCCTCGTGGACGCGCTCACCCGCCCTCGGCTACAGCGTCACCTCGAACGGCGCGCGCGCGAGCTCCTCGCCCGTCTCCGACCGCACGACTGCCGTCCACTCCCCCGCCTTCCGCGCACCGCGCGTGAACGCCCACGTCCGCCACCGCGGCGACGGCCCGACCCCGAGCGTCACATTCCCGACCGGCTCCCCGCCGCCCGGCGGGACGAACGCCACCGTCACCTCGCCCTCCACGTCGCTCCGGTTCTCGACCTCCAGGTACGCATAGAGCCGCGGGGTCTCCGGCGCATGGAACGTCGTCCCCGGCGCCACCGGCTCGCGGTCCTTCACCCCCTCCGCGATCACCAGCCGCTTCACCTTCAGCCCCGCCGCCCCCCTCCCCTTCTCCTTGGCCTCACGGCTCCCCTTGCCCCCCTTGTCCGCAACGACGTTCGCGTCCGGCGCGGGCGCCGTCACCGTCGCTGCCGGCAGGCCTGCGGGCGCCGCCGCCGTGGCGGCTGCAGGCTCGGGGCACTGCGTCGCCGCGGGGCTCGCGGCAGCGGCCGGCGCCGGAGGCCGCGCGTCGTGACGCTCGCCGCAGCCGGCAAGCGAGACCGTGCAAAGCGCCAGAAACGTCATCCGTCGAGCCATCTTCATTGCCATCGAAGCACTCCTCCGCGATCCGGGGCGTCCCGGCCTCGCCACCGGATATGGCAAGGCGTGGACCGCTTCTGGCTCATTGAAATCACTGAAGATTTTGGCTGACCTGTGGTCGCTCGACCGCGCCCCGTGTGTCCATCAAGACGGCCGCCCCGCAGCGCCGTGATCAACCCGAGCCCCCGGCCCTCTCGATTCGACGCGCGGACGAGGTACCGACCGCGAGCATTCGCTCACGTCGAGAGATTCACCCGCCCGGCTTCCCTCCAGAAGCGGGGTCAATCCCGTCCGCCCGCATCCGCTCGGCGCTCGCCGGCCCGGCCACGGTGCCGGCGGGGTGCACATACCACCCGGCCGGGTCCGCCTTGTCCGGATCGTCGCGGACCTTGAGGACGGTGAACATTCCCCCCATATCGATGTACGAGAACGGCCCGGCTGCGCCGCGCATCGGCAGGCTGTTCGCGGGGATCGGCATGGGCATCTCGCCCATGCCGCCCATCCCCGTGGTCCCCATCGTCATGTAGCCGGGCATCACGCGGCTCATCCGCCGATCGAGCGCGCGGGTCTCGACGCCGACCATGTTCGGCAGGCCATGGCCCATCTGCATCATCGTGTGATGGGTCATGTGGCAGTGCACCGCCCAGTCGCCCGGCTCCTCGGGGACGAACTCGATGACCCGCGTGCTGCCGACCGGGACCAGGACCGTCGTCTCCGGGTACTGGGCCGACTCGGGGACAAACCCGCCGTCCGTCGCCGTGACCTGGAACGACAGGCCGTGAAGGTGGATCGGGTGATGATCCATCGGGCCGAGGTTCCCGAGGCGCACGCGCACGCGCTCGCCGCGGCCGACGAGGAGCGGCGCCGTCGCGGGGAACGCCTTGCCATTGAACGTGAGGACGTTGAAGTCGCTCATCGCGTTCGGGTCAGGCCGGCGCGCGCCCGCGTTGATCTTCCACTCGTGCGTCATCAGCACGAAATCCCGGTCCACGCGCGGCCCCCTGGGCCTCCTCGGGTGCACGACGAACATCCCCACCGCGCCCAGCGCGATCTGGGTCATCTCGTCGAAATGCGAGTGGTACATGTACGTCCCCGGATACCGCACGACGAACTCGTAAACATACGTCTCGCCGGGCGCGATGGGGCGCTGGGTGAGCCCGGCGACTCCATCCATGCCGTTCGGCAACACGAGGCCGTGCCAGTGGACCGTGGTGGCCTCCGGCAGGGAGTTCGTCACGTAGATGCGCAGGCGATCGCCCTCGACCGCCTCGATGGTCGGGCCGGGCGTGCTCCCGTTGTAGCCCCACACCTCGCTCTTCAGGCCGGGGGCGATCTCGTGCTCGAGCGGGCCCGCGACGAGGTGGCCGACCTTCACGCCGTCCACCACGCGCAGCGGGAGCGTGCTGCCGTTCGGCGTCACCACGGCGGGCTGCCCCCCGGGCGCCGCTGTCCGGCGAGCCGGCGGCGTCGCGGGCGGCGCGGCGCCCGCGGCGGGCGGCGCGCCAGGGCGCTGCTGCGCATGAGCGAGCCCTTGCGTGAGGATGGCGGCGCCCGCGGCCAGACCGCCCGCGTGGATGAAAGCACGTCGGTCCATGTCAATGCCCTCCTTCGCCGGTGGCCGAGGCCCTCGGCATCGCTGCGGGAGCTCCGGCCCCCGCGGCCTCGACGCGGCGCCCTGCCAGGAGCGCGTCGAACGCAGCCTTCGCCGTCCAGTGCTCGCGCAGCGCCTCGACCGCCGCGAGCTCGGCGTCGAGCTGCTCTCGGCGCGCCGAGAGCAGCTGGAAGACGCCGACCTGCATCGCGTTGTACTGGAGCAACGTCTGCTCCAGGACCCGCTTGCGCGCCGGGAGGATCACGCGCGCGTAGTGCCGCGCCCGCGCGTGCGCGAACGAGAGCCGATTGCGCGCCTCGCGGGCCGCCGAGCGGACGTCGACCGCGCGGCCGTGGTAGCGCTCCAGCAGCCCGTCGAACTCGGCCGCCTGCGCCGCCTCGGCGCCCTGCCGCCGATCGAAGATCGGGAGCGAGACGCGGACCCCGGCGCCGACGACCCACGGGTGCTCGTGCGCGTCGCCGCTCGCGCCGAGCTCCCGCTCGCCGTGCACGGAGGCCGCCACGTCCGGCACCCAGCCCTCGGCGCGCAAGGCCCCGGCGCGTCCCGCCGCCGCCTCGAGCCGGCTGCGCAGCTCCGCGAGCTCGAGGCTCGCCCGCAAGGCCAGGGACTCCGCGCCCGGCGGCGTCGCGAGCGCGTCGGGCGCCGCAGGGACCGCGCCGGCGATCGTCCAGGAGGTCGCCGCGCCGGAGAGGCCGAGCAGCCGGGTGAGCCGCTCGCGCTGCGAGAGGAGCTCCAGCTCCATCTGCGCGGCCGTGACGCGGGCCTCCTCGTAACCCGCCTCCTGCGTCGCCACGTCGAGCTCCGGGACGTTGCCCGCCTCGAAGAGCGCGCGGGCGGCGTCGCGGGCCGCGGCGAACGCGTCGAGCGCGCGGTTCGCGATGCCGAGGCGCTGCTCCGCCGCCTGCACGGCGTAGAACGCGGCGCGCACCTGGTAGCCGAGATCGACGACCGCGCCCGCGGCGCGGTAGCGCTCGGCCTCGTGCTCCGAGCGCGCCGCCCTCGCGTGGAGCGGCGAAAGGAGCGCCGACGTCAGGTCGATCTCGACCGCGAGCTCGAGGTGCGCGTGCTCGACCCCCTCCTGCTGCGGCGTCACCCCGATCGCGATCTCCGGGTTCGGGAGCTTGCCCGCCTGCTCGAGGTTGCCGCGCGCGACGCCGACCTCCTTCAGCACGGCGCGCAGCTCGCGGTTGTTGAGCAGCGCGATCCGCACCGCGGCGTCCGCGGTGAGCGGCTGCCGCGGCGCCTGGCCGAGGGCGCGCGCGCCGTCGGCCGGCGCCAGATCGACCTCCTCCGACGCCGCGCTCTGCGGGAGCTCGAGGCGGGAGAGCTCGCGGATCCGCGCCATGTCAGCGGTCGACGACGGGGCGGCGCAGCCGGCCGCGGCCGCCGAGGAGAGCGCGAGGCCCGCCACGAGCGGCAGGAGGCGCGAGGCGAGCGCGCGCGAGCGCCGGCGTTCAGTGCGCATGGACAGGCTCCTCGGGCCTGGCAGCCGCCGGGCTGCCCTCCGGCGGCGTCGCCGGCGCCGGGCTGTGATGGTGGTGGTGGTGGTGATGGTGAGGGTCGGCGCCGGCGCCCGCGGCCCCCGCCGGCTCGAGCCCGACCCAGCCCGCGGCGGGCTCGCCGGGCAGCGGAGGCTCCTCCGAGAGGGCGGCGCCGATCCGCGGCGAGGGAGCTTCCGCGGCCTGCGGCGAGGCAGCAGAGGACGCGGGGAAGCTCGCGGGAAGGCTGCGCGGCGCGCAGCCGGCGAGCGCAGCGACGAGCATCAGCAGGGCGTAAGGACCGGCGAGGTGAGGTGATTTCATGGAAGCCGCTCCAGCGTGGCGAGTGCGATCACGTGCGGGGCCCGAGGACGACCGCGCCCCGCAGCGGCTTCATGCCGCATTTGAGCTCGAGCGCTCCAGAGCTCAGCGCAGGAAGTTGGATCGCCAACAGCGTCGTCCCAGGTTGCATGCATGGCCGACGCGCGCGGTCCGGCGGTATTACACGTCGCCGCCCCTGGCCGCGCGCGGTCAGGCGTGGATGTACACGAGCGTCCCGCCCTTGTCGTTGAACGCGGCGTGCCAGCCCTCGGGGACGGGGGGATCGGTCCACGCGAACAGCCACGCCGCGTCGGCGGGCGCGAGGTTCACGCAGCCGCTGCTCCGCACCTTGCCGAACGCGTCGTGCCAGTAGACGCCGTGCAGCGCATAGCTGTTGTGGAAGTACTGGACATAGGGCACGTCCCGCAGGTCGACGGACGACTCGCTGAGCTCGTCGCCGTCCATCGTCGCCGTGACGTGCTTCTCGCGGATGAAGAACGTCCCCTGCACGGTGGCGCTGGTTGTCGCGGGATCGCCGAGCTCGCCCCTGCCCGTCGAGACGAGGGTCGCGAAGACGGGGCGCTCGCCCTCGTAGGCGACGAGCGTCTGGAGCTCGATCGAGATGTCGATCCACTTCCTTCCGCGCGCCGCGTGCCCCCAGAAGTCGCGGCCCAGCCGCGCGACCCGCAGCGCGGACGCGGGGATCCACACGCCCGCGTCGGTCTCCGCATAGGCGCCGCCGGCGGCCGTCTTGCCGGTGAGCACCCAGCCGGAGCGGTGCGCCGCCCAGCCGTCCGGCCTGAGCTCGCCCGAGGCGTCCGGCTTCAGCGTGCGCACCCCGTGGTGCATGACGAACGCGGGGGTCCCCTCGCTCTTCACCTCCACGCCGCGCATCGCCGTGGGGGCGACGGCGGAGGTGCGATCGATCGGGATGAGGTCGAGCTCGGTCGTCAGGCCGAAGCGCCGCCCGGTCCACTCGAAGGTGGAGATCAGGCCGAAGGCCGAGTCGGCACGCGCGCGCCCGCGGTGCGCCGGAAAGCGGACCTTCTCGGCAGCGCCGATCGGCTTGGGCAGGTCACGGCGGCTCGCGAAGAAGGGCGTGAGCGGCTCCGGCTCGCCCAGGAGCGCCTCGTCGCGGCGGGACCACGCAGGGGTGCCCTGGGCGCGCGAGCGCCCCTCGACGCGCCGCTGCTCGGCCTCGCTGGGCAGGTGGACATAGAGGTGCGGCGGCGGCTTCCGCGACACGACGTACCGGTACGGATACGGCTCGCCCCGGCGCGGGCCGGCCGGCGTTGCGGCGACGATCTCGTGGTCCAGGTCGAGCGAGGCGCCCTTGCCGACGCACACGAAGCCGCGGGGATGGATGGCGTACCACCCGCCGGCGCACCCCGCGTCGCCCGACGGCGCCGCGGCGCGCTCGACGAGCGCGCCGGCCCGCAGGTAACCGAGCTTGCGCGCGCCGCGTTCGGGCGCGGCGTACACGAACGTGCGCATCGCGATGCTCGCGAGCTTGTCGCCGCGCCCGGGCCGCAGCGCCTCCCTGGACGCCGCGGGCTCAGCCTCGACGGCCGCGCCGCCGTCCAGCGGCTCCACGACGCCCGCGGCGGCGAGCGCCAGCTCCGGAGCCACCGGCTGCGCGGCGGCCGAGCGCCCCGGCGGCTCCTCGCCCGGACCGCAGGCCGCCACGAGCGCCGACGCAGCGAGCGCCGACGCGCGCCGCAGCCGATCCAGACCACCGCGACGGCACGCGCGCGCCTCCGGGAAAGAGCAAGCCATGACGAGCAACGGGCCTCGTCTAGCTCAGAGGCCGCCCGCCGACCAGACCGCCCGCGCGGCGCCCACCCGCCGAGCAGCCACTGCAGTTCAACGCGCGCGGCCCCCGCCTCGCGTCGCCGAGCGGCGCTCACCCGCACAGGAGACGGGTCCAGATCGGCGTTTTCGGCGCGGAAGCGCACTCCAGTGCGCTGAGCACCGAAAACGCCGAGATGGGCCCGTATCCGCCGCGGGTGAGCGCCGCTCAAGTTCACCAGCGCGGGTCGCCGTCGATCAGCCAATCGAGCGCTCTTCGGGTCTCCTCGGCGACCGGCCCGTCGTACCGGTGGCCGGCCTCCTTGCTGCGCGCCACGCGAACGAGCACCCCCGCCTTGTCGAGGCGCGCGGCGGCCGCGGCGGCGGCGGCGCTGCACCCGGATTGCGCGCAGACGAAGAGGACCCGCTGCCCACCGCCGTCCGCGAACGCCTTGGCCGTCGCCGGGGTCCACTTGTCGTGTCCGCCCTCGACCAGCACGAGGCGCGGGAAGAGCGCCGCCCGGCGCGCGGCGATCGCAGAGCCCATGATCGCGCCCAGCGAGAAGCCTGTGTAGAGCACCGCGCCGGGATCCACGTGCTCTGGAAAGCGCGCTCGCAGCGCTGCGAGCCCCGCGTCGATCTCCTGCTCCAGGCGGGCGTTGCTCTCGTACGTGAAGCGGACGTCGCTCGCCGACGGCGAATCGGGCCGCGCGACGCCCCTCGGACACAGGACGAAGACGCCGTCTCCCACGATGTCGCGCCACACCTGGCACTGCCACTCGGGCCGATCGTAGTTGCCGTGCGACGCGATGAGCACAGGACGCCGCGCGGTGGCGCCGATCGGCACCGACACCACAGCGCTCGGAAACCCCTCGACAGGGAGCTCCACGAACGGCGCGTCCGCGCGGAGCGGCGCAGCCCCCGCAGCAGCAGCCGCCGCGTCCCCGGCCGCGGCAGCCGGCGCCCCGCCGCCATCCGCGGCCTGCGCTGCCTCTTCCCGCGCCGGGGCGGGCGCGACGCTGGGCGGCGCGGGCACCGGACCGGCGGAGCGGCCTGGGCGGTCGCAGCCGAGCGCCGCCGCCGCAAGGAGCGGAAGCGACACGAGCGAGAGGGAGAGGAACGCGAAAGGGAACGCCATCCGACCCAGAGGATGACGCTTTCCTACGGGAGCGCCTCCGCGAGCTTGTCCGCGAGCGGAGCGCCCCAGCCGGTCGGATAGTCCCAGCCGGGCCCCGCGCTGAACCCCTCGGGGGTCTTGCCCTCGGTGATGTCGCGGAACGCGGCCTGCACGCCCGCATCGGTGTAAAGCGCCCGGTTCAGCCACCCGGCGACGGGCTTGCCCTGCGCGATCCGGTGGCTGTTCACCGACGCCATCAGCCCGGCGAACACCGGCGCGGCGAACGACGTGCCGCTGCGCCGCTCCCACTCGCCCAGGAAGTAGAGCCAGTACGGGGAGTCCGACGACGCGCTCAGCGCGACATCGGAGACCGCGCGCGTGCCCTGCGCGTCCTTCACGACGCTCGCCTGCCACCACGGCGTATCGAAGGCGCGCGATCGGCCCGAGCCGGAGCCGCTCCACGCCACCTCGCGCGCGACCTCGCCGCCGTCGCCGAGCTCGAGCACCGTCCCGCCGACGCACGTCACATACGGGCTCGACGACGGCACGTCGGGCCTGCTCGAGTCGCCGCTCGCGACGACGATCGTCATCCCGAGCGCCGCGCCCATGCGTGCCGCCTCGTTGTATTGCTCCCGGATGATCTGCCCCTCCGTCTCCTCGCGGTGCGCGAACGACGTCGAGAGCACCGACACCTCGCCGGCGGCGATCGCCTCGTTCCACGCATAGAGGATGGAGTGGGTGCGCGCGTCCGGCCCCTGGTACGCGATGAGCTCCGCCTCGGGCGCCATCACGCCTGACCACTGCATGTCCAGCGTGGTCTCGACATAACGCGTGGAGATCGGATCCGCGGTGACCACTTCCTCGGGGTTATCGCGCGAGACGCCGAACGTTCGCCAGAACGACTGGAGATCCCGGGTCTTGTACGTCGCCCCGACCACGACGCCGAGCTTCACGCCCTGCCCGCTGTGGCCGCCGGTGTGGAGCGCTTCGACCCCATAGGCTCCCGCGATCTGCGCGGGCGTGTACCCCTGCTCCTGCTCCGGCGGAGGGTCCGTCTCGATCGAGCCCCCCTCGGCCGGGAGCGGCTCGGTGTCCGCGGGGATCTCGACCGAGACGACGCCCGACGCGAGGTCGATGATCCGCTGCGGCGGCCTGAGCGGATCGAGCGCGCCGTACGTGCGGAGCGGCTTGCCGCCGGCCGCGGGGTTCTCGCGCTCGAAGTCGCGGAGCTCCGTGTCAAACGCGGTGTTGAACTGCTCGACCGTGCCCGCGAACTCGAGCATGAGCCGGTTCTTGGACCGCCGCCGGATCTCCATCTTCTGCTGGACGAGCCAGTCTTCGACGGCCGCGACGTCGCTCTCGGATGGGGCGTGGCGCTCCATCCAGGTCTCGACCGACATGTACTTCCGGAACGTGTCCGGCTTCCCAGGATCGTACATGTCCTCGATCGCGCTCTCGAGCCCGGCGACATCCCGGGTCGGGAACCCCATCAGCGCGCGGAAGCGGTCCTCCTCCGGCGCCGCGCCGAAGTCGAAGTAGATCCCCCCGGCCGGCCGGGGAAGGCCGCTCGGGAGCACGGGCCCGTCTTCTCCGCACGCCGTGCCCCCGAGGGCGAGCAGCGCGACGCACCAAACCGAGAGCGAACGCATCAACAATGCCCTGCGAGCGAGGGGGAAGGAGTCCGTCAGGCGAGGCTCAGCACCACACGTGCTCGATGAGGTAGCAGGTGAAGGTCCCCGGCAACCAGGTCTCGGGGTGCCCGCCGGTCGTGTTGTCGGTACATATCTCGCAGTAGGCGTGGATGCAGTCGGGGTCGGTGCTCTGCGGCTTCACCCCAGGGTCCGACACTGGCTTCTCGGAGTAGAAGAACCCGTCGACCTTCAGCTGGTCGAGCTCGCTCTCCGACAGCTTCCCGAAGGCGGCCTCGTCCGAGGAGATGCTGAACCGCTGGTCCGACGCCTCCATCAGGGCGGGCGCCGGGTAGTCGCCGTAGTCCGCCGCCTCGATGGCGGCCATCTGCTCCGAGAGCAAGATCTCCTTGCCGTTGCCGGTGGAGAGCTTGATGCGCGCGTAGTCGATGGCCCCCCCCGAGTAGTCGAGGGCGTAGACCGTGTCTCGGCTCATGTCGAGGTTCAGGAACTCGCTCGTCTCGAGGGCCTTCGAGACATCCGCCTGGGTGATCCGCTCATGCGCCACCGCGTCATCGACGGGAGCCTCCTCCGACGCGCTGCATCCGGCAAAACCGGCCGCTGCGATGACGCCGAGCGCAACACTGAGAGCGAGCGATTTGGAAGAACGGATGGTCTGTCGAATCATGATGGCGTTCCTTTCTTATGGGCTCACTGATGGCGCTCGCCTGGCCTCGCGCGGGCCAGCGGGAGCTCCCCCATGTCGGTCCTGCGTCGGTCCTGCAAACGATCGCTTGCTTGTCGGACCCCACGACTCCGGCGAGTCGAATGAGGGGAAGATGAATTCATTTCAACGGTGCCGCAGGCCCCCCATACCTGGCAAGTAATTTCCCGGCGCGAAAGACAATTCCATCGTTCTTTCTACCGCACAGTGGTCGGGACGGTGCGCTGTGCGGGGACTCGCTTACCCCGAGCAGCGGACGGGCCATGACCAGACTCAGGGGTTGCCATAGGAGCCGGCCGCGGACATACCGGAGCCTACATGGTGGACGTGGCCAGACCGCCGCTCGGTTCAACTGCTGTGGCCGCCGAGGCTGCCATCGTGGTCCTCGACGGCCCGCTCGGGACCGAGCTCGCCGCGCGCGGGGTCGAGACGCCGGCGCCGCTCTGGAGCGCCGCGGCCCTGCTCGATGCGCGAGGCCGCGACGTGGTCCGCGCGATCCATCGGGATTACGCGCGCGCGGGCGCGACGGTGCACACGGCGAACACATTCCGCACCAAGCGGAGGCAGGCGGGCGCCGCCTGGGCCGAGCTGACGGCGCGCGCGGTCTCGCTCGCGCGCGAGGCCGTGCGCGGCGAGGGCCCGCGGCACCGGGTCGCCGGCAGCATCGCGCCGCTCGAGGATTGCTACCGGCCCGACCTGAGCCCTGCCGACGCGCGGAAGGAGCACCGCGAGCTCGCGCAGGCGCTCGCGAGGTCGGGCGTCGACCTGCTCCTCTGCGAGACGTTCCCCCACGCCGGCGAGGCGCTCGTCGCGCTGGAGGAGGCGGTCGCCACGGGCGTCGAAGCATGGGTGTCGTTCACGGCGGGTCCGGGGTCGGACCTGCTCTCGCCCGAGGACATCGGGCTCGCCGCGCGGGAGGCGGCCGCCCGAGGCGCGAAGGCCGTGCTCGTCAACTGCACCCCTGCGACTCGCACGCTCGCGCACATCGAGCGGCTCGCGGCGTGCGGCGTCCCGTTCGGGGCCTACGCGAACGCGGGCACGGAGGCCGAGGGGCTCGGCTGGGGCGTTGGCGTCGACCAGCGCGGCTCGGCGGCCGCGCGGTATGCGGAGCTCGCGCGCCGCTGGCTCGAGGCGGGCGCCACGATCGTGGGCGGGTGCTGCGGGACGGGGCCCGGGCACATCGCGGCGCTGCGCGCGCTCGTCGATGGGGCGAGGCCCGCGCGCGGACCGACGGGATCGCCGCGCTGAGGCCATGCGCCCAATCGCCGGTTGCTCCCCACGGGGCGACGTGCCACCGATTGTCCGACGAGCCGGGCGACGCCAGCGCGAAGCGGCGCGGCGCCCGGCAGACACGATCCATCGCCTGAGACAGCACGCCGTCGCGATCGGCGACGACCCACGGAGACGGAGCGCAAGATGATCGATCTCTATTACTGGCCCACCCCGAACGGCTGGAAGATCAGCATAATGCTCGAGGAGACGGGCCTCCCGTACAAGCTCATCCCGGTCAACATCGGGCGGGGCGAGCAGTTCAAGCCGGACTTCCTCGCGATCAGCCCCAACAACCGGATGCCCGCCATCGTCGATCACGATCCTCCGGGCGGCGGGGCGCCGATCTCCGTGTTCGAGTCGGGCGCGATCCTGCTCTACCTCGCGGAGAAGACGGGCCAGTTCATCCCCTCGGACGTCCGCGGCCGTTACGAGGTGACCCAGTGGCTCATGTGGCAGATGGGCGGCCTCGGTCCCATGAGCGGCCAGGCGGGCCATTTCAATCACTATGCGCCGGAGAAGATCCCCTATGCGATCGAGCGCTATACCAAAGAGGTACGCCGGCTCTATGGTGTGATGGACAAGCGGCTCGCGGACCGGCCTTTCCTGGCGGGCGAGTACTCGATCGCCGACATGGCGAGCTATCCCTGGGCGATGCCGCACGAGCGGTACGGGGTGTCGGCCGACGAGCTCCCGAACTTCAAGCGGTGGCTCGATGCGGTGCGCGCGAGGCCCGCCGTCGAGCGCGGGATCGCGGTCGGAAATGAGCTGCGGAACCCGAGCCAGCCGATGGACGACGAGGCGAAGAAGTGGCTGTTCGGGAAGAAGCCCGAGGCATGAGCCGCCCGTCCCGCGTGCGGGGCCGCGCCCCCCGCGGCCGCGCGGTGGTGCGCCCTGGGCGCGCGGCGCCTCACTGACGGGCTGCGACCGGGGCGGACAAACCAAGCTCCAACGAACCGTCCAGCGCGCCAGCGCTGCACGCGCGACGCACCACAGAGCGTCCTGAGCAGGGCGGGGCCACCAGCGCAGCGCGCCCTGCCGTCAGGGCTTCACTGAGCGCGCCGGGCCGCTGGTGCGCCCCGGCTGGACCCGACACGCCCTTTCGCCGGAGAAAAGGGGAACGAGCGCTCCTCGACGATCCGCTCAACCCGGATCGCGCGAGCTCCGCTGCCGGGCGCTGATCGCGCGAGCGCGCTGCGCTCACGCATCGCGGACGTCAAGCACGCCGGGAGCGGAAACGTCTGCACAGCTCCGCCAGGCACACACTCTGCTCTGCGGTGAGCCCAGATGTCTGGGCCAGGTGGGCCCTCGCGGACATCGGGGGGAAACGATCATGTCGATTCATAGCAAGATGCTGGTGCCTGCATTTCTTTTGGCTGCTCTGGCCGCGGGTTGTACGGTGAACACGGACGAGGCGGACTTCGATCAAACCGATCTCGGTGACGACGAGATCGGGGCCGTCAACCAAGCATTGGAGGAGGAGCGAGGCGGATACATGGGGATGGGCGCGGCGCAGCTCACGCCCGGACAGGCCCAGATGGGCCCGAGCAAGGGCGAGATGTTCCCCGGCAAGGGCATGCTCGGACCGAGCAAGGGCCAGATGCTCCCCAGCAAGGGCATGCTCGGACCGAGCAAGGGCGAGATGTTCCCCAGCAAGGGCATGCTCGGACCGAGCAAGGGCGAGATGTTCCCCAGCAAGGGCACGCTCGGACCGAGCAAGGGCCAGATGCTCCCCGGCAAGGGCGCGCTCGTGCCGAGCCAGGCCGGGATGTTCCCCGGGCAGGCTCAGATGCCGTCCAAGGCCGGGTTCGGCGGATATGCCGGCCAGCAATCCAGCCAGGGAATGCAGGGCTATGCTGGTCAGCAGGCCGGCCTTGCCCAGTCGGGCGTTTATGGCCAGTTCGCGCCCGGCGTCACGGGCCAGGCCACCGCGCCCGGCCAGCAGGGGCGCCCGTAACGCCCCGCGCGCGCGCTCGTCGGGCTCCCAGGAGAGCACGCCTGGCCGCGCGCACCTCACCCGCGCTCGATCGCCCAGGATGCCCCGACTGCCCGGGTCGGTCGGGGCATTGTTTGGAGATCTAAAAAACGACGGTGCGGCGGCCTTCGACGATGACCCGCCGCTCCAGGTGCGCCCGGACGGCGCGAGAGAGGACGAGCCGCTCCACGTCACGCCCCATCCGGGTCATCTCCTCGGGGCCCATCTGGTGATTCACGCGCGCCACGTCCTGCTCGATGATCGGCCCCTGATCCAGGTCCCGCGTCGCATAGTGCGCCGTCGCGCCGATGAGCTTCACGCCGCGCGCGTGCGCCTGGTGGTAAGGCTTCGCGCCCTGGAACGCGGGCAGGAACCCGTGGTGAATGTTGATGATGGGCGGCGCCTCATCGAGCATCTGCTCGGAGAGGATTTGCATGTACCGCGCCAGCACGACGAGATCGACATGGTGCCTCTTCAGCAGGTGAAGCACCTGACCCTCCTGCTCGCGCTTGGTCTCCGGGGTGATGGGGATACAGAAGAAAGGGATTCGAAAGCTCTCGGCCACCGCCTCGAGCGTGGGGTGGTTGGAGATCACGAGCGGGATCTCGCAGCGAAGCTCGCCCGCGCGCTGCCGGAGCACCAGATCGTAGAGGCACGCGGGATCCTTGGTGACGAGGATCGCCATCTTCGGGACGTGATCGCTGTATTCCACCGACCATCGCGCCGAGAGCGACGCGGCGAGCTCGCGAAAGGCGGCCTCGATCGCGCCGCGGGTGGCCGAGCCGCCCAGGGCAACGACGGCGGCCGGCGAGGCGAGGCCGGACAGATCGACGACGAGACGCATGAAGAAGCGCGGGCCCTCGTCCATGAACGCATCCGTGTGATTGCTCGCGTCGATGATGTTCAGGCCGATATTGTAGAAGAACCCTGCGAGTCGCGCGACGAGACCGGGCTGGTCGGGAGCGGCGATGAGGAAGGTTGCGTGAACGGGACCCATCATACGGGTCATGTAGCTCGCCCCGAGGCAGAGGCGCAAGCGCGAGGGCCGAGAGGGACCGCGGGCGGGCGGCTGCCTGTCTGCCTGCCTGCCCCCCGCCGCGTACTAGCGCCCCTCGCCGCTCTCGGAGGACGGCGGCCCAGACGGATCGTCCACGAGCCTCGGCGCCAGCGTGGAGAGCTCCGCCCAGGGGATGCGCACGGTCCGCTCGACGTCGCGCAGGTGCGCGCTGTCGTTGTAATAGATGAGGTGCCAGGCCTCGGCCCGACCCCAGCGCCGCCTTCGCTGCCAGTGGGTGAGCGAGGTGTGGCGGGTGGCGAAGTGCGCGCTCGGAAAGGCGAGCGCGTTCATCCTGAAGAAGTGGAGGAACGCGACATCGATGAAGCCGCCGTGGGTGACGACGACGATCGTCCGCCCCTCGTGCTCACGGGTGATGCGATCGAGGGCGACGGAGACCCGCAGCATGAACTGAGCCCAGCTCTCCCCACCGGGGCTCGCAGGACGGTACGGCTCGCGCTCGAAATCGATCGCGTAGCGCACCATCGCCTCGCCGACCGGCATCCCGTCCGCCTCGCCGGGGCGGAGCTCCTGGACCTCGTCGTCGAGCGTGAGGGGCAGCCCCAGGGCGGGAGCGACGATCTCGGCCGTCTGCTGCGCCCGGCGATAGGTGCTGGCGATCAGGACGTCGGCGGGGATCTCGCGCGTCGCGGCCAGGCGATCGCGCAGGCGCTCCGCCTGGAGGATGCCGAGCTGCGTCAGGCCGGTGTCCCCGCGCATCCCGCCCACGATATGGTTCACGTTGACCAGCGCTTCTCCATGACGGATGAGATAGAGGTTCGTCACGATCTGAGCCTCCGAGGCGCGCGACCTTGTGGGGGGAGGGCCGCGCGGGGCGGTCCGCGCTCGCTAGGAAGAGCAAGGCCCCCCTCGGATGTCAAGGGTTTGTACCGCCGCCGCGCGGGCGCTCAGGGACAGCCGTGGAAGAGCGCGAAGAGGGCCGCGCTCTCGGAGCAGACCTGCTCGTCGCGCAGGGCGCTGCAGAAGTCGTCCTCCGTGAGGAAGGTCTTCTTTCCCGTGCTGCCCTCGATGCAGGAGATCGAATAGGCGAACCGCGAGGCGCCCTCCCCGGGCAAGCCTGGGATCTCCAGCTCGGACCCCTGGCCCACCTGCGAGCCGCTGCCGCCAGCGTCCTCCGGCGGATCGACGCCGAGCAACGGGAGCACCAAGATGGGCCAAATGCTGAGGAGACCGGCTACGAAATTCGGGATCATGGGTTTACCTCCAACGTCGATAGAAAGGCATCCTCGTATGAGGTAGCCATTGCAACCGTCGAATCGAACATGCATCCGACAGGCCAGCTCGGGTCATGTCCGCCCACTGCACAGGCGCGCGCGAGCGCGGGGCGAGCCCGCGCGCGCCATCGATCGAATGCGCAGGACGCCTGCCCCGTCCGGGTCGGAGGGGGCGCGCGGGCCGCTGCCGCGCCGGCGCGGGGCGCCGGACGGGCCCGCCCGGGCGCGGCGTGCTGCACCGCCCTTGCCAGCTCGCTCGGACATGGCCTACAAGGCGAGCCCTCTGAAGGAGACCCTCATGCACCGTCGCAGCTTCATCGCGGCCGCGCTGCTCGGCTTCGCGGCCCTCGCCGGGTGCGCTCCGCGCTGGCGCGTCGTGACCCAGGCGAGCCCCGACACGTTCGTCGGCCAGCGGTATTTCGCCCTGATGCCCATCGACTACGTGGGCCTCTTCATCCTCGACCAGCGCGAGGACCAGTACCTCGCCAGCAAGGACGCGGACGATCACCAGCGCTTCGTGGCGGACAAGGAGTCCATCAACGAGGAGTTCACCAAGGCCCTGGTCGCCGCTGCCCAGGAGGAGGGCATCGAGGTCGCGCCGTCCGACGGCCCCACGTCGGCGCCGTTCGTGATCAAGCCCTATATCGGCTACATGAATCCAGGCTTCTACGCGGTCGTCTCCTCGGCCCCGAGCCAGATCCGGCTGACGCTCCGGCTCACGGCGCCGGACGGCCGGGTGCTCGATGAGGTCCAGTTCTCGAGCCGCACGGCGTCGCCCATCCCGAACACGAACCTGAGCGCCGCGGAGGCAGACATGCTGAAGGCCGGCGGCCGCTGGCGCGAGGACGCGCGCGTGATCGGCGCGTATGTGGCGCGCTACCTCGCGTCGCGCGTCAGCCCCTAGGCCCCCGCCCGCCCAGGCTAGCCCCGGTCGCCCAGGCGCTCCCCGGTCGCGCGCTTCGAGGAGGCCCCCCGGGGAGCGCGCTGGGGGCGCTCGCCCGCTTCACAGCAGCACCCCGCGGAGCAGGAGCTCGGCCACGCTGAAGTAGATCACGAGGCCGGAGACGTCGACGAGGGTCGCGACGAACGGGGCCGAGGCGCTCGCCGGATCGAAGCGGAGCGCCCGGAGCACGAACGGCAGGAGCGCCCCCGCCAGCGTGCCCCAGGTCACGACGCCGACCAGGCTGATCGCGACGGCCAGCGCGAGGAGCGCGTAGTGCGGGCCATAGGCCCCGAAGAGCTTCTCCCAGGCGATGACGCGCGCGAAGCCGATCGCGCCGAGGATCCCGCCGAGCGCGAGGCCGGACGCGAGCTCCCGGCGGCTGACGCGCCAGAAGTCGGCGAGCCGGATCTCGCCGAGCGCCATCGCCCGGATGACCAGCGTCGTCGCCTGAGAGCCGGAGTTGCCCCCGCTCGAAATGATGAGCGGAACGAAGAGGGCGAGCACGACGGCGCGGGCGATCTCGCTCTCGTAGTGCCCCATCGCCGTGGCGGTGAGGAGCTCGCCCACGAACAGCGCGGACAGCCAGCCCGCGCGCTTGCCGAGCATCCTGGAGATGGGGGTCCGGAGGTAGGGCGCGTCGAGCGCCTGCATGCCGCCGAGCTTCTGGATGTCCTCGGTCGCTTCCTCTTCCACGACGTCCACGATGTCGTCTGCGGTGACAATCCCCTTCATCCGACCCTCGCTGTCGACGACGGGTATCGCCACGAGATCGTGCTCCGCGAAGCGCCGCGCCACCGCCTCCTGATCGGCGTCCTCGTTGACCGACACGATGTCGGTCTTCATGACGTCGCTGACGCGCCGGTCGCCGGGGGCGATCATGAGCTGCCTGAGCGACACCACGCCGCGCAGCCGCTGCTCGGCGTCGAGCACATAACCGTAGTAGATGGTCTCGAGGTGATCCCTGGCCTGCCGCTTGAGATAGCTGATCGCCTGGTCGACCGTCGCCTCCGGCCGCACGCGCGCGAACCACGGGCTCATGAGCCCGCCAGCCTCGTCCTCGGCGTACGCGAGGAGCGCGATCACCTCGCGCCGCGTCGGCTCGTCGAGCAAGGCGAGGAGCTCCGCCTGGTCGGCCGGCGACACCTCGAGGAGGAGGTCCGCCACGTCGTCGGGCGCGAGCAGGCGGAGCCACAGCCGGCGTTCGCCCTTCGGGAGGCCCGCGAGGAGCGCGGCCTGGTCGGCCGTGGGGAGACCCTCGAAGAAATCCTCCGCCTCCTCGCGCCGCAGGCGGCGATAGGCCTGCACCCGCTCCTCGTTCTGCAGGGCCGACCAGGACAGGGTCAGATCAGCCGCCGTGAGCGCCTCGGCCGCGTTGAAGGGCGGGCGTTCCATCATCGCCTCACCTCGTCGAGCGCCTGGCCCGCCCCGTCGGCGTCGCCCGGCAGAAGATGCTCATTCGTGAGGGCCCAGCGGCAGGCTCGACCCTGGAACCACGATTAGCAATGGGCGCGCCACGGCCGCCCCTCCCTGGAAGCCCCGGCGCGCACACAGCGCCGCGGCCCCCCCGCCTGCGCCGTCGGACAGCATAGCGCCCGGGGCAGCCGGCATATTCCTGGTTCCCTCGGGCTTCTTCTCGGTGCTTGGATCGCGCCGACGCGCAATGGCGCGGTTTGGCGGGAACCTACCGTATCTCCCAGGATGCAGGCTCTCTCTCTCGGCCAGCGCGGAGCCTGCCAGCGCTCTCTGACGGCTGCGCGCAGGCGCGCCTACGCGCTCACGCGCTCACGCGCGGGTCGAGCGGATCGACCCCGAAGCGGCGCAGGAGGCGGCAGAGCGGGACGAGCGGCAGCCCAACGATGGCCGTCTCATCGGCGTGGCGCACGTCGTCGAACAGCCACGGTCCGTGCTTCTCGAAGAGGTATCCTCCCGCGCTGCCGATCGGCCGATCCAGCTCGACGTAGCGGCGGATCTGCGCGCGGCCGAGCGGGCGGACACGGAGCTCCACCGTGACGATCTCGGCCAGCGTCCGCGGTTCGCCGGCCGCGAGCGGCACCCCCGGCGGCGCGTGCACCGCGACGGCGGTGTGGAGCGCGTGGACGCGCCCCGCGAGCCGCCCGAGCTGGTCTGCCGCCTCGTCGAGCGAGGCCGGCTTGCGGAGGAGCTCCCCATCGAGCTCGAGCGCCTGATCGGCGCCGATGATCAGGGCGCCCTCCCGCGCCGGCGCGAGGCTCAGCGCCTTCCCCTCCGCGAAGAGGCGGGCGCACGCGAGGGGCGACATCCCCTCGGGCGCGATCTCCTCGAACGCCGGCGCGACGGCCTCGTACGCGAGCCCGAGGCGATCGAGGAGCGCCCTCCGGAAGGGCGACGTGGAGGCGAGGACAACCGGGAACATGGTCGGCTCCATGGCACGGAACGACGCGCGCGCCGAGAGGAACCGCCCGCCTCGCCCATCGCGATCCTCCCGCTCCTCGCGCTGCTCCCGCGCCTCGCGCGCTTCACCCGCGCTTCACCCGCGCTTCACCCGCTGTTACCTGCTCTTCACGCTCTTCGCGGCGATCGCACCGATTTGCTTTTATTTGCCAAGATTTATCGAGAAATGGCAGACGGCGCGGATTCTCAGCAATGGTGATAGTCGTTGGGTACACGGAAATAACGGCAGGAATTACTGCCGTCAGGTGTCGCCTGAATTACCCATCATGCATTTCATTAAAAAGCAGCTTGCACTCGGACTCTACAGCACGCGACAGTACGCCAATGCAGCAACTCAACACAAGGCACCTCGTCACACTCTCTCTCGTCGCGCCGGGCATCGGGCTCTCCGTGCTGCTCGCCGCCTCGCCGGCGAGCGCAGCGACGTACGAGGTGGGGCGGGGCAAGCCTTATGCGAGCCTCGCGGAGGTCGCCCCTCGCCTCGCTGCCGGGGACGTGGTTCTGGTCGAGGGCGACGCGACCTATCCGGGGGATCTGTTCTTCAAGAAGTCGGGCACCGAGGCGCAAAAGATCACGATCCGCGGCGTTCGCGTGAACGGCCGCCGCCCCGTCCTATCCGGGGGGACGAACACCGTGATCTTCGCTGGCAATCACTATACCTTCGAAGGCTTTGACATCACCGGCGGCTCGAGCCGCTGCGTGTTCCACAAAGCGCACGACATCACGATCCGTGACTCGGTGGTGCACGATTGCGCCGGGCACGGGATCCTCGGCGCCGACTCCGAGTCGGGCTCCCTCACGCTGGAGTACGTCGAGGTCTATGCCTGCGGCGCGGGCGACACCAGGCACCCCATCTACATCGCGACCGACGAGGAGACGCACCTCGGCGCGGTGTTCCGCATGCGGCACTGCTATGTGCACGACGGCAATGGCGGCAACAACGTGAAGAGCCGCGCGGAGCGGAACGAGATCTATTACAACTGGATCGAGGGCGCGAAATACCACGAGCTCGAGCTGATCGGGCCGGACGGCCAGGACGAGGGGCTCGCGCGTGAGGACTCCGACGTCGTCGGCAACGTCCTCGTCAAGAGCGGCCAGCATTTCGCCGTGCGCGTCGGGGGCGACGGCACGGGGCAGACGTGGGGTCGCTTCCGGTTCGTCAACAACACGTTCCTGCTCGCCCCCGGGTCGCGGCCGGCGATCAGGATGTTCGACGGGATCGAGAGCGTCGAGATGAGCAACAACGTGTTCTATCGGCGCGGCGGCGGCGGCGTGGAGGTCTATGTCGACAGGAGCGCGACCTGGAAGACCGGAACGGCGTTGATCTCGGGCGCGAACAACTGGCTGCCCACCGGCTCTTCGGCCATCCCCGCGGCGTGGACAGGCACGGTGCAGGGCACCGACCCGGGCTTCACCAACCTCAGCTCGCTGGACCTCCGCCCGGCATCGAACAGCCCGCTCGTCAACGCCGGCTCCAGCGCGACGCCGAGCCCGGCAGGGCACCCGTTCCCGAAGCCGCTCTCCGTGCCGCAGTCCTCGCCCAGGAAGGGCGTGCGCGCGGCCAGCGGACCGCTGCAGCGGCCGCTCGCTGGCACGATCGACATCGGAGCCTACGAGTCCGGCTCCAGCCTCGCGGCGTTCGCCATGAGGACCGCGGACAGCGATCGGGACCTCGACGACAGCGACAGCAGCGCCGCGGAGGAGGAGTGGAACGTCGACGGTGATGCCGCCCCGAGCGACGGTGAGGCGGGCGCCAGCGACGCCGACGAGGGCGACGCCAGCGACGTCGATGCCAGCGACGCCGACGCCGAAGGCGACGCGTCCGCCGGCGACTGCGACGCGGACGGCGACGACACCGCAGCGCGCGCCGCTGCGTGCTCCGAGGCCGCGCACGGCAGCGCGGACGCTCCGCACGACGCCCACGCCAGCGCGTGCAGCGTCGGCGGGGCGCTCGCGGGCGGCCCGGTCGCCGGCTCGGGGGCGTTCCTCGCCGGGGCGACGGCGCTCCTCGGGGCCGCCCTCCGGCGGCGCGCTCGCCGCGCCAGGGCGTGAGCCGCGGCGCGAGCCCTCAGGCGACGAGCGCGCGCAGCAAGCGACGCGCCGACGCCGGGTCGGGCAGCTGAAACGCCGCGGAGCTCTCCCCGCCGCCCACGTGGATCGTGAGGGCGGTCGGGGGGAGCGCCGCGAACAGATCCTCGTCGGTCCTGTCGTCGCCGAGCGCGATCACCACCGCGTCGGGCCCCATCATCGCGAGCACCCGCGGCACGATCACCCCCTTGTTGACCCCGCGGAGCCGCACCTCCAGCACCTTCCGGCCTGGGATGAGCTCGAGATCGTGCTCGCGCAGCGCCTCGCCGAGCTCCAGGGGCACCTCGCGGGCCATCTGGCTGGCGAGCTCCGGGTCGGCGGCCCGGTAGTGCCACGCGATCGACACCATCTTCTCCTCGATGAAGCTGCCCGCCGTGCGGTCCACGAAGCCCTGGAGGACGTCGCGGACCCTCGGCTTCCAGTCGAGCGCGGCCTCGCGGAGCGCGACCCAGGGCTCGCCGGGCGCGGCGCGGGAGAAGAACCCGTGCTCCGCGTGGAGGCTGATGGGCAGCTCGCCCAGCCAGCGCTCGAGGTCCTCGCGCGGCCGGCCGCTCACCACGTGCACCTGCGTCCGCGGGCGCGCCGCGAGCTCGCGCAGCTCGGTGATGAGCGCCTCGTCCGGCTGAGCGAGCTCGGGCATGGCCTCGAGGGGGACCAGCGTGCCGTCGTAGTCGAGCATCACGATCAGCGACGGCGCGCTGCGCGCGCTCGCGATCGTGCTCCCCCGGGGCGCGCCCTCAGGCCGCCGGACGGCCCCCACCGCGGGCAGGACGCCGCTCGCGCGCTCGAGATCGTTCAGGAAGCGGTGCGACCAGCGGTGCGCGTCGTGCGTCACGACGCGGCGCCGGAGCGCCTGCATCCGGACGCGCTGCTCGGACGGCGACATGACGAGCGCCCGCTGGATCGTCGACGCCACCGCGTCGATGTCGTGCGGGTTGACCAGGAGCGCCTCGATCAGCTCGGCGGCCGCGCCCGCGAACTCGCTCAGCACGAGCGCGCCGGTGTCGTCGATCCGCGAGGCCACGTACTCCTTGCAGACGAGGTTCATCCCGTCGCGCAGCGGCGTCACCATCATCACGTCTGCCGCGAGGTAGAGCGCGACGACCCCGGCCATGGGCATCGACCGGTGCAGGAAGTGGATCGGGACGTCGTCGAGCGTCCCGTAGCTGCCGTTGATGCGGCCGACGAGCTCGTTCACGACGCGCCGGAACTCGGCGTAGGCGTCGACGTTCTCGCGCGTCGGCACCGCGAGCTGGATGAACCGGACCTTGCTCCGGAGCTCGGGCTCGCGCTCCAGGAAGCGCTCGATGGCGAGCATGCGCCGCGGGATGCCCTTCGTGTAGTCGAGCCGATCGACGCCGAGCACGATCTTCCGGCCCTGGGCGCTCTCGCGGATGCGCCGCGCCTCGGCGCGGACCTCCTCGTCCCGCGCGAGCCGCACGAACTCGTCGACGTCGATGCTGACCGGATAGGCGCCGAGCCGCACCCGCCGCCCCTCGTACGCGAGCGTCTCGAGGTCGGGATCGAGCCCGAGCACGCGCGCGGCGGAGTAGACGAAGTGGTACCGATAGGCCGTCGTGTGAAACCCGACGACGTCGGCGCCGAGCATGCCGCGCAGCACCTGCTCCCGCCAAGGTAGGATCCGGAAGACCTCGGCCGCGGGGAAAGGGATGTGCAGGAAGAAGCCGATCCGCGCGTCGGGGATGCGCCTCCGCAGCATCGCCGGCACGAGCATCAGCTGGTAGTCGTGGATCCACACCCTGTCGCCCGGCCTGTACCGGGCGACGATGGCCTCGGCGAAGCGCTCGTTCACCTCGCGGTAGCTCTCCCAGTCGTGCCGGGCGTCGAGGTTCAACTTCTCGACGAGGTAGTGGAACAGCGGCCACAGGACGCCGTTCGAGAAGCCGTCGTAGTAACGGCTGACCT
Organism: Sorangium sp. So ce726; assembly: GCF_051521405.1. Taxonomy (NCBI): domain Bacteria; kingdom Pseudomonadati; phylum Myxococcota; order Polyangiales; family Polyangiaceae; genus Sorangium; species Sorangium sp. So ce726. Next base: position 674,091 of record NZ_CP150349.1, on the reverse strand, counting down.
CGGCCGAGGTGAGGTGCACCGGGACCGCGCCGAGCTGCTCGAGCCGATCCTCGACCTCTCGGCGCTGCTCTTCGGTGAGCCGCGCGAGGTCGCCCGGCCATCCGAGCCAGAGGCCGCCGTGGCGCTCGTGGGGGCCTCGGAGCGCGGTCACGAGGCCGCCCGCCGAGGGGACGATGGAGACGTCCCCCTGATCGGCGTGGACGGTCACCGGAAGGCGGTTCGAGACGATGAGCAGGCGGGACATGCGCGGCCAGGAAGCTAGCGCATGGCCCCTCCACCGCGCCCTTGAGGCGCGGTGAAATCAGGGGCTAGCCGATGGTGCTCATCGGGCGCGCCCTGAGCGCTACCGGTCGACCCGGATCGACGGCGCCGTGTTCTCCGGAGCGCTGGGCTTCGACGTGGCCGTGGCCGCTGGGGGGCGAACGGGGCGGCCCCAGTTTCGCCTGCCGCCCGAGCTTGTGTTCGACGGCGCGTCCTCGGTCTTCGCAGGCGCGGCCACCTGCGCGAGCCGTGCGACGGTCTGCACGGACATCTCCGACGGCCCCTGCACGATGGAGTAGGGCTGGAAGCCTTCCTTCTGCAGGGTCAGCCGGCGAGGCGACGTGCGCACCTGATCGTTCGCGATCGAGAGCTGGAGCGGCGTCTGCCCGAGCGATTTCCCGTCCTCCAGGACGTCGGCGCCCGCCGGGATCGACTCGATGATCAGCATGAACGAGGGCGCGCCCTTGTGATCGCTGGGCGTGCCGGTCGCCGCGGGCGCGGTCGTCGGCGCGGTCGCGACCTCGGGCGTGGCCTCGGTCTGCGCGGGCTTGCGGGTCAGCATGAACGCGCCCGCCGCCACGACGACCGCGCCGATGGCAGCGAGGATCATCACCTTGCGCCCGCCGCCGGAGGGGGCCTCGTGCGCGCCGGTCGTGCCCTTGGACGCGCCCGCCGCGGTCGCGGCAGCACCGGGTCCCGAGCCGACGCCCGAGGTGCGGCCGCTCGGATCGTCATCGCTCGACGGCGCCGGGAGCGTCACTGCGTCCTTGAGCGCTTGCACCGTGGACGAACGCGACGAGATCTGCACGCCGGGCAGCGACTCGAACGACGTGATCTGCGTGCCGCCGAACGCGGTCGTCACGCCCATGCCGCGTGCGCACTCGCCGAGGCCCTGGATGAGGGCGTCCATCGTCGCGGGCCGGCCGTCCGGATCCTTCGCGAGACAGCGCATCACGAGCGCCTCGAGCGGCTCCGGGATGTCGACGTCCGGGTTCCGCTCCTTCATGCGCGGCACCGGCTGCTGCAGGTGCGCCATCAGGATCTGGATCGACTTCTCGGACTCGAACGGGACCTTCCCGCAGAGCATCTGGTAGAGGATGACGCCGAGCGAGTAGATGTCGGTCCTGAGATCGACCTTGCCGTGCGAGATCTGCTCCGGCGACATGAAGCGGGGCGAGCCCAGGAATGCGCCCTGCTGCGTGAGCTCCTCCGAGTCGTCGCCCAGCTGCTTCACGAGGCCGAAGTCGAGGATCTTGACCGCCTCCTCCGCGTCCTCGTTGGAGACGAGCATGACGTTCGACGGCTTGAGGTCGCGGTGGACGACGCCGTGCTTGTGCGCCTCGCGCAGCCCGCGCGCGATCTGCCGCGCGATGCGCATCGCCTCGGGCGGCGGCAGGCGCCCCTGCCGGCGCACGCGCCGGAAGAGCGTCTCGCCCTCGAGGAACTCCATCGCCATGAAGAACCGGTCCTGATCATCGGCCTCGATGCGGCCGTAGTCGAAGACGGTGACGATGTTCGGGTGCTGGAGGCGCGCGAGGATGCTCGCCTCGAGGAAGAAGCGCTTGTGGAAGTTCGGGTCGAGCTGCCGCGAGGCCTGGTTCGGGATCAAGACCTTGATCGCCACCGGGCGCCCGAGCGGGATCTGCTCGCCGCGATAGATCGTGCCCATGCCGCCGGTCGCGAGCTGGGAAAGGATCTTGAACTTTCCGTTGAGGACCTTTCCGAGCAACGGATCGAGCGGCTCGCTGCGCGCTACTTCATCGACGACGTTTTCGTTGGCACCACTCATATGAACTCCGTCGCCTTCCCCGTGCGGGCGCGGGCGAGCCCTCCCCTCGGTGACGATGCCTCGCGATGCGTGAGCCTGGACCTCATGATCGTGGGGAGCGTCGGCGCGTGGGGCCGTCGGGGCAGTCTAAACGGAAGAAATGTCCTTGGCGACCTTTCCTCGATCGCCTCCGCGATCGCCCCGCTCGTGAGGCCGGGGCCCCCGCGCGAGAGGCCGATCGCGAGGCCGTCCGTGAGGCGCTGCACCATGCGGCGTGCGCCATAGCCCCGATCGACGGGAACCGCCAGTTGCTGGCATCGAGTGTCTGCATCGCACCTTCGCGCCACGAGATCCTGCGAGCAGAGTACACTGCTCCGCGCCCGCGCGATGCTCTTCCGATCGTCCTTGTCGCGTGCCGCCGCCGGACGCCGGTGCGCGCCGGACGTCCGTGCCGGCCCCCTCGCCCTCCAGGGTGGGGACGAGGTAGTAGAGAAGGATGCGACCGGATCGCGCCGTGCTGCGCTGGTGGAGGGGAAGAGAGTACCGGCGCCTACTCGACGTGGCCGCGTCCGAGCTCGCCGGCTCGCGCCACGCCGACGCGGAGGCGACGTGCGCACAGGCGCTCCGGATCGCCGAGGAGATCTATGGAGATGGGGACGCCGAGCTGACGGCGCCGCTCTACGCGCTGAGCTCGGCGCGGCTCGCGCAGGGGCGGCTGGACGAGGCGCGCGCGAGCTCTGCGAGGGCGATCGCCATCGCCGAGGCGGCGGCGAGCACCGATCCGCCGCTGCCGAGGCTGCTCGAGCAGCTGGCCGCCATCCTCGAGCGGCAGGGCGAGCTCGAGGACGTCGAGGCGCTGTTCCGCCGGATGCTCGCGGGCTACGAGCGGATGCGCGACCCCGACGCCATCGAGCTGTCGGCGCTGCTGAACCGGCTCGGTCTGCTGCTCGGCAGGCGGGGGGCCCGCGCCGAGGCGGCCCCGCTCTTCCAGCGGGCGATCGCGCTGCGGGAGGGGGCGCTCGGCGCCTGTCACGCGCTCGTCGCAGAGGCGCTCTACAACGCCGCCACGTTCCTGGAACTGGAAGAAGACCGCCCGACCGCCGAACGGGAGCTGATGCTCCGGAGGGCGCTCGAGATCGCCGAGACGGGGGCGGGCGTGGAGGGGGCGCTCCTCGCGTCGATCCTGCACAACCTGGCGGCCGCCCGGGACGCGCTCGGGGACCCGGTCGAGGCGGCGGCGCTGTACGAGCGCGCGCTCGCCGCGCGGGAGGCGCTGGTCGGGGCCGCCCACCCGTCGCTCCGGCCGACGCTGGTCCGGCTCGCGCAGGTCCACCACGCCGCGGGGCGGCCGTCCACGGCGCTGCCGCTGTACGAGCGGGCGCTCGCGCTCGCCGAGGCGGAGCTCGGGGCGGATCACCCGGTGACCACGGCGATCGGGGCCTGGATGGCCGAGGCGCGGAGCCGGAGCTGATCCTGCCGCTTCCATACGCGGCGGGCGGCCCAGCGGGCAGGCGCGCCCAGCGGCGGGCCGGACCAACGCGGACAGGTGCGATCGGGGATGGCCTGGCGGACAGGCGCGATCAGCGCTCGGACGACGGATCGCCGCCTTCGCGCCAGCGCTCGACGAGCTCCGGGAGGACGGTCGAGGCCATCTGGAGCAGGTGCGCCATGTGGTGTTCGGGCGTGTTTCCCCGGAACCCGCGGACATGGAGCTCGCCCACGCTCGCCTCGGTGGTCGGGATCATCTGCTTCTCGAGCTTCTTCGAGACGGCGCCCTCGGCCGCGCGCAGCCGCAGGTGCGGGGGCGCGTCCGACGCGGGCGACCGCTCGACGTGGTGCCCTGCCGCGGCGTCGAGCAGGTAGCTGGCCGTGGCGGTGGAGCTGGCGTACGCGATCGGGTCGATCTCCGAGTGCGTGATCGTGAACAGCAGCTTCTCCGAGGCGGCGAGCTGCGCGGCGCGCGCGAACGAGGCGAGCTGCAGCGGGTTGAGCCCGCTCGGTTGCTCCGGGACGAAGCCGCAGTGGATGCCGTCGGTGACGAGGATCGCGTCGAGGGTCTCGGTGCCGCGGCGGAGCTCCAGGATCTTGGCGACCGCGCCGTAGCCCGCGCTCCACGAGGAGAGGGCCACCCGGCGGAGCCGCGGGGTCGGCAGCCCGCGCTGCGCGAGCGCCCGGTCGATGTCCGCGAGCAGGCTCTCGTAGACGCCCGGCGTCGCGTAGAAGTCCTCGTAAGCGCCCGAGCCGATGCCGAGGTTGATGACGGCGACCGCGGCGTTCAGCCCGGCGACCTCGGCGCTCTCGCGGACGAGCTGGGTGTTGCCGTGGAAGTGCAGCAGGAGATCGTAGCTCGACCCGGTGGGCCTGAACGTGTCGGGCGTGAAGAGGACGCCGCCGCGGATCGACGCGTACCCCTCGTGCCGGATCGCGGGCGGCGGCGTCACCGGCGCGGGCGGCGGCGCCGGCGGTTGCAAGCGCGCGAGCCCCTCCGGCGCGACGACGGCGTTCGCCCCGGCGTCCTCGCGCGAGGAGCGCAGCGCGAGCAGCGACGCGCGGTTGACGGGGGTCATGGCGCGGAAGGCCTCGGCGGAGGCGATCGGCATCCGCGCGGCGATCCCGCGCGCGGTGAGCGCGACGACGACGATCACGGTGGCCGCGGCCAGGACGAACGCCCCGAGGGCGCGCCACACACGCGCGCGGCGCTCGCCCGGCGAGGGCGTGGACCAGGAGCCGTACGGCCCGGCCCCGGCCATGGGGAAGGGCGGCGTCCCCGGCAGCGTTGGAGCAGCGAAACCGGGAAGGAACGCTTGCTCCTCCGGCGCGGGGGCCATGCCGAGGGGAGGCAGGTCGAGGGGAAGACCGCGATCCGGGCAGCCCTGGACCACGGTGACGGGCGGCGGCGTGGGCGTCGGCGATAGGTCCACAGGGGACCCATCAGCGCGCACGTTTCCCTTCATTTCGATACCCCTCCCTTACAACGGGGATGTAGCGCCCAGCCCTGCTCGCCAGGCGCTGCGTCGGTTCCGTGAGCGCGCCGCATGGCGGCAACGCGCTGCGTTTCTGCTCCTGCCGTGAACCCGGAAGGCGTCGCGGCAGGCGGAGCATCGACCAGTACGGTCTCGAGCTCAAGCGGCAACCGTTCCGTACGCGCATATTTAAGCGTGGCCGTAATACCCTGTCCCCTGCTGGAACACGCGTGGGTGAGTCTGTCGGGCCGCAAAGCGAGGGAGCGGGTGAGGTGTGCCCGGGGCTGCGCAGGTGCGCGCGAGCGGTGACGTGAGCACGCCGGCGACGAAACGCGCACTTGCGCCCCTCTCCAGCACCCACCAAGGTGCTCGGCGCTTGCTCTCCCGCGAGGTCCGCTTCCTGCTCGCAGCGACGCTGCTCCATGCCGCCATCCCGCTGCTCGCGCGGATCGCGAGCGCCCCGGGGCCTTTGCTCGATGCCCACTCGAGCGGCGCGCGCCGCGAGGTGGAGATCGAGATAGAGCCCATCGCGCCGCGCGGGCCGGAGCAAGACGAGGCGCGCACGCCCCCGCCACCCGCGCCGGACGAAGCACGGCCGCGCGAGGCGGAGCCGGTCCTCGGCCGGACGGCGCGCCGCGAGCGGCGGCCGCTCGATCCGACAGCGCCGCCGGCGCCGCCGGAGGCGCCGGTCGAGCCGCGGGAGGGTCCCGTGGCGCCTCCGGCCCCGGCGCCATCGAGCGAGTACGACGGGCCGCCGAGCGCGCCGACCCCACCGCGGGGGGTGGCCGGCCTCGGGGGCGCGCCGGTGTGGCAGCTGCCCGGCGTTCTGCCGGACCGCGCGCCGCCACCGCCAGCGCCGACCGCGCCGACCGCGCCGCGCGAGGTCTCGGCGGACAGGGCCGGCGAGCTGCTGCGCGAGGCGATGCGCGATCGGGACAAGACGCTGGGGCTGGATCTGCCCGCCGCCGGGACGGTCGCGTCCGTGGTCGCAGACGCGGTGCGCAGCGCCGAGACGCCCGCGACGGCGCGCGCGGTGTTCGAGGTGCAGCTGAGCGGCACCGGCGCGGTGCTCGGCGTGCGCGCGCTGTCGTCGACGGCCGGAGCGGCGGCGCTCTGGGCGCGGGTGGCGCGCGAGGCGGCGGCGCAGCTCGCCGGGCGCGTGCTCGCGATGACCGCCGCGTTCGCCAAGGGGGCGAAGGTCTACGTCACGGTGAACTCGTCGGTGCAGATGCCGAGCGGCGCCACGTCAGGCGGGATCCACCACCAGGGCGCGGGCTTCGGGTTCGACGTCGCCGACATCGGGGCCCGGCCCCGCCGCCTGGTCCAGTCGAGCTTTCGCGTCGAGGCGATCGACTGAGGCGATCGCGCGCGTCGACGGCGGCGCGCGGCGCACGACGCGCGCGAGCTCGGGAGATCAGCGGCTCCGGCGCGCCGTCCAGCGCCTGTAACGCGCGGCGCTCGCGGCGAGGCCGATCCAGAGCAGCCCGAGCAGGCTGAGCGCCGCCGGGAAGCCGGTGAGCCAGACGAGCGCTGGCAGCGGCGGGCGCGTCGGACAGGGGCGGCGCGTGTCAAAGCGGCATGCTTGATACCGATCGAGCTCCTCCGCAGCGGCGCGGACCTCGGCGACGTCGTCTGGCAGGCCCCGCAGGGCCGCAGAGGCCATCATGTACGCCGCAGAGGCGGCGCGATCGTACGCCGGGTCGGCCGGCACGCGGTCGCGCACGAGCTCGCTCAGCCGGGCGGCGCGCTGCGCCGGCGCCTGCTCGGCCAGCGCTCCAGCGAGGTGCCGCGCGAGCGCCTCGTCGAGCTGCAAGGCGCAGGCGACGGCGCGATCTTCCCCAGCCGTGAGGTAGACCGTCTCGCCCGACGCCGTCTGGCGCGGCTCCGTGCCGGACGCCGCGACCGGCTTGCGCAGCGCGACCCGCGCCCCGCGGACGCAGCCCGGGACCCTCGGGAGGGCGCGCAGGTGCACCGCGGCGTAGCGCTGGTACGCGACGCCGGCGATCGCGCCGAGCGAGAGCGCCAGCGCGAGGAGCGCGGCGACCCAGCGCGCGCCGGCGCGCGCTCCGGCGCTGGCGCGCGCTGGCGGCGCGGCGCGCTCCTCGCCGGTGCCCGGCGCGGGAGCCGGCTCGCCGGAGGGCTCTCGGGACGACATGGCCGGCGGTATGGACAGCCGCGGCGACGCTGTCAATGCGCCGTCACGAGGGGGGCTCCGCGCCGGCGAGGCGCGCCACCTGCGCCCACGCGCGGGCCGCCTCCTCGTGCCCGGTCGCGGCCGCGAGCTGCGCCAGGAACTGCGCGCACGCCTGCTCGCCGTGGTGATCCTCGGCCTCGCGGGCGCGCGCGAGGGCGCTCAGCGCCTCGAGGAGCGCGCCCTCCGTGCGGCCCGCGGCGGCCAGCGCGACGCCGTACGCGAGCAGCGCCCGGGCCCGCTGCGAAGGCGACGCGTCGGCCTCCGCGGCGATCCGGAAGCGCCGGAGCGCCTCCTCCTTCGCGCCGCGCCCGAGCGAGATCAGGCCGGTCATGCGCTCCGCCAGCTCGAGGTGCTCGCCGGTGCGGCGGAGCTCGCCCACGAGCCGCTCGAGCGTGCGGAGATCGCCCTGGACGAGCGCCTGCTTGGCCAGCTCGGCGAGGCGGACCGCGATGTCGTTCATCGACAGGACGGGCGACTCCGTGGTCTTCGCGAGCAAATCTCCGGAGGCGTCGCAGGCCGGAAGACCCACGTCCGGCGAGGTCGCGTCGGGAAAGTCCTCGGGTGCGTCATCCGGTTGCGCCGCGAGCGCGCCGGCGACGTCGCGCCCCGACGCGCGGGGCGCGACGCCGTCCGCCCCCTCACGACGCTCGCCCTCCGCGGCGAGCGCGGGGCCCCGCCTGCGCGCGGAGCCGCCCGCCGCCCCTCCGAGCGCGTCGGGGCCGGAGCGCTCGCCGACCGGAGCCGGCGCCGCGCGGTGCGGCTCCGGCGCGTCGCCGACCACCTCGATCGGCGTGCGGTAGGTAGGCGGCTGGCTCGACGAGCTGTCCGGCGCCTCGTCCCGGTGCTCTCTCGCGGTCTCCTGCTCGTCGGCGAACGCGAGCAGCTCCGCGGCCGAGGACTCGAGCAGCGCGTCGCCGGCCGCGCGCCCGGCGCGCCCGGCGAGATCGGCCGCGGAGCGCCGATCGCCCGCCTTCGCGGCGTGCCACGCGGCGTCGGCGAGGCCGAGCACGCTGGCGTGATCTTCGACGACCCGCGCCGCGGCCAGGTGCCACGCGGCGCGCTCGCCGGGCGGGACGGCCGCGATCAGGGCGTCGCGCAGCGTGCGCGAGGAGAGCCGCAGCCAGCCAGGCTCCGGCCGGAAGACCCAGCCGGCGCCGAGCAGCGCCGCCTGGACCGCCGAGACCTTCGGGGCGCCGGTGCCGTCGCACAGCGCGTCGATCGCCGCGTCCGACGCGTCCCCGCCGAGGGTCGCGAGCGCGGTGAGCACCGTGCGCTGGCCGATCGCGAGCAGGCGCAGCCGGCCCTCGATCGAGCGGAGCGCGGGAGGCGCGGCGAGCTCGGCGCCGGTCATGGTGCGCGCGGGCCTGCCCCGCCCGGCGCTGCGCCGGCGCGGCCCGACGCTCCTGCCGATCCAGCGCAGCGCGCCGCTCTCCAGCGCCTCGCAGAGGAGCTCGCGCACAGCCAGCGGGAAGGCGGGGGCGCGCGCGGCCCAGCGGCGCGCGCCCGCCTCGTCGATGCAGCCGTCGAAGAGGCGGCGGACGAGATCTTGCGCGCCCGGCGCGGAGAGCGGCCCCAGCGTGACCGTCGCGGCGGGGGTGAGCGCGGTGAGCGGCGCGGGGAGCGGATCCGAGCGCCCGAGCCGGGCGACGGCGCGCAGGTCGCCGCCCGACAAAAGGGCGAGGGCGATCGCGTCGAGGCTCGCGGCGTCGACCTCGGAGGCGTCGTCGACGGCGAGCAGGCCGACGCGGACGTCGGACGGGGCGAGCCACACGGCGAGCACCTCGGCGGCGATCCTCGGCTCGACGCCCTCGCCGGCGAGGAGCCGCGCGAGCGCGGGCTTCAGGCGATCCGGGATCACCGGCGCGCGGGCGCGGCTCTTCTCGGCGCGGAGCGCCGCGCGCGCGAGGGCGCGCCGGAGCGCGCCGAACGGCTCGCGCGAGGCCCCGATCGGCGCGACGAAGAGGCTCCGCGACGGCGCGAGCAGCCTCTCCATCTCGAGGAGCAGCCGCGTGCCGCCGGCGCCGGGCTCGGCCCGGACGATCGCGAGCGAGCCGGGGGGCACGGCGAGCTCGGCGAGCTCGGCGTCGCGGCCGATGAGCGGCGGCTTGCACAGGCGCGCCACGCTCTCGGCGACCTGCCTGCGCAGCGGCTGCTGCGCGTCGAGGCGGAGGCCGCGCACCCGGCGCGCGCCGTCGATGCCGCGGTGGGCGCCGAGGGTCATGAGCTCGCCCGAGATCACGGCGTGGAGTGCGGGATCGAGGAGCACGTCGCCGGGGAGCGCGACGCGGGCGAGCATGACGGCGACGAGCAGCGGCTGCCCCCAGGAGAGCGCGGTGAAGCGCCCCGCCTCGCCGACGTAGGTCATCTCGCCCTGCGCGATGCCGACCGCGAAGCGCGCGTCAGGGTGCACCGCCGCGTCCTCCGCGGCGAGCGCGGCGAGCAGCACCGCCTCCTCGATGTCGTCGGGGGTGAACTCGAACGAGAAGGTCTGCGCGCTCCAGGCGCACAGGGTGGCGCCGAGCGCCTCGGCGCGCTTCTTCAGCGCGAGCGCCCTCGCGAGGTAGCTCTCCTCGCCGCGCGCGGCGCCGCCGGTGGCGCGTGCGGCGCCCTTCTGGCGCGACGGCGGCGCGGGCGCCCGCGGCGCGCCGCGGCGGCCGGGCCACGGCGCGACCGCGTCCGTGCTGTCTGGCTGCGAGAGGGCCGCAGTACCTCGAAAGGACACGACGATGCGCTCCGGCATTACGCCGAGTGTAGCGGGGCGCGGAGGGCGCGTGGGCGGTTCTCGGCGCGCGCCGCGGTGACGATGGATCCTTGATGCGCTCGTCCCCCCCGCACGCCGTGAGATCGGCGTCTCGCCCGGCGCGCACCGTCGCGCTCGTCACCGCGGCGCGCGCCGCCGCGCTCGTCACCGCGGCGCTCCCCTCCCCTGCCGCTGCGAACGGCGTCTTTCCCTCGGCGGACCAGATCGTGTTCGACCCGGCGGATCCAGCGCGCGCCGTCGCCCGGATGACGTACGGCCTGCTGACCACGCGGGACGGGGGCGCGAGCTGGCGCTGGATCTGCGAGGGCGCGGTCGGGTACGACGACACGGGCGGCCAATCCCCGCCCATCGCGGCGGCGACGAGCGGCAGGGTGCTCGCCGCGCTGACCGACGGGATCGCGGTCGGCACCGAGGGCGGCTGCACCTGGGCGCGCGCCGCCGAGCTCGCGGGGCGGGAGGTGATCGATCTCTCGGTCCGGCCGGGCGATCCCTCGCACGTCGTCGCGGTGGCCGCGGGGACCAGGCACGGCCTCTGGGCGTCGCGCGATGGCGGCGCGAGCTGGACCAGCGCGGGGACGCCGCTCCCGGAGGGATTTCTGGCACGGACGGTCGACATCGCGCCCTCGGATCCGCGGCGGGTTTACGTGAGCGGCCTCGCGAGCGAGGGCGGCTCGGTCAAGGGGGTGCTCGCGCGCTCGGCCGACGGCGGGGAGACGTGGCAGACCGCGGCGGTGCCGGGGAGCACGACGTCGCGCGAGCCTTACATCGCGGGGGTCGATCCGCTCGACGCCGACGTGCTGTACGTGCGGATCGCGAGCGCGCCGGGGCGCCTGTTCGTCTCGACCGACGGCGGCGCGGCGTTCGCGCCTGTGTTCGCGACCGAGGGCTTCGTGCGCGCGTTCGCGATCTCGCCGGACGGCGCGACGGTGGCGGTGGGCAGCGACGTCGACGGCGTCTTCCGCGCGCCCTCGTCGACGCTGGTCTTCGAGCGCGTCTCGAGCGTCGCGCCGCGCTGCTTCGCCTGGACGGATTCGGGCCTCTACGCGTGCGCGAGCGAGTTCCTGGACGGCTTCACGATCGGCCGCTCGCTCGACGGCGGCGCGACGTTCGAGCCGCTGCTCCAGCAGAGCTGCATTCGTGGTCCTCTGGAGTGCGCGGCGAGCACCGCGGTCGGAGCGGTCTGCCCGACGGACTGGCCGAGGATCGCGCTGATGACGGGCCACCGGGACTGCACGCCGGACGCCGGTTCCCCCGCGGCCGGCAGCGGCACGAGCGCCGTCTCGACCGGCGCGACCGGCGCCGGCGGCGGCGGCGCCGCGGCAGCGAGCGGCGGAGGCCCGGCGAGCGCCGCGGGCGCGGGTGGATCGCCCGGTGTGCCAGGCGGTGGAGCGCCGCCTTCTGGCGGGGCGCGGCCGAGCGAAGAGGGCTGCGGCTGCCATACCGGCGGCGCAGAGGAGGGCCGGGCTGGCGCCGTTGCCGCCGCGTGCCTGGCGGCGGCCGCGGCGGCGCGACGGAGGTCTCGACGCGCTGGCGTCATCGTACGAGGGGTGCTCGGCTGAGCCAGGACCAAAACGGACAGCCTCGAGGGGCCGCTCCGACAGCAGCGGATGCGTCAGGGAGAGATGACGACCCGCTGCGCGGCCGTCGCGACGTCGCCGGTCGGGTCCTCCAGGGCGACCTCGATATCGAGCGGCTGCCCCCGGACGGCCTCGACCGGGAGCCCCCGGTCCACCTGAAAGCGCACGCCATCGATCTCGCAGCGGTCCTCCCCGGCCTTGTGCATCGTGACCTGCGCGGTGAAGGGGAGGAGCTCGAACTGGAGCTCGGGGAAGTACCCCTCCACGGTCAGGCGCGAGCCCATCTGCCGGAGGCCGGTCACGCGCAGCGCGAGCCACACGTGATGGCCCCCTTGAGGGCCCGCCTCGATCGGCACCACCTCGCCATGCTCCAGCGAAGCGAACATGCTTTGCCCCTGCCCGATCACGACCGCAGGGTCGCCAGCGCCCGGCGTCTTGCACGCATCGCTCGCCGACGCGATCCACAGCGGGTCGTAGTCGGTGACGGCGGAGGGGGCGATGAAGGGATCGATGCACGCCCCCGCCGCGCAGGTCGCGCTCGCCGCGCAGGGGGTCGCGCAGCACGCCTCGTCGAGCGAGACGGGCAGGAGCAGACTCCGCCCGCCAGCCGCGCGGGTCGCGACCCTGCGCGTCACGACGGGAGAGGCGTCGCCATCGCGGAACGCCGCGATGGATAGCTCGATCTCCGCGCCGTCGGGCGCTGGCCCGACCACGAGCTCGGCCGGGAGCGACAGCTTTCCCGCGCCATACGAGAGACGCTCGGTGCGCGTGACGACGCCATCCACCTTCGTGCTCGTCTCGATGCGATCGAACTGGAAGCCAACCGCCATATCCGTGGTGAGGCCGATCACCACGAGCGCGTCAGCCGCCTCGCTCGCACAGCCCGCGGAGCACAGCAGGAGCAGCGCGAGCAGCGTCTTGTGGGTCGGCCGCACGCTCACCTGGGGACGCTCAGCCCGCCGTGCGCGATGAGCGCTTGCGGCGCCGCGCAAGCCAGCCTGCCGCCGCGGCGAACACGGCGAGCGGCGCGGTGAGGGAGGCCTTGCTCGCAGGCCTGGCGGCGCACATGCCAGCGGCGAGGTCCCCGTCGATGCCGTCTGGACCGATGGTGACCTCCGCCTTGGCCTCCACGCTGATGCCCTGCGCGAGCAGCGCGTTCACGCACGCCGGGATCTGCGATCCGGAGATGATGAACTTCCCATCGCAGAAGAGCGCGCCGTCGCCGCTGCAGGAAGCGTCGCAGTTCGCGCGGAACTCGTGCTCGCAGTCCTCGAATTCCTCGTTCTGACATGTGGTCTGGCAGTCCATGTTCGCGTCGGCCGTGCACGAGCCGCCGCAGCACTCGATGCAGTGCTGGTAACAGCCGCCATCCACCGTCACGCACTTGGCGCCGCACTCGCTGTCGCAGTTCGCGTCCCACGTCGCGGCGCACTGGGCGGCGTCGACGGCACCACTGCACTCGACGTCCCGCGTGGTGGTGCACTCGACGAAGCAGTTGTGGGAACAGATGACATTGATGCCCCTGTCGCAGTCCGCGCTGCACTGCTCGGTGCAGCTGTCCGTGCAGCCCGCCTCCGCCGAGAGGGTACACTCCGTCTTGCAGACCGGCACGAGCTTCGTGGCGCACGCGGTCTTGTAGATCCCGAGCTCGCTGCAGCCCGCGGTGCACTCGCCCGTGACGCGCACTTTGCAGTTCGACAGGCCCTCGAAGCGAATGTTGCCGCACTCCGGGACACCCGCGCTCGCCGGGAGAGCGGCCGTGAGACAGACGGCGATGCTCGCCAGCCCGAACAACATGGATCTTCGCATAGGTGTACTCTCCTCCTCGACGGCCGCGAAAACTCGATCCTACACAAGGCGATCGCCGCGAGGAAGCGACATCGCCGCGGCGCACGTTTGCGGCGCACGGGACGCGCTTTTAGGTACGCGGGCACTCGGATACGCCGAACGCACGTGGAGACGCGGAGACGTCGGAACGCGTGTTGAGGGGGATCGACGTGAATGGGGGGTGACGGGCACGGCGCGCTGTTCATGAGCGCGCCGCTGTCCCCTGGCGCGCGGCGCGGCGCGCGGGGCTCAATCGGCGGGCCAGGGGTTCGGCGGATCCGCCGGCATGTAGGGCTGCACGTTCGCCTCCGCCGTGATGAGGTTCTGGATGAACAGATCGACGTAGCGCAGGTCGTCCTCGACGTCGGGGTCCGGATGATCCGCGAGCCATGCCTCGACGTTCGGCCGCAGCGCCTCGAGCGTGCGCCGCGCGGTGCGGGGGTCGGCGTCCGCGGCGAGCTGGGCGGCGAGCTTGAACCCGGCGAAGAGGTTCAGCATCACGAAGCCCTTCTCGACGGTGTCGCCGGAGAAATAGCCAGCCTCCGGCGGCGCGTCGGGCGCGCTCGGCGCCTCGATGTTGACCTCCTGCGCGTGCGCCTCGCCCGTCAGCGGGTGCCGCCACGACAGCGCGAGGCTGCCCACGGCGCGCGGGTCTTCGACGCCTTGCTGGTCGGGCTTCGGCACGAGCTCGAGCAGGATGGCACCTCCGCCGCCGCGCCGGCCAGAGCCGACAGGCTCCGCGGCGCTCGTCCGGCCGGCGAGAAAGAGGCTCGGGATGTGCACGGCGCCGCCGCGCTCGCCGCCCTGCCATCCGTTCGTGCCGTACGCGCCGCGCACGACGTAACCGTCGCCCACGGCGACGTCGAGCTCCACGTCGAGCGCCAGGGGCACGAGGAACGTCTTCACCTCCTCGGCGAAGACCTCCTCCACCGCCTTCGGGTCCTCGAGGAAGTAGAAGTTGCCCGCGCCGACCTCGCTGATCCCGCGCATCGCCTCGACGTCGAACTCGGCCCCGACGCCGACCGCCGTGAGGCCGATCCCCTTCTCCGCGTACCCGGCCGCGAGCGACACGAGCCGCTGAGGCGAGGTGAGCCCGGCCGTGGCCACGCCGTCGGACAGGAAGATCACGCGGTTCTGCCAGGCTGGATCGAGGTGCTGCTCGGCGAGCGCATACGCGGTGAAGAGCCCCTCGTACAGGTTGGTCGACCCCCGCGCGGTCAGGCCCTCGAACGCCTCTGTGAGCGCTTCCCTGTCCGAGCCCTCCGCCTGCTCGAGGACGACCTCGGCCGCGTCCGAGTAGCGGACGAGCGAGATCCTGTCGGTCGGCTGGAGGGCGTCGATCATCTCGACGAGCCCCGCCCTGACGTAGGCGATCGGGTCGCCTTCCATCGAGCCGCTCGTGTCGACGGCGATGACGAGGTGCAGCGGCGGCCGCTCGAGCGCGCCGAGGTCCACGGGCGAGTTCATCCCGATCTGGATGAGCGTGCAGGGCGAGCCGCTGATCATGTTGCCCATGATCCCGAGCAGCCCGTGCATGCACACGTCCTCGCCGCACGTCGCGGCCGGGTAATCGAGCTTGTGCTCGGCGAAGAAGCCGACGTCGTCGAGCGCGTCCGGCCCGGGGATCTCGCCGTCCTCGAGGATCTGCCGGAACAGGCCGAAGTCCTGCGCGCCGCCCTGGGAGACGCCCGTGCTGCCCGGGGACGGGGACTCGGGGGGGTTCGGGGGGAGGGCGACGCCGCCGGAGTCGCCCTCGGAGGATGCGCAGCCGGCCGCGCCGAGCGCGGCGACGACGCCGAGCGCGAGGACATCATGCATTCGGATCTTCATGGCGTGACCTCCTACGGCGCCGCGGTGGCGGCGACCAAGACCGACTCGAGCAGGCGGGGTTGATCGACAGGGACGGTGAAGCACTCCGCGTCGCGCACCGGCATGTCGTCGGCGCGCACGAGGAAGAGCGTGCCTGCGCCCTCGGCGAGCGCCGCGCTCTCGCCGGGCCGCAGCGAGACGACCCCGGAGACGCCGTCGCCGAGCAGCGACGCCTCGAGCGGCTCGACGAGGCTGCCGCACGCGTCGTGGAACGCGCCGCAGGCCGCGAGCGGCGAGAGATCGGCCGTGAAATGGGCGGCCGGCTGCCGGCCGACCATCGACCAGCGGGCGAGCACGTTGCCGCGCAGCGCGAGCACCGCGTGCGTCTCGCTCTCGATGTGGAGGCCGCGCGCGAACGCCAGCTGGTCCTGCAGGAGCTCGGGGTACCTGCCGCCGTCGATCGCGACGGCGCTCACATGGAGGACGTCGCCCTCGCTGAACGGGATCGCCTCGGCAGGGGCGCAGAGGAAGAAGGTCTCGCCGCGATCGAGCATGAAGGCGTGGCACCCGTCCGGCGACGACGTCACGCCGGTGAGGACCCCTGCTCTGGAGACGGGCACGGTCCAGTCAAGCCCGCTCCCCGCGGCCGAGGCGCCGCATGCGCCCGCGGGAGACGGCGTCTCGACGGGCGGCGCCGGGAAGATCGCCGGGTGCTCGACGAGCTCGAGCCTGGCCCCGGCGCGCTGCAGCGTGATCATCCGATCCGTCCGCGGGGTCTCCGTCGATGTGACGAGCTCCTGCTCCGGAAACTCCGCAGCGGACCACGCGAGGAGCGTGAGCGGCAGCCCGTCGGCGTCGATCAGGTAAGCATCGCACCCCGCGTTGCCCAGCGGGAGCGCGCGGCCGGGCTCGATGAGCCAGGTCTCGGCGTTCGCGAAGAGATCGCGCGACAGGGCGCTCGTCGGGTCGTCGAGCAGGACGTCGCAGTCGACCCGCACCGACTCCCGGAGGCGCCGCACGCGGATGAGCTGCTCGGCCTCCGTCGCGTTGCCGATCACGAGCGACGCGAGCTGCTGCGGGTCCTGCGGCAGCGGCCCGCACCCCTCGGAGTCGCCGCACGTGATCGGCTGCTCTTTGCTCGTGGCCACGCAGGCCAGGCTGCCCGCCATCAGCGCCAGGCGGTGAGCGACCGGGCGCGCGGGCTCCGGCCGCCCCATCGCCTCGCCGAGCACGCGGTACGAGACGAGGAGCACCGGCAGCGCGATGAGGTCTGTGGGGTCGACGGTGATCCGCCACGGGAGCGGCGTGAGCGCCATGAGCGCCTCGACCGCGCGGGCGGCCTCCGGAACGAGCTTGATGGCGGAAAAGCCCACGCCGATGGCGACGTGCGCGCCGAGGAATCCGCGGCGCGAGGTCACGCGGAGCAACGAGGCGAGGACCGCGGGCGCGACGAGCAGCCCCGCGACGTCGCTGAGCTTCCCGGTCAACCACCCAGGGAGCAGGCCGGAGCCCTTGAGGACGTGATCGTTGAGGACGAGGAGCGCCAGGGCTCCTAGCCATAAGGGGTGAAGGAGCGTTCGAGTTGAGCGCAGATCTCGAGCCATCGGGAGCCGTCCTTCCGTGCGATGAGGCCATCGCGGGTGGCCGAGCAAGCGAGCGAGCCGCTCGCCGAGGTTCGGCCCCAAGCAAGCGCCATACCCGAAACAAACAAACATAAATTCAACCAACTACAAAGCAATGCGGCCGCGCGCCCCCTGACGCCGGTGTCAGGCGTCAGGGCTGCGGCGAGCCATGGTTCGCGTGTTCGTGGCGCCCGAGCGCGTGGGCCGTTCCCGAGCGCCGGATCGACAGGTGGAGAATCGCCCGCCGACGAGGAGGAGTGATGGCGGTGCTCGAAAGCCGAGGGCGCAGGACGGCGCGCCGGAGGGGCGATCTGCTCGCTACGTCAGGGCCTGAGGACGACCTTGACGCAATCGTCGAGCTTCTTGTTGAAGATCTCGTAGCCGTGCGGGGCGCGCGAGAGCGGCAGGCGGTGGGTGATGATGTCGTCCGCCCGGAGGTGACCGTCCTCGATGTGCTTGAGGATCCGGTCGATGTAAGTGTGCGCCAGCGCCTGGCCGGCTTGGAGCCTCAGGCCCTTGTCGAAGACCTGGCCCAGCGGGAAGTTGTCATAGGGCACGCCGTAGACCCCCACGACCGGCACGACCCCGCCCCGGCGCACGACGCTCAGGGCGAGCCGGAGGGCCGATATCGTCCCGACCTGGCCGTGAAGGGCGCTGGAGGCCTTCTCGAAGAGGCCGCGGTGCGCCTCCATCCCGACCGCGTCGACGCACACGTCCGCGCCGCGCCCGCCCGTCATTGCGCGGATCGCCTCGACGGCGTCGACCTTGTCGACGTTGACGGTCTCGGCCTTGGCGATCTCTCGGGCTGTCTTCAGGCGGTACTCCTCCCGATCGACGCCGATGACGCGCGCCGCGCCGCGGAGCCATGCGCACTTCATGGTCGCGAGGCCAACAGGCCCGCATCCGAACACGGCGACCGTCTCTCCGCCCTTGAGCTCGGCCCACTCGATCGCCGTCCACCCGGTGGGGAGGATGTCGGTCGCGAAGAGGACCTGCTCGTCGGTGAGGCGCTCAGGCACCCTCCGTGGCCCGAAGTCGGCGTAAGGGACGCGCACGTACTCGGCCTGACCTCCGTTGTAACCGCCGTAGAGGTCCGTGTACCCGAAGAGGGCGCCGCCCTTGCCCTCGAGCGTGCCGCCCTCGGGGCCGTAGTGCTTGGGATTGGAGCTCTCGCAATGGCCGGGCAGCTCCGCCTGACAGAAGAAGCAACGCCCGCACGCGATGGGGAACGGGACAACGACCCTGTCGCCCTTCCGCAGCTTCGTGACCTGCGGGCCGATCTCCTCGACGATGCCCATGAACTCATGGCCGAGCACCATGGGCTTCGCCTGGGGGAAGAAGCCGTTGTAGATGTGCAGATCCGAGCCGCAGATCGCCGTCGCGGTGACGCGCACGATGGCGTCGGTGGGCTCTTCGATCCGGGGATCCGGGACGTCCTCGACGCGGACGTCCGAAGGTTTGTGGAAAACCAGGGCCTTCACGGTGCCTCCTTTCGGGTGACACATCGGTACGGGGCGCTCGGCGGCTCTACCGGCCGAGCCGGCGCACGGACGCTGAACCACCGCGCTGGCTCGCATAAAGCGAGCCACGGGGCAGCGGCGCGCCTGCCGACGGGGGCCTGTCGGCCACGGCGAGCGCGAATGGGGTGCTCTGCCCCACCGTGGCGGTCTGTCTCGACGCCGCGGCGCGACTACGGCGACCGCGGGCCGGGCGCGGCCGGCGCCCCTGCCGAGCGCGGACCGCCGCTCCTCCGCGACCCCGCTGGCACCTCCGCCCGCGCCGATGTCTACTCCTCTCCGATGCTCCCCTCGTCCCCCGAGCCGCTCCTCGGCGCGAGCTTCGTCCGCGAGCTCGAGGTGCTCCAGCGGCGGATCGAGATCCGCGCCCGCTCCGGCGGCGCCGGCGAGCACCTCGCGCGGCGCCGCGGCGGCTCGGCCGAGTTCAAGGAGCACCGGGCGTACGCGCCCGGCGACGACATGCGGCGGATCGACTGGGCCGCGTACGCCCGCACCGGGGAGCCGGTGCTCAAGCTGTTCCGCGCCGAGGAGGACGTGATCGCCCGCATCGTGTGCGACGCGTCGGCGTCCCTCGACTTCGGGGAGCCCACGAAGCTCGACGCGGCCCGCCGGCTCGCGGCCGCGATCGGGTACATGTCGCTCGCGCGCTCCGAGCGAGCGCAGCTCTTCGTGGCGGGCGACGGCATCGCCCGCCAGCACGCGCCGGTGCGCGGGCGCGCAGGGCTCGCCGCGCTGCTCCGCGCCCTCGACGGCGTGAGGGCCTCCGGCGGGACGCACCTCGCGCGCGCCATCGACGCCGTCGTGCGGCAGAGCGCCCGGCCAGGCCTCCTCTGCGTCGTCTCCGACTTCTTCGACCCCGGCCCGGTCACCGCGGCGCTCGGGCGCGCGGCGCAAGCCGGCCACGACGTCGCGGCCCTCCAGGTCGTCGCCGCCGACGAGCTCGCGCCGAGCTTCGAGGGCGACCTGACGCTCGAGGACGCCGAGACCGGGGCGCTCGTCGACGTGACCCTCGACGCCGCGGCCCTCGCCGCTTACGCGGCCCGCTTCGCCGGCCTGTGCGAGGCGCTGCGCGCCTTCGCCCGCCGCCATGGCGCGACGTACGTGCGAGCGCGGAGCGATGAGCCGCTCGAGGGCGCCGTCCGCCGCTTCGTCGCGAGGAGCGTCGACTGACGTGGCCGCCCCGCTCGCACAGGCCTCCACGGGCGCTCCGCTCGCGCTGCTCTCGCCCGGCGGCCTGTGGCTGCTCGCGCTGCTCGGCCCGCTCGTCCTGCTCTACATCCTCAAGATCAAGCGGAGCCGCCGGCGCGTCCCCTCGACGTGGCTCTGGGCCGCCGCGCAGCGCGATCTCATGGCGCGCGCGCCCTTCAGGAAGCTCATCGCCCAGCTTCCGCTCGTCCTGCAGGCGCTCGCGCTCGCGCTCCTCGCGCTCGCCCTCGCCCGCCCCGCCTCGCGCGGGCGCGAGCTCACCGGCGATCACGTGGCGATCATCCTCGACACGAGCGCCTCGATGTCCGCGGCCGCTCGAGGGCCGGCCGGCGAGGCGACCACGCGCATCGAGCTCGCGAAGCAGCTCGCCAGGGACCTCCTCTCCGGCCTCGCCCCGGGCAGCAACGCGCTGATCGTCGAGGCGGGACGCGACGCGCGCCTCGTCGCGGCGCTCGATCGCGATCTCGTCCGGCTCAAGGCGGCGATCGACCCCATCGCGGCGCGCGACGTCGAGGGCGATCTCGGGGCCGCGGTGGCGCTCGGGATCGACCGGCTCCGCCAGCTCGGCGGCGCCCGCCGGGTCGTCGCGATCACCGACGGCAACCTCGCCCGCCCCGCCTCGCTGCACGGCGTGTCGCTGCCGGTGGAGGTCATCACCGTGGGCGATCCGGTCGACAACGCCGCCATCGTCCGCGTCGACGTGCGCTCCGGGAGCGCAGCGGTCGGCGCGAGCGGCGCGGACGGCGAGCGATCGGAGCATCGCGAGGAGGTGCAGGCCTTCCTCGTTGTCGCGAACTTCGGGGCGCAGCCGCGCGACGTGTACGTGACGATGCGGCAGGACAACGCGTCGGACGTGCTCGGCTCGCGGCGCGTGCTGGTCAAGCCGGGCGAGCGCCTGCCGGTCGTCCTCACGTTCCGCCCGTCGCCCGGCGACTACCGCAAGGGGCTCGTCTTCGAGCTCTCGCCGCGCGACGCGATGCCGCTCGACGACGTCGCCTACGGGCGCGTGCCGGCGGGCGACAAGCTCCCGGTGGTCCTCGCGTCGGCCGGCAAGGGCCAGGGCGGCGACGCCCAGGGCGCGCAGCCGGGAGCGCCCTCCGGCGGCTCCGGCTGGATCGAGCGGGCGCTCGCGTCCGATCCGATGACCTCGGTGACCTCGGGCTCGCTCGCGGATCTGCTCGGGAAGCCCGGGCTCGATCCCGACACGTTCGTGGTGATCGACGGCGCGTGCCCGCCCGATCCTCCGGGGGGCGATCTGCTGATCGTGAACCCGCCGCCCGGGCGCTGCGCCGGCACGCTCGTCGGGCAGACGCTCGATCGCCCCACGCTGACGTCGTGGGACACGGCGGATCCGCGGCTGCGCTTCCTCACGCTGGACGGCGTGAACCTCCGCGTGGCCTCGTCCCTCAAGCCGGAGGCGGCGACGCAGGAGCTGATCCGCGCTCAGGAGGGCACGATCGCGACCGACATCTCCACCGCCTCGCGGACCGGCACGCTGCTCGGCTTCGACGTGGGCGAGAGCGACTGGCCGCTCAAGGCGTCCTTCGTGCTCTTCGTGCGCAACCTGCTCGAGCAGGCGCGCGCCCACCGCGCCCATGGCATCACAGGCCCCGCGCGCACCGGCGAGCCGCTGCGCGTGACCGTCCCTGCGACCGCGCGGGACCTCCAGGCCATCGGCCCTGCCGGCGAGCGGCTCGAGGTCGCGCAGCGCGCCGGCGTCGCGGTGATCGCGGAGACGCCCCGCGCCGGCTTCTACCGCCTCGCCTGGCAGGGACCGCAGGCCGGATCCGTCGTCGTGCCGGCGAACCTCACGAGCGTCGCCGAGAGCGACCTCACGCCGAGGCCGCTCCTCGCGGAGGGAGGCGGCGAGGTCGCTGTCTCCAGCGCGGCGGGACAGCCGGACGCCCACGTCGAGTGGACGTGGCTATTGGCGCTGGCGGCGCTCGGCTTCGTGGTCTTCGACGTCTGGTATTTCACGCGCGTGCCGATACGGTCGTGAACACGCTGCGTAGGAGGGGCGCAATGTGCTCGACGAGCTCGCCGATGCACGCGACTCCCCGCTTGAGGGGCGGGACGCACCCCCGGACGACGAACCACACCCTGCTCTGGACAACCACCCTCACAGCGATCTCGTGAGGCTCCCCTCGGGTGGACTCTCGTATCCCCGGCTCTGAGGGTTCCTGGTAGCCTCGATGAGCTTGGCTCCTGTCCTTTTCCGCCGGCGGGCGTCGCCCGCGGGCGCATCCCCCGGAGGACCCATGGTTACCCAGCGCCGCCCGTGCCGTTCCGGTCGCAGCTTCCCTACCGGATCTCAGCACCCGCACCCTTCGCCGTGGGCCGCGCGCGCCGGCCTGGGTGCGTGGCCTCTCGGCAGCGCGGCATCCCTCCTCGCGCTGCTCGCGGCGGCCTGCGCCGGGGGTGAGATCGGGGATGGCGCGAGCGGCGCCGGCGGCAACACGGGCAGCACGGGCGGCACGCGCAACCCGATCTGCGAGGTGGGCACGAGCACCGGCGAGGTGCAGGCGCCCGAGCACCGGATGGTCCTGCCCGGGCAGACGAGCTGGTACGCGTCGCCGGTGGTGATGGACCTCGACGGCGACGGTCAGAACGAGCTCATCGCCGCTTACTATGCGCTCTTCGTCTTCGACTCGAACGGGAAAGAGATCGATCGCGCCGAGGTCGGGGAGGACCGGATCTACGCGCCGCACGTGGTCGCCGACCTCGAGGGCGACGGCGCGATCGACATCGTTTATGGCAACGGTCATCAGGTCTTCGCGTTCGAATGGAACAACGGGCTCGCGCCGAAAGCCGGGTGGCCGGTGGACACCACCACGGCCGGCAACGCCCCCGAGGTGCGCGGGCTCGCCGCGGCGGATCTCGACGGCGACGGCACCATCGAGGTGGTGGCGACGACGACCCAGACCGCGACAACCGAGGACGGTGGCGCGCAGGTCTTCGTCTTCAGCGCGGATGGATCGCTCTATCGACCCGCGCCCGCGGGCACCACCTTCGCGGCCTGGCCTCGGTACAACAACCAGAGCGGCCCGGGGAACGACGCCGATCGCAACGGTATGGGGCACTCCGGGTTCGGGTGTTATGGGCTCAACGTCGGCATCGGCGACATCGACGACGACCCGGAGCTCGAGATCCTGGCCACCTACGACAACCACCACATCCAGGCGTTCAACCACGACGGCGTGGCGATCGACGCCGCACCGTATTTCAAGAATCGCGACGACGCGTTCGCCGACCAGCCGCTGACCTGGGGCCAGTTCATCCGGTGGGCGGACCCCAAGGTGGAAGGCGACCATTACCATCTCCATACCGGGACGTGGCCACACCCGAGCTCCGCCGAGTGGCTGCAGTGGACCGCGTCACCGCCGAACGTGGTCGATCTCGACGGGGACGGGCGGAACGAGGTCGTCGGCATACCGAACGTCGAGATGCACGAGCCTTATGAGACGCAGGCTTATGCGGTGATGGTGCTCGAGGGCGCGCACGGCGACGGCAGCCGATCGGCGATGCGCAAGCCCGGGTGGGAGACGCTCCCTCGCGGCGAGAGGCCGCTCGAGATCGACGGTTATTACCCGCCGAACGGCGTGCCCTCGCCGACGACGGTGAACCTCCAGGGGGACGCCCGGCCCGAGATCATCGTCCCGATGAACGACGGCTATCTCTATGCGTTCGGCCCCGATGCGTCGCTCCTGTGGCGATACAACTACATGCACGGCAAATCGATCATGTTCGCGACCGAGGCCACCGTGGCCGACCTGAACCAGGATGGATCACCCGAGGTCTTGCTGGCGACCTACGGCGCTCCCGACGTGCTCGACTCCGGCAACCTCGTGATCCTCGGCGCGAACGGCGCGATCCTGCACGACGTGCCCCTCCCGAACCCCGGCAGCAACGGCAACGGCAACGGCGCGCCAGCGCCGCCGGCGGTGGGTGATCTCGACGGAGACGGCCAGCTCGAGGTCTTCGTGCAGACCTTCGAGCATGGGATGGATGTCTTCACGATCCCGGGATCGGCGGCCAATTGCATGCCCTGGCCCACCTCGCGAGGTGGCCCGCTGCGCACGGGTCAGCCCTCGCGGTGACCCTCGCTCGCATGGCGGACGGGAGGCCGTGAGAGGCGCGCTAGCCCACCTCCCACGGGTCGATGCCGCACCGCCGCGCGGCGCCCTATACGCTTCAGCCGGGCGACGGCTCGTCCGCGGGCAGGCTCTGAAGCCAGGCGACCGCCTCGTCCCAGCTCAAGACGCGCCTCGGCTCGGCTTCGCGAAGCCGCTGCCATTCCTCGCCCTCGTCGTGGGTGATAATGCGCGATGCGGCGTCTTCCTCGACGGCGAGGGCGATGAGCCAGTCCGTGGTCATCGGCATCTTTCCAGGGATGATCTTGAAGTCGGCGATCAGTTGGCCGCCGAGGGTACGCTGCTTCGCTAGCTCTCAATCGCGGTCCGTCGGATACCGCTGCCACAAGCCGTCGGCCCATCGAGCGGCGGTCGGCTGATCGAAGTGGATGTCGACGACCCGAATCGGTAGCCGTTGAAGAAGATCGTCGAAGAGCATCTCCTTGAACCCTTCGCCGTAGAGCACGCGTTTCTGGCGGCGCATTTCCAGGTAGACCTGCGCATGGACCACCACGTCGACCCCTCTGCTGCGAGCCAGGCCGCAGAGGCGCCGAAGGTTCGGCACGCTGCGTGCCGCGTTGGTGTCGAGCCAGAGGCGCACGTCAGGCGCCCTTGGGGGGGGTGTCACCGAAGCCAAGCTGCTCGTCGAGCTCTGCCTCTGTCCATGCCTCCCAGCGGCCTTCCGGCCTGGAGCGCAAGAACCAGAGATAGCCGCCGCTCTGCAAGCCGAGCTTGTGTCGCATGTCGGAAGGAAGCCGGGTGTAGCCGTCCGGCGTGACCCACTGCTCCTCGGCGCCGCTTTCTCGCGCGCGAGCCTGGAGTTCGCGGTCCGAGCGCGAAGGCTGCCGCGTGACGAGCGTCTCCCCCTCGGGAGAGCGACTGAACCGGAGCACCTCGGGGCCGTCGAAGACCTGGACGTGGCTCTCGAGGAAGATCTGGTCGACGATCCCGCGTTGCACCTGCTCGCGCAGGATGTCGCGGACGAGCTCCTGGTTCTCGGGATGCAAGCTCATCTCCGGCTCCTCGATGGCAACAAGGCTGGCGCGGGACGTCAGCACGGCCGCGACGAGAGCGACCACCTGCTGCTCGCCCGAGCTGAGCTCGGAGAGCCGTAGGATCTGCTTGCCCCGGACCTCGAAGCGCAGATCGGTGACCTCCCCGCCCGCCACGGGAGCGCGGAGCACGGAGATCTCTCGATCCGACAGGGTCTTGAACCGATGGATGAGCTCCACGAAGGCGCGCCAGCGCTCCGTCTCCTCCGGATCGAGCGACGTTGCCAGCGCCAGGAGGCGTTCGGCCGTGGTGGCCGGCAGCAGCTTCTGCTCACCGATGGCCCGGAAGTCTCGACGGCGAGCGTCCAGCAGGAAGAACGGCTTGCTCCCGGGGCCGAGCGGCGCCTCCAGGGCGTTCTGCAGCGGGGAGATCTCATCGATTTGCAGGACGTCTCCCGTGCCATCCTTCAGTACGACACCGCCCGCGTTCTTGCCCGTTCGCGGCGCCTCCCAGAAGTTCGCTGGGGCGGAACGCCTCCTCTCCAGCCGCAGGAGGACGTCGTTGCCTGACGGGGTCAGCGTGACGCGGAGGGCGCCAAGCCGCGCATCGTCGAAGTGAACTGCGATCCGCTGTGGATCGCGAACACCGGGAGGCCAGCTCCGGTGGCTCATCGACAGGCCGAAATAGCTGTTGCTGAAGCCCCACTGCAGCTTCAAAGCCCCGTCCTGGGAGCCCATCCCATCAGGGCCCAGGACCGAGCTCAACCAGAACGAGGCGGCCCGAAAGAACAGGTCGATCGCTGCGAGCGCATTCGATTTTCCGGCCCCGTTGGCCCCGTGAAGCACGGGCATCGCGTCCGCCGCACCGCCAGAGCTCAGGTCGATCTCCGTGGGCCCTCGGAACGTCCGGAAATTTTCGATCACGAGCCGCGAGATGAGCAGCGACGGGGTAGCGCGGGCGTTCACCCGCCAGAGCAAAGCAATACGCGGACCCAAAGGTCAAGCCTGCGCCCGCCGTGCTTCGACCCGCCCTCAGCGCGCTCGCCCCTCCTCTCGGCGCTGACCGCTCACCAGCGCGCCCCCGTCCTCAAGGGCAGGCCGTCTGCTCGCCTTGTGGCCGGCCACGGTACACCCGATACACCCGGCGGCGCGACGACCACCGGCGGCTCGGCCGGCTCCGCTCCTCCATCCAGGAAACGCGCGGCGTCGGGCCATTGCCTGCAGGTACACAGGGCTCCTCGCAAGGAAGCCACTCCCCCGCGAGCGACACGCCGCGCGCGTCCTCCAGGACGCCCCGCGCCCGGAGCCACGCGGCGAGCGCCTCGCCGAGCTCGCGCATGCTCGACCAGCGCGAGGACGGCTCCTTCCGCAGCCCGCGCTCCACGATCGCCCAGAGATCCGCGTCGAGGCCGCACGTGTCGACGAGCGACGGCACCGCGTCCTGCAGCACCGCCCGCAGGCCGTCCAGCGCGTTCCTTGACGAGAACGGAGGCCGGCCGGACAGGAGCTCGTACAGCATCGCGCAGAGCGACCAGATATCGGCGCGGCGATCGAGGTCAGGGACGGCGAGCACCTGCTCCGGCGGCATGTAGTCGGGGGTGCCGAAGACCTCGAAGCTCGCCGACGCCTGGCTCGCCTCGCGCTCGGAGACGACCTTCGCGACGCCGAAATCGATGATCTTCGGCTGGACCCGGCCGCCGCCGCGGCGCACCAGCATCACGTTGTCCGGCTTGAGGTCGCGGTGGACGACCCCCTTCTCGTGCACCGCGTGCATCGCGCCCGCGACCGGGAGGAGCAGCGCGATCGCCCGCTCCGGCGTCATCGCCGCCTCGCGCGAGAGCGCGCTCCTCAGCGACTCGCCCTCGATGAGCTCCATCACCAGGTAGGGATCCCCCGCCGCGGTCTCGCCGAGGTCGAAGATCCGGACGACCTCCGCGTGGTTCAGCCGGCCCGCGGCGCGCGCCTCGCGGACGAAGTACTCCGAGAGCTCCGGCGACCGGAGCTCGGGCCGCATCAGCTTGATCGCGACCTCCGACCCGAGCGCCACGTGCGTCGCGAGCCAGACCGTGCCCATCGCCCCCTCGCCGATCCTGCGGACCAACCGGTACTTGCTCGCGACGAGATCCCCGTCCTCGTAGTGAACGCGACACGCGGGCTCGTCGAACGGTTCGTCGAGATCCCAAACGCCGCCGCCCGTACCGCTCCAGGTGTCCGTGGTCTCGATGCGCGACATGATCTCTCCTGCCCCGGCTGCGCGGCCTCGCCGCGCCCATGACCGCTCTTGACCGCTGTAAAGCAGACGGCGTGCCATCCCTGACAAACATGGAAAGCTGCCCCATGGAAAGGTGCTCCGATGCGCCGGAGCGCCCCATGAAACCCGCTCGATACCGACAGAGACGCCCCATGGCGCCGCCCATGGGGCACTCGGCCACACCCGCCCAAGCGGCGCCCCCGGGCCCCGGCAAAGATGATTTACTGCGGCTCCCCCGCATGCGGACCGAACGGAGGCCTCCCTGATCCCGGCGGCCGCGCTGCGCGCCCTCCCCTACGCCGCCACGCTCGCCGGCGCGCTCGTCTTCGCGGCGCTGCTGCGCCTCGCCCTCCGGCGCGGCGCGCTCCGCCGCCCGATCCTGCTCGGCTGGATGGTGGCCGGCGCGCTGCCGGCGCTCTACGTGGGCCTCGTCTGGTGCGGCCTGCTCCCGGACGCCTATCTCCGGCTCGCGCGGCCCTGGGGCGCGCTGCTCGCGCTGGGCGCCACGTCGTTCATCGCGCTCCGGTACCTCGCGCTCGCGCTCGCCTCGCAGCACGCACGCCGGCAGGGGGCGTGGCGCGCGCGGCTCAGCGACTTCCTCGCCCCCTTCGCCGCGTTCGCCGCGGCCATGGCCGTGGCCGGGCCAGAGCTTGGCCGGCCACTCGACCGGCTCACCGTCCTGGTCGCAATCGATCGCAGCCGCTCGATCGACCTCGTACCGAGCGCCGACCGGCGCGTCGCGCAGGAGCTCTCCGTCGCCGAGCTCGGCATGCGCGAGGACGATCGGATCGCCACCATCGCGTTCGCCGCGGGCGCGGCGACCGAGGATCCGCCGCGCCCGCGCTCGCAGCTCGCGGCCCCGCAGCGGGTCGCGCTCGGTCGCGACGGGACGGACCTCGCCGCCGGCATCCGGCGCGCGCTCGCCGAGGTGCCGCCGGACTCCGCGGCGCGCGTCGTGCTGCTCAGCGACGGCGTCGCGACCCGCGGCGACACGATGGCCGCGGCCGCCGCCGCTGTCGCCGCCGGCCTCCAGGTCGACGTGCTCCCGCTGGAGCAGCGGCTCGTCCCCGACGTCCGCGTGGTCGCCCTCCGCGCGCCCGCGCGCGCCGACGAGGGGGAGGCGCTCGATCTGCGGCTCGTCACCTCGTCGCCGTCCCCGGCCGAGGTCGAGATCCGCCTCCGCCGCGACGGGGAGCTCATCGCCCGCACCGAGGCCTCGATCGCCGCGGGAGAAGACGTGCTGCGCATCCGGGAGAAGGCGCCGGGGCCCGGGCTGCACCGCTACGACGTCGAGATCACCGCGAAGGATCCGAGGCTCGACGAGGCCGCCGAGGACAACGCGGCGAGCGCGTTCCTGCGCGTCCGCGGGGCCGCTGCGGCCCTCGTGCTGGAGGGCGACGCCGGGCAGGGCGCGTTCATCGCGCGGGCGCTCGCGGACGGCGCGTTCCGCGTGGACGAGGGCGGCCTGAGCCGCGTCCCTGCCGATCTCGGCGAGCTCGCCGGCTACGACGTCGTGGTGCTCAGCGACATCCGCGCGTCGGATCTCTCGCCGGGCCAGATCGACGCGCTCGCGAGCTACGTCCGCGACCTCGGCGGCGGGCTCATCCTGATGGGCGGCGATCGGAGCATGGGGCCGGGCGGCTACGCGCGGACGCCGCTCGAGGAGATCTCGCCCGTCGCGTTCGACCTGAAGCAGGAGCGGCGGCGGGCGAGCCTGGCCGAGGTGATCGGCATCGACATCTCCGGGTCGATGGCGGCGACCGCCGGCGCCCACACGAAGCTCGAGCTCGCCAACGAGGCCGCCGCCCGGTCGGCCTCGCTGCTCGGCGCCGGCGATCGGCTCGGCGTCGCGCACGTCGACACGGCGGTGCGGTGGAGCGTGCCGCTCGGGCCGGTCGCGAACGGCGCCGCGATCGAGAAGGCGATCCGCGCGGTGGGCCCGGGCGGCGGCGGCATCTACGTCGACATCACCCTCGAGGCGGCCTACAAGGCGCTCGATCGGGACACCTCGAGCCTGAAGCACGTGCTGCTCTTCGCCGACGGGTCGGACGCGGAGAACATGGGGCCGTGCCGCGCGATGGTGGAGGCAGCGATGCGCCGCGGGACGACGACGAGCGTCGTGGCGCTGGGCCAGGGCAACGACGTGCCGGAGCTCGAGGCGCTGTCGCGCATCGGCGGCGGCCGCTTCTACCTCGTCGAGGACGCCACGCGGCTGCCCGCGGTGTTCACGCAGGAGACCATCATGGCGGCGAAGAGCGCGATCGTGGAGGAGCCGTTCCACGTCGCGCTGGGCGCGCCGTCGTCGATCACCGCCGGCGTGCCGTTCGGCGAGGCGCCGCCGCTCGGGGGCTACGTGGTGACGGTCGCCAAGAGCCGGTCCACGGTGCTGCTGTCCGCGCCGGAGGGCGATCCGGTGCTCGCCGTGTGGTCGGCGGGGCTCGGCCGGGCCGCCGCGTTCACGAGCGATCTCAAAAGCCGCTGGGGCGCCGCATGGACGCGCTGGCCCGGCGCGGCGCGGATGATCGCGCAGGCCGCGCGCGACGTGACGCGCAAGGAGGAGGATCCGCGCGTGCGCCTGGAGGCGGACGCGTCGGGCGGCGAGCTGTCGGTGCGGGCCAGCGTGATCGGCGACGACGGGCGGGCGCAGTCGTTCCGCCGGCTGGTCGTGCACGTCGCGGGGCCCGACGGCTTCTCGCGAGAGCTCCCGCTCGAGGCGACGGGCGCGGGCGCGTACACGGCGAAGCTCCCGCTCTCGCGGCCGGGGACTTACGTGGCGGTGGCCCGGGACGAGCTCACGGGGGAGGCGGTCGGGACGACGGGGGCGGCGATGACCGCCGGCGAGGAGCTGCGCCCGACGGGCAGCGATCTGTCGCTGCTCGGTCGGATCGCGGAGTTCACCGGCGGCAAGCGGCGCGACACGCTCGCGGGCATCTTCGAGGATCGGGCGTCGAAGCGCTTCGCGTACCGGGACGCGACGCCCAACCTGGTGTTCTTCGCCGCGCTCGCGCTGCTGCTCGCGGTGGCGGCGCGGCGGCTCGCGCTGCCGGAAGCTGCGGCGGCGTGGATCGCGCGGGCGGGAGAGCGGCTCCGCGCGGCGCGGTGGGGAGCCGCCGCGGAGCCGGCCGCCGCGGGCGCGACCGTGGGGGCGCTGCTGTCGGCTCGGGAGCGGGGGCGCGAGCGGCGCGAAGGCGCGCAGGCGGGACCGGCGCTGCGCGATGACGGGCGCGGCGGGGGCGAGCCGGCGGGGACGATGCCAGGGAGGACAGCGCCGCCGGCGGGGACGATGCCAGGGAGGACAGCGCCGCCGGCGGGGACGCCGGGACCTCAACCTGGGTCGGCGGCGTCGTGGCCTCAACCTGGTTCGTGGCCTCGATCTGGGCCGACGGTGGGGCCTCAACCTGGGTCGGCGGCGGGGCCTCAACCCGCGTCCCCGGGGGGCGGACACGCAACGGGCGCGGGCGGCGCGGCGCCGGAGGGACGACCGCTCACGGCGGCGGAGAAGATCTTGGCGCGACGCCGTGGGCGGAGGTGACGCGACAGAGCGCGGCCGTGCCGCGCACGTCTGCGAGATGCCGCGCTTCGTGGCGCGCGAGGATCTCGGCGGCCTGAGCTGTCGCTTCATAGGAGAGCGATCTCTTCGTGTAGATGCTGCTCCAACAGCTTATAGGGAAGCGCAACCTTTCCTGGGTTTGATGGATCAAGAAGCCTCGCAGCACTGCGCAAGTACTCGGGCTCCCAGACTCCTCCTTCTTTGAGGAGCGGCCAGTTTGCAACAGCGATATCGCCACCCTCGATGATGGTCAGGTGCCCTCGCCAATGGTTTTGGTAGTAGCGGCCGGAGTGAGGCAGGTAGCAAACAAAGACTATCGCTCTCTCTCCGTCCTTGAGGGTCACGTTGCCCCAATGACCCGGTGAACCGACAAATTCCAACAGGCCGTCACCATAGCGCTTTGGACCCTCGAACCGTCTCGAGAAAACCTTCTCGACGAAGCCTGTGTACTGCTGAGCGCCGCATTCCTGAACTCGCATCAGCAGCGCGTCGCACTCGCGAATCTTCTCACGAAATAGAACGTTGTCGCACTGCTTCGTCATGCCGAAATTCCTAACGTCGTAATCACCTGCAATGCGCGACACATCTACGCATTTTCACATGTAGGCAGCGAACCGTGGCACCCTTTCTCCATATTCCCGAGGATGACAGACGCTGCTCGGCCACAAAAATGTGCTGACCACGATGATCGACACCCACATCGTCGACCGCGGCCCCCTCGGCGTCATCGGCCCCCTTGACCGCTGACCGCCGCCTCAGCGGGGAGCGCATTGAGCTCCGACCCCACCCCGTCGTGCCGGCCCCACTCATCGTGGAAAGGTAGCGTACCTGACGGCTGCCCCGCCGTATCAAGGAGACCAACGCGTGTTCGTGCGGGCTCCACACCGGACGACTCGAGCTCGGCCGGGGCGTCCACGCCGCGCGCTCGCGATGGGCATCCCCTCGCCGATGCCGTCATCGTCACACCCACCGGGGCAGCTCCTTCTCGAAGCAGGCGGGCGGACCAGGATCTGGGCGCCGGCGTCCCGCTCCAGGCCCACGTCATCGTCACGCCGAGCGGGCGGTACCACGCTGTCCTGGAGTAGCCGTCGCGGAGCCATCTCCGCGACCACGTAGAACCGTGGCGCGCTACGCGAGCGCTCCGCCGGCGTGCGCCGGCGCTGCCGGGTGCCCCGGCGGGAGCCCGAAGCGCTGCCGCACCTGCGCGATGCCGACGCCCACGCCCCCTGCGGCGAGCGCGAGCGGCCAGGGCTTCCCGGTCGTCTGCCGGATGAACGCGCGCACCCGCCCGACGTCCTCGAGGACCGCCGTCAGCCGCGCCGGATCGTTGAAGTTGTTCACGAAGGCGTTCGCGAGCGCCTGCTGCCCGCTCGTGTTGTCCGCTCGCCCGTCGCTGCCGTATTGCGCCATGAGGAAGTGGGCCATCGTGGGCGTCACCCCGGCGAGCAGGATGTTGTTGAACCGGTCGGTGGGCCCGCCGTGGCGCGCATAGAAGCGATCGAAGGTGCGCGTCATCCATTCGGCGTCGAACGGGCGCTCGCCGTGCTGCACGATGCACTCGACCAGGTTGCGCGCCATCTTGTTGCCGCTGTTGGCCCCCTGGCCGCCGATCGGATCGATCGACATCGCCGTATCGCCCAGCGGCGTCACGATCCGGCCGGAGGGCAGCCGTCCGACGGGCTTGCGCACCGCGGGGACGACCCGCCCGTTCTGCCATCCGTGCTTGTCCGACAGCTCGGCTCCCTTGAACCATTCGTAGTCCCAGGGGATGAGCTCCTTCACCAGCCCCTTCGCGATCGCGATGATCTCCTCGCCTGACTTCGCGCCCTGGAACCTGTCCAGCGGCCCTCCGGGCACCGCCTCGACGAGACAGTTCCAGCTCGGTCCCACGTCCTTGTGGTGGTAGGGCACCCAGAACGCCTCCCCGATGCCCGCGAACAGGTTGAACTTGACGGGCAGCATCGGGATGCCGTCGAACCCGAGCTTCGGGCCGGTCACGCACATCATGACGATGTTGCGCTGCGCCTCCGTGTGGACGTTGCGCTCGGCGTCTCGCTCGAACAGGTTGCACAGCTCGCCGCGTCCCGTGGCGACGACGGTCAGGTCGTTCTCGGCGGCGATCGTGTCGAGCCGCGCGATCGTGACGGGCTCGATCACGATCTTGCCGCCCCGCCGCTCGAGCTCGAGCATCCACCGGTGGCTCTGGAGCCGGAGATCGATCGCGAAGAAGTGCTGCTCCAGGCGGCCCGCCAGCGTCAGCAGGCGGTTGCCCGGCGTGGCAGACGCGGTCACCTGGGCGCCGTGGCCCCGGGGCGCGGCGTCCTCCCAGAAGGCCAGCCCGAGCTCGCGCTCGAACGCGAGCGCCACGTCGAACCGCGCAGCGGTGCCGGTCGGCTTCGACTCGTTGAGCCACTGCTCGGGCGTGCGATCCGAGTAGAGCGTCACCTCGTAGCCGGCCTTCACCAGGCCGTGCGCCGCGAGCAGGCCGGCCTGTCCAGACCCCACGATAGCTATCTTCCGCATGAGGAACCCCCCGGGTTGGGTTGGTCTGCGCTCGCCTCAAGGACGACGCGCGCCGAGCCATCCGAGTCGGTTCGCCGTAGGGCCACAGCAGGCGTCGCGAGCAAGGAAAGCCCAGTCAAGAGAGACCGTATCACCCGAGCCACCCCCGCAGGAAGCGCCCACACGCGCGCGCTCACCCCCCTCCGTACCGCGCGTCGCTCCCGCCACGCTCCCGCGTTCCCGCCGGAGAGAGCCCTCGGGGGGAGGGGGTGTCGCGCGGGGGGCGAGGGGGAGGGCCCCACGAACCCGAGCGCCGGCCCGCATCGCAGCGACTCCTCATGGACTCGCCAGCTCCGTTCAGCAGGCCATTGCCACCAAAAGGCGCGAGTTCGTGGGAGGGCCCCCCTCGCCCCCCGCGCGACGCCCCCTCCCCCCGAGGGCTCCGCTGCAGTCAGTCCATAGGGAGCGCCCCGCCACCGAGGCCGCCCGCCGGTTGCGAGGCGCAGCCGCTTGGAGTAGCGTCCGCGCCGCCGCGGCGCCGGGCGATCCAGTTCGCCCAGCTCCAGCGGACGAGCCGGGCGTCTGGTGCGCGCCCCGGCTCGCGCGGCTCCCTCCGCGCACAGGAGACGAGAATGGCCCGAGGCTCGACAACGACGCGCAGCGAATCGGACGCTGCCGAATCGCTCATCGGACGGGGCGCCCGCATCCGCGGGCGTGTCCATGGCGACGGCTCGCTCCGGGTCGAGGGGAGCGTCGAGGGGAACATCCAGCTGGCTGGCGACCTCGAGATCGAGGACGGAGCGACGGTCACCGGAGACGTCGAGGCGAGCTCGCTCGTCGTCTCCGGCCAGCTCACGGGGGACGTTGTGTCGCGCGGCCCCGTCACGATCCGGGCGACCGCACAGTACGCCGGAAACGTGGGCGGCAGCGAGGTGATCCTCGAGGAAGGCGCGGCGTTCACCGGCCGCATCGAGGCGGAGTTCGACCTCCCGGCCGAGCTCTCGGAGCGGACCACCGGCGGGCGCGGGCATGCCCCCCGGCGTGAACCGGCGGGCCGGTAGCGCGCGTTGACGGACGAAGAATCGCGCCGCGAGGGCGCGGCGAGGAGCACGAACGTGGCGGGTACGATCATCGGAAACGGGCTCACGATCGAGGGCGAAATCACCTCCGACGAGGAGGTGATCGTCGCCGGGACAGTGCGCGGAAAGCTCACCGTCGAGGGGCCTCTCACCATCGACGCAGGGGCGCTGATCGAAGCGGACATCGGGGCGGCGTCGCTCCAGGTGGGCGGCAACGTGACCGGCAACGTCACGGCGGCCGATCGCGTCGATCTCCTCGCTGGCGGTCGACTCGTCGGCGACGTGAAGGCGTCGCGGCTGACCATCGCGGACGGAGCCTCGTTCAAGGGCAACGTCGACATGGACGTGTAGCCGATGGCCGCCCAGTCCTCGATCGGGCCGACGACGGCCATCCGCGGCAACGTGCAGGGCGACGGGGATCTCGAGATCCTCGGCCGCGTCGAGGGGAGCGTCGTCGTGACCGGCGACGTGACCATCGGCGAGGGCGCGCTCATCCAGAGCGACGTCCGCGGGCGGCGCGTTGTCGTCCGCGGCGCCGTCGCCGGGAACATCTCCGGTGACGAGGCCGTGATCCTCGAGCCCGGCGCGCGCGTCGTCGGCGACCTCGGCGCGCCGCAGATCGGCATCCACGCGGGCGCCCTGGTGCGCGGCAACGTCACCACCGGCGCGCCGCTCGCCGCGGTCCCCGCCCCCGCCCCGGCGCGGGCCGCCGCGGCGGCACCTGCGCCGCGCGCCGCTGCGGCGCGGCCGGCGCGTGCGCCGGCGGAGCAGCGCGCGCCTGCGCCGCCCGCCCGGCCTGCGCCGCGCGCCGCGCCTGCCCCCGCGCGCCCCGCCCCGGCGGCGCGCCCCGCCCCGGTCGTCGAGGCGAGGCCCGCTCCTGCGCCGGAGCCGCGCCTCGCGGCCGTTCACGACGACGAGGAGGCCGATCTGTCGGCTTCGGCCGCCGGCGAGGGTGATGAGCCCGAGGCGGCCGAGAGCGCCGGCGGGCCGCCGCCGCCCGTGGTCCCCGCGCTCCGGAAGGGGGCCGCGAAGGCCTCGCTTCGCAAGCGGGGCGGCCGGTGAGCGCCGCCGGCGCCTCGGAGCGGGAGCGGCTCGTCGCGCTGCTGCGCGAGCGCTCGTTCGAGCAGAAGCGCGTCCTCCTCGCGTCCGGCCGGGAGAGCGACTTCTTCATCGACTGCAAGCAGTCGGTGCTGACGGCCGAGGGCCATGCCCTCGTCGGCTCGCTCATGTTCGAGGCGCTCGGCGCGCTCCCGCGGTGCGAGGCCGTCGCCGGTGTCGAGCTCGGGGGGTGCCCCCTCGCGAGCGCTGTGTCGCTCACGAGCTTCCTGCGCGGCCGCCCCCTCCCCGCGCTCTACGTGCGCAAGGAGGTCAAGGACCACGGCTCGCGGCGCCTCGTCGAGGGCGATCGCGGCCTCGTGCCCGGGATGCCCGTCGCGATCCTCGAGGACGTGATCACGACGGGCGGCTCGACGCTGAAGGCGGTCGAGAAGCTGCGCGCCGCGGGCGCCTCGGTCGTCGGGGTGATCGCCCTGGTCGAC
The DNA here is from genome assembly GCF_051521405.1 of Sorangium sp. So ce726. Lineage (NCBI taxonomy): Bacteria > Pseudomonadati > Myxococcota > Polyangiales > Polyangiaceae > Sorangium > Sorangium sp. So ce726. The sequence goes on along the minus strand of NZ_CP150349.1, from coordinate 638,544 downwards.
CGCCTCGAGGGCGGCGTGGAAGCGATCCGCGCGGCGGGGCTGCCGGTCGTCGCGATCTGCACCCGCCACGACTTCATCCCGGACAACCCGCCCGGCTGAGGCTGCGCGACGCGCAGCTCGGCCGAGGCGACGGCACGCTGCCCGCCGCCTCGACGAGCGGCGCGCTGCTCCGCCACCTCGGCTGCGCGCTACTCTGCCGCCTTCGCCTGCTGCTCGCCGAGGAGCGGGTAGCCGAGCGCCTCGCGCTGCGCGACGTACGTCTCGGCGACCGCCCGCGCGAGCGCGCGGACCCGGCCGATGAAGCGCTGCCGCTCGGTGACGCTGATCGCGCCCCGCGCGTCGAGGACGTTGAAGCGGTGGGCCGCCTTCACGACGAAATCGTAGGCCGGGAGCACCAGCGCCTTCTTCGGATCGATCGCCGCCCCCTTCGCCGCCGGATCCGCGCCCCGGTACAGGAGCCGCTTCACCTCGGCCTCGCAGACATCGAACGCCGTGAAGTGCTCGGCGATGTCGGCCTCCTCGAAGTTGTAGGTCGACCACTCCCACTCGGCGCGCTGGTAGATGTCCCCGTAGCGCACGATCTTCCCGCCGGTGTTCGAGTAGACGACGTCGTAGATGCTGTCCTTGTCCTGCAGGTACATCGCGATCCGCTCGAGCCCGTAGGTGAGCTCGCCGGACACGGGGCGGCAGTCGATCCCGCCGATCTGCTGGAAGTAGGTGAACTGCGAGATCTCGAGCCCGTCGATCCACACCTGCCAGCCGAGCCCCCACGCCCCGAGCGTTGGCGACTCCCAGTCGTCCTCGAGGAACCTGACGTCGTGATCGAGCGGGTTCGTGCCGATCGCCCGCAGCGACTCCAGGTAGAGGTCCTGGATGTCGATCGGGCTCGGCTTGAGGATCACCTGGAACTGGTGAAACTGCTGCATACGGTTCGGGTTCTCCCCGTAACGACCGTCCGCGGGCCGCCGGGAAGGCTCGACGAAGGCCACATTCCAGGGCTCGGGGCCGAGCGCGCGCAGGAACGTCGCCGGGTTGAAGGTGCCGGCGCCGACCTCCGAGTTGTACGGCTGCACGATGAGGCAGCCGCGATCGGCCCAGAACTTCTGCAGGGTGAGAATGAGGTCTTGGAAGGTCATGGGAGGGCCGGTTCTTAGCCTGGATCGCCCGCGCAGGCGACGCCCCGCGTAGCGTCGCCCGCACGGTCCGCCCGGCGCGCTGCCTCCGGGCCTGCGCGCCGCGCGCCGGACGCCGCACCGGCGGCCCCGCGGCCATCCACCGCCGCCCGCGACCACCCCGTCGAGGACGGCCCGCCTCGGTCCGCCCCTGCCCCGGGAGGTCCGCAGGCTGCTTGCGGTTGACCGGCGCGCGGCGTAGGTTCCCGCTCGATTATATGGGAGCCCATGTATCCTCGACAGCGCGCCGGAAGAGCCCCGCGCGGCAGGCCCCCGGTGGGCCCGACGCGCAGCGGGTCATGGACGCGATCCGCTCCATCGTCCAGCGCCTGCGCGTCTCGTCGCGCGCGTGCGAGCGGCAGCTCGGCCTGAGCAGCGCGCAGCTGTTCGTGCTGCAGCAGCTCGATCAGGCCGCCGCGTCCTCGATCGCCGAGCTCGCGCAGCGCACGCTGACGCACCAGAGCTCGGTGTCGGTCGTGGTGACGCGCCTGGCCGAGCGAGGGCTGGTCACCCGGCGCGCCTCGCCTGAGGACGCGCGCCGGACCGAGATCTCGCTCACCCCTGCCGGCCGCGCGCTGCTCCGCCGCGCGCCCCGCACCGCGCAGGCCGAGCTCGTCACCGCCGTCGACCGCCTGCCCGCCGACGAGCGCAGCGCGCTCGCGCAGAGCCTCGCCACCCTCGCCCGGGCGCTCGGCGCCGGCGACGAGGCCCCCCCGCTGTTCTTCGAAGGCGAGGAGACCCCCGCCGGAGCCAAACCCGAAGCGATAGACCGCGAGGAGAGCTGAATTGTCCAGATTGAACGCCCCACCCCCAACAGTCACCGAGAGCATCCCGGTCGCGCCCTCGATGAGCCCGACCCTCGAGGACCTCCGCGTCCCCGCGCCCAACGCCGCCGTTGACCGGCGGGTCGTCCTCGTCAGCGGCCTCGCGATCGCGCTCGGCGGCGTCGCCTTCCTCGCGGCGGAGCTGCTCACCACGCTCATCGCCGTCATCACGAACCTCGCGTTCTTCGGCCGGCTGTCCGCCGCGCCCGCGTCGCCCGCCGAGCACAACCTGGGCCTCCTCGTGCTCGTGGTGCCGATCGTCGGCGCGCTCGTCGTCGGCGTGATGGCGCGCTACGGCTCGCAGGCGATCCGCGGCCACGGGATCCCGGAAGCGATGGAGCAGGTGCTGTTCAACCAGAGCCGCATCCCGCCGCGGATGACGCTGCTCAAGCCGCTCTCGGCGGCGATCGCCATCGGCACCGGCGGTCCGTTCGGCGCGGAGGGCCCCATCATCGCGACCGGCGGCGCGCTCGGCTCGCTGCTCGGGCAGCTGCTCCGGATCACCGCGGACGAGCGCAAGACGCTGCTCGCCGCGGGCGCGGCGGCGGGCATGTCGGCGACCTTCGGCAGCCCTGTGGCGGCCGTGCTGCTCGCGATCGAGCTCCTCCTCTTCGAGTACCGCCCGCGCTCGGTGATCCCCGTCGCCCTCGCCGCGACCACGGCGACCGCGGCGCGCCTCTGCGCGGGCCACACCGCGCCCGCGTTCGAGATGGCGGCCGTGTCGCCCTCGACCGGCCCCGCGCTCGCCTTCTACATCGTGCTCGGCGCGGTCCTCGGTCTCGCGGCGATGGCCGCCACCCGCGCGATCTACGCGATCGAGGAGGCGTTCGAGCGGCTGCCGCTCCACTGGATGTGGTGGCCGGCGATCGGCGCCGTCGCGATCGGCGTCGTGGGTTACTTCGCGCCGCGGACGCTGGGGGTCGGGTATACCAACATCGACGACATCCTGAGCGGCCGCCTGGCGCTCGCCGCGCTCGTGTCGCTCTCGCTGATGAAGTTCATCTCCTGGTCGATCGCGCTCGGCAGCGGCACCTCGGGCGGGACGCTCGCGCCGCTCTTCACCGTCGGCGGCGCTCTCGGCGCGATCCTCGGCCTGGCCGCGACCGCGCTCCTCCCCGAGCTCGGCGTGGACGCGCGCGTCGCCGGGCTCGTCGGGATGGCGGCGATCTTCGCGGGCGCGTCCCGGGCGCTCCTCGCGTCCGTCGTCTTCGCCTTCGAGACGACCCGGCAGCCGATGGGGCTGCTGCCGCTGCTCGGCGGCTGCAGCGCGGCCTTCCTCGTCTCCAGCCTGCTGATGCGGCACTCCATCATGACGGAGAAAATCGCCCGCCGCGGCGCGCGCGTGACGGTCGAGTACGCGGCCGATCACCTGGCGCAGATCACCGCGGGCGAGGCCGCCTCGCGCCCCGCCGTGACGCTCTCCGCCAGCGATACGATCGAGACGGCCCGCGCCTTTCTGCTGTCGCAGGCGGCGGGCTCGCGCCACCAGGGCTTTCCGGTCGTGGACGACCGGGGGGAGCTCGTCGGCGTGGTCACCCAGCGCGATGTGCTCACCGAGCAGGCCGGTACCATCTCGATCCGCCACCTGGTCCGGCGGCCGCCTGCCGTGGTGTTCGAGGACAGCTCCTTGCGCGAAGCCGCCGATCACATGGTCACCGAGGGGGTGGGGAGGCTCCCTGTCGTGTCCAGGCAGGCCCCCCGCAAGGTCCTCGGGATCCTGACGCGCAGCGACCTGCTCGACGCGCATCGGAGCCGGATCGACGCCGGCAAGCGCCGCGAGCAAGCCCTTGCCGCCGCGATGCGGCGCGGAAGTCCGGCCATCCCGGACCGGGCCACCGCGGAGCAGAGCTAGTCCACGAAGTAATCGCGATCGCCCGCCAGGCCCTGCTCGAGCGCGGCCATTCCCTTGGCGACGTCGAGCTTCACGCCCTCTCGCTGGAAGCTCATCCCCATCGCGTAGAGCGTCTTGAACAGGTTGTGCGAGCGGCACTGCTCGCCCATCTGGCCCACACGCACGATGTTGAGGCCGAAGGCGCCCGAGATCTCGACGCGGAAGGCCTTGGTCATGTACTCGCGGATCCGCGCGCTATCGACGCCGGCCGGCAGCTTGATGGCGAGCACGCTGTTGAGGCGCACGTCCTTCGACGCGAACAGCTCGAGCCCCATGGCCTCGAGTCCCGCCTGCATGGCCAGAGAGCTCATCTCGTGGCGACGGAACCGCCGCTCGAGCGTCTCCTCGCAGACGAGGCGCAGCGCCTCGTGCAGCGCGAGCACGCCGGGCACCGGCGCCGTGTAGTGGTACTGCTGGTAGCCCCAGAACCGCTGCGCGCGCGTCGCGTCGTAGCACCAGTGCGGGCGCGGCAGGGGGCGCTCCTCGACGACCTTCCACGCGTCCTGCGAGAACGCGCAGGCCGAGACGCCCGGGATCGACGACAGCGCCTTCTGCCCGCCGACGATGCCGACGTCGATGCCCCACTCGTCCATGTGCACCGGCATGGCCGTGAGCGTGACCACCGCGTCGACGATCGTGAGGGCGCCCTGCGTCTTCGCGAGCTTGCAGATCTCCGGCATCTCGACCATGCGGACGCCGCAGGACGTCTCGCCGTGCGCCATCGTGACCACGTCGTAGCGCTGCTTCTTCAGCGCCTCCCGCACGTCCGCGAGCGTCACGGGGCGCCCGGGCGGCCCCTCGAGGAAGGTGACGTCGGCGCCCACGCCGAGCGCCATCTCGCCGAGGCGCCCGCTGAACGTCCCCACCTTCAGGCAAAGGACCTTGCGCCCGGGCCAGCACAGGTTCGCCACGGCCATCTCCATCGCCGCGGACGCGGGCCCGGCGAGGCCGAGGATCTTGTCGCTGCGCGTCTGGAACGCATAGGCCGCCATGTACTTCACGTTCTGGATAACGCGGTCCATGGTGGGGCCGAGGTGATTGATGATGACCCCGTTCGCCTGGGCCACCGCCTGCGGGATGGGCACCGGACCGGCGCCCATGAGCAGCAGCGGCTCGGACGGCAGGATCGCGGCGAGGGGCGTGATCGGCGGGGGCAGGATCGAGAACGACATGGCCAGGACCTTGGGCAAAAGCGCGGAGCCCGCTAGCAAGCCCAAAGCCTCCTGCGGCGTCAAGCGTTACCCGGCGAGCGGACGCGGCGCCGGCGGAAACGCGGAGCCGGCGCCTGATTCCGCGCCACGGGCCACAGGGGGCCCAGCTCGTCGTACGACCTTGGGGGATGAGCCGTGCGACGAGCAGGGCCCCTCCGGCCTGCCGAGCGGGAGGGGAGCGCGCCGCGCCGCCTGAGCCTGGATCGCGCTCACGGACCGCGGCGCCTGCTCCGCGCCTCCGGCTCTCGGCCCGAGGTGCTCCCGGACGTTACAGATCGCGGCAGCGGATCGAGAGCTCCTTTATCCAGCGCCGTGAGCCGGTATCGGGCGTGGCGCCTCAAGAGAGGATCGCTCGGCCCGCTCATACCACCGTACGGCGCCGCGCGATCGCCTGATAGCCGGCGGTCAGCAGGATGGCGCCGATGAGGGACATGAAGAAGCCAGCCGGCTCACCCTCACGGTACATGAACAGCATGCGGCCGAGCAGCCCGCCGATGAAGGAGCCGACCACGCCGATGATCATCGAGACGACCCACCCGCCCGGCTCACGTCCAGGAACGATGAGGCGCGCCAGAGCACCGACGACGAGGCCAAACAGGAGAAAGAGAATGAACGACATGATGAACCTCCCAGAAAGGAGCGAAGTGCTCCTCGTTGCTATGCAGGCTGTTCAGCAAACGCCGCGCCATGCCGTGGAGTCCCGGCTCTCCACAGACGCCCAGCCGAGCTGAACGCCGCGGACAGAGCGCTCGCACCACCGCATCCACCGCGAAATCCGACCGCAGCGCGGTGCGCCCCCAGGAGAGAGGGGACCGTCCGGTCGGACCGTGGGACTGCTTGCTTGGCCGCCGCGTGGCGTATTGCCTCAGGCGAGCCGAGAGGCAGAGCGCGGGCGAGGTAGCCTGCCCCAATCGCCCTTGCGCGTCCTCGAAAAGAACGTCTGCCATGCGATGGCGCACCGGTTGCTACATCCCGAGGTTGCCAATGCGAGGTCGACGGCGGCGGCGCGCTGCAGAGAGGCTCTGCGGAGGCCACGCCACGAGGAGGATGCAATGAGCAACGCAAGCGATCGCAATGAAGGGGCCGCCGAAGAGCTGGGCGGCAAGATCAAGAAGGGCCTCGGCCAGCTGCTCGGCGACGAGCAGATGGAAGCGGAGGGGCGCGCCAAGGAGCTCCGAGGAAAGGTCCAAAAGGAGGACGCCAAGGCGGAGGAGCGCGCGAAGGGCGCGGTCGAGGAGGCCGCCGGCGCGCTCAAGAACCGAGTCGGCAAGCTGGTCGACAACGAGCAGATGGCCGCCGAAGGGAAGGCCAAGGAGCTCAAGGGAGAGAACCGGCAGAAGGCCAATCAGTAACCAGCGAGAGGCCGCGCTCTGGCGCCGCCCGGGTGTCCGGCGGGGCGGGCCGTCTCCGGCGCCGCTCTAGCCGCTCACCAGGCGCGAGCGCGGCCGTCTCCGGCGCTGCCCCGCGGGCCCGGCCGTCACGCCTCCGTGGCCGAGACGCCGTGCCGCTGGAGGAGCTCGCGCAGGTGGCTGCGGTCCATCCGCGCCGCGCGGGCCGCGCGGGAGAGGTTGCCGCCGTTCGCGCGCACGAGCGCCGTGAGGAACGTGCGCTCCCAGCGCGCCACGGCGCGCTCCTTCGCCTCGCGGAACGACAGGCTGAGCTCGTCGTCCCGGGGCGCCGGGAGCGCCGGAGAGCCGCTGTCCGCCCCCTCGGAGCCCATCACGGCTTCGCGGAACAGCGCGGGATCGATCATCAGCACCGCGCGCTCCACCGCGCCGCGGAGCTCGCGGACGTTGCCCGGCCAGTCCTGCCGCATGAAGGCCTCGAGCAGCTCGCCGGGGGGGCTCTGGTCCTGCCCCTGCGCGAGCTGCCGGTAGAAATGCGCGGTGAGCAGCGCGATGTCGTCGGGTCGCTCGCGCAGCGCGGGGACGCGGAGGCGGACGATGTTGAGCCGGTAGTAGAGATCCGACCGGAAGTTTCCGCGGTTCACCTCCTGTCGGAGATCGCGGTTGGTCGTCGCGATGACGCGGATATCGAGCTTCGTCGGCTCGATCGTGCCGATGCGCCGGATCTGCCGCTCCTCGAGCACGCGCAGGAGCTTCGGCTGCATGTCGAGCGGGAGCTCGCCCATCTCGTCGAGCAGCACGGTGCCGCCCCGCGCCGCCTCGAAGGCGCCGGCGCGCGCCGCCTGCGCGCCCGTGAACGCCCCCTTCGCGTGCCCGAAGAGCTCGGCCTCGATGAGCGTCGGCGGGATGGATCCGCAGTCGATCACGACGAACGGCCCCCCGGCGCGCGGGCTGCTCTCGTGGATCGCCTCGGCGAGCAGGCCCTTGCCCGTGCCCGTCTCGCCCTCGATCAGCACCGTCGAGTCCGACGCGGCGATCCGCGGCAGCGCCCCGAAGATGCGGCGCATCGCGGCGCTCTGCCCGAGCACCCGGCCGTACCGCTCCTCGTCGCCGAGCGGCTCGCGGATCTCCTCGGCCAGCGGCTCGAAGCGGAGCGTGGACTGCCCGACCCCGAGCAGGGCGCCCGGCAGGAGATAGGCCGCCTCGACGCGGAAGCCGGAGAGGGTCGTGCCGTTCTTGCTGCCGAGATCGCGGAGCAAGAAGCCCCGCGGGGTGACCGAGATCACGCAATGGTGCCGCGACACCGCCCGGTCGGTCAGGATGAGCTGGTTGCCGGGCGCCGTGCCGATCACGAACTCCGTCGCGTCCGACGTCTGGGACGCCCCGGCGTCCGGGCCGGCCGTCACCTGCACGCGGAAGCGGCTGAACGCGATCTCCTTGGAGCGGACCTTGAGGAGCGCCGTCTCGGCGCTCGGGTGGATCTTCGGCTCGGACGCCATTTCGCCAGTCTACCACAGGGAGCGCGGCGCGAGATCGCCCGCCGGTCCGCTCGCCCCGGCGCGCGCAGGGGCGCCGCGTGGCGTGGACGTCAGCGCGTCAGCGCCGCGCCCCAGCGGCTCGCCCCGGGAGAGCTCTGGCTCGCTGCCGTCAGGGCCTTTGAACCCGTGGCGATAACGTCCTGGAGAGGGGCAGTATGGGCCCTATCGTAAACACTATTTCTTTTACTGTTTCCTCTCGATGGATAGGAAGGGATAGGAAGGATGACCGACGGCCGGGCCCGGCAGTCACGGAAGGCGCGCGTCGTCGCCGGCGCCGCGAGAGGCGAGCTCCCCTTGTCGCTTCGGCGCGCGGCGGCTAAGAGGTCTCCCCATGATGCGAGGCGCGCGCAGCGATATCACGAAGGCCGTCGGCGACACGCCGATCGTCAAGCTGAACCGAGTCACGGAGGGGCTCGAGAGCGACATCTATGTGAAGTGCGAGTACCTGAACCCGGGCGGCAGCCACAAGGATCGGGTCGCGCTGAACATGATCCGCGACGCCGAGGCGAACGGGCTCAGGCCCGGCGGGACGATCGTCGAGGCGACCAGCGGCAACACCGGCGCCGCGCTCGCCATGGTCGCGGCCATCCGGGGATACAAGTGTGTCTTCGTCATGCCGGACAAGATGTCGCAGGAGAAGATCGCGACGCTGCGCGCTTATGGCGCCCGCGTCGTGGTCTGTCCCACCGCCGTCGAGCCCGACGACCCGCGCAGCTACTACCAGGTGGCGAAGCGCATCGCCGACGAGACGCCGAACTGCTTCTACGCGAACCAGTACCACAACCCGTCGAACCCCGAGGCCCACGTCCGGTCCACCGGCCCCGAGATCTGGGCGCAGTGCGGCGACGAGCTCGACGTCTTCGTCGCCGGCATGGGGACAGGGGGCACCCTGAGCGGCATTGGCAAGTTCCTCAAAGAGAGGAAGCCGGAGATCAAGATGGTCGGCGTCGACCCGGTCGGTTCGCTCTATTACGATTACGTGAAGACCCAGCGGATCACAAAGCCGTTTGCTTACAAGGTCGAGGGGATCGGCGAGGATTTCTTTCCGAGCACGATGAACCTCAAGATCATCGACGAGATCATCCGGGTCGACGACAAGGAGTGCTTCCTGATGACGCGGGACCTCGTGCGGCTCGAGGGCCTCTTCGTGGGCGGCTCCGGGGGCGCGGCGGTGGCCGGCGCCATCAAGTATGCGCGGCAGAGCGGGAAGAAAGAGAACATCCTCGTCCTCTTGCCCGACGGCGCGTCCAAGTACATCTCGAAGATCTTCAATGACGACTGGATGCGAGAGAACGGCTTCCTCGAGGAGGACAAGGGACTCGGGACGGTGCGCGACCTGCTCGCCGTCAAGCCCAGCGGGGCGGTGGTCACCGCCGACGCGAACGCCCGGGTCCGCGAGGTCATCGACATGATGAAATCGCACGGCATAAGCCAGCTCCCGGTGACCCAGGGCGGCAAGCTGCGCGGGATGGTCCACGAGATCGACCTGCTCCGGCACCTCGTGACGGGGAGCGGCACGCTCGACTCGAGCATCGGAGGGCTCGTCGAGAGCGACTATGCGACCGTGACGCCCGCGACGAAGGTCGAGCTCCTGAAGGGCGTCCTGAGCGACGCGAAGATCGCGCTCGTCGTCGACAAGGAGACGGTGCTCGGCGTCGTGTCCAAGATCGACCTCATCGACTATCTTGCCCGCAAGGCGACGCCGGCCATCGGCTGAGCGCCCGGGCTCCGGCTGGAAAGGGACGACCGCGGTGACCTACGATCTCGACACGGTGCGGCGCGCGCTGCACGACCATATCGCGAAGGAGATCCTGCTGCGCAAGGCGCCGCTCGCCCTGGACGAGGATCTCTTCGCGGGCGGGTCCGGCTTCGACTCGATGTCGCTGACGCGGGTGCTCGTGTTCATCGAGCAGCGCTTCGGCGTGAGGATCCCGGACGAGGAGGTGGACCTCGACGCGGTGTCGACCGTGGACAGCATGGCGCGCTTCGTCGCCGGCCGCATCGCGGTCGCGCAGGGCTAGCGGGGAGCGAGTGACCGGCACGTTCCGCCTGCGCAGCGAGGACCTGGCCGCGCGCGGGGACGCCATCGCGCTCGCGTCGCGCGGCGCCGCGGTGACCTACGCCGAGCTCGCGGCGCGCGCGGCGGCCGTGGGCGCGGCGCTCGCCGGGGCGGGCGTGCGCCCGGGAGACCGGGTGGCGCTGCTCTCGCTAGGCCGGGCGCACGACGAGCCGGTGGCGCTCGCCGGGGTGCTCACGGCCGGCGCCGTGGCGGTGCCGCTCGACGCGACCGCGCCGCCGGCGCGGCTCGGGCGGATCGCGCGGGCCCGGGGGTGCCGGGCGCTCGTGCTCGACGCCGCGGCCGCGGGCCTCGCCGACGGCATCGACGCCGAGCTCGGCGGGGGCCTGCCGCGCGTGGAGCTCGACGCCGAGGGGCGCACGCTGCGCGGGGCGGCGCGCGCCGATGTGGGCGGCGACGGCGGGGCCAGCCGCGATGGCGGCGCCGTGGCGCAGGACGTCGCGTGCATCCTGCACACGTCGGGCAGCACGGGCGAGCCGAAGCCGGTCCCCATCACGTGGGCCGGGCTCGATGCGTTCACGGCCTTCTGCATCGACCTCATCGGGCTCACGCCGGCGGATCGGGTCCTCCGCGTGGCCGAGCTCGTCTTCGATCTCGCCTGGTTCGACCACCTCGCGACGTTCCGCGCAGGCGCGACGCTCGCGACGATGGCGCGGCGCGACCTCGCCTCGGGCCGCGCGCTCCGCGACGCGGTGAGCGCGCTCGCGCCAACGGTCATCTACGGCGTGCCGTCGATGTTCATGAAGCTCGTCGCGGCGCTCCCCGCGGCGGACGCGGGCGTCCCGGCGCCGGCTGGAGCGCTCTCCCCCCCCGTGCGCGCCATCCTCTTCGCCGGCGAGGTGTTCCCGCCGCGCGAGCTCGCGGCGCTGGCGGCGCGGGCGCCCGGCGCGGCGCTCTATAACCTCTACGGCCCGACCGAGACGAACGTCTGCACGTTCCACCGGGTCGACCGCGCGGCGCTCGACGGGGCGAGCGAGGTCCCGATCGGCGTCGCGTGCCCCTACGCCGCCTGCGCGCTGCTCGCGCTGGACGCCGACGACGAGAGCGGCCGGGTCATCGAGGGCCCCGGGACGGGCGAGCTCGTGGTCTCGGGGCCGACGACCGTGGACGGCGGCCCGTACCGGACCCGCGACCGGGTGGAGCGCAAGGCCGACGGGCTCTTCTACTTCCGCGGCCGCATCGACCGGATGGTGAAGATCCGTGGTTATCGGGTCGAGCCAGGCGAGGTCGAGGCGGCGCTGGCGTCACACCCCGCCGTGCGCCAGGCCGCGGTGATCGCCGTGGAGGACGCGCGCCTCGGCAAGACGCTGCGCGGCTTCGTCGCCCTCGCAGGGGACGCGGACGACCGCTCGCTCAGGCTGTACCTTGCGGAGCGGCTGCCCCCGTACATGGTCCCTGAGAAGATCGTCGCGATGGACGAGCTGCCGCGGACCTCGACGGGGAAGATCGATTATCGCGCGCTGTCCGGCTGAGCGCGCTCGACGAGCCGCGATCCCACGATGTGTGTCGCGCCGCCTCATCGATGGTTGAGGCGGCGCGTGCTCAGGGTGACTCGGCGACGACCTGCGATTCATTGAACAGGAGGGCCTCGGGGTAGCGCTCCGCGACGGAGCGTGCATCGAGGCTCTCGGTATCGAGGCGCGTGCGCCCGCGGAGACGACCTTCGCACTGACCCACGAGCGTTTCGAGCGGCTCGGCGTAGCGGGCCTTCCCGACGTACACGGCCCCCTCCGGCCCCCACGCGGCCTCGAAGACCATACCCGCCTCCTCCTCGCGCTTCTGGATCCCCAGCCGATCGTAGATCTGGATGCGTGTCCCCTCGCGCGTATGGGACCGCCCATCGCCGCAGTAGTCGGCGCGCACCATCCGAACGCACGCGAGGTGGTGGTTCCGAAGGGAGATGCCGCCCACCGTCTTCCATGGCTTGTAGCCCCAGCGCGCGCACTTTCCGACGACGCCGCTCGTGCAGCCGAACGTGATCACGTCCTCCGCTGCCACGTAATCGCCGGAGGCTTTCCAGTAGCCTTGCAGCGGTATGGCGACCGTCCTCCCGTCGCGATCGGCCCGGCAGAAGGGCTTCCAGTCGCCTCCCTGCGGATCGCGGTACGAGACGGTATAGAGGAAGAGATCGCCGTCCGCGTCCTTCGCGTCGTTCTCGATCGCGTCGATCCGCAGCGTGACCGGGGCTCCACGCTCGTCGCGCGCTTCGAGCACATCCCCGGCGCCGATCGGCGATCCGGAGGACGAGCCTTCGCACCCTGCCATGAGCGCCGCAGCGGCCAGCGCGACGGCAGCGAGCACGTTGGTTTTGCGCGCGTTGCGCGGTCCGAGCGTGGAGGCCATGGTCGTCCTACCTCTCCGGTGAATGGCGGGTCAGCGGCGGATGAGGCGACCGTCGACCAGCTTCACGCCGGCGACCTTCATTCCGGTGGTCACCGAGGAGCCATTCCACGCACCGCCGTTGAGCTTTACGCCATTGAGCCTCACGCCCGCGGACGCCACCCCGGCGCCGAGGACGAGGGCCACTGCAACGAGACCGAAAGATACGAGCTTCTTCATGATAACCTCCGACCGTTCACGGTCTGGCCGCGCTGATCGCGGCCGCGGAGGAGTGAGCAATCGCCGTGCCGTCGTGGACGTTCTCCCCGAGGGCCATTTCCTCCGAGATCGCTCTCCGTGGCGGTGCCATTGACGGAAGGCAGCGGGCCTGCCCGACACGCCACGGGTCCTCCAGGCCACGCATCCCGGGGACCTCACGAGCACTCTCGTGCGGGCCCGGGTGCACGCCAGCCTCGCTCGTCAATCGTGCACGCTCGAGCGATCACTCGTCAATACCAGGCTCGGCGCGAGGCGCTGTCCCGCGTCCCTTTGCGGTTCCCTCGACCCGCGCCGCGCGCCTGGGCTCCGGGGGTCTCACCCCAACGTACACACCCCGGTCGCCGTCAACCGTTCGGCGCCATCATGAACCACTCGTGGTACACGTGCGCGACATAGAATCGCTCGCCCTGCACACGGTCGCACACGGCGAGGAAGCCCGCGGAGAAGAACTCGAGCCGCGGGTCGTCGACGTAGGTCGTGTCCTTCAGGAAGATGATCAGGCTCTTGCCGTCATCTCCAAGGATCGTGCGGACGATGGTGATGTTGGGGTGGTGCGACCGGCCCACCGGCAAGAGCACGTCATGTCCCGCGATCTGCATGAACTCTGCCGGATCGGGCTTGTAATCGTCCTCGATGTCCGGAGACGCGGGCTCCGGGAGCTACGAGGGCCGCTCGCTCGGATCACGGAGGTGCCATTCCCACTTGTCCGGCCCCTCGTGCTTCTCGATGATGCGATCGTACCGGAAGCGCTTGAGCTTCGCGATCGTCTCGGGGGACAGATCCGCGAGGCGGAGCGGCGGAGAGGTATGGCTGGACATGCGGAAACCTAGCACGGCCCGCCTTGGCCCACGCCTCGCCGCCATCGCGCCGTGGAGCACGCCGCGTCGCTGGGATGGCGGCGGTGACGGGCGCGCCCGTCACCGCCGCGCGTCGCATCAATGCGTCCCGATCTTCGCGCCCGCGCTCGCGCGGGCCGACGCCGACGCCTTGAAGCTCGGCTTGGGGATCGAGATCTTCGGCGCCTTGATCTGCACGTTCACGCTCGGCGGCGTCACACGGACGCTCGGCGCCTTGACGAGCACATTGGCCTTCGCATTGGCCCTGGCAGCGGCGCCGGCCCCCGCATGGACGTGGACCTTCGGGTCGATGTCGGCCTTCGCCTTCAGGTCGGCGTCCGCGAGCGCGTGGACGTGCGCGTCCCAGTCGGTCTTCACGCGCACCTTCACGCGCGGGGCACGCGCGTGGACGGCGAACGCCACCCCGGGCCGGTAGCCGCACAGGCCCACGGCTGCGTGGCCCGCCTTCCGCACCGCGATGGTCAGCTTCAGCGGATCGGCGGCGAGCGCGAGCTTGCCCGTCAGGTACGCCCCCGCGGCCACCCCCGCGGCCGCGGTCGCGGCCACGTCCGCGGTCGCGACCGCCGGGGCGAGGACGACCACCTGCGGCGCCTCGGCCACCACGCCGAGCGTGATCTTGCGCTCGCCGAAGTCGATGGGCTTCAGGTCGGCGTCGAGCACATAGACGCGGACCTCGCCGGTCACCTCGTCGACCAGGAGCTCGAGGCGGTCGTCGCCCACGATCTCGATGCGCCCGCCGTGCGGGCCGAGCTTGCCCTCCGGCAGCCCGAGCTCCGCCGACGCCTTGGCGTTGGCGTAGAGGTCGGCGGTACCGCCGGCGGGGACGTGCAACGTTCCGTTCCACGGCTTGCCGGCGACGTTGAGCGTGTAGCCAATCTGGGTGAGATCCGCCTCGAGCTTGGGGCCGGCGGCGACCAGGAGACCGGTCTTCGCGTCGAGCGTGAGCGGCACCGTCTTCTCCCCGGACGCGTCCTTCCACACCAGCGTGCCGCTGACGTCCTCGCGGATCGGCTTGCCGTCCGGACCCGTGACCGCGGCCTTGACGTTCCCGTCGGCAGCGACGTTGAAGGCGGCCTTGCCGCTCTCGTGCTCCTCGACGTAGGCGCCTTCGCCGATCGCCGACTCGGCGGTGGCGGTCACCTCGACCGTCGCGTTCGCCTCAGCCGGCTGCTCGCTCTTGCCGCAAGCAGCCGCGGCGGCGATCAGCAGCAGGGCGAGCACTCCGGAAACCTTGGTGATCTTCATGAAATCCTCCTCTGTGCCAGCGAACCCTCGGCGCGAGCCGAGACTTCGCTTGAGCCGAGACGCCGAGGCTTGAACCTCCCCGGGCGCGCCGGCTGCGGAGCCCATCATACGCCGAGATGCCCTGGAAGGCGCGGACGAGCACGAATATCGGTAAGAATCAAAAGATCCAGGGAAACAGAGGTAGGACAATGGCACTCACGGCCGCCAAGCGGCCGTGTCGTGCCTACCGGCGATTCGTTCAGGCAGCGATCCGTGCGTCCGCGTTGAGCGCGATGATCGATGATCGCTCGCCGATGATCGATGGCCGCCCGCCCGTCGGCGCCGTGTTCAGGGGCTCTCGGCGCCCGGAGCTCCGCCCTCGTCCGCTGCCACGATCTTCGGGCACTTGCGCGCCACCGCATCACACTCCGGAGGAACCGTCTCGAGCGAGCTCAGCTCTGAGTCGCACGTGAGCGCCCGGACCCGCTGCGTCTGGGCGAGCAAGCAGACCTCGTACTCGGCCACCGTGGCGGAGCAGCCGGCGCGGTGCTCGGTCGGAGGCATGCAATCCGCTGCGTGGTCGTCCTGCTCGTCCGCCGCCTCGTCGGCCGTGGAGAGGCACTCGTCCTTCACCGTGCCGCACGGCTGCCCGACGGCGGGAGACGCGACGAGGCCCAGGTACTCACAGGCATCTTCCTTGGAGAGCTTCACCCTCGCCGCGAGCGAATCGCAGGCGGATTGGACGTCATCGGCCGTCAGATCCCTGAGCTGCTTGGAGCTCACGGCGCTGTCCGTCGGGGCGGAATCTGCACCTTCGCCGCCGCACGCGGCGAGGAACAGGACGGTCAACAAGGCCCCGAGATGAGTCGAATGCTTCATTCGTTGGTTCCCTTTCTAAGTGCGGCCGCCAGCGCGGGCCGTGAGCGCACCGGGAGCAAACCGTGTACCGCGAGCTCAGCTGTGCACGATTGGCTCGCACGGCGCGGTCGAAGCTCGGTGAAACGGGACAACGACATCGGAGGTGTCGAATCCACCAAGCGGGGAAAGCAGACGATCCCCGGCGGTCCGCTGGCCGCGAGAGACCGAGACGTCCCCGCCCGAGCGCCGCGCGGGGAGGCTCGCGTCGACATCGCGTCTCGACATGCGGCGACGACCGCGGCGGCGGAGCGCGCCTCCGCAGAGTCCCGGGTTCACCGTGTCTCGCGTGGCGCTAACGTCCAGAGAGGCGCCCGCGCGCCGGCGCTCCCTCCGTGCACGGGCCGCGCGGCCGCGCGGCCCGACGACCGCGCGGCGCCACGGCGGCGGGCTGGCGCCTCCGCCCCGGCGCGAGCCTCGATAGCCACGCTCCGCTGCCTCTTGTGTAGTCGCCTGTCGGTGCGGCAGCCCCGCCGCGCGGCGTTCGTGCGATGAGCTGGCCTCCACACAGACCTGTTGTACGGTCGGCCGCGCCGTGACATCATCGCGCGCCGTCGGGTGGATGTACTCAGCTCCAGCGTGGATGTCGGGAAACCGCTTTTGACCTACCACCTGGGGCGAATCCAGGCCCGGGCCAAGGACGCGTCGGTCCCTCGATGATCACGACGCCGAGCTCGGGCCAGGCCAGGCACCCTCCGGATGTCCCGGTGTCCATCGGGCCGTGGCGGGTGCTCGCGCCGCTCGGCCGCGGCGGGATGGGGGTCGTCTACCGCGCTCAGCACAGCGTCACGGGCGCGCTCGCGGCGCTGAAGACCGTCAGCGTGGGCGACGAGAGCCTCGTCTCCAGCATCCGCCGCGAGATCCACGCGCTCCGGGGCGTCGAGCACCCGGGCGTCATGCGGGTGCTCGACGAGGGGGTCCAGGGGGGGATCCCGTGGTACGCGATGGAGCTGATCGAGGGGCGCACGCTCCGGGATCACAACCAGGAGCGCTGGCGCGCCCGCGGGAGCGTGAGCACCGAGCCGACCGTGAGCGTCTCCACGGCGATGAACGCGCAGGCCAGCACCGCGACGGCGGAGATCGCGCCCGCCTCGATCATCCCGCGCTCGTACCAGCCGTTCGCGCCGCGCCCGTTCCACCGCGCGGCGGGCGGCGCGCTCCGCCAGGCGCTGACGCTCCTCCGCGCGATCTGCCGGCCGCTCGCGTACGTCCACGGCCGGGGCCTCGTCCACCGCGATCTCAAGCCGGACAACGTCTTCATCCGGCCGGACGGGACGCCGGTGCTCTTCGACTTCGGCCTCGCTTTCCAGTTCGAGGGGCACACCGGGCGCGACGTGCTCCAGGCGGGCGGCAGGCTGATGGGCAGCCCCGACTACATGTCCCCCGAGCAGATCCGCGGCGACCTCGTCGACGCGCGCGCGGACCTCTACGCGCTCGGCTGCATGATCTACGAGGCCGTGACCGGGGGCGTCCCGTTCCTCGGCGACTCGAGCTCCGTCGTGCTGTCCATGCACCTCTACGCCGAGCCGCTCCCGGCCTCCGAGCTCGTCGCCGAGGTGCCTCCCGCGCTCGACGCCCTCATCGCGCGGCTCCTGAAGAAGCGCCCCGAGGACCGGCTCGGCTACGCCGACGAGGTCGCGACCGCCCTCGCCGAGCTCGGCGCGGCCGACACGCCGCCGCGCGACTGGAGTGGCGCAGCGGGCGCGCGCCTGCCGAACGCGCAGCCGTACCTGTACCGGCCGCGCCTCGCCGGGCGCGGGAAGGCGCTGCAGCAGATCACCGAGGCGCTCGAGCGCGCCCACGAGCGGCGCCAGGGCAGCCTCGTCGTCGTCGGCGGCGAGAGCGGCGTGGGCAAGACGCGCCTCGCCGTCGAGGCGGCGCACCAGGCGGCGCTCATCCGCATGGCCGTGGTCACGGGCGCGTGCGCGGCCGTGTCCGCCGAGGTCGAGCGCGAGGGCGCGGTCAAGGCCGCGCCGCTGCACCCGTTCCGCCCGCTCCTGCTCGCGGTGGCCGACCGGTGCAACGAGCTCGGCCCCTCGGGCTACGACGCGCTGCTCGGCCCGCGCGGCAGGGTCCTCGCGCCGCACGAGCCGTCGCTCGCCCAGCTCCGCGGCCACGACCGCTACCCGGAGCCGGCCGAGCTGCCGCCGGACGCGGCCCGCTACCGGCTGCGGACCGCGCTCGCCGACACGCTCGCCGCGTTCGCCGCGACGCGGCCCGTCCTGCTCGTGCTCGACGACCTCCAGTGGGCCGACGAGAACTCGCGCGCCGTCCTCGAGCACCTCGACGCCGACTACTTCGCGGCCCATCCGGTGGTCCTCCTGTGCGCGTACCGGACCGAGGAGACGTCGCCCGCGCTCTCCTCGCTCCTCGGCGCCCCCTGGGCCTCGCGGCTCGAGCTCGGGCGGCTCGACCGCGGCTCGGTCGGGCGGGTGGTGCGCGACATGCTCGCCCTGGACGAGCCGCCCGAGGCGTTCGTGCAGTACCTCTTCGAGCAGTCGGAGGGGAACCCGTTCTTCATCGCCGAGTACCTCCGGGCCGCGATCCAGGAGCGGGTGATCTACCGGGACGAGGCCTACGCGTGGCGGATCCGCGCGGGCGCCGAGGGCGCCGCCGCAGAGCGGCTCGCCCGCGCCGCGCGCGGGAGCCAGCCGCCCGCGCCGCTGCCGCTGCCGGGCTCGCTGCGCGAGCTCGTGGCGCGCCGGCTGTCGGGCCTGAGCCACGAGGCGCTCGCGCTCGCGCGGCTCGCGTCGGTGCTGGGCCGCGAGCTCGAGGAGCGCCTGCTGCTCGGCGCCGCCGGCCTCGCCGAGGTCGACGCCATGGACGCGCTCGCGGAGCTCGCCCGCCGCCACGTGCTCGAGGAGACGGAGCCGGGGCGGCTCGGCTTCGTGCACGACAAGCTGCGGGAGATCGTCTACGCGGGCACCCCCGAGCCGGAGCGGCGGGCCCTGCACGCCGCCGCGGCGCGCGCGATCGAGCGGCGCCACCGCGACGCGCCGGGCCTCGCGCTGTCGTACCCGCTCCTCGCCCACCACTATGGAATCGCGGGCGCCGTCCAGAAGACGCTGGAGTACCTCGACAAGGCGGGCGCCCAGGCCCTCGCGACGGGCGCCTCCGGCGACGCGGTTGATTTTTACAAGAGAGCGCTCGACCTCGACGGCGCGCACCCTCCGGAGGAGCGCGCGCCGCCGCTCCGGCGTGCGCGCTGGGAGCGGCGGCTCGGCCAGGCCCACTACAACCTCGGCGATCTGCTCGGCGCGGAGCGGCACTGCGCGGCGGCGCTGGAGCTGCTCTCCCGGGACGAGGCCGCGTGGCTCCGCGCGGGGGAGCGCGCGGCGGGCGGCCGCGCGGGCCTCGGGGAGCGGCTCCGCCCGGCGGTGGCCTCGCTGAAGCAGCTCGGCCTGCAGCTCGCGCACGTCGCTGGCCTTCCGGCCCCAGTCGCGAGCGACGCGGCCGAGCGCGAGCGCCTCGCCGAGGCGTCGCTCGCGGCGGAGAAGCTGTCGGAGACGTACCTGTTCCGCAACGAGCCGACGCTCGCCTTCCTGGCCGCGCTGGCGGCGACCAACGCCGCGGCGCGGCTCGGCCCGTCGCTCGCGCTCGCGCGCGGGTACGCGACCCTGAGCGTCGCGTTCGGGTATGTCCCGTGGAAGGCCGTCGTCGACGCGTACGCCGCGCGCGCGACGGCGGTCGCCGCGGTGCTCGACGACCCGCAAGGCGTCGCGTTCGTCTCGTGCCTGCGCGGGCTGACGGCGCTCGGCGAGGGCCGGTGCCGCGACGCGCGGGCGCTGCTCACCCAGGCCGAGCGGCTGGCCGAGGCGCTGCACGACCGCCGCCGCAAGGAGGAGTGCATCACGCTGCTCGCCGGCGTGGCCTACTCCGAGGGCCGCTGGAGGGAGGCGCTCGACCTGTACGGCGCGCTCGTGAGCGCGTCGCGCGAGAGCGACAACGCGCAGGGCCACATCTGGGCGGAGAGCGGCCGCGCGCAGTGCCGGCTGCTGCTCGGCGACGGCGAGGGCGCGATCGCCATCTTCGACGCGCTGTCGGCCGAGGTGCAGCGGCTCGGCGACCGCACGCAGCAGATCACGCACGGCCAGGTCGCGCTGGGGCACCTGCTCCGCGGCGCGCACAGAGAGGCGCGCGCGGCCGCCGAGCGGACGCTCCCCATGCTCCGCGAGGGACAGCCGGCGGGCTACCACTGCCTGTACGGGTATGCGGCGGCGTGCGAGGTGCTGCTCGCGCTGATCGAGGACGCCCCTGGCTCGGCGGAGCGGCGCGAGCTCTCGCGCCTCTCCGCGGAGGCGTGCCGCGCGCTCGGCCGGTACGCGCGCATCTTCCCCCTCGGCCGCTCGACCTCGCTCCGCCTGCGCGGCCTCGCCGCGTGGCTCGCCGGCGGCCGCGCGCGTGCGAGGCGGCTCTGGGCCGCGGCGATCGACGACGCCCTGCAGCGCGGCCTGCCCGTCGAGGAGGCGCGCGCCCGCTTCGAGCTCGCGCGGCACCTCCCGCGCCGCGATCCGGAGCGCGAGCGCCAGATCGCGCGCGCCGCCGCGATCTTCTCCGCGCTCGATCTCCAGTACTGGCGCGACCGGGTGGCCCGGCTGCGCGAGCGCTAGGACCTCGCGTCCCGGACGAAGAGCACAAAAAAAGAGCGCCCATTCGACGGCGGGGGGGGGAAGCCGTCACGGGCGCTCTGCCCTTCATCCTTAGCAGGACACGGGCCAGGGCCCGACCTTGCTCGATTCAAGGAGTTAACCTTAAGGATGCTCCTGACGTCTTTCGAACCTGAGATTCTCGCTTGCAGGTCTGATAGCCCGGCCGCCCACTGGCGAGCAGCGATCCTGGTCGGACGTAGTGCAGACGGAGCCAGGACGCAGGCCTGCTCTCGCCCAGAACGTAACGGAGCACCGTCCCATCGCGGAGGTAGTCCGCGAGCGCGCCGCGGAGCGGCACGCCGCTCGCGTGGGTCATGAGCAGGCGCACCGTCCCCTCAGCGAGCCTCATGGCCGCAGCGAAGAGGCGATGAATGCGCGGGCACGCGGCTCGATCTGGCGAAGCTCGGAGAGGAGAGATGCGATGTCCGGGTGCGGATAGAGCACAGGCGTCCTCAGGTGTGAGCGCCCGTCGCATGATCGGTGGGGTCTGCGCCGCTGGGAGCGCTCGTGTCACGTAGCAGCGGGTGAGATCCGCCCGGAGCATCTCACCCGTGCGCCAGCGGCGCAACGGCGGCGGTGAGCCGCTTCACCGCGTCAAGGGCGCGCTTCGGGGAGCACCGCATCTACCGTCGACATCCACCCCGCGATGGAGCGGTGGACGAGGCTCCTCAGGGCCTCTCCTCCAGTCGATCTCCTCTGTCTGGAGCGGACGCCCCTCGGGCGTGCCAGGCGCGGATGACCGCTTTGGACCGTGGTCACAACCACAGTTCTGGGCCGTTCACCGCAGCACGCACGGCGCGATGACAACCGCTGAATCCCCCCACGCACGAGCGCGTCTAGCATCGCGTCCGATCGCGAATTGGAGCGTTCCCGTCGCGCCGCTCACCGAGGCAGACCGAGCAGCAGAGAGAGAGGCTCGCCCCCCCCGGCGCTCACGCGCCGTCACGTGGGCGCAAAGGCCATCCGCCAGAAACTTCGGAATAATCCATGCACCTAAAACACCTGACGTACCGCCGAGACGGAGCGAGAACGGGCCGAGACGTAAGGCCATCACTGACGTTATCCGTTGGACAATGTATCGACCCAGGGTATACACCGACGATCATTGACGGCGCGCTCCCAACACACGGGCAAAACACACAGGGAATCCATGCATTATCTCCGGCGCCCGTGCCCTGGACGACGAATTTCCGCGTCGACTGGGAGACGATAAGGCCTCATAAAGGAAGGCGAACAGGCGTCACCGCGCATCTCTCGGAGGATCGGAAAGTTCTACACGGTAGAGAGCCACCATCCATCACCGACGCAGGCGCCCCAAGCAAACAGGGCGAGCTACGTCCATAATCGCCAGTGACCGCGCGAGGCCAGGGCGACACCGGCGACAAGCACGTTCAACGTGCGGCACTCGACATCGTGAAACCTACTCAACACATCTCTTCTCGACTGCCCTACCTGCCCGCTGCTGCACCAGCATCGGAGCGGACTCCCTACCAGCCCATCGCGGCGATCGTCGGCTCATCGCACTATCGCGCCCTGTCGGACGACGCGTTGAAAGACGAGGACAACGCCGCATGGGTGCTCGGCCTCCCACCCGACGTGAAGCGGGCGTGGCTCGATCGCATCCGCTGGATCCGGATCGTCGATCGCCTCGCCGAGAACGAGCGCCTCGAGCCCCACGCGCGGCGATTCAGCCGCTTCATGGTGGCGTGGAGGCGCGTCCGTTCCTGCGGCTTCGTCGATCCGTGCTGCCCCTTCGCGCGCGAGCTCTCGGCCATCCACGCGCTGTGGCTCCGCCGCCCCGCGCTCGATCGTCCCGACCTGGACGAGATGCAACCGCGCTCGCTCGCCGCCTGGGACGCCTACTTGCTCGCCCTCGCCGACTACCACGCTCCCAGCCTGCTCATCCGCACCCTGAAGGAGCACGACACGATGCTGGTGCGGCTGTCAGGCCATATCTTTCAGCTGGTTCCGTTCCTGACGAAGGAGCACTGGGACGCAGCCGGGGAGTTCGGCCGGCTCGATCAGTTCTTCAACAATCTGAGGGACATGCAGGAGGACGCCGATCGCGGCATCTGCTACCTGCCCGAGGACGAGCTCGCGCGCCATGGGGTCACGCGCGCTCAGGTGATCTCCGGACGGTGCGTCGACACGCCCGGATACCAGGCCCTGATGCGGTACTGGCTCGATGAGGTCATGCCAGCGCTCTACGCGCGCGCGGCGCCGTTCATCGAGGCGCGCGGCCTCCACCCCTCGCTCCAGATCATGAGGGAGTGGAGCCTGCGCCGTTATGCCCGCATCACACGGGTGTTCCGCGCGACCGGCTTCGATCACCGCCGGTTCCCCGCGCGGTACTGGACCGAGGTGCGGCGCGACCTCGCCGAGCGGCGGCAGCAGCTCCGCGCTCACCCCGTGTAGCGCCTCACCGTCGAGAGGAGCGCGTCCGGCTCGAACGGCTTGCCGAGCCACGCGTCCGCGCCGACCTCGGCCGCCCGCCGGTGGGCGTCCGCCGCGGCGGTGAGCACGACGATGGGCGCCTGACGCCCGTGCCGGACCTCGAGCTCGCGCGCGAACTCCGGGCCGTTCATCACCGGCATCTTCATGTCGAGCAGGATGAGATCCGGCAGGTCGTGCTCCAGCTTGGCCAGCGCCTCGCGACCGTTGCACGCGATCTTGACCCGGTAGCCGTCCTCCTGGAGCACGAGGGAGACGAGCGCCACGAGATCCGCGTCGTCCTCCACGAGGAGCACCGTCTTTGCGTGTCTGTCGCTCATCGTCGATCGGCCGCGGGGGCCTCGCTGCTGAGTGGAAGGGTGAAATAAAACGTGCTGCCGCTGTCCTCCTCGCTCTCGAACCAGATACGGCCACCGTGACGGGTGATCATGTCCTTCGCAAGGAACAGCCCGATTCCCATGCCTCCGTAGTCGTGTCGGGTGTCCGTGTGCGCGCGGAAGAAGCGCTCGAAGATCCGCTCCTGCTTGTGGGCGGGGATGCCGACGCCCTGGTCGCGCACGGACACGACCGCCTCGAAGCGCTGCGCCGCGCCGTGCCGCTGCGAGAAGAGCGCGGCGTCGCAGGAGGACGGCGGCGACGACACCGGCGCGCGCTCGGCGACGGCGACGGTCACGTCGACGTCGCCGCCGTCCGGCGAGTACTTCACCGCGTTGTCGAGGAGGCTCGCGAGCACCTGGCGCAGCCGCTCCGGATCGGCGCGCACGACGGGCGGCCGCTCGGCGTCGAGCGACAGCCGCACCCGGTGGCGGCTCGCCGACTTCGCGACGCGATCGACCGACTCCTGCACGAGCTCCTTCAGATCGACGTCCTCCTCGGAGACCTGGAGCACGTCGAGCGTGACCTGCGAGATCGCCAGGAGATCGTCGACGATGCGGTTGATCCTGTCCGCGCCGCGGTCGATGGCCTCCAGCATCTTGCGGCGCGGCGCCGGCAGATCGTTCGTGTTGCGCAGGAGCGCGAGCGCGTATCCCTTCATGATCGCGACCGGCGTCTTGAGCTCGTGCGCGCCGACCCGGATGAACTGATCTTTGACGAGATCGAGCTCCATGAGCTCCGTCACGTCGCGGGCGACCGCGACCGCGCCGAGGACGGCGCCGCCCTCGCTGCGGATCGGCGCCGCGCTGGTCCGCAGGAAGACGTCGCGGCCCGCGCGGCCGTCCGCGAGCACCTGCTCTTCCTGCACGATGGTCTCGCCGGCGAGCGCCCGCACCATCGGCAGCTCGTCGCGCGTGAAGGCGCGGCCGTCGCTGTGGCGCACCCGGCCGAGGTCCATCACCTCCTCGACCATCCGGCCCGCCTGCTCCGAGCGGCCCGAGAGGCCGAGCAGCCTGAGCCCCGAGGCGTTGATCATCGTCAGCCGGCCCTGGCGGTCGCACGCGAACACCCCCTCGACGAGGTTGTCCAGCACGGCGCCGAGCTGCGCCGCGCGCTGCGCCGCGTCTTGCAGCAGGCGCTCGCGCTCCGCCAGGTAGCTCCGCGTGCGCCGGGACGACTCCTCCAGGCGATCGACCATCGCGTTGACCCCGCCCGCCAGCGCGCCGATCTCGTCCTTGAAATAGACCGGGATCCGCTCCAGCCGGTCGACCTCGCCGCGCTGGACGATCTTCTGGATGACCGCGGCGACCTGCTGGAGCGGGCCCGCGAGGGCGCCGGCGAGGAAGCCCGCGCAGACGGGCGCCCAGGTGACCGCGACCATCGAGAAGATCGCCAGGGTGAGCTTCAGGCCGGGCTTGGCCGGCCCCGCCGTCTCGCCGAGCACCATCGCCGCCATCCAGCTCGTCGGCGCGATGGCGAGGCAGGCGCCGAGGATCACGAGGCGGACGGCGAGCGAGTATCCCTTGCCGGGCATGGCGAGGCCGCGCTCGCGCGCGATGAGCGAGATCACGCCGGCGGCGGGGGCGAGCAGGCGGCCGAGGATGCTGTAGGCGAGCGGCAGCGCGGCCGCGAACAGGGCCAGCGCGAACAGGGCCAGCGCGACGCCGCGCTGGACGCCGAGGGGGCTCTGGTCCGGCGCGATGAAGTAGAGCGCCACCGTCACGGGCAGGTACAGGAGCCCCCACGACACGGCCCAGACCGTCGCGAACGCGAGCGGGGTGTTGTAGGCGGCGTTCGCCGCGGCGAGGACGGTCTCCTCCGGGGGCGCCGCGCCGCCGCTGCTCGTATCCTCGACGCCCGCGCCGCTCTGGAGGCGATGGACCACGGCGTACTGCCGCAGGCGCTCGATCGGGCGCAGCATGTGGACGAGCAGCGCAATCAGGCCCCCCGTCTTGACGAGGTACATGAGCCCGATCAGCCCGAGCAACCGCGCCTGGACCGCCGAGTCCACGACGCCGAGGAGGCGCAGGTGAGCGACCGGGACAAGCAGGCTGTACGGCAACTCGATGCCGAACGCATAGGCCACGACCCGAGGCGTGAACGACGGAGTCGGCGACCTCCCCGGATTCCAGATTCTAGCCCAGGCGGCTCGGCTGATGGCCACGTCCGTCACCCCTCTTGTTGAAGCATGGTCGCGGGGTTCGCGCCTCTGAGGCCCCTCCGCGCCAAGTTGATGAGTCAGGTCGCCAGGCAGCTTTGCTATGAGACCAACGAGCGAGTTGTCGACCGTTTTGCGCAGTGGCTCGTGTCGATTCGATCGACTCCCACTCACATGTTCCGTCCGCGCGCGGGCGCTGTGCGATTTTCCTGATCAGCTCAGGGACTGCCTTATGGCGTTCCTGGCAATCAGGAAAAGGATGGTGAGCACGTGGCGCGCGCGCAGGCCGCTCGCCTCGCCGCGGTAGACGGGGCGCACGCTGACCTCGCAGACGCGGAGCCGGCGAGCCGCGAGGGCGGCGAGCAAGTCGTTCGGATAACCGTAGCGGGGCCAGAGGCCGTCGAGGTCGAGCGCGTCGATCGCGCGGGCCGAGATGGCGGTGTACCCGCACTGGCTGTCGGAGAGGGCGTCGAGCCCCGCCGCACGGCGGGTGAGCGCGGCGAGCGCCGCCGTCGCGGCGAGCCGCTGGAGAGGCATGACGCGCCACACGTCGGGGTGGCGCAGCCGATCGCCCTTCACGTAATCGGCTTCGCCCGAGGCGATCGGGGCGACGACGCGCGGGAGATCGCGCGGATCCATCTGCCCGTCGCCGGCCATGACCGCGACGGCCGAGGCGCCGAGGGCGCGAGCGCGCCGGTAGCCAGCGACGATCGCCGCGCCGACGCCGCGGCACTCCGGGTGGACGAGCACCTCGAGGCGCTCGTCCCCGACCGCGCGCGCTATCTCGGCCGTGCCATCTCGACTGGCATCGTCCACGACGATCACGTGGTCGACAAAGGCAGGGACCGACCCCGCCGCCTCAGCGATCCATCGCGCCTCGTCCCGCGCGGGGATGACCACTGCGACACGCGCACCGTGGAGCACGCGAATTCCTAGCGGAGCGAGCGGTCTCCGGCAACGCGCTCGGCGCTGCGACAACACGCTTGGCGCCGCGCCGCGAGCCGTGCGCGCCGGACGTATTACCTGCCAGCGCTCTTACGGAGCTCGGCGTACGAGCCGCCTGGCGTGGCCGTCTCGACGGGCAGCCCGGCCGGCCCCCACCCTGGCTCGGTGATCGCGCCGAACGCGTCGCGCGGCCCTTCGAAGCCGGCGCGCTGCTCGATGACGGCCGTGTAGCCAGCCGACACCATGGCCTCGGCCGCGCGCATCGAGCGCTGTCCGGACTTGCAGCCCACGATGATCTTCGCGTCCCTGGGATAGAGGGCGCGGACCACCTCGAGGAAGTCGGGGTTCTGCTTCATGCCGCCGGCGCCGGCGTGCATGAGCGGCACGTTGTGCGCGCCGCTCGGGTGCCCGGCCGCATATTCGGGCTCGCTCCGGACGTCGAGGTAGAGATACCCCTCCTCGTCGATGAGCTTCTTGGCCTGCTGGGGGGATACGCGCTTGAGGTCCGCCATGGGGCGCAGTCTACCCCCGGCGCGGCGCGCTCGTCAGAACGTATGAATGAAGAGCCCGCTGCGGAGCTTCGGCTCGAACCACGTGCTCTTCGGCGGCATGAGCAGCCCTGCGTCGCTCACCGCGAAGAGCTCGTCGATCTGCGTCGGATAGAGGTGGATCGCCACCGTGAACGCGCCCGAGTCGACGCGTCGCTCGAGCTCGGCGACGCCGCGGATGCCGCCGACGAAATCGACGTGCTTGTCGCGGCGGGGGTCGCTGACGCCGAAGATCGGGCCGAGGATCTGGTCCTGGCAGATGGAGCAGTCGAGCGAGGCCACCGGGTTGTTGGCGTCGAACGAGCCCGGGCGGACCTTGGCGGTGTACCAGCGGCCGCCAAGGTAGAGCCCGAAGGACCGCGGGCCGGACGGGGTCGCGGCTGCGGCGTCCTTCGCCGGCGCGATGTCGAGCCGCTCGCCGAGGGCCGCGAGCAGCGCCTCCGCGCTGCGGCCGGCGAGGTCCCGCACGACGCGGTTGTACGGCATGATGTTCATCTGGTCGTGCGGGAAGACCACGGCCAGGAAGACGTCGTGCTCGCCGCCGTCGCCGCGCAGCTTCCTGTGGACGCGCGCCGCCGCGGCGCTGCGGTGGTGGCCATCGGCGACGTAGAGCGTGGGGATCGCCTGGAAGCGCTCCTCGAGGTCGGCGGTCGCCGCGCGGCCGAGGACCCAGAGCTTGTGCTCGACGCCGTCGGCGGTCGTGAAATCGTAGATGGGCGGCGACTGCAAGGCCTCCGCGACCGCGCGGTCGACGCCCGCGTCGGCGCGGTACGTGAGGAACACCGGCTCATCGTGGGCGCCGAGCTCCTCGATGTGGCGGGTGCGGTCGTCCTCCTTGTCGGGGCGCGTCTTCTCGTGCTTCTTGATGACGTCCTGCTCGTACTCGGCGACCGCGGCGCAGCCGACGACGCCGATCTGCCGGTGATCACCCATCCTCTGGGCGTAGAGGTAGAGGTGCGGCTCCGGGTCCTGCGTGAGGTCGCCGCTCGCGATGAGATCGGCGAGGTTCTGCGCGCCGCGGGCGTAGACGGCGTCGTCGTGCTCGTCCGTCCCCTCGGGCAGGTCGATCTCGGGGCGGGAGACGCGGAGGAAGCTGTGCAGGCCTCCCGCCGCGAGGACGCGCGCCTCGGCGGTCGAGATGACGTCGTACGGCGGGCTCGCGACGCGAGCCGCCTGGGCCTGGGGGGGTCGGTAAGCGCGGAAAGGTCGGACGGTAGCCACGGAGAGCGACTAACCCAGCGGCCTGGGCGCGTCGAGGCGGCTCGCGCGGCGGGAGCTGCGGCAGGCGGGGCGGGCAAACCGCGCGCGCCCGCGCCGAGCCCCCGTCGCGGGCGCGGAGCCCCGGCGACGGCGGCGCTGATGGCCGCGCGCGGCGCGTGCTAGGAGGGACTCGCGCCGCGAGCCGCTCGCATCCGCTCGCCGCCGCACCATCCCGCCCGCGCACCACCGCGCGCCGCACGAAGAGGAACCTTGTCCAGCTCCGGTGAGTCCTACCCTCCGCCGCGCTATTCGACCCTCCCGCCCGGCTCGGCGGACGACGATCTCCCCCTGCCGGGCGAGATCCCCTCGTTCTCCAGCTCGCGATCCCGCCGCGTGATCGCCGTGGGGGGTGGCCGCGGGGGCGTCGGCAAGGCGACGCTCGCGGTCAACCTGGGGGTGTACTTCGCGCAGCTCGGGCGCGACGTGATCATCATCGACACCGACGCCTACAGCCCGGGGCTGCACGCCGCGCTGGGGATCGAGGCGCCGTCCCTCGTCACGCGCGAGGACATCGAGGAGGGCAAGGCCGAGCCGATCGCGACCACGGTGCCCGGGCTCCGGCTCGTCCCGACCGCGTACGACCCGATGACGGCCACGCCGCACCGGCCGAGCCGCGCCGCCTACTGGATGAAGATGATCCAGGAGCTCGACGTCGACTACGTCATCGTCAGCCTCGGCGCGGCGACCGGCTCCTCGACGCTCGACCTCTTCCTGCACGCCGACGTCGGCATCTGCGCCACCACGCCCGAGCCGCTCGCGGTCGAGCACTCCTACCGCTTCTGCCGCGCGCTCTACCAGCGCACCTTGCGCCGGGCGCTCATGAAGGAGCGCTTCAAGATCCGGCTCGTGGAGAAGGTGGCCGCGTCGCTGCCGGCGCTCGCGACGCCGCGCGACTTCATCATGGAGGTGAAGCGGTTCGACGAGGGGGTCGCGTCGCTCGCGGCCGCGCAGCTGCCGCGGGTGAAGCCGCACCTCGTGGTCAGCCAGACCCGGCACCGCTCGGACCTGGAGCTCGGCCCCGCGATGAGCGCCGTCTCGGAGCGCTTCCTCGGCATCTCCCTCGACTACCTCGGGCACATCGAGCACGACGACGCGGTGTGGCTGACCGCGCGCCGGCGCCAGCCGCTCCTCATCGACAGCCCGACGTCGAAGAGCGCGCGCAACCTCGAGCGCGTGGCCCGGCGCATCCTCGCGCTGCTCGCCGCGCGCGACTCCCGCCCGGCCGAGGCGCACGCGCGCGCCCTCGCCGCCGCCTCGAAGAGCGCCGCGCCGCCGACGCTCTACGATGCGCTCGGCCTCGCGCGGACGGCCGCCGACGACGAGATCCGGCGCGCCTACAAGCGCCAGCGCGACATCTACCGGGAGGGGAGCCTGCCCGTGGTCAGCGTGCTGAGCCCCGCGGTGCTCCAGAAGGAGCAGGCGCGCATCGAGGAGGCGCACGACACCCTCCTCGATCCGGTGCGCCGCCGCGCGTACGATCTCTCGACCTACCCGGACGATCCGCGCACGCAGCTCGGCCCGGTGCGCGCCGAGAACGCCGCCGCCGCGGCCGAGCTCGCCATGCTCCAGGCCGAGCTCGCGCGCGAGATCAACGCCGAGACGCAGTTCAGCGGCGCGCTGCTCCGCAAGGTGCGCGAGTCGCAGGGGGTCGAGCTCACCGACATCTCGCAGCGCACCAAGATCTCGCTGGCGCACCTCCAGGCGATCGAGAACGAGGCGATAGGCGACCTGCCGGCGACCGTCTACGTACAGGGATTCGTTCAGGAAATTGCCAAGTACATGCGGCTCGATCCGGCGCAGGTGGCGAAGACCTACATGCGTCGCCTGCGCGAGATCTCCGCGGGTTCGCGCGCCAAGCCGCATGGCTGAGGCGGCGCGCGCCAGCGACGGGGCGGCGCGGAGCGGGGGCGGCGGGTGCGGCGTGTCAAAGCGCGCCGGCGGGGATCTCGCGTTCTCGGCGCTCGCGTTCGCGCTCGCGCTCCTGCCGCGGCTCTACGTGGCGATCGCGTGGGCGCGCGAGCCGGTATGGGACGGCCATTACTATGATTTCGGCGCGCGCCGCATCGCTGCCGGGCTCGGCTACTCGGACGATCTCATCGTCGGGGGCCAGGCGATCTGGCACCCGTGGTGCCATTATCCGGTCGGCTACAGCGGGTTCCTCGCCCTTGTCTACCGGCTGTTCGGCGCCGGGCCGTATGCGGCGACCGTCGCGAACGCGGTGACCGGCGCGCTGCTCGTCGTCGTTGTCCACCGCCTCGCCCGGTACGCGACCACGCCGGCGCGCGCCCGCGTGGCGGCGCTCCTCGCGGCGCTCTCGCCAGGGCTCATCCTGTATGCGGCGCTCCTCATGACGGAGCCGCTCGCGGCGCTCGGCCTCGTGACGGCGCCGTGGCTGCTCGCGCGCGACGCCGCGCGCGGTCGCCCGGCCCGCGGCGCGGTCCTCGCGGGCGTGGCGCTCGGGCTCTCGGCGCTGGTGCGGCCCCAGAGCCTGCTCTGCGCGCCGGCCCTGGCGCTGCTCGCCTGGCGGGGCAACGGCGGGGCGCGCGCCGCGTGGAAGCGCGGCGCGCTCACGGCCGCGCTCTCGGCCGCGGCGGCCCTCGCCGTCGTGGCGCCGTGGACGATCCGCAACTGCCGCGTGATGGACGGCTGCGCGCTCGTCTCGACGAACGGCGGCTGGAACCTCGCGATCGGCGCGTTCCCGCGCGCGACGGGCCGCTTCGAGACGCTGCGCGCGGGCGACGGCTGTCCGATCGCGCGCGGCCAGGTGGCGCAGGACCGCTGCTGGATGGCCGCGGGGCTTCAGTGGATCAAGGACGATCCAGGCCGCTGGCTGGCCCTGATCCCGAGGAAGCTGGGCTTCACCTTCGATCACGAGTCGTTCCCGATCGGCTATCTCGGCGAGGCGGACCCTGCGGCCTGGCCCGAGGAGCGGCGCGCGGCGGGGCGCCGCGTGCTCACGGCGTCGCACCTCGGCCTGCTGTCCGCCGCGGCGCTCGGGGTCGTGGCGATGCCGCGGCGGAGGCCACGGCGGGAGCTCGTCCCGCAGCTCCTTGCGCTCGCGGCGGTGCTCGGGCTGGTCGCGCTCGGGGTGTTTGGCGACGGGCACGCGTTCTGGCCGCTCGCGGTGGTGATCCCGCTGATCGCCGCGCTGCCGCTGCCGGGCCGACCCGCGAACGGGGGTGTCGTCGGCTACCTCGCGTTCGCGGTCGCGTCGGTGGCGCTGACGCACGCCGTGTTCTTCGGCGAGGACCGGTATCACATGGTCGTGACGCCGGCCCTGTGCATCCTCGCCGCGTGCGCGCTGCGGCGAGGGGAGGCGGACGGGGAGCAGGCGGGCGATCGGTGACGTGACGCGGACGGCGCCCGGAGGCGCTGGAGGCGACCGGTCAGGGCCTTGGCGCCGCAGCGCTCGGGCCGCCAGCTTTCTCCTTCTCCAACGCTTCCTGGTCCATCACCAGGCCGATCTCGATCCGCCGGTTCTTCGCCCGCCCCTCCGCCGTGAGCTTCGTCGCCACGGGCGCGAACTCCCCGTACCCGGCTGCGGACAGACTCCCGGGCGCCATGCCCTCCGCGATCAGCGCCTGGACCACCGCCACCGCGCGGGCCGCCGACAGCTCCCAGCTGGACGGGAAGCGCGCGCCCTTCGCCTTCTTGCTCTTCGCGTCGCCGCCGTCGTCGGTGTGCCCGGCGACCTGGAACCTGTGCTCCGGCATCGCCCGGAGCACCGCGGCGATCTCGGCCAGCACCGCGCGCCCCTCGCGCTGGATTTCGGCCTTCCCCGCAGCGAAGAGCGCGTCGCTCGGCACCTCGATCACGAGCTGCCCGGCGCGGAGCCCGACACGGACCTTCCCCGCGAAGGCCGCGCCCTTCAGCCGGTCCACGGCGTCGCGGATCCCGGCCGCCCGCGCCTCCGCCGCCGCCTGCTTCCGGCGCAGATCGTCGAGCTTGGCCCGCGTCTCCGCGAGCTCCGCCGACAGGCTGCCCCGCTCCCCGGCGAGCTGTCCCACGCTCTGCCCGGCGCTCCGGAGCCGCGCCGACAGCTCCTCGTTCATGGCGGCGAGCTCGTCGAGCCTCCGCGCGAGCCCCGCCTCGGCCGTCGTCGCCTCGGACAGCCTGAGATCGCGCGCCCGGAGGTCGTCCGAAATGCGCGCCAGCTCCTCCTCGATGGCGGCGACCTGCGCGGACCGCTGCGCGGCCTCGGCGCGGGCGCTCTGGGCCTCGGCCCGCGCCTTGTCACCCGCCTCGCGCTCTCTCCGGATCTCCGCGCGCGCCTCGTCGTACACCGCCTGCCGGACGAGGCAGCCCGGCGTCGCCAGCCCCAGCAGGCCGACCGTGAGGAGCCGCGCCGCCGCAGGCGAGCGCCGCGAGAGCCACGTCGGGATCCTGCCGGCCGTCGTCGTGTCTTTCATGCGTCGCGCGCACTCTGGCACGAAACCTCGGGCGCGACGAAATCGTGGCAAACGTTCCCTGCGCACCGCCGCGCGAGCGGTCGCGAGCCGTCCCACAGCGCGCAAACCCCTGGTACCCTCGGCGGCGTGATGTCTCGGCGAGCTTGGTTTTCCGTGGGCGCCCTCGCAGCGACGACGCTCGTCGGCAGCGCCGCGGGGGCGTTCCCGCACGTCGTGCGCGAGGGCGAGACGCTCGCGCAGATCGCGGAGCGCACCTACGGGCGCGTGCAGATGGAGCAGGTGCTCGTCGCCGCCAACGCGCTCGACGCGGGCGCCGGCGTGCCGATCATGCCCGGCCTGCGCCTGGAGGTGCCCGCGCTGGGCCACCACCGCGTCACCGCGGGCGAGACCTGGGCGATCCTCGCGGAGCGGCTGCTCGGCACCGCCGACCGGAGCGACGTCCTCGCGCTCTCGAACGACACGTGGCCCTGGCTCGAGCCGACCGA
Source organism: Sorangium sp. So ce726 (assembly GCF_051521405.1). Classification (NCBI taxonomy): domain Bacteria; kingdom Pseudomonadati; phylum Myxococcota; order Polyangiales; family Polyangiaceae; genus Sorangium; species Sorangium sp. So ce726. The sequence goes on along the minus strand of NZ_CP150349.1, from coordinate 605,611 downwards.
CGGGCAGGAGATCATCGTGCCGTACAACCTGCGGTACGTCGTCGGCCAGCACGACACCTTGCTCACCATCGCCTATCGCTTCCTGGGCAAGCGGGACCACGCGTGGATGCTCGACAAGTACAACCACCTCAAGCAGGACCCGCTGCGCCGCGGCATGGTGATCCTCGTCCCGCTCACGGATCTGCCGCTCACGGCCCAGGGCAAGGCCGAGGCCGCGAGCTCCGGCGCGCTTGTGCGCTCCGAGGGGGCGGGCCGCGCGCGCGACGCCCAGCGCCGGGTCGACGCCGAGCTGCCGCAGCTCGCCGGCGACGTGCGGAGCGGCCGCTACATCGACGCCGTGGCGCGGGCGAGCCGCCTGCTCGGCTACGGCGATCTCGCCCGGGTGCAGATCGCCACGGTGCAGCGGCACCTGCTCGAGGCCTACGTCGCGCTGGACGCCACAGGGCTCGCCGAGACCGCGTGCGCCGCGTGGCGCGAGGCCGATCCCGCCGCGCGGCTCGATCCCATCGAGCTCAGCCCGAAGATCGTGCGCGCCTGCACCTCGTCGACGGAGCTGCACCTCAGGGCGCCTTCGCCGGACCCCGCGCCGCCGATCCCCGCGGACGCGGGCGGTGGGCGGTGACCTCGCAGCAGCCCGCGCCCGATCGCCTGCCCGCGGGGCACGGCGTCGCGTCGCGGTACACCGTGGAGTCCGTCATCGGCGAGGGCGCCTCCGGCGTCGTCTACCGCGCCACCCGCGACGAGGACGGCCAGCGCGTCGCGCTGAAGGTGATCCACAGGCACCTCTCGGGCACGCCCCAGATCTTCAGGCGCTACCACCGGGAGGCCGCCATCCTGGAGCGCGTCGAGGGCCCTCACGTCGTCCGGATGCTCGACTTCGTCGAGGAGGGCGGGCTCCTCGTGATCGCGCTGGAGCACATCGACGGCAGCTCGCTCGAGGAGCTCCTGCGGGACCACGCGCCGATCGAGATCGATCTGGCGATCGAGATCGCCCTGCAGATCTGCGCCGCGCTGGAGACCGCGCACGCGGCGGGCGTGGTGCACCGCGATCTCAAGCCGGCCAACGTGCTCGTCGAGCGCCCGGACGGGCACGCGGCCGCCGCGCAGTCGCCCTTCGTAGGCCGCGTCCGTGTGGTCGATTTCGGGCTCGCGAAGGTGGTGCACGGCGAGCAGCAGACGACCGGGCTCACCGAGAAGGACATGATCTTCGGGACGCCGGAGTACATGGCGCCGGAGCAGGTGCGCGGGGAGGACGTCGATCCTCGCAGCGACATCTACGCGCTCGGCTGCATCCTCTACGAGATGACGGTCGGCGCCGTGCCGTTCAGCAAGCGGACGCCCATCGCCGTGATGACCGCGCAGATCGCCGAGCAACCGCTGCCGCCGCGCGCCAGCGAGCGCTCCGGGCTCATCTCGGCCGGCCTGGAGGCCGTCATCCTGAGGGCCCTCGCCAAGAGCCCTTCCGAGCGGCACCCGAGCGCCAGGGCATTCGCCGACGCCCTGCGCGCCTGCCGCGAAGAACGGCGCGTCGTGCACCACACCCCCGCGAGCCTCGCGGACGCCGTCTCGATCACCGATCTCGCGCTCGAGCGGACCGGCCTGGATTACGCCGCGCCCCTCCAGGACGGCGCTTCCGTCTCGGGCGTCGGCCACGTCGACCAGCCGGTTACGCCCAGGGAGAGCGCGGTGCGCAGGGCGCTGCCCGAACGCACGGCCGCGGTGGTCCGCGAGACGCCCGCTCTCCCTGCACCGACGGCGGGCGGCACCTCGCGTGAGCTCATCCTCTGGACCGTGGTGGCCATTCTCTGTGCGGCCGCAGGCATCGTGGTCGGCACGCTGTTCGGGGCGCGCTAGGACGCCGCAGGAACGCAACTGGAACGTGCCTGACGCGCCGCCATCGGGGGTGCGGCTATGGCGTGGAGCGCGAGGATCGTGGTAATCGTTCTCATGCGTTCCTTGCTGTCCGGCGGCGCTGCCCTCGCGGATCTCCGCTCTGCTCGGCCCCGGCGGCGGCGCGCTCTCCCCTGCGTCGCCGCCGCGCTCGCCCTCTTCGCGCCCGCGGCCGCTTCGGCCTACGACTCGCTCGCCGTGCCGTGCGCGGACGACCCGCTCCATTGCGCGCGGGGACCGCTCACGTTCCAGCGCAAAGACGCCATCCCGCTCGAGCTCGATTTCGATACAGGCTGGGTCCCGCCGGGCTCACCGCTGCAAGTCAGCCTCGGGGCGGTGGTCTACGCCAACACCCAGGTCTCGTTGAGCGGAGCGCTCGAGGCGTCGTGGCCAGAGGCGCTCGCGCTCAAGGTGCCAGGCACCCCGGACGGCGGCGCGTTCAGCTGCGACTATGGACTCGGTGTCAGCGCACAGGGACGCATCAGCGTTTCCGTCCTGGGTCAGGACTTCGACTGGACGGGCGATATCCCCTATGTTCCCCAGATCGATTTCCAGGTGCACGCCCGCGAGCAGTTCGACGCGTGGGGCTGGGAGCCGGGCATCACGCTGGAGAGCTCCACCGCGCTGCAGCGCATTGCGTCCGTGTCGCTCGGCGACCTCATCGGCGGCTCGATCCCCGGAATCGACGGGAGGTTCGAGCTCGACATCGCAATGGACGTCGCGGCCCGCTACACGACCCATCGCGTGGCCATCGAGACGCTCGATCAGGCGACGGTGAGCGGAGGCGACATCACCCCCGAGGGCGGAGCCTCCTCCGTGGACTACCTGGGAGGCCCGTCGGTCGAGCTCAACGTTCGTCCGGAGGGCTCGGTGCGGTACGACGGCACGCTCCACCTCGTCCCCGCGTTTGGCGTCAGCCTGCTGGGCCGCTCGTGGTCGATCCCGCTCGCCGACATCCCGCTCGCCTTCCCGCTCACCGAGCGGGAATGGGTGTTCGAGAGCGAGCGCGTCCATGTGCCGCTCCCGGACCTCGCGCTGGACAAGCAGGAGATCGATTTCGGCGCCGTGGAGGTGGGGCAGGCCAACGTGGAGCTCGTCCTGCTGTCGAACGCGGGGGAGGCGCTGCTCGATGCCGCCGTGACGACCGACGACCCGGAGAGCTTCGAGCTCGCGGACGCGGCGCTCGGGATCGACCCGGAAACGGAGGTCGACTTCGCGATCCGGTTCGCGCCGAAGGCGAGCGGCGAGTTCGCGGCGACCGTCCTCGTCGAGTCCAACGACCCCGACCAACCCGTGCAGGTGATCGCGGTGCGAGGGATCGGCGTCGGCGAGCCGGAGGCCCCGCCAGGCGGCGGCGAGCTCGCGGAGGAGGACGGCGGCTGCGCCTGCCGCGCGGCCGGGGGCGCGCCGCGCGGGAGCGCCAGCGGCCGGGCCTGGACGGTCGCCGGCCTGTCGCTCGCCGCGCTCGCGGGCGGCCTCAGGCGCCGGCGCCGCGCGGCCTGAGGCTCACGCCGCGCTCGGCGGGCCCACGGCGATCTTCCGCCGCGTCGACACGGCCGCGATCTCCTCCAGCTCCTCGCCGCGCAGCGTCTCCTTGAGCACGAGCGCCTCCGCGACCGCCTCGAGGCCCTCGCGGCGATCGACGAGCAGCTGCTTGGCCTTCAGGTACATCTCGCCGAGCCGCTCCCTCACCTCCTCGTCGACCTCGCGGGCGGTCTCCTCGCTGCACGTGCGCTCCTCCTGGAGCACGCCGAGCATCGGCGCGCCGACGGTGCGCGCGAGCGCGGCCAGCCCGAGGCGCCGGCTCATCCCGAGGCGAGTCACCATCTCGCGGACGAGCGCCGTGGCGCGCCCGAGATCGTCGTGCGCGCCGCTCGACACTTGCCCCAGCGCGATCTCCTCCGCCGCCCTGCCGCCGAGCATCACCGTGACGCGCGACTCGATCTCCTGCTCGGTGATCAGCTGGCGCTCGTCGCGCGGCACCTGGATCGTGACGCCGAGCGCGCCGATCGTGCGGGCCACGATGGACACCCGCTCCACCGGATCGGCGGCCGGCAGCGCGAGCGCGACGAGGGCGTGCCCGGCCTCGTGGTAGGCCACGCGCCGCCGCTCCTCCGCGGTCATGATCTGCCCGCGGCGCCGGAGCCCGAGCTGCGAGCGATCGAGCGCCTCGTCGAAGTCGGCCTGTCCGATCTCCCTGGCGCCGCGCCGCGCCCCGGCCAGCGCCGCCTCGTTGACGATCTTCGCGAGATCGGCGCCGACCATGCCTGGCGTGCGGCGCGCCACGAGCCCGAGATCGACGTCGCTCGCGAGCGGCACCCGCCGCGCGTGGACGGCGAGGATCGCCTCGCGGCCCCGCAGATCGGGCCGATCCACGACGACCTGACGATCGAAGCGCCCGGGCCGCAGGAGGGCCGGATCGAGCACCTCGGGGCGGTTCGTGGCGGCCATCAGGATCACGGTGGTGCGCGCGTCGAAGCCGTCGAGCTCGGCGAGGAGCTGGTGGAGGGTCTGCTCTCGCTCGTCGTGGGTCGCGAGGGCGCCGAGGCCGCCCCGGGTCCTGCCCACGGCGTCGATCTCATCGATGAACACGATGCTGGGCGCGCTCTTGCGCGCCTCCTCGAACAGCTCGCGGACCCGCGCGGCCCCGAGCCCCACGAACATCTCGACGAACTCGCTCGCGTTCAGCGAGAAGAACGGCACGTCCGCCTCGCCCGCCACCGCCCGCGCGAGCAGCGTCTTGCCGGTGCCGGGCGGCCCGATGAGCAGGAGGCCGCGCGGGATCCGTCCGCCCAGCGAGCGGTACTTCGATGGCTCCTTGAGGAAGTCGACGACCTCGACGAGCTCGTCCTTGGCCTCATCGACGCCGGCGACGTCCGAGAAGCGCACCGGATCCTGCTTGGATCGATCGTAGATCTTCGCCTTGCTGCGCAGGAACCCGAGCGGCCCGCCGGCCCCCTGCCCCGCCCGCCGCAGCATCATGAAGAACGCCGCGTTGATGAGGAGGAGCGGCAACATCCAGATCGCCACCTGCATCCACACCGACGTCTGGGGGCTCTTCGCCTCGATGCGGACCTGCTGGTCGAGCAGCGCCTTCACGAGCGGCTCGTCCTCGACGCCGGGCAGCCGCGTCACGCGGACGTGCTCCTCCGGTCGTTGCGGGCTCTCGCGGCGGATCAGCTCGATCTCGTCGGGCTTCACGATCGCCGCGGAGATCTCCCCGCGCCGCACCTCGGCGACCGCTTCGTCGTACGGCACGAGCGGGCGCCCTCGTGACCTGACGATCCCGGAAAGGACCAGGATCCCGACCGCGATCAGCAGGTACCCGAGCCACGCGCGCGACGCCGGCCTCTTCTCGTCAGCCATTCCACGGAGCTGATGTGTGGCGGGCGTCGCCTCGGCAAGCCCTCGCCCCCGGAAGAACGGGAAAGCCCACGAGAAAGCCGCGCGAGGGAGGGAGCCCAGGCGCGTCCCCGAGCGCGGCTCAGCGCGCCGCCGGCGCGCGGCAGCCGCGCGTCCGATGCACGGCAGCCGCGCGTCCACCCGCAGCGCCAACGCGCCGCTGGCGCGAGGTGATCGCCCCGTGGATCCAGGCTAAGAAGCGACACCGTGCCGCTCGCCTCCGACCGCGCCTCGCTCGCCGCGTTCCCCATCGACTGGGGCGGGCTCGCCCCGCTCCGCCTCAAGTCGCGCGCCGTCGCCGAGGGCGTCTACGCCGGCATGCACCGGAGCGTCCGCAAGGGCGCGGGCGTCGAGTTCGGCGGTCAGCGGCCCTATGTGCCCGGCGACGATCTCCGCTTCTTCGATCGCCGCGCCCTGCTCCGCCACGATCGCCTCATGGTGCGCGAGTTCGAGACCGAGACCGATCGCGCCCTGTGGCTGTGCGTCGACGCGACCGCCTCGATGTCCTACCGCGGCCGGCGCGCGCCCGGCGCCAAGCTGGCCTACGCGGCGCTCATCGCCGCGGCCATGGCCCGCGTCGCGCTCGCCACCGGCGACCCGGTGGGGCTCGCCTGGCTCGGCGGCGCCGGCACCCACGGCCTGCCCGCGATGGCGGGGCGCGAGGCGTTCGAGCGCATCGTCGGCGCCCTCGAGGCCACCTCCGCCGCCCAGGACTGGAGCGGCGACGCCGGCGCCGTCGAGCGCGCGCTCGCGCCCATCGCGAAGAAGGCCCGCCGCGGCGCCGTCGTCCTGCTCATCTCGGATCTCATCGATCTTGCTCACGAATCCGGCGCGGCCCCGTCGGGCGCCCACCGCGCGCTCTCGGCGTTCACGTCGCTGAGCACCGGCGGCCGCACGCTGATCGCCCTCCAGGTCCTCGATCCCAGCGAGGCGGCGCTCGACTTCGAGGGCAACGTGCGCCTCCGCGCCCTCGAGGGCGGCGCGGTCGTGGAGGCCGACGCGGGCGCGGTCCGCGCGCAGTACCAGGCGCGCCTCGCCGCCCTGGCGGACGCCTGGTCGCGGGCGCTCGCGTCGCGCGGCGGCCGCCTGCTCCGCGCGACGAGCGCCGATCCTCCGACCGACGTCGTCCGCGCGCTCGTGCAGGCGATCGCCGAGGTGCGCCGATGAGCTTCGTCACGCTCGGCGCGCTGCTGGTCGCCCTGCTCGTCGGCGCGCCGGTCGCCGCGCACCTCCTGCGCCGTCGCCGCGCCGAGGAGCGGCCGTTCCCGCCGGCGCGCCTGGTCCCGCCCACGCCGCCGACGGCGCGGCGCCGGAGCCTCCTCGAGGACCGCGCCCTCTTCGCCACCCGGGCTGTCTCGGTGCTCGCGCTCGCGGTGCTCGGCGCCACGCCGCTCCTGCGCTGCTCGCACCTGTCGCTCAGCCGCAGGGCCGGCGCGTCGGTCGCGCTCGCCATCGTCGTCGACGACTCGCTCAGCATGCGGGCGCGCCCGGACGGCGCCGAGGGCGCCGCGCGCGACGGGCGGTCGATCAACGATTCCTCGCACGATTCCTCGCGGTTCGAGCGCGCGCTCACGGCCGCGCGCGAGCTCGCCAGCGGCCTCGCTCCCGGCGACGCCGCGGCCCTCGTCCTCGCGGGCGCCCCGGCCCGCGTCGCCCTCGCGTCGACCACCAACCTCGCCGCCGTCAGCGAGGCGCTGGCCGCGGTGGCGCCGTCGGACCGCGCCACCGACATCGACGGCGCCCTCGCGCTCGCCCGCGATCTGCTCCGGGGGCTGCCTCAGAGCGACAAACGCATCGTGCTCCTCAGCGACCTCGCGGACGGCACGCCCGGCGCCCCGCCCATCTCAGGCACCCCCGACATCGCCACGTGGGTGCCGCTCCAGGAGCTCGAGGCGACGGGCCAGGACTGCGGGATCGTGCGCGCCGATCGATCCGGCCAGAAGGCGCGCGTCCGCGTCGTCTGCACCGCCGCGTCGACCGCGGCGCGCGGGCCCGACATCGCCGTCGCGCAGCGAGACGGCGGCGCGGGCGCGCCGCCCGCCGCGGGCTCCGCCGCCGCAGGCGCCCCGGCTACAGGCGCTTCCGCCGCGGCGGGGCGATCCCTCGAGGTGCGCGCCGGCGACGCCGTGCTCGGCAAGGTCGCGCTCGATCCGGCCCTGCACGCCGAGGAGCTCTCGATCGACCTCCCGGCCGGGACGCCCGAGATCCTGATCGCCGCGCTCACCGGCGGCGACGCGATCGCCGAGGACGACCGCGCCCCGATCATCTCCGCCGGCGGCCCGCTCTCGATCGCGGTCGTTGTCGACCCCGCGACGACGCACGTCGAGACAGGCGGCCCACCGCCGCTCGAGCAGGCCCTCTCGGCGCTCGACCTGGACGCGCAGATCAGGCCGCTGCCCTCGGTCCCGGAGCACGCGGACGAGCTGGCCGCGCACGCGGGGCTCATCGTCGACGACGCGCCCGGCTTCACGCCGGAGGTGCGCCGCTCGCTCGCCGCGTGGGTCGAGCGCGGCGGCGTCGCGCTGCTGACGCTCGGCCAGCGCGCGGCCGCGGCGCCGCTCGGCGCCGGGTTCGAGCCGCTGGTCCCTGGCGTCGTCCGCTGGTCGGCCTCCCCGGTGCCCGGCGTGGATCCGGCGACGGCGGGCTGGCTCGGCCCGTCCGCGCCCGGCCTCGCCGACGTCGCCCCGCGCGGCCGGGCGACGCTGGGCGCAGAGGCCTCCGAGGGCGCCGAGGTGCTCGCCCGGTGGGCGGACGGCGCCCCGTTCCTCGTGCGCCGCCCGCTCGGGCGCGGCGTGGTGCTGTTCATGACGCTGCCCCTCAGCACGGAGGAGAGCGACGTCGCGCTGCGGCCCGCGTTCCTGTCGCTGCTCGACGGCTTCGTCGGCGCCGCGCGCGCCCGCGGCGGCGCACGACGCCTCGCCGCGGGCGAGGTGTGGACGTTCGACGGCTACCACGACGTCAAGGTCGAGCGCGTGCGGGTCGACCGCGACGGGGCCCCGCAAGGCTCGCGGTCGCGCGAGGCGCTCCCCGTCGCCGAGGTCGAGCGGCGCCTGCGCGTGTCTCCGCCGCTCGCCGGCCTCTACGAGCTCACCCTGGACGGCGAGCGCTCGACGCGCGTCGTGTCGGTCCCGGAGCGCGAGATCGACCTCCGCCCGCGGCGCGTCGCCGAGAGCGCCCGCGCGGCGGACCTGGGCGGCATGGCCGCATCCATCGACGGGTCGCCCTACGTCGCGCTGCTGCTGCTCGCGTTGCTCGCGGTCGAGCTCTTGCTGCGCTCCATCGGAGGGCGGCAGGAGCCGGCGGAAGGCCGGGCGAGCTGAGGCCGGCCGCCTCTGGCGCGCTCGCCCGCGCGGATCGCACGCTTGCCTGCGTGGAGCACGCACGTGCCGGCGCGGAGCAGCCCGCGTCGAGTCGAGTCAACCCGCCGCGCCGCGCTGTCGCGCTCAGTGCGTCTGCCAGTGCGGGGGGATCTCGTCTGCCGGCGCGAACTCGGGCTTGGCCGGCGCGGCGGGCACGGTGGCTGCCCGGCGAGGCCCGTTCGGCTTGAAGCTGTGCTCTGCAGCGGGGAACGTGCGCGACTGGACCTCGCCCACGTAGGCGCGCGTCGCCTCCACGATCTGATCGCCGACCTCGGCGAAGCGCTTCGCGAACTTCGGCGTCAGCTCGCGGAACATCCCGAGCAGGTCGTAACAGACGAGCACCTGCCCGTCGCAGCCGGCCCCGGCGCCGATGCCGATCGTCGGGACGGAGACCGCGGCCGTCACCTCCTGCGCGAGGTCCGGCGGGATCGCCTCGAGCACGATCGCGTAGGCGCCAGCCTCGTCGAGGATGCGCGCGTCGGCGATGAGGCGCTCGGCCGCCTCGTCGCCCTTGCCCTGCACCTTGAAGCCGCCCATGGCGTGCACCGACTGCGGCGTGAGCCCGAGGTGACCCATCACCGGGATGCCCGCGGCGACGATCCGGCGCACGTGCTCGGCGATCTCCTCGCCTCCCTCGAGCTTGATGCTCTCGAAGCTGCCCTCCTTCATCATGCGCCCGGCGTTCTCGAGCGCGTGCATCGGAGAGAGCTGGAAGCTCATGAACGGCATGTCGCCCACGACGTGGGCCCGCCGCGCGCCGCGCGTCACCGCGCGCCCGTGGTAACAGATCTCCTCGACCGTCACGGGGAGCGTCGTCGTGTGCCCCTGCACGACCATCCCCAGCGAGTCGCCGACGAGCAGCAGATCGGCGCCGCCCTCGTCGAGCAGCCGCGCCATCGTGAAGTCGTACGCCGTCACCATCGCGATCGGCGAGACCCCTTTGCGGGAGCGGATCTCGGGGACCGTGACCTTCGTCGAGCGCTGCGCTGGCCTGCGTGCGCTGCCGCCACCGTTGCCTTGCGGACCGTACATGTGCCTCCGGGTCGCGGCCGCACTCGCGGTCCACGCCTCGGGACAAGCTAGGGCGGCGCCCGCTGCGGGGCAAGACGCGGCGCGCGGCGGCCGCGGGCGGGTAAGCCGCAATCTTCAGCGTTCTCGCATGGTTACCGACCGGTCGCCGGCCGCCAGGTGCGTGCAGGCCGGACGCCGCGCGGCGCCCCCTGCGGCGCGGCGGCGCGATCGCAGGAGCGGGCGGATCAACCGTGGCGGGGGCCGGCGCCGCGGGCGGGGTGCGCTGCCCCCGTCGTTCGCGAGCCGCCCGGAGGCGCGGGCCTCGGGTTGGTCAGCGCGGTCAGGACGTGATCGCGCCAGGCGCCGTCGATGAACAGGTAATCGCGCGCGTACCCCTCGACGACGAAGCCGAGGCGCCGGAGCAGCCGGCCGCTGCGCTCGTTGTGCGGCAGGTAGTTCGCCATCACCCGGTGGAAGCCGAGCGTGTCGAACATGTACGCGATCGCGGCCTCGATCGCCTCGAACATCAGGCCCGAGCCCACTGCGCGCTGGTCGAGCGAGTAGCCGAGGGTCGCGGCCTGGAAGGCGCCGCGGACGAACTGCGTGAAGTTGCAGACTCCGATCACCTCGCCGCCGGGGGCGCCGCGCCACTGCAGCGCGAGCCGGAGCGCGCGATCCGCGGCGAAGTCCTCGTGGTCGCGGAGGAGGCGCTCGCGCCAGAACGCCTCGGTGTAGAAGCCCTCGGGGCGCGGCGGATCCCACCGCGCCAGGTGATCGCGGTTGCGCTCGAAGTAGGCGAGGTAGCGGCCAGCAAACTCGACGGGAGGGAGGAAGAGGCGCAGCCGCGGGGTCTCGATGCAGACGGGGCTCTTCAAGGGGCCTCCAGCGCGACGCGCCTAGGACAGGGTCCCTTCATCGAGGCGGCGCATCCCTTCGAGGAGCAGCGCCTCGGGCGACGCGGTGATGCTGCGGGTGCTGGGCGAGAAGCTCGGGTCGAGGCGGAAGTCGCCCTCCCGGAGCGTGAGCATCCGGTAGAACGCGTCCTCGCCCTGCGCGCCGGCCCAGAGCGCATGGACGACCTGCCCGTCGGCGAAGTGGATCTCGCCGGCCATGGAGTTCGCCTGGATCTTGAGCGCGCACGTCTTCCGGCCGTGCCACAGGATCTGGATCATGTCCGGCAGGCCCATCTCGGCGAGCGAGCCGGACACGCCGCGGGGGACGGCGGTCGTGGAGCGCCGCTCGATGAGCTGGCGGAGCTTGGCGGCCATGACGTCGGTCGACGCCGGCTTCGAGACGAAGTCGTCGACGCCGAGATCGAAGGCGCGCTGGGCGGTCTGCCGGTCGGTCTTCGCGGTGAGGATGACCCACGTCTTGTCGCGGCCGAAGCCGAGCTTCAGCGCGTCGGCGCGGAGCGTGAGGCCGGCGTCGGGCTCCTCGAGGTCGATCTCGCTGACGACCACCTCGATGTCCTTCGTCTCGAGCTCGCGGCGCGCCTGCGCCACGTTGCGCGCGATCGAGACCTCGAAGCCCTGCTCGAGCAGGCGCAGCTCGAGCACCGTCGTCTCCTCGGGATCCGGGTCGACGATGAGCGCCTGGTGCCGATCGGAGAGCAGCTTCGCGCGCATGTCGTCGCCGGTCATGACCTGGCGGAAGAGATCGACGATGTTCGGATCGAAGATGGTGGCGCGGTACTGGGCGAGCACGTCGCAGGCCTCCGGCGGGCGGAGCGCCTTGCGGTACGGGTTGCGCGGGTTCTGCGTGAGATCCGCGTAGGTGTCCGCGACCGCGAGGATGCGCGCGCCGAGCGGGATCTCCTTGCCGGACAGGCCATCGGGGAAGCCGCTGCCGTCGTAGCGCTCGTACATCATGCTGATCGCCGAGACGACCTCCTGCGGCAGCCCCACCGACTCCATGAGGTGCGCCGGCAGATCGACGCTCTTCGTCGCGGCGAGCCGGTGCCCCTCGTACTCGGCGACGTTGAGCGCGGTGAGGTGGTACGGGCCGTTCTTGCCGAGGTCGTGAAGGTAGGCCGAGGCCACGTAGCTCGCGACCGTCGTCGGCGGCAGGCCGATGCGCTCGCAGAGCTTGCGCACGATGCGAGCGACCGTGGAGGAGTGGCCCCGAAGGTCCTGCCGCGCGTTCTCGAGCAGGCTCACAAGGACGTTGAGCGTCTCGACGTACGCGTGGGTCGTTGTCGGGTGCGGCGGCGGCGGAGGCGGCGCCACGGCGACCGGCGCCGAGATCGGGGCGGGAGCGACCTGCTGCTGCGGAGGCGGCGAAGGAGGCACCGGCGTGGGCGGCGGGCCGGCCGGGGCCACGCGGGGCGGCGCGGAGGGCGCCCGCATCACCGCGGGGACCTGGGGCGCCGTGACGAGCGGCGCAGGCACCGGCGCCGCCTGCGTGGGCGCCGCCGCGTGCGCCGGCTGCACTTGCATCGTCTGCAGGTGCATCGGCGCCGCCTGCGTGGGCGCCACATGCATCGTCTGCCCGTGCGCCGGCTGCCCGTGCCCCGGCTGCGGGACCACCGCCGGCACGTGCGTCATCGACGCGCGCTCGTGCGTGATCGACGCGCGCTCGTGTGTCATCGACGCGCGCTCGAAGGGGTTATTGCTGTTGGTGTAGAGGATCTCGTCGAACGAGTTGACCGGGCGCAGCAGCGAGCTGAACGCGGTCGTGTCGCCGCGGTAGTGGTACGCGATGGCGGCGCGGACCGCCGCCGGCCTGGCGACGATGGCGCGTACGTCCCGCACGCCCGCGGCGAGCCGGATCTCGTGCAGCGCGACGTCGTTGTCGGGATCCGCGGTCGCGACCGAGAGCGTCGTGTTCCGATCGTCGAGCAGGACCGGGAAGACGCCGTGCAACGTCGCGGTGATCGCCGAGACCTTGGCGAGCACTCGGGGCTCGATGATCGCCTTCGAGAGCTTCTCGGTCGAGACGAAGCGGGTGTTGTGGACGGTCGCGATGAACTTCAGGAGCTCGGACTCGTTGACGATGTCGAGCTCGATGATGGCGTCCTCGATACGGCCGCGCGTACGCATCGCGTACTCCACCGCACGACGGTGATCGTCCGGGGTGATGCGCCCCTCGAGGACGAGGCGATCGGCAATCCGCTGGTTCAATCCTTGAACGGAAGCCATCGAAACCCTGATTCTACCCAGAAATTGGAGGTGGCGCGCCCAAGAACCCTCGCGGAACGGGAGCACGCGGGGAGAGCTGGCCTGCCGCTAGCGGCGTATGCAGCCATGGGGTGCGCTCGAGGAATGAGAGCAGAGCTCGGCGCGGCGCGCGAGCCCCGTGAGCATTCCAGCCGACGCCGGTTGGCTGGCGAGGCCCGCTCGACCCGATACGCTGCGACGTGGAAGTGAAGACTGGACCCGGGTAGGCGCTCACGCCACGTCTGGCGCGGCTCGCCAGGCCGGTGAGCCTGGTGCGAAGGGGGAAACGCCTCCCGGAATGCCGCAAACGGGCTTCGGGAGAGGGGCGGCGCGCCCGGGGTCAGGGTTGGATCCCGCCCTGGGCGCGCCGGCACGCGGTCACTCCTCGTTCACGGCCGTGAGCGTCTCCTCGGGACGCGGCCGCGGGGCGACGTACGGCGCTTGCGCCACCGGCTCGCCCTCCACCACGACCTGGAGGCGCTTGTAGGCGGGCAGCCCCGTCCCGGCCGGGATCAGGCGGCCCATGATGACGTTCTCCTTGAGACCGCGGAGATCGTCCGTCTTGCCGTTGATCGCGGCCTCGGTGAGCACCTTGGTCGTCTCCTGGAACGACGAGGCGCTGATGAACGACTCGGTCGACAGGCTGGCCTTGGTGATGCCGAGGAGGAGCGCCTCCGCGATGGCGGGCTTGCCGCCGCGCTCGAGCACGGTCTCGTTCTCCTTCTCGAAGATGTGCTTCTCGACCTGCTCGTCGACCAGGAAGTTCGTATCGCCGACCTCGCGCACCCGGACACGCCGGAGCATCTGCCGGACGATGACCTCGATGTGCTTGTCGTTGATGCCGACGCCCTGGAGCCGGTAGACCTGCTGGATCTCGTTCACGAGCCAGGCCGACAGCTCCTTCTCGCCCTTCACCCGGAGGATGTCGTGCGGGTTCGGCGGGCCGTCCTGGAGGGGGTCGCCCGCGCGCACCCGGTCACCCGGCTGCACCTGGATGTGCTTGCCCTTCGGGATCAGGTACTCGCGCGCCTGATCGCCGAGCGCGTGCCCGTCCGGCGAGTACGGCGTGATGATGACCTTCCGCTTGCCCTTCGTGTCCTTGCCGAACGTGACCTCGCCGTCGATCTCGCTGATGATCGCGTGATCCTTCGGCTTTCGGGCCTCGAACAGCTCGGCGACGCGGGGCAGACCGCCGGTGATGTCCTGCACCTTCGTCGTGTCGCGCGGGATCTTGGCGATGACCTCGCCGGCCTCGATGAGATCCCCCTCCTGCGCGACGATGTGGGCGCCGACAGGGAGCAGGTAGCGCGCCTCGAGCTCGCTGTTCGGGAGCTTCAGCGTCTTGCCCGACTCCGGGTCCTTCAGCGAGATGCGCGGGCGGACGTCGGCCGCCTTCGACTCGATGACGACCTTTCGCGAGAGGCCCGTCACCTCGTCGAGGCGATCCTGCACGCTGACGCCCTCGATGAGGTCGCCGAACTTCACCACGCCGGAGACCTCGGTGAGGATCGGCGTCGCGAACTGGTCCCACTCGGCGAGCAGCTCGCCGGGCTTGGTGCGCTCGCCGTCGGCCTTCTTGAGGATGGCGCCGTAGACGAGGCGGTTGTGCTCGCGCTCGCGACCCGTCTCGTCGACGACCACGATCTCGCCGTGGCGGTTCATGACCACCATGGTGCCGTCCTTCTTCTTCTGGACGACCGCGCGGCGGAGGCGGACGGTGCCCTCGGTGCGGGCCTCGAGGTAGCTCGCCTCGATCTTGCCGCGCGCCGCGGTGCCGCCGATGTGGAAGGTGCGCATCGTGAGCTGCGTGCCCGGCTCGCCGATCGACTGGGCGGCGATGATGCCCACCGCCTCGCCGATGTTGACCCGGTAGCCGCGCGCGAGGTCGCGCCCGTAGCACAGCGCGCAGACCCCGCGGCGGAGCTGGCACGTGAGCACCGAGCGGATGACGACCTCCTCGATGCCGGCGTCCTCGATGGACCGCACCGCCTGCTCGTCGAGCTCGGTGTTCGCCGTGATGAGCACCTCGCCGGTGAGCGGGTCGACGACGTCCTCCAGCGCGACGCGGCCGAGGATGCGGTCGCCGAGCGGCTGGATGACCTCGCCGGCCTCCTCGAGCTTCGCCACGCGGATGCCGTCGAGCGTGCCGCAGTCGAACTCGGAGATGACCGCGTCCTGCGCCACGTCGACGAGACGCCGGGTGAGGTACCCCGAGTTCGCCGTCTTGAGCGCCGTGTCGGCGAGACCCTTCCGGGCGCCGTGCGTCGAGATGAAGTACTGGAGCACGCTGAGACCCTCGCGGAAGTTCGCGGTGATCGGCGTCTCGATGATCTCGCCGGACGGCTTGGCCATCAGGCCGCGCATCGCGGCCAGCTGCCGGATCTGCTGCGTGGAGCCGCGCGCGCCGGAGTCGGCCATGATGTAGATGGGGTTGAAGCTCGGCTCGATCGACTCCTTGCCGGTCTCGTGATCGACGACCGTCTCCTTGCCGATGCCGCCCATCATCTCGGTCGTGACCTGGTCGGCGATGCTCGCCCAGATATCGACGATCTTGTTGTACCGCTCGCCGTCGGTGATGAGCCCCTCCTGGTACTGCTCGACGACGCGCTCGACCTCCTTCTGCGCCTCGCCCAGGAGGACCTTCTTGGCCGGCGGGATCACCATGTGATCCATGCAGATCGAGATACCCGCCCGCATCGCGTGGTCGAAGCCGAGCGTGCGGAGCCGGTCCGCGAGGAGGACGGTCTCCTTGTTGCGGTGGATGCGGTAGCAGACGTCGATGAGCGCCGAGAGCGCCTTCTTGTCGAGGGTCTTGTTCGCGTACTCGAACGCGACCCCC
Organism: Sorangium sp. So ce726; assembly: GCF_051521405.1. Lineage (NCBI taxonomy): Bacteria > Pseudomonadati > Myxococcota > Polyangiales > Polyangiaceae > Sorangium > Sorangium sp. So ce726. Next base: position 589,955 of record NZ_CP150349.1, on the reverse strand, counting down.
TTCGGGAGGACCTCGGAGATGATGACGCGGCCCACCGTGGTCTCGACGATGCGGCGCTTCACGTGGCCGAACTCGTCGAGCTGCGGGTTGCCGTCGTCGTCGATGATCGGGACGCGGACGCGGATGCCGGCGTGCAGCGCGACCTCGCCGTTGTCGTACGCCATCCGCACCTCCTCGGGGGAGGCGTAGATGCCGCGCAGGTAGCCCTGCGCCACGCCGTCCTCGCCGAAGGCGAGGGTGTCCGCGCGGTACGACCCCTTCTCGAACTTCCGCTCGCGGGTCGCGTAGTAGAGCCCGAGCACGATGTCCTGCGTCGGGTTGATGATCGGCTTGCCGCTCGCGGGCGAGAGGATGTTGTTCGTGCTCATCATGAGCACGCGCGCCTCCATCTGCGCCTCGACCGACAGCGGCACGTGGACCGCCATCTGGTCGCCGTCGAAGTCGGCGTTGAACGCCGCGCAGACCAGCGGGTGCAGCTGGATCGCCTTGCCCTCGATGAGGACCGGCTCGAACGCCTGGATGCCGAGGCGGTGGAGCGTCGGGGCGCGGTTCAGGAGCACCGGGTGCTCGCTGATGACCTCCTCGAGGATGTCCCAGACCTCCGGGCGCTCCTTCTCCACCATCTTCTTGGCGCTCTTGATGGTGTTGACGTAGCCGCGCTCTTCCAGCTTGTTGTAGATGAACGGCTTGAAGAGCTCGAGCGCCATCTTCTTGGGCAGACCGCACTGGTGCAGGCGCAGCGTCGGGCCCACGACGATGACGGAGCGGCCCGAGTAGTCGACGCGCTTGCCGAGCAGGTTCTGGCGGAACCGGCCCTGCTTGCCCTTCAGCATGTCGGAGAGCGACTTGAGCGGGCGCTTGTTCGGGCCGGTGATCGTCTTGCCGCGGCGGCCGTTGTCGAACAGCGCGTCGACCGCCTCCTGCAGCATCCGGCGCTCGTTCCGGATGATGATCTCCGGCGCGTTCAGCTCGAGGAGCCGCTTCAGGCGGTTGTTGCGGTTGATGACGCGGCGGTAGAGGTCGTTGAGATCGCTGGTCGCGAAGCGGCCGCCGTCCAGGGGGACGAGCGGGCGCAGATCCGGCGGGAGCACCGGGATCACCGTCAGCATCATCCACTCGGGCCGATTGCCGCTCTCACGGAACGCCTCGACGACCTTGAGCCGCTTCGCGAGCTTCTTCCGCTTGGCCTCGCTGGTCGCGGCGCGCATCTCCGTCCTGAGCAGCTCCGCCAGGCCGTGGACGTCGACCTGCTTGAGCATCTCGAGGATCGCCTCGCCGCCCATGCCGGCGCTGAACTTGTCGTCACCGTACTCGTCGAGGAGCTGCAGATACCGCTCCTCGCTCAGGAGATCGCCCCGCATGAGGCCAGTCTCCTTGGGATCGATGACGATGTACGCCTCGCAATAAAGCACCTTCTCCAGGTCCTTGAGCGTGATGTCGAGCATGTTGCCGATGCGCGACGGCAGGCTCTTCAGGAACCAGATGTGGGCGACCGGCGTGGCCAGCGAGATGTGCCCGAGCCGCTCGCGCCGGACCTTCGACTGGATGACCTCGACGCCGCACTTCTCGCACACGATGCCACGGTGCTTCATGCGCTTGTACTTGCCGCAGTTGCACTCGTAGTCCTTCACAGGCCCGAAGATCTTCGCGCAGAACAGACCATCGCGCTCCGGCTTGAACGTCCGGTAGTTGATGGTCTCCGGCTTCTTCACCTCGCCGTGCGACCACTCGCGGATCTTCTCCGGGCTCGCGAGCGAGATGCGGATGGCGCTAAACGACAGCGGGTCCTTGGGCTTCTCGAAGAAGCTGAAGATGTCACGCATGGAGACCTCCGGAGACAGAAACGAAACCGATGAACCTGTCAGCGCCCACTGTTTGAGCCTTCGGGAGCGCGCCGCCAGCGCGGCGCGCCTCCCCTGCCGTCACCGAAAAGGCGCGCGGCGCTCGTGACGTGACGAACTGCATCACTCCTCTTCCTCCGCGGCCGACGCCTCCACGCCTGCGCTCGTCTCGACCAGCTCGACGTTCAGGCACAGCGACTGGAGCTCCTTGATGAGCACGTTGAAGCTCTCCGGCAGCCCCGCCTCCAGGGTGTAGTCCCCCTTCACGATGGCCTCGTACATCCGGGTGCGACCCATCACGTCGTCGCTCTTCACCGTGAGGAACTCCTGCAGCGCGTAGGCCGCGCCGTAGGCCTCCATCGCCCAGACTTCCATCTCGCCGAGCCGCTGCCCGCCGAACTGCGCCTTGCCGCCGAGGGGCTGCTGCGTGACGAGCGAGTAGGGCCCGATCGAGCGAGCGTGGATCTTGTCGTCGACCAGGTGGTGGAGCTTCAGCATGTACATGATGCCCACCGTGACGTTCTGATCGAACGCGTCGCCCGTGCGCCCGTCGAAGAGGATCGCCTGACCCGAGGTCGGGAGACCCGCGAGATCGAGAGCGCCCTTGATATCCGACTCGTGCGCGCCGTCGAACACCGGCGATCCCATGAACACGCCCTCATCGACCGTCTTGACGAAGCGCTTGACGTCGCCGTCATCGAGGTTGTCGAAGAAGCCGTTCATCGTCTCGTCGCCCGCGTAGATGGCCTTCAGGTGCTCCTTGATCTCGGCGCTCGCCCGCTGCTGCTCGATCATCCGCTGCAGCTGGTTGCCGAGCTCGAAGGCGCCCCACCCGAGGTGGATCTCGAGGATCTGACCGACGTTCATGCGGCTCGGCACGCCGAGCGGGTTCAGCACGAGATCGACCGGCCTGCCGTCCTGCAGATACGGCATGTCCTCCTCGGGGAGGATGCGGCTGATCACGCCCTTGTTGCCGTGGCGGCCCGCCATCTTGTCGCCGACCTGGAGCTTGCGCTTGATGGCGATATAGACCTTCACCATCTTGATGACGCCCGGCGGCAGCTCGTCGCCCTTGGAGAGGCGATCGATCTTGTCGCGGAAGTGCTCCTCGCGCGTGCGGACGAGCTCCTCGAGATCGCGCAGGATCTGCTGGACCCGATCGGCGTCGTCGACGGGGATCTCCCCCCAGTACTTGCGGGGGATCTCGGCGAGCGAGGGCTCGTCGATGATGGCGCCCTTCTGGAAGAGCACCTTGCCCTTGTCGTCGACGAGCTTGCCCGTCGCCTCCTTGCCGAGGAGGAGCTCGCGGATGCGGCGGAAGAACGAGTCGCGGAGGATCTTGATCTCCTCGTCGCGCGTCCGCTCGATCCTGGCCCGCTCCTGATCCTCGATGTCCCGCGCGCGGTCGTCCTTCTCGGTCCCCTTGCGCGAGAACACGCGGGCGTTGATGACGATCCCGCCGACGCCGGGCGGCACCTTGAGCGAGCTGTCGCGGACGTCGCCGGCCTTCTCGCCGAAGATCGCCCGGAGCAGCTTCTCCTCGGGCGAGAGCTGGGTCTCGCCCTTCGGCGTGATCTTGCCGACCAAGATGTCGCCCGGCCGCACCTCGGCCCCGATCCGCACGATGCCGGAGTCGTCGAGGTCCTTGAGCGCCTCCTCGCCGACGTTCGGGATGTCGCGGGTGATCTCCTCCTTGCCGAGCTTCGTGTCGCGGGCGACGCACTCGAACTCCTCGATGTGGATCGAGGTGAACACGTCGTCCTTGGCGATGCGCTCGGAGACCAGGATCGAGTCCTCGAAGTTGTAGCCCTGCCACGGCATGAACGCGACGAGCACGTTCTGGCCGAGCGCGAGCTCGCCCATGTCCGTCGACGGGCCGTCCGCGAGCACGTCGCCCTTCTTCACCACCTCGCCCGTCCTGACGACCGGCTTCTGCGTGTAGCAGGTCGACTGGTTCGAGCGCTGGAACTTCATGAGGTGGTAGATATCGGGCACCTCGGCGCCCTCGCCCTCGGCGCGGACGACGATGCGCGTCGCGTCGACGCTCTCGACGACCCCGGGGCGCCGCGCGATGACGCAGACGCCGGAGTCGCGGGCGAGCCGCTCCTCCATGCCGGTACCGACGAGGGGCGCGTGCGACTGGACGAGCGGCACGGCCTGACGCTGCATGTTGGCGCCCATGAGCGCGCGGTTCGCGTCGTCGTGCTCGAGGAACGGCACGAGCGCGGCGGCGACCGACACCATCTGGTTCGGCGCGACGTCCATCAGCTCGACCATCTCGGGCGTGACGATCTTGAACTCGCCGTTGTAGCGGGCCGAGACCAGCGACTCCTTGAAGCGACCGCCCTCGTCGAGGTTCACGGTCGCCTGCGCGATGTACTTGCCCTCCTCTTCGAGCGCGGAGAGCCAGATCACGTCCTCGGTCACACGGCCGTTCTCGACCTTCCGGTACGGCGTCTCGACGAACCCGAACTCGTTCACGCGGGCGAACGTCGACAGCGACGCGATGAGGCCGATGTTCGGACCTTCCGGCGTCTCGATCGGGCAGATACGGCCGTAGTGGGTCGCGTGGACGTCGCGCACCTCGAAGCCGGCCCGCTCGCGGGTCAGGCCGCCCGGGCCGAGCGCCGAGAGGCGGCGCTTGTGGGTGACCTCCGAGAGCGGGTTGGTCTGGTCCATGAACTGCGAGAGCTGGGAGCTCCCGAAGTACTCCTTCACGACCGCGCTGACCGGCTTCGCGTTGATCAGATCGTGGGGCATGAGCGTGTCGATCTCCTGCGACATGCTCATGCGCTCCTTGATCGCGCGCTCCATGCGGACGAGGCCGATGCGGTACTGGTTCTCCATCAGCTCGCCGACCGCGCGCACGCGGCGGTTGCCGAGGTGGTCGATGTCGTCCACCGAGCCGCGCCCGTTCTTGAGCTCGATCAGGTGACGCACGGTCTCGAGGATGTCTTGCGGCGTGAGCACCGTGAGATCGAGCCCCGGCCGCTCGTCCTCGGGGACATCCCGGTAGAACTTGTAGTTCAGCTTCAGCCGGCCGACCTTCGACAGGTCATAACGCTCGGCGTTGAAGAACAGGTTGTGGAACAGGGTCTTGGCCGTCTCGAGCGTCGGCGGATCGCCCGGCCGCAGCCGCCGGTAGATCTCCAGGATCGAGTCCTCCATCGTCTTCACCTTGTCGGTGAGCAGCGTGTCGCGGAGGTACGAGCCGACGTTCAGGCCGTCGATGAACAGGATGCGGAACTGCTCGATGTTCGCGTCGCGCAGCCGCTCGAGCTTCGCCTCGGTGAGCTCCTCGTTCACCTCGACCACGACCTCGCCGGTCTCCGGGTCGACGATGTCGTGCGCCGCGACCTTCCCGACGAGCTCCTCCGGCTCGAGGCTGAGCCGCTCGAGCTTCGCCTCCTTCATCTTCCGGATGGCGGCTCGGGTGAACTTGGTGTTCTTCTTGACGATGACGTCGTTGCCGATCTTGATGTCGCGCGTCGTCCGCTGGCCGGCCAGGAGATCGTATTCGATGCTCTTCGCGTACTTGCCACCCTTCTCGAGGAACACGGTCTCGGTCGAGTAGAAGTAGTTCAGCAGGTCCTGCGTGGAGTACCCGAGCGCGCGCAGGAGCACCGTCGCGTGCATCTTCCGCCGGCGATCGATGCGAACATAGATGATGTCCTTCGGGTCGAACTCGAAGTCGAGCCACGAGCCGCGGTATGGGATCACGCGCGCGGAGTAGAGCAGCTTGCCGCTCGAGTGCGTCTTGCCCTTGTCGTGATCGAAGAAGACGCCGGGGCTGCGGTGCAGCTGGCTGACGACGACGCGCTCGGTGCCGTTGATGATGAACGTGCCCGTCTCGGTCATCAGCGGGAGCTCACCGAAGTAGACCTCCTGCTCCTTGATGTCGCGCACGATCCGCTCCCCGCCGTCGCGGGTGTCGTAGATCATCAGCTGGTTCGTGACCTTGATCGGCGCCGAGTAGGTCATCCCGCGCTGGCGGCACTCATCGACGTCGTACTTCGGCGGCTCGAGGTTGTACGAGACGAAGACGAGCTCGCTCGTGCCGTTGAAGTCTTTGATCGGGAAGACCGAGCGGAACACCGCCTGCAGCCCGACCTCCTCCCGCTCGTTCGGCGGAACGCTCATCTGGAGGAATTTGTCGTAGCTCGACTTCTGGATGTCGATCAGGTTGGGGACGTCGATGATGCGACGAACGCGACCCAGGTTCTTACGGACGCGGAAGTTGGATTGGACGACCGACGGCATCGATTTCCTCCGGCTCACACGAGCAGTGCGGGGCGGGCGCACGGCTCGAACCGAGCAACGAACACGAAGCTACGCACGAATGGCGAGCGAGCGTCCCCAGGGAATGAGGACCCAAAACATCTTGGCTGTGGGGGCAGAGCGGACCGCGTGGCGACCCATTGAGCTCCGACGTTGGCCGAGGACCCGCACCCGCGGTCCTCTTCAGGATTGACCGAGGACCCGTACTCGCGGTCCTCTTCAGCGTTGCGTGAGGGCCCGCATCCGCGGTCCCGTTCATCAGACAAAAGCCGGACGTGCGGCAGGGACGACCGCCCCTGCCGCCGTCCGCCGGCGGATCCCGATTTCCCTAGCAGGGAGCGGTGATCGTTACTTGAGCTCGACGGTAGCACCTGCCTCGACGAGCTTCTTCTTCATCTCCTCCGCGTCCGCCTTGGAAACCTGCTCCTTGACGGTCTTCGGCGCGGCCTCGACCAGGTCCTTCGCCTCCTTCAGGCCCAGACCGGTGATCTCGCGGATCGCCTTGATGACGCCGATCTTGTTGCTGCCGGCGTTGGCAAGGATGACGTCGAACTCGGTCTGCTCCGGGGCCTTCTCGGCCGGGGCGGCGGTCGAGGGACCAGCAGCGACGGCGACGGCCGCGGGGGCAGCCTTGACGCCCCACTTGTTCTCGAGGTCCTTGATGAGCTCGGCGATCTGGATGACAGGGAGGTTGGAGAGGTAATCGACGACCTGCTCGCGCGTGATCTCAGCCATTGCAAGACTCCTTCAAACTCTTCTGCGCGCCCCGGGGAGGGGGCCATGTAAACCAAAACCAGACGGGCGCAAGGCCCAATTGATACGAAAGCACCCTCTCAGGCCTGCTTGCCCGCTTCCTCTTCCTTCGCCTTCAGGAGATAGGCGAAATTCTGGAGAGGCGCGTTGAGCTGCTGCACGAACTGCTGGAGCGGCGCCTGCAGCGTCGCGAGCAGCGTGGCACGAAGCTCATCCTTGCCGGGCATCGTCGCGAGCTGCGTCTCGACGGCGTCGCCCGAGAGGATCTGTCCCTCGATGAGCCCCGCCTTGATCTGCAGCTTCTGGTTGTCCTTGCGGAACGCCTTGACGACCTTGGCTGCCGCGCTCGGATCCTCGTAGCTCCAAGCCACGCCGGTCATGCCGGTCAGGCTCTTCGAGAGGGTCTTCGCCCAGGGGTGCTCCTTGATGGCGTGGCGGACGAGCGTGTTCTTCACGACCCGGTACTCCACGCCGGACTTCCGGAACTCATCGCGAAGCTTGGTGACCGCCTCGACGTTCATCCCCTTGAAATCCAGGAAGACCGCGGAAGACATCCGCTCGAACTTCTGCCGAACGGAGCCGATCAGCACTTCCTTCTGGGACCGTTCCATGGGCTACGCCTCCTCCGTCTTGCCGATGAAGTGGACCGGGTCGATGCGAACCCCGGGGCCCATCGTCGAAGACATCGTGATGCTCCGGAGGTAGATGCCCTTGGCCGTCGCCGGCTTGGCCCGGACGAGCGCCTGGATCAGCGCGTCCGCGTTCACGTGGAGCGCGTTCTCCGCGAAGGAGACCTTGCCGATCCGCGCGTGCACGATGCCCGCCTTCTCGACGCGGTACTCCACCTTGCCGGCCTTCGCCTCCGAGACGGCCGTCTTCACGTCGAACGTCACGGTCCCGACCTTCGGGTTCGGCATCAGGCCGCGCGGACCGAGGATACGGCCGAGCTTGCCCACCAGACCCATCATGTCGGGCGTGGCGATCACGCGATCGAAGTCCATGAAGCCTTCCTGGACCTTGTTCACGAGATCCGCCTCGCCGACAAAGTCGGCGCCGGCCGCCTCGGCTTCCTTGGCCTTCTCGCCCTTGGCGAACACCAGGACCCGGAGCGCCTGCCCTGTCCCATGCGGGAGCACGACGGCGCCACGGACCATCTGGTCTGCGTGCCGCGGGTTGACACCCAGCCGGACCGCGAGGTCCACCGTCTCGTCGAATTTGGCGGGCGCCGCTTGCTTCACGAGCGCGCACGCCTCCTGCAATGTGTATTTTCGAGCGCGGTCGACGACTGCCCGCGCTGCGACTTTCTTCTTGGCGACTTTCGGCACATGCCCTCCTTCTTAACGGCTCTCGCCTCCCACGGTGCGCCTTAAACTACCGTGGTAAGTCTTGCTTCTGGCCCGCCGGGCGCCCCCCTCGGGAGCGCCAGCGCGGCGGGGCGCATCCCCGACGGCGGGGAGCGCCACGACCACCTCAGTCGACGACGTCGATGCCCATCGAGCGCGCCGTGCCCGCCATGCTGCGCATCGCGGACTCGAGGTTCGTCGTGTTCATGTCCTGCATCTTGAGCTGGGCAAGCTCCTTCAGCTGCTTCTGCGTGACCTTGCCCACCTTGACCTTGTTGGGCTCCTTGGAGCCCGCGCCCGGCTTCTTCTTCGTCTCGAGCCCCGCCGCCTTCTTGAGGAGCACGGAGGCCGGCGGCGTCTTCATGATGAACGTGAACGAGCGGTCCGAGTAGACCGTGATCACCACCGGGATGATCATGTCCCCCTGCGCCGCCGTCCGCGAGTTGAAGTCCTTGCAGAACGCCATGATGTTGACGCCGTGCTGGCCGAGCGCCGGACCGACGGGGGGCGACGGGTTGGCCTTGCCCGCCGGAAGCTGCAGCTTCACGTACCCTGTGACTTTCTTCGCCATGATGAATCTCGCACCCTATCGAACCGCCGCCCGACGGGCGGTCTACTTTTCAGAGAAACAGCGAAGCACCGCGGAGGCGCGGTGCTCGCCCGCAGGTTTGCAGCCGTCCGTTCCTGGCTAGCGCTTCTCCACGGCTGAGAAGTCGAGCTCCACGCTGGTGGGTCGGCCGAAGATGCTGACCTTCACCTTGAGCTTCTGCTTGTCCATCTTCACGTCGTCGACCGTGCCGGTGAAGTTCGCGAAGGCGCCATCGAGGACCCGCACCTCCTCACCCACCTCGAAGGTGAGCCGCGGCTTCGGCTTGACCGCCCCTTCGACGATCCCCCGTCGGAGATTGTCGATCTGAACGAGCGGGACCTCCTGCGGCGTCTGGTTGCCGATGAAGCCAGTCACCTTGGGCGTGTCCTTGACCAGGTGCCAAACCTGCTCGTTCATCTCCATCTCCACGAAGATGTAGCCGGGCAGGCTGAGCTTCTGACGAACGCGGGTCTTACCGCCGGGACGGTTCTCCGTGACCGTCTCGCTCGGGATGAGGATCTCGCCGAACCGATCTTCCAGGCTGTACTGCTTCACGCGCTGCTGGAGCGCGTCGCGCACCTTCGCCTCGTATCCCGAGTAGGTATGGATGACGTACCACTTCTTGGCCATGGCGCTTGATTCCCTCAGGGTCTCCCTGCTTCAGCTTCCATCGCCGTAAACGATGTTGGTCACGAATGCCCAGAAGCGGTCGAGCAGCGCCAGGTAGAGGGTTGCCACGGTGGTCGTCGCGATGACGACGAACGTCGCATTCGTCACCTCTTTCTTGGTCGGCCACTTCACCTTCGCCAGCTCCGCGGCGACCTCGTCGCTCCAGGCGCGGAGCTCGGGGTTGCGGAACGCGCGCAACACGACGACCAGCGCGACGACGCCGCCGACGATCATGCCGTACGTCGTCTTGTCGTCGTCACCCACCGCGGAGAGCGCCGGCAGCGTCCGGCTGAACCAGTCCTTGTTGGCGAGGGTCGCCCAGACGCCGTGCACGACCTTGCCGAGCAGGTAGGCGAGCAGCATCCCCGCGGCGAAGAAGCCGGCGAGCACATAGCGCTCCGAGCCTAGCTGAGCGGCCGCGACCTCCTCGTCCTCGGCCTCCTCGGCGTCGCTCGACTCACTCGACTCATCCGCACGCGGCGCCTCGGCGTCCTTCGCGTCAGCAGCCCCCGCCCCCTCGCTCTGCGTCACGAGGGACGAGTCCTCGGCAGGCGAGCTCGGTCCGGATTCTTCCGGCTCCTCGTCCTCCGCGACCTTCGTCGGCTGCTTGTCTTTTTGACCCTTCGCCATAACAACACCAAACGCGCCGACCCGCGGCAGACAGAGGCCTGCTCGCTGGGGATCCAAGGGCGACCCTGAGGCGCCAACATCCCCCGGCAGGGGCAGAGAGGCTCGAACTCCCGACCTGCGGATTTGGAATCCGCTGCTCTACCAACTGAGCTATACCCCTAGAATCGCTGCGCCTTCCTGAGCACCCGTTCACTTCGTCTCGTCGTGAACCGTGTGCTTCTTGCACTGCTTGCAGAACTTCTTGAGTGATACCACCTGGTCCGGCGCCTTCGTGGTCTTGTAGTTCCGCGATTTGCACTCGCTGCAGGCCAGTGAGACGGCGATGCGCGCCGCACGCCACCCACCGGCCTGCTCGCCCACGTCGGCCTCCTACGCGAGGATCTTGGTGACGACGCCGGCGCCCACCGTCTTGCCGCCCTCGCGGATGGCGAAGCGCATCTGCTCCTCCAGCGCGACCGGGGCGATGAGCTCGATCGTCATCGTGATGTTGTCGCCCGGCATCACCATCTTCACCCCCTCGGGGAGGTTCACCGTGCCGGTCACGTCCGTCGTCCGGATGTAGAACTGCGGCCGGTAGTTGGTGAAGAACGGCGTGTGGCGCCCGCCCTCTTCCTTCTTGAGGACGTACACCTCACCGGTGAACTTCGTGTGCGGCGTGATCGACCCGGGCTTCGCGAGCACCTGGCCGCGCTCGATCTCTTCCTTCTCCACGCCGCGGAGCAGACACCCGACGTTGTCGCCCGCCTGCCCCTGATCGAGCAGCTTGCGGAACATCTCGACGCCGGTCACGACCGACTTCTTCGTGTCCTTGAAGCCGATGATCTGCACCTCGTCGCCGACCTTGATGATGCCGCGCTCGATGCGGCCCGTGGCCACCGTGCCGCGGCCCTTGATCGAGAACACGTCCTCGATCGCCATCAGGAACGGCTTGTCGATGTCGCGCACCGGCTCGGGGATGTAGCTATCCAGCGCGCTGAGCAGCTGCTGGATCGTCTCCTCCCACTTCGGGTCGCCCTGCAGCGCGGGCAGCGATGCGCCGCGGACCACCGGCGCGTTGTCCCCGTCGAACTTGTACTTCGACAGGAGCTCGCGGACCTCCATCTCGACCAGGTCGAGCATCTCCGGGTCGTCCACCGCGTCGCACTTGTTGAGGAACACGACGATGTGGTTCAGGCCGACCTGCCGGGCGAGCAGCACGTGCTCGCGCGTCTGCGGCATCACGCTGTCGAGCGACGACACGACGAGGATCGCCCCGTCCATCTGCGCCGCACCGGTGATCATGTTCTTGATGTAGTCGGCGTGCCCGGGGCAATCGACGTGCGCGTAGTGGCGGTTAGCCGACTCGTACTCGACGTGCGCCGCCGCGATGGTCACCGTCTTCGTCTCGTCACGGACCGTCCCGCCCTTCGCGATGTCGGCGTACGAGATCGCCTTCGCCAGGTTGCGCTTCGACTGCACCTTGACGAGCGCCGCCGTGAGCGTGGTCTTGCCGTGGTCGATGTGGCCGATGGTGCCCACGTTCACGTGCGGCTTCGTACGAGTGAATTTCTCCTTGGCCATCGAGATGTCTCCTGCCGAAATGAAGTTCGCGACTGCGTTTCGCTGTCCTCGTTGGAGCCCACCATCGGGATTGAACCGACGACCTCGTCCTTACCAAGGACGTGCTCTGCCAACTGAGCTAGGTGGGCAAACGACCGACCACGGAGCGGGCGACCGGGTTCGAACCGGCGACGTTCAGCTTGGAAGGCTGACGCTCTACCAACTGAGCTACGCCCGCGGGCTTCCGTCGAGAGTGACCCCGACGGATCTGTATCCTGGTCGGACCGCCTTCGGAGCGTAAAGACGCTCCGGTGGAGGGTGATGGATTCGAACCATCGTAGGCATTGCCGGCAGATTTACAGTCTGCTCCCTTTGGCCGCTCGGGCAACCCTCCAGATTTTCTCTATTTATTAGATTTTGCCGACTTTGTCTCTGCCCTGACCTCCCGAACCACCGACCTGTTGCCTTGCATCGGAGCTGACGAGGGGACTTGAACCCCTAACCCCCTGCTTACAAGGCAGGTGCTCTACCGATTGAGCTACGCCAGCGGCATCCACCCGCTGCCCGTCCCCGGGCTCCGGGAAACGTGCGTGCTGACCTAGCGAAATGTCCCAAGACCGATCACTTCTGTGCGAGCAATCAACTCCCGGCCCTGCTGGACCGCCTGCCTGCGCGGTTCGGAGTGCCCCGACCGGGCTGGACCGCAGCGAGGTGAAGCTGTTGGTGCCGCTCACGTCGCTCCGAAGGTAGACGAGTCCCGCGAAGGGAGGAGGCTCTTAGCCCCCTGCAAGAGACGTGTCAAGCGGTGTGCATCGTTTTCGTCCGTTTCGCTGGAATCGGCTGCGAGAGCGCTGTCTGGCCGCGCGGTCGAGCTGGGCGGTCCAGAGCACCGGCGTCCTCCGACGGGCGCCGATCTCGCTCGAGCGCTTCCGGTTTTCAAGTGCGGACGTCGAGAAGCACGCTCCCGCGGCGCGCGGCGCGCAGCGGCGAGGCGCGCGCCGCGGGAGCGCCCGTGCCGCGTGCCCCGCGCCGAACGCCGCGCGCGGCGACGGCGCGGCTCGGGCGAGCAGCTGCGTGAGCGCGAACGCAAGCGAACGTGAACGAGGGGGCGAAGACGAGGATGACGAGGATGACGAGTGACGACGAGGACGCGCGTCGGCGGCGCCTCGGGTGAGCGAGAGGTCCCTTGCGCTCCGCTCGCGGCTGCTGCGATCCTGCCCGGCGCACGCTCGCTCGGGCGCGCCGCAGAGCAGCCCGAGGCGACGATCGCGTTCTGTCATGCTTCGGGGGTAGAGGTTCGATCGCATGGAATGTCCCGCTTGCCATCAGCCAAACATCGATGGGGCGCGCTTCTGCGCCACGTGCGGCGCGCTCCTCCCTGTCGCGCCGGTGGAAGCAGACCCGCTCATCGGCGCCATCGTCGGGGGCCGGTTCCGCATCATCGGCATCCTCGGCGAGGGCGGGATGGGCCGCGTCTACAACGGCGAGCAGCCGATGGGGACGTCGGTGCGGAAGGTCGCCATCAAGACGCTCCTCTCGCAGCACGCGAAGGATCCGCAGGTGGTCGCGCGCTTCATGCGGGAGTGCGGAACGGTCAGCGAGCTCGAGCACCCGAACACCATCAAGGTCTACGACTTCGGGCAGACGAACACCGGGGAGCTCTACATCGCGATGGAGCTCCTCAACGGGCAGTCGCTGGAGACGGCGCTCGAGCGGGGCGGCGCGCTCTCTCCCGAGCGCGTCGATCGCATCATCGCGCAGACGTGCGGGTCGCTCCAGGAGGCCCATGAGAAGGGGATCGTCCACCGCGACCTGAAGCCCGCCAACATCTTCTTGACCAGGCGCGCCGGCGAGGAGGACTACGTCAAGGTCCTCGACTTCGGCATCGCGAAGCGCGACGAGCGCAGCGCCAAGGCCGAGCAGAAGTTGACCCAGCAGGGGACGGTGCTCGGCACCCCGCCGTACATGAGCCCCGAGCAGTTCACGGGGACCGAGCTCGACGCGCGGAGCGACATCTACTCGCTCGGCGTGCTGACCTACGAGATGCTCACCGGGCGCCTGCCGTTCGACGCCGACACGCCGTGGGCATGGGCGACGCAGCACATGACGGCGCAGCCGTTCCCGTTCGAGGCGGTGCCGATGGGCGCCGCGGCCCCGCCGAAGATGAAGGCGGCCGTCATGCGGGCCCTCAGCAAGAAGCGCGAGGACCGGCAGCAGTCGGCGCGGGAGTTCTACGAGGATCTCACGATCGGCGCGGGCGCCCGCCTCTCGGTGCTCGCGGCGGCGCCCCGTACGCTCGTCGGGAGCGACGCGCCGACCAGCGGGACGGCGCTGATGCCGTCGCGCTCGGGTCAGACGCAGCTCGGGGAACCGCTGTTCGTCGCGGGGCCGCCCACGGGACCGGGACCGGTGAGGACCGTCGTCAACCATCAGGCCCATCAGCCCCATCAGGCCGCGACGGTCATGGATCAGGCTGTCGTGCCGGCGCACCCGGCCGTGCCCACGGGCAGCGGCCAGGTGTTCCCTGCGCCGCCGCCAGCGCCGCAGAAAAGCAAGGCAGCGCCGATCCTCGCCGCCGTCGCGGCCGTCGCGGTGCTCGGCGTCGTGGGCATCGTCATGATGACGAAGGGGAGCGGCGGGAGCACGACGGAGGAGAGCACGTCGACCGCGATCCCGCTGCCCACGGGCGCGCCGTCGGTCACCGTGGCGTCGGATCCCGTGGGCACGCCCACGAGCACGCCCACCACCACCCCGGAGCCTCCCCCGCCCGAGCCCACCAGCCCGGACAAGACGGCTCCGGACACCCCGAAGAACACGTCGACCCCAACGACCCCGACCGCGACCACCGGGCCCAAGGCCCCGCCGCCTGGCAACGAGAAGGCGGAGCAGGAGTGCAGGGCCGCGATCAACCTGGCGAACGGCGGCAACACGGATCTCGCAGTGAAGCGCTTCGCGTCCTGCGATGGCCCCAAGAAGGCCGAGGCGAGGGCCGCCATCAGCGCGAGCGCCAAGCGGGCGGTCGCGTCCAAGGGGTGCGCGGCGAAGTCCCACGCCTTGGCCGCCGCGCGGATCGGGGCAGGCGAGGCGATGTCCCAGCTCCCATCGCAATGTCGATGAAGGAGGGGGGCCGGATCGGGCGCAACGCTCAGCGGGTCCGGACTGTTCCAGGCTTGCCTTGACGCCCGATTTTGACCGGTGCTAGATCCTGCCCCGACAGTTCTGAAAGTTCATTGCACGCCGCGCCCTGGCTTTGTTTGGTCGGCGCTTGACTTTGGAACATGGGGGAGAAGGTCGCTCACGGGAAATGGGCAGTAAGATTCGTTTGGTCGCGCCTCGAATGAGCTGGCGCGACATATGTCGATCTCAAGAGTTCGCTGGGCGATGGATCGCCCTTGACAATGTCAAATACGTTCAAGGCTGTTCCCAGCCGGCCGAGGCCGACGTTGTGGACGCTGACGATGACCTGGCCGACTTATGCGCGAGGATGCGCGAGGCCGACCGCACGGCGTGTGCGATCCTCTTCGTCGAGGACGACGCCGGAGTACCTGCGCGGGTCCAGCGACTGCCGCAGCTTTGGCGCCGCGTCGCGCATCACTGATCCGCCGGAACATCCTCATCCGCCCAGTCCGACCGTCTGACGAAGCGAGCGCGCCCTCAGGAGCGCCTCAGCCAGAGCGGGGTGCAGGTTCGTGTGATACGGGCTCAGCCGCCATGCAGGCGAGTGAGGCGTACGAAAGTACGCCGCAGCGAGCCGAACGACGCGGCTGAGCTCGTAGCGCACGAAGATGCGCCCCGCTCTGACCGAGCGTGGCTCGGAGCGCTCCTGCTCCTGGCGTTCGCCGCGTCGAACGTTGCTCGCGCGTCGATCGCTGCCTTGGGACGTCGCGTCCGCCCTGCCGCCAGCCGATCTTCGGCTACTTGAGGATCGGCTTCAGCAGGGTCTTGCCGTCCTTGACGACGACATCGTAGTCGACGGATTTGGCCGGGTTCGTCGCACGCAGCTTCGCGGCCTGCGCGCGAAGGCTCTCGGCCAGGCGCTCGTAGGTGACGCCGGCCGTTGACTCACGCGCGGCGCGCTTCGTCTCAACGTACTTCGCGTAGATCTGACGCAGCCGCTGCTCCGGGAGCTCGTCGTCGCGCGCAGCAGGTCGCTGCGGGGGCGCGGGTCGCGCGCGCACCGCGGCGTCGAGGCCGGCGCGCGCGGCCTCCGGGGGGCGCGACGGCGTCCGCGGCGCCGTGGGCCGAGCGCCGCTCGCCGCGCCGGTCTCCGCTGCAGGTGGCGCGGTGGAGCGACGGCGCCGGGCCGACGGCGGGCGCTCCGAGTGCACGCGCTCCTGTCGCCTCGCTCCGGCGCCCTTCGCCTCGCCCGTCGCAGCGGCAGCGACGGCTGGAGCTTCGGCCGGAGCGGCAGGAGAAGGCTTGACGGGGCTCGGGGGCGGTGGCCGCTTCGGAGCGGGCGAAGACTCGGGCGCGACGTCCGCCAATGCGTCCGGTGGCCCGGCTGCGGCCTTCGCCGCGTCGCCGGTCTTGGTGCGCTGAGCGCGCATCTCCGCCGCGAGCTCGGCGAGCCGCTGGCGGCTGTTCGCGCCCGCCGCAGGCTGGGCCTTGTCGACGGCAGGGCGCGCCGGCGACTTCGCGCCTGCTGGCGAGGCCTCGACCGGCTTCGCCTCTGCCGGCTTGCTCTCCGCCGACTTCTGCTGGGGCCTGGTCAGGCCGAGCCCCCGGGGCAGCCCTCCCAGCGGAGCGGGCTTCACGGCCGCGGTGGCCTGCGGCATGGCAGGCGGCGCGAGCGCGGGGCGCACCGCCGAGCTGGCGGGCGCCCCGCTCGACGCCTCCGGTGCGGTCAGCGGCGCGACCGCATCGCGAGGCGCGGCCTCCTCGGCGGCCAGCGCGGCCAGCGATCGCTTTGCCGCCAGCAATGCGGCGGGCAAGGGCGGGGGCGCCAGCGTGACCGCCTCGTCGTCGACGTCGATCTCGTCGTGATCGCCGCGGTCATCGGCGCGATGAGCGGGCTCGCGCTCTGTCTCCTGCTGCTCGGCGAGCTCCGCGTAGCGCTCTGCCCGCTTGCGGCCGACGATCGTGAGCGCTTCCTTCGCACCGACCCGCTTCGCTGCGCGGATGACGTCGCGGCGGTACGTGCCGTTCTCGATCTCGCGCGCGATGCGGCCCCAGTACTGCTGGAACGTGTTGTAGCGCTGGATCAGCATCTGGAACTTGAACCGGAGCCCGGTGTTCCTGATCTGCTCCCGCCGCATCACCCAGATGCGACGCTCGACGTCCTTGCGCGGAATGAGCGGCTCCAGCCGCTCGATCCCCATGAAATACTGCTCGTAGAGCGCGCGCAGCCGCTCGATGCGCGTCTCGAGCTCCTCGAGCTCCCGTTCGACCTCGCCCGATTCCATCGCGGCTAGAGGGGCGTGATGCGCAGGTTGTCGAAGCAGACCGGCGCATCCCATGCGTTGAAGCCCATGTGCTCGTGCCCTGGACCGGAGAGCGGCGCAGGGTCGCTGAGCTCCAGATACTCGACGTCGTTCACCGACCAGGAGAGGGTCCTGCCGTCACGACGCTCTATCCGGAAGCGATACGGTTGCCCCGGCGCGACCGGCCGCGCGCGGTCGTCGTCGCTGTCCGGATCCACGTCGATCTCCAGCCGTTCGGCGCTGTGCTCGTCGAGGCGCGCGAGCACGTGCTTCGTGTTCTTCCATCCTCCGAGGATCACGAGGTAGCTCGTCGCGTTCGTGTAGCTCGCCGCCGTCGCCCCGCTCCGACCGTCTCCCCAGAGCTCGGCCTTGAGATCGCCGTCTGGGGCCTCGGCGATGGCGTCGAACTCGATCCGGGCGTTCTCCGGCAGCGGCCGCTTCAACCACACGCCGCGGTTCCTCGCGGCGCGCACGCAGAGCTGCCCCTCGTCGATGGCCCACTTGGGGCTCAAGGCGTTCCAGTCAGGACCAAGCGCCGACCGGTTGAAGTCGTCCTCGAACACGCCCGTCCCCTGCGCTCCCGGAGCGGCGCCCGCGGTCGGCGAGGAGACCGACGGCGCGACCGTCCCGGCTGGCCGCGCGCTCGCGTCCCCCGTGGCCGGCCCTTCAGGAACACACGCCGCGCTCACGAGCAGCCCAGGCACTGCGAAGACCCCGACGGTGGCACGGCCAGAGAGCACGGAATCGATGCTAGCAGCGGCGCGCGCGGACTTCGAGAGCCGCCTCGCGGCGCCGTCGTCAGGGTGGGGAGAACGCCGCGCCGCGCACTGACGGCCCGGGCACATCGAGATCGCCCGACGCGGTTGGACCAGCGTCAGCGAGCGCTTTGGCTCGCTGCGTCATGCGCGAGAGACGATGCTTGATGGTCCCCAAGCCCAGGCGTAAGGAGAGGCGCCATGCATCCCATCCTGTTCCGCGTCCCGCTGCCCGCCTGGACCGTGCCCCTGCTCTGGGTCTTCCTGATCGCTGCGGGCATCGCTTTCGCGGGCGCGATCGGGCTGCTCCTCGCGAAGAACAAGCCAGGCGCGACGGCCGCGGGCATCGCAGGCGTCGCGCTCGCCGCGATCGCCTCCCAGGTCAAGGAGCAGACCTACACCCTGGGTCCGCTGCCCATCTACAGCTACGGTGTCATGCTCGGGCTCTCGCTCGTGGTCGGCTGGTACCTGACGCTCGGGCTCGCGGAGCGCGACGGCCTGCCGAAGGAGACGATGGCCAACTGCTACGTCGTCACCGCCATCGCCGCGGTCGTCGGGTCGCGCGTTCTCTACATCCTCACGAACCTCGACGAGTTCGACTCGTTCGGCGCGATGTTCGACATCCGCCGCGGCGGGCTGGTGGCGTACGGCGGCTTCCTGGGCGGCTTCCTGGGCTCGTACCTGTTCCTGCGCTCCCATCGCATCCCGCTGCTCCCCTGGGCCGACGTCGCCGTCCCGAGCCTCGCCTCGGGCCTGATGATCACGCGCATCGGGTGTTACCTCTTCGGCTGCGATTTCGGCCGGCCGCTCGGCGAGACGGCGCCCGCCTGGCTGAAGAAGCTCGGCACGTTCCCGCGCTGGGCCGAGGGCACGCTGGACCACGGCAGCGGGTCCCCGGCGTGGGTGCAGCACGTCAAGGAGCGCGGGCTGGATCCGACCGCCGAGGCGTCGCTCGCCGTGCACCCGACGCAGATCTACGAGTCGCTCGTCGGCGCAGGGCTGCTCGCGCTCCTGCTCCTCGCGCGCCGCCGGCAGAAGTTCCGTGGCGAGATCTTCCTCATCTTCACGTTCTCCTACGGCGTCTGCCGCTACCTGCTCGAGCTCCTCCGCGACGACGCGGAGCGCGGCTCGATCCCGCCGTCGCTCCCGGAGCACGTGTTGCTCCCAGCCGGCCTCGTGATCTTCGCCGTGGGGTACACGATCGGGTTCTCCCACCTCCTCCGCGACAACGTGGTGCGCAAGGCGACGCAGGTGCTGTCCTTCGTCCCCGCGGTCGCCCTGTACCTGGCCCTCAGGCCCGAGACGTTCGCCGCCTCCGCAACCCTCCAGTACTCGACCTCCCAGGCCGTCGCGCTGGCGACCGGGCTCGCCGCGTCGATCGCGTTCGCGGTCTATCACAAGGCCGCCCTGGACCACCCGGAGCAGGCGATGGCGCTCAGCCTCCCGGAGAGCCCCGCCGCGGCTGCCGACAGGCAAGCAGATGGCGACGACGACGAGGACCAGGACGACGAGGACCAGGACGAGGACGAGACGCCGAGAAAGAAGCGGAGCGCGCCGTCGAAGGCCGGCGACGCGCCGTCGCGGGCCAGGCGAGGCAGCGCAAAGGACGAAGGCCGGGCGACAGCCCGCGAACAGGGCGCCGCCGAGGCGCCCGACACCACCGGAGAGGCATAGACCGTGAAGATCGCATTCGGAGAGGGCAAGCTCGTACCGGCCGTCGTGCAGGATCGGCTGACCGGGCAGGTCCGGATGCTCGCGTACATGACGCGGGAGTCGCTCGCCAGGACGCTCGAGACGGGGCGCGCCACGTTCTTCAGCCGATCGCGCGGCGAGCTCTGGGAGAAGGGGGCGACGAGCGGCAACACGCTCGCGGTGACGAGCGTCCACGCCGACTGCGACGGGGATGCGCTCCTGATCCTTGCGGAGCCCCGCGGCCCGACGTGCCACACGGGGAGCGCGAGCTGCTTCTTCCGGCAGGTCGATGCCCGCGGCGACGAGGAGCCCGAGGCCGCCGACGAGGGGCAGGACGCGTCTGCGCTGATCGAGGCCCTCGAGCGCGAGATCGAGACGCGCAAGACGTCGTCGGCGACGAAGAGCTACACCCGGAAGCTGCTCGACGGAGGCGCGCCGCTCATCGGCGCAAAGCTCCGCGAGGAGGCCGGCGAGCTGGCCCAGGCGATCGCCGGGGAGAGCGACGAGCGCGTCGCGTCCGAAGCGGCGGACGTCATCTACCACCTGCTGGTCGGCCTCGCGTCGCGCGGCGTCCCGCTGCGCGCGGTGCTCTCGGCGCTCGCGTCACGCATGGGCACGAGCGGCCTCGTCGAGAAGGCATCGCGGGCACAGAAGGACAGCGCGGGAAAGCCGTGATGCGCCGCGCGCCGCTGCCTCGATGTGGCGGCGGCGCGCGCTTCGAGATCGACCGCGCTGCGCTGTCCGCGGCGCTGCGCTGCCAGCAACCACAGAGCCCGTTGTAGACGGACGAAGTCCTGTCACCGCAGCCGGGGCTACCGATCAGGATCACCCCGATGGCGGCGGCGCCCGCGAGAGCGAGGCTGCAGGCGGCGAGGCTTCGCCGCCGCAGCTGCGCGCCGGGCCCCGCCCTCCGTGAGGGCGGCGGATGGGCTATTCTGGATGGGTGAGCCCGTTCCGTGAGCCGCCCGGCATCGAGCTCGGCCCGCTGGAGGTCGGCCTCGGGCGCGCGGCGCGGCGGGCCATGGTGGGCCTCATTCCCAGCGGAGGACGGCTCATCGCGCCGGACCGCTACGCGCGGACCCTCCCCGGCGAAGGCGGCTCCTGGCGCGGCCGCCCGCACACCGCAGGCGCGCTGGGCTCCCTGGGGCTCTTGCTGGCGTCTGCCTGCGCCTTCGTCGCGGCGACCGGCGGCTGGAAGCTGCACGGCCTCGAGGCCACGGCGGTGACGGTCGCGCTCGTGATCGCGGGCGGGGTCTCGCTGGCCGCGGTGCTGCATGCCATCGATGCGCCGCGCGAACGGCTCACCGTGCACGGCGCGGTGGTCGGCAGGGCGGCGAGGCGCGCGCTCCGCAGGGCAGGGCGCCTCGCGCGCCACGCGGAGCGCGCGCCGGATAGGTTCGGCCCTCGCCGCATCACCGCGCTGCGCAAGACGTTATCCATGCTCGCGGATCCGCTCATCGCTGACTGGATCCCCGCGGACGTGCGCGGCCGCGCGGAGCTCCTCCTCGCCCGCGCCATCGCCGCGAGCGTCGGCGCGCGCTGGGCGCGCGAGGCCAGCGTCCGGACCGAGGTCCAGGCGCTGCTGCTCGCCGCGGCAGATCACCTGATCGAGCCGACGCCGGCCCGGCTGGACCTGCTCGTGCTGGCAGAGCACACCGAGCCCGCCCCGACGCCGCGCGATGCACGTTGGCCACAGCGCGTGACCGCTGCGGCGCAGATCCGCCGCGAGGCGCCGTCGCCCCCTGTCGCCTCTGACGCCGTCGCCGAGGACGCCGCGGCGGAGGTCGATCTCGACGCGAGCGATTCCTCCGGCGAGGCGATCGATCGTGCTAGGGTGCGCTGCTGAAGGGCGCGTCGCCGACGCCTCGGGAGGCTTCGGCGGCGTTGCAGGAATCCCGTGAATCCACCTCGATTCCGGAGCTCTTCACGCTCCCGGGCCTGCCCCCTGCCCCCTGCGCTCGGCCGCGCCCACCTCGCGCTCTGGTGCGTGTTGCTCCTGGGGACGTGCCCGAGGCGCGCGCTCGGGCAAGGCGCGGGGGCCGCGGCCGGCGCAGTGGCGACGGCGCAGGAGCGAGCGCCGCACGCTTCCGCGCCCGCCCACGCGGCAGCGCTGTCGCCCGGCGCGGCGCTCCAGGAGAGACATCGCGTCCGGTACACCCTCGACGGCATCGAGATCCGAGGCAACGTGCGGACCGCCGCGCGCGTGATCCTCCGCTACGTCAGGTTCCGCGCGGGGGACCTGCTCGACGTCGAGGATCCGGAGATCGAGCTCACGCGCTACCGCCTCCTCGGGACCGGGTTCTTCGCCTCGGTCGGGTTCTCGCTCCGCAAGGGGGCCGAGCGCGGGAGCGCGACGCTCGTGATCGACGTCGTCGAGCGCAACACGTTCGTCGTGCAGGACCTCTGGCTCGGCATCGCGGCGGACGAGGACACCGCGGGCAACGCGAGGCCGCTCTCCGCGTTCACTGGCGTGCAGGTCGCCGAGACCAACCTCGCCGGGACAGGGATCACGCTCGGCGCCGGCGTCGGGCTCGCGGCGGACCAGCTCGCGCTGAGGACCCGCTTCGTCGACCCCGCGTTCGTGGGGACCCGCTGGTCGGCCACGGTGACGGTGCTCTACAACGACGCCCGTGACTTCTTCGGCAACCGGGACGTCGTCTTCGAGTCCCCGTTGCTCGAGCAGCGCGAGGTCACGGGCTACGCCGTCGTCGCCTACAAGCGGTTCGGCGCGACGCTCGGCACAGGCCACGACGTCTCCTCCTCCTCGCGGCTGTCGCTCGACTACCACCTGGAGCAGATCGACGCGACCGTGCCCACGGTCGCCTCGCACATGCGCGGCAACAGCCGCGAGCCCATCGAATTCGACATCCTGGGCGGCAAGACGGTGCTCTCGTCGCTGCACGCCGCGATCGATCACGACACGCGCGACGCGCCCTTCCTTGCGACGCAGGGCACGCTCGCCTCGGTCTCGGTCACGGTGGGCGTACCGCCATTCGGCAGCGATTACGGCTACCAGAAGTTCGAGTTCGGCGCGCAGCGCTGGTTCCGCCTGCCGCTGCGGCACGTGCTCCGCGTCGAGGCGTTCGCCGGCGCGATAGCCGGGGACGCGCCCTTCTTCGAGAAATTCTACGTCGGCGATCTCACCGACCTCCTGCCGGATCGGCTGCTCGACCTCGCGCCCGATCGGAGGCAACCGCCGAACTTCCTCAGCACGGACATCATCGAGGTCCGGTACGGGGACTTCGCCGCGAAGCTCGAGGCGGAGTACCGGATCCCGGTCTACGCTGGCCGCGGCTCCATCTACGGCGTCGATCTCTTCGGCGCCGCGGGCCTGTACGGCCTCGCGACGCGCCGCGAGTTCACCGATGCGCCGACCGGATACGAGGGCTTCGCCCGCGTGCCCGTGGACATCACCTACAACCTCGGTCTGCGGGTCGACACGGCGGTCGGCGGGGTGACGCTCGCGTTCTCGAACCTGCTCGGGCTGATCCCGGCGCGGCGCGGTGAGCGGAAATGATCTGCTCGATCTGCTCGATCTGCTCTCGTGCACATCGCGGACCGAAGCGCGCGGCGCGCGATGCGCGGCGCGCGGGCGGTAGCCGCCGTGCCTGGCACCTCCGAGAGGCGCGGCGAGCGCTCGTGGCGCTCGGCCGCGGCGCGGCGCGCTGGCTCGGGATCGCGCTGCTCGCGACGCTCGCCCTCCGAGCGAGCTGGTCGATGGCCCAGGAGGGGCAGGGGTCCAAGGAGATCGCTGACGCGGACGCGCAGCAGGCGCTCGGCGCGCCGGCCGCGCTGCCCACCCGGGTGGCGAGCTTGACGCTCGACAAGACGATCGTGCAGCTCACCGTGGGCTTCCGCGACGTCGTCGACAGCGAGATCTCGAAGAAGCTGCTCAGCGGGCTCCCCACCGTCATCACGATGCGCGGCTACCTCTTCCACGAGAGCGGGGGCAACCCTGTCGCGCTCGCCGCCAAGAGCTGCCGGATCGTCTACGACCTCTGGGATGAGGTGTTCCGGATCCAGCTGATCCAGGCCGGAGGTCAGTCGAGCACGGTCGCGATCAACGTCGAGGGCGTGCTCCGCAACTGCGCCGAAGCGCGGCGGATGCCGCTCGTGGAGCGATCGCTCGTCCGCGACGGCAGCCGCTATTTCGTCGCCGTGCTGGTCGAGGTGAACCCCATGAGCGCCGAGATGCTCGATCGCATCAAGCGGTGGGTGACCCGGCCGCCCGGCTCGACGGCGATCGGGCCCGGCGACTCGCTGTTCGGCTCCTTCGTCGGCCTGTTCGTGACGCGCATCGGCAGTGCCGACCGGAGGCTCGCCTTCCGCACGCAGCCCTTTTTACCCCCGGTGCCACCGCCCAGCCCGCCTCCCCCTCCCCAACCCCAGAGGTCTCCCGGCCGCTGAGCCGCGCGCGCCGCGCCCTCGCTCGCCGTCACGCCCCTCACCCGTCGGGCGGCGCGTCGGTCTACAATCGCCGCCCGGCCCCCGCGTTCGTGTCGGCTCCACCCCCATGCGCCTCTTCCCCATCGCGCTCGATCTCAACGGCCAGCGGGCCCTCGTCATCGGCGCGGACGGCGAGGCGCCGTACACGGTGGAGCGCCTCCTCTCGGCGGGCGCTCGCGTCTCCGTCGTCGCGCCAGGGCAGGTCGACGGGTCGATCGAGCGGGCCAGCCGGGAGGGGCGGCTCGATCTGCACCGGCGAGCGTTCGTGGAGGGCGACCTCGCCGGGGCGGCGATCGTGTTCCTCGTGCCGGGCGACGAGGCGCTCTCACGGCGCCTCCACCGAGAGCTCGCGGGCGCCGGGCGCCTCGTCTGCACGCTGGATCGCCCGGAGGTGTCGAACTTCGCCAATCCTTCGGTGGTCTCTGCCTCCGGACTGACGATGAGCTTCAGCAGCCATGGCGTCAGCCCTGGAACGATACGGCGCATCCGGGAGGACCTGGGCGCCCTCTTCTCGGATCCTCGGTTCGCCCGCTACATCGAGGCGCTGCGGAGGCTCCGCGAGAGCCTCCCTCGGGGCCCCGAGCGGGCCGCGCGCATGCGCCAGGCGACCCTGGGCTTCGGGCTGGAGGCGAGCCTCCGGTTCCCTGCATGGCTGGAGCGAGGCGACGAGCCTTGATGTCCGAGGAGGCCGCGCCGGAGCGGGGGGGCGCGGCGGGGGCGCGAACGAGAGGGCGCGCGCCCCCGGATGAACGCGAAACCCCTTGTGTAGAGCGGCCTTCAAGGCTTAAGTGGGCGCCCACGCGACACTATCCGCGGAGGAGGGCTTACGGTATGCGTTCACGATCGGGCCGGCTGACGATGTTGACCTCGGCGGCGATGGTCTCTGGGCTCCTGACGCTGACGAGCGTCAGTCCGGCATCTGCGCAGACGGATGCCAAGCCGGCAGCGCCCCCGGCAGGTAAGCCGGCCGCCGCGGCGGCTCCTGCGAAGCCAGCTGCATCCGCGGCGCAGGCGCCCACCCCCGCTGCGACGCCGCCTGCGGCAGGCGCGACACCTCCCGCAGCCGGCGCGACGCCGCCCGCGGCCGCGGCTCCCGCGAAGGCGGGTACGCCCGCGACGGCGGCTCCCGCGAAGGCCGGTGAGCCCGCGACGAAGGTGACCACCACCAAGCCGAAGAAGGCGCTGACCGAGAAGCAGAAGAAGGACGAGGCGAAGAAGCTCTACAAGGAGGCCGAGGCCAGGTTCGACAAGGGCGAGTACACCGTCGCGGCCGACCTGTATCGCCAGGCGGACGAGTACGTGCCCGGCGCCGCACCGAAGTACAAGCTCGCTCTCTCGCTCGACAAGCAGGGCCTCGTCACCGAGGCCGTCGCGGCCTGGCAGGCGTTCCTCGATTCGAAGCCGGACGCCGAGAAGTTCAAGGAGAAGATCGCCGAGGGGCAGACGCGCGTCGAGGCCCTGAAGAAGACGCCGGCGAAGGTGAAGGTCGCGACCGTCCCGGAGACGCCGCCAGGCCTCAAGGTCGCGGTCGACGGTGTGGCCCAGACCGGCAAGGAGCTCTCGGTCCCGCCCGGCAAGCACACCCTCACCGTCTCTGCCGAAGGGTTCGCCGACGCGAGCCAGGAGCTCGACGTCACCTTCGCCGAGGCGCGCGAGGTCAACGTCACGCTGACGCCGCAGGCGCCCGCGCCGGTCGCTGCGACGCCGGCCCAGCCCCCCACCCCGCCGCCGCCCGCCGAGGTGCCGCCCGCGCAGCCGCCGCCGCCGGCAGCGCCGATCGAGCCGCGCTCGCCGGTGCCGGCCTACGTCACCCTCGGGCTCGCCGGCGCCGGTGTGGTGGTCGGGACGATCTTCGGCATCCAGGCGCTCGGCGCGAAGAGCGACTTCGATGACGCCCCGACGACCAAGACCGCGGACAAGGTCGATCGTTTCGCGCTCATCGCGGACATGTCCTTCGCGGTGGCGCTCACGTTCGGGGTCACCGGCGCGGTCCTGCTCCTCAGCGACGACCCGGCCCAGGCGAAGGCCGCAGCGTCGAGCGTGACGAAGAAGGCGTTCGTCACTCCGTTCGTCAGCCCGACAGGCGGCGGCGCCGCCGCGCGGTTTACCTTCTAAGGGGACTACTATGTGGAAGAAACAGCACCTTCTCGCGATGGCGCTCTGCGCTGGCGCGCTCTCGGCTCTCGGGATGGGCTGCGAGCTCATCGCCTCGGTCGATCGCTCGCGCATCCCAGGGGACGAGGACGTCCCCGACGACGGATGTTCTGACGGCAAGAAGAACAACGAAGAGACCGATGTCGACTGCGGCGGCTCCATCTGCCCGAAGTGCGACACCGCCAAGGCGTGCACCGCAGCCACAGACTGCACGAGCGGCTTCTGCGCCGACGACGTCTGCTGCGACGCCGCCTGCGACGCGGAGTGCGACGCCTGCACCGCCGCGCTCAAGGCGTCGGGCGACGACGGCACGTGCGGCCCGTCGAAGGCCGAGACGGAGTGCGGCGAGGCGACGTGCTCCGAGGGCGTCGAGACGAGCCGCGGCACCTGCGACGGTGAGAGCGTGGAGTGCGGGCCCGGCGAGGAGAAAGAGTGCGAGGAGTTCGCCTGCGATCCGGAGGCCGACGCCTGCTTCACCGAGTGCACGGAGGACACGCATTGCGCGAAGTGCCACGAGTGCGCAGACGGCGCCTGCGTGCTGGCCGCGGCCGGCACGGAGGACCTGGGCTGCGACGAGGGCCAGGCGTGCGACGCCGCGGGCGAGTGCAAGCCCGCGAACGGCGTGGAGTGCACGGAAGCGAGCGAGTGCGCCACCGGGCTCTGCGTTGACGGCGTCTGCTGCAACGCCGCCTGCGACACGGCGTGCATGGCCTGCAACGTAGCGGGGTCGGAGGGTACGTGCTCGAACATCCCGCTCGGCAGCGAGGACGAGGCGGACTGCAGCGGCATCAACGCGTGCGATGGCAAGGGCGCTTGCAAGCTGGTGGGTGGCGAGGAGTGCACCACGGACGACCAGTGCGCGAGCGGCAAGTGCCTCCCCAGCCCCCTCTTCACGTGTGACGAGATCCCGGAGACGCCCTGAGCTCTCCCGGGCTTCCGCCGGGCTCCCCAGGGAGCCCGGCGGAGCTCACGCCTCGAACGTCCCTCTCACACGCGAGCTGATCTCTCCTGCCCCGGAGCTCGAAGGCGGACCCAGCACCGTCATCGACTCGGCTTCCCCCTCGAACAGCCCGCCGTCCCCGAGCTCGCCCTCCGCGGCTTCCACCTCGTAGGCAGGCACCATCGCGGCCTCTTCCCAGCGGCTCTTGAGCCGCTCCGCGAGCTTCGCGAGCAGCTCCCGCGTCGTCTCCCGGTCCGTGGCGGACAGGACCACCGCATCCGGGTGCCCGAGGAGCAGCCGCCGCCCCTCCGCCGGGGCGATCAGGTCCGCCTTGTTGAACACCACGATGCGGGGGATGCCGATGAGATCGAGCTCGGTCAGCAGCGCCTCGGTCGTCTCGATGTGCTGGTCGCGCGCGGGATCGCTCGCGTCCACGACGTGGAGCAGGAGGTCGGCGTCGGCGGCCTCCTCGAACGTCGCCCGGAAGGCGGAGAACAGGTCCTTCGGTAGCTCCCGGATGAAGCCGACGGTGTCGGTGATCACCACCTCGCGCTCCTCGGGGAAGCGCAGCCGCCTCGAGCGGGTGTCGAGGGTCGCGAACAGCTTGTTCTCGGCGAGCACGTCGGCGCCGGTCAACGTGTTCAGCAGCGTGCTCTTGCCGGCGTTCGTGTAGCCGACGATCGAGACCACCGGCACGCCGAGCCGGGCGCGGCGTCGGCGGCGCTGCTCGCGCTGGCGGGAGAGCCGCTTCAGCTGCGCCTCCAGGAAGCTGACGCGCTCCTTCGCGCGGCGGCGCCCGATCTCGAGCTTTGTCTCGCCCGGACCGCGCCCGCCGATGCCGCCCGTCAGGCGGGACAGGGAGTCGTCCTTCTGCCCGAGGCGAGGGAGCGTGTACTTCAGCTGCGCCAGCTCGACCTGGAGCTTGCCGTCCGACGACTCGGCCCGCTGGGCAAAGATGTCGAGGATGAGCTGCGTCCGGTCGAGCACCTTGAGGTCCGTGTGCTTCGCGATCGCCGAGGCCTGGGAGGGCGTCAGATCCCGGTCGAAGACCAGCGTCTCCGCGTCGAGCTCCGAGGCGCGCAGCACGACCTCGTCCAGCTTGCCCTTGCCGAGCACGAGCCGCGGGTCGAGCCGATCGCGCAGCTGGAGGACCGTGTCCGCGACGTCGACGCCCGCGGTGCCGGCGAGCTCGGTCAGCTCGCGCAGGCTCTCTTCGGCCCGGGCGAGCGCGCCCACCTTGGATTTCTCGGCGACGTGGACGAGGATCGCGCGGCCGTCCTTCGCCGCGACCGACCGCGTGCGCGACCGCTTCGTGAACTCGTCCTCGAGCGCCTGGATGAGCGCGCCGAAATCGACGTCGGCGCGGCCGATCGCGACGGGGCCCACGGTCCGATACGGCAGCGCCGCCTCCCCGCGGCTGTCGCCGCGTCCCTCGGCCTCGTCCACGGTCACCGTGACCGCTTCCTTCCCGTGGACCGGCACGTTGTACGCGTACTGGAGTGTCCGCGGCTCGCCCTGCGGGGTGAGCTGCACGGCCGCGACCAGGTCGAGCCGGAGACGGACGAGATCCACGAGATCGTCCCGGGTGAGCGGCTCGTTGAAGAGGTGCGTGTGGACGAGCCGGAGCGCCCTGAAGCGGCCCTGCGCGGCGCGGAGGCGCCCGATGTCCGGCAGCATCAGCCGGGTCGCGTCGCCGACGATGACGTAGTCGATCTCGCCCGAGCGGTGGACCAGCGCGCCGACCTGGCGCCCCGTCTCATGCGACGCCTCGGCGAGCGCCTTGATGAGCTCGGGCGTGGCGATGCTGGCGAGCGGTACCTTGCGGCGGTAGATGCGCTCGAGGGTCTTGGTGGCCTGGGGGCTGAGTCCGGTGGTGTTTCCGTAGAGGGTGGGCATTCGATAGTCGAAGGGGGATGTCGCTCCCGCTCCCTCGATTTCATAACGCACGCAGGGCCGGTCCGCGACCAGGGGCACCGCGGATCTTCGTGCGGAGCGCGCATTTTCTCATCGCTCGTCCCCCTTCCGTTGCTCCCCGTCCCTCCTCGCCTCCCGCTCGGCGCGCTCCTCCAGGTTCCTGTAGAGGTCGCGCGCGAGACGAGGCTACCCTGCGCCGCGATGGCTATCCTGACCCCTCTCTCGCTCGCGGATGCCCGCCGCATCGGCGCGCTCTACGGCCTGGAGATCGCCGACGTGCGCGGCCTCCTCGCCGGGAGCGTCAACTCCAACTTCGCGCTGACGCTCGCCGACGGCCACGGACAGGTGTTCCTGCGGGTCTACGAGGAGCAGCAGCTCGGGGCGGCGTCACGCGAAGCGCGCATGCTCGAGCACCTCGCGGCCGGGGGCGTCGCCACCCCGCAGCCGCTCCGGCGCCGCGACGCCGCGATCGGGTCGGAGGGCGCCGCGTTCGTCGCGGAGCACGCTGGAAAGCCGGTCGCGCTGTTCCCGTGGGTCGCGGGCACGTCGCTCTGCCAGGCGCGCGTCACGCCGGACGCGACCCGCCGCGTCGGCGCGGCCCTGGCGCGGGTGCACCTCGTCGGCGCCTCGTTCGAGGGGGCGAACGCCAGCCGGTTCGACCTCGACGGCCTCGACCAGCGGCTCCAGGGGCTCCGTTCCCCTGCGCCCGCCGCGGGCGCGAAGTCGACGGCTCCCGCCCCGGCTCTCCCGCCCGACGTGGCCGCCGCCGTCGACGAGCTCACCGGCCGGCTCGAACGGATCCGCGCCGCGGCGCCGCGGACCCCCGGCCCCCAGACGCTGATCCATGGCGACCTCTTCCGCGACAACGTGCTCTGGGAGGCCGGCGAGATCTCGGCGCTGCTCGATTTCGAGAGCGCCTCGCGCGGGAGCGCCGCGTTCGACCTCGCCGTCACGATGCTCGCGTGGTGCTTCGGCGACGATCTCGACCCGGCTCTCGTGTCCGCCCTCGCCGCCGGCTACACGGCGGTGCGGCCGCTCTCAACCGAGGAGCGCGACCGTTTGTTCCACGAGAGCGTGATCGCGGCGCTGAGGTTCTCCATCACGCGCATCACCGATTTCGAGCTCCGCCCGAAGGGCAGCGGTGTCTACAAGGACTTCCGGCGCTTCCTTGCGCGGCAGCGGACGCTCGAGCGCCTCGGCCCGGAAGGGCTCCTCGCGCTGCTCGGCGTCTGACCCGCGTCGGAATCGCGCCCGGTCCACATCGAGCCCGCGCCAGATGTCTTCCGCTGTCTGATTGCTGTCTGAGTGCCGTCTGATCAGCGTCTACTTGCCGTCTGATTCAGATGTGAGCGGAGGTCGTCTGTGATTTTGCGTTAACTTCGCTGCGCCTGACGATGGCGGCGTTGCGCGGTCCCGGCCTGACCGTTACCTTCGCCGAATGGCACAGGTCGGAACGCTCGATTTCAAGGGCTTCATCGAGAGACGGAAGGGCCAGCGCGCGGGCGGCGGGGACGGCGCGGGCAACGCGTATGCCTACGTGTCCGACAAGAACACGCGGCTCGCCTTCGAGAAGATGCGTCCGGTCGAGCTCGCCGTGACCGCCGCGGTCAGGCTGTTCAAGACGGTCGGCAAGAACGAGCTGCTCGGCCACGCCGTCAAGGTCGGCCCCGCTCAGTTCCCGCGCGTCCACAAGCTCGCGGTCCACTGCGCCGAGACGCTCGGGATCGCGACCCCGACGATCTACATCGTCAACAGCCCCACCCTCAACGCGGCCACCTACGGGACGAACGACGACTCGTTCATCATGGTGCACTCGGCGCTCGTCGATCATTTCACCGACGACGAGCTGCTCAGCGTCATCGGCCATGAGTGCGGCCACATCCACAACAGCCACGTGGTCTACCTGACCGCCATGCACTACCTGACGCGGATGGCGTCGGTCTTCGTGAAGTGGATCGTCGGCCCGGCGATGCTCGCGCTCTCCGGCTGGTCGCGCCGGGCCGAGGTCACCTGCGACCGCGCCGGCCTGCTCTGCGCGAAGAGCCTCGATGTCTCGACGCGCGCGCTCACCAAGCTCGCGCTCGGCTCGACCAAGCTGTACGAGGAGCTCAACCTCGAGGCGTTCATCGCCCAGCACGAGGAGGGCAAGGGCGGCGTCGGCAGGTTCGCCGAGTTCACGGCCAGCCACCCGTGGCTGCCGAAGCGCGTCCTCGCGCTCCGGGCCTTCGCCGAGAGCGAGCTCTACAAGCGCCACGCCGGGCTCGGCGCGAGCGGCCTCTCCATGGAGGAGGTCGACGAGAAGGTGCACGAAGTTATCAAGATCTGGGGCTGAGGGGCTCCTGCTCCTGGCAAGGCGCAAGGCCGAGGTAGACGCACATGCTCGAATCCTTCCACAGCCGCAAAGACGACGTGACCGGGGCGCTCAGGGATCTCGTGACGTTCGCCGAGTCCCTCGGCGCCAAGAGCGTCGCGACGCGCATCACGAACGATCTCGTGAAGAAGCTCGACGCCGATCGGTTCCACCTCGTCGTGGTCGGCGAGTTCAACCACGGCAAGACGACGTTCGTGAACGCCCTGCTCGGCGCCTCGATCCTCCCCGTCGGCGTGACGCCGACGACGGCGGTGATCCACCACCTCGAGTACGCGGCCGATCCGCGCGCCGAGGTGGTCTACGCGTCGGGCGAGCGCACCGGCCTGCCGTTCGAGGACGTGCGGGCCTTCACCGTCGGCGGAGAGCGCTCGTCGAGCGCCGGCGAGGTGAAGTTCCTCGAGGTGGGGTACCCGGCCGAGCTCCTGCGCGAGCGCGTGGTCCTCGTCGACACCCCCGGGGTGAACGACCTCTCGCTCCAGCGGGCGGACATCACCTACAGCTACATCCCGCGGTCGGACGCCGTGCTGTTCCTCATCGACGCCGGCCAGCCGCTCAAGGAGAGCGAGCGGGTCTTCCTCCAGGAGAAGCTGCTCGGCCAGTCGCGCGACAAGATCCTGTTCGTCGTGACGAAGCGCGACATCTGGAGCCAGGACGAGGAGGTCGAGGCGCTCGCCTACATCCGGAGCGAGCTCGGGAAGCTCGTCAAATCGCCCGTGGTCTTCCCGATCTCGAGCGAGCGGGCGCTGGAGGGTGATCGGCCCGGCAGCGGGATGCCGGAGCTGCTCGATCACTTGACCCGGTTCCTCGCCGAGGAGCGCGGGCGCATCCTGCTCGACAACGCGCTCGGCGAGGGCCTCGAGTCCGCGCGCCTGCTCGGCAAGGGCGTGGACGCGCGGCGGCGGGCGACCGCGATGTCGCGCGAGGAGCTCAGCCGCCGCATCGAGATGATCGAGAAGGATCTGGCCGGCCAGTCGCGCACCATCGAGGAGCGGCGCGCCGGCATTCGCGAGGAGGTGAGCGCGATCCGGGCGTGGGTGCACCGCGACCTGGATCGCTTCGTCGACGATGTGCTCCGGCAGCTCCCGGCGATCATCGACGAGGCCCACACCGACGAGATCAAGGTCTACCTCGGGGCGTTCCTGGAGCGCACGTTCGCCGAGTGGGCGCAGGCCGAGACGAAGGAGATCGCCACGGCGCTCGAGGCGCTCGCCGAGAAGACGATCGCGCTCGTGCGCGAGGACGCGCACGACGTGGCGAAGCGGGTCAGCGAGGCGCTCGGCGGCGACGTGAAGACGCCGAACGTCGAGGTCGACACGTTCGGCTACGATGTCGGCGTCTTCGCGCTCTTCACCATCGGCCTCGGCGTGATGTTCACGAACGCCCTGCTCGGCGGGATCCTGGCGCTCGCGGCGCCTGTCCTGGCCGTGTACGTGAAGGAGAAGGTCGAGGCCGAGACCCGCAAGAAGGCGAAGGAGATGGCGCCGATCGCGCTGCGCGAGGCCGCCACCCGGATCGGGCCGAAGCTCGATGAGATGATCCAGGAGTTCGCGAGCCGGCTCGACGCATGGGTGGTCACGGCCGGCCAGGAGCTGCACCGGGAGGTCATCGAGGTCCTCAAGGCGGCGCGCGAGGAGCGGGTCCAGGCCGAGCCGAACAGCGAGAGCCAGCTGAAGGCGTGCGACGCCCAGGCCGAGGCGCTCCAGGCGCTGACGTCGCGCCTGGAGGGGCTGCGGAGCGCGCTCTGGACCGTCGAAAACGGTGAGAGCAGGCCGATCCCTCCGCCCGTGTCCAGCGTGCCCAACGCGCCCGGCGGCTCGGCCTGAGCGGGGCGCATGCCTCCTGACAAGGGAGGAGATCCGGCCCAGCCCGGCCTCCTCCGCCATGCGCCGTGACCATATCCAACCGTCGGGCGCTCATGCGAGAATGCGGCCGTGCAGCTCGACTTCGCAGCCCGTGAAGTGACGATCAAGCTCGTCTATTACGGCCCGGCGCTCAGCGGCAAGACGACGAACCTCGTCTCGCTGCATGGCCTCGCCGGGTCCGACGCTCGTGGACGGCTGATGACGCTCGAGACGCAGGACGATCGCACGCTGTTCTTCGATCTCCTGCCGCTCACCTTCCGCGCGAAGGACGGCGACGTCTCGCTCCGCATCAAGCTGTTCACCGTGCCCGGCCAGCCGATGCACGCCGCCACGCGGCGGCTCGTGCTCCAGGGCGCGGACGGGGTCGCGCTGATCGCCGACTCGCAGATCTCCGAGACGCAGCGCAACGCCGAGGCGTTCTTCGACCTCCGCCAGAACCTGCGAGAGAACGGCCTCGATCTCGCGAGGATGCCGCTCGTCATCCAGTTCAACAAGCGCGACCTGCCCGACATCCGGAGCGACGAGGAGCTGGCGCGGCTCGCCGCGCGGGGCAAGGAGCCGGTGTACAAGGCCGTCGCGACCCGCGGCGTGGGCACGGTGGAGACGCTCATGGGCCTGCTCCACCTCACGTGGGAGACGCTCGATCAGACGCACCAGCTCTCGAAGCGGCTGTCGATCAGCGGCGAGGAGCTCCTGAACAGCGCGGCGCGCCAGCTCGGGGTGACGAGCTCGGTGAACGACCTCCTGGCGAGACGAATGGGCGGCAGCCTCGAGAAGAGCTCCCGGATCGTTCCATGAGGCCCGACGCCCACAAGGGGACGCCGGCGGATTTCGGCCTCGACGACGAGGATCTCCTCAGCATGCCGGGCTCCGCGCCGATGCCGTCGGCGCGCGTCGCGGACGGGCCCAGCTCCTCGAAGCGCGACGGCGCGCCCAGCGCGCATGAGCCCTCGACGCTGCCTCCCCCCGCGGCGGCGCCGATGGTCGACCTGGTCGGCATCGGCCCGCTCTCGCTCGAGGATCTCGTGGATCGCCAGGCCCTCGGGGAGATGGCGGCGTCATTTCACAAGCTGTTCGGCCTGCCGATCCGGATCCAATCGATCAACGGCGCCACGCTCGCGGAGTCGGGCGCGCTCGCGCCGCTCCCGCCGCTCAGCAGCCTGACCGGCGGCGATCAGGAAGGCCGGCGGGCCAGCGTCGCGCCGGCGGATCGGACGGCAAAGCAAGGCGCGTCGGCCGGCAGCGAGGTCGCGGATCCCCGCTTCGAGGGCGCGCTCTACCAGGTGTTCCCGATCGAGTACGACGGGCGTGCGATCGGCCGGTCGATCCTGGGCCCCTACCTCCCCGACGGCCTCGACGAGCCCCCTGCCGCGCAGATCGAGGCGGCGTCCCAGCTCGATCTCGCGCCTGCGGCGGAGGGGCGGCTGCGGATGCCGCGGCTCCGGCCGGAGCGGCTCGGCGCGATCGCGGACCACCTCCGCTCGGTCCTCGATCTGATCCTGTTCAGCGGGCACAAATCGCTCCTCACCTCGACGATGCACGTCGCGTCGATCCGCGAGAGCTTCCGTGAGCTGTCGCAGAAGAACGCCGAGCTGGAGCAGGCGTACGAGCGGCTGAAGGAGCTCGACCGGCTCAAGTCGAACTTCCTGGCCACGGTGTCGCACGAGCTCCGGACGCCGCTCACGTCGATCATGGGGTACAGCGAGATGCTCGCCGAGGGCATCGGCGGGCCTCTGACCGATGAGCAGCGTGAGTTCATCGATACGATCCGGTCGAAGAGCGAGCAGCTGCTCGGGCTCATCATGAGCCTCCTGGACCTCTCGAAGCTGGAGAGCGGCACGTTGATCGTGCATCGCACCGAGGTGGCCGTCGGCCCGGTGCTCGTCGAGGCGGCGTCGACCATCGCGCCTGCCGCCTCGAAGAAGGGCGTCGAGCTCCGGATCCAGGCCGAGGACGATCTCCCGCCGGTGCTGGGGGACGGCGACCGGTTGCGGCAGGTGTTCATCAACCTCGTCGAGAACGCGGTGAAGTTCACGGAGGCGGGGGGCGAGGTGCTGCTCGTCGCGCGCGCCGTGAGCGAGGACATGGAGGACCTCCCCGGGCTGGTGCTCGTCGCGCCCCTTCAGCAGGCGGTCGAGATCCGCGTCGTGGACACGGGCATCGGCATCCCTGCCGGCGAGCGGCTGAAGGTATTCGACCCGTTCTACCAGATCGATCAGAGCTCGACCCGGGAGCACGGCGGCACGGGGCTGGGTCTCTCGATCGTCAAGCGCCTGGTCGAGGCGCACAGCGGCACGGTCCGCATCGAGCCGAACGAGCCACGCGGCACCGTGTTCGTGGTCAAGCTGCCCACGGTCGCTGGCTCGCCGGCGAACAGCGTCCTGCCGCCCATCTTCCAATGAGCGAGCGCTCCGAGTGGAAGCGCATCGACATGCTGCGCGCCGTGCTCGGAGGCGCTGCGGGCGATCATGTTCTGTGCGGCATCGGCGATGACGCTGCGATCCTCGCGCCCGTGGCCCCGCGGGACGGGGCCCATCCAGGCGCCCCGGAGCCGCTCGTCTGGACGGTCGACAGCGCCGTCGAGGGCGTCCATTTCCGGCGCGATCTCCTGGGCTTCGAGGATCTCGGCTACCGCGCGACGATGGCCGCGGCGAGCGATCTCGCGGCGATGGGGGCGCGCCCGGTCGGCCTGCTGGCCGCGCTGGTGCTTCCCCCGAGCGTGAGCGACGACGAGCTCGGCGCGCTGGCGAGGGGTCAGCGCGCCGCGTGCGACGAGATCGGCACGGCGGTCATCGGCGGGAATCTCTCGCGGGGCGGCGAGATCTCGATCACCACGACGGCGCTCGGCGTCGCGGCCGCGCCGCTCAGGCGCGACGGCGCGCGGCCCGGCGACGCGCTCGCGCTGGCCGGTCCGATCGGCCTCGCCGCGGCCGGCTTTGCGCTGCTCGATCGCGGCATCCCGCCGGCCAGCGCCGCGGCCGAGCAGGCGATCCGTGCGTTCCGCCGCCCGGTGGCGCGCATCGACGCGGGCTTCCGCGCGGCGGCGCGCGCCCGCGCAGCGATCGACGTCTCCGACGGCCTCGTCGCGGACGTGGCGCACCTCGCGCGCGCGAGCGGCGTGCGCGCTCTGCTCGATCCTGCGGCGCTCGTGAGCGCCGACCTCCGCGACGCCGCCGCGCTGCTCGGCGTGGACGCCCTGGATCTCGCGCTCTACGGCGGCGAGGACTACGCGGTCGTGGTCGCGGGCCCCGATGTCGGCGAGCTCGCCGGCTTCGTGGCGATCGGCCGCTGCGCGCCGCGCGAGGAGGGCGCGAGCGACGTGGCGCTGCTCGGGCCGGACGGGCACGCGACGAGCGTCGAGGTGCGGGGATACGACCACTTCGCGTGACGTGCTGACCGGGCTCCGGGTGGAGTCCCGCTCCTGGCATCCACCAGCAGTGCACGAAGCTCCGCTCCCCCCAGGTCGAGGCCACGCAGCCTGGTGCATGATGCTCCACCACACCGTGGCGGGTCCGGCTGAGCTAGCGGGTGTAAAGCGTGAAGAACAGATCGCGCGTCGCGGTCGACCAGGTGGCCCCGGCGTTCCCCGAGACGAGCAGACGGCCCGAGTAGGGGTTCGAACCGGGCGCCGAGGTACCGATATCGGCCATCGCGCTGGTTTGACCGCGCACGACCAGCCAGATCTTGGGATAGCTGCCTGGCACCCAGACCGGCACGTCTTGCTCGCCCGCTCGATCGGTTGTGTACGACGTCTCGTTGATCAACACGCCGGGCTTGCCGCCATTGTCGGTGAAGGCGCTGACCACGACCTGCTGCCCGGCGGGGCCGAAGAAGAGTCGAGCGCGCGCCACGTTCGCCCCTGGTGACAGGATTTCCTGCGCGTACCAGATGGTGTTGGTGATGCCGTAGCCGTCGACCCGCGAAGATTGCGACTGGGTCTCGTTGTCGCCCGTCCACACCCTGACGGGCTGCAGCGCGCCCTCGACGTACTTGCCATCGGACCCGCCGACGAAGATGAAGGCGACCCGCGGATCGTCGAGCAAGAGCGCCCCCGGCAGACCAGGCGCTTCGATGGCCCGCACGATGTCGTCGACGTAATACACCCACTTCCCGCCGTCGCCGCCGAAGTAGTCGAGGCGCAGCTTGTGCCAGGTATTCGGCGTCACGCTCAACAGCTCGGACGGGTCGCAGGAGCCTCCGGCATATCGCCAGAGCTTCATCGCGCCGCCGTCGCCGACGTAGGCGATCTGGCGGTAGTTCGATTCGCCGTTGTAGAGCACCACGCCGGCAAAGCAGGCGTCGGCCGCCGGGTCTGGCCCGCAGTACGCGCGCGCCGTGACCTCGACGCTGATGTACCCATCCTTGTCGAAGATCTGCTGAGAATAGAGGGGCAGACCTTCCCAGCCGCCCGTGGGCCAGCGGTCTTCACCGTGAAAATAGAGCAAGTTCGCCGAGGGCTCGGTGGCGAGGCAGCTGTTGGGCCCGGCGACGGTGCACTCGCCGAGCGCCAGGCTCGACGCGTTCGTCAGCCAGCGGTGGTTGACGTCATCGCAGGTGAAGCCGGTGAAGGTAGCGGAGCACTCGGCGCCGCTGGTGCATGCGCCGCCGACATCGACGTCGCTGCGAGCCCAGTCGTCTTCCCAGAAGGTGACGAGCGGCAAGGACGACTCTGCCAGCGAGCCCTCGGGCTCGCCGCCGCTGCACGCGGGTAGCTGCAGCGCCCCCGCGGAAGCCAGCGCTGCGGTGTGGGTCATGAGACGGGTAGCTCGAAGCCACGGACCTGAAGTGTGCAGGTGCGCCATCGTTGGTCTCCCTCGTCGAGGATCGACGTGATGCGGGCAGCCTACACACGCTGCAGGAACGGCTGCACGCGCTCGCTCGCTCGGTAGCTGAGCTTCCCGGGCACGGCGGGCTCGCGGCGGGTCACCCCAGCGCGTGCCTGCGCTGGCTGCCGCCGATCCGCCAGCGTGGCGTCACCGTTCGTCAGCGTTCGTCACCGTTCAGTTGCACTCGGCGGGCGGCGTGGTCCCTGCGAGGCTCGCTCGGATCTGGGTCAGCGCCTTGGCGCGCTGGGTCTTCCCGCTCTTCACGAGCTTCTCGATCCCGGCGCAGAGATGCGATGCCGTCGCCGCCTTCGACTTCGCTTCCGGCGACTTCCCCGACTTGGTGGCGACCGCGTGGAGCGCCGTGCAGCACGCCTGGATGGAGGCGCCTCCCCCGCGTGACGTCCCCGTCCCCGTCCCCGTCGCCCCCTCGCCCGTCGCCGTCCCAGCATCCGCTGCCGCCGCAGCCCCGGCGGAAGCCGCCGCGGCCGGCTCCTGAGCCGCCGCGGGCTCCTGCGTCGCCGCCGCCGTCGGGGTCGCAGCGGGCGTCGCCGCCGGCACCGGATCGGCCGCCACAGGCGCGACCGTCGGCGTAGGCGCGGGGATTGTCTCCGGCTCTGCTTCTTCTTTCCGGCAGGAGCTCGACAGGATGCTGCAGACAAGAACGACAAAGGCGATGGACGAACGCGACCGGATCATGCCCGTCTTCTACAAAGCTTCTCCGAGCGCATCCATACGGCTGCCCGAGTACAAGCCCGTACGGCCCCACCCGCCGCGCTCCCGCGCCCGCCTCACCCCATCACCCCAAACGCTCGGCGATCGCCCCCGCCCCCCTTCCCCCCCGAGTCGGCGGGGGTGGGGGTGACGAGGGAGGGGCCGGCGGGGGAGGGCCCCACGAACCCGAGCGCCGGCCCGCATCGCAGCGAACCCCCTCAGACCCGTCTCCCCCCGTTCACGAGGCAACAGCCACCAAAAGGCGCGAGTTCGTGGGAGGGCCCCCCGCCGGCCCCTCCCTCGTCACCCCCACCCCCGCCCGTCGCCGCTCAGCTGCACCCCATGCTGTTGCCGCAGTTGAGGCACTTGTAGCAGGCCCCGTTCCTCACGGTGATGTGCCCGCAGCCGTCGCAGACCGGCGCGTCGCCCATCATGTCCTCGAGCTGCGCATCGAGCGCGCTCGCCGTCCGTCCCCCGCCCTCGACCAGCGCCGCCGCGGCCGGCGCGGTTTGCGAGAACGACGCCGCGCCGCTCTCCTGCGCCCGCGACTCGACAGGGTCCTCCATGGCCGAGCTGACCGGCTGGACGTGGGCGAGGTCGTAGCGGTTCAGGTACTCGACCCCGAGCACGCGGAAGAGGTAGTCCACGATCGACGTCGACATCTTCACGTAGTCGTGCCCCTCGACGATGCCCTGCGGCTCGAAGCGGGTGAAGGTGTACTGCTCGACGAATGTCTCGAGCGGCACGCCGTACTGGAGCCCGATCGACACCGCCATCGCGAAGCAGTTCATCATCGAGCGGAACGCGGCGCCCTCCTTGTGGAGGTCGATGAAGATCTCGCCGAGCGTCCCGTCGTCGTACTCGCCGGTGCGGACGTAGATCTTGTGCCCGCCGACGCGCGCCTCCTGCGTGAAGCCCTTGCGCTTCCTGGGCAGGCGGAACCGCTCGGGCGCCGCCGCCGAGGGCGAGCGCGGCCGCGCCTGGCTCGCCAGCGCGGTCGCTGCCTGGACGATGGGCGCGGGGACCTCGGCCTTGTCGGCCTTGCCCTTGCTCTCCTTGCTGTCGCTCGAGCTCGAGGTCGACGAGAGCGGCTGCGACGCCTTGCAGCCGTCGCGGTAGAGCGCGACCGCCTTGAGCCCGAGGCGCCACCCCTCCTCGTAGATCCGCTGCACCTCCTCGACCGTCGCGTCGTTCGGCAGGTTCACGGTCTTCGAGATGGCGCCGGACAGGAACGGCTGCGCGGCCGCCATCATGCGGACGTGCGCCATCGGCGCGAGGTACCGCCGGCCCTTCTTGCCGCAACGGTTGGCGCAGTCGAACACCGCGTAGTGCTCCTCGCGCAGGTGCGGCGCCCCCTCCACCGTCATGCGGCCGATGATCGTCTCGTTCGCCTCCTCGATCTCCGCGGCCGAGAAGCCGAGGTGCTGGAGCAGCGAGAAGCCGAAGCGCGCCCGCGACTCCTTGGAGACGCCGAGCCTGTCATAGGCCTCCTCGCCGAGGATCCAGGGGCCGAAGGCGAGATCCAGATCGAAGACGCCGGGGATCGCGGCCTCGACCTTCGCGAGGTCGTCGCTCGTGAGCCCACGCGCCTTGAGCGACGCCCGGTTCACGTGCGGCGCCGCCAGGAGCGTGTTCGTGCC
This sequence comes from Sorangium sp. So ce726, assembly GCF_051521405.1. Lineage (NCBI taxonomy): Bacteria > Pseudomonadati > Myxococcota > Polyangiales > Polyangiaceae > Sorangium > Sorangium sp. So ce726. The sequence continues at coordinate 549,582 of NZ_CP150349.1, read as the reverse complement.
GGAGACGTACGCGACGATCTCCTGCACCTCGGCCTCGGGGTACCCGAGCCGGCGGAGCGCCTCGGGCACCGACTGGTTCACGATCTTGAAGTAGCCGCCACCGGCGAGCTTCTTGAACTTCACGAGCGAGAAGTCGGGCTCGATGCCCGTCGTGTCGCAGTCCATCAGGAGGCCGATGGTGCCGGTCGGGGCGAGCACCGTCGCCTGGGCGTTGCGGTAGCCGTGCTCCTGCCCGATCCGGACCGCCTCGTCCCAGTCGGCGCACGCCGCCCGCCAGAGCGACTCCGGGCAGCGGTCGCGGTCGATCGCGTAGGCGGCGTCGCGGTGCATGCCCATCACCCGGAGCATCGGCTCGCGGTTCCTGGCGAAGCCGGCGAACGGCCCCTTCGCGGCGGCCATCTCCGCCGAGACCCGGTAGGCGTGGCCGCAGAGGATCGCGGTGAGCGCGCCCGCGACCGAGCGCCCCTGATCGGAGTCGTACGGGATGCCCTGCAGCATCAGCAGGGTGCCGAGGTTGGCGTAGCCGAGCCCGAGCGGGCGGTAGTCGTGCGAGTTCTTCGCGATGCCGCGGGTCGGGTACGCCGAGAAGTCGACGAGGATCTCCTGCGCGACGAAGAACACCCGCACCGCGTGGCGGTAGCCCTCGATGTCGAACGAGCCGTCCTCGCGGAGGAACTTCGTGAGGTTCAGGCTCGCCAGGTTGCAGGCCGAGTCGTCGAGGAACATGTACTCCGAGCACGGGTTCGAGGCGTTGATGCGCGCCGTGTTCGGGCAGGTGTGCCAGCGGTTGATGGTCGTGTCGTACTGCACGCCCGGATCGGCGCAGCCCCACGCCGCCTCGGCGATCTGGCGCCAGAGGTCCTTGGAGCTCAGCGTGTCGACGACCTCGCCGGTCGTCCGGGAGCGCGTCTCCCACGCCGCGCCCGTCGCCGCCGCGCGCATGAACTCGTCGCTCACGCGCACCGAGTTGTTCGAGTTCTGCCCGCTCACCGTGTGGTACGCCTCGCCGTTGAAGTCAGAGGGGTACCCCGCGCCGATGAGCGCCATCGCCTTCTTCTCCTCGCGGACCTTCCACTGGATGAAGTCGACGATCTCCGGGTGGTCCATGTCGAGACAGACCATCTTCGCGGCGCGCCGCGTCGTGCCGCCGCTCTTGGTCGCGCCGGCAGCGCGGTCGAACACCTCGAGGAAGCTCATGAGCCCCGAGCTCGTCCCGCCGCCTGAGAGCTTCTCCTGCTTCCCGCGGATCGCGCTGAAGTTCGTCCCCGTCCCCGACCCGTACTTGAACAGCCGGGCCTCGCTCTTCACGAGGTCGTAGATGCTCATCAGGTCGTCCTGGACCGCCTGGATGAAGCACGCGGAGCACTGCGGCCGCTCGTAGGCATTCCGGGTCTCGACCATGTCGTCGACCGCGCCCGCAGCGCCCGTCCGCTGCATGGACGCCTTCCCGTTGGCGCTCCCGTTCCCCGCGTCGGCCGAGGCCTCGTTCCAGGCGTAGTTGCCGCCCGACCCCTCGATGCCGTACCGGTGGTAGAGCCCGCAGTTGAACCAGACGGGCGAATTGAATGCGCCGTACTGGTGGACGAGCAGGTAGGCGAGCTCCGCCTCGAAGGTGTCCGCGTCCTTCGTCGAGGCGAAGTAGCCACCGAAGTGCTCACCCGCTTCGCGGATGGTGCGCGCTAGCCGGTGGACGACCTGGCGGACGCTCGTCTCGCCTAGCTCCTTCTTGCCGTGGATCCCCGCCTTGCGGAAGTACTTGGAGACGACGATGTCGGTCGCTAGTTGCGACCAGCCGGCGGGGATCTCGGCCCCTTCCATCTTGAAGACGACCGAGCCGTCGGGGTTGGTGATGACGCTCGATCGGCGCTCCCAGGTGACCTCATCGAGGGGATCCGCGGCTCGGTGCGTGAACCGCCGGTCGAACCCGAGCCCGCGGGGGCGCGAGGCCCCTTTCTTGGCGCCCTTCTTCGAGGCTGCGCCGTTGACCTGCGCCTTGGCGGCCCCACCGGTCACCGGACGAGCCCCCCCATCTTCCTTCGTCCGTGCCGTCATCTTGCCGTTCCCGGCGGGGAGTTTACCGCCGTCACCCACAACTGCCGACTGGGCCATTTCCAAGTCCTCCTGTGAACCACCGCACCTGGCGGTGACCCGGGTCCTACCGAAAGCACAAAGAGTTCCCTGGAGAACGACGAGGCCTCATCGCCTCGATCTCCACAGGTCTCGTCGCTTCTCCCCTACTACCTGCTCAAACGTTCCGGCTTCAGACCAGTGAGCATAGTTTCAGGTGCCATGCCTGAAAGGCGTGCGCTGACATGCGGGAGCGCCTGACCGCTTGCTATCCAAACTCGCGAACGGTCCGTGCGTCAAGGAGAACCGCTACATGTTGGGATCTCCGTCCGAACAGGGCCCACATATAGGGCCTCTCTGTTCGGTACGGGATTCCTAGCGTTCTGTGATCAGTTCTGAACAGGTGCTACCCACCGGGCGCACAGATTACGCACAGCTTCTCCCGAGAGAAAATCCGCCTCTTCCCGGGAATGCGCCCAACCAACCACCAGCTCTTCCATGGAGCCATGGAGCCGGGCGTGTGGGCGCGTCCCCGCCCGGCCGTCGCCGTCTAGTCGAGATCGTCGGCCTCAGCGCAGTACGCGAGCACCCGCTCCCCCTCGCAGTGGATGGCGAGCGCCACCTCCTGGGCGATCCCGCGAAGCCCGACGAGCTCGAGCAGCGTGGGCACCGGCGCCGGCAGCAGCGGCGGAGGTGGGATGTACCGTGAAGCGCGCACGATGGCCGGCTCGATGGCGGCCGCCTTGGGCCCGATCATCTGGCGCAGCTCGTGGAGCGCCCGCTCGAACCCGCCGAGCATGTCGACGAGGCCGCGCGCCTGCGCCTCGGCGCCGCTGTAGACGCGCCCCTGCGCGAGCGGCTCGATCTCCTCGACCGGGCGGTGGCGGCCGCGGGCGACGACGCGGAGGAACGCCGCATAGATCGCGTCGAGCTCGCGCTCCACCACCGCCCGCTCCCCCGCGTCGAGCTTGCGCGACGGCGAGAACAGGTCGGCCCGCGCGCCGCGCTTCACGACGTCGGTCGAGACGCCGAGGCGCTCGAGCAGCGGACCGAGCGCGAAGCGCGCCGACACCACGCCGATGCTCCCCGTGATCGTCTGCGGCTGCGCGACGATCGCGTGCGCGGCCGCCGCCACGTAGTAGCCGCCGCTCGCCGCCACGTTCGACAGGCATGCCACGACGGGCTTCACCTCCGCGAGGCGGGTGACCTCGTGGTGGATCCTGTCGGACGCGAGCGCGGAGCCGCCGGGCGAGTCGACGTGGAGGATGACCCCCTGGACGCGCGGGTTCTGCCGCGCCGCGCGCAGGCTCGCGACGAGCCGCTCCTCGCTGGCCAGCGAGGCGCCCCGGAAGCGGGCGCGGCTGACGATCGCGCCGTGCACCTCGATGACGCCGAGGATGGGCCGAGGCCACACCGGCATCAGCGAGAGCGCGCGCCGCGCGCCCAGGTAGCGGTCCGCCGACACGAGGCGGTTCTTCGAATGCCGCGCAGCAGCACGAGCTCCTCCGCCCGGCGCGCGGTCCGCGTCTTCCGCGCCGATCTCGGCGCGGCGCGGCGCGGCGGTCGCGCAGGGGAGCGACCCCGCCACGAGCATGTGCTCGAGCTCATCCTCGTACGCGACGGCGTCGACGATGCCTCGCGCGAGGGCCTGCTCCGCGCCGAAGGGGGCCTCGTCGATCCACCGCGCGGCCGTCTCGCGATCGACGCGGCGCCCCTGGGCGAGCGCCGCGGTCAGGTCCCCGAGGCGCCCGTCGAGCAGGGCGCCCACCTGCTCGCGCTGCGCGGCGCTCATCGTGTCCCGCACGAGCACCTCGCCAGCGTTCTTGTACATCCCCTTCGCGAACACCTCGGGCTCGACGCCGACCTGCTCCAGCGCGCGGCGCACGTAGCGGCCCTCCACCGCGAACCCGAGCGGCGACACCATCGTCTCGGGCCCGACGACGATGGCCCGCGCGGCCGAGGCGAGCAGGAGCATCGTGGTGTCGGCGCCCATCGGCAGGTACGCGACGATGTCCTTGCCCCCCGCCCGGATCTCGAGGAGCGCGTCCCGCAGCGAGGCCACCACCGCTGGCCCCGCATGCACCGACCGCATCCGGAGGAGCAGCCCCGCCGGGCGCGGATCCCTCATCAGGTGCTTGCCGAGCTCGCGGACGCGCTCCACCGAGAGCGGAGCCCTCTTCCTGGGACGCCACGAGAGCGCCAGGCGGACCCTGGGCGGCTGAAGATCGACCACGCGGCCGTCGATTTCGAGAACGACATACCCGCCCCGGGGTGCAGCAAACGCCCAGCGGAGCGCGCTGACGGGGAGCAGCAGCAGGCGGAGGAGATTGACGAGCAGGGCAGCGATCACCGGAGGCTCCTCGGAATCAGGGGATGGGCGACGGAAAGGCAGCTCGGCGTCCGCCGGCGTTCACGATGAGGTGGGGGGGAGACAGGGTGTGCAGGAACCGGTCCGCGCGGCACGAGATCCGGTGGCGAGGTCGGCGCCGCCTGGCCCCGGCGCTGGAACTGGAAAGAGAGAGGGTGACGCAAGGGGCCACCCTGTGGCTACACTGTCGCTCCAAGTTTCGAAGGGGACGGCGAGCCAACGTGGGTTACGTCTTGAAGAAGTCGTCCTCTCTCTTTCAGACCAGCTCAGCAAGCCGCGGGCCGTAGGCCTCCGGCGCCCTGGGTGGCAGAGCCCCTCCACAGAACGTGCATCCCGAGCAGAGCGCCCCCGCCCCGAGCCAGCTCCCCCCGCCAGCGCCGTCCACCCTGCGTCTCGTGCCCCTCGGAGGGCTCGGCGAGGTCGGGATGAACTGCCTCGCGCTCCAGCAGGCGGATGGGCTGCTGCTCATCGACTGCGGGGTGACGTTCCCGAGCACGGACCTCGGCGTCGACGTGTACCACCCGCGCTTCGACCACGTGCTCGCGCTCCGCGATCAGGTGCGCGGCATCGTGCTCACGCACGGCCACGAGGACCACATCGGTGGGCTGCCGTTCCTCCTGCGTCACCTCGACGTCCCCGTCTGGGGCCCGCCGCACGCGCTGGAGCTGGTGCGCTACCGGCTCGCGGAGCATGAGCTCGAGGACAAGGTGCGCCTGCTGCCCACGCAGGTCGGGCGCGAGGTCGCGATCGGCGGCTTCGTCGTGGAGCCGCTCCGGGTGACGCACTCGATCGTCGACGCCACGGCGCTCGCGATCCACACGGCCGCGGGGCTCGTCGTCCATACAGGGGACTTCAAGCTGGACCCGACGCCGCTCGACGGCGAGCCGACCGACGAGGCCCGCTTCCGCGCGCTCGGCGACGCCGGCGTCCGGCTGCTCCTGTCCGACAGCACCAACGTGGACTCGCCCGGCGAGGCGGGGAGCGAGCGCGCCGTCGCCCACGCGCTGGCGGAGCTCGTCGAGACCGCGCCGGCGCGCGTCGTGGTCGGCGTCTTCGCCTCGAACGTCCAGCGCCTCCTCGCCCTCGGTCAGGCCGCGATCCGCGCGCGCCGCAAGATCTGCCTGCTCGGCCGCAGCGTGCAGACGCACGTGCGGGCCGCGCAGACCGTGGGGAGGCTCCCGTGGCCGAGCGACCTGCTCGTCCCGCCCGAGGTCGCCTCCTCGATGCCGCGCGAGCGGCTCCTCGTCATCGCGAGCGGCACGCAGGCCGAGCGGGCCTCCACGCTGACGCGGTTCGCCTCTGGAACGCACCCGCTCCTGCGCCTCGAAGAGGGGGATCGGGTCGTGCTCTCGAGCCGCGTCATCCCTGGCAACGACCGCCCGGTCGTCGATATGATGGCCGGGCTGCTCCGCCTCGGCGTCGAGCTCGTGACGTGGTCGACGGATCGGCGCGTCCACGCGAGCGGGCACGCGCACCGGACAGAGCAGGCGCGCATGATCGATCTCACCCAGCCGCGCAGCTTCCTCCCCGTGCACGGCGCGCTGCACCACCTGACGCGGCACGCGGAGCTCGCGCGGGAGCGCGGCGTGACCGAGGTCCTCGTCGCCGAGAACGGCCACGTCGTCGAGATCGGCAAGACGCAGCCGCTCGGCCGGAGCGGCCGGGCCGTCACCGGCCGGGTGGCGACGGCGGGCGGTGAGGAGCTCGGGGAGGAGATCCTCCGGGAGCGAGCGAACCTCGGTCGCCTGGGGGTGGCCTTCGTGTCGCTGGTCGTCGATGTGCACGGCGCCCTCGCGGCGCCGCCACAGGTCCTCGCCCGCGGGGTCACCGGGGAGCTCGAGGGCGGCGCGCTGAGGGCCGCGGCGCGCGCGGTCGCGCAGGCGGTGAACGACTGCGAGCCGCGCGCGCGGCGCCGCGACAACGACATCATCGAGATCGCCCGGCTCGCGGCGCGCCGGACGCTCGAGGCGAAGCTCGGGAGGCGCCCGCTGGTGACGGTGGCGCTCACGCGCCTGTGACGCCGCTCGAGGGGAGCCCCCCGCCCTCGGGCGACGATGGCACCGGAACCGGCGATGGCGGCAGCGCGAGGCTCTCCGCGCGAGATTTCCTGGGTCCGGTGCTGCTCTCCCACATCGAGCGCGTCCGCGCCGATGCGCGGCGCGTCGTCGCCGCGAGCGAGCAGGGCGAGAGCACGGAGCCGGACGTGGAAGCTGTGCACGACTTCCGGGTCTCGCTTCGCCGGCTCCGGACGCTGCTCAAGCCGGCGCGACGCATCTACGGCAGGAGGCGGCTCCGGCCCGTGGCCGAGGGGCTCCGGGAGTTCGCGCGGGAGACCGGCGCGCTGCGCGACGAGGAGGTGCTGCGCGAGACGCTCACCGCGCTCGAGCTGGACGAGGCGACCCAGGCGGCCGTCGCAGGGTGGGTCGCGCAGCGCGCGCACCGCGAGCGCGAGGCGAGGGACCACATCGTCGAGCTGCTCCAGCGGGATCGCCCGGATGGCGCGGGCGCGACGCAGGCCGACGCGCTGGCCGCGGGCGACACGGGCGCGACGCAGGCCGACGCGCCGGCCGCGGGCGAGCGGCTCCGGCTGGAGCCTCACCTCGCGCGCCTAGAGCGGCGCATCTCGCGCCGGAAAGCGAGGAAGCGCGGCGCCGAGGCGCTCGCGAGGCGAGCGATCGGCGATGCCCTGGACGACGTGCGAGCGCTCGCCGGGAGCGACCCGGGCGATGGCGCGGCCATGCATGCGCTCCGGATCCGCTTCAAACGGCTGCGCTACTCCGCGGAGACGTTCTCGCCGCTCTTCGGAGAGCGCGCCGAGCGCACCGCGAAATCCGCGTCACGGATGCAGCGCCGCCTCGGCCAGCTGCACGACGCCGACGAGGCGCTCGCGCAGATGAGGAGCGCTGAGGAGCTGCCGCCCGACGCGCGCGCTGCCGTCATCGAGGCGCTCGCCGCAGAGCGGACGCGGCTCGCTCACAAGGCGACGGAGGAGCTCGCGCGGGAGCTCGAGACGCTCACATCGCTCTGGTCGGACGATCCCCGCGCGCTCCCGAGCGGATGACGCAGCGCACGGGGCGCGGTGCAGCAAGGAGCGCCGCAGCAGGCGCGCTTCGGACCGGGCGAACGGGCACCGGGACCGCTGGCCACGGAGCTCGCCGTGCGGACAGGCGCTTCGTGGTACCGTCGGTCGGGCTCCTTCGAACCGAGGCGAAGCCCGCCGATCCCGGAGGTCGTGTTGCGCCGCTCTGCGTTCCAAAGCGTCACCGCGCTCGTCGCTCTCCTCGCGGCGAGCGCCTGCACCCAGGACTTCGACCAGTTCGAGCCCGAGCTCTTCCCGGGACCGTCCGGGAGCGGCTCCGGCGGGGCCAGCAGCTCCGGCGGAGCTGGAGGAGGCCAGACGTCGGCTGGGAGCACCACGACCAGCGGCGGCGCCGACGGCGGCGAGCGGTGCACCAACGGCGAGGATGACGACGGCGATGGCGCCGTCGACTGCGCCGACGACGACTGCGGAGGGTTCGCCTGCGTCGCCGTGCCCGAGGACTGGCAAGGGCCCGGCCTCCTGTACCAGGGCCCCGAGGCTGCCGACGTCGCCTGCCCCGAGGGCTTCCCCGAGCGGGTGGACGTGGGCGGCCGCGATCCCCTCGACACACCCGCGACCTGCAGCCCGTGCGCGTGCGGCGCGCCAACCGTGGCGTGCGAGACGCCCGCCGTCACGGTGTACGCGGGTGGCGCGTGTGGCGGGGGGAACGCGACGCTGCCGGTGCAGGCGGAGAACTGCATCAACCTCGGCGGCGACTTCCAGCCCGGCAGCTACAGCGGCGAAGCGCCCGACGTCGATTCGGCGACGTGCGCCGCGTCGGGCGGCGAGGCGACGTTGCCGCCGCCGCGCTTCGGTATCGAGGGGCTCGTGTGCGCCCCGGGGCCGGACGCCGGCGGATGTGAGGCCGGCGAGGCCTGCGCCCCGCGAGAGGTCGATGCGCCGTTCGAGCAGGGCGTCTGCATCTGGCGCGACGGGGAGCGGCGCTGCCCCGAGGGGTTCGGCGAGCGACACGTGTTCGCGAGCTCGATGGTCGACAACCGCGGCTGCACGCGGTGCACGTGCGACACGGACGGCGTGCGCTGCGCGGCGACGCTGACGCTCTTCGAGCAGACCCGCTGCCGGGGGCCCGGTGAGACCGTGCCGTTCAACGGGGCCTGCGTCGACGAGCCGCCCCCCGCCGCCTCGGTGTCGATCGAGGTGACCGGAAGCGGCAGCTGCCAGCCGCGCGGCGGCGACCCCAGAGGCGAGGTCGAGGAAGGCGACGACAGGATCACGGTCTGCTGCGCCCGCTGAACGAGCGAAGCACTGCGCTGGCCGCGCGGCGCTGAACGGCGCCGCGCGGCGCGCTGCGCGCTTACTGCCGGAAGATCTCGACGCGCTCGAGGACGACGTCCTGGTTGGGCCGATCGCGCGTTGTCGCCACGTTGGCGATGCGGTTGACGATGTCCTGCCCCCCCACGACCTTGCCGAACACCGTATGGCGGTTGTCGAGGTGCGGCGTCGGCCCGTCGGTGATGAACCACTGCGCGCCGTTCGTGTTCTTGCCGGCGTTGGCCATGGAGAGCACGCCGGGGCCGTCGTGCCTCAGCGAGGGGTTGAACTCGTCGGCGAACTTGTACCCGGGGCCGCCCGTGCCCCAGAGCTGCGCCTTGTCCGGGTAGCGCGAGAGCGGGTCGCCGCACTGGATCATGAACCCCGAGATCACGCGGTGAAAGCGGACACCGTCGTAACAGGGAGTCCCCTGCATCCCCTGGCCGGTCTTCGGATCGGTCCAGTTGATGGTGCCCGTGGCGAGGCCGACGAAGTTCTTGACCGTGTTGGGGGCGCCCTCCTCCTCGAGCCGGACCGTGATGTCACCGAGCGAGGTCTTGAGCCGAGCGTGAAGCTTGCCGGTGCCGGGCACGTTGATCGGGGGGAATTCCATCAGGCCTTCTCCTTTTTTTGGCCGCCGAGGCGGCGCCGTCAGTTCTTGGCCGCCGAGGCGGCGCCGTCAGCCGAGGGAGGTGAGCCGCGGGCCCCCCTTCCTGCGTTCTGCTGCGGCGGTCTTATCTCATCTGGCGCCGCGAACGAGCGGTGAAATGACCTCACGCGCGCTCGAAGAGCGTCGCGATGCCCTGGCCGACGCCGATGCACAGCGAGGCGACCCCGACCTTGGCGCCGCGCGCGCGCATCGCATGCACGAGGGTGCACGCGATACGCGCGCCCGAGCAGCCGATCGGGTGCCCGAGCGCGATCGCTCCGCCACGGACGTTGACGCGCGCCGGGTCGAGCTCGAGCGCGCGCGAGCACGCGAGCGCCTGCGCCGCGAACGCCTCGTTGAGCTCGAACAGATCCACGTTGGGGACGCGCAGCCCGGTCCGCTGAAGGAGCTTCTTCACGGCCGGGATCGGCCCCTCCCCCATGAGGTTGGGATCCACCCCGGCGGTCGCCGTCGCGATCACCCGCGCGCGCGGCGTCGCGCCGGCGGCCTGCACGACGTCGCTCGAGGCGAGCAGGAGGGCCGCGGCGCCGTCGTTGAGGGGGGACGAGTTGCCCGCCGTGACGGTCCCGCCCTCGCGGAAGGCAGGCTTCAGCTTCGACAGCGCCTCGAGCGAGGCGTCGGCGCGCACGCCCTCGTCGCGCTCGAACAGGACGGGCTCGCCCTTCTTCTGGGGGACGAGCACGGGGACCACCTCGGCGGCGAAGCCCCCCGACTCCCAGGCGAGCGTGGCGCGCTCGTGGGAGAGGAGCGCGAACCGATCCTGATCGTCGCGGCTGATGCCGTGCTTCTTGGCCACGTTCTCGGCCGTCTCCCCCATCGACTGGAGCTCGAACCGCGCGGCCATCCTCGCGTTCGGATAGCGCCAGCCGAGGGTCGTATCGTAGACGGTCGGCGCGCTCCGCTCGAAGCGCTCGGCCTGCTTGGGCATCGTGAACGGCGCGCGCGTCATGCTCTCGACGCCCCCCGCGATCGCGCAGTCGGCCTCTCCGGTGGCGATCATCCGCGCGGCGTCGGCCACCGCCTCGAGCCCCGAGCCGCAGAGGCGATTCACCGTGACGCCCGGGACCTCGTAAGGGAGGCCGGCGAGCAGCGCGGCCATGCGCGCGACGTTGCGGTTGTCCTCTCCGGCCTGGTTCGTCGCGCCGAAGACGACGTGATCGAGGCGCGGCGCAAGCGAAGCATTGCGACGCACGAGCGCGTCGAGGACGTGCGCTGCGAGGTCGTCGGGGCGGACCGTCGCCAGGGCGCCGGCGTAACGGGCGATCGGGGTCCGGACAGCGTCGACGACAAAGACAGGGCGCAGGGCAGCAGCCATGACGAGAGCGTAGCGTCGCCTGGTCAGCGCGCAGCGGGAGATCGCGCGCGCCCTGGAATCTTCGCTCGGTTCGACGCGCGCCGCGCAGGCGTCGATGTCGCGTGTGCCCGCCCGGTCACGCCAGGGGTGAGCGCAGCGGCCGATTCGGAAGGCCGGCGCGGACGACAGCCGATCGGCCCGATCCGTCCTGCACAGGGTGAAGAGAAGGCGCGCAGCGGCTCAATAGCTATCGCTGGATCCGCCCCCGCCGGAGCGACCGCCGCCCCCGCCACCGAACCCGGACCCACCGCCGCCGCTGCGGCCGCCGCCGCCACCTCGGAAGAGGATCGCCTGGAGGACGAGCCACAGGAACCAGCGGAAAGAGGGCGAAATCAGCGCGAGCACGAGCGCCGCCACGATGGCGACGACCGTCACGCCGATCTTGATCGGCGAGACCGGAGCGGGCGCCGGCGGGGCGCCGGGCGCCGGCCGCCGTTCCTCCTCGGGGGTCCCGGCGATGAGCGTTCTGGCGATCTCTGCCGTTCCCTGGTCGATCGCGTCGCGGAATCGATCCTGCCTGAGCAGCGGGTTGATGGTCTGCCGGATGATGTCGTTCGACTGGAGATCCGTGAGCGCTCCCCCCACGCCCTTGCCCGTCTCGATCCGGACGCGCCGCTCGTTCGGGGCGATCACGAGGAGAACACCGTTATCGGCCCCACGCTGGCCGAGCTGCCAGGTGTTGAAGGCCTTGTAGGCGACGTCCTCGATCGTCTCGCCTTCGAGGGATCCAGCCACAAAGGCGACGATCTCGAACCCTGTCTCGCGGCGGATGCGCTCGAGCTTCGCGTCGAGAGCGCGGATGTCGGACTGCTCGAGCCGCCCAGCGGTGTCGACGACATGCCCTGTGAGCGTCGGCGGCGTGAAGTCGGCCAGCGCCGGCCGGGCGACGAGCGCGCAGACCAGCGCGAACGCGGCCGCGACGGCCCTGGCCGCGGCCCGCAGCCGCGCCCCGCTCGTGCCGATCCGGCGCACCGCCGCGCCCCTCATCAGAACGAGACCTTCGGCGCCGACTGGACCTCGGGAGAGGCGGTGAAATAGACGCGCGGCTTGAACGGCTGGCCCGTCGCCTTGTTCACCACCTGCCCCCGGATCTTCAGGAGCTCCGCGTTGTACTCGCGCGCCGCCTGGTTGTACTCCTGGCGCGCTCGGAGGATCCGGTTCTCGATTCCCTCCAGCTGGACCTGGAGACTGTGGAAGCCCTGGTTCGCCTTGAGATCAGGGTATTGTTCCTGCACCACGAGGAGCCGCGAGAGCGAGCCGCTGAGCTGCTCCTGCGCCTTCTGGAAGGCCTGCACCTTCTCCGGATCCGTCAGATCGTCGGCCTTGAGCTGGACGCTGGTCGCGCGGGCGCGCGCCTCGGCGACGCTCGCCAGCGTCTGCTCCTCGTGCTTGGCCGACCCCTTCACGACCGCCACCAGGTTCGGGACCAGGTCGTAGCGCCGCTGGAGATCCGCCTCGAGATCGGACCATTTCTGGGCCGCGATCTGATCTTTCTCGACCAGCACGTCGTAGCGCTGGCAGCCGACGACGGACGTCATGACGGCGAGCACCGCCAAGAACAGGGAGGCCACCGCGAGGCGCTTCCGAAATGTCGATTTCTGAACAATCCGCATGACTGGCTCCAGGGTCGCTTGCATTACCCGTCGGGTAAGCGTCGCCAGACGCCTTGCAAAACCCGGCCCCATGGCGCTCGCGGCGGGCCGGCGTGCTGCGGCGCGCCCGCGACGTGATACCCTTTCCGTGTCGTGCCCTCGGCCGGCGCGCTCCCTGCACCGTGCAGGAGGGCCGCAGGGAGGCCACACGCGTGGCGCACCGCCACAATCGCCCATTACGATGAGCCACCGCCCGCGCATCGCAGCCCATTCGCTCAGCCCTGCAGCTTATGCGCCGTATGGCGACATCCTCATGGCCTCGCCGCACGGCCAGCCCGGCAGGCCTGCCAACCAGGGGACGGCGCGGCGCTTCGATCACCTCGCCGCGATCGAGAACCTCCGCCCCGGGCACGCCTCGCTGAACGTCTCGGTGTTCCGCTGCGCCCCGCGCTCGAGCTTCCCGCTCCCGATCGCCCTGCTCGAGAAGCACCCCGGCTCGACCCAGGCGTTCGTGCCGATGAGCGCGCGGCGCTACCTCGTCGTCGTGGCGCTCGGCGGCGACCGGCCCGAGCTCGCGACGCTCGGCGCCTTCATCGCCCACGGCGCCCAGGGCATCACCTATCGCCCCGGCGTGTGGCACCACCCCATGATCGCGCTCGACGCCGAGGCCGACTTCGTCTGCCTGGCCTGGGAGGACGGCTCTCCCGGGGACTGCGCCGTGGTCGAGTACGCAGAGAGCGAGCGGATCGCGGTCGCGATCGACGCGATCGACACGATCGTCCGCTGACGCCCGGACGTCTCCTTCCTTACTCGCCGATCCCGCGCGGCGCGATCGCCCGCGCCACCGCTGCTGGGAGGGACCGCGGCGGGCTGGCGGCGGGCTGGAGGGCGGTCGCCTCCGGGCCGCGCTGCGCCGCAGCCTCCGGGCGCGCGCCGCGCTATAGAGGCGCCCCCCGCCATGCGCCGCTCGACCCCCAATTGCTCGTTCGTCGCGCAGGAGCAGCGAAGGCTGCTCGCCGCGCTCGACGCCCTCGACGTCGCCGACGTCGCCCGCATCCTCGAGGAGTTCGTCACGAACGAGCGCAGGGCCCGGCTGCGCGGCGTCATCGCGGCGCGGCTCGACGCCGTCACCGTGGCCATGGACGCGCCTCACGATCCGCACAACGGGGCCGCCGTGCTCCGCTCCTGCGACGCGTTCGGCTTGCAGCGCCTGCACATCATCGAGCGGGCCGAGCAGTTCCTGGTCTCGAACACGGTCTCACGCGGCTCCGAGCGCTGGGTCGACGTGCGCACGCACGCGACCACCGAGGCCGCGATCGCCGCGCTCCGCGCCTCGGGGCACGAGCTCGTGGCGACCCACCCGGAAGGCGAGCTCACCCCGCGCGACCTCTCGAGCATCCCCCGCCTCGCGCTGGTGCTCGGCAACGAGCGCGACGGTATCCGCCCCGACCTGGCCGCCGCCTGCGCCCGCGCCGTGCGCGTCCCGATGCGCGGCTTCGCCGAGAGCCTCAACGTGAGCGTCACCGCGGCGATCCTGCTCGAGCACGCGACGAACGGCCGTCCCGGCGACCTGCCGGAGCCCTACCAGATCAAGCTCTATGCGCGCGCGCTGGTGCTCACCGTCCCCCACGCGGCGGAGATCCTGGCCGCGCGGGGCATGCACCTGCCGCTGCCCCTCGGAGGAACGCCGCCCCCTCCCCTGAAGCCGCGCGGCCCCAAGCCGCGGAAGCCGCCCGCGCCACCCACGCTCGAGGCGCACGGCGCCGGCGCCCCGCGGGAGCCTGAAGGCGGATAACATGCAGCTCCCCATGCGAAGCCCCGGTCCCCCGCGGCGCGAGCCGCGCGCCCGTCGCGCCGCAACGCGCCTGCCGGCGCCTCACGGCCTCCGCGCGCGCCTCGCCCGCGCGGCGATCGACGTCGCGCGCGTCGCGCGCGGCGCGGCCGCCCTCGCCCTGCTCCTCGCCGGCTGCATCGAGGTGCCGCCGCCCCCGCCCAGGCCGCCCCTCCAGCCGAAGGACATCAAGGTCTCCGAGGGCGTCGGGCTCGAGATCGCCTGCACACCGACGGGGGTCGAGCTCTGCTTCGACGCCCGCGACAACAACTGCAACGGCGTGATCGACGAGGGCTGCGGGCTCCACACCGGGATCCTCCAGTTCACGATCGCGTGGGAGGAGCCCGAGGCCGACGTCGATCTCAACGTCTATGACCCGGCGGGAGAGCTCGCACGCGTCGGGGAGCCGACGGCGAGCGGCCTCATGAAAGACCGCGACTGCCCGCGCGTGAGCGGCGAATGCCAGGAGCAGAACGTGGAGAACGTCTTCCTCACCGAGGGCGATCCGCCGCGTGGCCGCTACCGCGTCGTCGTGCGGCTCGACAAGCTGAACGACGCGACGGCCCCCATCCGCGTCCGTCTGAGCGCGCGGGTCGGCCAGCGCTCGTACAGCATGGCGCTCGATCTGTCTCCCTCTGCCGCGACCGAAGAAAAGAGCGTCGAGTTCACGCTCTGAGCCGCTCGCGCGGCGCGCCGCCCTCGCGACGCGCCGCCCGCGCCCAGCCGCCGCGCGAGGAGCCCCGGCGCACACCGACGTATCCGCCCTTGCAAGAATAGAAATCCGGCGAAGAAGCTCCGCGCGCTCCCTCGCCGCCGCGCGGTTGACGACCGGCAGCCGCCCACCTTAAAAGATGTGGCCATTTTACACCTGGAGACGCCCCGCGAATGAATCCCACGTGGATGCTCACATTGCTCGTCGGCCTCTTCGCCGCCTTTGCGTGGAGCGCCAACCGGCGTTGGCAGCTCCTCAAGGTCGGGCGCGGGGAAGACCGGCTCGACCGGATCGCCGAGCGCCTCAAAGGCACCTGGGAGTACGCGTTCCGGCAACGGAAGATGGGTTACTACCCGCTCGCCGGGCTGGCGCATAAGCTCATCTTCTTCGGATTCCTGGTTCTCCTGCTCCGGACGCTGATGCTGTGGGGGCGCGGCATCGACCCGTCGTTCGACCTGTGGATCCTGGGGCACGAGCCGGTGCGGCTTCCGGGCATCGGCGCGGTGCCGCTCGGCGGAATCTACGAGTTCGTGAAGGACGTCATGGCCACGCTGGTCATGACCGGCGCGCTCGTGTTCATCTACTACCGGGCGATCAAGCGCGAGCGGCGCATGACCCTGTCCGGCGAGGGGCTCCTCATCCTCGGCATCATCTTCACGATGATGGTGAGCGACATGCTCTATGACGGCGCCTCGCTGGTGCTTCACCACCGCTGGTCCACGGCGGCGTGCGGCCCCGCGGACGCGGCGCTCTGCGAGCGCGTCGCCACCGTGACGGCCCCGTTCGCGGGCGTTCCCGCGGACCCGGCGGCGCTCGGCTGGCACCTGTTCCCGGCCCCGGCGGGCTCGCTGTTCGCCGTGCTCCTGAGCGGCGCCAGCCCGGGGACGCTCGTCGTGCTCGCGCACATCGGGTTCTGGACGCACGTCACGCTGGTGCTCGTGTTCCTGAACCTGCTCCCGCACTCGAAGCACTTCCACATCATCACGTCGATCCCGAACGTCTTCACGCGCAACATCGAGGCGCGCGGCCGGCTGCCGCTCGTCGCGGGCACCGCCGAGGCGATCGGCGAGATGGTCATGAAGGCGGCCGAGGAGCCCGAGAAGGCCGCCCCGGTCGGCGTCTCGCGCATCGAGGACTTCACCTGGAAGGCGATCCTCGACTTCTACACGTGCACCGAGTGCGGCCGCTGCAGCGACAACTGCCCGGCCCACAAGACGGGCAAGATCCTGAGCCCCAAGCAGCTCACCCTGGACCTGCGCGATCACCTGTACGGCCGAGAGGGGGAGTTCATCAACAGGCCGGGCGGCCCGCGAGGCGAGCCGCGCGGCGACGGCCACGCGGCCCAGGCGAACGGGCACACCGACGGGGCGGCGGCGCAGGACGGCCAGGCAGCGGAGGCGGCGGAGACGCAGGAGGGCGCCGAGCACGCGGAGCAGGCGGCCCCGGAGAACCCGGTCCCGGTCCCCGAGGTCGCGTACAAGCCGGTCGACCTCGTGGCGAACGTCGTCCATCCGGACGTGCTCTGGGCCTGCACGACGTGCCGGGCCTGCGAGGAGCAGTGCCCGGTGATGATCAGCTACGTCGACAAGATCGTCTCCATGCGCCGCCACCTGGTCCTCGTGAAGGGCGAGTTCCCGGCGGAGCTCGGGAATCCGTTCAACGCGATGGAGGTCAACGGCAACCCCTGGAACCTCGCGCGCATCGACCGCGCCAACTGGGCCGAGGGTCTCGAGATCCCGACCATGGCCGAGAAGCCGCAGGCCCCCGTGCTCTACTGGGTCGGCTGCGCTGCGAGCTACGACGACCGCGCGAAGAAGATCGCCCGCGCGACCGCCAGGCTCCTGAAGGCCGCCGGCGTCGATTTCGCCATCCTCGGCCAGGAGGAGACCTGCACCGGCGATCCGGCGCGCCGCGCGGGCAACGAGTACCTCTTCGCGATGCTCGCCGAGCAGAACGCCGCGACCCTGAACGGCTACAAGGAGCAGGGCGGGATCCGGAAGATCGTCACGACCTGCCCCCACTGCTTCAACACGCTCGCGAACGAGTACCCCGACTTCGGCGCGAAGTTCGAGGTCGTGCACCACACCGACTTCCTGCTCGGCCTGGTCGCCGAGAAGAAGCTCGTCCCCAGCAAGCCGGTCGAGGGGAAGGTGGTCTTCCACGACTCCTGCTACCTCGGCCGCTACAACGACGTGTACGAACAGCCGCGCGACATCCTGAAGCGCATCCCCGGGTTGCAGCTCGTCGAGGCCGAGGGGTGGAACCGGCAGAAGGGGCTCTGCTGCGGCGCCGGCGGCGCGCAGATGTGGATGGAGGAGCAGAACAAGGACCGCGTGAACGTCAAGCGGACACTGCAGCTGCTCCAGACCGAGGCGAAGACCATCGCGACCGCCTGCCCGTTCTGCCAGACGATGATCACCGACGGCCTCAAGGATCAGTCCAAAGAGGAGTCGATCCGCCAGCTCGACGTTGTCGAGCTGCTCGAAGAGAGCTGCGCTCTCGACCGCTCGGCCGGCTCCCGCTCGGCCGCCGCCCAGGACGCCGCCGAGGCGGTCGCGTCCGCCAGCGCCTGATCCCGCCCAATTCCGTCGTCATTGCACGCTGGAACGGTACGTCATGCAGTCCATGACGCGCCGTTCCAGCGTGTTCGCCTACATCTGCGCCATGGAGCAGGCCTGATGGTGTTCAGGCGCAGCCTTCTCGTGCGTCCCGTCTCGGCCTGAGCTAGATTCGGCCCTGCCGCCGGAGGTGGATGTGATTGAAGGCGCTCTGAAGGGGACCGCGAACCAGGACCCCTGCCCTACGCCGGAGGGGACCGCAAGTGCGGATTACCGGCTCACTGGGACACTGGCCCATCCGATTTGCGTCTCGGTCGACGCGATCGCCGACCACGCGCTGCGCGCGCGTCAAGCAGCCTCAGGCGCAACCGAGCTCCGCTGCGACGTGTGCAATGTGGCCATCACGGGGGAGCCCCACGGGCGCGGCCTCTACGTGTGGTCGCGCGGCGATGAGCTCCGGTTCGAGGAGCCCGCCCTGTGCTGCCTCTGCTCGGTCGCCATCGGGATGACCGCGCTGTCCGCCTGGAACGTCGAAGAAGAAGAGGGCTGATCGCCTGCGGCCTTGCCGGGAGGCGTGAGCCGCGCCGCCCTCCGTCGCCCGCCGGACGGATCGCCGCAGGTCAGAACGCCTCGCCGATCGCCAGGTTCACGGCGATGGGCAGCACATCGAACAGCTTGCCCGGGCGCCGCTCGTCCTCGGGCCAGCCTGCTGCGTCTGTCTCGTGGCAGACGCCGAGCACCTGCAAGCAGGGGATGCGGTAGCCGAGATCGAAGCGCAGCGGTCCGACCGGCGTGACGTAGCGCAGCCCGAAGCCCGCCGAGAGGTGCAGGCGCTGCGCTCCCGAGCGGAACAGCCGGTGCTCCCGGGTGACGTCGCCGGCGTCGGCGAAGATCACGGTGCCGAAGCTCTCGCCGAGCGGTATCCGCAGCTCCAGACTCGTCTCCCACAGCAGACGGCCCCCGATGGGGACCAGCGGGGCGTCCTCCTCGTCGGCGCTGTCGCCGGCTGTCAGGCTCGGCACGCGGGCGTGCGGGCCGACCTCGTTGTACCCGTATCCGCGGTTGCTGGTCGCGCCGCCGCTGAAGAACCCACGGAACTGCATCAGCTGAAGGTCGGCCCCCACGTCTCTCCGGCAACGGTCCCTGTCCGCGCCCGCGAGGGCGTCGCACTGGGCAGGATCCACGGAGGCGTCGCCGTAGTCGCCCGTGAACAGCCACCCGGTCATCAAGCGGAAACCCAGGGTCCATCTCCTCGAAACAGGGAAGTAGGCGCGAAACTCGGGCTGAAGGCGGATATCGCGCGCCGAGTGAAACCGCTTGTCCCGCTCGTCCTGCGCCTTCTCGCCGACCAGGGCCTCCGCGATCGCGGTGTCGAACGCCAGATAGCCGGCCAGCTGCGTGTCCAGCGCGATGTAATAGCCGTGATGGGGGGTGACCCTGTCGGGCTTCCCCGCCTGGTTCAGGCGGCGGTCATAGGACACCAGCGCCTGGAGGTAAGGGATGAAGAGGGTCCCGAACCCGGAGGGCAGCCGCGCCGAATTGTAGGTGAACGGGCTGTTCAGCTGGACGTTGTAGAGGAGGGCCGCGTTCAGGTCCGATTTCAGGAAAGGCCGCTCGATGCCGATGGAACCGACGTACTCGCGGTAGCCAACGATCGCGTGCTCCGGAGCCTCCTGGGCGCCATCTGGTGCAGCTCCTGACTCCCCCTCGCCGGCGCCCTGCGTGTCCGGCTTGGTGCAGAACTCACCTGTCTGCGGGCAGTAGAGCTTGAACGAGCCGCGCAGCACCGCGGCCGTGCGCCGCTCGATCGCCCCGGGCTGGCGGAGCTCGGACCGGAGCTGGATCTCCGGCAGGAGACGGAACGTGTCCCCGAGCTCCTTGCCGAACAGGTTCGAGAACTCCACCGGGTAAAAGACGAGCCCCGGCCGGGCCTCGACGCTGAAGCGGCGCAGCCCCCCGAGGAAGTTGCGATCCTCCCACCCGGCGACGAGGTGCGCCTCGACGCGCGAGCCGACCTCGGCGCCTCCGCCGAGCCTCACGGCGCGCAGCGCGGACGGCTGCACGGAGAAGGTCACGGGGACGACCGGGTTCCGGGGCTGTCCAGGCGGCGCGAGCTCGGGCTTGACGGCGACGGAGCCGAACACGCCGAAGTCGGCGAGCGCCTGCTCTGCGTCCGCCAGATCCGCGGTCGAGAAGCGCTCGCCCTCCTCGATGCCTATCGCCGTCCTGACGGGTCCCTCGGGCAGCTCGCCGAGCCCCTCCAGCTTGACCTTGCCGAACCTGCACTCGGGGCCGAGCTCGATCGTGTACCGGATCCGCGCCTCGTTCTTCACGAGGTCGACGTCGACGTGCCCCTCCACGTTCGCGTAGGCGAAGCCGCGATCCGTGAGGACCCGGAGCAGGCGCTTCTTGAGCTCCTCGTACCGAGCCTCGTCCAGGCGCTCGCCGACCTTGAGCTCGTCCTTCGCCTCGGTCACCGGCCGGCCGATGTCCCTGCCCTTCTCCAGGGTCCAGTCCCGCCACGCGAGATCCACCGACGCGATCTTCACCGGCGCGCCCTCGGAGACGACGATGCGCACCCGCACGCGCCCCTCCTTGCCGGGTCCGCCGAAGCGCCGCACCCGCGCCGCCCGCACCCGCGCCCCGTAGAACCCGCGCGCGCGGTAGTACCGCTCGATGCGGGCCAGGTCCCGCTCGAGGACGAACCGGTCGAACCGCTCGTACTCGACAGTGAGCGCGTCCCAGATGCTCAGGATCGGCACCGGCTCGAGCGCGCCGCCGAGGAGGCGCGAGCTCTCGGCCGTCGCGATCCGCGCGGCGAGCTCGTCGCCGCTGATCACCTCGTCGCCCTCGAACGAGATGTCCTCGATGGCGCACCCGCTGAGGTCGGGACGCGTACATGCCGGCGGTTGACGCGAAGCGGCACAGGCGGAAGCCCCGAACACGGTGAACATCACGAGCGCTGCGGCGACGGGGCGAGGCATCGGGACCTGGACAACTGAGAGAGAACTTTCGGCTGTGCCGGCCGAAACGCAATCGCCCCGATGTGCGCGATGGCGAGGATTCAACGTTACGCCTGTGTTTTCGATATGCTGCGTCCGCTTCGGCCGCCGAGGGCCCCGCTCCAGTCTGGGCGGCCTTCGGAGAGCGGCGCGAGCGAGGGAGAGCCTACGAGATGGCAGAGCCGACGCAAAAGGAACCTGGTGCCGGTGGGTACCTGGAACATGGATTGCCGCACGAACCTGGGCCTCACGGGGTGCCCGCGAGCGCCGGCGCGCCGGCCCCCGAGGAGCGGCGTGGCGCCCTGAAGGCGCTCGTGGCGATCGGCGGCCTGGCCTGTGCCGGCGCGATCGCCGTACCGGCGGCGAGCTTCATCGCGGCTCCCGCCGCAGGCAGCGCCGGCGCCGCGGGCGGGCGCGAGCGCTGGGTCCGGGTCGGGCGCCTCGCGGACCTCCCGCCGGGCGAGCCGCGGCGGCTCAAGGTGATCGGCGAGGAGCGCGACGCCTTCACGGTCGCGAAGGACCAGATGCTCGGCGCGATCTGGGTCATCCGGGAGGGCGAGAAGATCCGCGCGATGAGCGCCACGTGCCCCCACCTCGGCTGCGGGATCGAGCTCAACGACGACAAGAAGAGCTTCAACTGCCCGTGCCACGCGTCACGCTTCGGCCTGTCGGGTGTGCCTGAGACGGGGCCATCCCCGCGCCCCATGGATCCGCTGGCGACGCGGGTCGTCGATGGCTGGCTCGAGGTGGATTTCCGGCGCTACCGTGACGGGGTCGCCGAGCTCCAGGAGATCGCAGGATGAGCCTCGGCGACTGGCTGAACGAGCGCATAGGGCACCGCGAGCCGCTGCGCCGATTCCTCGACGCGCCCATCCCCGGCGGCGCGCGCATCGGTTACGTGTGGGGAGGCGCGCTCGCGCTGCTGCTGCTCGTCGAGGTCGTCACGGGCGCGCTGCTCATGTCGGCGTACGCCCCGAGCGCGACCACGGCGTGGGCGAGCGTCGCGCACATCAACTTCACCCTGCGCGCCGGGTGGCTCATCCGAGGCCTCCACTACTTCGGAGCGCAGGCGCTCGTCATCCTGGTCGCGATCCACGTGGCGCGGATCGCGCTCCACGGGGCGTACCGCGCGCCGCGCGAGATCGGTTGGTTCCTGACCCTCGGCCTGCTCGGCGTGATCCTCGGCTTCGCCTTCACGGGCAACCCGCTCCCGTGGGACCAGGACGGCTACTGGGGCGCGCGCGTCGAGACGGGCATCATGGGCTCGGTCCCCGTGGTCGGGTCGTTCACGCAGCAGCTCGTGATCGGCGGGAGCTCGCTCGGCCACCTGACGCTGACACGGCTCTACGGCCTGCACGTCTTCGTGCTGCCGGCGGTCATGGCCTTGCTGCTCGCCGCGAGCTTCGCGCAGTTCCGCAGGCACGGCTTCGGCACGCCCCATGGCGCCGACCTCGGCAAGGCGGATCGGTTCTACCCGAAGCAGCTCGGCCTGATCCTGCTGGCCGTGGCGCTCGTGCTGGTCGTCGTGTTCGATCTCGCGGCCATGGATCACGGCGCCCCGCTCGAGGCGCCCGCGGATCCCGTCAGCGACTACAACGCCCGCCCCGCCTGGTACTTCCGCCCGCTCTTCGAGCTGCGCAAGTTCTTCCCTGGCTCGCTGGAGCTCATCGCGACCGTCGGCCTGCCGGGGGTGGTCGGGCTGTACCTTGCCCTGCTCCCGTTCATCGACAGGAAGCCCGGCCCGCTCCGCGCGCGGCTGCCGGCGCTCGCGCCGCTGTTGTTGATCGGCCTCGGGGCCGTCGGCCTGCTGGGGAAGTCGTTCGCGAAGGACGCGAAGGACGAGGGCTTCCAGCGCTCGGAGGCGCAGAGCGCCGCGCGGACCGCGCGCGCGGTGGCGCTGTTCAAGCAAGGCGTCCCGCCCGAGGGCGCGCTCGCGATGCTCCGGAACGACCCGGAGACGCGCGGCGAGGACCTCTACAAGAAGGAGTGCGCGAGCTGCCACCGGCTGAACGATCTCGGCCCGCCGAAGGAGAAGCAGACGGCGCCGGACCTCACCGGGTTCGGGACGAAGGCCTGGGCGCTCGAGGTGCTGAGGGATCCCGACGCCGACCACCTCTTCGGCAAGACGGCGTTCAAGGAGATGATGCCGTCGGCGGTGAAGCCGCCCGCGGATCCCGAGGCGGCGAAGGTGTTCACGCCGATGAGCGCGGCCGACCAGGAGACGATCGCCGCGTTCCTCGAGGGGCAGGCGCGCGGGGAGCCCGGCGCCGGGACGCCCGGAGAGAAGATGGTCCGGCAGCGGTGCACGAGCTGCCACCGCCTCGACGGCAAGACCGACGACGAGGAGTCGGCCGCCCCCGAGCTCCGCGGCTGGGCTTCGATCGCGTGGATCGAGGCGCAGATCACGAACCCCGGCAGCGGCAAGGCCTACCCGCCCGCGGCCATCGCGAAGGATCTGGAAGGCCACATGCCGGCGTTCGAGGAGAAGCTCTCCGCGAACGACCGGAAGGTCCTCGCTGCCTGGGTGTACCGCCGCGGCCGCGGTGAGTCCGGGACGACGGTCGCCGCCAAGGCGCCCGACAAGAAGCCCTGAGCGAGCCGCCCGCCGGCGCTCGCTGCCCCACCCTTTCCTTCTCTCGCTCCCCCTCTCGCTGAGCGCCACCGCGGCGCGCGATCGGCGTTCGCGCGGCTCGTGGACGCGCGCCGATCCGTTCGGGTCAAGGCGCGCGCTCTGACAGGTGCTCGCGCGGGGCGCGCGATCTGCCAGGTGCGCGCGCGGGGCACGCGGGCGCGACGGGCCGGCACGCGCGGTGCTGCGCGTCCCGAGAGGGAGGGTCGGTGGCGACATTGTGCACGGTCGCCTCCACGCCGGCGTGCGCGCGGCGCTCGCCTCGAGCGCGGGCAGCGATCGAGCCCCAGAAAGAGCAGGACCCGTGGACCTGGATGCGGCTGTGAAGCACCACTTCCTGTGGATCGCGGGCACGATGATCGCGTCCGCCGCCTACTTTCAGGCGTCGGGGGTGTCTCACTTGCTCGGGAGGACGATCATCCCGGACAGAGCCGACCGGCTCTCTTCCACGCCCCCTGCGCCCCACCGCGCGCTGCGCGACGGCCTCCACGCGACGAGCGCTGAAGCGATCCTCCAGCGCAACCCGTTCGACTCGACGACGGGGCCGCTCCTCCCGCCCCCGGGCGGCGCTCCCGAGGAGCGCGCGCCCGCGGCGCACGGCGATCCATGGAGCGATCCGACCTGCGACGCCGGACGCGTGGTGCTCATCGCGGCGTCGCAGGACGCCGCGTGGTCCTTCGCGGCCATCGAGGGCCCCGACGGGCAGACGCAGCTCCGCCGGCTCGGCGGCGACGCGCCGGGAGGCACGCTCACGCGCATCGCGTGGGACCGCATCTGGATCACCGCGGGCGGCGCGCGCTGCCAGATGCAGCTCGGGAAGGCCGGAAAGCCCGGGAAGAGCGCGCGCGAGGAGGCGCCCGCGCCGCCCCGGCCTCAGGCGAGGCCGGTCGGGAGCGACAACAACCTGAGCTCGATCCCGCCGGAGATCGCCGCCCGCATCCGGCGGGTGAGCGCCACGGAGTTCAACGTCGACCGCGCGGCGGTCGATCAGATCCTCGAGCAGCAGGCGCTCCTCATGCGCTCCGCCCGCGTGATCCCGGAGCGACGAGGAGACCAGATCGTCGGGCTGAAGCTCAGGATCAGGCGAGGCTCGCTGCTGGAGACGCTCGGGCTGGAGAGCGGAGATACCCTGAGGTCGATCAACGGCTTCGACATCACCGATCCCCAGAAGGCGCTGGAGGCTTACGCGCGGCTCCGGACCGCGAACCACCTGTCCGTCGCG
Organism: Sorangium sp. So ce726; assembly: GCF_051521405.1. Classification (NCBI taxonomy): domain Bacteria; kingdom Pseudomonadati; phylum Myxococcota; order Polyangiales; family Polyangiaceae; genus Sorangium; species Sorangium sp. So ce726. The sequence continues at coordinate 525,226 of NZ_CP150349.1, read as the reverse complement.
ATCGAGCGCGGCGGACAGCTGATGACGGTCGACTTCAACATCCGCTGAGGACTCGGGCCGGGCGCGCGCGGAGCTCAGCCGAAGGCGTCGACGGCCGCCCGGGCCGCCTGGCCCGAGAGCGACGGCGGCGCGACCGTCTCCCACCACGCCGCCGCGTGCTGCTCGGTCCACTCGGCGTCCATGTGGAGCGCGGCGAGCCGCTCGGAGAGCTCGCGCGCCGACTGCGGCCGCCGCGCGGGATCCTTCTCGAGGCAGTCGAGCACGAGGCGGTCGAGCGCAGGCGGGATCGTGCGCGCCGCGCGCTTCGAAGGCGCGACAGGCGCCTCCGTCGCGTGGAGCAACATCGTCTTCATCGCCGTCTCGGCCTCGAACACGAGGGCGCCCGTGAGCAGCCAGTAGGCGACGCACCCGAGCGCGTAGATGTCGGTCCGGCCGTCGATCGGGCGGTCGCCCAGCACCACCTCCGGGGCCATGAACGCGGGCGTGCCGGTGATCGCGTTGTCCGCCGTCAGCTTGGAGGGGTCCGCGTCCTTCCTGCGCTGGGCCACCAGCCCGAAATCGAGCACCTTCAAGAAGTCGAGATCTGCGCCGTAGCGGCACAGGAAGAGGTTGGCGGGCTTGATGTCGCGGTGCACGAAGAAGGCCTTGTGCGCCTCGTGGAGCGAGTGGCAGGCCTGCCGGAGCAAGTGGACCACGCGCGCGGGCGGCTGGGGGCCGTCCAGCTTGACGAGGGTGTCGAGGTCCATGCCGTCGAGCAGCTCCATCACGTAGTAGAACGACCCGTCGCGAGCGACGCCGAAATCGAAGATCCCGATCGTGTGCGGCGACCGGAGCGCGGCGGTCGCCTGCGCCTCGCGCTCGAACCGCGCCTTCGCGTTGCCGTTGCTCGATGGCTCGCCCTGGAACGCCTCGGGCCGGATCAGCTTCACGGCCGCGGGGCGGGCGAGCATCCGGTGCTTCGCCCGCCACACCTCGCCCATGCCGCCGCCGCCGAGCCGCTCGACGAGCCGGTAGCTGCCGAGCTCCCGCGCCGCGTCGAGCTTGCGCCCGAGCCCGAAGACGACGCGCGACACGAGGACGGAGAGCGCGAGCGCCATGATGCTCGGGAAGAAGCGGCGGAACATCGCCTCGCGCGAGGGCGGCTCCATGAAGCCCGAGCGGACGAGCACCCAGAGGCAGGCCGGATCGGTGAGGATCGCCACCGTCGAGGTGAACAGCGTGCGCACGCTCGGGGCGGGGACGATGATGGGGAACATCAGCACCCAGACGGCCACCGGCGGCCATCCCTGCAACATCGGCCCCTCCGGCCACGGCTGCGCGTTGGAGATGACCGAGAGCAGCGCGGCGCCCAGGATCTTGTAGGCGAACGAGAGATCGACGATCCGCGGCGGCGACAGGAGCCCCTTCCGCGCGATGACGAAGAGCGCGGCCGAGACCAGCATGAGCGGCAGGAAGACCGCGAAGCGGATCGGGTCAGGGCCGAGCGCGAGGCCCGGGATGAGCTCCGACACGATGAAGCCAAGAGCACCCGCCACGATCGTGCAGAGCGCCATCCACGCGACGCGCCTCGTCGCCTCCAGCTCGAGGTCCGGGGGGAGGCGCGCCGACAGCCACTCCCAGCGCGGCCTCGCGCAGGTCTTGCTGGCGTCGGGGCCGAGGAAGACGGTCTCGCTCATGGAGTCGCGCGCGCGGCCCACGGCCGCGTCGGTCTGCTCTAGGGGAGGAGGAAGGCGGCGGGAATAGAAGAGTCGCGCGCGAGGCGCCCGCCGCTCGGCGTGCGCACGGCGGCGCGCCTTCGCGTGCGGGCGGACTCGTCGGCCAGACCGCGCGGGGGCGTTACTTGATGAAGACCTGCGCGGCCGCGATCCCCGCGCCCTTCGTCGCCTTGAGGATCACCTTGCCCGGGCCGCCGATCGGCAGGGGGTTCTTCCAGCAGCCGGAGGCCTTGCCTCCGAGCGTCGCTGCGGCGCCGGTGGTGCTGTCCTGCGCGAGCACGACGGGCGGCAGCGCGGGCGCGGGCTGCGAGACGAGCTGGATGTCGAGCTCCTGGACCCCGAGGCCGATGCCGACGACCGTGTAGCACTTGCCGGGCGAGATGTTGATCTGCTGCTCGAGCGACTGGCCCTCCTGGAACTGCCCTGCGAACGGCCCGCCATCCGGCTTCATCCCCGGGGCCTCCGTCGTGCCCATCCCCTGCAGGATCGGCGTCGCGGCCACCGCGGCGACCGGCGGGATCGGCGTGGCGACGGAGCCTGCGGGCGCGGTGGTGGTGGTGGGCGTGGGCACCGCCGTCGCCGGCGTGGTCGGCACGGCGGAGGCGCACCACTGGCCCGGAGGGCACGGGTTGTTCGGGTCGATCGTCGGCTCGGGGGTCGACGAGCACGCGAGCGCTCCGAGCGCGGCGAGGGAGAGCGGGAGTACGTGGAAGACACGCATCATGAGAATGCTCCTTCGATGGGCATGAGCTCGCCCGATCGCAGAACGAGGTGCCAGCGCTTCTTACACCGGCTGCGGTTCGACGTGTGGGCCGAGCTCACGAAGCAGCGATCTCGACAGCGCGCGGGGTGCACGCCGTGCGCAAGCGGATGCAACCGGATGCAAGCGGATGCAACCGGATGCAAGCGGAACGCAACCGAGCCGCTTTGCGCCCCGCGCGTGGCGTGCTACCGAAGTCGGGCACGCGTGGTCTTGCAATCCCGAGTAGTTAAACTATACACGTGATCCGCGTCACCTGCGTGGGGGCGGCAGCGCGCGCCCAGTGGCGGACTCCGCAGCGTGCCTTGCCTCCTGGCCACGTTTGGCCCAGGCGGCGTGCTCACGCCGCACAGAGCCCGATCCGCTGCTTCCTGTGCGCCCGGCGTCGTCGCGCGGACAACGCGCATCGCCGGAGCAGCCATGAGCCAGGATCAAAAGCCCCCTCCCGCCGACGGCAGCGCCCTCTGGTACAAGGACGCTATCATCTACGAGCTCCATGTCCGCGCGTTCAGCGACTCCAACGCGGACGGCATCGGCGACTTCGAGGGGCTCGTCGACAAGCTCGACTACCTTCAAGATCTCGGCGTCACCGCGATCTGGCTTCTGCCCTTCTACCCCTCGCCGCTGCGCGACGGCGGATACGACATCGCGGACTACGCCAACATCAACCCGTCTTACGGGACCCGGCGCGAGTTCGCCCGCCTCCTGCGCGAGGCGCACCGCCGCGACATCCGCGTCATCACCGAGCTCGTCCTGAACCACACCTCGAACGAGCATGAGTGGTTCCAGCGGGCGCGGACCTCGCCCAAGGGCTCGCGCTGGCGCGATTTCTACGTGTGGAGCGACACGCCGCACCGCTACAAGGACGCCCGGATCATCTTCAAGGACTTCGAGACATCGAACTGGGCCTGGGATCCGGTCGCCAACGCCTATTACTGGCACCGCTTCTACTCCCACCAGCCCGACCTCAACTTCGAGAACCCGGACGTCCACGCCGCCGTCTTCAAGGTGGTCGACTTCTGGCTGGAGATGGGCGTCGACGGGCTCCGGCTCGACGCGGTGCCGTACCTCTACGAGCGCGAAGGGACGAACTGCGAGAACCTGTCGGAGACGCACGAGTTCTTGCGGAAGCTCAGGCGCCACATCGACGCGAACTTCGCCGATCGCATGCTCCTCGCGGAGGCCAACCAGTGGCCCGAAGACGCCGCGGCGTACTTCGGGAGCGGCGATGAGTGCCACATGAACTTCCACTTCCCGCTCATGCCCAGGATGTTCATGGCGGTCGAGCTCGAGGACAGCTTCCCGATCGTCAACATCCTGAAGCAGACGCCCGTGGTCCACGAGAGCTGTCAGTGGGCGACGTTCCTCCGGAACCACGACGAGCTGACGCTCGAGATGGTGACCGACGAGGACCGGGACTACATGTACCGCGTCTACGCGCAGGAGCACACGGCGCGGATCAACCTGGGCATCCGCCGGCGGCTCGCCCCGCTCATGAAGACGCGGCGCAGGATCGAGCTGATGAACGCGCTGCTCTTCTCGCTGCCGGGGACCCCTGTCCTCTACTACGGCGACGAGATCGGGATGGGCGACAACATCTATCTCGGCGATCGCGACGGGGTGCGCACGCCGATGCAGTGGAGCGCCGATCGGAACGCCGGATTCTCCAGGGCGAACCCGCAGAAGCTCTATCTGCCGATCATCATCGACCCCGAGTACCACTACGAGGCGATCAACGTCGAGGCGCAGCAGCAGAACCCTGCTTCGCTCCTCTGGTGGATGAAGCGGCTCATCACCCTGCGCAAGCAGAACAAGGTGCTCGGCCGCGGGACGATCGAGTTCCTGCACCCGGACAACAGCAAGGTGCTCGCGTTCATCCGCGCGCACGCGGACGAGCGGCTGCTCATCGTCGCGAACCTCTCTCGGTACGCCCAGCACGTCGAGCTCGATCTCGCGCGCTTCGAGGGCATGGTGCCTGTCGAGCTGTTCGGCAGGAGCCGCTTCCCGGAGATCACGAGCCGCGGTTACTCCCTGTCGCTCGGTCCGCACGACTTCTTCTGGTTCGCGCTGGAGCCGGCGACGCCGGCGATCTCCGCGGGCGACGCCGACGCAGCGCCCGCGATCGCGACGAAGGGCTCGTGGCGGACGCTCCTCTCCCCGGAGGGGCGCAAGGTGCTCGAGCCGGCGCTCGGGAAGTTCATCGCGGCGCGGCGCTGGTTCCGCGGCAAGGCGCGCACGCGGCGCGCCACGACCCTCGCGGACGTCATCCCGATCCTGCGCGGCGAGCAGACCGCGGCGGAGCACTACCTCCTGCTCGCGCGCGTCGAGTACACGGACGGCTCGCCGGACACGTATGTCGTGCCGATCGGCTTCGCCACGGGCGACTACGCGCGGACGCTGGCGACGCGCACGCGCCACGCGGTGATCGCGGACGTCACGATCCGCGATCCCGAGCCGGAGAGCGCGGCAGCGCCGGAGGGGATCCTGTACGACGCGCTGACGACCCCGGAGTTCGCCGCGCTGATCCTCGCCGCGATCCGGGCGCGGGGCGTCGCGACGGGCACGGCCGGCGAGCTCCATGCGCTGCCGCTCGGGACGACGCTCGAGTCGCTCGGCGAGGAAGGAGAGCTCCCGGCGCGCATCTCCGAGAGCGAGCAGAGCAACACGACCATCGTTTACGGCGACAGGCTGCTCCTCAAGATCTTCCGGCAGGTCGAGGAGGGCATCAACCCGGAGCTCGAGATCGGCAGGTTCCTGACGGACCAGCAGTTCCCCGCGACGCCGCGGCTCGCCGGGGCCATCGAGTACCAGGGCCGCGGTCGCGAGGCGACCACGGTGGCGATGCTCCAGGAGTACGTGCGGAGCCAGACCGACGCGTGGACGAGCACGCTCGAGTCGCTGAACCGCTTCTTCGAGCGGGTGCTCACCGACGAGGGGTCGGTGAAGGGGAGCGCGCCGCCGATGCCGGCCGGCACGCTCGTCGACGCGTCGCGCGCGGCGCCGCCCCCGGTGGTGAACCAGCTGATGGGCACCGAGCTCATAAGGATGCGGCTGCTCGGCGAGCGCACCGCGCAGCTCCACGTCACGCTCGGCAAGCCCAGCAAGGACCCCGCGTTCGGGCAGCAGTCGTTCTCGACGCTGCACCAGCAGTCGATCTTCCAGTCGGCGCACGGCATGCTCGCGCGCACCTTCGCGCTGCTGAGAAAGCGCGAGCGCTCGCTCCCCGAGAGCGTGCGGGAGCAGCTGTCGGCGATTCTGCCGCGCGAGGCCGAGATCAACGCGAAGCTCCAGCAGATCGTGTCGAGGAAGTTCGACATCCCCCGCATCCGGACGCACGGCGACTTCCACCTCGGCCAGGTGCTCTCGACGGGCGACGACTTCATCCTGATCGATTTCGAGGGGGAGCCGGCGAGACCGCTGAGCGAGCGCCGCTACAAGCGCGGCCCGCTCCGGGACGTGGGCGGGATGCTGCGCTCGTTCGACTACGCCGGCGCCTCGGCGCTCCGGGACGCTCGCCTCCGGCCCGAGGACATTGCCGTCCTCAAGCCGTGGACCGACGCCTGGGTGGCGTGGATCTCCGCGAGCTACCTCGCGGGATACATGGAGACGGTCGCGCGCGCTCAGGCGACCGCCGAGCCGCGGACCGACGAGACGGCGCCGTTCGTGCCAGCGAGCGACGCGGACACGGTGCTCCTGCTCGACTTCTACATGCTCGAGAAGTGCATTTACGAAGTCGGCTACGAGCTCAACAACCGGCCTGACTGGCTCGACATCCCGCTGCGCGGGCTGGAGCATCTGATCACGCCCAGAGCATAGGAACGCTGGTGGGGCGATGATCCGGCTGGAGCTTGCGGGCATGCATACGCGGTTGCACTCGACGTTGTGCGGCGCATGCCCGCAGGGCCCGACGGGCTGCTGCGCCAGCCCGCCGGGGGTCGAGTGGTCGGACATCGGTCGAATCGTCTCGCTCGGCGGCGCAGGCTGGCTGCTCGAGCAGATGGCCGCGGGCACCCTGCGCCCGGGCCCGCGCGGCCTGCTCATCTTGCGGGTCGAGCCCCAGGGCAGCGATGGCCGAGCGCTCCCCAAGAGGTGCGCTTTCCATGGTCATGAGGGCTGCACCATCCCCCCCGAGCGGCGCGCGGCGACGTGCAACTACTATGTTTGCGATGACGCCTTCGCGCACGGAGGCGAGCCTCGTGGCGCCCCAGAAGCGCTGGCCGGCCGCAAGGCCCATGACGCGCTCGTGGATCTCTACGGGACCTGGGATCTCGAGCTCGCCGACCGCATACGCGAACGCTGGCCCGACGGCCCTCCGTGGACCCACGATTTCCTCGACTGGCTCGGTCGAGAAGTCCGCCGCCTCTCCGCCAGGTCAGCCCCCTCCATGCGGGTCCTCAGGGCCGGCACCTGAAGTATCCCTCGAATTTTTCGGGGAAATTCACAGGGAGGCGAGGAGACGGGGAGTAAGATCCCTAATTCGAGGGAATTGTGCTGACGTCCTGACGCCGGAGCGCGACGGTGCGCTCGACGACGTCCGACGCGGAGAGCTGCAGGAAGATCGACACGTCGACCCAACCGGCCCTGGACACCACGACGACCTGCATCCCTTGAGGCAGCTCGACGCTGAGGGGTGTCTTGCCAAGCATGGTCCCGTTCCAGCTCACGTTCGCGTCCCCGGGCTCGCTCTTGATCGTGACCTTGGCCTTCATCGGGCTCGGTTCGATCGCCGTCGCAGCCGTGGACATGGCAGCAGGCTGCTCCGACGCGACGGGCTCCACCGAGCGCTCGCGGAACATCACAAATGCCCCCGCGGCGAGCAGCGCGACCACGCCGAGCACAGAGGCGAGATACCCACGCTGCCGCCAGGACGAGGCGCGCCCCACCGTCGCGCCCAGGCTGCCGGGGTCGACGGCCGGGGGCTCCTGATGATGATGGTTGGCCGGGCCGCTGTGGCTCTGATCGCTGAGGATGGGTAGACCGGTCGCGGAGGGCCACATCGAGCGGTTCATCCCCATGACCATCGAGGCGCGGGGGAACTCTCCGACCATCGAGGCGCGCTGGATGTCGCCCGCGACGTCCAGCGAGGTCAGGTACTCGAACTGCGCGGTGACCTGCTGGCGCACGAGCGCCCTGCTCTCCGCGAACATCTCGAGCACGTGCGCGCCGAGCTGCTCCGTGCGGACGTCCTCGCCCGAGCCCCGCAGGTAACTCTCCATGGCGTCGCCCATCTCCTGCGCGGTGGCGAACCGTCGATCCCGGTCCCGCTGGAGCGCCCTCGCCACGATCTCATCGAGCACCGGATCGATGTCCGGCACGACGGTGGAGAGCCGCGGGATGTCCCGCGTGAGCAGCTGGTGCATCACGGCGACATGGTCGCCATCGAACAGCCGCCGCATCGCCAGGAGCTCCCAGAGCACGATGCCGATGGCGAAGATATCGGCCCGCCGGTCGACGTCGCCGCTCGCCATCGCCTGCTCGGGCGCGGCGTAGGCCATCTTGCCCTTGAAGGTTCCGCTCTCGGTGTGCGCCGCGTTGAGGGCCGCCTTCGCGACGCCGAAATCGACGATCTTCACAGCTCCGTCGTACGTGACGAAGATGTTGTGGGGCGAGACGTCGCGGTGAACGATGCCGAGCAGACCGCCATCGAAGTCCGCGAGCTCATGCGCGTAGTGCAACCCGCGCAGCGCCTCGACGATCATCCTGACCCACGCCCCCCGCGTGAAGCTCGCGGCGCCAGGACAGCCGCTCACCACCGCCCTCACGACGTCCTTGAGCGGCTGGCCCTCCAGGTACTCCATCACGATGAAGTACCCGCCGCTCTCGCCCCCGATCTCGTAGGTCTGAACGACGTTGGGGTGATTGAGCCGGGCCGAGAGCTTGGCCTCGTCCAGGAACATCAGGACGTAGCGCGGGTCCTCCGCCATCCCGACGCGGAGACACTTCACAACAACAAGCTTGTTGAACGACCCGGGCCCGCGGGAGACGGCCAGAAACACATCCGCCATCCCACCACGGCCCAATTTTGCAATCAGGCGGTATCGACCAAGCAAGCTGTTGCTCGCTTGCTGGGTCGAAGAGATGGTTTGGCCGCCTGCATTCACGACATCCCCCGCTATAAGAGCTTAATTAGCCCGTTGACCTGGAGTTTGCAAAGACTTTTACGCCTGGAAACAATCCGCGCCCCCTGTAGACGCGTGCCGCGTTGCTCCATCGCCTGACCATCCATCGTGGCCCATCGTGGCGCTCTGGCGCAGTGCTCCATCGCCAGATCGCTGCGCAAGGACTCCCCGCCCGGGCGCCAGATGTCATGGCCCTAACGAAATGGACCCGATCGAACCGGTAAGCACGTGACCACACACCCATGGTGCTCCTGTCGGCACACCCGGTGTTCGGCCACCGCTCCATTGTACACCAGGTGCTTCACGAGCGGTGGAACTGGATGCGTGTCGCAGGTCGATCCTTGAAACCCTCCTCGGGGTCGCACAAAGCCAGCGGAACACAGGCCCGCAGGCGCAAGAAGGGGCCAGTCAGTAATGGCGCATACATGTTGGGCCTGGAGGCGACGGCTCCTGACCGGACCGGACGACGTCGGCTTCCCTGCGGAGCCGGGGGCACCGCAGGAAATCGACGTCCGCCCTGCGCAGAGCTCTCTACCAGGCTGTCCTGGTCGTTCTTTGGAGGAGATCTACCAAGGGTCCTGCGCCCAGAACCTGCGCACGGCATCGAGCGTGGCGTCGAGCTGCTCGAAGTGCGGGAGACCCAGCGTCGGCGCGATGCGGGCGACCTCCACGCGTGCGTTCTGCCGCGTGAGCTCGTCGAGGCGGTCGAAACGCGAATACGGGTCACGATCGTGGAGGATCAGCGTGGCGACGGGTAGACGCGCATAGATGCGCTGGAGAGCGTCGTCCGTGAACAGGGCACCGGCGATGAACGCGAGGGGGGCCCGGTGGGCAAAAGGCTCCTTCGATGCGCTGATGGCATAGTCGACAAGGCCTGGATCCGGCGCGCCGACGAAGCTCTTCTTCAGGAACCAGCGAATGCTGGGCGGCGCAGCCAGCACACGAAAGAGCGCCTCCGCGACGTAGGGAACGCGCGAGACAGCCCGGAAGAGGGCGCTCGCGCCGGGAGGTTCACGGCCGAGCCCCGTCGGGGAGACGAGCACGAGGCTGTGCACAATGCTCATCTCCTCGCAGGCGACGGCGGCGGCGAACTCCGAGGAGAGGGAGAGCGCGATGACGTCGGCGCCGCCCGGCGCGCGGACCACGTCCGTGAGGAAGCGGCGCAGCGCGGCGCGGTAGAGCTCGCGATCGTACACGCGGTCCGCTCGCTCCGAGAGGCCGAAACCGGGAAGATCGAGCGCATAGACCGGCCGCTCGCCGCGGAGCGCATCGAACAGGGGCGCCATCTCCCGGGACGAGGCGGCCGCGTCGACCCCGTGCACGAGCACCACGGGGCGCCCGGCAGCGCGGGCGTCCACGTAATAGGCGAGGCGCCCCGCGCTCCACGTGTCCACGTGCCGTACCTCCGCGTCGAGCGCCGGGGCGAGGGGCGCGCGCTCCGCAGGGCGGAGCGCGCTCGGCACGAGCCGATCGACGAGCCCATCGAGGCTCATCGCGCGTGCGCTCATCACGTCTCCCCCGGCGGCAGCATCCCCTCGTTATCGGCACGCTCGAGGTCGGCGATGCTCGGATTCCTCGGCGCCGGACGCGACTTCACGCCGCCCTCGCCGGGCCTCGCCTCCTGGCTGGCATCGCTGCGCTTCTCGCGCTCGCGACGCTCTGCTTGACCGGCGATCTCCTGCGCTGCGCGCACCAGCCGGTCCAAACGATCCACCTCCAGCTGATGGCGAGCTCCATCGGGACCACCGTGCCGATCCTCGAAACGGTGGTGCCCAGCGTCAGCATGGCCATGAGACACCGCGCGATCAGGTCGAACTGTCATGCTCAGCTCCTTCCGCACGAGGTCAAAGCACGGACCGTGCCCCCGCGGACCGCGGCCCCAGCAGCGCTCGTCGAGCCGATACCGGGCTGAACAGGGGCCAAGACGCCTCGAATGTGACCATTTGCCTCGGTCACCCTCGTTATCCCCGGTGATGGCAGCAGGGGAAGCCGGTGACGAGCCGTATCACGAACGGATGGAACCGGGTCCTCGACGCGGATCCGGAGGGGACATCGTCGCCGGTCAACCTCGCTGTTGCTGCGCCGCCGACGCGGAGTTTGCGCGGGTGCTGGAAGGTCTGGCACGGAGGGAAAGGGCGGCCGGCCCGCGGCCGCGCCGGCGCTGGAAGCCGACGGGGCTGCCCGGCCGCGACTCCCGGGCTCCGGACGTCAGCCCGAGACTTCGAGCTTCCGGCCGGCCGGCTTGTTGATGTCGGCGAAGAAGTCGTTGCCCTTGTCGTCCACCACGATGAAGGCGGGGAAGTCCTCGACCTCGATCTTCCAGACCGCTTCCATGCCGAGCTCGGGGTACTCGAGCACCTCGACCTTCTTGATGCAGTCCTTCGCGAGGCGCGCGGCCGGACCGCCGATCGAGCCGAGGTAGAAGCCGCCGTGCTTCTTGCACGCCGCGGTGACGGCGGGCGAGCGGTTGCCCTTGGCGAGCATCACGTAGCTGCCGCCGTTCGCCTGGAAGAGGTCGACGTACGCGTCCATCCGGCCGGCCGTGGTGGGCCCGAACGAGCCGGAGGCGTAGCCCGCGGGCGTCTTCGCGGGGCCGGCGTAGTAGACCATGAACTCCTGCAGGTAGCTCGGCATGCCGTCGCCGCGATCGAGGCGCTCCTTGATCTTCGCGTGCGCGATGTCTCGCGCGACGATCATCGGGCCGCTCAGCGAGAGCCGCGTGCGGATGGGGTACTTCGAGAGCTCCGCGCGGATCTCGCTCATGGGACGGCGGAGGTCGAGCTTCACGACCTCGCCCTGGAGATCCGCGTCCGTGGTGTCGGGCAGGTACTTCGCGGGATCGGTCTCGAGCTGCTCGAGGAAGATGCCCTCGCGCGTGATCTTGCCGAGCGCCTGACGATCCGCAGAGCACGAGACGGCGATGCCGACAGGGCACGAGGCGCCGTGGCGCGGCAGGCGGATGACCCGCACGTCGTGGCAGAAGTACTTGCCCCCGAACTGCGCCCCGATCCCCGTCCGCTGCGCGAGCTCGAGCACCTTCTGCTCGAGCTCGCGGTCGCGGAAGCCGCGCCCGCGCGCGTTGCCGTCGGCCGGGAGCGTGTCGAGGTAGCGCGCCGAGGCGAGCTTCGCGACCTTGAGCGTGTACTCGGCCGACGTGCCGCCGACGACGATGGCGAGGTGGTACGGCGGGCACGCCGCGGTGCCGAGCGCGCGGATCTTCGCCTCGAGGAAGGACAGCAGGCTCTCCGGGTTCAGGAGCGCCTTGGTCTCCTGGTAAAGATAGCTCTTGTTCGCGGAGCCCCCGCCCTTCGCCATGAACAGGAGCTTGTAGGCGTCGCCGTCCGTCGCGAAGATCTCGATCTGCGCCGGGAGGTTGTCGTTCGTGTTGACCTCCCGGTACATGTCGAGCGGCGCGAGCTGCGAATAGCGCAGGTTCTGCTCGCGGTAGGTCTCGAAGACGCCGCGCGCGATCGCCGCCTCATCGCCGCCCCCCGTGAAGACGAGCTGGCCCTTCTTGCCCATGACGATGGCCGTGCCGGTGTCCTGGCACGACGGGAGCACGCCCCCCGCGGCGATGCTCGCGTTCTTGAGGAGCTCGAGGGCGACGAAGCGATCGTTCGAGGAGGCCTCGGGATCGCCGAGGATCCGCGCGAGCTGCGCGAGGTGACTGGGCCGGAGGAGGTGGGCGATGTCGCGCATCGCCTCGCGCGCGAGCAGGGTGAGCCCCTCCGGCTCGACCTTGAGGAACGTCGAGCCGGCGGCCTCGAAGGTCGAGACATGATCGCGGCTGACGAGGCGGTACGTGGTCTCGTCATGGCCGAGGGGGAGCATGTCCTGGTACTGAAAATCGGTCATCGTTCGGGTCTCCGGGGGAGCAGAGAGGCAGAGCGGCTGCGGGTCGCTCCTTCTTTGCATGGCTCCGGCCCCGGGCTCAACACCCACCCAGCGCCGGCCGTCACCCGGGGAGCTCGCGCTCGACGTCGCCGAGGACGGCCGAGATCGACCGCAGGAGCGGCTCCCGGGCGCTCCGCAGGAAGAAGTGTCCGCCGGGGAACATCTCGACCCGGAAGGCCCCGCGCGTGTGATGGCGCCAGCCTTCGAGATCGGCGCGGTCCGCGCGCTCGTCGTCGAGGCCCCCGAACACGGAGATGGGGCACTCGAGCGGGGCCCCCGGGACGAACGGCTCGACCTCGTTGACCGCGAAATCCGCGCGCAGGACAGGCAGGAAGAGCGCCAGGAGCTCCGGATCGCGCAGCACCTCGTCGGGCGTGCCCCCCATGCGGCGGATCCGCTCCAGAAACTCGGGCTCGGGCAGGCCGTGGAGCGGATCCGAGCCGGGAATGTGAGGCGGGCGCCGGCCCGACACGAAGAGGTGGCGCGGCAGCGGAGCACCCCGGCGGCGGAGCTCGCGCGCGAGCTCAAAGCAGACGAGCGCGCCGAGGCTGTGGCCATACAGGGCGAACGGCTTCGTGAGCCATGGCTCGAGCGCGGTGGCGAGGGCCTGGACGAGCGGCGTGAGGCGCTCGAACGGCGGCTCGCTCATGCGCGCCTCCCGGCCAGGGAGCTTGACCGCGCAGAGCTCGGTGTGCGCGGGGAGCTCGCGCCACCAGGCGCTGTAGATCGACGAGCCGCCGCCCGCATAAGGTGCACAGAAGAGGCGAAGCCGGGCAGCAGGGTTCGGCCGCGGCACGCCGACCCAGGGGTCGCGGCTCGGGCTGGAGGTCGTCATCACGGGGCGATCAGCGTAGCTCACCCCCGCGGCGCTCGCTCCCTACCATTTGCTGCCCAGGGCGACGCGGATGGTGGCGACCTTCCCCTGATCGAGGCCGAAGCCGAGGTCGTCGTCGAGCGCGATCAGCGCGCCGACGCGGGTGAAGGAGCCCTTCACGAGCGGCTCCCAGTCGACGAACGGCTCCGCCGCGAGCTGGGCTGAGTTGCTCGAGGAGAGAGGGAACGCCGCCTGAAGGCGCATGCCGATGCCAAAGTTCCCGAACGGGCGGAACGCGATCTCGTTTCCCTGCTCGATCACGGTCTTCGTGTCCTCCCCGTCCCGGGTCGGAAAGAAGACCTGACTCGCGAGATCGTGGGTGAGAAACAGGACCTTACCGACGTTGATCTCGGTCCCGACGCGCGCCCGGAAGGCCCAGTGCGCGAGCAGCACGCGCTGCGCATCGAAGTAAGCCCGCGCGGGGAAGTTCGCCACCGACGCGACCTCGAGCTCCGTGCCCGGGTGCGGGTGGAGCGGGATCGTCAAGCTCATGCCGCCGAAGAGCGCGAGGATGGGCAGCACGTTGGCAGCGTAGTGGAGGCCGAACGTGGGATTGCCGATGAAGAACTGGCTGTATCCTGCGCGGCTGGAGAACGGCCTGCCGAACAGGTCTGTCGACTGGGGGCCTGAGACGTCGCCGTAGACGAACGGGATCTCCGCGTCGAGGTGGAGACCCGCGAAGAGCTTGTACTGGGTGGCGGCGGTGATGGCGACGCCGAGCCGCGACGACTCCTCGACGGAGGCCTCTTCGCCGCCCGCCGCCGCGATCTCTCGCTGGTAAGACGAGCTGAGGACGTCGATCTCGAATCCGAACCGGCCTCCCTGGCTCTTCGCCCAACGCTCCTTCGTCTTGTCCGTGACGGGCTGCCGCGGCGCCGCCTCTTGCCCGAGCGCAGGCGCGGCCAGGGAGAGCATGAGGAACAGGGTCCCAAGAGACGCTTTGGTCGTGCTCACCTGGTGTCTCCCATCTCGTTCTTGACTCGCGGGCAGCGCGGGCGATGAACCACCTTGTCGCACCGTCGCCGCAGCGTCGCACGGGAGAGGCCCCATGACCGCGGCGATCGCCCGGATCAATGCAGCTCCAGCGCCCTGGATGCAAGCGTTTTGACCGTCGCGACCCTGCGACGCTCTGCGTCGGTCCTAGAAAGAGCCCGCGAGCTCGAGAGACGCAGGCGCGATCTTGAGCGTCACCGGAGGGGATGACGCGCGCTCTCCGTCGGCGCGCTCCGGGCCTGCACCAGCGACAGTGAGGTAGATCGAGATGCCGCCGGCGAGCACGGCGGCGCCCGCGAGCAGGTCGGTGGTGAGCGCGAGCGCCTTGCTCCTCGCCCGCGTTCGTTCGATGGCGCGGGCGTCGCCGGGATACCGATCGAGCTCCGCGACGAGGTCACCGGAGGCGCCGAGCGCGAGGACCCCGGTGGTGGCCGCGCCCACGGCGAGCGCGCCGGTCGCGAGCCAGGGGAACACGGGCACGCTGCGCTGCTGGCGAGGCGCGCGGTCCATCGGCAGCGCGCCCGGCGGCGCCGGTGGCGGAGCCGGCGCGCCGCCCGCGCCCTCGCCGGGCCCTTGCGGGGCTCGCGCTTCGGGGAGCTCGATCTTGAGCTGGACGTGATCGCCACCGGCCACATCGACGACCCTCAACACGGCCGGGCGGCCCGGCGCCTCGGCGACGATGCGGCGGCGCCCGGCGCTCATCAGAAGGGGCTCACGGAGCGGCGTCTTGCCCACCGGCACGCCGTCCACGGAGATCTCGACGTCCGGCGCCGAGGTCGAGATCTCCACCGTCGCGACGCGGCTCCGCAGGACGGCGATGTCCCGCTCCACCTCGGCCCGCCGGCCGCCCGGGATCTGCTCGCCACCGTCGGCGAGGTATCTCTCGAAGGCGCGCAGCGCGCAGGCGTAGTCCTTGAGCTGATAACACGTACCCGCGATGTTGAAGAGCACCTGATACGCGGGCGCGAGCTCGTAGGCGCGGCGAAACTCGGTGAGCGCAGCGCCATAATCAACCTCGTTGTAGAGCTCGACGCCTCGCCGGAAGCGGGCGTCGGCCTCCTCGGTCTTGTTACCGGCAGGCTGAGCGAACGCGCCGAGCGGGGCGCTGAGCACGATCGCGGCGCAGAGGGCGAGCGCTGTCGGGGTTTTCATCGGGCGTACGGGCTCTCCAGATCGATCCCCCCACGCTTCGGCTTCTGCTCGACGGAGGGCGGCGCAGGCGCGCTCGACGGCGGCGCGGCGGACGCAGGCGGCGCCGCGACGACGCCCGCCGGGGCGCCCCGACCGATGGGGGCGAATCTCCCTGGCTGCGCTTCCGGTCCGCTCTTCAGCAACGCGAGGCTCAAGAAGAGATCGTTGCTCGCCGTGATCTTCTCTTCCTGCGCGACGAAACCCGGCGCCTCCACACGGATGACGTGCACGCGGCCATCCCGGGCGAGGCGGCCCTCGTAGGCGCCGATCGACGTCGGGGAGCCGTCGATGGAGACCTTCGCGTCGACCGGCGTGACGCGGACGACGAGGCGGATGTCCTCCTCCTGCTTCGGAGAGGGCTCCGCCGCGGGCGGCGCGGCGATCTGCGCCTGGCGGTGATCGACCGCGGCGATCCGCCATGGCTGCGCGCGCAAGACCCCGACGCTCACGGTGCCCCCGATGGCGACGAAGGTGGCCGCGACCAGGTAGATGGTGCGGTTCGGGCGCGCGGCGCGCTCCTTCGCCTCGGTCGCGCTCACCGAGGGCACCATCGACGTCGCGTCCGAGGAATGGCTGATCGCCGCGGGCGCGGTCATGGTCGGTGTCGTCGACATCCGACCGGTGCCCAGCTTCGGCAGATCGGGCGTCAGCGTGACCCTCGGATAACTCCCGGTCCAGCGCACGCCGCGCAGCTGCTCCTCCACGACCTGCTTGATCCGCGCCCGGTCGTCCGCGAACTGGCTGGCCACGATCTCGCCGGCCTCCCGCGCGGTCATGCCCCGGTGGCGCTCGACGAGCCAGCGCTCGAGATCCGCCTGCAGCTCGGCCGCGGAGGCATAGCGGCCTTCGAGCGCAGGCGCGAGCGCCTTGTGGCAGATCCGCTCGATCTCGGGGTCAACATCGACCTTGGACGCTTCTTCCCTGAGGCTCGGAACCTCTCCGATGGCGAGCCGCCCGAGGATCGCGAGGTCGTTGAAGCCCTTCCACATGCGCCTCCGGGCGATCGCCTCCCAGAGGATCACACCCACCGAAAAGACGTCGGATCGCCGGTCAACGCGCTCTCCGCGCGCTTGCTCCGGCGACATATACGACACCTTTCCCTTGAGCATTCCGGTGCGCGTCTCTGTCAGCGAGTCGGCCGCCTTGGCGATCCCGAAGTCGACCACCTTGATCACGCCGTCATAGGTGACGAAGATGTTTTGCGGGCTCACGTCGCGGTGGACTACCTGGATCGGTGTTCCGTCGAAATCGCGCAAATTGTGCGCGTAATGGAGCCCGGCGAGCGCGTCGCACAGGACGCGCACCTGGAGCGGGAGCGGCACTTTGTCATGCCCCATACGGGCGCGAATGCTGCCGAGCGGCTGGCCGTCGAGGTACTCCATGGCGATGAAGAAGCGCGCCCCCTCATCCCCGACCTCGTACGTCTGCACGACGTTCGGATGATTCAATCGGGCCGCGAGGCGCGCCTCGTCGAGGAACATCGCGAGGATGTCGGCGTCCTCCACGAGCTCGGCACGCACCCGCTTCAGCACGACAAGCTTGTTGAATCCCGCGGGCCCCTGGGCGACCGCGAGGCAGACGTCGGCCATTCCGCCCCTGCCGATCTCGGCAATCGGGCGATATTTCCGCCAACCGTTGGGATCGCTGGGAGCGCTCATTCGACCTGTGCCGGATCGATCCCCAGAGGGAGGCCAGCCCGGGCGGGAGAATGCCCTCGAGCTGTTACCTCGAAGCGGCTGCCATGTGACGTTCTCGCGAATAGGATGGGCTCTTAGCACCGGTTTTCCCCACCTCCTGTCGACCGGACATCACGGTCCTACTTGACAGAAGCAATTCTATTTGTTCTCCTCTGCGCCAGATTCGAGCGCCCGCTTCAGCCCTGCTAGCGAGGACGGCCGTGGCGTTCGCAAAGCCCTCGATGTCCGCCGCGCAGAGCGGCGTGGTGGCCCAGCTCGCTCCAGAAGAGCGCCGGCGCGATGGTCCGGCCCCGGTCCTGGCGCACGACCATCTCTCCCGAACGCGCAGTGCCCGCCAGCGCTCGGCGCGGCGTCAACAGCCCTCTTTGCTATCGGGTCATTGCCATGAACCACAAGCGCCGTCTCGTCGACTCATCACCTGCCGCCGCCCTCGCGCTCGCCATGGGCGCGCTCGCCACGGGCGCCTTCGCGTGCTCGTTCATCATCGAGCAGCGGGATGTGCAATGCAATTCCGACGCGGATTGCGCGCAGTTCGACGGCGCCATCTGCAATCTCACGGACAGCATCTGCGTCCCCTCGTCGAGCGGCTCAGCCGGCGGCGAGGGCGGCAACCCGCCAATCGGGTGCACGTCGGCCGACAAGCCGACCGTCGAGATCGCCGGTGATATCACGGAGAATTTCACGCTTAAATGTGACAAGAATTATATCCTCAAGGGGCAGGTGAACGTCTCGGCCAAGGCGACGCTGACCATCGAGAAGGGCACGACCGTCCTCGGCGAGACGAACCCGCAGGTCCCCGCCGCCCTCGTGGTGCACCCCGGCTCCAAGCTCATCGCCGTGGGCACCAGGGATGAGCCCATCGTGTTCACGAGCAGCAAGCCCCCGAAGGATCGCATGCCCGGCGATTGGGGCGGCGTCATCCTCCTCGGCAACGCGCCGACCAACCACGTGGACGCGAACGGCACGCGCACCCCGGGCCAGATCGAGGGATTGACGAACAACGGGCAATACGGGGGCATCGACGAGAACGACTCGAGCGGCACGCTCAAATACGTGCGCATCGAGTACTCCGGCGTGAAGCTCGCGCCGAACAACGAGATCAATGGGCTCACCTTCGGCGGGGTCGGCAGGGGGACGATCATCGATTTCGTCCAGGTGAGGCACGTGTCCGACGACTGCTTCGAGTTCTTCGGGGGCACGGTGAACGCAAAGCACCTCGCCTGTCAGTACAGCGGCGACGACGCCTTTGACTGGGACCAAGGCTATCGCGGAAAGCTCCAGTTCCTCGTGGCGCAGCAGGACCCGGACATCGCGGAGGAGACGAACGGGTTCGAAGGGGACAACGACCCGCTCGCGCTCACGCCGGCGCTCGAGCCCAGGAGCGAGCCGACGATCTACAACGCGACGCTCTGCGGGAAAGGCGTGGACGTGGACAAGGAGCAGTACGGCATCCTCCTCCGCCGGTCGACGAAGGCGAACATCTTCAACACGATCGTCACGGGCTTCGAGTCGGGCCTCGACGTGCGCGACGCGGACCCCGAGCAGAACATATCGAGCTCGATCTTCTCCAATCTGGTGAATGACTTCGCCTACGCCGAGACGAGCGACGGGACAGGCATTCTTCAGGACGACGACGGCGGCTTCGATGAGATCGCGTTCCTGAGCGAGCCCGATCGGAAGAATCGGGAGGAGGACCCCGGTATCCAGGACTGCTTCAACCCGTCCGCGCCGGTCTTCGGTCCCGCGACGTCCCTGACCAAGGACGCGGCCGTGCCGCCGGACGACTTCTTCGACGCGGGCGCCGCGTTCATCGGCGCGTTCAAGGATGCGAGCGACACATGGGCCACCTCGGGGAAGTGGGCCGTGTGGAGCCCGAACTGAAGCACCTCCCCGGATTTTTCGGGGAAATTCACAGCTAGCGCGGGAGGCGCTCCAGCCGCCTGGCGAGGTTACCGCGCTCCACCGACTCCGCGCCCCCCCGCGCGCGCAGCGCGAGCGCGAGCACGCGCGGGAGATCGAGGGCCGCGCCGCGCGCGCGCATCTCCAGATAGGACCGCTCGTAATCGCGAGGGACCCGCAGCGACCAGTTGTGGTCGCCCACCGTCCCGGGCGTGTTGTAGATCTCCTTCATTCCGAGCAGATCGGCGAAGAAGACCATCACGTTCGACGCACGGCTGGCGAAGAGGTCGGCGAGCTTGGCCTGCGCCAGCGCGCGAGGGTCGGACGCGAGCGCGCGCGCCATCGCGCCCTCCTCGGCCGGCGAGGGCGCGAGGCGCGTCGCCAGGTACGCCGCCTGGCGCCCCAGCGCGGAGGCGCGCTCCCAGGTGTCGAGGAGCCTCCAGAGCGGCGGCGTGTCGTGGGTCCCCACCATGATCCAATCGGCGGGCGCGGCGTTCTCGCTGCGATAGACGTCCTTCGGGTTGTCGAGATCGGCCTTCTGCGTGACCCGGAAGCGCCCCAGCCCGTGCCGCTCAAGGACGGCCCCGAGCGGGAACGGGAGCGTGCTCAGGACCTCGCACACGACGTCGGAGATGGCTCGCCCGCGGGCCTCCGCGCAGCGCGCGATCGTGTCGAAAACGACGCTGTAGCGCCCGACCTGCTCCGGGGACAGCGAGGTGACCCAATCGTCAGCATACCGGGGCACGGCGCGGTTCAGCTGCCCAGGAGAGACGATGGCGTACCGCGCGAGCAACGGGTGCTCCGGCAGGTCGGGCGACGAGAAGAGCCGCGCCCCACCCTGGACGGCGCGGAGCGGATCGGGGGCGTCGGCGGCATAGACCCAGGGGCAGACAAGCCCGTGCGGGTGATCGAGGCGCACCCCGTCGAACTCGTCGAACATCTTGTCCATCCGCGCCCGGACGAGCGCGAGCCCGCCGGACGACGCGTCCGCGTACTGCGCAGGATCCAGGACAGGGTAGCTCCACACCTGGCCCTCCGGGTTGGTCCGGCTCGGCGGCGCCCCCATCAGATAGCCCTTGAGGAAGACCGATTGATAGGCCCAGGCATCCTGAGGCGAGTAGCCGATCTGCAGATCGCCGTAGAGCTTGAGCCCGAGATCGGCCGTCACCGTCCGGAGCGCCGCGTGCTGCTCATGCGCGAGGAGCTGGCAGAAGGCGTGGAAGCGGAGCTCGTCTCGGTACCGATCGAGGAGCGCTCTCCTGCGCTCACCGCACGCGATCACCTCGCCGGGGCCAGGCGCGTAGAGGCGCCGGTCCAGATCCGGCTCGCCAGACCAGCCGTGAAACCAGCCGCTCCGGTGCTCGGCGCAGAGGGGGCCGTAGAGCCCGTCCCGCTCGAGCCACGCCGCGTTCTGCCGCGTGAACGCGTCGAGGCGGCGCTCGAGGTCGCCAAGATCGCCAAGATCGCCGCGCCTCCGCCGACCCTCGAACGACGCATACGCCTCGCGGAGCGCGGCGCGCTGCGCGCGGTAGGCATGGCCGTGCTGCGCGCGAGCCTCGCTGCCAGGAGGCCGCCCGGCGACGATCTCCCGGAGCGACTCGGGGCGGAGGAGCGCGCCTGAGGGGCCATCCTCGACCAACCGGGCGAGCGCGATCGACAGCGTGCTCCGCGAGAAGGTGGTGCCGTCATACGGAGACGCGTTGTCGGCAGACGTCTCCCCCTGCGGCCCCAGCTGGACGCCGTTGAAGCCGAGATCCCTCACAAACCGGAGGAATCGGCGCCCCCCCTCGGTGTACGGAGAGCCGCGCCCGATGTCCTCGGCGTCGTCCGAGGGAAAGCTCGGATCGTGGATCGCGAGCACCAGATTGCGGATGCCCAGCAGCCGCAACGCGGCCCCGACGAGCCCGCTCTCGTCATCGCCCCATCGAGCCTCGGCCGGCGCCGCATCGCCCCTGTCGTCCCCGACGTCCTTCATCGTGGCAAGGTATAGCGATGAACGGATCGGACCGCCAACGCACAAGGCGAAGAGCCCCTCTTGCCTCGGTGATGTGATTACACCGCTGTACGGCAAACCCCTAATGCCGCTATCAGGCCCCGAGGCGCGTGCCTGCCGCGACTCCTGAGGTCGCGCTCGTGGCCTCCACCATCGGCAGCGTGAAGAAGAACGTGCTGCCCTCGCCCACCTTGCTCTCGACCCAGATCCGCCCGCCGTGCACCTCGACGAGCGCCTTTGCGATCGAGAGGCCGAGCCCCGTGCCCTTGTGGGCCGTCTCCTTCGCTTGCCAGTAGCGCTCGAAGATCCGCGCCCGCTGGTCCTCCGGGATGCCCGGGCCGGTGTCGCGCACCGAGAGGCGCACCTCCCGGCCCCACGGCTCGGCCCGGACCGCGACCTCGCCGCCAGCCGACGTGAACTTGATCGCGTTGCCGACGAGGTTGGCGATCACCTGCAGGATCCGCTCGCGATCGCAGAGCGCTCGATCGACGCCGAGCTCGACGCTCTGCTCGAGGCGCAGCGACTTCTCCGCCGCCTCCTCCCGCAGGAGCTCGATGGCGTCGCCGAGCAGGCCAGCGACGTCGTGGGGCACCGGCTGGATCGAGATGTGGCCGCCGTCGAGCTTCGCCAGGTCGAGCAGATCGCGGATGAGGCGGTTCATGCGATCAGCCGCCTTCTGGATGCGCTCGACGGGGCGCCGCACCTCGACCGCCTCGTCCGCGCCCGGCAGCTTCCGGCGAAGGAGGCTCGTGTTCATGACGATGGTGGCGAGCGGGCTCTTGAGATCGTGCGACACCACCGCGACGAGCTCCTCCCGGGCCCGGATCGCCCGCTGCGCGCTCTCGTACAGCCGCGCGTTGTCGATCGCCAGCGCGGCCCTGCGCCCGAGATCCTCGGCGAGCGCCCGGTCCTCCACGCCGTACATCAGATCGTCGCGGCCGGACGCGATGGTGAGCACGCCGAGCATCGTGCCGCGCGTGACGAGCGGCACGGAGATGTAACGCCGGAGGCCGAGCTCCATGAGGAGCGCCTCGCTGGCCGATACCGGCGGCTCGCTGTCGTACGAGCCGCGCTCGCTCTCCGGGGCGAGGGGCGCGCCCGCGACCTCGCAGAGCGCCGCCTCGCCCGTCTCCAGCACGCGCGCGACGCCGGACGGGAGGACCGAGTCCATCGGCGTCTGGCCCTGCAGGAGGCGCGCGAGCTCGCTCTTCTGGGGATCGGCGTGGACGACGACCGCGCGCCGGAGCATCGCCTCGCGCTCGATGATGTCGACCATGCACCAGTCCGCGACGAACGGGACCGGCAGGCGCGCGACCCGCACCAGCGTCGCCTCGTAATTGAGCGAGCTCGAGAGCAGCCGGCTCGCCTCCGAGAGGAACGCCGCGCGCCGCTGCGACGCCTCCGCCGCCGCGCGCCCCGCCTCCGCGGCGGCGAGGTTCCGCGCCCGCTCGCGCTCGTTCTCGATCATGCGGGCGTAGAGCAGGCGATGCACAAGCGCCGTGCGGAAGGTCGCCGTGAGCCGGCGCATCATGCCCCGGTACCGGGGCGCGAACGGGGGCTCGCTCTCGAAGCAGAGGAGGAGGCTGGATGCGCCGCTGTCGCCCTGCCCCTCCAGCGAGAAGTGCCACGTCACGAGCCCGGGCCGCGCGAGCTCGGGGTACGGCAAGGAGAGGCCCGCGCCCCCGCCGGTGGGCCCTGCCGCCGCGGCGGTCGAGCGCGACGGGATGGGCAGCGCGCGCGAGCTCGCCGACAGGCCGGCGGCGTCGAGGAGCCGCGGGGCGAGCGGGGCCGGCTCGACGAGCACGAGCACGGCAATGCAGCTCAAGCGCTCGGCGAGCCGCTCCAGGAAGACCCCCATCGACTGGTGCGGATCGAAGAGGTCGAGCGCCGCGACCGTGAGCTCCTGGAGGACGCTGAGGAGCGCCAGCCGTTCCTCCTGGATCTCGTGCTCTTCGCCGCTCGCCATGACAGGGCTCCAACCGCTCCCGCGCTCAGGCCCCCAGGGCGAGCACGACAGCGGTCTTGTTGTGAAACTGCGGTACTCCTCGGCCCAGCGTACCGACTTCTCCAAAGGTCAGACAGCCCATCACCGGGACGCTGTCGCCGAGCTCGCTCTCGAAGGTGGTCAGCTCGTCGCGCACCGTTTCGCCGAGCATCATGCACCGCGAGATGCAGTCGAACACGAACGCGCCTGCGATGGGCCCAGCCACCGCGTCGCGCGCCGTGGTCGCGGCCTCGCGCGCGGCGCCGACGAGGCCGATGGGGTCGCCCTCCATGACGCGGATGAGGCACCCGTCCGGGACCTCGCCGACGCAGTAGAGCCCCCCCGGCGAGACGACGCGCAGCGGGTCCCGGATGACGTGCTCGCCGTCGGCCTGCGGGATGCCGAGCGGGTGGGTCATGGCGAACGTGGCGAAGCCGTCGATGTTCACCTGATCCCCCCTCGCCCGCGCGGTGCGTTGGTAGACCGAGAAGGCACCCTCGTACTCGAGCTCGGCGAGGACCGTGCCCTCGGCGCGGGTGACCATCGTGGGCGGACCATAAGGCCGGAAGCCGTGGCGGATGCCGGTCGCCATGCGCGCCGGCGAGTCGATCGCGACCACGACCACGCTGTCCGAGTACGCGCTGCCGCCCGCGAACTGCGCGGTGCGCACGAAGCGGAGGTTGTCGCCCGCGCCGCCGCCGGCCCAGACGACGCCCGTCCCGCCGACCTCGACCGCGCCGCGCACCACGTCGGCCGCGTTGCCCGTGACCGCGTCCGGCAGCACGATGAGCGCGCGGCTCCACCCGGGCGCGACGGACGACGGGAACGCCTCGAGGGCGCGCGAGGCGGCGAGCACGCCGGCGCGCCGCCCGTCCTGGCTCACCGGCTGCGCGACCCCGACGCCGACACGCACGGTCTCCGAGGCGACAAGCCCCACCACGAGCCCCTGCCGGAGCAGCCGGCTGCCGGCGAAGACCCCTGCAGTACAGCACCCCGCCCAGGGGATGCCCGGCAGCTCGCTCGTCACGGCCGCGGCGAGCGCGTCGGCGTCGTACTGGTCCGTCGATAAGACGAGGGCGAATGCCGGTCGCGCCACATGCTCAGTACGGGAAGACCCGCGGAGCGCCGTCGCCACGGCCTCTGAGGCAGCCTCTTTCGGATCCGCCGCGGAGCTCGCCCCGACAAATACCTGTGTCGCCATGTTCCCTCCCCCCCTCGGAATTTCGGCACTCGCGTTATACTGGAGATTCATCCGATCGTCACGGCGGGTGATTGTCCCGTGATGTCATCCGTACAGGGCGCTCCCGTTCGTCGAGCGACTCACGATTTTCCCGGCGCGACGCTCCTTGCCGAAGAGCCGAGCAGGGCCGTGAGAAAGCGCTGCGAAGCGCTGACGTGCGAGGAGAGAGGGAGGCGCCTGAGACCGAAGGGGCAGAACCCTCATCCTCCAATAAGACAACGTGCGCTGCAAGCTCGGCAGACATGCTGGACACACTCGAGTCGGCCGTACAGAAGCAATCAGGGTCTTGCGCAAATACTGGACAACACGGCACCACACGGCAGTATCGTGGCATTGCGAACCGCGCTCGATAGGGCCTTAATGCCCGAGGCGGAATCGAGGCGAGTTCACAGCGCGCTGCCAGGCGAGGCGTGGTCGTTCCGTCCGACGAGAGACGGTGAACACCGGAACCTCGCAGTTCATGGGATGATTCGGGAACAAGCTCAGGGATTCGCCCGCAAGAGCGAGTACGTCAGGGGGTGCCAGAACCCGCCCCGCTCCGCCCCCGGAGCAGCCCCGACGGCGACAAGCACGAACCCCTGACCGTCCCCGATGTCCGCCGCCGGCACGTCGCTGCTCGCAAGGATCTCGCTCATCGGCACCGATGACGTCACCGTCCCCTCGATGGGATCGCGGGTCTCGATCGCGATCTCGTCGAGCGCGCCGAGATCGCCCACCGAGAACCCGGTGGACGGTGGGAACGGCGCGATCGCGCCGTAGGAGAGGTCCTGCGCGAGCGTCACGCCGGTCGCGTCCTCGCGCCCGGGCGTCAGCTCCACATGGACCACGGGCGTCGCCGCGCTCGCGTGCGCGACCTGAAGGCTCACCCTGTCGAACCGCGTCTGCCGCGACATGGCGACCGCGACGAGGCCGGCGGTCGGCGTGTCGATCGTGTAGGCGTCGCCGCAGCCTTCCTTCTCGCTGTCGTGGGTGTGCCCCTCGCCGCCGAGGCATCCTGTGGCGACCACGAGGAGGCTCTTCTCCTCGGCGAACACGGGCGCCGGCAGCACGGGGAGCCCCGCGGCCACGATCGGGGCCGCGCTCTCCCCGGCCAGCGCGAGGATCTCCGCGCAGTCGAGCCCCTCCGTCGCGCGGAGGTCGCCAGCGATCACGTGCGCGCGCAGGCTCGTCCCCTCGGGGATCGCCGAGCCGAGCGGCTCGACCTCCTGGGCCCGGGCGAACGCGAGGCCCGCGGCGGCGCTCGGCCAGGGGTCCACGCCGGCGCCGGTCCCGTCGGGGTATGCGAGGAAGCAGAAGCGGACCGCGTCGTGATCGCTGATGCCGTTCACCACCGTGAGCTTCGTCGGCCCCGGCGGCTCGACCGCGCCTCCGCCCGCGCCCGTGGTCGTCGTCGCGACGCTCGTTGTCGCTCCCGGGCCGCCGCCGGCGCCCGAGGTGCTCGCCCCGCCCGACGGATCCCGGCCGAGGACGTCGTGGTCCTGCGTGCAGGCCGCCGCGACGGCAAGCGAGATCCCGCCGAGGCAGGCCCATCCGGACGAACGAACTCGGTGCAGCACGCTGCGAGCTTACCGTGCTAGGCGGGGTCGATGCGGGTCCATCTCACCGCGACAGCCGCCGCCGCCGTCCGCCGCGGCCATCCATGGGTCTACCGAGACGGCATCACGGACGGCGGTGGGCACGGGAGCAAGCGCGGCGAGGGCAAGCGCGGGGAGCGCGCGCATCGCGGCGGCGGCGCAGCGGCGTCAGGCGACGTCGTCGAGCTGTCGGCCGAGGGGGCGCCGTTCCTCGGGCGGGGGCTCTGGGACGCGGACTCGGCGATCGCCGTCCGCGTCTTCCAGCGCACGCAGGCGCCGCCGCTCGACGAACGGGCCATCGCGGAGCGGCTCGAGCGCGCCTTCGCCCTGCGCGACGGCTGGTTCTCCGGCCGCGACACGACGGCCTACCGGCTGTGCAACGGCGAGGGGGACCGGGTGCCGTCGCTCGTCATCGATCGGTACGACCGCGCCGCGGTGATCCGCCTCGACGGCGACATGCTCGCGCCCTGGCTCGATCGCCTGCTCCCCCACCTCGCGCGCGCGCTGGGCGCCCACGGCGTGCGCTCGATCGGCCTGCGCGCGCGCGCGTCGGCGGCGGGCGAGGACGCGGACGGGAAGAAGCTCGCGCACCTGCACGGGCCGCCGCTGCCGGATCGCCTCTTCGTGAGGGAGACGGGGGTCGCGATGGAGGTCGATCTCGCGCGCGGGCAGAAGACAGGGGCGTTCCTCGACCAGCGCGACAACCGCGCCCGCGTGCGCGCGCTCGCGCCCGGGCGCCGGCGCGTGCTGAACCTGTTCAGCTATGCGGGGGGCTTCTCGGTGGCCGCGGCGCTCGGCGGCGCGGGCCGGGTCACCTCCGTCGACTCGGCGTCGGCCGCGCACGCGTCGGCGCAGCGCACGTTCCGCGAGAACGGCGTGGATCCGGCGGCCCACGAGTTCGTGACGGCGGACGCATTCGACTTCCTCGAGAAGGCCCGCGCGCGCGGCGACCGGTACGATCTCATCATCTGCGACCCGCCGAGCTTCGCGCCGAGCGAGCGCGCCAAGCCGCGCGCGCTCGGCGCCTACCGGCGGCTGCACGCCGCGGTCGCGCGCGTGCTGGATCGAGGCGGCATATTGTGCGCAGCGTCGTGCTCGAGCCACATCACGGCGGAAGACTTCCTGGCGACGCTGGACGACGCCACGCTGGAGCGGGACGACCTGCGGATCCGGGCGATCCACGGGCAGCCGGAGGACCACCCGACGCTGCCGGCGTGGTGGGAGGGGCGGTATCTGAAGTTCGTGGTGCTGGAGTGACGCGCTGACGCGCCCGCCGGATTCGCCGCGTGTTCAGGGGTGCGCGTCCGGACGGGCCACGGCGCAGAGGAGGTGGCCGGAGCCGGCCGCCGCGAAGCCCCCACCGGAGATCCCCTGCGGGTCGGGGCGATTGACCATCGGACCGCCGGTGACCCAGGCGCTGCCGGCCTGGCGGAAACGGCTGTCCCTGGAATTCGCTATTGAGCACCGGCGCTGCCGGCGCAGCGGAAACGGCTGTCCCTGGAATTCAATGTCGATCCCAAAGACACGACCGACACGCGCCGCGTCCGTATCGGCTCTACCGAACGGCGCTCCACGGGATCGGCGGCATCGCGTCTCGACACTTCCGAGCTCCTCCAGAGATCGGCCTTCCCGGGCCACGCTACTACACTGGCCCAGTATTGTCCATTGCTTAGCCAACACACTGCTCACGTGCGTTACCCGCGCGACGCGCGACGATAGCGAGCGATAAAGTCGATTCGAAGCAGGGAATCGATCGAGCGCACCGCCATAGCGCGCGGTATCTTTGGAGAAGAGCCGCGCCGAGCGCTCCAGGAGCTCGGACGCGGCAGACAAGGGGGCTCTATCATGAGGACGCTGAAGATCACCACGGAGCAGATGCGCTCGCGCATCGCGCGGTTCGGCGAGCTCCGGGCTTACATGAATCACACCGTTGACACCAGCATCCCACAAGAGGCGTTCGACGCCGTCAACCCTCCTCTGTATCTCCTGATGGCGCACGCGGCGGAAGGCACGCGCGAGGGGACGGGGCCGGCCATCGTCGGCCCCAAAGGCATGAGCGTGGGCATCGTCAGCTGCATGCCCGGCGACAAAGTCCCTCTGCACGTACACCGTCGCTCGAGGGAGGTGTTTCTGTGCCTCACTGGCCGCTTCGCGCTGCGCTGGAACGAGGGCGCCACGGAGGAGACGACGCTCGAGCCGTTCGATATGATCGACGTGCCCGTGGGCGTCTACCGGCAGTTCGAGAACGTCGGCCAGGAGCCCGGGCTGCTCCTCGCCATCATCACGGACGAGCGGGAAGACGAGCCGGGCGACATCGTCATCTCACCCGAAGATAGGGCGCGCTTCGCCGAGCGCTTCGGGCCCGCAATCCTGGAGAAGCTCACGGCGACGACTGGTATGCTCTTCACCGATCCTCCCACAGAGTAGCGCCTGCCCTCGCGGTCCATCCGCGGACAGCCCCCGCCGAGCCGCGGAGGCGCTGGCTGTTCAGGGCCAGACCCGGCCCCCTGCCGGCGCGGGCCCGGGCGCAGCGCCGCGCAGACCAGAGCAGGGCGCGGCACAGATGAACTTGCTCGGGCAGGAACTCGGGCGGGAACTCCGGCGGGAACTCGGAGATGATCGAGATGAGCCTCCCGATCATCGCCCGAACGATTTTGATCATTCCGCTTGGCAATACTACGATAAAGGATCATTATTAATTCTGTAGACCAAGAAAACGTGTCGCCGGGGGAGGCGAAGACGTCGAGTTCTTGCGTGATGGTTCTGTGACAGGCGTACGCCTGATGCGCGCTCGGGGATCGATTGCGCGCTCGGGAGGACGAGCGCCATGTCACCGAGGACATCGCTGAGCCGACAGCCGGCGCGCGAGCGAGTGGAGTGCCTGACGACCTGCATGGTGCCGCCTGCGCGGCGCGCGTGAGCCCATTGCGAGGGCCCCTCCGAACGCTCGGAGCGGGAGGAGGGAGGTGCTCTCTGACATCAACGGACAGGAGGGCATGCGCCATGGTTGAGCTGACTTACGCGCCACTTTCCTTCGAGCAAGAGACGAAATGGCTCCTTGCTCGAGTCCATGGTCCCGCGCCGGTCATCCATGAACGAGGCGCGGCCTGGCTCGACGGGGATCTCGATGTGCCAAGGCTGCTCGGCGCCATGGAGGCGATCGCGGCGCGCCACGAGCCGCTCAGGACCTCCTTTGTCGAGCGCGAGGGAGAGCCCGCGCAGGTCGTCAGGCCCACGGTGGCGATCGACCTCAGAGAGGTGGACCTGGCCCCGAACCGACAGCCCACCTCGGACGAGGCGGCGCTCGCGGCCGCCCGCGAGGAGGCCACGCGCCCCTTCGATCTCGAGCGTGCCCCGCTCTGGCGGGTGACGCTCATCCGGGCGCACCCGCGCCGCCATCTGCTCGCGCTATCCATGCACGGCCTCGTCGGCGACGGCGCCTTCAGCGTGGGGCTGTTCTTCTCGGAGCTCTGCGCCCTCTATCATTCCATGACGCCTCCGGCGCTGCCCATACGTTATCAGGACCACGTCCGGCGCCAGCTCGACCGCGCCGCCGGCGCTCGCCTCGGCGCGCGGCTCGACCACTGGACACGGGAGCTCGCCGGCGCGCCGACTGCCCTGGATCTTCCGACGGACCGGCCGCGGCCCGCCGTGCACACCTTCGACGGAGGGTCGGTCGAGCGCGCGCTCGACGGATCGCTCCTGCAGCGCCTCGAAGCGGCGGCCCGGGACGAAGGAGCGCGCCTGTTCACCGCGCTGCTCGCGGGGATGCTGGCTGTCCTGCACCGGATCACCGGCGAGGAGGATGTCTTGATCGGCACGCCCCTGCCCGGGCGCGATACGCCGGACGTTCGGGAGCTCATCGGGCTCTTCGGCGGCCCGGTGATCGTGCGGGGCAGGTTCGGCGCACAGCCCTCGTTCCGACAGCTCCTGCGCCAGGTACACCGCTCGATCGAGGAGGGCAGAGCGAACAGCGAGGTTCCCGCCAGGGCGCTGCTGGAGAAGGTCGCCGCGCCGCGCGACCCGGGCCGCGCGCCGATCGTCCAGGTCCTCTTCGCGGCGACGCCCCCCAGCCCCCCGCCGTGCAATGGGCCGCTGCTGACGCTGACCCGAACGGACCTCGATCTGCCGTACGTCGGTCATGATCTCGTGGTGAGCGTCACGGACGCCGCCGCAGGGGTCGTCGCGAGGCTCGATTACCGCCGCGATCTCTTCGAGCAGGCGACGGCGGTCAGGCTGCTCGATCACTGGGAGGCGCTGCTCGGCGGCGCTGCCGAGGCCCCTGATCAGCGGATCTCGGATCTGCCTCTCCTGTCGGCCGACGCGCGGCGGCAGCTCCTTGTCGACTGGAGCAGCGGCGCGGCGACGGCTCCGCCGCGCGAGCTGGTCCACGAGCAGGTCGAGGAGCAGGCGCGCCGCGCCCCTTCCGCCGCCGCGGTGGCGTTCGAAGGCGAGCGCGTCACGTATGCCGAGCTGGATCGGCGGAGCAACCAGATCGCTCACCTCCTCAGGAAGAGCGGCACGGGGCCTGGCGCGCTCGTCGGCATCTGCCTGGAGCGCTCACCGGACTTGATCGTGGCCGCGCTCGGCGTGCTCAAGGCGGGGGGCGCGTACGTCCCGCTCGACCCGGCCTATCCGCCGGCTCGGCTCGCGTTCATGCTGGAGGACGCGAAGGTGTCGGCGCTCCTGACCAGCGACCACCTCGTCTGCCGCGTGCCGAGCCGCGGGCTCAACGTCGTTCACCTCGACGCGGATCGGGCGATGCTCGATCGCGAGCCCGTGGACAAGGTGCCTCCCGCCGCTGGCCAAGCGCCGGACGACCTGGCGTACGTGATCTACACGTCGGGCTCCACGGGCCAGCCGAAAGGGGTGCTCGTGGAGCACCGCGGGCTCACCAACCTTGTCGCCTGGCACCGGCGCCGATTCTCCCTGTCCAGCTCCGATCACGCCACCCTCATCGCGAGCCCGGGCTTCGACGCTTCGGTCTGGGAGATGTGGCCCGCGCTCTGCTCCGGGGCCTGCCTGTACATCCCCTCCGAGCCCCTCCGCCGCTCGCCCCTGGAGCTCCAGCAGTGGCTGATCGAGCAGCAGATCACCGTCTCCTTCGTCCCCACCCCGATCGCCGAGGAGCTGCTGCGCCTCGAGTGGCCCGCTCGCTGCGCGCTGCGCGCCCTGCTCACCGGCGGCGACAGGCTCAGGCGCTGGCCTCACCGCGCCATCCCCTTCGAGGTCGTCAACAACTACGGCCCCACCGAGGCCACCGTCGTCACCACCTCCTGCTCCCTCCCCAGGGGCGCCCACGACGACCACAGCCCCTCACGCCAGCCGCCCATCGGCAGGCCCATCGACAACGTGCGCGTCTACCTCCTCGACCCGCGACGCCAGCCCGTCCCCATCGGCGTACCTGGCGAGCTCTACATCGCCGGCCACGGCCTCGCCCGCGGCTACCTCCACGACCCGCAGCTCACAGAAGAGCGCTTCCTCCCCGACCCCTTCTCCGACGCGCCCGGCGCCCGCATGTACCGCACCGGCGACCTCGTCCGCTGGCTACCCGACGGCAACATCGAGTTCCTCGGCAGGCTCGACCACCAGGTCAAAGTCCGCGGCTTCCGCCTCGAGCTCGGCGAGATCGAGGCCGCGCTCAGGCAGCACCCCGCCCTCGACGACGCCGTCGTCCTCGCGACGGACGATGCCCACGGCGACAAGCGCCTCGTCGCCTACGTGGTCCTGACGAGCGGCGACGCGGCCTCCGCGGCAGGAGCGGAGGCGTCGCCGGCAGCGCTGCGCGCTCACCTCCAGGGCAGGCTGCCCGAGTACATGGTGCCGTCCACCTTCATCGCGCTCGACGCGCTGCCGATGACGGCGAACGGCAAGGTCGACCGAGCGGCGCTCCCGGCCCCTGGCCCCACGCGGACCGCGCTGGCGCACGCCTTCGTCGCGCCTCGCTCTCCGGTCGAGCGGGCGCTCGCCGGGATCTGGCAGGAGGTGCTGCGGCAAGAGCGCGTGGGGGTGCATGACAGCTTCCTCGAGCTGGGCGGCAGCTCTGTGCATGCCGTGCGGCTGCTCTCCCGCGTGCGCAGCGCGCTCGGGGTCGACATCGAGTTCCAGGAGCTCTTCCGCCTTCCGACCATCGCCGAGCTCGCGCCCCTCGTGAGGCGGGAGCGCGCGGCGCGCGGGGCCGAGCGCGCGATCTCGCCCGTCCCGCGCCTCGGGCCGCTGCCCCTGTCCTTCGGGCAAGAGCGCCTCTGGTTCCTCCAGCGGCTGGCGCCGGAGAGCCGGGCCTACAACTGCTTGTTCCCGTTCCGCCTGCACGGGCGCGTCGATATCGGAGCGCTGGACAAGAGCCTCCGCGAGCTCGCGCAGCGGCACGAGATCCTGCGGACGACCTACGCGGAACGCGACGGGCGGCCGGTCCAGATCATCGCCCCGCAGAGCTCGTTGCAGCTCAACGTGATGGATCTCCAGCACCTCTCCCCGGAAGAGCGAGAGGTCGCGGCGCACCAGCGCATCAACGCAGAGGCGCAGACCCTCTTCGACCTCGAGCGAGGCCCCCTACTCCGGGCTTGCCTGCTGAAGCTCGGGCCGGAGGACCACATCCTGTGGCTCCACCTCCATCACATCGCGACCGACGGCTGGTCCATCGAGCTCGCGTTCCGCGAGCTCGCCATCCTCTACGACGGCCACCGCCGGGGCGCCCCCGCGGCGCTGCCCGAGCTCGCGATCCAGTACGCCGACTTCGCCGCGTGGCAACGCGAACAGATGAGGGACAGCGCCCGGGCAGAGCTGCTCGCCTGGTGGAAAGAGCGGCTGCTCCACGCGCCGCCCCTGCTCGAGCTGCCGAGCGATCATCCGCGGCCGGCGATCCAGAGCCTGCGCGGCGCCACCGTCTCCTTCCGGATCGACGCGCCGCTCGTGGAGCGCCTCGGGGAGCTCAGCGCCCAGCGGGGGATGACGCTGACGATGGTCCTCATGGCCGCCTTCGCCGTCCTGCTGCACCGCTACACGCAGCGCGACGACCTGTTGATCGGAATGCCGAGCGCCAACCGTACGCGCATGGATCTCGAGGAGATCATGGGCTTCTTCGTGAACACGGTGCCCCTGCGCGTCGATCTGTCCGGCGACCCGAGCTTTGACGACCTGCTCCAGCGGGTGCGGCAGCTGTGCCTGGAGGCCTACGAGCACGACATGCTGCCCTTCGATGTGCTCGTGCAGGAGCTGAGGCCCGAGCGCAGCCCGGGCTACAACCCGGTCGTGCAGATCGCTTTCGCCCCGCAGAGCCCGGCGGAGCGCGATCTCGCGCTCGCCGGGGTCGAGGTCCGTCCCATCGAGGCCGACGCCAAGAAGACGATCTTCGACCTCTCGCTGTATTCCTGGGAGAGCCCCGACGGCGTGACGGGGATGTTCGAGTACAGCACCGATCTCTTCGACCGAGCGACGATCGAGCGGATGGCGGAGCACCTGCTGACGGTGCTCTCCACCGCGGCCTCGGGGCCGGATCAGCGGGTGTCGTCGCTGCCGCTGCTCACGCGCGTCGAGCAGCGGAGGCTCGTGATCGAGATGAACGACACCGCGGTCGACCCTCCAGGAGACCGGTGCGTCCTCGACCTGTTCGAGGAGCAGGCGGCGCGCGCGCCGCATGCCTTGGCCGCCGTGGCCGACCGCAGCTCGTTGACGTACGGCGAGCTCGATCGCCGAGCGAACCAGCTCGCCCACCGCCTGCGCGAGGCCGGCGTGGAGCCGGGGACGGCGGTCGCGATCCACGCAGAACGGTCGCTCGCCCTCCTGGTCGGCATCGTCGGGATCCTCAAGGCGGGAGGGGCATACGTCCCCTTCGGCCCCGAGAGCTCGAGCGAGCGGCTGGAGCTCATGCTGAACGACTCCAGGGCGCCGGTGCTCATCACCGGGGCGCGCCTCGCCGACCGCATTCCCGCGTTCGGCGGCGCGGTGATCCGCCTCGACGCCGAGGGGCGGGCGCTCACCGGGCAGCCTGACTCGGCGCCGCCAAGGAGCACAGGCCCCTCCGACCTGGCGTATGTCATCTACACGTCGGGCTCCACGGGCCGGCCGAAAGGGGTGCTCGTGGAGCA
The DNA here is from genome assembly GCF_051521405.1 of Sorangium sp. So ce726. NCBI lineage: Bacteria > Pseudomonadati > Myxococcota > Polyangiales > Polyangiaceae > Sorangium > Sorangium sp. So ce726. Next base: position 491,206 of record NZ_CP150349.1, on the reverse strand, counting down.
CCGGGGGCTCGCCAACCTGGTGGCCTGGCACAGGCGGCGGTTCGCCCTGTCCAGCACCGATCGAACCACCCTCGTGGCCAGCCCGGGCTTCGACGCCTCGGTCTGGGAGATGTGGCCCGCGCTCTGCTCCGGGGCCTGCCTGTACATCCCCTCCGAGCCCCTCCGCCGCTCGCCCCTGGAGCTCCAGCAGTGGCTGCTGGAACAGCACATCTCGGTCTCCTTCGTCCCCACCCCCATCGCCGAGGAGCTGCTGCGCCTCGAGTGGCCCGCTCGCTGCGCGCTGCGCGCCCTGCTCACCGGCGGCGACAGGCTACGGCGCTGGCCTCACCGCGCCATCCCCTTCGAGGTCGTCAACAACTACGGCCCCACCGAGGCCACCGTCGTCACCACCTCCTGCTCCCTCCCCAGGGGCGCCCACGACGACCGCGACGCCTCACGCCAGCCGCCCATCGGCAGGCCCATCGATAACGTGCGCGTCTACCTCCTCGACCCGCGCCGGCAGCCCGTCCCCGTCGGCGTCCCCGGCGAGCTCTACATCGCCGGCCACGGCCTCGCCCGCGGTTACCTCCACGACCCGCAGCTCACAGAAGAGCGCTTCCTCCCCGACCCCTTCTCCGACGCGCCCGGCGCCCGCATGTACCGCACCGGCGACCTCGTCCGCTGGCTGCCCGACGGCAACATCGAGTTCCTCGGCAGGCTCGACCACCAGGTCAAAGTCCGCGGCTTCCGCCTCGAGCTCGGCGAGATCGAGGCCGCGCTCAGGCAGCACCCCGCCCTCGACGACGCCGTCGTCCTCGCGACGGACGACGCCCACGGCGACAAGCGCCTCGTCGCCTACGTGGTCCCGACGAGCGGCGGGCAGCCCGCGGAGCACGACGCGGGCCTCCAGGCGGGCCACGTCTCGGAGTGGCGCGCGCTGTACGACGATACCTACGCGAAGGACGTCGCCGTCACCGATCCAGACCTCGACACGACGGGCTGGAACAGCAGCTACACCGGCGCGCCCATCGAGGCGGCGGAGATGCGCGCGTGGCGCGATTTCACGGTCGAGCGGATCCTGTCCTTCCAGCCGAAGCGGGTCTGGGAGATCGGCTGCGGGACAGGCCTCCTGCTCCTGAAGACGGCGCCCCGCTGCGAAGCCTATCTGGGGACCGACTTCTCCGAGCAGGCCATCTCCCTGCTCCGCCCAAGGCTCGCCGCCAGGGGGTATACGCACGTGACGCTGGCGCGCCGCGAGGCCAACGACTTCAGCCAGGTCGAGCCCGGGAGCTTCGACGCGATCCTCCTCAACTCGATCGTGCAGTACTTCCCCGGCGCCGACTACCTGCGATCGGTGATCGAAGGCGCCGTCCGCTCGGTCGCTCCGGGTGGGCTCGTGTTCATCGGCGACGTACGGAGCCTCCCCCTGCTCGAGGCGTTCCACACGTCGGTGCAGCTCCACCGGGCGCCGCCGGATACCGCGGCCGAGGAGCTGCGTGGCCGGGTGCAACGGGCGATATCGACCGAGGAAGAGCTCGTCGTCGCGCCCGACTACTTCCGCGCCCTGCGCGGCCAGATCCCGGGCGTGAGCCGCGTGGAGATCTGGCTCAAGCGCGGCCACGGCGCCGAGGAGATGACCCGCTACCGGTACGACGTCGTGCTGTTCGTGGGCGCGGCGGCGGAGCCGACCGCGATCGCTCGATCGATCGGCTGGTCGGCGACGTCGGATCTCGACGAGATCGAGCGGTCGCTGCGGGCGGATCGCCCCGAGGCGATGGAGGTGCTGGGCATCCCGAACGCGCGCGTGCACGCGGACGTCGCCCTGGCAGCGGCGCTCTCGGCGGCGAGCGGGACCAAGGAGGACCTCCGCGCCGCGGGCCCCGCGCGCGCCGGCGTCGCGATCCAGCCGGAGGCGCTCTGGGAGCTCGGCGGCAGGCTGGGCTACGCGGTCCGCGTCACCTGGTCGCGGATCGGAGGCCCGGAGCGCATGGACGTCATCTTCGAGCGCGACGGGGATCCGCGGAGGCCGCGCGCGCTCCTCGGCGCGAGCGCCGCCGAGGGACAGGCGCGCTCGCCGCTGGCCAACAACCCGCTCCGCGCGAAGCAGGCGCGCGCGCTCCTCCCGGCCCTGCGGGCGTTCCTTGCGGCGAAGCTCCCCGAGTACATGGTCCCGGCGACCTTCATGAAGCTCGACGCGCTGCCGCTCAACGCGAGCGGGAAGGTCGATCGGCGCGCGCTCCCCGCGCCCGAGCGCCCGACGCCGAGCGCCGAGCCCAGGACCGCCGCGCCGGCCTCGGACATCGAGGCCGTCCTGAGCGAGATCTGGCGCAAGGTGCTCGACCTCGACCGCGTGGGGCTCGATGATCGGTTCTTCGAGCTCGGCGGCCACTCGCTCCTGCTCGTGCAGGTCCAGGCCGCGCTCCAGGCGCGCCTCGGCCGGAGCGTGCCGATCGTGGAGCTGTTCCAGCACCCGACGATACGCAGCCTGGCCGCTCACCTCGGGGCGGCCTCGCGGGCCGCGGAGGCAGACGAGACCGCAGCGCCGGCGCCGCCGACGCGCCCATCGAGCGGCCGGGGCCTCGCCCCGGAGCGCAAGGCGGCGCCCGCGAACGCCGTCGCGATCATCGGGATGGCCGGGCGCTACCCCAGGGCGCGCGACGTCGACACGCTCTGGTTCAACCTGCGCAACGGCGTCGAGGGCATCCGCTTCTTCACGCCCGAGGAGCTGGAGGCCTCGGGCGTCGATCTGGAGCTGATCCGCGCGCCGAACCTCGTGCCGGCGTGCGGCGTGCTGGACGACGCGATGTGCTTCGACGCGCGGTTCTTCGGCTACAGCCCGAACGAGGCGATGCTCATGGACCCGCAGCACCGGATCTTCCTCGAGTGCGCGTGGGAGGCGATGGAGCGGGCCGGCTACAACCCGCTCTCGTGCGAGCAGTCGGTCGGCGTCTTCGCCGGGAGCGAGGCCCCGCTGTACTGGCTGGAGCGCGTCGGCATGCCCAAGGCACCGCTGAGCGCCGAGTACTACCGGATCTTCACCGGGAACGTCACCGACGGCCTGACGACGCGGGTAGCGTACAAGCTGGGCCTCCGCGGGCCCGCCGTGACGGTCCAGACCGCGTGCTCGACGTCGCTCGTCGCGGTGCACCTGGCCTGCCAGAGCCTCGCCACGAAGGAGTGCGACATGGTCCTCGCGGGCGGCGTCGTGGTCCTCCCGCCGACGCGGCTCGGTCACGTCCACGAGGAGGGCTCGCTCGCGTCGCCGGACGGACACTGCCGGCCGTTCGACGCCGACGCGCAGGGGACCGTGGCCGGCAGCGGCGTGTCGGTGGTCGTGCTCAAGCGGCTGGAGGACGCGCTGAGGGACGGCGACCACATCCACGCCGTCATCCTCGGATCCGCGATCACCAACGACGGCTCGCGCAAGGTCAGCTACGCCGCGCCAGGCACGGACGGACAGGCGCAGGCGATCCTCAAGGCGCACGCCGCCGCGGGGGTGGAGCCGGAGAGCATCACCTTCGTCGAGGCCCACGGGACGGGCACGAAGCTCGGCGATCCGATCGAGGTCGCCGCCCTGTCGCGCGCCTTCAGAAATGGCACTGACAAAGTCGGGTTCTGCGCGCTGGGCTCGCTGAAGAGCAACGTGGGGCACCTGGGAGCGGCCGCTGGGATCACCGGGCTCGTCAAGGCCGCGCTCTCGCTCGAGCACGAGCTGATCCCGCCCACGCTCCACTTCCGGCGCCCGAACCCCGAGCTCCACCTGGAGAGCAGCCCGTTCTTCGTCAACGCCGCGCCGCTCGCCTGGAAGCGCGGAACGCGCCCGCGCCGCGCCGGGGTGAGCGCCTTCGGGATGGGGGGCACGAACGCCCACGTGGTCCTGGAGGAGGCGCCCGCCCTGGAGCCGTCCGGCCCGTCGCGGGCTTGCCAGCTGCTGGTCCTGTCCGCGCAGACGAGCGAAGCGCTCGAGGGCATCACGGATCGGCTGGCCGGGCACCTGCGGCACGCGGCGCACGTCTCCCTCCCCGACGTCGCCTTCACGCTGCAGCAGGGCCGGGCGCCGTTCGCGCATCGCCGCGCGGTCGTCTGCCGCGACCCGGTCTCGACGGCCGCCCGCCTGCGAGCGCGCGATCCCGCCCATGCCTTCAGCGACATCGCCGAGGGCCGCTCGCCGAAGGTCGTGTTCCTCTTCCCCGGCGGAGGCTCCCAGCGGATGGACATGGGGCGAGAGCTGTACGGGAGCGAGCGCGTCTTCCGGGAGAGCATCGATCAGTGCGCCGCGCTGTTCCAGCGCGCGCTCTCCATGGATATCCGGGCGCTGCTCTTCCCGGGCCCCGAGGAGCGGGAGCGCGCGGCCGAGCAGCTGCGCGCCCCCTGCGCGAACATGGCGGCCATCTTCTCGACCGAGGTCGCGATGGCGCGGCTCCTCCTGTCGTGGGGCATCCGCCCCGCGGCGGTCAGCGGACACAGCCTGGGCGAGTACACAGCCGCCTGCGTCGCGGGCGTGCTGTCGCTCGAGGCCGCGGTGACGCTCATCGCGGCGCGCGGGCGCGTGTACGAGCAGCTGCCCAGGGACGTGGCGACGCTCATCGTGCATCTGTCCGAGGACGCGCTGCTCGATCGGCTCGGCGACGGCCTCTCCCTGGCCGCCGTCAACGGCCCGGAGGTGTGCGTCGTCTCCGGGACGCTGCCGGCGATCGAGCGCCTCGAGCGGGCGTGCGCGCGCGAGGGCCACGAGACCCGGCGCTTGCCGATCGCCATGGCGGCGCACTCCTCGCTCGTCGGCCCGCTCGCGGACCGCTTGACCCAGCTGGCAGCCTCCCTGGAGCGACGGGCGCCGCGCATCCCGATGCTCTCGAACCTCACCGGCGCGTGGATGACGGACGCCGATGCCCAGGATCCGTCCTACTGGGCTCGGCACCTCCGGGGGACCGTCCGCTTCGGGCGAGGGCTCGCAGCGCTGCTCCTCGATCCAGATCACGTCTTCGTCGAGGTCGGGCCCGGGCGGACGCTGGCCACGCTGGCGAGCCAGCACCCCGACGCCGGCGCGGAGCGGCTCATCCTCACCACGATGGCGAGCTCGGGCTCCGATCGGACGGACCTGGAGGCGCTGCTCGCCGCCGTCGGCCAGCTCTGGTGCGCCGGCGCCGACGTCGACTGGGCGGCGTTCTCCCAGGACGAGCGGCGCCGGCGCGTCCCGCTGCCGACGTACCCGTTCAAGCGCACGCCGTACGTGCTCGGCGCCTCGCGCCCGGCGCCTGCGACGATGGCGTCCCCCTCGTCGGCGCTCGTCAGCAGCGACGCGGCGTCGTTCCCGGCGCCCGCGACGGAGCGGGTCGACGCGAGCTCCGAGGAGAGGGCGGAGGCGCCTGCAGATCACCTGGCGCGCGCGCTCGCAGACATCTTCAGGGAGGTGCTCGGCGTGGCCAAGGTGCGGCCGCACGACAACTTCTTCGACCTCGGCGGGGACTCCTTGAGCGCGATCGAGGTGCGGGGCCTGATCAAGGAGCGGCTGAAGGTCGAGCTCTCGGTGCACGCGCTGCTGGAGCTCCGCACCGCCGCGGCGCTCGCCGAGCACATCGACGAGAGCGAGCCTTCCAGCGCCTCCGCGCCGCTCAGCGCGCCCCCCACCTACAGGAGCGCGAGCGTCGCGTCAGGGCGCGGGCGCGGCCGGCTCCTCGTCCCGCTCCACGTCGGGTCGCACCGAAGGGCGCCGCTGTTCCTGGTGCAGCCCATCGGCGGCACGATCTTCATCTACCGCGAGCTGGCGCGGCAGATGGGCGCCGACCTGTCCGTCTACGGGATCCGGGCGTCGGGGATGGAGCCCGACGAGCCCGTCTTCACCGAGATCCCCGCCATGGCAGCGCGGTACGTTCAAGAGCTGCGCGCCGTCCAGCCGGAGGGCCCGTACCTCCTGGGCGGCCACTCGGCCGGCGGCGTGATCGCGTACGAGATGGCGCAGCAGCTCCTGGCGGAAGGAAAGAAGGTGCAGCTCCTCCTGCTGGACACCGGATCCCTGGCGTCCGTGCGGGGCGCGTCGATCGAGAGCGCCGACGACGTGCTCCGGCAGATGATCGGGCTCAAGGACGCGGCCCCCAAGGCGTACCAGGGCTTCGTCGCCGCGCTCCAGGAGGACGCGCCGTTCCGCGCCATCGTGCTGAGCACCTGGCGCGCCATGGCGCGCTACGAGCCGCGCCCCACGAAAGCCAGCGTCCTGTTCGTGGGCGCGCGCGAGCACCTCGGCGCGAGCGAACCCGACGACGTCGACTACTGGAGGGACCTCACCCGCGGGCGGTTCGTCGTGCACCAGGTCCCGGGCAACCATTTCACCATGATGGAGCCGCCTCAGGTCGCGTCCGTGGCCCGCGTCGTCCGGGCGCACATCACGGCGCGGAGCCGCGTGCGGGCCAGGATCCCCGAGGGCACCGCGCGCGCGGGGATGAACCGATGGAGCTCCCGGAGAAACGGCCCGGACAGCAGCCCCGACAGCGGACAGGCGAGGACCTGAGCCGGCCGAGCCAGCGCCGCGCTCAACGCGCGGCGCTCTTCACGAGGCCGTCGGGCCTCCCCGTCCTCTGCAGCGCGTACGCGATGCCGCTCTGAAGCGTCCCCCGCGTCACGATCTCTCTGAACTCGATCTCCAGGCCCGTGAGGGTCGTCGCGACCTCGGGGCGGATGCCGGTGAGCACCGCCTGCGCCCCGAGCATCCGGAGGGCCTTCGCCGTGGCCATCAGCGTGCTCGCGACGTCGCTGTCGACGAGCTTCACGCCGGTGATGTCGATGATCACGACCTCGGCGCCGTTCGATTCGACCCCGTGCAGGGCGGTGCTGAGCGCCTGCTGGGCCCGCGCGCGGTCCATCATCCCGATCAGCGGCATGACCATGATCCGGTCGGTGATCGGGATGATGGGGGTGGACAGCTCCGCGAGCCGGTCGTTCTGCACCCGGATGATCTCTTCCTGCAACGACAGGCGCTCCCGCTCGCTCCGCTCTCGCCCGGCGAACTCGACCCCGAGCCGCTGCTCGGCCTCCTGGAGCGCCGCCGTGCGGTGCTCCAGGTGCTCGTAGAGCAGCGCGTTCTCCACGGCCGTCCCGGCCTGGGTCAGAAGGAGCCTGACGAGCTCCTGCCGCGCCGGCTTGAAGGTGCTCGGGGCGAGCCGGTTCTCCAGGTAGATGATCCCCTTGGTGCGGCCCTGGTGGACCATGGGCAGACACAGGATCGACCTCGGGGCGCACGCGGCGATGTACGGGTCGCCCGCAAACCGGGCCTCCTGGGTCGCGTCCGCCAGGATCACGGGCTCCTTCGTCCTCGCGACGTACTGCACGATGGAGACCGGCACGTCGGCGCTCCCCTCGAGCGGGGCGGCCAGGCCTGCCCGGAGCGAGCTCGGCTCCGCCGTGACGACCGCCTCGACGAGCAGATGCTGTTCGCGAGCGAGGATGAGGGCGCCCTTCTGCGCGCCGGAGTTCTTGATGACGATCTCCATCAGCCGGCTCACGACGCTCCCGAGGACGACCTCGCCCGCGAGCGCCTGCGCAGCCTGGATGACCGCTTCCACGTCGAGGATGCTGGTGCTGAGCCGCGTCGTCGACGTGGTCTGCGCCCTGCCGGAGCGCGATGAGGAGACCACGCTGCGCGGCCCGATGAGCCCTCCGTCAGCAGGCACGAGGTGGGGAGCGACCCGCGCCAGGCTCTCCACCTTGGATGTCGCCCCCCACAAGAGGTACGCGTGGTACGCGTCCGTCATGAAGGCCCGAGCGGACCGGAGCAGCCCATCGGCCTCGTACACCTTCGCCGCGATCTCGTTCGCGATCGCCTCGTCGCGCACGAACCGGCTCGCCCTCGCCCCTTCGATCGCCTTCTCGTAGAGCATCATCGCGTCCCGCGTCCTCCCCGAGAGGCGCGCCACCTCGCCGGCCACGAGGGTGCTCTTGTGGGCGTAGTTGGACGGGCTCAGCTCCGCCCAGTGGTTCAGCTTCGCCTCGAGCCTCGCGAGCGCCTCCATGTGCTGCGCGCGCTCGTCCGCCGGCGCCGTGTCGCACGACGCCGCGAGCGTCAAGCAGCCGAAGAACACGATCTCCGTCGCCCAGGCGTGGGTCGTCCACCCCACGGCCTGCCGCTCGGCCGTGGCCAGGAAGGAGCGCGCGGACGCGTAGTCCCCGTGGAGGTAGCTCAGCTGAAGCTTGAAGGCGCTGTACCAGCTGGCCACGTAGCCGAGCTCCGGCCCCTCGATCGACCTCGTGAACTCGGCCTCGTTGAACGAGCCGCCGCTCAGGGAGTGCCCCCCTTCGGTTCGACCCGTGAGGTTCGCGACCACCTGCTTCGCGCAGACCAGGGCGTGGATCGTGGTCAGGTCGCCGATCCGCCGCACGAGCGCGAGGTTCTGCTCGATCTCGGCCGCGAGCGCGTCCAGATCGTCACCGAGGTTCAGCTTCGCCGCCGCGATGTGCATGCAGCAATACGACGCATAGACCAGGTCGCCGCTCGCCAGCCCGGCCTGGCGGGAACGCCCGAAACAGTCGATCGTCTCCGTGAGATGCTCGAACAGATGGAGTATCGCCGCGAAGTAGATCAGCAGCTTGCAGGTGAGGCGAACGTTGTTGAACTTCTCGTTGAGCGCGATCCCGAGCTTCGCGAACTCGTACCCTTCCTCGTATCGCTGAGGGTTGTCCCGGAACAGGGGCAGATCGTTCCCTAGCATGCTGCCGAACGAGACGTACCCGAGGGCCGACATGGCCGAGTTGCCGTGCTTTATCGACAGGTTGATCTGCTTGACCACCGCGAGCAGGCCGAGGGTGGGGTCCACGGCGTTCGCCGGCGTCGCCAGCTCGCCCAGGAGGCCCAGGATCATCTGCGTCTCGGCGCCGGAGGCCTGCGGCAGGTCGATGAGACTCGCTATCTCGCGCCTCTCGAGGCTCGCCCGCATGGCGGCGAGCTCCTCGCGCAGCATCGCATCGCGCTCCTCGGCGGCCCGCGGGAGCTCGACCCCGAGGAGCCCGAGCGCCTCCAGCGCCTGGTCGATCACCCGGTTGATCTGGCCGAGCATCAGGTAGAAGGTCATGCGCAGCACGCAGACGTTGGCGCGATCCAGCGTGCTCTTCGCCTGGGTCGAGAGGACGTCGAACAGCGGCTCGGCCGCCTCGAAGCCGCCGCTCAGGCACCTGCACTCCGCGAGCTCGGCGTGGAGCCCGAACGCGAGCTCGTACTCGCTGTTCCAGCTCTCCGGAGCGAGCAGCGATGTCCCGATCTCGAGGTAATGGACCGCGGCGTCATAGGCCGCCCCCATCTTCGCCCGCTTGCCGGCGTCGAGGTTCAGCCGCGAGAGCGCCCGCTTCTCGCGCTCGTCCGTGATCAGGGCGACGCCCCTGTTCATGTGGCCCACGATGTCGAACAGCTCGGCCTCGGACTGATCTCGCTTGCTGTCCTCCAGCATCAGCCGCCCGATCTGGAGGTGCGCCGCCTGCTTGTCCGCGTCGTCCATGAGCGCGTAGGCGGCCTGCTGCACGCGATCGTGCAAGAACCTGTAAGAGACGTTGAGCTCCTCGTCGGAGCCGTCCTCGGCGACGGCGAGCTCACCATCCATGGCGATATCGAAGAACCTGGACTCCGCGTCCACGGGGAGGATGAAGCCCTCGCGGAGCACGCCCCAGAGCTCGCGGGCCGCCTCCAGGCGCGACCGCCTCGTCACGATCGCCAGCGTCGTCAGATCGAACTGGTGGCCGACGCACGCCGCGAGGGAGAGGATACGCTGGGCGCGCTCGGGCAGCCGGCGCATCTTGCCCACCATGAGCTCGATCACGTTCTCCGAGGCCTTCGCCTCGCGGATGCGATCGATGTCCCATGTCCACGAGAAGCCGCCGGGATCGAACGAGAGGAGCTTCTCGGCGTGCAGGCTCTTCATGAGCTGGCTCATGAAGAACGGGTTGCCCCGGGTCTTGTCGAAGATGAGCCTGGCGAGGGGCTCCGCGCGGTGAGGATCGCAGCTCAACGTGTCGGCGACGAGCTGGTTCACGTCGGAGAAGACGAGCGGCTTGAGCGTCAGCTCGCTCACCCCCGCCGCCTTCTTGCGGAGCTCCCCGAGGACCACGGAGAACAGGTGGCTCGCGTCGACCTCGTTGTCGCGGTACGCGCCGATCAGGAGCATGTAGGCGATCCGCGCTTCGGCCGCGATGGTCTGAAGGAACTTGAGCGACGCCGCGTCCGCCCACTGCAGGTCATCGAAGAAGAGGACCAGGGGGCGCTCCTGGGAGGGGAAGGCGCGGCAGAAGTCGTGGAGCGTCAGCTGGAACCGCGCCTGCGACTCGGTGGGGCCGAGCGCCTGGACGGCCGGCTGAGGGCCGATGAGGAGCTCGAGCTCCGGTATCAGGTCGATGAGGAGCTGCCCGTTCGAGCCGACCGCCGCCGAGAGCCTGCTCTTCCACTCCGCCAGCGCCTCGGCAGGCTCCGCCATGATGTTGCGGATGAGCTCCTGGTAGACGTGCGCGACGGCCGCGTACGGCGTGGTCCGGTTGAGCTGGTCGAACTTGCCGGTCGCGAAATACCCTCTCTCGCGAACGACGTTCTTCTGGAGCTCGTTCACGAGGACCGACTTGCCGATCCCGGAGTAGCCGGAGACCAGGACAGACTCGCTCCCGCCCTGCCTCGTGCGGCCCCAGGCGTCGGAGAGGAGCGCGACCTCGGTCTCCCGGCCGTAGAGCTTCTGAGGCGTCCGCAGCTCATCGACGTAGTCGTATCGGCCGGCGGGGAACGGCTCGATCTTCCCCTTCGAGGAGAGCTGCGACGAGCACTCTTCCAGGTCGACCTTGAGCCCGTGGGCGCTCTGATACCTGTCGTCGGGGCTCTTGGCGAGGAGCTTCATCACGATGTCGGAGACGGCGCTCGGCACCGCGGGCGACACGGTCTGCGGCGCCGGCGGGGTCCGCGCGATATGGCTGTGCACGAGGTCCATGAGGTCCGTCGTCCGGAAGGGGAGGACGCCCGTCACCATCTCGTACAGGGTGACGCCCAGGGAGTAGAGGTCCGTGCGGCGATCGATGACGACGTTCAGCCGCCCGCTCTGCTCTGGCGACATGTAGGCCAGGGTCCCCTCGAAGGACGCGAAGCGGGTCGCTTTGTGGGCTTCCTGCGATAGGCGCGTCGCGCTGCCGAAATCCGTCAGCTTTGCCTGCAGCGTCTCCGCGTCGACAAGGATGTTGTGCGGCTTGACATCCATGTGGGTGACGCCTCGTCGATGGATCGACTCCAGGGCGTCCGCGATCGAGATCGCGATACGGAGCGCGTCCTTCAGCTTCAGCTTGCTCGCGCCGATGATCTCGTTGAGCGGGCGCTCGCCCGCGTCCTCCATGACGAGCGCCAGGCTGCTCCCCACCTTCTCGATCCCATAGACCCTCACGACGCCAGGCAGCGCGAGGTCTCGGGCGATGGCGTATTCGTACTTGAGCTTCGCGATCTCGACCGGCAGCGGGCGCTCGCTCTTGAGCCGCTTGATCGCCACCGGGGAGCGGTCGCTCTCTCGAATTCCCCGGTAGACCGTCGTCGCCGAGGATTCGTGGATGACGCCCGTCAATGTGTAAGCAGCCCCACTTGCCATAAATACATTCTCGCGGGTTCGGGTCATCACAGCAAGGGGATCCCTGACAGGGACAGCACGAGGCAGCCGCCCAGGTGATCAACTGGGGTCGCACGTAGCAGCCTGCGGCAGGCGAGCGTCGGAGTCGCGCGCGCCGTCTGTCAGGCGCGGCGGCCCAGCAGGAACGCCGCCAGCGCCTCCGCCTTGGGGACCAGCGTGCCCACCTCGACGAGCTCGTCCTTTGTGTGGAAGCCGCTCCCCCGCGGCCCCAGCCCGTCGATGGACGGGATCCCGATCTCGGCCGTCGAGCTGGCGTCGGATCCGCCGCCGAGGAGGGGCGCCTCGGCGTCGCCGAGCCCCGCCGCCCGCGCGCAGGCCGCGTACTCACGGTAGAGCGCCGCGCTCGCGTCGGTCCGGGCGAGCGGCGAGCGCGCGATCTCGCCGTCGACCTGCACGGCGGTGCCGGGCACCTCGGCGGCCGCCTCGCGCGCCGCCGCGGCGAGCGCCGCCAGGATCGCCTCGCCGTCCGCGCGGCTCACGAAGCGGACGTCGACCTGCGCCTCCGCCGCGTCGGGCACCGTGTTCCTGCCCTGCCCTCCGCTCACCTTGCCGACGTTGACGGTCACGCCCCGCCCGTAGTCGGTGAGCTGCTGCGCCCGGTCGATGAAGCGCGCGAGCGCCCAGATGGCGTTCGCGCCCTGCCGGTGCGCGTTGCCGGCGTGCGCCGCCTTGCCCGTGGCCCTCACCGTCGCGCCCCCCGTGCCCTTGCGCGCGGTGATGATCCGGTCGCCCTCGCGCCCCGCCTCGAACACGAGCGCGCACGCCGCGCCCGCGAGCTCGCGCTGCAGCAGCGGGCGCCCCTCGGGCGACCCGACCTCCTCGTCCGCCACGATCGCGAACCGCACCGGGATCGCCGGGAGCGCGCCGATCTGCTCGAGCGCCCTGAGCGCCTCGATCGCCACCACGAGCCCGCCCTTCATGTCGAGCACGCCGGGCCCGCGCGCGAGCTCGCCGTCCAGGCGGAAGCCCTCGAAGACCCCGGGGGGGAACACCGTGTCGAGGTGCCCGATGAGGGCGACGTGCCCCGCCGGCGACGCCTTGGCCGCCTCGCTCTCCACCACCCAGTGCGCCGCGTAGCGGGCGCTCGCGAACCGCCGCACGCACAGGCCGGGGATCGTCGAGAGCTCGTTGGCAAGGACCTCGCCCACGGCGTCACCGCCGCGTGGATTGTCCGTGAACGAGTTGAGGTTCACCAGCCGCTCGAGGAGCGCGAGCATCGGCTCCGCGCGGCTGGACAGCGCCTGTCGGAGGGCCTGGATCACCGCGCCAGCATGCCACGAAAGCCGCAGAGGGCCGAGCGCCGCCCCGCGCGAGGGCGCCGGCGACCTCTGCCCTGGCCGTTGGAGAAGTGATACGTGTGCCCCTCATGAAATGTCCCAGAGCAGCGCGGAGGCGCCCGTGACCACGGCGACAGGCCCGCTCGTCATCAAGCTCGGCGGTGAGGTCGTGGGCGGCCCTGCCCTCGCCATCCTCTCCAGCGACCTCGCGGCGCTCACCCGCGCGGGCACGCGCGCGATCGTCGTCCACGGCGGCGGCGCGCAGGCCACCCGGCTGCAGGAGCGCCTCGGCATCCCCGTCCGGCAGGTCGCCGGCCAGCGCGTCACCGACGCGGACACGCTCGACGTCATGAAGATGGTCGTCGCCGGCAAGCTCAACGTCGACCTGTGCGCCGCGCTCGTCGCCGCGGGCGCGAGGCCGGTGGGGCTCCACGGCGCGAGCGGGCCCGCCCTCTCGGCGGTCAAGCGGCCGCCGCAGGTCTACGCCAGCGCCGGGCCCGAGCCGGTGGACCTCGGCCTCGTCGGCGACATCACGGGCGTCGATCGCGGGCTGCTCGAGCTGCTCGGGAGCGGCGGTTACTTGCCCGTCCTCGCCTGCCTCGGGGCCGGCGCGGACGGGCAGGCGTACAACATCAACGCCGACACGGTCGCCAACCGGGTCGCCATCGAGCTCGGCGCGGCGGGGCTCTTCCTCGTGAGCGACGTGCCGGGCGTGCTGCGCGACGTCTCCGATCCCGCCTCGCGCATCCCGAGCCTCACGGTCGCCGAAGGGCGCGCCCTCATCGCGAGCGGCGCCGTCACGCGCGGGATGATCCCGAAGCTCGAGGAGTCGTTCGCCGCGCTCGCCGAAGGGGTCCGCCGCATCCACATCCTGGGGCGGCTCAAGCCGGGCGATCTCGCGCGCGAGGCGAGCGAGCCGGGCTCGATCGGCACCGTGCTCATCCCCTGAGCTGCCCGGCCCGACTCGCCCGAGCCGGCCGCGCGCCGTATGCTCCCCGCCTCACCGCCGTATGTTGCCCGCCTCATCGATGACGGATGCCACCGGAGCAGCGCTCGCGTTCGTCGAGGCGCACCGCGAGCAGTTCGCCATCGGCGTGGGCGTGTGCCTCGCCAGCTTCATCGCGGGCATGGCGCTCGTCGCTGTCGTGCTCGTCCGGCTGCCTGAGGACTACCTGGAGAGGGAGGACCAGGCGCCCTTCCTGGAAGGACGCCCGGCCTGGGTGCGCGTGATGGCGCGCATCGGAAAGAACCTGCTCGGCGTGATGGCCGTCGCGCTCGGGATCGTGCTGTCGCTGCCCGGCATCCCTGGTCCGGGCGCGCTGGTGATCCTGATCGGCGTGATGCTCCTCGACATCCCCGGCAAGCGGCGCCTGGAGCGGCGGCTCCTCGGGGCGCCGCAGGTGCGCGCCGTCGCCGACCGCGTGCGCGCCCGCTTCGGCCGCCCTCCGCTGCGGGTTCAGGCAGGCGCCCGCGGCTCTTCACCCGGCGCGCCCTGAGCGCCGCGGGCGCCCTGCGCGAGCGCCGCCGGCCCTCCCTTCGGGGCCCCGGCGCGCCGCCGGAGGTGCCACCCGAAGAGCGCCGCAGCGAGCGCAAGCGCGAGCCCCGCCGAGATCCACTCGCGCGGCGCGAGCAGGATGCAGCCGGACACGAAGGCGCAGCTCGCGAGGGCGAGGCGCTCTTCAGCGTCGGGCGCGTCGGGCGCGTCGGGCGCGTCAGGTGCTTCGGGCGCGTTGGGCGCGTTGGATATGGCGCGCACGTCGCCCTCCTCGTTACCGTCCCGCGCCGCGCGCATCAAGCGCGCCGTGCGGTCGCGATCCTGCCCACAGGGCGTGACCCGGCGCGCTCGCCCGTCGCGCCCCTGGTCGCCTCGTGCGGCGCCCGCGCGGTTGCGGTAGGTAGGGGATGGGAACGGCGAGCGCTCCGCTCGCGCAGCATCGATCTCGACGCCTTATGAACGCAAAAGACGATCGCGACGAGGGTGGGCCCGAGGGCGCGCTCCGGAACGAGGACCCCGGCGAGAGCCGCGAAGCAGGCCCGGAGGCCGCCGCCGCGAGAGGCTCCGGCGCGAGCGAGGGCGCGCGCGCCGACGACGGCGCAGCGCGCGAGGCGCAGCGCGACGGGGCCGCTGAGGACGATGGCGCCGCGGAGGGCGAGGACGACGAGGAAGGCGACGCGGAGCCGGAGCCGCCTCCCCGGCCGCGCGGGCCCTCGATGTGGGACATCCTCCGGGACAGCTTCTTCACGTTCGACCGGCGGACGCTCGGCTTCACGCGCATCCTGCTCGGCTTCTTCCTGATCGGTGACCTGTTCCGCCGCAGCTGGGCGTGGTCCGACATGTTCGCGGACATCGGCGTCCTGCCGAACCACGTGAACCTCTGGCGCCCGCAGGGCGGCGGGAACTTCTCGCTCGTCAACGCCTTCTCCACGCCGGGCGAGCTCTGGGTCCTCTGGGCCGTGATCTTCGTCACCTACGTCTGCCTGCTCATCGGCTGGAAGACGAAGCTCATGCAGGTGCTCTCGCTCGTGTTCGTCACGAGCATGAACGGGCGCGTCCTGCTCATCGAGAACGGCGGCTACGTCGTCCACAACCTGCTGCTGCTCTGGACGTGCTTCCTGCCGCTGGGCGATCGCTTCTCCGTCGACGCGCTCCTCGCGTCGCTGAAGCGGAGCCGCGAGCGGACCGCGGACGATCTGAACGACCGCTCCACGCTCGACGACCCCCGGAAGCCGGACGCCTATGTGACCGTCCTCGGGCCCGTCCTGCTGATCCAGCTCTCGGCGATCTACTTCTTCAACGTCGTGCACAAGACCGGCCCCGCCTGGAAGAACGGGACCGCGGTCCACTTCGTGCTCTACGTCGACCGGATGGTGACGCCGATCGTGGCGGACATCCGCGACTACGCGCCGAACTTCCTCATCCTGTTCATGACGAAGATGGTCATCTCGTTCGAGGCGGCCATCCCGGTGTGCCTGCTGTCGCCGATCGGCCGGGTGTGGGCGCGGCGGCTCACGCTCGTGATGATGAACCTGCTCCACGTCGGGTTCGGCATGACGTTCGTGCTGGGCCCGTTCGCGTGGGCGCTCTGCGTGTTCTCCACGCTCCTCATCGGCCGCGAGGACTGGGAGATCGCCGCGCGCACGATGCGGCGCATGCACCGGGCCCGCGTGGCGCTGTTCGACCCGCGCTCGCCGGGCGCCGTGCTCGCCTGCCGCGTGCTGAAGCGGATGGACCGGTTCGGGCTGCTCACCTTCGAGGCGTCGAGCTCCGCGCCCTACGGGCTCTCGGTGCGGCGTCCGGGCGGCGAGGCGGCCGAGGGGGCCGCGGCGCTCGCCGACATCGTCGCGGCGATCCCGCTCGGCCCCGCCGTGGCGTGGGCGCTCCGCCTGCCGCTCGTGCGCGACGCGGCGACCGCGGCGATGGCGGCGGCGCACCGCCGCAGCCTGGGCCGGGCGCTCGGCGCGCGGATCCCGGAGCGCTCGGAGATCGCGCCCCCGCCGGCGCCGCTCCGGCTGGCCGGCCGGAAGGCGCTCGCGACGTTGCGCGAGCTCGCCGTGCTCGTGATGTTCGTCGGCGCGGTCAACCAGGCGGCGGTCGAGCTCTGGGTCATCAAGAACCGCTGGAAGGTGCCTCACCCCGAGCCGACGCGTGTCCTCTCGCAGAAGCTCCGGTTCCTCCAGGGCTGGTTCATGTTCTCACCGAACCCCGTGATGGACGACGGGACGGTCGTCGTCGACGCGGTCACCGTCGACGGCCGCCACATCAACCCCTTCACCGGCGAGCCGCCGAACTTCGACCTCCTGCACGTGAAGAGCTTCGCGTACACCCAGATCTGGTGCGACTACTTCGCCCGCATCAAGCTGCCGGCGAACACCTCGTACCGGGACGCGATGAAGGAGTACATCTACCGCTACCCGGAGCGCACGGGCCGGCCCGAGGACGCGATCGTCTCCGGGGAGGTGTACTGGGTGAAGGACTGGAACCCGAAGTGGGGCAGCACGGAGAGCTACGGGGAGGAGCGCGAGAAGCTCTTCATCTTCCAGAACCCGAAGGCCCAGGCGCGCGCGCAGGCCGAGCCTCCGCCGGCGCCCGGCGCGCCCGCGGAGCCGCCGAGCCCTGCCAACTAGCACTTCCTGCCCAAGCTCTTCCCTGGCGCCGCGCCCACGGCAGGCGCCCGGGGAGGAGACGTCCTTCGCGCCGTTGCGCCCCGAGAAGGAGTTGCCCTACTTCTTTCCTCGCCGTGAAGGTGCGGCGCCGAGCGCGGGGATGCCGCTCAGGGGCAGCTCGACGCGGTGTAGAGCCCGTCGGCATCGAAGGCTCCGTTGGTGAGCTCGTTATGGGACCCGTACACCCTGCACGAGACCCCGCTCGCGTCGATGCTCAGGATCTCGATCGTGCCGCCGTCGAACACGCCGGTGACGAGCTCATCCGCCGTGCAGTCCGCGCTGCTCCACGAGTGGGTGAAGGACGCAGCGATGGCCGGATCCGTGAGGTCGAGGATCCCGGGCTTCTGGTAGGCCGGCGGGAGGCTCAACGTCACGCGCGTGGTGCCGGTGCACGCGATGGACGACCAGGGATCC
Source organism: Sorangium sp. So ce726 (assembly GCF_051521405.1). Classification (NCBI taxonomy): domain Bacteria; kingdom Pseudomonadati; phylum Myxococcota; order Polyangiales; family Polyangiaceae; genus Sorangium; species Sorangium sp. So ce726. Next base: position 473,745 of record NZ_CP150349.1, on the reverse strand, counting down.
GCGCAGCTCTCGGCCCCGCTCCCGAGGAACAGATGGAGCACGTCGGGATCCGGGATCGGCCCGCCCGGAGGCGCGGCCAGCGCGGCGCCAGGGATCGCGCGCCCCGGTGAGGGCGGGATCTGCGGCGGCGGATCGCCGCAATAGGTGGCCGTGTAGTCGCCGCCGAGGTCCAGATCAGGCTTGTACGGTTGGCCATTGATCTCGATCCGCCACGGCGGGGTCCCCCAATCGAGCTTCATCGAGACGGAGCTCGCGTCGCTGCTCACGATCTCGAGCGTCTTCTCGACATCCCCTCCCAGGGCGCCCCACGTCCCGCCGCCGACGAAGGTCGCGCCGCCGCGCGAGGTATCCCAGACGATTCCGTACGACGTGACGCGAAGGTCCCTGAGGTCGATGAGCCCGGGCCGATTGAGCTCCGGCGGGATGAAGAAGGCAATCTGCCAGAACGCGTAAGGGGCCGGAGGGAGGACCAGCCCGTCCGGCCCCTGCCCGATCAGCGGCTGGCTGCACTCCTGCACGGAATCACTGAAGAAGAGCGCGAGGGAGTCGGGGTGCGGCAGGTGCTGGAACTGCATCCCGTTCATCAACACCTCCCTGTTGAACGGGTCTGACAACAGGTCACCGAACCGCACGGCGATGGCGCTGCGCGAGGGCGGCCCCTCCTCCGGCTCCTCCTCCGCCGGGGTGAGCACCCTCTGGACGCACCCGCCGTTCACGATCACCACCGCCGCCGCGAGGGCCGTCATCCATCGCTTCATTCGATCACCTCCAAGGCGAGCTCCTCGAGTGAAGACCGCAGGGGTGTCGGCCACGGCTCATCAAAACCAACCGAGATCGACGCCGGCCGAGGAGAGCACGCTCGGCCTGCCCCAGGTCCCGGCCTCGCTGGAGACCGCCTCCGTCGACGCCTCGCCGCTGGCGCGCACGGGCGGCGTGGAGGAGGCGATCGCCGCGAGCGCCGAGCAGGCGACCGATCGCTCCGTGAACGACCCGGGCGATCTCGTCTTCCACGAATGCGACAGCGCGGCTCAGGATGCAGGCAAGCTCGGCAACCACGGCGGCCCGAGGCGGCGGGTTGCCCGTCGCGGGCTCTCCACGCCGCCCGTGCGCGCCGCCGGTTGGGCCCCGAACAACGGACGGGCGGTGGAGAGAAAACCGCGATCTATGCTTGACAGCGGCGCCCCGGCGAGTAGAGTCCGCGCTCTCGAAAGCGAGGGCCTGTAGCTCAGTTGGGAGAGCGCTAGAATCGCACTCTAGAGGTCGCAGGTTCGATCCCTGTCAGGTCCACCCTCGAAGCAGTTTCATTCACTTTCTTAGCCGTTCTTCTTCATCCTCCACGCCATCGCCACGCTCTCTCAAGCGTGCGACCGCATGAGAAGCGGTCCGCGGAGAGCGCGTGAGCTCATGCAGGCGTGTGGCCAGCGCCCGGATCGGGCGCGAGATGACCGCGATGAGGTGCTCCCGTCAGCATGGGGGCAGCGCGCTGCGCTGAGCGCCCGCTGCGGCGTTCCCCGGCGTCGCCCTCTGCCTTGCTGCGCTGAACGCCCGCCGCGGCGCGCCTCGACGTCGCCCTCTGCCTCGCTGCGCTGAGCGTCCGCGCGGCGGCTGCTGGCGCTCATCCCGCCGCGTGCGTCAGGCCGATCCGCGGTGGATGGGGCGGAGCGTCCACCGGGACGGCGCGATGCGAGGAGCACATCGGCGCGCGGAGACCGCGCAGCCGATGTGCTCACGCTGCCGCGCCTCTGCGCTATCCGCGGCGCAAGGCTCGCCGAGACGGCGCAGAGGAGCAGCTCGCTCACTCGTCGATAGGCTCGAAATCGGCCTTGGTCGCGCCGCACTCCGGGCACATCCAGGTGTCAGGCAGATCCTCGAACGAGGTCCCCGGCGCGACGCCGGTGTCGGGGTCACCGACCGCTGGGTCATAGATGAATCCGCAGACCAGACACCGATATTTCTTCATCCGTGGTCCTCCTCAGGGGCTCGACGAGCGGCGCCTGACGCTACCACGAGGGCGGACATGGCCGCAGATGAACCTTCTGGTCCGCAGCTCTCGCCGAGGCGCCCAGATCCTGCGCCTCGGCGCGCCGCCCCGGCGACCGTGGCCGCCACGACGCGCGCCTCACGGCGGCGCCGGAGCGCCGCGCACCGCGAGCTGCTTCTTCCGCAGCACGCGCGCGATCGGCCAGTAGGCGAGCCGGAGCAGCCACCGCGGGCAGATGACGCCGAGATGGATGACGAGCCACGCCACCACCCCGGGGACCACGAGCGCGCGGTCGCTGTCCACCGCGCGGACGAGCGTGCGCGCGCAGCGCTCCGGGGAGATCGACAGGAGCGCGGGAGGCTCGAGGCCCGTGAAGTTGCCGGCCACCTCGTTGAACTCGGTCCGCACAGGCCCCGGACAGACCTGCGTCACCCGCACGCCGGTGCCGGCGAGGTCGAGGCGGAGCGCTTCGGTAAAGCTCGTGACGAAGTGCTTCGTGCCGACGTACGCGGCCATCCCGGGACCGAACGTCAGCCCGAAGCCGGAGCTCACGTTCGCGATCGCGCCGCGCCCGCGCGACACCATCGGGCCGACGAGCTGGTGCGTGAGGTACGCGAGGCTCGTCACATTCAGCGCGATCATCTGCTCGGTGCGCGACCACGCGGAGAGATCGAACGCGCCGATGTCGCCGAAGCCGGCGTTGTTGACGAGGACGTCGACCTGCCCGACCTCGGCCGCGACGGCGAGCAGCATCGCGTCGACCGCCGCCCGATCGGTGACATCGCAGCCGAAGACGAGCACGGCGAGCGCCGGGCGCGCCGCGGCGAGCTCGGCGCGCAGCGCCTCCAGGCGATCCTTGCGGCGCGCGACCAGCACGAGCGCCCGGGCGCGCTGGGCGATCTCGTGGGCCAGCGCGCGGCCGATGCCCGACGACGCGCCGGTGATGAGCACGACCCCGCTGTCGATCGGCGATTGCACGGCCGAAAGGGTTGCCCGGCGCCCCCCGGGCGCGCAAGGGGCCCCTCGCCGGCCGGCCTCGCGTCGTCCACGCTCCCGCGCTTCCACGCTCCCGCGCTTCCGCCCTCCCGCGCTTCCGCCCTCCGGCGTTTCCGCGCTTCTACGCTTCCGCCATCTGGCGCTTCCGCTCTTCCGCAGCCCGCCGCTGCATGCCGCAGACCGCGCGAGCGCGCTGGGCAGCACCTCGGAGAATCGGGCGAAGCGGAGAAGCGCACCTCGGAGGAGATAGGCGCGCAGGAGGCACCTCGACACCCATTGCGCTACCTTCGAGACCGCGAGTCGCAACCGACCGGTAACACGCATCACCCGGGGGTGCCCCCCCGCGACCGCCGCCAGCTCCGCGCCTTGGCCGGCGAGCGCGGCGACGGCGCGGCCGCGGCGCGCGTTGACGTCCACGGCGGCTCTCTCATACCGTGGACGGCGTCCTCACGAGCCAGGAGACCTCATGCGTTGGCCCTCATCTCTCATCAGTGTGCTCTTCATCGCCGCCGGGCTGGGCGCCTGCGAACGATCCGCGGAGTACGAGCACAAGGCCGCCCCGGCCTCGAACACGGCGAAGCCCGCCGCGACCGCCGCGGCGACGAGCGACGTGAAGCCGCTCGTCTTCGATCCTAAGGACGTCAAGTCCTTCAAGGTCCTGCCCGCCAAATTCGAGACGGACAAGAACACGATCACCGATGACAAGGTGACCCTGGGAAGGATGCTGTGGTACGAGACGCGCCTCTCGAAGAACCAAGAGATCTCCTGCAACTCGTGTCATGGCCTCTCGACCTACGGCGTCGACAACAAGCAGTTCTCCTCCGGGCACAAGGGCCAGCTCGGCGGCCGTAACTCGCCCTCTGCGTACAACGCGGGCCCCCACATCGCCCAGTTCTGGGACGGCCGCGCGGCCACGCTCGAGGACCAGGCCAAAGGGCCTATCCTGAACCCCGTCGAGATGGCCATGCCCGACGAGAAGCGGGTCATCACGACGCTCAAGTCGATCCCCGACTACGTGAAGCTCTTCAAGGCGGCCTTCCCCGACGACAAGGAGCCGATCACGTACGACAACATGGCCAAGGCGATCGGCGCGTTCGAGCGCGGCCTGGTCACGCCGTCGCGCTTCGACAAGTTCCTGGGCGGCGACGACAAGGCCCTTACCGCCGAGGAGAAGGCCGGGTTCCACAAGTTCATCTCGCTCGGGTGCCCGACCTGCCACACGGGCGTCGCCGTCGGCGGCTCGACGTTCCAGAAGCTCGGCCTCGTGAAGGAGTACCCCGGCCTCAAGGACAACGGGCGCTTCGACGCCACGAAGGACGAGAAGGACAAGTTCTTCTTCCGCGTCCCGAGCCTCAGGAACGTCGAGAAGACCTTCCCGTACTTCCACGACGGCTCGATCGCGACGCTCGACGAGACCGTGACCAAGATGGCGTGGCACCAGCTCGGCGTGGAAGCCAAGCCCGAAGAGGTGAAGGCGATCGTCGCCTTCCTCAAGTCGCTCACCGGCGACCTCCCGACCGACTACATCAAGCAGCCCGAGCTGCCCAAGAGCGGGCCGACCACGCCCAAGGCCGACCCGACGTGAGCTGATCACGCTGATCACGCCGTTCACTCGGTTGCGCCGGGAGGGCGGATCGGCTCTGCTCCGCCCTCTCGGATGAGCACGAGCTCCAGCGACGACGGACGATCCGCGCCCGCTCCAGAGGACGGAGCGGGCGCGTCCGCGGAAGGGGCTCGCGACGCGAGCGAGGGGCGCACCGCGAGGGCGCTCGTCTTCGTGCGCGAGCGCTTCGACGGCGCGTGCCTCGCCTTCCCCGTGGCGGCGCCGGACGTCGCGAGCTTCGGCCGCGACGAGGACGTCCTCATCGAGCAGCAGCTCTTCCTGCGCGAGCACGCCGCACGCGCCCGGCCCGAGGCGGTCTCCCGGCTCTCGTTTCCGCAAGGGACAGGGCTCCTCTCCGTGAACGTCCCCGTCCCGCGCGACGACCTGCCGCGCAAGCTGCGGAACGAGGTGCCGGTGAGCTTCCCCTGCGTCATCGTGCCGGCCGGCGAGCTGGGCGCGCGCGGGCCGACGGAGACGCCGGCGGCGGAGCGCGGCGATGGCGACGCGTGGGTGCTCGTGCCGGGCCTCGGGCACGCGTTCTACGTGGAGGCGGCCGAGCCGATCGAGGCGGCGATCCGGCACGAGGTGCGCCGGCTGCTCGCGTCGCAGGTCCTGTCGACATGGGAGCACCTGGGGCTCCTGCCCGGGAGCGCGCACCGCCTGGAGGTGCTCCACGCGCCGCTGCCCGAGCCCGAGCGCGCGGGCGGGCACGGGCCGCGCGGCGCCTCGATCGTGGAGCGCGCGCGGCGGAAGAAGGCCGTGGAGACGCTCGTCGCGGTGGCGACGCCGCTCCACGTGGCGGCGCAGCGGAGCCCGCTCGCGACGCCGCCGCTCGCCTGCCGCGACGCGGAGCTCGCGCGCCTCGCGGCGCTGCTCGACGGCGAGGAGCGCCTCGGCGTGCTGCTCGTCGGCCCGGAGCACGCCGGGAAGACCGCGCTCGCGCTGGCGTACGTCGCCCGCCAGACGCGGCTCGTCTACGCGACGTCGGGCGCGCAGCTCATCGCGGGCATGAGCGGGCTCGGGCAGTGGCAGGAGCGCATCCACGGCGTGATGGAGGCCGCGGCCGCGCTCGACGCGGTGCTCTACTTCGAGAACCTCGACGACCTCCTGGCCGAGCGCGTCGACGGGGGGCACGTGGACCTGGCCGGCGCGATGCGGCCCTACCTCGACGAGGGGCGGGTGCGCGTCCTGTGCGAGCTCCGGGACGACCGGCTCGACGCGCTCGAGGGGCAGCACTGGGCGTTCTTCGCGGGCCTGAGCCGCATCCGGATCGATCCGCTCTCGGCCGCCGACACCCGGAAGGCGCTCGCCGCGCGCGCGGAGCGCGACGGCCGCGTCGAGCCGCACCGCCCCGCGGTCGCGGGCGACGCGCTGACGGCGCTCGTCGATCTCGCGGAGCGCTACCTGCCCTACAGCGCCTTCCCGGGCAAGGCGGTCCGCCTCTACGAGGACCTGCGCGCCGTGCACGAGCGGGAGCGCACCGCGCAGGGGGAGCCGGTCACGCTCGGGCGGAGCGATCTCCACGAGCTGTTCTCGATGCGCACGGGGATGCCGGCGTTCCTGCTGCGCGACGATCTCCCGCTCCGCGTCGACCGCGTGGCGCGCGACCTCGGCGCGAGCGTGGTCGGGCAGGAGCGCGCGGTGCGGGCGCTCGCCGAGACCATCGCCGTGGTGAAGGCGGGGCTCTCGCCGCCGGACAAGCCGCTCGCGGCGTTCCTCTTCGTGGGGCCGACGGGCGTCGGCAAGACCGAGCTCGCCCGCGCGCTCGCCGGGCTGCTCTTCGGCTCGCCCGATCGGCTCTCGCGGTTCGACATGAGCGAGTTCTCGAGCGAGGGCGCGGCCGATCGCCTGATCCGCGGGACCGACGGCGCGGGCGGGCTGCTCACGCAGCGCGTGCGCGAGCAGCCGTTCTGCGTGCTCCTGCTCGACGAGATCGAGAAGGCCCACCGGGCCGTGTTCGATCTCCTGCTGCAGGTGCTCGGCGAGGGGCGCCTGTCCGACGCGCGCGGCAGGACGGCGTACTTCCACAACGCGATCGTGATCATGACGTCGAACCTGGGCGCGGCGGAGCGGCGCGCGCGGGCGGGGTTCGCCGGCGAGCGAGGCGCGGAGCGGCCGGAGGAGCAGGCCGCGCTGGACGAGGCGCACTACCAGCGCGTCGTCGCGGGCGCGTTCCGGCAGGAGTTCGTGAACCGCATCGATCGCGTCGTGCCGTTCCGGGCGCTGACCCGCGCGGAGCTCGCCGAGGTCGCGCGCCTCACGGCGCAGCGCCTCGCCCAGCGCCGCGGGCTGTCCGAGGCGGGCGTCGCGCTCGAGGTGTCGGAGCGGGCGCTCGCGCGGCTCGCCGAGGACGGCCACGCGCCGGCGTACGGGGCGCGGGCGCTGCGCCGCCACGTCGAGGAGCACCTCGCGGCGCCGCTCGCGCGGCTGCTGGCGAAGCTCGGGGGCGACGCGCGGGATCTCACGGTGTGGGTCGCCGAGGCGGGCGAGCCTGATGCGGCGGCGCCCGCCGACGGCGCCGTGGTCGCCCACGCCGAGACGCCAGCGCTCCGCCTCGTGGCGCGGCGGCGGCGCGCGGCGAAGGCCGCGCAGCAGGCGTTCGGCGTCGAGCAGGTCGGCGAGCTCCGGCGCGAGGTGGACCGGTGGATGGGCCTCGGGCCGCTCGAGCAGCTCAAGGAGCAGATCGACTTCCTGCTGACGCAGCTGAGCCTCGCGAGCGGGCCGTCGCGCGATCGGCGGAAGGAGATCGACGCCGCGGCGCTGCAGGCCGAGCACCACCGGCTGAGCGAGCTCTGGGGGCAGCTCGAGCGCGCGCAGGAGGAGATGCACGGCGTCGAGGAGCTCGCCTTGATGGCGCTGCTCGAGGGCGAGGAGGTGCGCGGGCTCGCGGGCGAGGCGCGCGCTGCGTGGGAGGGCGTGCGCAAGGTGCTGCCCCGCGCCCTCGTCGCGACCGAGTCGCGGCGCGACGCGATCACGCTGATCCTGGAGGAGCTCGACGTGGGGGCGTTCGAGCGGTGGCTCGTGCCGCTCCTCAGGGAGCTCCCGCGGCGCGGGTGGGGCGCGACGCTGCACATCGACGGCGAGCGGGCCGGGCCCGGCGACGGCGCGTGGCCCGCGAGCCGGCGGTGGGGCCCGCCGCGCGCTCCGGGCGACGTGCTGGACGCGCTCGACAAGCCGAAGCGCGGGTTCCGGAGCGTGCTCTTCCGCTGCACCGGCGCGTACGCCGGGGCGTTCCTCTCGCTGGAGCGGGGCCTCCACCGGGTGGTCGCGCGCAAGCGGGACGCGGGCGAGGCGTCCGACGACGGCCGGCTGCACGTGTTCGTGCACTTCGTCGCGCACGCGGCCGACATCGCCGAGGACCAGTGGGAGCACAGGTCGCTCGCCCCGCCGCCCGCCGGCTCGGCCGCGGCGCGGCGGCGCGGGGCGGCCGCGCGCGAGCTCGACGAGGTCGAGGGCGCGGCGCTGATCGCGGGGCGCAGGGCGCGGATCGCGATGGATCCGGCCTGGTACTGGGGGCGGCTCGACGAGGTCGCGCTGACGCACCTGCTCCTGTTCGAGGACGAGGGGAGCGGGCTGGATCGGAGCGAGTACTTCAGCGCAGGCGAGGACGGCGCGGCGCTGGATGATTTGGACGACGCCTGACCGGGCAGAGCCACTACCCTGAGGCCGTGCACTTCACGATCCCGCTCTTCGAACGGCGGACCACGAACGTCGAGTGCGTGACGCTCGGCCTCGGCCCGAGCACGCGCTCGCGCCAGGGGCGGCACTCGGAGCGCGTCCGGCGCCTGCTCACCGAGGAGCTCAGGGCCGTCTTCGAGAAGGTGCGCGCGGCCGAGGTCGCGCGCTTCGAGTTTCCCCGCGGCATCCGGCTCGAGAAGGTGCGCCTCGAGCTCACGCTCTCCGGGACCGCCGAGCGGCGCAAGGTGAGCGGGCTCTGCCCCGTCGTGCTCGAGCCGCGCTGGGCCTCGGAGCACGAGCGCATCGTCTTCGCCTACCACCCCGCGCGCCAGGGCGAGGCCGCGCCGATCCGCGAGGATCTCCCGCTGGACGAGCAGCTCCGCGCGCTGTTCCAGGTCGCGTGGGCCGCGCTCGACGACGACGAGATCGCGCGGCTCTGGAGCCGGGGCAAGGAGCGCATCACGGCGCTGTCGTTCTCGTGCGCCCCGCGCTCGGCGCTCGCGGACCTGCCGGATCGACCGGGCGACGACGACACCGGCGCCGATCCGGCGTTCCGGTGGAAGAAGCGCCGGGGCCTCAAGGTCCTGCCGAACCTCGGCGTGAGCCTCACGCAGCGCGCGGCCCAGGGCAATCTCGACGCGGGCGTGCCGCGATCGCCGCAGCGCGAGCAGCTCGCGCTGCTGCTCGGCGCGGGCAGGGCGCAGCCGGTCGTCGTCGTCGGCCCGCCGGGGTGCGGCAAGACGACCCTGATCCACCGGGCGGTGGTCGACCTCCTCGCGGCCGACGGGTACGGCGCGCACAAGAACCTCGACCGCGTCCGCGACGTCGTCGCCGTGAGCGGCCGCAGGCTCATCGCCGGGATGAGCCACCTCGGCGACTGGGAGAAGCGGTGCGTCGAGCTCGTCGAGGACGCGCGCAGCCGCGGCGCGATCCTTGTCATCGACGACCTCCACCACTTCGGCCGGATCGGCAGGTCGCGCGAGAGCGAGCGCTCGCTCGCCGACTTCTTCCGCGGCCCGCTCTCCCGCCGCGAGATCGTGATGGTCGGCGAGTGCTCCCCCGAGGCGTTCCGCCTCCTCGAGCAGGAGTCCCCGTCGTTCGCGGCCCTGTTCACGCCGCTCTTCCTCCCCGAGGCGACGCCCTCCGAGACGTTCCGCCTCATGGTGCGGGAGGTCCGCGCGCTCGAGCAGCGCCACGCCGCCCGCGTGAGCCCGTACGTGCTGCGGACGATCCTCGACCTCGGCGGCTCGCTCCTGTCGGCGCAGGCGCTGCCGGGCAAGGCGCTCGACCTCTTGCGCGAGGTCGTCCGCGCGGGCGTGACGCCCTCGCCCTCCGGGGAGCCGGGGACGGCGCGCGGCCATGCGCCGCGGCCAGTCGGCTCGCAGGACGTGCTGCGGCTCCTGTCGCAGAAGACCGGCGTACCGCGGCTCCTCCTGGGTGGCGACGAGCCGCTCGACGCCGGCGCGCTGGAGGAAGAGCTCGGCCGGCGGGTGATCGGTCAGCCGGAGGCCGTGCGCGCCGCGGCGGACCTCGTGGCGCGCATCAAGGCGGGCCTCGTGGATCCTCGGCGCCCGTACGGCGTGTACCTGTTCACCGGGCCGACGGGGACCGGCAAGACCGAGCTCGCCAGGTGCATGGCGGAGCTCATCTACGGCAGCGCGTCGCGCCTGCTCCGCTTCGACATGAGCGAGCAGAGCGGCCCGGACGCGCCGGCGCGGCTCGTCGGCGATCGCTACGCGCCCGACGGGCTCCTGACGCAGCGGGTGCGGGAGCAGCCGTTCTCGCTGGTGCTGCTCGACGAGATCGAGAAGGCGCACCCGTCGGTGCACGGCCTCTTGCTCCAGCTCTTCGAGGACGGGCGGCTCACGGACGCGGCGGCGAGGCCCGCGCACTTCCACCACGCGGTGGTGGTGATGACGTCCAACCTGGGCGCGCGATCGCGGGCGCTGGTCGGCTTCGGCGGCGCGGGGTTGTCGGAGGCGCGGGCGCTCGCCATGGCGGAGGAGTCGGCCCAGGAGGTCGCGCGGGCGGTGCGCGACTTCTTCCCGCCGGAGCTGTTCAACCGGATCGATCGCGTCGTGCCGTTCCGGCCGCTGACGCCCGAGGTGGCGGTGCGGGTGGCCGAGAAGGAGCTCGACCGGCTGCTCGGCCGGCGCGGGCTCGCCGAGCGGAGCGTCTTCGTGCGCCGGGGCGCCGGCGTGGCCGAGCGGATCGCGCGCGAGGCGTTCGTGGCCGAGGACGGCGCCCGGTCGGTGAAGCGGTTCATCGAGGACGAGATCGGCTCGCTGCTGAGCGACGCGCTCACCCGCGGCGCGCCCGCGGCGATGCAAGTGATCCGCATCTTCACGACCGCGCGCGGCGACGGCCCTGCGTCCCCCGAGTCGCCCGTGTCACCCGCGTCACCCGAATCACCCGCGTCCCCCACGTTTGCGCTGCACCGCGAGGCGCTCGCGGAGGCCGAGCCCGCGGCCGCGGCGTGGGCCCTCGCGCCGCTCCTGGCGAGGCCGCTCGGCGCGCTCACGGCGGAGCTCTCGCCGCTGCTCGAGTTCGTCGACGTGCTCGATCGGAGCGACGGCCTCGCGCGCCTCTCCGAGCGGATCCGCTACCACCTCGCGGAGCACGGCCGGACCGCCGCGGAGGGGCCCGAGGCGCACGAGCACGCGGAGGCGGTCTACAACCTCGACGCCATGCGCGGCGCGATCCAGGCGTTCCGCGAGCGGATCGACCTCGTCCAGCGGCGGAGCGGCGACGACGACGAGCAGCAGCACTTCGACCTGGAGGTGCGGCGGTTCGGCTACGTGACGGTCGAGGACGAGTGGAGCCGCTCCCGGGTGCGCCTGTTCCACCGGCGCCAGCTGCCGGGCCCGCTGCGCCGGCCGGCGAAGCAGGAGGTCCTGGAGTGCATCGCGGAGGGCCACGCGCTCCGGCGCGCGCTCCGCAAGGTGGACGAGCCGGGCCAGCACGCGGTCCTGATCGAGCTGCTCCGCGCGGCGCGCTTCGACGAGGGGCCGGCCGGCGCGCGCGACGAGCCCGAGGAGGGGCTCTTCGAGGCGCTCGCGCGCGCCTACAGCGAGGCAGGGGGCGAGGTGGAGGGGTGGGCGTGCGCGCCCCTCAGCCGCGCGTCCGACGGCGACGGGCACGCGCGCGTGGTCGAGCAGGGCCGCGGGGCGGCGGGGCTCGAGGCGATGCTCGCCGCCCCCGGGCGCGGGGCGGAGCTCCTCGTCCTGAGCGTCGTGGGCCTGTGCGTGATGGACTTCTTCGAGCTCGAGACGGGCGCGCACGTCTGGACGTCGCTCTCGCGCGGCCCCGAGGTGGTGCGGGTGCGCGTCCTGCCGGCCCGGCCGGGCCTCTCGCCCGCGGGCGCGGTCCGGGAGCACCTCGAGCAGCAGGCGGCGTTCGACGAGGCGGCGCGGCGCGGGCGCGCGCTCCCGCCGAACCCGGCCGAGCTCCTCCCGGTGGTGCGGCGGGTCCGGTTCGACCCGCCGCGCCGCCCGGGCGCGACCGCGCCGATCGAGATCGAGGACTACGTGATGGGGTATGCCGAGTCGTCGCTGGTGCGGAGCCTGTCGCAGGCGCTGGCGCCGCTGTGGCTGCTCCGGATGAGCCGGGAGGACGTGGCGTGAGCCGCGCGCCCCGGGCTGCTGCTCCGGGAACGCGCAGGCGACGGCGGGCGGCCTCTCAGGGCAGCCGGAGCAGCGGGCGGCCGTAGGCCATGAAGGGCCAGGGGATGGCGGCGAGCACGATGAGCAGCGTGAAGACGACGCCGAGCGCCAGGCGCCGGTGCTGCGCGGTGGGGTCCGGGGCTCGCTTCGCCCGGGCCCAGGCGACGTGGGCGACCGCCACCGCCACGATCATGGTGAAGATGTGCTCGACGGCGAAGAAGCGCAGCGCCGGGATGGGCATGGCGGCCTTCAGCGCGGCCATCGACGTGGGCCTGAGCGGGCTGAGCGCGGTGTAGAGCAAGAGGCCGAGGAGGAGCTGGGCGTCGAGCGAGCCGACGAACGCCGCGCCGACCTTGCGATCCGCCGCCGTCCACGGCCCGCGCTGGGCCCAGCCACGGACCGACCGCGCGAGCGCCAGGAGCCCGAGCAGCAGGACCACCCAGCGCAGCCACGAGTGCGCGACGAGGACGAACGAATAGATCATGGACCCTGCTTTCCGGCCGCGGTGCCGGCCTCGATGATGTACTGCGCGATGTCGGCGAGATCCGACTCCCGGACGCCGCGGAAGCTGGGCATCGGGGGGACGTCGGTGCGCTTTCGCCCCGGAGTCACGGCCCAGCGGACGATGGCCGCGGGATCGGTCCTGTAGAGCCCTGCGATCTCGCTGAGCGGAGGGCCGACCAGCTTGGCGCTGGGGGCGTGGCACGCCGCGCAGAGGGTGGAGAACAGGGCCTTGCCCTTCGCGGCCTGCGGCGAGAGCGCGACCGCCTCCTCGGCGGGGTCGGGCCTCTTGCACGCGGCCACGAGCAGGAGCAGGGCGGCGAGGATCGGCGACCACTTCATGCGGGCGGCCCGGAACATAGCGCGCGATGGCCCGCGTGGGGCCCGCGTCGCGCTGCGAGGCTCACCAGGGCGCCGCGCGCCCGGCCAGCCCGGGCTGGGGGCCGCGGCGCAAGGCACCGAAGAAGCGCGGTCGCGTCGCGACGGTCACTGCGTCTTGAAGAGGTCCAGGATCCCCTGCCCGATCGCAGCCGGGTCCGGCACCGCGACGCCGGTCGGCTCGGTGCCCTCGAGGAACACCTCTTCCACCGCGCCCTCCTGGCCAGGAAACGCCGCCATCCCGCTCTCCGGGTCGATCGCGAGGCGCACGATCCCGAGCGGCTCCGGGAAGTCGGTCGCCGGCCGCCCCGCGTGCGCCTTCTCCATGAACGCCACGAAGGCCGGCAGGGCGGCGCTGCTGCCCACCTCGCGCGCGCCGAGCGTCGCGGCGTCGTCGAAGCCGGTCCACACGGCGCACGCGATGTCGGTCGAGTAGCCGACGAACCACGCGTCCCTCGCGTCGTTCGTCGTCCCGGTCTTGCCGGCGATCGGCCGGCGCAGCGAGAGCGCCTGCTTCGCGGTGCCGACCTTCACGACCGAGGTGAGCAGGTCCGTCGTGATGTACGCCTCCGCCGCGGTCATCACAGGGCGGGGCGGGGGCCGCGCCGGCAGGGGCAGCGCCTCGCCGCGCGGGCCCGTGATCTTCGTCACGAGGGCGGGCTCCTGGTACGCGCCGCCCGCGGCGAACGTCGCGTAGGCGGCCGCCATCTCGCGCGGGGTCACCTCGTAGGAGCCGAGCGCGAGGGACAGGTCGGCGCCGAGCTTCGACGTGATCCCGAGCTCGCGCGCCCACGCGACCACGGCCTCGGGGCCGACGTCCCGGAGCGCCGACACCGCGGCCACGTTCACGCTGTGGGCGAGCGCCTCGCGCAGGCGCTTCGGGCTCTGCCCCTCGCTCTCGTCGTAGTTGCCGGGCCGATAGCCCTCGAGCGCCGCCGGATCGGTCTCGAGCATCGACGCGGCCGTGAGCTTGCGCGAGTGGATGCCGTAGCCGTAGACGAGCGCCTTGAAGGTCGATCCTGGCTGGCGGTGCGCGTTGCTCGCCCGATCGAGGCCGCCGCGCGCGCCCTCGTAGCCGCCGGCGAGCGCGACGATCTCGCGCGTGCGCGCGTCGATCGCGATGAGCGCGCCCTGCGGCCCGAGGTCGAGCCGGAGCTTGCCGGCCTCGGGGTCGCCCTCGAAGCGCACGCGCAGCACCTTGCCGACCTCGGCGAAGCGGCTCGGCGCGAGCCCGCGCGGGTTGTACCGGCGCTCCTTGCGCAGATCGACGGTGCCCTGCGCCGTGCCGACGCGGACGGCCAGCGTGCCGCGCGCGTCGTCGGCGCCGGTCACCGCGCCGAGGTAAGCGCGGCCCGCATCCTTGGGCGCGCCCTGGAAGGGCGCCGGATCCCCCTTGGCGCGGGTGAACGGCGCGACGAGCCCGTGCCGCGCGGCGTAGGCGTCGAGGTTCTGGCGCACCGCCGCGCGCGCCGCGGCCTGCATCTTCGGGTCGATCGACGTCACGACCGTGTAGCCACCGTACCTCGCGTCGGGCCCGACGGCCTTTCGCAGCGCGCGCTCGGCCTCGGCCAGAACCTCGGGCGCGAGCTCGTCCAGGTGCTCCGGCTCGGGCGCGAGGCGGATCGGCTCCGCGAGCGCGGCGTCGATCTGCGCCGCGGGCAGGAAGCGCTTCTCGCGCATCTGACCGAGCACGAAGGCGCGGCGCTTCTCGGCGCGCTCCTTGTTCACGCGCGGCGAGTAGATGGAGGGCCCCTTCACGAGGCCCGCGAGGAGCGCCGCCTCGGCCAGCGTGACCTGACGGACGCTCTTGCCGAAGTAGAACCGCGCCGCCTCCTCGACCCCGTAGCGCCCGTGCCCGAAGTAGATGTGGTTCAGGTAGAGCTCGAGGATCTGGTCCTTCGTGAGCTCCTGCTCGATGCGGCGCGCGAGGAGGAGCTCGCGCATCTTCCGGTCGAGCGTGCGCTCGTGCGTGAGCAGCACGTTCTTCACGACCTGCTGGGTGATCGTGCTGCCGCCCTGGCGCGCCTCCGCCGAGCGCAGATTGACGATCAGCGCGCGGAGCATGCCCAGGTAATTGAGGCCGTCGTGTTTGTAGAACCTGGCGTCCTCGGCCGCGAGCGCCGCGAGGCTCATCACCGGCGGGATCTCGATGACGGGCACGAGCGTCCGGCGCTCGACGAAGAGCTCGCCGATGACGGTGCCGTCGCGCGCGAGGAACCGCGTCACCTGCGGCGGGTTGTAGCTCTTGAGCTCCGCGGTGGTCGGCAGGTCGCGCTCGTAGTGGTGGACGACGAGGAAGAACGCGACCACGGCGGCGACGAGCAGGCACGCGAGGGCGATCGCGAGCCGCTTGCCCCAGCGGGCGAGCTGGGCGCGGAGCGGCGGCCTGGGCCCGGCGGCCCGGGGTTTCCGCTGGAAGGCCGCGCGGAGCGCCGCGCCCGCGCGCGCCCACAGCGGGTGATCGAGCGCTGCCCTGACGAGATCGCGGGCTCGGCGCGGCGTTTCCTCCGGCGCGCGGCGGCCCGGCGGCGCTGGCGGGAGCGGCCCAGACGACCACGGGAGGGTCGCGCGCGGCGCGGCGGGCGGAGGCTCCGGGGGCGGCGCCTGCGCGGGGCCTCGAGGCGACCAGAGCCGCGTCGGCGCGCGATCGCTCGGCGGCGGGTCGGAGCTCGCCGCGCCCGCGTCGTGCGGGAGCGTGGGCTCCACCGGGGCGGATCGTGGGCCGGGTCCTTCAGGCGGCGCGGCGGGTTTTCGTGGGAGATCCGAGGCCATGCGTCCGCGCGCCGGTGCCAGCGGCGCCACCGCGGCGCCCGGATGGGGTGTTCCTGCCGCGCCACGGTATCACGAGGATGGGCGCCGCGGAGGGCGCCGGTCTGTCGCCGGTCAATCGATGTTCCGCTCGCAGCTCATCCCCTTGTCCTCGAAGGAATTGCCCGCGAGCAGCCGCGGCGATGGTGGGGCGTGATAGCGTCTGTGGCGCCTGCCATGACCGACCAGGAAATCGACGCCCTCATCGCCGAGAACCAGTTCCATCCGAACGTCGTGTGGCGCCGCATCCCCGGGAAGGGCCGGGGCGTCTTCGCTCGCCGGTTCCTGCCGAAGGGCACCGTCGTCGAGTGGGCCGCTGTCAGCTGCTTCCCGGCCGCGGATCTGAAGACCGAGGAGCACCGCGGCTGCCAGGCGCTCCATCACGTGTTCACGTGGGGGAAGGAGCCCGGGCGGGAGAAGGCGTATGCGTGGGGGTTGCTCGCGCTCTACAACCACTCGGCGACACCCAACGTCGCGATGGATGACGGTCCAGTGCCGGACTCGATGGCTGCCACCGCGCTCCGCGACATCCAGGCGGGCGAGGAGCTCTGCTTCGACTACGGCTACACCTGGTTCGATCCTCGCTGAGGCGAGGACGCCAGCGCCGCGGCCACGGCCGTATCGCTCCGGCTCACATCGACGACACCGTCGCGCTGGTGACCGCCGGGCAGCCTCACCGGCGCTCCGCGCTCGCCTCTTGCGGCAGCGGCATCCAGGTCAACGCCTGGACAACACACAGGCCGGACTGTCGTCGTTGCGGAGGTGAGGACGGGATTCGAACCCGCGTATAACGGTTTTGCAAACCGTTGCCTAACCACTTGGCTACCTCACCGACTGTTCGAAGCGGCGGGAGGTCATGCCTCATCTCTGCCCGGCTGTCAACGCCTTTGATCTCCCCGTCCTCCGTTCACGCGGCCGAGCTCTCGCTTCAGCCGGCGCTCCGCCGCGCTCGTTCCGTCGTCGTTTCTTCCAGCTCCCTCCCGTTCCGATCCTGGAGCCGGCGGAGGGGGGCTCCGGCGCGTTCCCCCCCGCAGCCCTCCAGAAATCCGCGCCGCGCTGCTTACTATTCGCGCCCGTCGCCGCGCCGCGCCCTTCGCGCGCGCGGCACCCTCTCCCGCCCCCCCAGGGCTCGCCCGATGTAGCTGGCCGTGTAGACCGCCCGCCGCGTCGCCTGGAGCAGCCCGCGCGGCACGATCCCCTTCCCCGTCTGGAACGGGTTGAAGCGGAGGGCGCGCTGGTCGATGTCCACCGGCTCGTACAGCTCCATATCGGCCACTGCCATCCACCGCGCGCGCGAGCCCCCTCGCCTCACCTCGAGGCGCAGCAGCGCGAGCCCCGCCGCAGCCGCGCGCTCCAGCTTCTCCCGGCGGTTGCCTTTCACCACCGACACGTGCATCGGCACCAGGCGGAACTCCGCGCGACCGAAGCCGGCCACGTCGAACCGCGCCAGCGCGTAGTAGTCGTTGTCCAGGAAATCGTGCCTCTTCGTCGTGAAGAGGGCGATCGGGAGCAGCAAGAATCGGCGCGCGCTCACGAAGATGAGGTCCTGATCACCGGCGCTCGCGGCCGGCGTCACCTCTTCGCTGGTCCGGAAGCGCACCGCGACCCCCAGCACGTCCGGACGCCGCTCGCCCTTGCCGTCCCGCCACCGCCACATCCCGCCCGAGAGCCGCACGAGCGCCGGCCCCGCCAGCCGCTGCGCCAGCGCGCCGACCTCGCCCTCCGCCGCGAGCGCCTTCACCCCCGCGCAGTAGACCACGCCGTCGGGATGGAACAGCCTCGCTCTCCGGACAAAGCTGCCTCCCACGGCGAGGGGAGACAGCGCTCCCCCGATCACACGCCCCACCGCTTCCAAGAACCGCATGGTGACCCCTCCCTCGAACCTGGAGCGCAGGGGGCCAATCGCAAGTTGGGCGCGCCCCGACAGCGCACATCTCGCGGCGCTCACGCGCGTCGAAGCGCCGGGATCTGCTGTTCTCCGCGCGCCATCCGTTCTCCCGCGCAACGGTGATTCCAGGGAAGCGCCGTGTCCCCGGCGCTCCCGCTCGTGCCGCTCGTGCCGAGTCCTCCAGCGGCCCTCGCTCCTCCGCGCACGCTCTGTCCTGCGCGAGCGCTGGACAGAGCGCGCGCTCTGTCCGACGCGAGCGCGCGCGTCAGCCCACGCCGGCCTTCGCCGCCGGGTCGATCTCCGGAGCGGCGTCTCGCTGCGCCCGGTACTCGATAAGGCGCTTCGCCACGAGCGTCAGGAGCGCGAGCAGGACGAGCAACGAGGCGACGGCGAACGCCGCCGAGAAGTGGAACTCGTTGTAGAGCACCTCGACGTGCAGCGGCATGGTGTTGGTCTGCCCCCGGATATGCCCGGAGACGACCGACACCGCGCCGAACTCGCCCATCGCCCGCGCGTTGCAGAGCACCACGCCGTAGAGCAGGCCCCACTTCGCGTTGGGGAGGGTGATGCGGAAGAACATGCTCCACCCGCTCGCGCCGAGCGAAAGCGCCGCGTGCTCCTCGTCGGCCCCCTGGCTCTCCAGGAACGGGATGAGCTCGCGCGCGACGAACGGGAACGTCACGAACGTCGTCGCGAGGATGATCCCCGGACGGTCGAAGATGACCCGGAGGTCGTGGTCGATGAGCCAGGGGCCCAGCACCCCTTGCGCCCCGAAGAGCAGGACGAAGATCATGCCGGAGATCACCGGCGAGACCGCGAACGGCAGATCGATGAGCGTGACGAGCAGGCTCTTTCCCGTGAACTCGAAGCGCGCGATCGCCCAGGCCGCGGCCACGCCGAAGACGAGGTTGAGCGGCACGGCGATGATCGCGGTCGTCAGCGTCAGCTCGATGGCGGCGATGGCGTCCGGCGCGGTGATCGCCCGCCAGTACCCCCCGAGGCCGTCCTTCAACGCCTCGATGAACACCGCCACGACCGGCAGGAAGAGGAAGAACCCGAGGAACGCGAGCGCCGCCGCCGTCAGCGCCCAGCGCACCAGCGGGGGCTCGGACGTCGCGCCGCGCACCGCCCCGCGCGACCTGACCCGCAGCTTGCCGGCCGCGCCAGCCATTACGACGCGACCCCGGACGCTCTGGCCCCCGAGGGCCGCTCGGGCGCGGGCTGGGGCGCTTCGACAGGGCTCCGCGACGACCCGCGCGCGCCGCTCCAGGACTGGAGTCGGTTGATCAGGAAGAGGAGCACGAAGGAGCAGAGCAGCATCACGAGCGCGAGCGCCGTCGCGCCCGCGTAGTCGTACTGCTCGAGCTTGGTCATGATGACGAGCGGCGCGATCTCCGTCTTGAGGGGCATGTTCCCGGAGATGAACACGACCGACCCGTACTCGCCGAACGCCCTCGCGAACGACATCGCGAACCCGGTGAGGATCGATGGCCAGAGCGCGGGCAGGAGGATGCGACGGAAGATCTCGAAGCGGCCCGCGCCGAGCGACGCCGCCGCCTCTTCCTGGTCGACCTCGAGCTCCTCCATCACCGGCTGGACGGTCCGCACGACGAACGGGAGCCCCACGAAGGTGAGCGCAATGACGACGCCCAGGCGGCTGAACGCGCTCTGGATCCCGAGCGGGTACAGGAACCGACCGACCCACCCCTGCTGCGCATAGATGGCCGTGAGCGCGATGCCACCGACCGCCGTCGGGAGCGCGAAGGGCAGGTCGACGAGCGCGTCGACGATCGACTTGCCCGGGAAGCTGTAGCGCACGAGCACCCACGCCACGAGGACGCCGAAGACCGCGTTGATGCCCGCCGCGATGAGCGACGCGGAAAAGCTCATCTTCAAGGAGGCGACGGCGCGCGGCGAGGTCACCACGGCCCAGATCTCTGCGGGCTGGAGCGTCGCTGTCTTGAGGAAGATCATCGACAGCGGGACAAGCACGAGCAGCGACAGGTACGTTACCGTAATCCCCATCGCCAGCCCGAAGCCGGGCAGAACGCTCTGTCGCCGCCAGAGGATAGCCACGAAGTCTACTTACCGGCCTGGTAGATCTGGTCGAAGACGCCGCTGTCGGAGAAGTGCGTCTTCTGGGCTTTTTGCCACCCGCCGAACACGTCGTCAATCGAGAAGAGCGCCACCTTCTGGAAGACACCCTCCGACTCCGCCGCCGCGAGGATCGTCGGGTTACGCGGGCGGTAGAAGTGCTTCACTGCGATGCGCTGCCCCTCCTCCGTGGAGAGGAAGGCGAGGTACGCCTCCGCCGCAGCCCTCGTCCCGCGCTTGTCGACCACCTTGTCGACCACCGTGACAGGCGGCTCGGCGAGGATGCTGATCGACGGCACGATCACCTCGAACTTGTCCTTACCGTTCTGCCCGCTCTGCTTCACCGCGAGCAGCGCCTCGTTCTCCCAGGCGATCAGGACGTCGCCGAGGCCACGCTCGACGAACGTCGTGGTGGAGCCGCGCGCCCCCGTGTCGAGGACGGGCACGTTCTTGAAGAGCCGGCCGACGAAATCCTTCGCCTTCGCCTCATCGCCGCCCGTCCGCTTCAGCTCGTACCCCCACGCGGCGAGGTAGTTCCACCGCGCCCCGCCGGAGGTCTTCGGGTTCGGGGTGATGACCGCCACGCCCTCCTTCACGAGATCGTCCCAGTCCTTGATGCCCTTGGGGTTGCCCTTGCGCACCAGGAAGACAATGGTCGACGTGTAAGGAGCGCTGTTGTCCTTGAGGCGCGCCTGCCATCCCTCCTTGATCAGCCCGGCGGACGCGACCGCATCGACGTCGTAGGCGAGCGCCAGCGTGACCACGTCCGCCTCGAGCCCGTCGATCACCGACCGGGCCTGCTTGCCCGAGCCGCCGTGCGATTGCTTGATGGTGACGTCCTGTCCGCTCTGCTCCTTCCAGCGCTTCGCGAAGGCGGCGTTCACCTCTTCATAGAGCTCACGCGTGGGGTCGTACGAGACGTTCAGTAGCTGCAACGACCCCGACTTCGAGGCGCCGGCCGCATCGCCCTTCGAGCACGCCGAAAGCGCCAGCGCCAGCACACAACAAAGCATCGTCATCAAGCATCGCATCGCTCGTCCTTGCTCCCTCATCCGGCCGCGAGATAACGCGATTCCCGCTGCGCGAGCGCGTCGAGCAGCTGCTGGAAGCGCGAGGCGCCGCAGCGCCGGGCCATGAACGCCGCGCGGCCGAGCTTCTGGCAGAGCTTCTTGGCGAGGAGCACGCCGCCGTGGCTGTTCACGTCGGTCAGCACGATCACGAGATCGGCCCGCTCGATGGCCGCCCGCAGCTCGGCCGCCCCGCGGCCGCCCGTGTTGCCCGTGTGAAACTCCAGATGGTGCCCCGCCTGCACCGCCATCCGCTCCAGCTGAGCCTGGTTGCGATCCAACCCACCAATCCAGGTGATCCGCATCGCTCCGCCTCCTTGCTCCTCGCAGCGGGTGACCGCCGCTATAACGGACATATCTCACGCTAAAGCAGAGGAGGCAAGGGAGATCTGCCAAAATAACGGAGGACATGTCTTGGATACCGGAGGGACACTGGACGGGTGGGGTCCGAAAACGCGGCGGGGCTACCCGCGCGAACCGTAGGTCATGACGAGGTACATGACGGCCTCGGAGCTGCCCGGGTTGCGGTAGCTGTGCGGGCTGTCGGCCTCGAACAGGATGGCGTCGCCGGTCTCGAGCAGGCGCCGCTCGCCGGCCACGGTGATCTCCACCGAGCCCTCGGTGACGACCAGGTTCTCTGCTGTGCCCGGGGCGTGCGCGTCGGCGTGCTCGACAGAGCGCGGCGCGAGGCGGAGCTCGTAGAACTCCACGTTGCGCGGCCGGTCCATCGGGAAGAGCGCCCGGGAAGAGAAGTCGCCGTTGCGCGAACGCAGGATGCGCGCGTGCGAGGACTGCATGACGGTCGTGACGGGCGAGGTCGCCTGGCTCATCAGCGCCGAGAAGGGGACCCCGAGGGCGCGCGCGATCTTCCAGAGGACGTTGATGGTCGGCGTGCTCTGGCCCAGCTCGATCTGCCCGAGCATCGCCCGGCTCACCCCGGACGCCTTCGCCAGGCGCTCGAGCGACAGGCCCCGCTCGGCCCGGAACCGCTTCAGGTTGGAGGCGACGACCGGCGTGAGGTCCGACGACTCGTCGAGCGCCGGGTCGTCCCCGCCAGGCTCGCTCGCCGGGGGCGGGGGTGGGGACGGCGGCTCGGCGGCCGCCGATCGCGCGGGTGTCTGGGCTCTGCGTGCCTTCACTGGACGCGTATCCGCCATGGTGGAGGGCGCGCGTCAAGCAAGCGGGGGGAAAGGCGCGCTCAGGGGCCGCCGGAGACGACCTCCGCGACCGGACTCGCGGGCGACGGGCGACGCACCGAAGGCACGGGCGCCGCCAGGAGCACCGGCGAGGTATGGCCGGTGATGAGCCGGGCGCCGCGCTTGAAGGTGATGTACTGCCACATCCACGCGAACATGACGGTGAAGCGGTTCCTGAAGCCGATAAGGAACAGCACGTGGACGGCCAGCCAGGCGAGCCACGCGAGCATGCCCGACATCTGCAGGCGCCCAACCTTCGCAATGGCGCGCGAGCGGCCGATGGTCGCCATCGTCCCCTTGTCGAGGTAGGCGAACTGCCCGCGCGGGCGGCGCTCGATATCGTCGAGAATGCAGCGCGCGACGAAGCGCCCCTCCTGGATCGCGGCAGGGCTGAGGCCGGGCACGTCGACGCCGTTCCGGTCGCGGAGCATGGCCATGTCGCCGATCGCGAAGACGTTCGGGTGCCCGGGGAGGGAGCAGTCCGGCCCGACCTTCACGCGGCCGACGCGATCGAGCTCGACGCCGAGCGCGTGCGCGAGCGGGGTGCCGCGGACGCCCGCGGCCCAGATGACGGTCGCGGCGGGGAGGCGCTCGCCGTCCTCGAACTCCAGGCCGTGCTCGTCGATGCGGCGAAAGCGGCGCCCCTTGATGACCTCGACCCCGAGGGACGTGAGCTGCTCCTCGGCGCTCGCCGAGAGGCTCTCCGGGAAGGCCTGGAGGATGCGGGCGCCGATCTCGACGAGCAGCACCCGCGAGAGCGAGGGGTCGAGGGAGCGGAAGTCGCGCGCGAGGATGTAGCGCGCGAGCTCGGCGAAGGCGCCGGCCATCTCGACGCCCGTGGCGCCGCCGCCGATGACGACGAACGTGAGCAGCCGCCGCCGCGCTGCGGGGTCCTCCTCGCGCTCGGCGGCCTCGAAGGCGAGCAGCATGCGCTCGCGGATGGTGAGCGCCTCGTCGAGGTTCTTGAGCGCCGGCGCGAACCGGGCCCACTCCTCGTGGCCAAAGTAGTTGTTCGTCGCGCCGACCGCGAGGACCAGAAAGTCGTAGTCCAGCGGGTCGCCGTCGACGGTGATGCGCCGGCCGGCGAGGTCCACGCCCGTCACCTCGCCGAGCAGGACCCGGACGTTGCGCTGGCGCGACAGGACCGATCGGATCGGGACCGCGATGTCGGCCGGCGAGAGGCTGGCCGTCGCCACCTGATAGAGCAGCGGCTGGAACAGGTGGTGATTGGTCCTGTCGATGAGGGTGACCCGGACGGGCGCGTCGCGGAGCGCCTTTGCCGCGTTCAGGCCGCCGAACCCTCCGCCGACGATCACGACGTGAGGCTCTCTCGCGGTCGTTGCCATGGTGCCTCCTGGCGAGGAACGCTTCCTCGGTGGCACGACGATGGTAGGGGTCGCAGATCACCGCGGCAAGCAGGCGCAGCGCGCGAGCGCGGCAGACAGGCGCGGCGCGCAGGCGGCCGCCAGAGCCCTCGTTGCGACGGCGAATCGGGCCGCAGAAGCGCAGCGCAGGGGCGACGTGATGCCCGGTCGCGGGCGACGGAGATCGCCGCCGCGATCGCTCACGCGGCCGCGGCCTTCACGTCGCTCCTCGCCTCGGTCTTGCCGTCCGGCGCTTCGCCCTGCAGCACCTCGGCGAGCAGCTTCCGGCCGCGGTGCAGGCGGCTCATGACGGTGCCGACCGGGACGCCCAGCCGCGTCGCTGCGTCCTTGTAAGACATCTCCTCGAGGTCCACGAGCACCAGGGTGTCACGGAAGGTCGGCGGGAGCGTCGCGAGCGCGCGCCGCACGCCGGGCGAAAGGGCGTGCATGTCGGCGCAGCGCTCCGGCGCGGTCCACGCGCACGGGTCGGTCGCGAGCACGTCGAGGGCGTTGCGCTCGCGACGGCTGCGCCGGCAGCGGGTGATGAAGACGCTGAAGAGGATCTGGTGCACCCACGCCCGCAGGTTGGTCCCGGGCTCGTAGCTCCCCGCGAACCGGATCGCGCGCTCCACCGTGTCCTGCACGAGGTCCTCGGCCGTCGCGGGCGTCCGGGAGAGCCGCAGCGCGCGGCCGAAGAGCTCCGGTGTCATTTCGACAAGGCCCCGGAGCAGCTCGTCGACCGCTCCCCGCGGCCCCTGTCCGGGCGCCGTCCGCGCCGCGCCGAAGGACGGCCCGCGCCCGAGCGCGCGCGCCGCGCCGGGCGACGGCGGCGCTGGATTCGAGGACCGGGCGGGGGCATGGGCGGCGTGGACGAGCATGGCGGGGACCTCCTGCGTACCGGCACTGGCAAGGCAGGTGCCACCGCGCGGACCTCACGAAGGCCGCAAATCACGCTGAACGGCGCGGGCGGAGACACGCGGGCGCGTGTCAAATCGACAGCAGGGAGAACGGGCGCGCCAGGGTGGCGAGCCGACCTGCGGCGCGCCCGGGCCGGCGGCCCCACCCGCACGGGCGCTGGGCGGGGCGCGGAGCAGGCGCTCGCGTCACGTCGAGAGCGGGTCGCTCCCGGCGACCAGCGCGGCGATCAGGCCCGGGACCAGCTCGGCGATCTCGCCCGCGAGCAGCCCCCGATCGCTGCCCGTCTGCGCGCGCCACACATCCCCGGCGAGCGCGTGAATCAGCACCCCGGCGCTCGCCGCGGCGGAGGGATCCATCGAGCACAGGAGGGCCGCGATCATCCCGGTCAGGACGTCGCCCGAGCCGGCGGTGGCGAGCGCGGGGTTGCCCGCCATGCAGATGAACATGCGGCCGTCCGGGAGCGCGATGACCGTGCGCGCCCCCTTGAGCACGACGATCGCCCGGGTGAGCGCCACGGCCTCGCGCACCGCGCCGAAGCGGTCCTCCTCGACGGCCCGAGCGCTGCGGCCCAGGAGCCGCCCGAGCTCGCCGGAGTGCGGCGTCAGGATGAGGCTCCCGCGCGCGGTAGCGAGCGCCTCCGGGCGGCCCACGAAGTGCGTCAGGGCGTCCGCGTCGACTACCTTCAGGCCGTCCCAGCCGAGCACGACGTGATCCACCGCGGCCCGCGCCCGCTCGTCGAGGCCGAGGCCCGGGCCGATGGCGACCGCCCGCCGCCCGGCGAGCGCGCCGTCGAGCGACGCCGCGATGCGGGCCGGATCGATCGAGGTCGTCATCAGCTCCACGACGCGCGACTCCATCGCGCGCGCGGTGTCGGCCCAGGTGCAGATCGTCACGAGGCCCGCGCCCGTCCGCATCGCCGCGCGCGCGGTCAGCAACGCGGCGCCGAGCTTGCCCGGCGAGCCGGCGATGACGAGCACGTTGCCCGCCTGGTGCTTGTAAACGCTCGTCTCGCGCGGGCGCAGCGACGAGCCGATCGTCTCCTTCCGGAGGACCTCCGCGACGTGGCCCACCTGGGCGAGGATCGGCCGGTCCGGGACCCCGAGATCGACGACGTGGACGTTGCCCGCGAGCCGCGCGCCCTCGGGCGTGAGCAGGCCGATCTTGAGGTGGCCAAAGGTGACGGTCTCGTCGGCCTGCACCGCGGCGCCGAGCGGCGCGCCGCTGTCGGCGTCGAGGCCCGAGGGCACGTCGAGCGCGATGCAGAGGCAGGTCGCCGTGTTGAGGACGCCGATGACGTCGGCGAGGTGGCCCTCGATGGGGCGGTCGAGGCCCGTGCCGAAGATCGCGTCGACGACGATGTCGGCCCCCGCGAGCGCGACCTCGAGCGGGGCGAGGGGCGCGCCCGGGGGGAGCTCGGTCAACGCGCCACCGAGATCCACGTACGCGTCGTGGTTGATGCGGCTATCGCCGGTGACCTTCTCGGACCGGGCGGCCAGGAAGACCTGGACCTCCGCGCCGCGGGCGAGGAGGTGGCGCGCCACGACGAAGCCGTCGCCGCCGTTGTTGCCGGCCCCGCAGACGACGACGACGCGGGCGTGGAGGGGGTACGTCGCGGGCTGCCCTGGGCTCGGGACATGCCGCACCGGGAACGATCGGATGCGCGCGGCGCGGGCCTCCTCGGCGTCGCGGCGGCCGTTCGGCGGCGGCGGGACGCTCCCGGGCCGGCCCCGGAGACCCGCCCCGGAGGGCAACGTCGCCGGCCAGAACGCCCGCGCGGGTGAAAGGCCGGACGCGGGCGGGTGCGGCGCGCGGTGCGCGGCCTCGCCGGGCCGCCCGGCGCTGCGCCCCTCGATGATCGCCGAGATCACGTCGGCAGCGCCGCGGCCGGCGTTCTCCATGAGGACCACGCCGGGGACGTGGCACTGGTGGATCGCGTGTTTGTCGAAGGCGCGCATCTGCGCGCGCGATAGGACCGGAATCACGAGCGCTCTTTCCCTTCGTCGTCCAGGCTGGATCGGCTCTCGCCGTCCTCGTCCGCTTCGGTCGGGGATCGGCTCTCGCCGTCCTCGTCCGCTTTGGTCGGGGATCGGCTCTCGCCGTCCCCTTCCAGGATAGCCACCGCCGCCGCCACGCCTGCATCATGCGTGATCGACAGGTGGACCCGCTGGACGCCCATGCGCTCGGCGAGCGCGCGCGCCGGGCCGTGGAGGGCCATCGTCGGCGGCATGCGCGGCGCGCCGCGCACCTCCAGGTGGTGCCAGCTGACGCCCGGCGCGCCGGCCATCGCCTTCACCACGGCCTCCTTCGCGGCGAAGCGGCCCGCGAGCGCCGTCGCCCGGTCCACGCGGTGCGCGAGCGAGCGGCGCTCCGGCTCGGACAGCACCCGCTCCCAGAACCGCTCCCCCCACCGCGTGAGCGCCTCCTCCATACGTCCGATGCCGCAAACGTCGATGCCGATGCCGAGGATCACACGACCCCCTCGCTCGACCGAGCGTCCGGGTCGGCGGCCGGCGGTTGCACGGCGCCTCCGCAGGCGACGCTCGCCGCGACGCGATTGGCGGGACAGACAGACAGGGGGAAGGCCATGAGGCGACTCTACCCTATTCGATGGCGACGCCCCCTGAAACGGGATCCGCGCCTCGCCCCGGGCGCGGAAGCGGAAGCGGAAGCGGAAAGCGCCTCAACGACGGCACGGGAGCGGGGAAGAGGCCCGGGGCGAGGCGGCCGGCCGCGGCCTCGAGCGCCGCGACCGCGCGGCGAGCGCGGCCGTGGAGCGTCGCCCGCGCGCGCCGATCGCGGCTACCATGCTCGCGGCGCCAATGCAGACAGCCCTCGATCTGACGGTCATGCTCCCGCAGAGCGCCTACGATTACGGCGAGCGCTCGTCGGGCGAGGCCCACGGCGTGGTGCTGACCAAACCCCACGTCGTGAATCTCATCCTGGATCTCGCGGGCTACACCGAGGACCGGGATCTCGCATCGCTGTCGCTCCTCGAGCCAGCCTGCGGCCACGGCGCGTTCCTGGTCCCCGCCGCCGAACGGCTGATCCAGTCGGCGCGCCGCCACGATCGCGACCTCCTCGAGATCGAGCCGGCGATCCGGTCGTACGACGTCGAGCGAGATCACGTCGACCGCGCGCGCCTCGCGGTCGCCGGCGCCCTCGCGCGGCTCGGGCTGCCGCACGGCGACGCGACGCGCCTCTCGGAGGCCTGGATCGCCCACGGCGACTTCCTGCTCACCAGCCAGGGACGCCGGTTCGACGCGGTGGTCGGCAACCCGCCCTATGTCCGGATCGAACAGCTCTCGCCCGAGCTCCAGGAGGAGTATCGACACCGGTACAGGTCGCTCTACGACCGCGCCGATCTCTATGTGGCGTTCATCGAGCGCGGCCTCGAGCTCCTCGCGCCCGGCGGGGTCCTCTCCTTCATTTGCGCCGACCGGTGGACCCTCAATCGGTACGGCGCGCCGCTCCGCCGGATCCTGTCGAGGTGGTTCCGGGTGCGGTGCTACGTCGATCTGCGCGGCGCCTCTCCCTTCGAGTCCGAGGTCGTCGCTTACCCGTCGATATTCGCCGTGTCCCCTGGCAAGACGGGCAGCGTCCCTGTCGCGACGCTGCGCACCGCCTCGCCGGAGGAATGCGAGGCCGCCTCCGCCGCGCTTCGACGCGCGGAGGGACGCGCGGAGGGACGCGCGGAGGGACGCGCGGAGGCGGGCGCGGCGGAGCGCGGCTCCGGCGTCGCCGTGTCGGAGTACGCTTCCTGGTTCGAGGGCGACGACCCATGGGTGCTCGGCTCGCCAGCGCACCTCGAGGCCCTGCGCGCGCTCGAGGCGCGGTTCGCGCCGATCGAGGAGGTCGGCGGGACCCGCGTCGGCATCGGCGTCGCCACCGGGAGCGACAGGATCTACATCGTCGGTGAAGAGGTGGATATCGAGCGCGATCGCCTCGTGCCGCTCGTCATGCGAGACGATATCGAGGACGGCCGCATCCGCGACGCCAGGCGGTTCGTCATCAATCCCTTCGGATCCGACGGCAAGGTGGTCAACCTCGAGGAGTACCCCAGGCTCTCCGGGTACCTGCACGCGCACGAGGCCGAGATCAGGAGGCGCTACATCGCCCGGCGGGGCGGCGCTGGCTGGTTCCGCACCATCGATCGCGTGGTTCCGGCGCTGGCCACCGCCCCGAAGCTGCTCGTCCCTGACATCGCGGGCGCCAACGAGGTGGTCTATGACGAGGGCAGGTTTTATCCGCACCACAATCTCTATTTCATCACCTCGGAGGGCTGGGACATGGAGGCCCTCGGCGGGCTGCTCGGCTCCAGGGTCGCGCTCTTCTTCGTGTGGTCCTATGCGGTCAAGATGCGCGGAGGCTACCTGCGCTTCCAGGCCCAGTACCTGCGGCGGATCCGCCTGCCCCCGCCGGAGAGCGTCGCGGAGGAGCTGATAAGCGATCTCCGCAGCTCCTTCCGGCGGCGCGATTTCGACCGGCTCGACGAGCTCGCGCTGCGCGCCTACGGCATCGACGCGCTCCCCGGGTTCGGCTTCCTCGACACGAGGAGATAGCCCGCTATCCGGGGCCACGCGCGGCGTGATACCGTCGCGCTCTCACGGGGCCTTCGCGGGCGAGGGGACGAGCGATGACGGCCGAGAAGATCGAGTGCGCTAGCCGTATCGAGGGGGTCGTCGTGTACGCGCGCGGGGCGATCGTCACCCGCCGCATCGAGCTAGCGGCGCCGCTCCCGCGGGGGGCGGTCGAGATCTCGGTGCCAGGGATCACGCCCCTCGCCGAGCCGGGGAGCTTCCGCGCGCTCATCACCGCGGCCGCAGGCGCTGACGCCACGGGCGGCGCCGCCGCAGGCGCCCCGGCGGGCGCGGCGGCGGCCTCCGGGCCCCCGCGCGACGTGCGCGACGTGATCGGCGTGCGCGCGCGGCTCGTCGTGCCCCCGGCGCCCGTCTCGAGGAGCGCGCTCTCCGCCGAGCTCCGCGAGCTCGAGCTCGCGATCGCGCGGCTGTCGGCAGAGCGCGACCACCTCCGCCTCTGGCGCGACCAGCTCGGCGCCGTCGCGCTCGATCCGGAGCTCGCGCGGCGCTTTCGGCCGGGCGACCCGGCGGCCCGCATCCGCGACGCGCTCGCGGTGAGCCGCCTGCTCTCGGACGAGCTCGCCGCGCTCGACGCCCGGGCCGCCGCGCTCGACGCGGAGCTCGAGCGCGCCCGGAAGGAGCTCCTGGCCGCGCAGGTCGACGCCGCCCAGGCCACGAGCGGAGAGGTCGAGGAGCGTGACCCGGCGCGCCTCGACGTGGTCGTGCGGCTCGCGCCGGAGCGCGGCGGCGCGGCCGGTGAGCCGGCGCTCCGGCTCGAGTACGCCGTGTTCGCCGCGCGCTGGTGGCCCGCCTACGCGGCGCGGTTCTCGCGCGGCGCGACCGAGGTCGCCATGCAGCTCGACGCGCTCGTCGCGCAGGCTTCCGGCGAGGACTGGAAGGACGTGCGCCTCGCGCTCGCCACCGCCGATCTCGTGCAGGACACGCGGCTGCCGGAGCTCGCCTCGCTGCGGCTCAGCCGCGCGCAGCGCCCCCCGCGCCGCGGCTACCGCCCCGCGCCGGAGGGGCTCGACGCCATGTTCGACGGGTTCGACCGCTTCGTCGCCGCCCTCCCCCAGCCCGCCGCGCGGACCACCGCCGCGCCTGGAAAGCTCCCGCCCGCGCGGGACGGCGACGAGGCCACGCGGAACCGGGCCAGCCCGGAGTCCATCGCGGCGATGAAGAGGCTGGCGCCGCCTGCGCCGTCCGGCGCGGGCGCGCTGCCGCCGCCGGTGCCGGCCGCCGCGCCGATGGCGTTCGCCCCGCCGATGCCGCTCGCCGCGCCGGCGCGCAAGTCGCGCGGGCTGTCGCTCCCGTCGTTCGGCGGCGGCTACGGGGCGCCGCCCCCGGCGCCGGCTCCCCAGGCGAGCGCGCCCCCGGTCCCCCGGAGCGCCCTCAGCTCCGCGGCGAGCGTCGAGATCACGGCCAGCCTCGAGGAGGAATGGCTCGCTCCCGAGCAGGCGCAGGAGGGCGCCGGGGCCGCCCCGGCGCCGCTCGAGCCCGCGCAGGTCGAGGAGTGGCTCGACTTCGACGCGCTGCACCTCCCCGGAGCGGGCAAACAGCGCGGCCGGCTCGAGCGCGACGAGCCTGGGCCCTCGAGGCGCAACGCGCATCGGGCAGAGCAGGACATCGCGGACCTCGGCGCCCCACCCCGGGCCGTGGATCCGCGCGACTCGCGCGGGCAGTTCGACCACCTTTACGTCGGCGAGAGCGCCGCCGACGTGCCGTCGAACGGCAGGCTCCACCGCGTCGCGCTCGGCGCCGCGCGCGCCCCCGCCGCGCCCCGGTTCGTGACCGCGCCCCGCGAGGCCGCCGAGGTCTACCGCGAGGCGCGCGTCGAGAACCCGTTCGACGCCCCGCTGCTCGCTGGGCCGGTCGACATCTTCGTCGACGGCGCCCTCGCGGCGCAGGCCGCGCTCGGCCGCGTGGACCGGGGCGGCCTGCTCCGCGCCGGCCTCGGCGTCGAGGAGCGGATCCGGGTCGCCAGGAACGCGCGCGTGGACGAGTCGAGCGCCGGCCTGCTCGGCGGCTCGCTCGCCGTCGAGCACGCGGTCGTCATCGATCTCTCCTCTTCGCTCGGGATGGGCGTCGAGGTCGAGGTCCTCGACCGCATCCCGGTGACGGACGACAAGGACGTCGAGATCAAGCTCCTCTCATCGCAGCCGAAGGCCGAGCCGTACACCCAGGAGGAGCTCGGTGAGCCGGTGCGCGGCGGGCTGCGCTGGCGCGTCCCGATCGCGCCAGGCGGCAAGGCCTCCGTCGCCTTCACCTACCGCGTGGTGTTCTCGTCCAAGAACGAGATTGTCGGCGGTAACCGTCGGGAATAACAAAGGAAACGAGCGCACCATGGCAACGGATGCGAGCGGTTCGGACCTGGCTGGGCGGAGCGCCAGCGGAAGCGGCGGGAGCGACGGGAGCGGCGCGCACGAAGGCGCCCGCGCGCCGCTCCCGAGCGTCGCGCGCGCGGTGACGCTGTTCGAGGATCGCGCCGAGGTCGTGCGCGCGGCGCGCGTCGAGGTCCAGGCCGGGGCGCAGTGGATCGCGATCGGCGGCGTCTCGGTGTTCGTCGACGAGCGCACCGTGCAGGCGCGCATCGCGGGCGCGGGCGCGGACGAGGTGCGCGTGACGGCGGCGCGCGTACGGTGGAGGGCGCACAGGGAGGCGGCGCTCGGTCGCGAGGCGATCGACGCGCTGGAGCGCGAGGAGCGCGAGGCGTCGCTGCGGGCCGGCGCCGCGGAGCGCGCGCGGGACCGGGCGTCGCGCCGCGAGGCCCACCTCGACCAGCTGCTCGCGAAGTGGGCGCGGGCGATGAGCGAGGTCCCGAAGGACGCCGGCGAGCCCGAGCGCCTCGCCTCGTGGCGCGGCGGCGCCGAGGCGCTGCACGCGGCGCTCGCCGAGGCGCTCGGCGCGTCGGCCGACGCGCGCGCAGCGCGGGCGCGCGCCGAGGAGGACGCTCGGCGCGCCGCGGCGCGGCTGCGCGAGGGGTCGGTCGAGCAACCGCGTTATGAAGCGGTGATCGAGGTCGAGGTGCAGGCCTCCGCGCCGCAGCCCGTCGATATCGAGCTGACGTACCGCGTCGCGTGCGCGATCTGGCGCCCCGAGCACCTGGCGCGGCTCGCTGCCGGCGCCGCGGGCGGCGCGGCAGCGCAGGGGCCGGGCGGCTCGATCGAGCTCACCACCTGGGCGGCGGCGTGGCAGGCGACGGGCGAGGTCTGGGAGAACGTCACCGCGCGCTTCTCGACCGCGCGGCCGTCGAGGAGCGCCGAGGCGCCGCTGCTCGAGGACGACGTGCTTCGTGTGCGGCGCAAGACGGAGATCGAGCGCCGCCGCGTGATCGTCGAGGCGCGCGACCAGGCGATCGCCGCGGCCGGGCTCGACCGCGGGGCGCGGGCTGTCGACGAGATGCCGGGCGTGGACGACGGCGGCGAGCCGCTGATCTTCGAGGCGGCGGAGCCGGTGACCCTCCCCTCCGACGGCCGCCCGACGCGCATCGAGATCGCGCGGCGCTCGCTCCCCGCCGAGCTCGCGCTGGTGCTGTACCCCGAGGTCCACCCCGCGGCCCACCTGCGCGCCACGGTGACGCTGGACGGCGGCGGCGCCGGTGGACGGCCGCGCCCGCTGCTGGCGGGCCCGGTGCGCGTCGCGCGTGGCGGCAGCCTCATCGGCCGCGCCCGGCTCGATTTCGTGGGCGCCGGCGAGCCGTTCGAGCTCGGCTTCGGCGTGGACGACGCCGTGCGCGTGCGGCGCACCATCGACGAGGAGCAGGACACCGCGGCGCTCACGGGGACCCGCAAGATCCGCCGGCGTGTGAAGCTCTCCGTGTCCAACCTCTCCAGCAACGTGAAGCGGGTGCTGGTCACCGAGCGGATCCCTGTCAGCGAGGTGGCCGAGGTAGAGGTCGCGCTCGGCGAGGCCCCCGGCTGGACGCTGGACGAGAAGGACGGATTTCTCCGTGGCCACGTCGAGCTGCCCCCGAAGGGGTTGAAGACGATGTCGTTCAGCTACGAGCTCCGCGCCGCCGCGAGCGTGGTGTTGCCTTTTTGAAGCAGGAAACGCAGAGGGCAGGCGCGGGGAAGGTGAGAAGCAGGGAAGCAGGGAAGCTGAGAGTCTGACGGCCGCCGTCGCACGGTTTGGACGGAGCGCCGTTGACAGGACGCGGTGCGCTTATGTAACGGATCGATCTCCCAGCGGCTTCACTCGCGGAGAAGGAGGATCGCCATGAGGCAGCAGATCGACGGAGCCGTAGTGCTGACCGCGGCCGACGAAGACGTGATGGAGTATCTGCCCAACCGAGGCGTCTTCATGGCGCAGCTGCTGGGAAGAGATCGCGGGCAAGCCTTCGGCTTCTACAAGGGCACGATGGGCCCCGGCTGTGAGATCTCGCGCGAGCTCCACACGGAGACCACCGAGACCATCTACATCCTGGCCGGGCAGGCGCTCGGCATCGTCGGCGACCGCGAGGTGCCCCTCGGTCCCGGCCAGATGATGCACGTCGAGACGAACGTACACCACGGGCTGCGCAACACAGGCGCCGGGCCGCTCGAGTTCCTCGTCATCGGCCATCCTGATTTCTGATCGCGCGGTTCGCTCCTTGAGGTGCGCCGCGCCCCTCCGGTTCGCCTCCAGCGCGCTCGCCGTGGCTGCGCTGCTCGGCGCTGCAGCGGCGCGAGCCGAGCCGTCCGCGGCGCCGTCCGGCGCGGCGACACGGGGAGCCGGCGACACCACCACCCTCCGCTCCGGGGCGATGGTGCCGAGCGCGCCGCGCCGGGCCGCGGCGGAGGAGCTCTCGCGCGCGCGGCCCGAGGTCGCGTGGGATCCGGCCTGGCCGCGCTTCCGCGTCAGCGAATATGTGGCCACGGGGCTCCTGGCCGCGACCGCCTTCGGCACGCTCGCCATCCCGCCGTCGGAGGGCCGGTGGACGACCGTGAACGGCTTCGACGGCTCGGCGCGCGACGCCCTGCGCATCCGCAGCGATCGCCAGCGCGAGATGGCGCGGGACGCGAGCGATCTCCTGCTCACGCTGATGACCAACCACCTCGCGGTGGACGCCCTGCTCGTGACCTGGTGGGGGCACGGCCGCGGCAGCGTCGCGTGGGAGATCGCGATGATCGACGTCGAGGCGCTCGCGCTGAACGCGGCCCTGAACGGCGTCGTCGCGGGGCTCACGAGCCGCGAGCGCCCCTACCGCGCCGGCTGCGCCGGGCCAGAAGAGCAGCAAGACCGAGACTGCCGCGAGAGCAAGCGCTACAGGAGCTTCTTCAGCGGCCACAGCTCGACCGCCTTCACGGCGGCGGGGCTCGTGTGCTCGCACCACGCACACCTGCCCCTGTACGGCGGCGGCGCGCCCGACGCGCTCGCGTGCGCCGCGTCGCTCGGGACGGCGGCGGCCGTGGCGACGCTCCGGGTCGTCTCCGACCAGCACTTCGCGACCGACGCGCTCACGGGCGCGGCCGTCGGCGCCCTGACCGGCCTCGGGCTCCCGTGGCTCCTGCACTACCGCGGCGGCGCCCGCGCCTCGGACGCGCCGCGCGGGGACGGCATCACGCTCAGCTTCGCGCCCGCGCCGCTCGGCGGGTACCTGGTGGGCAGGTTCTAGCGATGGCGCTCCGCCGCGCGCTGGCCGCCGCCGCGGCGCTCGCCGCCCTCACCCTGCTGCCCGCCGGGGCTGGTGCCCAGGATCCGGCCGACCTGCCGTCGCCCGCCGGCGAGCCGCCGCCGGTGCCCTCGGGCATCGACCTCCTGCAGAAGCGCTCTTACTGGGCGCGGAGCGCGGCCGCGCGCCCGTTCCTCTCCGCGCTGATGGATCTCGGCGTCATCTATTTCAGGCCGAGCCTCGCGCTCGGCGTGGGCAAACCGCACTGGTCCTGGCTCGGGATCGAGGCCTACGCGAGCGTATCTCCGAACGGCGGCGCGGAGTACCTGGGCCTCCGCGCCGCGCTGCCCAGCGTGGAGATCCGCGGCGGCGCGCGATACGCCTTCTCGACGACCCAGTACTTCCTCGAGCCTCGGGCGTCGTACACGCGCAGGGACACCGAGCTCATGCAGGGCCCCCCGTCGCGGTACGTCGCGGGGGAGATCGAGGTGTCGGGCTCGATACCCTTGCTTGGAGGCAGCCTGTTCGGCGTCGCGACCGGCTATGCGGTGCTGGGGACGCCGCAGGGGTTCTACCTTTACGAGGAGGCGCTCCACGCGGTGATGAAGCCGCCGTACCTCTACCGGGCCCGGCTCGGCTACATGGCGGAGATGGACCGGTTCGGCGAGCTCCGCCTGGGCGCCGCCGCCGAGGTGCTCGGCAACCCTGGCCGCGACAGCATCGTCGTGCGCGTCGGCCCCGTGCTGGCCGTGTCGCTGACGCACCACCTGGACGCAGTGGGGACGGTGATGGTGGTGGCCGCGACGCCCGATCAGCTCGGCCTGCTGGGCGCGGATCTCGGCCAGCTCGGCCTTCGATACCGGTGGGCGACCGGCGATCGCTGGCCGGAGTTCCCGTGACACATGCGCCTGGCGCGACGCGTGGTAAGCGTCCCCCTATGAACAAGCTCATTTCCCTGACGTTCCTCGCCGCGGCCCTCGCGGCGTGCACCCAGCCCGGCGAGGCGAGCGCGCCCGCGGCCACCGGCGCCGCCGCGCCGCAGCCCGCCAAGGCCGACGCCCCGAAGGCGAAGGCGGCGGACGCGCCGGCGGCTCAGGCGAAGGCGGCCCAGGCCAAGATCGGGCAGCCCGCGCCCGATTTCACGCTGCCGGACCTCGACGGCACGCCCGTCAAGCTGGCCGATCACAAGGGCAAGACGGTCGTCCTCGAATGGTTCAACCCCGGTTGCCCGTTCGTGCAGCTCGCGCACCGCCAAGGCGGCCTGAAGGGCGTGCCGGCGCAGCACACCCAGAAGGGGGTCGTGTGGCTCGCCATCAACTCGGGCGCTCCCGGCAAGCAGGGCACCACCAAGGAAGAGAACGTGAAGGCAAAGGGCGAGTTCGGGATGAGCTACCCGGTCCTCATCGACGAGAAGGGCGATGTCGGGCGCGCGTACGGCGCCCAGCGCACACCGCACATGGTCGTCATCGATCCCCAGGGTACGGTCGTCTACGCCGGCGCCATCGACAGCACGAAGGGCGGTGAGCCCGAGCCGGGCGAGCAGGTCACAAACTACGTCGATGCCGCGCTGACCGAGCTCGCCGCCGGCAAGGCGATCTCCACGAAAGAGACCGAGGCGTTCGGCTGCACCGTCAAGTACTGAGCAGCCCGCCGGCGGGCCCATGAGCAGCGGAGCAGCTGAACCCACCTCGGCATCATGTCGCGCGCCCCACAAATAGCGTCGCGGACGGCGTCCCGCTCCTCGCTGCTCTCTCGCCGGGCTCTCTCGCTGGATCGTTCATTGGCGCTGTCGTCGGCGCGGCTGAACGTCGCTGAACGTCGCTGACCCCGCGCCCGCCGTCTGTTCCCGCCCGGCGCCCATCGCCGCGTCGAGCGCATCGCACCCTGGCCCCCTG
Source organism: Sorangium sp. So ce726 (assembly GCF_051521405.1). Classification (NCBI taxonomy): domain Bacteria; kingdom Pseudomonadati; phylum Myxococcota; order Polyangiales; family Polyangiaceae; genus Sorangium; species Sorangium sp. So ce726. Next base: position 437,549 of record NZ_CP150349.1, on the reverse strand, counting down.
CTGGAACATTACAAAACATTACAAACCAAAAGCGCGGTGATAGGCCCCGTCCGGGGTGTTGACATGGACGTAAACTCAGGTTTACCGTTGGGTGACAGTTTTGTCATATCGCTCGTAGCTCACGCCTGAAGCGAGACGCTCGCTGGCAAGCGGCCAGGGGGTCCGGGATGATGGCGATTCGAGGCCATGCGCTGGGGGGCTCCGCCTTCGCTGTTAAAAAGGGTCCGAGTCATGAGCCGAATGGGAGGAGCGGGCCCGGAGAGTGCGAACGCCGCGTGGTCGGCGAACGAGGAGCCCACGTCCCGCCCCGTCTCGATCGCGCCCCAGAGCAGGCCTTCCCGCTCCGCACCGCCGGGGAGCTCGGGCGCCGCGCAGGAAACGGTCTTCATGTGCGTCGAGCCGCCCTCGTCGCGCGTGCCGAGCAGGTTTCCGATCCGCAACTGGGATCGGTATGAGTGCGAGTCGCTCATCGGGAAAGGGGGAATGGGCACGGTCTACAAGGCCAGGGACCCGCGACTCCACAGGTACGTGGCGCTCAAGCTGATACGGGGCAACGATCCGGAGCTCGCCCAGCGCTTCATCTGGGAAGCGCGGGCCCAGGCCCGGGTCGAGCACCCGAACATCTGCAAGGTGTACGAGGTGGGCGAGGCGCAGGGCCAGCCGTTCATCGCCATGCAGTACATCGACGGCCAGCCGCTCCACCGGGTGGCGCAGCAGATGTCCCTCGAGCAGCGGGTGAAGATCGTGGCCGACGTCGCGGAGGGCCTGCACGCCGCCCACCGGCTCGGGCTGATCCACCGCGATATCAAGCCGGCGAACATCCTGGTGGAGCGGACCGCCGAGGGCGCCTTCCGCCCCTACCTCCTCGATTTCGGGCTCGCGAGGGACACCGCGGCGGACGCCCGGGCGACGACGAGCGGCGAAGGGACGCCGGCGTACATGGCGCCTGAGCAGGTGTCCGGGGGCCAGCGCCAGCTCGACCGCCGCACGGACGTCTACTGCCTCGGCTCCACGCTCTACGAGGTGCTCGCCGGGCGCCCTCCGTTCGTCGACCCGTCGGTGACGAGCCTCATCGCCCGCGTCGCGCACGAGCTGCCGGCGCCGGTGCGAAAGATCGACAAGAGGATCCCCGTCGATCTCGAGACCATCGTGATGAAGTGCCTCGAGAAGGAGCCCCAGCGGCGGTACGACTCCGCGAAGATGCTCGCGCTCGATCTCGAGCGCTACCTCGAGGGGGAGCCGATCGACGCGCGGCCGATGGGCCTCGGCTACCGCGCCCTGAAGCGCGCCAGGAAGCACAGGCTCGCGGTCGCGGCGGCCGTCGTGGCGCTCGTCGTGCTCGCGCTCTCGGGCGCCGTCGCCCTCCGCGCGAAGCTCGCCGCCGCGCGGCAGGCCGAGCTCGCCGCGCGCGTGGCGTCCCTGGCCGAGGGCTTCGGTCAGGACGTCAAGGAGATGGAGCTGTTCATGCGCTACGCCTACGCGCTCCCCCTCCACGAGGTGTCGCGGGAGAAGGAGGTCATCCGGGCGCGCATGGGCGAGATCGACCGGAAGATGCAGGGCATGCGCGAGACGACGGGCGATCTCGTCGAGGGCCCTGGCCGCTACGCGCTCGGGCGCGGGCACCTCGCGCTGCACGAGCCCGAGGAGGCGCTCGCGCACCTCGAGGCGGCGCTCGCGAGCGGGTATGCCACGCGCGACGCGAAATTCGCGGCGGGCCTCGTGCACGGCATGCTCTACCTGAAGGGGCTCGATCGGGCGCGGCGCCTCGCCGACAAGGGGGAGCGGTCCGCGCACCAGCTCGAGCTCGAGGAGCGGCACAAGCAGCCGGCGATCAGGTACCTGAGGGACAGCGTGAGATCCGCCGCGGAGCCGCCGTCGTACGCCGTGGCGCTCATCGCGCTCTACGAGGGGCGGTTCGACGAGGCGCTCGCCGACGCGCGGCTAGCGTTCGCGCGATCTCCCTGGGAATACGAGGCGAAGAAGCTGGAAGGCGACATCCTGCTCGCGAAGGGCACGGCGGCGCGCGACCTCGGGGAGCACGCGGCGGCGCTCGTCGAGTTCTGGGGCGCCGTCGCCTCGTACGACGCCGCGGCGGAGATGGCCGAGAGCGATCCCGACGTCCACGAGGCGGCCGCGCGCGCCCTGAGCGAGATCATGCTGATCGAGGCGCAGCGCGGCGGAGACGCGGAGGAGGTCGTCGCGCAGATCATCGCCCGGTGCGACAAGGCGCTCCGGGCCAACCCGCGGGCGAGCGGCGCGCTCGCCAAGAAGGCCTGGGCGCTCGTGCACCGCGCCAGGCGCGACCTGTCGCGCGGCTCGGACCCGAGGTCGGACCTCGTCGAGGCGGTCGCGGCCAGCGAGCAAGCGGTCCAGGGCGACCCGTCGGACGCGACAGCGTACGGCGCGATGGGAGCGAGCTTCTTCCTCCTCGCGTCGCACGAGAGCGCCGTGGGGCTCGACGCGTGGCCCTCGCTCGGCCGCGCGGTCGACAGCGCGCAGCGCTCGCTCGCCCTCGACCCGAACTCCTTCTGGGCGTGGAACGACGCCGCCATCGCCTACGGCATGATGGCCGAGTACGCCGCGTCCCGCGGCGCCGATCCCCTCCCCCTCTTCGAGATCGGCGCGTCGTACGCCGAGCGGGCGCTCGAGATCGCGCCGAACGACATGCCGCCGCTGCTCAACCAGGGCTGGCTCTACGCGCGGCGCGCGCAGTACGAGCTCGACCACGGGGCGTCGCCCGAGGAGTCGCTCGACGTGGCCAAGGACAGCCTCGAGGCGGCGCTGCGGCGGCGCCCGGACAGCTACCGCGCCTACAACAACCTGGCCCTGACCTACCTGATCCAGGCCCGGCACGAGCGGCTCACCGGCGGGAGCCCGGAGGTCTCGCTCGCGCGGTCGATCGAGGCGTACGGCGCGGCGGCGCGCCTCAACCCGGACGATCTCGAGGCGAAGCAGGGGGCGGGCCTCGCGCGCATCGAGGCGGCGCACTGGGCGCTCCTCCGGGGGGAGGATCCGACGGCCGCGCTCCGCGCGGCGAGGGGCGAGCTCGAGCCCATCGTGGCCGCGAGGCCGCAGAACGCGGGGGCGCTCCTCGCGCTCGGCCACATCGAGCTGCTCTCGGCGCGGTGGGCCGCGTCGCGCGCCAGGAGCCCTGCGGCGGCGCTCGACGCCGCGGAGCGGTCGCTGCTCCGCGCCCTCGAGGCGAACGGGGGCAATCCGAGGATCTTTGGCACCCTGGCCGAGGTCCACCGGCAGCGCGCCGCCCTGACCGGACTCGGGCTCCTCGACGTGCGCTCGGAGGTCGAGGCGGGGCTCGCGCTGATCGAGCGCACGCTGGCCATCGACCCGGGCTTCCCGCTGGCGAGCGCCAGGAAGGGCGCGCTGCTCCTCCTGAGGGCGAAGGCGGAGCGCGAGCGCGCGGCGCGCCTGGATCTGGCCCAGCGCGCCGGGGCCTCGCTCGAAGAGGCGCTCCGCGGCAACCCGCTGCTCGCGCGCGAGTACGCGCCGCTCCTCGACGAGGCGGGCAAGGTCGCCGCAGCGAGCCACCCTTAGCCCCGGATCCCCGTAGCGGCGCTACCTGCGTCTAGGCCGGGCGAGCCTGGCCATCGCCTCGTCGTGAGCCCACTTGACGCGCATGAACTCGCGCGCATCGCCGCCGCGATCGGGGTGCGTGACGAGCGCGAGCCGGCGGAACGCCTGGCGGATCTCGTCCGCGCTCGCGGCCTCCGCCAGGCCGAGCACCGCGAACGGCGACACGCCGCGCGCGGACGCTGGCCGCGACGGCGCGCGGCTCGACGGCCCGGGGGGCGGGGGCGCCTCCCGCCGCGCGCGCGGCTTGGGCCACGGGGGCTCGCCGCGCAGGATGCGCGTCCAGGCCGTCGCCCACGCCGGCTCGATCTCGACGAGCGGGCGCCCGGCCGCGCGCTCGGCCTGCGCCCGCGCCTCCTCGACGGTCCGCGCGCCGCCCTGGCTCGCGTCCGGGGGGCGGAACGGCTCGCGCGCCGGCTCGGCCGTCCACCAGGCGGCCCATAGAAAGCGGCGGCGGCGGGTCGGCGTCACCGCGTAGACGCCGCGGAGCGGGAGCGTCATCGGGGCCGGGCCTTCAGAAGATCTCGGGGCACCACGGGGCGCGCGCGGCGCGGAACAGGCTGTCCGCGCGCTCGATGGCGCCTCCGGAGAGCTCATCGACCTGCCCCGCGTCGGCCATGCAACGGAAGGAGACGCCGCCGAGGTACGCCGAGCCGAGCGCCGTGATGTCGAGGCGGAGGTCCGGCGCCGCCGTGGTCCGCGCCGCGCGCCGCTCGCCCCCGTGCAGCCTGAACCGGCCCGCGTTCCAGGGGCAATCGCGGTCGGTGATCTCGAGCGTGAGCGCCTCGCCGCTGCCGTAGGCGCGCGCCGCGAGCGCGGCCTCGACGTCCAGGATGCGCACCCACAGCCCGTCGCTCGCCGTGAGGCGCAGCCGCCGCGGCTCGACGAGGAGCATGCCGAGGGGATGATCGGGCGGCAGGAGGCTCGCCTCGATCCGCTGCGCCAGATCGAGGTCGAAGAGGTACCGCCAGACGAGCCTGGTCCCGAGCGGCGAGGCGCCGATCGCCTCGATGACGCGGATCGAGCCGATCGGGATCGAGGACGCGTCCCACCGGTGGTGCATGCAGTACAGCGCGTAGGCCTCGGCGCGCCCGTCGACCTCGATCACGACGCGCTGGAGCGGGCCGCCCCCCTGGCGGATGAAGTCGTTGTCGCTCAGCCGCCGGCCCTGCCACCACGGCTCCGAGCGCGCCAGCATCCCGGGGACAAGCGGGCGGGCGCGCTCCCAGACCGGCGCGAACGCCTCGAGCGCCTCGGCTTCCCCGAGCAGCCGCGCCCGGCCCTCCGCGCTCGCCTCCCCACGGAACGCGCTGCGATCGCGCTCGATCGAGATGGAGCACGCCTGCGACGCGAGGCCATAGCCGAAGCGGCCGTAGATGGATCCCTCCGTGGCCCAGAGAGAGGAGATCGGCTGCCCCGCGGCCCGCGCCTCGTCGAGGTGCCGCCGGATCAGGCGCGTGAGGATGCCGCGGCGGCGGTGCGTCGGCATGACCGCGACCGCCGTGAGCCCGGCGACCGGGAGGGCGCCGCCCGGCGTGGTCATCGTGAGCGAGAACGTGCCGGCGGCGCCGACGAGCGACTCGCCGTCATACGCGCCGAGGCGCAACGTGAGCTCCTGGAGCCGCTTCATCGCCTCCAGGCGCTCGGGGTTCACGAGCGCGCCGAAGGCGGTGAGGATGGGTTGGACGAACTCGCCGTGCTGCTCGGGGGCCAGCTGCCGCAGCTCGATGTTCATCGGGCCACGATAGCAGTCGCGCCGGCGCCCTCGCGCGGCGTCCTACGCGCTCAGCTGCTCGCGCTCCCTCGCCGCCGCCCGCCGGATGCGGGTCTTCAGCCAGGCCTCGATGAGCGGCCACACCGTGAGCGGCGCGTCCCGGCCGACGACGATGTCGAGGTGGCCGCGGGGGAACGCGCGGTACGTCTTGTCCGAGGAGCGGCTGAAATCGTACGCCGGCTTCACCGATGCCGGCGGCGCGAGGTCGTCGTGCGTGCCCGCGATGACCAGGAGCGGCAGGTCGAGCTGCTCGAAGCGCTCGGCGTAGCCGAAGAGGCTCCCCATGTGGTGGCCGCTCTTCCGCGACGCCGCCGCGTCCAGGAACATGTTCCGGAGCACCGTGATGCTGCCGCTGTCCATCGCCAGCGACATGTGCTGCGTGAGCACCCGCGTTTCCATCGAGCCAGGCACGAACCCCCGGATCGGCAGCGGAAAGATCGGGCTCTCGACGAACGCCCGCACGAACCGGAACGGCTCGCCCCACGCCGACAGCGGGAGCGCCCCCTGCCCGAGCGGGACGCGCCGGTCCACCGTCAGCATCAGCCGGCCGAGCAGCGCGAGCGACCGCGACCCGTGCGTGAACAGGTACGGGCTCCCGAGCGTGACGATCCCGCCGACCGCGTCCCCCATCGTCGGCGCCGTCGCGTAGCTGACGAGCCCGCCGAGCGAGTGGCCGATCAGATACACCGGCCGCGGGCCCGAGATGCGCCGGATCTCCTCGATCGCCGCCGGCACGTCCTCGCGGACGAAATCGGTCACGTGCGCCGGCCGCCGCGCCCCGAGGTGCCGCGACCGACCGTGCCCTCGGAGGTCCAGGTTGAAGACGTCGAAGCCCGCGCGCGCCAGGTAGTTCGAGAAGCTCCGCGACGGCAGGTGCCAGATGTACCGGTTCTGGCCGTACCCGTGGATCAGCAGCACGCTCGCCACCGTGCTCCGGAGCCGCGCGCTCCGCTTGCGGATCATCGCCAGCGGCACGTCCCGCTCCACCGGCTCCGCGTCCTCCACCCCCGGCGCGCGCGCCCCCTCGATCCCACGGCTCGCCGGCGGGGACTCGTGCGCGGTGCTGCGGACCCGCACCACCACGAGTTCCTTGATGAACCTGTCCCGCTCGTCGCGGTCGACCGTCTGCTCGACCTGGGCCTGATGCAGGATCATCCTTTCCGTCTATTGCGGATTATTTTGCTGTACGCAACCTCGTTTGACCCACCAGCGAGGCCATCGCTGTGGGGCCTTGCCACGCCAACATCGCACGGCCACCCACGGCGATCACGAGCAGGCGCGCTCTGGCGCGCCGTCGTGGAAAAAGCTCCGCCGTGGGCGGTCCGCAGGCGTCACACGGCGCTGCGTCTCGTGTACCCTCCCCTCGCTGGTGCCCGGTCCACCGGGGCGCGCGGAGAACCCGAGGCTGGCCTCGGCGCGCCCGTTCCGTGGGCGCCGGAGCCCGGCCCTGAACTTACGCATCGCTAGGTGACCTACAATGTACCACTTGAAGATGGGTCGGCAGCTCGCGGTCGGGGTGCACGCAAGGGCCGCCGCGCTCGCCGCGTTGCTCGGCGCCGTGTGCTTCTCGTCGAGCGCCAGCGCGCAGCCCAAGGACGACGCCAAAGGCGACCTGGACGACTCCCCCGCTGCCGAGAAGCAAACCACGGACGAGAAGGCGCAGGACGACAAGGCGGCCGGCGAGAAGGAGAAGCCGCAGGAAGCGCCGCCCGAGGCGGCGGATGAGAACGCCCCGTTCGAGAGAGAGGGCAAGACCTATCGGTTCGCCGGGCTCCGGTTCCGGAACCTCATTGTGCCGAAGGCCATGATCAACCTCTTCGCGGACGGCGGGTCGAGCGTGAACGTGTTCACGTTTGGCCCGGAGCTCGCGACGCGCAGGGACGGGCTCGAGATCGATCTGGCGATCTCCTACGCGGACTACTCGATGAATCCCTTCCTCTTCAAGGGGAAGAACGACGGCAACGACGCCTGGGAGATGGTGTCGAGCAGCATGAAGCTCGTCTACTTCACGACCGATCTCCTCTACGAGATCCCGCTCGACAAGGAGAAGGGCCGCTTCTCCCTGCTGATCGGCGGCGGCGTCGGGCTCGGCGTCGTCTTCGGCAACCTCTACCGCGCGCAGGCGTACCCGAACAACCCGTCGCGCCTCGACCCCGACGACGTGGGCTCGTGGAACAAGTGCACCGGCCCGACCGGCGGCTTCTGCGACGGCTCCAACGACCATTTCGGCGACTACGACGAGCCGAGCTGGATCAACGGAGGATCCAAGCCGTCGGTGTTCCCATGGATCTCGCTCCCGCAGCTCAGCTTCCGGTACAAGCCGATCAAGCAGCTTCAGACGCGGCTCGACGCCGGCTTCTCCATCACAGGGTTGTTCTTTGGGCTGTCCGCGGGGTATGGGCTCTGATCGAGGGATGAGGTGACGTCGCGTCCGCTGTTTCCCCCGCGCTATGAGCCGATCGGGGCGCTCGGAAAGGGCGGTGGTGGCGAGGTGTGGGCGGTGCGCGACCGCCTCACCGGCAAGACGGCCGCGCTGAAGACGCTCGGCGAGGAGGCGGACGAGCCGGAGGTGCTCGCGCTCGTCCGCGAGGCGGCGGCGCTCTCGGGCGTCGAGGGCCTCGGCGTGCCGCGCGTGCTGCGCTTCGGCCGGCTGCCCGCGTCAGGGCGGCCCTTCATGGTGCGCGAGCTCGTCGAGGGGACGAGCCTCGCCGATCTGCTCGCGCGCAAGGGCGACCTGGCCAGGAACCTCGCGGCCATCGCCGACGCGGCCGATCAGCTGACGCGCCTGCACCGCGCGCTCCTGCTGCACGGCGACGTGAAGCCCGCGAACATCATCGTCGGCGAGGGCGGCCGCGCCACGCTCGTCGACCTCGGCCTCGCCGCGCCGTTCCGGGACGACGGCTCGCGGCCCGTGGGCCTCACGCCCCGCTACGCCGCGCCGGAGCTCTTCAAGGGCGACGCGCTCACCGTCCGCGCCGAGGTGTTCGCGCTCGGCGCGACGCTCGCCGAGGCCCTCCGCGACAGCGGGGGCGAGCGCGATCCGAAGGTCGTCGAGGCGCTCCAGGGGGTCGTCGACCGGGCGACCGCCAAGGACCCGAACGCGCGCTACCCGAGCGCGGACGAGCTCGCGAACGCGCTCCGGCGCGCGGCGCGGCTCCCCTCCGGGCCGGGCGAGGAGGCTGCGAGGCCGGGCGAGGAGGCCGCGAGGCCCGACGCGGACGCGGGCGCCGTGGTCTGGCCGATCGTCGGGCTGGACGCGCCCTCCACGCGGCTGCTCGCGCAGATCCTCGCGCTGCCCGCGGGCGGCGGGCTCTCGATCGACGGCCCGCGCGCTTCCGGGCGGAGCGCGCTGCTCCGGCGCATCGCGTGGTCGCTCGAGGTCGGCGGGTACGCCGTCGCGTGGGTCGAGGCGGCCCGCGTGGCAGACCCGCGCGAGGCGCTCTCGATCGAGCTGTCGGAGCACGATCTCGGCCGGGTGACGGCGCTCGTCGACGACGCCGATCGGCTAGGCGACGCGGCGCTCGAGCGGCTCGACGAGGTGCGGAAGGCCGGCGGCAAGCTCGTGCTCGTGCTCGGCGATCCATCGGAGAGCGGCGCGAACCGGGCGCCAGGCGCGCGGCGCGCCGCGCGCCGCGCGCCCGCTGACGACGCGCCTTCACCCGCGCGCCTGGGCGGCGGGTTCGAGCGCTTCGAGATGGCGCCGCTCGACGAGCAGGTCGCCCGCGAGCTCGTGCAGCGCACCATCCCGTCGCTGAGCGACGCGGTGGCGGCGCACGTCGTCTCTCGCGCGGGGCGGTGGCCCGGGCGCATCCGCGAGATCGTCGCGTGCATCGCGCGCGCGCCCGTCGCGTCGACGGAGGACGTCGATCGGCTGCTCGACGCGCCCCCGACGAGCGCGGCGGCGTCCGGGCCGGGCGGCGCGGGCGCCGAGGGGGCGGCGCTGCCGCCGGCGGAGATCCACCGGCTGCTCGACCGCGGCCACTTCGACGCGGCCGCGGAGGCGCTTGGCCGGCACGAGGGCGACGGCTCGGCCGCCGCGGTGCCCACCTTGACGATCGCGCGCGCGCGGCTCGCCATGAACCGCGGCGACACGGCGAGGGCGCTCGCCGAGCTCGGGCGCGTGAAAGACCAGGTAGAGGCCTCGAGCGATCACGCGCTGGCGGCGTTCTGGTCGCTGCAGATGGCCCGCGCCCTCGTGCGCACCGGCGACTACGGCGAGGCGGAGCGCCGCGCTGGCGAGGCCGTGGAGCGGGTGGGCCCGCTCAAGATCGAGGCGGCGGAGCTCACCGGCGCATCGCGCTCCGAGGTCGCGACCACCGCCGCGTTCGGCGCCTCGCCCGAGGCGATCGTCGCCGAGGCGGTGGCGACGCGCGGGCTCGCGCAGAGCTTCGCCTCGCGGCACGAGGACGCGAAGCGCACGCTGGAGCACGCGGTCCGGCTCGCGCGGCTCACGGGAGAGCCGCGGATCCTGTCGGTCGCCCTCGTGTCGCTCGCCTTCGCGCTCCAGCGGGACGACCGCCTCAGCGAGGCGAAGGCGGTCTACGAGGAGGCGCTCACGGCCGCGGAGCAGGCCGGCGACGCGGGCACGCTCGCGACGACCCGCCTGAACCTCGCCGCGCTCACGAAGCTCCAGGGCGACCTCGGCGCGGCGATCCGCCACCTCGAGGCCGCCGTCGATCTGGGCCGGCGCTCCGGCCGCGTGGCGACGATCCGCCAGGCGCTCCTCAACCTCGCGAACCTCGACCTCTACCTCGGGCGGCTCGCGCGGGCCCGGGTGTCGCTCGACGCGCTCGCCGCCCAGCGCGCGGATCTCGCGCCGCAGCAGCAGGCGCAGCTGCTCGCGCTCGAGGCGGAGCACGCGGCGCGCTCGGGCGATCTCGAGCAGGCCGAGCGGCTCTGCCTCGAGTGCGCCGAGGCGTACGAGGCGATGGGCCGGCGCATCGACGGGGTCGAGGCGCGGCTCGAGCGCGTGCTCTTCGCGGTGGCGCGCGCCGGCGCGGATCCGCGCTCCCTCGGCGAGGAGATCGACGTGGCGTCGGAGCGCCTGGGGACGACCGGCGCCCACCGCGCCCTGCTCGCGCTCGCGCGCGGCCGCGTCGCGGCGCTCGCGCGCGACGAGTGGCGGGCCCGGGCGGCGTACGACGAGGCGCTCGACGCGGCGCGCGCCGCGGGCCAGCGCGACTGGATCTGGCGCTCGCTGGAGGCGCGGGCGCAGCTCGAGACGGAGCGGGGGCACCTCATCCGGGCGCGTCACGACCGCGAGGAGGCGCTGATCACGCTGGAGGAGATCGCCTCGAAGCTGCCGCGCGACCTCCGGGAGGTGTTCTGGAACGACGCGCGGCGCAAGGAGATCCGGGCGGCCGCGATGCTCGAGCTGATGAGCAGCCGCACGGTGCCGTTCACCCAGCAGAGCGCGGGCGCTCAGGCCGGCGCGGCGCCCCCGCAGGGCGAGGACCGGCTGGCGCGGGTCCTCGAGATCAACCGCGAGATCGCCGGCGAGCACGATCTCACGCGCCTGCTTGCGAAGGTGACCGATCATGCGATCGCGCTCCTCCAGGCGGAGCGCGGGTTCATCATCCTGCAGCGGCCGCCGCGCGACGAGCTGCAGCAGGTTGCGGGCGAAGGCGCGGTCGATCTCTCGATCCACGCCTCGCGCGACCAGGCGGGGGACGACCCGCACGCGCGCTTCTCCAGCTCGATCGCCGAGCGGGTGATCTCCACGGGCGAGTCGGTCGTGACCGCGAGCGCGCGGGACGACGCGCGCATGAGCGATTACGTCTCCGTGCACCAGCTCATGCTGCAGTCGGTCGCGTGCGTGCCGATCCGGCAGCGGAGCGGGCAGGTGAGCGGCGCGCTGTACCTGGAGACCCGGCTGAGCGCGGCGGCGAAGTTCGAGGTGGAGCTCCCGACGCTGACGGCGCTGGCTGATCAGGTCGCGATCGCGATCGAGACGGCGCGCCTCGTGAGCGAGAACGAGCGCCGCGCCCGCGAGCTCGAGCGCGCGAACGAGGAGCTGCGCGCGGCGCGCGCCAAGCTGGAGGAGCTCCTCGGCCACCGCACCGCGCAGCTGGCCGCGACGCGGCGGGATCTGCGCTCGGCGCGCGCGGTGATCCGCGGCCATTTCGGCTACGAGGGCCTGGTCGGTACGAGCGAGGCGATGCGCCGCGTGTACGCGCTCATCGACCGGGTGAAGGACACGGACATCCCGATCCTGATCACGGGCGAGAGCGGGACGGGCAAGGAGGTCGTCGCGCGGACGATCCACAACGCGAGCCCGCGGGCGAAGAAGCCGTTCGTCGGCGTCAACTGCGGCGCGATCCCGGAGCACCTGCTGGAGAGCGAGCTCTTCGGGCACGTCCGCGGCGCGTTCACGGGCGCTGATCGCGACCGGAAGGGGCTCTTCCGGGAGGTGACCGGCGGCACCATCCTGCTCGACGAGATCGGGGAGATGCCGCAGAAGATGCAGGCAGGGCTCTTGCGTGTCCTGCAGGAGAAGGTCGTCCGTCCGGTCGGCGGCGCGCGAGAGGAGCCGGTCGACGCGCGGGTCATCGCGGCGACGCACCGGGATCTCTCCGACATGGTCTCGAGGAGCACGTTCCGCGAGGATCTCTACTACCGGCTGCACGTCGTCGAGGTGCGGGTGCCGTCGCTGCGCCAGCGGATCGAGGACATCCCGCTGCTCATCGACTACTTCCTCGGGATCTTCGCGGCGCGCTACGGCCGCGATCGCCGCAGCGTGTCCCGCGCCGCGCTGAAGCGGCTGTCGGCGTACACCTGGCCCGGGAACGTGCGGCAGCTCGAGAACGTGCTGCTCAACGCGTGGGTCCTGTCGGATCGCCCCGAGCTGGAGAGCGAGGACTTCGAGCTCCCCGACGCGGCGCCTCGGTCGCTGCGGGGCTCGCTCGACAGCGGCGCCACGCCCCCGCCCCGAGCGCCCGCTGGCGGCGGGGCGCCCGCGAGCGCGGGCCGGGCTCCGCCGTCGAGCGAGCCGCACCGCGTGGAGACGTCGCTGGACGCGCACAAGGCGAGCGAGCGGGAGCGGATCCTGGTCGCGCTCTCGAGCTGTAACTGGAACCGGGTGAAGGCGGCGCAGGTCGTGGGCCTGCCGCGCCGGACGTTCTACCGGCGCCTCAAGGAGTACGGGATCCAGTGAGCGATCGTTCGAACCTCGCCGCCTCCATCGACGGCGCGCCCCTCGCCGACGAGGAGGCGCGCGATCTCTGGACGCGGTTCAGCCGGTACATGGATGAGCACCGCGGCGACATGGCGGGCTTCGCGCGGGAGAACGGCTACGTGAGCGTGACGCCGACCTTCGAGCGCGGGCAGGCGCTGCTCGTCGTCCGGACGACAGAGGCGCCGCCGGAGAAGCCGGCCCAGCGCCCCAGTGGGGAGAAGCCGGCCCAGCGCCCCAGTCGGGGGAAGCCAGCGCGCGGCAGGCGGCGGCGCTGAGCGCTCACCGGACGGGCGCGAACCGCGAGCTGCCTCGATCCCGGCGGAGAGGCGCCCCGATCGGCCGGAGCCTCACCGCGACTTCCCGGCCCCTCCGGGGAAGTCCTTGCGCTTGATCTTGGCGCGCCGGCCGTCGGGGTGGTGAAACACGATCCCCTCGGCGAGGTGGCCCGGGGCGAAGCGGCTCTCCAGGTGCTGGAACAGGCCATGGAGGCCGTCATAGGTCCTCGGGACGTCGTCGTAGACGGGAATCTCGAGGTTGAACGGCACGACTCTATGCCTGGCGAGCCCGAGCGGGTTGCCCTGAATGCTCGGTCCGAGCGCCTCGGCCGAGTGCTCGCCGTCCGGCCAGCCCTGGAACTCCGTCTCGCGAACCGCCTCGAAGATCCACTTGTCTTCCGGCCCGTGCTCGTCGGCGTCGACGTACCAGCCGTCGATGATTCCCTGCTGCTTCTGAAGCTTGCTCGGGTTCCTGCGCTTCTCGACCCGGACCACGTGGCCCGAGCGAATCGTCAACCGCACATTCGTGCCGTCGAGCTTCTCGGTGGGACGGCCCTCGCCCGCAAAGACCCACTCGCACCCCTGGCGCGGCTTCGGGAGCACCTTGAAGTCGTCGCCGCGATCAAAAATCGTCGGAATCTTCTCCATGACCTGAATGCCCTTTCGTACCTGACCGAGCAGCTCGTCAGGGGTGATGACGCCTGCAGCGAGCCCGCTCGCCAGGGCACGCACCAGCTCCGCGACGGAGGTGCTCGCCTCGAGCGCGACGCGCTTCAGCGCCATCCGCTCCTCCGGCGAGATCCACGCGACCAGGCGTGACCAGCCTTCGGGCGGAACCCATGTCGCGAGCTGCTGCGGATCCTTCCTTGGTCTGCCGCGTGGGCGGCCTGGCGCTGTCACGAGCTTCAGGATAGCCCGATTTTCTATTGTGTCAATTGGCAAAACAATAATTGGGCACGACGCGGGAGAGGTGGGAGCAGGTAGGACGTCGAGCGTTGCCCTCGTGAAGATCGGGAGTCAGGGCGAGCTCCGCGAAGGCGCGCGTGGACGCGCGCCTCGGGACATCGGGGCTCCGTGCGCGGTGACGCCCTGACCCTGCAATGGGGCTGCTCGCCTGCCGCCGCGGGTTCAGTCGAGGACGGTCCAGGTGGCCTTGGCAGTGCAGCCGTAGGCGTCGAGCGCGCCCGGGTGCGAGAGGGGCACGAGCTTGGTCTGGCCCTTGGCGAGCGGCCCGGTGACCGTGCGGGTGTAGGGCCCAGGATCGCCGTAGTAGTGCGTGACGGTGAAGGTGATCTTCGCCGAGTCCGGAACGCCAAAGAGCGAGGTGTTCTTGATCGCGGCGTTCGGGTTGAAGATGCTGGGATAGGTGATCGAGCAGGAGAGGTTCACGGTCTTCGTGACCGGGCCGCCGCCGTCATCGCCGCCAGGACCGATGATCGCCTCTGCACCCTCGCCCACGACCTCGGCGGCGTCGCTCGCGCCCTCATCGACGCTATCGCCCTCGAGCGGCTCGGCGATGCAGCCGACGAGCGAGAAGGACGAGATGAGCGAGCAGAGGAGCAGGTTCTTGATGTTCATGGTGGTGTGTCCTTGGGTCGGGTGTTCGCGCTCGCGAGATCGCGTGTCGGCGGCCTCCGGCGAGCTCGAGCTCGCCTCGGCGTCCCTCGTCGCTGTCTCGCGGCGTCGCATCCGGATAGAGCAACCGCCGGGCCAGGTTGTCGGGGCGCTTCGGGCCGCCCCCGGCACGCCCAGGATCCGCGGGGAAGACGGCCTATCTCGGGGTTTTCGCGCTCCACCGCGCCGCGCCGGCGGGCGCCCGCGCGGCGCGGTGGAGGTCAGAGCCCCCACGCCGACGGCGTGGGCCTCCACCAGGTGTCCTCTCAGGTGTTCTCTGGTCCGGAAGATCGCGGCGGGCCCAGACTCGATCCACGCCGCCGCGGGGGCCGGTGCTCCCCCTGAAGCCCCGTGACCGGACGCTCAGCGCCGGCGCCGTCGCGACGCCAGCGCGCCGAGCACGCCGAGGAGCATGACGCCACCGAGATCAGCCGATGATCGGCTGGTCGTCGAGCAGGAGCACCCGGCATCGCCGCCAGAGTCCTCATCGCCGCTCTTCGGCGTGTCGTCCGGATCGGCGCCGCCCGCGCCCCCCACCCCGCCGCTCGAGGCGACCGACGAGCTCACGGTCGCGCCCACGGTCGATCCGCCGCCGGCCGATGAGGAGGAGGAGGTGGACACGCTGCTGCCGTCCGCTCCGCCATCGCCCCCGCTGCCGCCGGCGCCGCCGGCGCCGCTGCCGCCGCCATCGACGCCAGCGCACTCGGTGGAGCACTCGGTCGAGCATTCCCCGCAGACGCACTCGAGGATGCGGATATACATGCCGGCCCCCTCGGGCTGGTCATTCAAGCATCGCTCGACGCACGCGTCGTCCGAGCACTCGTTGACACAGCCGATGAATCCCCTGCACGCGAGCGACGCACCGCACGCGTCATAGGCCGCTTTGCAGGTGTTCGCGAGCGAATCGTTCGAGCAGCTATCGCAGCTGCCGCCGCCGCTGGCGGCGCTCGTGGCGCTCGCGGCGTTCGCGGCCGTGGTCCCGCCCACGGGATACAGCGCGCACACGCCCTCGATGTCGTCTGCCTCGATGGTGCGCATCGAAGAGCCCACGACATAGTAAGGGGTCATCGTCGCGTTCCGCTCGCTGGAGTGGCCGAGGCCCAGAAAATGCCCCTCTTCGTGCGTGGCGATCGACTGTGTGTCGACACAGCCGTTGTTGCCGGTGTCGTTCCAGCAGAACCCGACGTCGTTGAAGACCATGTCGGCGTCCACGATGGCGCCGTCGAAGCTCCAGACCGGCATCGTGACGCCGATGACCGAGTTGACGTCGCCGAGCATGTTCGGCCAGGAGGAGCTGATCCACTGAAACACGTTCTTGCCGTCGTTGTAGTTGTAACGATCGGTGGTGTCGCCGACGAGGTTGACTTGCCAGGCCGTACACCCCGCGTTCGACCACGTCTCGAACCCGGTCTCGACACGGTCAACGGCGAAGGCGGAGATCTCGCCCGGGATCGTCGAGCGGTTGATGTAGTAGGCGACGGGCAGCTTGTCCCAGCGGGGGACCACGTCATCGAGCGGCGTCCACGCGGCGGCCTCACGGGCCACTGCGAGGGACGAGGCGGCGCCGAGCAGGGCGGCGAGGGCGACGCGGCGCCTCACCTCACTTCCCTCCCGCGATGCGCACGACGTCCGTCATGAGGCTCTCGATGGGCTCGACCTCCTCGATGGGCGCCTCGATGGGCACGAGCGCGGCTCCGGTCCGCCGGACGAGGTGCAGCCCATCGAGGATGCGCCGCGCCATGCCCTTCTTGTCCACGTGATAGGCCGACAGCGCCAGCGCCGTGAGGTGCCACCGCCCCTTGTCGCCCGAGCGCAGGAAGACCACGGCGTCCTCGCCAGGCGAGAGCTTGGCGTCGCCGAGCAGCCGCTGTGTCTTGCCGTTGTAGGTCCCGCCCATTTGCTCCAGCACAATCATCTTCGAGCCCCCCTTGTCCGCAGCGCCACCCTTGAGCGGCTGGGTGATCGTGAGCTCGGTGCGGGTCACGATCGATTTTCCGTCGTCGGATTCCGCCGTGTACGATCGGCCGACGATCACGCGCGCGATCGTCGCCGACTGGCGCACGAGCTCCTCCCGCGAGAGCAGGACGGCCGTCGTCGCGTCCGCGGGCGCACCGATGCCGAGCAGAGCGAGCGCAGCGGACAGGGCGAGCACTGCTTTCAAGCCTCTCTTCATGTAGATGACTCCTTAAGACCCTCTTTTCTATCCCGAAGCGCGCGCGGCGGCCAGACAGGAAACAGCACTGCAACGTGCTCGCGATGCCGTGGTATTGCCCATCTGTCGTGACGGCGGATCATCACACCGCGGCGCGAGGCCATGCCGACATGTACGGAAGCGCGCATTACCACCCGCGCCGTGGTGCGCCTGGATTTGTGCCGTACACGTAGACGACGCACTCGGGAGCTCTCCCGCAGGCTCTCGGCGATGAGACACCCTTATCGGGTCATCCCCGCTCTCGACAGCATCGGGCGGAGTCAGGGTGGCTGTCCGTCGATCGGGTCAACTCGCCATCAGCGCCATCCAAGGCTGTCTCCGCTCGCCGTGAGCGGCGCTCGGGTCCTCGGTGCGGCGCCGCGCCGCCCGTGGGGGCACAGGCGCGCGGAGGCTCGCCTCGACGCCGTCCGCGCGCCTGTGCCTCCGCGCGCGGCTCAGGGCCTCTCTCAGTCGAACCGCTTCAGGCCGTTCGGTACCCTGGAGTCGCGCTTCGCGAGAGCCTCGTCCCGCGGCACGATGCGGCCGGCGAGGACCGCCTCCGCGAGCTCGCGGCACTCGGCGCTCGTCGCGCGATCGGCCCGCGCGAGCGCCTGCTCCGCCGCGGCGCGCGCCTCGGCCGCGCGGCCCGCGAGCGCGTGCGTCCGGGCGATCTCGGCGAGGGTCGCCGAGAGCTCCGCGGCGTTGCCCGACACCTCAAGGAGCCGCTTCGCGCCAAGGTAGAGCGACAGCGCCCCGGCGAGATCCCCCTGGATGCGCGCCAGATCGCCCCGCGCCCGCAGCACGCCGGCCTGGCCCGCGCCGTCCTCGAGGACCTCGAACAGGGCGAGCGCCTGCTCGTAGTCCGAGAGCGCCTCCTCCAGGTCCGACGCGTCGGCCGCCGCGACGCCCACGAGCTCGGCCACCAGCTCGAACTGCTTGCGGCGGAGATCGCCCCGCACCTTGAGCGTCGCGGCCTGCCCGCGGCGCTCGAAGCCCGTGCGGAACAGCGCGAGCGCTCGGTCGTAGTCGCGCACCGCGTCCACGAGGTCCTCCTGCACGGAGCGCAGATCGCCCCGCGCCTTCAGCACCGCGGCCTGGCCGAGGACGTCGCGCGTCGCCGTGAACAGCTCGAGCCCCTGATCGTAATCCTTCTCGGCGCCCACCAGATCCCCCTGCCGCACCCGGAGATCGCCGCGCGCCTTGAGCACGCCGGCCTGCCCGAGGTGGTCCTCGGTCGCCTGGTAGAGCGTGAGCGCCCAGTCGTAGTCGCGCGCGGCGCCCGTCACGTTGTCCTGGCCGAAGCGCATGTCGCCCCGCGCCTTCAGCACGCTGGCCTGCCCGCTCCGATCCCCCGTGTCCTGGAAGAGCGCGAGCGCGGTGCTGTAGTCGCGCGCCGCGCCCGCCAGGTTGCGGAGCCGGACCCGCAGATCGCCGCGTGCCTTGAGCGCCCGCCCGTGCGCGGCGCCGTGCTGGCGGGCGCGAGGAGGCTCCGAGGGGCCCGGGACGTCGACGTCGGCGGCCGCCCCGCGCGACCCGGCCCGGGGCTTGAGCGGCTCGCGATCGCCGAGCTGCAGGAACAGCTGGATCGCCAGATCGTAGTCGCACACCGCGCCGCCGAGATCGCCCTCCTCGGCGCGCGCGAAGCCCCGCGCCCTCAGCGCGTCGCCCTCCGCCGCGCGATCGCCCGCGGCCTGGAACAGCGCCAGCGCCTCGTCATAGTCGCGCACCGCCTGCACGGAGACGCCTTCCCGCAGGCGCAGCGCGCCCCGATCCATGAGCACCTGGGCCTGCCCGAGCACGTCGCTCGTCGCCCGGAACAGCGCGAGCGCCTCGTCGTAGTCGCGCGCGGCGCCCGCGTAGTCGTTCCGCCGGAGGAGCAGGTTGCCGCGCTCCCGCAGCGCGTTGCCGCGCGCCTCCGGCGGGGTGCTGTTGAGGCTCGGGGGCGCCGCGCTCGAACGGGGCCCCCGCACCACCCCCTCGCCGAGCACGTCGGCCAGCGATCCGCTCCTCGGCGTACAGCGATCCGTCACGCTGTCGAACGAGCGCTGCGTGGGAGGATCGCCATCCACGCCCTTCAGCTCGGACTGGACTTCGGGGAGGCGACGCATGCCAGGCGGAACATCATACCGCGCCGGCGCCCCCCTCGTGGAGACATTGCGCGATCAGCGCGGCGGCAGCGTTCGGTCTCAGCTCCGCCCCGCCTCTGCCGCCGTCCAGGTCGCGAGCGGAGGCGGCGGAGCTGAGGCGACGGCCGAGGCCGCCGCCTCAGCGCACGTTTGCTCGCTCACGCAATCGCGGGCTCGCCCCCGGCCACCCCGGCCGTGAAACGCCGCAGATGGCCGGTCAGAGGCCCTTGCGCGAGACCAGCACCGCGTCCCGCTCGACCTCGTACATCGCGTGGGTCACGAGCGCCGCAGCCGTGCGCTCGCGCACATGCACGACCCGCAGCTCGGCGTAGGTCTCGTCCGGCAGCAGCTCCTCGTCGACGCCGAACTTCGGCTCGTCGACCTGCGCCGGACGCTCGTCCTGCACCCGCGGCCGGACCGTGGCCAGCTTGCCCGCGCCCCCGATCTGCTGCAGCCAGCGGTCGCCCCGCCGGACCGCGAAGAAGCGCTGCCCCGGCTTCACGCCGTCCTTCTCGCCCTTGTCGATGAACACCACCTGGTGCTGCCCGACGAGCTGGTAGGGGTAGACAGCCGCGATGATCTTCGCCTCGAGATCCGCCTCGGCGCCCACCGGCGGCACCACGTCGAGGCGCCGCAACACCGCGCCGACCCTGTCCGTGCGCTCGACCACGTCGAGCGACTCGATGAGCCGCGCGCGCACCATGTGCGTCTTCGGGTTGTAACGATCCACGCGCGCCGTGCCGCGCACCGTCACGAGCTCGCCCTTCACATCGCCGCTCTTCACCTTCTTGATCTCGCGGAAGATCGTCAGCTCCTGGCCGATCGAGACCTCGTGATCGTCCGAGAGGCGGAGGTAGACATCGTCGCCCTCGCTGAGGAGCATCTGGTCGTCGGGGCTCGCGACGAGCTCCCCCCACGTGTCCTTCTTCACGTCGTCGACCCAGCCGAGCTCGCGCAGGAAGATCGTCTTCGCCGGCACGCGCCCCCCTCGCCCCAGCTGGTTCGCGCCGACCCCGATGCTGCCGCGGGTCGGGCCCTCGCTCGGGTCGCGGAGCCGGATCCGGTCGCCCGGGTAGATCCAGTGCGGGTTCTGGAGCTGCGGGTTCAGCGCCCAGACCTGCGGCCACGCATAAGGGTTCGTGTAGTACCTGCCCGAGATGTCCCAGAGCGTGTCGCCGCGCCGCACCGAGTGCGACTCGGGCACGAACTGCCCCTCGACGACGTAGCTGCCGTTCGCGCCGCCCTTCACCGAGGCGGGGCCCTCGCTGCGGCGGCCCAGATCGAAGCCGTCCGACGGGCGGGACGTGTCCGTCGTGCCCCGCGAGCTCGAGGGCAGGTGGGCGTTCGGATCGAACCCCGGCTGCGGATAACCCGGCACCACGACCTGCGTCTCGACGGTCGGCTCGCCCTTCGGGAGCTGGACCACGGTGACGCCCGGCGCCTGGCCGGCGCCCTCTTCGCCGCCCTGCTGATCCTGAGCGCGCGCCAGCGGCGGCGCCGCGACGAGCGCCAGGGAGATCAGGACCAGCGTTGCCTTCGCGGGGAACTTCATCGCTTGCGCCTCGACAGGGGTGAGGGTGGCGGGCTCGGCGGCGGCGATCCGCCCGGGGGCTCTTCGATCACGACGCCGGTCGCGGTCGAGCGGAGCACCGGCGGCCGCGCGCCGTTGTCCTCCGGCACGAGCCGCACCACCTCGAGGTCAGGCCTGTCCGGCTCCTCCGGGGGCACGGCGCGCGCCCCGGCCTCGTCAGGGCGCGCCGCGCTGCGGACGCCGCCCCGCGAGCGCTCCAGCGAGCCCACCCGATCCGCGAGCACCGCGTTCTCCGCGCGCACCCTGACGAGCTCCGCGCGCAGCTCGGAGAGCTGTCGTTCGACCGCGTCGTGCCCTCCGCCGCAACCGACGTTGAGCGCGGCGAGCGCGAGCGCCATCGCGCCGATGCCCAGGCCAATCCTCATGGGACGCCCAGCCTACCCGCCGCCGCGCCGGCCGGCCAAACGCGCGGCGATCTCCGCGCACCGCGACGGGACGCCGCGCACCGCGACGGGGCGCCGCGCCGCAACAATCCGACGCGACCCGAGGTGGGCGGCGCGACGTCACGCGTTACGGAGCGCGCGCAGTTCTGCTAGGGTCCCACCCCGACATCTGGGTGCGAGGGGTGAACGTGCGGAAACTCTTCCTGATTTTCCTTGTCGCGACGGCCTGCGCCGGCGCCGGCTGCGGCGACGACGGCCCCGGGCCCGCGGCGACCGAGTGCTTCGACTACAGCAAGTTCGACGGCACCACGCCCGAGGTGAGCTTCGCGGCCGAGGTCCTCCCCATCTTCCAGCGGTCCTGTTCGTTCAGCTCGACATGCCACGGCGCCGAGGCCGGCTCGGCCGGGTTCGCGTACCTCGGCCCGACGCTGAGCGAGCAGGCCACGCAGGCGCAGATCGACGCGATCGCGGCCCAGAACATCGGCGCCGCGTCGAGGGCGCCCTCGGGGATGCCGCGGATCACGGCCGGGGACCCCGCGAACAGCTTCCTCCTGCACAAGCTCGACGACACGCTGAGCTGCGGGGACCTCGAGTGCGCCCCCGACGGCTGCGGGGACCCGATGCCCTTTGGCGGCGACCTCCTGCCCTCGGCGGAGCGCGACGTCATCCGCAGGTGGATCCAGCAAGGGGCCAAGGTCAATTGATCGGCCGGCTCTCCGGCCACGTCGTGGAAGAGGGCGACGAGGGCACGGTCGTCCTCGACGTCAGCGGGGTCGGCTACGAGGTGAGCGTCCCGCTCGGGGCCGTGGGGCGCGCGCGCGGCATCGCCGCGAACGCGAAGCCCGGCTCGGACGCGATCACCCTGTTCGTCCACACCCACGTGCGCGAGGACGCGCTCCTCCTGTACGGCTTCGCGACGCGCGAGGACCGGGCGGCCTTCCGCGTGCTCATCGGCATCTCCAGCATCGGCCCGAAGATCGCGATGGCCATCCTCAGCGCGCTCGGCGCGGGGGAGCTCGCCGCGGTGATCGCCCGCCGGGAGACCGCGCGCCTCACCGCCATCCCCGGCGTCGGTAAAAAGACCGCCGAGCGGCTCGTCCTCGAGCTGAAGGACAAGCTCGTCCACCTCCCCTCGGCCCCGCTCTCCCCCGCGGCCCCCCCGCCCGCGGCCACCGGCGCCAATCAGGACCTCCTCCACAGCGCGCTCACCCGCATGGGCTACCGCCCTGCCGAGGCGGAGCGCGCCGTCACCACCCTCGGCGCGCGCGTCGACAGCGCCCCGCTCGGCGACCTCGTGCGCGAGGCGCTCGCGCTCCTGTCCAAGTGAGCCAAGCCGCCAGCGCCCGACGAGCCCGGCAGGCCCGGCCGCCCGCGCCCGGAAAACCGCGGCTGCCCGCGCCCGGCAAACCGCGGCCGGCCGCGCCCGGCGAGCCGCGGCTGCCGCGCGGAATCGCCCCAGCGAACGGGCGGACGGCGGCGCGCGACGCCCCGCGCGAGGTCGGAGGAGCGACAGACAGTCGACAGAGGGCCGCCGCGGCGAATATGCTCCCGCCGCCGTTCGCCCTGGCACCCAGTCCGGTCGCTCGTTGTGAGGAGGCGTGGTGATCACCTGCCCGAAGTGCTCCAAGGAAAATCAGGACCATTACAAGTTCTGTCTCGGCTGCGGCGCCGAGCTGCCTCGCGACGTTTCGCCCAAGAAGTTCGCGGCAGGCACCCCGCCCCACGGCGTGCCCGCGGCTTCGCGGGCGAAGGACTACGGCGATGAGCCGACCGCCATCGGCACAGGCGCCCAGAAGGGCCCCGCGGTCGCGCCCCCGCCGCCCGCGCTCGTCGATCCCGCGGCGTTCATCGCCCCGGCCCGCGGGGAGGACACCGGCGCCAGCAAGAAGGCCGCTGCGGCCGCGGCCGCGGCCGCGACGCCGGCAGCGGCGGCCGGCGCAGGGACGGTCGTCTGCCCCCAGTGCCAGGAGCCCAACCCGCCGTCGAACAAGTTCTGCGCGCTGTGCGGCTTCAAGCTCGTCAAGCCGGCGGGCCAGGCCGCGCAGCCCTCCACGCCGGTCGTCTCCACGTCGGGCGCCGCGAACGTCGTGCTGACGGCGCTCCGGGCCGACGGCACCGAGGCCGGCTCGTACACGCTGCCCACGAACCCCACGCTGATCGGGCGCGACTCGGGCACGATCTTCGGCGGCGACAGCTACCTCTCCCCGCGCCACGCGACGTTCTCGATCAAGGGCGGGCGGCTCTTCGTCAAGGACGAGGGCTCGCTGAACGGCGTCTACCGCAGGCTGCGCAGGGACACGCCGGTGCAGCTCGACAACGGCGACGTCTTCCGCATCGGCCAGGAGATCGTCCGCGTCGAGCCGCTCTCTCCGGCGCCCACGACCCCCGACGGCGTCGAGCGGCTCGGCAGCCCCTCGAAGGGCTACGTCGCGCGGCTGGCCCTCATCATCGGCAGGGACGCGACCGGCAACGCGTTCCCGGTCCCCGACACCGGCCTGCACCTCGGGCGCGAGCGCGGCGACATCCTCTTCCCCGAGGACGGCTACGTCTCCGGGCTCCACTGCCAGATCTCGCTCCAGGGCGGCCGGCTGTTCCTCACGGACCTCGGCAGCTCGAACGGCACCTTCCTCCGCGTCCTCGGCGAGACCGAGATCACGAGCGGCGACATCCTGCTCATGGGTCAGCAGCTGTTCCGCATCAACGTCTGAGGGCGCGCCACCGGCGCCCCGAGGGCGCGACCGTCCCGCTCGCACAACCCGTCGCCCCATCGTACGCTCAGCATCCCTGAGGCACTCGCCATGGAAATGGTCCGCACCATCCGCGTGGTCGCCGCCGTGATTGAACAGGACGGCCGGTACCTCATCACCCAGCGCCGCCCGACCGCCGTGCTCCCGATGCTCTGGGAGTTCCCCGGGGGACGCGTTGAGGAGACCGAGACGGACGCGGCTGCGCTGAAGCGCGAGGTCCGCCACCGGCTCGACGTCGAGATCGAGGTGGGCCAGCTGATCTCGTTCGTGAGCCACCCCTACGAGCGCTACGTCGTCGACCTGTACCTCTACGAGTGCCACATCAAGAGCGGCGAGCTCGCGTCGCTGGCCGTGAACGTGTTCCGGTGGGTCACGAGCGCCGAGTTCGATCGCTACCCGTTCACGCCGGCGGACGAGGCCAGCATGAACAAGCTCCTCGGCATGACCTGACGCGCCCGCGCCTGCGCCCTCACAGACGCGGCGAGCGCCGCAGCAGCACGAGGAACATCGGGCCGCCCAGCACCGCGGTCACCGCGCCCACGGGCGGCTCCGTGCCGAGCCACCGGAACAGGAGCCGCGCGACGAGGTCGCACGTGGTGAGCAGGACCGCGCCGGCCACGAGCGACAGCGGCAGGAGCCGCCGGTGATCCGCGCCGCAGAGCCGGCGGACCGCGTGCGGGACGATCAGCCCGACGAAGCCGATGAGGCCGGTGCGGCTGACGATCGCGCCGACGACGCACGAGGACGCGAGGAAGACCCGGCGCTCGACGGCGCGGACGTCGACGCCCAGCGTCCCGGCCGACTCGTCGCCGAGCGAGAGGAGGTTCAGGCGCGCGGCGTCGGCGAGGAGCACGGCGCAGCCGGCGGCGACATAGGCGGCGACGCCGAGGAGGGCCGAGGTCGTGGGCAGCTCGACGAAGCCGATGAGCCACCGGAGCAGCTGCTGGGCGCGCGAGGGGGAGACGAGCGTCTTGAGGAAGGAGATGAGGCCCGCCGCGATGGAGTTCACGATGACGCCGGCGAGGAGCATCGAGGCGCCGGAGGTGCCCTCGGCCGCGCCGCGCGCGATGGCGTAGACGAGCAGCGTCGCAACGAGGCCGCCGGCGAGCGCCGCCGCGGGCAGGAGCGTGGCGCCGAGGACGGTCGTCGCGCCGATGCCGAGCGCGATCGCGACCGCGGCGCCGAGCGCGGAGCCGCCGGAGACGCCCAGCACGTACGGCTCGGCCAGCGGGTTCCTGAGCAGCGCTTGGAACGCGGCGCCCACGGCCGCGAGGCCGGCGCCGGAGACAGCCGCGAGGAGCACGCGCGGCAGGCGCACGTCGATGAGGAGGGTCCGGTCGAGGCCGGGCTCGGCGACGGCGCGCGCGATCGAGACGGGCTCGGCGCCGAGGAGGACGGCGAGGAGCAGCGAGAGCACGAGCGCCGCGGGCGCCGCGGCGAGGACGAGCGCGCGGCGGAGGCCCCGCCCGGACGCCGGCGGCGCCGGGAGGGAGGGCGCGCTCGCTGGGCGCGGGGCGCGGCCGGACACGGGCGACGTCAATCCTGGCCGCCTCCGCCCGCTGCGGGCGGCAGCGGGGCGTGCCCTCCGCCTCGCTCGGCGTTCCGCTCGTAGATAAGGCGCAGCCCGGTGAGCGTCAGGTCATCGTCGACCCCCTCGATGGTCTCGGTCTGCGGCGCGATGAGCCGCGCGAGGCCGCCCGTGGCGATGACCCGGCAGGGGTAGCCGAGCTCCCGCCGCAGGCGCCCCACGAGCCCGTCGACGAGCCCCGCGTAGCCGTACACGATGCCCGACTGCATCGAGTGGACGGGGTTGCGGCCGACGACCCGGGGCGGGAGCGCGATCTCGACGCGGGACAGCCGCGCGGCGCGGGAGAAGAGCGCCTCGGCGCTGATCTGGATGCCCGGCGCGATGACGCCGCCCAGGTACTCTCCCTTCGGGGTCACGCAGTCGAACGTCGTCGCCGTGCCGAAGTCGACGACGATGACGCCGGCGGCGGCGTGATCCCCCCGGTCGGGCTCGGCCGCGTGCGCTCGCGCTGGTGCGGCGCGGGGCGCGGGCTCGGGCTGCCGCCGCACCCACTCGTGCGCCGCGACCGCGTTCACGATCCGATCGGCGCCGACCTCGCGCGGGTTCTCGTAGAGGATGGCCATGCCGGTCTTGATGCCGGGCCCCACGACGAGCGGCTCGATCCCGAACGCCCGCTCGACGAGCCCCACCATCGTGTCGGTCAGCGTCGGCACGACGCTCGCGACGATCGCGCTGTCGATGCGGGCGAGGTCGACGCGGCGGAGGTCGAGCATCTGCCGGACGAGCACGGCGTACTCGTCCGAGGTGCGGGAGCGCGCGCTCTCGCAGCGGAGGTGGTGCTGAAGCACCTCGCCCTCCAGCACCCCGAAGCTGATGTTGGTGTTCCCGACGTCGATGGCGAGCAACATGCTGGCCCGACTCTAGCGCCGCGCGCCCGGGATCCGGCCAGGATTTCGGACGCGCTGCCGGCGCTCGCGGCGCGCCCGGCCTTCAGCGCTTGCGCGCGAGCGTCACCCCGTCGCGCACGGTGAGCATGACCTTCTCGACCCGGGGATCGCGGAAGACGAGATCGTTGAAGGCGACGATGGCGCGGCCATCCGCGCTCTCGGGCGCGAGGACCTCGCCGCTCCAGAGGGTGTTGTCGGCGACGATCAGCCCGCCGCGGCGGAGGCGCGGGAGGGCCTCCTCGTAGTAGGCCGGATACCGCTCCTTGTCGGCGTCGATGAACACGAGATCGAAGGCCGGGCTCGCCGGCATGGCGCGGAGGGTGGCGAGCGCGTCGCCGAGCGCGATCCGGATCTTCCCGCCGTGCTCGCTGCGGTCGAAGAACGATCGGGCGATGCGGGCCACTTCGGGGTCGCGATCGCACGTGATGAGCTCGCCGTCCGGCGGGAGCGCCTCGGCCATGCTGAGCGCCGAGTAGCCGGTGAACGTCCCGATCTCGAGCACCCGGCGCGCCTGCATGAGCGCGACCAGCATCCTGAGCAGGGCGCCTTGGACCCGCCCGACCTGCATGACCGCCCTCGGCTCATGGGCCAGCGTGAACTCGCGCAGCTCGTCGAGGAGCGCGGCCGGCGGCTCGGAGTGGTCGTGGACGTAGCGATCCAGGTCTGGATTGACGATAGGGATCATGTCGAGGTTCCTCGGCCAGGCACCGTAGCATCGGTGCGCGCTCGCTCCTCACCTTGAGCCGCCGGCGGCCTTCGCGGTAGCGTCGACCATGGCCTTCTCTTCCTGGACGACGTGCGCCGCAGCGGCGCTCCTGGCGGCGGCCTGCAGCTCGACGGACGGCCCCCCCGGGACGGGCGGCGCTGGCAGCACCGGCACGGGCGGCTCCGGCGGCGCCGGCCTGGGCGGCTCCGGCAGCGCCGGCATGGGCGGCTCCGGCGGGGGCACGGGCGGCGCCGGCGGCTCCGGTGGCGCCGGCGCCGGCGGTGGGACGAGCTCCACGACGGCCGGCGGCGGCGCGGGGGGAGAGGCGGTCTACGATTGCGCGTCGCTCGGCGATCCGTGCACGACCTGCCTCGCCCTGCGCTGTCAGGAGAGCTATTGCGCGTGCCAGCGGAGCGCGGAGTGCGCCGCGCTGGGCAACTGCCTCCTCGGCTGCGCGGCGGAGGACGTGGCCTGCGAGCAGGCGTGCCTGACGGCGCACCGGGCGGGCATCTCGGGCATCTTCCTCGAGGGCGGCTGCGCGTCCGAGCGGTGCAACGCGCAATGCCCGTCGCGAGACGCGCTGTCCCCTTGTGCGTCCTGCCGATTGACAGGCTGCGCCGCCGAAATGAACGCGTGCGTCGCCGAGCCGTCGTGCAGGGCGATGCTCGCGTGCGTGGATACGTGCCGTGCGGACGGAGATGGGTGCCTGGACGGTTGCGCGGCGATGCACGCGGACGGCGTGCAGGCTGCCGGGGCGGTCTTCGCGTGCGAAGAGGCGCAGTGCGGGGCGGATTGCGAGTGACCGGTGATCCGCCGCGAGCTGCCATGCCGCGCGGCGTCGCGGGGGTCGACGCCCCGGGCGAACAGGCATACCATTCCGTCGTGGCCTTCCTCGGATTGCGCGAGATTGAGCGGGACCCGTACACGGTCGTCCATCACGACCCCGCTCAGCACCTCGTGTTCATCAAGCGATGTTCGCTGAACTATCCGAGCATCGCGGCGATCGAGCTGAGCTTCGATCGCATTGATCGGTCGCTCGAGGCGATCGCCAGGCAGCGCACGCTCCTGCTCGTCGACGCCCGAGACGCACCGCTGCGCAACGACGACGGATTCGAGAATGCGTTCGCGCACTGTCACACGCGGCTGACGGAAGGTTTCAAGAAGACCGCGGTCCTCCTGAAGAGCGCGACCGGGGTGCTCCAGCTCGGCCGGCTTTCGAAGGGCTATACAAAGCCGATGGGCATCTTCACCCGCCCCGAGGACGCGCTCCACCACCTCGGCGTCAGCGTCGACCTGAAGCAGCTCACCAATCCCTGACGCGCCCCTCTCTAGAGCACCGATCGCGTTGATCAAGCGAGAGATGAACCGCCAAGGACGCCAAGGACGCCAAGAAAACACAAAAATCTTGGCGTCTTATGGCGTCTTGGCGGTTCGAAATTCTGCTCTTTTTAGGCAATTTTAACCTGTTTGTCGCTCTAGGAGAGGGGTTTGCCGCCGGTGACTCCGAGTATCTCGCCATTGATGTAGCTCGCCTCGTTCGAGGCCAGGAACACGAACGCCGGGGAGAGCTCGACCGGCTGTGCCGGGCGCTGCATTGGATAATTCTTGCCGAAGGTGGCCACCTTCTCCTTGTCGAACGACTGCTGGATGAGCGGCGTCCACACGGGGCCGGGCGCCACGGCGTTGACGCGGATGCCACGCTCGATGAGGTCCTGCGCCAGCCCCTTGCTGAAGGTGACGATCGCCCCCTTGGTGGACGCGTAATCGAGGATATCCGAGCTCGGCTTGTACGCCTGGATCGAGGCGACGTTGATGATCGAGCTGCCTTTCTTCATGTGCGGCAGCGCGTACCGGATCATGTGGAACATGGCCAGGATGTTGACGCGGAAGGTGCGCTCCAGGCGCGCAGCGTCGATGTCCTCGAACCGCTCGACCGCCTTGCCCTGCTCCGCGGCGTTGTTCACCAGGACATCGATGCGACCGAACTTGCGCGCCACCTCCTCGACGACCTTCCTGCAATGGGCCTCGTCGGCCAGGTCGCCGGGTATCGTGAGCGCCTCGCGCCCCGCCTCTTTGACGACGCGCGCCGTCTCCTTCGCGTCCTCGTGCTCGCTCAGGTACGAGATCGCCACGTGGGCCCCCTCGCGGGCGAACGCGAGCGCGACGGCCCGGCCGATCCCGCTGTCCCCTCCGGTGACCAGCGCGATGCGGTCCTTCAGCCGGCCGAGCCCCTTGTACGACGACTCGCCGTAATCGGGCCTCGGATCCATCTTGGCTTCGACTCCGGGACGCTCCTGTGTCTTGCCCTCGAAAGGCGGCTTCGGGCCCGCGCCTTTCGGATCCGCTGTCGGTCCAGTGTTCTGCATAACCTCCTCCTGACGCTGCGCTGTGGTGAGAGGCCGAACGCGCTCCCAGCGAACCCTGGGCATAAGGGCGGCGGGACAGCCCAGCCATCGGTGGCCGCCTGCTCTCCCGATCGGAGCTCCCCCTACACCGGCGCAGCGACCGGCGAGCGGCGCGCGCCGTCGGATCGTCGCCGGGCGCTCGCGAGCGGACACGGCAGCAGGCATCTCTCGGTGATGGACGTGGATGGAGGTGATGGACGTGATCGGGCAGACGACGCGCGCCCCCGCCGCGACCTGTCACGTCAAGGCTTGACAGGCGACAGCTGGTCCGGTGTCTTCACCCTGCGTTGTCCCGCGGCATGCCGCCAGCGAAGACGCGGAGGAGAACCGTCGTGATGAAACACATCGACGAGAGCCGTCTGGAGTCAGATCTCGAGTATCGGTTCGGATATCTCATCGAGTTTGTCGGCTTCGGCGAGGCGGACATCGCGGCGATCCACGGCGCCGCGCCGCACCTCGCCCCGCGGGTCGAGGCGCTCGTCAACGCGGTGTACGAGAAGCTGTTCCTCTACGACGCCACGAAGCGCCACTTCGTGCCGAAGCAGCACGGCTACGAGGGGGCGGCCCCGGCCGACCTGGCGTCGCTCACGCTGGACCACGAGCAGATCAAGTTCCGCAAGCAGCACCTCTCAACCTACCTCGTCCGGCTCGTGACCCACCCGTACGATCCGAAGATGGTCGCCTACCTCGACATGGTGGGGAAGATCCACACCGCGAAGGCCGGCAATCCCGAGGTCGTCGTCCCGCTCGTGCAGATGAACGCACTCATGGGCTTCGTGTCGGACGCCCTGCTCCAGACCATCCTGTCGCTGGGCCTCGACCGGGAAACCGAGGTGGGCACCCTCCGCGCGTTCAACAAGCTGCTCTGGCTCCAGAACGACCTCCTCGCGCGCCACTACCTCTCGGCGGCCTGATCCCCCTCCCCCTCCGGCCATGCGTCGCCCGCCGGGACGGACCGCAGCGGCGGGCGGCGCGCTGGCATCCCGGGGGCAGCGGCGCGTCGAGCGGACGGCCCATTGCGCAATTACGCGACCGTTTGCGCAAGCGCACAACAGCGCCCGCCGCGCCGCCCCGCCACGCGCGCCGCGCGCCGGCAGGGCCGCCTTCGGATCGCCTGGGTCGGCCGGGAACGCCGCGACGAGGAGCCCGGCACATGCGGTGCTAGGCGCCCGCCCACCATGAACCGATTCTTCGATGGCATCGCGCTTCTCGTGGGGCTGTCCGTCATCCCGACGATCGCCGGCTGCAGCGACGAGCCATCCGAGGAGGAGCGCCGCTTCGCCCGGCTCGCGAAGCGCGCCGAGCAGGTGCGCGAGCTGTCGTTCCGCAACGCCGTGCCGGTCGTCACGATCACGCGGGACGAGTTCGAGGCGGACCAGGAGGCGGCCGCGGCCGCCGCGGAGGAGGACGATCTCGCGGAGATGGCCGCGACCTACGGACGGCTCGGCTACTTCGCCGTCGACGCGGACCTGCGGGAGACGCTGGCTCGCTCGAGGGACTGGGCCGCTGCCTGGTACTCGCCTGAGAGCAAGGGCATCGTGCTCATCGGCGAGGTGGACGACTCCGTCCTCATCCACGAGTATGTGCACGGGCTCCAGGATCAGCATTTCGACCTGGGGCCGGACCAGGACGACGCGCTGACGAGCGACGCGTTCCTCGCGCAGCGGGCGGTCACCGAAGGCGACGCGACGCTCACGGAGGGGCGCTTCATCATGCAAGAGCACCTCGACGCCGATCTGCACCTCGTGGACTGGGGCCCGCTCCTGTCCTCGGTGCATGCGCGCCGGGAGGAGCTCCTCGCCGGGAGCGAGCTCCCCCTCTTGTTCATGGCGTATCCGTCGTTCGCCTACAGCTTCGGGCTCGAGTACTGCGCTCACAACCTGACAGGCGCGAGCGCGGCGACGCCCTTCATCGACAGGCTCCCGCCGTTCGACTGGTCGAGCGAGGACGCGCTCTTCACGACGCGGGCGCCCGCGAGCACCCAGCAGGTCCTCGCCCTCGACGCCCAGGACCCAGAGGTCGGCGTCGGCCTGGACGAGATCCCGTCCACGCTCGACGATCGGATCGAGCGGCTCAACTGGGACACCCTCGGTGAGTGGCTCACCTACCTGCTCCTGCGCCCGCTCGAGGGCGCGCCCGATCTCGGCGACATGCGCGCGCTGGCGGCGGCCTGGGATGGCGATCGCGCCCTGTTCGTGCGCGATCGGAAGACGGACACGATCGGTACGGCGTGGGCGTCGGCGTGGGACGACGCCGGCGCCGCGGCGGGCGTCGAGGCCGCGCTGTGGCAGCTCTACGACGGCTCGCCGATCGCCGGCGAGGAGCCGCGGCTCGGGCGCGCCGGCGACGGCGAGCTCATCTGGATCGAGCGGAGGGAAGAGCGCGTGGTCGCCCTCAAGAACGTCGATGAGGCGCTCATGCCCTCGCTCGCCGAGGCCGCCTTCCCCTCCGGGATCCGGCCGATGCGGCACATGATCCGGACGCGCCCGTCGCTCGCGGCCAGGCTCTCGCGGCGCCTGCCCGGGCGACATCACTGAACCAGCGACGGCGCGGCGCGCTCAGATGCAGAGCGAGTCGCAGTCGTGATCTTCTTCGCACGCCGTGACGCAATCGCCGTCGTCGTCGCACGCCGATATGCAATCGTCTCGTTCCGTCGAACACGCCGTGATGCAGTCGTCGCCTTCGTCCTTGTCGTCGTCCGTGTCGACGAAACAGCCCGTGGCCAGGGGAATCGTGGAAACCAAGAGCACTGCGAGCACCTTGCGCAACATGGGTTGTCCTCCTTCGTGGTGTACTGTCCGCATGCGATGCAGGGGACATCGAACACTCAAGCAGGGGGCGTACCAATCGCTGTTCTGACGCGACTCACCTGTTGGGCCGCAGCCCCGGAGAGCCGTGATGCCGCGCGAGGCGAGCTCGGCGCCGGAGTTCCGGGTCATCCGAGCACGTCGGCCGGCGGACGTGGGGTATCCCGCGAGAAGGCAAATCGCCACAGCGGAGGAGGCCGTGGCGGCGCTCGGCGCCACCGGCGCCGGGATTTTCCGCGCGGCGCGCTGGGCGTGCGCGCCGGGCCAAAGTGTCACACCCGCCTCGACCGTGGCCGACGGACCTCCGTCCAGGCGAGCCTCCGGCCGCGCTGGGTCTCACCGCAGCGCGGCCCCGCAGCTCACCCCTCGTCCTCGGGCTTCTGCGGCTTGGGCGGCGGCCGGTCCACGGCGTAGCGCCGCAGATCCAGCGTGTAGGGCGCGTCGCCGTGGGCGATCGCCTGCTTCGCGGTCACCGGCCAGGGCGTCGGCCCCTCGATCGTGAACCGCTGCGCGCGCCGCGCCGACGCCTCGAACCGCGTGAGCGGCGCGGCGTCGAAGGCGCGGCCCTCGGGGTGCCACACGTGATAGGCGCACGCGCCGATCGAGCGCTTGCCCCACGTGTCCAGGATGTCGATGTGGACCGGGTGGTGGATGCCGAGGTGCGCGTGCAGGCTGTGCGGCGGCGCCCAGGCGCGGAACCGCACGCCGCCCACGTGCTCGCCCGCCGTCCCCGTCGGCCGGAGCGGCAGCACGTGGCCGTTCACGAGCACCGTGTGGCGCTCCGGCGTGAGCCCCTGCACGCGCACCTCGATGCGCTCCATCGACGAGTCCACGTAGCGCGACGTGCCCGTCGTCGTCAGCTCCTCGCCGAGCACGTGCCACGGCTCGATCGCGTTGCGCACCTCCAGCACCACGTCGCCGGCGTGCAGCGTGCCCACCACCGGGCAGCGCAGCTCGATGAACGGCCGGTACGCGTCCGCGGGCAGGGCGAGCCCGCGCTGCTTCAGGTGATCGAGCACGTCCTCGAAGTCGCGCCACAGGTAGTACGGCAGGAGGAAGCGGTCGTGCAGCGCCTGGCCCCAGCGCACGAGCCGGCCCGTGTACGGCGCCTCGGCGAACGAGGCGAGGAGCGTGCGGACGAGGAGCGCCTGGGCGACCGCCATCCGGAAGTGCGGCGGCATCTCGAAGGCGCGCAGCTCGACGAGCCCCTGCCGGCCGTGCGCCGTCTGCGGGTCGAACAGCTTGTCGATGCTCACCTCGGCGCGGTGCGTGTTGCCCGTCATGTCCACGAGCAGGTGGCGGAACAGGAGGTCCGAGAGCCACGCCGGCTCGTTCTGCCGGCGCTCGAACGCGCGCGAGAGCGCGATCTCCAGCTCGTAGAGGTTCTCGTGGCGCGCCTCGTCCACGCGCGGCGCCTGCGAGGTCGGGCCGACGAAGAGGCCGGCGAACATGTACGAGAGCGACGGGTGGTGCTGGTTGAACGTGAGCAGGCTGGCCAGCAGATCCGGCCGGCGCAGGAAGGGGCTCGAGAGCGGCGTCGGGCCGCCGTACGTGAGGTGATGGCCGCCCCCGCTCCCCGCCATGCGCCCGTCGATCAGGTATTTCTCGCAGTGCAGGCCGCTGTGGAGCGACGCGTCGAACACCGTCTCGAGGAGCGACGCGTACGCGCGCACCCCGTCGGAGGGCGGCAGGTTCACCTCGAGCACGCCCGGGTCCGGCGTCACCGAGAAGCGGAGCACGTTGGCGCCGGCCGGGGGCGGGTACCCCTCGAGCAGCACGTCGATGCCCGTCTCCTGCCGGGTCGCGTCGATCGCGGCGATGAGCTCGAAGAAGTCGGCCGGCGAGAGGAGCGGCGGCAGGAAGACGTGGACGAGGCCGTCGCGCGTCTCGACGCAGAGCGCCGTGCGCACGCCGTAGCCCGATCGCCCCGCGGCGGGCGCGGCGCGCTGGGCGTGCACGGCGCGCTTGTCCTCGGAGGCGTGCCGCTGGGCGGCGCGCGCGCGCGCCGCCTCGGCGTGCTCTGG
Organism: Sorangium sp. So ce726; assembly: GCF_051521405.1. Lineage (NCBI taxonomy): Bacteria > Pseudomonadati > Myxococcota > Polyangiales > Polyangiaceae > Sorangium > Sorangium sp. So ce726. The sequence goes on along the minus strand of NZ_CP150349.1, from coordinate 403,669 downwards.
GTCGCCGTCGCCGTCCAGCGGCTCGACGCGGCGCTGCTTCTCGTCGTCCTCGTCGAGCTCGAGATCGCCGCGCCGCGGGTCGTGAGGCGACACGAGCTCCTCGATCGGCGGCGGCGGGGCCACCGCGACGAGCGAGCGGAGCGGGAGGCGCAGGCCAATGGAGCTGTCGCCCGGGAGCAGGAAGAGGTGCCCGCGCCGGAAACCCCATCGCTCGCTGATCCACGATCCCCACTGGCGCGCGAGGGGCAGGACGAAGCCAACCTCTCGCCCGAGCCCGCGATCGAGGACCCGCGCGAGGCGCCGCCGCTCCTCCGGGTCGTCGAGGTTCGCCTTGAGCGGGTCGACGTCGGTGGGCAGGCTCGCCTCGTCCTGGAGGTGGCGCCAGGGGTCCTCGAGGGCCGGGATCAGGAAGTCGGCCAGCCCGAGCCGCGTCGCGAGCGCGTCCGCGAACTTCCGCGAGAGCTCGACGCCGCGCCCGCGCGACGCGCTGGTCGCCGGATCGGCGTGGCGCGCCTGGGACATCTCGGTCCAGATCGGGACGCCGTCGCGCCGGCCGATGATCTCGAGCGCCCAGCGGGGCAGGCTCTCGCCGGGGTAGTGTTTGCCGGCGCGGAGCAGCAGGACGCCGCCCGGCGTGATCCGGCGCCGGAGCTCGTGCGCGAGCCGGAGCCCTTGCGACCACTTCGTCGGGCCGAGCGCGCCCTCGCACCACTCGGGCGCGTCCGGATACTCGCGCGAGTTGAACGTCGGCTCGCCGCCCATGGTCAGGGAGAGGCCCGCGGCGGTGAGCCGCTCGTCCGCGCGATCTGCTACGGACAGGAGCTCCTGCCACACCGGCTCCTCGTAGGGCGTGGTGGGCCGCGGCTCGTGGCCGAGCCGCCCGACCTTCATCTCGAAGGTCACGTCGGTCGCGCGCGTGTCGCTCGTGCCCTCGACCGGCGCCGCGAGCGCGGGCGAAGCGGTGCAGGCGAGCGGGATGTGGCCTTCGCCGCAGAGCAGGCCGCTCGTCGCGTCGAGGCCGATCCAGCCGCCGCCGGGGAGGAAGACCTCCGCCCACGCGTGCAGGTCGACGACGTCGCGGCTCACGCCGCGCGGCTGGTCGGGGATCATCCCCTCGTCCGTGAGCTGCACGAGGTAGCCGCTCACGAAGCGCGCGGCGAGCCCGCGCGACCGGAGCGCCGCGATGAGCAGCACCGCCGAGTCACGGCAGCTGCCGCGCCCTTGCGCGAGCGTCTCCTCCGGCGTCCAGATGCCGGCCTCCTCGCGGATGACGTACTTGATGCGCCGGTTCACGGCGGTGTTCAGCGCGACGAGGAGCGACACGGTGTCGCCCTTCGAGGGCAGCCCGGCGAGGAACTCATCGAGCAGCGGGCCGCGGGCGAACGAGGGGTCGGTGCTGTCGAGGAAGGGGGCCAGGTCCTGCTTGAGCTCGGCCGGATACGCGAACGGGACCTCCTTCGCGCGCTCGTCGAGGAAGAAGTCGAACGGGTTCACGGGGCGCACGCTGACCGCGAGCTCGACCAGGACGTCGAAGTGAGGGACGCGCTCGCCCGCGGGCAAGAGCACCCGGGCGACGTGGTTGCCGTACGGATCCTGCTGCCAGCGCGCCGCGATCGGCGGGTCGATCTTCAGGCTGTACGACTCGATCTTCGCCTTCGCGTGCGTCGCGGGCCGCAGCCGGATGAGCTGCGGGCCGAGCGAGGCGGGACGGGGATAGTTGTAACGGGTCCGGTGCTGGATGAGCAGGCGCACGGTGGTTTGTCTCCGGGGGTGGCCCTATCCAACCAGAAGTGCCCCGTTCCGTCTCGCCTTCCGTGACGCGCGTGAGGCGCGCGGCGAGATCGTTTCGAGGACGATTCGGCCAGGGATCGACGGCGTGGCGGCGCGTGGGCGCGATCGTGCGGCGGGCGAGCGCGCGGGCGTGTGGCGAGCGCGCGGGCGTGCGGCGGGCGAGCGCGTCGCGGCACGACGGGGCGAGCGCGTCGCGGCGCGAGCGCATGACGGTGCGTGGACGCGAGCGCGCCGCAGCGTGCGGACGCGATAACACGAGCGTCTGACGGCGATCGTGAGGCAACGCGACCGCATAGCAACGCCAGCGTGTGACGGAGCGACCGCACAGCGACGCGAGCGTGTGACGGAGCGATCGCACGCCAACGCGGCCTCGCGACGGCGCGAGCCGTGGGACGAAGCGACCGTGCGGCGGCGCAAAAACCCCGTGTTGCGGCGCCTTTGGCGTCGTTCTGTCCGCCTCGCCACGCCGCGCCCCGACACCGGCGCCTCCCGCCCTTGCCGTCCGAGGGCGAAGCGGTGATCATCGCCCGCTGTGTCGGGTTCGGAGACGAAACAGCCCTCGCTGCCCCCGGTCGAGCCGGGGACCGTGCTCGCCGGCAAGTACCGCGTGGAGCGGGTCATCGGCCAGGGCGGCATGGGCGTGGTCGTCGAGGCCCGCCACGTCGTGCTCGACGAGCGGGTCGCCCTGAAGTTCCTGCTCCCCGAGTTCACCCAGCACCCCGAGGGGTCGGCCCGCTTCCTCCGCGAGGCGAAGGCCGGCATGAAGATCAAGAGCGAGCACGTCGCCCGTGTTTCGGACGTCGGCACGCTCGAGAACGGCGCCCCCTACATGGTCATGGAGTTCCTGATCGGGAGCGACCTGGCGCGCCTGCTCCGCGATCAAGGCGTGCTCGGCATCGAGGACGCGATCGATTACATCGCGCAGGGCAGCGAGGCGATCGTCGAGGCCCACGGGCTCGGCATCGTCCACCGCGATCTCAAGCCGGCGAACCTGTTCCTGACGGCGCGCGTCGACGGCTCGCCGCTCGTCAAGGTGCTCGACTTCGGCATCTCCAAGATGGCGACCGGCGCGGTCGACGTCCTGACGGGCACGGACGCGGCGCTGGGCTCGGCCCTGTACATGTCGCCGGAGCAGATGCGGCAGACGCGCTCGGTGGATCACCGGACGGACATCTACGCGCTCGGCGTCTCGCTGTATGAGCTGCTCGCCGGCAGGCAGCCGTACTACGCGGAGACGCTGCCGCAGCTCTGCGCAGAGGTGCTGACGGGCACGCCGACGCCGCTGCGGGAGATCCGCCCCGACGTGCCCGCCGCGCTCGCGGCCGTGCTGGAGAAGGCGTACGCCCGCGAGCGCGAGCACCGGCACGCGTCGGTCGCCGAGCTCATCGTGTCGCTCGCGCCGTTCGCGCCCGCGCGCACGTACACGACCCTGGCCCGGATCGCGCGCATGGGCGGCCTGTCGCTGCACGCCGCGATCCCCGGCGGGCAGCGCGCGTCGCAGCCGTCGTTCCCCGCCGTGGACTCGAGGCTCCCTGGCCCGGCCGCTCGCGAGCCGTCGTGGCCGGGGCCCACCTCGCATCCCGCCTGGCAGCGCGACACCGCGCAGCCGCGCCCGCCGACGCCGCTCCCCCACGGGATGCCGTTCTCGCAGGCGCCGTCGCCCACCGCCCACGCCTCGACGCCTTACCCCCATCCATCGTCGCCGTTTTCCCAGCTCCCGTCGTCCGGCGGCGGCGCCTTGGGGCCTCACCCTGCCGAGGACGGCAGGCCAAGCCCGATCCCGCCGAACGGCTTCCCGGCGCCCACGCCGCATCAGCAGATCGTCCCCGGTCCGTACAGCGCGCCGATGAGCTCCCGCGCCGCCGCGACCTTCGCGTCGTCGACCCACCTCGGGATCTCGTCGGACGGGCGCCGGATCCCTGGGCTATCGGTCTCGCCTTCCGCGATCCTCGCGATCGCGCTGATCTCCGCGACCCTCCTCCTGGGGGTGATCGTCGGCAGTGTCTACGTGCTCCGCCGGGGCGGCGCCGACGGGACGGAGGGCACGGCGGCGGCCCCCACGGTCGCCGTGAGCGCGACGGAGACCGCCGCGCCGGCGCCAGCGCCGACCCCCGAGCAGCCCGCGCCTGCCGCCGCGACGACGACGCCGGACGGGCCGACGATCCGACCGACAGGGGCGGCAGCCGACGCAGCGACGACGGCTGACGCGGCGGCGAGCGCCTCCGCTGCCGCGAGCGCCCCCGCGGCGAACGCCGCCGCGGCCGCGAGCTCCCCCGCGGCGTCGCCGAGGACGGCGCCCACTGCCGCCCGGGGCGGCGCGCCTGCGGGGCGCACCACGCCGGCCGCCCGCCCGTCGCAAGCTGCGACGACGCAGCGCCCTCCGAAGGGCATCGACCTGAACGACCCGCACTGAGCCCACAGCCATGATCCCCTCGATAGTCCATGCCCCCCGCGCGCTGCGTCGCGCCCGCCTCGCCCTCGCCGCGGTCGTGCTCGCCTCGGCCGCCCTGCTCGCGCCCTCGGGCGCCGCCGCGCAGGGCGCGGGCGGCGATCCGACGCTCGCCCAGACGCTGTTCGAGGAGGGGCGCCGCCTGATGGAGGCGAAGTCGTACGCGCAGGCGTGCCCCAAGCTGGCCGAGAGCCAGCGCCTGCGGCCCGGCACGGGGACGCTGCTCAACCTGGCCCTGTGCAACGAGGGGCTCGGCAAGACGGCGACCGCGTGGGGGCAGTTCAAGGAGGCGCTCTTCGCCTCGAAGAAGGAGGGCAACGCCGCGCGCGAGGCGTTTGCGCAGGAGCACATCGACGCCCTGGAGCCGAGGCTCTCGAAGATCCAGCTCAACGCGGAGAACACGCCCGGCCTGCTGGTCCGCGTCGACGGCGGCGACATCCCCGCGGCCGCGCTCGGCACGCCGATCCCGATCGATCCTGGGGCGCACGAGGTCGAGGCGACGGCGAGCGGCTACACGGTCTGGTCGACGACCGTCCAGGTCGGCGAGAGCGCCGATCTGAAGACGATCGCCATCCCGAAGCTCCTGCCGGTAGCGCCCACGAGCAAGACCGCCGGGCCGCAGGTGCCGCCGGCCGGCGGCGCCGTCAGCGGCCGCAGCGGCGGCGGCCTGCAGACCGCGGGCTTCGTGATCGGGGGCGCTGGCGCGGCGGTGCTCGGCGTCGGCGCCGTGTTCGGCATCCTCGCCGCGGGGCAGGCGAGCGACGCGGAAAAGGACGAAGCGCTCTGTCCGGAGAAGCTGTGTACGCCGGAAGGTCGCAAAGAGATCAACGCGGCGGAGACCAAGGCGCTCGTGTCCACGATCGGCGTCGGCGTGGGTGTCGCCGCGCTCGCCGCGGGGGCGGTCCTCGTGCTGACCTCGGGCCCATCAAGGGCGGAGGGCGCGAGCGCCGCGGGGGCACGGCAGGGCTCGCCAGCGCGGGTGCACGCGCGCATCGTGCCGCTCATCGGCCCGGAGGGCGGCGGGGTCGGGGTGCTGGGCGCGTTCTAGCGCCGAGGCGCGGCAAACGCCGATCGGCCGGGGCCTTACGCGCCGGCGGGTCGAGGGCGCAGACATCGGGCCCGGTGGCCGAGGGCGGAGATGTCGGGCCCGGTGGCCGAGGGCAGAGGCGTCGGGCCCGGTGACGGTCACTTACGCGCCAATCAGGGGGTGTCCTCACGTGACATCTGCGCCGGCGAGCGCTCGCTTTGTATCGATGGATGACGCCGGCCCGCTAGCAAAGACCTCCGCTGCCTCCCGGCTCCGCAGCTGCAAGCGCGACGTGCTCGATCGCTGGACGCGCCGGGTGCTCGACGATCCCAGGGCGCCGACGCCGCGGCGGGGCGAGCGTCCGGTGCTCGTCGACGCGGCGCCGGCGCTGCTCGAGCACCTCATCGAGGCGCTCGCGGCGAGCCGGCTCTCCGGCGAGGACACGGCGCTCCGCGGCGCGTACGAGCGGGTCGAGGACCACGCGCGCCGCTGCGTCACGCGGGGCCGCTGCATCGAGGCGGCGCTGCGGGAGCTATCGCACCTCCGGGCTGCGCTGATCGAGGAGTGCGTCGCCCAGGACATCGCGCTCGGGGCCGGGGAAGCGCAGGTCCTCCACGCGGTGGTGGACGCGAGCATGTGGACGAGCGCCCTCGAGATCGAGCGGGCGACGCGCGCCGCGCTCGAGGACAGCGGCGCGCGCCTGCGGCTCGCGACGCAGGCCGGCGGCGTTGGCGTCTGGGATTACGACACGGTGACCGGCAAGCTGCGCTGGGACGACCGCTGCCGGGAGGTGTGCGGGCTGGAGCCGGCGTCAGACGTCGATTACGAGCTCTTCCTTTCGGCGATCCACCCGGACGATCGCGCGCGCGTGCAGGAGGCCGTGCGGCGCTCGCAGGCCCCGGAGAGCGGCGGCGAGTACAACATCGAGTACCGCCTCGTGGGGATCCGCGACGGGATCGAGCGCTGGGTCTGCGTGCAGGGGCGCACCTTCTTCGACGCGACCGGGCGCAGCGTCCGGATGGTCGGCACGGCGATCGACATCTCCGATCGCAAGCGTGCGGAGGCTGCGCGGCTGGACGATCTCGCGTTTCGCGATCGATTCCTGGCCGCGCTCAGCCATTACCTGCGCACGCCGCTCACGGCGGTCACGCTGGCGTCGAGCACGCTGATGCGCCACGGCAACCTGACGCCGCGCCAGGCGACGAGCGTCGAGGGGATCGCGGCGAGCGCGCGCCGCATGGCGCGGACGATCGACGACCTGCTCGACCTGACCCGGAGCTGCTTCGGCGACAGCATCCCGATCGCGCGGAGGCCGGGGAACCTCCATGTCCTCTGCAAGGGGGCGATCGACGAGCTCCGGGCGACGCACGCGGGGGTGCCGATCCGGCTCGATCTGCGGGGGAGCGGCGCGGGGCTGTGGGATCCCGAGCGGATCGCCCAGATGGTGACGAACCTCGTGCAGAACGCGGTCGACCACGCGGAGGCCGGGAGCGCGGTGCGGGTGGCGATCCGGCCGCGCGGGGGAGACGTGCTGATCGAGGTGCACAACAAGGGCCCGGAGATCGCGCCGGAGCGGCTGGCTACGCTGTTCGAGCCGTGGCAGCAGGCGTCGCCCGCGGAGGGGCGAGCGAGCGCGGGGCGCGGGCTCGGGCTCGGGCTGTTCATCGCGCATCAGATTGCGCGGGCGCACGGCGGGGTGATCGAGGTGGCGAGCCAGGCGGAGCGGGGGACGACGTTCACGGCGCGGCTGCCGCGGAGGGGGGCGGAGGCGAGGGGCTGAGGAGCGGCAGCCGTGTCGCTCGAGCATCAGCCTTTCGAGCTCTGGAAATAAGACCTCCCCCGTCAACCCGCCGAGCGTGAGGGCGATTCCCCCACGATCGGTCCGATAGCCAGGCCTATCCTGGCTTCCGGTATCTCATGGGTGCTCGACGCCACCTCAGTGACCCGCTCGTACAGATCGCCGAAGTAGATCGTCTCCTTTTCCCGGGTGGTCTTCCGGATCCGCTGTTGGTCGCCGTCGTAGTCGAACGTAATGCAGCTCGCGCCCTGCGTGATCTGCTCCGGCAGATCGAATGGGGTGTAGCGCACCGTCATGCCACCCGGGCACGCGATCTGCGCGATCTGATTGCCGACGGCGTCGGCTGATGGACCGCTGCATGTGAGCCCGATCCGACCGGACAGGCAATGCATCAGTCGAATTTGACGCGCTTGTATGGGGCGCCAATGGGTCCGGCCGGTGTCTTTACCAGCATTGGCTGCTTTGTGAATGGATTGGTTATCGTGCGTTCGTGAAATGTGAACATCTTCCCAAACAATTTTTCACCTCTGAGCCAATCGATCAACCACGTATGGAAGCTCCAGGGTGTCTCAGTGAGGCCGCTTTCGTCCAATGTGAGCACGGCACCTGTCTCCTCGTCGATGCAAGACCAAATGGAGTCGCCCCAGTCGCACAAAGCGAGTACCCTTTCTGGTAATCCGGCGCTCTCCGGGCCGTTCCACAGAACGTGCCGAAGCTCCACGATAGACCGACCATTGTCATCCAAACGTCCGCCGGGAAGACCAATGAGACCATCACCAGGACCGAAGCCACCGTTACCGACGTCCATCAGCAACCGCCTGTGGAGTGGATGCAGCGGGAAGCCCAGCACGGACTCAGCCTGGGCCACGGCGTATGGCGCTGCTGGGGGCGCTAGCTCAGGACAGTCCCGGTCCGCGTAGTCCGTGCGCGTCCTCACGTCCTTGGCGCGCTGCTTTAAGGCGTGGATAAGCCCGTCTTGGCTCATCGAGATGTCGACCTCAGAACTCATAGGTATACTTTCCGACTGTAGCGCCTAATCCACGGAGAAAGTCGGCGCACCCTCCCGGACCACTGCAGATGATGGTGGACGTGGCTCCCCTCGTCGGGGTCAAGCCCAGCTCTCCGGCACCAGCAATCGCCGTCTTCTCAGCGTGAAAGCCCGGCATCGGGGGCGCGGGGACCAGCCCCAGCCTATGGGCCTCGGCAATCTGAGCGGCTGACAGATCACTTGCGCCGCCTGCGACGAGTGTTGGCCCTTCTGCGGTTTCTAGGACAGTGACCGTCCAGCTGAAGTTCATCGGCGCGCGCTCGACGTTCGCGACTTGCTGCGCCAGTGCGCGTGTCGCCACTGGTCCTCGAACGACTCCAGCCGCCGCCGAGCCCTCCGCCGCCGCGCCCAGCCCTCTGCCCGCACCGAACACCGTCGCCGCGCCGCGCCGCGCCGAGGAGAATCGTCTTCACCCCCGCCGCGCCCGCCGCCCGATAGTCGCTCCGGTCGATAGCAAGGGCCGTGTCGGCGCCGTTGCGCCCAATCTCGTAGAGCGGGTTGACTGCATTGAGCGCGCCGGCGAGGCCGTCTTCCTCATAGCCCTCCCACATCGCGCTGCCGAACTCGTAGCCGCTGTACATCCCGAGCGTCAGCGCATTCAGCACGAGCATCCGCGCGATCCCTGCTCCGAGGTCGCGCGTCCCCTCCGCGGCGCCCAGCAAGGTCTGGCCGACCACGGTGCCTGGGCCGCCGGCGCCCGAGTGCTCCGGCGATACGGTCACCGGCTGCGGCACGTACCCGGATGAGCTTCCGGTCGTGCCCACGTCGATAGGCGCCGTCGTGGCGCCGACCTCCACGGCCTCGCGCGGCCCTTCTTCAGGCTGGTTTGCTTTCGGCGGCGAGTAGAAGAGCTCTACGGCGTATTGTTCCGGGCGCACCACCGAGTAGACCGGCAGGATCGGCGCCTCCACCGGCTCTTCCTGGAACCCGCTCGGATCCACGTGATTGAGTGGGCTGTTGCGCACGTAGCTGTACGGATTCCAGCTCTGCCCGAAGGACGGAATCGAAACGATCGGGTCCGTCGTCAAGAACCGTCCGATCCTTGGATCGTAGATCCTGCCCTTCATGTTCACGAGCCCGAGCTCGTCGTCGCTCTCGTGCCCGGTGAACCCCTGCGTCGTCTCGCTCGGGAACGACGCAGGCGGGCGCTCCCCCCACACGGGGTTCCTGCGCTGTCCGAACGGGTCGTAGCTCCGCCGCTCGATCACGTCGCCGTCCTCGTCGGTGAGGATTGGCATGGTGCTCGTCAAATCAGTCCCGTCCCAAGAACGTGGCGGCTTCGGCTCTTGCTTGCTCTCGGATCTCTCGGACCGTCCTGGCGATTTCTCGATTGTTTGCGGCGAGCAGGGTGCGAACATCTCGCTCCTGTCGACCTAGCTCTGCTTGGATAAGTGGGTGTGAGAGCACACGCAGCTCGTTGTCCGGTGTGTTCGTGTCGATGCTCTCCTTGTTGATAACAAAATTGTCGAGCGCTTCGTACGCGACTCGTGCCGCCCACGCGGCCTCCTGCGCGTCGCCAGCTAATTTCGTGCGCAAGGCGTAGGCCACGGCCATGCCGGCGTTCTGTGCGTTCGTGGCCTCCTGCGTCCACGGTCCTTCGACGCAATTCTCCTGCGGGATCTGACTCATGATTGCCTCGATCTGGCGCTCGAGGTCAGTCGCGTTCTCTGTCGCGTTAGGGTCCGCCCATACCGTCTCCAAGGCGATCTCCATGGAGTTCGCTGGGTTTCGCTCTGTCCGCATTGCAAAGATTCGATAGGCCAGCATCTGTCGCTCGGCGCAGGCTGCTGCAAAAGCAACCCGAAACGGGACAGGCAAGCGCTCCAGGCTTGAGATCAAGCTTCTTTCGTCGAACCTTCGCATTGTTGTCACCTGGGCCATGTGGCTGCTGTTGGACTTGTCAGTTTCCCGCCGCTCGATTCGATCGACGCTGCACACTGCGGACAAATCGCACGTGTGACGGCCAGCGCCTGTGGTGTCATGCCCGCTTGCTGTGCATGGGTAAGCGCGGTTATTTCGGCGTGGGAGTTGGGCAAGCTCGCACCGATTTCCCCTGGAACGAGCAACGCACGTTGTGCAGGGGTGAGGTCCGTTCCGCCTCCGGCAATGATTCGGCCACCGGTCGTATCGAGCGCCGCTGTCGTTCGCATCCGTTGAGCGACCGGATGCAGCGCGCCGTGGATCTGCTGTACCCTCACTGCTAGCGGTGTCGCGGTTGCGGCTCCCGCCGCTGCCGCCTCCTCCGCCGCCCCGAGCCCCCTTCCCATCCCGAAGACGGTGGCCGCGGCGAGGACCATCGTCTTGGTCCCCGCCGCGCCCGCTGTCCGATAGTCATCCCGATCGATGGCGAGGGCCGTGTCCGCCGCGCCGCGGCCGATGTGGTAGAGCGGGTTCACGGCATTGAGCGCGCCGACGAGGCCGTCTTCCTCATAGCCCTCCCACATCGCGCTGCCGAACTCGTAGCCGCTGTACATCCCGAGCGTCAGCGCATTCAGCACGAGCATCCGCCCGATCCCTGCTCCGAGGTCGCGCGTCCCCTCCGCAGCGCCCAGCAAGGTCTGGCCGACGACGGTGGCTGGGCCGCCGACGCCCGAGTGCTCCGGCGATACGGTCACCGGCTGCGGCACGTACCCGGATGAGCTTCCGGTCGTGCCCACGTCGATAGGCGCCGTCGTGGCGCCGACCTCCACGGCCTCGCGCGGCCCTTCTTCAGGCTGGTTTGCTTTCGGCGGCGAGTAGAAGAGCTCTACGGCGTATTGTTCCGGGCGCACCACCGAGTAGACCGGCAGGATCGGCGCCTCCACCGGCTCTTCCTGGAACCCGCTCGGATCCACGTGATTGAGCGGGCTGTTGCGCACGTAGCTGTACGGATTCCAGCTCTGCCCGAAGGACGGAATCGAAACGATCGGGTCCGTCGTCAAGAACCGTCCGATCCTTGGATCGTAGATCCTGCCCTTCATGTTCACGAGCCCGAGCTCGTCGTCGCTCTCGTGCCCGGTGAACCCCTGCGTCGTCTCGCTCGGGAACGACGCCGGCGGGCGCTCCCCCCACACGGGGTTCCTGCGCTGCCCGAACGGGTCATAGCTCCGCCGCTCGATCACGTCGCCGTCCTCATCGGTGAGCGCGTCGATCGAGCCGAGGTGATCGACATGCACGTAGCGCGTGCCGTCGTCCGAGCCTCCCCGGGTCGCGATCGCTACCACGCGCTCCGGCGAGTGGACGTGGTACCGGTGCTCCACGGCGCCCGACGCCGCCTCGATGACCCGTTCGTACAGATCGCCGAAGTAGAGCGTCTCCTTTTCCGGCGTGGTCTTGCGGATCCGCTGCTGGTCGCCGTCGTAGCCGAACGTGATGGTGCTCGCGCCCTGCGTGATCTGCTCCGGCAGGTCGAACGGCGTATAGCGCACCGCCGTGCCGCCAGACCGCGCGGTCTGATTGCCGACAGCGTCATGCGCGTAGCTGTCGGTGCCCGCGCCGGTGACCGCGTGCGGGTGCAGCGGGTCGTCATACGAGAGGTCACCGACATCCGACTTGAAGGTGAGATTGCCGTTCGGATGGTGGCGGTAGCTCAGGGCGCAGGGCGCCGTCGCGCTGTCGAGATCGCCGAAGTACGCGCAGGTCAGCCGTTGGATCGGATCATACCGGAAGCGCTCCGTCGTGTTCTCTGGCTGGAGCGCGTCAGTGCGACGCGTGAGATTCAGGAGATCGTCGAACCCATAGTCCAGGTCTTGCACCTCCCCCGCGCCGCTCTGCGTCGCCATGTGCCTCAGGCGCTGCTTGTCCGCGAAGTAGCTCCGCTCCGTGACAGCGCCGTTGCCGAACACCTCCTCCCGGAAGCGCCCCGCATCGTCCACGTCCGCCAAGCGCCAGTAGGCGAGGTTCGTTCCGCTGTCGCGCACGGCGATCACGTGGCCGTGCGCGTCGTGGCCGTGGGCGACGACGAACGGCGTCGCGCCGGCCGGCGCCGGGTAGGCGACCGTCTCGACGCGGCCGAGCTCGTCGTAGCCCAGCCTGGCCTCCAGGGGAGAGCGCTCGCCGTCGATGCGGAGCGCGATCGTGTCGAGCTGGCCAAGGCCCGTGTACCCGTACGTCTTGTCCCCGTCCGGGCTCGCGAGTGTATGGAGCTTGCCGACGCCATGCGCCGCGGTGTCCCAGGTCCACGTGGTCGTCCGGCTCTCGGCGCCGTCCTGGTCCACGCGCGAGCGGGGTCGACCGAGCGCGTCGTACGCCCACGTGGTCTCTCGCCCGAGTGCATCGCTCTGCGAGATCTGCTCGCCGAAACCATCATGCACCGAGACCGTCGTGCCCCGATCGGGATCGTCGAGCTGCCGGACACGGCCGAACGCGTCGCGCGTCGTGCGCGTCACTGCCTCGCCCGGATCGGTGACCGTGTGCAGCAGTCCGAAGGGGCCGTACGCGTAACGGGTGATCCCGTCGGCCGCGTCGGTGATGGTCTTGATGCGCCCCAGCGTGTCCTGCTCGGTCACGGTCACATGGTCGAGCGGGTCGGTGACGCGCACCTGCAGGCCATCGTACTCCGTCGTCGTGGTCGCGTTCCAGGGCGTCGTATGGCGCACCTCGCGGCCCACGGCATCGTACTCGTAGCGATCGTACAGGATCGCGCTCTCGGGCGTGTCCTCCCTGACCGGCACCGAGCGCCGCGCGATGTGCTCGCCCAGCGCGTCGTACCCGATCTCCTGCATGATGCGCTTCGCACCGCCCGAGCCCTCCGACGGCTCCGGTTCGGGCCCGTATCCCAGCCATCGGATCGGGCGGCCGAGGCTGTCGAACTCCACCGTATCGTCGGCCCCGCCGGTCGTGATGCTCTGCTGCCTCACCCGCCACGCATCCTGCTCCGGGCCACCATCCTTGCTGCGAGCGAGGGAGACGGTCGTCGTCGTGCCGTCCGGGCGCCTCTCGACGCCGAGTCGCCCGAAGCCGTCGTGTGCCCACGTCGTCACGAGCTGATTCGGATCGACCCGCTTGAGGAGCACGCCGAGCGCGTCGTCGAACTCCACGAGCGTGGCGTGCCCGGCCGCGTTCACGTACTTCTCGGGGAACATGCTCTCCTCGTCGAAGTCCGTGCTGGATGTCCGCTTGTGCCCGAAGGCATCCTCCGCCGTGACGCCGGTGATGTTCCCGAAGTCATCGCGCTCATAGGTGAGCTTCAGCTTCGTGTCCGGCAGGCCATCGTCGCTCTCGGTGGACTCGGTCTCGACCTCCCCGTAGATCGTGGTCGTTCGCGTGAGGGTCCGGCACTGCGACATCCCCGCCGCGGCGCTGCACTCCTTCTGCGTCTCGAGCTGGCCGAGGACCCAGCGCTCGGTGTCGTTCTTGAACGTCCGCGTGACCTCGAGCGTCAGGTCGACGCCCTCCGTCGAGACCTCCTCGGCGCGCACGTTGCCAAACGTGTCGAAGTCCGTCACCTTCGATACCGAGTCGCGCAGCAGCGTCGCGCCGTCGCCGCCGCCCTCGATCTCCCGCACGTACGCCTCGACGGAGGGCGTCGCGCCGCCCGGTGGCGGATAGACCCCTTGCGCTTGCCTCACCCGGCGCTCGGTGGGCAGCGTGAAATACGTGGCGCCGTTGTTGGTCGGCACGAGCGTCCGCGTCACGTCGCTGAACGAGAGCTCGATCTGCTCCGATCTGGGCTGGCTCGCGAGCCCCGGAGCCCCGCGCAGCGTCCGCTGGACGCTCCCCGCGAAGGGAAAGACCTGGAGCTCGTCGTTGAAGGTGACGTGGTCGTAGACATCGATCGTCACGGCACCCGTATCCAGGTCGGTGACGATCCGCTCGCCGAACCCGAGAAATCCGCGGCCCAGCCGGTGGTAGCGTCCGTCGCGATACCCGACCTCGAAGCGCCTCGCTCGATCCGCGCCGTTGTTGAGCGCGTACGCGCTGACCACCCGGCGAGGGCCCACGACGCAGCGCCGCGGATAGCCGCAGTCGTCCGCCGCGCCGGAACGCGCGACGTAGAGCGCGCTCCTCCGGTCCGGATCCTCCTCCGCGCCTCCGCTCTTGACCGGCGCATCGGTCAGGTGGCCGTACGAGATGCTCACGTTGGGCACGAAGCCCGGCTCGGTCGGCTCGTGCGCGTTCATCCCGTCAGAGACTGCGACCAGGAGATCCTGGTCGGCCGAGAGGTTCTGGAAGACGTTGAACACGCCGCCGAGCGCCAGGATCACGTCCTGGGCCCCGTCCCCGTTGAGATCGCCGGTGCGCGGCCCGCGCGGATCGGCGAGCGTGATCGCGTCACCGAGCTTGGCCTCGAAAGGAACCCCTGCGTCGACGAGCTTGAACGGCGGCCCCGCCAGGTCGCCCGTCGCTTGCAGGACGGCCCAGGAGGGGAGGACATTGGAGCCACTCAGCAGCATGCCTGGTGGGACGGGCATGAGGAGATCCTGCCGTCCATCGCCGTTGAAGTCGAGCGGCACCGCGAGGCGGAAAAGCGCGTCCTGGTCCGGGACCCCCAGCAGATCGCCGAAGCTGAACGCGTCGACGGTCCGGAACGGCGATATCACGAACGTCGACCCCGTGTTGAGGTAGGTGGTGAGCTGGCCGCTGAAGCCGGATTCGACGGCATCGGGCAGGCCGTCGCCGTTGACGTCGAGAAAGACGACGCGGCCCCCGCGCGGCACGACAGGGAGCTTGGTGTCGATGACCCCCCAGCGTCCCTCGCCCCGGCGCATGATCGCCTCGTAGCTATCTTTGATGAGGGCCGTCCCGTCACCAGACAACCTCACGGAGGGCACGATGAGATCGATCTTGCTGTCGGCGTCGATGTCGAGCGTGTGGAGCTCCATTGCGCAGGGATAGCCGGTGAGCAGCTCGATCGATTCGCCCGTGGGGTCGAACCCCGCGGGCGTCGCGCCGCGCGCGGGCCTCCAGAGGTGGACGGTCCACACGGCGGAGAGCGGGTTCGGTACCAGCTCCTCGGCGTGGTCCTGGCACTGGATCAGATCCGGCACCGAGTCGCCGTCGAGATCGGCGAGGTGCACCGAGGCGCCGGGGCGTCTCAGGCTCGGCGGCGCAGGCGTGACCCCGAGCGGGAACGGCCGGCGGATGCCCGTGTCATGGAGCGCGAAGGTCCGGTCCGGCTGGGACAGGAGCACGTGCCATGTGGTCTTGGTGTCGAAGACGTCGTGAAGAAAGACGTCCATCTGCCCGTCGTCGTTGAATTCGAGCACCGTCCCGAGCTCGGGCTGAAGAAGGGCCGGGTCGGACGGGCCATCCGGATCGGCGACGAACAGCCAATCCTCGAGGAAGGCGAGCTCCGGCGTCGCCAGAAAGGACGGCGAGGCGCGGGGCCCGAGGTTGCGCGCCACCTGCCACGCGGTGATCGGATGCGACGGAGTGCTGGGCCCCGCGACAATGTCCGGAATCACGAGATCGTCGAGGCCATCGGCGTCGATGTCGAACACCATCGGGCTCGCCTTCTCGGAGACCGGCTTGTCGATGTCCGTCGTGAGCCGCTCGAATCCGGGCTTTCCGCGGCTGTACTGAAACCGTGTCGGGGGCTTGCAGACCCCGTCGCCCGCGCACTCTTCGACCTGCGTGAGGAGCGTCCGGCTCGTCGTCGGGCTGAGCTCGTAGCGGAAACCGTAGCTCCGGACCAGCGCGTCGCCCGGACCGAGCATCTGGATCTCCTCCAGGCGAAGCGAGCGCTGGAGCGCCACGCCGCCCGAGTAGCCGGTGCGAACCGCAGCGGAGTCCTTGATGCGATGGGCGCAACTGGCTAAACCGGCCGGACAGGGGGATCGCATGCTCGATGTTGATCTGGCTGCCCGTCACCACGACGCGCTCGATCAAGAGCCGGACGATATGCTGCCGGTCCGCGAAGTCCAGCTTGTCCAGCCCGACGCGTAACGTGGCAGCGAACGCATCCAGGTCCTCCGCCAGCCGATCGAGCCGAGCCTGATCCTGGTCCTGCACCGCGAGTTCCTCGAGGCGTGCGCGCGTGGCCTGCTTGCTGGCTTCCAGCCGCTCGCGCCTCGCCTTCAGCTCCGGAGCCGTGATCGCGCCCGCCATGTATGCGTCCACGAGGCGCTCGACTTGCGCCGCGAGTTGCCTCTCTGTCTTCTCAAGGCGAGTACGATCGCGTGTCCGCTGCGCTGCCCCTTGCTGACTCGTGCGCCACGTCTCGATCTCGTGCTGAAGCATCTCGGGTTGCTGGAGCCATGCGACGACCGCCTTCCAGACCACATCATCGAGATCATCGCGCCGCACGTTGCGCGCTGGACATCGCTGAAGCCGACCTCGATCTTCAGGGGAATCGGAAGGACATACGTAGTAGTCGTACGCGGGGCGACCAGCGCGGGGCGCCTGATGAATGCAGGTCATCCTTCGGCCGCATTCGCCGCAGACAACGAGCGTTCGAAGCAGGTACTCCCATTGTACGTTCCGTGTTGACGTGAGCTTGTTCTTCGCCAGCGCACGCCTCACCTGCTGCTGGGTCTTTTCTTCGATGAGCGGCGGGATCGGCACGATGACCCACTGGTCTTCGGGACGCCTACGCACGGAGCTCTTCTGGCGCTTGCGATAACTTCCGAGCTTCTTCGGTCGCTTGGGCTCGCAGGACTCCCATTTTCCGTAGCCAGCTTGCCCGATGTAGCAGGGGTTGGTCAGCACATTGTAAATGCCGCTCCAAGTCCAGAACTCTGCCTTGCGAGGAGCCACGCCATTCTTGTTCAAACGCCTCGCGATCGCGCGTGTACTCAACCCTTCTTCGATCACCCAGCGGAACATGTCCCGCACGTGCTGCGCCTCAACTTCGTTGATCACCACGATCGGAGGCACGTCTCGATCGCGCTCGAGGATCGCGTAGCCGTAGGGCGGGTTGCCGTGAAAAGGCAGCATCTGCCCGGTGCGCAGCTTGTGCAGCCGGCCGCGTCGGGTGCGTTCGAGGATCTTGGCGCGCTCGTACTCCGCGATCACCCCTTGCATCTGCGCGAGCAGTCGATCCTCGGCGCGCTCGCCCAGCGGGTGCTCCACAAAGTGCACAGCGACGCCATGTCGGTTCAGCTCCTCGATCAGTACGTGCTGGTGGACGTAGTTGCGTGCAAGCCGGTCGGGGCAGTACACCAGCACCCCATCGATCAGCCCATCCGCGGCCGCATCACGAAGGGCGTCGAGACCAGGCCGATCGAGGCGCGAACCGCTGATCCCCTCATCGAGGTAGCGTCGCTCGGAGGGCACCGTCACCCCCATCGCGGCCGCTGCATGCTCCAGGGCCGCGATCTGTGAGGCGATGGTCTGCTCCTGCTCTTGATGCGACGTCGAGACGCGCGCATACAGTGCCATCCGCTCGCTCATGATCCCCCTCCCCTCCGTCGGTCTCCACGTTGCTCTGCGCGCTTGTGTATACCGCTTCCGCTTCGTTCCGTCCCAAGGGTGAGATCGCGTGGTCGATCGCGATCCGCACGGCCATGCCGAGCCGTTGGTTGCCCTCGGGCTGTGGTCGAGCGGTCCACTCGACTGTCCAGACGTGCTTGCTCACCGCGCCCGGCCCTCCCTCCAGGCGTTGCTTCATGCGGGCGAGCCAACGTTGGCAGAGGAGTGGGCCGACTGGGCGCGCGCTTGCTCAGCGGCTGAAGCTGCCGGCGGAGCACAAGCCTCAGGACAGGTTTGTCGATTGTGCCCAGAGCCTCTTGGTCCCGTACACGAAGCGCACCGCCCGGGAAGGCTCAAGCGACGTCGTGCCCTCGAAGCTCGTATAGCGGATCTCGTCCACCGCATATTCGGCGGTATGGCCGTCCTCGGCCTCTGCAAGGCAATATGCGTACGTCATGGCGTTGCCGCGGCCGTCACGCGCCTCGTTCGCGAGCCACGCGCGCGGGACGCCGCTCCGCGCGAGGGGCTTGCTGCCATCGTTGCGCCCGTACTCGACGACGCGGCCGGAGGGCAGATGGGCTTCGAAGAAGAGCGCCTCGGCGGGCGCGCCGCGTTCCGGAGGGTAGTGACCGACCACCTTGACGAAGGTATCCGGGAACGTGCGGTACTCGATGGTTCCCGGCCCCTCTCCCACGGGGACGAGGCGCTGGCCGTCGAGGCAGAGCGCGTCATCCCCGTCGTACCGCACGCCGCGGATCTCACCGTCTTGCGCGAGGCTCTTCGGACATCGCGTGATCGCGGACAGCCCGGTGATGGAGAAGCCGTTGCCGAGCACGCCGTCGCCGCCGTCGCTGCGATAGACGAGTTGGAGCCCGGGACCCATGCCCGCGCGCGAGGGCGGGGAGGCCAGGTCCATGGTGTACACAGCCTCGCCGGTGCTCGTGATGGAGAACGTCCCCGGGATGGTGCCCACGGCGACGGTCTCGACCTCCGGCGCGGGGCGAGACGTGGCAGGGCTGTGCGCGCGCTGCGTCCGGCAGGCGACGAGGCCAGGCGGCTCCGGAATCGGTTCGCCGAAGCTGCACTGGCACCCGCCCGACGCGAGCACGCAAGCCAGAAACATCCAGAGCGGGATCAACGCCCGGAGCAACCGTCGCGGAACTGACGCCATCGCAGCCTCCCCGGCGAACAGCCGTGCCACGGCGCCGCATCGCGAGTCAAGCGCTGCGCTCCTACTGAGCCGCATCATCCATGCCGAGATCGAGTCATTCGAGAAACATCTGTGCCTGCTCGGCGTTCACGCCGGGGGCTCCACGGATGCCTCTCGTCGAGGCGAGACGGGTCGTCCTGATGGAGCCACGACAGGTACCACCGGGTCGATTTCTCGGCCCATGTCGGTGCTCATCGCGTCCCGCGTCGGGTCGGTGAAGATCGCGGCCACGTGATCGCCGGCGTTCACCATTCACCGCCAGCACCTACGCCGACCTGGGTCGCGGGCGCGTTCGTCTCGACGACGGCGGAGCGGACGGGAGGCGACGCGGCGGCGGTGCGCGAGGAGGCGAGGGAGAAGAGCGGTAGCATGAGCAGGCCGGACCGGAGCGCGCGCTGCTCCTCTCGGGGCGCAGGCGCTTCACGGCGGCGCGGTAGTCTTCGCGCGCCAGGCGCAGCCGACTTGAAGCGGTGCTCTCGTTGAGCCCGAGGGAGCGAGCGATCTCGCGCACCGGGATCTCGACCATGTCGGTCATGATCAGGATGGCGCGCCGTTCGGGCGCGATCGTCGCCAGCAGGCGGATCGCGATCGCGATCCGCTGGTTCGTGACGATGCGCTGCTCGCTGCTCGGCGCGACGTCGGCGCTTTCGAAGCATGCCTCGTCTGCAAGGCCCACCGAGCAGCGCTTTCAAGAGCGAGGGGAACGTCGCTCGGGATCGCCGCCCGCTCGTTCCACGTCGTGGTTCACACAGATCCGCGTTGAGGACAGGCGAGACGGAACGCGCGGCTCAGCAGGCCGCGCAACGACGACGAGGCGAAGGCCGTATAACGAGATCCAGCGCTCCGGGCCATGTCTTGTCCCTGAGGGACAGCACGGCTAGGGACGGGGAATGCGCAAGACCGTTTCGACTCGCAGCATCGTCTCGATCGCCATCACCACCTTCGTCTTCGCGACAACGGCCTGCGGCTCTGACGAAGAGTCGCCTGCTCCGGACGAGGAGGTCGTGGTCGCCATCTCCGAAGCCCGCGGCCTGGCCGAGGGCTCCACGGCCACGGTCGACGGTGTCGTGACCGTCGCGCCCGGCACATTCAATTCGGCGACCGGCGAGCAGGGCTTCGCTCTGCAGGACAACACCGGAGGCATCTACGTGAGCCTGCCCGACGCGCTCGATCTCGACCTCGACACCCGGGTGCGTGTCACGGGGACGCTCGGGCAGACGGCCCAGCAGACGGTGCTCAACGCCAAGACAGCCGAGGTCACGACGCTCGGCGAGGCCGGAGCCGTTGGACCGAAGGACGTGACGACCGGAGAGGTCGGAGAGCCCGTCGAGGGCCTGCTGGTGCGCGTGGGCGGCCGCGTGACCAAGGCCGTGGAGGACGACCTGCCCTACGGCTTCAAGGTATACATCGACGACGGCTCGGGCGAGATCCAGGTCTTCGTGCATATCGTGGACGGTCAACCTGTCATCGACACTGCGTCGCTTGCGGTCGATCAGGACATCACGGTGACCGGCCTCGCCGCGCAATACGAGACGACCTACGAGGTCGCGCCGCGCTCGACAGGAGACCTCGCGGTGCAGTGAGCGAGCCGGCCGGCGGGCGAGGGCCACCATCCACTCGTGGCCCTCCTCCAGGTGCCGAGACCCCGTGTCCACGTCGCTCAGAGATCCGGCAGCGAGCTGAGGACGACCCTATGCCCGGCGGGTGATGCATCCGCTTCCGCCGCCGCGAGCCTCGGCCTGCGCCTCACCTTCGCCGAGCCCGTCCGCGGCCCCATCGCCCTCGGCTACGCCTCGCACTTCGGCCTCGGCGCGATGGCCCCATCGCCGTGATCCGCCTCCGCGGATCTCCTTCATCCCCTCCCCCCGCCGCCGTATCCTCCTCGCAGGAGGCTCCATGCCGACCGCGACGCGCCCCCAGAACGCCACGCTCACGGGCACGCTGCCGCTCGACCGCCCCACGGCGGAGCGGCCGCACCGGCTCTACGTGGCCACCTCGAACCACTGCAACCGCTCCTGCCCGTGGTGCTGCACCTGCTCGTCGCCCCGGGGGCAGACGTTCCTCGCCCTCGACCGCTACCTCGCGAGCTTCCCGGCCGAGGGCCCCTTCGAGGTGCAGCTCGAGGGCGGCGAGCCCACGATCCACCCGCACTTCGACGAGATGGTCCGCCTCGCCCGCGCCGAGCCCCGCTGCGCGCGCGTCGTCGTCGTGACCAACGGCGTCGAGATCCCGCGCGATCCGGCCGGGCTCGACGCCTGGCTCCAGAAGCTCGGCGAGCCCGCCACGATCAAGCTCTCGGTGAACCACCACCTCCTCGAGAACGACGGCGGCCTGCTCGCCCTCGCCTGCGCCCTGCGCGAGCGGCTCTCCGCGCTCGGCGGAGATCGCCAGCTCGTCCTGAACGTCCGGTTGCGGAAGACCGAGGCCGACGGCGATGTGTGGGTCGTCGAGGCGGTGCGCAACGCGGGGCTCATCGAGCTCGCCAACGTGTTCCACCTGCAACGCTATGGCTTCGCGCAGAAACGCGACGACTGGGACGAGCCTTTCCTCGTCGGGACCCATTTCACGATGCTCAACCCGGACGGCAGCACCTTTGGCCCCGACCTTGTGGCGCGCTCCGACGCGATGAGGAGGCTGCCGTGAGCGCGCGTCTCTTCCGCGAGGAATGGCGCCGCCTGAAGAGCCGCGCCTTCGATCTCAAGGGCAACAGCACGGCCGGCGACACGGTGCGCTTCGACCTCTGGGGCCAACCGGTCGAGGTCTATCGCAACGCGAACTTCTCCATCTACAGCCGTCAGCCCTGCAACGCGAAATGCCACTTTTGCGTCGAGGAGCTCAGGCCAGCGTCGCGCGGGCGCAGCCTGTCCGTGCAGAAGACCGTCGAGGACGACGACGGGCGCTATTTCGATGCCATGGCGGCGTCCCTGGAAGCGCTCCGGCCGCTCGATCCGACGGTCTCGGTGACCGGCGGAGAGCCGAGCCACGATCCGCGATTGCCCCGCATCCTCGCGCTCGGGCAGGCCCACCGGGGCCGCAAGCGGACGCTCACCACGAACGGCTCGGGGCTGCTCCAGCAGCGCGAAGGAAAGCGGGTGATCGACTGGATCGTCGACACCGGCATCCAGCACCTCAACATCAGCCGTGCCCACCCCGATCACGACAGGAACGCACGGCTGATGGTGATGAAAGACGGCCTCCGCGCCGACGAGCTGCGCAGCGTCGTGGCGGCAGCGACGGCGGGCGGCACCCGGGTGCGCCTCTCCTGCGTGCTCCTCGACGGGCAGATCGACGCGGTCGAGCCCATCGTGGATTACCTGCGCTTCGCCCGGTCGCTCGGCGTGGACAACGTGATCTTCCGGCAGCTGATGAAGACCGACCCGACCGCGGTGGTCGAGAACCACGTCGTCAAATACAGCGATCGCGCCCGCGTCCGGCTCGAGCCGCTCCTCGACGCGCTGAGCGCCGACGCGCGGTTCTCGTTCGAGCGGCAGATCGTGGGTTATTACTACTACGTCGAGGTGTTCCGCTTCGAGGACATGGATGTCGTCTTCGAGGAGGCCGACCTCGCCCAGCTCGAGGAGACGAAGCGCTCGGGCCCGGGCATCGTCCACGAGCTCATCTTCCATCCCAATGCGAGGCTCGCCTCGACCTGGCAACCCTGGGACGGCATCCTCGGCCCTCCCCCTTCGATGCGCGCCTCGCTGCCCACGTCATGACACCGCTCATCATCCCGCTTCCCTACATCGGCCGGAACCTGCTCTTCCTCGAGGAGGTCCTGGACGAGCTCGAAGGGCGCGGCACTCCTCATCCTCTCCTGTTTCGCGCGAGCGAGGCGGACAAGCTGGCTCGCCTCATCGAACACGGCACCGACCGCGCCGGATACCCCGGAGAGAGAGCCTGGACCGACGGCCCGGATCAAGGGCGGCCAATCCGGCACGAAGACGTGGTCTTCGCGACGACCGAAGGCGAGATCCGGAGAGGGGAGCGGGAGCCCGAGCGGTCCACGTCGCTCAAGAAATTCGCCGTGATCGAGCGGCCTCTGTTCATCGCGCACGACGCCCGCTGCTTCGTCAAGCTGTGCGACCGGCAGTACGAGTACCGCGATCCGGCGCAGAAGCGAGCAGCGCTGCTCGCGCTGTTCCCGGTGGCCCGGGTCGCGCCCATCCAGGGCTGGTTCTCCGAGGAGGACGGCCTCGCCTACCGGGCGCTGGTGCGCCCCCTCCGGGGCGGCGCGATGGTCGAGGTGGGCTCGTGGAAGGGGCTCTCCACGGCGTACGTCGGGCGGCTCGCCGCGAGGAACGGGGTCGCGCTCCATTGCGTCGACACCTGGGGAGGCTCGAGCGACCAGTACGCCGACAGGTATCGCGCCATGCTCGCCGCGGAGGACGTGCCCGGCGCGTTCAGGGCGAACATGGCGGCGCTCGGGATCCAGCCAGACGTCCTCCAGATGGCGTCCACGGCCGCGGCGGCGCGCTTCGCCGACGCCAGCCTGGATCTCGTGTTCCTCGACGGCTCACACGACCGCGCGGCCGTGCTCGCCGATCTCGAGGCGTGGTGGCCCAGGCTCAAGCCGGGCGCCGTTCTGGCCGGCCATGACCACAACGAGGATCACGCGGGCGTCATGGAGGCTGTCGCTCACTTCATGTCCCGCGCCGGGCGGGCGATCGAGGGCGGCGCAGGCTCGGTGTGGTGGGCGCGGCGATAGATGGGATGGTGATGAGCAAACCTCTCTTCGTGGCGACAGGGGCCTACTCGTGCGGCAAGACCACGACGCTCCGTCACCTCGCGTCCACGCGGGGCTCTCGCATCCACGGCGAGGCGCACCGGCGCGTGCTCGACGAGCTCGGCGCGCGCACCCACGGCCACGCACCGGACGCGCCTTTTCGCCCGATCGACACGCCGGAGCACCTCTGTCCGATGTGCCGAAAGCGAGAGTTCGCTGCGCGGGTGCTGGAGACACAGAAGGCGATCGAGGCGGACGCGCGGGATGGCGACTGGCTGGAGCGTGGGTACCTCGATCCGGTCGAGTATTACCTCCGCACGAGCGGAGAGGCGGAGTATCCTTGGCCGGAAGGCGAGCCCGCGTTCGAGCGCTATGCGCTGGTGTTCCTGTTCGCGGTGATGCCAGAGCTCCAGCAGCCGCGCTGGGGCAAGAGCAGAGAGGCACGCGCCGCCGAGGCGGAGCGGATCAACCAGCGGCTCAGCGCGCTCTACCGCGCTGCGGGCTTCGAGGTGATCGACGTCGGCCCTGGCACGGTGGAGGAGCGGGCGGAGGTCCTGGCGAGCCGCGCGCGGCACATCGAGCGTGCTATCCTGCGTACGAGCCCATGGTAGCCGCTGCGCACATGCCGCTTCCGTCCTCGACCGCTCCTGCGGGGGAGCAGCGGTTCGTGCTCCACGGCGTCCCCTGGCAGACCTACGTGAGGCTGCGGGACGAGCTCGACACGCCTGGCCTGCGGATGACCTTCTGCGAGGGAACGCTGGAGCTGATGAGCCCGTCGACCGATCACGAAGTGGCGAAGAAGAGCATCGCCCGCCTCATCGAGCTCTTCGCGCTGGAGCGGGACGTGCCTCTCTACGGCTACGGCTCGACCACGTTCCGGCGCGAAGCCAAGTCACGCGGCCTCGAGCCCGACGAGTGCTATTGTGTTGGCGGCACGCTGAAGGAATTCCCCGATATCGCGATCGAGGTGGTGTTGACGAGCGGCGGGCTCGACAAGCAGCCTGTGTATAGCGGGCTCGGCGTCCGCGAAGTCTGGTTCTGGGAGCGCGACGCATTCCACATTCATGCGTTACGAGGCGAGCAGTACGAGCCGATCGCGGCCAGCGAGCTCATTCCGGATCTGGATCTCGCCGCGCTGGCGCGCTTCGTGCGCTGGCCGGATCAACATGAGGCGGTCAAGGCGTTCCGCGGCTGGCTGCGAAGCGGAGACTGAGGCCACCCCGCCGCCAGCGCACGGCCATGCTCGTCGCACCAGGGCGCATGGCGCGGCGACGCGGGGCCCTCACCCCTCCGCGAAGTCCTGAGCGAGCCGCACGTCCTTGAGCTCCGCGCCGAGCAGCTCGATCGCGGCCGTGACGAGCGGGTGGTCGGCCACGGCGCGCTTGGCGGCCTCGATGCGGGCCTTGCGCTCGGCGGTCTCGACCTGGGCGAGCGACGGTCCGGCGCTGCCGCGGGTGATCGTCTCGAAGACCAGCTCGGCGGGGGCGCCGAAGTGGGAGCCGAGGACGCGGGCGAGCAGCTCGCGGGCCGCCGGCTCGGTCGCCTGGCCGGACAGGAACGAGTTCGCCTCATAACCGAGGGCGACGCGGGTCGGCGTGAGCTCCAGCACCGCCGCGTGCTCGAGGACGGAGGCGAGCGCTGGCCGCTGCACCCTGACCGCGGCGATCACCGCGCGCCAGGTGGCGAGGTCCTCGGCGCTCATCGCTGGCGGCGGCGGCGCGCTCGACGCTGGCGCCGGGCTCTGCGCCGAGGGCGGCGCGCTCGACGCTGGCGCCGGGCCCTGCGCCGCGGGCGGCGCGCTCGATCTCGGCGCCGCGAACGGCGGCGCGCTCTGCGGAACGGAGTACAGCGCGCCGCGCGGCGACGGTGGCGGAGCGCTGTCGGCGCGGAACGCGGGCGCGGCTGCGCCGCTCGCGAACGGCGGTGCCTTCGCAAAGGCCGGCGCGGCGCCGCCGCTCGCGAAGCTGGTCGCGGCGCCGTGGACGCCCGGCGCGCCGTTCACGAAGGGGACGACGTTGGCAGCCGACGTGCCCGCGACACCGCCGTTCGCCGCCATGCCGCCGTGCGCTCTCGCCACCCCGCTCCCGCCCGGCGCGCCATAGACAGCCGCCGCACCGTTCACTCGCGCCACGCCGTTCGCCGCCGCCACGCCGTTCGCCGCCGCCAAGGGGCTCGCCGCCGCGCCGTTCGCCGCTGCGCCCGCCGGTCTCCCCGCCGCGCCCGCGCCCGCTGCGCCGCTCGCGAAGGCGACGCCGTTCGCCGGTGCGCCGGTGGCCGCCACGCCGTTCGCCCTCACCACGCCGTTCGCCGCCGCTGCGTCGTTCGCTCTCGCTGCGCCGGCCGCCGCCATGCCGGAGGCGCGCGCGTCCTCGGGCGCAGCCTCGGCCGAAGCCGCCCCGCGCCGGGGCGCCGCCGCTCCGCCGGATGGCGCGCCGGGCCGCTGCGGCCCGCGCTCCGGCGCACCGCCGCCGCCACCCCCGCCGCCGCCTCCGCCGTTCAGGCGCCGCTCGAGATCGCCAAGGCGGCGCAGCAGCTCGTCGATCGGCAGGAGCGGCGGCCTCCGGGCGAGCCGGACGAGCGCCATCTCGAACGAGGCGCGCGGCTGGCCGCTCCGGGCGATGTCGTCGAACGCGCGCGAGAAGCCCTGGTGCAGCCGCGTGAGATCGTCCGCGTCCGCCCGCGCCGCGAGCGCGCGCGTATCGGCGACCTCCTCGTCCGCGAGATCCAGGAGCGGCGCCGGATCCTCGCAGACCTTGGCCACCACGAGATCGCGCAGGTGCGCGAGGAAATCGCGGGCCACGTGGGGCAGATCGTACCCCTCCTGCGCGAGCTCGCCGACGATGCGCACGCACGCCGCCGGGTCGCCGTCCACGAGCGCCCCCGCGAGCCGGTGCAGCACGACGCGGTCGGCGACGCCGAGCACCTTCGCCACCCCCTCGGCCGTGATGCGATCGCCGCTCGTCCCCACCCACGCGATCACCTGGTCGAGCAGGCTCATCGCGTCGCGCATGCTCCCCGCCGCCTCCCGCGCGAGCGCGCTGAGCGCCGGGTCGTCGGCGGGGATCTTCTCCTGATCGAGCACCCAGCGGAGCCGCGCCGCGATCGCCTGCGCCCCGATGAGCTTGAAGTCGTAGCGCTGGCACCGGCTCAGGATCGTGACCGGGACCTTGTGCACCTCCGTCGTCGCGAAGATGAACTTCACGTGCGGCGGCGGCTCCTCGAGCGTCTTCAAGAACGCGTTCCACGCCGCGTTCGAGAGCATGTGGACCTCGTCCACGATGAAGATCTTGAACCGATCGCGCGCCGGCCGGTACGGCAGGCTCTCCTGGAGCTTGCGCACCTCGTCGACGCCGTTGTAGCTCGCGCCGTCGATCTCCTGGACGTCGACGTCTGCGCCGACCGTGATCTCGGCGCACGGCGCGCACGTCTGGCAGGGCGTCGCCGTCGGGCCGCGGACGCAGTTCAGCGCCTTCGCGAGGATGCGGGCGCTCGTCGTCTTGCCGACCCCGCGGACGCCCGTGAAGAGGAACGCGTGGGCGACGCGATCCCGCGCGATGGCGTTGGCGAGCGTCGTGGAGACGTGCTCCTGTCCGACGAGATCCTCGAAGGACTGCGGGCGCCATTTCCGCGCGAGGACGACGTAGCTCATACGCTGCTCGACTAGCACCTTCTCGCGGGCGCGTCGCCGCAGCTGTGGCCGGTACGGAAGTCGCCCTGCATTCCGGAGAGTTTGCCAGAATTGCCGCACAAAATGCACCCCGCCCGCGCCAGGGCCGGGAGCGGGCCACAGCCCGCGCCAAGGAGCCCCTGGAGAGCGCGCCAACCAGCCTCCCGAACGCGCCAACCAGCCCCCGAAGGAAAGAGCCCCTGAAGAGACGGAGACGGAGGAGCCCGCTCGCAGCGGGCAGCCCCGGAAGCTCTCCGCGCGCGAAAGCGGAAACGGAAGCGTCCGCTCGCAGAGGACAGGGGCGTCCACCGCGGAGAGTGGACGCCCCCGCAGCGGAGCCGGCGAGCGCCAGGCCGGCGCCCGCTCCCCGGAAGCGAGACGCCCGTGGTGCCGCGCGCTGCGTCGAACGGCCGCGCGCTGCGTCGGCGGGCCGCGCGTCCCTCGCCCCACCTCGTCCCCGTTCCCCTCCCCTTCACGGTTGCGGCGCGGCGCGGTTCACGGCATAGACGCCGATCTGAATATGCAATTTCGCGGCGGAATGAACGAGCTGGTTCGCCAGGCGGCGCGCGTGCAGCGCAAGATCGACCAGGTGAAGGGCGAGCTGAAGGACCGCGAGGTGAGCGCGACCGCCGCCGGCGACAAGGTCACCGTCGTGGTCTCCTGCGAGGGCAAGGTGCGCCGGATCGAGGTCGACCCCGCCTTCCTCGCCAGCGAGGGCCTGGAGATGGCGCTCGACGCCATCGTGGCCGCATCGAACTCGGCGCTCGACGCGGCCGACAAGCTCGTCGAGACCGAGATCACCAAGGTGACCGGCGGCGTCAAGCTCCCCGGCATGCACACTTGACGGCGTTGCGCTCCCCGGCGTCGCTCCCCGGCTCCTCGAAGGTCCCGAACGGCGACCGGGGCGCGCCCGCGGCCGGCTTCCGGAGCGCCCCCGGCGGCCTGCCCGGCCGGCTGTCGCGGGTCGCCCAGCTGCTCGCGCGCCTGCCGGGCGTCGGCGAGAAGACGGCGCAGCGCTTCGCCCTCTTCCTCGTGACCGCCGGCGAGGACACCGCGCGCGACCTGGGCGGCGAGCTCGTCGAGCTCTGCGATCACATCAGGCCGTGCATCCGGTGTGGCCACATCGCCGAGCTCGACGACGACGGGCGGGCGCTCTGCGCCATTTGCCTGGATACGCGGCGCGACGGCGCGCTCCTGTGCGTGGTCGCGCGTGTCCAGGACCTCCTGGCGATCGAGCGGAGCGGAGCGATGCGCGGGCGGTACTTCGTGCTCGGCCGGCTCCTCTCGCCGCTCGAAGGGGTCGGCGCCGAGGAGCTGCCGCTCGAGGCGCTCCGGGCGCGCGTGCGCGACCCCGAGCAGCCGGTGCGGGAGGTGCTGGTCGCCACCCCGCCTTCCGTCGACGGAGAGGCGACCGCGCTCCTGCTCGCGCGGGAGCTCGGCGCGATGGGGATCCAGGTCACGCGGATCGCCAGCGGCGTGCCGCACGGGGGAGATCTGGAGTTCGCCGACCAGGTGACGCTGGGGCGAGCCATCGAAGGCCGGAAGAGCTTCGGCTAGCAGGAAACTCGAGAATCGGCCCCAGCCCACGAGAGCGAGGGCCGGGGCGGGCGGGCGTTCTTCACGCCGAAGCGCTCACGAATTTCAGAGGTCGACATGTCCAAAATCGCCATCACATCCGATCGGGCTCCGCGCGCCATCGGCCCCTACTCGCAGGCCGTCAAAGCCGGAGATCTCGTGTTCTGCAGCGGCCAGATCCCGATCGATCCCGCGACGGGCGAGCTCGTCGCCGGGGGGATCGAGGAGCAGACGGCCCGGGTGATCAAGAACCTGACCGAGGTGCTGTCCGCGGCCGGCGCGAGCTGGAGCGACGTGGTGAAGACCACGATCTACCTGACGGACCTCGCGGATTTCGCCATCGTCAACCAGGTGTACGGAGCAGCCGTCGGCGGCGTGCTGCCCGCACGGGCGACGGTGCAGGTGGCGGCGCTGCCCAAGGGCGCCGCCGTCGAGATCGAAGCTGTTGCCCATCTTTCGCGATAATCGGGGAGCCGCGCCGCGGTCCCCATCTCCAATATGTCCCCGGGAGCCTCGACATGAGCACAAAGAACGAGAGCGAGAGCACGGAGCGGACCGCCAGCGCAGTTTCCGAATCTGCGCGCGAGGGCGCCCCCGATGCAGAGAGCGGAGACAAGCCGCGCGCGCGGAGGGTCGTCCGCTCGGCGAGCACGTCCGTCGGCGCGAGCGGCGCCAGCGGCGTGAAGCGGGCCGACGAGCCCTCCGAGGGCGCGCCGGCGCAGCCGGCAGGCGAGGCGTCGCGTCCCTCGGCAAAGGCCGCCGCAAAGGAAGCGCAGGGCTCGCTGCTGGACGTCATCGCGCCCCGCAAGCGGCCGGCGCTCGCAGACGCGCCGCCGCCGCCGACGACCGAGGACGCTGCGCCGCCGCCGGCCGCCGCGCCGCGGGTGGTGCGCGACTACCGCGCGCCCAGGCCCGAGCGGCCCGCCGCGGCATCCGGCGGGCCGAGGCCCGACCGCGGGCCCAGGCCCGATCGCGGCCCGCGCCCTGACCGTGGACCGAGGCCCGACCGCGGGCCGCGCCCCGACCGCGGGCCCAGGCCCGACCGCGGGCCCAGGCCTGAGCGGGCCCCTGGAGAGGCGCAGGTCGCAGGCGCAGAGCAGGGCGCGAGGCCCGACCGCGGACCGCGCCCCGACCGCGGTCCGCGCCCCGACCGCCCCTGGTCCGACCGCGGGCCCAGGCCCGACCGTGGGCCCAGGCCCGACCGCGGGCCGCGCCCCGAGCGCGGGCCGAGGCCCGACCGCGGCTTCTCGGCGCGGCCGGCTGGAGAAGGCGGGCGGCCGCAGGGCCCCGGAGGCGCCGAAGGACGAGCGCCCGCCGCGGCGAAGCAGCAGCAGAGCGACCGGATGGTGACCGTGGTCGGCCAGGGCGCGGCCGCGACGGTCGTGACGGGCAAGAGCGCCCGGCAGCCGCAGGGCCCGGCCAAGCCGGCGCACCTCCTCTTCGCGCTGCCGGCGGCCAAGGCGAAGCCGGTCGCAACAGCGGACAAGCCGGCGCTCACGGCGCGTGAGGCGCTCGGCGCGCGCACCGCGAAGGCCCAGCAGGCCGCGGCCACCGCGAAGAGCAAGGCCGAGGGCGGCGCCCGCCCGGAAGGCAGCCCGAGCGCCGGGGCGGCGAAGGTCGACTTCGACGCCGAGGTGCTCGCGGCGGGCTGGGATCGGGCGCTCGAGGCGCTGAAGTCAGCGGGCGACGCCGCGCCGGCGCTCGTCGACGCCTGGCTCGGCGCCTCCAACGCGGAGGCGATCGCGGCGGCGGCCGAGTCGGAGGACGCCTCCGGCGCGGCGCGGAAGGCGGCGCGGCGCGCGCTCAACGTGCTCAAGTCGCGCGGGGCGACGATCCCGACGCGCCCGCGCGTGGTGCGGCTCGCGGAGGAGCGCGCCGAGGTGGTCGAGGCGACGCTCATCCCGCCCGACTCGAGCGGAACCGAGGCCATCGCGATCACGAGCCGCGACACCAGCGGCCGCTACCGGATCGCCGAGGTGATCGTGCGCGACTCGGTCGGCGTGCTGCACGCCGGCGCGGGGTGGCTCAGCGGCTCGCAGATCAAGGAGGGCCGCGCGCGCGCGTACGAGAACCTGGGGACGGCGCCCGTCCCGATCTCCCTGGAGTGGGCGCGCCACCGTATCGCGGCCGCGAAGCGGCAGAACGCGGTGTCGGGGCAGGTCGTGCCGCTCGGGTTCGAGGGATGTCGCGATCTCATCGAGCCCGCGCCGGACGCCGAGCCGAGGCACCCGGTGGCGGACCTCGAAGAGAGCCTGACGGACGAGCTGGTGACGGCGCAGGTCGCTGGCTCCGCCGCGCTGCACGAGGAGCCTGAGTTCCGGCACTGGCTGCCCGCGCGGCCGGCGCTCGACGAGCTCCTGCAGAAGGTCGGCCAGCGGCTCGGAGCCGCCGGGATGCGCGATCCCGGGCTGGTGAACACGGCCCTGCGAGAGGAGATCGAGCTCGCGACCGACCGGTTCTTCTCGCCCGAGGTGCGCGGGCAGCTCGCGACGCGGATGCGAAGCAGCGCCGTGTCGCTGCGGGCGCGCAAGGGCGACGCGGCGGCCACCACCGCCCTCGCCGTCGCGCGCGCCGTCAAGGAGGCCGGGCTGATCACCTCGCCGCCGCGGGAGATCCCCTTCCTGGCGGCCTTCTTCCAGAAGGCGCTCGGCGTGCTGGCGCAGCAGGGCGGCGGGCAGCTGCGGATCCCGGTCCCGGCCGGCGCTGTCCCGCCCGCGAGGGACGCAGCGGCGGGCGGCGAGGAGCCCGCCGAGGGCTCCGGCGCCGAGGCCGAGGCCCAGCCGTCGACCGGCGGGTGATCGGGAGCGCCGGCGCCGCCGGCGCGCCGGTCCTACGAAGCCGGTGACACAAAGACCAAGAGGCGAGCCCGGGGCGACCCGGCGCTCGCCTCTCGGCTTTTGTCCTGGCGCAGCTACTTCACCGCGATGGTGATGTCGCCGTTCTCGGTGAAGAGCTCGAGCAGGCCGCCGTCGCCGTCACCCATCGTGTACGACGTCGCGCTGCCCTCGCCGGCGGTGGCCCACGTCGAGGGGATGCCCTGCTCCACGACGTCGCCGTTGAGCGTCTGCGCGGTCATCGTCCCGTCCACCCCGGCCGGCACCG
Source organism: Sorangium sp. So ce726 (assembly GCF_051521405.1). NCBI lineage: Bacteria > Pseudomonadati > Myxococcota > Polyangiales > Polyangiaceae > Sorangium > Sorangium sp. So ce726. The sequence goes on along the minus strand of NZ_CP150349.1, from coordinate 371,949 downwards.
AGAGCTCGATCGCGCCGTTGCCGGAGCTGATCCCACCATCGGAGCTGCTCCACGCGTCGAGGTCGACGAAGACGTGGCCGTTGTCGGTGGCCACGTCGATCGCGCCGCGCGCGCCGACCACATCGATGCTGCCGTTGTCGCTCACCACGGTGGTGCCGCGGGACGGAGCGCCGTCCAGGTTGATCTCGACGCCGCCGTTGTCCTGCTCGACGCGGAGCCCGCCGTCGAACTCGGCGGGCAGGACGACCTGGATATCGGCGCCCAGCCCTCCCCACCCGCCCGAGACGCGCTGCGTCGAGATCACGACATCGCCGTCGGTGATCGCGGAGAGCTCGAGGTCGTTCTCGATCTCCTCCACCGCGATCTGGTTCTCGTCCTTCTTGCGCATCGTGAACGGGGAGAAGGTGACCTCGACCTCGCTCACGTCCCCGGTGACGACCTCGACGTCGCCGTTCTCGCTCACGATGCGGACGCTCTGGGTCGGTAGGTAGTCGACGCGCGCGCTCTCCTTGCTGCCCTCGTAACGCACGAGGGTCTCAGCGGTGATGGAGTTGTCGTCGATGCTCAGGGCACACCCGGCCGTCGCTGCAGCGGACACGGAGCACACCAGGAAGCAGGCGATTCGAAGCGAGCGATTCATCATGGATTCCTCTCGGGCAGATTGTACGGCGGGCGAAGTGCGAGCCCCATCCGACCCGCGCAGGGAACGTGCCGACCAGTTCTTTGGACGCGCGCTCCGAGCGGCACGTCATGGATCGCAAGATTTCGACGCTGTCGAGCCGGCTACAGCGGGCTCAGGGCGCCTCCCACGGGAGAGGAATCGCACCAGCACCCACCCGCTTGCGGAAAGCGGCATGCAGCGCCCGGGTCTTCGGGCCGGGGACACCTGCGCCGATCGTGAGGGCGTCCACGCGGACGAGCGGGACGATCTCGCGGAGGCTCGAGGTGATGAACGCCTCCTCTGCGGCGAGGAGCCTGGCCATCGTGACCGGCTCGCAGCACACCGGCATGCCGAGCTCGCCCGCGACGTGAATCACATGGGCCCGGGTGATGCCGACGAGGATCCCCGCCTCCTTGGGCGGCGTGATCAGCAGGTGCCCCGGGTCCCCAGCGCCCTCGCGCACCACGGGTCGCCGCTCGACAAGGAAGACATTGGACGTCGTGCCCTCCACGACATGACCTGACGGATCCAGGATCAGCGCCTCGTGCGCCCCCGCGGCCCGCGCATCGCGCAGGGCGAGCAGGCTCTCGAGGTAGTTCGAGACCTTGGCGCCGGGCGCCGCGTCGCCGGCCCGCTGGGTGCGGATCGTGACGGCCGAGATCCCCTCACGGTAGAGCGCGCCCGGCAGCGGCTTCAGCGGCTCGATGAGGATGACGCGGAGGGGCGCGCCCGCGAGCGCGGGATCGAGCCCGAGCGGGCCGCTGCCGCGCGTCAGCATCACGCGGATGGTGCTCTCGAGCGGCGCGGCCGAGCCGCCGCCGGAAGCCGAGCCCGGGGCCCCCGCCGAGCCCTCCGTGGCCCCGGCGCTCCCGGCTGCGGTCGCTACGCGGAGCAGCGCAACAACCTCGCGGCCGAGCTCGTCGCGCGGGATCGGCAGGGCGATCGCGATCCGCTCGGCCGAGCGCTCGAGGCGGGCGAGGTGCTCCTCCAGAGCGAACGGCTCGCCGCCGTAGGTGCGGATGGTCTCGAAGACGCTATCGCCGTAGAGGAAGCCGCGGTCGTAGACCGAGACCCTGGCCTCCTCCGGCCGGTGGATGACACCGTCGATGCTGACAAGCCGCGTCACGCGGCGAGATTACGTCACTTCTTGAGCTGCGCCAGGAGCTCCTTCGCCGGGGCGAAGTCGCGCTCGTTGTCGAGCGCGCGCTCCAGCATCTGGATCGCCTTCTTGTCGTCGTTCTGACGATGGCTGATCACGCCGAGGTAATAGAAGACCTCGCCCTTGCTGATCGGCGCGCCCTCGTCGAGCTTCTGGAGGAGCAGGGCGCGGAAGGTCTTCTGCGCGCGATCGATGTGCGCCGCCTTCGCCGCGTCGTCGCCCGACTCCGACAGATCGAGCGCCAGCACGCCGAGGTCGCGGAGGATGGCGATCGAGCCCGGGTCGATCTTGAAGGCGATGTCGAGCTCGGCGAGCGCCCGCTCCCGCTGCCCCTCAGCCAGGTAGGCCTTGGCGAGGCGGTGGTGGATCGCGGCGAGATCCTTCGAACGGCGGCCGCCGTAGGACTCGACGATCTGCTGGAGCGCCTCGGCGGCCTTCTGGCCGCGGCCCGAGGCGCTGTACGCGTCGCACAGCGCGAGCAGGAGCTCGCGGTCGCCCGGCACGAGCTCGGTGGCCTTGACCAGGAGGTCCGCCGCGCGGCCGGGATCGTTCCGCTTCGCCAGGTGGATGCCGGCCGCCTTGCGGTAGAGCGCCACCTTCTCGGCCGGCTGCGCGGCCGTCTCGGCGTCGCCGGTGATGAGATCGGCGAGCTCGGTGAAGGCCTGCTGCTTCTCGTAGAGGGCGAGGAGCTGCTTCCTGATCTCCTGCGCCGACCCGTCCGCCGCGAGCCCCCGCTCGAGCACGCGCCGGACCGCGCCCTCGTCGCCGAGGGACCGGTGCAGATCCGCGAGCCGGAGCGCCGTGGCCACCGCCTCCGCGGCGCGGGCGTCCTCGAGGATCACCTCGAGCCGCTGCGCCGCCTCGCCCTTCTCCCCGCGCTGCTCGTGCAGGCGCGCCAGCGCGAGGAGCGCGCCGTGGTGGCGCGGCTCGCGCTCGAGGACCGCGCGGTAGGTCTCGATCGCCCGCGCCGTGTCGTTCAGCCGCGCCTCGTAGACCTCGCCGAGGCGAACGCTGTACGAGAGCTCCGCCGCGACGTCGCCGCGGTCCTTCGCGCGCTCGATCTGCGTGACGAACAGGTCCGACAGCTCCTGGTCGCGGCCGGTCTTCTCGAGCAGCTGCGCGAGCAGGACCGTCGCCTTCTCGTTGTCGGGCTGCTCGTCGAGGACCGCGCGCAGGTGCTCGGTCGCCTCGCTCACGGCGTCGAGCCGCGAGAGGCAGATCTCCGCGCTCTCGAGGCGCAGCGCCGAGCGGGCCTCGGGCGACTCCGCCAGGTCGGTGAGCCGCTCGAGCAGCGCGAGGAGCTCCTTGTGCTTGCCGGCCTTCGCGTAGAGCTCGCGCAGCGCCGTCGCGGCGCGCGCGTCGCCCGGATCCGCCTCGAAGAGCGTCTCGTAGAGCTCGATCGCCGCCGCGTCGTCGCCGAGCCGCTCGCGCGCGACCGCCGCGGCGGCGTGCCGCGCGTCGCGGATGCGCTCGGCCTCAGCGTAGAGCTCGGACTGGCGCACGAGCAGCCGGAAGACCTCCTTGTGGTCGCCCGCCTCCTCCCGCACCTTCGTGAGCTCGGCGAGCGCCCAGGTGTCGCCCTCGTCCGCGGCGATCATCTCGCGCAGGATCGCCTCGACGAGCTCGCGGTCGCCCAGCGCGCGCTCCGCCAGCTCCTTCGCCTCGCGGCGAAGCTCGCCCGCGCTCCCTTCCATGCCGTCGAGGGCGGCGATCCGGCGCAGCGTGCCGATGAGGTCGCGCTCGCGCCCAGGCGCCCGCTGCAGCTCCTCGATCGACCGCAGGATGTGCTCGCTCGTGGCATCGTGCGTGAGCGCCGCCTCGTACGCCGCCTCGGCGGCCTTGGCGTCGCCCACCTTGTTCTTCTGCCACTCGGCGATGCGCATCCAGAGGTCGCGCGCCGTGTCGCCGTCGAGCTCGGTCCCGGCCCGCACCGCCCGCTCCAGGGCGGAGGCGGCGCTCGCCCAGCCGCCCGTCAGCGGGGCCAGGCGCTCGATCTCGCCGAGCACGTCGGGGTCCGACGGGTCGTCGGCGAGCGCCTTCTCGAGGGTCTCCAGCGCCGCCCTCGGGTCGTTCGAGCGCACCTCGAGCACCTTCGCCAGGTCGAGGCGCATGCGGATCCGCTCCGCGCCGCCCGGCGCGAACCGGATGCGCTTCTCGTAGAGGCGCGCCAGCGCGGCGTTGTCGCCCCGCGTCCGGTAGACGCCCTCGAGCGCCTCGGCCGCCTCGTCGAAGAGCGCCGGGTCCTCGGTGAGCGCCTCGAGCGCGCCGCTCGCCCGCTCGTGATCGACCGCGCGATCGAGCGCTTGCCGCAGGGTGTTCAGGCCCTGGGGCTTGTCGCCGAACGACCCGATCTGGATCACCGCGAGCCGGTAGAAGAGATCCGCCTGGTCGCGATCGCCGGGCGTGACCGCGACGCGGCGCTCGAGCACGTCCGCGAGCGCCCGCTCGTCGCCGAGGCGGCCGTAGAGGCGATCGAGCGCCTCGAGGAGCTCCGGCGTGTCGCCGGCGTGCTCGACGGCCTTCGCGTAGGCCTGGGCGCTGCGCCGGTCGTCGCCGAGCTTCTCCTCGGCGATGCGGCCGATCCGCAGGAACAGGTCCTTGGCGATCGTCGCGTCGAACGTCGCCGCGGCCCGCTGCGCGAGCGCGTCGCAGTAGCGGCCGAAGCCGTCCGTGCGCTCCGCGAGCCGCTCGATCTCGCCGTGCAGCGACGCGTCGTCCGGCGCGTCCTCCAGCGCGCGGAGCAGCGCCTGCTCCGCCTCGAGCGGGCGCCCGAGCTGGACGTCCTGCACGAGGGCGATCGCCCGGAGGGTCGCGGCCCGGTCGGCCGGCTCGGTCTGCGCGCGCAGGCGCAGCTCGAGCGCGGCGGCGAGCTCCTCGTGGCGGCCGGCCGCGCGGAGGACGGGCTCGAGCACCTCGGCGGCGTCGAGCCGCAGCTCCTCCCGGCCCTCGCCGATGGCGCGGACCGCCTGGATCGCGTGGTTGTTCACCGCGTCCTCGTCGAGGACGAGCCGGTACTGCTCGATCGCGTCGCTCGGGCTCTCCAGCTCCCCCGCGTAGAGGTCGCCGATCGCCGTCCGCAGCTTGATGCGCGCGTCCCTGTCCGCGGCCGCGCTCGCCTGGAGCATCAGGTTCGACAGGAGCTCGTCCCACATCCGCTCGGCCCGGTAGAGCCGCTCCAGCGAGGACAGCACCGCCGGATCGCCCTGCTTCGCCTCGAGCGCCGCGTTGAGCGCCGCGATCGCGTCGCGCGGGCTCGAGAGATCCCGCTCGTAGCGCTCGGCGGCGCGCACGTTGAGGTCGTAGCGCAGCTCCTCCTCGTCGGGGCCCGCGAGCTCGACGCGCCGGCCGTACAGCTCGACGAGGCGGCTCGCGGCGCCGCGCGGCTCGTGCAGCTCGATGAGGGCGTCGATCGTCATCGCGCTCTCGGGATCGAGCTCGAGCGCCCGCTCGTACGCCTGGATGGCGCCCTCCGTGTCCTCGAGCATCTCGAGCTTGGTCTCGGCGATGCGCCGGCAGATCGAGGCGTTCTCCTCGTCCGACGCCATCTCGCTCTTCTTCTCGAGGACGGAGATGAGCGTGTCCCAGTCGCTGAGCAGCACGGCCAGGGTGTCCATCTGCTCGAGCGGCTCGGGATCGCTCGGATCGAGCGCGGACAGGCGCGCGTAGGCGCGGAGCGCCCGGCGCGGGTCGTCGATGCGCGTGTCGTAGACCTTGGCCAGCGACGAGAGCAGCTCGCGCTTCGTGAGCTCGTCCGACGTGGTGCTCACGCCCGCCTCGAGGCTCTCCGCGAGCTCCTCCCAGGCGCCGAGCTGCTCGGCGAGCCGCTCGAGCTCGCCGCGCGTCTCGCCGTCGTCCGGATCGAGGCCGAACGCCGTCCGCGTCGCGTCGAAGGCGCGCAGCTCGTCGTTGCCGCGCGTCTCCCAGAGCTTCGCCGTCTCCCGGAGCACCGCGACCTTCTCGCGCGCGTCCGAGGCGAGGCCGAACCGCTCGTCGTTGAGCCGGACGAGCTGCCGCCAGTCGTCCGCCCCCTCGTAGAGCGGCCCGAGGATCTCGACGACCCGCGCCTTGTGCTGCGGGTCCTGGATGAGCGCCTCGAGCGCCCGGATCGCCTCGGCGTGCGAGGGCACCTCGCCGACGATCGCCTCGAGCTGATCGATCGCGCCCGAGGTGTCCTCGAGCCGCGTGCGCAGCAGCGCCGCGAGCGCGAGCCGGTAGGGCGCCGCCCGCTCGCCGTTCGGGGCCGCCTCGGCCCTGCGCAGGTAGAGGTCGGCGAGGTCCCGCGGCCGGTCGAGCTCGCGGTAGAGCTCCGTCAGCGCGTCGAGCGCCCGGGCGTCGTTCTCGTCGACGTCGAGCGCCGCGCGGTACGTCTCGATCGCGAGCGCGGGCTCGCGGAGCTCCGTCCGCTCCAGGCGCGCGATCGTGTGGAGGGCGTCGAGGCGGTCCTCGTCCTTCCGGTAGTCGAGCGCCGCGCGGTAGAGCTGGATGCGCTCGGCGTGGCGCCCTTCCTTGACGAGCAGCCCGTCGATCGCGTCGAACAGCTCGCGCGAGTCCGGCTCGAACTCGTGCGCGCGCCGGTACCACCGCAGCGCGTCGGCCACGTCGCCGAGCTCGGCGTAGAGCTCGCCGGTGCGCCGGCTGAGCTTCGCGCTCGACGCGTCGTCCGAGGTGAGCTCCCCGAGCTCCGCCGCGTAGATCTCCGCGAGCCGCCGCTCCGCGCTCGCCACCTTCGCGAGCCGCTCGAGCTCCGCCCAGACCCCCTCGTCGGTGAGGTCCTCGTGGAGGAGCTTCGCCACCGTCTCCAGCGCCGCGCGGTAATCCTCGAGCTGCTCCTCGTGCAGCGTCGCGAGCCGCTGCAGCAGATCGCGGCGCTCGACCGGGTCCTGGCTCGCGGCGAGGCGCGCGTCGAGCGCGATCTTCACCCGGTTCCAGTCCGCCCGGCGCAGGTACACCGGCTCGAGCATCTCCCCGGCGCGCGCCCGGTGCTCCGCCTCGGCCGAGCCCTCGAGGATCGCCTCGAGCAGCGAGACCGCGCCCTCGTGCGCCGGATCGATGAGCAGCGCCTCGGAGAGCTCGTCGAACGCGCGCTGCAGGTCCTCGGTGTGCCGGTGCGCGACGAGCGCGATCTTGACGTGCAGCTCGGCGAGGTCGCCGGCGCGCACGTCGAGCTGCCGCTCGTAGAGCCGGATGAGGTCCTGGAAGCGCCCCGCCTCTCGGTAGAGGCCGTCCAGCGCCGCGATCGCGTCCGGGTGGAGCGCGATGTCGAGGATCGTCTCGTAGGTCGCGATCGCGCCGGCCTGGTCCCCGAGCGGGCCCCGCTCGAGCTCGGCGATCCGGAAGAGCAGCCCCGTCTTCTCCTCGTCGCTCTCGGCGTGCTCGACCCGGAGCTTCAGGATCTCGAGCAGCCGCCCTGCGTCGCGCGCCTCGCCGTAGAGCTCCTCCAGCGCGATCATCGCCCGCCGGTCGTCCCCTCGGGCCTCGAGCGCCTTCTTGTACTGCTCGACCGCGAGCTCGCGGTCGTCGAGCTTGTGCCGCGCGAGCTCGCCGACCCGCAGCCGCACGTTCTGCTGCACGTCGCCGTCGACGATGTCCGGCGCGATGCGCTGGAACAGCTCGCACACCTCGGACCAGCGCCCGGTGGCCTCACCGAGCCGCTCGACCGTGGCGATCCAGGTCGTCACCTCGGGCTCACCCGCCGCCTCCCGCACGCCGCGGAGCGCGTAGCCGAACGCCCGCGACGTGTCGCCGAGCGGCCCCTCCGCGGTGCGGAGCGACTTCTGCAAGGTGGCGAGCCGCTCGCTCGGGAGATCCGAGGTCTCGACCTTGATCTCCAGGACCCGGAGGAGGCGCTCGGCGTCGCCGTCCGCCTCGTAGAGCGGCTCGAGCGTCTCGGCCGCGTCGCGCCGCGCGTCCTCCCGCGCGAGCATCGCCTCGAGCGCCGCGCGGCAGCGCGCGTTCGACGGGTCGAGCGAGAGCGCCTGGCGGTACGCCTCGAGCGCCCCCGTCGCGTCGGCCTGGTGCAGCCGCCGCACGTCGCCGAGCCGCGCCAGCAGATCGAGCCGGGCGGGCGTCTCCACGGCGAGGGACAGGTCCACCTCCAGCGTCTCGGCGAGGTCGACCCAGCGCTCGTCGAGCTCGTAGAGCTCCTCGAGGGCCGCGAGCGTCGGGCGCTCGGGGCCGAACTCGTCGAGCACCGCGCGCCACGCGTTGATCGCCTCGGGCACGTCGGCGAGCTTCTGCGCGAGCGTCTCGGCCGCCTTGGTCATCGCGCGGCGCCGCTCCTCCGGCTCCGTCGTCGACTGCTCCCGGGCCCGGAGCACGGAGACGAGCTCCCGCCACTGCGACGTCCGCTCGTAGAGCCGCTCGAGCGCCGCCAGCGCCGCCACGTCGGCGCCGTCGTCGCCGAGCCGCGCCTGCCAGGCCTCGATCGCCTTGGCCGGATCGTCCAGCACCGTTTCGTGCAGCGTCCCGATGCGCTCGTAGAGCGACCGCCGCGTCTCGACGTTCTCCTCGAGGCGCACCTCGATCGCGAGCACGCCCGCGAGCGCCTGGTGCTGCTCCTTCGCCGCGTAGATGCGGCCGAGCGCCTGCGCCGCCGGGATCACCAGCGTCGGATCGGTCGGATCGATGGCGAGCACGCGCCGGTAGACCTTCTCGGCCCGGTCGGCGTCGCCGAGGAGGTCCTCGCAGATCCTCGCGACTTCCATCAGGATTTCGCCGCGGATCAAGGCCGTCCCGCACGCGTCAGCGGCCGCCGTGAGCACCTCGGCGACCTGCTCGTGCTCGCCGAGGCGCCGGCCGATCTCGATGAGCCGCTCGCGCGCGGCGAGGTCCTCCGGCTCGAGCGGCAGGAGCTCCGACAGGCTGGCGAACGCGCCCGCGTCGTCCCTGAGCCGCTCGTCCTGGAGCACGCTGACCCGGCGGAGCAGCTCGCGCCGCTCGGACTCGGTCTCGGCGCCCTGGCGCCGGATCTCGAGGACCCGCACGAGCTGCCGGATCTCGTCCCGCGCCTCGTACACCGCCTCGAGCACGCGCGCCGCCCGGAGCCGGAGCGCCCCGATGTCGAGCAGCCGCTCGACGAGCTCGCGCGCCTTCGGGTCGTTCTGGCGGATCCGGAGCACGTCCTCGAGGTGCCCGAGCGACCCCTCGGGCTCGTGCAGCCGGTCGAGGTAGATGCTGCCGAGCGACAGCTTGATCTCGACGCTCTCGGCCTCGGTCGCCGTCTTCAGGCGCTGCTCGAGGAGCGCCGCGAGGTCGCGGAAGCGGCCCTCGCGCTCGTAGAGCTTCTCCAGCGAGTCGAGCGCCGCCGTGTAGAACGGATCGAGCTCGAGGATGCGCTCGTAGTAGCCGATCGCCTTGGCCGCATCGCCGATGATCTCCTCGGCGATGAGCGCCACCTCGTTGAGCAGCTCGATGCGCTCGCTCTGGTCCGTCGTGCCCTTCGCGGCGCGGTCGTAGAGCTCCTCGAGCTCGCCCCACCGCTCGGCCGCCGTCAGGATCTGCTTCAGCCGCTCGAACGCGCGGTGGTTGTTCGGGTCGAGGCTCAGCACCCGCTCCAGGTAAGGCTTCGCGCCCTCCGGGTCGCCGAGCTGCTCGTCGTGGAGGCTCGCCGCGCGCTCGCAGAGCTCGACCTCCACAGAGCTGCCGAGCACCTTGTCGCCCTCGGTGCGGCCCGCGACGAGGTGCACGCGGTACGCCTCCGCGAGGTCGGTCGGGCGGCCGGCGCGCCGCGACAGCTCGGCGGCGCGATCCCAGAGCTCGATGTCGTCCGAGAACTCGTGCAGCGCCCGGAGGAGCGCGTCGAACGCCGTCCCGGCCGCGTGCAGCTTCGTCTCCTCGACGCTCGCGAGCGTGACGTAGAGCTCCCGCCGCCGCGCCGGATCCCGCTCCGACTCGAGGATGACCCGGAGCGCCATGGCTTCGCGCCGGTGGTTGCCCGTCTCGGCGTACTCGACGGCGAGCACCTTGGCCGCGCGCACGCGCGTCCCCGGGCGCTCGACGAGCCGCGAGAGGACGGCGATCGCGTCCGGGTCGTGCGCCGACAGCTCGAGCGCGCGCACCGCCGCCTCGAACGCGTCCGCCGGCCGATCCAGCCGGTCCAGGTAGAGCGTCGCGAGCTCGATCTCGCGGCGCGCCCGCTCGTCGCCCTCGCTGACGTCGCGGTGCGTGGCCACGATCTCGGACGCCGCCTCGTACTCGCCCGCGGCGTTCAGGAGGCGCGACAGCACCCGCAGCGCGTTGATGCGCCCGGGCGTCAGCGCGATGACCTTGCGCAGGAGCTCGATCGCCTTCGCCGGGTCGCCGAAGACCTCCTCCTCGAGCGTCGCCCACTCCTCGAGGATCTCGGCGCGATCCTCGCCCCCGACCTGGCTCGCCCTGAGCTCGAACAGCCACCGCAGATCGGCCTGCCGCTCGTTCGCCCGGAGGAGCGCGTCGAGCGCCCGCACCGTGTCCTCGTCGGACGGGTCGTCCTCGACGAGGCCGCGGTAAACGGTCACCGCCTCGTCGAGCTTGCCCATCTCGCGCGCGTACACCTCGGCGAGCTTCAGCCGAAGCGTGCGCTGCACGTCGGTCGCGAGGTCCTCCGCCGTCCGGAGCCGGCCCTCGACCGCCTCGACGAACGGCCCCCACGAGCCCGCCGCCCGCGACCAGGCCTCGAGCAGATCGAGCCCCTCGTCGTCCGGCTTCAGCTCGTAGGCGCGGCGCGCATAGCCGAGCGCGCTCGGCTTGTCCGAGAGCGGCCCGCCCGTCACCGCCGCGAGCTTGCGCAGCATGCCGACCTGCGCCTCGGCGTCGTCCGTCGCGTCGAGGAGGATCTCGTAGAGCGCCGGCAGCCGGGCCCACTTCTCCTCCTCCTCGTAGATCGGCACGAGCGCCGCCGCGGCGCGCGCGTCCTTCGGCGAGACGCTGAGCACACGCTCGTACGAGCGCGCCGCGCGCTCGGGCGCCTTGAGCTGCTCCTCGAAGATCCGGGCCGCGCGGAAGGAGATGTCGAGCTTCGTGGCCGGGTCGGTCGCCTTGTCCGCCGCGCCCGAGAGGAAGTCGACGAGGCCCTCCCAGTCGTTCTGCGAGGCGTAGAGCTCCTCGAGCCCGTCCCAGTCGCCCGCGGCGAAGTACGCGTCGCGCAGGACGCGGAGCGCGCGCGCGTGCCCCGGCGAGAGCGTGAGCACACGCCGCCACGTCCGCGCCGCCTGGGCCGGATCCTTGAGGCGCTCGGCGTACACGGCCCCGAGCTTCTGCAGCGAGACGAGCCGCGCCGCGTCGTCGGGCGCGAGGTCGACGCGGCGCTCGAGCACCTCGGCGACCGTGGCGAAGTCCTTCTCGCGCTCGGCCTGCTTCTCCAGCGCGTCGAGCACCCCGGGGGCGCTCGGATCGAGCTCGAGGATCCGCTTCTGCAGCGCGATCGCGTCCGCGCCGCGGTCGAGCCGCTCGGCGGCGAGCTTGGCCATCTCGCCGAGGAGCTCGATCTTCGCGGCGCCCTCGGCGCCCTCGAGCTTGCGCTCGTAGAGCGAGTAGAGCTGCGGCCAGGCGCGCCGCTTCAGGTACAGCTCGCGGAGCTTCTGCTGCGCCTCCTCGTCGATCGGCTCGACCGTGAGCAGCGCCTCGTACGCCGCGATGGCGTTCTGGACGTTCGAGAACTGGTCGAACCAGCGCCGCGCGACCGCGCGGTAGAGCCCCGCCTTCTCGGCGCGGCTCTCGGTCAGCTCGGCGAGGCGCTGCTGGTACGAGAGCAGGTCGCGCCAGCGCCCGAGCGACTCGTAGATGCGGGTCAGCTCCCGGACGGCGTCGACGTCCTTGTCGTCGAGCTGGACGATCTGGGTGAGGACCGTGACGAGGGCCGCGTCGTTCTTGGCGCGATCGCGGTAAATCGCCGCGATCTCGCGGAGCACCGCGACCCTGCCGGCGACGTCGTCGGCGGGCGTGCGCTCCAGGTCCTGCCGGTGAAGCTCGACGAGGGCGTTGTACCCCTCGGTCTGCAGGTAGAGACGCTTCAGGGCGTCGCGCGCCTGGCGGTTCTCCGGATCGGTCCGGAGCACGGACTTGTACTGCTCGATCGCCTTGGCGGCGTTCTCCTGCGACTCGGCGAGCCGCGCGAGCTCCGTGGCGATGGCGCGCTTCTCGGCGCCGTCGGGCACGGCGCGCTGCGCGTCCGTGAGGATCGTCGTGAGCCGCGGCTTGTCGCCGCGCTGCTCGAGGACCTCGCGGTAGAAGTTGAGCATCCCGGCGTGCGCCGGGTCGGCGCGGCGCACGCGGTCGAAATAGGGCTCGGCCGCCTGGGGCTGGCCGCGCATGCGCCAGTGGACCATGGCGATCTGCACGAGCATGCCGAGCTCCTCGCCGGGCTTCACGCCGCCGCTGCGGAGCTGGTCCTCGTAGAGGGCGACCAGGCGATCCCAGTCGCCCGCGGCGGAGTAGGCCTCGGTCAGGAACGAGAGCGCCTCGGGCTGGCCGGGCGAGAGGTCGAGCAGCTCCTCGTACGCCGCGACCGTGCGGGCCGGATCGCTCAGGCGGGCCTTGATGGTGCGCGCCGCGCGGACGGCCGCCGCGATGCGGTCCTCCTTGATCTGGGCCTCGCCCTTGACGATCGACTGGACGCGGACGACGGCGTCCCAGTCCCCCGCGGTGGAGAAGGCGATCTCGGCGAGGTTGGCCGCGCGGAGGTTCTTCGGGTCGAGCGTGAGGGCGAGCTCGATGAGCTCCGCCACCCTGGCGCCGAGCTCGACGCGGCCGTAGCGGTAGCCGATGTCGGCCGCGCTCGTGTAGAGCGCGCTCTTGAAGGCGCCGTCGGTCGCGCCCTCGGCCTCGGCCACGTACCGGTCCACGAGGTCGCGCCACCGCTCGCGCTTCGAGGCGTCGGTCTCGAGCGCCTCGGCCGCGGCGTCGTCGTCGGGGCGCAGCTCGAGCAGCCGCTTGTACGCGGCCGCCGCGCGGTCGACGTCGATGAGCTCTTCGTGGTAGACGCGGGCGAGCTCGGCCTGCATCGCGGGCTCGACGGCGCTGCCTGCGGCGAGGGCGATCTCCAGCTCGAGGAGGCGGGCCACGGCCTGCCATTCCTTCCGCTGCTCGTGCCGCCCGCGCGCCGCGCCGAGCAGGCGCTCGACGTCCCCGGGGCCCGCGCCGTTGTTCGGAGCGGTCACGGCCTCCGCGAGCTCGTTCCAGGCTGCCTCGTTTTCGGGCTCATCCTGCAGACGCCCAAGGGCCATCCGAATCGTCTCAACGCTCATCGTCTCTCCGCGGACCTCGCGAATTCGGTCCGGTCCGTTCACGGGCCGGGCGAAGATAGCCGGGCGGACGACACGGTTTCAAGGTTCCTCGCCCCCGCGGGCCTGGAAGGTGGGGCGGAGCTTTCGCGCGCTTCTGCTTCTGTGGCGCGGGGACGTCCGAGCGGGCGGGCCGTCGGGCGGTCTGGCCGCGGCGAGGGCGGTTCACCGCGCTCTCGGGTTCGGCTATCAACCGCGGCCATGGAAGCTACGACGATCAAGCGCTTCGGGGTGATCGGCGCGGGCCAGATGGGGCGAGGCATCGCCCAGGTCGCCGCGGCCGCGGGCCTCGAGGTGGTCCTGTGCGACGTCTCGAGGGCGCTGGCGGAGTCGGGCAAGGCCCAGATCGCCGCCATTCTCGCGAAGCAGGTGGAGAAGGGCAAGCTGGCCGCGGAGGCGCGGGAGGCGCTCCTCGGCCGCGTCGCGGTGGCCGACGGGATCGCGGGCCTGGGCGGGGTCGACCTGGCCGTGGAGGCGGTGACCGAGAACTTCGAGGTGAAGAGCGGGATCTTCAAGCTCGCCGACGCGGCGCTGCCGAAGGGCGCGATCCTGGCGTCGAACACGTCGTCGATCTCGATCACGCGGCTGGCGGCGGTGACCGGGCGGCCTGAGCGGGTCATCGGGATGCACTTCATGAACCCGGTGCCGCTGATGAAGCTGGTCGAGCTCGTCCGTGGGGTCCAGACGTCGGACGCGACGTACGAGGCCGTCCGGGCGCTCTCGGTGGAGCTCGGCAAGACGGTGATCACCTCGAAGGACCAGCCCGGGTTCATCGTGAACCGGATGCTGATCCCGTTCCTCAACGAGGCGTGCTTCGCGCTCCAGGAGGGGCTGTCCACGCCGGAGGACATCGACGCAGGGGCGCGGCTCGGGCTGAACCACCCGATGGGGCCGCTCGAGCTGGCGGACCTGATCGGGCTCGATACGGTGCTGTCGATCGCGGAGGTGCTGCACCGGGAGTTCGGGGACTCGAAGTACCGGGCGGCCACGTTGCTCCGGAACCTGGTGGCGGCGGGGTGGTACGGGAAGAAGAGCGGGCGGGGGTTCTACGTGTACGACGAGAAGGGGCAGAAGAGCGGGCGGGCGGTGTAGGCGGCTGCTGCGGAGCCAGGGAGGGAGGGGGCGCCGCGCGGGGGGCCGGCGGGGTAGGGCCCCTCCCACGAACTCGCGCCTTTTGGGGGGCTATGGCCGGCTGAACGGCGGGGCCGGTCCGGGAGGGCGTCGCAGGGAGCGGGCCGGCGCTCGGGTTCGTGGGGCCCTACCCCGCCGGCCCCCCGCGCGGCACCCCCTCCCTCCCTGGCTCTCTCCAGGGGGGATCCAGGGGGGATGATGACGGGGAGCGACGACGGTAGCCGCGCGAGGCGAATACGGGTGTGCGGCTCGGAGGACGGGCGGTCTGCTCGACTCACTACGATCGCACGCGGGCTCGCGACAGGGGCGTCACGTCGCGCGCACCCGCACTCAATCGATGAGTTCGGATCGTCGAGCGACGGGCCGTGTCCCGGAACAGACGCGTGACATCCTCTGGAAATCGCTCGCTTGGAAATCGCTCGCTTGGAAATCGCTCGCTCGTCGGCTCGGCAACGGCCTCGACACAGCGGGATCGGGCGGACACGGAATGACGCCTTCCATGGCCCACGGCAGGCGCTTCCCCCCGGCGCGGGGCGCTGCTAACCACGCTCCATGACCGCTCAAGAACAGCAGCCGGGGGCCCCTGCTCGCGGTACGCTCCAGTTCGTCGCCGTCGAGCGCGCGGATCACGTCGCCACCGTGACCATCCAGCGGCCCGACAAACTCAACGCCCTGAACCCCGCCGTCCTCGGCGAGCTCACCACGGCCTTCCGCGATCTCCTCGCGCCCGCCGACGGCAACGAGGTCCGCGCGGCGGTGCTGACCGGCGCCGGCAAGGCGTTCGTCGCCGGCGCCGATATCGCGGAGATGGCGGCCATGAACAGCATCGCCGCGAAGCGGTTCGCCGACGCAGGCCACCGGCTCGCCGAGCTCATCGAGACTGCCCCCTTCCCCGTGATCGCCGCCGTCAACGGCTTCGCGCTGGGCGGCGGCTGCGAGCTCGCCCTCGCCTGCGACTTCATCTACGCCGCCGAAGGCGCCAAACTCGGCCAGCCCGAGGTGAACCTGGGCGTCATCCCAGGGTTCGGCGGGACCCAGCGGCTGCTGCGACGGGTCGGGCCCGGACGCGCGCGCGAGCTCGTCTATTCAGGAGACATGATCACCGCCCAGCAGGCGCTGTCGATCGGGCTCGTCAACGCCGTCTTCCCGGCGACCGAGCTCCTCGCGCGCGCCCGCGAGACCGCCCTCAAGATCGCCTCGCGCGGGCCGCTCGCCGTCGCCGCCGCCAAGCGCGTCCTCCTGCGCGGCGAGAGCCTCGACCTCGCCGCCGCCAACGAGCTGGAAGCCCAGGCCTTCGCCGCGCTCTTCGGCAGCGATGATCAACAGCTTGGAATGAAAGCGTTCCTGGCGAAATCGCAGGCCACGTTCACCGGGAAGTGAGAGCTCCGAAGGCGCGAACCGCGCTCGACGGCAAAAAAATACCGCGCATCACGCTGGAGGGGGGCCCAGAATGACCGCGGCAGGGACACCGCGCCGGAGTCTTGAACGTCCGTCACGGTGCTAAGAAACAAGACCGCATGCGCTCCGGGCTGGGGGGTCCGCGCCGGTGCGCATGCGGTAGTCAGATTGTGGCATCCGCAAGCGCGTTGTCGATAACAAAGTGCAACGCCTGCACGCCGAGCGAGCAGAGCGCTCAAGGCGCGAAGACGGCCAGGCGGGCGCGCGACCCACAACCACCAGCTCTGCGGGAATTCACGTTCGAGCCGGGCATACCCCTCCACCGAAGACAGCGCTCAGCGCAGCGTTCGTCTCGCATTCCGAGACGAGCGAACACGAAATCCCCCATCTCTTCAATAAGAGATGCCACGAGGCAACGGGCCGTACACCGGACACCTGCTCCCGAGTAAAGAGCCAGGACGAACAAAGCACACTGCGGAAAGAACGCGCCGGCGCCTTGTATTCAAGCGCACGAGAGACCCCATGCGGGCGCAGCCCGCGACAGGCGCTGGACCCTCGCGGCGATAAAGTAAACAGATTTTATCTAAGGCGGACATAATTCAAGACGTGTGCTCGACGACTCTTCGCATGATGCGTCTGGGTCAATTTCTCGGCCATCGCATCACAGGGCCTCGATCGCTCGCCGGCGCGTCCATGTCTGCTCGATGGGGCGCCGACGGGCGCGCGGCGCGCCTCGGCAGTGATGGCCTCGTGCGCCTCGGCAGCGCCCCCGAGGGCGGGGTGCCCACCTGCGCGGGCATCACCGCCGCACCGACGCTGTAGACGAGGGCGCTCGCGGCGGGCCGCGGCGAGCCGGACCGCGCAAGGCGGAAGCTCGCGCCCCCGGGTCGACGCACCCGGGTTCGCCCGGTCCGCGCCCTCAGGTGGGCGCGCCCGGCTCCCGCGATCGCGTCGCCAAGACGCGCAGGCCGACGCGCAAGGCAGCGCGCGCGAGGCGGAGCTGGCCCGCGCTCGACGGGAAGCTCGTCTGACATGCCGTGCCGCATGCAGCGCCCGCTGAGCACCTCCTCGGCGATCGGGGCGCGACGTCCTTGACGCCGGGCGCGAAACGGGATTACCGAGCACCGGCCTGACAATCCATTCCTCGGGTGCCCTCCGGGGCATAACAGGGAAGCCGGTGCAAAACCGGCGCGGTCCCGCCACCGTGAGTGGGGAGCTGCCTCCGAAGACCACTGGGCCTCCTTGGAAAAGGCCTGGGAAGGTGGACGCAGCGCAGGGAGCTCGATCAGCTCCCTGAACCCATGAGCCGGGAGACCTACCCGAGCCCCCCACGAGGTGCAGCTTGCGCACGTCTTCGTGGCGTTCGGGTGCGGACTTCACCCGGAGCGCCGAAATCGGTCTTCACGGCCGCGCTGTGTCGATCGCCGCCGTGTCTATAGGGACGCTCCTCTCGCCCCGGCCCGCGGCCGCGATGCACCTCGCGGAAGGCGTCCTGCCGCTCGGCTGGTGCGCCGTCTGGAACGCGCTCGCCCTGCCCTTCGTCGCGATCGCCCTCCACCTGCTCCGGCGCCGCACCCAGCAGGACACCTTCTACAAGCCGTTCGTCGGCCTCATCGCCGCCGCCGTCTTCGCGATCTCGTGCATGCCCGTGCCGGTGCCGACCGCCGGGACCTGCTCCCACCCGTGCGGCACAGGGCTCGCGGCGGTGCTCATCGGCCCCTGGATGACCGTCCTCGTCACCGTGGTGGCGCTCCTTATCCAGGCCCTCTTCCTCGCGCACGGCGGCCTCACCACGCTCGGCGCCGACGTCGCGTCGATGGGCATCGCGGGCGCCTTCACCGGATATTTCGCCTTCCATCTCGCGCGGCGCTGCGGCGCGAACCTGTGGGTCGCGGGGTTCCTGGCGGGCGTGACGTCGGACTGGGCAACCTACGCCACCACGGCGCTCGCGCTGGCGCTCGGGCTCTCGGGCGAGGGGTCGGTGACGTCCATGTTCACGGGTGTCGCCCTCGCCTTCGTCCCCACCCAGCTGCCGCTCGGCCTTCTCGAGGGCGTCATGACGGCGGGGGCGCTCGCCTTCCTGCGCGCCCGGCGGCCCGACATCCTGGACCGGCTCCAGGTCGTCCGGCTCGCCCCGAGGGCGTCGTGATGCGGCGGCTCGGACAGCGCCCGATGTCCGCGCTGCTCGCGCGGCGCGCGCGCGCGGCGCTCCAGCTCGCCGCTTCCCTCTGGCTCGCCGCCTGCGGCAACGCGTCCTGGGACGGCGTCGACGAGGCCGTGGTCCGCCGCGTCGCCGAGGACGCAGGGCGCCACGACACGGGGCCGCTGTTCGCGGGCCTCGAGGGCGACCTCCTGCTCTTCGCGTTCCTCTGGGCGGGGCTCCTCGCCGGCTTCGCCCTCGGCTATTTCTCGCGCGTGCTCTTCGTCGAGCGCGCCGGCGCGCCCGCGGGCAAGGCCGGCGGCGAAGGCCTCCGTGCGGACTGATTCCCCCGCGCGGCTCCGCGACGTGGACGCCCGGCTCCGCCTCGGGGCCGCCGTGGCGGCGTGCTGCGTCGCCGCGGGCGCGCGCTCGTCCGTCACCCCGGCCGCGCTGCTCCTCCTCGCGTGCGCGGCCCTCCGCCTCCAGGGCACGCCGGCGCGCGCCGTCCTCCGCGCCGCCGCGCCCGCGGCGTGGATCGGCGTGGTCGCGGCGGCGCTCGCGCTCGCGCTCACGCCGGGGGCGCCGCTCTTCCCCGGCGCGCCGTTCCCGGTCGACGCGATCACGGCCGAGGGGGCCCGCCGCGCCGTGGCCATCGGCGCGCGCGTCCTCGCGGCGGCCGCGGTGCTCCGCTGGCTCGCCGGCGCCGCCGCGCCCGCCGAGATCGAGGCGGCGCTCGCCGGGCTCGGCGTCCCCGCGGCCCTGGTCGAGCTGCTCGCGCTGACGCGGCGCTTCGCCGGCGTGCTCCAGCGCGCGGCCGACAGCGCGTGGAGCGCCGCCGCGCTCCGCGGCGGGTTCACCCGCCCCGGCGCCGCCGCGCGCTCGGCCGGCGCCGTCGCGGGCGTCGTGGCGCTCCGGACGCTGGAGCGCTCCGAGAGCGCCGCGCTCGCGATGCAGCTCCGCGGCTACCACGGGAAGCTCCCCGTCGCTGACCGAAGGACGAGCGCGCCCGCCGCGAACCTCGCGTTCGCCGCCGCCGCCCTCGCGGCCCTCGGGCTCAGCGTCGCCGCGGGAGAGGCCGGATGATCGCGATCGCGCTGCGCGCCCCCCGGCTCGGCTACCGGCACAGCGAGCCCGTGCTGCGCGACGTGCACCTCGACGTCGCCGAGGGCGAGTCCGTGGCGGTGCTCGGCGGCAACGGCGCCGGCAAGACAGCGCTGCTCCGGACGCTCGTCGGCCTCCTCCCGGCGCCCGGCGGCGGCGTCGAGATCGCCGGCCGCCGCGTGGGCTCGCCCTCGGACGCCGTCGCCGCGGGCGCCGCGCTCGTGCTCCAGGACCCGGACGACCAGCTGCTCGGCGCGACGCTCCTCGACGACGTCCTGTTCGGCCCGAGGAACCTCGGCCTGCCCGCGCCCGAGGCGCGGCGCCGCGCCGAGGAGGCGCTCGCCGCCGTGCAGATCGCGCACCTCGCCGATCGAGCCATCGAGGCGCTGAGCTTCGGCGAGCGCAAGCGCGCGTGCATCGCCGGGATGCTGGCGATGCGGCCGCGGGTGCTGCTGCTCGACGAGCCGACCGCGGGGCTCGACCCGGAGGGCGAGCTCGCCCTGTGCCAGACGCTGCGCGCGCTCTCCGAGCAGCAGGGGACCACGCTGGTCACCGCGACACACGCGGTGGATCTCGTGCCGCTCTTCGCCACGCGCGCGGTCCTGCTGGGCGACGGTCACGTCCTCGCGGACGGGCCGCCGCGCGAGGTGTTCGCGCGGGGAGAGCTCCTCGCGCGGGCGCGGGTGCGGCGGCCGTGGGTCGCCGAGCTCTGGACCCGGATGACCCCCGTGCCGCCGCGGGGCGGCGCGGGCCTACCGCTCACCCTGGAGGAGGCGCTCGCGTGCATGACGACGGTCTCCTGCTGATCGGCCACGGCAGCCGCGACGCCGCGTCGAACGCCGAGTTCGAGGCGATCGTGGCCGATTACGCCGCGGCGCGGCCCGGGATCGCCGTGCAGCACGGCTACATCGAGCTCGCGACGCCGCACCTCGCCGACGCGCTCGCGGCGCTCGCGGCGCGGGCGTCGCGGGTGGCTGTCGTGCCGCTCTTCCTGTTCGCGGCGGGGCACGTGAAGAACGACATCCCGCTCGCGCTCGATCGGGCGCGGGCCGCGCACCCGGGCGTGCGCTTCTCGGCGGCGCGGCCGCTCGGCGTGCACCCGGCGCTCGCGGAGCTCGCGTTCGAGCGCGCCGCGACCGCGCTGCCGGCCGACCCGGCGGCGCGGGCCCGATCGGCGCTCGTCGTCGTGGGGCGCGGGTCGAGCGACCCCGACGCGAACGGCGACTTCTGCAAGACGGCGCGCCTCATCGGCGAGGGCCGCGGGCTCCAGCTCGTCGAGCCGACCTTCATCGGCATCACCCGGCCCTCGGTCGAGGAGACGCTGGAGCGGGTCGCGCGGCACCGGCCGGAGCGCGTCGTGGTGGTCCCCTACTTCCTCTTCGCCGGGCGGCTCATGACGAAGCTCGCCGAGCAGGTCGACCGCTTCTCGTCGACGTACCCGTGGATCCGGGCGTCGCTCGCGCCGCACCTCGGCCGGTCGAGCGCGCTCGAGGGCCTGATCGACGAGCGCGCGCGCCAGGCGTTCGCCGGCGAGGCGCCGCTCCCCTGCGACACGTGCATGTACCGCACCGCGCTGCCGGGGCTCGCCCGGGAGGTCGGCGGGCTCAAGGCGATGCTCTACAGCGTGCGCCACACGCTCACGCACACGCAGGCGTCGAACCACCCGCACGCCCACCGCTCGCTGCGCAAGCACGTGCTCGTCTGCGGCAACGCCGACTGCGTCGACCGCGGCAGCCTGGCGCTGCTCGAGTCGGTGCGCCGCCTCGTGAAGCAGGCCGGCCAGCAGCAGCAGATCCGCGTGACGAGGACGTCGTGCATGGGGCGCTGCGGCGAGGGGCCGACGGTCGCCGTCTACCCCGACGGGGTCTGGTACCGCGGCGTCCGCGAGGAGGACGCGAAGGACCTCGTCGAGGAGCACCTGCTCGGCGACCGGCTGGTGGCCCGGCTCGTCGACGACATCATGCAATGAAGGATGGATAGGAGAGAACCGATATGGCCTGTCACGAGATCGCCGCGCTCCGCCTTGGGCTCATGAACATCCTGGGGATCGACGATCCGGGCGAGCGCGCGCACGAGCTCGCCGAGCTCGGCGCCGCGGCCGCCGAGCCCGGGCCGGTCTCGGCGATGCTGCGCGCCGGCGACCTGAAGAACCTCTCCCGCCTCTTCGAGGGGTCGCTCGTGGAGCTCCAGGAGAAGGTCGCGAAGACCCCTCCAGGGGACGCCAAGCTGCCTTACCTGCGCTCGCTCCTCATCCTCACGAAGCAGGTCGAGCTCGATCTGCGCGCCCAGGTCGACGGGCTCGGCCGGCTCTACCGGGAGCTCGAGGAGATGCACGACTTCGTGCACGAGATCTACCCGGCCGAGTGAAGCGCGCGCCGTCCACCTGAGGGCTCATGTGGCGAACTCTCGCAAGGTACGAGCGCGTCGATCGCATCGGGGCGGCCCACGGCCGCCTCGTCGCCCGCGTCGACGGCGCCGTGCTCCTGATCATCGATCTCGATGACGGACGCGCGCTCAGGCGCGAGCGCGGCACGCGCTGGGCTATCGGGCCGAGCGGCATCGCGATCGCCCACGGCGAGCACGTGACGGGCGTGGCGCTCGACGGGGTGACTCCCCTCGGCGCGCGTCGCATGAAAGCGAACGTGAGCGCGCTCGCGCTGGCGACGGACGGGCGGCTCGCGATAGGCACCAAGGATCAGGTGGCGCACGTCGGCGATTGGGCGCGTGACCACTTCACCTACGCCCCGCCACAGGTCCCCCATGGCGCCGCCGACGTCTATTCGCCGTGCATCCACGGCATCGGATTTCTCGCTGACGGCGGCGTCCTCGTCGTGGGCGCCACGGGCACCGTCCATCGGCTCGACAAGGGCGGCGCGCTCGTTGCGAGCCTGTCCTGGGATGACCTCGCGTACAGCGATGAGGTGGATATCCATGCTGTCGGTCACAGCGGCTGCCTGATCAGGACCGATCTCCTGCTGACCGAGGGGATCGGACGCGTGACGCCGGACCACGCTCTCGTCGATGAGCAATGGGGGGGCGTCGACCTCGCATTCCCCTGGCTCCTCATTCGCGGCGAGGCGATCGTTCGGTTCGACCACGACGGGAATCAGGTGGCGCGGATCCCGATCGACGATCCACGCGCGGTGGCGGTCGGGTGCGACGGCGATGCCGCGGTGATCGGCCGCAGCGACGGGACGCTCGCATGGCGTTCGCCCGATGGCGGTGATGTGCTCGAGGAGCTCGACCTCGGCCTCGGGACCTTGCGCACCGTCGTGGTGGCGGAGGATCGGCTCATCGCGCTCGACGCCGATGGATCGCTCTTGCTCGCCGCCAGAGGGGGCGCCTCCGGGCGCGCGCTGGGAGCGCCTGTGCGGCCCGCCGGCCTCACCCCGGCGAGCGTCCTTGATCTGGGCCCTGTCGGGATAGCGTCGTGGGGCCCGGCAGCGCGCACCATCGGCGTCCTCGACGAATCGTTCCGGGTCCATGACGCCGAGGACGGGCGCTGCCTTACCGAGCTCGCCGACGGCGAGGCGATGGACCTCTTTCGCGCCGAAGGCGCGTGGATCGTCTACTTCCGCAACGCGATTCACGTCGTCGATGGGGCGACGTTGACCACGATCGCACGCGCGCGTGTCCCGCCCGACAACCTCCGTTACGCGGCGACGTCGGGGCACGGCGTCATCCTGGCCTCGGTCGCTGGCCTGGTGCGCGTCGACGTGCGACGAGCGTTGATCGAGCGCATCGACGCCGGGGCGTATCTCGCCGAGGGTACCCTGCGCGCGAGCGTGGACAACGTCATCGCGACCGCGAGGCGCCTCGTCGTGCAGCGCAGGAGCAGCACCACCTGGCTGATCGCGCTGCCGAGCGGCCAACGAATCGCGGAGTTTCCCGAGCAAGACGCGCGCTGGTCGGCCTCACCGGACGGCGCGCTCCTCGTGGATGCGAATTCGGGTGTGATCCGCCGCACGAGCGACGGCGCGAGGGTCGGCCAGCTCGACGACGTCGGCGATACCGCGTCCACGGTCCGTCACAGGCGCCACGTCGCGTGGTTTCCCGACGGCCACGCCCTGGTGCGGGCGGGGGACGGCGCAGCGATCTTCCTCCGCGACGGCACGCGCAGGCGCACGCTGTCCGAACGCGGCGAATCACGCGTCAGCGTGTCGCCCGACGGCGCGCGGTTCGCGCTTGGAGACGAGGGTTATCTTGCGATCCACGACGGAGCTGGCGCGCTCGTCGCCGAGCATCGCTGGAGCGGGCTGGCGCGCATGCCGCACTTCATCACGCCGTCGCGCATCCTCGCGACGACGCGCAATATTTCAAG
This sequence comes from Sorangium sp. So ce726, assembly GCF_051521405.1. NCBI lineage: Bacteria > Pseudomonadati > Myxococcota > Polyangiales > Polyangiaceae > Sorangium > Sorangium sp. So ce726. The sequence goes on along the minus strand of NZ_CP150349.1, from coordinate 348,780 downwards.
CGACAACCAGGTCCCATGGCTGCTCGACGCGCTCACGGGGGAGCGCATCGGTCTCTTGCGCGGTCTCCATGGCGCTCCGCACACGAACTCCGAGCTCCTCTGGCGCGGCGATCGCATCGTCCTGGCGACGTGGTCCGATCAGCAGGCGCACGTGTACCGCCTCGACGACGCCGCTCCTCTGGGACCGCTCGCGGGCCACGGCGGGGAGCTGCGCTCCCTGGATGTCGATGCGAGCGGCGCTTCGCTGCTCGTGGCCGACGAATCCGGCCGCGCGAGCGTATGGAGCCGTGTCGATGGCTGACGCGGCGACCGAGACGCGCTGCATGCGCCGTGGTCGCGGCCCGCGGCGTCGTGCAGAGTGCGCGGGAAGACAGGAGTGACGTCATGGCAACACAAGGCAACCCGAAGATCAGGATCGCCCACGCAACGCCGCTCGGCGACGCCGCCCGGCTGCTCCGGCTCGAGCGCGTCGACGGCGCGGAGCTCGGCTTCGCCGGCGGGCAGTACGTGATCATCAACACCGGCGTCACCCTGCCTGGCGGCAGGCTCGCGAAGCGCGCCTACTCGCTGCTCTCCAGCGACGCCGAGCAGCGCACGGTCGAGATCGCCGTGAAGCGCATCGGGGCCGGGCCGGGCTCGAACGTGCTCAACGACATCGCCATCGGCGCCGAGCTCGAGTGGAGCGGCCCCTGGGGCAAGCTGCGGCTCGCGCCGGGCTTCTCCGGCCGCGCGCTCGTGATCGCCACCGACACCGGCATCACCGCCGCCCTCGGGATCGCCCGGAGCGCGGCCGCCGCCGGCGCGGCGCAGCTCGACCTGCTCTGGCTCGTCGAGCCGGGCGAGACCTTCGCCTCCGAGCCGTTCGTCCGCGAGCGCCTCCCCGCCGCCGTCCGCCTCGCGGTCGCCCGCGATCTCCCCCCGATCGGCCACCCCGAGCGGCCGGCGCGCGCGTGCGCCCTCGTGGAGCAAGAGCTCGCGGCGGGGCCCTACGACGCCGTGCTCTGCGCGGGCGACGGCGCCATCCTCTACCCGCTCCGCGACCGGCTCGCCTCGCTCGGCGCGCCCGAGGGCAGCGTGCTCCTCGAGAGCTTCTTCAACAACCCGATGAAGAAATCCTCGTAATCGTTCAGGATCCCTGGATGGTAGAGGTCCGGCCGAGAGACCCGAAAGGGCAGCGCGAGGGGTTCACGACGGGCGCGTGCGCGGCCGCCGCGGCCAAGGCGGCGGCGCGCGTGCTCGCGCGCGGCGCGGCGGTCGACGCCATCGAGACCACCCTGCCGAACGGGCAGAAGGTCACCTTCCCGCTGAAGCGCTGCGATCGCGACGGGCCGCGCGCCACGTGCAGCGTCATCAAGGACGCCGGCGACGATCCCGACTGCACCCACGGCGCCGAGCTCGTCGCCGAGGTCGAGCTCCGCCGCGAGCCGGGCGTCGAGATCCGCGGCGGCGCGGGGGTCGCCGTCGTCACCAAGCCGGGGCTCGGGCTGCCCGTCGGCGCGCCGGCGGTGAACCCCGTGCCGCGCCGGAACATCACCGAGATGGTCCTCGAGGAGCTCGAGGGCTCGGGCTTCGCGGGGGCCACGGTCACCCTCAGCGTCCCCCAGGGCGAGGAGATGGCGAAGCAGACCATCAACGCGCGGCTCGGGCTCCTCGGCGGCATCTCCATCCTCGGGACGAGCGGGATCGTGAAGCCGTACTCGACCGCCGCCTTCCGCGCGAGCGTCGTGCAGGCGATCGACGTCGCCGCCGAGCGCGGCATCGCGACGCTCGCGCTGACGACCGGCGGCAAATCCGAGGCGTACGCGATGAAGCTCTACCCGGAGCTCCCGGAGGAGGCGTTCATCCAGGTGGGCGACTTCATCGGCACCGGGGTCCGCCACGCCGCGCGGCGGCGGATCGCCCGCGCGATCATCGTCGGCATGATCGGCAAGCTCTCGAAGATGGCCGACGGCAAGATGATGACGCACGCCGCCGGCTCGGAGGTGAGCATGGAGCTGCTCGCGCAGATCGCCGAGGAGCTCGGCGCGCGGCCGGAGATCGCCGCCGAGATCCGTCAGGCGAACACCGCGCGGCACGTGCTCGAGCTGTGCCAGCGCGAGGGGCTCACCGGCGTGCCGGGGGGGATCTGCCGGCGCGTCGTCGAGCACACCTCGCGTCACGCGGGCGGCGCCCTCGAGGTGCACGCCTGCCTTGTCGATTTCAACGGGGCGCTGCTCGGCCGATATCCGGCCGGCGACGCCGGTGCCATCGGTGCGGACAGAGCGGAGAGAGCGGAGGAGCCATGAGTGGTGATGAGGTGCGCGCGGTGAACGACATGCGGCAGATGACCGCGCTCGGGCGGCGCATCGAGGACAGGAGCTTCGCGATCATCGACGAGGAGGTCGGCGCGCACGGCTTCCCGGAGGCCGAGTGGCAGGTCGTCCGCCGCGTGATCCACGCGACCGCGGACTTCGAGTTCTCGTCGCTCATGCGGCTCCACCCCGAGGCGATCGCGCGGGGCATCGCGGCGCTCCGGGGCGGCGCGCCGGTCCTCGTCGACGTGAAGATGATCGGCGTCGGCCTGAACGAGCAGCGGCTCGCGTCGTACGGCTGCGCGATCCACTGCTTCATCTCGGACGACGACGTCATGCAGGCCGCCTCCGCGGCCGGCTCGACCCGCGCGATCGAGTCGATGCGCAAGGCGCACCGGCTCGGGCTCCTCGACGGCGCGATCGTCGCGATCGGCAACGCGCCGACCGCGCTGCTCGAGGTCGTGCGCCTCGCCCGGGAGGAGGGGGCGCGGCCGGCGCTCGTGATCGGCGTGCCGGTCGGCTTCGTGTCGGCGGCGGAGTCCAAGGAGGCCCTGATCGAGTCCGGGCTCCCCGCCATCGTGGCGCGCGGCCGCAAGGGTGGCAGCCCCATCGCCGTCGCGATCGTCCACGCGCTGCTGCTCCTGTCGGCGGAATCGGCGGAACCGACGGGCTCCGCCGGCTCGGCCGAGCCGGCCAAGGTGGCGCGATGAGCGCGCGCCGCGCCGTCACCGTCGTCGGCATCGGCGACGACGGGTGCGCCAGCCTGTCGAGCCGCGCCGCGTCCGCCGTCGCCCGCGCCCAGGTGCTCGTGGGGGGCGAGCGGCACCTCGAGTTCTTCCCGCAGTTCCGCGGCGAGAAGATCGCCCTCAAGGGCGGCCTGTCCGCCGCGCTCGACCGCGTGGACGCCCTGTCCGCCGAGCAGAACGTGTGCATCCTCGCCTCGGGCGACCCGCTGTTCTTCGGCATCGGCGCGCTCGTCGTCCGGAAGCTCGGCGGCGAGCACGTCGAGATCATCCCGAGCCTGAGCTCGGTCCAGTGGGCGTTCGCGCGCACCGGCATCGCCTGGGACGACGCCGCGTTCGTCTCGGTCCACGGCCGCTCCCCCGAGGGGTTCGCGACGCGCCTCCGCCGGCTCTCGAAGGTCGCGGTGCTGACCGACGGGGAGAACAGCCCGGCCCGCCTCGCGGCGCGGCTCCTCGAGCACGGCGACGCCGGCTGGAAGGCGTGGGTCTGCGAGAGCCTGGCGGGCGCCGGCGAGCGCGTGCGCGCGTTCGATCTCGCCGCGCTCGCCGCCTGCGAGGACATCGGCCCGCTGAACGTGCTCCTGCTGCTGCGGAGCGATCCCGCGTGGCGCCCGCCGCCGGCCGTCCCTTACCTGCACGAGGACGCGTTCGCGAAGCGCATGCCGAAGAACGGCCTGATCACGAAGCGCGAGGTGCGCCTGCTCTCGATCGCCTCGATGGCGATCCGCCCTGACGCGGTCGTCTGGGATGTCGGCGCCGGCTCGGGGTCGGTCTCGATCGAGGCGGCGATGCTCTGCCCCCTCGGGCGGGTCTATGCGATCGAGGTCGACCCGGAGGGCGTGGAGATCTGCCGCGACAACGTCCGCACGCACGGGGTGGACAACGTGCGCGTCGTCGCGGGCCGCGCGCCCGAGGCGCTCGCGGCGCTCGAGGACCCGGACGCGGTGTTCGTCGGAGGGAGCAAGGGGAGCATGGAGGAGATCGTCACGGTGGCGCTCGATCGGCTGCGTCCCGGCGGCCGGCTCGTGGTCAACGCCATCACGATGGAGAACGTCGCCGAGACATACCGCGCGCTGCGGGCGCGGGGGCTCGACCCCGAGGTCACGCTGCTCTCGGTCTCGCGCGGCGTCCCGCTCGCGCGCTACGTGCGCTACGAGGCGCTGAACCCGATCCACATCTTCGCCGCGACGAAGCCGGCGAAGGCGCAGGAAGCCGTGGACGCAGCGGAGAGCGCGGAGCCGGCCCGGCCCGCGCTGGCCGGTACGCGTACGCCGCGGTCCACCTCGGAGGCGTCATGAGCGGCCTCGGCAAGCTCTATGGCGTGGGCGTCGGCCCTGGCGCGCCGGACCTGCTCACGCTGCGCGCCGTGCGCGTGCTGCAGGAGGCGGACGTGCTCGCGCTCCCCCGCAGCTCGGACTTCGGCGCCTCGATGGCCTACCGGATCCTCGAGCCCGTCGTCGGCAAGCAGCGGGACAAGGAGCGGCTGCTCCTCACCTTCCCCATGAGCAAGGACCCGGATCGCGTCCGCCCCTACGTGGACGCGGCCGTCGAGAAGATCGGCGATCGGCTCTCGCGCGGCCTCACCGTGGCGTTCGCCACCGAGGGGGATCCATCGCTCTTCAGCACCTTTGTCTATGTGCGCCGCGAGGCGCTCCGCCGCTTCCCTGGGCTCGAGGTCGAGGTCGTCCCCGGCGTCACCTCGGTCACGGCGGTCCCTGCCGTGAGCGGGCTCGCGCTCGCCGACGGACAGGAGCGGATCGCCATCCTGCCCGCCACGTACGGCGTCGACGACCTGACCGATGTCCTCCAGCGCTTCGACACCGTGGTCCTGATGAAGATCGGCTCGGAGATGCCGAAGGTGACCGAGGCGCTCACGCGCGCTGGCCTCCTGGATCGGGCCGTGTTCGTGTCCAAGGCGACGATGCCCGAGCAGCGGATCGTCCGCGACCTCCGGGCCGCGCAGGGCGAGCGGGGCGACTGCTTCGCCATGGTCGTGGTCACGCGCGGGGAGCGGAGCGGGCTGCTCGTCGGGGAGGTCGAGGCCTCGCCGCCGGGCGGCTTTGATAAAGCTGTTACCGAACCGGAGGCCCCATGATCGCCGAGCGCAAGCCCTACGCCATCTACGCCATCACGCGGCACGGGATCTCCATCGCGCGCAAGCTCATCGAGGGGCTGCCGGACGCGGATCTCTATGTGTCGCAGAAGCTGTTCGACGGGGCTCCGGCCGGTGCGAAGCCGCTGCCATTGCCGATGGGGCCGCTCTTGACCGAGGCGTTCACGGCCTACGATTGCCACGTCTTCGTGATCAGCGTCGGCGCAGTCGTGCGCATGATCGCGCCCCTGCTCAAGAACAAGAAGGTCGATCCCGCGGTCGTGTGCGTCGACGACACGGCGCGCTTCTCGATCTGCGTGCTCTCCGGGCACGTCGGGCGGGGCAACGCGTTCACCGAGAAGGTGGCCGGGCTGCTCGGCGCGCAGCCGGTGGTGACCACGGCCTCTGACGCGCTCGGGACGCTGACGGTCGACATCCTCGGCCGGGAGCTCGGGTGGACCCTTGACGATCCCGACCGCAACGTGACGCGCGGCTGCGCCGCCGTCGTGAACGCCGCCCCTGTGCTGTTCGTCCAGGAGACCGGCGAGCCGTCGTTCTGGCCCGAGGCGACGCCGCTGCCGCCGGGCGTGCGCTACGCGACGTCGCTCGACGGCGTGGACCCCGGCGCGTGGGAGATCCTGCTCGTCGCGAGCGACCGCGATCTCGGGCGCTCGCACCCCGAGATCGTCGAGCGCGCCGTCGTCTACCGGCCAAAGAGCCTGGTGCTCGGCATCGGCTGCGATCGCGGCGCGCCGCTCGACATGGTGGAGCGCGGCGTCGACCGGCTGCTCGAGGAGCACGGGCTATCGGCGAGATCGGTGAAGGCGCTGGCGACGATCGACAAGAAGGCCGACGAGGAGGCGCTGCTCGCGCTGTCGGCGCGGCGGGGGTGGCCGCTTGTCACGTTCACGCCCGAGGAGCTCGACGCGACCGAGGGCATCGAGAACCCGTCGGAGACGGTGAAGAAGCACGTCGGCGCCCGGGGCGTCGCCGAGCCGGCCGCGCTGCGGGCGGCGGGGGCCGCCAAGCTGCTCGTGCCAAAGCGGGCGTACACCGAGGAGGGCGTGGGGCGGTCCATGACGCTCGCGGTGGCGCGCGTCCCCTTCTCGAAGCGCAACGTGGAGGAGAGTCATGGGTGACAGCAAAGGAGTCCTGTCGATCGTCGGGATCGGCCCTGGCGCCGAGGAGCACGCGTCCCGCGCCGCCCTCGAGGCGATCGCGGCCTCGGACCTCATCGTCGGGTACACGACGTACATCCGGCTGGTGAAGCACCTGATCGAGGGCAAGGAGGTGATCAAGACCGGCATGACCGAGGAGATCGGCCGGGCCCGCGCCGCGGTGGAGCGGGCGCGCGACGGCGCGCGCGTGGCGATCATCTCGTCGGGCGACGCGGGCGTTTATGGCATGGCCGGGCTCGTCTTCCAGGTGCTGGAGGAGATCGGCTGGAAGCGGGGCGAGTCGCCGGAGCTCCGCCTCGTGCCCGGGATGACGGCGCTCAACGCGTGCGCGTCGCTCGTCGGCGCGCCGCTCGGCCACGACTTCTGCGCCATCTCCCTGTCCGACCTCCTGACCCCGTGGCCCGTGATCGAGCGGCGGCTCGAGGCTGCGGCCGCGGCCGATTTCGTCATCGGCCTTTACAATCCTGCGAGCGGGCGGCGCACGCGCCAGATCGTGCGGGCCCAGGAGATCATCCGCCAGCACCGCGCCGGGACGACGCCGGTCGCGCTGGTGAAGAGCGCCTACCGCAAGCTGGAGAGCGCCGTGCTCACCGATCTCGACCATTTCCTCGAGTACGAGATCGGGATGCTGACGACGGTGCTCGTCGGGTCGACCAACACCTTCATGTTCGAGGGGTACATGGTCACCCCGCGCGGGTATACCAACAAGTACACATGGGATGGAGCCGCGCTCCCCGGCCAGACGCCGGGGCGCTCGCTCGTGCTCTCGGACGAGAGCGTCACTGCGGAGGAGGTCTAGATGGCACGCGTAGGGAGGCTGGGCGGCGCGATCCTCGCCGAGACCCAGGGGGCGTATTACCTCATCGGCAACACCAAGGCGCCGTGCGACTTCCGCGCGGCGGGGTTCGAGCCACCGGACGAGGTCGACCTCGTGAAGGGGGCTTATGTCCGGCTCAAGCCGCTGCGCGACGCGAGCGAGATCGAGGTGGCGCCGCCGGTGCTGCTGCTCGACGTCGAGGGCGAGGAGCTCGCGAAGAAGCTTGTCCATCGCTTCGTGATCGACCGGAATGGCTCGGTGAGCGAGCGGCTGTGGCGGCTCGTCTACAGCCACGACGACCCGCTCGACGACGCCGAGGCGCCGGTCGAGCGCGACGCGCGCTGGCTGGGCGGGATCCCCGAGCCGATCTGGCAGCTCGTGCGCGACAACGTCCTGCGCTGCTTGTAGGCCGATCCGGCACGGGGAGGACGCTCAGGCAGCTCGCCTGAAGGTCGGGGTGCTCGAGGCGACCCGCACGCTGGCCGCGCGGGGACACCGGGGAAGAGGTGCGTCCCACGCCCGAGCTTCTGTGACGTCAAGGATGCCGCTGTTCCATGGCGCACCATGGCCACGACGGCGGGATGCCGCTGCTCCCTGGTGCAACAAGGCGATGACGGCGCTACGCTTCGCGACGTGCAAGCGCTCAAGGCCCGCGTCCAGAACGGTCGCATCGTCGTGGACGAGCCCACGGATCTGCCGGAGGGCATGGTGCTCGATCTCGTCATCGCAGATCCGGGCGACGAGCTCGACGACGAGGAGCGCGCGGAGCTGCACGCAGCCCTCGAAGAGGGGCTCGCTGAAATGCGGACAGGGGCGGGTATCGAGGCCGACGTGCTGCTCGCTGAGCTGCGGGCGCGCGGGTGAAGGTCCGATTCCTGGGGAGATCGGCCGAGCAGGCGCGCGCGGTGGATGCATGGTGGCGCGAAAACCGTCCCGCGGCGCCGTCGCTGTTCGCCGATGAACTCGCCTCAGCGCTCCGCGTGCTCCGGCGTACGCCGGAGATGGGGGCCCCCTACGGCCCCAAGGCGAAGGATGGAGTGCGGCGTGTCTTGCTGTCGCGAACGCGGTTGAACCGGAGGCGCGCCTCATCGGAGTGCTCGCTGTCTGGAGCTGCCTGCGCGGCAAGCCACCCAGCTTAAATCCCGTGAAGGGAGTAAAGAAGATGCGCTGAGGTGGCGTGCTCCCCCCGTGCGAGCCGGCTCATGACCAACATGATTGCGGCGTTGCTCGCCCCCCTCAGTGCCAACGTCGGGTGAGAAAAACTGCCCCTGGAAATCGGGCAACGGACCGGGCGCACGAAGTCTACAGCGGGGTAGGATGGTGAGAATGTATAATTTACTAGTAACGAGGGACGCTGAGACATGGGACAGGAAACCCTCTCGCTACAGCTACCATCCACTTCGATTTCTCGATCGATCTTACCCGGAGTTCACAGACGCGAAGATCCGGGACAGATTCGAGAAGCTCAGCGCCGAGACGATCGCCGAGCTGTGCTCTCTGCCCACGCTCTTCGCGTACGAGGACGAAGTCAATCAACCTGCCAGGGTTGGCAAGATCCGCTCAATCGCGCCAAACGGAGATAGCATATCAATCACGTTCGAGCTTGATCCCAAGGAGCCGCCCATTCCGCCGGATACCCTGCTAGAGTCGAGGAGCCACTTCAAGGCTCGTCCCCCTCGAATGCACTCCGGACGTCGTCGTGGCGTGGGGCGTCGAAGTCTTCCTTGAGTTTGATTTGCCCGAGCAAGCCGCCCGCGACCGGCGCGACAGGAGACGGCGGCTGCGCCTCCCCCAGCGCGATGAGCTCGACCCGCTGCCCACGGAGAGGCGAGAGCGCAGGCAGAGCGCGGACGCCGGTCGAGCGCGACGCGCGCTGGCTGGGCGGGATCCCCGAGCCCATCTGGCAGCTCGTGCGCGACAACGTCCTGCGCTGCCTCTGAGCTCGGCTTCGGATCTGGCGCGCCCGCCGCCCCCCTCGCGATGCCGGCATCGCTTCACCCGGTGAAGCGACGCTTCATCGGGTGAAGCAAAACCGGCATCGCTTCACCCGGTGAAGCGACGCTTCATCGGGTGAAGCGACGCCTCGCCATCCCCCCCGAGGGATCCCGCGGGACTATCGGACGATCACGCGCCTCTGGGCGGATACCGTGGAGCAATCGCCCCCTGTGCTGGGTACCCCGAGGGCCGACCCAGGTGGCACATCGCTTGCGAACCTCTGCGATCGATCGAGGCGAAAACAGGCCGGCGCGGCGTCATGGCTGCTTTGGCAATCGGGGAGGCTCGTTTGCGCTGAACGCTCCTCCCCGCGTGCTGCCGCGTCGCGCTCCTCGCAAAGCATGCCTCGACATGGAGGAAGAACATGGGCGTGTCTGATAAAGATGCCATCGGAAGCCAGGACATCACGATCTTCGAAGATGGGGCTCTCCAGATCAAGGCCACAGTCCCCAAGACCATCTCGATGAATCAGCAGGGCGACTGGGAAGGGTCCCTCGTCACCCTCAAGTTCTACAACAGCGGACAGTACCAGTTGACGGTGGACTCGATCGTCCTCCTGGTCTCCAAGCAGGAGCCCAACAACAACAGCAATTTCCGCACTCGATGGAAGGAGACGTTGACGGACCAACTCACACTCACCCCTCCGAACGGGCTGCTCGTGCCCCCTTCTTCGAACTCCTACACCCCCTACAACGCAGGCACCTGGCAATGGTGGGTGACGTCCGGCGGCGGAGGGACCGCGCAGGGTTACCTGACCGCAAAGACGGCGTCGTATCACGTCCAGATCACCAAGGACAACGTACAGGGAACCGGCGCTCAGGCCGGTCCCAACGTCATCGTGTGAAATGCTGATGTCGTGGCCGCGCGGGCGACGCCCGCGCGCGTCCCATCCAGCGCCAGACGCCTGCGCGCGCGACCACGCGCCAGAGGCCGTGCCCATCGAGCCGCACGGGCTATCCCGGAGGATCGGTCGCGGCGCTTCATCGCCGAGCGCGACGCGCTGGGCCATCATGTCATCTCGCCTGCGCAGCTCCTCGGCAGCTAGACGAACAGAGGGGCCGGGTTGAGCTCGCCCTCGGCGAGCGGGCCGGCGAGCCACCCGAGCGCGCACGGCACCTCATAGAGCCTCCCCGGGCCGAATCGGGGCCAGAAATGGCGTAGCCCCGGGACGATCACCTGGACCACAGGCAAGCCGATGTCGGGGCGGGTCTTGTCCACCGCGACGAGCTCCAGGCCCGCCTCGTCGAGGCGACCCAGGCAGTGCTCGATGTCGGCGCGCAGATCGGCGCCGCCGATCCGGGGAAGGTGCTCGGCCGCGACCCGGGGGAGATCGGGGCCGGGGAAGAGATGCGCGCGGTCAGGCAGCCGCTCGAGGTCCCACGGCGCCCGGCGCGCCGCGCCGGGATCGAAGAGCTGGTTCAGCTCGGTGAGCGATCGCTGCACGGCGAGGCGCGGGTCGAGGTGGCATCCGAACCCGATGGTGAATCGATCCTCCCGGGCCTCGTGGGCGAGCGCGACGCAGGTGGGGATACCGAGGTCGTGCGTCAGATCGAGCACCCAGACGGCCCAGCCGAGGCGGGCGTAGTCTGCCTCAAGGGCTTCGAAGTACGGGTCCCCGAAGCTGTCGAGCGCGATGGCCGGGCGCGCGACCCGGTTGTACCACCAGACCGCAGCGGCATCGCGCTCCACGAGCTCGAGCACGGCCTGCAGCACGGCCTCTTCGAGGCAAGTGCCGGCCGCCACGCCGTTGCTGCAGGGGCCGCAGAACGCGGTACCGCTCTCGGCCGGGGCCTCGGCGTAGCAGTAGGCCAGCGGGACGTAGCGCCGCTCGCGCTTGCTCAGCGACCAGGCCGGGGTCCAGTCGATCGGGGTGCTCGCATCGAGCGGCTCGGGTACCCACTGGCGACGATCCGCTGCCCGCGCGTTGAGGTGAGCGCGCTCGCGGTACTGCGCCTCGCTGAAGTTCAGCAGATCGCCGAGCGAGAGCGCCGCCGCGCCGAGCTCGGCCTTGCTTGCGCGGACGCGCGCCTCGTCCCCCTGGCAGACGCCGCTGTAGCGCTCGAGCGCCTCGCAGAGCGCGCTCACCCTGGCCTGATCCGCGCTGCGCCCCTTGCCGGCGCAGCCCTTGTCGAAGACGTTGGTGCGCGGCACGCCCTCCCGAGGGCAGGCCAGGTAGCCGGACGCGTACACGGCGCGGAGCTCGGTGTCCCGCCCCGGCATCGGCACGAGGTACGTCACGGCTCCGGTGATCGGGCTGACGAGGTGCTGATAGCGCTCGTAGGTCCGCCGCGGGGTCTGCCGGCGATATCCACCGTCCTCGTAATGGGCCTTCTCCACCGGCTGCAATTCGATCGGGCGCTCGCCGACGGCCGCCATCCGCGCCGGATCGCCGCACGCGGGGCACTGCGGCCTCCGGACGACCGCGTGCGCGGTGATCTCGAACGTGGCCAGGTCGAGGGCGAGCACCCGGGAACCGAGCGCCTGGGGAGAGCTTGTCTCCTTCCTGGCGAGCGCGCGGGCGATGGCCGAGGCGCCGAGCCCGCAAGCGGTCCGTACGCTCGCCTCGGTGGCCGCCCTGGGGGGAGGGACGTGGCCTTCGTGCCCCCGGCGCCGGCGAACAAGCTCCTCGACCGGGCGGTTCTGGCGGATCCAGAACGCCAGGCAATCCCAGCAGGGGCCGGCGCCGGGCTCGAAGACGGGCCCGATGAGCGGCTGGACGCCGGCAGGCTTGATCAGGAACCAGCGCGCTCCTTCACGCAGCGCGCGGCGGTTGATCGAGGCAATTTCGGGCTGCACATAGTCGTCGGCCACGACCACCTGCACCGCCGCCTCGCCGTCGATCCGCACGCCTGCCTGTTCGAGCGCCTCGGTCATCCATCCGGCGGGAGCGGCTTCGCCGACGGCCAGGACCGACACCGGGGTCCGGCTCAGGGCCTCGGCGGCCGCCTTGCCGTCGAGACCCACCCCGCGCCAGAACGCCGCGTGCTCGGAGGGGAGCTCCGGCGTTGCGGGGACCAGGTAGCCGCGCGCCGCGAGCCGGCTCAGGGCATACAGGGTCTCAGGCTCGGAGAACCGATCGCGCGCGGCGCTCAGGATCTCGCCCACCGTGCGCCGGCCGTCGACGAGCGCGGCCACCTCGGCGGCGCAGGCGCCGGAGACGACGAAGCGCTCGCGCTCGCCGATCAGGAAGACCACGCCCGCATCCATGCGCTCGACGCGCAGCGTGGGCTTGAACGCCAGCACCTGGCTCAGCTCCAGAGGATCCATCGTCGTTCCTGGTTTCACCCGCCGATGAGCAGGTGCAAGTGGCGCGCTCGAGGAGAGCGACCGCTGGATGGCCGGGGATCGCCTCGCCCCCAAGACCCGTCAGAATCCGGGCGGAGTGGAGTCGCACGCGGGCGTTCCACTACATCCCCATGAGGCCGCAAGGGCTCTCCCAGAGGATCGCCCGCAGCGCTTCGTCTCCGAGCGCGCCCCGCAGCGCCATCACCTCGTCGACCATGCCGGGCCCGTGGTCGAGATGGGGGAAATCGGTCCCGAACATCATCCGCGTCGCGCCGATCTCCCTCACCACCCGGTCGAGCATCGCCTCGCCGGGCTCGAGCGCGATCCAACACTGCCGCTGGAAGTACTCGGAGGGCGGCCGGCGCACCCGGCCGCGCACCTCGCCGCGCATCTGCGCGTATTCGACGTGGTCGAGCCGCCAGAGCCAGTAAGGCAGAAAGCCGCACCCCGCCTCGAGCAGGCCCACCCGCAGCGTCGGGTGGGCCTCGAGCACGCCGCCCTCGATCAGCGAGAGCAGCGCCATCATCGCCTCCATCGGGTGAGAGCACGCGTGCTGGCCGAACCGCGTCTCGAAGCGATCGGCCCCCGCCGTGGCGACGCGCGCGTGCGTGCCCTCGTGGAGGAGCACGGTGACACCGTGGTGCGCGCACGCCGCCCAGAACCGCGCGTGCGCAGGGGCGCTCAGCGTGCGGCCCTGCACCGGGTTCGGCCGGAGCACCACGGCGCGCGCGCCGTCGCGCGCCGCCTGCTCCAGATCGCCCGCCATGGCCTCCGGATCATGGCGCGAGAGCAGGGCGGGGCCGAGGAGCCTGTGCGGCGCGCTCGCGCAGAAGTCGCCCAGCCATCGATTGTAAGCGCGGGAGTAGGCGCGCGAGCGCTCGGCGTCGATGCCGTCGTCGTGAACGAGATAGGACGCGTACGTCGGGAGCACGACGGCGACGTCGACCCCGGTCGCGTCCATCTCGGCGAGGTGCCCCCGAGGCGTCTCCGCGGCGGCGAGGAGCGCGCGACGGCGCTCGGTGACCAGCCCGAGTTCGAGGTAAGCCACCTCGGGGACGCGCAGGATAGGCTCGCCGGCCACGGTGAGGATGGGGGGCGCAGGCAGGAGCGCGTGCTCGCCCAGGCGGTTCACCCGCTCGATCAGGGTCTCGGGCGGGCCGAACGGCGCGAGCCGCGGCGCATACGCCCGCATCTGCGCTGGCAGGTACTCCGGCCAGAGGGAGACGGGCTCGAGGACGTGACGGTCCACGTCCATGATCCGGAATCCATCTCGCATGCGCGGATCCTCGGCGGCTAGACGACCAGAGGGACCGGGTTGAGCTCGCCGTCAGCGAGCGGGCGAGCGACCCCGGCGAGCTCACCCGATCGATCCTCCTCCGCCGTCATTGCCTCCATCAGCAGCAGCAGGTGAAGGGGTACTCTGCTCCCGTGGCGTTGTAGACGGCGAGCGCAACGGGCTCGGCGCTCTCGTCGCTCGGCGCCGTGGGCAGGTAGAGCCTGAGCGTGTGCGGTCGAGAAAACGTCCAGTACGACTGGCCCTTCGACGGCGGGTCGCTCGACGCGTCAGGCTTGGTCCATCTGGCCCCGTCGTCATTCATGACACAGATATTCATGTTCCAGGGTAGCTTGTAGCCGCGGATGGTCCGCAGAGCTGCGGCGCAGTCGATCAGGAGCATTTGCTTGAAGTCCTCGCTGGTCCAGGCTTTGGCCATCGCCGCAAGCAGCACGACCTTGAACGCCTCGAACCCCTGGTCGGTCGGGACGAAACCGCCGACAGGAGCGGGACTCTGAGTGCCCACGGCCGGCGTGAGGAGGAATGGTTGCTGCCCGGCCGGACCGTACTCCTTCCCCCAGTCGTCGCTGAACAGCGACGCGCGCTGGCTGTAAAAGTCCGCGAGCGCCATGGCTCGCTCGGCCGCTTCCGCAGACGGGGCCGTGAGCGGCAGGTACATCGTCAAGCTGTCGAGAAGATCCTTGGACCACACCCATTCATCGCCGATCCACTCGAACCGCCCCGGGGGAAGATCGTCGCTCGCGCGGTTGCCGCGCTGCTCGGGCTGGCCGGCGCTCACGATGCGGAGGGTGCATGCGTTCTTCCACGACCCCCAGTCAAAGCCAAAGTAATCGAGCAGTGTATCGGTGGGATTGCTCGTGAGCTTGTCTTCGAAATCGGGATCGGCCCACGCCTTCGCGATCGCGCGCAGGTAGGTCGTGCGAAACGCCATCAACTTGTCCATGCTCATCCAACGGCTCCTTCGTGGCTGTCGGCCTGGATCGCTCGCAGGCCAGGGTGAAGCCTGAGCAGCTCGTCGAGCCGCGCTCGCCGCTGCTCGTCGCCGCTGGAGCTCCGCAGCAGCTCCAGCGTCGCCAGCGCCTCGACCCTCGGCATGGCGAAGCGCCGCGCGAGGAGGGCCGCTTGTTCCAGCGAGGTCCACACGTCTTCGGCCGCAGGAGCCTGCCGCGCCGCGACGATGGCTCGGCGGAGGTGGAGCTCGGGCTCGTAGAAGTGCTCGTCGTTCTCACGACACATGGCGAGACAGCGGTCGATGCACTCGATGGCCGCGGTGAGCTCGCCACGCGCTGCCTGGGTATCGGCGACCAGAGAGGCGTAGTACGAGAGGCCGAGCTTGCACCCGAGGTCCGAGAGGGTGCGCACGATGGCCCGGGGGCGCTCCTCGTCGCCTGCCGCCCAGTCGTGGAGGACCACCCCGTATCCTTCGTAGGCAGGTAGCCCGTATTTCCCGCTCAGGGCGAGGAGCTCTCCGGCCATGGCGGCGACCGCGCGCCGATCGCCGGCGAGCTGGTGGACCATGGCCCCGTACATCAAACAGAGGGCGATCGATGGCACGTGGCCGACCTCTCGAGCCCACTCGAGGGCGCTCGCGATGAGCGCGAAGGCAGCGGCGGTGTCCCCGAAGAACCAGCGGAGCAGGGCCACGAATGACTTCGCCAGGACGAGCGAGTCCAGCCCGAAGCGCGCCCCGTGGTCCCGGTGCAGCTCGGGATCGTAGAGCTCGACGGCGCGGTCGACGGCGCGCCTCGCGTCCGCGTGGTCGCCATCCATGAAAAGGGCAAGGCCGTGGAGCGCCGCGGCGGCAGCGCGGAGCCCCTGGTCGCCGGAGCGCTCGGCGATGGCGACCAGCTCTTCTGCCACCCCGCGCGCGGCTCGGCGGTTGCTGGCCACGTGGTGATAGGTGAACAGGAACCACAGCGTCGGCACCCTGTGCTTGCTGTCCTGATCGAGCCGTTGCAACAGGCTTGCCGAGCGATCGGTCGTCGCCTTGACCTGCGGATCGGCCCAGCCTCTGGTCGCCATCAGAGCCTGGGTCAAGACGCCATTCGCGGCCAGCGCTGCCTCGACCCCTTCGGCGCCCGATAGTGCTTCGGCCCACGCCACGGCATTGGAAGCGTGGACAATGGCCTCGGCATAGGCCGAGCGTCGCAGCGCCTGCTCCGCGGCCCGCTGCGCATAACCGACAGCTTGCCCCTTCTGCTCCGCCGCCGCGTGATGATGTGCGACCAGATCCGGCCGCGTCCGCACCACCTCCGGAAACCGCTCCTCCAGCGTCGCAGCCATCCGCGCGTGGATCCTCCGCCGCGCGCCCGTGGAGAGCGACTCATAGGCCGCATCCCGCACGAGCGCGTGCTTGAACACCCCCACCGCGTCCTTCTGCCGCCGCCTGAACAGCAGGAGCCCCGCGCTCATCAGCCGCTCCAGGTCGTCCTTCACCGCCGCCGGGCCGAGCGGGCTCGCTGCCGAGAGCACCTCGACGCTGAACTCCCGTCCCAGCGCGGCCGCGAGCTGGGCCGTCTCCTTGGCGCGCTCCAGCCGATCCAGGCGCGCCGTGAGCAGCGCCCGCAAGGTCCCCGGGATCGCTGCCCCCGAGAGCGGCCCCGTCAGCTCGTAGCGATCCTCCCGCTCCACCACGAGCCGCGCGTCGAGCATCATCCGGAGCAGCTCCTCCGCGAAGAGCGGCACCCCGTCCGCGCGGTCCGTCACCTGCTCGATCACCGCGGGAGGCAGCGCCTTGTGGCCCACCAGCCCGGCGAGCATCCCCTTGATCTGCGGGCGCTCCAGGCGGCTCAGCGGGAGCAGCAGCACCTCGGCCGTCGAGAACGACGGCGAGAACTCCGGACGAGCCGTCATGACGACGCACATGGGGACCGCGGGCGCCTCGCAGACGAGCTGTGCGAGGAACTCCATCGTGGTGGGGTCGACCCAGTGCAAGTCTTCAGCCAACAGGAGGACCGGCCGCCTGTCGGCCATCGCGAGGAGCAGCGACGCGACCGCGTTGAGCGTCAGCGCCTTCTGCCGCTGCGCCGAGATGTCGGGCGGGGCGTACCGCTCGCCGAGGGGCGCGGGGGAGAAGAGCGGCGCGAAGAGCGGCATGGACTCCGCCAGCGCGAAGCCGTGGCCGGCGAGCTCCCCCTCGAGCCGCGCGATCTTGCTGCCCGCGTCCGGCTCCTGGTCGAGCCCAAGCGCGCGCTCGAGGAGCTCGATCACCGGACGGAGGGGGCTGTTTTGCGTGTCGGGCGAGCACCGCGCCTCAAGGAAGGTGGGGTCCTCCTGCGCTACCCGATCGCGCAGCGCGCGCGCCAGCCGGCTCTTGCCGATGCCGGGCTCGCCCGTGATGAGGATCGACTGGCCCGCCCCATCGCGCGCGCGGCGCCACCGCTCCACGAGGAGCCCGAGCTCCTGATCTCGGCCGGAGAGCGGCGCCTTCGAGCCGTCGGGGGTCGGCCAGCTCGCCGCGGCGCCGTGCTCCTGCCGGAGGCGGTAGGTCTCCACCGGCGCCGCGATTCCCTCGATGGATCGACCCCCTTCGCTCTCGAGGTCGAAGGAGGCGCGCAGCAACGCTTGCGACGCGGCGCTGACCGCCACGGATCCCGGCGGCGCCAGCGCGGCAAGCCGCGCGGCGAGCCGCGGGGTGGCACCGGTGACCAGGTACGCGCCTTCGAGATCCCCCAGATTCCCGTCGACGACCAGGCCGGTGTGGAGGCCGACGCTCACGTCGATCCGCGCGCCCGGCGCAGCGCTGCGCGGGTCCTCGGCGTCCTCGGCTTGCGCGGCACCGGCCATCGCCAGCGCCGCGCGGGCAGCGCGCCTGGCGTCGTCCTCCGCCGCGCTGGGGTAGCCGAAGTAGACGAGCAGATCGTCGCCGAACGCCGCGGCCACGTACCCCCCATGGCGGCGCCCGATGTCCGCGCAGAGGGCGAGCGCCGCGCGCAGGGGGTCGTCCAGCCGCTCGACGTCGACGACGTCGAGGGCCTGCGCGACGGCCGCGCGTGCCCTCAGGTGACAGCAGAGGGCCGTCAGCTGCCGGCGCTCGCCGTCGAGCGCGGGCGGAGCGGGCCCCCTCCGCCGGTCGAGCGACGTAGCGATCGTCGCGATCGAGGACCGAGACCGCGTGTCCGCGCCGGGCGTGTCACCGTCGGACGAGCGGCCGCAGGCGCCGAGCATCGCCTCGCGCGAGAGCCCGCGCAGGTTGCAGGCCTCGAGCGCCTCGAAGAGCCCACGGGCGGTCACGTCGCGCGCGCCTTCGTCCTTGCGGAGAGCACGGGCGAGCAGGTCGCCCAGGGGGTGGCGCTCGAGCGCGGCGGGGATCGGGACGGGATCGGGGCCGAGCAGCCGATAGAAGATCTCGGCCTCTGTGCCGCCGTACGCCGGCTTGCCCGTAAGGCACTCGAGGAACACGAGGCCCCACGAGAACAGATCTGCGCGCGGCGAAGCCTCGGCGCCGCGCCACTGCTCCGGCGCCCCGTAGCCGGGCGTGCCCAGCGCGTCGTGGCTGCCGGTCAGGCGCGTGGATCGCCCGTCGTCGAGCGTGGCGCCGATCCCGAAGTCGAGCACCAGCGCGTTGCGGCGGGCGCCCGTGGGGATCACCATGATGTTGCTGGGCTTGAGGTCGCGGTGGACCACGCTCGCTGCGTGGGCGCAGGCGAGGGCGTCGAGCACCTGGAGCATCAGGTGCCGCGCCTCGGACGGCGCGAGCGCGCCCTCTCGCTCGAGCAGGGCGGCGAGGTTGTCGCCAGGCGCGAAGGCGAACGCGGCGTAGAGGGTCCCATCTTCTGCCTGCCCCGCGTCGACGAGCTGGACGATGTTGGGGTGGTGAAGCTGGGCGCAGAGCCGCGTCTCGCGCAGGAAGCGCGTGATCCGCCTGTCGGCCTGCGCGACGCCTCCCTGCTCGGCGAGGCGCAGGATCTTCAGGGCGATCGGCTGCCCGGTGGTGAGCTGGCGGGCCTTGTGCACCACGCCGAAGCCGCCCTCGCCGAGCCTGGCCAGGATCTCGTAACGCCCGTCGAACGTGGCGCCTGGTGCGAGCGCGGCCCCCTCTGCGACATAGCCCTGCATGCTCGATCTCGTGGTCGCTGGAGGCGCTCGGAGAGCGCTGGCACCGCTCCCTCAGGGCTCCTTGTCGGCGTCGAGCACCGCCAGGAGATCCGGATCGACCTCACCTCCAAGCAGGTCCAGGATCTCGCGCACCCGCGAGAGCTCGCGCAGCAGCGTCCGATGATGGTTGCGGTTCTTGAGCAGCATCTCCTGGCCGAGCAGCGTGAAGGCGTGGTCACGGTTGCCCGTCCGCTGCACCGCCGCGCCGAGGACCATGCCTCGAAATGCGTCGGTCAGATCGAGCGGGAGCGGGGCGCTGCCGCCCCGGCGTCGCTCGGCCTCGTTCACGAAGCTGAGCGCCGCCCGCCAGAGCAGCTTGGTCAGCGCGCTCGGCTCGGCGTCGCTGTCGAAGGTGAGCGCGCGCTCGACGTGGCGCCGCTGGATCACCAGATCGCCGCCGAGGCCGCTCTGCCCGGCGAGCTGGAGCGCGTAAGCGCGCCGGACGATGTTGTCGAGCTGCCGCAGGTTGCCCGGCCAGGGCGCGGACACAAGGAGCTTCATGGCTTCGGGCTCGAAGCGCGCCGTACCCTTGCCGTCGGCCTCCTGATGGCGCCGGTTCAGCATGAAGTCGGTCCAGCGCGGGAGCTCGTCGAGCCGCTCGGCGAGCGGGAGCAGCCGCACCGGCAGGACGTTGATGCGGTAGTACAGGTCCTCGCGGAAGCGGCCGGCGCGCACGGCGGCGCGCAGATCGGCATTGGTGCCGACGAGGAGGCGCGCGTCGGCGCGGCGCTCCCCCGCCCCGTCATCGCCCAGCATCCGGTAAGCGCGCTCCTCGATGAAGCGCAGGAGGCCCGCCTGGGCCTTGAGCGAGAGCTTGTCGATCTCGTCGAGGAAGAGCGTGCCCTTCGCGGCGCGGGCGACCGCGCCTGGGTTGTCCTTGACCGCTCCGGTGAAGGCGCCCCGCTTCCAGCCGAACAGCTCGGCCATCTGCAGGTCCTCGGGCACGCCGAGGAGGTCCAGCGATTCGAAGGGCTGGCCCCGGCGCTGCGAGTGCTCGTGGCACCAGCGCGCGAGCCTGGATTTCCCGGCGCCGGTCGGGCCGGTGATCAGGATGGTGTCGTCCCGTGGGGCGAAGGCGCGGAGCAGCTCGACGAGGTGCGCGGTGCTCTGACCGACGACCGGCAGGAACTCGTCCGGGCTCGCTGGCTCGTCCGAGCGAAGCGGCAGCGCGCGGGCGGCGATGAAGGCCCCGGCGATGCTGGCGAGGATCGCCAGCTCCTCGTGGCACTCCGCCCAGGGGAGCTCGAGCCCGACGGCCCCCCTGCAGTTCACCTCGATCGTGATCATGCCGTCGACGCTGCCGCCCGGCGCGCGCAGCGGGACGACATGGACGTGGGTCGCGTCGCGACCGAGCATCCGCTCGCGTGTCGCGTCGCCGGGCATGCCGGCCGCCCCTGGCGGGTGGCGGAGCGCAATGGCCCCGTCCGGCATCCAGGAGCGGAGCGACGCGCGCTGGACGTCGATCGAAACCGAACAGCGGTGCTTCTCGATCCAGCTCCAGACGCTGCCGGAGGTGAGATAGCCGGTGCCTTCGATGCGCGCGCCGCTCAGGCGGTCGATGCCGAAGAGGCGCTGGTAGCTGTCCTCGGGACGGAGGTGGACGACGCCACGCAGGATCCGAGCGCGGCTGGCGAACGGGCTGCCGGCGAGCGCCTCTTCGACGCAGGTGAACATGGCCTGGAGGACCGCCGTGGCAGCTTCGTCAAAGTACGTGGCCGACACGAGGCGGGGGACGAGGGAGATGAAGCTCTCGTCACGGGATGCGGTCACGGTAGGCAGCAGGAGAGCAGGAGAACCGGGGCGGGTCCAGGTGGAACGAACAGATTCGCGTCTCCAGCGGACGCAGCGCGTCCGGGCGGGACGCAAGCCCCTCTTGCCTCGGAGGCCGTGGCAGCGCCGGCGTCCTGCCCGAGGGACCACGGGGGCCGCCGCGGGTCCGAAAGCCGGACGGCACGCCCGGACGTCGGGGTGTTCGAGGGCCCCCGTACACTGGCCGCGCGGAGACACCCGGGGTAGGCATTGAGGCCGACGTGCGGCTCGCCGAACTGCGGGCGCGCGTGTGAAGATCCGATTAGTTTACGCGGTTGAACCGGAGACACGCTTCATCGGGGCGCTCGCTGCCTGGAGCTGCTTGCGCGGCAAGCCCCCCAGCTTGAGTCACGTGAAGGACGTGAAGAAGAACCGCTGAAGCGGCAGAGCGCTGCCGTCATGCGATCTCGGCCCGCGATCGACGAACTCCTCACCGATTCGCCTCAATTTATGCAATTGAAATGCGATTTTGCCTGCTCGCAGGCGTGCTCTGGCTCGCCTGACGGTGAAGCATGTTCTGGACCTCGTTCAACCGCGGTTCGGTAGCTCAATGTCGAGCGCCGCGCTCGCATAGAGGATCGGGAGCTTCTCCCGCAGCCATAGCGTCTTCCACGTGCGCCGGTACGTGCGGACCCCGATATTCACGAGCAGCCGGACCTTCTCCGTCTCGCGCGCGACCTTTAGTACGAGGAAGCTCCTGAAGTCGTTCTTGCCCTCGAGCGCGCGTCGAACGCGGTACACCCAACCGATGTCGCGATCCCCCTCGCCCGAGACGTCCAGCTCGGTCTGCCCGATGTCGATCGTGAAGGGGCCGGCCAGCACCTTGGCCTCCGCCGCCGCGTCGACGCCCGCGCGGGTTGCGGAGTCGGCCTCGACTGAGAACTTCATGGACGCCTCCAGCGCGACGGAGAGCTGGGCCGAGGCCTGGAAATACGTGGCGTGCACGCGCTGCGGGAAGACCTCGACGGCCCGCGACGCGCGCGGGCCGTCGACACCGTCACGGATCTTCACCACGAACTCGGCATGGTCCGGCGATTCGTCGTCGTCGAGGCGCAGGCTGAACGTGAGCGCCACGAGGAGGAACTCATAACGTTGCTCCTCGCTCGCCACGCGGAGGGGCGGAGGGAGCTCTCGACCGAGCGCCGCATAGAGCGGCAGGAGCGGCGTCGTCTCTGCAAATGGCGCGACGCGCACCCCCCTCCGGACTAGCCCGATCGCGTCTTCCGGATCCGAACACATCGCCGCGGCGGGGCGGAACGGGTCGAAGAACGCCTCGAGCTCCGGCCCGACGGGCGCCTCGCCGTCACCACGGGCCGCCGCCCGGAGCGCTTCTTCCCAGCTCGTCACTGCTTCGGCCGGCAGCACCGCGATGACCTCGCGCATCGATACCTCCAACCGTCAATAGAGCCGACTCGACCCGCCCGGACAAGGCCCGCGCGCCACGCCGCTTGCCCGCGTGCGGCGACTGCGGGTACCCTCGCGTCGTGACCGCGTGCGCCGGCCGCCTGGTTCGCCTGTTCGGACGCGTCGGGCTCGTGCTGGGCTTCGCCTCTTTCGGGCGCGAGGCCCACGGTCAGGCTGCCGCAGGGCCATGCCCGTGGGGCCGCGATCCCGCGACGTTGAAGTGCCTCCCCGAGCCGATCAAGCCGCCGCTTCCTCCTCCTCCGACGCTGGAGCTCACGAGCTCGCCGAGCGAGGCGGAGGTGTTTCGCATCCCGGCGGCACTGGAAGGGTGCCAGTCGGCCGAGGGACGATCCCTCGGCCGGACGCCTTTGACGCTGTCGCCGAAGAACGGGTTGAGGTCGGGCACGCAGAAATTCTGCCTGAAGGCGGCGGGGTTCGGGCCGACGCCCGTCTCGGTGAAGGTCGCCCCGTCGGGGCTCACCAGATCGCCTCCCGTCACGCTGGCCCCGTTCGTGCGGGTCAAGCTCAGGTGGGATCCGGTGTGCGCTTACCCCAGTCCACCCGAGTGGGTCCTCATCGTCCCGGAGGCCTCCGACGCGAAGGTCGAGCCGTCGAGAGCCCCTTTTCCGCCTGATCCCATGCCGCTCCCGCAGGGCGATCACAGATTTGTTGTGTCGGCGGACGAGTTCAAAAAGAAGGAGATCACCGTGACGGTGGGGGCGCCGGGCGGCCCCGACCTGGATGCCTTCATCTGCCTCGAACCGGAGACGTCGGTCACGATTCGCAACGGGGAGAAGAAGCACCCGCTCGATGGCCTGTTCATCCAGCTGGTGAATCGTGAAACGCGGGTGCTGTGGAGCGGTGAGGCCCCCGTCGGCTCGAAGTCCGTCGAGGTGCCTGTGCGGCCGAGGGACGTCGACGACATCCGGGTCTTCGCAGACCGCGATTATACCCTGCGTGTGCCGGAGCAGCACGTCGGGCGCCAACACGGGAGGACCGGCAAGGCGGAGAAGTCCATGCAGAGCGCCGAGGAGCTGGCCCGGTGGGAGGTGTGGCTCGATCTACGCTCCGAAAAAAAGGAAGGAAACGCGAATCACAAATTGATTCGCAAATCGATGACGAAAAAGTGTCTCGATCGCGAGAACCACGACGGCGAGTATTGTGCAAGCGAAGCCTACCTGCGCGTCCACAAGGACCACGTGAACCCGTCGGGCGCGAAGGTCCTGGAGCTCCTCAGGGCCGGCTGCCGGAAGGGCGACATCGCTTCTTGCGCGGCGATGCCCTCGCCGGACGCAGGTGCGCTCGTCAAGCTCGACGCGCAGTGCCAACAGGGCAAAGCCGACCTCTCGTGGCTCGCGTGTGTGCGCCGCCGGCAGGGCTCGCGCCCGGGAAGCGCGTTCCTCTACCTCGATCGCGTCGCGGATCCCTACGAGTTCGAGACGACGCTAGAGCTCAGCTTCGGCGGAGCGACGGCCCTGACCGTCCAGGGGCGGCCGGGGCTCGTGCAGTGGGCCGAACTGGGGTTTGTGGTATTTCCGACGGAATTGTTCGGGATCAAGTTTGCGTTGCGTCCGCTCGACATCGCCGTCCTGCCGGCGCAGAGCGAGTCGGGCCGGCCTCGCGGCTACTTCGGCCTCGCGGGTGCCGGCCTGGAGCTCGGGGCCTCGGTCAAAGCTGCGCCGAGCGTGCGCCTGGATCTCGCGGGCTTCGTGACCGGGTACTACACGGCCTCTGCCTCCAGCGCCGGCGGCTACCTCGACCTGAACGTTTCCATTCCGACGACGGACGACGAGTTCTTTCTTCAGCTCCGCGCCCGCGGCGGGCTCGCGCGCTTCCCGCAGTTCACGTCCATCCGCGACGACGAGCGCGTGCCGCAGGGCGGCGCCGTGCGTCTATTCGTCGGGTTGGGGGTCAACTGGGGGGATCGGGAGCAATGAGGGCTCATCGCTCCGGAAACACGTCCTCGAAGCGCCGGACGCGCTGAGGCCCCACCTCGTCGAACCGCTCGATGCGCGCGCTCTTCCCGTAGCGGATCGTCAGGCCGAAGCGGCGCTGGGCCGCCTCCCACGATCGATCGGTCGAGCGCTCCCACGCGTGCAGCCTCATCCTCCCGACGAGCGGGACCGCGGCCACGACCTGCGTCTGCCAGGCTCCGACCGCCACATCGGCCGGGCTCTCGTCCAGGAGCGTCACGTCGGGCTGGCCCTCCCGCACGAGCACCAGCCAGGCCCGAGATGGGCTCGGGTCATCGACGACCGCGTCGACCAGCAGACCCGCGAGATGAGCCTCGTCGACGCCCGCCACCGCCCGAACGACGCACGACGGCGCGTTGCAGAGGGTCAGGGGCCACTGCTGCTGGATGGCCACCTGATCACCCGAGCGCGCCAGCACACCGAGAATGGGTACGGTCACGGTTTCTCGTTCGACGAAGCTCCCCGTGCCGAACGCGACGAGGCGCGGATTCCCCGCGAAGCTCGCGAGCGCATGAACGAACGGGAGGCGGAGCCCCGGGCCGCCGTTCACCTTCACGCGGCCCTCGCGGCCGGCCGTGGCGATGAGCAGCTGGTCGCCGAGCCACGCCGCCGCGCGGGCGCCATAACCTCCGTCCACCGGAGGCGACTTGTTTCCTTTGGTCAGCCCCTCGAACCAGGCGTCGAGGCGGGCGATCGACTGCCGCCCGTAGGTCCCGTCGGAGCAGACGTAAGCGATCATCTCGCCATCGCCGGACGGCTTGATCTCCAAGCTGATGACGTATGTCGACCGGCGCGCGTCCCGCGCTCCCTGCGCAGGGCATACCGGCAGCGTCACCGCGCCTTCCCGTCGGTTGATCACCAGCGCATCGTCCGCGGCGCCGATCGACCAGCTCCCCTCAGGCCGGATCTGCACGCGCCGGGTCCCGGATCCGGCGATTGATATCGGCGCGCGGTCCGGGCGAAAAACGACGAGCTTACCCGAGCACGAAGCCGTCAGC
The DNA here is from genome assembly GCF_051521405.1 of Sorangium sp. So ce726. Lineage (NCBI taxonomy): Bacteria > Pseudomonadati > Myxococcota > Polyangiales > Polyangiaceae > Sorangium > Sorangium sp. So ce726. Next base: position 323,804 of record NZ_CP150349.1, on the reverse strand, counting down.
GTGCCATCCGAGAGCTCCAGCCGATCGCAGGCCTCCGTGCGCCGCTCCTTGCAGCGATCCACCTCGGTGCCCTCGTTGAGCCGCGCGGGGAGCCAGAGCGTGGCTGCGATGTCCGGCTCCGGCACGGCGGGCGCACGGTCAGCCCCACGGCGCGCGGCAGCGAACGCCCGGACAACAGCCGCCTCCTCGGAGCACGCCGCGGCGCCGAGCTGGTCGGCGAGCTCGTCGAGCTCTCTCCCGCGTCGCTCCCAGTAGGCGCGCGCCGCCTCGCGCGCGGGCGAGCCGTCGCCGGCGAGCCCGTAGGCCTGGAGGCTGCTCCAGATCGCCGAGACATTGTCGTCGTCCGTGGCCTCCTGGATCACCTTGGCGCCCCGTCGCGCCTTCTCCTCGATCGCCTCCTGCTCCGTTCGATCCCTGTTGCGCTTCCACATGACCCCGCCCGCCCCGGCGCCCGCGAGGACGACCGTGGCGAGCAGGGCCCAGACCCACCGCGGCACGGGCGGCGCAGGCAGGATCTCCCGGACCCAGCGCTCGTCGAACCGCAGCCCGTAGATGCGATTGCGCAGGCGGAGGCTGCCATCGGCGTTCCGGTGGACCAAGCCGGCGAGGAGCAGGGCTTCCTCGTCGCGCTCGGGCACACCGGGCACGCTCTTGCGCTTGAGCATGGTGAGGTAGCGCGAGCGCGCGTGCGAGGATCCGGCGATGCGCTCCCGGACGATCTGCTCGATCCGGTTGAAGTGGACCTTGAACGTGGTCGGGTCGTTGATCTCCGCGAGCGCGAAGGCCTCGACGTCGGCGCTGCGCGCCCGCGCGGCCTTCTCGCACAGCGCGATCGTGAGGAACGGCTGTCCCGACGTCCAGGCGAGGATCTCGTCGACGACCGCCGCGCCCGGGAGCCCGTGGCCGGCGAGGTAGGCATCGAGCGGCGTCAGGTCGCACCGCTCGCGCGAGAAATCGGTCAGGCGGATGGTGCTGCCCACGTTGTACGGCGTGCTGGTCGAGCGCTTGATGAGCTCGTCCGCTGTGAGGACCCCGACCAGGCAGAAGGTCAGCCGGTCGAGCTCCGGCCGCGAGGCGCGCTCGTTGTGGAGGGAGCGAATGGTGAGGAAGAGGTCGTCTGTGAAGCCGAGGCCTTGCGTGACGTCGACCTCGTCGAAGACAACGACGATCGATGTCGGATCCGCCAGGAAGAACGCCTCGACGAACGCCTGGAATCGAGCGCCCATGGCCTCCTCCGCCGGCCGCTCGGACCACCACGCCTTGAAGGGTCGGCTCGCGCCCATGCTCAGCGCCATCTTGAGGAGCAGAGCTCGGTACCACGCTGTCCCGTCCTTCAGCTGGTTTCCGCCGAGCGCGCTCAGGTCGACCGACACAACCCGGATGCCCGCCGCCTGGAGGCGCTGCATGACCCGGTGGACGAGGCTCGATTTCCCCATCTGGCGCGACGTGAGGATGTTGCAATACGTACCGGCCGCGAGGAGGTCATGGACCTCCTCGTCCTCGGGTCGCGTGATGTAGATCGCGAGGTCGGGGACCGTCCCCCCGACCTTGATGGGTTGCAGCTGACGGATGTCGTCCAGCGGGCTCACGTGAGGGCGCCGAAGAACTGCGCGTAGGCGAGGTTCAACGCGACGAAGCGCGGCGTTGGACGGCCCTCGGCGCGCACGAGCCCAAGCGTCACCAGCGCGGCGGCGGCTCTCGCTTCCGCCGGAGAGAGCGTCCTGTTGTGGACGATCTTGCGCATCACGGAGACGAGCTTCGGTTGGTCCGGGAGCTGCGGCGGGATGCTCCCGATTCGACTCAGCAGGGCCTTGAGGCTCATGGAGAAGGGGCCAGTCAAGGAGCCGCACTGCTCGTGAAGAAAGGCGACGCGGTCGCGGATTTCGGCCGGCGTCGGCGGCGCCGAGGGCTTGCCTTTCCCGGGGGCGAGCACGTAGGCCAGGGCCTGGCGGGTGAGGGCGGGGTGCCCGCCCGTGGCTTGATGGAGCAGATCGACCTGGGCCGCGCCCAATCTGAAGCTCGCCCGCTCCGCGACGATCGCGATGTCACCAGGCGCGAACGTATCGAGCTCGATCGGCCCCTTGTCGATGTTGAACGGCGACCGCGCGATGTCCGTCATGAGGTCGGACGGCTCGGTCGCGATGCACAGCACGAAGCTGCAGCTCAGGTGGACGGCGTCGATCCAGGAGCGGATCGACGAGAAGAACTCCTCGGCGTAGGGGCGCTCGATCACGCGGTCCACCCCGTCCAGGATAAGGACCAGCCGAGGCATGTCCTCGAGGGCCATCATCAGGACCTCCTCGAAATCCGTCGGGCTCTCGAGCGGCTGCGTCGGGAGCGGGAGCTTCAGCCCTTTGCAGAAGACGCGCGCGAGGTCGTTCAGGAACGTCACGTACCCGCGGTTCTCTCCGTCGTCCTTCGGCAGCCGTCCGAACGAGCGAAAATTGATCAGCAGCACCGGGCGCCCCTCGTCCTCGCAGCGCTGACGCAGGCGCAGGGCGAGGCTCGTTTTACCGAAGCCGGACGGGCTCAACATCGTGAGCACGAATGTCTCCGAGCCCATGCGATCGTACGCGTCGGCGTCCACGGGCCGCTCCAGATAGAAGAGATCGCCAGGCGGGAGGGCACCCGCGCTCATCCGGATGCGCTGGAAGTCGGCTTTCGGGAGCGACGGAGGCGCGGCCGGTGCCTGGGGGGCGCTGGGCTCGACGGCCTGGTGGCCAATCGCCGCCATGATGGCGCGGACAGCGCTGGGCGTGTCCTGCTCGCCGCGCCATGGCGCGTACTGGAGCCGCCCGAGGTAGGTATCGAACTCGAAGGGCAGCGCTTCCAGCGCCGGGTCACGCACAGGGAGCAGGATCGGTCGTCCGGTCTGCCGCCATCGGGCGTACGCGATGCGCACCTCTTGCAGGAGCATCTGGCTCTCCAGCGCCTCGGACGTGAGGACGGGGACGAACACGTCGGCCCGCTCCAGCGTGGTCTGGATGCGCCGGGCCCAGTCCTCTCCGACCTTGATGTCGAGATCGACGAATGCCTCGTGCCCCGCGCCCTGGAGCGCGCGCTGGAGCTCCGCGACGAACGTGGCCTCCGGCTCTTTGCGACGGTAGGCGAGGAACACGCGCGACGAGCCCGCGATCGAGCGGAGGAACGAGGGGATCGACTGGAGGAGCCGGGTCGGCACCGCGAACGCCTTCGCGAACGCCGGGCTCACCGAGGGCTTGCCGCCGCCGTCCGGCACGACGCGCCTGTAGAGCTGGTGACTGACCAAGCCAACGACCCCTCGCTCGGTGAGGACGGGCGCGCCGGACATACCCTCGATCGGAGCCGGGTCCCCGTTGACGTGGAGCGAGAGCAGCCAGCCGTCGGTGCCAGCGGCGCGCCGGGCGATCGACCCGTCGACCGTGCCACCCAGCCAGAGCGGCGCCCGCTCGATGGAGAGCGGGTGGCCGAAGCTCCGCCAGTCGGGGCGCTCGGCGAGATCCTCCCCCGAGAGCGGGAGACATGCGGTCCCTTCGACCTCGCGTGGAAGCTCGAGGACCGCGATGTCGAGGCCGACGTCGGGATCGAAGCGCTCGAAGACGACCTTGAACGGGACCTCCGACGCGTCTCGCGCCTGGGTGAAGGAGATGCTCCCCTGCGCAGCCTTCTCCTCCGCTGGCCCTCGGAGGCAATGGGCACATGTGAGGACGCGCGTCGGCGTCACAAGGAAACCCGTGCCGTAAACCGAGCCCCCTCGATTGAGTGTCGCGCGGATCCGCCCGACGGACCTCGGGAGCGCGTCGTGCTGTAGGGTCATAACCGTGGCCTCTCGCCCAGGATCGGGAGGAACCGACGCGGCGTCAAGGCGGGCGGGCGACGGGCGCGCCCTGACACGCGAAGTCGCCATCCAGACGTGCGCCGCTTCGATGGCCAGCTCCCGCACCGTTGGATAGCCAAGCCGCCAACTCCGAAGCTGCTCCGGCGGGAGTCTGCCTTCCAGCTGTCCGATGGCGTGCTTCATCGCAAGCTCCCACCACGATGCGACCGAAATCAGTATCTGCGCACCGGGATCCTGGACCGCATCGACGACCTCCCGCCGTAAGCGGTTGGGGTCGGCGGCGAACCAGATTGCGACGTGCGTGTCGAGGAGCGACTTCAAGGCTCGTCTCCCTCGAATGCACCCCGGACGTCGTCAGGGCGAGCGGCCGTGGCGGCTCATCTACGGCCACGATGACCCGTTCTGACGACGCCATGTCGCCCGTCGAGCGCGACACGCGCTGGCCGAGCCCGCGCTGGCTGGGCCACCTCTTTGAGCCCATCTGGCAGCTCGTGCGCGACAACGTCCTGCGCTGCCTGTAGTCTCGGCCGGATCGCTTTCCCGCGGCACCCGTGGGAGCGACAATCGGAGGTCGAACGTGAAACGGTCTTTCCTCGCCCTCGCGGCGGCGTTGCTCGCGGTGGGTTGCTCGGCGAAGTCGAGGACGTTCTCCGGCGAAGAGCCCCAGGGCGGGGGCAGGAACGACGGCGGCGGCGATGCGGGCACCGGCGGCAGGAGCGACGGCGGCGGGGGGAACGACGGCGGCGGCGACGCGGGCGCCGGCGGCGGGCCGCTGTGCGCCGGCGTGGACTGCGGCCACCTCGACGGCCGCTGCATGCGCGGCGTGTGCATCGAGGGCGAATGCTTCGCCGAGCCGCGACGAGCGGGGACCGAGTGCGCGGCCGCGGCCGGCGAGTGCGACGCGGCCGACACGTGCGACGGCGCGGGCGAGTGCGTCGCGAACCGCGCGCCGGAGGGCACGGCGTGCACGGGGTGCCCAAGCGGGGCGTGCGGCGGCTGCACGATGGGGGTGTGCGCCGATGGGCCCGCGGTCACCTGTGGCCTCCGCTTCGCCGACGTGACCGCCGCCTCGGGCCTGCCGGTGACGGGGAGCTCGGTCGTCGCGTGGCTCGACGTCGAGAACGACGGCGACCCCGACGTGTTCCTGCGCGGCAGCGGCCTGTACATCAACAACGGCGCGGGCGTGTTCACGCAGGAGGCCGCCGCGCGCGGCATCAGGGATCTCGGCACCACCTCCGAGCACTACCCGGTGATCGCCGCCGACTTCGACAATGACGGCGACATGGACATCTTCATCGCCAACGACACCCTCTACGGCACGATCCCGAACCGGCTCTATCGCAACGACGGCAGCGGCACGTTCATGAACGTCGCGCTCTCGGCCAACCTCGAGCTCACGATGACGACGCCCGGTCCGGCGGTGTGGATCGATCATGATCGCGACAACGACCTCGATCTGTTCTTCGGCTCGGAGTTCGGCACGTCCGCCATGTTCCGAAACGACGGAGCCCTGCCGTTCGCCGATGACAACGCGCGCTTCAGCACCTTCCTCCAGGGCGACAGCGCGGCGTGGGCCGATCCAGACGCCGACGGCGATCTCGACCTCTACGTGGCCACCGGCTCGACCGGAAACGGCAACCGCTTCTTCCGCTTCACGTCGCCGAGCTGGACGGACGTCGCGACGTCGGCTGGGCTCGAGGACGCGCCGACGGCCAGCTCCCGCTGGGGCGGCGCGACCTGGATCGATATCGACGCCGACGGCGACCTCGATCTCCTCTCGGTGCGCGACGGGGACGCGGACGATCTGCTCTATTACAATGCCGGCGCCGGCGCGCCGTTCTCCGGCGCCATGGCGGAGAGCGTCGGGCTCGGAGACGGATCGTTCATGAGCGCGAGCGTGTGGGCCGACTGGGATCAGGACGGCGACCTCGACGCGTACGCGGGCAATACGCTCTACCGCAACGACGCGGGCAGGTTCACGGCCGCGGACGCCTCGCTCGGGGTCACCCCGCGGCAGGTCGGCTCGTTCGCGGACGTCGACGGCGACGGCGATCTCGACCTCCTCAGCACGAGCTTCGGAGAAACGGCGCTCTACCGCCGCGACGTGACAGGCATGCCGTGCCGCGCGCCGAGCTACGCGGTCGTCCGCGTGCTGACCGATCGGGACGGCAATGCGACTGACGCGAACGTGAGGGAAGATCGCGACGCGATCGGCGCGCGCGTCGACGTGGACCTCGACGGCGACGGCGACTTTCGCGCGGGCGGCTATACCGGGGCCGATCGCGTGGCGACGTACCTCGTGGGCGCCGGCCAGTGGGGCAACCGGCAGCAGAGCCAGCTCCCGCTGATCATCGGGATGGGGGCCGCGGCGTCGGTCGATATCCGCGTGACGTTCCCCGACGGCTCCGTGGTGACACGCAACGACGTCGCCTCGGGCGCGCGCATCACGATCAACGATGTCTGACGAAGATGGTAAGCGACATCGGCGCGATCTGGAGTGGCGGGTCGATTGTCCAATACGGGTTCAAGGCGCTCTACCCCGAGTTGGGTTATCCGCCCGGTTCGGAAGGTGACTTGACAAATGCCGGGCGAAGATCGGAGCCTGGTGTCGATGGCTCAGGCGCGTGGCGCAGCACGGTGGACCGCGGGATGGCTCGCGGCGGTGCTCGCTGCTGGCTGTGCCCAGATCCTCGGCGCGGACTGGGATAGCTACACGCCTCCCGGAGCGCACGGCGGAGGTGGCACGGGAGGCGGCTCCGCATCCGGCCAGGGTGGCCATAGTGGCGGCCCCGAGCAGGGGAGCGGCGGCGGAGTGGCCGGAGGCGACGCGTCCGGTGCTGGCGGCAGCAGCACCAGCAGCAGCGGAAGCGGCACGGGCGGACAGGACGGCACAGGCGGTCACGGCGGCACAGGCGGCAGCGGCACAGGCGGCAGCACCAGCAGCAGCGGCTCCGGCGGTGGCGATAGCACCAGCAGCAGTGGCGCCGGCGGCAGCGACGGCAGCGGCGGCTCCGGCGGCGGCGTAACCGCCCCAAGCTGTGCGACCAGCCCGCCTGAGACAGGCCCCCTCTGCGGGCCTCCTCCCGGCATCAGCTGCTGTGACAGCCGTGAGGTCCCGGGCGGCACGTTCAACCGGAACAACAACCCTGCGTTCCCCGCGACGGTCAGCAGCTTCCATCTGGATACGTTCGAGATCACCGTGGGGCGATTCAGAGCCTTCATGGAGAGCGGGCACGGCGTGCGGACCTCGCCGCCCGCCGCCGCAGCGGGAGCGCACCCGAAGATCCCGGAGAGCGGATGGCAGTCCGCATGGAACGAGGCGCTCCGCCCGGACGCCACCTCGCTCTCGGCAGCGCTGAGCTGCACCAGCTCGACCGCGACGTGGACCCCCGCGGCTGGACCCAACGAGGCGCTGCCGATCAACTGCATCACCTGGTACGAAGCGTTCGCGTTCTGCGTCTGGGACCGCGGGCGGCTGCCCACCGACGCCGAGTGGAACTACGCAGCTGTTGGAGGGAACATGCAGCGGAAGTTCCCCTGGGGCGATGTGATCACCCATGACCACGCGTCGTACGCCTGCACGGCGCCGTGCACCTTGAGCAGCCTCCTTGAGGTCGGCTCGCTGCCGCTGGGACGGGGACGGTGGGGACAGTTCGATCTCAGCGGCAACGTCTCGGAATGGGCGCTGGACTGGGCCAGCAACTACACCGTTCCCTGGAACGACCAGGCCCAGCTCTCGGACGTGGAGGGCGATAATCAACGCACCCGCCGCGGCGGCTACTTCGCCTCGGATGAGTACACTGCGAGCAACGCGCACCGAGGCACCGACCCTCCAACGGTGCGCGGCCCCTGGACGAGCGCGCGCTGCGCGAGAGACCTCCCTCCCTAACGCCGCGCCCGCAGCGCGCCGAGCCGCGCTCGCGCCTGCTCCGCGGAGATGGATCGCGGGCGCGCCTTGCCCCAGCGCTCGAGGACAGCCTCGTACGCCGCCGCTGCGCCGCGCAGATCGCCTGTCGCCTCGAGGGCCATGCCGAGGTAGAGCCGCGCCTCCGTGATCGAGAACGGGTCGGCCAGGGCCGCGCATGAGCGCGCCACGCGCGTCAGCGGCCCGATCGCCTCCTGCCCCTTCCCCGCGAGCGCGTACACCTTGCCGATCCGCAGATCGAGCAGGAGCCACCGGCCGCTCTCCGACGGGAGCGGCTGGTCGAGCGGCATCGTCTTGAACGCCTCCGCCGCGTCGGCCGCGGTCTCCACGCCGGCGGCGTACGCCTCGGTCCAGAGCAGCCAGCGGTGCTCCGGCTTGATCTCCTGCGCTGCGGCGCGCCACTTCGACTGGACCCGCTCCACCCACGCCGAGCGCGCCGCGTCGTACGCCTCCTGCGTCATCGACGCTGCCCGGAGGCTGTAGGGCAAGAACGCGATGGTCCAGTCGGCCGTGGTCGCCGGCTCGGACCAGGCGCTCATCCGGCGGAGGAAATCGTCCGCCACCCGCCCGGCCTCCCGCGGCAAACCCATCTCACGGTAGAGCTCCGCCAGCTTGAGGGCCGGGCTCGCGTGCGCGTCCTGATCGTTCCTGCCGGCGACCTCGCGCTGCCACGCGCGGGCGTGCTCGACCGCCAGCTCGAAATCGCCGTCCAGGACCGCGAGCGAGATCCGATCGAGCAGCTCCTTCGCCCTCCGCTCGCCCTCGGGGACCGCCGCCCAACCCTGCTCCAGGGCCACGAGCACGCTCTCGCGCGGCGCGCCCCGCGCGTGGAGCGCCAGCGCCAGGTGCCGGTGCGCCGGCGCCGCCTTCGGATCGATCGAGAGCCAGCGGCGCGCGTGCTCCTCCACTTGCTGGCAATCGCCCTGGCGATGGAGGAGGCGCACCCGGTTCGCGAGGCAGAGCGTCGCGCCGGGAGCCGTCTCGGCGCAGGCCTGGTAGGCGGCCAGCTCCGCCGCGACATCCCCCTTCATCCCGAGCGACTCTCCCTTGAGCCCCCACGCGAGCACGTGGCCCCGGTCCAGGGCGAGCGCGCGATCGTAAGCCTCGACGGCGGCGTCGAACCGGAGCTGCGCGAACCTCGCCGCGCCCAGGTACACGAGGAGCTCCGGATCGGCCGGGAACCTCGCGGCCGCGGCGTCGAGCCGCCGCTCCCATGCGACGGCGTCGGAGGGCTGGCGCACGTACGGCTCGGCCGCGTCGAGCAGCGCCATGTCGCGCTCGCCGAGGGCGGCCCGGTGCCGGAGCGCGAGCTGGAAGTGCTCGCGCGCCACGGCCGGCCTCTGTCGAAACGTCCAGATCGCCACGCGCAGGTGGCCGGCGCCGAGGCTGCGATCCAGCTCCACGGCGCGCTCCATCGTGCGCGCGGCCACGTCCGGCGCGCCGTCACGGTAGGCCTGCAGCGCCTCCTGGTAGAGCGCCGCGGCCTCCGGGTTGCTCGAGGCGGGGCGCGGCGGCTCCGGAGCAGCGATCGGCGCGCGGCTGGGCTGTGGCGGCGGCTCCGGGGGGCGCCGGAGCACCGCCACCGCGGCGCCGGCCACCGCCGAGGCTGCGAGCGCGAGCGCGACGAGCCCGCGCCGGCCCGGGCGCGCGCGCTCGTTGCGTGCGGTCCGCACCACCACGGCCTCGCCCGACGCGGCGGCCCTGGGGTCCGGCGGCGGCGCAGGCTCCGCCCCGCCGGCCGCGGCCGCAGCCGGCGCGCCGCCGGGGCGCTGCGGCGCCGGGTCGCTCCGGTGCGGCACGGTCGGCTCGAAGCCGAGCCACTCGGCCGTGCTCACGTGCTCGGCGCCTCGCGCGCCACCGCGCCGCGCGTTCGCGCTCTCGACCCAGGTCTCCGCCTCTCGCGCCGCTGGCGGCGAGCGCGACGGGAGGCTCGGCAGCTCGTCCTCGAGCCCCTCGGCGGCGATCAGCGCGCGCCAGAACGCGCCGGCGTCGGGGTACCGGTCACGCGGAGAGACGCTCAGCGCCCGCGAGAGCACGCGCTCGACCGCGTCCGGCGCCGAGACGCCGCGCGCCCGCAGCGTGGGGCGCAGCGCAGGATCGACGACCACCGAATAGAGCTCGACGATCCCCTCCCCCGCCAGCGCCCGAGCGCCCGTCACGAGCTCCACGAAGACGAGCGCGAGCGCGAAGACGTCGGTCCATGGCCCCGTCGCGCCCCGCTGTTTGTCGAACTGCTCCGGAGCGCCGTAGCGGGGCGTGAACACCGACGGCCCCTGCGCGGTGCTCGCGAGCGCCGCGGTGCGCGAGCGCTGATCGCCGATGATCTTGGCGATGCCGAAATCGAGGACCTTGAGCGTCGTCGCGCCCCCCGCGTCGGCGAGGAAGAGGTTCTCCGGCTTGACGTCGCGGTGCGCGATGTTCTGCTCGTGCGCCACCGCGAGGGCGCGCGCCGCGGGGTCGAGCAGGAGTATCGCCTCGCGGCGGGACAGGGTGCCGACGCCTCCGGCGCGCAGGCGCTCGAGGTGGCTGGCGAGCGTCTCGCCGTCCAGCCACTCGAGCACCAGATAGGGAACGCGCGCGCCGTCCTGGGCCGTGAAGGCGCCGATGTCGAGCGCCTGCACGATGCCGGGCGAGAGGCGCGAGAGCTGGAGCAGGAGCCGCCCCTCGTCGCGCAGCCGTCGGATGAAATCCTGCTGCGCCTCGGGCGAGAGCTCGTCGGGCAGCTTGAGGCACTTGATGGCGACGGGCGCGTCGAACCCCTCGTGCACGCCGCGATAGACGACGCCGAACCCCCCGGCGCCGACGGCGGAGAGGACACGGTATTTGCCGTCGATCGTGGTCCCGCAGAGCCGAAATACGTCGCGCTGGGCGCCGGACATCGGCGGGAGTATACGCCATCTCCGGAGAACGACTCAGGGCGACTCGGGGTTCGCCATGGCGGCCCGGAGCCGGCCGCAGGCGTCCACGAACCCGGTCGAGAGGATCTGGTCGAGGTGCCAGAAGTTCCTCTGCCGCTCGTGCTCGTAGAACCGGGCGATCGTCACCAGGAGCAGGTCCACGCACAACGCCGGGTCGCGCCAGGCGAGCTCCGTCTGCGGCCCGCTCCGCGACCCGCTCCGCGGCCCGCCCGCGCACGACGCGGCGAGCGTCTGCTCGAGCACCGCGGCGACCTGCGCGAGCTGGAGCACCATCCGGCGGCATGCGCTCGCGCGGATCCCTCCGCCCTTGGCAGCCACCGGCCGCAGCGTGTCGTCGAACGCCGTCGCGAACTCGCGCCACAGCAGCGCGCCCGCCTGCTCCACCGCCTCCTTGAGCCCCGCAGCCGGAACGCGCGGCGAGAGCGCGTCGACGAGGCGGGCGCGCGCCCCCTCGTCCTCGGCCAGCGCGCGGTACGGCTTCGACCAGCGGGCGACCTGGCGGCGAACGTCACCCACCGTCAGGTCGAGCTTGAGCCCTGTGATGGGGAGGAGCGACGCATCCGGGAGCTTCAGGGTGGGCCTGTGCCACGCGTACTTGCTCTCCATGAAATCGGCGAGCATCTCGGCGATGCCGTTGCTCGCGGCCACCTGGAGTCGCGCCCTGATGTCGGCTTCGGCGAAGCGGAGCAGCGCCGCCTCGTCGAGCTCGGTGCGGCCCCCGCGCTCGATGAAGGCCGAGGCGATGCCGGGGCCAACCGCGCCGGGAAAGACGGTGTCGAGCGCGAGGGGCTCCTCGAGCCGCGGCAGCACCGCGTACTCCCACTCGAACTCGGCCAGCGCCTCCTGCCACGCATGGCCCCAGGCGTCATGAACCACGTAGTCTTCGACCTCCGGCGTCCGGAGGACCATCACCATGGTAGCGAGGGTCTGTGTGATGACCTCCGTCGGGACCGAGGCCGCGTCCGCGAGGGTGCGCGCGAGCGCCGGATCGATGGCCGCGCGGTCGAAGTAGCCGAACGCGGGAAACCGCGCCGTCGCCGCGGTGTTCGTGTCGTCGCATCGGGCGATGAAGGCGGAGATGGCGCGCCGCTCCTCCTCCGGGCGCTCGTCCCAGCCGGGCACCTCGAGCCGCGGCGCCTCGCTGGAGCCCCCCGCTCCGGGCGAGCCGGCCGCCGGCGCCGACGCGCGGATGCACAGGAAGATCGCGGTCGACGTCATGAGCAGATCCACGTCACCCGGGCGCCACGGCAACGGGCCGTAGATCGCGCTCATGAGCTCGGCGCACGCGGCGGGCGACGGGCCCCCCTTCGCGGCGAGCTCCGAGGCGATCGCCTTCGTGATGCTGTGCTTCACCGCGAGGTTGGAGGTCATATGATCCATCGCGGCCTCGACCTGCGCGAGCTCCGCCTCGTCCCACCCGAGCGCCTCTCGCAGCGCCCGCCGGACGCGCGGGATCCCCTCGCTGCCCGCCGGTAAATCGAGCGGGAAATCGAGGAGCGGGCGCGACGCGACCGTATCGATGAGCGGCGCGGAGCTGCTGCCGGCGAACCGGAGCCAGAGCAGCACCGCCTCGGTGAACCAGGCCCGGAACGACGCGCTCGCCGCGTGGAACTCGTCCGGGGTCGGCTCGCTCAGGGCGTCGATGCCGCGCATCAGCCGATCGTGAAGATCGCGCCCCCTCGCCTCGCGCTCCTCGCGGGTGCCCTTCGTCGCGTCTTGCAGCTCCTCGATGTCGGCGAGCAGATCGAGCGTGGGTCCCCACGCGGCCGGGAGCGTCGGCTCGAAGAGGGCTGCCGCGCACAGGATTGGCGTCGAGGGCTGCGACCTTCCGTTCTGTTGGTCCATGGCCTTTCCTTCAAGAGGGGTGCGACCTGCCATCGCATCACAAGGCGCATGCCCTGAGCAAGGCCCCGGACCAGCACGTCCCAGCGAGAAGACGGGAGCCTTCCGGCACACACCGCAGGTTCATCTCCGCGGGCCTGCGATGTGTCTCTCGGGCCTCCGCACCGAGCGCACAGGCTCCACCATGAACGCTGGCGTCCGCTTCAGGACCGCTCTCGTTTCACGCGCCCGCGGTGCCTTCCGGGATCGCCAGCGCACGAAGCGCACCCAAGTAGTGGTCTCTCGTAAGCGACGAGAGCACTGGATTCATTGGCGGGGGTGCAGGGCGCTCACCAGTGGAGTACCCTCAGTCCCGGTATTCGTGGGAAGCTGCGGTCGTCTCGGGTTGCCACATCATACCCGACTGCGAGCGCCGTCGCCGCAATCAAAAGGTCGTGCGCACCGACAGGTGAGCCCTTCGCCGCGAGTTCAGCAGAAAGGCGAGCGTGCACGCGTGCAACCACGAGATCGAACGGAATCAAAGACAGGTCGGCGAGCAGCCGCTCGACGAACGCCTCTCGCCGGGCGCGTTGCGAAGCTTCCACCGCTCGGTGAACGCCGTGCAAGAGCTCCGATGCGGTGATCGTCGCGATGGCCACCGGTTCGTCCCCGTGGTCACGAAGCACGCGCTCGAGGTCCAGCTTCCCACGCTCGGCCGCGATGAGCACGCTGGAGTCGATCAGCGCTCCCACGGGGTCTCCGGCAGCATCGGCTGGTTCTGTGCGACCTCCTCGACGGCGTCGAAGTAACCATCGTCCGGGCGCGGCGCGGTTTGCAGCAGTCGAACGAGGTCTCGGACCGTGCGCCGCGCGGGAACGATGGGTTCGATCCGGCAGATCGGTTCACCTTCGCACTCGACGACAAACACGTCCCCATGCAAACGGACGCGCTCGAGTACGTCCGGAAACGTCTGCGTGGCCTCAGCTGCGGAAATGTAGGACGCCATGCGGCTCATGGTACCCGGTCCAGCCCACCTGACAACCCGCCAGGCGCTGCCCCTCTCTTCGATGGCTGCGCCCACGCATGCGCGGGACCGGGCGGTGGGCCGAGGCCCCGCTGAAGCGCAGCGGCGGAAGGGGTGGACGCGGCGCGTGGCGCCGCGATGCGTCGAGTGGAGCGAGGCTCGGCGGCAGCGTCAGCACCCGCCGTTTGTTGGGCGGCGCGGCGCAGTTTACAAGCTTCTTCCGAACCAAAGCTTGAGCGCCTTATTGAGGAGGTCCTTTCCACGCTTCTGGATCGCCTCTTCGTCCCACGTATCGTGATCATGAAGCTGCTGATTGATCGGTAGCAATGATGCACTCATGAGTGCAGGCCTCTTCGTTACCCACGCCGAATTCGACACGGTGCCTGCTCTTGAGCAAAGACTGACGAGGCGTAGGGATACGCTGTGAGCTCCCCCCGGAACTCGCCCCTAGCGTTCCTTAACGCCGCAAAGGGCTCGGGCGACCGGCGGTCGAGCTTCGCCCACCAACGCCATGGCGTCAAGCATCGCGTCCGCCTTACCCGAGGTCCTTCGCGCGCCGATCCGGCCTCGGTCTGCGTACGCAAAGCCTCTTCGGTTGCCCCGTCGGCTAGCGTAAGCCTTCGCCCGCCCAACGTCACCACGAGCTTTCGGCAACCCGCGGAGCCTTTCTGCACGCTCCAGAGCACCATCTTTCGCGGAGTTGGCAAGCGCCGACCAGGCTCCGGTCAGTTTCCTCGAGGCTCCGCCTCGGAGGCTCGGCCCCACCCCCTGGCGCCCGCCTCGCGATCGCTCTAGCTTCGCGCGCCCCGCGGTCCCTTCCGGGATCGCCGGCACGAAGCAAGGAAAGAACCCCCATGCGCGTCTACATCATCGGCGCGGGCCCGGGCGATCCCGGGCTCATCACGGTGCGCGGCGCCGAGCTCGTCGCTCGCTGCCCGGTCGTCATGTACACGGGCTCGCTCGTCCCCAAGGAGATCGTGGCCTCCGCGCGGCCGGACGCCCGGGTCATCGACTCCTCCGGCATGACCCTCGACCAGATCGAGGAGGTCTTCGTCGAGGCCAGGGACGCAGGGCACGACGTGGCGCGCGTCCACACAGGCGATCCCGTCCTCTTCGGGTCGACGGCCGAGCAGATGCGCCGGATGGATGCGCTCGGGATCCCGTACGAAATTATCCCCGGCGTCTCGTCCTTCACCGCGGCGGCCGCGGCGCTCGGGCGCGAGCTCACGCTGCCCGAGCTCTCGCAGACCGTCATCCTGACGCGCGCCGAGGGGCGCACGCCGGTGCCGCCCGCCGAGCGGCTCGAGGAGCTCGCCCGCCACCAGGCGACCCTGTGCCTGTTCCTGAGCATCACCCTGCTCAAGGACGTGACCGCGGCGCTCATCCCGGCCTACGGCGCCGATTGCCCCGTCGCTGTCGTGCACAAGGCGAGCTGCCCCGATCAGAAGATCGTGAGAGGCACGCTCGCCGACATCCGCGAGAAGGTGCGGGCCGAGGGCATCAAGACCCAGTCGATGATCCTGGTCGGCCGGGTGCTCACCTCCACGGATTTCGCCGACTCGCGGCTCTATGATCCGGAGTTCAGCCACCGCTTCCGCAAGGCCGAGAAGAAGCTCCTCGTCCCTGGCACGACCGAGGAGGGCTCGTGAGCGCGGACGAGAGCGCCGGGACGGGCACGACGGCCACCGCGGCGACCGCCGGTCGACGAGGGCTCGTCATCGTCTATACGGGCCACGGCAAGGGCAAGACGACGGCCGCGCTCGGGATGGTGTTCCGCGCGCTGGGCCGGGGCATGCGCGTCGCGGTCGTGCAGTTCATCAAGGGGAAGTGGAAGACCGGAGAGCGGCTGTTCGCCGAGACGCTCCCCAACCTGACCTTCCTCGTCATGGGGCGCGGCTTCACCTGGGAGAGCGACGACCTCTCGCGCGACAAGGCGGCGGCGCGCGCGGCCTTCCAGGAGGCCGCGGCGCTCATCGCGGGCGGCGAGCAGGACATCGTGGTGCTCGATGAGATCACGTATGCGCTCCATTACGGCTTCATCGCCGAGGACGAGCTGCTCGCGGCGCTGCGCGCGAGGCCCCCGCACGTGCACGTCGTGATCACCGGCAGGAACGCGCCCGACGCGCTCCTCGCGCTCGCCGACCTGGTGACGGAGATGAAATCGGTGAAGCACCCGTTCGAGCAGGGGCAAAAGGCCCAGATCGGAGTCGATTTCTGATGTCCCGGGCCATCCCCCGGCTCGTCGTCGCCGGCACGGCGAGCGGCGTCGGCAAGACGACCGCCACGGTGGCGATCGCGCGCGCGCTCCGCACCCGCGGCCTCAAGGTCGCGCTGTTCAAGTGCGGCCCCGACTACCTGGATCCGACGTACCACGCCCGCGCCGTGGCCGGGACGTCGCACAACCTCGACGGCTGGATGATGGGCCGGGACGCGGTCCTGTCGACGTTCGCGGCGGAGGCCGCCGGCGCCGACGTCGCGCTGATCGAGGGCGTGATGGGGCTGTTCGACGGGGCGAGCCCGACAGGGGAGGAGGGCTCGACCGCCGAGATCGCGAAGTGGCTCGAGGCGCCGGTCGCGCTCGTGGTCGACGCGTCCGGGATGGCCCGCAGCGTCGCGGCGCTCGTCCAGGGCTTCGCGGGCTTCGATCCGGCGCTGCGCGTCGCCGCTGTCGTGTGCAACCAGGTCGGCAGCCGCGGCCACCTCGACATCCTCCGGCAGGCGCAGGCGCAGGTGAACCGGTCGCTGCCGGTCCTCGGCGGCCTGCCGCGGGACGAGGCGCAGCGCTTCCCCGAGCGCCACCTCGGCCTGCGCACGGCCGACGAAGCCGCGCTCCCCGAGGAGCGCCTCGACCACTGGGGCGCCCAGGCCGAGGCGTGGATCGGGCTCGATGCGCTGCTCGAGATCGCGCGCGGCGCGCCGCCCTTGCCGGCGGCCGACGCGGCCGCGACGCCCTCTGCCGCCGCCGGCGCGCAGCGCGGCCGGGCGCGCATCGGCGTGGCGTTCGACGAGGCCTTCCACTTCTACTACGCGGACAACCTGCGACGCCTCGAGGCCGCCGGGGCCGAGCTCGTGCGGTTCTCGCCGATCCGCGACGCGCGCTTGCCCGACGTCGACGCGCTCTACCTCGGGGGCGGTTACCCCGAGGTGCACGCGGAGCGCCTGGCCGCAAACGCCGCGCTTCGCGACGAGATCCGCGCGTTCGCCGCCCGTGGGGGCCCGATCTACGCCGAGTGCGGCGGGCTCATGTACCTGACCGAGGCGATCCGCACGCTGGACGGGCGCGCGCACCCCATGGTCGGGCTCGTGCCCGCGGAGGCCGTGATGTGCGAGAAGCTGCAGGCGCTCGGGTACGTGGAGGTCGAGACGCAGGCGCGCACGATCCTGGGCGGCGCCGGGCTCCGCTTCCGCGGGCACCAGTTCCGCTATTCCGAGCTCCGCCCGTCGCAGCGCGCGGCGCCGCCGACCGAGCCGCCGCCCGCACAGGCGCCGTCGCCGCCCGAGCAAGCGCCCTTGCCGATCGAGCACGCCTACTCCGTGCGGCGCCGGCGCGGCGGCCAGGTCTCGCGCGAGGGGTACCGGGCAGGGAGCGTCCTTGCCTCGTACGTGCACGCGCACTGGGCCTCGAACCCGCTCGTCCCCGAGGGGCTCGTCGCGAGCGCCGCCGCGCACCGGCAGGAGCGCGCGCGATGACCGGCCCGGGCACGGCGCCGCGCCGGGTCGCGCTCATCGGCGGCGGCGTGCGCTCCGGCAAGAGCGCGTTCGCGCTCTCCCTCGCGCGCTCGCTCGGCGAGCGCCGCGCCTTCATCGCGACGGCCGAGCCGTTCGACGACGAGATGCGGGCGCGCATCGACGCGCACGTCCGCGAGCGAGGCGGCGCGTTCCTCACCGTGGAAGAGCCGATCGCGCTCCCCGAGCGCATCGCCGCGCTCTCCGGCGTCGATGTCGTCGTCGTCGACTGCCTCACGCTCTGGCTCTCGAACCTGCTGCTCCGCGACGAGACCGAGGGCCGCGCGCTCGGGCCCATCGAGGAGCGCATCGAGGCGCTCGCCGCAGCGGTCGAGTCGGCGACGCCGCACGTCGTCCTCGTCTCGAACGAGGTCGGCATGGGCGTGGTCCCGGAGAGCCGGCTCGGCCGGGCGTTCCGCGACCTCGCGGGGCGCGCGCACCAGCGGCTCGGCCGCTCGGCCAGCGAGCTCTACATGGCGGCGATGGGCGCGATCCTGCGCCTGCGCCCCGGCCCGGTCGCGCTCGTCGGCGGCGGCGAGGACGAGCGATGACGGCCGCCGCCGCGCTGATCGTCGCGGTCGCGTTCGACCTCGCCTGCGGCGAGCCCCCCGCCGCCATCCACCCCGTCGTGTGGATGGGCTCCGCGATCCAGGCCTTGAAGCGCGCCGCGCCCACACGCAGCCGCGCCGCAGAGCTCCTCTGGGGCGCGCTCATGGCCCTCGCCGTCCCCTGCCTCTTCGCGGCGCTGGGCGCCGGCGTCGCGGCCCTGCTCGCCCCGCACCCCGTCCTCGCGCTCGCTTTGTCAGGTCTCTTGCTGAAGCCCACCTTCGCGCTCCGCGCGCTCCGCGACGCGGCCTTCGGCGTGCGCGACGCCCTCGAAGCGGGCGATCTCCCCGCGGCCCGCGGCGCGCTGCGCAGCCTCTGCAGCCGCGACCCGTCGGAGCTCGACGAGCCCGCGCTCGTCGCCGCGTCGGTCGAGTCGGTCGCGGAGAACGCGTCGGACAGCTTCGTCGCGCCGCTCTTCTATTTCGCCCTCTTCGGGCTCCCGGGCGCGCTCTTCTACCGCGCGGTGAACACGCTCGACGCGATGATCGGCTACCACGGCCGCTACGAGTACCTGGGCAAGGCGTCGGCGCGGCTCGACGACGCGCTGAACTTCGTGCCGGCGCGGCTCACCGCGCTCCTCCTGCTCGCCGCTGGGTGGCTCCGCGGCGCCGACGCGCGGCGCGGCCTCGCCGTGCTCCTGCGCGACGGCGGCCTCACCGAGAGCCCGAACGCCGGCCGGCCCATGGCGGCGATGGCCGGGCTGCTCCGGGTCGAGCTCGAGAAGCGCGGCCACTACCGCCTCGGCGACCCCGTGGAGCCGCTCCGGCGGGGGCTCATCGACGAGGCCTGCCGGATCGTGGTGCTCGCGGCGCTGCTCTTCGCCGGGCTCGCGGCGGCCCTCCTGGCGGCGGCTTCCTTTGGACAGGAGCTCTTCCGATGACGGCGCTCACGGTGATGGTTCAGGGCACGGCGTCCTCGGTCGGCAAGAGCCTCCTCTGCACGGCGCTCTGCCGCATGTTCCAGCGGCGGGGCCTCCGGGTCGCGCCGTTCAAGTCGCAGAACATGGCGCTGAACTCGTTCGCGACCCTGGACGGGGGCGAGATCGGCCGCGCGCAGGCGGTGCAGGCCGAGGCGGCGCGCGTCGCGCCGACGGTCGACATGAACCCGGTGCTGCTCAAGCCCGAGGGGGACTCCCGCTCTCAGGTGATCGTGCTCGGCAAGCCGATCGGCAGCCTGCACGCGCGCGACTACTTCGCGTACCGGGGAGAGCTCAAGGACATCATCGCCCGCTCGCTCGGGCGGCTGCGCGAGGCGCACGACGTCGTGGTGATCGAGGGGGCGGGCAGCCCCGCGGAGATCAACCTGAAGGACCGCGACATCGTGAACATGCACGTCGCGCGCGTCGCCGACGCGCCGGTGCTCCTCGCCGGCGACATCGACCGAGGCGGCGTGTTCGCGGCGCTGGTCGGGACGATGGCGCTGCTCGAGCCCGACGAGCGCGCGCGCGTGGCCGCGTTCGTGATCAACAAGTTCCGCGGCGACCTCAAGCTGCTGGAGCCGGGGCTCGACATGCTGACGGCGCGGACGAACGTCCCGGTGCTCGGCGTGGTGCCTTATCTGAAGCAGCTGCGCATCGCGGACGAGGACTCGGTGTCGCTGGAGGGCCGGCGGCACCGGGCGCCGGCGGGCCCGGGAGAGCTCGACATCGCGGTGGTCCGGCTGCCGCGGATATCGAATTACGACGACGTGGAGCCGCTGGAGCACGAGCCCGGCGTGGTGGTGCGGTTCATCGAGCGGCCGGACGAGATCGGCAATGCAGACCTCGTGGTGCTCCCCGGGACGAAGAGCACGATGGCCGATCTCGCGTGGCTGCGCGCGAGCGGCCTCGCGGAGGCGGTCGCGGCGCGCGCCCGGCAGGGCGGCTCGACGCTCGGGATCTGCGGCGGCTGCCAGATGCTCGGCGGGGCGATCGAGGATCCGGAAGGCGTCGAGTCGGCCGAGCCCTCGGCGCGGGGGCTGGGGCTGCTCGAGGTGTGGACGCGGTTCGAGCGGACCAAGACGGTGGCGCAGGTGCGGGCGCGGCTCGCGGGCGGCTCGTTCCTGGGGGCGGCGGGCGGGGCGAGCGCGGGAGAGGCCGAGAGCGAGGGCGCGGGAGAGCTGACCGGCTACGAGATCCACATGGGCCGTGTGGAGCGGGTGGGCGGCGCGACCGCGGCGTTCGCGATCGGGTCGAGGGGCGGCAAGGCCGAGTCGGCGCTCGACGGGGCCGTGTCAGCGGACGGCGCCGTGGTCGGCACGATGATCCACGGGATCTTCGAGAACGACGGACTCCGGCGGTCGCTCCTCGCGGCGTTGCGCGAGCGGAGGGGGCTCCCCAGGGCCGCGAGCGAGCCGGCGATACCGAGCCGGCACGAAGAGTACGACCGGCTCGCCACGGCGGTCGAGGAGAGCCTCGACCGGGCGCTGCTCGACCGCATCGTGGGGCTCGACCGGCGCTGAGCGGCGCCCGGAAGACCGGGCCCGCCGCGGCTCACTCCTTCGTGAACCTCACGTAGTGCTTGATGGTCCCCGAGGCGTCCGCTCCCGTCGATATCGGGAAGCCCATCGTGAGCGAGGATCCCTGGGCGCAGAACGGGTTCTCCTCGGGCTCTTCGCCCTCGGACTCGAGGGTCAACGTGGAGCCGGAGACCGACCAGGTGCCCGTCGTCGTCGACGTGCTCGGCGCGAAGACCAGCGTACACGCGCAGCCGGTGCCCGCAGAGGCACACTGAGCCGACGTGAACGGCGAGTCGCCCTCAGCCGCTTGCTGCTGCAGCACGTCGTTGAGCTGCGCGCACGTGACCGTGGTGTCCTCGACCGTGAGACACGCCGGGGGGTACACCACCCTCAGCGGCCCTTGCAGCGTGCCGGTCGTGACATAGGTGTTATCGGCCCGGAACTCGGCGCGCCCGCTCATATCGAAGTCGCTGAGGTCGATCTCCGCGTCACAGCCCTCGAAGAGCCCCTCGAACATCGAGGAATCGAGGCACGTCTCATCGATCGTCCACGAACCTGTCGGATCGCCGCCGCACGCCGCGACCTCTCCGCACGAGGCGCCTCCGCCATCGCTGTTTCCGCCGTCATCGCCGCACGCGGACAGCGCCAGCAGGGACGTCACGATCACAGCCGAGAACACACGAGAAGCGGATTTCATCCTGTCCTCCCTTCGTAAGAATCGCCACTGGAAGTAAATTCCACGCCAACAGGGCCACACACCCGTTCATTCCGCGACTGCACTGGAATACGTGAGCTGCATCAAAATTCTTCCTTCTCGCCGCCGTCGTTTCGCCCCATCGTGCTCCGCGAGCATGAACACGACACGGGCGATGCACGGCCGCCGGAAGCGGCGTTCTTCCCTCGCGATCGCGGCGCTCCCGGCGCTGCTCGCCGTCCTCGCGGGCTGCGGGGACCGGCGGCGGGAGCCAGGCGGGCCGCCCGGCGACGGCGGGCCCGCGGCCGAGGCGCCGCCGCCCGACGCGGCGGCGTCCTCGCCGGCGCCGGCGCCAACGGCCTCCTCGTTCGCCGCCGCCTCCGCGCACCCGGCCGTCCCGACCGCGGTGCCGAGCGCGTCGAGCGACGTGGTCGCGGGCGCGTCGCAGCGCTACGAGGCCGGGCCCTCGGTGATCGCGTCGGACAGCATCGACGGCGCCGCCCTCAGGAAGCGGCACGTCGAGCGCATCAAGGCCGACGACTCGGCCGTGACCGTGCTCCGCGGCCAGGGTCCCCTGGAGCTCGGCAAGCGCATCTGCGAGGCGGTGGTGCCGAGGCGCCCCGCGGCGACTCCCGTGCTCCTCAAGCCGAACATCTGCGGGTTCGACAGCGTGAAGGACCCGGCGAAGTCCAAGGGCGACGACGGCGTGACCGGCCGGATCACCCAGCCGGAGTTCGTGCGAGGCGTCGTCCAGTGCCTCAAGGCGCGCGGACACACGAAGATCACGATCGCGGAGGGCTGCGGCCACTCACACAAGTTCTGGAAGGACATCGCGCAGCGCACCGGCTATGAGGCGATGGCCGCGGAGGAGGGCGCCGCGCTCGTCGCGATGGACGACGACGGGGTCTACGACGTCGCCGGGGACAAGCCCGGAAAGCCCCTCGCCATCCGCGGCATCCAGGCGACCCACGTCCCGACGCTGCTCATGCCGAAGGTGCTGGCCGAGCACCTCGACCACGGGCTCTTCCTGTCGCTCCCCCGGCTCAAGATGCACCGGTACGCGGTCATCTCTGTCGGTATCAAGGGCATGCAGGGCACGGTCATGCTGTCGGACAGCGCGCCTGCCTACAAGCAGAAGTGGAGGATGCACAGGGAGCTCAAGGAGTACCTGGACACGAAGTCCGCTGGCCAGGAGGACAGAGCTCTTTACTTGTCGTCGCTCCGCGTCTTCGCCGAGCGGATGGTCGACGTGCTCGAAATATCGGCGCCGGACGCGGTGCTCGGCGACGGTGCGCCGGCGATGGGCGGAGACGGCTTCCAGGTCCTGCACCCCACGGCGGAGATGGTGGCCATCGGCGGCACGAACCCGGTGCGGGTCGACCGCGTGGCGGCGGAGCTCCTCGGCGTGTGGAACAGCCCCGCGCTCGCGCGCGAGCTCGGCGGCCACAGGACCTCGCCGCTCATCGACGCCGCGGCGAAGCGCTTCGGGCTGGATCTCAAGGCGACGGCGATCACGGGAGATGGGGCAGAGCTCCTGAAGAGCCCAAGGCCCGTCCACTACAAGGCGATGGCGCCCTTCCGGCTCGACTGGGAGCCCGGACAGGCGCCCTTGCCCGGCGGGCCCGCGAAGGGGCTCGATCCCGCGCCGCCGGCCTCGCAGAAGGCGCCCGGCGGTGAGCAGGGCGGCGGATCCGACGGAGGCCCCGCCAAGCCGGAGGCGCACGCGTCGCCGCTGCCGCCGGGAGAGCAGGTCGTGCTCGACGGGAAGGCCGACGACGCGGCATGGAGCCGCGCGAAGGCCGTGCAGTGGGAGACCGACTATGCCGGCAAGCGCACCGGGGTCGCCACGCGGGCGCGCTTCCTCTGGTCGAAACAGGGGCTCCACGCGCTCTTCGAGCTCTCGAGCGCGGGGCTCAACACGGATCGCTCGAAGCCCGTCGGCGCGGAGAGGAAGGGGCTTTACAAAGAGGATTGCATCGAGCTCTTCCTGACGCCGGCCCCGAGCGCGCCAAGGCGGTATTTCGAGGTGGAGATCGGCCCGTTCGGCCATTTCTTCGATATCGCGATCGACCGCGACGCGCGCCAGGAAGACACGGCGTGGTCGAGCGGCGCGACGATCGCGACGAGCCAGGACGCGCGGGCGCGCACGGCCGTCATCGAGGCGCTGCTGGCGGCGCCGGGGATCGTGGGCGCGCTCGCCCCGAACGCGCGGCTGCCCATGAACCTGTACCGGATGGAGGGCAAGGATCCGCGGCAGTACCTCGCGTGGAGCCCGCCCCGCACGAGCAAGCCGAACTTCCATGTCCCCGAGGCGTTTGGAACGCTCGTGATCGATCCCTGAGCCGGACACGCGCTGGTTCCGCCCGTCAGAGGTCCGGCCAGGGATGCTCGCGAGAGATTTCAACGCAAAGGCGCAAAGGCGCAAAGGCGCAAAAAAGAACAAATTCTGTCCATTTTTTGCATTTTTGCGTCTTTGCGCTCTTGGCGTCTTTGCGTCAAAATCTCTCTTCGTTCGCGAGATAGATCCGTGGCGGGATTCCTGACACGCGGAACCAGAGCGATCGCTGTTCACGGGAGAAGCTCCGCGGATTTGACCCGACAGCGCCTCCTCGGTTACGAGCGCGGGATGCCGATCGATCTCGCCGCCCTGCTCCGCTCGGTCGAGCTGCGCCGCGAGGACGAGAGCCCGGATCCCGGGCCGCTCTCGGCCACGTGGGAAGACCCCGCGGCGTTCCGGCGCGCCCTCTTCGCCTTCGCCGCGGAGCGGACTGGCACGCTCAAGAGCCGCGCTGGAACAGCCTATGACGTCTACGCCGACGCCGTGCTGCGACACGCCGCCTCGGACAGGATCGCCTTCGTCGAGGTGCCGAGTCGAGGGGTCCCGGCGCGGCTCCGCTTCTCCGAGCTCCACGCGCGGGCCTCCGCGCTCGCCGCGGCGTGGACGCCCCTCGGCGTCAAGCCCG
Organism: Sorangium sp. So ce726; assembly: GCF_051521405.1. Taxonomy (NCBI): domain Bacteria; kingdom Pseudomonadati; phylum Myxococcota; order Polyangiales; family Polyangiaceae; genus Sorangium; species Sorangium sp. So ce726. The sequence goes on along the minus strand of NZ_CP150349.1, from coordinate 299,874 downwards.
GCGCCGCGATCGCGATCGTCCTCCCGCCCGGCGTGACCGGCGTCGTGGCGCTCGCCGCCGCGCTGTACGCCGGCGCGTGCGCCTCCTGGATAACGCCCAAGGGCGATCTCGCGCTCGCAGCCGCCATGGAGGCCCTCGCGCCGGCCCACGTCGTGCTCGATCCGAAGGCGCCCGCGAAGGTGGGCGAGAAGCTCGCGAAGAAGGCGCTCCCGGTCGCGGCCCCTCCGCGCGCCCCAGGCGTGGGCCCGCACGCCTACGCCCCGAAGGAGCCGTGCCTCGGCGCGCTCTCCCCCCTCCGCGCGCCGTTCGGGACAGCCACCCTCGTCCCCGCGGAGACGGTGGTCTCCAGCGCCCTCTCGGACGCGATGCTGGTCCATCGCCTCGCGCCAGGAGAGCGGCTGTCAGCGCCGGGGTTCCACCACGAACAGGCCTTCTTGCCCATGGTGCTGTCAGCGTGGCTCGCGGGCGCGGCGTATGTGTCTGTCCCGCTCGCCACCTTCCAGTCGACCCCCGCCGTCCTCGACGCGGAGGGCGTCAACGTGCTCGGCCTCTCTGCGTCCGCCACCGCGGCGCTCCGCGCCTCGCCCCGCGCGTGGCCGGGCTCGCTCAAGGCGCTGTTCCGCGACGTGGGGGAGCCGCTCGACTGGATGGAGACGCGCGCCGCGCTCGCCGGAAATAACCTCGGCAAGCTGCCCCTCTCCAACCTGCTGATCGACACGGCCGCCGGGGGCACCGTGCTGTTCTCGGCGCGGCGCCCTCAGGGGATCAACGCCAAGACGCTGCCTTCCCCCGGGGTGCCGTGGGACCTCTTCGATCCCGCCACGAAGAAGCCCACGACCGGCGACGCCGGCCTGTTCGTGCGGCGCGGCGACAAGCCGGACAAGGACGGGTATTTCCTGCTCGCCCGCGTCGCGTCGGAGTACCTGTGGGGCAGCACGCTCACCCCTCGGAGGTCAGCGCGGGTGTTTCCGGGAGAGGCCTTGTCGCTCGCGGTGAGCGAGCTGCCCTTCTGCGAGGGCGCGGCCGTGGTGCCCTTGCCGGGCGCGGCCGCGCGCGGCGACACGCGGTTCGTGCTGTGCGTGTTCATCGGCGCACGGCAGAACGACCCGAGCTTCACCGACGCGATCGACAAACTCGTCCGCGAGCGCCTCGGGCCAGACTACACCCCGGACGCGGTGGAGCTCTTCCCGCTGTACGGACGCGGGAAAGGCAAGAAGGTCGACCCGGAGTGGTGCGCCTCCAACTACCGCGCCGGCCGCCTCCACGCGCGCGCCGCGAACCCGGGAGTCGCCGCGCTCGTGGAGCTGCGGCGGCGGCTCACGCCGGCATGACGCCGCCGGACGAGGCGTCGCGACCACGGCGTCCCCTCGCCCGCAGACCAGAAGTCGAGGGTCGCCAGGTTCTGGACCGTCAGCGAAAACTTCACCTCTCCGCCGCCCCCGGGCATGCTCGCGCTCCTGCGAGAGGAGCGCTTTCCATGTCCGGTCCCCAGGTCGTCGCCGGCGCGACCATGATGTGCAGCTTCGGGCTCGCCCCCTCGACGCTCGCCGTGCTCCCCGTGAAGGGCGTGCTCTCGAGCGCGCCCTCCGCGAACATCGCCGACATGGCGGCGATCGCGACCATCCCCCCGTTCGGCGCCTGCACCTCGCTCGCCAATCCCACCGTCGCCTCGGCCACCGCGGCCGCGCTGGGCGTGCTCACGCCCATGCCATGCGTGCCGGTCCCGGCCGGGACGTGGCTGCCGGGCAACACCAAGGTGATGATCAAAGGGCCGCCGGCCACCGACGTCTCCTGCAAGCTCATGTGCTCCTGGGGCGGGGTGATCCAGGTGCTCAATCCGGGGCAATTCAAGGTGATGGACGTCTGAGGCATGCTCGATCCCGCGCTCCCCGACAAGGCGCTCTCAGGCGGCGGAAAGGACGCCGAGGACGGCCGCCTGCCCGCGCTCGAGAGCGCCATCGCGAACGACCCGATCGGCGGCGCGGATCTGGCCAGGAGCGCCCTCGAAAAAGGGGTAACCGACGTGCGCGTCATCACCGCGTATGCGCTCGGCCTGTTCGCGGAGCAAGGGCCCCCGGCGCTCGCGCCGATCTTCACCTCCCTCCGGAAGGCCGTCACCGAGAGGTGGAGCGCGCTGCGCCCCGCGGAGCGCAAGGAGCGGACGGTCGATGGGGCGTATTCGACGCTCTTCCGGACGCTCGTCCAGCACATCGACGTCCACGAGAGGATGAAGGACGCGACCTTCAAGCAGTGGAGCCGCGCCGATCACGACGCCGTCGGCGGCCCCGCGCTCCTCGCCTCGGCCGCGCTGCGAGAGGCCATCACCCAGGTGCTCCCGGCGCCGCGCTCGACGGACGCGCTCTCCGAGCTGGAGGCGCGCGTGAGGACACACTTCGATAAGATCGCCGCGCCCGCCAGGCCGGCCCCCCGGCCCGAGCCCGCGCCCGAGCCGCCGGCCCACGTCGCGCCCGAAGCCCCGGAGGCTCCCGAGGACGACCCAGCTCCCGTCTCGGAGACAGTACCCGCCCGTGTCGCTCCCGCGCGCGCGCCGGACACCTCTGCTCCTGCGGGCACGCTGCGCATCTCGCCGGCGTTCGCGCACCTCCTCCGGAAGCTCGACGCCTTCAGCACGCTGGTCGAGAGCGGGCAATATCCGAAGGCGGCGGTCATCGCCGACGACCTCCGTCGCACCCTCAAGAGCTTCGATCCCAAGGTGTTCTTCCCCGACGTCTTCGTGCCCTATTTCCAGGCGCTCTCCTCGCACATCGACGAGATCGCGCCCTGCTGGGAAGAGATGGGCAGCCCGCGGTGGGAGGCGCTGGAGCAGCTCTACCAGGTGGATCTGGACGCCTTCGTGGACGGGTGACCGGCGGTGGCCGCGCCCGAATTGCCCGCCTCCTCCGGCCCGCCGGACGCGCCCCCCGCGGGAGAGCTGGAGTCGGCGCTCGTGAAGCACGCGCGGCGATTCGAGCCGTGGGCGCTCTACCGGCTCGTTCAGCGCCTCTTTCCGGGCCGCCCCATCCACCTCCGGGGCCGCTCGTCCGCCGCGCCGCAGCCCTCGGCCGTGGACTCCATCGGGTTCGGCCCCGCCGGAGTGACCATCACGCTGAACCTGGGTCTCCGGTCGGCCACGTCGGCGCTCCCGTCGTATTTCCGGGAGCTGGAGGCCGATCCGCTGCTCGGGCCGCCCCTCTTCACGCTGATCGAGTGCATCGACGCGGCGCTCCTCCGCGACAGGCTCGAAGCCCTCGACCCCGGCTCGAGCGGCTGGCTCGCTCCGGCGGGGGGGTACCTCGGCGACAGGCTACGCCAGATCTCGCGGCTCGCGACACCCTCGGGGCTGCATTGGCTCTTTTCGCGGGCATTCCCCGAATTCCATGTCTCCGTCCGACGAGGGATGTTCAGCGAGAGCCTCGCCGCCATGGCGGCAGAGCTCGGGCGAGCGGCGCTCGGCTCGGCCATGCTCGGCGGCACCGTGCGCTCCCCGACGTGGGGGTTCGACGTCGTGCTCCACAAGACGTGGAACGACACGTGGATCGACAATGATTGGCCCGTCGAGGTGATGCGCCGGCTGGAAAACACGGTATGGAGCGGGCTCGACCCCACCGAGGCGCTCCTCCGCGTCTGGCTCGTCGATCCGGACGGGCGCGCGGCGCTCCGGCTCGGCGACGGCAGGGTGGGAGTGGAGCCCCTCGTCGTGGCCTCGCGGCCCGAGGTGCGCCTGATCTTCGAGGGTCGCGCGCCGCGCTCGCGCGGCGATTGAAGCGAGGGGCACCGGGGCTGCACCGCGCTTCTTTGGCCCTGGACGCTGGACCGTGAAATGCTTTCCGTATCGCGCTGGAAGGCGGTCAGGCTCGTGACGCCTGCTCCGCGGTGTGAGAGCCCGCGCCCAGGAGAAGATCGTGAGCAATCAATTTCCCTATCCTTTCCCAGAACGGTTCCGTTCCCGGCTGATGCTCCGCTACCGGACGCGCATCAGCGGGACGGAGGCGCAGAAGAAGCTGCCCTTCCGGCTGCTCGTGCTCGGCAACTTCACCGGGGACCACGCTCACGCCGAAGGTGAGTACGCAAACCGGGTCTCCAACCTCCCCTCCCTCTATGACAGGCCCATTCGCTCGTACGTCTTCGGCGTGCTGGGCGCCAGGGTGGACAAGTTCATGGGGGAGCTGCTCCCCTATGTGAAGCTCGAGCCGTGGCTCGCCACCGACCTGCCCGGGACCATCACGGGCCTCCAGCTCACTGGCGCTCTCCCGGCCAGCAAAGCGCCCGAGGGAACGCCCGAGAGCGTGCAAGTGAAGCTCTCCGGCACGGCGAGCTTCACGAGCACCGAGGACCAGAACGGCCTCTGCAAGGTGGCCGGCAAGCTCTCCTTCGGCGCCCAGGTCGAGCTCGTCGCTGACAGCCTGCCCACGATGATCGACGCGGGCCTCGGCGGCGGCGGCAAGGTGCGCGGCCTGTTCACGATCCCGGCGCGGGACGAGCCCGTCGGCGTCGTCGCGGGCGTGGTCGAGACGGTCGGCAAGGGCGAGAGGGCCTTCAGGACGAGGCTTTACGTCCAGAAATCCGAGCAGGACGACACCAAGGTCGTGGCCACGCCGATCACGATGGATCAGTGGGCAGGCCTGGTCCCGGACGAGCAGAAGGGCTTCACCGTGGACGCGACGGCGGCCGTCGATCGAGCGACTCAGCAGGTCACGGACGCGGGCGCGCAGAAGACCGCCACCGACGCCCTGACCGTCGATGCCCTGCCGGACGCCGTCAAGACCGCCCTCGGCGCCACGACGCTGCAAGACGCGAAGGACGCCGCCGACGCCTCGGTCAAGGCTGCGGCCGCGGCCAAGGGCGCCGCGGACACCGCGAAGACCGCCACCGATGCCTCGGCGACCAAGGTCACCGCGCTCGATGGCAAGAACGGCGCGGATCTGGACAAGGCCGCTGCCGACGCGGAGGCCGCGCTGCAGAAGGCCCGCGATCTGATCGATTTCGCGAAGTCGGCAGGCGGGGCCGCCACGGACGCCGCCAACGCCGCGAAGGCGGCCCACGACGCGCTCGCCGCCTTGATCGCCAAGGGGCAGAACGCCACCGCCACGGACGCCACCGACGCCAGGACCCAGGTCCGGAAGGACGTCGCCACCAGGGCCCAGACCAGCGCCGAGGGCGTGAAGACGTCGTCGGACGCGTTGAACGCCGCCCCCCTTTCGCCGATCCCGCCGGTCGTGCCGAACGGCAAGATCCCCTTGAACGCCGAGCGCGTCCTGCCGTTCGACTCCATCGCTGCGTTCAATCCGGACACCATCGCGTCGAACATCCCGGAGCTGAACCGCCTCGGGATCATCAGCGAGCTGGTCGGATCGCTCAAGAGCGAGCTGCGCAACGTGCCCGCGCTCCGCGACACGATGCGCGCCGCCCTGGAGAACGACACGTCAGGCCTCCTCGCCCTGCAGGCCGCTCTGCAGCCCGGCTACCAGCAGCTCGCCATCGTGAAGTCCGCGGCGCCCCCCGGCGCACCGGGCAACGGCTCGCCGGGCGCCCCGCCGGAGCTCCAGAGGGCGGTGCTCAGCGCGGTCGGCTCCTCCGTGGGAGAGACGGTCGACAAGAACGGGGCGCTGGCGCTCGTCAAGCTGCAGGGCCCGGCCCCCCAGAACGGCGCGCCCGTGCGCTACTCGAAGGTCGAGTTCCGCGATCACGACGTCACCGTGAGCGACGGCGCGAGGCTCATGAACGAGCTCGCCGCGCTCCTCCTCAACGTGGACATCGTGACGACCAAGCCGACCGGCCCTCTGGCGCCCGGCGCGAAGCTCAAGCTGTATTCCGGCAAGGGCGCCAACCTGAGCGAGCTCCTCGACGTCTGCTCGAAGCTCAGCGCCCAGGTGGATCGACAGCTCAGCGAATACCTGGACAAGATCTACCACGCCCCCGGGGTCCAGGAGCTGGAGCGGAACTGGAAGGGGCTCGAGGATCTCTGCCAGTACGTGCAGCAGGAGAACATCGTGATCGATTTCCTGGACGTCACGCGCGAGGAGCTGCGCAACGACTTCCTGGATCACGACTCCGACATCTTCTCCAGCGCGCTCTTCCGCAAGGTCTACATCGAGGAGTACGACCGGTACGGCGGGGAGCCGTTCGCGACCATGCTCGGCCTCTACGAGTTCGAGGACGTGCGGGGCGACGGCGCCGACATCAAGTGGCTGCGGACCATGTCGAAGATCGCGGCGTCCGCGCACTGCCCGTTCCTCGCCTCGGCGAACAGCAAGTTCATGGGCAAGGACTCGATGCAGGACGTGGCCGATCTGGCCGATCTCGACGCCGTCCTGTCCAACCCGAAGTACGGCAAATGGGACGCCTTCCGCGACGAGGACTACGCCGCCTACATCGGCCTGATCCTGCCGCGGTACCTCGTCCGGACGCCGTGGGGTTCGACGGGAGAGCCCGAGCTCGGCAACGAGATCGCCTATGAAGAGACGGTGCACCCCGAGCGGCCGGGCGACGAGAACAACTTCCTCTGGGGCAACCCCGTGGTGCTGTTCGGCAAGAACCTCATCCGCTCGTACGCGACGAGCGAGTGGGCGCAGCACATCCGCGGCCCGAAGGGCGGCGGCAGGGTGGACGGGCTCACCGTCTTCTCGTACACGCGCAAGGACGACGAGATCGTCTACGGCAAGAAGGCCATCGGGATCGACGGCAAGGAGGAGTTCCTCCCGCCCGTCGAGATCGTGATCCCCGATTACCGAGAGTACCAGTTCGCGAGGAACGGGCTCATCGCGCTCGTGCACAAGAAGGGCGAGGCGGTCGGCACGTTCTTCAGCGCCCAGTCCGTGAAGAAGGGCAGGAACTTCCTCGAGGACGTCGCGACGAAGAACTCCTTCCTCGTCACGAACCTCGCGTACACCTACTCGATCACGATCATCGCGCATTACGTCAAGGCGATGGTGCGCGACTACATCGGATCGACCGCGGACGGCGACTACATCCAGAAGTCGCTCGCCGAGTGGCTCTCCGGCTACGTCACCACCGTGACCAACCCGGACGATCTCACGCTCCGCTACTACCCCTTCAAGGCCACCTCGGTGACCGTCGAGCCGAAGCCCGGGCCGTTCGGCTGGTACAAGTCGGTCATCTCGGTCCTCCCGCACGTGCAGTTCGAGGGCATGGACGTCGAGCTGCGCCTCGAAGCCAGCCTGGGCGGCAAGTGATCCTGAAGCGATCCGAGGAAAGGACGAGCTGCCATGCCTGAATACAGAAGAAGTCTCGATATCTACCAGGGATATAACTACAAGAAGGACAAGCAGACCCCGGTCGGCTACCTGACCAAGATCAAGGTCGCCGGCACGGATCTCACGGTCGATCAGACCTGCAAGGACCCGACGAACCCCACCACGGATCTCAAGTGCGTGGCGGTGCTGAGCGGCGCCCTGTGGGAGACGGGCGTCACCGACGCGGTGTACCTCTCCGGCCAGGTCTCGGCGCCGAACCGGCAGACCCTCGCGAGCCTGATCATCAACAGCCTGACGAGCGTCGAGGTCGTGTACCAGTTCGCGGTGTACGACTACGACCCGGTCGCCAAGAAGTACTACCTCGCGTTCCACGCGAACCAGACCGACATGAACGGCCTGCTCGAGAAGCGCGGGGAGGACCTCAACGTCTCGGTCGCCGACGACGCCGCCACCGAGGTGCAGTCTCCGATCAACTACGCGTTCCAGATCGGGATCAAGCCGCAGCCCAGCGCGCAGACCCTCCACATCGCGACCGCCGATCAGAAGAACGTCGTCAAGTCCTGGGGCCTGGCCCTCGGCTGACGGGAGACGAGATGGAGAGCCTCGCCCGCGTCGACTGGCACCTCGGACAGATCCTCCGCCCGGAAGACTTCGAGTCTCTGGAGGAGTCCCTGTCCGAGGAGTTTCGCGCGCGGGCCGAGGCTCCCGGGCTCCCGGCGTACGGCTGGCTCGAGCTGGCGTGGGATCCCGGCGACCTCTCGCGCGGGATCCTGCGGCTCGAGAGGGCGACGGCCGCCATGCCCGGCGGGCCGATCGTCCGCTCCTCCGACAACCTCTCTCTCCCTGAGCCCGTGAAGCTCAAGGCCGCGGGCACGCCCGAGGTCGACGTCTACTTCCACGCGCTCCCCGCGGAGCCCACCGAGGGCCAGCGGGCGGGCGCCGTGGGGACTCCCCGCATCACCCTCCGCTCCGAGCTGTCGTTCAAGGAGGCGTCCGCGCGCGGCCGATCGCTCCACGTCGGGCGCTTCGAGACGCGCGACGGCAAGGCGTTCCACGTCGCTCCCGCCGTCGTCCCACCCCTCCTCCGGCTCCGATCGACTCCCCATCTCCACGCGCGCCTCGTCGGGCTGCGAGACCGGCTCACCCGGTACTCCGACGAGCTCCGCAAGCACGTGGCCCAGGCCCGAAGGTCGGCCGGCCCCACGCAGGCCTTCCTGCGCGGGCGCGCCGAGGTGATGAAGGCCGTCGCGCTCCTCGACGACGCGCTCCTCGACGCCCCGCAGGGCGCCGAGAGCCGCTCGCACGCGCGCCTGCACCCGCACACCGTGCTCGCGGCGCTGCGGTCGCTCCTCGTGGAGCTCCACCTCATCGAGGGCATGCTGCCCGACGGCCTCCTTCCGAGGTATGATCACGACAACCTCGGCGGCCTGTTCGGCGACTTGATCTACGCGATCGAGGCCCGGATCGACGGGCTGCCCCTCACGACGCCGACCATCCAGCTCATGGAGTCGGAGGGCCGCTTCGTGGCGCAGGACATCCCCGAGGACGTGCTCGACGCGCCGGAGATCTACCTGGTCATCGAGCGCCCGACGCCGTACGGCGAGATGCCCCTGGAGCGGTACAACGTGCGCCTCGGCGAGCCGAGCCGGCTGCCCTGGATCAATCAGCATTCCACGCGCGGGATCCGGCCCGCCCGGACGAGCGCCTCCCCCGCCGACTTCGGCGCTCGGTTCGACGTCTACGCGCTCCCGAAGCCCGACGGCAAGCAGCGGCAGCGGCTCGACGGGCACCGCGTGGACACGCAGCGCATGGAGCCGCACCGCGCGGACACGCAGCGCACGGAGCCGCACCGCGCGGACACGCAGCGCGTCGCCACGCTCGAAGAAGAGTGGAAGTACGTGCGTGCCAGCCGCTCCATCGGCTTCTGGCGCCCGAAGGAGCTGGAGGGCATCCGCGCCGCCCTCTACTGGACCTATCCGGCGAGCACGGCGCGCTGAGGGCGGACGATGGGCCTCCTGGGACGTCTGGCCGGTGAGCGCATGGAGCCCGCCCTGAAGTCGGTCGCGCGGAACCTCGCGACCGTGCTGAACGCGAAGAAGGGATATGCCGAGGCGGCCGAGGTCTTCGGCCTCGGCGACTACGAAGAACACCTCGCGACGAACCCGCTCATCGAGACCCTGGGCCGCGAGATGCTGAAGCTCATCGAGGACTACGAGCCGCGCGCCGAGAAGCCGGTGCTCACCTTCCTCGGCGCGGACAGCACCCTGTACGCGGCCTTCCAGCTCCAGTGCGAGGTCGAGGGGAGCCCCGCGGCCTTCTGGATCCGGATGCACACGATCCTGCGCTACGTGACCGTCGAGCCCATGGCCCCGGGGCCGGACGGAGGAAAGGCGCCCGCGTGAACGACCGGCTCGCCGCCACCCTGACGCTCACCTGTGGCGGCACGGCCCACACGATCCAGGGCGGCAACGTGCGCGGCTTCTCGCTCCGGCTCACGCCGTGGGGCGCCGAAGGAACGGTGGAGTTCGTCCTCCAGGACGACCAGACACGAGGCGGCCAGTACACGGACGACGTGCTCGCCGACTTCCAGAAGCCCGATCTCGCCGAGGTGAGCCTCTCCGTCACCGCCGTGCGCTCGGACGCGAAGAAGGACCCTACCCTCCCGGCGATCGCGACGCGCGGCCTCGTCGTCGAGCGGAGCGTGACCGAGAAGATCCACGACAGGGGCTTCACGGAGCGCCCGGTGCTCTACCGCAGATATCGCGTCCGCTTCGTGGACGCGGCGCGCGCCCTCTGGAGGCAGCACCACCCGACGCTGCTCTACGTGGATCAGTCGTTCCAGGACGTCCTCGACGCCAACAAGGGCGACAAGATCACGCTCTCCTACGACTGGGACACGCTGTCCGCCGCGGTGCCGATGGTGTTCTTCCACCTCCACAAGGCCGCGGGCGCGAGCTTCTACGATCTCGTGACCTGGTACGTGAGCGACAGGGCGGGCGTCCTGACGTTCGATCACACGGCCGGGACCTACAAGCTCTCGAAGACCAAGGACGCCTCGGGGACGGCGGCGATCCTGCCGCGCGAGGACGTGGTCGACCTGACCTGGGAGATCGCCGAGCCCGCGCGGTACGCCCCGCGCGTCGTCAACGTCTCGGCGGCGTCCCCGAAGCTCTCGGCGATCACGAACCAGGACGCGGCGACTGGCATTTACGAGGACGTGGTGATCTGCACGGATGTCGCGCAGGAGGGCGACGATCAGGTGACCGCCGAGACAGCGCGCGCGCGCGCGCCCGCGACCCGGTTGGCGCTCTCGTTCGCGCGGTTCCCCACCGTGCCTGTCTCCCCGGGCAGCCTGGTCACCGTGTCGGCGAGCGGCGGGTTCTCCAGCTCCATCCGCACCCCCCCGGGCGACCTGCGCGTGCTCGATCTCTCGATGTCGGCGCGCGCGCTCGACCAGGGCCCCGAGGCGGACTACGGCGACACCGCGACGGGGTTCGAGATCGAGCTCGGCCTCCTGCTCGAGGACCAGGACGACCCCTTCGTGTCCCTCTCGCCGTTCGTACGCCCGAGGTTCCCGGGTTACCTCGAAGGAAAGTGCGTGAGCGCGGTCGGCGAGGACACAGACGTCACCTACGAGATCACCGCGAACGAGACAACGTCCGTGGACGAGTACAAGGTCGAGATCCCGTCCTTCGAGAGCAAGCAGATCAAGGCGCCGTACATGTCGGCGCAGGCGACAGGCACCTTCTACCTGCCCGTCTACAAACAGGAGCGGGTGCGGCTCGCGTGCTTCTTCGATCGCGCGGAGATCGTCCGCGTCCTCGATCACCGTCCCGGCGCGCGGGTGCCGCAGGACGGCCAGGGACAACACCTGCTCTTCGGAAAATCCGACAAGAGCAACACCTCGATGCTCCACGACTACCAGAGCGACAAACCGGTCCTCCGCGTGCTCCGCACGAACGAGAAGGACACGGTGCTCTTGCGCCTCGAAGAGGGCAAGATGACCCTCAAGGTCGAGGAGACGGAAGGGGGAGGGTCCTAGTCGTGGGCAAGCTGGTCTGCACCGTGGAGCTCGACAAGGTGGAGGGGATCACCGTCACGATCGAGAACAAGGACGACCAGATCACGCAGACCGTCGCCATGAACGGGACCTCGATCACGCTCACCGTGAAGGGCTCCGACGCGACGAGCACCATCACGCAGACCTCCGCGAAGGTCAGCGTCTCGTGCAAGGAGTTCGAGGTGACGGCCTCCGAGACGATCACCATGAAGTCGACCAAGGCGTCCACCTACCAGAGCGACGACACGATGACCGTGAAGAGCGCGAAGGACATGACCCTCTCGTCGGAGAAGGACATCTCGGCGACCGGCACCAACGTGAGCGTCACCGGCAACACGAAGATCGCCCTCTCTGGAGGCGGTCAGAGCACGGTGGATCTGACGTCCTCCGCGGCCAAGGTCGCGTCGATGGAGGTCGACGCCGCCGGGCAGACCAAGGTGAGCGTGTCCGGGGCAATGGTGCAGATCAAGGCCGACGCGACGCTCAACGCGGAGTCGACGGGCACGGCCACATTCAAGGGCAGCCTCACCAACGTGCAAGGCCAGCTCGTGAACGTGGGCTGAGGGAGCGGCGATATGGACGAAGGACCCCAGTTTCGCGCCCTGTTCCACGAAGAGCTCGCGGCGCTCGATCACACCATCGAGAGCGGCGTCCGCAGGGGCGACCTCGCGGCCGGGACGGACGATCCCGACGTGCGGAGGCTCATCGAGGCCATGGCGTTCTTCTCGGCGCGCACGCGCGCGTCCGCGAGCGCCGCGATGCGGGCGGCGATCATCCGCCTGGCCGGCGGCCTGCTCGACGATCTGTTCGCCCCGATGCCCGCGGCGGCGCTCCTCCAGGCGGACGGGTGGGGCCTCCTGGACGCGCCGATCGAGCTGCCCGAGAGCACCCAGATGCGGGTCGAGACCTATGACGGGCGAGCGTCGGTCTTCTCGACGCGAGCCCCCCTGTCCGTGCGACCGATCCGGATCCAGAAGGCCGAGATCGCGAGGAGCGCGCGCGGCGCGGAGCTGCGCATCCACCTCGCGGCCAGGGTGCCGCAAAAGGGCCAGATCGAGCTCCCGTTCTTCGTCCGGCGGCACGGCGACTACAACGCCGCGGCCGAGCTGCACGAGGAGCTGCGCCGCCACTTCCTGCGCGCGGTCGCCACCAAGGACGACGGGATCGACCGCGCCTGCGACGTGTCGTTCGAGCCGCCCGCGCCCGCGAGGCCGTGGGACATCGGCGAGAGCGGCTCGCCGATCGACCGGATCCGCTCCTTCTTCCACGCCCCCGAGCAGGCCTTGCTCTTCCGCGTCTCCGTGCCGGCCGAAGGGCCCGCCCCCGAGCGGATGACGCTGACGATCTCGCTCGGCGCGAGCTTCCCGGAGCAGCTCTCGGTCACGACCGACACGTTCGCGCTCTTCGTCGTGCCGATGCAGAACGCATGGAGTGATCTGGCCGAGCCGATCTCCGTGGACGGCACGAGCGACGCCCGCCAGGTCCGGCTGCTCCACTCGGCGCTCGAGGGCGTCGAGCCGGTGACGGTGCGCGGCGTCTACAGGCCTGTCCAGAAGGTGCTGACGCCTGTCCCGCCGCGCTCGCTCTCGGGCGAGGAAGGGGACTCGTACGAGGCGCTCTTCCCCGAGGACGGCAGCGTGATGGTGCGGGTCTCTTCGCCCGACGCGGTGACCGCGCCGTGGATCGCGCAGGTGGACGCCGTCTGGTCACAGCCCTCGCTCTGGCAGAACGCGCGGGGCCCGCTGACCGTGCGGCCGCAGCGCAAGAAGGCCCTCGACGGCCTGGCGCTCCGCGTGCTCGGCAATGTGCGGCCGCCCCTGCCGAGCCCCCTCGCCCTCTCGCCCGACAAGGGGCTGGACGTGCTCGCGCTCAAGCAGAAACCCACGCTCGAAGCGCGCGACCTCCGGGCGCTCCTCACGCTCTTCGGCGCCTCCGGCGCGAGCCCATTCGCCCGGTTTCCCGGCCGGATCGCCGGCCTCACCGCGTCGTTCGCGCCCGATCCGATCGGCGCGCGCGGCCCGCGAAAGCGGGTGTATCGTGTGGAGATGCAGCGGCCCGCGGCAGGAGAGGAGGCGCTCGCGCCCTGGTTCCACCGGCAGGTCTCGGCGCTGCTCGACGCGTGGAGCCCCGAGCCCGCGGACGTCGAGACGACCTCCCCGCGCGCGGGAGATCAGGAGATCTCGCCATGACGCAGGCGGGCGGTCCATCCAGCCCGGCCGCGGCGCCTCGCGAGGACGGGGTGCTCCACCTCTTGCGTGACGTGACGGCCGCGCACGCGAAGCTCGAGAAGATCATCGAGGACGCGTTCGACGCCGGCCCAGGCCTGCCCGATCTCGTGGTGCTCTCGACCGACATCTCGGACGAGCTGGACCACCTGCGAGGGCGGGTGTCCCGGAGGACGCGCGCTGCGCCCGAGAACGTGCTGCTGCCGCTCGTGTGCCTGTATGACGAGCGCGTGCTGCTCCGCGCCGCCCCGCTCGGCGGGAGCGAGGAGTGGCTGCGCGTGCAGCGGCGCGACTACGCGCCTCGCGAGGACGGAGGAGACCTGTTCTTCGAGGAGCTCGCGCCCCTCGTTCCGCGCGCCGAGCAGCTCGCGCAACAGCCCCCTTCGGACGAGCGCGATCGGGTCCTGTTGCTCCTGACCCTCTATCGATTCTGCCTCTCGGAGGGCTTCACCGGCGGCTACGCCGGCGCCCCCGATCTGCTCCGCGAGCGCACGGAGGAGGTGCAGAGCGCGCTGCGGCTGCTCGTGCCCCCGGCGCCCCGCGCCGCGCCCCTCACGATTCCAGAGCCCCCGGAATCCTGGCTCGCGAGGCTGCGAAAGGCGCTCTCGCTCTGAGCGCCGATCGCCGCGGGTGAGGGCAGAGACAGCGCAGACGCCTTTTTTTTGTGGCCGCGCGCCGCCCGTGGTCAGATCCCCCCATGGAGCGCCTTGGCCCGGGGTCCGACGATGCCGCACCGGCGCCGCGCCCGTCCGCGCCGCCGGCGAAGGGCGGAGTCTCGCCCGAGCAGGCGCTCCTCGCCAGCGTCGAGGCCCGCCTCTCTGCCTCGCTCTCGAAGACGGCCGTCGCCGCCGTGCTCGCGCCGCTCCACGAAGCCGTGGCCCCGGGGGCGAAGGTCGACCCAGCGAAGCTCGTGGCCACCTTCGAGACCATCGAGGACCTGCTGGAAGCAGTGGGCTGAGCTGGGATGGATGTCGCGGGCGGCTCCGGCGTGGACGGGTGGTTCATCCTTGGGATCATCGCGCTCATCGTCGGGATCCTCTGCTTCGCCCTGCTCGCCGTGGGGTGGATCCGGAAGCGCCGCGCCGCCCAGGGGAAGAAGGCCGAGGACCTGGACTTCGCGGCCACATGGCGCAAGGCCGTCGCCGCGATGCCCCAGCGCGAGCGCGACGGCCCCGTGCTCGTCGTGCTCGGAGAGCGGCTGTCGGGGAAGACGACCCTCATCCGCGGAGCCCTGAAGCAAGGCGACCGGTACACGCCAGACGGCCGCGATCTGGACGTCTATTCAGGCAATGGACAGCGCGTTCAGGAGATCGCCGCAGACCTCCTGTTCGACCCGCGGCCCGAGGCCGAGGACGCGCTCCGCAAGCTCTGGAAGGGCGTGGCGCTCGACGCGCTCCGCGTGATCGCGGTGGTCAATGCGAGCTCGCTCTCGTGGAACGACGCCGGGCTGCGCGATCTCGGCCGCGTGGTGCGGCGCAAGCTCGATATCCTCACCGATCTGCGCGGCTCGCCGGTGAACGTGCGCGTCGCGGTCACGCACTGCGACGCTCGCTCCGCCGGGTTCTTGCCGCTCTGCGACATCCTCGAAGAGACCAACGCCCGCGGCCCGATAGCGCCGAGGGAGTCCGACGAGCTCCCCCCCGAGTGGCGCCGCGTGGCGCCGCTCGGCGCCCGGACCACGAGGTTCCCTGAGCTCGTGGGCTTCGTCTCGTCGGAGGGCCCGGAGACCGTGCGGGCCCTCGCGCCGTTCTTCGAGTCGCTCCTCGCCTCGACGAAGGACGCGCCGATCGTCAACGGCGTGTTCCTCTCGGCCGCGACCGAGGTGGAGCCCTTCCGCTCCACCGGCGACGCGCTGGCCGAGGATCCCGAGCTCGCGAACAGCGACCGTCGAGCCCGGGAGCGCCGCTTCATCACGCGCGTGGGGCTCGCGCTGGCCGCGGCGCTGGCGCTCGGGGCGATCGTGTTCACGATGCAGCGCAGCTCGGTCGAGCGCACCGCGAGCGCCGTCACGGTCATGGCGGACGCGGTGAGCCACGGCGACAGGGTGTCGAGGACCGTCGAGGAGAAGGCCGCGGCCGAGGTGCTCCGGATGGACCGCTCGGCGTGGCTGTTCGAGTCGCGGCGCGCCGAGGTCGAGGAGCAGTATCGGACCGCCGTCGAGGCGGGCATGCTGAATCCGAAGCTCCAGAGCACCGACCGCGCCGCGCGGATCCGCGCGCTCTCCGTGCTCGACGCGGGCAAGGAGGGCGATCCGCTGCGCGCGATCATCCAGAAAGACGAGGCAGCGTGGGCCGCCGCGCTCGGCATGTCGCCCCGGACCCTGAAGAGCTATCTGACCGTGAGCGACGGCGCGGGTCCGACCGAGAAGGAGCTGTCGAGTCTGCCCGAGATCACCGCGTTGCCGCGGGGCTCTTCCCGCGCGGACTGGGCCTCTTTCTTCCGCCGCCTGTCGGACGTGCTGCACGGACAGCGCCTGCGAACAGACCCCTTGAAGGAGCTCCAGGACAGCGCGGGCGAGCTCGATCAGGCGGTCCGCGACGCCGCGGAGCAGACGGAGCTCGACGAGGCGGCGCGGATACTCCAGGCGCGTCATCCGACCCAGAAGAACCTGTTTGGAAAGGGCACCACCAGCGACGCGGGCCCGTGGATGCAGGAGAACGCGGGCACGCTCCAGCACCTGCTCGCGGCCGTGCGGGGAGCCTCGCTCGACGGGCCGTCGGGCGCGGGCAAAGGCTTGCGACAGGCCGTCCTGGACCTCCAGGTGATCGCCGTGCCGCCCGAGATCGTGGAGCCGAAAGAGAAAGAGGCCACGGCGGAGTCGCAGTCTGCCAATCTGCTCGATCGATTGAAGCAGCTCGTCGGAACGGCCGCCGCTTCAACAGGCGGGGTCGGCTCCGCCGCCCCTTCGGCGGCAGGGGTCGCCTCCGCCGCCCCGAGGTCGAGCGCCACGCCGGCGGCCCCCACCGCGCCGGCCTCGGCGAGCGCGGCGCCCTCGGGGAGCGCGTCCTCGACCGCGGCGGCCAGCGCCGAGCCGGAGGCGAAGAAGCCGCCTGTCTACAACGTGGTCCTCGACGCCCAGTCATGGAGCTTCGACATGGCCCAGTGGGCCCAGGCCATCGTCGCCGGCCGCGCGCTCGTCTACCTCGACGCCCTGTTCGCGGATTCGTCCAGGCGATCGGTGCTGTTCCCCAAGGACGCGGCGTATCCCCCCGTGCTCCCGCAGCCCGGGCGAGGCGCGTCCACGTACATCGATGGCCTCTATTCCCACGAGGCGTTCACGGCGGAGGTCGAGCCCGGCCTCGCGGGCTTCGAGGCCGCGCTCGCGGGCACGGGCCTCGACGTCTCGGAGCGCGAGATCTACCTGCGGCCCACGCGCTCGGCGGCGTCGAGCTACGGCGCGGGGCTGCGCGACGCGACGGACGCGTATTACAAGAGCTTCCAGCTCTCGCGAGGGGGCGCCTCCGCGCTCGCGGCGGACGTCGCCGACATGGTGTCTCCGTCCTCGTTCTTCACCACCTTTCAGAAGCGCGTCGCCGATCAGGCGAACATCCCGGGATCGCCGGGGACGCTGCTCCGGCTCGTGGGAGACCCGGTCGCGGACTTCGGCCCGATCGCGCGGCTCCTGACCGGAGAGAACGGCAAGTATCCCGCGCTGGAGCCTTATTACAAGCTCCTCATCACGCTCGTCCCCTCGCTCTCGGACAGGGCCCCTCCGGCGCCGAAGAGGGACGCGCCGCTCGACGATCGCCTGGCCCCGATCGGCGCGCTCGCGCTCTCGGCCCTGCGCATCCCGGCGAAGTCCCCCGACGCCGAGGTCGAGGCGTGGCTGAACGACGCGTCCGTGACCGAGTCGCTCCGCCGGCCGTTCCGCCTCGCGGTGCAGCGGGCGCTCGCGCTCGGGAAAGCCGATCTCGACCGCGCGACGGCCGACGCGTACACAGCGGAGCTCCGCCCGTCGGTGACCCCGATCCTGGGGCGCTTCCCCTTCGACACGCGCTCGACGGTGGACGCGCAGGCGGCCGACGTGGAGGCGACGTTCGGGCCCAAGGGCACCTTCTTCGCGTCGTTCGCGTCGCTGATCGGGCCGGTGTGCCGCGAGGGCCCGGCGGGCAGCTACACGCCGCTGGAGGTCCCCTCGGCGGGCGCGGTCGAGGTCCCGGCGGGGGCGCTCCGGCTCGCGTCGTGGGCGCAGGGCCTCCAGAAGATGCTCTTCGGGCCCGACGGCAAGCCGCAGCCCATCGCGTTCCGCGTCAAGGCCCCTCCCCTCTCGCCGGTCGAGCCCGAGCGCACGATCACCCTGGCGCTCCTGCAGTCGGGGACAGCCACCTTCTATGCCTTCAATCAGGCCCCTTCGTGGCAGCCATTCCCGGTCGCGTGGTCGCCGGCAGGGGGCCAGTCCAACACCTCGAGCGTGGGGATCCAGACCACGCCGACCGGCGGCGGCGAGCCCCGGATCCAGACCATCGACGTCGCGGCCGCGGACTTCTCGTTCTTCCACCTGGTCCAGCGCGCCGAGGTCACGGGCTCGAAGATCACATGGAAGGCCCCGCCCGAGTCCCCCGGTGACCCGCGGAGGTACGCTGCGTTCCTGTTCGAGCCGAACCCCGCCGGGCTGCTCCGGGCGCCGTCCCTCGATTGAGCGCGGATCGCCGAGGAACCGGGCAGGACGGCGGGAGGACGGGGAGGGCGCCGCGGGCGCTCGCCGGCAAAGTGGATTCCTTTGTGCTGTCACGGGATAATCGCCGCGTGCGACTGCCCTACCTGCCCCTCCCCTTGCTCGCGGCCGCCCTCGCGGCGCCGGCGGCGCTCGGGTGCAAGTCGCAGGTGGAGTTCCACGTCCGCCCGGACGACGCGCTGAACGAGAACCGGCCGTGCTACCTGGTGGTCCGCAACGTCGACTCGAAGACGTACCTCGAAGAGACCTACCAGGCGGCCTCTCTCCAGGTGACGGCGCCGGACGACTCGGTGCTGGAGACAGCCGTGGTGTTCCCCGGCACGAAGAAGGAGATCTCGGTGTCGCCGCCCGCGAAGGGGATGGTTGCGCTCTACGTCTTCTTCTACCACCCGACCGGCGACTGGAAGGCGCTCTTCCCCTCCTCCGAGGCGACGTACGACGTCGTGCTGGAGGGGAGTCGGCTGCGCGTCGAGAAGAGGTGAGCCCGGGGCGGAGGCCAGCGGAGAGCGTGCTCGTGAACGGCGATAGGGCGCCGCGGCCCTCAATCGTATGTCTTGCTACCGCCCGTCGACGTGCTGCCCGGCTTCTTCGACCCCGTGCCGGAGCCCGTCGCGGAGGGATCGTACAGCGTGTCAATCTTGGCGGGGTCCGTCAGCCATTCGAGCTTCGTGTTCGGGTACTCGTTGGCGAGGACCTGTGTCATCAGCGGAGAGATGTCCGTCCGCCTCTTCAAGACCGCCTCTTTGTAGTTGTCCATTCCCCAGATGAACGAGTCGAGCACGCCGAAGTTGGGCTGTGCCTTCGGCTTCGAGGAGCTGAGCTTCAGAGAGAGGCTGCTCAGCGGGGCGACCTCGGTCTTCAGCTTGGCGACCAGGACGCAGTCGAAGATCAGCGTGGAGTGGCTGCCCGCCGCGCTCGCATAGTCCTTGTGCCGGAACGTCCTCGTGGCCGGCTGACCCTTCAGCGGCTTGTAGTACGCCGAGTTGTAGGCGAAGAAAGGATACGTGCTGTGCGGCGCCTCCGGCCCGATGCGCAGGCGCGCCGGGGCCCCCACCTTGCCGCCGTCGATCGTGGCCAGCCCATCCCCGAACGTGGTGAGGCGGTCCATGTCGAAAGAGTTCTTCTCCAGGACCGCACGATCGGTGTCGGGCACCCACAGGACCTGGATCATCATCAGGTATCCGAGCCTCCTGGGATAGGAGGCGATGTACTCGATCGACATGGTCGGCTTGTCGACCCCGACAGGCCGCCTGCCCCCCGCGTCCCACCACCACTGGTCGAGCTTCTCGGGCTCGGTCTGGTCCACTGCCAGCGCCCTCGTCGTCGGCATGTAGCCCACCACGACCCTGACATCGATGGTATCGTTCAGCAGCTTGTAGACGAGCCGTTGCCCGGGCATGGCGTCCTGTCTCCTCGCGAGCAGGAAACGCCAGCACGCCCCCGCGTGTCAAATTCCGAGTCGACGGCTCCACCAGGCGGCCGCGATCGTTCAGGTGAGGCGAGCCAGCAGGCGCCCTGCCGCGGCCGTGAGCAGGCGAGGTGAACGGGAGCTTGCGGCCCGCGCGGGGTGCGCCATCGTCCCTCGGGCATGCCGATCATCACGGGAATCACCCCCTCGCCTGACAAACCCGGCCACGTCGTCATCCTGGTGGATGGGGTGCCCTTCGCCACGGTGCCCGAGCAGGCCGCCGCCGGCCTGACCCCCGGCCAGGACAGCCCCGGGGCTGCGGCCGAGCCGCTGCGCAAGGCCGGCGAGGCCGCGGAGAAGACCTACGAGCGGGCGCTGCGGCTCCTGTCGTTC
Organism: Sorangium sp. So ce726; assembly: GCF_051521405.1. Lineage (NCBI taxonomy): Bacteria > Pseudomonadati > Myxococcota > Polyangiales > Polyangiaceae > Sorangium > Sorangium sp. So ce726. The sequence continues at coordinate 279,899 of NZ_CP150349.1, read as the reverse complement.
CGGGCGCGATCGGCCAAGGAGCTGGAGAAGCGCCTGATCGAGAAGGGCGAGCCCAGGGAGCACGTGACGACCGCGATCGAGCGCCTCACCTCGAGCGGGCTGCTCGACGACGCGCGCTTCGCGGAGGCCAAGGCGCGCTCCGGCATCGTGGGCAAGCCCCGGTCGCGCCGCCGGATCGAGCAGGACCTCGCCCGCAAAGGCGTCTCGCGCGACGTGGCGGACGCGGCCATACGTCAGGTGATGACCGAGGAGGGGACGGACGAGTCCGCCGTGGCCGAGCGGGCGGCGCGCAAGAAGCTCCGCTCGCTCTCGGGGCTCGCTCCGGCGGAGCAGCGGCAGAAGCTCTATGCTTTCCTCGCGCGCCAGGGCTATTCGCCCGACGTTGTGCGCCGGGCGCTGCGCGCGGTGCTCGACGCGCCGCCGTGAACGGCGCCGGCGCGCCGGCCCCTCCACGTGCGGCGGATCACCCGGGCAATCAAAACCCATCGTTTTCTGCCCTTCTCCCGCCACCCACCGCACGCTACAAGGAGCCCTATGTCGCACGAGCTGGATGGCTCGCCGCCGGATCGCGCGGACGCTCGCGCGGTCCTCGCCGGGGGAGGAGAGATGGGCGCGCGCATGCGCGCGATCGACTGGTCGACGACGCCGCTCGGCCCGGTCTCGTCGTGGCCGCAGAGCCTCAAGACGTGCGTGCGCATCGTCCTGACCTCGCGCCAGCCGATGTTCGTCTGGTGGGGCGACTCGCTCATCAACCTCTACAACGACGCTTACAAGTCGATCGTCGGCGGCAAGCACCCCGAGGCGCTCGGACAGCCCGCGTCCGTCGTGTGGCGCGAGATCTGGGGCCAGGTCGGGCCGCGCGCCGCGTCCGCGATGCGCCGCGACGAGGGCACCTACGACGAGGCGCTCCTCCTCATCATGGAGCGGAACGGCTATCAGGAGGAGACGTATTACACGTTCTCCTACAGCCCTGTGCCGAACGACCAGGGCGGCACGGGCGGGATCATCTGCGCCAATACCGATGACACGCGGCGGATCATCGGAGAGCGGCAGCTCTCGCTCCTCCGCGACCTCGCGGCGCGGACCGCGGACGCGCGCTCGTGGGAAGACGTGTGCGCGCGCAGCGCGAGCGCGCTCGCGACCAACGCGAAGGATCTCCCGTTCACGCTCCTCTACGTCGTCGACCCGGACCGGCGGCGCGTGCAGCTCGCGAGCAGCACGGGGTTCGAGCGAGGGCACGCCGCGGCCCCGGAGACGATCGCGCTCACGGACGAGTCGCCGTGGCCGCTCGCCGCGGTGCTGCGGGAGCACGATGCCTGCCGCGTCGTCGATTTACCGCCACACCTCCGGGCTCTCCCGGCCGGCGCGTGGAAGAAGCCGCCGACGCGGGCGGCCGCGCTCGCGATCTCCCCTCCGGGCGAGACGGGGCGCGCCGGGGTCCTGATCGTCGGGCTGAATCCATTCCGCCTCTTCGACGACGATTACCGCGGCTTCCTCCACCTCGTCGCCGGCCAGATCTCGGCCAGCATCGCCAACGCGCAGGCGTACGAGGAGGAGAAGCGGCGGGCGGAGGCCCTCGCCGAGCTCGATCGCGCGAAGACCACGTTCTTCAGCAACGTGAGCCACGAGTTCCGCACGCCCCTCACGCTGATGCTCGGGCCGATCGAGGACGCCCTCGCGTCGGCGGAGCGGAGCCTGTCGGGCGCGGATCTCGAGACCGCGCACCGCAACGCGGTCCGGCTCCTCAAGCTGGTCAACGCGCTGCTCGACTTCTCGCGCATCGAGGCGGGCCGGATCCAGGCGTCGTATGAGCCGACCGATCTCTCCGCGCTCACCGCGGACCTCGCGAGCGCCTTCCGCTCGGCGATGGAGCGCGCGGGGCTCGCCTTCGAGGTCGATTGCCCGCCGCTGCCCGAGCCCATCCACGTCGATCACGACATGTGGGAGAAGATCGTGCTCAATCTCCTCTCGAACGCGCTCAAGTTCACGTTCGAGGGGACGGTCTCGCTCTCGCTCCGCGCGCACGGCGATCGCGCCGAGCTCACCGTGCGAGACACCGGGACGGGCATCCCGGATCGCGAGCTTTCGCACCTGTTCAAGCGGTTCCATCGCGTCCAGGGCGCGCGCTCCCGCACGCACGAGGGGTCCGGGATCGGGCTCGCGCTCGTCCACGAGCTCGTCCGCCTCCACGGCGGGACCATCCACGTCACGAGCGAGCTCGCCGTGGGGACGTCATTCACCGTCTCCCTGCCTCGCGGGACCGCACACCTGCCGAAGGACCGCGTGAACGCCGCGCAGACGCTGGCGTCGACGACGATGGGCGCAGCGCCTTATGTGCAGGAGGCGCTCCGCTGGCTGCCCGGCGCAGAGGGCAGTTCGCCCCCAGGCGCAGACGGCGGCTCGCCTCCCGGCGCAGAGGGCGGCTTGCCCCCCGGCGCAGAGGGCCGTGACGACGTCGAGCACTTCGCCCCGGCGGCGTGGGCGTCGTCCGACGACGCCGCGCTCGAGGCCGGCCCGGCGGCGCGCGTCCTCCTCGCGGACGACAACGCCGATATGCGCGAGTACGTCGGGCGGGTGCTGCGCGAGCGCTGGACGGTCGAGGCCGTCGCCGATGGCGCCGAGGCGCTCGCGTCGGCGCGCCGCAGCCCGCCGGATCTCGTGCTCACCGACGTGATGATGCCGAACCTCGACGGCTTCGGCCTGCTCCGCGCGCTGCGCGAGGACGAGCGCACGAGGGGTGTCCCGGTCGTCATGCTCTCCGCGCGCGCCGGAGAGGAGTCACGCGTCGAGGGGCTCGAGGCGGGCGCAGACGACTACCTCCCCAAGCCGTTCTCCGCGCGCGAGCTCGTCGCTCGCGTCGCCACGCACCTCCAGCTCGCCCGCCTGCGGACAGCGGCCGAGCGCGAGCGCGAGAAGCTGTACGAGCTCTTCATGCAGGCGCCGGTCCCCATCGCGGTGTTCGGCGGCCCCGAGCACCGCTACGAGGTCGCGAACCCGCCGTACTGCGAGATGGTCGGCCGGCGGGATCTCGTCGGGAGGAGCGTGCGCGAGGTGTTCCCGGAGCTCGGCGAGCACGAGGCGATCGCGATGCTGGACCGCGCGTTCACGGCCGGCCAGCCGCTGCGCATGACCGAGCTGACCATCCCCGTCCGGCGCGGCGGCGCGGTGAGCGAGGCCGTCTTCAACTACGTCGCTCAGCCCATCCGCGACCCCTCCGGCGCCGTCGCGGGCGTCATGGTGGTCGCCTTCGAGATCACCGATCAGGTGCTCGCGCGGCGCCGCATCGAGCAGCTGAGCCAGCACCGAGAGGAGCTCATCGCCGCGCTCGCGAAGACGAACCAGGAGCTCGACCAGTTCGCCTACGTCGCCTCGCACGACCTCAAGGCGCCCCTCCGGGGGATCGCGAACCTGTCCGAGTGGATCGAGGAGTCGCTGGCAGGGAAGCTGGACGGCGAGACGCAGGAGCACATCCACCTCCTGCGCGGGCGCGTGCGCCGCCTCGAGGGGCTCATCGACGGGATCCTCCATTACTCGCGGGCAGGGCGCCTGCGCGGCGACGTGGTCAGCGTCGACACTGGCCATCTGCTCGCGGAGGTCGTCGAGCTGCTCTCGCCGCCCGAGGGCGCCCGGGTCGACATCGCGCCCGGGATGCCGACGATCGCCGCGGAGCGCGTCCCGATGCAGCAGGTGTTCCAGAACCTCATCAGCAACGCCCTGAAGCACGCGCGCCGCAGCGACGCGCGCGTCGAGGTGACGTGTGATGACGCCGGCGCCTACGTCGAGTTCGCCGTGCGGGACAACGGGCCGGGCATCGCGCCCGAGTACCACGAGCGCATCTGGGATCTCTTTCATACGCTCGAGTCGCGCGACAAGGTGGAGGGCACCGGGATAGGGCTCTCCGTCGTGAAGAAGATCGTGCAGAGCCGCGGAGGGAGCGTGTCCGTCTCATCGCGCCCGGGCGCAGGAGCGACCTTCATCGTGCGCTGGCCCAAGCGGATGAAGGACGAGGCCTGACCAATCCCCTCATTTTGTTGGCATTTTTAGCGAAGATAAAATTGAACAGGGAGGCGGGGAGACGGGGAGACGGGGAGACGGAGAGACGGAGAAACCGAGAGATTGATGGGATTTTCTCCCCGCCTCCCCGCCTCCCTGTGAATTTTCTCGAAAGGGAGCTGACGCCCTCGATCGTCGACCCGCGCTCCCCTCCTGCGCAGCCCCGGCGCGTCCCGCGAGCTGCCCCCGGTTGACGCAGGCGTCGCGACGGTCGAGGGTGCGGGCATGCATGCGCGCCGAGAGTCGTTGGAGCCGTGGCTTCGGAGCTTCGTCGCCGACAACGGGGGTATCGCTGGCACGGTGCACCTCGTCGAGGGTGATGCGCTCGCGCTGGCCGCCGCCGTGAACATCCCCGAGAAGGTGCAGGAGATCACGCGCCGCGTCCCGCGGGGCAAGGGGATGGCCGGGCTCGCCTGGGAGCGCGACCAGCCCGTGCAGACGTGCAACCTGCAGACGGACACGTCCGGCGACGTGCGCCCCGGCGCCAAGGCGGTCGCGGCGCAGGCGGCGGTGGCGCTGCCCGTGCGCGACGCCTCCGCGAGCGTGCACGCCGTCGTGGGGATCGCGTTCGCCGGCGAGCGCGAGCTCGGTCAGGACGAGCTCGATCGCCTCGCGCAAGGCGCTGGCGCGCTGCCGACCTGACAAGAGCGCTCCCGCGCCGGCCCACCTCGCCGCCCGCCGCAGCGCCGCCGTACTACCGCGCCGCTGCGCTACTGCCCTGCTGCACCGCCGCGCCGCCGCGACACAAGGCCCTTGTTTTTCGCGGCCGCGATGCTAGCGATGCCCGCTCTCTCATGGAGACGAACGGACGCAGCGCCCCGAAAGCCGCGATCGACGCTCCGCTTGATGCGCTCGATCCGGGCGCCCGCCCGCACGTCCGCGTGGAGGACCTCGTGCGCGGCGCCGCGAACGAGCCCGCGTGCGAGCGCGCCGCGGCCGGGCCTGGCGAGGGCGGCGCTTCGGGCGAGCCCCTCACGGCGAAGCTCGCCCGCCGCACCGTGCCCGGCGCGCTCTACGAGCCCGGTCCCGAGGCGGGGTATCTCCGGTGCACCGCGTGCGCGCACCGCTGCGTCCTCGCGCCGGGGCGCGCGGGCGCGTGCGGGATCCGCTTCGAGAAGGACGGCGAGCTGCGCGTCCCGTTCGGCTACGTCGCGCGCCATTACGTGCGCTCGGTCGAGACGAACACGATCTTCCATGTGCGCCCCGGCGCGAGGTCCCTCACCTTCGGGATGTTCGGGTGCGACCTGCGCTGCCCTTATTGCCAGAACTGGAAGGTCTCCCAGGCCCTCCGTGAGCCGGAGGGCGACGGCGAGCCCATCGACATCAGCGCCGCGGATCTCGTCGAGGTGGCCGTCGCGGCGGGCTGCGGGGTGCTCGCGAGCGCCTACAACGAGCCGATGATCACCGCCGAGTGGGCGCACGCCGTCTTCGCCGAGGCGCAGCGGCGGGGGCTCGTCACGGCGCTCATCTCGGATGGCAACACGACGCCCGAGGCGCTCGCGTACATGCGCCCGGTCGCCGACGTGTTCCGCGTCGACCTGAAGGGGTGGAGCGCGGATCAATACCGGACGCTCGGCGGCCGCGTCGAGCCGGTGCTCGCGGCGATCGGCGAGGCCCGGCGCCTCGGCTACTGGGTCGAGGTCGTGACGCTCGTCGTCCCCGGCTTCAACGACAAGGCGGCCGGCCTCCGCGCCCTCGGCGCCGAGATCGCCAGCGTCGACCCCGACATCCCCTGGCACCTCAACGCCTTCTATCCGCGGTACAAGATGCGCGATCGCATGACGACCGACCCGGCGTTCCTCGTGGACGTGGCGGGCGTCGCCTATGCGCGTGGGATGAAGTACGTTTACGTCAGCAACGTGGCCGACCGCGTCCGTGAGCTCTCACATACACGCTGCCCCGCCTGCCACGAGGTCGTGGTGCGGCGGTTCAACTACGAGACGCAAGAGGTCCTCCTCTCCGGCGGCGCGTGCCCTTCGTGCGGGACGCGCGTGCCCGGGCTGTGGGGACCGGCAGCGCCATAGCGCCGCACAGGCGGACGTCCGGCTCCCGCTGAACCCGCGCGCGCCTCGCCGCCCGGGAGCCGACTGGGCCTGTTGCCGTGAGGTTTCTATCTCATTTCATCAGACGCCCTGTCCGGTGCTCCGCGCATCCCGACAGAACCATATTGCGTCCCTGCCGAACTCCCCCGCTCGCAGGAGCATCGCTGACCGTCTGGCCGCCCAGGCCGACTGGATTAGGCGCCGCCCGCTGATCGGACTGGCCGGCCAGTCGATTGGCCGGCCAGCAGGCCCTCCGATCACCGAAGCTCCCACAAGGGGGCTTGCTACGGCGCCGCATGTGGTAAATTTCGAGCATGTCGTCGCCGTCCGAACGTCTCGCGCAGATCCTTGCGGAAGGCCGAGTCATCGCGACACGCGAGCTCGGCGAAGCGTGTGCGGCGGAGCTTCACACGCACGCCAAGCAGCGGTATCTCGCGCTGGAGGCGACGATGCCGCAGTTTCGAAGCAGCATGAATCGCAAGCTCTTCGAGTTCGGCCCGCCGGTGCTCGCGATCTACCAGGCGCTGCTGCACGACCTCGGCGTGGACCGGGAGCCGGCCCTGCGCCTCGCCGAGGACATGCTGCTGGCCTTCTACCGCAAGCAGCTGAACCGGAGCCCGCTGCTCGGCGCCGCGCTGGATGTGATGTTCCGGCTGAAACCAGCGCGGAGCCTGCTCATGATCAGCCTGCGCGCGGACGAGCCGGACGGCATCCGCTTCGAGGAGGCCAGCGGCACCGGCGCGCTCCTGGCCTTCGACGTGCACGCGTGCCCGATCGTGGCGTTCGCGCGGCGGCACGGCGCGCCGGAGATCGTCCCCATGATCTGCCGCCTTGACGACCTCAAGGTGAAAGAGCTCCACGGAATCGAGCTCCACCGCACCGGCACCCTCGGCACGGGCGCCGAGCGGTGCGACTTCCGGTACGTGACCGCAAAGAAGTAGCGTCGCCATCCGGGGCCCTGGGGTCGACGCGAGCTCGTCCGCGTAGCGCGCGGTGGCGCCCCGTCCTCTCCTTATCTCGTCTTCCGTCCATCCACCGCGTCGGCGCCCCGCTCAGGGCGCCATGCCGGCGCCCCCCAAAGGCCCGTCGCGCTCGAGATCGAGCCCTGTGCCCGAGGGGACACGCCGGGCACCGACGCACCGCCAGAACGCACATGGACTCACCACCCGTCGCTCGGGTGCGCCGTTGGGCTGCACGCGTCACGCCAGCGCGTCGCCATTCAATGCTTGCCTCATGACGCGCCGCACCCCTGAAAACGGTCATGATCGTGGGGCGGTGTACGATGCGCGCTGCGCGCATTTCAACATTGAAACATAAATGCTCTTTCCTGGATCCCCAAAGAGCGTGTCTGTGTTAGTTGTTGAATGATCACTCGATCCCCGATCGCTCCTGAAGTCGCTTTCTCGAGGAGGTCACATGAAGTCACCGTTCGCCCTGCGAAGGGTCGCTGGCGGCCTTTTGTCCGCCGCGACGTCGTCTCTTGTCCTCGCGGCCAGCGCCCCCGCCCTGGCCGAGTCGTCTTACACGCTCTTCGAGAGCGGGCAGGTGCGCCCGCTCACGCTCTCTCCCAGCGGAAACCTGCTCTTCGCGCTCAACACGCCGGATGGCCGCCTCGAGGTCTTCCGCGTCCATCACGGCGCGCTGGTCCACCGGAGCTCGATACCGGTCGGGCTCGATCCGGTCGCCGTGGCGGCGCGGAGCGACACCGAGGTGTGGGTCGTGAACCACCTGTCCGACAGCGTCAGCGTCGTCGAGCTGTCCCCTGGCGGATACGGCGGCCGCGTCGAGCGCACGCTGCTCGTGGGCGATGAGCCGAGAGACATCGTGTTTGCCGGCCCCGGGCGGCGCCGCGCCTTCATCACGGCGGCGCACCGCGGCCAGAACAACCCGAACGATCCAGAGCTCACCACGCCGGGCGTGGGTCGGGCCGACGTCTGGGTGTTCGACGCGAACCACCTGGGCGCGTCGCTCGGCGGCGAGCCGCTCGCGATCCTCACCCTCTTCACCGACACGCCGCGCGCGCTCGCCGCCACGCCCGACGGCGCGCGCGTCTACGCCGCCGGCTTCCACTCGGGCAACAGGAGCACCGTCGTCACCGAGCTGCTCGTGCCCGACGGCGGCGCGGTGAACGGCGGCTCGCCGGGCCCCATGACCAACGCATTCGGCGACCCGGCGCCCGAGGTCAGCCTCATCGTGAAGTTCGACGGCGCGCACTGGGTCGACGAGCTCGGCCGCACCTGGGACGACACGGTGCGGCTCTCGCTGCCCGACAAGGACGTGTTCGCCATCAACGCCATGGCGAACCCCCCGCGGCCGATCGCCGGGCCCTCAGGCCATTTCACCGGCGTCGGGACGATCCTCTTCAACATGGTCGTCAACCCGGTGAACGGGAAGGTCTACGTCTCCAACACCGACGCGCGGAACGAGCAGCGGTTCGAGGGCCCCGGCGTCTTTGCCGGGCAGAGCCTGCGGGGCCACCTCCACGAGAGCCGTATCACGGTGCTCCGCCCCGGCAACGCCCCTCCGCGCGTCGCGCCGCGGCACCTCAACAAGCACATCGATTACTCGGTCTGCTGCGCCCCGACGCCGAACGCCGAGAGCGAGGCGAGCCTGGCCCAGCCGGTCGACATGGCCGTCACGAGCAACGGCGCGACGCTCTACGTGGCCGCGCTCGGCTCCAGCAAGGTCGGCGTGCTCAGCACGGCCGCGCTCGAGGGCGACACGTTCGTGCCCGACGCGGCCGACCACATCGAGGTGAGCGGCGGCGGCCCGTCGGGGCTCGCGCTCGACGAGGCGCGAGGCCAGCTGTTCGTGCTGACCCGCTTCGACAACTCCATCTCGATCGTCGACACCGCGACCCAGGCCGAGACGGCGCACATCGCGATGTACAGCCCCGAGCCGCCGAGCGTCACGCTCGGGCGGAGCTTCCTCTACGACGCGCGCGTGAGCTCGGCGCACGGCGACTCCTCGTGCGCGAGCTGCCATATCTTCGGCGACTTCGACAGCCTCGGGTGGGATCTCGGCAATCCGGACGAGCCGGTCACGACCAACCCGGGTCCCTTCGTCGGCCCGCTGCTCAACCTCTTCACGCAGCAGCCGATGCCCCGGGAGTTCCACCCGATGAAGGGCCCGACCACGACCCAGAGCCTGCGCGGCATGGCCAACCACGGCCCCATGCACTGGCGCGGCGATCGCACGGGCGGCAACGACGCGCCCACCGCGCAGCCGGACAGCGGCTCATTCGACGAGCGCGCCGCGTTCATGAAGTTCCAGGCCGGCTTCACCGACCTCCTCGGCCGGAGCGGCCCGATCCCGGCCGCCTCCATGGAGGCGTTCGCGGACTTCATCCTGCAGGTGACCTATCCGCCCAACCCGATCCGCCGTCTGGACAACGCGCTCACGCCGGATCAGCAGGCCGGGCGCGACACCTTCGTGAGCAGCAACCTGGACGGCACCGCCATCTGCAATGGCTGTCACGTCCTCGACCCGGAGGGCAATCCCGGCGTCAACAAGCCGGGATTCTTCGGAACGAACGGCAACATGACGTTCGACTTCCAGCCGCAGCTCATCAAGACACCGCACCTGCGCAACATGTACCAGAAGGTCGGGATGTTCGGGATGGCCGCCCCGCTGTTCGGCATCCTGCCCGGCGACAACGATCCCATGGGAGACCAGGTACGGGGGTTCGGCTTCCTGCACGACGGGAGCTTCGACACGCTGTTCCGGTTCTTCCGCGGGATGGGCTTCTCGCCGTTCACCGGCTTCACCAACCAGTTCGGCACCTTCCCTGACAACCCGAACGGCCTGCCGGACTCGCCGGCGGGCGACGCGGTCCGCCGGCAGCTCGAGTCATTCCTGCTCGCCTTCGACTCGAACGTCGCGCCGATCGTCGGCCAGCAGGTCACGCTCACGTCCGGCAACCAGGCCGCCGCCGATCCGCGCATCGATCTCCTGATCGCCAGGGCGGACGCCGGCGAGTGTGATCTCGTGGCGAAGAGCCACCTGGCCTTGCAGGAGATCGGCTTCCTTCACACCGGAGCAGGGCAGTTCGTCGCCGACCGGATGGCGCTGCCGCCGATCCCGGACGCGGTGCTCCGCCAGATCGCCCTCGCGGCGGGGCGACCCCTGACCTACACGTGCACTCCGCCGGGCTCCGGCTACCGCATCGGCCTCGATCGCGACGAGGACGGCTTCCTCGACGGCGACGAGCGCAGCGCCGGCAGCGACCCGGCGGACCCGACCGACACGCCCTGAGCTCCGCCTCGCAGCGCGGCGCGCGGCCGGCGCCCGCTGGCCTTTACCTCTGTCCAGTCATCGCACCTGCACGCCGGCGCGGAGCGCGCAGTCCGGGTCGGCCGGGGCCGCGCAGGCGAGGGCGCACACCCCATCTTGGCCGCAGTGGAAATCGGCGCAATCGGGGTCGACGATCTCGGGCCCGACATCACACGCCGCCTCGCAGAGGCCGTCCGCGCGGCACAGGTTGTCCGCTTCGAACTCGTCGATCGTCGGCTGGATGAAGCGAGATATCTGGTCGAGATCGGTGCGCGCCTGCACCCCGTCCAGCGTGCAGGGGTCGTCGCCGAACGAGGTCACGCCGGCGTGGCGCTCGACGCCTCCGCGCACGAGGAACGCCGGACCTCCGGAGTCGCCGGCGCACGTGTTCATGTCGGGGACCTGGTAATAGAACTGGGTCGCGTCGATCGTCCCCGGCGTCCCGCCGACCTGGGCGGGGCCGACCGCCAGGATGGGGAACGTCACAGCGCGGCGCATGCCGAACCCCGTCCCCGCGACGCCGTCGGAGACACCGTAACCGACGAAGGTGTAGCCCGGCCCGACGTACCCGCTTGTATTCTCCATTGATTCGCGCAGGAGCGGCGCGGGTTGCACGGGCGCGTCGCTCTCCAGCCGGATGAGGGTAAGGTCGTTCTCGAGGGTTGCGGGATTGAAGGCGGGGTGCCTCCTCGACGTCTCGATCCGCACGCTCTCCGACCGCCGCCCGAGGGTCGGGCCGAAGAAGACGCGCGTGAGCGCACCATGGCAGTGTCCCGCCGTGATCACGGTGCGCCGCGAGATCACGGTCCCGCTGCAGTACGCCCGGTTCCGGTTGCCCACGCCCACGACATAGGCGTGCGTCGTGTCCGTGGCGCCTCCGACAATCCGCTGCCGGGACGTGAGCAACGGCTGCTCGCCGTCGCCCCCCGCGGGAACGTCGGCGCAACCGGCGCCGACGAGGCACAGGGTCACGATCGGGATGGCATTCTTCATACTGCAACCTTTCCGTCCAGAAATGGTGTCTAGAGCGGCCGATTGCGGAGGCGCCCACGGTCCGGCGCCGCTCGGATCCGCGGGCGAGCGGGGGGCATAACAAGCGTGGTGCCAGCAGCGCGGCGCTCGGCGAGCGCGCAGGCCACGGGGCGCCGCGGTGCTCCTGGAATGGCGCGCGAGCGCGGGGATCTCGGCAGGTCGATCACCGCTGGAGGGACGGCGCGGACGTTCGCTCCGCTCCGGAGAGGGGATGACGCCGCGATCGCGGCCCTCGCGCTCGATCCGATGGAGATCGCCGGTCCGCCGGCGCGTCAGGACGCCGGCGTCGCCCGGGCCGGCAGGGCGAAGCTCTCGGCGGTGCTGACGATGCCAGTATAGCGGAGGACCGCGGGCGGGGCAGCGGCCGTCAGCGAGCTCGCCCGCTGGTCGACCCGCGGCGCCGCCCCAGGGCTTACGCCTGCTCACCCAGGGGCGCCTCGCCGCCGCGCTCGCGATGCCGGCGCTCGCCGGGCCTCGGCGAGCGCCCACGCAGACGCCAACGCCAGGACGAGCTACGTTGCACCTCGACCGCGGCGGCGCCAGCGCTGGGCGCTTTCGCTCTCTGGAGGAGACCATGGAGACCGCTAGAGCAGACGTCGCCCCCGCAGCGGGCGTGAGCGATCTATTGACGCTGCCAGGACCGCGGAGGCTGCCGTTCCTCGGCAACCTTCTCGAGATCCGGCCGACCCAGTTCCACCTCACGCTCGAGGGCTGGAGCCGCAAGTATGGTGATCTCTACACCTTCTGGCTCGGCCGCACGCCGGTCGTCGTCGTCGGCAGCGCCGAGCTCGTCCAGCGCATCCTGCGCGAGCGGCCGAAGGAGTTCCGCCGCTGGAGCCCGCTGCAGGAGCTCATCGACGAGATGGGCTTCGGCGGCGTCTTCTCGGCCGAGGGGGACCAGTGGACGCGGCAGCGCCGGCTCGTGATGAGCGCGTTCAACGCCGGGCAGCTGCGCGAGAGCCACGGCGCGCTCTCCACGATCACCCGCCGGCTCCGGGAACGATGGCGCGCGTCGGCCGCGCGGGGGGCGCCCGTCGACGCGCGGCGAGACCTCGCCCGTTACACGGTGGATGTCACCACCGCGGTGGCGTTCGGCCTCGACATGAACCTCATCGAGCGCGGCACCGACCCCCTGTCGCACCAGCTCGAGACGGTCTTCGCGGCGCTCAACCGCCGCATCTTTGCGCCGTTTCCGTACTGGCGGCACATCAAGCTGCCCGCCGATCGGGCCCTCGATCAGGCGCTCTCGGAGGTGCGCACGCGGATGCTGGACATCCTCCGGACGACGCGCGCGGAGCTCGACAGGGATCCGGCGCGGGCCGCGGCGCCTCGCTCCCTGCTGGAGGCATTGCTCGTGGCGCGCGACGCCGACGACCCGAAGGCGCGGCTGTCGGAGCAGGAGGTGCTCGGCAACGTGCTCACGCTGCTGCTCGCCGGGGAGGACACGACGGCCGACACGATGGCCTGGATGCTCCACTTCATGGCCCTGCGCCCCGACGTGCAGGCGCGGATGCGGGCTGAGGTCGACGCCGAGCTCGGCGACGCCGACCTGCCCGAGAGCCCGGAGCACGCGCAGCGGCTGCGCTATCTCGGCGCGGTCGCGCAGGAGACGCTCCGCCTGAAGTCCGCCGCGCCGATCCTGTTCATGGAGGCCTGCGCGGACACGGTGGTCGGCCCGCTGGGGCTCGCGGCGGGGACGCGGATGATCCTGCTGACGCGGCAGATCGCCCTGAAGGAGGAGCACTTCCACGACGCGGCCTCGTTCATGCCCGAGCGTTGGCTGACCCCGCGGCCGGCGGGCGCCGGCAAGCACGACCCGCGCGCCGCGCTCGCCTTCGGCAGCGGCCCGCGGGTCTGCCCCGGGCGCGCGCTCTCGATGGTCGAGAGCGCCATGGTAGGCGCCATGGTCGCGCGCGACTTCGATGTATCGCTGGTCGACCCGGGGCGGCCCGTGAAGGAGCTCCTCGGGTTCACGATGAAGCCGGAAGGGCTGTTCGTCCGCTTCACCCCCCGCCGCCGCTGACGTCCCATCGAGCCTCGTTCCGGGGCAATGCTGGGGTTGATCCCACCGAGAAAGACGCCCTGAGCCCATCGGGACAAGACGTGCATCCCTCCTTCCAATCCGCAAAACTGCGCTACCTCCTGGTCCTCGGTGTCGCCGTCGTTTCCTTTGCGCTCGGATGGTTCCTTAAGCCATCCGTCCGCGTCGCTGGCTTTCCGGAGATGGGGGAGCTGCAGCCGTTCACGAAAAGGGGCTGCACGAAGGTGGGAAAGCCATTATCGGAGCTCGAGGCGTTCTCGGAGGCCTCGCTCCGCTACTCGCCCGGCGACAGCGCGCGGCTCCAGGTGGTGGCCTTCCGCCGCACAGGCCCGGACGCGGAGCTGCTGCAGCTCGACGCGGGCGAGTACGATGACGAGTTCGACGCCAGCGGGGAGGTGTTCAACCTCCGCTGGGATGCCACCAAGGGCTGGCTGGTCGGCGACTGTCACACGGTCGTGAGGTACTGGCCCGGAAGGCCCTGAGTCGGGCGTCGTGCTCATTCGCCCGAGCCGAGCGGCAGTCTCACGCGACCGACAATGATTTGCACACAACTGGCTCTCCCTGCCGGTAAGTGCATGTTCTCTCCTGCTGCATTACGTGCACAGCTCTACTTTCGCAGCGCAATTGCGACCCTCCGGTTCGCACCGAACAGAGCTGGACATGCCGCGATGATGAATTAGAGTCGCGCGCCAATGCACAACCGCTCCGACCAGTTCACCAAGAGCTTGCTGCGGGACGGGCTGAGCCTCGTCTCGGCGGCCGAGACCGAGGTCGAGGTGCTGGCGGCGACACAGAAGATCGATGTCTACAGCGTGCCTGACCCCGCGCGTGCGTCCGAGCGCGCCGCCATGGGTCTGCTCGGCGAGCTCTCGGCGGAGCCGAGCCTGTTCGAGCCGTTCCACGGCACGCCGAGCCTTCGTCAGGTCCGGCAATGCCTGCGCAAGCAGCTCACGTGGCACCATGAGCTCGAGCGCCGCGCCCGCTCTGCAGCGCGCTCCGTCGCGCCAGACGAGGACACGGACACGCCACCGCAGGCGGCGGTCGCCTTCCCTGCCCTGGTCGTCATCAGCCCGGGGCGTCCTGAAACGGTGCTCGACGCCTACCGGTGCGAACCGGTGCAAGCCGGCGTCTACCACGCCGTGCCGGGCCTGGTGATGCGCGTGCTGGTGCTCGCGGAGCTGCCCCGGACGCGTGCGACGCTGCTGCTGCGGCTGCTCGGCTCGGGCCGCCGCTTGCGCGAGGCGCTGACGGATCTGGCGGCACTGCCAGACGATACCTGGGAGAAGAGCGTCGCCACGCCGCTGCTGGTACACTTCCGGCACGGAATCCAGGAGCCGACGACCGACGAGGAGGACGATGTGAGCGCAGAGATCCGGGCGTGGTTCAAGGAGTACGAGCAGAAGCTCCGCGCCGAGGAGCGGAAGGAAGGTCGTGACGAGGGGCACGCCCAGGGGCGCGCCGAGGAGGCAGCGCGTGCCGTGCTGACCGCGCTCCGGGTCCGCGGTATCGCCGTGCCGGACGCCGCGCGTGAGCGCATCCTGGCCGAGAAGGATCCTGAGATCCTGGAACGGTGGCATGAACGGGCCATCGTCGCGGCATCGATCGCCGATGTGCTCCCGGACCTGAGCTGAGCGATGGCAGCCGGCGGCAGACTGCCCAGCTGCTAGTCCCTCTTACCCCTTTCGGGGCCGTCCACCGAATCTTCATCGCCCTCTGCCGCCTCTCGAGCCACCCCGTGCCCCACGCCGTCATCACCTCCCCCAGCGCCGCCGCCCGCCTCGATCGGGCGGTGGGCTGGCTGCGCCGCCGGCGCCCCGCGGAGCGCGTGCTCCTCGTCGGCGCCTCGGTCGAGGCCGTGAGCGAGCTCGCCCGCGTGTCGATCCGCGGCCGCCGCGCCACCTTCGGCTGGCACCGGCTCACCCTGGGGCGCCTCGCCGCCGCGCTCGCGATGCCGGCGCTCGCCGAGCGCGGCCTCGTCCCGGCCAGCGCGCTCGCCATCGAGGCCCTCTGCGCGCGCACCATCGACGGGCTCGCGCAGGACGGGCTGCTCGGCCGCTTCGCCCGCGTCGCGGATCGACCCGGGCTGCCGCGCGCCGTGGCGCGGACGCTCGACGAGGCGCGGCTCTCCGGCGTCGCGCCGGACGCGCTCGCGCCGGCCGATCTCGACCGCATCGCCCACGCGTTCGACGCCGCCCTCGACGACGCGGGGCTCGCCGATCGCGCGATCGTCCTGCGCCTCGCGGCCGAGCGCGCCCGGGCCGCGGACGACGGCGACCCCCGCTCGCGCCACCCGCTGCTCGGGCTGCCGATGCTCCTGCTCGACCTGCCCGTGCGGTTCGCGCTGGAGCGCGAGCTCCTCGAGGCCGTCGCCGCGCGCTCGCCTGACGCGCTCGCCACCGTTCCGGCCGGCGACGCCGCGTCGCTGCGCCACCTGCAGGCGGCGCTCCGATCGCCGCCGCGGCGGGTCTCGCTGACCGCGGTCTCGGCCGCGCACGACGGCGCCGGCGCGGGCAATGGCGTGGACGACGGCGCCGACGACGGCGCGGGCGACGAGCCGCCGCCGGTCGCGCCAAGCACCTCGCTCGCGCGCCTGCAGGAGCACCTGTTCGACCCGCTGACCGACGAGGCCCCCGGGCTCGGCGACGAGGTCGAGATCCTCTCCGCGCCCGGCGAGAGCCGGGAGTGCGTGGAGCTCGCGCGCATCGCGCTGCGCGAGGCCGCCCGCGGCGTGCCGTTCGAGCGGATGGCGATCCTCCTCCGCGCGCCCGAGCAGTACCGCGCGCACCTCGTCGAGGCGCTGCGCCGGGCCGGGATCCCTGCGCATTTCGCGCAGGGCTCGGTGCAGCCCGACCCGGCGGGCCGCGCGCTGCTCGCGCTGCTCGCGTGCGCCGCCGAGCACCTGTCGGCGTCGCGCTTCGCCGAGTACCTCTCGCTCGGGCAGGTCCCCGACGCGACGCCCGCGGGCGAGCCGCCGCCGGCCGCGCCCGAGGCCGACCGCTGGGTGCCACCGGACGACGAGCTCTTCCCCGAGCTCCTGCGCGGCGGCTTCGACGAGGCGCCTCCGGACGACGACATGCTGGCGGAGGATCACGGGTTCGATCCGTCGGGAAAAAGCTTCAATCCGACGACCCTCAACCCCGGTCCGACGGCCCCCAACCCCGGTCCGACGGCCCCCAACCCCGGTCCGACGACCCCCAACCTCGGTCCGACGGCCCTCAACCTCGGTCCGACGGCCCTCAACCCCGGTCCGACGGCCCTCAACCCCGGTCCGACGGCCCCCAACCCCGGTCCGACGACCCCCAACCTCGGTCCGACGACCCTCAACCCCGGTCCGACAGCTCACGGGGCCGATCCGACAGCCCAACCCCCCGATCCGACAGCCCCAACCCCCGATCCGACAGCCCAGGGCCCCGACGCCCCCGTGCACGACGGCACCCTGCGCGCCCCGCGGCGCTGGGAGCGCATCCTCGTCGACGCAGCGGTGATCGGCGGGCTCGATCGGTGGGAGGCGCGGCTCTCGGGCTTCGAGAAGGAGCTCCGGCTGGAGCTCTCCCGCGCCCCCGAGGACCGCGACGCCGCGCGCATCGCGCGGACGCTCGCGGACCTCTCGGCCCTCCGCGCCTTCGCGCTGCCGCTGCTCGCGGCGCTGCCCGGCCCGGGCGAGCGCGCGACCTTCGGCGAGTGGCAGCGCCGCCTCTCGGCCCTCGCGACGCGCGCGCTCCGGCGGCCCGAGCGCGTGCTCGCCGTGCTCGCCGAGCTCGCGCCGATGGCCCACGTCGGCCCGGTGGATCTCGGCGAGATCCGCCTCTGCCTCTCGCGCCGCCTCACCGACCTCGTGCTGCCACCGGCCGCCCGCCGCGACGGGCGCCTCTTCGTCTCGCCCATCGAGGGCGCCCGCGGGCGCTCGTTCGACGTGGTCTTCGTCCCCGGCCTCGCCGAGCGGATCTTCCCGCAGAAGGTCACCGAGGACCCGATCCTGCGCGACGCCCTCCGCCGGACGATCGCCGGGGGCGACTCGGGCCTCGACACGAGCGACGACCGCGTGGCGCGCGAGCGCCTCGCGCTCCGGCTCGCGGTCGGCGCGGCCCGCCAGCGGCTCGTCGTGTCGTACCCACGCGTGGACATGGATCAGTCCCGCCCTCGAGTGCCGTCGTTCTACGGCCTCGAGCTCCTGCGCGCGGCCGAGGGCAGGCTGCCCGGCTTCGGCGAGCTCGAGCGCCGCGCCGAGCAGGGCGGCGCCGCGCGCATCGGCTGGCCCGCGCCCGCGCGGCCCGAGGACGCCATCGACGCGGCCGAGCACGACCTCGCGCTCCTCGAGACGCTCTTCAGCCTGCCGGAGGCGCAGACGGTCGGCACCGCGCGCTACCTGCTCAACGCCAACCCCCACCTCGCGCGGGCGCTCCGGTTCCGCGCGCGGCGCTGGATCCCGGGCTGGACGAGCGCCGACGGGCTGTTCAAGCCGATCGCGGAGGCGCGCGAGGCGCTCGCGAAGCACGCGTTCGGGCGCAGGTCGTTCTCGCCGACCGCCCTCCAGCACTTCGCCGCGTGCCCTTACCGCTTCTTCCTCTACGCCGTGCACAAGCTCGCCCCGCGCCCGGCGCCCGAGGCGATCGAGGAGCTCGACCCGCTCCAGCGCGGCCGGCTCGTGCACGACGTGCTCTACGAGGTGCTGGTCGCCCTGCGCGACGCGGGCAAGCTGCCGCTCGGCCTGCCGTCGCTCGACGAGGCGCGGGCCGAGCTCGATCGGGCGCTCGACCGCGTCGCCGCGCGCTACGCGGACGAGCTCGCGCCAGCGATCCGGCGCGTCTGGGACGACGGCATCGCGTCGGTGCGGGCCGACCTCCGGGAGTGGCTGCGGCGCGCCGCGGAGGACCGCGACTGGGAGCCGATCCATTTCGAGCTGTCGTTCGGGCTTCCGCGCCGCCTCGCCACCCGCGATCCGGGGAGCTCGGACACGCCCGTGGAGCTCGACTGCGGCGTCCGGCTCCGGGGCTCGATCGACCTGGTCGAGCGGAGCGTGTGGGGCGCGATGCGGGCGACCGACTACAAGACGGGCAAGGCGCGGGCGCCGCGCGATGCGGTCGTGAGCGGCGGCGGCACGCTCCAGCCGGTCCTCTACGCGCTCGCGCTGGAGAAGCTCATGCCCCCAGGCACGCAGGTCGAGTCCGGGCGGCTCTATTACTGCACCTCCGCCGGCGGGTTCACGGAGGTGCCGATCTACCTGGACGCGCGGGCGCGCGACGCGGCTGCCCAGGTGGCGGGGATCATCGGGGACGCGATCGACAAGGCGGCCCTCCTGCCGATGCCGGCGGAGGGCGCATGCGCGCAGTGCGATTACCGGCCGGTGTGCGGGCCCTACGAGGAGCTCAGGACCGGGAAGATCAAGCGGCGCGACATCGAGCCGCGGCGGCGGCTGGAGCAGCTCCGCCGGCTCGCGTGAGCGCGGGTGTCACGCACGCGTCACGCCCAGGCAGCGGCCCGCGATCGCCGCGGGCGTGGCCGGGGATGTATACACTCCATCATGCACAGCAAGATCGCTTTGCCCTGCGCCCTGCTCGCGCTCGCGGCGACGGGCACCGGTTGCAATCTCATTTTCGGCATCGAGCCTGGCACGGAGGGGGCTTCCGCCGCTTCCTCGATGACGAGCGCCGGATCCGGGGACGGAGGCTCTACCCAGACGACGTCGGGCGCCGGCAGCGACGGCGGTGACGGCGGTGACGGCGACGGCGGACACGGCGGTGACGGCGGTGACGGCGCCGGCGGACACGGCGGGGGAGCGCCCTCGTGCCCCCGGCCGAGCTGCGCCGCGGGGGAGTGCCCCGTGACCCAGATGCAAGGGGAGCTCGGATCCAACGTGAAGGGCATGGCGGTCACCCGGGACCTCGTGCTCCTGGCCAACGATGGAGCCATCGTCGCCGTCCCGAAGGATGGCGGGGCCGCGCGCACGCTCCCGGGCACCCTTGGCTTCGGCGACACCGCCTGGGTTACCTACTCGGGCGGGCAGCTCTCGTGGACCAACTGGGGCAACGGCGACGTGCTGGGGATCTCCATCGATCCGCCGAGCTCGAGCCCGATCCGGATCGCGACGGTCCCCCCGCCGGAGGGCGAGCATGTCGTCACGGGCTTCGGCCGCATCGCCTCGTTCGGCGACAGCGTCTACTGGGCGACGCAGACGCCCACGGCCGTCTGGCGGGCGAAGGCCGACGGCAGCCAGGCGCTGGCCGAGCAGGTCGCCTCCGGCGAGCGGGTGATCGGCGTCGCCGTCGACGCGACGCACGTCTACTGGTCGGAGTATTTGGCGCGCCAGATCCTGCGCAAGAGGAAGGACGCCCTCGGCGAGACCGCCGAGGTCTTCGCGGAGACCAACGGCTACCCGTCCGCGCTCGTCCTCGCCAACGGCGTCGTGCACTGGGTGACCGACGGTACCGGCGCGATCCAGTCCAAGGCGACGGACGCGGCGCCGAGCGCCCCGCCCTTCACCACCACGGTCGACGCACAGGCCATCTCCAAGTCGCTCGCGGTGGACGACGAGTTCGTCTACTGGACCGTTTACGAGAACAGCCAGGGGCAAGGTGAGGTGCGGAGGGCGCACCTCGGCAAGGGGGACACGATCACCCTGGCGACCGGGCAGCCGTACTTCTTCGAGATCGCCGTCGATTGCGGGTCCATTTACTGGAACGTCAACAATATAGAAGCCGAAGAGGAAGGCGTGGTGTTCCAGATGCCGAAGCCCTCGAACTGAGCACCTCGTCCCCCGCGTCCGCGGCGGATTGCACCCTTCCGGGCAGCTCGGCATGCGCGGCGGCTACGCGGCGCCCTCCGCCTCTTCCCTCCTGGGCCACGTGAACCGGAACGTCGCGCCGCTCTTGCCGTCCGACTCGACCCACGCTCGCCCGCCGCGGCTCTCCACGATCTTTCGCACGATGGCGAGGCCGATCCCCGTGCTCTCCACCTTGTCCCTCGCCTGCAGCGTCTGGAACATCCCCCACACCTTCTCCTGGAACGCAGGCGCGATACCAGGTCCGTTGTCGGACACGGAGATCTCGATCCTGTCGCCTTGCTCCCGGGCGGACACGGAGACCGCCGCGTCCTCGCGGCCCGCGTGCTTGAGGCCGTTCGTGATCAGGTTCATCAGCACCTGTTGCAAGGGCACCTTGTACGTCCGCAGGGTCGCCGGCGGCACGTCGAGCGTCACCCGCGCGGGCGGCCTCGGGGCGATGAGCTCGACCACCTCCTTCGCCAGCCTCTCGAGATCGACGCTCTCCGGCTTCTCGCGGAACCTCGTGGCGCGAGAGTAGGCCAGGATCCCCTCGATCAAGGCCTCCATGCGCCGCACGCGCCCGCGCAGGAGATCCATCTGATGGCGCGTGTCCGCGGTGAGCTTGTCCGAGAGGTCCTCCTCGATCCACTGGGCGAGGCTCGCGATGCCCCGGAGGGGCGCCTTCAGATCGTGGCTCGTCACGTACGCGAACTGGTCGAGCTCGGCGTTGGTCCGCTCCAGCGCGCGGATGAGCGATTGCGCCTCCTGGAACCGCCTCGCGTTGTCGATCAGCAGGGCGACGCGGCTCCCGAGCTCCTCGGCGAGCGCGACGTCCGCCTCGCAGAAGCGGCGGCCGGACTCCGCGTGGACCAGCGTCAGCGCGCCGATGGTCCGGTCGCGCCCCCGGAGCGGGACGACGACATAGGACCTCAGCCCGAGCGACCGGATCAGGCGCAGGTGCTCCGGGCTCAGCGCCGCGGACTCGATGGCGGCGTCGGGGATGTCGGCCATCCACTCGGAGCGACCGGCGCGGATCACCGCGGACACGCCCGCCGGGGCGTCGGGCCGAGGCGGGGCCATCGCCCGGAGGCGCTCGGCGAGCTCGATCTTCGCGGGATCGCAGTGGTGAACGGCCACGCGCTCGATGGAATCGCCGTTCAGCATGTCGACCGCGCACCAGTCGGCCAGGGTAGGGACCGCCAGGTGGGTCAGGTGCGTGAGCCGCGACGCGACGTCGAGCGAGCCAGAGAGCGCCGCGCCCGCCTCGCTCAGGAGGCGGAGCGTCGCCTGCTGTCGCTCGAGCTCCGCCGCGAGCATCTCCGCGCGCGCCCGGGCCTCGCGCTCCCGCTCGAGGAGGCGCGCCCTGTCCAGCGCCGACGCGCACTGCGCCGCCACGCTGAGCAGGAACTCGCGCTCTTCGGGGCTCCACGCCCGCTCGTTCGCGAACGAGAACGCGAGCCCGCCGAGCAGCGCCGCGTGGGC
The DNA here is from genome assembly GCF_051521405.1 of Sorangium sp. So ce726. NCBI lineage: Bacteria > Pseudomonadati > Myxococcota > Polyangiales > Polyangiaceae > Sorangium > Sorangium sp. So ce726. Next base: position 258,217 of record NZ_CP150349.1, on the reverse strand, counting down.
GACGATCGGCAGGACGGCGAGGCCCTTCACGTCGTCGCGGACAGGCCGCAGGGCCGCGAGCTCGGGGTACGCGGCGTGCAGGCTTTGCCTCGTGTCCACCCAGATGGGGCGGCGCTCCCGGAGCGCAACCGAGAGCGGCAGTCGGGCGTCGAGAGGCACCCTCGCGTAAGGGCTCGTGCGCTGCTCCTCGAGCCCCGAGTGGCCGACGAGCGTCGCGACGCCGGCCGCCTCGTCCGCCGTGTACATCATCGTCGTCGAGGCGCCGAGCACCCGGTGGATGTCGCTCACGACGGCGGCGGACACCTGCTCGACCGTCACCGCGCTGCTCAGCGCGGTGCTGACCGCGAGCAGCGCCTGGGTGAGCCGGGCGCGGCGATCGAGCTCCTCGACCCGCTTCGTGAGCTGCGCGGCGAGCTCGCCGCGCTCGGCCTCGACCTGCTTGAGGCGCGAGATGTCGGCGAACACCGAGATCCCGCCCTCGAGCTCGCCGTCAGGCCCGATGATGGGCGCGGCGCTCCCGAGGACCATGCCATACGTCCCGTCGAAGCGCTGAATCCGGGTCTCCTCGCTCTCGATGACCTGCCGTGCGGACATCGCGCGGGCCATGGCCCAGTCCTCTGCCTCGTACGGGCGGCCGTCCTCGTGGAAGGCGCGATAAAGCGTCCAGTCGTTGATCGATTCGGTCGAGGCGCTGCCGGCCCAGATGCGCTCCGCCGCCCGGTTGTGCAGGACGAGCTTCCCGGACGCGTCGCAGAGGATGACGCCGTGCGGGCTGTGCTCGAGCACGGCGTCAAGCCACCCGCGATCCCGGGACCCCACGGCGCGGAGCCGCTCGAGCTCACGCTTCAGGGCCTCGATGTCCGTCGTATCGACGCGGGCTGCGGGCCCGGGAGACGGGCCGGTGTGCGCGGAGGTTCTCATAGGATGACGGCGACCGGCGCCTCGGCAGAGGGCCGAGGCGGCGCTCGGTCGGACGCCGCCCGGAGCTTACGCGCATCGATGGCGCGGCGGAAGGCGGCGCGACCCGGCCGAGCGGGTTCCTCAGCGCGCGGCGCCGCGCAGGCGCGGGCGGACGGCGCCGACAGCGGCACGCCCTCGCGCGGGCGAGTGCCCGAGCGGGTCCTTGGGATCATCATGGTCGATCGCCGGGCCGGCCGCTGCGCATCGGCTGGGTCTGGGTCAACGCCGAGCGGGACTGCGACTCTCGCGGCGATCGCGCAGGGGGCGCAGGAGCGCTCGGGGAAATGACGATGCTGGCTTAGGGCTCCACCTCGCTCACCATCCTCGCTTCCCGAACCCAGATGTTCGGGGCCGATAACCGGCAGGTGAGCGCGACAGCGCGCCGGTGTCGGGCAAGGAGCAAGCAATGATGGGCAATCGTTCAGGTCGCCTCATGGCGATCATGTTCGCTGGGAGCTTTGTCCTCGCGGGGGCCGGCGGCTGCATCGGCAGCAGCGATGACGCCGAGGCGGACCGCGATGGAAACCAAGAGCGGACCGGCGCGGGCCCCGATGGCAGGAGCCACGGACAGACGGGCCGAGACGGCGCGCGAGGCGCCGGCGGGAGGGGCGGTCGAGCGCAGGCCGGCGGCAGGCAGGGCGGCGAACGGGCCGGCGGCCAGCGCGCGGGCGACAGGCAGATGTGCGGCGAGGAGGCGGGCTATCAAGGCGGCAGGCAAGGAGGCCGCGGACAGATCGGCAGTCAGGGCGGCAGGCAGGGCGGCCGCGGTGAGCGCAGCGCGACGCAGCAGCCGTCGGACGCGGAGCTCACGATGCTGATCTCGTTCATCCACCAGAAGGAGGTGGACCTGTCGCAGATCGCCTTGGACAAGGCCGAGTCCCCGGATGTGAAGCGCTACGCCGAGCAGATCGTCGAGGAGCACTCCCAGTCCGAGCAGATCGGCGCGGGCTCGAGGGGTTCAAGGTTCAAGATGGAGTCGTGCTCGCGCTGCCGAGAGCTCGACAAGAGCTCGACCGAGGTGAGCGGAGCGCTGGAAGAGGAGGAAGGAGCCGAGTTCGACACGGCCTTCATCTGGGCTGAGATCTCCTTCCATCGCCGCGCCCTCGAGCTGCTCGACATGCCGCGCGTCGCGAACGCGGAGAACGCCAAGATACGAACTCGCGTGAAGGCGATGCGAGCGGACGTCGAGCAGCACCTGACGGAGGCCCAGCAACTGTTCTGCTTGCTGCTCCACGAGCAGCAGGCCGGTGACCAGCAGCAACGCACCCAGCAGGAAGGCACCCAGCCCGGCCAGCAGCAACGCGGCCAGTTCGGCTGGGCGCAAACCGGCCAGCAGCAGGGCATCCAGGTCGGACAGCAGCAGGGCGTTCAGACCAGCCAGATGCAGCCTGGCCAGCGGCAGGGCACCCAGATCGGCCAGCAGCAACGCGGCCAGCAGCAACGCGGCCAGGCGAGCCAGATGCAGCCTGGACAGCGGCAGGGCACCCAGCTTGGCCAGCAGCAACGCGGCCAGCAGCAACGCGGCCAGGCCAGCCAGATGCAGCCCGGCCAGCGGCAGAGCACCCAGATCGGCCAGCAGCAACGCGGCCAGGTCAGCCAGGCGCAGCCCGGCCAGCAGCAACGTGACCAGTTCGGCCGACTGCAAACCGGCCAGCAGCAACCCAGCCAGCAGCAAGGCCCCCAGGCCTACGCGCAGCGGCAAGGGGAATCGCAGAAGTCCCAGTAACAGGGCTTCTTGTCCCGCAGGGCGGCGGCGACGGCGCCTGCTCGCGGCCTTCGCGAGCGCCGAGTTCCCCGAGCGCGACCCCGCCTACCCCATCCAATCACGCCGTCCATGATCTCGTGACCGCGATCGCGGGCGAGTAGGCGCCTGCGCGCGGTCGCTCAGGCGAGCCGCGCGCGTCATGGGTCGATCCACGTCCACGGGAAGTCGACCTCCACAAGCGTGTCGGCGCCGTCGAGCACGTCGACGCTCTCGATGCGCACGATGTCGCTCATCGCGTCCCCGTCGAAATCCACGAGCCAGACATCGACGTCATAGTACCCCTCGGAGAGGCCGTCGATGGTGAGGCCGAGATCATCGCAGTCCCCCACGGCGTCCACGATGAGGAAGCCATCCTCGTCCTCGACGCTGACCGCGACCCCGCTCACGTCGTGATCGAAGCACGCCCAGGGGTCGTCGCTGCCGTCGATGGTCAGGGCAACGGTGAGCGAGCCGCGCGTGAGGTGATCGTGGTCATCGTCATGATCGACGACGATGCACCCCGTGAGGGAGGCAGTGGCGAGGACGCAGCCAGCGAGGCCGGTGAGCACCTTCGAAAGTTTCATGGGGATCGTCTTCCTTTATCCAAGTCTGGCGCTGTCGCGCCGATGCGCGGCACGGCAGCAAGCGCTATACCAGCGAGCGGCGCCCTGCGATGCGCCGGGGGCGACGCTCCGCCTTCGCCGCGTGGCATCGCAGTTGCTCCTGTGAACCCCCATGGAGATGAACGTGCCAGTCCTCGATATTTCCTCCCCCAGAGCTGCGGCGCGCGCTCAGCAGCGCAGCAGCAGGCTTGCCGTGCTGGCCGCGCTCGTTGCGCTCGCGCTCCTCGGCGCGACCGGGTGCGCGGCAGAAGTCCACACCAGGGCGCCGGCGCATGCGACCGTCACGTACCAGGAGTTCGCGGTGTACGAGGAGCCGGTCGTTCACATCGCAGCGGCGCCGGTCCACGTCGAGACCTACCCGCGCGTGTACTACCGCGGGACCTACGTTTACTATGTGGACGGCCGCTGGTACTACCCGTCGCACCACGGCTGGGTCTACTACCGCGACGAGCCGCGCGCCTTGGTGCGCTACCGCGTCGACTTCGAGCGACACGGCCACCACCACCATCACCATCACCACGTGCACCGCACAACCACGGTCAGGCCGGCAGCGACGGTCCGGGCGGCGGCCACGGTCCGGGCGGGGGCTTCGGTCAGGCCGGCAACCTCGGTCAGGCCGGCAACCTCGGTCAGGCCGGCAACCTCGGTCAGGCCGGCAGCCTCGGTCAGGGCAGGGGCCTCGGTCAGGGCGGGGGCGACGGTGAAGGCGGGGGCCTCGGTCAGGCCGGCGACTCCGGCGAAGCCAGCGAAGAAGCATCGCGTGGAGCGTCGACGGCACCACGTCGAGGAGAGGCGCCCCGAGCGCTGACGGCCGCCTCGTCGCTGGCACAGACGTTGCCCATGCACCAGCGACGAGGCGGCGACGCGGGTCGCGGCACCACCGCGCTTCCTTCGGGGCCGCCTCGGCCCGTACGCGGGCCCAGCCTCCCCCGATCCCCGGGCCCGCCCTTCCCGCTACCCGCCCTTCGCGGCGTCGGCAAAGGCCTTCCAGGTCGCCTCGGCCGCGCCCACGCAGGCGCGCGTACCGTCGCGCACGATGGGCGTGCGGAGCAGGAGCGGATCGTCGACGAGGAGCTCCGCGAGCCGCGCATCGCTCGGGCCGAGGTGCTGGAGGCCACGCTCCTTCACCCGCGCGCTCTCCGCGTCATAAAGCGCGCGCACGCCGCCCACCGCGCGCGCTACGCTCGCGAGCTCCCCCTTGGAGAGGCCCTTCTCGCGCAGATCGACGAGCTGCACCTTGATGCCCCGGTCGGCGAAGAACCGCTGCGCCGCCCGCGTCGCCTTGCACTTGGCCGTGCCGAAGATCTGGATCATGCGCGTCGCTCCTCGATCGAATGGCTACCTGCGCGCTCCGGAGGGCAGCGCGGGCGCGGAGCATAGCAACCGCTGCCCGGACGGCGCAGGGCCAGCGGCGCGCAGGACGCTCCGCGTCGTGCCCGAAGCGCCTCGCCCCGAGGCGCGGCTCAGCAGCAGCACCGCCACGCGCAAGGGTCAATTCTTCCGACCTACGGTGCCGTCCGCTGCCGTCTCGGATCGCTCCGCCCCGTCGCGGCGGCTCCAGCAGGTGGCGACCTCGCTCCGCCCCCTCCGAGGCCGCCCGCTCCGGTCTCGACCCGCTCCGCTCCCCCCGCCGGACGGTCACGGCATGTCGCGACCTCGCCGTGTCCCCCCTCCGAGGCCGCCCGTGTCGGTTCGAGAGCGCCCTTCAGCGCCTGCCTCTCCGCCCCCCAGCGCCATCAAGCGGGACGCGTCCGCTCGTCCGGCAACGTATGCTCGTCCGGCAACGCACACGCGCGCGCCGCCATCCCAGGACAACGAGAACGCGCCGCGCCGAGCGGGGCAACAACACCGAAAAACGCCGGGGAAATGCGCCATGTCGGCGGTCGATTCGTTTTCCTATTTACGTCCTCAGCGGTTAGGATATCGAGGCGCATCGATGATCGTGCCCCCTCACACCCTTCGCGGTCGGGTACGACGCAGCGGCAACACTGGAGCGCATTGAATGAGGTTCCGTCCCTCGCTCTCGACGAGCGAGTCCGAATCGAGTCATCCCGTTTCCATCGCTTCCGCGGGCGGACGCGCGGGCGAGCGCGCGCCAGCTCGGCGCGCGAAGGCCGCCGGCGCGCAGGCCACGCTCGGCGCGACCGAGCTCTACTTCCGGTCGCTCGCCGGCAGCCAGCCGCTGACGCGCGAGGGCGAGGTCGCGATCGGCCGTCGTATCGAGGCGGGCGTGCTCGCCTGCTTCGAGGCGTGGGTCCGGTCGCCCGTCGCGCTGCGCGAGCTCGCCTCAACGGCGGAGGACGTCCAGGTCGGGGCGCTGAGCCTCCGGGATCTGCTGTGCGAGGCCGACGCGGGTGATCCCGAGGCGGACGCCTCCGCGAAGCGGCTCGCGGAGCTGCTCGCTCTCGCCCGCTCGCTCCTCGGCCGGTCGATCGCCGAGGACGGCGTGGAGACCGCCCTCGCGGGCCTCGCCGCGGGCCTCGCCGAGCTGCGCCTCGATCCGACGTTCGAGGAGCGCATCGAGCGGAGCCTTCGCTCAGCAGCGGCCGAGGCGGACAAGGCAGAGCGCGCCTCGATCGAGGCCACGATCGCGGCGATCGCTCGGGGGCGCCGCGCCGTCGCCCAGGCGAAGTCCGAGCTCGTCCAGGCGAACCTCCGGCTCGCGGTCGCCATCGCGCGGGAGCACCAGCGCTTCGGTGTCCCGCTGCTCGACCTCGTGCAGGAGGGGAACCTCGGCCTGATCCGCGCCGCCGACAAGTTCGAGTACCGCCGCGGCCACCGCTTCGGCACCTACGCCGCGTGGTGGATCAAGCAGGCCATCAAGCGGACGATCCTCAACCAGGGAAAGCCCGTTCGGATGCCGGTCCACCTCACCGCGATCCGCAGCCAGGTGGTGCGCGCCCGGCGAGATCTGGTGCAGGAGCGGGGGCGCGAGCCTTCCGTCGAGGAGATCGCGGAGCGCAGCGGCCTCACTGTGGAGAAGGTGCGGGTGATCAGCGAGCTCGCGCTCGAGCCGCTCAGCCTTGACGCCCCCGTCGGCGAGGAGGGGGATACCCGGTACGGCGATCTGCTGGCCAACGACGAGCCCACGCCCGCCGACATGCTGGCCCGGCGCCGGCTGATCGAGCAGACGCGGGAGCTGCTCGACTCGCTGCAGCCGCGCGAGCGCGAGCTCCTGCGGCGCCGCTTCGGCCTCGACGGCAACGAGGACGAGACGCTCGAGGAGATCGGGCAGTCGTTCTCGCTGACGCGGGAGCGCATCCGTCAGATCGAGGCGAAGCTGCTCGAGAAGCTCCGGACGCGCTCGCGGCAACGAGAGCTCGGCTCCTATCTCGAGGGGTGAAGGCGCGGGAAGCGCCGGCGCGCTTCAGAAGCTGTACCCCACCGCCCCGCCCAGCCGGTGAGACGAGCCGGCCGCGTTCTCGTACGCGACCTCGACGTGGTTGGGGACGAGGAAGAGCATGGCGTCGACGAGCAGGCAGTCGTCCTTGCCGTCGCACAGCCGCTCGTCCCGGCTCCCGAAGATCATGCGCCACTTCACGGGCAGGCCGAGGCCGAGGGCCGCGCGCACGCCGAGCGCGCCGCCAGCCTCGGGGAGCCTGTCGCTCAGCGTCCCGGCGAAGAGGTAGACCGGCGCGACGGCCAGATAGACGTAGTGGTTCATGGTGCCGCTCTCGCCGGCGAAGCCGGCGCGGAGCTCGGGGCCGAGCGCGTAGCGCGCGACGCGCACCTCGCCGTCGAAACCACGGCGATCGTCAACGTCGGTCGAGCCGGCGCTCGCTGAGAGCCCCGCGGAGAAGTACGGGACCCACGATGCGCTGTCGGGGCCGGTAGACCCGCACCAGCCGAGGAACAGCCTGCCCTCGAAGACCCGTACGCCGCTGCCCGCGCGCGCGCCGAAGGCGAGATCCATCTGAAAGGGCCGCACCGGATCGGCGAGGGCTGGGCCCGGGGCGAGGGCGCAGGCCATCCCTGCCACGGCCGCGAGCAACCACGCGGCGCGCGTCACTGCCGCCCGGTCCCGACCTGGCCTTGGCCGTCGCTGCCCCAGCAGAACACCCCGCCCTCCTCGTCGAGCGCGCAGGTGTGCTCTCGCCCGGCGGCGAGGGCGACGGTGCGCACGTCGAGCGCCACCCGCACCGGCGCGGAGACCAGGTTGGTCTCCTCGGAGCCCAGCTGTCCGCTCTGGTTGGAGCCCCAGCACACGACGCCGCCGTCGTCGAGCAGCGCGCAGCTGTGGCGCCCGCCGGCGACGACGGCCTTCGCACCGGCAACGCCCTCGACGAGGGTGACGCCGACAACCTCGTCGGCGCTGTCGACGATGGGCTCGCCGCTGCTCTGGCCGTTGAGGTTCCAACCCCAGCACGCCACCTGTCCCGTGCCGAGCGCAGCGCAACTGTGGCGCCCGCCCGCCGCAACGTCGGTCGCGCCACGCACGCCCTCCTTGCGGGCAGCTCCGGCGGCACCGTCTCCCCAGCACCACACGTCCCCCTGCGCATCGAGGGCGCACGCGTGCGCTTCGCCGGCGGCGACGCGCGTCACACCGCGCAGCGGGAACCCACCCAGGTTGAGGACGAGCGCGGGCTCGCTCCTCACGGCGGTCTCGGGATCGGAGCCGAGCTGGTGGCTCCGGTTGTCGCCCCAGCAGACCACGGTGTCGGCACCGCGCACGGCGCACGTGAACCCGAGCGATGGGTCGCCCGCCTCCACGAGCCCGCCGGCCGCGAGCTCAACCACGTCCTCCAGGCCGGGCACGTCGCGCGGTGGCACCGGGCAACGCCCTCCAGCCACGACATCCGCGCCCCCGGAAGTGCCGGCGCAGCCCGCCGGCACGACGCCGAGGGAGCCACCCACGTCATCCCCCCAGCACATGACCCTCCCCTCGTCGAACAGCGCGCACGTGTGCCGCGGACCTGCGGCGAGACGCACGGGGTCCGCGGCGAGCGAAACCCACCTCGGGGAGGTACTCAGCGAGCCGATGGAAACGTCGCCAAGCTGGCCCGCGTCGTTGTCGCCCCAGCACGCGGTATTACCGTTCCTGAGAATCGCGCAGGTATGGTAGGCACCAGCGACGATCTGCGCCGCGGGTTCGAGCGCCTTCACGCGCACGGGCGTGAAGTGGTAGTCATCCGAGCAGCCGCCGGCGAGGGGCGCCGTGATGAGCAGCGAGGCGGCCGCCCATCGTCGGGAGATGAGACCTCTTCGTCCAATCATCATTCGCCCTTGTGCGCGCGCCTGGGTGCGTGCGCCGCACCTGTTCCCACGGCTTCTACCATAAACGACCCTACCCAGGTTGCGCCACGCCCCAAAACGACCGACCTACGTTGCGTTGCGGCTAGGTTGGGTTCCGGCCATGGTGTGGCGGCGGCAAGCCACCCCCGGAATGACTATCCCATGGGTCCACCTTTCGAGAGGAAATCATTCCGCTCGGCCAACCATGACGTACAGCTCTCTGCCCCTGACGCCGCTTCCTATGCGTTCGGCACCGCCTGCAGCCGTACGAACCGCCGCACGACGATTCGGCCGTCCACACCGCCGGTCCCAGACGGACGCGCCCCACAACAAGGCACGGACACCTCGCCCGTCTCGCCCGCCTCGCTGCCACGCCGCCGCTAGGGCTCTACACCGAGAGCACGACGTCGGCCACGCTGGCGCCGTGAAACGTGCGCATCCACCACGTTCCCGCAGGGAATACAGCGCTGCGTACGCCGGCACGCCATCGCTCCAGTGCCGCACGGTACAACGTTCGAAACGCACGCACAGCGGCACCAGCGATTCGCCACGCGTCTCCCTGCTCGCGACCAACCGCAAACGTCGGATTGCCGTCGCGCAGCGGTTCAAAGCTCGTCACGCGCTCGTAAGGGGACACCTTGCTAGCTCTCTGGGCGCCCAAGAAGCGAAGGCCTCGCCGCTGCACCTCCGCGCGGGCCCGGGCTTCCTGTCGCTCGAGCTCGGCAGAGACGTCCTGGCGAAAGCCCTCCGCGCTGTCCTCCTCGATAGCCGGCGGCAGCGCGAGCGAGACCGTCATCTCCTCGGGCCACTGGGGGTTTTCCGGGTCGAGATACACCGAAGGCCGTGCCGCGCGCAGTACGCCGCGACCGAGCTCGTCCACATCCACCTTGGCGCCCGGCCACTCGCGAGCATGCGGCACCAGGCCAGCGGCGACGGGATTCGCCATGACATAAGCGATCTTCTCCACCACCGCCGCGCGCGTCAGCAGCCGCACTACGCTCGTGGCCTCGTGGTCCCACACCGGGCCTTCCCACCCGCGAAGCACCTTCGTGCCAAGCGCGACGATGCGATGGAAGAATTGCAAGAACCGCGGCAGGACGCCCCGCGAGTCGGTCACGACCAGGTGCAGATGCGTTGACATGGCGCAGAGCGCATGAACCTCGATGCGGTAACGGCGGGTCGCCACCGCGAGCACATAGACGAGGAGCTGGGTGATTGCCGCATCCGGGCGGAAGAGCAGGTGCCGGCGCAGAACGCGACGGGTGATGAGGTAGGTGGCTCCGGCAGCGATCTCGCGGGGCTGGCTCATGACAGGCGCAACAAGGCAAGCGCCGCGCCAGGGATTGCAGCCAATCATTTCGCTGATATACCAAGCTTCGTGGGTGGCGTGGGTGGCGGCCGCCTGGCGGTCGCCACCTGAGTTGGAGCCGTTGCTACTACTCCTAGCCTGACCTGGGTTGCGGTTAGTCCGACCCAGGTTGGGACGGGACGCCAACCCCGGTCTGCCAACCTGGCCCACCGCCAACCTGGGTCGACCCCGATACCGATGGGACCCGATGCGGCTGCAACCTGGTCGGGGCCACCGCCAACCGGCATCGGATCCGCTGCACCTGGTCGGTCCACCGGGTCCGCCCCGCCAACCTGGGTCGGGTCCGCCGCCGCCATCCAGTGTCCGCAACGCTCACACTGTAATTCACGTTTTCTCTTGCGCATCGATATCGCCCAGCCGTATGGCATCGACGGGTCGCAAAGACCCTTCTGAATGGGGGAGGACGAAAGCCACCTAGAACCTCGCCGCGCAAGCGCCCGGGGTCTTCCTGCATGGCGTAGTTCACGGGTTGCGCCTCTGGGCACACCGCGGGGAAGCGTCGCTCTCGGCTCGGTGGTTCACCGGAATGCCCCTGTCCCGGTGTGATTGGCCATCACCCAGCCAGACCCCGCGCGCCTGTGAGGCGCAACCAAGGTATGCCACCTCTGCACGCCGGGGTGCGCGCGACGGCGTTCGACCCCTACAGCGACGATGAGAGGTTGCCGTCAGTATACAAATCGCCCACGCACGTCGAGAGGTGCGGGGGCGCCTGGCCTTCGCCACGAGGAAGCGACGCCGCCCAGTAGCCTCCTCTCCGCGCGCTGCCCGTTGCGCCATTCCTCCCCGGCGTCCTCCTCGGCCGGCGCAGGCGCCGCAGACCCGCCGCCGGCCGTCGACGGCCCGGGCCGTCGACGGCCGCGTGAACCAGGTTGCGGCGCGAAGGCTCCGCGCGAACCAGGTTGCAGCGCGAAGGCTCGTGATAGTCTCGCTTCGCGCTCACCAGGATCCGGGTAGAAGGCGCGAGGGGCGGATTGAACAGCGACGACAGAGGCCGCGGTGCCGAACGGGGTGGACCGTCCAGGGAACGACGTCGCGGGGATCCGCCAGCGTCGGGCGACACGCTGGCCCGCGCCGTGGCCGACGCGTCGATGGCCCTCTCGCGCGCCGGCGACGACAGCCCGCAGCAGGCGATCGTGGCGGCGGCGTCGCGCCTCCTCCACGTCGACATCGCCTGCCTCTACGATGTCGCGCAGGCGCCCCGCACGCTCGGGCTCGTCGCCTGCGCAGGCGGCAGCGCGGGCTCGCTGGACGCCCTCCGGCGCCTGCCGCTCGACGCCCCGAGCCTCGCCGGCGCCGCCGCCCGCTTGAACATCGCGCAGGTCGCGCCCGACGATGAGAGCGCCGACGCGCTCCTGGACGCCGGCCACCTGCGCCGACACTGCGGCTGCACCCACGCGTTCGCGATCCCCATCGCCTTCGCCGGCGCCCTGCGCGCGGTGCTGCTCTGCGCCACGGCGCAGCCAGCCCTCCCGCAGGCCGAGCTGGTCGAGATCGCGGGCGCCCTGTCGAGCCTCTTCGGGATGGCGCTCACCGCCGCCGAGCTGCACGCCCAGCGCGCACGGATCGAGCAGCTCGAGCGGGAGAACCACGAGCTCGAGCGCTCGCGCGAGCAGCTCCACGCGACGATCGCGGAAGCCAGGCAGACGGAGGCAGCGCTCCGGCTGAGCGAAGACAGCCTCGCCCGCGCGCAGAGGTTGGCGAAGCTGGGCAACTGGGACTGGCACATTCTGAGCAACGAGCTGCTCTGGTCCGACGAGTGTTATCGAATGCTGGGCCTGTCCCGCGACGCCGGCGCGCTCACGTACGAGCGGTTCCTCACCTGCATCCACCCGGAGGACCGCGAGGGTGTGATACGCTCCGTCGACCTCGCGCTCCAGGGCACCCTGCCCTATTGCGTCGATTACCGGATCATTCGCCCGAACGGCGAAGAGCGCTTCCTCCACACCGAGGCGGACGTGATCCGCGCCGAGGACGGCGCTCCGCTCCGGATGATCGGCACGGCCCTCGACGTCACCGAGCAGCGGCGCGCCGATCGAGCCTTGCGGCTGAGCGAGGAGCGCCTGCGAATGATCGCGGAGCACGCGAGCGACGTCATCTTCCATATACGGCTCGGCCCGGAAGGGGGCTACGAGTACATCAACCCCGCCGTCCTCGAGCACACCGGCTATCCACCCGAGGCCTGGTACGAGAACCCTGAGCTGTTCGTCACCCTGATCCATCCCGAGGACATCGGGCGTTATCATGCGTTCGTCGAGCACATGGCCGCGGCCGGCGGACGGCTCACCTTCCGGATCGTCGACAGCAGCGGCCGGACCCGCTGGGTCTCGACCCACATGACCATCCAGCGCGACGAGCACGGAAACCCGATCGCCGGGATCGGCATCTCGCGCGACGTCACCACGGAGAAGCTCGCCGACGAGGAGCGCGAGCAGCTCCTCGGACAGCTCGCGGCCGAGCGGCGCTGGCTCCACGCGGTCATCGAGCGCTCGCCGGTCGGCATCCTCCTCCTCGACCGGGCCGGCGCGCAGATCGCCCGGAATCGCCGCGCCCAGGAGCTCGCCGGGACAGACTCGCCGCCCGGGCTCCCGGGCGCATGGTGCCTGTGCCTGCCCGACGGGCAGCCCCTCACGGACGAGGAGCAGCCGTCGGCGGGCGCGCTGCGTGGCGAGGTCACGAGCTCGCGGGAGCTGTCGCTCCGGCGCGCCGACGGCAGCATGCTGGCGGTGCTCGCGAGCGCTGGCCCCATCGTCGACGGGAACGGCAAGCTGCTCGGCGCGGTCGTCGTGTTCGACGACATCACCCGGCTCAAGGACCTGGAGCGGCTCAAGGAAGAGTGGACGTCGGTCGTCGCGCACGACCTGAAGCAGCCCGTGACGACGATCATCGGCTACGCGACGCAGCTCGAACGGAAGCCCCAGGTCGCGGCCGCGGTGAAGACGAGGGCGGGACACATCCTGGCGAGCGCCAAGCGGCTCGGGCGGATGGTCTCCGATCTCACGGACATCTCCCAGATCGAGTCGCGTCGCCTCGCGATCGAGCGCGCTCCCACCGACCTGCGCGCGCTCGTGGAGGCGGTCGTCGAGCGGATGGAGAGCGAGACCGAGGGGCGCGCTGTCGGCGTCGAGAGCCGCGGAGAGATCCCGCTCGTGCGCGCGGACGCCGGGCGCGTCGAGCAGGTGCTCAGCAACCTCATCTCCAACGCCGTGAAATACGGTGATCCAGAGACGCCGATACAGGTGGCGCTGGAGCGGCGCGACGACGCGGTGCAGATCTCAATCCGGAACAGCGGCCGCGGGATCCAGGCCGAGGACCTCCCGCTCCTGTTCGAACGCTTCTTCCGGGGAAAGGCGAAGGAGGAGCGCGTGGTCGGCCTCGGCCTCGGCCTGTACATCGCAAAGGGGCTGGTCGAGGCCCACGACGGCAGGATCTGGGTCGAGAGCCCCGAGGGGGGTCACACGACGTTCCATTTCACGCTTCCGGTGGAGGCGGCGCCGCGCCGGGATGCAACGTAGCCACGAGCCGCCCGGCCCTCGGAGGCGGCCTACCGAGCGGAGGTGCGCGCTACGGAGAGCACCTGGATGATGCGCTGTGGAGCACGGAGGCCCTATCTACCTTTGCTCTGCTTCTTCTGTGCGCTGCCGCTCTAATTCTCTCTCCATCATGAACTGATAGAGATGCAGACCCGGCGTGCACGCCGGCCGAACCGGGTCCATCTCTCGGTGATAGAAGTAGGCGTCGCCGGCGAGGAGCAGTCACGGACGCATCTCCCCCTTCGCGGCTACCCTGCTCGCACGACGACCGCTCGACGAGCTGGCGCCGACGCGGGGCCGCGGCGCGGTGTGCGCTCGAACTGCTCATCGCGACCCGCTCGCCGGAGATCGCAGGACCAGAGCCTGGGCTCACCAGAGCGCATGAGGCCCTGTGACTGCATGGGGTATGCCGATCTCCGGGTTCCAGACGGCGTAAACGATGGAAAAATGGACGCCTGGCCACACGGGGAGGCGCCCCGCACGGGCGGCGCCCTGGATGGGCCGCCTTGACTTTCGTGCCGCGCCTGGACAGTTCCTGACCCCGAGCGCCCCCATGTCCTTCGCCCGCGCCACCGCGCGCCACCCCGAGTTCCGCCGCGGCGCGCGCGAGATGCTGCACGTGTCGCCCGGCGTCGCCGCCTGGGGCCTGGTGACCGGCGTCGCGATGGTCAAGAGCGGGCTCACGGCGCCGCTCGCGGTGCTCATGTCGCTCGTGGTCTTCGCTGGCAGCGCGCAGCTCGCCACGATGCCGCTGCTCGCGTCCGGCGCGCCGCTCTGGGTCGTCTGGGCCACCGCCACCTGCGTGAACCTGCGCTTCGTGATCTTCAGCGCGATGTGGCGGCCCTACTTCGCGCATCTCCCCAGGTGGCGACGGTGCCTGTGCGGCTATTTCAGCGGCGACCTGAACTACGTGATCTTCAGGAAGCGCTTCCCCGCGCTCGATCCGGCGCCCGAGCAGGAGCCCTACTACTGGGGCGGCGTCGCGATGAACTGGTCTGCATGGCAAGGCGCATCGCTGAGCGGCATCGCGCTGGCCAACGTGATCCCGGTCGAATGGGGCCTCGGCTTCGCCGGCGTGCTCGCGCTGCTGGGCATCACCTGCTCGCTGCTCCAGGACAGGGCCACCTGGCTGGCCGCCGGCACCGCGGCCAGCGCCGCGGTGGCCGCCTACGCGCTGCCGCTGAAGCTCAACATCCTCGTCGCAATCGCCGCCGCGGTCGCGGTGGGCCTGGGCCTCGAGGCGGCCGAGGAGGCGCACCGGCGCGCGAGCAAGGTGACCGAAGAGGCCGGACGATGAGCGCCTGGGAGACCCTCGTGGCCATCCTCGGCCTCTCGCTGATCACGGCGTTCACCCGCGCCTTCTTCCTGTACCCCGACCGGGATCTGCCGATGCCAGCTTGGCTCAGGCGCGGGCTGCGCTACGCGCCGCTGGCGGCCCTGGCGGCCGTGATCGTGCCCGAGGTGGTCATGACCCAGGGACACCTCATCGCGACCTTCCAGGACGCGCGGCTGCCCGCGAGCGTCGCGGCCGGCGCCTACTACTTCTTCCGCCGCGGCATCCTGGGAACCATCGTGATCGGGATGGCGGTGTTCTTGCCGCTGCGCATCGGGCTGGGCTGGTAGTGCGCGGGTGCGCAGGTTCTCCTGAGGCGCCAAGGCTGGTACGCTGGGCGACATGTCGGATGAGGGTGCCCGCCGACCGGACCAGGCCACGAAGTCATCCGCTCGCGGGAGCGACTTGACCGGGGCCAGGAGCGTTGGCCCGGGGGATGTCGTCGGCCAGCACTTTCGGATCGACGAGCTCCTGAAGAAGGGCGGCATGGGCCGGGTCTACCGGGCAACCGATCTTCGCCTGGGCGAGCCGGTCGCGCTCAAGCTGATGGATCCGGCGATCGTCGGCACGGAGCGGGCGCGCGCCCGCTTCTTCCGCGAGGCGCAGACAGCGGCGAGGCTGCGGAGCAAGAACGTCGTGCAGCTCCTCGACTTCAACGTCGATGCAGCCACGCAGGTGCCCTACATCGCCATGGAGCTCCTCCGCGGCGAGGACCTGGCACAGCGGATCGCCCGCGGGCCGCTCTCCTATGAAGAGACGAAGGCGATCCTCGGTGGTGTCTGCAGCGCGATCGCCAAGGCCCACCGCATGGACATCATCCATCGCGACATCAAGCCGGCCAACGTCTTCCTCGTCGAGGACGACGATGGCCCGCTCTGCAAGGTCCTCGACTTCGGGATCGTCAAGCTGGGTGACCTGGGGCTCGACCCCCATGGAGCGCCGCAAACGGACGCCGGCGCCACCCTCGGCACGGTGAGCTACATGAGCCCGGAGCAGATCGCCGACGCCCGTGGGGTCGACCTCCGCGCGGACCTGTGGTCGATCGGCGTGATCGTCTACGAGTGCATGACCGGGCAACGGCCCTTCCGCGGCGAGTCGCTCTTCGAGCTCGTCCACAAGATCTGCTTCGATGTCCCCGTCCCGCCGTCGCGGCTGGCGGACGTCCCGAGCGGCTTTGACGCCTGGTTCGCCCGGGCGACCCACCGCGACATCGACCGCCGGTTCACCTCCGCCCGCGAGCTCCTCGACGCGCTCCGGGCGCTCGCCGGGCGCCCGCCGGATCCGCCCCAGCCCCGGCCCTCGCCGCCCGAGCCCCCCACGAACCAGAGCTGGGCCTCGGACGCCAACCAGATCGACATCGGCGCCCTCAAGGACCTGACCTTCAAGAACGCCGTGGTCCGCGAGTTCCTCGACAGCGCCAACAAGCACTTTGTCTCGGGGAGCAAGGGGCTCGGCAAGACCCTCCTCCTCACGTACAAGCGCTCGGTCCTCAGCGAGATCTACCTGGCGGCGACCGGCCGCGAGCGCCGCCACGCCGCCGTGCAGTTCATCCCGGAGGGGCGGCCGTACCTCGATCTGATGGGCGATCTGCCCAGCGTCGATCAGACCCGGAGCGACCTCATGTCGGGTCTCCACGAGTGCAAACGCCTCTGGAGCTTCAGCTTCCGCATGTCGATCGTCTCCCACCAGTCCGCGGCCGCCGGCGCCGGCGATCCCGCGGATCTGGCGCCGCTCCCCCGGAGCCTGCGCGGGCTCCTGGAGGGAAGGCCGGTCGAGCCGACGATGGTGCTGAAGGAGCTGCTCTCGCTGACCGTTCGCCAGATCAACCAGGTCGTCGACGCGATGGAGCGCCCGCTCGAGCGGCGGCTCCGCTCGCTCCACAGCGGCGTCTTCATCTTCATCGACAAGCTCGATCAGGCGCTCCGGCGGCTCCCGCGGGCCGCGTGGATCCACATGCAGGCAGGGATGATCGAGGCCGCGTGGGATCTGATGAACGCCAACCGGCACGTCAAGATCTTCGCCACCATCCGCGAGGAGGCGTTCTCCGCCTACGAGTCCGACATCAAGAACAACCTCTACGGGGCGACGTCGACGCTCCGCTACGCCAAGCACGAGCTCTTCGAGCTGCTCGAGAAGCTCACGTATTATTACGAGCGGCTGCCGCTCCGCGAGTTCATCCACCTCGACGTGGTGAGCGCGGGGCGCTCGGCCCGCGGCGAGTCGACCTTCGACTTCCTCCACCGCCATACCCTCGGGCGGCCGCGCGACCTCGTGATCCTCGCCTCGGAGATCTCGCGCAACCGAACGGCCCTCGACGAGCGGACCTTCACGCAGATCGTGCAGCGCACCAGCGCCGGCCTCCTCGTGGCCAACATCTTCGATGAGATGCGGGTCTTCCTCGAGGTGCTCTGTCACCGCGACAAGCGGTCTCGCTTCCTTGGCCTCCTCCCCTGCGACGTCCTCACCCACGACGAGCTGGTCGAGGTCTGGTGCAAGTTTCATGAGGTCGATCGCGCGTTCTACGACGCCCACGGCCGGGACGCCGACGACGTCTACCACCCTTTCCGAGAGCTCTTCGAGTGCGGCCTCCTCGGGGTGCTCGGCGCCGATCCGGGAGCCGAGCGCCAGGTCCAGCGCTTTCGCCAGCCGCACGACGCCGTGGTCGGCTCGCGCCACGCGCTGCCGCGCTCGCGGTATTACCTGCTCCACCCGTCCCTCCGCGCGTTGATCGAGCCGCTCCCCGGCGGCGGCCCGTTCCACGCGATCCGCCACGTGGTCATCGGCCACGGGGAGCCCTGGCCCCGCCACTGGGACCTCATGGTCGACGTCCAGCGCCAGCTCTTCCGGCGCCCGGACGCCGACGAGGAGATCGCCGGGACGGTGTTCTCCCTCCTCGACCGCCTCTCGACAGAGGTCGCCGACGGCGAGAGCCCCGACGCCGCGCGGCGGGCGATCGCCGCCTCCCCCACCTTCGCCCGCCTCAGCGCGCACCTCGAGCGAATCCACTGGGACGATCTCCACATCCCGCTCCTCGAGCTCTTCCCCGACGAGCGACGGGAGAAAACGGAGCCGACCGACCGGGTGGAGGTGGCGATGCTGCTCATCGACATCGTCCGGTCGACCCACATGATCCGCAGCATCGGCGACACCGGCTTCGTCGACCACCTTCACCGGCTCCGCGGCTCCCTCCGAGGGGCGACGAATCCGCGCCTGCTGAAGGGGACCGGCGATGGGTACCTCGCTGTCTATCCCACGGTGGCCCGCGCCGTCGACGCGGCCCGCATGCTCCGTCGCACGGTCGACGACCCTGCCCAGCTGCGCCTCGTCGTCCACTGGGGCTGGGTGCGGATGAGCGATCACGACGTCATCGGCAGGGAGGTCCACCGGCTCTTCCGGATCGAGGCGGTCACCGAGGAAGATCGCATGGACGAGCCGAGCTCCGGGATCGGCCTGCCGCGCCCCGGCCGCGTGACGCTCTCGCGCTCCGCGGCCGCCGCGCTCCCCGACCCGTCGCGCGCGGACTTCCGCCGAGCGGGCGCGTTCCGCCTCAAGGGGTTCGACGATCCCGAGTCGATCTGGGTGGAGACCGACGAGACCGACGAGATCGACGCCTGCCCGTGAGATCGCTCGCGGTGAGCCCGAGGGCCCACCGGCGGGCCGCGCCCTCTGCCCTCGAGCGATCGGCCCGAGACGCGCGGCGGCGTGTGGTAGTCTGCCGGCGCCATGACCGAGCTACTTGGCCTCGTTTTCTCGCCGTGGACCGAGAAGGCCCGCTGGGCGCTCGACGTCCGGCGCGTCCCCTACACCTTCCGGCACTACCAGCCGCTCGTCGGTGAGCCGGCGCTCCGCGTGAAGCTCCGCCGGCTCACAGGCCGTGTCTCGGTGCCGGTGCTCACCACCGACGACGGGCGCGTGCTCGGGGACTCGGCCGACATCGCGCGCTGGGCTGACGGGCGCGGCGCGGGACCGACCCTGTTCCCTGTCGAGCACGAGGCTGACATCGCGCGGCTCATCGATCTCTCGGAGCGCGGCCTCGCCGCCGGACGCGCCCGCGCGCTGGCGCGCATGCTGGCCGACGAGGAGGCGCTCGCCGAGATGGCGCCGAGGCCGCTCCGCCGCGCGCTCGGTCCCCTCGCCTCGCGGCTGGGAGCGCTGGGGGTCGCCCGCACCCTCCGCAAGTACGACGGCGACAAGACCGACGGCGAGTCGCACCGGCAAACGCAGGTCGCCGTGCTGGAGGAGATCCGCGAGACGCTCGCGCGGGCGGCGCCGTCCGGAGACGCGCCACGGACGCTCCTCGGCCGCTTCACGTTCGCCGATATCGCGATGAGCCAGGTCCTCGTGAACGTCGCGCCGCCCGCCCAGCTGAAGCTCGGCGCGGCCAGCCGGCGGTGCTTCTCCGACCCCGACCTGCGCGATCGCTACGACGACCTGATCGCGTGGCGTGACGAGCTCTACCGCGCCTTCCGCACGAGCTGATCCGCCGCGTCGGGCGAGCGCGCGACCGCAGTATCTCAAGCGCGGTGAAGCCCGGCCAAACCAGCATGACAATGCGCTTCATCGGGGAGCTCTCTCCTTCAGGCGTCGAGGGCGACTGACCGGGAGCGCGGTCGCCCAGCGCTCACCCCCGACCGTTGGCAGGCTCATCCGCAACGCTGGTCCTCGCGTTGCGCCAGAGGCTCGATCATGGACGCCGGATCTGATAGCGGTGGATTTTACCATGAAACAAGCGTGGCAAACGGACGAGGTGGGGCGCTTCTTCGAGATGTCCGTGGATCTGATCGGCACCGCCGGTTTTGACGGGCGCTTCAAGCGGATTGGCCAGGCGTGGGAGCGCACGCTCGGGTTCTCGCGCGAAGAGCTCTTGTCGACGCCGTTCATCGACTTCGTGCACCCCGACGATCGAGAGCGCACGTTGACCGAGTCGGCGCAGGTGTTCTCCGGTAGCGGCAGCGTGACGTTCACGAACCGTTACCGGTGTCGCGACGGCTCTTACCGGTGGATCGAGTGGAACTCGTCGGTTCACCCGGAGGAGGAGCTCGTCTATTTCGTCGCCCGTGACGTCACGGATCGCAAGCGCGCGGAGGAGTCGCTGCTCGCGGCCGAGTCCCGGTTCCGGGCGGCGGTCGAAGGGAGCCTGGACGCCTTCTTCGTGCTCCGGAGCGCGCTCGACGAGGCCGGGACACTCGTGGATTTCGTGATCACCGACGCCAACCAGAGGGCCGTCGAGGGGATGTCGATGCCCCGCGAGGAGATCGTCGGCAAGCGGCTCAGCGAGCTTTCGCCCGCCACGCGCCGCCTCGGGCAGCTGGACAAGTACGCGCGCGTCGTCCGGACCGGCGAGCGGCTCCTCGAGGAGCAGCAGATCGAGAGTCCAGGGCACGAGGACCGGTGGCTCCAGCACCAGGTCATCCCGCTGAGCGATGGTGTCGCGATCGCGATCAGGGACATCACGCCCTTCAAGCGGCTGGAGGCCGAGCTCAGGGAGGCGCTCCAGCGCCGGGCGATCCACGCGGAGGAGCTCGAGGAGAAGAACCGCCTGCTCGCGGCGGAGAACGCCGAGCGCGAGCGCGCCGAGGCGCTGATGCGCCAGCAGCAGGAGACGATGCGCGCCATGTCCACGCCCATCATCCAGGCGTGGGAGGGGGTCCTCGTGCTGCCGATCATCGGGACCGTGGAGACCGGGCGGGCGAATGACATCATGGAGCGGCTCCTCACCGAGATCGTTCGGACGAGCGCGCGCTTCGCCATCCTCGACCTGACCGGCGTGAACGCGGTGGACGCCGCGACCGTGGCGCACCTCCTCGCCGTGGTGCGCGCGGCCAACCTCCTCGGCAGCAGCTGCCTCGTCTCCGGGATCTCGCCCGAGATCGCGCGGACGATGACGGAGCTTGGCGCGGTGGATGGCGGGTTCAAGACCTTCGGCGTGCTCCAGAGCGCCTTGCGTTACGCGCTCTCCCGCTGCGCCGATGGCGCGCGGTGAGCCGCCCGGGCGCGCGGCGCGCGAATCGACGCGCGCTCGAGCTGACGTGAGGTGGCGGGGAGCACCTCTGAGTCGCTCGACGGCTGCCGAGCCGCTCACCCGCGGTTGCGCGCCCGCTTGCCCTCGGCGGGGGCGAGCCATCGATCGAGCTCGTCCGAGATGAGGTGAAAGTCGAACGCTTCGGCGTTGACCCCGAGCTGGGTCATGGCGCCGATGATGAAGGACGTGACCACGCGGGCCGCGGCGCGAGGATCCAGATCGGAGCGCAGCTGTCCGGCGCGCACGCCTTGCCGCACGAGGTGCTCGACAGCGAGGTTCCACTCCTTGTGGGCGGCGCGGAGCGCCGCCTGCGCCGCCGGATCGCGCTGCGCACGCAAGGAGAGCTCCTGAAGGACGGTCGCCAGGCGCGGATCCTCCTGGAAGCTGCGCCATGAGTTCTCGAGGTGTGCTCTCAGGCCCGTGAGCGCGTCCCCCGGACCTGCGGGCCGGCGCTGCTCCTCGACGAATTTGTCCGTCACGTGCTCGACGATGGCGACGAGGAGCGCGTCCTTCGTCCCGAAGTAGTAGTGCAGCGTCGAGATGTTGACGCCCGCGCGCGCCGCGATATCGCGCGTCCGCAGCCCCTCCAGGCCCTTCTCCCCGATGAGCGAATACGCCGCCTCGAGCAGGTCGCGCCTCCGCGCTGCGCCGAGCTCCGTGGCCGAGGTCTTGCCGGCCGAGGCGACGTGTCTCGTCTTCGCCAAGTCCGCGCAAAGCTACAGGTTTCCTCCGTTTCGAGCAAGCGCCCGCGGCGCGCACCTTGACTGGCCGGCCGCCGTCGCGTAATTTCAATCAACTGATTGATTGATTAATTCCCATCGCATGGAGGAGATGCATGATGTCCTCGGAGCTCACCGCCGCGCCGCTCGCCGCACGGGTCCAACGAAAGGCGATCGGCGTGGGGATACGTCTGTTCTTCGCCTGGTCGCACCTTGCGTATCGCCTGCTTCCACCGTGGGGCGGCAAGCTGCGCGCTGTCGATCACCTCACCGTGCCTTGCTCGGATCTTCGGGTGGCGGAGCGGTTCTATGTCGGGCTGCTCGGCGCGCGCCTGATGATGCGCGTCGACGCCCCGTCGCTCGCGCGGATGGGGCGTCCTGCGGACGAGATCGCGCGGAGTGTTCATCTGACGGTCGTGTTCGCGGGGGGGCCACGACTCGACCTCTTCGAGTCGCCGATCGGGCAGCCGCCCCGCGCAGCGGCTCATCCGCACTGCGCGCTCTGGGTCGCGCCGGGGAGGCTGCTCGCCTGGAAGAAGCGCCTGACCGACGCTGGCGTGCCGACGTACGGCCCCACGCGGCTCGGCCCCCCGGGCCAGGCGTCGCTCTATTTCAACGATCCATTCGGCAACCGCCTCGAGCTCACCACGCTCGGCTTCACCGCGGAGATACCGGCCGGGGCGCCCGACGTCTCCGCGCTGGACTACACCTGGGCTGGCCCGTGAGCTGCAAGCGAACTGCAAACGGACTGCAAGCGGACTGCAAACGGACTGCAAACTGCGAGCTCATACCAAGCGGATGACGCCGCGCGGTCGACGCCGGGCGTGATTTCCGGGTGACGTCTCCTCCCGCGGTTGCCCGGGAGGAAAGTGGGGACTATGGGAGCGTACCCGAACGGCGCTGCCCGGTCGGGTCGTGCCCGGCGGGGACGAGCTGCCCGTGACCGGGCTCATCGCCACGAAAGGAACGCTCCAATGCCTGTTGACGTGAAGTACACGACGCAAGCCACGGCCCATGGCGGCCGCGATGGCCACGCTGCCACTGCCGACGGTGCTCTCAAGGTCAAGCTCTCGACGCCGAAGGAGCTCGGCGGCGCTGGCGGCGAGGGGAACAACCCGGAGCAGCTGTTCGCGGCGGGTTACGCGGCCTGCTTCCTGGGCGCCCTCAAGTTCGTGGCCGCGCAGGAGAAGGCCCGGATCCCGGCCGAGGCCACCGTGACGGCGAGCGTCGGCATCGGCCCGCGCTCCGAAGGCGGGTTTGGCCTCGACATCGGCCTGCGGATCGCGCTGCCGGGTTTGGAGCGGTCGCAAGCCGAGCACCTGGTCGAGAAGGCGCACCAGGTTTGCCCCTACTCGAACGCCACCCGCAACAACGTCCCCGTCCGTCTAGAGGTCGCCTGACCCTCTGACGCCACGCGCTCCCTCCATGGGGGCCGGCCCCTTGTGGACGAGCTCCCGGTGGAGCGCCGCAAACGCTCCCCCCCGCGCGAGCAGCTCGGCGTGCGTCCCCTGCTCGACGACCCGCCCGTGGTCGAGCACGACGACGCGATCGGCGTGCCGGATCGTGCTCAGCCGGTGGGCCACAACGAAGCTCGTCCGCCCTCGCAAGAGCCTCCCGAGCGCCGCCTGCAGACGGGCCTCGGTGAGCGCGTCCACGGCGCTCGTCGCCTCGTCGAGCAGCACGATGCGCGGGTTGGCGACCATGGCGCGCAGGAAGCACACGATCTGCCGCTGCCCGAGCGACAGCGCCGTCCCTCGCTCGCCGACCTCGGTGCCCAGGCCGTCCGGCAGCGCCTCGAGCATGTCGAGCACGTCGAGGCCCCGCGCCGCGTCGCGGATCTCGGCGTCCGTCGCGGCGGGGTTGCCCAGGCGCACGTTGTCGAGCACCGTCCCGCTGAAGAGGAAGTTGCTCTGCAGCACCAGCCCGAGCTGCGCGCGCAGCGAGGCGGACGAGGTCGCCGCGAGATCGTGGCCGTCGACGGTGATCGACCCCGCCGTCGGCAGGTAGAGCTTCGCGAGCAGGTTCAGAATCGACGTCTTGCCGCTGCCCGTGTGCCCGACCAGCGCGATCATCTGCCCCGGCTCGGCGACGAGATCGACGCCGTGGAGCACCGGCTTGCCCGGATCGTAGGCGAAGTGGACCCCCTCGAACACGACCCGGCCGTGCGCGGGGGGCAGCGCCGGGAGGCCACGCTCGTCGGGCCAGTCGGGCGCCGTGTCGAGCACGCGGAAGAGCCGTTCGGCGCCCGCCATCGCCGTGAGGGCCTGGTTGTACTGATTGCCCAGGATGGGGATCGGGTTGAACAGGAGGTTCGCGAGGAAGAAGAACTCCACGAGCACGCTCAGCTCGATCGCGCCGTGCAATGCCTGATAGCCGCCGACGACCACGAGGACGGCCAGGAACAGCTGCCCGTTGAACTCGAGGAGCGGGAGGAACGTCGCCGAGTGGCGCGCCGCATCCATATTGTAGCGCGAGTGGTCGAAGATCAGCGCGCGGAACAGCCCGCCGTTGATGTCCTGCCGCACGAAGCCCTGCGTCACGCGCACCCCCGTGACCGACTCGGCGAGCGTCGCGGTCACGCGGGTGAAGCTCTCCTGCGCGCGCTGGTGGGCGGCCCCGAGGCGCTTGTGGAAGTAGACGATCAGCCCCCAGAAGATGGGGACCATCGCGACCACCACGAGGAAGAGCTGCCAGTGCGCGTGGGCCATCAGCGCCATCGCGACCGCCATGGTGCCGAGGTTCACCGTGCTCACGAACACGACGTCCTGCACCGCCACCCGGATCGCGTCGATGTCGGACGTCATGCGGCCGATGAGGCGCCCCACCTTCGTCTTCACGAAGAAGCGCATCGGCATGCGCAGGAGGTGGCTCTCCAGCCGATCGCGCATGTCGAACACCACCGCCTCGCCGAGCTCGAGCGCGAGCCGCGCGCGGTAGTGGAAGACGATCTCGGTGAAGAGGACGAGCGCCGCGAAGCCGAGGACGGCGAGCAGCGTGGCGCGCGCGTCGCGCCGGGCCACGGGGCCGCTGATGATGGCGCCGACGGCCCAGGTCAGGATCGGGAGCTGGATCGACCTGACCACCACGAGGGCGAAGAGCGCGTTCCGCTTGCGCGCGTACGGGCGGGTGAAGGCGAACACCCGCCGCACGAGCCCGAGATCGAGCGTGCGGTGGTGCTGGTCCGACTCGTCGTCGAGCGCCACGCGCGTGAGGCCGAGGCGCACGTCGATCGGCGCCACCTCGACCGTGGAGCGAGCCGTCCCCGACGTCGTCGCGGGGCGGACCGGCGCCTCGGCCCCGCGGCTCACGCCGACTCCTCGGCCGGACGCGCCCCCGCGCGGCGCGAGGGGGTCTCGTCCGCCCGCGCCCCGGAGACGTGGGCGTCGTGCAGCGCGAGGGCGCTCGCGTAGTGGCCGCGCCGCCGGAGCAGCTCCTCGTGGGTCCCCCGCTCGGCGATGCGGCCCCGGTCGAGCACGATCACCTGGTGCGCGCGGCGGAGCAGGTGCGCCCTGTGTGTCGCCATGATCGTCGTCCGCCCCCGCGTCGCGCTGAGGATCGCGTCGAGGATCTCGCGCTCGGTGCTCGCGTCCACCGCCGCGGTCGGGTCGTCGAGCAGGAGCAGCGGCGGGTCGAGCAGCACGGCGCGCGCGATGGCGAGCCGCTGCCGCTGGCCGCCCGAGAGGTTGACCGCCGCCTCACCGAGCTCGGTGTCGTAGCCCTCGGGCAGCTCCCGGATGAACTCGTGGGCGCAGGCGATGACCGCCGCGCGCTCGATCTGCTCGCGCGTCGCGTGCGGGGCGCCGAACGCGATGTTGGCCGCCACCGTGTTGCTGAAGAGGAAGTTGTCCTGAAAGACGACCCCCATGCGCCGGCGGATCTGGTCGAGGTCGTGGCGGCGGAGGTCGATGCCGTCGAGGAGGACGCGCCCCGACGTCGGATCGTAGAAGCGCGGGATCAGGCTGAGCAGCGTGCTCTTGCCGGCGCCGGTCGGGCCGATCACGGCGACGAACTGCCCCGGCGCGACGTCGAGGTGGACGTCGTGGAGGACGGGCCGCTCCGGATCGTACCCGAACGTGACGCGCTCGAACACGAGGCCCCCCTCCACCCGCGCGGGGCGCGCCGGCGCCTCGGGGCTCGTGATCTCGACGGGGGTGTCGAGCACCTCGAAGACGCGCTTCGCCCCGATGAGGCTCTGCTGCGCGGTGTTGACGATCGTCGCCATGCTCGCGATCTGCCCCGAGAATTGCTGCAGGATGCCGGCGAACACAACGAGCTGCCCGAGCGTCATCCGGTCGCGCGTGACGAGCAGCCCGCCCATGCCGAGCAGGATGACGAGGTTGAGCTGCCCGAGGAGATCGATGGTCGGGCTGAGCACGCTGACCGTCCGGAAGGTCTCCTGCTGCTGCTCGCGCACCTCGCGGCTGCGCTCGTCGAAGCGGCGATGGGCCTCGCGCTCTCGCCCGAGCCCCTTGATGACCTGGATGCCCTGCAGCCCCTCCGTGAAGCTCAGGACCATGCGATCCACGAGCTCCCGGTTGCGCAGGTAGGCGGGCTGCGCCCACCGGGCGAAGAGCGTGCTCGCGATCCAGAGGAGCGGCGTCGGGGCGAGGCACGCGAGCGTGAGGAGGACGTGCGCGCGGAGCATGTACGCGACGTACACGCCGAGCGACAGGACCATGATGACGCTCGGGAGCAGCACCCCGTCCACGAAGGAGCGCACGAGCTGCACGTCGCCGGTGACGCGGTTGATGAGCGAGCCGCTCTTGTTGGCGTCGAAGAACCGGAAGCTCAGCCGCTGGAGCTTGTCGTACACCCGCGCCCGGAGATCCGGGACGATCTCCATGTGGACGAGGTAGCCCACCGAGAGCGCGTAACCGTAGTTGATCACCGCGCGCGCGGCCGCCATCGCGAGGATGGCAGCGCCGATCGAGAGGACGGCGCGCATGGGCTCACGCTCGGCATCGACCAGCGCGCCGAGGCCGACCGGCAGCTCGGGGAGGCGGTTCGACGGATCGAGCCGGTGGCGGAGGATGTCGATGGCGAGCCCGGTCAGGCCGAGCCCAGCGAGCCCCAGCGAGAGCAGGACGATCTGGTAGCCGAGGACACGCAGGACGCGCCCCCGGTACGCCCAGCTCAGCCCGAGGAGCCGCAGCAGGAGCGAGCCCCCCTCGCGGGAGCGCCCTGTTTCAGACGAAGCAAGGGAACCGACATCAGGACGTGAACCGGACAACATCAGCGCAGGGCACCTGGCATACCGGCCATGCCGGGGCCCGTAAGCTACCGATTTGTGCGGCGTTCGCCAGCGGCGGGGACACGAACCCCGGGGCGCGCTCCGCCTGTCGTCCAGACCGCTGGGCCAGCGCCCCGACAGGGCTCCTGGCGCTCCGCTAGTACATCAGGTTGCCCTTGCCGAGCTGGAAGTTGATGTTCGATCCGAACTGATCGCGCGCGTTCTGGACGCGCGAGATCGCGTTCGAGATCCGGCCCTGGCGCTGCGACCAGGTCGTCGCCGAGAGGCCCGCCGCGATCTCGGTCTTCGCCAGCTGGAGGCGATCCTTGGAGACGGGGTGCAGCGGCGTGCCGCCGGCGTCGAGGACCTCGAGCGCATCGTCGATCTCCGCCTCGGCCAGCTCCATCAGGCGCTTCTGGACGTCGGCGCGCGTGTCGCGGAACCGGCTCACGAGCACCTGGGCGGCGTTCAGGCGCTGCTTTGCGATGTCGAGGTTGAACGCGGCGTTCAGCACACGAAGGAACCGCCCGATCTTGCCGATGTCGGTGTCGGGGAACTGGACGGGGCTGCCGAACCGCGCCTCCAGCTCCTTGCCGGCCGGCGAATCCTTGAAGAAGTTCGACAGATAGAACGCCACCGCGCCCTCGATCTGGTTCCCGAAGGCGTTGGTATGGAAGAACGGCGGCGTGTCCACAGCCTCGATGAGGGGCGGGGTGCTGAACGTGCCGTCGCCGAAGCCGTTGAGAAAGCCGATGTCCAGGACATCGATGTTGGGCGAGGCCAGCCCGGAGCCGCCGAAGCCGCCGTCGAACGCGCCGATCGAGCCGGTCGCGGGGGCCTTCCGGGTGCCCGTGTCCAGGTTGCGGTTGCGCCCCGTGTCCAGGTGGTTGGCGCCCGCGTTCGCGTGGCACACGTTGCAGCGGCCCCGCGCCGGATCGAGGAACGCCTGCCGCCCCTCGTTCGCCTCGGGATCGGCGAGGTTCACCTGCGTGATGTTGAGCTCGTTCGTCCGGCCCAGGCTCATCTGGAAGGCGAGCGTCAGATCGAGCTCCTGCGCGGTCGGGAGCCGGAAGGCCACCCCCGGCTCGCGGCCGAGATCCGTCGGGTAGTGCTGCGTGATCGCCCCGGTGAGGAACTCGCGCAGCGAGCCGGTGCCCGGGGCGCCGTCGCCCGACCAGCCCGTGCGATGGACCGGCGGGTTCGCTATCCCGTCCACCGGATCCGGCGTGATGCTCGTCGCCAGCGAGAGCGTGTGGGGGACGGCGCGCATCGAGAACTTGTTGTCGAGATCGTCGAAGCCATCGATGTTCTCGCGGATCAGGCCGAGCGTCTTCAGCTCGGGCGTCTCGAGGTCGGTCAGCTCCGGGTCCTGCTCGAAGACGAACAGCGGGTCGAGGGGGTTATCCTCGAGCAGCGCATCGATGAAGGGGATGTCAATCGTGAAGTTGTTTCCGACAGGATGGCACGTCCCGCAGGAGCGGCCGTTGCCCTCGAAGGTCTCGCGAAAGAAGATGTCAGCACCCGCGCAGATCTCCCTCGTGACGAGCCCGGCGATCACGCGAGGATCCTGGTCGCAAGCCGCGAGCCGCTGCTGAGCCGTGAGCGCGCTCGACGCCGCGCCGAGGGTTTCTACCTCGCCCTCGCCCTCCGGCGCGGACGGGGCGCACGAGGCGAGGAGAGAAACAGAGACGATGGGAGCGAGGATCAAGGAACTCAATCTCGGACTTGGCATGACGCTCTCTCTTCCTGTTACGGTTGTTCGACACCGATTTCGAACCACGGCGTTCATGGATGCGGCGCGCCGTTCGGCGGCAGCGCCGGGGAAACACAGTTGAAACCAACCTGGCGCTACGCCGACGACCGACGACCGACGGCTGACGCGGCGCCGGCGCTGCGGGCGAGAGCCGGAGACGAGATGGCCGATTCAGGCCATCCGCGCGGCCTTGAAGGCACGCCGGAGGCCCGAGGCCCGGTCGTCGCGCGCTCCGTGCGACAAGCGCGCTCGGGCCGCTCCGCCTCGATACGACCCCCTACGGGGATCGCGCCACAGGCGATCTCAGGCGGCGACTACTTAGCGGACCGGACCAGATACAGCAATGTTCACGGACGCTCGCAGCACAATTCTGACTTCTTAACGAACCTTTCCAAGCAGGATCACGAGACGACATTCCCCGGCTGCTCGGCCTGCGGCATCGCCGCGTATCGCCGCGACGGCAGGCGGAGCGGGCGCGAGGAGGAGCCGTGAGCCGGGCTCCACGGGCATGCTCGGGAGATCGAAGCGGGACATGGGCGCGAAGCGCCGGCGGCATCCCCCCACCGCTCCTGGTGAGGTCAGTGACCGGGCCGGCTCAACAGCGAACCTGTAGGTCGGCCGATGGCGCGCTTCCAACTCATTAGTAGCATGGGCCCCATGCATCCCGTGCATCTTGCTTCGATCGACCTGAACCTGCTCGTCGTCCTCGACGCCCTGCTGGCGGAGGGGAGCGTCACGCGCGCGGCGGCGCGCGTCGGGCTGAGCCAGTCGGCGATGAGCCACGCCCTCGGGCGCCTCCGCGCGTTGATCGACGATCCCGTCCTGGTGCGCACGCCGCGGGGGATGATCCCGACGCCGCGCGCGCAGGAGCTCATCGGCCCCATCCGCGAGGCCCTCGCCAAGATCGAGGCGACGGTCGCGCGCAGCCCTCGCTTCGAGCCCGCGACGGCGCGCCGCTCGTTCACCGTCGCCACGGCCGATTACGTGGAGCTCATCCTGCTGCCGCGGCTCGTGCAGAAGCTCTGCTCTGACGCGCCCTTCATCGACCTGATCGCGCGCCCCTACGACAGCGAGATGTGGACCTCCATGGAGACCGGCAAGGTCGATCTCGCGATCGGCCTGCTCCCCACCTTGCCCGCGGGGTTCTACCGGCAACGGCTCATCGAGGAGCATTACATGTGCATCGTGCGGAGGGGCCACCCCGTGGTGCGCGGCAAGCTCACGCTCAAGATGTACGCGAGCTTGCCGCACGCGCTCATCAGCCCGCGCGGCGAGGGCGGAGGCCGGGTGGACGAGGTCCTCGCCGAGCGGGGGCTCTCGCGCCGCGTGGCGCTGCAGATCCCGCATTTCTTGGTGGCCGCCCACATCGTGGCCCAGACCGATCTCGTGATGACCGTGCCGGCGCGCATCGCGCGCGAGTTCGCAGAGAGGGAGGAGCTGCAGGTCATGAAGCCGCCCGTGGAGCTCGGCGGCTTCTCGGTGGACCAGGTGTGGCACGAGCGGCAAGCGAAGGACCCGGCGCACATCTGGCTGCGCGGCGTCTTCGCGGAGATCGCCCGCGACAGCTGACGCGCTCTCCCGCGCGGCGGCCAGGTCTCGCGGGAGCGGGGCGAGCCGACGTGCAGAGTCGCGAAAGAATGAACCGGTTAACCGTCGCCTTCGTTCAGACGATGAACGGGGCGCCCTCGGTCTCGGCGAGCTGCCGGTGGAGCGAGGTCAGGCGGGCCGTGACGGGGCCGCGCTCGCCGCGGCCGATCGTGCGCCCGTCGAGGCTCCTGACGGCGATCACGCCGGCGCCGGTGCCCGTCAGGAACGCCTCGTCGGCGGCGAAGAGGTCGAGCCGCCCGATCGAGCGCTCCACGACCGTGAGCCCGATGCCGCGCGCGAGCTCCATGACGGCCGCGCGGTTGATGCCCTCGAGGCACCCGTCGGTGGCCGGCGGCGTCGCGAGCACGTCGCCGCGGAGCGCGAACACGTTGGCCACGGAGGCCTCCGCCACGTGGCCCCGCGCGTTCAGGAGCAGCGCGTCGTCGGCGCCCCGCTGCCTCGCCTCGAGCTTCGCGAGGGCGGAGCCGAGGTAATTCAGGCTCTTGATCCGCATGTCGAGCGCGTCCGCGTTGGGCCTCCTGTGGCTCGACGTGATGAGCTCGAGGCCGCGCCGGCGCTGCTCGTCGTCGAAGAGGCGGATGGCCCCCACGATGCAGAACAGCCCTGGCCGCTCGCAGGTCGTCGGGTCGACGCCGAGCGGGCCCACGCCGCGCGTCA
Organism: Sorangium sp. So ce726; assembly: GCF_051521405.1. Taxonomy (NCBI): domain Bacteria; kingdom Pseudomonadati; phylum Myxococcota; order Polyangiales; family Polyangiaceae; genus Sorangium; species Sorangium sp. So ce726. Next base: position 227,437 of record NZ_CP150349.1, on the reverse strand, counting down.
CCACGAGGCGCACGTAGGCCTCGGGCTGGCCGTGCGCGCGCGCGGTGTCCTCGACGATGGCGCGGAGCCCGTCGAGCGAGCGCGGGAGCGCGATGCCGAGCGCCCTCGCGCCGATCTCGAGCCGCGCGAGGTGGCGCTCGATCCGGAAGACGCGCCCCGCCGCGACGCGCATGCCCTCGAACACGCCGTCGCCGTAGAGCAACCCGTGATCGGTCACGTTCACGGTCGCATCCGCAGCGTCGACGATCCGCCCATCGATCCATGTCTTCATGCCGTTCACCTCCTGCCCTCGCCCTGGAGGGCGCGCGCGACCCGCTCGGCGGCGTCGCGCGTGTGATTCACCGCGGCGTCACGACGATCGCCGCGCAGGCTCTGGGCGGCCGCGGCGCAGGCGACGCAGCCGTGCAGGCCGCCGCGCGCGAGCACCGGGGCCGCGATGACGGTGAGCCCGTCGATCCACGCCCCCTCGTTGACGTCGTAGCCGCGCTTCGCCGCGCGCCGCGCGGCGCGGAGCGTGGCGGGGTCCGCGCCGGAGGCGCCCACGAGCTCCGGCGCGTGCGCGAGGTAGAGCCGGCCGCTCGCGGTGACGTCGACCGGCACCTCGGCCCCGACGGTGGGCGCCGCGCGCAGGAGGCCCGTGCCCTCCGCCTTGTCGAGCACGACGAGCCTGCCAGCGCGCGCGGCGACGAGGAAGAACGTCTCGCCGAAGGCGCGCGCCGCCAGCTCCAGCTCGGGCCTCGCGACGCGCGCGACCGCGTCGAGCCCCTGCGCCCCGAGCCCGAGCCGGATGAGGCCTACGCCGAGCCGGTAGCGCCCCTCCCCGTCCTGCTCCACCAGCGCGTGCACGGCGAGCGACGCGAGCAGCCGGTGCAGGGTCGCCTTCGGCATGCGGAGCCGCTCCGCGAGCTCCGCGAGCGAAGCGCTGCCGCCGCCCTCGCGCAGCGCCTCGAGGGCACGCACCGCCTTGTCGACCGTCCCGGATCGCTCCATGCTAGTTCCACTATTCGGAATGACGTTCCGATTATTGGTATACCTCCATCCAGGGCCGCGGTCGAGGGCGCGCCTCGGGTGCTGCGCGGCGCCGCGGGATCCCCGTGGCACGGAGGGCGGAGGCGCGCGGGGACCGGCGGAGGCGCAAGGAGAGCGGGCTCGGCGCTGCGGGCGACGCGCGCTGGTGTCGCTCGAGGGGGTCGGATAGCGTCCTTCGGTCCCGCGGTGAGCTGCGGAGGGAAGGAGCACATGCGCAAGATCTCATCGGTCGTACTCGTCCACGGCGCCTGGCACAGCCCGTCCTGCTGGTCCCAGGTCGCGTGCCGGCTGCTCGCCGGCGGGCTCGACGTCCGGGTGCCAGAGCTGCCGAGCGTCGGGCCCGCCGCGGGCGAGCCGGGCAGCCTCGCGGCGGACGCGGAGGCGGTGCGGGCAGCGCTGGCCGAGGCGCCCGGCGAGGCCATCGTGGTCGCGCACTCCTACGGGGGATTGCCGGTCACGGAGGTGGCGGCACGCGCGGGCAACGTCGCCCACCTCGTCTACCTGTGTGCGTTCATGCTCGGGCCGGGGGAATCCCTGCTCTCGGCGATCGGAGGCCAGGAGCCGCCGTGGTGGATCACCTCCACGGACGGCCGGACGATGATGCCCGACCGCGCGCGCGACATCTTCTACAACGACTGTAGCGACGAGGTCGCGGCCGCCGCGGCAGCGGCGCTGCGGCCCCAGTCCAAGGCGTCCTTCGCGGAGCCGCTGAGCGCCGCGGCCTGGCAGGAGCTGCCCTCCACTTACGTGATCTGCGAGCGCGACAACGCCATCCCGGTGTTCGCGCAAGAGGCCATGTCGCGGCGCGCGAGGGACGTGCGGCGCCTCGACGCGGGCCACTCTCCGTTCCTGTCGCAGCCAGACGAGCTGGCCGCGCTCGTGCGCGACATCGTCGCGGCCGCGGCTGACTGAGCCGACGTCGGCGCGCGGCGCGGCGACGTCGGGGGCGGCCGTCGCCCGCGCCTGGCCTCCGGAGCCGCATCGACATTTCGGCTCGGCCAGCGAAACGGCGGCGGAGGGCTGCCGTATCCAGCGAGCAGGGCGGCCTGTCGCGACGGCCTGTCGCGCCAGGCCGACCCGCGCCCGATGCTGCCGTGGAGGATCAAGCCATGACTGTCCTGAACATCGCCTCGATCGAGAAGCTCAGCCTTCCCGGGCTCGCCCACCAGACCCTCGCCGGCCCTCGCGACGGCCTCCGGACGCTCGAGGTGTGGATGCAGACCGTTGCGCCGGGCGCGCAAACGCCGCGTCACCGGCACGCATGTGAGGAGGTGATCGTCGTCCTCCGCGGCTCCGGGACATGCGAGATCGATGGAGTGGCCCTCACGTTCGGCCCGGGCTCGACGCTCATCGTGCCGGCGGGCGTCCCGCACCAGATCGCGAACACGGGTGAGGAAGAGATGCACGTCGTCGCCGCGCTCGGCGCAGCGCCGGTCACCGTGGAGACGCCTGCCGGCGAGCGCATCGAGCTGCCGTGGGATCAGCACCGCTTCGCTCGCCAAAGGAGCGAGATCTGACGTTCGACGCCAGTGCGCCAGGCTGAGCCAGGCCGCCTGTCGCTTTTTGGCGACGTCGCCTTCGCCGAGCAGCCGGGCGGGCGTGCAGTCTTGTTCTGCCCGGTCGCAGGACGCGACCTGCACCGGAGCCAGGCGCGGCGTCCTGGCTCGTGGCACAGGGGTTGCCGCCTGGCACAGACATGAAACCGAACACGCTCTTCAAGGTCCTTGCGCTGGTCGCTAGCTTCCCGTTCGCCGCCGGCTGCGCTGTCGGCTCCGAGGAGGAGCCAGCGCCTGGGCAACAGTCGCTCGGCGCCTCGTCCGAGGCCGAGGGGATCTGGCTCTCCACGAAATACTCCTTCGGGTTCTGCGCCGGCGAGTGCATCACGACGGTGTCCCGCGACGGCGTGGAGTTCTCGCTCACCGCCTGCACGCACACCCAGGGCTGTCCCCGCTCGAACCAGGCGACACTGACGGACGAAGGCTCGCGAAAGCTCGACGAGATCGAGGGCGCGCTCTCGGGCGTCGCCCTCAACAACCGCTACGGCTGCCCTGACTGCGCCGACGGCGGCGCAACGTCGGTGCGCCTGCGCCGCGATGGTCTCGAGACGTCGCACAGCTATCAGTACGCCGACGCGCCTGCGCCCCTGTCGGCGCTCGACCACCTGGTGGCCGACCTCCGGCTCGGCCTGGACTCCTGCACACCGGGACCGCTCCTGAAGCTCTCGCCGGGGTGCACGCCCAGGTGAACGCGCTCGATCGGAGGCTCCGGGCCGGATCGTCTGGGTGAGACCGCCGCCGCCGGAGCCGCGCCCGGCCAGCGCCGCCCGCCGGAGCGGGCGCTACCCGTCGTCCGGCAGGTAGAGCTTCACGTCGTCGAACTCGGCGGTGCCCTCGTAATAGTTGATGTGCGGATCACCGAAGAAGAAGTGATCCGGGTAGGCCGACCCCGCCGGCCAGGTCTCGAAGGTCTTGCCGAAATCGACCGTCTCGTTGTGGTGTTCCGCCGCGATCTCATCGGGGCGCTGGTTGTAGTGCCACGTCACCGGCGGCTCGCGGAAGTCCCTCCGCGCGGCGTACGTCGTGCTGCCGCCGTGGTGGAACCTGCCCGCGGCGGACATCGCATAGCCCCGGCCGTCGCGCTCGACGGTGACCACGTAAGCCTCCCTGTCGAGGTACTTGTCCACGAAGATGGGGCCGTCCTTCCACCCGCCCGCGGTGTACGACGTGAACCCATTTCCGGTCCACGGGCTCCCGAACGCGTCGCCGCGGAGCCATATCATGCTCACATAACGTGATCCATCCTGCTCGGCCTGGCCGGTCAACGGGTTCCAGACCGCCGACCAGGGGCCGTCTTCGCCGAAGTTGCTGTCGGTGTCCATCACGACCTTCCGGTGATGATGGATGAAGACGTTGTTGTGAGGGGCTGGCCGCGGATAATCGGTGATGCAGAGAAAGTAAACACCATTATCGAACGTCGCCGACCGGGGCGCGGTGCTGCGATCGCTGAACCGCCACGGGTCGGCCAGCTCGTCCCCGTCGTAGCCGTTGGTCTTGCCCCCGTGCGTCCAGCTGCCCTCGCGCAGGCCGCCAAAGTCGATGTTCGAGACGGTCACCTCGACGCGGTAGCGTGCGGGCAGCGGCGCGGTCGAGCGGAGGATCGCGCCGTCGTAATGGCGGGTGGAGACGAGCCTCGCCTTGCCGCCCACCGCCTCGAAGCGGCCGCCTGTCTCGGGGACGCCGTCGCGGTCGCTGTCGCGGCCATACAGCTCGACCGTGAGCCAGCCGCCCTCACCATACGTGAAGGACTTCCGGAACGATCGGAACCTCCGCAGCCCTTCCCGGAACACCTCGCCGCCCCGCGCGGAGAAGAACTCACCGTCTTCGTCGAAGACATCGACGTGATAGGGGCTCTCGTCGCCATACCGATCCTCGGTCCACGCCGCGGGCTCCTGGAACGGCGCATCGAAGGTCTCGTGGTGGACGAGCTTCCAGCCGGCGCCGGCGGCCCGCGCCGCCGGCTTCGGCCCGCCGCCGCTCGCCCCGAGCGCCTCGGGCGCGGGCGCGCGCGAGCACGCCGCCAGCAAGACCAGGGCGAGCGCGGCGAGGCGTCGCGTCGACGCCTCGCGCGCGCGGGCGGCGCCACGCCGCATCAGCGGTTGGGCTGAGGGGTGAGGCGCAGGTACGGGCGGACGGCGTTGTACCCCTTGGGGAACTTCTGCGCGAGGACGGCGGGGTCCTGGAGCGAGGGGACGATCACCACCTCATCGCCGTCCTTCCAGTTCGCGGGCGTCGCCACGGAGTGGCTGTCCGTGAGCTGAAGCGAGTCGATGAGGCGCAGGATCTCGTCGAAGTTGCGCCCCGTGCTCGCCGGGTACGTGAACGTCGCGCGGATCTTCTTGTTCGGATCGATGACGAACACCGAACGCACCGTGAGCGTGTCGTTCGCCTGCGGGTGGATCATCCCGTAAAGGCCCGACACCTTCCGGTCCACGTCGGCGAGGATCGGGTAGTTCAGCTTCGTGCGCTGCGTCTCCTCGATATCCACGGACCAGCGCTTGTGCGAGTCGACGTCGTCGACGCTGAGCGCGATGGGCTTCACGCCGCGCTTGTCGAACTCCGCCTTGAGGTTGGCGACCGCGCCGAGCTCGGTCGTGCAGACCGGGGTGAAATCCTTCGGGTGCGAGAACAGGATCACCCACGAGTTCCCGGCCCACTCGTGGAATCGGATGGTCCCGTGCGTGGACTCTTGCTCGAAATCAGGCGCGATGCTTCCGAGTTGCAGGCTCATGACATTCCCTCCTGGCCGCGGCCTATTCTCCGCTATGGCGGAGGAATCTCCGTCAAGCCGCTCAGCGTGTCAAGCCGGGAGCGGCGGTGTTTCGCGCCGGGATGCCGCCGGCGCGCTCGACCGCACCGCACCGCAACGCGCCGCGCTTGGCCGGCGCGGCCGCGCCTCAGAGCGCGCCGACCTCACGCCGGAGGCCGCGCCAGGGGATCTCCCGCGGCGGCGAGGCGCGGCGCTCGCTCGCCCCGTCCGGCTGCGCCGCGGTCGAGCACTCGCCGTGCTCGAGCAGGTGCAGGGCCTCGGCGAGGCCCGTCTCGCCCGCGTCGCCGAGCTCTGCGCTGAGCGTGTCGTCGGCGGCGCAGTCGGGGGGGAAGCCATCGTAGAAGTCGCCCTCTTCCTTCACGTTGAGCACGCGGAACGCGATCGGGTGCACGACCATGTCGCAGTTGTCCCATCCGTACATGCCGACGGGTTTGCCGTGCGTGGTCGAGCCGACGATCTTCACGTCCATGTAGGCGCGCAGGCTGTTGATCAGCGTCTCGCTCGCGGAGGCCGTCCCGCCGGACGTGATGACGACCAGCCGGGACAGGGGGAGCGACGGCTGGTCGAGATCCTCGAACGTCTCCCGCTTGTCCCAGTCGACGTGCCTGTCGTTGTGCGCGGTGATGTCGAGCAGCGCGCCGGCCTCCGCCGGCCGGTGGATCAGGCTCGCGAGGTGCCTCTCGACGGAGAGGCGCCCACCGCCGTTGTAGCGCAGATCGAGCACCAGCTCGTCGACCTGGCTCTCTCTGAACAGCGCGAAGGCGCTGTCGAGCTCGCTCACCGAAGGCTCGATGAAGGTGGTGAGCATGAGATATCCGACGGTCGCGGACCCTGCCTGCAGGACACGCGGGCTCACGACCGTGGTGATGCCATACCACGCCTTCCGGAGCGCGACCGTGAAGGCCTCGGCGTCCGCGCGCTCGATCGTCAGCGACATCTCGTAGCCTTCCTCGTCGGGGCCTGCGAGCTCCTCCCAGAGGTCGTCGCTCACGACCTGCTCGACGTCGATCCCGTTGATCGCCACCACCGCGTCGCCCCGCCGGAGGCCGGCCTCTCCGGCAGGCGAGCCCGCCTGGATCAGCGCGAACCGGAGGCTGCCCTCCTGGTCGAAGCTCCACCGCATGCCAAACCCGAGGGTCTGCCCTTCCCGGAAAAATGCGTCGTCGACGGTCTTGGTCGAGATGTAGCTCCAGCGGTCTCGCGGCTCGGTGACGAGATCCACGAGCAGCGCCTCGGGCGAGGGGTACGCCCGGTAGTCCAGGTCGGGTACGCCTTCGTACCAGAGATAGGCGTCCTTCATCAGCTCGAACAGAAATTGGTTCTGTCCCTGCAGCGAGCAGTCTGCCTTTGGCTCCGCGTCACCGTCCGAGGCGGTGCAGCCTCCCGTCGCGGAGGCGGCCAGCGCGAGGGTGCATGTGGAGAGGACCGCGACGAGCTTCGAGGCGACCATGCGCCTCAGCACACCACGAAACGGAAAGGGCGAGCAACGGGGTTGGGTTGGCGGTTCGACCCGACCGGGGTTGGGTTTGCCGGCATCCCGAGCGGGGTTGCAGGTCGATCCCCGACCCAGGTTGGGTTCACCGACCGAGGTTGGGTTCACCGGCCCGGGTTGGGTTCACCCCGAGCCCCGACCCAGGTTGGGTTCACCGACCGAGGTTGGGTTCGCGAGCTCCGACCCAGGTTGGGTTCACCGACCGAGGTTGGGTTCGCGAGCCCCGACCCAGGTTGGGTTCACTGGGTTCACCGACCGGGGTTGCGGCCTACCAACGTAATCCACCTCACTCTGCTGCGACCAGATCCCGACCGGGGTTGAGGTTTGCCGGCCGCGGCAGCCCATAGTTGTCCCGCAACGTCTTCCCCTCATATTCCGTCCGGAACAGCCTGCGCTTTTGCAGGATCGGGACCACGTGCTCGACGAACGCCTCGAGCCCCGACGGCAGCACCGGCGGCATCACGTTGAAGCCGTCGGCCGCCCCCTGCTCCCACCAGTGCTGGATCGCGTCCGCCACCTGCTCGGGCGCGCCGGCGAACGTCCGGTGGCCACGGCCGCCGCCCAGCCGCCCGATGAGCTGGCGCACCGTCAGCCGCTCCCGCCGCGCCAGGCTCACGATCAGCGTGTAACGGCTCTTCGCCCCCTCGATCTGATCCTCGCTCGGAAGATCCCGCGGCAGCTCCGCGTCCAGGTCGAGATCCTCCGGCTTCACCCGCAGCGTCTGCGCGAGCTGGCGCTTCGCGTACTCCGGCTTGATGAGCCGATCGAGCTCGGCGTCGAGCGCGTGCGCCTCGGCCTCCGTGGCGCCAATGACCGGCACGATCCCCGGCAAGATCTTGATCGACTCCGGATCGCGCCCCAGCGCGCGGGTGCGCGCCTTGAGATCAACATAGAACCGCTGCGCGTCCTCCAGCGTCTGCTGCGCCGTGAACACCGCCTCCGCGTACCGCGCCGCCAGCTCCTTGCCGTCGTCCGACGAGCCGGCCTGCACGAGCAGCGGATACCCCTGCGGCGAGCGCGGCACGTTGAGCGCCCCGTCGACCTTGAAGTACCGCCCCACGTGCCGCGGCGGGTAGATCTTGCGGTCATCGCCCCAGACGCCGTTCTCCTTGTCGCCGAGCGGCGCGTCGTCGGCCCAGCTGTCCCACAGCTTCAGCGACACATCGATGAACTCCGCCGCCCGGGCGTACCGATCGCTGTGCGCCGGCAGGTCATCCAGGTTGAAGTTGCGCGCCGCATCCACGCCCGCCGTCGTGACGATGTTCCAGCCCGCCCGCCCGCCGCTGAGGTGGTCCAGCGAGGCGAACCTCCGGGCCAGGTTGAACGGCTCGTTGTACGTCGTCGAGGCGGTCGCGATCAGCCCGATGTGCTCGGTCACCCCCGCGAGCGCCGCGAGGAGCACCGTCGGCTCGAGCGTCCCGGCCGGCCTGCGGCCGACGTTGTTCCACAGCACCGGGCTGTCGGCGAGGAACACCGAGTCGAGCTTCCCCCGCTCCGCGATGCGGGCCAGGTTCTTGAAGTGCGCGACGCTCGTGTTCGCGAACGGATCGCTCTCCGGCAAGCGCCATGAGGCCTCGTGGTGGCCGACGCTCATGAGAAACGCGTTGAGATGCAGCTGTCCGGGTCGTTGGGTCACGGGGAACTCCGTTCCAGTTCAGGGTTCGAGTCAGAATCTCCGGCAGCGGCCGCGCCCGGCGTGACGCCCAGCGCCGAAAGCAGCGACTCGCGGTGGGCGAGGAACCGCGGATCGCGCAGCGGGCGCGGCGCCGGCAGATCGATCCGCCGCTCTTCGGCGATCCGGCCGCCCTCGATCACCAGCACCCGATCGGCGAGCGCGATCGCCTCGTCGACGTCGTGGGTGACCAGCAGCACGGCCGGCCGGTGCCGCGCGCACAGCTCGCGCAGGAGATCATGCATGCGCGCGCGGGTCAGCGCGTCGAGCGCGCCGAACGGCTCGTCGGCCAGCACGAGCTCCGGATCGCGCACCAGCGACCGCGCCAGCGCCACCCGCTGCTGCTCGCCGCCGGACAGCTCGACGGGCCACGCGCGCTCCCGCCCGGCGAGCCCCACCTCCGCGAGCGCGTCCAGGCCGCGCTCCCGGGCCTGCGGCACATCGAGCCCCAGGATCACGTTGTCGAGCACCCGCGCCCACGGCAGGAGCCGCGTGTCCTGGAACACGACCGCCCGGTTGTCCGGCACGTTCAGCTCGCCCGAGCCGGTCACCTCGTCGTCCAGCTCGGCGATCGCCCGCAGCAGGGTGCTCTTGCCCGATCCGCTGCGGCCGAGCAGCGCGACGAACTCGCCCCGCTCGATCGTGAGATCGATCCCGTCGAGCACCACGCGGGCGCCGAAGCGCCGGACCAGGCCGCGGATCCGCACCGCGGGCGGGACCGCCGTCAGCCGGCCAGGATGCGGCGCCATGACAGGGCCTTTCGCTCGATGAGCCGCACGGCCGAGTCGGAGGCCAGGCCGAACAGCCCGTACACGACGAGGCCAAGGAGGATGATCTCCGTCTGCCCGTACGAGCGCGCCAGCGACATCATGTAGCCGATGCCGCTCGTGGCGTTGATCTGCTCGACCACGACGAGCGCCAGCCACGCCCCGGTCACCGCCAGCCGGAGGCCCATCAGGAAGCCCGGCAGCGCCCCCGGCAACGCCACCTTCCGGATGAACTGCCACCTCGTCAGGCGGACCGTCTCGGCCAGCTCCACGTAGCGCGCGTCGATGGTCCGCAGCGCTGCGTGGGTGTGGACGTAGACCGGGATGACGACGCCGAGGGCGATGGTGAGCACCTTCATCTGCTCGCCGATGCCGAACCAGAGGATCAGCAGCGGGATGAGCGCCAGCGTCGGGATCGCGCGCTTGATCTGCACCGGCCCGTCGAGCAGCGCCTCGCCGACGCGCGTCAGCCCGGCAAGGAGCGCCAGCACCGTGCCCAGGCCGGCCCCGAGCGCGAGCCCCAGGAAGGCCCGCTGCGCCGAGGTGAGCAGGTTGGACAGGAGCCGCCCGTCGGCGATCAGCTCGTGGGCCGTGGTCACCACGGTCCACGGCGCGGAGAGCACCCGCGCGTCGAGCGCGCCCGTCGCCGAGGCGACAGCCCAGAGCACAAACAGCAGCGCCGGGCCGAGCGCGAGGCCGTACGGGATGCGCCGCCCCGGGCCCAGGCGGCGCCGCAAGCGGCGGCTGGACACGCGGCGACCGATCGGGGCGCCGGACGGCGGCGCGGAGACGTCCGCGGTCGCGGTGAGATCCGGGAAGCTGGCGAGGCGCGACGAGGTGGCGCTCGTGGGCAGTGCGGTCGTCATGGAGTGCTCCTGTCGGCCGTCGCCGGCCGGTCCGTCGATCCGGCGCCCTCGGCGGCGCCAGCTACCTCCGCTCCGATCGTCTGGAATCGGAGGTCGAAGATCGTCCTGGCCTCGAACCGCTTCTGGCCGGAGGCCTCGGCGAGCAGGTCGGCGGTCTCCTGGGTCAGCGCGATCGCCTCGGACCAGTCGCCCGGATACTGCGGCTTGCCGGCGGCCTCGAAGAGGAATCGCCCTTCCTTTGCCGAGAGGCCCTGGTCCTTGACGTAGTACGCCTCGATCCACGCCTCCGGGTGCGCATAGGCCCACAGCTGGGCCCTGGCCCGCCACTTCGCGTAGTCGTACAGCGCAGCCGCCTTGTGAGCGTCCTTGAGCACCTCGGCGCGCACATGAAGGAAGCCGAGGTTGTCGCGGACGCCGTGCGCGATCGACGAGGCGCCCTCGGCGCGGTACTCGTTGAGATAACGCAGCAGGGTGACGCCGGACAGCGGCGCGACGTCGACCTGGCGGCTGGTAAGCGCCTCCTTGAACTCGGTGCTCCCGAGCTGGACGAGCGTCACGTCCTTTTGCGACAGCCCGGCCTTCTTCAGCGCGCGCAGGACGAGCGCGCCCTGGGCCTGCCCCGGCGAATAGGCGATCTTCTTGCCGCGGAGATCGCCAATGGACGCGACCCGCGCGCCCGGCGCGGTGGCCAGCTCGTAGATGGGCTTCTCCCGGACCTGCACGGTGAGGATCTTCACGTCGAGCCCGGTGAACGTGGCGTGGATGGGCGGCGTGTCGCCGACCGCGCCCGCGTCGAGCACGCCGGCGCGGAACGCCTCGATGGTCTGCGGCCCTCCGCTGATATTTTGCCAGTCGACGCGGAACGGCAGCCTGTCGATGTCGCCGGAGAGCTGGAGTTGCTTCTGCACCGTCGGATCACCGATGCTGAGCCGCGTCTCGCGCGGGATCTCGGCCGGGATCGGGGCGTCCGGGGCGAGCGTGGCAGCGGCGCTCGCCTGACCGTCGCGCTTGCACCCGGACGATGCGATCAGCGCAGAGAGCGCCACGAGCGTCGCGAGTGAGCGAATCCTGTCGATGAACGAGCGCAGATGGACCTCGGTGCGGGGCTGGAAGCGGTGCCGTTTTGCTGCTGCCCAGGCGCCGCCCAGCCGCCCAGCCGGCGGCGGAGAGGAGCGCTCGGGAGACGCCGGGATGGGCCTCATCGAGCCGACGGCTCGCGGCCCGTCCTCCGGAGCGTCTCGCCATGACCAGCAACGCCCATGCCGCCGCGCCGCTCGTCCGTGGACGGCGCCGTCCAGCGGCCCGCGCCCGCCGTGGCGCGGCGACCGCCGGCCGCGGGACGGCCGTGCCAAGGCCCCGCTGCTTCCCCAGCAACAGCCGGTGGTGATCCGCTGCTCCGGCGCGAGCACGGGGCCAGCCTCCCTCCGGCGGGAGCGGGCGCGGGGGGGCGGCCCGCTACCGCGCCGCGGCGGGGGCGTCGCGCCGGCCCTGGACGCCGAACGCGTCGAGCAGGTAGTCGCGGAAGGCGCGGATCTTGGACGGCAGGAAGCGCGTCCCCGGGTGAACGAGGTACAGGGAGGCGGCGCCGTGGATCGCGTAGTCCTTGAGCACAGGCACGAGCCGCTTCGCGTCGAGGTCGCCTCGCACATTGATCGCGGGGACCAGCGCGATCCCGCCCGCGGCCAGCGCGACCTCGCGGCAGAAGGAGAAATCGGAGGCCGAGATCGCCGCGCGCACCCGGAGCTCCGCGCGATCGCGGCCGTCGCGCGCCGAGAGCGCGATCGTCGCGTGCCCGCGCGCGGTCTGGGCGAGCAGCAGCCGGCGCCCCGCGAGGTCCTCGGGCCGGCGCACGGCCCCGTGCTTGCGGAGGTAGGAGGGCGCCGCGAACAGGCCGACCTCGATGTGCTGCAGCTTGTGGGCGATGAGCGACGAGTCCGGGAGGCTCGCTGTCGCGCGCAGGGCCACGTCGACCTGGTGGGCGTCGAAGTCGAGGAGCGCCTCGGTGAGCAGCAGCTCCAGCGAGATCTCGGGGAAGCGCTCCGCGAACCCGGCCGAGAGCGGCGCCAGGATGCTCAGCCCGAGATCGAACGGCGCCGTCACGCGCAGGTGCCCGCGCGGCCTCGAGCGCGCCTGCTGCACCGCCACGTTCGCGTCCTCCAGCAGCTCGAGCGCCCGGCCCACGCGCATCCGGTAGGCGAGGCCGTCCTCGGTCGCCTGCACGAGCCGCGGGCTGCGGCGGAGCAGCTCCACCCCGAGCGCGTGCTCCAGGCGCGTGATGCGGCGGCTGACGCTGCCCTTCGTCTCGCCCAGCGTCCTCGCGGCCGCCGTGATCGATCCGAGGTCGACCACCAGGCAGAAGGCCCGCAAATCGGCCACATCTGCGTCGATCGTTTCCGTTTTGGCAACCTGGCGTTTCATTGCAGGGTCATTGTACCACTCCTGGAAACGACCTAGGGTGAGCGCACCATGGATCGCCGGGCTGCATTGAGGCTCCTCCTTGCCGCGGGCGGGGCCGTACCGATCGCCGGCGCCTGCGGGCGCTCGACGTCGAGCGCGCCCGGCCCGGCTCCGGCGTCGAGCTCCACGTCCACCGCGGCCGAGAGAGGTTCGATGTCCGACACCCAGCACAAGGCGCGCGAGGGGCGCATGCCGGCCCTGTTCCTCGCGCACGGCTCTCCCTTCCTGCTCGACGATCGCGCGTGGGTCGCCGAGCTCGCCGCCTGGGCGCAGGCGGTGCCGCGCCCCACGGCCATTCTCATGATCTCGGCCCACTGGGTGGACGCGCCGGTCACGCTCGGCGCCACCGAGGCCGTGCCCCTCGTCTACGACTTCTACAACTTCCCCGAGAAGTACTATCGCGTGAAGTACCCCGCGCCCGGCGCTCCCGCGCTCGCGCGGCGCGTCCGGGAGCTGCTCAGTCCGCTGGGGCCGGTCGCCGAGGATCCTCGCCGCGGGCTCGACCACGGCGCCTATGTGCCGCTCGTCTGCATGTACCCGGGCGCGGACGTCCCGGTGCTCCAGATCTCTTTGCCGACGCTCTCTCCAGCTCCGCTCCTCGAGATGGGGCGAGCGCTCGCGCCGCTCCGCGACGAGGGGGTGTTGATCGTCGGCAGCGGTTTCTTGACCCATAACCTCCGCGCGGCAGACTGGCGCGGAAATGCGGTCGCGCAGCCCTGGGCCACGGAGTTCGACGCGTGGTGCGCCGAGGTCCTCTCGCGCCGCGACGTGGGCGCGCTCATCGAGTACCGCGCCCGCGCGCCGGGAGTGCGCATGGCGCTCCCGACCGACGAGCATTTCGTGCCGGTCGTCGCCGCCCTGGGGGCGTCGATCGACGTGAGCGAGCCGGTGCAGTTCCCCATCACGGGGCTCACCTATGGCTCGTTCACGAGACGTTCTGTGCAGTTTGGCTGACAGATAAGGAGATTGTCTCTCATGTTCACCGCTCGTTTCGCTCGCATCGCCCTCCCCGCCGCCCTCTTGCTCTCGCTCGCGGGGTGCGAAGATCCGACCAAGGACAAGCCCAAGGCGACCATCTCGACCGCCGCGCCCGCGCAGACCCAGGCCGCCGCCGCGCCCTCGGGCCCCGCCGAGACGCTGCCGCTCGACGCGGCGGCCTCGACCATCGGCTTCGTCGGCTCGAAGGTCACGGGCAAACACGAGGGCAAATTCGAGAAGATCTCGGGCTCGATCACGCTCGCCGGCGGCAAGGCCGCGGGCGGCAAGCTCGCCATCGAGGCCGACGCGTCGTCGGTGAAGACGGACGCCGAGAAGCTCGACGGCCACCTCAAGTCGCCGGACTTCTTCGACGTCGAGAAGTACCCGAAGGCGACGTTCACCTCGACCGAGATCAAGGCCGGCGGCGAGAAGGGCGCGACGCACACCATCACCGGCGAGCTCGATCTTCACGGCGTGAAGAAGACCATCACCTTCCCCGCGACCATCACCGAGGGCGCCGATGCCGTCTCGGGCAACGCCGAGTTCGTGATCAACCGCAAGGACTTCGGCATCGTCTATCCGGGCAAGCAGGACGATCTGATCCGCGACGACGTGCTGCTGAAGCTCTCGCTCAAGGCGCCCCGCAAGCAGGGCTGAGCGCCGGCCGAACACCGGGCGCGCCGCCCGCGCGGGCGGCGCTGTCCCCCAGGTGAGAGGCCCTCGCTGTTCGAGGGGCCGCCGCAGGAGCTGAAGCGCTGCGAGAGGAGCATCACGGCGCGGTTCATCTGAGTGCGGCGAGGGCGGAGAAACTACCGGCGTGGTGGCCTGTCAAGGCCGCCTCGCTGGAGACGACGCCGGAGGTTCACGATCAGATCGTAACCGACAGGATCGACGAGCTCTCGCTCGAGGAAATCGAGCAGCCGGGCCGCTTCTTCCAGCGTCAGATCATCGGAGCGCCACCCGGTGCCGAGCTCGTCGTCGCCGTGGAGGAGCACGTAGGTGAGCGCCCGGTCCGAGTCCGCGATCGCCGCGGGGATTCCTAGCGAGATGAGCTGAGTCCGATGACGGAGGCGCCAACCCGAGCTCCCGGGGGCGAGGGTCGAGGGCCGGCGGTAGGACATGCCGTGTTTCCAGGAGAGAGCGGAAAGGGCATACTGCTCCAAGTCTGGCGAACGGTCTGGCGCTCAGCGGCGGCGCGAAGCGCTGCCCTCGTTAACACCTTGTTGGGCGACGTCCTCGGCCGACACAGGGTCGTGTGAGTCAGGCGCTTTTCGGGCAGGCGGTGTGACACGTGGCCTTCCGCTGGTCTCTTCCATACGCCGAAACGCCTCGAAGATGGCGTCAATATCATAGCCGTGCTCCCTGGCGATGGCATCGCGGATCGCGCGGACTTCTTCCACGATCGGGTCGGGCGTCATGTCTCCTCCTCGGGTGCGAGCTGCTCCGGTGTACAGATGATGGGCGGTCGAAATCCGCTCTCGCGGCACGCGGCCTCAATATGGTTGCGCATCGCCGCGTTGGCGAGATGAGCGCAGTTCCACGTCAACAGAAAGTCGACGTCGTGAACCGCTGCGACCGCCACGTGCACAGCGTCGATCGCTGCCTTCCGTGGCATCGCTGCCGCGTCGAGAAGTCTCTTCGCGACGGCCTGCGCTTCGACGGTCGCAGAGAGCACCGGCAGACCCTCTGCAGCGGCGACACGGCGCGCAGCCGCGGCAGGATCGCCTCTGCTCGCTTCAGCAAGGACGGCCTCGGAGACGACCAGCTCGAAGCGGTCCCGTCGGGTCCACCACTCGATCGTGATCTGCTGGTGCGCGGCTTGAATCAGGTCACGGCTGGGGCGGGCGGTGAGATAGCCGAGGATCGAGGTTTCGATGTAGACGCGGGGTTTCACCGTGGGTTGCCTCTCGCCGCTGGATCCTGGCTCGATTCTAGCAGATACGTGCGAACGGCGCCGCAGGGTCGTAGACGCGTCTGGCAGGCCGCAGGTCGCTATCCGCGCTCGGTCGGGTCGAGCGGCTGCGGATCCCGACGACCCCGCTCAGACGGCTTGCCCGCACGCTGTCCAGCGCTCCACGCAGGGCTCCGGTCTGGACGGTGATCGTCGTTCTCAGCGGCTCTTGGACGCGGTGAACGACCGGACCACGGTCGAGTCGGGAGACGTCGAGCGCGCCTCCCGGCTCGGGCCGGAGCAGCTCGTCGCGTTGGGGTCGCCAGCAGCCGTGCCTGCCAGAGCCAAGGGCAGGCGATGCGGCCGAGCGGCGTGCGCGGGGCCGGGAGGGCCGGGCGGCGTGCTGCCCCTGGAGCCGACCGCAGAAGAGTAGCTGCTCTTCACGCCGGACGGGGCATCCCACGGGCAGCGGCCGGGAGCATATTCCCCGTGGCCCCCGGTCACCGATCCCCGCCAACACGCCTCCGCCTTGATCTTTTCAGGCCAGATCGCGTAACGAGGGCGTAATGAGTGCGTAACGAGCGGCCAATCTGCCGCGTAGCGAAGCGGCGCCACGTCAGCCGACGCGCTCGCCGAGCACCACCGCGACATCGTCCTGCAGGTTGCCGGAAGGAAGCGTCACCGCCTGGATCAACGCCTCGAGCGCCGATTTCACGTCGCCCGTGCGCGCAAGAGCGTTGATGGTCGCAAGCGACGTGTACTTCAGCAGGCCATCGGTGGCGACCAGGAGGCGCCCCGAGAGCGGCTGGCGGGGAATGATCGCGGGCCTGCACGCGCCGCTGCCGACCAGCGGCTTGCGGCGCTGCGCCGCCGTCAGTTCGATCGGTCCGTCGGGCGTGACGAGGAGCGCGCCGGAGTCCCCCACGCTGGCGCCCCAGAGCTCGCCTCGGCTCACCTGGACCACAACGAGGGTCGTCTCGCCACATCTGGGCTCCGCTTCCAGCTCACGGTCGAGCTGGCTGAGGCGCTCGCACCAGCCGCCCGCGTCGAGCTCCATCTCGGCGCCGAGCGCCACCATCACGCTCGTCGCCGAGCGGGCGGCGGCCGCACCGCCCGAGAGCCCACCCGCCCCGTCGGCGATGGCCACGGTCCACCGATCGCCACGGCAGCTCAGCTCGAGACGATCCTCGTTCGCGCTACCTGCCACGCGGCGTGACCAGAAGCGCATCCAGCCAGAGGGAGGTTCGAGCCGCTCCCACTCGCCGCCGCCCTCCGAGAGCGTGATCTCTATCGCGTGAACAACGTTGTCGCGGAACCAGAGGGCTGCGCCCTCGCCGAGGCCGCATTTCGAGCAGCCGCTTTCGACGAACCCAGGCACTGTGACGAGCCCGCCCACGTTCTCGCCATCATCGCTGAGCGGCGCCGGACGCCCAGGCGGATCGAACCAACAAATTCGGTCACCGAGCCTGTACTCGTGATGCCAGCAGGAGCCATACTTGTACTGGACGCGCCACTCCTGGAAATGTCCGCAGCTGGGGCAGTCCGCTCGGGCGATGACGACGTCGAATACTCCCATGACGCTTCGCTTGGCTAACCTATCACGGATGTCTCTGCACCAGCATCGCCGCGCGGGCGAAGGTCACCAGCACCAGCGCGAACAGGTGCACGACGCCAAAATGCTCCAGATTCCGCTCGAGCCCACCGAAGGCCCTCCGGACCACGAAGAAGGCCACCGCGACCACCACGTACACCCCTCCGAGGTGGCCGGCCGGGATTCGCAGCAGAGAGCCAACGCCGAAGACGGTGAGGGCGAGGCCGGACAGCAGGAGAACGCTGAGCCAGGGATCGCGCCCGCGGCTGAGTAGGATCGCGGGGACCGAGTAGACCCCGCCGAACAGGATCCCGAGGAAGGGCACGCCCAGGCACAGGAGGAGCGCTTCTCGTGCGCGGTCGCCAGGGGTCGGGGGAGTCATGGGCCAGGCAACGTCAACCATCCACGGCGACCAGCTCTTCCGAGTCCTCGGCGCACAATCCGGGCGGCTCGGTTCACCGAGATTCCTCGCGGAGGATCTCGATGCAGAGACGCACGCAGGGACTGCAGATAGTGCTCCGGCCGCCCCCTAACAGCGCGGGCACATCGACCAGCGAACGCTTGCAGAACGAGCACGCAAGATGCGGGTCCCGATAGCTGAGCCCGGTCCGCGTCTTGCTCGGCTCGCCGTCCTCCCAGAATCGCCACCAAGTGCGCCATCCGAGGACGTTACGGCGGCGAAGACGGCGGGCGCATTCCTGAACGCAGGCGCTGCAAATGCTGACATCAGCGGCAGCGATGAGGCGCTCGAGAACGGCCACCCCGCGTCGACAGAACGAACACTGAGAACGCGCATCAGCGACGCTGTCGCTGGCCACCACCCTGTCCGATAGTTCAATCCAGATGCCCGACATGCGAACAAGCTCTCATCACGCCTCGAGCTGTAGCCTGTCATCATAGGGCCACAGATCATCGTGCGGCTTCACCGTGAAGATGAAACAGCGGTTGGTGAGCAACTCGACGCGCTCCTCCCGCGTCAGGCCATCGTCACCTTCGGCCGTTGACTCCAGCGTGCCTGGATCGCGCTTGCCGTCGACGTTGTAGCACAATGTTTGGCCTACCCGATAGTCTCTGCGGAAGGCGGTACGCCACTGCGAGTTGCTGCCCCAGCCATAGGACAGGTCCTGCGCGGGGCGGTTCTTCCGCCGGTACGTCCAGTACATGGTAGATGATTCGGCGATGTCCTTGCGGATGATCTCGCTGCCGCCGCGCACGCGCACTCCGGCCCGAGAGAAGAGCAGGTCGCCGAGCATCAGGCACGGCCAGGCGTAACTGACGATCGACACCGGCTGACGGCGGTCATCGGCGTACTCGACCTCGACGATCTCATGATAGAACGGCGAGAACGAGGAAGTCTCGGCGATGGTGAGCCCTAGCGCCTCCGCGAACGCCAGGTACTCGGCCTGCGAGAGCAATGGCCCCGGCCAATCCGATCCGTCCGCCATCCCGCGCTGAAACCGCAACAGCAATGTATCATTGACGCGACTCAAGGCATACAGCCGCCACAGGTCCTCGACGTCTGCGGACGGAATGGGGCTTCCGCGCCGGGAAGCGAAGGAGCGGAGCCAGATCCGCTCGTCGGCATTCGCCTTGAGCCAGGGCGCGAGCACATCCGGATAGAGCGATCCCTCGTCGTACTCGAGGAGCGAGTCATAGAGCTCACGGTAGCTTGCTTGTGCGCTGTGCATTGCGTTCCCGGATGCCCCTGACGATACTGTCGTTCAGCTGCGGGTGCCAGGCCGAGCGTGGCGAGGGAGGGCGCCGTCATCCGCAACGGCTTGTTGGCGGCGTCGCCGGCCTCACCTAGGCTCCTGTTCTCGCGGGCCAAATACTTCGTCTATGCGGGCTTGGAGTAGCCTCTTGGCGTCGTCACGAAGCGGCTCACCATGAGCGCTGATAAGATGGCGAAACGGCAGGTCGGCGAGGCGGCGAAAATCGGAAATATCGGGGGTACACGCCTCTCGCCAGGTCGCGGGGATGTTCGCCGCACCGATCAACCCTTGAGCGAGGAACAGCGCGCCCGTTTCATCGGAAAAGAAGGGATCGACGTGTGACCAGTTCTGGACGGCGTCACAGGTAATGAGGACCCCGCCCTCCCTCGGAAGTAAAACGGCGGCTTCAGGGAACCGCGCGGTCGTGAACACGAATACGATGCCTCCGTGAGCCGGAAACGGGCCCCCTGCTGCGAGCGCTCGGTCGGCAGGTCGGCCGTCGGCCGCCGCTGCCTCGGGGAGCGCCCACAGGGTGGCGCCGTAACGGTCGCAATAGAAGGGATCATCTCGGCCATGGAATGCTCCGAGCCGCACGATGTGGCGGACCTGGCCGAGGGCGTCGAGCTGGCGCAACCCTTCCTCGGTCAGACGCACGGTGTTCACGAGCGTGAGCTCTCGCCCCTCTCGGAGCACGGTCATCGTGCGGCTCGTCTGGAGATCGATCCCAGCGTGGTGAGTCCTGTTCGTACCCACGACGTAAAAGACCTCTGGGAATGCGTCCTGAACCTCGCCATGCGGCCATGCGGCGCTGTATTCGAGCATCTGGGATGTCTCCACACGGTTGCGGTGCCGCGGCGTTGCGCCGCCGCCGCGAGCCTAACCTGGGCCGCCCCGCGATGGTATGGCATTCGTGTTTCCAGGACGCGGTTCTGAGGGTGGACTATCCGACGATCCGCTGGTCATGCTCGCCTGGAATGCGCTGAGAACCGGCGGCCGAACGCGCGCTCAGGGGGTCAGCTCCTTGGTCATCATGATCCGCGGCGAGACCTTGAACCCCTGCCCCTCGTACAGAGTGAGCGCTCGCTGATTGTCCGGTCGCACCATGAGATGGACGGCGTTCACGTTGCGCTCCCGCAGGTGTTGTATGGTCGATTCCAGCAGGGTCCGCCCGAGGCCCCGTCGTCGGGACCCAGGCTGCACGAAGATTTCTGTCACGAAAGCATCACGCCCCGCGAACTCAAGATCATACCCGAACGTCGCCAGGCTATAACCGACGAGGGTGTGACGCGCGCCGACACGCGCAACCAAGATCAGCCCGAGGTCCTTGTCGGTGAGCACACGGTGCAGAGCGGGAATCATGGCCTCGGGCCTCCATGGAATGCCCTCGGCCTCGTTGAAGGCGACCATCAACGGAAGGATGTCGTGCGCGTCTTCACTCCTGGCGAGCGCTATTTCTTCGGGCTCTTCCATGTTCGTTCACCCGCTCCGCTGTCTTGGTCCGCACGGCGCCGCGCCTCGGCCGCACGGGCTTCCCGCGTCGGCTGCGCACGCAGGTAACCGATACTACATGGGCCTGCGGCCGCTGTCAGGCGGCCCTTCGCGTCTGCTGAGCGCCACGATCGTGCTCGCCGCGCCGGTCTCGGCCAGGGCGTGAGAACGATGCGCGCATGTTCCACAGCGACGTCTCTCGACACGCCCTCTGCCTACTCGCAGCCTTCTCCGCCTCCGCGCTCCTCGCCGGCTGCGGCGCTCAGGACGCCGTGCCGCCGCACGAGGGCGATCCGGTCTGCACCGGTTGGGGCGACGAGGCGCCTGCCGACGGCGTCCTCGAGCTGCCCCGCCCGACCGGCCCACACCCGGTCGGCACGCAGATCCGCGCCCTGACGGACAGCGCGCGTGGAGAAGAGGCGACCGAGGATCCCGACGACCGCCGGGAGCTCGTTGTGCAGCTCTTCTACCCGGCCGATCCTTGCGGCACAGGGCAGCTCGCGCAGTACCTGTCGCCGGAGGAAGGCGACAGCCGCCGTACGACCGGCGGCCTCCCGATCGAGGACGGCTTCGAGGCGAGCATCCTCACGCACGCGCGCGTGGGCGTGCCGCTCGCTGAAGACGGCGCGCCCCACCCGGTGCTCCTCTTCTCGCACGGGTTCGGGATGCTCCGCGCCGACTACACGAGCCTCCTCGAGGACCTGGCGAGCCACGGCTTCGTGGTGGCCGCCATCAGCCACACCTACGACACCGAGCTCACGGTGTTCCCCGATGGCCGCGCCGTGCCCTTCGGCTCGGTCGTCCTGACGCCGGCGATGGACGCGTCGGAGGAGGAGATCGAGGCCTTTTCTCAGGCCATGAACGAGCACGTCGCGGTCTGGGTCGACGACGCGCGCTTCGTGCTCGACGAGCTCACGGCCGCCGCGCAGGACGACCCGGGCGGGCTGCTCACGGGCCGGCTCGACCTCGAGCGGGTCGGCGTGCTCGGCCACTCCTACGGCGGCGCGATGGCCGCCGAGGCGTGCGCCCGCGACGACCGCTTCGACGCCGGCCTCGACATCGACGGCAGCCTCTTCGGGCCGCAGAACGGCGCCGGCGGCAGGAGCCTCGCGCAGCCCTTCTTCATCATGCTCGCGACGGACCACCCCGACGATGCGAGCATCGACGAGACCTACGGCGCGCTGAACGGGCAAGGCTACCGGGCGCGGGTCGACGACACCGCCCACCTCACGTTCTCGGACCTGCCGCTCGTCGTCGAGCACTTCCTTGGCGAGGGCGTCGCCCCGGAGCTGCTCGGCACGCTCGATCCGGCCCGCGCGGTCGAGATCACGAAGGCGTACACGCGCGCCTTCGTCCAGGCGCACGTGCGCGGCGAAGCGGCGCCGCTGCTCGACGGTCCCTCGCCGGAGTACCCGGAAGTGGCCTTCGAGAAGCGGCCCTGACGCCGGGCAAGTTGTTGAGCCCGCTCGTCCACGCGCCGCGCCCGCCCGCCGGCTCCACGCCCGCCCACCCCGCGCTCCTCGCCCTGGCGCTCTGGAACGTTGAAGATGTCACCCCCCCATGTCCGCGGTACACCCACGTCGTGGGCGCTGTAGAGTCGGTCTGCGGAGATCGCCGCCGTCCTCAAGCCCCTGGAGAGGTTCATGCTGACGAAGCTCAACGAGCGTGAAGCCGTCGCGTCCTGCGAGCGCTGCTGGGAGCAGGAGATCGTCCCCGCGCTGCACGACTACATCCGCATCCCCAACAAGTCGCCCGCCTTCGACCCCGCCTGGCGCGAGAACGGCCACATGGACAGGGCGGCGTCGCTCATCGCGGCCTGGTGCGAGGCGCAGCCGATCCCCGGGCTCACGGTGGAGGTGGTGCGCATCGGGAGCCGCACGCCGGTGATCCTGATGGAGGTGCCGGGCACGCGCGACGACACGGTGCTCCTCTACGGGCACCTCGACAAACAGCCCGAGATGACGGGGTGGCGCGAGGGGCTCGGCCCCTGGGAGCCGGTGCGGGAGGGCGACAAGCTCTATGGCCGCGGCGGCGCCGACGACGGCTACTCGGCCTTCGCATCGCTCGCGGCGCTGCGCCTCCTGCACGAGCAGGGGATCCCGCACGCGCGCTGCGTGGTGCTCATCGAGGGCTGCGAGGAGAGCGGCAGCCCGGACCTGCCGGCCTACATCGACGCGCTCGCGGGGCGCATCGGCAAGCCGAGCCTCGTCGTGTGCCTCGACTCCGGCTGCGGCAACTACGACCAGCTCTGGACCACGACGTCGCTCCGCGGGCTGCTCCAGGGCACGCTCGACGTGAACATCCTGCGAGAGGGCGTCCACTCGGGCGTGGGCAGCGGCGTCGTGCCCTCGAGCTTCCGCATCCTGCGGCAGCTCCTGTCGCGCATCGAGGACGAGCGGACCGGGCGCATCCTCGTGGACGCGCTGCACGTGCAGATCCCGGACGAGCGAGCGGCGCAGGCGCGGGCCGCGGCCGACGTGCTGGGCGCGTCGGTCGTGTGCGAGCTGCCGTGGGTGAAGGGCGCGTGCCCGGTGACCGGCGACACGGCGGAGCTCCTCCTGAACCGCACCTGGCGCCCCGCGCTCTCCGTGACGGGCGCCGACGGCCTGCCCCCCATCGCCAGCGCGGGCAACGTGCTGCGCCCGTTCACGAGGGCGAAGCTCTCGATGCGCCTCCCGCCGCGCCTCGACCCGAAGAAGGCGGCGACGGCCCTGAAGGAGGCCCTGGAGAAGGACCCGCCGTACGGCGCGGAGGTCCGGTTCCACGTGAGCGAGCCGTCGTCCGGATGGGACGCGCCGGCGACGGCGCCCTGGCTCGACGCGGCGGTGCGCAAGGCGTCGAAGACGTTCTTCGACCGGCCGGCGATGGGGATCGGCGAGGGCGGGACGATCCCGTTCATGGCGATGCTGGGAGAGAAGTTCCCGGAGGCGCAGTTCCTGATCACCGGCGTGCTCGGGCCGCAATCGAACGCGCACGGTCCGAACGAGTTCCTGCACCTCGGCATGGGGAAGAAGCTGACCTGCTGCGTCGCGAGCGTGATCGCGGACCACGGGGCGCGGCCGCGCTGAGGGGCGCGGCCGGCGCGCTTTGCAGACGCGCGCGCGTCCACGGCGGGGGTGGGCGCGAACGGGAGCCCGCGCGCGCCGCCCGTTGACGCACGGTTGACACACCGCCGAGATCGCCGTGTGCTGGGGCCGAGGAGAACATCGTGATGGCACAATTTCGATACGCCGCGCTCTGCCTCGCTGCGCTCTGCGCGGGAGGCTGCGGTTCGAGCGACGAGCCCGGGGACACGGGCACGCCGGGCACGGGCGGCACGGGCGCGACCACCACGTCCCAGAGCTCG
Source organism: Sorangium sp. So ce726 (assembly GCF_051521405.1). Lineage (NCBI taxonomy): Bacteria > Pseudomonadati > Myxococcota > Polyangiales > Polyangiaceae > Sorangium > Sorangium sp. So ce726. The sequence goes on along the minus strand of NZ_CP150349.1, from coordinate 203,822 downwards.
AGCGGCACAGGCGGCGGCGACCAAGGGGGGACGGGCGGCGGGACCACGACGACGACCGTCGTGGTGAACGAGATCTCGGCCAAGGGCGGCGACTGGATCGAGCTCGGCAACCCGGGCCCGGGCTCGGCCGACCTCGGCGGGCTCGGCCTGTGCGACTCCGACGACAGCGGGCAGTGCAACACGGTCGACGCGCTCAGGTTCCCCGAAGGCACGCAGCTCGCCCCGGGCGCGTACCTGCTCATCCTCGGCGACCAGCTGCCCGAGGACGGCCCTGGGCCCCACACCGCGTGCTTGCCGGACGGCGGCCCGAGCAGCTGTTTCTATGCGACCTGGAAGGTGAGCGCCTCCAGGGGCGAGACCGTCTACCTCATCTCCGAGAGCGACCACGTGCTCGCCCAGTTCGAGTACCCGATCGAGGCGGCAGCCGATGGGCAGACGTGGGGCAGGCTGCCCGACCTGACCGGAGAGGGCGCCGCCACGGCGCCGACCCCCGGGGCGGAGAACGCGGCGCCCTGACGCCCAGCGGAGCCGTGGCTCTCTGACGCTCCGGCTGAGCCGCGGCTCCTCCCAGGCGCCCGTCGGCCATCGACGCCTATCCCGCCATGCCGAGCGGCCGTGCCGAGCAGAGCGAAGCGTGCGAAAACGTCACCGAACCGCAATGCTCATGTCACCGACGTCTGCGCTCGAGATCCTTCGCGCTCCGCAGCTGCCACCGCGCCGCCTCCAGGCGCCCCATCCGGAGGGAGGGCCTGCACCAGGCGCCTTGGCACGGCGCTCTGCGGCGCCGGCGCTCGCGCTCTCGCTGCTCCTGGCGGCTTGCGGGGCCTCGGATCCGCCGGAGGTGCGGGAGTCGGGCTGCCCTCGTTGCACGGGGGCCGCGCGAATCGGCGCGCTCCCGCCGGGCGACATCGACGAGTGCTCCGGTGTCGTCGCCAGCGGGCTGCACCCGGACACGCTCTATGTTCACAACGACCACGGCGATGACCCCCGGTTCTTCGCCATCGGGTTCAACGGCGCGCTGCGGGCCGAGGTGACCGTGGCCGGCGCGGCAGCGATCGACTGGGAGGACATCGCGCGCGGGCCCTGTCGTTCGGGCGGGGGCAGCTGCCTCTTCCTCGCGGACATCGGCGACAACGACGGCGAGCGCGACAGCTACACGATCTACGGCGTGCCGGAGCCGGACACGCTCGGAGGAGCGCCGCTCGCCTCGACCGCCGAGGTGTTCGTGCTCTCGTACCCCGACGGAGGCCACGACGCGGAGACGCTGCTCATTCACCCCACCACCGGAGCGATCACCCTCGTGACGAAGGTCAATGACGGCAGCTCGGGCGTCTACGAGCTGCCCGCGCTGCCCGCCGCCGGCGCGCCAGCAACGCTCGTCCGGACGGGCTCCATCGAACCGCCCGCCGGGAGCGCGCGCTTCACCAGCGGCGACGTCCACCCGGACGGCACAGGCGTGCTGCTGCGCACTTCCTCGCACGTGCTCTACTACCCGATCCCACCGGCTCAGACCGTGGCGCAGGCGCTGGCTGGCCCGCCCTGCGTGCTGCCGTCGCCCGACGAGGAGCAGGCCGAGGCGATCGCGTGGGTGCCCGGCGGATGGGACTACGTGACGGTCGGTGAAGGGAAAGAGGAGCCGATCCACCGCGTGTCCTGCCAGGCGCCCTGAAGGACGCGCGAGGTCCCGAGTCCGCGCTGGTCATTGCTCGCGGGACACGGCTTCTCGGTGGACAAGGCTTTCGGTATCCTCATCCTCCTCCGACCACCGAGTCCGCAAGGAGGACCATCATGTCGCCACATGGGAAGACCGCGGCCGCACTGCTCGCCATTGCGCTGCTCGATGCCGGCTGCGCGTCCCCCGAGCAGGACACATCCTCCGGCGCGACGGGCGGCGGATCCACCTCGGTCAGCTCCGCGTCCAGCGCGACCGGCGGAGCCTCGTCGAGCGAAGCCAGCAGCGCGTCGACAGGCCAGCCGCCCGTCAATCCGGGCGAGGTCGACTGCCGCACCTCCGGGGATGGGAAGACCACCCTGGCCTTCGTCAACAAGTGCGACCAGCCGCTCCAGTTCCTCGGGAGCCTCATCGAGGGCGGGGAGCTCGGCCCGGGGCAGTTCGCGTGCCGCGACGTGGGCACCAGCGAGGAGCCGCTGTCGTCCCTGCGTTACTGGGCGTATGCCGGGTCGGACCCCGGCGGCGGCCGACACACGCTGGCCGAGATGACCCTCAACACCGATTTCAACGACTTCGATTGGTACAACATCAGCCACGTGGACGCGCACAACCTCCCCCTGGCGATCGTGCCCGTCGGCCTGCCGGACTGCCGGACGCTGTCGTGCCCGACGAGCCTCCTCGCGGGGTGCCCGGAGGTGGGTCGCTACAAGGACGCAAGCGGCGCGACGATCTCCTGCGTGAGCCCTGATCGGGACGATCCCGCGAGCCCCGTGGCCATGTACTTCGAAGAGGCATGCAAGGACGCGTATTCGTGGTCCGGGGATGATCAGGAGTCGATGGCCGCCTGCGCCGGGGAAGACTACGACATCGTGTTTTGCCCCTGAGCTGCCGCTGGGCCTCCGCTGGCTCAAACGCCAGCGAGGGGCCGATTCACACCGTGATCCGCGTGCCGTCGAACCTGGTGAACGTGAAGCCCTCGAACGGCTCGCGGAAGGTCCGGCGCTCGTCCCGGAGCAGGCTGATCGCCACCTCCTCACCGAGCGCCAGCGACGCCGCGGCGTCCGTGCGCCAGTGGATGCCCGCCCAGTTGCGCCCGAAGGCGGCGTTGGTCGCCAGCTTGTTCAGCTCACCGCCCACGGTCAGGGGCGGCCCGCTGTACGGAACGAGCCGGGTCGGATCGGCCGGATCGGGGACGAACGGATCCTCGATGACATGGTCCTCGTCGAAGAAGGCCTTCAGGAGCGTCACATTGACGCCCGCGATGGCGGCGGCGCCGCCCGGATAGGACCCATGGATCGGGGCGCCCTCCGGGAAGGCCTGCGGAAGCAGGTAGCTCCCGAACGTGTCGAACGTCAGCTCGACCGCCAGCGAGCTCAGGATGTCGTCGTGCAGCGGGTACTCTCGCGCGTCGTCCGCGAGCCGGCGGTGGACCAGCCCGCCGTACGCCTCGGGCCGGATGCTGCGGTGCACGAACCACTTCTGCCAGTAGGCGGCGCGGATCACGCGCGACGTGCCGAAGGGGAGCAGGCCCTGCAGGTAGGCGAGCGCGAAGGTCGCGGCCGCGGAGGCCTGCGTCTCCGACGTGAGGTAGGGGTTCGTGGGGCTCAGGGGGGCCGCGATGCCCCCCGGGGCGTTCGGGTTCGCGCTGCGGGCCGCGCCGAGGAGCAGCGCTGCGCCCCAGAAGCTGGACGCGCCGCCATGCACGTACTCCGCCAGATCGCGCCCAGTCGAGATGTAGCGGCGCACCGGGTCAAATGCGATCGATCGGGTGGGAGCGCGCCCATTCTGCACCGCGAGCCACTCGGCGTAATCGGTCTGGAAGTCGTTGCCCGGCAGCGCCGTGCGGATCGCGCCCCCGATCACCTGCGGGCCATAGGGGATGTCTCGCAGGAGGAACTGCGAGATGTAAGGGCCGTCGAGCACGCCGGGAGGAACCACGTGCCTGGCCGTCCTGCCCGAGCGATCCCGGGGATCGACGTAGGTGACGCTGCCTCGGAACAGCGTGTCCAGCGTGACGCGGCCGCCGACCCGGGGGCCGGTGTAGCCCGACAGGCGATCGATCTCGTCGAGCGCGTCCTCCACGTCGCTGCTGCTGGCATAGCTCTCGAACGGCACGTCCCGCAGGAGCGCCTTCCAGTAGACCTCGACCGCCTCGGAGGCCTTCTGGGCGCTCGCCAGCGCGGGGGCCGGGGGCACACCGAACTGGGCCGGGGTCTTTCCGATCAGGCTGGCGGCGAGCGTGCCGATCGGATTGACCAGCTTGCGCGTGCCGCCGAGCGGGATCGCCTCGAAATCGTCCCATTCGCGCGACGCGTGGGCCTTCGCCGCCACGCGGTACGCTGCCAGGTCCACCTCGCCTCGCTCGTCGTGCGGCAGGCCGCGCGTGTCCGTCCCGATCTTGTTCCGATAGCGCGCCTCGTCGCCGTTGTCCGGGTGCGGCGCGATCGGCTCCTCGAAATCGTCGACCGCGGCCTCCACGCGCACGCGCAGCGCGCGCAGGCGGAGCTCGTGGTCGAGCGGTGAGACGCGCGGATCGCGGCGCGACAGATCGATACCGTCGAGCAGATCGTCGACGCCCCTGCCCCGCGCTGCATTGGCGACACCGGGGCTCGCGGCGAGGACGCCTCCCACGGCGAGCGAGCCGGCAACACTCATGAAGGCGCGCCGGCCTGCGACCTTCTCGGCCCCCGGTCGCCTCGCGGCGCCCTCGGAGCTCACGGGCTTCGGGGCGTCGGGAGTCGAAGCATCGCTCCTGTGATCGCTGTCATGAGAATCGATGGTCATGGCGTTCAGCTCCGTTCGTTGGATAGACCTTCGCGTCCGCCCGCCGCGGCGTTCGCGGCCAGGCACCTTTGAGAATCGGCCTGTGAGCTCAGATCGCAGCGCGTCGTCCCGGAAGCGGAGACGGTGAGGTCGAGCTTCCGACAACGCGCGCGCCTCGAGCGCCGACGAGGCCAGGAAAGGAGCGGACAGCGGCTTCAATCCGCTTCGTCCGTTTTATAGGACAAATATCTACTATAACGGACAGGCTCGAGCAAGGACTTTGTTTCGCAGCGCACCGGCATGACTTCTGTCGTCCGGGGCGCGGTGATATCGAATGGAGATGCGACAGGGCGGCGATGAGCGGGCGGGCTCTGCAATACTCGACGGCATTGTCCGTGGGGCGCAGGCGGGGGATCTTCCGGGGGTCCTGGGGCTCTATCGAGATCTCCACCCCGAAGGCGCGCTGTTCCCTTCCGCCGGCGACGCCGCGGGGCGCCGGGCGGGTCACGGCACCGCGTGGCCGTCGACCCGGAGCTGGAACAGGAAGTACGGCGGGATGCAGGCGCCCTCGCCCGAGCTCGTCCTGGCGCACACGTAGTCCTCGCGGCAGGGCGCCTCGCTCGAGCAGCGGCGCAGGCCCGCGGGCGTGACGTGGCGGCTCAGGCACTCGGTGAACACCGTCCCGCGGGCGAGGCAGCGGTTGAACGGGTCGAGCACGGCGATGGCGCCGCAGACGCCCTCCTCCGGGAGCGCGACGCAGCTGCTTGTGCACATGCCGCCGGGGAACCCGACGGGGCTCGTGTTGCACACCGCCGCGAGCGGGCACGCCCCGGGCTGCGCCGCCGCGGCGCGATCGCGGTGCGGGTCGGCGTGGGGGACGACGGCGCCGACCTGGCACGGGTCGCCGACCTCCGGCGCCGCCGGCAGGCAGACACCGACGGTCGCGCGGTCCTCCTGAGGCGCGTCGTACGCGGAGCACACGAGCCCTTCCGCGCAGGCCCAGCCCGCGAAGCTCGGGTCGCCCAGCCCGCAACGCGCGCCGTACCCGCCGCGCGCGCCGTCGCCTCGCTCGGGATACGGCACCTCGTAGTCCGGGGCGGCGCCCCGAGCGATGGCCTCGACCACCGCCCGCCGGCGCGGGAGATCGCCCGCGAGGTGCGCGGACTCGACGGTGAACAGCGCATCTTGGACGCGGCCAGGGGGCTCCTGCCCGAGCAGGTGGAAGCCGGCGACGGACCCGCTCTGGTGGCACCCGGGACAGGTCATCTGGTCGAGCCGCCGGAGCAGCCCCTCGGGCGAGCGGACGCGCGAGAGGCCGCCGAAATCGACGCCTGCGAAGTCGCGGGGCTCGAACAGCACGCGGAAGGGCCGGTTGGCGCGGCGCGCGAGCCCGTGGGGCGTCGCCGACAGCGCCTTCGTGGCGAGGAACTCCTCGGGCAGGAGCGCGGTCCCCTCGTCGAGGCGCGCGAGGTTCTCGGGGGCCGACAGCCAGGCGCGCAGCCGCTCGCGCCGCGCCGGGTCGCGCGAGAGCCGGGCGACGTCGGGGGTGTTCTCGAGGGCGAGCGGCGCGTAGCGCCCGGCGCGGGCGTCCCAGCGGAAGGCGCGGAGCACGTACTCCGCGTGCCCGCCGAGGTCCGGGCGCACGGTGGAGGGCCACCGGACGCTCTGCAGGTTCACCACGAGCTGCGCGAGGTTCGCGCGATCGGCGGCGCCCGGGGCGAGCGGGCCCTCGGGCGAGGTGAGAAAGCGGACGAGGTCCGGCCCCGAGAGCGCGCCGGCACGCGACCAGGCCTGCGCGAGGCGGCGGCACGAGAGGGGGTCGCCGGCGGGCGCGAGGAGCTCGAACGACGCGGTCATCGGGAGGCGCGAGCGAGCTCCGGCCGGGGCCTCCGCGGCGTAGGCGAGCCGGTACACGAGGCGGGTCTCGCCGCAGCCGGAGGCGTGGAACGGACGGCGGTCCATCCGGTTCACCACGCCGACGAGCTCGAAGCGCGCGCTCTCCGCGGAGAGCCACCGCTCGTCGAAGAGGCGGTGGGCGTGACGGGCGACGCTGGTCCCGCTCCTCGGATCGGCGCGCTGGACCTGCCGCAGGTCGTCGGCGAGCACGCGCGCGATCGAGGCGAGCTCGGCGGTGCGGGACAGCGCGGCGAGGGAGGCGGGCGCGCGCGGCGCCCCCGTGAGAACCGAGCCGAAGTCGAGGCCCGCGGCCTCGAGCTCGGCGAGCGCCGCGTGGTCCGTGATCGACAGGAGAGGCCGCCCCGGCGGCGCGGGCTCCTGCGGGGCCGCGCCGGGCGCGGGTGCGCTGGGGGCGGGAGACGGGCCGGAGGGCCGCTGCAGCGCGGCGTCCCCTGCCCCCGCGACGTCCTGTCCCGGCGCGGCGGGGCGCTCGGAGGGCCACCGCGAGCACCCGGCGAAGCTGGCGCCGGCGAGCGCGACGAAGGCGAGGGCGAGGCGCAGCCGGCGCGGAGGCATGATGCCGAGGCTACACCCGCCCTGGCTGCGCTGCGCAGGGTGCTCTCGGTCCGCCGTCGTGAATGTGCTGCCCGGGGGTCGCATCAGAGGCGGTGACATGCGCGGCGGGCGCCGCGGGAAGGCCGGGTGGCGCGGGCTGCCCGGCGGACGCACGGGTCTATCCGAGAGTCGGGGGCTGAACATGAACTGACATTCAAAGCAGGCTCTGCCACCGGAGCGCTGCGGGCGTGCTCTCGTTTTCCGTGGAGCCCGCCGCGCTGCTGAGTTTCCTCTCGAGGAGTCTTGCGCTCGTCGCCGGCTGCACAGGCGCAGATCCGGCAACGACGATCACGCGGAGACGCAGGAGGCGCAGCGTCGTTCCAGCGCGTGCACCCCAGGTCCGGCGATCGCTCCTGATTCGAGGTCTTCCACTTCGCACCTTGACGCCGCCTCGCGTGCGACAAGCGTGCTGTGCCGCGCCCAGAGCCAGCGTTCCTCGATGGTCCTCACCGCAACCACCATGACGTGCTGATGCGTTTCACGCTCATCGTACGCTGAATGCCGCACCCGTCCCGAGCATCGGAAGCGGCATGGCCAGAACCCCCGAAGCAATCGATTCAACATCCAGGCTTCCCCTCCACGGCCCAGCCTGGGTATGTCTCGCGGCGCTCGTCACGATGGCCGCGTGCAAGCCGCCCATCCGAGGCGGCGATGGTGGCGGCGGCTCCGCGGCCGATGGCGGCGGCGGCTCCGCGGCCGATGGCGGCGGCGGCTCCGCGGCCGATGGCGGCGGCGGTTCCGCGGCCGATGGTGGCGGTGGTTCCGCGGCCGATGGTAGCGGTGGTTCCGCGGCCGATGGCGGCGGTGGTTCCGCGGCCGATGGCGGCGGCGGTTCCGCGGGCACGGGTGGCTCCTCGGGCGAGGGCGGCAATGGCGACTCCGCAGGCAGCGGCGGCTCTACAGGCAGCGGCGGCTCCGCAGGCAGCGGCGGTTCCGCAGGCGGCGGTAGCGGCGGGGAGAGCAGCTCTACCGGCGGCGGCGGTAGCGGCGGGGAGAGCAGCTCTACCGGCAGCGGCGGTTCCGCAGGCGACGGCGGTAGCGGCGGTTCCGCAGGCAGCGGCGGCTCCGCAAGCAGCGGCGGCTCCGCCGGCAGCGGCGGCAACGGCGGCTCCGCAGGCAACGGCGGCTCCGCAGGCAGCGGCGGCTCCGCCGGCAGCGGCGGCAACGGCGGAGCCGCAGGCAGCGGCGGCTCCGCAGGCGACGGCGGTAGCGGCGGGGAGAGCAGCTCGACCGGCGGCGGCGGCTCGCCAGCGACATGCGTGCCGGGTGCCATCGTGGCGTGCTACTCCGGGCCTGACGGGACCAGGAACGTCGGACGCTGCACTGCCGGGACGCAAACCTGTCGGTCCGACGGATTTGGCTACGGCCCCTGCACGGGTGAGGTGCTCCCTGCGGAGGAAGCTTGCGCCACACCGGAAGACGAGAGCTGCGACGGCGTCCCTCATTGCCCTCAGCCGGCGGCGTGGGCGCGCGGCTTTGGCGGTCTCGGCGCCGATAGCGGATTGTCCATCGCCAGCGACACCGCGGGCAACTACTATGTCACGGGCTCTTTCGAACGGACGGTCGACTTCGGCGCCGGCCCTCTGACCAGCGCAGGTAAAGAGGACGTCTTTCTGCTCAAGCTCGATCCCTCGGGCGCGCTGATGTGGAGCAAGCGCTTCGGCACAATCCACACAGAGATCGGCGGTGCCGTGACCGTCGACGGGAACGGTGACGTCTTGCTCTCCGGCCGCTACGACGACGGCTATACGGGCTGGCCGACAGGCCTCGACTTCGGCGGATGCGCCCTGCCGGGACCTCTCAATTTCTACGGGTTGTTCGTGGCCAAGCTCGACCAAGACGGCAACCACATCTGGAGCACGGGCCTCGAGAACGAATCCGGCGTACCAACTCACTTCACCGTTCAAGAGATGGTCGCCGATGCCCTGGGGAATGTGTACGTAGCCTACGACGTGAATGAGGTCACGCGAGTGACGAAGCTGGACACCGCGGGCAACACCCTCTGGACGCGTTCCATGATAGGGTTCATCAGCAGAGAGATAAGCCTCACGGTCGACAGCGCAGGCAATGCGATAGTGGCACACTCAGCCCTTTACCCCGACGAATTCCACAACGGCCTGTTCATATCCAAGCTCTCTCCGTCGGGAGATTTGCTATGGCAATACCAGAGCCCCGAAGACACATGGAACTGGTTTGCCGTATCGGTGGCGGTCACCTCGACAAACGATATATTCGCGGGGATCGTGAACTACGACACGTTCTCCTACATTCTCATCAAGCTCGAGCCGGACGGCGATCATGTCTTCGACCGCCCGATACCAGGCGCGAGGATCACCGTCGATCCCGCCGACAACCTCCTCGTGGCCGGGCCGGGGCTCACCCTGCTCGACGCCGAGGGCACCGAGCTCTGGTCGGTCGACTTCGCCGCCGGCCCGTCGGATATCACTATCGCTCCGAGCGGCACGGTCGCTGTCACCGGCAGCGCGCGGAGCGCGGTGGACTTCGGGACTGGCCCGATCGCGTACGCTGGAGGCTCGGATATCTATGTAGCCACATTCAATCCCCCGGCGATCAGCGGCGGCACGGGGAGCGGCAGCGGCGCGGGCGCCAGCGGCGCGGGCGGCAGCGGCGGCGCGGGCGGCAGCGGCGGCGCGGGCGGCAGCGGCGGCGACCCGGCAGAGCCTTGCGTGCCGGGCTCGGTCGTCGTGTGTTACTCCGGCCCTACCGGGACGAGGGGCGTCGGGGCCTGCGCTGCCGGGACGCAGACCTGCAGGCCCGACGGCTTCGGCTACGGCCCCTGCACGGGCGAGGTGACCCCGACACAGGAGATCTGCGCCACTCCGGCGGACGAGAGCTGCGACGGCGAGCCCTCGTGCCCCGTGCTGCCGCCGTGGGCGCGCGGATACGGCGGCACCGGCGCCGACGAGGGCCTGCTCATCGAGAACGACGCCGCAGGCAACACCTACGTCGCGGGCACCTTCACGGGGACCGTCGACTTCGGCGCAGGCCCGATCACCAGCACCCCGTTGTGGAGGGACGGCTTCCTGCTCAAGCTCGATCCCTCGGGCACGCTGCTCTGGAGCAAGCGCTTCGAGGACCGTCCGTATGCCATGACCGTCGATGAGAGCGGCGATGTCTGGCTCGCCGGCGCCTACGGGTCGGGGCTCCCCGCCATGGGGTTCGGCCAGTGCCTACCCATCTTCGACCACGGCATACCCTCAGATGCAGCCTTCGTGGTCAAGTTCGACCGCGATGGCAATCCGATCTGGAGGCAGGGACCTATCGAGGGGACGATAGGCGTCGACTACAGCCTCGACTTCACCCCAGAGCAGATCGCGATCGACGCCCTCGGCAACGCATATCTCGTCTACGTCAACCACGAGGACCTGCCGAACGCCTTCCTGGCGAAGCTGAGCCCCGCGGGCGACGTCCTCTGGAAGCAGCGGATCGCAGAATGGGCCGACTCGATATACAACGCAGATCTCGCGATCGACGGCGCCGGCAACGTGCTGACGGTGACCTCGCCGGAGTCCGCCGTCGGGCAGCTCACCGTCACCAAGCGCGCCCCGACGGGCACCGTGCTCTGGAACCGGCCGTTCACGCCGGATCCGTCGATCCCGCCCGGCAGCACCGCCGCGGATGCGAGCTGGTCAGTCGCCGTCAACGCGGCCGGCGAGGTGCTCGTGGCCGGCACCACGGACGGCACCGTCGACTTCGGCGGCGGCGTGCTGCCTACCGGCCCCGTGCTCCTCAAGCTGGACGCCGCCGGCGCGTACGTCTTCAGCGACTCGGTCCCCTTCGGCAACGCCGTCGCGGTGGCTCCCACGGGCGACATCGTCGTCGCCGGGCACGGGCTCGCCACGCTCGACGCGAGCGGCGCGGAGGTCTGGACCCTCAGCTTCGGGGCCGACACGAACGACATGACCATCACTCCGAACGGCACGATTGCGCTCACCGGCGCCGCGAGCTCGGCGGTGGACTTCGGGACGGGCCCGATCCCCTACGCCGCGGGCTCCGACGTCTTCGTCGCCACGTTCAACCCCTGAGCGCGTCTCCTGCAGAGGGCGCGGGCGAGCCGCTCCCGGCGCCGTCCGCCGCCCCTCCGCTCGAACCCGCGTTCGCCTCGATCCAGCAGCGGAAGAGGCGGGCCTCGCCCGGCGGGAAGAAGGCGGTGGGCGGCACCTCGGCGTGGTAGCGCCGGAACGCGGCGCTGAACTCCGCAGGATCGCGGTCGAACCACGCCTCGGCCTCGGGCGAGCCGCGCAGGAGCCGCTCGAAGCGCAGCCGCGCCACGAGCAGCGCCGACATCTTCACGCCGTCCTCGTCCGCGCCGAGCAGCGCCCGCCGGAGCACGGGTGGCAGCGCCGGATCCTCGGCCGCGGCGCGCAGCGCGGCCACAAAGTCATCTCGAACGGGCGTATCCTCGCGGCAGCGCGGCCCGGTCCGGAGCTTGCCGGCGCCGCTGTGGGAGGCTTGAAATGCGGAATCGTTGGGGATTGCTTGTTTTGACAGGCGGGCTTCTGGGGGGATTGACCGCGGCGTGCTCGCCAGGGGACGGCAGCGAGAGCCCCGGCGGGAGCGGCGGCGCGGATGGCTGCGGGTGCGTGGCGGACACGATCCGCTGGGGAACGCTCGGAGGATTCGGACCTACCCAGGAGACCAGCACGCTTTCGCCGTGCCGTGCCTTCTCGTTCGAGCGGCGCAGCATCGGGAGTGAGACGTCGCTGCCGGTGTGCTCGCAGGAGCTTGGAAGCTGCGGGGAGGCGGTGAGCGCCGGCGACGTCGCGGATGCGCTCGACCACCCCGATGTTGTCGCGGCGCTCACGGCGGCGCCCGTGCTGTATGGGGTCGACACGCGAGAGGTGGACGGGATCTTGTTCCGGATCCAGGTCGACGGCGCGGTCGTCGATGTCGGGGACGAGTGCGGGGAATGGCCGGCCTGCGTCCCGATTCCGGCCGGGGTGGCCGCGCTGGTCGACATGCTCCAGACGCTCACGCAGGAGCAGCTCGCGCGCCAGACGTGCGGGGCAGTCATGGCGCAGTGAGCGCCGCTCAGGCTTCACGCACGTCAGATGAGCCACCGAAGGCGGAAAGCAGGAAGACGATCCGACCACGGCCTGGCGGTCATCGAGGCTGTGGGTCGCGCGCAGCGGAGGATTGCGCCTCGATCCACCCGCGGAACAGGCGGGCCTCGCCCGGCGGGAAGAAGGCGGTGGGCGGCACCTCGGCGTGGTAGCGCCGGAACACGGCGCTGAACTCCGCAGGATCGCGGTCGAACCACGCCTCGGCCTCGGGCGAGCCGCGCAGGAGCCGCTCGAAGCGCAGCCGCGCCACGAGCAGCGCCGACATCCTCACGCCGTCCTCGTCCACACCGAGCAGCGCCCGCCGGAGCGCGGGCGGCAGCGCCGGATCCTCGGCCGCGGCGCGCAGCGCGGCCACGGGATCCTCGGCGGTCATCGCGCGGGCCACGAGCGCTTCGTAACGCGCGTGCGCCTGCGCCCCGCTCACCCGCGCCTCCCGCGCCGGCCGAGCGCGCGCCGCGCGCGGCGGAGCTCCTCCCGCACGGCGGCCGCGTCGTCGGCGCCGTGCACCGTGCCCTCCATGCGCTCCAGGGTCACCCCGCGCAGGTTCGGGCAGCGCGGCGCGACCTCGTCCAGGAGGCGCCACACCGGCTCCGGCACGGCGTCGTCGTGGCCGTCGAGCCGCAACACCCGGCCGGAAGGCAGCCAGCCCGGATCGCTCGGGCCGCCGCCGGAGAGGTGGATCTCGATCACCCGGGCGAGATCGAGCCGCGCCACGTACTCCGCCGGATCGAAGCCGAAGTTCTCCGCCATGGTGTGGACGTTGTGCAGGTCGAGCAGCAGGTGCGTCCGCGGCGCCCTCAGGATGCGCTCGAGGAAGCGCGGCTCGTCCAGCGGGTCGCCGAGCACGAAGTAGCTCACGCTGTTCTCGACGCCGACGTCCTCCACGACGGCCTGCATCGCCCGGAGCGCGCGGCGGGCGACCGCGGCGCTGTGCGCGCTCATGGGCATCGGGAGCGGCAGCCCGGCCGAAAGCCCGGCGGGCGCGCTGATCCCGAGGTGATCGGTGTACCAGCGGAAGCGGAAGATCGCGTTGTCTCGCCGGAGGGCCGCGAGCCAGCGGGCGCGCCGGCCCGCGTCGGCGGCCGAGGCGCCGCCGAGCGACCAGCCGACGCCGTGGGCGACGAACGGCCGGTCCGACAGGCGCGCGAGCTCGGCGAAGCGGCGGTGAAAGCCGTTCTCCTGGAGATCGGCCTCGGCGGCGTCCGGCACGCGCCAGAGCGTCTCGGGCGCCACCTCGTAGTAGTCGGCGTCGCGCAGGATCACCTCGGCCAGCAGGTCGAGGAACGCCGCGTCGGGCTGGAGCGTGAGGCCGACCGGGATCAACGCGTGGAGGCCCCGCGCCCGTCGACCGCGAAGAAGTACAGGAAGCGCCGTGACTTGGAGGGCACGTGCCCCATGCCGCAGGCCATGAGCCCGCTGTCCCTGGCCCCCTCGACGTCGATCCCGCAGCCGCTGGCGATCGCCCAGTGCGCGCCCGCCGGCGGCGCCTTCACGAGCCGCGCGCGCACGCTCGCGGCGCTGGCCTCCACGTTGCGCCCGTCGGCGCCAAGGCCCTTCCGGAGCAGCGCGCCTAGCGCGCCGATCCGCTGCGCAGCGATCTTGTCGTCGTGCTTCAGCTGCTCCTCCCAGCCCCCGGCCGCCATGCGGCGCATTCCGTCGTAGCTCGGGAGCGCGACGTCGAGCTGCGTCGCGGCGACGGGCACCTTGTCGGTCCTGACCACCACCAGGAGCGGCTCCCCGTTGCCGGCGCCGGGCACGAGCTTCTTCAGATCGGCCATGGTCGCGCAGACGACCTCGACGCCCGCGAGCGGTGCGAGATCCCCGTCCGAACCGAAGTTGAGCAGCTCGCCGAACGCGTGGCCGCGCTCCCATTTGGCGCTGTCATCGACAGGAATGACGAAGACGAGCAGCGCCCTGTTCGCCTGCCGGGCGCGGCGGAACGCGGCCGAGACCTGGACGAGCGACCCCGGGGCGGCCGCCGGCTTGCCCGTCTCGTCGCACGCGGCGCCGTCGCCGAACGCGTCGCGGATGAACGCGGGCCACGCGGTGGCCGCGAGCCCTGCTGCAGTCGCTCCCAGCAAATGCCTGCGCTTCATGGTCACTCCTCACCGCCGTTCCCGAGCAGCTCGCTTTCCGTCTCGCCGCGCCCCGAGGGCTCGGGCGCGAGCGGCGCGAAGGCCACCCCGCCCGGCTGCAACAGCCTATCCTGCTGCCGGCCCAGCACCATCGGCGCCGCCCCCGCAGATCGCAGCATCACGCGATCGCCCGCGGCCGAGTACTCGCCGGTCGCGACCACCTCGCCGGTGCAGCGGTCCTCGAGCGTGAAGCCCCCGGACGCGTCCAGGAGGAGCGTCCGCAGCCCCGCGGCGTAGAGGCCGACCAGCTCCGCCTCCGCGCTGCCAGGCTCCAGCGCGCCGCCTCTGGCGGCCGCGGGCACCGCGGCGAGCGCGTCCAGGGCGTCCTGCGCCGCCGAAGGCGCGAACGCGGCGGGATCGCCGGGATCGCGCTGCGCGTCGGGCAGGGCCTCGATCACGCCCTCGGGCGGCTCGAGGAAAGAGCCACGCTCCAGCAGGTCCGGCGCTGTGAGCGTCCACATGCCGTCGCGGCGCGGGGAGATCTCGCCGCCGACGAGCGCCGCGAGCGCCGCCGCGGCCGCTTTGCTCGAGTGCAGCGTCAGGCGGTCGTCCCGCGCCTCCTCCCCCAGCGCGAGCCATCGGATCTCGCCCTCGGGGCCGCGCACGTGCGCGAGCATGCCCCCGCGCAGAGGAATCCGCTCCGCGCCCTCCGGGCCGCGCAGCACGGCTGTCTCTTCCACGTCGAGGGCGACCGGCAGGATCGGCGCGCCCTGCCAGCCGTCGCTGGCCACGGTCCAGCGAGCGCGCGCCGCGGGATCGAGCAGCACGTACGCGGTCGCGTCGGGAGCGTCGATCGGCTGGGCACACCCGGCGGAGAGCAGCGCCGGGCAAAGAAGGGAGAACGCAAGGAAGAGACCACGACGTCTGGGCATCGGGCGGAACCTCCGGGGAGCTGAGACGCTCCACCGCGGCAAAAGTTTCATCCACCACCACGGGCGCACCCTGCCCGTGGGGCGCCCGGGGCGCCCCGAGCCTTCGCTTCACCTCCACGCCGCGCGCCGGTATAACGAGGAAGCGATGAGCGCCGACGCGTCGGGCCTGAGAAGGCCAAGGCACCCGATCCCCGATTTCGTCGAGAACGCGCTGAACGAGCGTGGCTTGATGGATGCCTACAAGGCCCGCCCCGCGTACCAGCAGAACGATTATATCGGATGGATCGACAAGGCGAAGCGGCAGGAGACCAGGGAAAAGCGGCTCCACCAGATGCTGGATGAGCTCGAAGCGGGCGGGGTTTACATGAACATGGAGCATCCGGCATCGGCGAAGACGTGAGGTATTCCGAGGAAAGGACGAACGGCGAGTCCATGCTGGCCTATGTCTTCTGGCACTGGAGACGACCTGAGACCGCAGCGG
Source organism: Sorangium sp. So ce726 (assembly GCF_051521405.1). Classification (NCBI taxonomy): domain Bacteria; kingdom Pseudomonadati; phylum Myxococcota; order Polyangiales; family Polyangiaceae; genus Sorangium; species Sorangium sp. So ce726. The sequence goes on along the minus strand of NZ_CP150349.1, from coordinate 188,304 downwards.
AGGAGTACGAGCGCCGGCAGCGAGCCTTCCATGCGGCGCTCGCCGCGGCGCCCGCGTCGGGCTTTCTCCGGTCGTTCAGCGTCGGGCTCTCCGGGGCGCCGTGGGCGGCCGGCGGCGGCGACGTCTACGAGGACTGGTACCTGGTGAACGACTTCGGTGCGCTCGGCGCGCTGAACGAGGCCGCGGTCTCCGCCAGCCGCACGGCGCCGCACGACGCGGCGGCCGCGGTGGCCAGCGGCGGGGCTGGCGGGCTGTATCGCCTGCGGGGCGGAGCAGCCCTGAGCGCGCCCGGCTACGCCCACTGGTTCGGCAAACCGGACGGCGTGTCCTACGGTGAGCTCTTCGCTCGGCTCGCGCCGGCGCTGGACCAGGGGAGCGCCGGCCTGTGGATGCGCCAGATGGTGCTCGGGCCTGGCCGGGAGTTCTGCTTGCACGCGGCGACCCCGGTATCCCTGCCCGCGGCGCTCGATGTGCTCGTCCTCCCGCTCCGGCCAGCCTGGCCGGCGCTCGACGAAGGGGGCATGGCTCCGGCTCGCTGAGGCGCGCGCCTCGCGGCCCCTCTCGCCAGACACGATGCGGATGGAGATCGATCTCGCGTTCGTCCCCGGCTTCTCCGCGTCGCTTGCCGGCTGGGAGGCCACGCTGACCGCGGGCGGCCATGGCGCGGTGAGGTGCCACTGGATCGGGCCTTCGGGCTCCGAGGAGCGAACCGGGACACGCCACGATCTCTTGTTGACCCCGGAAGCCTTCGAGAGGCTCAGTCGCGCGCTCCGCGAGCTCCCCGAGGAGCTCCACCGGTGGGCGCTCGACGACGCTCCTGTCCGGCACATCCGGTGCCGCACCGGAGATGGGGTCATCGAACGTCGCCGGTCGGTATCGGGGAGGACCGCGACGCCGCTCGAGGCGGAGTTCGATCGCATCTGGCTCGAGCTCTTCTCCCTCGTGCGGCCGACCCTGGTCGACCTCGGAATGCCCGAGTCGCTCGTCGCGCTGGCCCGCTGACACGACAGCGCCCGACAGCGGCGATCAGCACGAGCGCTCCGAGGCAGGCTCGCCGACGTGCTCCCGCGTTCCGTGTACACTACGCGCCATGAACCGCTTCCTCCTGATGAGCGTGCTTGTTTTGTCCGCGTGTAGCCCCGAAGATCGAGACTTCGATCCTGAGAGCTCCGATGCCACGAGCTCGGGGACCTCCGGCGGGGGCGGAGGCGACGCCGTGGCCGTGGCCGCGACGGGGGCCGGGGGCGACGCGCCCGGCTGCCAGGATGGCCTGTCCTTCTGCGGCGGCGCCTGCGTCGACAAGACGTCCGATCCGGATCACTGCGGCGCTTGCGGCCATTATTGCCTGGGAGCGCCGTGCGAGGCGTCGCGCTGCCAGCCCCTCGTCCTGGCGTCGGGCGGCGTCGAGCCGACGGACATCGCGGTCGACGACACCACGGCGTACTGGGTCGATCCCGTCGCTCGACAGGTGATGACAGTGCCTATCCGCGGCGGCAATGCGGCGTTCCTCTTCGAGGGAGACCCGCCCTTCGCCCCCCAGAGCATCGCGCTCGACCCCTCCGGCCAGATCTATTTCACCGACTCCGGCCTCGAGATCATCATGCAGGCGTCGTTCGAGGGCGATTCCACGATCCTCGCGGACGGGCAGACCTACGCCATGGGCATCGCGGTCGACGCCGCGAACGTCTACTGGACGAGCGCCGACCAGGGCACGGTCATGAAGGTGCCTATCGCGGGCGGCGCCCCCGTCGCGCTCGCGGAGGGGCAAGACTCCCCGCTCGGCGTCGCGGTCGACGCGACCCACGTCTACTGGGTGAACGAAGGAGGCACGGTGATGAAGGTGCCTGTCGCGGGCGGCGCCCCCGTCGCGCTCGCGGAGGGGCAGCTCAAGCCGAAGGACATCGCCGTGGACGCCGCCGCGGTCTACTGGACGAACGACGGCGGAGGCACCGTGATGAAGGTGTCGCTCGAGGGCGGCAGCCCCGTCGCGCTCGCGGAGGGGCAGCGCAACCCGCAGAAGCTCGCGATCGACGCCGAGAACGTGTACTGGACGAACGACGACGGCAGCGTGAAGAGGGTGCCCATCGGAGGCGGCGATCCCGAGACGCTCGCGACAGGGCAAGATCATCCGCTGGGCATCACCGTGGACGCGACAAGCGTCTACTGGACGAACAGCGCCGCAGGCACGGTGATGAAGCTCCCGAAGTGACACCCCACTTGCCAGGGGCCCGGTTCGAGCGCGACGATCGGCGCATCCATGAAGCGCGCCGCCCTCCTCCCGATCGCCCTCGTCACCGCGTGCGCCGGCGCTCCAGCTCCCCAGCGAGCTCCCGTCGCGCCGCTGCCCGCGGCGCCGCGCCCCGCCATCACCGCGCCCTCGGTCGCGGCGGCGCAGCCCGCGACCGAGCCGGCGGAGCTCGCCTTCGTGCTGAGGATCGCCGATCCGAAGCGGACCTGGGACAACGCCACGCAGCTCCTGCCGAGCAGCGCGCTCGTGTTCACCATGGGCTCCACGGACCCCACGAAGGTGCTCGAGCAAGCGGTGGGCCCGGACCTCGCCGGGATCGTCGATCTGGACAGGCCGCTCGACGTCGCCTTCCTGGGCACCACGGGCGATCACGCCGTGGCCTCGCTGTCGGTCGCGGAGCGGGACGTGCCGCGGCTGGCCGATCGCTTCGTGCTCAAGGAGCTCAAGGAGCACCCGGGCCTGTTGCGCGTGGAGCGCGCGCGTAACGCCGAGCCCGACGAGGAGGCGCCGCCCTGGGCCTGCGCGTTCGATCCCGGCGAGCGGCGGGACGGCGCGCGCCTGCTCTGCGGCACGGACGTGGAGGACATCGAGACCGCCGCGGCCTACCTCGTCCAGGTCGTGGCCCGCGAGCCGCTCGACGCAGACGCGCGGATCGAGCTCTCGGAGCGGACCCTCCGCCAGGCCGTGGAGGAGGCGAGCGACACGGACGACGCGGACGAGGACGACGGCAGCGCGGGGGCGCTGGGCGAGGAGCTCGCCGCGGGGTTCCTGCGCGAGATCGAGAGGTTGAACGTCGACCTCACGTGGGGCCGCGCGGACGTCGAGGTCGGCCTCACGCTGCGCTTCGCGAGCCGGCGGTCGCCCCTCACGCTGGCCCTCGCGCCGGCCACGGCGCAGGACGCCGCGCCGCCGCCGGCGTTCTTCCGCCTCCCGGCCGACACCGCGGTCGCCTTCCACACGCAGGGCGCGTCGCGCGCCGAGCTCACCCCGCTGCGGGAGGCCGCCTTCAAGGCGCTGCGCGACGACATGATCGACGACGGCTACGACGAGACGCGGCTCGATCAGGTCCTCGATCGCCTGGAGACCCTGGCGCTCACGGGCGGTTCCCTCGTCTTCGGCGCGGGCGCGAACGGCGCGGCGGCGGAGAAGGCGCTCGCGGCCTACCAGCGCGACAAGGGCGCGCCGCGCGCGCGAAAGGCGGCGCGCCTCGCGCTCCAGGGGTGGATGCTGGCCTCGGTCGAGGAGCCGGCGCAGACCTGGATCTCCGGCATAAAGGAGCTCCTCCAGCGCGGCGATGAGCTCGACAAGTTCAAGCGGAGCGCGCCGAAGGACGGGGCTCGCAAGGACGACGAGGACAAGCAGCACACGACGCACGCGGTCGTCCGCGCGCCCGCCTCGCTGCCCGCTGGGACGCTCCACGTCGAGTTCCGCTCGAAGCCGCTCACGAAGGACGCCCCACCCGCGCACACGACCCACCTCTACGTCGTCCCCGCCGGCCCGCGGACGTGGTTCGGGATCAGCGAGGACGACGCCGCCCTGGTGGATCGGCTGCGCGTCGCGGTGGCGCCGGGGCGCGACGAGGGCACGCTCGGCGCGGCGCCAGACGTGGACGTGCTGCGGCGGCGCGGGACGCTGGCCGGCGGGCTCTTCTCGCTGGCTGGCTTGGCGCTGCTCGTGGCGAACGGCGACACGCCGGAGGCGCTGGACAAGGCCGCCAAGGATCTCGCCGCGCTCGCGGCGCTGCCGGCGCGGGGCGGGGTCGCGATCCCGCTCGCCGTCACCTCCGAGGTGCTCGGATCCGGCGCGGCCCGCGTCGACGTCCGCGTACGGCTGACACACGCCGGGCTCCAGGACGTGATCGCGCTCCTCGCCCGCTGACGTCGGCCCACCGCGAGCGAGGCCCGGACCGCGCTCGAGGCAGCGTCCTATCGAGACGTTGATCGTGGGGCGGCCAGGGCTGTGCACGCGCACCGTGATCTGGCAGCCGGCCACCGCGTCGTTGACAGGACGCTGCGGAGCTGGCCGCCGCGCTCACGCCCGCTTCGGCGGGATCGGGTACATCGCGGCCAGATCGTCGTTCCGCCGGAACCCGAGCGCCTCCCGGTGCACGCGCAGCTCCCAGACCGCGCGCGCCGCCACCTCTCGCTGCTTGTTGAAGTCCACGATCATCGCCGCCCGCTCCGTCGAGCCCGCGCCCTTCCGGAGGGCGAGCTCGTCGAGCGCTTTGCCTTGCAGCTCGAGCTCGAGCAGCGCGACGTTGACCTTGTCCTCGGACCGCCCGAGCGCCGACGCCATCTCCCTGAGGATCTCACCGGCGAGGTCCGTCGGGCCCGCGGCGGGCAGGCGCTGCCGGAGGCGGTCGAGATACGGGCTCTTGTGCCCCTGGTCCTTGAGCTGCTCGACGAGCTTCTTCCACGCCGGCTCGGTCATGCCACCGCAGCGTAGCAGCGCCGCGGGAACGCACCGCCTGCGCCGCGGATGCGGCAGGCGCGCCCGCGGGCGTCGCGAGCGCCCGGCCGAGCCGCCTGCGCCGGGCCCTCGGCTTCACGAGCGGCCCGGCGACGAGCGGACCCGCGCGCCTCGCGGTCAGCCCCACCCCTCCAGCACCAGCTTGCCCACCGCCCGCCCTGACTCGATGCGGGCGTGCGCGGCGCGCAGGCTCACCGCGCTGATCCGGCCGAAGTGCTCGCGGCGCGTCGTGCGGACCCGCCCCTCGTCGACCCACGCCGCCACGCGCGTGAGGATCGCCCGCTGCGCGGCCATGTCCGCGGTCTCGTAGAGGGACCGCGTGAACATCAGCTCCCACGCGAAGGTCGCGCTCTTCGACATGAGCTTCCCGAGATCGAGCGGCGCCTTCGCCTCGACGATCCCCACGATGCGCCCGCGCGGCGCCACGACGTCCGCCATCGTGTCCCACCACGCCTCGGTGCTCTGCGTGTTGAAGATGAGCTCCACGTGCTGTATCCCCGCGGCCTCGAGCTGCGGCCGGAGCGGCGCGTGGTGGTCGACGACGATGTCCGCGCCGAGGGAGCGCGCCCACGCCCGGCTCTCCTCGCGCGAGGCGGTGGCGACGACCCGCAGCCCTGCGGCCTTGGCGAGCTGCACCACCATCGAGCCCACGCCGCCGGCGCCGCCGAGGACGAGCACGGTGCTCCCCGCGTCGCGCCCCTCGGGGTCGACGCCGAGGCGCTCGAAGAGCCCCTCCCACGCGGTCAGCGAGGTGAGCGGCAGCGCCGCCGCGTCGGCGAACCCGAGCGACCGCGGCATCGGCGCGGCGAGGCGCTCGTCGACGAGGTGCACCTCCGCGTTGCTGCCCGGCCGCGCGATGCTGCCGGCATAGTAGACCTGGTCTCCCGGACGAAACACGGCGACGTCCGCGCCGACCGACTCGACGATGCCTGCGGCGTCCCAGCCGAGGATGCGAGGCGGGTTCTCGACCCGGGGCTTCGGCGCGCGGACCTTCACGTCGACCGGGTTCACGGCCACCGCGCACACCCGCACGCGCAGATCGCGCGGCCTCGGCGCCGGCTCCGGCAGCTGGAGATCGAGCAGGCTCTCGGGGTGCTCGATGGGAAGGTAGCGGTGGACTCCTACGGCGTGCATGGCGTTACTCCTCTGCGGGACCGGCAAGAGGCCCCGTCACGCGCCGCAAGGTGACCCTCGCCGGCGCGACGGACAATCCACGCGCGGCGACGAAGATCTGTGAATGCGGTTCACAGATCGACCCGGTCGTATCCTTGCCACTGCCTATCTCCGCAGGTTGGGCCTGTTACTTCTACGGTATGCGAAGAGGCTTACTCCTGTTTCTCTTGTTCATGAGCGCTGGCCTCGCGTGCCAGCCGGCGCCCCCCGGGTCGGACACAGGCGTCGAGGAGCCGCTCCCTGACGACGGCGAGGAGCCGCTCCCTGACGATGGCAGCGGCCCCAACCCGCTCTGCCCCGGCCCCATCGAGCCGGAGACCAGCGAGGTCGCGGCGCTCTCGCTCCCGGCGCGCACGATATCGACGCCGACCATCGCTTACTACGTGAGCGACCAGCGCTCGACGCGGACGCGCATGGTCGTGGAGGGCCAGGCCGCGCTGGCGCTCGGGCCGGACGCTCCGAGCTCCGTGACGATGGCGCTGGATTCGGTCATCGACGCGCGCTGCTGCTGCAATCCGATCCCGGGCGCGATCACCATTGACCAGATAGGCGCCATCCAGGGTGCGATCGCCGTCGAGCAAACGGGGCCCACGACGTTCTCCGTCCGCGTGAGCGAGGAGGGGACATCGACCTTCGAGGTCTCGGGCGTGATCGCGGTGCCGGAGGGCGGCCTCGACGCGTGCTCCGCGTACGACGACACCCGCGAGCTCCCCGTCACGCTGTTGATGACCGTCCAGGCGGCGCGCCTGAGCTGGCAGATCGAGACCCCGGCGGAGTGCGGCGCGAGCGCCGTCATCCAGTCGAACCGGCCTCTCCCGATCACCACGGCGGCGTTCGACGCGGCGGGCCAGCGCTTCTATCCACAGAACATCGAGCACCCGGCGGTCGACGTGGTGGGGACCGGCGTGGGGCTCCGGGTGCGCGAGGGGGGCGCGCCAGCCGATATCGTCGCGACCGGGGACGGCAGCGTCGTGATCACCGCGGCCGACAGCGGCGCATCGCGCGAGGTCTCGGTGATCCCTGCCGCCCGCATCGACGCCATGGACGTGGCGTTCGCGCTCCCGGGCGTCGCGGGGGGCGTCAGGGCCCTCGTGGATGGCGAGACCCTCGATGGGTTCCACCGCAGGGGGAACCGGGTGGTCGCCGTGATCTCCGGGCTCGCGTCCGGCGGTGTTCCGCTATGCAGCGAGGCGAGGACCGAGGATTTCGAGGTGACGTCCTCCACGCCGGAGGCTTGCGCCGTCGATGGCCGGCTCTGCGAGAGCATCGAGATCCCCCGCGGGGATCTGCTGACCCGCTCCGCGGAGGTCATCGCCGACGGGACGTGCGCGGTGCGCGTCGATGCGCCGGCGTTCGCCGGCGGGGCCGGCCTGGGCGCGGAGATCTCCGTGACCCTGAAGAGCACCGAATCGATGATCGATCTCACGCCCTAGGTTTACCGGCCGCTCGTGATGCTCGAGCTGCAGGCCATGGGGCTGCCGCAACATCAACTTCGTCACGCCCGAGCTCGAGGTGTCCGCTGACACCTACGTGAACAAGGTGGCCCTGCCTTCTTCCTTGCGTGTGAAAGCCGCCCAACGTACTTCTTGGTGCGAGAGCCGTCTCCGCTCGAACAGCTCGAGGAGATCACCATGCCGTGGTATGTCTATTTCGCGTACTTCTTCGGTGGGGCGTTCCTCGCCAATGCGCTCCCCCACTTGATCGCCGGCGTGTCCGGCCAACCGTTGCAAACCCCGTTTGCATCACCGCCATTCAGGGGGTTGTCGCCGCCGCCGGTGAACGTTGCCTGGGCGCTGGCCAACCTCGCCGTCGCGTACCTCTTGCTTGTGCGCGTCGAAGCCCTCGACCTCCGGAGCTGGTCTGACGTTGGTGTCTGTTTTGTCGGGTTCGGCGCCATGGCCCTCCAGTGCGCTCGTTCTCTCGCTCGCCTTCGCAAGCAGGCCGTCCCCTGACCTGCCCCTCCGCGGGGCGACGAAAGCACGCGCCGCGAACGCCATGAGGCCACGGCGAGAAGATTGAATTTTTGCGACGGGCACCACGCACGCCGCCGGCCGCCGGAGATACGGCTCGTCCCCACAGGAGCTCGGCAAACCGCATGGGACCGTGCGGCAGATCCGCGTCGTCACGACGCGAGCCTCGACCGCGTGCTCCAGGCGCGCTCGCGCTCCGATGGGTCGAGGGCGCCGTGCGGCGCAGACCGATGCCGACGTCTTCAGTAAGCTGAATTGTTTGCCCTCGCAGTACTGCGACGGCACCGCGACGCCCTGCTCCGAGCTCGCTCTCGAGGACTGCCGCGACGTGCCGGGCTGCCGCGTCGAGCGGTGATCGGCGGGGCATCTTTCCGCTCGGCGAACGCCCCCGGCCGAGCGAATTACAAATACGTTCACGCGCCCGCGGGGATTATGGGGGGATGGAGACGTGGCAAACGCGGGCATCCGGGGGGCGCTCCGAGTGTCAGCCGGGCGCTGTTTCCACTTAGGCAGGAAAAATACGATCATGGCAAAGCGCGTGAACCGAAGAATTTTCCTCCGGGGGCTGGGCGGAGCTTGCGTCGCGGCGCCGTTCCTCGGCTCGATCTTCGACCGCTCTGTGATGGCGCAGCCGGCCACGCCACCGAAGCGGCTGATCGTGATGTACACGCACTATGGCTGCATCACGACGCGGTGGTTCCCGAAGAAGTCGCACGGCCCGCTCACCGCCGCAGACCTCGAGTCGACGACGCTCAAGCACCTGGCGCCTTACGTCGACAAGCTCCTCATGCCCCGAGGCATCCGCGCGATGAACGAGTGGACGGCGACGATGGTTCGGGGGCAGGGGAACGATGAAAACACGCAGGTGAACGGGTCGTACTTCACTTGCCACCCGGTCACTCCCAACAGCAACGACCCGTTCAGCTTCAACACGGCGACGAAGTTCAACGCCATGCCGATCGGTCCCTCGCTGGATCACGTCATCGCACGACAGCTCAGCCCGCAAGGCACTCCGTTGCTCTTGAACACAAGTGGTCAGAATGATAACTCTCAGTCGGCGATCTCCTACTCCGCCGCCGAGACCCTCTTCAGGGGCTTCAACGCGCAGCAGGCCTTCAGCAGCCTCACGGGCGTCTTGGAGACGGGGAAGCCGCCGTCTCCGGACACCTACGCGGCGATGCGCGGTAAGAGCGTCCTCGACATCGTGAAGGATGATCTGCAGAGGCTCGAGCGGTTCGACATGAGCCGTGCCGACAAGCAGAAGCTCGCAGCCTGGAAGGAGCTCATCCACTCGACAGGCAACGTGGTGGCTTCTGCGCAGTGCGACACGTCCCTCGCCACGGCGCTCGGCGTGACGCAAGCAAACATCGACCTGGTGAGCAACGTGAACTACTCGGACAAGCTGACGCGGCCAATCTCAGGCAGCCTGGACGGAGCGGACCTCTATTCGAACCTCGCCGTGCTCGCGGCGGCGTGCAACGCGAACCCCGTCATCTTCCTGAAGTACCCCCCGGCCTACAGCTTTGGGGGGCTCGGCCTGACGCAGGAGGCCGCGGGTCTCGCGAGTCGCTTGGACCACGCGGGCATGCAGGGCACCTGCGTCCCCGGTGTGATCGAGATGATCCTCAAGATCGACGACTACTATGCGAGGAAGTTCGCCAACCTCGTCGGGCAGCTGAACGGTATCGACGAGGGCGACGGGACGCTCCTCGACAACTGCGCGGCCGTCTGGTTCCAGGACGCGTCGGACGGCTGCGCCCGCAACCTCAACAACCTGCCGATCGTCCAGGTCGGCAGCGCCGGCGGCTATTTCAAGACCGGCTGGGCCGTGAACGTCGAAGACGGCTCGCCCGATCTCACGACCGGCAACAGCGAGATCACGTGCGCCGACGGCACTCCGGACCAGGTCGACGCGATCTCCCAGGAAACGGGGACCGATCCGTCGCTCGCCAACGCGCCGATCAACAAGTACTACTGCAGCTTGATGAACGCCCTCGGGGTCAAGGCAGGCCCGGATGGTTTCCCGGCAAAGGGCGGTTCGGCGCCGGTGACCCACTTCGGCATGTACGACCGGACGGAAGACTTCATCGGTGGCGGGACCAATCCCCCCACCATCCACGATCCAGGCGAGTTCGCCGCGCTCAGGGCGAACTCCTGAGCGGTCTCGTCCCCGAGCCTGCCGCGCGCCCGGGTCATGAATGCGCCGCGGGCGAGGCGACCACCGCAGCCCGACGCGACGGCTCGGTCACGGCGAGCTCCCCGGGCCCGGGGCTTGACAGCTGGGCCCGGTCTGGGTCCATGCCGTCCGAGGAGCTGCGCTCCGCCGTCACGCCCCCCTGAAACCGCACCCGCGCGATCAGCCGGCGCGCGATCGGCCTTCATGTCGGCCGAAACGTCACCCCGCTTGCATCGGCTGCCCGTTCCTGGCTACCCGTCCATGCAAGGAGGGTCCCGATGGCAACGACCGCTGTTCTCCAGTTCCTCCCTGACTGGCAGCACGCGCAGCAGGGTCCGATCGAGCGCGGGGGGAAGCTCAGGATCGACTATGAGCTGAGCCGCCTTTCGCGCTGCTTCACGACATGGCGCGGCGCCGAGATCGGCGACATCACCGCCTACGTCCGCTTTCACCCGCGCGGCGCGATCGTGCAGGGGAGCGTCGTCGAGGAGGTGCGGGCCCCGGGGAACCCGCCCGGGCACGTCATCGCGCACAGGGCCGCGGCCCTGGAGATCTCGGTGCCCGACGACGCGACCCAGGCGGAGATCTGGTTCCACGGCTTCTCTCAGACCAGCCGCCGGTGCGAGACGTGGGACACTCGCTTCGGCGACAACTACTGGTTCGACGTGGGCGGCCCGCCGCCGCGGATCCCCGCGCAGCCGGTCGTCTACCGCGCGGGGGCACAGCGGCGACCCGACATCACGAACGTCCGGGCCTTGCGGGTCTCGAAGGTCAACGCGTTCCCGAGGCCCGCACAGGGGCCGATCATGGGGAAAGACATCCAGACCCACGTGGACCTCGACGCGTGGGTCAGCCATTCGGCGTGGGGCGCCAAGGCATGGATCGATGTTCACGTGTTCGACGGCCACGACGCGCTCGTCCACGCCGAGACGATCCCGCTTTCGTATACCGGGTGGGGCCCGAACCAGCAGTTCAGCTTCGCGGGCAAGATTTTCCAGGGATCTACCGCGACGCCGGGCTCGGTGTCGCCACGGCCGGACGCGCGCAAGGTGCAGTTCCGGCTCTATTACGAGATCGACGGCCAGGTGTTCACGGATGGAGTCCTGCACCAGGCCGAGCTCCCCGAGGACGCGCGGATCTGATCGACGCCGCGCCGCCTCGCCGCGGGAGAGCGCCCCATGCTAAGAGGGCGTTCCCATGGCGAGCCGCTTCTACGTCACGACGCCCATCTATTACATCAACGACGTCCCGCACCTCGGCACCGCCTACACGACGATCGCCGCGGATGTGCTGTGCCGCTACCACCGGCTGCGCGGCCACGAGAGCCGCATGCTCACCGGCACGGACGAGCACGGCCTCAAGATCCAGCGCGCCGCCGAGGCGCGCGGCGTCGCGCCGGGCGCCCACGCCGACGAGATCGCCGCCGTCTTCCGCGCCACGTGGCCGCAGCTCGGCTGCGCTCCCGACGACTTCATCCGCACGAGCGAGCCGCGCCACAAGAAGGCCGTGCAGGAGCTCTGGAGCCGGATCAAGGCGCGCGGGGACATCTACCTCGGCCACTACGAGGGGCTCTACTGCGTCGGGTGCGAGGCCTACTATACCGAGAAGGACCTGGAGCAGCCCGGGAACGTCTGCCCGCTGCACAAGAAGCCCGCCGAGAGCGTCAAGGAAGAGAGCTACTTCTTCCGCCTGTCCAGGTACGGAGACGCGCTGCTCGACTACTACAAGCGCAACCCGACGTTCGTGCAGCCGGCGAGCCGCCTGAACGAGGTGGCGAGCTTTGTGCGCGAGGGGCTCCAGGATCTGTCGGTCTCCCGCACCACGTTCGAGTGGGGCATCCCCGTCCCTGACGACCCGAAGCACGTCATGTATGTCTGGTTCGACGCGCTGGCGAACTACATGACCGCCCTCCGGGAGCCGGAGGACAACACGCGCTTCTGGCCCGCGGACGTGCACCTCGTCGGCAAGGACATCCTGCGCTTCCACGCCGTCTACTGGCCTGCGTTCCTGCTCTCGGCCGGCTACAGCGAGGCGGAGTTGCCGCGTCAGGTCTTCGCCCACGGGTTCCTCACGTACAGCGGCCAGAAGATGTCGAAGACGCTCCGCAACACCATCAGCCCCGTCGAGGTGGCGGCCGCCCTCTCCGAGGCGGCCGCGGCGGCCCTGCCCGGCGGCCCGGGCGCGCCGCCCGTCGGGGTGGACGTGGTGCGGTATTGCCTGATGCGCGCGATCTCGTTCGGCCAGGATGGCGATTTCGGCCTCCAGGATGTGCTGTCGCGGTATGGCTCGGAGCTCGGCAATGCGCTCGGCAACCTGCTGAATCGCGTGCTCCCGTTCGCCGAGGAGGTCCCCGTGAAGGGGGCGTTGGGCCCGCTCGAGGAGGAGCTCGCCGGGGCGCAGCGGCAGGCCGCGACGGGCGCGGCGGCGGCGTTCGACGCGAACCAGCCGACGCGCGCGCTCGACGCGATCTGGACGGTGATCGCCGCGGCGAACCTCTACATCGACAAGGCCGCTCCGTGGGTGGCCAAGAAGACGGACCCGGCGCGCCTCGGGACGATCATCGCGACGTTGATCGAGCAGCTCGAGGCGATCAGCGTGATGATCTCCCCCGTGATGCCGGTCGTGGCGGACAGGATGCGCGAGCAGCTCGGGCTGCCGCCGATCGCGTTCGAGGCGGGCAGCGATCGCTGGCCGATGGCGCTCCCTGCGCGAGCGCCGGGCGAGAAGCTCCGCCGGGGCTCGCCCATCTTCCCGCGCCTCGAGAAGGAGAAAGAGGCCGAGCTGCTCGCCCGGTTTGCCCCGCCGCGGCCGGACGCCGAGCCGGCGAAGGCCGATGCGAAGGCCGGCGCGAAGGCCGATTCGAAGGCCGCCCCGGAGGCGAAGGCCGCGCCCGCGGCGAGCGGCGGCGCCGAGGTGGCCGCCCCGCCGGCGCCCCAGGGAAAGAGCCCCGTGGCGTTCGACGATTTCGCCCGGCTGGACCTCCGGATCGGCGTGGTCACGAGCGCTGAGCGCGTGAAGAAGAAGGACCGGCTGCTCGATCTGCGCGTCGACACCGGCGACGGCGCTCCGCGGCGCATCATCTCGGGCATCGCGGCGAGCTACGCCCCGGAAGAGCTGGTGGGCAAGCGGGTCGTCGTCATCTGCAACCTGCCGCCGCGCGACTTCGGCAAAGGGCTCGTGTCCGAAGGCATGCTGCTGACCGCCGATGTCGAGGGGCGAGTCCGCACCATCACGGTCGAGGACGCCGCGCCGGGCACGCCGGTGCTCTGATACCACACGTCAACAGACACGCGATTCACAGCGCAGCGACACGACGGGAGCGACACACCGGCCTCTGGTGGTGGGGGACTTTGGCCGCAGGTGGGAATCTTTGAACCGCCAAGTCGCCAGAAGACGCCAAGAAAAACCCAAAATCTTGGCGTCTTCTGGCGACTTGGCGGTTCCATCATTCCGGCAGGGTGGGGGAATCTCCTCACCACCCCGCCTCCGCGGCCGCGCGGCGTGTTCGCGATCGCCGCGCCGCGATCGTGCTTTTCACGCCGGGGGGCCGGGGACCACCGGGGATGCCGGTCCGCGCGCCGGGGGGCGTGCTAGACCTGGTCAATGCGCGCTTGCCTTGGCACGAGGAGGCGGTGAGCATCTCCCTGCGGGGGCGCGATGCCGTGGCCCTGGCCATGGCGGTCGCGGCGCACGCCGCGATCCTCACAGCGCCGACGCCGGAGCGGTTGCCGGAGAGCCCTGCCGAGCCGTCCGCGCTCGTGGATGGCATCGATTTCGAGCTGGAATCACCGGCTCCGCAGGCCGCAACCACGGCGCCTGTGGGGAGCGAGCCGGAGGCGGCCGGCGAGATCGGCAAGGCCGCTCCGGCCGAGAAAACACAGGCGCCCGCGCCGGGCGCCGCAGCGGCCAAGGTCGCCTCGGTGGAGCGCGCGAGGCCTGCGCCGGCCGCTCCCGCCGCAGAGCCGAAGGCCGCGCCTCCGGAGACCACGCCGCCCGCAGCCGAAGCCGCCGCCCGGCCTGCGGCCGAGGCCCCAGCGCCCACCGCAGAGGCTCCCGGCGCCCCCGCGCCCACCGCCGAGGCCCCTGCGCCCGCCGCAGAGGCCCCGGGGGCCCCGGCGGCGGCGCCGCCCGGCGACGAGTACGGCGGGGCACCGCCCGCTGAGGGCGGGGGCATCGCGCTCGCGCCAGGGCTCGGGACGCCCCTCTGGACGGTGCCCGGCGTGCTCCCCGGCCCCGACGCGCCGCGCGCCGCCCCGACGGCCGCCCCGCGCGCTCGCCCCGTGGATCCGGCGATCGCGGGCACGGTGCTGAACGAAACGCTGCACAGCAAGGACAAGAGCGTGGGGATCAGCATCCCCGCCGCAGGCGCGGTGGCGAGCACCCTGGCGGACATGGTGCGCTCCTCGACCGCGCCCCTCGATGCGCGGGCGACCTTCGAGGTCAAGCTCGGCGCCGACGGCCAGGTCCTCGGCGTCCGGCTGGTGAGCGCGTCGGCCGGGGACGGCCCCACGTGGGATCGCATCGTGGACGGCGCCAAGGGCGCGCTCGCTGGGAGCGCGCTGCAGATGGGGCCTGACCGGCAGCCGGTGACCGTCACGGTCAAGGTCCAGTCCAAGGTGCAGTATCCGTCCGGCAGCAGGAAGAAGCCCAAACCGGAGCTCGTGTGCGCCGAGGAGGTGCTCGAGCAGCTCCAGCTGGCGATGGAGGATCCGAGTCGGCTCGGCCAGCTGCGTGGCCCGGGCGACGGGGCGCCGCCGGCGGGCGACATGGATGAAGAAGAGCGAAAGAGGATGTTCTGCATCCCGCTCGGGCTTCGCGTCAAAGGCGATCTGTCCGATATCGGCGCGCACAAGGTCAACGTGGTCTCGGCGTCGTTCGCGGTGAAGCGCGAGGGCGAGCGCGCCCTGCCGCACGAGGACATCCTGCCGATCGACACGCGCGTGCCGTGGGCGCCCAAGGACCCGAAGAAGACGAAGCTGCCGCCGCCCAAGAAGAAGAAGTGGAAGAAGAAGAAGGAGCCTTGACGGCCCCGACAGCGCCCGGCGCGTCACCCAGCCGGGGCACGGAGCGTCGCCTCGGTGACGGCCCGCGTGACGGTGACCGGGAGCGTGCGCTGGCCGGTCTGGCGTCGTCCGTCGCAGCTCGATCAGCGCGACGAGGCCTTGATGGCGGCGAGCGCAGACGTGTACTCGGCCATCGCCGCCGAGATCGTTGCGGCTTGCCGATCGAGCATCGATGCACGTTCGAGCGCCTCGCGCTGCAGGCAGAGCGCGTGGCGCGCGAGATCATCGTTACCCGCTCGAACCGCGAGCTTCGCGTTTCGTTCCCATTCACGGGCGTTCGCAGCCTCCCACGCAGCCCCTTGTGCCAGCTTCGCCCCGTATTTCTCAAGTGATTCCAGACAGCGTTGAGCCTCTTCAAATCGACGAGCTCCCTCGTCCTCGGCGCTCGGCTGAGCCGTCAAACCACGTCGAAGCTTTGACAGGACGCGAGTCAACCAATGAGGCACCCTTTCCGGTGCCCGCACAGGTTTGAGCCGAGCAGCAACTGCAGCATCATCGATACGCTTCAAATAGCGTTCAAATCGCTCGGCGAGCTCGGCAAGCTTCTCGGCCTGGGAATCCATCTCGATTGAACCGCCTGCTTCTCATCTTATGCCGGAGCCACGTCCGTTGGAAGACGGGTACCAGCCCCCTGAGCCGTGCCGTCTCCCTCGGCAACGAGGACGCCGCCCGTGTCGTCCACGGGGCGCGATGCACGAGGAGCTGGCACCCCGTATCGCGCGGGCCGTCGAGATCGTCCTCGCCGAGGAAGACCCGGAGGATGTAGCCTGATCCGATAACGGGAGGGTTGCCGTGATGCACACATGCCGGAATGGCCTCGTGGTGGGTGCTTCGATCGTGCTGACGACGGTGGTCCTGGGAGCGTGCGGCGGCGACGACGACGGCGGTGGGACGGGCGCTCAGTCTTCCACCGGAGGGAGCCTCGTCTGTCCCATGTCGCAGCCGACGGCGTGTCCGCCGGCCGCGAGCACCTACTGCGCCGACACCACGAGCGACGCGAACAACTGCGGAGGGTGCGGCATGAAGTGCGGCGCTGGCCAGGCGTGCTCGGAGAGCGCGTGCGTGTGCCCGCCGGCGAACCCGGACGCGTGCTCCCAGGAAGGCTCGACGATCTGCACGAAGCTCGCGACCGATCCGGAGCACTGCGGCACCTGCGACAACGCATGCGCGACGTCGGAGGCGTGCGTCGAGGGCACCTGTCGCGTCGTATGCGAACCGCAGCAGACGACGTGCCCCGCGAGCGGCGGGCAGCCCGCTTACTGCGCGTCGTTGAGCACGACCAAGGACTGCGGGGCGTGCGGAAACGCCTGCGCGTTGGACCACACCTGCTCCGGCGCGGAAGGGAGCGTGGGATGCGTCGTATGCGTTCCCAGCGTCGCGAGCGCGACCGACGACGTGCCCACGCCGCCCGCGGGCTGGAAGGTCACCTGCCTCACCACGCCGTGCCCGATCGTGCGCTGCGGGGAGCTCACCTTCTGGGTGTACTCGGACACCAACAACGAGGAGCTCTTCGGCGTGACCGGGTACGACGCGCAGGACAACCTGGTCAAGGGCCCGGTGACGGTCACGGGCGATCGCTACATCTCGTCGATCACGCTGGACCCCGCGACGGAGACCGCGAACCTGATCGGCCAGAACGGTGGTACCGGCGTCCAGGTGCCCTGGTCGATGTTCCGTCTCCCCTGACGCGAGGGGCCGCGCCGTTGGCTCGGTGAACTCCACAGCCTGCGGCGTGGCGAGAGCGCGCTCTCGTCCTTGTCATCCCCGCGAGGGGAGGCCGACCTTGGCAAGGTAGGCTTCCAGGGCCGGTGCATGATCGGACGACACGATGGCGCCAATGTATCCGTCCGGCCGGACGAGCACCCAGTCGCCGAGCGACACGCCATAAGCAGCGCGGAGATGGCCGCCATCATCGACAATGTCGCCGCGCGGCCCGACGGCGTGGATGTGAAGTCCGGGGCGCGGCTCGACGGCCGAGAGCCGGTCCGGCCCATAACCCAGCAAGGTCCAATGCGTACCTTGGAAGAGCTTGAAGAGCCGTGTCGGCATCCCCGCCACGCCACGGACGGGCGCGTCTGGCGCTCGGTCGCCCGCGAGGACGCCGCCGCTGCGCTTCGGCTTCTCCATGGCCAGCGACGATTCCGGGTATCCGAGATCGAGCTGATGCACCTCGCGACCGCGGCGCATGACGCCTCCCTTGGCCGCCTCCAGGAGCTTCGTTGTCAGGCCGAGCGTCTCCGCGGCGATCGGCCGGCGCTCCTCCTCGTAGGTCGCGAGCAGCGCCTCCGGGGCACCTGCCAGGACGGCGGCGAGCTTCCAGCCGAGGTTGTAGGCATCCTGCACGCTCGTATTGAGGCCCTGCCCACCCGTCGGCGGGTGAATATGCGCGGCATCGCCGGCGAGGATGACGCGCCCGTCCCGGTAACGATCGGCGAGGCGCGCGTTCATGGTGTAAGCGGAGGCCCAGGAGACCGAGCGGATCACGATGTCGCCTCGGCCCGTGCGGCCCGTTACCATCGCTGTAAGGCCTTCCGCGGAGAGATCGACATCGCCCTCGAGAGGAATCGGCGCCTGCAACTGGAACATGTCGGTGCCGGCGAGCGGGCACAGCGACATGTGCTTTTCCATCGACCGGTCGTTGAAGCGATGCCAGGCGGCCCTGCTGAGTCCCTTCAGGACGACGTCGGCGACGACCGCGCGCACCCCCAGGGTCTTGCCGGGAAAGCCGATCGCGAGCGCGTGCCGTACGACGCTGCGGCCGCCGTCCGCTCCGACGAGATAGCGGACGCGGACGGTCTCCTCGCCCATCGGGCCAGCGATGCGCGCGTTAACGCCCTCGCCATCCTGCTCGAAGCTCTTCAGCTCGCGGCCGAACTCCGGGTACGTCCCGAGCTCCGCCAGACGCTCGCGCATCACGGCTTCGGTCAGGAATTGCGGCACGAGGAGCGGCAGACGATAGGGCTCACCCGGCGTCGGGTCCTGAGGCTCCATGATCTGCGACTCCTCGTAGCCTCCGTCGTCGCGATATACCCGCGGGGGTGGGTACAGGCCGCCGGCCGCAACGACGCGGTCAAGGATGCCCAGATCCTCGAACACCTCCTGGCTGCGCGGCTGGATCCCTTTGCCGCGCGAGCCGCGAAATGGCCCGTCCTGCCTGTCGATGAGCCGGAACGCAACGCCCCGACGGGCGAGCTCAATGGCGAGGGTCAACCCAGCAGCACCTGCACCAACGATCAGGACATCCGTCGAAAAAATAGATTCCACAGCGAGCTCCGCTTTGTTGGACCGCGTTTCAGATATGTGTATCATGCATATAACTGCGCCCTCCGAAGCGTCAAGGGAATTTGTGCAAAATACACGCATCACAAAAAAGAAGCTCCGCGAGCTCCACGGAGCCATGGTCGATCTGACGGCGCTCATGAACCAGCCGCAGCGCGATCAGGCGCTGCTCGCGGAGGCAGGCCTCTCCCTGGATCAAGCCCTCTTTCGGCTGCTGGTGGGGATCGAGCGCTTCGGGCCGATCGGCGTGGTCGAGCTCTCGAACCGAGCCGGGCGCGATTACACGACCGTCAGCCGCCAGGTCGCGAAGCTCGAGAGCCTGGGGCTGATCGAACGCCGACCGAGCCCAGCCGATCGTCGCATCCATGAGGCCGTGATCACCGACAAGGGGCGGCAGATGACGGACGCCTTGGACGCCGCGCGTCAGAGGCTTGCGGCACCTATCCTCGCCAAGTGGAGTGAGGAAGACTTCAGCGACCTGGTGCGCCTGATGCGCCGGTTCGTGGACGACTTGATGGCGCCGTCCAGCGGAACGGACAAGACCTGAGGTGGTCGCCGGCCTCCTGCGGCGCCGCCGACGTCCTGGCGCCCTTCAGCACGGCGTGTGCGCCCCCGCGGCGTGCACCGCGGCGCGCCTCCCCGGCTCGAAGCGGATCGGCAAGCGCGCCGGGCCGTGCACGATGATCGCCTTGCGCGGCTCCCACGGCTCGTCGCTCGCGAGCCGGAGGCCCTTCAGCCGGCAGAGCAGATCCGGCAGCGCGATCCGCGCCTCCAGGCGCGCCAGCGCCGCCCCGATACAGAAGTGGATGCCGTGGCCGAACGCGACGTGCGGGTTGGGGTCGCGCCCGATGTCGAAGCGGCCGGGGTCGTGAAACTGCAGCGGATCCCGGTTCGCGGAGCCGATCACGGGCAGCACCAGCTTGCCGGCCGGGATCACCTGGCCGTGCACCTCGACGGCGCGCCTCGTCTCGCGGAACACCATCTGCAGCGGCGAGCGGTGGCGCAGGACCTCCTCGATCGCCGAGGGCAAGCGCTCGGGCGCCGCCCGGAGGCGGAAGAGCTCCGCCGGGCTCTCGATGAAGCACAAGATCGCGTTGTCGATCAGGTTCGTTGTCGTCTCGGTGCCCGCCGCGAGCAGGAGCTGGAAGAAGTTCAGGATGTCTCCCTCGGTCAGCCGCTCGCCGTCCACCTCGGCCTCGACGAGCCGGGTCAAGAGATCCTCCGCCGGCGCCCTCCGGCGCGCCTCGATCAGGTCTGCGAGATACGCCTTCATCTCTTCCTTCACCACGGCGTGCTCGCTCACGGCCCTCGCCGCCTCCTCGCCGCCGGAGATCGCGTGGCTGAGGTTCATTATCACCTCGCTCCATCGCAGCAGCCGCGCCCGGTCCTCGGGGGGAATGCCGATCATCTCCGCGATCACCATCGTGGGCAGCGGCCCCGCGTAGTCCACCGCGACGTCCATCTCCCCGCGCTCGATCCACGGATCCAGGAGCTCGCGCGACAGCTCCCGGATGCGCGGCTCCAGGCCCGCGATCGAGCGCGGCGTGAACGCCCGCAGGACGATGGATCGAAGCTTCGTGTGGCGCGGCGGGTCGGAGAAGATGATCCAGTCCGGCGCCTTGCCGGTGGGAGGCGTCACCGCGGAGCTGAACGCGTCATGATCGGTCAGCGCCCGCTTCACCCCGTCGTAATCAAAGACCATCCAGAGATCGAGCGGAGCGACATGGAATACGGGAGAGCCGGTCCGCAGCTGATCGTAGAGGGGATAAGGATCCCGCCGCATCTCGTCCGGGAAAAGGTTCATCGTCGAAACCTCCGTCGTCTGGAGTCGCCGGTGGCAGCCGCCCTTCGGAGACGATGGTAATCGATGCACCCACGAGATGGAGCGCCGGAACGCGCCTCCCGCGCGGAATGCGCCAGTCGACACGACCCGGACGGACGCGTCGCGCGATCGTCGCGCGCCGCGCGCCGCCGGCGGCCCCTGATGAGCCCGCGGCGCCCGACGTAGCGAGTCCTGGGCGGCGCCTGACACGGGCCCTTTCGCGCGGACGCTGGAACCGGTCGGGGCCCGGCGCCCGTACCCAGGCCGAGACCTCGACGCGCCGGCGCCGCTCGGTAGCGCAATGCCCGCGTTCCCAGGGCTCGAAAGGACATGGACCATGCGTATCGCCTCCTCGTTTGCCGTCGCCGCCCTTGGAGCTTCCTTTGCCCTCGCCGGCTGCATCGCCGACACGTCCGAGCCCGAGCCGCTCGACGGAGAGGGCTCCGCGCAGGAGGACGCGGGCGAGGCCGCTGCCGCGCTCGGCACCTGCTACGGCGCCTCGTGCACCGGGCAGGACCCTGGCGCGACCGGGTGCGAGGCCGACGCAGTAACGCGGGCGTCGAGCGACATCATGTCGGGCACCACCGCGATCGGCAAGATCGTGATCCGGTACTCGCCGAGCTGCAACGCGGTGTGGGCAAGGACCGTCGTGACGAGCGGCAGCGCGTATCTCCGGGCAGAGATCACGAGGAGCTCGCCCTACGCGACAAGCCAGGCCGAGTCGAGCTCACCGACCGACGCGCTGCGCTCGGCCATGCTGGCCGTCACGCCAGGATCCAGGTTCACCGCCGTTGGCAAGATCGGCTCGAACCCTGGCATCTTTCAATTCAGCGGCACCGTCCGAACGAACTTCTGATCCCGCGGTGAACCCGGGCCCCCGGCGGCGCAGCGCAGGCGCCGCGAGCACCGCAGAGCCCGCCAGCCGGGCGCGGCGGCGCGCCCCCGCTCGATCCCGGTCGATACCGCCGCACCGGGGCCGCAGTGCTGATGTCTGTAGACATCAATCGGCCCGCCGCAGAGCCGGCTTGAGGCGCAACATCCCCGACAGACCACCGGCCCCACGCGACGGCGAGGCGCGCACACGCCTTGCATAGACCGCGCTGCGACGCGCTGCGAAGCGCGGCTCGCAGGAGAGCCGCGCTGTCGAGGCCGATCCGAATTCGGCCGGCCGCCCATCGAAAAGTCCACCAGTAGCGTCCTGCGAAGCCTATAAGACGGCCCGGGATTTCGTCGCAGCTCGCCGATCCTCCTCGTCGAGCATGCGGCGTTTCCCCCAACTTGCCTGCGCGCCGGAGCAGTCGACGGCCGCTCGCCCAAAGCACCCAAGGTGATCCTGCGCATGAGAGCTCCCTTGCCCCCCCGATGGATCTGCGGCGCCGCCGCGCTAGCCGCGGCGGCGTGGGCCGCGCCAGCGTCCGCTCAGGAAGCGGGACCGGCGCGCGGCCTAGCCCTCAATCGCTTCAGCCCCGCGCCCGCTGGCGACCGGATGTTCGGTGTGCCGTCGCCGTATGCAGCGTCGCCGAATCAAGACGGCAGCGCGACGCTCCACGTGATGCTGCTCGGTGACTACGCGCACAACCCGCTCGTGCTCACGCGGGAGGGCAGCGACGAGCACCTCGGCGCAATCGTCGGCCACCAGCTGTTCCTGCACCTGAACTCCTCGCTCACGCTCTGGGACCGGCTGCACGTCAACGTCGACCTGCCGCTCGCCGTGCTGCAGCAGGGCGACAGCCCCGCGGCCGAGGGCCTCTCGTTCAGGTCGCCGAGCGACGTGCAGCTCGGCGATCTCCGGGTCGGGCTGCGCCTGCGCCTCCTCGGCGATTACTTCGACCCGTTCCAGCTCGCCGTCGGCGGCTTCGTGTGGGTGCCGACGGGCGACCGCGACGGCTCGTTCGTGGGCGAGGACTCGGTCCGCGGCCTGCCTCAGATCCTCGCCGGCGGCCGGATCCCGGGCTTCGTCTGGTCGGCCGCGGCCGGCGTCGATCTGCGCCCCGCGCAGACGTTCGCGCAGGTGCGGCAAGGCCTGATGTTCAACGGCGGCGCGGGCGTCGGCCTGCTGCTCGGCTCGGAGGAGCAGCTCCAGATCGGCCCCGAGGCGACCGTCTCGACGGTGCTGGAGGACCCGGAGGCCCGCAACACGAACGTCGAGGCGCTGCTCGGCCTGCGCTACCGCTTCGCGCCCGCGCTCCGCGATTTCGAGCTCGGCGTCGCCGCCGGCCCCGGCTTCACCTCGGGCATCGGCACCCCGGACTTCCGCGCCGTCGCGATGCTCGCGTACTCGCCCGAGGTCCGGCGCGCGGACCCGGATCGCGACAAGGACGGCATCGTCAACGAGAAGGACGCCTGCCCGGACGTGCCCGGCGTCGGCGACCCGGATCCGAAGAAGAACGGCTGCCCGCCGTCGGATCGCGACGAGGACGGCATCCTCGATCGCGTCGACGCGTGCCCGGACACGCCCGGCGTCGCGAACGACGACCCGAAGAAGCACGGCTGCCCGCCGCCCGGGGACCGCGACAAGGACGGCATCACGGACGACGTCGACGCGTGCCCGGACGAGGCCGGCCCGGCGAACGAGGATCCGAAGAAGCACGGCTGCCCGCCGCCGCCTGACAGGGACGGCGACGGCGTGATCGACGCGGAGGACGCCTGCCCCGACATCCCCGGTATCCGCACCTCGGATCCGGCGACGAACGGCTGCCCCGGCGACCGCGACGGCGACACGGTGCGCGACGACAAGGACGCCTGCCCCGACGAGAAGGGCAAGCCCGATCCGGATCCGGCGAAGAACGGCTGCCCCGTCGCGGTGCGCGTGACCGAGGCGGAGATCGTCATCCTCCAGCAGGTGCAGTTCGACACCGGCAAGGCGACCATCAAGAAGGTGAGCGACGAGCTCCTCGATGAGGTGGCGGGTGTGCTGAAGGAGCACCCGGAGATCACCAAGATCGAGGTGCAGGGACACACAGACCCGCGCGGCGGACGCGCGTACAATATCAAGCTCAGCCAGGCGAGGGCCGAGTCGGTCACGAAGGCGCTGGTCCAGCGCGGCATCGAGGCCGAGCGGCTGGCGTCGAAGGGCTACGGGCCCGACGTCCCGATCGCGGAGAACGACACCGACGAGGGACGCCAGAAGAACCGCCGCGTGCAGTTCAAGATCCTCGAGAAGAAGTCGAAGCAGCAGCAGGAGGCGCCGTGAAGAGACGTTGGGTCATAGGTAGTCTTGTCGGGCTCGCCTGCGTGGGCGGGCAGAGCGGCCCCGCGCACGCCGCTCCCTTTCTGCGCAAGCAGGTCGACCAGCGGGGCGACTTCATCCTCATCGGGAACACGCTGGGCCACGAGTGCGGCAGGGACGACATCGACGCGCCCGTGGTGGGCGACATCGGTGCCTGCGGCAGCAACATCGGCGACAGCGCGCCCGACACGTACTGGCGCTCCGACTCGCCCGCGGAGGGCGAGGCGGAGGCGAGCACCAGCATCACCGCCGCGCAGGCGCGCACCACCGCCGTGCTCCAGGTGCCGGCCGGCGCGACGGTCACCCACGCGTACCTCTACTGGGGCGCGCACCTCGGGACCAGCGGGACCGCGGACCAGGCCGTCACCCTGGATCGGCCCGGCGCGAGCGGCTTCTCCGAGGCGGTGACCGCCATCGACAGCGTCGAGACGATCAGCTCGAGCCGTGTCTACTACCAGTCGGTCGCGGACATCACCGCCGTCGTGCAGGCGCGAGGCTCCGGCGCCTACCGGGTGAGCGGCGTCAACAGCGACAGCTTCACGAACAGCAACTTCAACAACCACTTCGCCGGGTGGTGGCTGGTCGTGTTCTACGAGCTCGCCTCCGAGCCGCCGCGCAACCTCGCGCTCTTCGACGGCCTCGACACCGTCACCGACGGGTCGCCCCAGAACACCATCCTGGACGGGTTCCTGGTGCCAAACGCGGGCTACGACGCGAAGATCGGGATGGTCGCGTTCGAGGGGGACCTGGCCCACGAGGGAGACCAGTTCTCCTTCAACGGGACCGCGCTCGGCGACACGCTGAACCCGGTCGACAACTTCTTCAACGGCACGCGCTCCTACTTCAGCGCGCCGGTGTCGAACGTCGGTGACCTCCCGCAGCTCGCCGGGACCCAGGGGTCCATGGCCGGCATGGATATCGACGTCTTCAACATCACCTCCCTGGTGACCCCGAGGCAGACCTCGGCGCCCATCGTGGCGTCGAGCACCCTGGACCTGTACTTCCTCGCCGGCTTCATCACGTCGATCTCGACCTTCAGGCCGGACTTCACGTCCTCCTCGAAGTCGGCCGTCGACGTGAACGGCGGGCTGCTGCTCCCGGGCGACCAGCTCCAGTACACGATCGAGGTCGTCAACAGCGGCAACGACGCGTCGAGGGGCACCGTGCTCACCGATCCGCTGCCCGCGGGCGTGACCTACGTGCCGGGCTCGCTCTCCGTCGCGACGGGCGCCAACACGGGCGCAAAGACGGACGCGGCCGGCGATGATCAGGGCGAGTACGACGCCGGGACGCGCACGGTCCGCGTGCGGCTCGGCACGGGCGCGAACGGGACGGCGGGGGGGTCGATCCCCGCCGGGCAGTCGACGCGCGTGACCTTCCGGGTGACGGTCGACGCCAGCGCCGCGGGGGTCATCGCGAACCAGGCGATCGTCCGCGCCGCCGGACAGCAGGGCGCGCCCGAAGAGGACACGCCGACCGACGGCAACGGCCCGACCGACGGCGTGCCGCCGACCGAGGTCGTCATCGACGAATGCGAGACCAACGCGCAGTGCGCCGCGCCGACGCCTCACTGCGACACGGCGGCGGAGCCGAACGAGTGCGTCGAGTGCCTCACGGACGCGCACTGCGGGCCGCTCTCGCCGACGTGCGATCCCGACACGCACGCCTGCGTCTGCGAGCCGACGGGCGCCGAGGTCTGCGGCGATTCGATCGACAACGACTGCGACGGCGTGCTCAACAACGGCTGCGACTCGGACAACGACGGGATTGAGGATCCCGACGAGCTCGAGGCCGGCACCGACCCGAACGACGCGGACAGCGACGACGACGGCGTGATCGACGGCGATGAGCCGGACTTCGATGAGGACTCCGACGAGGACGGCCTCATCAACGCGCTCGACCCCGACAGCGACAACGACGGGCTCTACGACGGCACCGAGCTCGGTCTGCCTTGCAACAACGCCGCCACCAACGCCGCCGCGGGCCATTGTCGCGCCGACGGGGACGCCGGGGCGACCAAGACCGACCCGCTCGACGCCGACACCGACGACGGCGGCGTGCCCGACGGCCACGAGGACTTCGATCTCGACGGCGTCGTCGACGCGGGCGAGACCGATCCGAACGTCCGCGCCGACGACGTGCCGCCGACGGACACCGACGGCGACGGGCTGAGCGACGATCTGGAGGAGACGATCGGGAGCGATCCGCTCGACGCCGACACCGACGACGACGGCGCGCTCGACGGCCAGGAGCCGAACCCCGCCGACGACACCGACGGCGACGGGCTGATCAACGTGCGCGACGTCGACAGCGACAACGACGGGCTCTACGACGGCACCGAGCTCGGCCTGCCCTGCGACAACGAGGACACCAACGCCGCCGCGGGCCACTGCCGCGCCGACGCGGACGAGGGCGCGACCAAGACCTCGCCGGTCGATCCCGACACCGACGACGGCGGCGTACCCGACGGCCAGGAGGACCTCGATCTCGACGGCGAGATCGACGCGGGCGAGACCGATCCGAACAACGGCGCCGACGACGGGACGCCGACGGACACCGACGGCGACGGGCTGATCGACGTGATCGAGGAGGAGATCGGCACCGACCCGAACGACGCCGACAGCGACGACGACGGCGTGATCGACGGCGATGAGCCGAACTTCAGCGACGATCACGACGGCGACGGCCTCATCAACGCGCTCGACCCCGACAGCGACGGCGACGGCCTGTTCGACGGCACCGAGCTCGGCCTGCCCTGCGACAACGCCGCCACCGACGCCGCCGCGGGCAACTGCATCGCGGACGCCGATCCCACGACGACGACGCACCCGCTCGATCGGGACACGGACGACGGCGGCATCTCCGACGGCGCGGAGGACGCGGATCACGACGGCGCCATCGACGAGGGCGAGACCGATCCCAACAACGGCGACGACGACGCGGTGGACGAGGATCGTGACGGCGACGGGCTGCCCGACGCGGAGGAAGAGGCGATCGGGAGCGATCCGGACGACGCCGACACCGACGACGACGGCGTGATCGACGGCCAGGAGCCGAAGCCCGGCGAGGACACCGACGGCGATGGCCTCATCAACGTGCGCGACGTCGACAGCGACAACGACGGGCTCTTCGACGGCACCGAGCTCGGCCTGCCCTGCGACCACGAGGGCACCGACGCGGAGGCGGGCCACTGCCGCCCCGACGGGGACGCTGGCGCGACCAAGACCGACCCGCTCGACGCCGACACCGACGACGGCGGCGTGCCCGACGGTCAGGAGGACGTCAACCTGAACGGCGTCATCGACGCGGGCGAGACCGATCCCAACCTCGGCGAGGACGACGGGACGCCGGCGGACACCGACGGCGACGGGCTTGTCGACTCGCTCGAGGACGAGATCGGCACCGACCCGAACGACGCCGACAGCGACGACGACGGCGTGATCGACGGCGATGAGCCGAACTTCAGCGACGACCACGACGGCGATGGCCTCATCAACGCGCTCGACCCCGACAGCGACGGCGATGGGCTGTTCGACGGCACCGAGCTCGGCCTGCCCTGCGACAACGCGGCGACCGACGCGGACGCGGGGACCTGCATCGCGGACGCCGATCCCACGACGACGACGAACCCGCTCGATCCGGACACGGACGACGGCGGCGTGGCCGACGGCGTGGAGGACGCGAACCACAACGGCGCCATCGACGAGGGCGAGACCGATCCCAACGTCGGCGCCGACGATCAGACGCCCCCTCCCTCGTGCCGGCAGGACAGCGATTGCGGCGGCGCGACGAGCGGGATGATCTGCGAGGAGCACACCTGCGTGGAGGGCTGCCGCGGCGCCGAGGGCAACGGCTGCCCGTCCGGCGAGGTGTGCAGCTCGACCGACAGCACGGCGGGCACCTGCGAACCCTCGACCGACAACGACCCGAGCGGCATCTTCGCCGAGGGCAACGGCTTCTGCGCCGCCCGGCCCACGCCCGCGGGCAGCACCCGCGGCGCCGCCGCGCTCCTGCCCATGCTCGCCGCCCTCGCCGGCCTCGCCCTGCGCCGGCGCCGCGCGGGCCGCTAGCCGGCAGATAGAGAGGCCCACGGCCGCGCACCGCCCCGCCCACCTGGCGGGGCGGCGACCCCTCCAGCGGCCGCGGGCACCTCTCGCCGCGAGCGCCCTCAGGGGCGCCGAAATCCCCCCACCCACTCCCCTCCCCGCGTTCGCCCTCGACCCGCTGCAGCGCGGGGCGCTACCGTGTAAGTTTCTTGTCCACCTGTAGCCGTCCTCCGTAGCGTACCGCGCCAAGGAGAACGACCATGGAGATGCTGCTCGCCAGTGAGCGCCGCGCCACGCGCCGCGCCGCGATCGTGGAGTGCCAGGCCGTGCGCGAGCGGGGCTTCCGGCTGCTCGGGACCCAGGCGATCGACCTGTCGATCGACGGCATGCTCGTGCTGACGAGCGCCCGCCCGCTCACGGGTGAGCCGGTGATCGTCTCGTTCAGGATCCCGGACACGAACGTCTGGATCGACGCGACAGCGACGATCGCGCGCACGCTCCACGGCCGTCGCCAGGGCGACCCGGGGCGCGCCGTGGGCCTGCGCTTCGACCCGCTCGACAGGGCGTCGAGCCGGCGCCTCCGCGAGGCGCTCGAGCGCTTCCCGCCGACGTACCCCTACCGCGCGCGGCGCGTGGACTACGCGGCGACGGCCGCGATGATCGCGCTCAGCTGATCCGCGCGCTCGAGCGGCCCTGACGCCGCTGCGGGGCAACTCCCCGCGGTCGTGCTAATTGGCGCCGATCGAGCTGAGGAACTGGTAATAGGCGTCGATCTTGTCCGACGCGACCACGTCGAGGCCCGTGTTGAGCCGGTAGTCGTCGTTCATCTGCGGAGCGAGGATCGCCTTGGTCGCGTCGAGGCCGATGGCTCGGATGCCATAGAGGATATAGGGCACCAGGTACCCCTCGTAGTACTGCCGCTGCGTGTGCGTGGCATCGATGAGCCCCGAGCGCATGTACTCGACGGTCTTCGGATCGAAGTCGAAGGCGACGATGGGGATGTTCATGCCCGCGGCTTCCGCGGCCATCGCACACCGATACGAGGTGTTGAACAATCCGATCATCCCCACCACGGGCGGGTCGGCGGCCTCGAGCTCCGCCGTCATCCATTCGACGTCCACAGCCTCGCCGTCGGGCTCCCAGTTGGCGTTGCGCACCACGACCTCGTAGCCGGCGTCCTCGAACACCTTCTGGGCCCCCTGCGTTCGTTCGAGCCCGTCGACCCACCCTTCTTCGAGGTTGCCGTGGATCATCACCGTCCCCGGCGGGTCGGGCAGCAGCTTGAGCAGGGTCTCCCCTGCCGTGGCCCCGGCAGCCCGGTTGAGCGTCCCGACGTAAATCGAGCGCTTCGAGCCCGCCACATCGGTGTCGAGCGTCACCACGTTGGCGCCGTTCGCGATCGCCTCCTCGAGGGGGGCCACCTGGGTATCGCCGGAGGGAGCGATGCCGATCCCTTCCACGCCATCCGTTATCGCTTGCTCGATCTGTCGCGTCTGGAGCGCCTCGGATTCCGCGATGTCACCCGACGCCACGACGCACCCGAGGACGTTCCCCTCGACTGCGAGCTCCCCCATGGCGCGGTGCGCAGCCGTGGCGATCGGCGCCCAGAAGCCGGTGACCTGCTTCAGGAGGATCGACATGTGCATCGGCTCGATCGAGCCCTTGTTGATCTCGGCGACGAGGTTGTCGACCGTCTTCTCGAGATCCGCTGGAGTGAATTCGTTCGCCGGGGTCGGCGCTCGCTTGATGGGCGCGGGCTGCTGCCCCGCGTCGTCCGTATCGCTCGATCCGCACGCCGCCGTCGCCAGCGTGAGCCCGATGGCAGCCATCCACGTTCGTCGAAACGTCCCCATGAGCTTCGGCCCCTTTCATGATTCGCCCGGCCGCGCGCGGCGCCGTTGCGCCGCGCGGCTCACCGAGAGATCAATGTCCCATGTAACAAGCGACGGAGACCGGAGCGACGTCGACAAAGGCGTCGCCGTCGATGGTCCACCGCTGCATGATGTAATGCTTGTTCGCCCCGTAGATATCGAACTCGTACTCGGCGGCCGCCCCGGCGTAGCGGAGAGGGATCCCCGCGCGCAGCTTGGCCATCGCCGTCTTCAGATCCCGCCACGAGGCCACCTCGTGCTCAGGGCTGTTGAGCTCGCGGATGATCTCCCGCAGCTCACGTCCAGATGACGGGATCGTCCCGCTGGTCGCCTGGGAGTACACGAGCCCCATGGCGATGAGGACGATACCGTCGTAGTAGATGTGTGCCGCGGGGAACGGCGTCTCGCCGTTCCACCGGTGAGAAAAGTGCCCGCTGAAGGCCGCGGCGTTGCCGGTCGTGCACTCGACCGTCTCCTCCACCTCGTCCACGATGTCGCACTCGCTCCGAAGGCTGAGCGAGGGCGAGACCCCGTAGTATCCATCGAGAGAGCCGGCGGGGATATTGGCGAGGAACACCTCGGTGCGCAGCGCAGGGCCGAGCAGCCACGTGCCCGGGCGCCCGGAGACGGTCCACTCGGTCACGATGGTCGCGGCGGCGGCGGGATAGGCGGACAGCAACGTCTGGTCGCCGTTCCAGTCGAAGGCAGAATGGATGCTGCTCGCGTACGACTGCTGTCCCGACATGAACGTCACCGAGGGCAGGGCTCTACCCCCGAGCCCCCCGAAGATCGTCGTGAACTCGCCGCTGACGCTGGAGCTGTAGTCGTCCCGCGCAGCGAGGCTGTTCACGGTGCCGGCACCCTCGTGGAATGCGACCTTCGCCAGCGCGCAACCGACCGCGAACGGCGTGGGGGCGAGCCGCATCCAGCCCCCTCTCGTCTCGCTGCGCTCGATGGAAGGCGCGGCGTAACCCGGCAACATGTGAAGGATGTCGAGCTCCTTCACGTCCGGCTCGATCTCGCGGGCGAGATCGTTCTCCTCGGGCCCTACGAGGTAGGCGACCTTGTCCACGTAGAGCAGCTCGACCAGCTGCTCGAGCCCACGCTCGCGGTCCGAGTGGCTGTCTCGGCTCAGGAGGTGGAACGGCCTCCCGTCGAGCCCCCCCGCGGCGCTCACGTCGTCGACCGCGAGCAACATGGCTTGCTCGAGGTTGCGGCCGATGGCTGACTCGCTCCCTGAGAAGGGCAAGAGCGCCCCGATGACGATTGCATTCTCGGGACGATCGGACGCCCGGGGCGAGCATGACGCCGAGAGCAAGGATGCAACGGTTACGAGCAGGCAGATCTCGGTACAGCGCGCGCGCCGTCTGCCACGAGCGAACCACCTGCCGGCTCGACGCACGCAATGCAGATCGGCAAGCGTCCCAAGAAACATGCGCATTTTTGCACGTAGGACATAAAATCTAGAAGGTCAAGTGGCGCCTATATAAACAAAGACCGTGGTAAAGAGTGGGGATAGACCACACTCTATGAGAGCAGCCGCGACCTGTGCGGACCGGTAGAGGCAGCTACCACATTGCGCCGTTCACCGAGCGCGACGCGCCAGAGAGGCGACAGTTGCGCCGGCCTCGGAGCGAACACCGGCGGACGCCCGTCCTTGGGCGGCAGTACCTCGCTGCCGAAGTTCTTTGCTGGTTGCGTGTGAGGGAGAGACGAGCCGCGTGGCGCGCGGGCGACGCGCCGTCAGTGCGCGCCGATCGAGCTGAGGAAGTCGTAATAGGCGTCGATCTTCTCCGCCGGGACCACGTCGAGGCCGGTGTTGAACCGGTGATCGTCGGCCATCTGCGGATCGAGGATCGCCTTGGTGGCGTCGAGGCCGATCGATCGGATCCCATAGAGGATATAGGGCACGAGATAGCCCTCATAATACTGCCGCTGCGTGTGCGTGGCCCGGATGCGCCCCGCGCGCATGAAGTCGACGGTCTTCGGCTCGAAGTCGAAGGCGACGACGGGGAGCTCCGGCATGTTCGCGGCCTCCGCGGCCATCGCGCACCGATACGAGGTGCTGAACAGGCCGATCATCCCCACCACGGGCGGGTCGGCGGTCTCGAGCTGGGTCTTCATCCAGTCGACGTCCTCGGCCTCGCCCGCGGGCTCCCAGTTGACGCTGCGCACGAGGACCTGGTAGCCGGCTTCCTCGAACACGCGCTGCGCGCCTTGCGTTCGATCGATCCCGTCGACCCAACCTGGGTTGAGGTTGCCGTGGATCACCACCGTTCCCGGCAGCCCGGGCAGCATGGTGAGCAAGGTCTTCCCTGCCGTGGCCCCGGCAGCCGCGTTGAGCGTCCCGACATAGATCGCGCGCTTCGAGCTCGCCGCGTCGGAGTCGAGCGTCACCACCGGGACACCGCGCGCGATCGCCTCATCGAGCGGGGCCACCTGGACGTCGCCGGTGGGCGCGATCCCGATCCCCTCCACGCCATCCGCGACCGACTCCTCGATCTGTCGCGTCTGGAGCGCATCGGCTTCGTTGACATCGCCCGACTGCGAGGTGGTCCCAAGGACGTTCCCCGTGACCCCGAGCTCACCCATGGCGCGGTGCGCGGCCGTGACGACCGGCGCCCAGAAGCCGGTCAGCTGCTTCAGGAGGATCGCCATGTGCATCGGCTCGATCGAGCCCTTGTTGATCTCGGCGACGAGCTTGTCGACCGTCAACTCGAGATCCACCGGAGTGAACTCGTTCGCCGGAGTCGACGCTCGTTTGATGGGCGAGGCCTTCTCGCCCGCGTCGTCCGTATCGCTCGATCCGCACGCCGCCGTCGCCAGCGTGAGCCCGATGGCAGCCAGCCAACCTCGTCGAAACATCCCCATGAGCTTCCTCCCCTTCCACGGCTCTCCCGGCCGCGCGCGGCGCCGCCGCGCGGAGCAGGCCGTCCGACAGATCAATTCCCCATGTAACAAGAGACGGAGACCGGGGCGAGGTCGACGAAGGCGTCGCCGTCGATGGTCCACCGCTGCATGACGTGATGCTTGTTCGCCCCGTAGATATCGAACTCGTAGTCGGCGGCCGCCCCGGCGTACCGGAGAGGGATCCCCGCGCGGAGCTTGGCCATCGCGGTCTTCAGATCCCGCCAGGAGGCCACCTCGTGCTCAGGGCTGTTGAGCTCGCGGATGATCTCCTGAAGCTCATGTCCGGACGAAGGCGCCTTCCCGCTGGTCGCCTGGGCGTACACGAGGCCCATGGCGATGAGGACGACGCCGTCGTAATAGAAGTGCGCCGCGGGGAACGGCGTCTCGCCGCTCCACCTGCGAGAGAAGTGTTCGCCGAAGGCGGCGGCGTTCCCGCTCGTGCAGGCGATCGTCTCCTCGGCGCCGTCCACCGGTTGGCACTCGCTTCGCAGGCTGAGCGAGGGCGAGACGCCGTAGTATCCATTGAGAGAGCCGGTGGGGATATTGGCGAGGAGCACCTCGGTGCGCAACGCGGGGCCGAGCATCCAGGTGCCCGGGCTTCCGGAGACGGTCCACTCGGTCACGATCGTCGCGGCGGCGGCGGGATAGGCGGACAGCAACGTCCGGTCGGCGCGCCATCCGAATCCGGAGCGGATCCCGCTCGCGTACGACTGCTCTCCCGACGAGAACAACACGGATGGCAGGGCTTTACCCCCGAGCGCCCCGAAGAGCGTCGTGAACTCGCTGCTGACGCTGGAGCTGTAGTCGTCCCGCGCGGCGAGGCTGTTCACCGTGCCGGCGTCCTCGTGGAAGGCGACCTTCGCCAGCGCGCAACCGACCTCGAACGGAGAGGGGGCGAGCCGCATCCGGCCCCCGCGCGTCTCGCTGCGCTCGATGGAGGGCGCGGCGTAACCCGGCAACATGTGGAGGATGTCGAGCTCCCGCACGTCCGGCGTGATCTCACGGGCGAGCTCGTTCTCTTCAGGCCCTACCAGGTAGTCGACCTGATCCACGTAGAGCAGCTCGAGCAGCTGTTCGAGCCCCCGCTCCCGGTCCGAGTGGCTGTCTCGGCTCAGGAGGTAGAACGGCCTCCCGTCGAGCCCGTCCGCGGCGTTCAGATCGTCGACCGCGAGCAACATGGCTTGCTCGAGGTTGCGGCCGATGGCCGACTCGCTCCCTGAGAAGGGCAAGAGCGCCCCGATGACGACCGCATTCTCGGGACGATCGGACGCCCCGGGCGAGCACGACGCCGAGAGCAAGGACGCAAGCACGACGAGCAGGCAGATCTCCGTACCGCACGAGCGTCGTGTGCCATGAGCGAACGACCTGCCAGGTCGATGCACGCAATGCGGAGCGGCAGGCGTCCCAAGGCACATTGCAAATTTGAAATAAGGCACCAGGGACCGAAGCGTCAAGCGGGACAAAAATAAAACATCGGGAGTGTGACGCAGACTTGGAGGATACTTCACACTCCTGAGCGTGGCCGTGACTCACTCGGATAGATGGTGGCCATTGGCCCGCGGCTCCGCTCTCATCATGGCGCCGCGCGATTCGGCAGCGAGGCGAGACATGCGCCGGTGTGAGGGACTGGACACCAGCGGGCGAGCGTGCCCTGAGGGATCAGTGCGAGCGAGGGAGCTCGACGTCGGCGACCGGGAACTCGGCCTGGAAGCTGGAGAGCCGGACGGCGAACACCACACGACCCTCGTCGACGCGCGGCATGCGCCCCGGATCGAGGCGCGCCTCGAGCAGGCGCGCGTGGCGGGCGCTCCCGCGCGCGGTCGGCGCGCAGAAATAGTCGTGCCCGTCGCGGTGGTGCACCAGCCGGCGGAGGCGCGTGGGCACGAGCGCGCTCGAGGCGGGTAGGCTCGGGCCGGCGACCGCGAACCGCAGATCGGCGAAGACATCGCCGCCCTGCGACGCCCGGAAGCGCTCGCTCCCGTCCGCCTCGCGCGCGATCTCGAAGTCGGCGTGCTCCTTGGGGATACCCCAGTTGCGCTGCCCGTTCACCACGCTCTCCCACGAGCTGACGTAGATCTTGCTGATGGACCAGCAGAGGCCGCGGCGCGTGCGGAAGCGCCCGGGGATGAACAGGAGCTCGCGATAAGGCCCCACGTTCGATGACGTGTAGTCGAGCGCCATCAGCAGGCTGTAGCGCCCCTCGAAGCGCGGGCGGAGCGCCTCCGGGATGAAGCTCTGCTCCTTGAGCAGCCGCTCCGGGAGCTCGAGCATCACGATGGTCGCATCGCCGGCCAGCATCCACGGCGCTGGCGCTGTCTTCACGTCAGGAGGATGACTTCCGGCGCTGTGGCTCATGACGACCTCTCCTCGGGCTCGATGGGATCAAGGTACCTCGAGCAGATCGATCGCCCCCGGGGGGCGCCGCGCGCTCGCGAGCTCCGACCTCTCGAGGTGGGCGAGGACGGCGAGGACGGCCGCTTCGTCCCACGCGTCGCCGAGGATCTGCAGGCCGATGGGCAGGCGCTCGGCGTCGACGCCGACGGGCGCCGTGCCGGCGGGGAGGCCGGTGAGGTTGCCGAGGAAGGCGAAGCGGCACATGCCGTCGAGGGCGATGGGATCCAGGAAGGCGCGGCCTTCCTCGGCCTGCGCGTAGGGAGGCGCGGTGATCGCCGTCGTCGGGAGCGCGAGGACGTCGACGCCGGCGAGGGCGCGCGCCACCTCGCGCCGCATGCCCGCGCGCAGCCGCGCGGCGTCGATCTGCTCGAGCGCGGTGACGCCCGAGAGGAGGCTGAAGGTGACGCGCAGGTCCTCGCTGATGAGGTCGCGCTGCTCCCTCCAGGCGCGCTGGAACGCCGCGAGCGTCTCGGGGCCGATGACGAGGTAGCCGATGGAGGCCGCGTGCCTGGCGAGGGGGATCTTCACGTCCACGAGGGTCGCGCCCTCGCGCTCGAGCGCGCGCAGCGCCCCCCAGCACGCGCTCGCGACCGGGGTGGAGGCGTCGCGCCACTCCGCCTCGTCGACGCCGATGCGCAGGCCGCGCACGCCGGCGCCGAGGCGCGCGCCGAAGCCTCCGGGGGGCGGCGGGGGCGCCCATGCGGTGAGGTCGTCGTCGGGGTCGGGCTCGCTCGCGACGGCGTCGAGGAAGCGCGCGAGATCGGCCGTGCTGCTGGCGATCGGGCCGGCGTGGGCGACCGAGCCCTTGAAGCCGTCGCCGGCCCGGCTGACGCGGCCGAAGGTCGGCTTGAGGCCGAAGACGCCGTTCAGCGCGGCGGGCGCGCGGATGGAGCCCCCGCCGTCGCCGCTGGCCGCGAGCGGCGCGAGCCCGAGGGCCACGCCGACGGCGGAGCCTGTGGAGGAGCCGCCCGCGGCGCGCTCCTTGTGGTGCGGGTTGTGGGGCATGCGCTGGTGGACGCTGTTGCCGATCGGCGACATGCCCCACTCGGTGAGCACGGTCTTGCAGAGGAACACGGCGCCCGCCTGCCGGAGCCGGGCGACCACGGCCGCGTCGCGCGGCGCGGGCGGTTGCGGGCCGCAGGGCGAGCCGAGCGTGGTCGGAAGGCCCTCGACGTCGAACTCGTCCTTGACGAGCAGGGGCACGCCGTCGAGCAAGCCGCGCGGCCGCCCGGCGGCGTGGCGCGCGGCCGACGCGTCGGCGTCCCTGAGCGTCGCCTCGCGCGAGGTGGCGACGGCGATGTTCATGCACGGGCGCTCGGCGGCGAGCGCGTCGAGCGCCGAGAGCGCGCGCTCGGCGACGTGGAGCGGGGTGGTGGTGCCCTTGCGGTAGGCCGCCGCGTAGGCCACCGAGGGCCTGGGCCAGTCGCGGACGGGGGGCGCGCCGAGCCCAGCGTCCTCCCAGCGCCGCGGCGGCGCGGCCTGGACGGGGCGCGCCTCTGCAGGGACGTCGTCGCGGAAGGCGTCCGGAAGCGAGGCGAGGCGATCGATGCCCAGGCTGCGCTTCATCACTTCCCGGAGCGCCGCGGAGGATCCGGGCGCCTCGGCGGCGAGGCGCGCCGCGGTGAGCGCGCGGCCGGTGAGTCGGGGGACCTTCATGCGGCGCAGCTTACTCGACGGGCCGGGCGGCGCGGCGGCTCATGGTCAGGGTGCTCCGCGAGATCACGCCGTGGCTGCGTGTCGTCGATGACGGGATCGCTCGTCGTTCCTTGTCGATCCACGCGCGTGGGAGGGCATGGGGCGTCGGCCGACGCGACCCGGAGCTCAGGCCGATGAGGTGAGGTCGTCCCAGACACCCACCGCCTCGGGGCGCAGCTCGCGCAGCCACGTCACTGCGCGCCCCTCGGACAGCCTCCGCTCGAACACCAGCGCCGCGTCACCGGCGTAGAACGTGCCGGTCGAGTCGGTCGCCTCTTCCACCTCGTCCAGGCCGAGCGCCTGCGCGAGCTCACGACCGTGCGACGACCGTGAGACGTGAGCCGGCACTTCCTTGGGGTGTCCCCACAGTGCAATGCGGGAGACGAACGCGCGCACGGAGTCGCTCGTTCGTTCCCACTCGTCCCAGCCGAACCCATACGCCCACATCCTGCCGTCCTCCGTCACGCATGCGAGGGTGTCAGGGTTGTCGACGTCTCGCGGACTCACCAGGATCGCC
This sequence comes from Sorangium sp. So ce726, assembly GCF_051521405.1. Lineage (NCBI taxonomy): Bacteria > Pseudomonadati > Myxococcota > Polyangiales > Polyangiaceae > Sorangium > Sorangium sp. So ce726. The sequence continues at coordinate 151,442 of NZ_CP150349.1, read as the reverse complement.
GGGCCATCCGGCGTCTGCTGAAGCGGCCACTCGGCCACGCTCCCTTCGCCGAGGGCTCGATCGAGCATCTGGATCCCGCCGAAGCGCTGGATCCGATCGACGCTGCGTAAACCACCGAACGAGCCCTCGGCGTCAGCGGCCGTCCTGGCGAGCGCCTCGCTACCGCCGTTCTCCAGCACCCACGAGGCGAGCCGCGCGGGGTCGCCGGGATCGTGCAGCCGACAAAGCCAGCGCGATGCCGCCTCTCTCGCGCGGGGCGATAGCGGAAGGGTCTTCGACGCCGGATCGACGGTTGCGCAGAGAAACCCGACCACGCTCTGCCGAAACCGAGGGTTCGCCTCTTCGAGCGGGAGATCGAGGTGCACGGCTTCGTTGTCCAAAGCCGCACGCGCCGTTAAATCGGCATAGTTGTCGCGGAACTCGATCCAGCCAGTTTCGGGCGCACGAGGCGCCTCTCCCGTCGCTCGCACCACCGGAAAGACGCACTGTAACCGCAAGGTCGCGCACTCTTCGAGCCAGGGCCGCAGGCTCGTTGCTGTAGGGCCCAGCACGCGCAAGAACACGTCGTCGCGCAATGCGAGCACCCCGTCGCAGACATGCCACACGAAGCCGTGCAGGCGAGACGAACGACTCGCTTGGCCGATCCGGCCAGCAACGCCCTTGACGAGAGCGTTCGTCTTGTCAAGAGCGGTGACCCGTCCCGTCTCGGCGTAGAAGTTACCGAGATCGGCACGCACGCGCAGCTCGAACTTTGGCGAGCGCCACCGTTCGAGCCTCTCCGCCACCTCGTTCAACTGGGAAATGGACGCCGCGAGCGGCTTCGTTCCGCACATGGATCGGAGCTCGAGGCCAAACGTGCCCTTCGCTGTGGTTCCGAGGAGGGGATGGCTGAATCGAGGCTTCACGTCGGCCCCCAGTCGTTGTTCAGGCCGGTACCTCCGAAGACGCCTGGCGTCATTCCGGCCACGCGATTGGTGCGGTGCTCAATCTCTGCATCCGAGCCACCTCTATCTGAAGCGACCTGCGATGGCCAGCACGTCGGACACGCTGGACACGCGGCGGGACATTCGCTGAATACCGCACGCCTCGACGAGCCAGACGGCATCCCCGTCCACGAAGACCTGCGCTGCAGCGTCAGAGAGGTCTCCGCGGAGTCTGAGTCCGTGGGGCAGCACCTCCTCCGAACGGCATGTGGCCTCCGATGCGTAACCGTTCTCGAGAAGGTAGACTTGACGCTCGAACCAGCGCTCGACACTCGTGCCCACAAGGCGCAATTGCACATCGTCGTCGTCGGGCTCCTGCCACGAGGCCCACACGCCGCCTGTATCGTCGACGTACAGGCTCGTGCGCACCGTCGTGTTCTCAATCCAGCCGATGAACCAGGCGCCGTTGTAAGGATGGACTGGCTCAGACCAGATGCCAGGTCCAGTCCGCTCCCGGATTGCGCCCGCCGCCCATGGGGCGACGAGCGAAATTCCCCGCCGCGGAAGCCCCCCACGAGCTCGTCCACAGCGAAGACGGTATTGGTAAGCGCCTCCGACGCCCGGTATCGCTCGAGCTGGGCGCGCAGACCATCACGATTCTGCAGACCAGGCTGCCACTCTCCGAATGAGTTGGCGCCCGCGAGTCGATCGGGATGACGCGGAACCGTGGCGATGCTCCCACCGGCCGTCATGTGGAATTGCGTCTCGAAAGCGCCGTCGAGCACCCCACGAATCCAGCAGCCGGTCGCCGTCTCGTACAGCTCGAACGCCTCCGGGAAGTATCTATCCATGTGGTCCACCGACCCGAGCAGCGGTCCATGCGGCGGGACGCCGGCGATTGATCCGTACGAGTACCTCGCCGGCGCGGGCGAGAGGCCACGCGGCAGGGGATATGCGAGCAAAGCTCGAAGCCGCTCGCTGGTCGCGCACGCCACCGTCAGCGCGTCGCACAGCAGCAGGACGATCGCTCCTTCGAACCAGAGCAATTGCTCCGAACGCCCGATCGAGCGAACTGCGCACGGCGGTCCCAGCGCGCCTTCGACCCACGCGGTCATGAGCGCTCCCTGCGCCCCGTGGTTGTGGCGCTCGCGGAGCACGAGTCCCTCGGAGACCAGCCGCGCTGCCTCGCGGAGGACGGCAGGGTCGTCGACGGGCACCGGAGGTCGCGGCTCGAAGGGGTTCCCAGAGAGTGGAACGCGCACCACCGCCCCGTCGTACAGGGCGAGTGAGCCCAGTGGTCCCAGATTCTCGAGCCCCGCGGCGCTCGGCAGATCGTCGCGCTCGGTGAACATCACAGGCGTGGCCTCCAGCACCCCGACGAGTGATGGCAGGGGATCGGCAGGTGGCTCGCTCGGCGCTCCTGGTCGGGCCAGGCGTACGCACGCCCGCCGACCCGGAGCATGCGCTGCTGTGCCGCCAAAGGGAGCGGAGACCGCCGCAACGGAGGACCTACCCTGCGAGGGTCTCGCACACCCGTGCCTCGGCTTGTGGGGTAAAGTACTTCAACAGCGCTCGCTCACCGGAGCGCTGGAACGCTACGATATCGGCAGAGACCGCCAAGGAGGCGAAGTCGTCCGTTCCAATCGGGTCGACCACGAGCCCCAGGCGCTCGCATAGCTCGTTCATCGGGAGATCCGACTCGCGCGTGGCCGCCACCCTCGCGTCGAAGCGGAGGATTCGCTCGACGTAGGCGGCGTAGCTCGATGCCGAGATGGACCACAGGCCCTCCTCGAACGCGTACCGGTGGATGCGGCGGTCCTCACCGAGGTAGACGAACGCGTCCGACGTCCCGATGTCCCAGTATCCGACCAGCAATCGCGATGGCTCACCGGGCAGGAGCCACGCGTCGCCGGAGACTAGGAGCGGCGATTCGAACGCCTGCGCGGAAGCGGCGCCCGCGAAGAACTCGGCGTGGCAGAGCACAGGACCGCACATGGCAGTTCGATCGAACCGCCGGACGCCGTGCGCAAGGCCGAGCGCTTCCGAGACGACATCGCCAAGGCGGGACGATGCTCCCTGTGCGTGGAACCATGCGAGGAAAGACGGGATACCGTCGCTGTTGACGACCACGAACCGCGGGGCCATGGTCACGTCGTTAAACGACGATTGCCACGGAGCATGCAAGCGTACGATCGCTCGTTTCCCGAGCCCCAGCGATACCCCTCCGCCAGGGAGGCGGTAGCGGACGGCCGCGCTGCCGTTGCGCACCCCAAAGGATCCCTCGACGCCCGGCTCCCGGTCGTCGAAAGATAGCCCCTCGCCTTCGACTGGCTCGCCCTCGGCGAGCACGGCCGAGTAGGCAGGGAACCAGATCGGCTTGCGTGGCCGCCGCTCGCCGAAAGCATGGATCCAGGGGATGAGCCGCTCGGCGCTCCGCACGTAAAGGCACCACGTGTCCCGGCTCTCGGTGACCAGCACAGAGCCCTCATACCATCTGAATGAGCCACACGACTCCGGAGCAGGTGGCACATCACCACCGAGTACGCGGACGGCGTCGAGAATCTCATCGCGAGCGACGGTGGGGGCGCCCGTGCAGGCGAGATAGCTGTCTTCCCAACCCGCGAAGCGCGAACGGAGCTGCTCGCGGTCCCTGGGTGGGATGCCAGGGAGAGCAGGGAAATCGAGCCTCTGTAGCGTCTGCGGTGAGGTCACAGCTTCCTCGATCTACTGTGAATACCACGTCGCGTTGGCCCGACGAGCGTCGTCCGGGGCTGCTGCGCTCTCCCCGGGTAACCTGTTGCCACACAGGAGCCAGGAGTGTCCCGTCGCTGCGGACCTGAAGCCGAAGTGCGGGTCCGCCTTTCGAGGATGACGTGGAAATCTTCCCACGCAGCTGGCCCGTGCCCACCAGTGCGTGCGAGCCAACTTCTGCGAGCAGTTCGCGTTCATGGACCGCGGCACCTCAGGCAGACGAGGTGAGGTCGTCCCAGGCAAGCACCGCCTCGGGGCGCAGCTCACGCATGCGCGTCACGGTTCGGTCAGGTCGCCTCCGCTCGAACACCAGCGCCGCGTCGCCCGCGTAGAACGTGCCGATGGAGTCGCTAGCCTCTTCGACCTCGCTCAGGCCGAGCGCCCGCGAGAGCTCACGGCCAAGCGGCGACAGCGCGATACGGGTCGGCACTTCTTTGGGGTGTCCCCACAGCGCAATGCGAGAGACGAACGTGCTCACGGAGTCGCTCGTGCGCTCCCATTCGCCCCAGCTAAAATCGTATGCCCACATACTGCCGTCCTCCGTCATACAAGCGAGCGTATCCTGGTTGTCGAGATCATCCTGGCTCAGGAGAATCGCAGGGCCGCCAGGAGTCTGCTGAATAGGCCACTCCGCCACGCTCCCCTCGGCGAGGGCACGATCGAGCATCAGCATCCCACCGAAGCGCTGGATCCGATCGACGCTGCGCAGACCGCCAAACGAGCTCTCGGCGTCTTCTGCCGTCCTGGCGAGCGCCTCGCTACCACCGTTCTCCAGCACCCACGAGGCGAGCCGCGCGGGATCTCCGGGATCGTGCAGCCGGCACAGCCAACGCGATGCCGCCTCTCTCACGCGGGGTGACAACGGAAGCGTCCTCGACGCTGGATCTACGGTTGCGCAGAGAAACCCGACCACGCTCTGCCGGAATCGCTTATCTGGCGCCGCAAGCGGGAGATCCAGATGCCAGGCTTCGTTGTCCAGGGCTGCTCGCCCGGTCGCATCGACTAGATTGTCGCGAAACTCGATCCAGCCAGACTCCGGCGCGATAAGCGACTCGCCGGCCGCTCGCACCACCGGAAAGACGCACTGTAACCGCAGGGCCGCGCACTCTTCGACCCAGGGCCGCAGGCCGGCCGCCGTGGAGCCTAGCACCCGCAAGAACACGTCGTCGCGCAAGGCAAGCACCCCGTCGCAGACATGCCATACGAAGCCGTGCATTCGAGACGAACGACTCGCCTGGCCGATCCGGTGAGCAACGCCCTTGACGAGGGCGTTCGTCTTGTCGAGAGCGGTGACCGGTCCCGTCTTGGGATAGAAGTTCCCGAGATCGACACGCGCGCGCAGCTCGAATTTCGGAGCACGCCACGGCTCGAGCCTTTCTGCCACCTCGTTCAGCTGCGCCAGGGAGGCGGTGAGCTGCTTGGCCCCGCAGATGGATCGGAGCTGGGGGCTGAACGTACCTTTCTCGATGGTTCCGAGAAGGGGATGACTGAATCGAGTTTTCACGTCGGCCCCCAATCGTTGTTCTCCCCGGTGCCTCCGAAGACGCCCGGAGTCATTCCGGTCACGCGATTGGTGCGGCGCTGAATCTCCGCATTTGATAGATTATTGCGCCCTGCTGCTCGCTCAGCCTCGAGCTGCGCGCGGTACCGCGTCGCGTTGGCCCGGCGAGCGTCGTCCAGGGGCGCTGTGTTTCCCTGGGCGGCCTGTTGCCGCGCGCGATCCAGCGTTGCCCCCGTCCCTGCGGGCCTGAAGTTGAGGGGCGGTCCGCCTCTCGGGGGCGACGCGGGAATCGTCTCGGGCTGCTGGCCTGTGCCCGCCAGCGCATGCAGACGAGCCAAGGTCTGCGAGCAGTTCGGACACGGTGCGCATGCGGTTTCATTCACATCGGTGCTTCCGATCGGTCCCATGCGACGCAAGGCGCGGCGAAGGTGCCGCTGGCCTTCCGATGTACCCGGATCGCATCTCACCCCATTTCGGTCTTCGTAATCACGGAGATAGTTGCTAATCGCATGGGGCTCGGAGCACCAGGACGGATCCCTGCCCTGGCCACGCCCGGAGTCTTGAGGAAGCGCGGCGGCGACGGCAGGATGCAGATCGTACAGCGGCCCCTGGCCCTGAGGGTTGCGGTAGCGGGCTGACTGTCCGGTGAACTCCCGCGTGCCGCCTCCTTGAGATTGTGGAAGGCGCCGGGTGCTGAGGTCGGAGCCCATCAGCCCATCGAGGTCGACCAACGCGAGCGGCCTCCCGCTCACGTACCCGTACGCTTCGAGCCCCCCTTCGAGCCCCAGCGGCTCCGGGCTCAGGTACGTCGCGCTCGCCGGATCGAAGTAGCGCCAGCGGTTGTAGTGGAGCCCCGTCTCTGGCTCGTACCAGTGCCCCGGGAATCGGACCAGCGTGGCTGCAGCGTCGCCTGCGATCACCCGACCGTACGCGTCGGTCTCGAATACCTGGTCGACGCTCCCGTCAGCATTGACCAGCCCGAGCGGCACAGGCGCCCCGTCCCGGTGCACGAAGTACTTCCAGGCGCCGGGGCCCGCCTCGGTGTCGATCGCCTGCGCGACCGGCGCCGGCGAGCCCGGCGAGTACGCGTAGCGCCGGCGCTCCACCAGCGTGAACGCCGCGGATGCGCCTGTGGCGCTCGCCTGGCGCTCCACCGTCTCCTCCAGGAGGTCCTCACCATCCCAGCGGTAGCGGTGCCGCACCATCGCAGCGTCCCGCCGCAGCACCCGCTTCTCGATCCGCCGCGCGAACCCGTCGTGGACGAACTCGATCCGCGTGTCGTCGGGCAGCGTCATGCCCGAGAGCAGGCCGAGCACGCTCCACGCGTACGTGGTCACCGCGGTGCCCTCGACCTTCTTCGACAGCCGGCCGCGCGCGTCGTACGTGAGGGCCGCGCCGTTCGTGGTCACGAGGCGGCCGCCGCTGCGGTGGGACTGCGCACGGCCGTCAATCCACTGCACATCGCCTCGCGGCGAGAGCACGTAGTCCTCGGTCCTGGCCCGCCCCTCATGCTGCTTCTGCGCGATTCGGCCGCGCGCGTCGTACAGGAAGGACTGCGCCCCGCGATCGCGATCGGCGAGCACCTGGAGCTCGTCGGCAGGCGACCATCGGTAGTCGAACCGCAGGGTCTCCGGGCCGCCCAGGCTGCCGACCCACATGGGCTCGCCCGGGCGTATGACGGCGGTGCCACCGCCAAAGACCGCCGAGCGGAGGACGTTGCCGTGCGCGTCTCTCGTGAGCTCGATTCGGCCACCGCCGGCAAAGAAGCGCCCCGTCTCGCCGTCCGTCGGGTCGTACGCGAACGTCGCGATCGGCTGGTCCGCACCCCGGGTACCCGAGAGATCCGAGACGACGAGCGCGGCGCATCGCCCGACGGTGTCGCGCGGGGCGGCGATCGAGAAAGCGCCGAGCACTTCCACCTTCGTGCGATGCAGACCGGCGTCGTAGACGTGCCGGAGCGATGTCGCGAACGATGGATCGTCCTTCCGCTCCGTATCTTCGCGGGTGCAACGCCCTCGCGCGTCGTACGTATAGAGCGTGTAGACAGCCTCCGTCTCGAAGCTCAGGAGGCGCCCGCGCTCGTCGTACTCCAGCTTGTGGGATGTGTCGTCCGAGAAGGTGCGCGCGATCAGCCGATCGAGTTCGTCGTAGACGAGCTCGACGAATTCGCCATCTTCGAAGGTGATCCTCGACAGCCGCCCGGCCTGGTCGTTCCTGTACCGCAGCAAGCGACCGTCGAAGGTGCGCTCCGAGAGGATCCGACCCTCGAGGTCCCGTTCGATGGTGTGCACATCGCCCTCCTCGTTGACGATGCGTACCATGTCGAGCTCTCGATCGTAGGCGTACGAGACGCGCGTGCCGTCGCTCCGCTCGACCGCGATCACCTCGCGGAGGCCCGCGTAGATCAGCCGGAACCAGCGGCCATCCGCGTCGCGCTCGCCTGCGAAGCGGCCGGCCTCGTCGTAGCTCGTGACCGTGCGAGCGCCCAGCGGCGAGCGGTGCTCGACCACGCGCCCCATCGCGTCGTAGATCCAGCGGTGGACCCCGCCCTTCTCGTCACGCATCTCCACGAGTCGCCCGAGGAAATCGTAGCGGAGCGCCCGCGCTCCGCCGTCCGGCTCGACGATCCCGACGCGGTTGCAGAGCGCGTCGTACGTCATCGCCGTCTTGCCGCCGTCGGCGGTCTCGGCGTGGACAAGGCAGCCGCGCTCGTCATAGCGGAAGCTCGCGACGAACCCCATCGCGTCGGAGAGGTAGATCAGGTTTCCGCTAGGATCGCGCGCGTGCTGCGTCTCCAGGCCGTCAGGGCCGCGCGTGGTCACGACGTTGCCGCGATCGTCGTAGCGGTACTCCGTCACATGAGCGAGCGGGTCGACCACGCGGTACGCGCCGTCAGCCTCGCCCATCCGCCATACGCGCCCGAGGCCGTCGCGATAGCCCACAAGCTCGCCTGCGTCGTCGAACACATTGTCGTGCACCTGCCCCGCCCACACGATCCGGTCCGCCTTGCCAAAGGCGTTGACCCCGATCCTCCGCAGGGCGCGCGAGGTGATGACGTTGTTCTCGCCCGCGCCGTATTCGATCTTCGCGTGCAGGAAGCCCTTCGCGCGACTTCCGTCCGCGAGCACCTCGGGCACGCCCTCGGCCAGGAGCGCGCGTTCCTCGGGATCGTTGCACCACGTCTCCACGCAGCGACCGCGGTCATCGTAGCGGTAGTGCACCTCGAGGCCCGTGGGCCAGCGCTCCAGCACGAGCCGATGGTCTACGTCATACGCAAAGGTCATGGCGTGCCCCAGGGCGTCGCGCGCGACCACGAGATCTCCGCGTTCATCGTATTCGTATGTGCGGAAGGACGTCCAGGCGCCTCTCGATGACGCGTTCTTCACCTCGAACGCGGCGATGCGGCCGTCGCGGTGACGACGCACGCGGAGCAGGCGGCCCACGCTGTCATTCACGAACTGGAGCGGACCGGTGCCGTTTTCGTAGAAGAGCCGGGCCTGGTTGCCGTTGTGATCGAGGAGCGCGCTGAGGCGGAACTCGTTGTCGATGGCAAAGACGTCCTCGAAGACCCGCGTGATCCCGTCGTCGGCCTTGAGGAGATAGCCATCGCGGGTGCGCGTCAGCAAGCCGACGGGGAGCTTCACGGTCTCTCCCTCGCCGGGACAGCGGCCCTCGCACGCGAGCGCCGTCGCGGTGACGACGCGCACCCTGCGGCGGCGGAGCTCGATGACGCGCCAGCCGAGCGAATGGTTCCAGCCGTAGCCAAGGCCGTAGTCGAGGTCGCGCTGCGCAGAGTTATAGGCGCGCTCGATCACGAGCGGGAACGCTCCCGGCAGCGCCATGTCGGTGACGGCGAGGGTGTAGACGCGGCCCGTGACCGGATCGATGGGGTGCCCCGCGTGCGTTCCTCCCCCGCCCCCATGCGTCGGGTTGGGGCAGCCGCCGCCGCTGCCCTGACCGCAGCTGCCGGCGTTGCGGCCGCCGCCCTGGGCGCCGTCGCCGCCGTTCTTGCCGCCCGCGCCCTGATCGCCGCCGGCGCCGGTGCCGCCCCGCCCGCCGCTGCCACCGCCGCCCGCGCCGCCGCCGAGGATGAAGACACCAGGGTTCATCCCGGGGATCGCGGGGATGTTCGGAACCGGAGCTGTGCGCGCCATGATGCGATGGTCGCCCAACGAGCCACGGAGTCAATACCCGCTGCCACGCAGAAATGTGCTGGGATGGTGCAGCCCATGATGGGTCGACGGAGCGTGGATGGCGCGCGACGAACCGCAGATTCCAGCGGGTGCGCCATGCCGCCTGCAAGGCCTCTGTGCTGGGCGGCGTTCGCCGCGGGTGGCGGGCGATCGGACGCGGCCTCGCCAGGGCTGCTGACCGCAAGCGCCACACCATCGCTGCTCTGTCTTCAACGTCTCCACGTCGGCTCGTCCATCGGTGCTGCGCTGGATCGCATCTCGGCAGCCGTCTCCTTTGCCGTCGATGCCGCCGATGGTCACGCCCGCATACAGCACCTCTCTAGACCACAAGAGGCATAGACAAGGCACGCCGTCGCGCGCTGCCTCAGCGACCTCGATCTCCCGCCAAACGAACTTCCGCACGCGCGCCCCGCCCCGTGTGTCCCCACGCGCACGCCGCCGCTCGCTCCCTGGCACGGCGCCCGCATACCGACCGTCACGAAGGACGTGGCGGGGGGACCACGCGGAGGAGACCCATGAGCCAGAGAGCATCCGATCAAGCCATCCAGGTGAAGCCGCTCGCAGGGCACATCGGCGCCGAGATCCACGGCGCCGACATCTCAAAGCCGCTGCCCGACGAGGCCGTGGCGGCCATCCGTGCGGCGCTGCTGAAGTGGAAGGTCGTCTTCTTCCGGAACCAGCCGCTCGGCCACGCCGAGCAGATCGCCTTCGCCGCGCGCTTCGGCGAGGTGACCTATGCCCATCCGCACGAGGACGAGCCGTTCGACGAGCACCCGGAGATCCTCGCCATCGACAGCCGCCGCTACGATCGGCGCTACGGCAAGCGCTTCAGCTACGAGAACCGCTGGCATACCGACGTCACCGCGGCCGTGAACCCGCCGGCGGCGTCGATCTTGCGGGCGCACATCCTGCCGCCCTACGGCGGCGACACGACCTGGACGAACCTTGTGGCAGCCTACGAGGGGCTGTCCGCGCCGCTGCGCGCGCTCATCGACGGCCTGCGCGCGGAGCACCGGTTCGGGCTGCGGTTCGCGCCGCAGGACCAGGACAGCCCGTACCTGCGCAAGGTGCGCGAGAACCCGCTGATCTCGATCCACCCCGTGGTGCGCGTCCACCCCGAGACCGGGGAGCGGGCGCTGTTCGTCAGCCCCGGCTTCACCAGCCACATCGTCGGGCTGTCGCCGCGCGAGAGCAGCGCGATCCTCGACCTGCTCTTCGAGCAGATCAGCCGCCCGTCGTACACGGTGCGGTTCCGGTGGGAGCCGGGCAGCATTGCGTTCTGGGACAACCGGGCCACGGCGCACCTGGGGCCGCAGGACCTCGGGCACCTCGACGTCGAGCGCGTCCTCTACCGGGTGACGCTGACCGGAGACATCCCGGTGGGGGTCGACGGGGTCCGCTCCGAGATCGTGGCCGGGGAGCCGTTCGGCAAGCGGCCCCCGAGCAAGCTGAAGCCCGCCCGCAAGGACAAGGCGCCCGAGGCGGAGGTGCAGGCATGAGCGCCGCGAGCGGAGGCGTCGAGAGGACGTCGTTCGAGGGGCCCCACGGGCCAGTGGAGGCGGTGCAGGTCCGCCCGGCGTCGGGCGGGCGCTCGCCGGTGCCGGCGGTGCTGATCCTCCACGAGGGGCTGGGACTCACGGTCCATACGATCGAGCTGGCAAGGCGCTTCGCGCAGGAAGGGTACCTCGCATTTGCGCCGAACCTGTATTCGCACGACGCGACGCACCGGACCTTCACCGAGGCGGAGGTGGCCCGGGGGGTGAGCTTGCTGCGCGCCGCCGACCGCGACGAGGTGGTCGCGCGGTTGCCGGCGAGCGAGCAGGAGCGGCTGAAGAAGGTGTTCGCCTGGTTCGGTAGCCGCGATACGTCGACCTACCTGCCCGACGCGAGGGCGGCGGCGGCGCACCTCGTCGGCCGGTCGGACGTGCGGCCGGGGGGCGTCGCTGCCGTCGGGTTCTCGCTGGGCGGAGGGCTCGTGGGGCAGCTCGCGGTCGCAGGCGTGGCGCTGGCGGCGGGTGCGGTGTTCTATGGGCAGGCGCCGGCTCTGGAGCAGGTGAAGAACGTGCGGTTTCCGCTGCAGGTGCATTATGCGGAGGAGGATCCGGCGATTACCCCGAGGGCACCTGCGGTGGGAGAGGCGTTCAGGGCTGCGGGGCGAGAGCTGATCTCGTTCGTGTACCCTGGGACGCGCCACGGGTTCTTCAACGAGACGCGGCCGGCGTACCACGCGGACGCGGCGCAGCTCTCGTGGCGGCGCACGCGGGAATTCTTCGCCGAGCGCACCGGCAACGTCGCGCAGTGGCGGCCGCAGACCGCCGCCGGCGAAGGCGCACGCGCGGCGGGGTAGCAGCGGCTCCGCCGCTGGCACCTCTGGCACCTCAACCTGTGGCACCTCAACCTGGGTCGGGTCGGAACCTCCGGCACCTCAACCTGGGTCGGGTCGGAACCTGGAACCTCAACCTGGGTCGGGTCGGAACCTGGAACCTCAACCTGGGTCGGGTCGGTCCGTGCCAGCCCCTCAACCTGGGTCGGGTCAGTCCCGCTTCATGGCACGGAGGCTGCTGGGCGCCCGCCATGACCGCCTCCACGCCCATCGCCGAGAGCAACGCTCCGAAGCCCATCCATACCGACGACGCCGGACTCATCGCCGGCGCGATCACCCTTCCCGCTCCCGCCGGTGACCTCCCCGGCTACCGCGCCCACCCTGCCTCCGGTGGCCCCTTTCCTCTGGTGCTGGTGATCCAGGAAATCTTCGGCGTCCACGAGCACATCCGCGACGTGGTCCGCCGCTTCGCGCACCGCGGCTACTACGCCCTCGCCCCGGATCTGTTCGTTCGGCAAGGCGATCCGAGCCACCTCCGCACCGTCGACGAGTTCCGCGCGCTGGCGGGCCGCGTGCCCGACCGGCAGGTACTCTCGGATCTCGACGCGAGCGTGGCCTTCGCCGAAGCCTCCGGAAAGGCCGACGTCCACAAGGCGGCCGCGGTCGGCTTCTGCTGGGGCGGGCGCATCACGTGGCTGTACGCCGCGCACAACCCGGCGCTGAAGGCGGCCGTGGCCTGGTACGGACGCCTGACCGGCGATCGGACCGAGGCTCAGCCCAAGCACCCGATCGACGTGGCGAGCGCGCTGCAGGTGCGCGTGCTGGGCCTCTATGCCGGACAGGACCAGGGCATCCCCCTCCCGACGGTCACCGAGCTGCAGGAGGCGCTCCGTACCGCCTCCGAGACCGGCAGCGCGCCCGGCGCCGCACACTCCGAGATCCGGGTCTACCCTGACGTCCCGCACGCCTTTTACGCCGACTACCGGCCGAGCTACCGGCCGGAAGCCGCCGCCGACGCCTGGCAGCGCCAGCTCGACTGGTTGGCCCGACACGGCGCCGCCTGACAGCGACCGGCCGCGACAGCGCCCCGGCGACCCCTGCTGCGCCGGCAACAAGCTGCGCCTCCACTGCTACTCCTTACGCACCCCGCCCGCGCCACCACGCCCCGCAAATCGGATACCCTGACGCGGTGCGCGCCAGGATCCGAGACACCGAGCTCTACTTCGACGTCGAGGGCATGGGCCTCGTCCCCGACGGCCCGCGGATGCGCGAAAAGCCGGTCGTATTGGTCGTACACGGCGGACCTGGCGCAGATCACTCCTCGCACAAGGGCGGGATGACGCCGCTCGCCGACCAGGCGCAGCTCATCTACTTCGATCATCGCGGACAGGGCCGCTCCGCGCGCGGGCCGAAGGAGACATATACCCTCGAAAACAACGTCGAGGACATGGAGGCGCTGCGCCTGCACCTCGGCCTCGATCGTATCGTGGTGATGGGCACCTCCTATGGTGGCATGGTGGCCATGGCCTATGCGCTCGAATACCAGCAGAACATCTCTCATCTCATCCTGGTGGCCACGGCAGCCAGCCATCGCCTCATCGACCGTGCGAAGCGGATCGTCGCAGAGCGCGGCACGGAGCAGCAGAGAGCGGCGTGCGAGCGCCTCTGGGCCGGCGGGATCGAGAGCGACGAGCAGTTCGCCGACCTCCTCCAGATCATGGGGCCGCTCTACTCGACCACCTTCGATCCACAGAAGGCGGCCGAGGCCCGCGCGCGCACCATCTACAATGTCGATGCGTGGAATGTCGGCCTGGAGGGGTTCATGCGGAGATTCGATTTCACACCGCGCCTCCCCGAGATCACGGTGCCCACGCTCGTCATCGCCGGCCGACACGACTGGATCTGCCCACCCGATCTCTCGGAGGAGATCGCGCGGCTCATCCCGGGCGCCGATCTACGTATCTTCGAGCGCAGCAGCCACTGGGTGCGCGCTGACGAGCCGCGGGCGCTGCTCGACGCCATCGCCGGCTTCCTGGCCCAGACGCGGTAGCGCGTGGAGCGCACCGCCGAGCGCCGCGCCTTCTACTGGATCCCGGCCTTCTTCATCGCCGCGGGCATCCGCTGGACGATGACCGTCCCGACCTTCTTCCCCACCTCGCCGCTGATCTCCGGCAGGAGCTTCGCGGCCTTCTTTCCGACCGGCGTGCCGTAGAACTTGATGAGCTCCTTCAGCTCATCGGCGGTGAACTTCCCCGCGTAGATCTCGACGTTCCACTGGACGAGCTCGTCATACGGCAGCACCTCGGCGACCACCGCCTTCAGCTTGCTGGCGTCCTTGGGCGAGATCTTCGCGCCCGCTTGCTGCATCGAGGCTCCCATGTTGGTCATCAGCTGATCGAGGAGCGCGTTGTAGACGTCCTTCGGCATGACGAGGTGCGTGAGCTCCAGGGCGAGCTTCTTCTCCGCCTCTCCGGCGTACGCGTTACCGAGCGACACGATGGAGAGAAGGGTCACAACGGCGAGCGAGACGATCCATGAACGAAGCGCGTGCTTTCTCATGGGCCCTTTGTATCACGACCGCGCCGCGATCCGCGCCGCGCAGGGTGGCCCGCCGCATCCCCTCCCCGGAACCGCGGCGACACCTGAGGGGCCGCCACACAGGAGCCGTTCGGGCGCTCGGTCACACGACCGTCACCTCGTCCCCTACGCGCAATGTGCCGGATTTCGTCTCCTGGATGTAGTTCTGTCCGAAGTTCACCTCGCCGGGCCTCTGCGCGTCGCGCCGGTACGTGGCCAGCGTGCGGAGCGGCTCCGGGCCGCGCTCTGCGGTGAGCTGGTCGGTCGTGGTGACGACGCAGCGGCCGCACGGGCCGCCGGCGCGGAGCACGAGGTCTCCGACGCGGACGCGGCTCCAGCGGTCCTCGTCGAAGGCAGCGCAGCCGCTCACGACGAGGTTGGGCCTGAAGCGATCCATCGGCAACGGCGCGGCGCCCCGGCCCTCGAGGTGAGCGTTCAGATCGGCGAGGGAGGCCTCGGAGATCACGAGCAGCGGGAACTCGTCGGCGAACGACACGACGTCTTCCGGGCGTGCCACCGAGGCCTTGAGGACGGGCCGCCGGAACGCCTCGCCGATGCGGACGAGCCGCGCCGGGTGCTCCAGGACGCCGCTGAGCCACGCGGCGGCTTCATCACCGCAATCTTCGGCCAGGAGGCCGCTGCTGCTCCAGACCTCGACCGTGAGCAGGCGCGCGCCCTCGGCCCTGCGCGGGACGGAGATCGGCGGCCCGCCGGCGAAGCCGAGCGTGAGCGCGCTCTCGGAGAGCTGCGTCTCGATGAGCGCCATACGCGGCAGCGGGCGCTGCGTGAGGGGCTTTCCCTCGGGGTCGACGATCATGAACCGCCGGTCACCGGCGAGGCCGAGCGCGTCGACGGCGGCCGCGTCGACCGTGAGGCCCCGGCAGCCTTTGACGGGATAGATGTGGATCGCGGAGAGTCGCATTCCGGAGCTTATAACACCCCTCGGGCGCTCGGCGCCCGGAGAAGCACGGAGCGCGCGTTCCGAGCGCCCGCGCCGCCCGTCATGCCACGTCGCCTCCCGCCGCCGGTATCCCGAGCACCTGCCGCAGGTCCATGCCCACGACGACGTCGGCGTTCTGCCGCACCCATTCGACGAGCGCGGGGCGCAGAGCGCGCGCGATCTCTTCCTTGACGAGCCCTTCCACGACGCTCGGCCCGAGGCGCTGCGGGTCGAGCGCGACGCCGCCGCCCGCAACCAGGGCGCCGAACAGGCGCACGAGCGACTCCGCGCCCGCTGCCTGGCGTGCCGCGCCGAGCGGCTCGACCCGCTCGACGGCGATCTCGCCGCCGCGCTTCACGACGAAGCGACGGACGTCGGCCTGGTCGACTCCCCCCTTGAGGAGCACCGCCGAGGAGCAGTCGACCTCGATGCGCTGCACCCGCGGCGCAGTCTCGATCTCCTGCCGGGTACCCTCGATATCGACGCTGGCCGCGATGGTCGCGCCGGTCGGAATGCGGAACCCGTCCGAGCCCACCCCGCCAGCGATCTCCTGGCGCAGCGTCAGCCGCGCGGACAAGCGGGCGCCCCGCACGGCCGTGCTGGCGCCGGACTCGAGGTTCGAGAGCACCTGACGCACCGTCACGACGAGATCGGGATCGCGGGTGGGGTCGTACGGGGGCATGGCCATGGGCGTCGACGTGACGAGTCCGCGCATGAAGGCGCGCGCCTCGTCCTCCGCCGATCCCTTTCCGACCCGGATGAGCCCTCCCGTGTAGAAGACGTTCGGCGCCATCGCGCCTGAACGGAAGTCGTACTCGATCTGCTGGAGCCCCATGTCGCCGAGCGGCGGCGGCAGGTTGATGACGAGGTACGGCTCGAAGGCGATCCGCAGGAGCGCCGGCGCGAGCGTCAGGCGGAGCGCCGTCGCGCTCGACGTGGCGAGCGCGGCCACTCCGGTGCGCTTCAGGACGGTGCGAGCGGGGAGGTCGAACGAGATCGAGACCGACTCGAGATCGATCCACGACGGCAGGAAGCACCAGGCCATTCGAGGAGGGTACACCCACCTGGCCGCCGGAAGCGCGGCCTATTGACCCGCCGCACGGGGCGCGCCCATCATGCCCCGCATGAAACCAGAGGAATTCCTCGACGAGCTCGACCGCAAGGTCGGTGAGCGCCTCGCCCACATCGGCGCAGTGGCCCGCGCGGCGGAGCCGGCGAGCGGCGTCGGCATCCCGGCGCTGCTCGCGACCGCGCTCAAGAAGGAGCTCGAGGCGACCGAGGAGGCCGCGCTCTGGCTCACCACCGAGACCGACGTGGAGGTGAAGCTCGCCCTCGCCCGCCAGTGCGGCGACGAGGCGAGGCACTACCGGCTCATCGCCGAGCGCCTCCGCGCGCTCGGCGTCGACCCCGGCGCAATCCCGGCGAAGTTCGGGCCGCCCACGCCGATGTTCGGGTACTTGAAGGGGCTCGGCTCCACGGTCGAGCGCGTCGCAGCGGGCCAGTTCACGCGGGAGGCGCTCGCGAAGGTGCACAACCAGGCGTTCATCGACTACTGCGAGTCGCAAGGCGACGCCGAGACTGCGCGCCTTTACCGCGAGGTCATCCAGCCGGACGAGGGCCATCACCACGAGATGGGCCGGCGGCTCCTCACGCGCCTCGCGGTCACCGAGGAGGCCCAGGCGCTCGCGCGCACCGCAGCGATGCGCACGCTCGAGATCGCCGAGGAGCTCCAGGAGATCGCGCGCCTGAAGATGGGTATCTGCCGCGCGCCTGGGTGCTAGTGTTCAGGCGCGGTCCTGACGGACCGCCGCCCTGCTCGATCCAGCTGATCCGATGCGGTTCGCCGATCTGACCGTCGACGTCCGGGCGTCGATCGCGAGCTAGCGTGTCGCTGTGTTTCGCTCAGGGAGCGACCAGGGCGGGAGCAGCCGTTCGGGCGGGGCGTTCGCGCATGTCTCGCGGCGTCCCGGCTGTTCGAGAGGCGCGTTCAGGGCACGGCGGTCTCGGCGTCGGTCGCTGTTCCGAGGCCTATATGCGGGATGGCCCGACATGCGAAAGCCATCGAATCCATGCACGCTCCAGATACCCAAGTTGCCGCCTTGTCGCGAGGCGTACCCGCCGCGAGGGGCGGCCAGTTGGATCAAGGGGGTTCTCATGATCAAATTTCCGGGGGACAGATCGTTCCGGGAGGTAGCCCGGTTCACCCAGGATTGTGGTTTGATCTGCACGCATGCGGCTCAGTATTGCCTCGAGATGGGAGGCTCTCACGCGAGCGCCACGCACATGCGGATGCTCCAGGACTGCGCCGACATCTGCGAGGCGGCATCGAAGCTCCTCCTGCGCAGCTCGCCGCAGATCACCCAGATGCTGAGCGTGTGCGCGAGCCTCTGCGAACAGTGCGCGGCGAGCTGCGATAAGCTCACTGGTGATATGCAGATGAAGACGTGCGCTGACGAGTGCCGCCGCTGCGCTGCCGCCTGCCGGCAGATCTGATGGCGGCGGAGACATCGTGGTCCTCCGGACCGTGAGCCGAGGAACGGAGTAGCTTTCCTCGCCTTTTGCGGATCGGCGCCATCCTCCGCGCCAGAGCCCTCGCGCGCGGCGGCCCGACGGCGCCGCGGTCGCGTGTAGTCCGGCAGCGGAGCGACGCCGACAGCGGCGGCGTTCTGGCTCCCCATGGTACCCTCGCGCGCATGCGTTATCGAAGGACCATGGGAGCCGCCGGGTTCGCTCTCCTGTGCGCCGGGTGCGGCGGGGATGCGCCCGAGGCTGCGGTGCGTGCGGTGCGCGACCTGGGTGCGCTGGAGTTTGCCCCTGCGATTCGAGGGCGGGACGGCGGCTACAGCGCGCGGTGGGGCGACCGCTCGGTGTGGGTGTTCGGCGACACGACCCTGGAGATGCCGGGGGAAGACGGAGCGCTCTGGAGGTCGAGCACCTTCTGCGCGACCGACGATCTGGATGCGTCGGATGGGCTCTCGTCGCTCACCGAGCCGCTCGACGCGGCCGGCGCGCCGCGGGAGTTCCTGCCGTTCACCGAGGAGGAGCTCGCGTTCAACCTCGCGCACTTCGACCCTCGGGCGGAGGAGACGTGCAAGGAGGACTGCGGAGCTCGCTATGCGCTATGGCCGGGCCCCATCGTCGTCGACGAGGCGACCGGTCGTGCGCTCGTCTTCTACAGCAAGGTGATGGGGCGGATCGAGGCGTTCGACTTCGACATGCTGGGTTCGTCGATCGCGGTCTGGGAGAGCCTCAATGCGCCCCTCGCGCGTCCGGAGGTGCGCCCGGGCGCTGAGGATCCGACGCTCCTCTTCGGCGCGGATGAGCCCTCGCTCACGTCGGCGGCGCTCGTCCGCGAGGGGATGCTCTACGCCTACGCCTGCGCGTGCTCGGGTCTCACGTGTCCGTGCCTCGTCGCGCGCGCCCCGCTCGCGGAGGCAACGGAGCGCGACGCGTGGCGGTTCTTCTCCGACGAGCGCTGGGTGGAGGGCTATGATGAGGCGGAGCCGGTCATGGCGGGGGCACCGATGATGTCGGTGCATTGGAACGAGCATGTCGGCAGGTACGTCGCGCTGTACAGCGAGCCGGTATCGTCGGAGATCTCGCTCCGGACGGCTCCGGCGCCGGAGGGGCCATGGTCGGACAGCGCGGTGGTTTTCACCGCCGAGGTCCCGCCTACCCCGGAGGCGTGGCCCTATGCCGGCCTCGTGCACACGGAGCTCGCGCGGGAAGGAGGGCGGGTGGAGTACGTGACGTACTTCCGGGAGACGGGATTCCTGGAGGGAGAGATCCGACTCGTCGAGCTGGAGCTCGAGTCGACGACCCGACCCTAGACGAGACGACCCGACCCAGGTTGAGACCGGCGAAGACGACCCGGGCGACCCAACCCGCAACCCAGTGCAGTGACCCGACCCAGGTAGTGACCCGACCCAGGTTGAGCCCTGACGGACGACCCGACCCAGGTTGAGGCCTGCGGGGCTGCCGGAGACCGCCCGACCAGGTGAAGACGGCCGAACCCGGGTTGAGACGATCCGGCTCGGTCGACCATCCGCCATCAACTGAACCCGAATCGCCCCAGCCGGATCGCTCCATCGGTTGGGCTGGTCTACCTTACCCGCACGCAAGGCACCATTCGCTCAGACCCAACCGACCACAACCTTAACGCGGCTTCGTGCGAGCCCAGCGCGGCAATCCATCCCCAGCGCCACGTGAACGCGCTGCCGCTCGCTTCACCGTCCCCAGACGGACCTTCCCCACGACGACGCCTTCGTCCGCCCCGCTGTGGCGCTGTGGCGCACCGCCGAGGCGCCTACATCGTGAGCACGACGTCCGCCACGCTGGCGCCGTGATAGATGTGCATCCACCACGTCCCCGCTGGAAAGACGGCGCTTCGTACTCCGGCACGCCATCGTTCGAGCGCCGCACGGTATGACGCACGAAACGCTCGCACAGCGGCACCAGCGATTCGCCATGCATCCCCCTGATTACGGCCGACGGCAAACGTCGGATTGCGATCGCGTAGCGCCTCGAAACTCATCGCGCGGCTGTAAGGGGAGACCGTACTGGCGCCTTTGATGCCTAATAATCGGAGCCCTTGCCGCTGCAACTCCGCATGGGCTTGCGCTTCCTGTCGCTCAAGCTCGGCCGCGACTTCACGGCGAAAGCCTTCTGCGTTGTCGTGCTCGATGGCGGGTGGTAGCGCCAGCGAAAGCGCTACTTCCTCCGGCCACTGCCGATTCTCCGGATCGAGATACACGGAGGGGCGCGCTGCACGGAGCACGCCACCGCCAAGCTCGCTCACATCCGACTTGGCCCCCGGCCACTCGTGCGCGTGGCGGACGAGACCAGCGGCTACGGGGTTCGCGAGAACGTAGGCGATCTTTTCCACCACAGCCGCGCGCGTCAGCAGCCGCACCACGCTCGTGGGTTCGTGGTCCCACACCGGTCCTTCCCACGTGCGGAGAACCTTCGTTCCAAGCGCAACGATGCGGTGGAAAAACTGCAGGAAGCGCGGCAAGACGCCTTGCACATCGGTCACGACGAGGTGCAGATGCGTTGACATCGCGCAAAGAGCGTGGACTTCGATACCAAATCGACGGGTCGAAACGGTGAGAGTGTAGACCAGGAACTGGGTGAGGGCAGCATCCGGGCGGAGGAGGAGATGCCGGCGCAGGACGCGACGGGTGATGAGGTAGGTGGCGCCGGGAGCGATCTCGCGAGGCTGGCTCATGGCTGGGGCATATGAACAAATGCCGTACCACGGATCGTGTTCAATCATTTCAATGACTTATGCCGACGCGACGGGTGCGACGGGTGGCGGCCGCCACATGGTCCGCCACCTGGACCGCCGTCGCAGCGACGGCTGCTAGCCTTGGCACCATCGTGCTGGATAGCGGAACTTCCGGCTCACACAAACCGGGGCGCGCGATCTGGGTGGGGTGCGCGCAACCTGGGTGCGGTCGCCTTGACCGTCGTCGGTCGCAACCTGGGTGTGGTCATCTTCTCCCTGCCGATCACCTCAACCTGGGTGCGGTCGCCTCGCCGCCAACCTGGGTGCGGTCGCCGTCGAACCTGGGTGCGGTCGCCGTCGCCCCGAGGCACTTTTTTCTGCAACCAGCCATCAGCTACCCTCCGCCTGTGGCAACGTCCGACAGGAGCCGCGCCGAGTACCGGCGGCGGGTAAACCGCGTGATCGACTACATCCAGGCCCATCGCGCGGAGGACCTCTCCCTCGACACGCTGGCGGCTGTGGCTGCGTTCTCGCCGTTTCACTTCCACCGCGTGTTCAAGTCCATGACGGGCGAGAACCTTCGCGAGTTCATCCAGCGAACGCGCCTCGAGACCGCGGCGAGCCACCTCGTGCTGCGGCCGCGCGCCGACATCCTCGAGATCGCCCTCGAGAACGGCTTCAGCTCTGCGAGCGCCTTCGCGCGCGCCTTCAAGGAGCGCTTCGGCATGAGCGCGTCTGCCTGGCGCAACGGTAGCGCCGCGGGCGCGCGCAAGGCGCGGCAAGCGGATCGCAAGCCGGGTGAAGTCGAGCGCAATCCGGGCAAAGCAGCGGCCTGCGCGCCCGACCAAGATGCCTCCTCGTCGGGCACGGACGCCCGCCAAGACGAGGAGGAGATCATGAACGTGACCGTGAAGACCCTGCCGAGCTACCACGTGGCCTATGTCCGAACCGTCGGCCCCTATGGCCCGGAAGGGAGCGTCAGCGAGGCCTGGCAACGGCTCGTGCGCTGGGCCAGCGCGCGCGACCTGTGGACCCCGGACCGCATCTGCCTCGGCATCGCGCACGACAACCCCAAGGTCACCGAGCCTGCCAAGTGCCGCCTCGACGCCGCCATCGTGATCCCGCAGGACTTCAAGGCGGACGGCGACGTCAACGTGACCGACGTCGCCGGCGGCAAGTACGCCGCAGGCGCGTTCGTCGGCGACGGGTACACGATCGGCGCCGCCTGGGACCTGCTCTTCGGGAAGTGGCTCCCTGAGAGCGGCTATCAGCCCGACCACCGGCCCTGCTTCGAGCTCTACCAGGGCGAGTTCCACGATCCCAAGACCAACAAGGTCCGCTGCGAGATCTGCTTGCCGGTGCGCCCGCTCTAGCTTCGCCCCCCAGGGAGCCCGGTCATCCTGTCCGGGCTCCTGCACCGCCTCGCCGCAACACAGGCGGGCGGCCGGGCCCCGGTCGCCTCGTACCTCGCGCCGCCCTTCAGAGCCCGCCGTTGCACCCGCAAACCATCGATATTACACGACTTTCACAGGAGAGCGACGCCGCTCGCGTTTGACAGCCGGGGATCCTTGCACTAGGAGCCGACATGGCATTCATCTACGATGAGCCGAGCAGGACGTTTGGCGAGTACCTGCTCGTCCCGAATCTGACGACGAAGGACTGCGTCCCCGCAAACGTCGATCTCACGGCCCCTGTCGTCCGGTTCAAGGCCGATCCGGGCGCGACGCCGCCGGATCCGAGGCTCGCGCCCCTCACGATCAGCGTGCCGGTCACCAGCGCGATGATGCAGTCGGTCTCGGGCGCCGAGCTCGCGATCGCGCTCGCGCGCTGCGGCGGCCTGTCGTTCGTGTACGGCTCGCAGGGCATCGAGGAGGAAGCCGCCATGGTGCGGCGCGTGAAGAACTACAAGGCCGGGTTCGTCGTGAGCGACTCGAACCTGCGCCCCGACGCGACGCTCGGCGACGTCCTCGCGCTCACCGATCGCACCGGCCACTCCACGATTGCGATCACCGAGGACGGCACGCCCACGGGCAGGTTCGTCGGCATCATCACGAGCCGCGATTACCGGCTCGGCAAGACGCCGCTCAGCACGCCGGTGCGCGAGATCATGACGCCGTTCAAGTCGATCCACTGCGGCAAGGTCGGCCTCGATCTGCAGGAGGCGAATGAGCTCATCTGGCGTCACAAGCTCAACACCCTGCCCGTCATCGACGAGCGTCAGCACCTCCAGTACCTGGTGTTTCGCAAGGACTACGAGTCGCACCAGGCGCACCCGCTCGAGAACGTGGATCACGAGAAGCGCCTGATCGTCGGCGCCGGCATCAACTCGCGCGACTACCGAGATCGCGTGCCGGCGCTGGTGGAAGCGGGCGCCGACGTGCTCTGTATCGACTCGTCGGACGGCTACTCCGAGTGGCAGGGCGACACCATCGCCTTCGTGAAGTCGCTCGGCAAGCCGGTCTATATCGGCGCCGGCAACGTCGTCGATCGCGAGGGCTTCCTCTACCTGGTCGAGGCCGGCGCCGACTTCGTCAAGGTCGGCATCGGCGGCGGCTCGATCTGCATCACGCGCGAGCAGAAGGGGATCGGCCGCGGCCAGGCGTCGGCCGTGATCGAGGTGGCCAAGGCGCGCGACGAGTACTTCCAGCGGACCGGCGTCTACGTGCCGATCTGCTCCGACGGCGGCATCAGCCAGGACTACCACATCACCATCGCCCTCGCGATGGGCGCCGACTTCGTCATGATGGGCCGCTACTTCGCGCGCTTCGACGAGTCGCCCGGGCGCAAGGTCCGCGTGAACAACCAGTTCATGAAGGAGTACTGGGGCGAAGGGAGCAACCGCGCGCGCAACTGGCAGCGCTACGACCACGGCGATACCAGCAAGAAGAAGGATCAGCTCGAGTTCGAGGAGGGCGTCGACAGCTACGTGCCGTACGCCGGCAAGCTGAAGGACAACCTCGACGTCACCCTCGCCAAGGTGCGCTCGACGATGTGCAACTGCGGCGCAACCTCGTTGCGCGACCTGTACATGCGCGCGCGCCTGACCGTCGCGTCGGCGGTGAGCATCCACGAGGGCGGCGTCCACGACGTGATGCTGAAGGACACGCGCGGCAACACGCGCGAGCCCTAGCCAAGCAGGCCGGCCGCGCCGACCGTCCCTCTCGCGCCCCGGGGCGCACACGCTGGTCGACGAAGCGAGTCACCGTGTCGCGCCCCCATCCAACCTGCCAAGCGGCGGCGCGCCTCGAGCGGTGTCAGCCGCCGAGGAGCGCGCGTGTCCGCTGCTCCGCCCGGCGCCCCTCGGCGGCGAGCCGCTCGACGAAGCGCTCGACGATCGGATTGCGCCGGAAATTCTCGCGCGTCATCAGCTCGACAGGCAGCGGGTCGACCTCCGCGACCTCGACGTCGAGCCGCGAGCGCGCCACCTTGGTCAGCGCGAGCGCCGGCGCGAGGCCGATGCCGAGCCCGCCGGAGACGTACGAGACAAGGAGCGACACGCTCGACACGTCGATCGTCGAGATGGGCCGGATCCGCTCGCGATCCAGGTACGCGTCGAGCATCCGCCGCCCCACACTGCCGGGCGCCAGCCGGAGCAGCGGCTCGTGCCGGAGCCGCTCGCGCAGCGCCGGCGCCGTGCCCTTGAGCCGCGGCCCTACCCAGAGGAACGGCTGCACGAACAGCGGCTGCTTCACGAGGTCGCCGCCCGCCGAGGACGCGGACGCGAGGCCCAGATCCACCTCGCCGCGCTCCACCCCCCGCGCGGCGTCGACCGAGTTCGCCGTCGTGATCGCGAACCGCACCGGCGCGCGCTTCTCGAGCATCTGGCGGATCACCGGCACGAGCAGCCCCTTGCCGAGGTAGTCGCTCGCCGCCACGCGCAGGGTCGTCGACGGCTCCCCCGCCAGCTCCGAGAGCAGCTCGAACACCCCCTCCGCCTGGTCGAACAGCCGCGTGATCGCGCCGAGCGCCGCCTCGCCCGCCGGGCTCAGCCGCACGCCGCGCCCATCGCGCTCGAACAGCGCCACGCCAAAGCGCTCCTCCACCCGGCGCACCTGCTGGCTGATCGCCGACGGCGTCTTGTGCAGCCGCCGCGCCGCCTCGGCGACCGAGCCCGACCGGGCCACCATCAGCACATCCTCGAGCGCGGGGAGCAGCGACGCGTCCATGTAGCTTTACTTAATCGATCGTGAAAAAAGTTTCATTCGACTTAATTCTCTCGCGCCCGCATAGTCATGCCGCCCGCCCGACGTTGGGCCGCCAGACCGGCGGCGGCCGGCCGCCTCCGAGGGAGGCCGCTGGCGCGCCCTGGCGCCTGCGCTCGGGCCGGTCCGCTTCGCTTCGCACGCCGTCCCCTTCACCCGTATCCAGCGCACCGCGAGAGGCCATCATGGGTAAGAGTCTCTATGACAAGGTTTGGGACCTCCACAAAGTCCGCACGTTGCCGAACGGCGAGGATCAGCTGTTCATCGGCCTTCACCTGATCCACGAGGTGACGAGCCCCCAGGCGTTCGGGATGCTCCGCGATCTCGGCCTGCGGGTGAGCATGCCCGAGCGGACGTTCGCGACCCTCGATCACATCGTCCCGACCGACAACCGCAAGCGGCCGTTCAAGGACACGCTGGCCGAGGGGATGGTCGACGCGCTCAAGAAGGCGTGCACCGAGCAGGGCGTCACGTTCTTCGATCTCGAGTCGGGGCGGCAGGGCATCGTGCACATCATCGGCCCCGAGCTCGGCCTCACGCAGCCGGGCATGACGATCGCGTGCGGCGACTCGCACACGTCGACGCACGGCGCGTTCGGCGCGATCGCGTTCGGGATCGGGACGACGCAGGTGCGCGACGTGCTCGCCACGCAGACGCTGAGCCTCCAGCGGCTCAAGGTCCGGCGGATCCAGGTGGAGGGCAAGCTCGGGCCGGGCGTCTACGCGAAGGACATCATCCTCGAGATCATCCGCCGGCTCGGCGTGTCCGGCGGCACGGGCTACGCGTACGAGTACGGCGGGTCGACCATCGAGGGGTTCTCGATGGAGGAGCGGATGACCCTGTGCAACATGTCGATCGAGGGCGGCGCCCGGGTCGGCTATGTCAACCCGGACCAGGTGACGTTCGAGTACATCAAGGGGCGTCCGTACGCGCCGAAGGGCGAGGCGTGGGAGAAGGCGCTCGAGTACTGGCGCTCGATCGCCTCGGACGAGGACGCGCGTTACGACGACGTCGTCCGGATCGACGCGAGCGAGATCGCGCCGACGGTCACCTGGGGCATCACGCCGGGGCAGGCGATCTCGGTGAAGGAGAAGGTCCCGGCGGCCGAGGACGTGGCGAACGAGTCCGAGCGGGCGCTGATCCGCGAGGCGCTCGAGTACATGCGGCTCGAGGGCGGCAAGCCGATCGAGGGGACGAAGATCAACGTGGCGTTCATCGGGAGCTGCACGAACGGCCGCATCTCGGATTTCCGGGAGGTCGCGCGGCGCATCCAGGGGCACAAGGTCGCGCCGCACGTGCGCGCGCTGGCCGTCCCGGGGTCGATGGAGGTGGCGCGCGCGGCCGAGGCCGAGGGGCTGGACCGGGTCTTCCGCGAGGCGGGCTTCGAGTGGCGCGAGCCGGGCTGCTCGATGTGCCTGGCGATGAACCCCGACAAGCTCATCGGGGATGAGCTGTGCGCGTCCTCGTCCAACCGCAACTTCAAGGGCAGGCAGGGGAGCCCCACCGGGCGCACCGTGCTCATGAGCCCGGTGATGGTCGCGGCTGCCGCGGTCCGCGGTGAGATCACCGACGCTCGTGACGTGTTCGGAATCTGACGACGCTCGCACCCGAGGGAGATCCCAATGGCACTCGATTTGATTCAATCCGTCACCGGTAGCGCCGTTCACGTTCCGGGGGACGACATCGACACGGACCGCATCATCCCGGCGCGCTTCCTGAAGTGCGTCACCTTCGACGGCATCGGCGAGCACCTCTTCCGGGACGTGCGCTTCGACGAGCGCGGCGAGAAGCGGGAGCACCCGCTGAACGACCCGCGCTTCGCGGGGGCCACGGTGCTGATCGCCGATCGCAACTTCGGCTGCGGGTCGTCGCGCGAGCACGCGCCGCAGTCGATCGCGAAGGCGGGTTTCAAGGCCGTCATCGCCGAGAGCTTCGCCGAGATCTTCTTCGGCAACTCGACGACGCTCGGCATCCCCTGCGTCTCCGTGAGCCGCGAGGACCGCGCCGCGCTCGTGGCGCGCGTGAATGCGGACCCGACGACGCCCGTCACGGTCGACCTGAAGGAGCAGGTCGTCCGGGCAGGGAGCGATCTCACGGTGCCCTTCACCATCAAGCCGGGCGCGCGCGAGTCGCTGATCCGGGGCACGTGGGATCCGATCGCCCAGCTGCTCGAGGGGGCCTCGGAGGTCCAGCAGGTGGCGGCGCGGCTGCCCTACGTTCGGCCCGCCTCCGCGCAGTAGCTCCGCGCTCGATCGGGGCGCTGCCCCAACCTGGGACGCGCGAGCACCTCAACCTCCGAGCACCTCAGCCTGGGTCGGGTCATCCAAACCTCAACCTGGGTCGGGTCAACCGCCTCCGAACCTCAACCTGGGTCGGGTCATCCAAACCTCAACCTGGGTCGGGTCAACCGCCTCCGAACCTCAACCTGGGTCGGGCCACCACGCCCACGCCCCCGGCCGAACCTCAGCCTGGGTCGGGTCATCCAAACCTCAACCTGGGCCGGGTCACCTCCGAACCTCAACCTGAGTCGGGTCAACCGCCTCCCCGAACCTCAAGCTGGATCGGGTCATCCAGGGTCGGGGCATCCAAACCTCAACCTGGGTCGGGTCATCCAGGGTCGGGGCATCCAAACCTCAACCTGGGTCGGGTCATCCAGGTCACGAACCTCAACCTGGGCCGGGTCATCCACGAGAAGATTCCGCCATCCTTCCATCCGCTTACCTGCCGGCACCCCCGTAGCGTCGGTTGGCTCAACGTGACACGTAGGCAGCGCTCCCCGTCACACTGTGGCCCGGTCGCGCCGTGCGGTTGCGCGCAGCGGACGCCCCGCCACCGCGAAAAGCCGGCCGATATGCGTCGCTCCGGGCGGCCGGCGACGCCACCGAGCAGGCGGACGCGCCTGGCATGTCCAGTGCTTTATCTCCACGCGAGCTCTCCGAGTCGGCGCTGAGACGCCGCGCGCAGCAGCGCTCCGCATGCCGCGGCGCAGAGCCATCGTTCCTTGATCGCGTGTCTCGCACAGGCACGCAGGACGGAGTACCCCATGCGTTTCGCGATCTTCTCCTCTCTTATCTCGCGTTCGTCAGCCGCTCGTTCCTCTCTCCAGGGGCTCATTGCGCTCTCCGCGCTCGTTGTGCTCACCGGCGCCAAGGGGCAGGGCTGTGGAGGCGTGGAGGAGCCCTCACCGCCACCAGAGCCCGACTGCGGGCCTGGCTTTCACTGGGAGACGGTCTGTTCACCGTGCGAGATTGGCGAGATGTGCGAGCAGCAGTGTGTGCCCGACAGCATCTGTCCTCCTGACTGGAGCGAGCAGACCATCTGCAGCGGCGGCACCACGTCTTCGGGCCAGGGTGGCTTCGCCGGCGGCACCGCCATCCCCGTCGATCCGGGCGAGTGCTGGACCGAGTGCACCCCGCCGCAGCCGTACTGCCCGCCGGGCACGATCGAGCAGACCGTGTGCGGCGGCACCACCACGGTCGGCGTCGGCGGCTCCGGCGGCTGGGGCACTGGCGGCATGCCGATGCCCTCTGAGCCGTGCTGGACTGAGTGTGTGCCCGTCGGGCCCTACTGCCCGCCCGGCACCACCCCGCAGACCTTCTGCGACGAAGGCACCACCGTTTCCAGCAGCACCAGCGGCGGCGCCGGCGGCTCGGGTGGCTGGATGAACGCCGGCGGCGCCGATGCGGGCGCGGCCCCGCCGTACCCCGGCGGCGGTTGCTGGACCGAGTGCGTGCCCACCGAGCCCTACTGCCCGCCCGGCACCACCCCGCAGACCTACTGCGACGGCGGCACCTCCGTCACCAGCAGCAGCAGCGTCGGCGTCGGCGGCTCGGGCGGCTGGGCGGGCACCGGCGGCGCTGGCGGGGGCACCGCCGGCGGGGGCATCGGCGGCTCCGAGCCATCCGATCCAGGCTTCGCCGCGCCGCGCCCCCCCGGCGGTAGCTGCTGGACCGAGTGTGTGCCCACCGAGCCCTACTGCCCGCCGAACACCATCCCGCAGACCGTCTGTGGCGGCAGCGCGGTCTCGGTCGGCAGCTCGGGCAGCACCGGCACCGGCTACGGCGGCGCCGGCGGCGCAAGTCCGTACCCCGGCCAGGAGTACTGCTGGACCGAGTGTGTGCCTGTCGAGCCCTACTGCCCCCCGGGCACGACCCAGCAGACCATCTGCGAGGGCGGCGCGCCCATGCCCGACACGAGCAGCAGCGGCACCGGCGTGGGCGGCATGCCCTACCCCGGCGGCGGCTGCTGGACCGAGTGCGTGCCCACCGAGCCCTACTGCCCGCCGGACACCATCCCGCAGACCGTCTGCGGCGGCGGCAGCTCCGTCTCTGTCGGCAGCTCCGGCAGCACCGGCACCGGCGTGGGCGGCATGCCCTACCCCGGCGATTGCTGGACCGAGTGCGTTCCCGTCGAGCCCTACTGCCCGCCCGGCATGATCGAGCAGAAGGTCTGCTCCGGCGAGAGCAGCAGCAGCAGCACCGGCACCGGCATGGGCGGCATGGGCGGCGCTGACGCCTACCCCCCCGGCGATTGCTGGATCGAGTGCGTGGAGGGAGCCACCTGCCCCCCCGGCGCGACCATCCGGACCATCTGCGAGGAGATCAGCGCCGGCGGCTCCGCCCCGATCTGCCGGACCGAGTGCGTCCTGATGCTGCCGTGACGCGAAGGGCGCGGGCGATCCCCCCGACCGCGGGAGGTTTCGCGAGCGAAAAGCCGCCGCCCGCGCCCTGGAGCGCCGCCGCTCCGATCGAATGACGAAGGCGCCGGGAGCGCCAGGGGAAGCACGACCCCCTGGCGCTCTCGGCGCGTCGGCGTTCCAGGACGGCACCGCCCTCTCACCGCGCGGCCGCGCGGCCCCGCCGTCAGCCCGCGCGCCGCCCCACCGGAAGCGCCTTCGCGTACCTGAACCCAAAAGCCCACGCCGGGAACACCGTGGCCGCGAAGCCCGCGCCGAGCCCGTAGAGGATCTCGTCGAGCGGCACGCCGAGCAGCGCCCTCCCCGGCAACAGCGCGCTGGGCCGCCAGGTGCGCTCGAACACGGAAGGCACGAGCGCCGCGAAGACGAGGCACAGGCCGAGATAGAGCGCCGCCGACAGGAGCGCTCCGAGCAGGCCCGGCACGAGCAGATCGCCGCGCAGCGCGCCGAGCACCGCGGCGCCCCCCGCCATCGCCGCCACCGACGCATAGAGCACGGGCACCCCCGCCGCGAGCAGCGCCCCGGCCACCGCGATCACGAGCGCGATCGCCGCCCCCGCCCGCCGCCACGGCCGCGCCCCCGGCGCCGCGCAGGGCACCGGCGCGCGGCGGAACACCACGGCATAGACGGTCGAGGAAAATCCGCTGAGCCCGACGACGAACAGCACGTCCTCGATGCCGAACCCGATCCGATCGGCCAGGTCGAACAGGAACTTCGGGGCCCAGTACCTCGGGTAGAACAGCCGCTCGGTCGCCGCGAACGGCAGCGAGGCGAGCGCCATCCGCTTCATCA
The DNA here is from genome assembly GCF_051521405.1 of Sorangium sp. So ce726. Lineage (NCBI taxonomy): Bacteria > Pseudomonadati > Myxococcota > Polyangiales > Polyangiaceae > Sorangium > Sorangium sp. So ce726. The sequence goes on along the minus strand of NZ_CP150349.1, from coordinate 121,317 downwards.
CGGGGCGCAGATCCGGGCGCGCGAGCCAGATGACGGCCCCCGGCAAGAGGAAGAGCAACGAGAGCAGCAGAAACTCGTGCGACATCGCGCCCTCGCTCCTCAGCGCGCGGCGAGGGCGATGACGGTCGCGCCGACCAGCGACAGCGTCGCCGCGCCCGCCGCCGCGACCCGGACCAGCAGCAGGCGCGAGCCCGGGGGCGCTGGGCGGGCCAGCAGCACGACGAGCGCCGCCGCCGCCGGCACGAGCAGGCCTGCCCCAGGGCTCAGGCCCACCGCACCCAGGCCGACCGGCGCGAGCACGAGCGAGAGCCCGTTCAGGAGGACCACGCACCGAGCCGCCCGCTCTCCGCCCACACGCACGGGCAGCGTCCGCTTGCCGCTCTCGCGATCCGAGGGCTCGTCCGGGAGCGCGGTGGCGATCGCGCAGCCAAGGTGGCTCGGCAGCAGGAACGCGAGCAGCGCGAAGGGAAAACGCGCGGGGTCGCCCCCCTGGGCGATGTAACCGTAGAGCGGCAGGACCGCGCCGACGCCGACCATCTGGAGCAGCTCCCCGCCGCCGCGGTACGACAGGCGAAGCGGCGGGTAGCTGTAGGCCCAGAGGAGCAGGAGCGCCGCGATCGCGAGGAGCACGAGGAGCGGCGCGGCGGCCGTCGCCAGCGCCGCGGCGAGCGCCGCCGAGACGGCCACGAGCGCCGCGGCGCACACGACGGCCGCCGCGCCGAGCGCGCGGGGCGAGAGGCGCCCCTCGACCAGCACGCGCGAGCCGCCCGAGAAGGGCGTGGCGGTCCGGTTGCGGCGATCGGTCTCCTGATCGGCGACGTCGTTCGCGTAGACGATGAAGAGCTGGTCCAGCAGGCCGAACAGCTGGACCGCCGCGAGCGTCCCCGCGTCGAGCGGTCGGCCGGCCGCCTGCGCGCCGACGAGCTGCCCGAGCAGCAGCGGGAGCGCGATGCTCGGCTGCGAGGCCAGCCGCGACGCATCGAGCCACGCTCGAAGCGCGCCGGGCCGGACGCTCATCACCCCTCGCCCCGCGACAGACCGAGGCGATCGGCCAGCTTGGCGCGCAGATCGGTGAAGGGGAGGTCCCAGCGGCGCTCGCCGTCGAGGCGCCAGGCCTTGAGCGGGATCAGGTCGACCTGGGCGAGCAGGCAGTGGAGCTGCGACTCCTCGGGCGGCTCGCGGATGAACGAGAAGGGGTTGCGATACTCCCGGCCGTTCAGCTGCGAGTACTTGCGGTCGTTGCTGGCCACGAGCTCGACGAGCGTCCTCTGCCGGCCATCGAGGTAGTCGAAGAACGTGACGTCGAAGGGCCCGATGCCCGCGCGCTCCTCCGGCTTGCGCATCACCCAGCGGGCCCAGTCGTAGCCGTAGAGGAAATCGTGCGCGTAGCGGAAGCGCAGCTTCGACTTGTTGCCGAAGCCCAGGCAGAGCGACACCACGCGGCGGGCGAAGTCGCCGATCGCGGGCGCGCTCCCGGCCTGCCACAGGCAGCAGGCCAGGTAGTCGAGATCCCAGAAGATGTTGTCGGGGAAGTTGTCGGCGACCGCGCAGATCACCTCGCCGAGCCCACGGGCGAAGGCGCACGCCCGCTCGGCGTCCTCGCTGCCGTTCACGATCAGCTCGACCAGGGCGACGGGGGTGGGCGCGCACGGCCGGCCCGGCGCGACCGAGGCCCGCGCGCCCAGCAGGGGCGTGAGGCGCGCGAGCGCGTCGCGCTCCTCCGGGGGGATGACCGCGACGCCCGTCATGTCGGCCCTCCTCCGGCGCGGAGCCCGGCGGCGAGCACGGCCGCCGACAGGGCGGCGATCCCCCACTGGATCGCGCGGTGGAGCTCGCGCTTGTAGCCCGCCTGCGCGGCGAAGGCGTTCGTCACCGCCTCGGGGCTCTTCTTGAGGAGCCGCGCCCTGAAGAAGAGCGCTACGGCCGCCGCTGGCGCGACCGACCAGGCTGGCGGCGCGTCCTCGGCGAGGAGGGACGCCGCGAGCCAGAGGAGCGGACCGAGGCCTGCGAGGGCCTCGGTGGCCCGGCGCGTGGCCGCATTGCCGAGCAGCGTGGCCACGGTGCGCTTGCCGCCGGCGCGGTCGCTCTGCTCGTCGGACAGCCCGCTGGCCAGCGCGCTCGCGAGCGCGAGCACGAGCAACCCCGGCAGGAGCGCGACGAGCCACGCCGGCGCCAGCACGCCGCACTGCGCATACGCGTGCAGCACGGGGAGCACGGCGCCGACGCCGGCCATCTCGAGGAGCTCGCCGCCGCCGCGGTAGTTGAGCCTGATCGGCGGCAGCGTATAGGCGACGAAGACGAGCTGGCCGAGCGCGGCCAGGGGGAGCAGCAGCGGGCGATCGAGCGCGACACCGGCCCCCCAGGCCATGAGCAATGCGGATACACCGGCCCCGAGCCCGGCGAGCAGGAGGGCACTGGCGGGAAGGATGCCGTCCGGGATGGTCTTCGGCGAGCAGCCGTCCGGAAACATACGTCGCTTGAGGGCGTCCACCTCGCGATCGCCCCAGTCGTTCAGGAGCACGACGAAGGCGACATCGGCCATCATCCACAGCGCTCCGAAGGCGAGGGCCCCTGCGGACAGCCGGCCGGCGACGGCCGCGCCCACCGCGTGCCCGCATACGGCCGGGACAAGCACCTTGGGCCAGCTCGCGGGCTTGAGCGCGTACGCCCAACGCGCTCCAGGGCTCATCGACTCGAGGCGCATGGATCAGCTCTCCCTGCTGCTAGCACAAGAACATCCACGCTTACGGGCAACATGAGCCCGTCCGGGAACCGGAGCGCCTTCCGCCGGGCACGGCAGCGTTTCCTTCCACGCCGATCTGAGCCACCTTACTCCCCCCGCTAGCCTCCCCACGCGACCCAGTGCGGCACGTCCTCCTCCCCTCCCCGAGCCTGGCCGGCGCGCTCCTGCCGCGCGCCCCCGGGCAGCGCCTCGAGCCCTCGCGGAGGCGCGCGTGACCGCCGACGGGGTCCGATCGCGCAGCGCGCGGGAGCTCGCGGATGAGCCCGCCCGCCGCCGCATCCGCGACGATCTGCGGACGACGCTCGTCGTCGAGGCCGCCGCGGGCACCGGCAAGACCACCGCGCTCGTGTCGCGGATCGTCGCCGTGCTGCGGAGGGCGCCCGAGGAGGGCGGCGGGACGCTCGATCGCATCGTCGCGGTGACCTTCACGGAGAAGGCAGCCGGCGAGATGAAGCTGCGCCTCCGGGCCGAGATCGAGCGGGCGCGCAGCGATCCGAGCGCCGGCCCGGCGGAGCGCGCGCGGCTCGACGAGGCGCTCGCGCACCTGGAGGCGGCGCGCATCGGGACCATCCACTCCTTCTGCGCCGACCTCCTGCGCGAGTGGCCGGTCGAGGCGCGCGTCGACCCGCTGTTCCAGGTCGCGGCCGCGGATCAGGCCGAGGCGCTCTTCGATCAGGCCTTCGACGCCTGGTTCCAGCGCACCCTGAACGACCCGCCCGAGGGCGTGCGCCGCATCCTGCGCCGGCGCCCGCGCGACGGCGCGCAGGGCCCGCGCGACCTGCTCCGGAGCGCGGCGTTCAAGCTCGCCGAGCACCGCGACTTCACGCGCCCCTGGCGGCGCGACCCGTTCGATCGCGAGCGCGCCATCGACGAGATCCTGGACCGCCTCGCGGCGCTCGCCGACCTGGGCGCCGAGGCCGACCGGGAGGGCGACTACCTCGCGCAGAGCCTCCGGAACCTGGACCGCTACCTCGCTGAGCTCCGCCGCCGCGAGGAGGTCACGGGCGGGCGCGACCACGACGGCCTGGAGGCCGAGCTCGGCGACGTCGCGCGCTGGAAGGAATGGCGCTGGAAGGGGACCGGCAAGGCGTTCGGCGGCGATCTCACGCGCGCCGAGGTGCTCGCGCAGCGCGACCGCGTGAAGGCCGACCTCGACGCCGTGCTCACGGCCGCGAGCGCCGATCTCGCGGCCTGCCTCTCGCGCGAGCTCCGGCCGCCGATCGAGGCGTACGACGCGCTCAAGGCCCGCGCCGGCAAGCTCGACTTCCTCGACCTGCTGCTCTGCGCCCGTGACCTCCTCCGATCGAGCCGCGGCGTGCGCGAGGAGCTGAACCTCCGCTTCTCGCACCTCTTCGTCGACGAGTTCCAGGACACCGACCCGCTCCAGGCGGAGATCCTGCTCCTGCTCGCGGCCGACGACCTCTCCGAGACCGACTGGACGCGGGCGCGCCCGGTGCCCGGCAAGCTCTTCGTGGTCGGCGATCCGAAGCAGTCGATCTACCGCTTCCGCCGCGCCGAGGTCGCGCTCTACGAGGCGACCAAGGCCCGGCTCGTCGCGTGCGGCGCGAGCGTGCTGTACCTGTCGACGAGCTTCCGCAGCGCCCCGTCGATCCAGGAGGCCGTCAACGCGGCGTTCGCGCCGCTGATGCAGGGAGGGACCGCCGAGGGCGAGCGCGCGGCGACCCAGGCGCGGTACGTCGCGCTCGAGCGGTTCCGGGACGATCCACCGGAGCAGCCGACGGTCATCGCGCTCCCGGTGCCGCGGCCTTACGGCGACTTCGGCAAGATCTCCGATTTCCGGGTGCGCCAGTCGATCCCGGACGCGGTGGGCGCCTTCGTCCACCACCTCATCCACGGCGGCGCGGGCGCCGGCGCGGCGTCGGGCGCGCGGCGCTGGACGGTGACGGAGCGCGAGCGCCCGGGCCAGCGGGTGCCGCTCGAGGCGCGGCACATCTGCCTTTTGTTCAAGCGGTTCCAGACGTTCGGGGAGGACGCGACACGCGCTTACGTGCGGGCGCTCGAGGCGCGGCGGATCCCGCACGTGCTCGTGGGCGGGCGGTCGTTCCACGATCGCGAAGAGGTGATGGCGGTGCGGAGCGCGCTGCTCGCCATCGAGTGGCCGGACGACGAGCTCAGCGTCTACGCGACGCTGCGCGGGCCCCTCTTCGCGCTGACGGACGACGTGCTCCTGCTCTACCGCGACCGGTTCCGGCGCTTGCACCCGCTGTTTCAGCCGCCGGACGACGGCGCGCTCGATCTCGCGGTGGAGGGTGGGGCGCGGCCGCTCCGGGAGGTCGCTGAGGCGCTCGCGGTGCTCGGGAGGCTGCACCGCGAGCGCAACCGGCGGCCGATCGCGGACACCATCGGCGGGCTCCTCGACGAGACGCGAGCGCACGCGGGCATCGCGATCTGGCCGACGGGGGAGCAAGCGCTCGCGAACGTGCTGCGGATGATGGATCTCGGGCGGCGCTTCGAGGCGGCCGGCGCGACGTCGTTCCGCGCGTTCGTGGAGCGGCTCGAGCTGGACGCCGAGCGGGGCGAGGTCGCGGAGGCGCCGGTCGTCGAGGAGGGGACGGAGGGCGTGCGGATCATGACGGTGCACCGGGCCAAGGGGCTCGAGTTCCCGGTGGTGATCCTTGCGGATCCCGCGTCGCCGGCGGTGCACCAGCTCCCGTCACGGCACGTGGATCCGGAGCTCGGCCTGTGGGCGGAGCCGATCGCCGGCTGCGTGCCCGCGGAGCTCGTCGAGCGCCGCGACGAGGTGCTGCGGCGCGATCGCGAGGAGGCGGTGCGGCTCGCGTACGTGGCGGCGACGCGCGCGCGCGAGCTGCTGGTGGTGCCTGCGGTGGGCGACGCGCGCCCGGGCGACGGCACGAGCGACGGCTGGCTCGACGTGCTGCACCCCGTGCTCTACCCGGCGCCGCGCGATCGGCGGAGCCCTCGGCGCTGCGACGATCTCGGCTGCCCTCCGTTCGGGACCGACACGGTGCTGGAGCGCCCGGCGCGGTGCGAGGCCGACGAGCGGGAAGCGGTCGCGCCCGGGGAGCACGCGCCGATGGCCGGATCTCACCGCGTTGTGTGGTGGGATCCTGGCGCGCTCGATCTGGATCGCGAGCCGGAGGCGGGGCTGCGGCAGCAGAGGATCCTGCAGGCGGACGCGAGCGGCGCGGCAGCGGGCGTGGCGGCGGCGGGCACCGGGGTCATCGGAAGCGCCGGGGCGACGGCGAGCGCCGTGATCGTCGGAGAGCTCGGGCAGCGCGGGCACGAGGTGTGGTTGGAGGCGCGGCACCGAGCGATCCTGGACGGCGCGGTGGCGGCGGTCCGCGTGAAGACCGCGACGGAGATCAGCCACGAGGCAGCGGAGGCGGCAGCGGCGGCGGACGCGCAGCCGAGCGGCAGCGGGGCGACGCGGGGAGAGCGGGCGGACGCGCTGCCGGTGATCTCGTTCGAGCAGACGGGGATCGCGCGCGAGGGCCGGCCCTACGGCAAGCGGTTCGGGACGCTGGTGCACGCGGTGCTGGCCGAGGTGGACCTCCGGGCGGGCGAGGACGAGGTGCGGACGGTGGCCGCGGCGCAGGCGCGGATGCTCGGGGCGCCGGCCGAGGAGGTCGACGCGGCGGTCTCGGCGGCGGTGGCGGCGCTCGATCACCCGCTGCTCCGGCGCGCGGCGGCAAGCGCGGCGCGCGGCGCGTGCGAGCGGGAGACGCCGCTGCTCCTGCGGCTCGAGGACGGGACGATCGCCGAGGGCATCGTCGACCTCTCGTTCCGCGAGAGCGTGGGCGACGTGGGGATCTGGACCGTGGTCGATTTCAAGACCGGCTCCGACGCGGGCACGGCGCACGCGGCGCAGGAGGCGCAGGTGCGCCTCTACGTGCAGGCGATCGCGGAGGCGACGGGGGAACGCGCGAGAGGGGTTGTGCTCAGGGTGTGAGTGGCGCCGGCGTCACGCGCCGGCGATCGGCGGCTCAGCTCGGCTCCCACACCGTACGGATCCTGAACTTTCGCGTCGGGAAGCTGCTGCCATTGTCGGTTCGGGCGGTGGCGACGATGCGATAGCTGTGGGTGGCCACCATGGGAGTATAGAACTTGAGTCCGTAACTGACGCCAACGTTGCAGCCGCTGCCAGCGACGTAGTGGCCGGGTCTCTGCGCCATCTCCACGGGGACCATCACCCCGTCATCCTCGTAATACAGGGTGGCAGCCATGAACAGATTGCGACACGCCTCCGGGTCCGTCGGCAGGGTGTCCGCCCAATCCACGTACGTATTCAGCTCGTAGTTGGGGCCGGGCGCCGGAGTGAAACCGGCCTCATAGCTGACAACGTCGACCGCCAGGCTCTTGTAGCAGCCGGTCGTGGTGTACGTCTGCGGCGAGTAGTAGTTGTAGCCACCAGTGTAGGTCGCCACCGGAGCGACGGTAGCGCACGTAGCCTCGCTGTACGCCTGCTCCACCTCAGCGACGTCCTCGTCGACCGAATCGACCCCGTCGACCTGATCGTCCTGCATCTCCACGGTGCAACCCGTGGCGGCCATCGCGACCATCGAAGCGAATAGACACCCCACCACAGCATAAGTTCGGCTCATCGTGCGACTCTCCATGTGTAAAGCGTATGAGTACGGCGTCTCGACGTTCAGCGGGGGACCGCGGAGCTCATGATGCGCTGGTTCGCCCAGCCGGAGGTGTGGAGGCGAATCGCCTCTTCAGCAGCGCATCCCCTCGCCCGGCTCATCGTCGCCGCAGGGGCACTTCGCAACAGAGATGCCAGCCCGGCCCCCTCTGCTTCAACGTCATCGCCGAGCCCCCTGGCCCGGACCGATACCGCTCCTCGACACGGGAAATTCAGCCAGAAGCGAGCTCCTCGCGTCGCGCGAAGAAGCCGCAGCGCTGCCCGCGCGAGCAGCTGCAAGGCCGTGACATGTCACGCAGCGCGCCGTGACATGTCACGCAGCGCGCCGTGACATGTCACGCAGCGGGCCGTGCCATGGGAAGGTGGGTACCCCGGTGAAGCTCTGACCGCCGGTCACGCCTCAACCCCCGAGCCGTCGCGATAGGAAACGCCTGTGGGCGAGGGCGCCGGGGTCCGACGGGCGCTCACCGCCGGCCGGGGGTCCGCACGAACCGCTCGTCGTCCACGGTGGTGGGAAAATCGTCGGCGTCGATGTGCTTGTACAGATCGCCCTCGCGGATCTCGTAACGCATGTACATGGCGGGCTCCTCGATGGGCTCCTCGACTCCATCCTGCAGGATGCGGGTGTACTGGAGCGCGATGTGGCCACGCTCGGTGTCGTACGAGACGACGCGCGCGTAGAGGTCACGCGGAGCGCCCATGTACGGAAAGCGGTGGTGGAAGCTTGTAGCGCTCAGCTCGATGAGCGAGCCATCATCCTCGCTGACCCACGTGCCCACGAAGGGCAGGCGCTCTGTCTCGTTGACCCGGGACCCCGGATCGTCCGCCGCCAGCTTGGGCACCGGCGCGCCAGGGCGCGAGGGCGGAAGCACGAGCTCGACCGGGGCGGCGGCCCCAGACGACAGCTGAGCTGGCGAGGGACCGCAGCCGATGATGTAGAGCGTCGCGAGCGCAAGGGCGGCGCAGGTCGCGCGAGAGCCACGTCGGTACATGAGGCGAGTCTACACCCGGGCGGTGGGCGCCGGCCCCCTGGGCGCGCGATCTACGGCGGGCCCCGGCGCCGCTCGACGCCAGCACCGAAGGGCCTCTCCGAGGAGCTCGGCGTTCCTCGCACCGGAGCGCATCCGGTGACACAATCGCGGCCCGTGAGCGCCCTCCTCGCCGCAATCGAGCGGTTTTACGATGCCGTCCCTCGTTGGCGCGCTGACGCAGAGGACCACGGACCGCTGACCCTCTTCGTTCGCCGCGGCAACGGCTGGCCCTACTATGCCCGCCCCGCCTTCGGCCATCCCGGCCCCGTATCGGTCGAGGACGTGGCCGCGGTGCGCGCGCGTCAGCGCGAACTCTCGATCCCGGAGGCGTTCGAGTGGGTGCTGGAGACCACCCCTGGGCTCGACGCCACGGCCGAGGCGGCCGGCCTGCACGTCCGGCGCTGCCCGCTGCTCGTGCTCTGCGGCGAGCCCCACCCGGCGCCTTTGCCGGAGGACGTCTCGCTCTCGATCATCACCGCCCAGGACCCGGATCTCGCCGCCGTGCAGGCCGTCGCGCACGTCGCCTTCGGCGCGCTCGACAGCGCGGTCGGTTCTGCGGGGCCGGCCGAGCGGGACGCCGCCGCAGCCGTGCTCCCGGCCGGGCAGGCGGCCGCATGGCACGCGTCGCTGATCGAGGGGACGCTGGTACACGCGGCCGCTCGGGGCCGCGAGGAAGCGCTCGCTGGTCCGCTCTGCACCGGCAGCTACCAGCACGCGCGGGACATCGCCGAGATCGTCGGCGTGGGGACGCTGCCGGCGGCCCGGCGGCGCGGCCTCGCCGCCGCGGTCACCGCGGTTCTGGCCCGCCATGCCCTGAACGCCGGGATGCGCACGGTGTTCCTGTCCGCGCAGAACGACACCGTCGCGCGCGTCTATGAGCGGGTCGGATTCCGGCGCGTCGCCACCGCCTGCGTCGCCGAACCGCCCGTGCAAGCGGAGAACGTCAACGTCCTCGAGACGTGACGCAGCGCCACACCGCGGCGCCGGTCAGCCAGCGGCAACGTGGTAGTCCGGCCCCTCTTCTCCACGCAGGATCTCGGTGTGGACGACCGATGCGTCCCGCAGATGCGCCACCGCCCCGAGCTCGGCATCGCGGCGATATGCCGAGAAGGCTTGTTCGTCCGGAAAGGTGACGAGGTGAATCTCCTTGAGGGTGAGCCCAGCGCCGTCGGGCGCGGTCACCACGGTCCGCTCGATCGCGCCGCCGTACCGCGCCATCACAGCCGCGGCCTTCCTCTCGTACGCGCGGAACGCGTCGAGCGCCGCGCACCGCACCGTGAGGATCACGACCAGCGTCACCGGGACACCCGCTCCTTCACGCCACCGCAAAGCACCAAAGAAAAAGAGCGCCCATTCGACGGTGGGGGGGGAAACCGTCACGGGCGCTCTGTCGTACGTGATTAGCAGGATGCGGGCCAAGGCATGCCCACTCGCCATCCGCGCATTTCCCCTAGGGGACCTGCGTACTCCTTTCGTTCCTGAAACCAGCACCTTCAATCCTGATATCCCTGACGCTACCGGAGCCCCGTCCAGAGGGTGGCACGGCCGGCCGACGTCGGACGCATGACGCAGGAACCACGCATACGAGCGCGGACGCGCGCTCGCGACACACACGCATCATGGATCCGCGCGACAGCTGACATCGCGGCCCGCCCGAGTCGTCGGGCACCGCTGAGGAGAGCGCACCATCGCGGGCCGACCGCGAAGCGCATCAGCCCGCCATGGGGTGGCGTGGCGCATCGCGCAGCGGCCCCGGCGCGCCGGAGGCGAGCGGCCGCCCCTTGAATCGCCCGCGCGCCGCGCGCCCATGAGCGGCGTTGACATCACCGCCAGGCTTGCTCCAATGCGAGTGCCCGTTCCGCGCCGTTCAAACGAGGAGGCATCCGATGCGGCACTTCCTGACCACGATGGACTACACCCGCGCAGAGATCGAGGGCCTCCTCGAGCGCGCGCAGCGCTTCAAGCGGCGGCCGATCGAGCCGCGCCTCAAGGATCGCACCATCGCGCTCGTCTTCTTCAACCCATCGCTGCGGACGCGCACCTCCTTCGACGTCGGCATCCGGGAGCTCGGCGGCCATGCCGTCGTGCTCGAGCCTGGCCGGGGCGCCTGGCCCATCGAGTTCGAGGAAGGCATCGTGATGGACGGCGAGCCGGAGGAGCACATCCAGGAGGTCGCTCGCGTGCTCTCCCGCTACGCCGACCTCATCGGCGTGCGCGCGTTCCCCAAGTTCCAGCGCTGGGAGGACGATCGCCAGGACAAGGTGCTCCAGGGCTTCGCCCGCCACGCCACCGTGCCGGTCGTCAACCTGGAGACGATCACCCACCCCTGCCAGGAGCTCGCGCTCGCGCTCGCCATGAAGGAGCGCCTCGGCCGCCTCGAGGGCAAGAAGTTCGTCCTCACCTGGACGTATCACCCGCGCCCGCTCAACACCGCGGTCGCCAACTCGGCCGTTCTCATCGCGTCCAAGCTCGGCATGGACGTCACCCTCCTCTGCCCCAGCGAGGAGTACCACCTCGACGAGCGCTACCTCGACGCCGCCAGGAAGAGCGCCGAAGGCAACGGGCAGAAGCTCTCGATCACCTACGACATCAAGTCCGCCTACGAGGGCGCCCACGTCGTGTACGCGAAGAGCTGGGGCGCGATTCCCTACTTCGGGCGCTGGGAGCAGGAGAAGCCCATCCGCGACAGGCACAAACACTTCATCGTCGATGAGCAGAAGATGGCGCTCACCGCGGGGGGGCTCTTCTCCCACTGCCTGCCGGTCCGGCGCAACGTGAAGGTCACGGACGCGGTGATCGACTCGCCAGCATCGATGGTCATCGACGAGGCCGAGAATCGGCTGCATGTTCAGAAGGCCGTGATGGACGTGCTGGCCAACGGGTGGTGACCACGATGGGTTCGACGCAAGACGTCATCGTCCGCCTGCTCAGGAACCTCGGCAGCCGCAAGGAGGTCGAGCAGTACCTGAAGCAGTACGCGGCCGTCGATCAGCAGAAGTTCGCCATCATCAAGGTCGGCGGCGCCATCCTCGACGAGGACCTCGAGGCGCTCGCGACCTCGCTCGTGTTCCTCAACCAGGTCGGGCTGTATCCCGTCGTCATCCATGGCGCCGGGCCGCAGCTCGATCGGGCGCTCGCCCAGGCGGGCATCCCGACGGAGCGGGTCAATGGCCTGCGCGTCACGACGCCCCGCATCCTCGAGATCGCCCGCCGCGTCTTCCTCCGCGAGAACCTGCGGCTCGTCGAGGCGCTCGAGGAGATGGGCACGCGCACGCGGCCGATCACGGCGGGCGTCTTCGAGGCGTCGCTGCTCGACGAGCCGCGCCTCGGGCTGGTGGGCAAGGTGGAGCGCGTCCATGTCGACGCGGTGAGGTCCAGCCTCCGCGCCGGGCACCTGCCGATCCTGGCCTGCCTCGGGGAGACGCCGGGCGGGCAGATCGTCAACATCAACGCCGACGTCGCCGCGCGCGAGCTCGCGCTCGCGACGCAGCCGTTCAAGATGATCTTCCTCACGAGCACGGGTGGCCTCCTCGACGAGCACGGGCGCATCATCTCGGCGATCAACCTCGAGGAGGATTTCGCGGGCCTCATGGCCCAGCCCTCGCTGAACGGGGGCATGCGCCTCAAGCTGCAGGAGATCAAGCTCCTGCTCGACGGGCTGCCGGCGACCTCCTCGGTCTCGATCACATCACCGGATCACCTGGCGAAGGAGCTCTTCACGCACACGGGCTCTGGCACGCTCGTCCGCCGCGGCGAGCGGATCCTCCGGCACGACGCGCTGGACGACGACATCGACCGCATCCGGCTCCGCGATCTGCTGGAGACGTGCTTCCAGCGGAAGCTCGATGAGCACTACTTCGAGAAGAAGCCTTTCTATCGCATCTACCTGTCCGACTCGTACCGGGCGACGGCGATCCTCACGCTCGACCCGGGCGGGAGGGCCCCGCTCACTCCGTACCTCGACAAGTTCGCGGTGACCTCGGAGGCGCAGGGCGTGGGTATCGGCGGCTCGCTCTGGACGCGGATGAAGAACGAGAACCCGAAGCTGTTCTGGCGCGCCCGGAACGGCAACGAGATCAACCCCTGGTATTTCCAGCAGGCCGAGGGCAGCTACCGCAACGAGAACTGGACGGTGTTCTGGTACGGCCTGTCGAGCTTCGACGACATCCGGGCCTGCATCGATCACGCGCTGTCCTTGCCGGCGACCCTGCGCCAGCACGGCACGGCCTAGAGCGACGGTCACCCGCTTCGGATACGGGCCCACCTCGACGTTTTCGGTGCTCAGCGCACCGGAGTGCGCTTGCGCGCCGAAAACGCCGATCTGGGCCCGTCTCCTGTGCGGGAGACCGCCGCTCTGCTCGACATGGTGCAGAGGGGGGCGGAAACCGCTCTAACCCCGACCGACGCCGCCTTTATCCGCCGTGGCGAGGGCGCCTCGTCGCGCTCCGGGCTCACGGCGGGTCGCCCCCGCCGTCGGTCTCCACGTCTTCGAGCAGATCGCTCTCCTCGTCCGTCGCGGGGCCCGGCGGGCGCGACGCCGGCGGCGGGGCGCTCGACCTCTTCTCGCCGGCGCGCGCCTTCGGCGGCCGCCGCGGCGCTCGCTTCGGCTTCGCGGGCGCGCTGAGCGCCTCCGGGTTGCGGGGCTTCTTGAGCGCCCGAGGCGGCAGGAGCTCCGCGTCGACAGCGACCTTCTTCGCCATGAAGATCGCGGCGTCGAGCCGGTAGAAGCTGCGCTTCCGGTAGAACTTGAGGGCGCCGTCGTTGTTCTCGGCCACCTCCAGCACGAGGTGGGTGCAGCCGTGGATGCGCGCGAGGTGCTCGAGCTGCTCCAGCATGAAGGCGCCGACGCCGCGGCCCTGGTACTCGGGGTGGACCGCGAGCTCCTCGACGAAGAGCGGGCGCATGTCGTGCTTCGTGAAGTAGCGCTCGTTCATCCAGTTGTCGGTCCCGGTGATCTCGAAGGCGCACTCCGCGTAGCCGACGATCTCCTGACCATGCGCCGCCCGGACCTCGAAGAGGAGCTGCTCGACCCCTTCTTCTTCGTAGACCTCGAGGAACCGCTTCTTCGAGCGAGGCCGCTGGTATTCGACCGTCTCCCGGTTGACGTCGCGGAACACCTTCTTGAGGAATTCCCAGACCCGGTTCAGGTCGCGCCGGTGGATCCGGCGCACGTAGATGAGGCACTCTTCCCCGGCGCCGCGGGTGCTCGACTCGGCCTTGCTCATCGCCGCGCCCAGTCTACAGGACGAACGCGGCCGGGGCACATGGCGCGAGCGACGATCCGGAAAGCAGCCTCTCGCCTGGCAGCCCGACCCGAGGGGAGGTGGCCGTCACGCGGCGCGCGCACCAGGTCATCATCACGCCTTGGCGGGCGCTCGTCTCAGCCTGCGACGGACATGAGGCCCGAAGCGGCATCACGCGCTGAGAGGCGTCAGTGGATCGCGGGGTGGTGGGGCCCCACCGAGCTTAGCTCGGTGGGGCGGCGGGGGCGCGTGCCCCCGCCGTTGAACTGAAGGCGCGTGCCCCCGCCGTGTAACAACAGAATCAACCCTGCTGAGCGTGCGGCCCGATCTGCGCGAGGCGCGCGTTGATCACGTCCCAGTTCAGGCCCGAGAGCACGTTGGCCACATAATCCGCCTTCTTGGTCTGGTAGTCCGCAAAGTACGCGTGCTCCCAGGCGTCGATGGCGACCATGATATGCGTGTTCGCGAACAGACCGACATCGTGCTCGGTCCGGACGAGGTTATTGAAGAGCTTCTGCTCCTGGTAGTCGTACACGAGCACCGTCCAGCCGTGCGCGCTCAGGAGCGACGCCTTCGCGTCGGCCAGCCAGGCGTCGAAGCTGCCGAACGACGCCTCGATGAGCTTCTTCGACTGGGCGCTCGGCTGCGTCGAGCCGTTGCCGATGTTCTCGAAGTACAGCTCGTGGAGCACCGTGCCGTTGAAGGCGACCGGCTCGCGGCGCTTCAGCTCGCTGTACGCGTTGTACGAGTAGTTCGGCGCGCTGCGGTCCGCCTTGCCAAGCTGCTCCCAGATCTCGTTGAGCTTCTTCACGTAGCCCTGGTACAGCGTGAAGTGCGCCTTGAGCTGCAGGTCGCTCAAGCCCTTGGCGTTGCCGCCGAGGAGGTTGTCGAAACTCTTAGGTTCGCGTGACATGGAGCCTCCTAAACGAGTACCGCAAGCAGTGCGTGCCGCGGGGTGAGGTCGCCGCTTTACCGCTGCCGCTCCCCGGTAGCAACCCTGCCGTGCGACGTCACACACAGCCGACTCACGACGCCATCGGGCCTGACCTTCCGCGCAGGAAACTCCGGACGCCGGCTCGAGCCGCACCGTGAGCCCGCGTAGGGACGCCACACCCCCCCGCGCCACAGCGCGCAGCACCCGAGCTGGCCCGATCGGCCGGCGTGCGCCCAAAAACCTCGTGAAACGTTGAACGCCGCCGCCGTTTCGGTCGATACTCCTGGTGCTTGCTGTTCCTTCGCGCAAGGAGGCGACCTCGTTCATGCCGGCTCGTACACAGGGGACCCATCCGACGGCCGCGCTCGCGGCGACGCTGTGCCTGCTCGGCGCAGCGGCTCACGCCGAGGCGCAGGAACCCGCGAGACCTGAAGGCTTCGCGCTCGACAGGTTCCAGCCTGCACCCGCCGGCGACAGGATGTTCGGAGTCCAGTCCGCCTACACGGCAGGAAGCACCGCACCCCACATCATGCTCCTCGGCGATTATGCCCAGGATCCGCTCGTGTTGCGGCGGTTGTCGGGGAACGAGGATATCGGCGACGGCAAGGTCGTCGGCAGCCAGCTCCTGCTCCACCTGAGCGCCTCGCTCTCGCTCTGGGAGCGCCTCACGGTGAACATCGATCTGCCCCTCGCGCTCCAGTCGGGCGACGGCGGCGCCGCCTCCGGCGCCTTGCTGCCGCCGCCGACCAGCAGCGCCCTCGGGGATCTCCGGCTCGGCGCGCGCGCGACGCTCTTCGGCGGCTACTTCGATCCGTTCCAGATCGCCCTCGGCGGCTACGTGTGGCTGCCGACCGGCGACCCGGAGGCGTATTCGGGCGACGGCAGCGTGCGCGGCGGTCCGCAGCTCATCCTCGGCGGCCACCTGGATCGCGCGGTGTGGTCGCTCGCCGCGGGGCCGGAGTTCCGGTCCACGAAGCAGTTCGCCAACGTCGAGCAGGGGATGACGGTGCACTGGGGCGCCGGCGTCGGGCTGCTGCTCGACGACGAGCGACGCCTGCAGATCGGCCCTGAGATCACCGGCGCGCTCACGGTCACCGACGTCCAGCAGCGCACGACCAACCTGGAAGCCCTGCTCGGCGGGCGCTACCGCTTCGCGGACGACTTCGAGGCCGGGCTCGGCGTGGGCCCTGGCCTCACCCCCGGCGTCGGCACCCCCTCGTTCCGCGCGGTGGCCATGGTCGCCTACTCGCCCGAGGTGAAGCCGCCGGTGCAGGACCAGGACGCCGACGGCATCGCCGACGCGGACGACGCCTGCCCGCACACCGCGGGCGTCCGCAGCCCGGATCGCGCGAAGAACGGCTGTCCGCCGCCCAAGGACGCGGACCACGACGGCATCCTCGACGCGGTCGACGCCTGCCCCGCCGTGGCCGGCATCGCCTCGCCGGACCCGAAGAAGAACGGCTGCCCGCCGCCAGGGGACCGCGACAAGGACGGCATCACGGACGACGTCGACGCCTGCCCGGAGCAGGCCGGCCCGGCGAACGACGACCCGAAGCAGCACGGGTGCCCGCCGCCGCCCGATCGCGACGGCGACAAGGTCCCCGATGCGTCGGACGCCTGCCCGGATCTGCCCGGCCTCACCACGACCGATCCGGCCACGAACGGCTGCCCGGGCGACACCGACGGCGACGGCATCCGCGACGACAAGGACGCCTGCCCGAACGAGAAGGGCAAGCCGAACGAAGATCCGACGCAGAACGGGTGCCCGGTCGCGGTCCGGGTCACCGAGACCGAGATCGTCATCCTGCAGCAGGTGCAGTTCGACATTGGCAAGGCGACCATCCGTCCGGTGAGCAACGAGCTGCTCGACGAGGTCGCCGGCGTGCTCAAGGACCACCCGGAGATCCTCAGGATCGAGGTCCAGGGCCACACGGACGACCGCGGCACGCGCCAGTTCAACACGAAGCTGAGCCAGGCCCGCGCGGAGTCGGTGCTGAAGGCGCTCGTCGAGCGCGGCATCGCGGCCCAGCGCATGCAGGCGAAGGGCTACGGCCCCGACGTCCCCATCGCGGAGAACAAGACCGAGGCGGGTCGCCAGAAGAACCGGCGCGTCCAGTTCAACATCATCGAGAAGGAAAAGAAGCAGCCCTAGGCTGGAGGCGTCGATGGCAAAGCGATTGGCATTCACGGGGCTCACCAGCGCCGCGCTGCTCGGGGCGCTCACTGCGACCGCGAGCGCGGCTCCAGTGCGGCGGGTCCAGGTGGCGCAGCGGGGCGATTTCGTCCTCATCGGCAACACGCTCGCGCACGACTGCGCGTCGTCCACGCCCGCGCCGGCGGCGGGCAGCACGGTCGGGACGTGCGGCACGGCCGCGACGCTGGGGGACTCCGCGCCCGATATCTACTGGCGGGCCGACAGCCCCCTCGCCGGGCAGGCCGAGGCGAACAACACCATCGATCCCGCGGCTGCCCGCAGCACCGCGGTCCTCAGCCTCCCCGCGGGCGCGCGGGTGACCCACGCGTACCTCTACTGGACGGTGAGCCGCGACAGCGGCACCTCGGCCGATCTCTCCGTGACCCTGGATCGGCCTGGCGCCTTCTCTTCCAGCGTGACCGGTACGCTCTCGGGCCAGACGGAGATCTCGGGCCTCGCCCACGCCCAGGTGGTCGCCAACGTCACCTCGATCGTGCAGACGCGCGGCCAGGGGGCGTATCGCCTGAGCGGGATCTCCAACGGGACCGATCTGGACAGCGTGAGCCAGCAGATCGCGTTCGCCGGCTGGTGGATGGTCGTGCTCTACGAGCTGACGACAGCGCCCGCGCGGAACCTCGCCGTCTTCGACGGGCTGGATCAGGTGATCGACGGCGCGACGGTGGCCTGGAGGATCTCGGGGTTCGTCGTCCCCTCGGGCGCGGGCCAGGCGAAGCTCGGCGTCGTCGGGTACGACGGAGACAGCTCGACCGGCGACGCGCTCGAGTGGAACGGGACCGCGCTGTTCGACGCACAGAACCCGGCGAACAACTTCTTCAACAGCTCCCGTTCGTTCCTCGGCGCGCCGATGTCCTCGGCGGGCGATCTGCCGAGGCTCACCGGCGGGCCGCTGAGCATGAGCGGCATCGACATCGACGTGACGCAGGTGCCGGCCAACCTGCTCACGGCCGGCGACACGGAGGCCAATGTCGGAGCGGCCGTCAACGGCGCCGACAGCTACCTGCTCGGCGGCCTCATCACGTCGGTGCCGACGCGCCTCCCGGATCTCTCCACGTCGACCAAGTCGGTCCTCGATCTCAACGGCGGCGGCGTGACGCCTGGCGACACGCTCGAATACACGATCCTCGTCGCCAACACCGGGGATGACAACGCCGCGGCTGTCGTGCTGAACGACCCGCTGCCCGCCGGGGTCACCTTCGTGCCGGGCTCGCTCGAGATCGCCGCGGGCCCAAACATGGGCGGCGTGACCGACGCGCCCGGCGACGACGAGGGCGAGTACGTCGCCGGCTCGCGGACGATCCGCGTCCGGCTCGGCGACGGCGCCGACGCGGCCCAGGGCGGGTCGCTCGGCGTCAGCGAGACCACGACGGTGCGGTTCCGCGTGACCATCGATCCGGGCACGGACGGCGAGATCGCGAACCAGGCCATCATCACCGGGCAGAGCCCCGAGGGAGGCGCTGCCCAGGACTACCCGACGGACGGCAACGGCGCGGAGCCGGGCACGCCGCCCACGGAGATCCTCGTCGACAGCGACGGCGACGGGCTGAGCGACGGCGACGAGAACGGCGCTGGCACGGACCCGAACGACGCCGACACGGACGACGACGGCGTGAGCGACGGCGACGAGCAGCTCTGGGATCGCGACACCGACGGCGATGGCCTCGTCAACGCGCGGGACGTCGACAGCGACGACGACGGGCTGTTCGACGCGACGGAGATCGGCTTGACGGACTGCGATGGTCCGGGCACCGACGCGACGGCGGGGCACTGCGTGCCCGACGGCGACGCCGGCGCGACGACGACCGACCCGCTCGACGCGGACACCGACAACGGCGGCGTGCTCGACGGCTCGGAGGACGCCAACCTGAACGGCGTGCTCGACGCGGGCGAGAGCGACCCGGCGGCCGGGCACGGCGCCGACGACCAGCGCGCCGACGCCGACAACGACGGGCTCGGCGACGAGCTCGAGGAGACGCTCGGCACCGATCCGAACGACGCCGACAGCGATGACGACGGCGTGCGCGACGGCGACGAGCCGAACCCGACGGACGACAACGACGGCGATGGGCTGATCAACCCGCTCGACGTCGACAGCGACAACGACGGCCTCTTCGACGGGACCGAGCTCGGGCTCGGCTGCGACGGCCCGGGCACCGACGCGACGGCGGGCAGCTGCGCTCCCGACGGCGACGCGGGCGCCACCAGGACGTCGCCGCTCGAGGCCGACACGGACCGCGGCGGCGCGAGCGACGGCTCCGAGGACGTCAACCTGAACGGCGTGCTCGACGCGGGCGAGACCGACCCCCGTCTCGGTCACGGAGACGACGATCCGCAGAACACGGACACCGACGACGACGGGCTGAGCGATGATCTCGAGGTCTCGCTCGGCACGGACCCGAACGACGCCGACACCGACGGCGACGGCGTCCGCGACGGGCTCGAGCCGAACCCGGCGGACGATACGGACGGCGACGGGCTCCTCAACGCGCTCGACGTCGACAGCGACAACGACGGCCTCTTCGACGGGACCGAGCTCGGCCTGGGTTGCGACGGCCCTGGCACCGCGCCGTCGCGGCACTGCGCCCCGGACGAGGACTCCGGCGCCACGAAGACGTCGCCGCTCGACGCGGACACGGACAACGGCGGCACGAGCGACGGCTCCGAGGACGCCAACCTGAACGGCGTCGCGGACAACGGCGAGACCGACCCGACCCGCGGGCGCGGCGAGGACGACGGCGACAACGACGACGCGGACGAGGACGGGCTGAGCGACGATCTCGAGGAGACGCTGGGCACCGATCCGGACGACGCGGACTCGGACGACGATGGCGTGCAAGACGGGCGGGAGCCGAACCCGGCGGACGACGCGGACGGCGATGGGCTCATCCATCCCCTCGACGTGGACAGCGACGACGACGGCCTCTACGACGGGACCGAGCTCGGCCTCGCCTGCGACGGCCCTGGCACCGACGCGGACGCCAAGCACTGCACGGCGGACGGGGACAGCGGGGCCACGACGACGTCGGCGGTGAGCCGTGACAGCGACCGGGGCGGCGCGACCGACGGCTCAGAGGACGCCAACCTGAACGGCGCGCCCGAGGCCGGCGAGACCGACCCGACCGCCGGCCACGGCGCCGACGACAGCCAGAACGCCGATGGAGACGGCGACGGGCTGAGCGACGATCTCGAGGTGTTCCTCGGTTCGGATCCGGAAGATCGCGACACCGACAACGACGGTCTGCTCGACGGCGAGGAGCCGAACCCCAGCGACGACGGCGACGGCGACGACCAGGCCGACGTCCTGGACGCGGACAGCGACGGCGATGGGCTCTTCGACGGCACCGAGGCGGGGAAGGACTGCGCGGACGCGGACACCGATGCCGCCGCCGAGAGCTGCACGCCCGACGCCGACGGCGGGACCACCACGACGAGCGTGGTGAATCCCGACACGGACCGCGGCGGCCAGAGCGACGGCGATGAGGACGTGAACCACGACGGCAAGGTCGACGAGGGCGAGACCGATCCGAACGACCCCGGGGACGATCGCGGCGATCGCGACGGCGACGGCCTCTCGAACAGCGAGGAGACGGCGCTCGGCACCGATCCGGACGACGCCGACAGCGACGACGACGGCGCGCTCGACGGCGAGGAGATCGAGCCCGGCGTCGATACGGACAAGGACGGGAAGATGAACGCGCTCGATCCCGACAGCGACGGGGACGGGCTCTTCGATGGGACCGAGCTGGGCAAGGGCTGCTCGCACGAGGACACCGACGCCGACGCGGCGACCTGCGTGCCGGACGGCGACGACGGGGAGACGACGACCTCGCCGACGCAGGCCGACACCGACGGCGGCGGAGCGATCGACGGCGACGAGGACGCGGACCACGACGGGGTGATCGACGAGGGCGAGCGCGATCCGAACAACCCCGCGGACGATCAGCCCGCGGAGTGCGAAGAGGACAGCGCTTGCGGCGCAGGGATGGTGTGCGACGAGGAGACGAAGGAGTGCGTCCCGGGTTGCCGCAACCCCGACGACACGATCGGCCCGTGCACCACGCCGCTCCCCGGTGACGGCGTCGTGGTGCAAGGCGGCGGTTGCGCCTGCACGGTGGGCGCGGACGGCGACGGCAGCCGCTCGGCGCCGTGGGCCTTGCTCGTGGCCGGCGCCTGCGCCGCCGCGCTGCACCGGCGCCGCCGACGCAGCTGAGCTCTCCCCCCCGGGCGCCTCCGCACCCGCAGCAGGGGGCGCCTGTGCTACAAGCCAACGGAATAACTATGCTTTTATGCGAGGCGCGCCCGCTGGCGGGGCGCCTCCGCCTGCGGCGACCGATGCGCCGCGGGTTGCCATCGGCCGTCCGTGGCCTAACGATGATTTCTCACGGGAGAGTGCCTCTTGCCCCGACATTCTGATTCCGTCGTCCGCGCCATCACGATGGATGGCGCTTTTCGCGTCATCACGGCGCTGACCACCGAGACCGTGCGGGGGGCCGTCGCGGTGCAATCTGCGACCGGCGCGACCGCGCAGCGGCTGGGAGAGCTGATCACCGGCGCCATCCTCGTGCGTGAGGCGATGGCCCCGAACCTGCGGGTCCAGGCGATCGTCAAGGGCGCGGCCGGCCACGGGAGCCTGGTGGCCGACTCGCACCCGGACGGCACGAGCCGCGGCCTGGTCAACCTGGGCAAGGGGGCCCCGGCGGAGAGCGCGGTGGAGATCGGCGAAGGGTCGCTGCTGCAGGTCATGCGCACGCTGCCGAGCGGCATGCTCCACCAGGGGGTCGTCGAGATCCCGACCTCGGGCGGCATCTCTGCGGGCCTGATGACGTACATGCAGGAATCGGAGCAGGTCGTCTCGATGATCGCGGTGGCGACGCTGATCGGCGAGGACGGCGTCGGCGCTTCCGGCGGCTACCTCGTGCAGCTGCTCCCGGAGGTCGAGCGCGGTCCGCTCATGGTGATGACCGAGCGGCTCAAGGACTTCGAGCGCCTCGACGACGTGCTCGCGCACGAGGGAGCCTCGGCGGACGTGCTGCTTGGGGAGCTGCTTTACGGCATGCCGTTCTCACGGCTCGAGGACTCGCCGCTCAGCTTCAGCTGTCGCTGCAGCGAGCTCCGGGTGATGGCCACGCTGGCGAGCCTGCCGCGGAGCGACATCGAGGAGATGGTCACGGACGGGAAGGTCCTCGACATCCGCTGCGATTATTGCGGGAAGGACTACCAGGTGTCGCCGTCGCAGCTCCGCTCGCTGCTGACGACGAGCTGAGCCGCCGCGCGCCCGCGCGCCCGGCGCGACCTCACGCTGGCAGGCCGGGCGAGAGGCCGCGGCTCACGAACGCGATGACCCGCTCGATCTCCGCCTCGTCGTCCCACGCCGCGTCGGGAGCGATGAACACGCGGTGGAGGATGTACCCCGCGAACGTCGAGATGATGGAGCGCAGGACGAGGGGAGGCGGCCACGGGACGATCTGCCCGTCGCGCTGGAAGTGCTCGATCAGGGTGATCGCCTTCGCGAGGATCGGCGCGTACACCCGGCTGGCGATGCCGATCCGCAGCTCGGCGTCGAACGGCAGCTCCTGCGCGAGGATGCGCACGAGCTGCGGGTGCGCGCGCACGAACGCGGTGCGCTCGGCGAGGAGCGCCCGCAGGAACGCCTCGAAGGTCGGGTAGCTCGCGTCGAAGAGCGGGTCCATGGAGCGCGCCATCGCGGGCCCCACGAGGTGCTCGATGGCGGGACCGAGCACCCCCAGGAGGAGGTCCCTCTTGCTCGGGAAGTACTTGAAGATCGTCGCCTCGGCGACCCCTGCGCGCCGAGCGATGTCCCGCGTCGCGGTCCCGTGGAAGCCCTGCTCGGCGAAGGCCGCCACCGCGGCCTCGACGATCTTCTTCTGCGCCTCGGTCAGCGTGTCGTTCGAGCGCGGTCGTCGGCTCATCGGCGTTCGCCCTGGTCACCAGCGGCTTCGGCCCTGCGCGTGAAGAGCCGGTCGAGGGCCCGGCGGAGCTCGCCCTCGTCGAGCGGATCGCTGCGCACGCTGACATGGCCGTCTGGCCGGACGAGGACGGCGGCCGCCGACGCGGCGCCATACGCCGCGTGGGCGTGCCCGTCGGGATCCGCGTATCCTCCGGCGTCGGGCGCGCCGATGACCAGGACCTTGAGGTCGGGTCCCCCGAGCTTCGCCGCGAGCTTCCGTGCATGCTCGCGCGCCCCGCCGTCCGCCTGCGGGCCGGTGAAGAGCAGCAGCATCCATTCTGCGCCGCGCATCAGGTCGAAGAGGTGGACCTGCGCGCCCGCCTCGCTGCGCAGCACGGCGTCCGGCGCGCGATCCCCGGCGTGGGGCCCGTGCTCGGGAGGGCTTCCGATCTGCACGGACAGCGGGCTCTTCCGGTAGCGGATCTTGAGCTGCGAGAGGAATCCCAGGATCCGGCGCTGCACGGCGGGGATGCCGAGGAGGCGGACCGCGAGGCGCGGCGCTACCGCGCGCAGCGTCCGGCCCAGCAGACCGTGCCCTGCCATGAGCCCGAAGAGGCGGTCTGTGAACTCGACCAGCCGGCGGGCGACCGGCAGCCGCTCCAGCTCGTAGGTGTCCAGCAGCCATGCTGGCATCCGGCCTTGTTCGACGGCTGCGAGCTTCCACGCCAGGTTGTAGGCGTCCTGGATTCCGGTGTTCATGCCCTGCCCCCCGGCCGGGCTGTGGATATGCGCCGCGTCTCCGGAGAGGAAGATCCGGCCCTTGCGCAGCCGCGTGGCCACGCGGTGGTGCAGCCGGTAGCGCGAGAGGACGTTCGCTCTCTCGACCTTGAACGATACCGGGATCATCTCGCGCATCGCGGCCTCGAACTCCTCGAGCGAGACCGGCGCGCCGTGCGCCGGCGACGGTTCGGGCTGGATGAGGATGACGCGGAACCGATGGCTGCCGGGCACCGGAAAGGCCGCTGCGACGCCGCGACGCGAGGGGCTGATGTAGATGTCTCCGTCCGGGAGCGGCCAGTCGACGATGAGGTCGCCGAGCATGCAGTGATCGTCGTAGGTGTCGCCCTCGAAGGCGATGTCCGCGCCCTTGCGGACGGCGCTGTGCGCGCCGTCGCAACCGAGGAGCCACCTGGCGCGCACCTCGTCGATGGTCCCGTCGGCCCGGCGGAGCGTGCAGGAGACGCCGGCGCTGTCCTGCGTGTAGGAGGCGAGCTCGACGCCGCGCTCGAGCGTCACGCCGAGCCCGGAGAGCCGGGAGCCCAGGACGCGCTCGGTGTCGAACTGCTGGATGGTGAAGATTCCCGGGAGCGGCGTGGATAGCTCCGGGAAGTTGAAGATCGGCAGCCGGGCGCGCTGTCCGTTCGAGAGAAGGACGTTGAGCCCTCCCACGCGCACGGCGTGTTCCATGGCGGCATCGAGGATCCCCATCCTGCTGAAGAGCTCCATCGTCCGCGTCTGCACTGCGAGTGCTCGCGAGTGATCCGACGGCGGCTCCGCTGCCTTGTCCACGATCCGCACCGTGAGCCCTCGCCGGGCGAGCTCCCCAGCCATCGTCAACCCGGTCGGCCCTCCGCCGACCACCAGCGCATCCAGTGCTCCCGCCATGACCCGCCTCCGATGATGGTGAGTAAGTACTCACTCACTATAGGTACGAGCGGCAGGTTGGCAAGAAGCGACCGCACCGGGGTTGGGCGACGGCGGAGCGACCGCACCGGCGGATGAGCGCACTGGGGTTGAACCGCCGACCGGGGTTGAGGTCACCCAACGGATCCGATCCGACATGATCGGATTCCTCGGTCAGGAACGCATCTGTCCTCACCGAGGTTGAGCTAGCAGCTCACCGTGGTTGAGCTTGTATGTGTGTGTGAGCTCGCGCCCACCCTTCCAAGCCCATCCCAACCATATTCCGTCCCGGAAGGACTCTCTCGCAGCCTCCCCGCCCGAGCACACCGCCTGCCGCCGCTCCCCGGGCCCTTCAAGGCGCAGGCGTCAGGCGCGTCCGGCCGGCTGCCGGCCGGACCTCGCGAGCGCATCGATGGTCACTGCCGCGAGGAGCGCTGCGCCGGTCACCATGAACTTCACCGACGACGGCAGTGCCAGCAGATCCATTCCGTTCGAAATGGACCCGATCAACAGCGCCCCGGTCAGCGCCGACCAGACGGACCCTCGCCCTCCGAACAGGCTCGTCCCCCCGATCACCGCGGCTGCGACCGCGTTGAGGAGCACGTCGCCGCCGCCAGACGACTGGTTCACGGCAAGCAGCCGCGATGTGGCCAGGATCCCCCCCGCGGCCGCGAGCGCCCCACACAGCGTGAAGACCGCCACCCGGATCGCGTCCACGCGGATGCCCGCGCGCCGCGCCGCCTCTGCGTTCCCGCCCACCGCCAAGATGTGCCGCCCAAACCGGGTGCGCCGCAGCAGCAAGTCGAAGCCGATCACGAAGCCGAGCAGCAGCAGCAACGCGAGCGGCACCCCTCGGTCGGCGTTGAGCAGACCGACGACGGCCGGTACCAGGACGACCACCACCGCGAGCCGCGCCGCCACAGCGCCCCTCGGGACGGGCGATAGCCCGGCCCTCACCCGTCGCTGCCAGGTCACCGCCTGCCCCGCCACCGCCATCCCGACGCCGATCGCACCGAGCGCCCACCCGAGCGCGGGCGAGAGGAACGTCCCGACCAGCCCCGAGATGAGCGGATCGTAGACGTTCACGGTGCCTGTCGTGCCGAGCACCCAGAGCAGGGCTCCCTGCCACGCGAGGAGCCCCGCGAGCGTGACGACGAACGAGGGCACCCGGAACCGGGTGAACCAGAACCCCTGCAAAAACCCGATCGCGGAGCCGGTCGCCACCCCGGCGAGCAGGGACAGCACCGAGCTCACCCCGTGCTGCACGTTCAGGATCGCCATCACCGCCGCGCTCATCCCGCTCACCGCGCCGACGGAGAGATCGATCTCGCCGAGCAGCAGGACCAGCACGAGCCCCACCGAGATCGTCCCCATGGCGGCGATCTGGAGGACCAGGTTGGTCAGGTTGCGCGCGGAGAGGAAGTTCTCGTTCTGAGACGCGAAGATGCCCCAGATCAGGATGAGCCCGAGCAGCACCGGCAGCGAGCTCGCGTCCCCCTGCCGCACGCGCCGCACGAGCGCAGCGAGGCCGGCCGCCGGCGGCTCGGAGGCCGCGACCTCGGTCTGTCCCGAGACACCCGTCATCCCGCCCTCCTTGTCTCCGCGACCTCTGCGCCGGTGATCCTGCCGACGACCTGCTCGCGCGACGCCGCGCTCGTGGTGAACGCGCCGGCGAGCTGGCCGAGCCGGAGGACGACGATGCGGTCCGAGATCTCGAAGACGTCCGCGAGGTTGTGGCTGATGACGAGGACGCCCAGCCCCTGCTGCTTGAGCCGTGTGATGAGCTCCAGGACTTGCTTCGTCTGGGCGACGCCGAGGGCGGCCGTCGGCTCGTCCAGCATGACGAGCTTCGCCTCCCCCATGACCGCGCGCGCCACGGCCACGGATTGCCGCTGTCCGCCCGAGAGCGCGGCGATCGGCGTGCGCACCGAAGGGAGTGTGACGTTGAGCGTCCTCAGCACCGAAAGGGCGCGCCGCTCCATGTGCTCCTCGTTCATGGCCCGCGAGAGCGGCTCGATTTCCTCCCTTCCAAGGAAGAGGTTCGCGACCACATCGAGGTTGTCGCACAGCGCGAGGTCCTGATACACGGTCGCGATCCCGAGCCTCGACGCGTCCTTGGGCCCCCGGAGCGTGACGGCCTGCCCGGCGAACCGCACCTCACCGCTGTCAGGCGGGAAGATGCCCGCGATCGTCTTGATCAGGGTCGACTTGCCCGCACCGTTGTCACCCACGAGGGCGACCACCTCGCCGGGGAAGACCTCGAGATCGACCCCGGAGAGGGCCTGCACCGCGCCGAATCGCTTGGTGATGCCGCGCAGTTCGAGGATCGGAGTTCGCCGCTCAGTGCTCATGGGCGTCGAGGACAGCTCCGGACCTAGAGGATGCCTGCCGCCTTGCAGGCCTCGACGTACTGGGCCGTGCAGATCTCCTCTTTGGACCAGAAGGCATCTGCGATCACCGTGTCCTTCAGGTTCTCCTTGGTGACCGCGAGGGGGACCAGGAGCACCGAGGGGACGTCCTTTTTCCCGTTGTTCACCGTCTTGCCCCCCGTGACGTCGGTGGGCACGGGCTTGCCCGTCGCGAGGTGGTACGCGATCACCGCCGCGGCCTCCGCCTGCGGCTTGATGGCCTTGTACACTGTCATGTACTGCTCGCCGAGGAGGATCCGCTGGACGGCCGCGAGCTCGGCGTCCTGGCCCGTCACGGGCGGCAGCGGCTTGATGCCGGCCGCCTTCATCGCCGCGATCGCGCCGCCGGCGGTCCCATCATTGGCCGCATACACCCCGTCGAGCTGGTTGTTCAGCGCGGTGAGGGCCTGGGTCATCTCGTCCTGCGCCTTGTCGGGGCTCCAGTCCGGCGTGTCGTATTCCTTGACCACCTGGATCTTGCCGTCGAGCGCGACGTGCGCCCCCTTCTTGAAGAGCATCCCGTTGTTGTCGGTCGCCGCGCCGTTGATCATCACCACGCGGGCGCTCGCCTTGTTGTCGAGCGCCTTCAGCAGGGACTCGCCCTGGAGCCGCCCCACGGACTCATTGTCGAACGAGACGTAGTAATCGATGGCGTCCGTCCCCGGGACGAGGCGATCGTAGGCGACGACAGGCACCTTCTGGGCCTTCGCCTTGGTCGCGATGACGGCCGCCGAGGCGCTGTCGACGGCGTCGAGGACGAGCACGCTGGCGCCGTTGGTCAGCGCCGCTTCGGCCTGGGCCTGCTGCTGCGACGCGTCCTGGTTCGCGTTGCTCGCGAGGACCTGGCAGTCCGGACAGAGGGCCTTCACCTTCGCCTCGAAGAAGGGGCGATCTTTGGACTCGTAACGCGCCGTCTTCGACTCCGGCAGGAGGAGCGCAATCTTGGCCCCGCCCGGCTTACCGCCCTTGTCGCCCGCGGCGGCGCCCTTGTCGCCCTCGGCGCCTCCCCCTTGCTTCTGCGAGCACGCGCTCAAGATGAGGCCACTCAGGGCCCACACTGCCAGTCGACCGCTGATCGCTGTGGTCTTCATGAAACCCTTCCCCTCGACGTGAACTACGGCTGGGCGGACCTATACTCTCGCTGGAGCGCGCCGTCCACAGAGGGCACGGGCGACGCGTCCTGCGGTTCGGTGCTCCCGTTTCGCGACGGGGAGAGACGGGCGCAGTGGTCAACGCGGTTCATCGAGGACCCCGAGTTCAACGGGCTCCACGGACCGCCTCCGCTGGAGGACGCGCAGCGCGGCCCCGTCACCCCACATGACCGACGCCAGGAACGCCACATCGACGCCGCTGGCGCCGCGGAGCGCGGTGTCCGCAAAACACACGAAACGTCGTCCAATGTATGGCCAGCATTCATCCGCCCGATCTGTGTGTAATGCATGTAGACGAATACCCTATCATCTACGACATCGCCGGAAAGTTCCCATGGCAAGCCGCTTGCTGATGCCATGCGGTTCCCTATAAGCTGTTGACCTCAACTTCCTTCCGTTCGGCCCTCGGACTTGGTCGAGCGGTCGCAGGGGTGTTCAAGATGCGACCGATGGCAAGGTGTGCGCCGCTGCTCGGCCCGATGACCTCGGGAGCAACTCGTGTCCGGGGTTCCAGGGGGAAGACGTCGACGAGGGCAGGAGCGCTGGCGCAGGTGGGCAGTCGCGGCAATCGAGTCAACCGAGTCAACGGGTCGAGCTCCTGGCCGAAGAGAACCACCGCGCTCTGCGCCATCTCGCTCCTGACCCTCGTGGCATGTGCCCAAGGCTCCAGCCTGGACGGCGAGAACACGGGGGGCGGGGGCGGCGCCAGCTCGGGCGGAACGCCGTCGTCCAGCTCAGCCGGCGCCGGCTCCACCGTGTCTGCAACGAGCAGCACGACAGCGAGCGGTACGACGGGCTCCGCGACAGGCGGCTCGTCCAGCGCGAGCGGCACTGTCACGAGCGCAGCGGTGAGCAGCTCGGCAGGCTCCGGTGGTGCCGACGGCACTGGCGGCGCCGGGGGCCCAGGCGGCGCTGGCGGCGAGGACGCCACGAGCTCAACGACGAGCAGCGCCGCCAGCTCCTCGGCGAGCAGCTCCGCCAGCTCCTCGGCGAGCAGCTCGGCCAGCTCCTCGGCGAGCAGCTCGGCCAGCTCCTCGGCGAGCAGCTCGACCAGCTCCAGCTCCACGACGAGCAGCACGACAGGCGCCGGAGGTGGTACCGCCACGAGCTCCACCACCGCAAGCTCCACCACCGGCGGCGATCCCACAGGGGAACTCGAGGTGCACTACGCCACCAGAGACGCCGCCGCCCAACCCTCCTCTCTTTCCTTCAAGGTCCGAGTCAAGAACACCGGAAGCACGAGCGTCGCGCTCAAGGATGTGACGATTCGCTACTGGTTCACATCCGACGGTTTCACGGCGGCACTGCTGAGCCGATGCGACTTCGCGTCGGTCACCGACGGGTGCGACAGCGTCACCAGGGCGATCCACGAGGCGTCTGGCACGGACGCCGATCACTACCTCGAGCTCGGCTTCTCCTCCGCAGCAGGCAACCTCGCAGTGGGCGCCACGTCGGGATACGCAGAGATCGCCATCTACAACGCAGCCTACGATAAGCTGACGCAGGCCAACGACTACTCCTTCAGCGCGACGACGACCACGTTCACACCTTCGATGCAGGTGACCGGGTACCGCGCCGGCGAGCTCGCCTGGGGTATCGAGCCCTAGCTCGGCCGCACACGCCCACGACGCCCCAATGCCATGCTGAGCCGCCCGCGGCGGGCGCGCCTCCGGTAGCCACCGGCGCCTCGATGCGCCCCTCGTTCGCCTTCCCAGAGCTCGCGTCGATCCAGCGCCGCTGTGGAAGGGTGCCCCCGCCCCCCCGTCGGTGGGCTGTGGCAGCCTGACTCGCCGCGCGCGCACGCCACACCCCGCAACATGCCGTTACACGCCCTGGCCCGTCCCAGGTTGCCGCGATGTAACGAATTTTCCATGGAATTCCGTCGCGCCATGGGACGCGAGCGCTTCCGCTCCATCTGGAGACGGGCAGCACGGGCGGCACCATCCTTGAATGGCCCCGCTCGGACCCTGAACTCTATGGATGCCACCGCGCGCGCAACTCCTTCTCCCCCGCCGTCCCACACCCGACCTGTGCAGTCCCCGATCTCGCGTGATGCGCCGCGGAGCGGGCCACGGCTCAGACAAGGCCTCGACCCGTTCGAGCCCCTGAAACGGCGGGCCACGGACACACCTGGCCTCATCAGCTTCGCGGGCGGGCTGCCCGCCCCGGGCGAATTCCCGCGCTCAAAGCTCGCAGCCTCGTTCGTGCGCGCTCTTCAGAACCCCAGCTGCCCGGCGCTCCAGCGCAGCTGGCCCGAGGGCGACGAGGACCTCCGCGCCTGGATCGCCGGGCAGCTGCGCCGGCGCGGCGCACAGGTGGCTCGCGACGACGTCATCGTGACCAGCGGCGCACAGCAGGCCGTGTCCCTCGCCGTGCAGCTGGTCCGTGGATCGCGCGCCTGGATCGGCGTCGACCCCGAGAGCTCCCCCGGCGCGCTCGATCTGTTCCAGGAGCTCGGCGCGACGGTCGTCGACGGCGGCAGCAGCGTCGATGCCTATTACCTCATGCCGGCCGTCTCCACTCCGCGTGGACGCAAGCTGTCGCGCAGCGATCGAGCCAGGGTCCTCTCGACCCTCCGGCCCATCATCGAGGACGACGCTTATGCGGATCTCTCCTTCGACGGCGCCGCCCCGCGACCGCTGCTGGCCGAGGCGCCTGATCGCGTGTTCCATGTCGGGACGTTCTCGAAGACGATCTGCCCCGGCCTCCGCGTCGGCTGGCTCGTGCCCCCGCGCTCGCTCCGGGCCGACGTCCTCCAGCTGCAGCAATCCACCGACCAGCAGGCGGCCAGCCTGCAGCAGGCCGTCCTGGAAGACTACCTCCGCACAGGGGACTTCGATCAGCGGCTCGTGCGCCTGCGGGAGTTCTACGGTCGCCGCGCCGCCCGCATGGAGCGGGCGCTCCGAAAGCACCTGCCCGGCTGGCGGTTCGACCCGCCCGCCGGCGGCTTCGCGATCTGGGTCGAGCCCGACGCCGAGCCGAACGAGGCCTTCTTCCTGGCCGCCGCCATCGAGCACGGCGTCGCCTTCGACCCGGGCTCGCTGTTCCGGGCTCACGGCGCCGTGCGCCCATTCGCCCTCCGGCTCTGCTTCTCCTCGGTGGCGTGCGACGAGGACCTGGACGAGGGCGTGCGCCGCCTCGCGCGGTGCTGGGCCGAGGTCGCGTAGCGTCGCCAGCGCGTGCCGATTCACGCCAGCGCCCTGCGCGACCTCTCTCCCTCTCTCTCCACTCCCGCTCTCCTTGAGCGCCGCTGCAGGCCGCTCACTGCGCCAGCGGGCCGCCTGGTTTGTGCGGGACGGGCGGACGGCGATCGAGCAGCTCCCGCGCCGCGGCCCGAACGACCGCGGGCACGTCCGCCGCCGCCGCGAGCCGCAGGAGCTCGGGCCGCAGGAGGAGGCGCACCATGGGCACCGCGATCTCCTGCGGCGCGCCCGGGTTCTGCACGATCGCCATGCGCACCCGCGCGCGCTGCGGCCACTCGGGGTGCTTCGCGATCTCCGTCAGGACCTCCGCGTTCGCCGGGCGGCGGGCCGCGAGGCGGACGACGTCATCCTCGGTCAAGCGCGGGTTCGCGAGCAGGTTGCGGATGACCAGCGGGTGCGGGTCCCGGAGCAAGGCTTCGAAGGCCGCGCGGGTCGGCCGCCGGGCCAGCGCGCGCCGCTCGCCGAGCGTGAGCGCGCGACCGGCGCTCGACGTGGCGACGAGCCGCTCGTCGGGCGCCGGCGAAGCCGGCTGCGCCTCGGGCCGCCGCGCCTTGCGGCGCAAGAGGCGCGAGAGCGGCAGCAGGGCATGGGAGGACGCGAGCTCTCGGAGCTGCTCGACGCGCTCCGAGAGCTCAGGATCCACGAGGACCGGCACGACGGCGCCCAGCACGTCGCGCGCAAGAGGGTTGGCCTGCTCGGCGTCGCGGCAGAGGTCGTCGAGCGCGCGGGCGACGGAGGGGAGATCGGCGCGCAGCACCTCGCTCCGCAGGAACGAGACCCGCAGCCGGAGCTCTTTCAAGGACGAGACGGCTCGCCTCCATCGCCCCGCCAACGCATCCACGCCGTCAATCTACATCGCCGGCGTCCCGGCGTGGAGCGGATGCCAGGCAGTTTGCGCTACGCAACGTGCGCGGGGCGATTATCCTGCGCCGCGCCATGAGGGGACGGCGAAGCCGGTCCCCGATCACCGACGGGACGGCATAGCCGATCCCTGATCACGGACGGGACGGCGCAGCCCACCCCGTCTCGAAAGGGAGGAGTCGCATGTCCGAAAAGGTTTCGTTCCCCGCGAAGGACGGGTCCTCGGCGACCGGCGAGATCGTCTGGCCGAAGCAGGGCGACAAGTCGCCTGCCGTCGTCTTGATCCAGGAGTGGTGGGGTGTGAACGACCACATCCGCTCTCTGCTCGATCGGCTCGCCGCCGCCGGGTTCATCGCCCTCGCGCCCGACCTCTACCACGGCAAGACCACCAAGGATGCCACCGAGGCCAACCAGCTGATGGTCGAGCTCGACAAGCCGCGCGCCCTCGCGGAGATCGCCGGCGCCGTCCGCTTCCTGTCGGCGCACGAGCGGTCGAACGGGAAGGTCGGCGTCATCGGGTTCTGCATGGGCGGCGCGCTCAGCTTCGCGGCCGCCGCGACGATCCCCGAGCTCGCGGCCGCGGTGCCCTTCTACGGCATTCCGAGCCCCGCGCCCGACTACGCGCGCGTCAAGGCGCCCATCCTCGCCCACTTCGCCGCGCGCGACGGCTGGGCGACGCCGGCCGCCGCCGAGGCGATCCAGAAGGAGCTCGCCGCCCACGGCCAGTCCATGGAGCTCCACGTCTATGACGCCGACCACGCGTTCGTGAACGACACGCGCCCCGAGGTCTACGCCCCCGAGGCCGCCAAGCTCGCGTGGGAACGGAGCATCGCGTTCCTGAAGCAGCACCTCGGCTGAGCACGACGCCATGATCCTTCCCGGGGATCCGCGGGGCGCGCGGGGCGCGCGGGGCGTCAACCGGGCGCGTTCTTTGCCGCCGCGCAATGAACCCTGATATACACGCTTACATGGCCCTCCCCCCGGTACTCCCGGGCTCGATCCAGCAGGCGGAGTCGCCGATCGACCGAGCGCTCTCGCTGGCGCTCGCGGGAGAGCGGGACGCCGCGCTGCGCTGGGCCGCTGCGCTGGTCCGGCACGACCCGACGATGCCGTCGGCGCTCTGCCTCTGCGGTCGCCTCCTCGGCGAGCTGAACCGGCACGAGGCCGCGCGCGAGGCGTGCTCCACCGCGACCGCCCGCGCGATCGACCTCGAGAACCTGCCGCTCGCCGTGGCGGCCGCGCGCGAGAGCGAGCGCTTCGGCGGCGATGCCGGGCCCGGGCTCGACCTGATCGCCGAGGCGTTCTGCCGGGACTCGCCGCGGCTCGGCGAGGGCGCGCCGCCGCCGCCGCCCCTGCCGGCCGCCGAGGCGTTCCAGCCGCTCGCCTCCGTGCTCACCGGCGCGCTCCTGCTCAACAAGGCGACGGAGATCATCCACGACGCCACGCGCAGGCTGGCCGCCCAGGCCGATCACCCCGGGATCGCGCCCCAGCCGGTCTTCTCGTCCGTCGGGCGCGACGCGCTCCGCGCCCTCTGCACCGCCTTCACGCCCATCTGGGTGGCGGCGGGGACGACCGTGATCGAGCAGGGCGCCGCGCGCAGCGAGGCCTACTTCGTCGCGCGCGGGGAGCTCGAGGCGCGGCGCCGGCGCGTGGACGAGGAGATCATCCTCGCCCGGCTCACGAACGGCGCCATGTTCGGGGAGATGGCGCTGCTCTCTCGGGCCCCGCGCACCGGGAGCGTCGTCGCCACGCGGCCCTCCATCGTGCTCGAGGTGAAGCGCGACGCGATCGACGACATCGCGCAGCGCGAGCCCGAGGTGGGCCTGGAGCTCGCGGCCTACTGCCGGGACCGCATGGTGGAGAACCTGGTCCGCATGAGCGACGTGCTCCGCGTCGTGCCCGAGGCCGACAGGCCCGCGCTCGTGAAGCG
This sequence comes from Sorangium sp. So ce726, assembly GCF_051521405.1. Taxonomy (NCBI): domain Bacteria; kingdom Pseudomonadati; phylum Myxococcota; order Polyangiales; family Polyangiaceae; genus Sorangium; species Sorangium sp. So ce726. The sequence goes on along the minus strand of NZ_CP150349.1, from coordinate 87,383 downwards.
GTTCCGCACGCGCACGTTCGAGAAGAACGAGCGGCTGCTCATCCAGGATGAGCGGCCCCCCGGCCTGTTCCTCATCGCCTCCGGAGAGGTCGCCGTCGTCCGGCGCGACGCGGCGGACGACGCCCGCGTCGAGCCGCTCGTGCTCTCGACGCTCGGCCCCGGCGACGTCGCCGGCGAGATCGCGATGGTCCTCCGCCGCGCGGCGAACGCCGATGTGATCGCCGTTCACCCCACCGTGACGCTGTACCTTCCGGCCACCGAGTTCATGGGTCTGGTCGAGGATCACCCGGCCGTGCTGGCGCAACTCTACAAGCTCGCCGTCCAGCGCGACGACGAGACCACGAGCATCATGGCCGAGGAGGTCTCCGTGGCCGAGGACTTCGTGTTGATCTAGGGTACCGATCCGATCGAAAAATTGACGAAACGAACCACGGATGCGTCGAGGTTTTGTTGTTGTCGCTTCTGTGTCTCTGTGGTTCAAACTCTCTCTCGCGCGGCGTTTCAACCTGTTCGGTGCTCTAGCGACGTCCTGCGAGCACGCGGCGGGTGCACCGATTGACGCTCCGCGCCACGCCCCGTAGACTTTCAGTCTATCCGTTGTTGTTGTTGACCAGCACTGAACAACCACCAGCGTAGGGAAGGCCACGCGCGCACCACAGGTCCTGCGACAATGACGACGAACGCGTTCGGGCTGGAGGGACAGGTGCTGGTCGGCCGGTATCGGCTGCTCCGCCCTCTCAGCTCGGGCAGCATGGGCACCGTCTGGCGCGCGGACGATCTCACGCTGGGCTCGCCGGTCGCGATCAAGGTGCTCGGGCCTCTCTACGCGAAGGACGAGACGGTCCGCGCGCGCTTCTACCAGGAGGCGCAGGCGGCGGCGGCGCTCCGCAGCCCGAACGTCGTGCAGATCCTCGATCACGGCGTCGAGAACGATGTCCCTTTCATCGCGATGGAGCTCCTCGAGGGTGAGGACCTCGCGCATCGGCTCGACCGTGTCGGCGCGCTCGATCCGGCCGATACGGCGCGCATCTTCGCCGACGTCGCGCGCGCCGTGCGCAAGGCCCACGACGCCGGCATCGTCCACCGCGACCTCAAGCCCGACAACATCTTCCTCGCCCGCGACGACGACCGGGAGGTGGCCAAGGTCCTCGATTTCGGCGTCGCCAAGACGCGCCTGTCCGGCAAAGAGGGCATCGGGACGCAGGCAGGCGTGCTGATCGGGACGCTGCCGTACATGAGCCCTGAGCAGGCGCAGGGCGCGACCGTCGATTACCGGTCGGACCTCTGGGCGCTCGGGGTGATCGCGTTCGAGTGCGTGTGCGGCCGGGCGGCGATCACGGCCGAGGCGCCTGGCGCGATGATCCTCGAGATATGCAGTGATCCGCTGCCTGTCCCCTCGAAGGTGGCGTCTGTGCCCGTGCCGCCGGCGTTCGACGAGTGGTTCATGCAGGCGTGCAGCCGTGACCCGAACGGGCGGTTCGCCTCGGCGACGGCGATGGTCGACGCGCTGCGCGACGCGCTCTTGCCGCCCAGCGACGCGCAGGAGGGCGGGCGGGCCTCGGTGAGCTCGATCCCCGGTGGCGCGGGCACCGCGTCGCCCTCCGTCCCGCCGATCTCCGCTGCGCCGCTCTCCGCCGCGCCGCTCTCCGCCACGCCGCCTTCCGCCGCGCCGCTCTCCGGTCCGCCGATCTCCACCTCTCCGCTCTCCGTCTCGCCGGGTGGGAGCGTCGCCTCACCGCCGGGCCTGTACGACGAGGCCGGGGTCGACTCGAGACCTCGCCGCAGGATGCCGGCCCCGGCCGTCGCGCTCGGCCTCGCGGCTTCGGTCCTCTGCGGGGTGCTCTTCATCGGCTGGCGCGCGCTCGGCGACGACCCGATCCCGCATGCACCGCGGTCCGGCGCGGCCTCGCCGCCGGGGACGCTCGAGACACCGCCTGTCGCTGCGCCGACGAACAATCCGCCGGCGGAAGCGAATTCGTCCAGGTTGGCGCCCGAGATCGCGCCTTCCCAGGACACGACGGCCGCGGCGACCTCGACGCCTGCGCCCCGCGCCGGCCCCGCGCTGGCCGCCGGCGCTCCGGCCGCGGCCGCCTCCTCGGCCCGGGCGACGCCCGCTCGCCCGGGCAAGGCCGCGTCCTCCTCGCTGCGGCCCAGGCCCTCGTCCGCGGCCCCGCCCGCGGCCTCCAGCGCGACGCGCCCCAAGTCCGACCGCCTCGGCTTCTGAGGAGACGAATGCGCGCGCGATCGAGGGTCTCGGGCACCGCCACCATCGCGTTCGCGCTCGCGTTCGCGCTCGCGACCACCGCGCGGGCGGCCGACGTCGACCCCGCCACCATGAACGCTGCCCGGGCCCTCGCCGAAGAGGGCCTCGACCTCTTCGACAAGGGACAGTATGCGGCGGCGCTCGACAGGTTCGGGCGCGCGGACCAGCTGATCCAGGCGCCGACGATCGACCTCTATGCCGCGCGGTGCCTCGAGCAGCTCGGGCGCCTCATCGAGGCCTCCGAGCGCTACCTGCAAGTGAGCCGCACCTCGCTCGACGCCTCGGCCAGCGACGTCTTCGAGGCCGCTGTCGCCGACGCCGGGAAAGCGTACGACGATCTCAAGCCACGAATCCCCAGGCTCTCTGTGGGGGTGCGCGGCGCCCCGGAGCGCGAGGTGCAGATCACCATCGACGGCAAGCCGATGCCACCCGCGCTGGTGGGGGTGAGTCAGCCTGTCGATCCTGGCAAGCACGTCGTCGAGGCCGCGTGGGCGGGGCGTGTCGTCCGGCGGGAGGTCGCGCTGCAGGAGCGGCAGGAGGCGGCGGTCGCGCTCGAGTTCCCCGGCGGTGTCCGCCCGCCGATCGTCCTCCCCCTCCCCTCGCCCGCCGGCCCCGCGCCGGGCACCACGCAGCGCGTGCTCGGCTGGACCGCCGTCGGCACGGGCGCCGCGGCGCTCGTGGCCGGTGGGATCACGTTCGGCATCACGAGCGCGCGGCGCAGCGAGCTGATCGACCTCGGGTGCACCGAGGACGTCGTGTGCCCGGACACGCCGCAGACGCGCGACAAGCTGGGCTCGTACAACGACATGCGCCTCGTCCCTGCGCCGGCGTTCATCGTGGGCGGGGCGCTCGCCGCGGGCGGCGTCGCGCTTCTCCTCACCGCACCGTCTGCGGCGGCGAGGTCCAAGGGCGCCGCGGTCCGTCCATGGATATCGCCGTGGGGCGCCGGGATCGCGGGGGTGTTTTGATGAAACGCAGCGGCTTCATGGTCCTTTGCGGCGCGGTCGGCGTGGCCGGCGCGCTGGGCGGGTGCTTCGACGAAGGCGTGATCGTGCCCGGCGCCATCAGCGGCGGCGGCACCGCCCAAGGCGGGATGGGCGGCGTGGGCGCCGCCGGAGGCGCAGGCGGCGTTGGCGGCGTGGGCGGCGTGGGCGGCGCGGGCGCCGCTGGAGGCGTCGGCGGCGCAGGAGGCGCGGGTGGCGCGGGGGGCGCAGGCGGCTGCGCGCCTTGTTATACAGGCCCCGAAACGACCAAGGGAAAAGGCGAGTGCAAGGAAGGCTGCCAGCGAGGCGACTCGTGCGTCGACCAGGTGGTCCCCACGGCCGAGAGCTGTACGACGAAGCAGAATGACGAGAGCTGCGACGGTGTGGCGGAGTGCACCGGAGATCACGAGTGGAGCGCCAAGCTCGGAGCGAACGGCGAGCAGATGGGCTATGACGTCACCTTCACCAGGGAAGGGAACATCCTGGTCGCGGGTGCCTTCAGCATCAGCCTGGATTCCGTCAGCAGCCAGGGATCGTACGACGGCTTCGTCGTCGAGCTCGCTCCTGGCGGCGCGACGGAATGGTCGAAGGCGTTCGGGGGGAACGGCTCGGATTCTTGCAATCGCGTGGCGCTCGACAAGAACGGCGGCGTGATCCTGGCCGGGACCTTCGAAAACACACTTAACTTCGACGGGACGCCCCTCACGAGCAGAGGCAGCTCGGACGTGTTCGTGGCGAAGCTCGACGCAGATGGCGTCCTGGACTGGATCAAGACCATCGCCGGTCCGAGCGTCGATAAAGTGAACGGGCTCGCGGTGGATTCGGACGACAACATCGTCGTCGCTGGCAGTTTCACCGACTGGGCCGACGTGCTGGGCGGGGACCGCCTGGCGAGCGAGGGTGGAGAGGACATCTTCGTCGCGAAGATGGACGCCCGCGGCAACTTCGTCTGGAGCAAGAACTTCGGCGATTCGACCGCTGAGGTCGCGAACGACGTTGCCGTCACGCCCGACGGAGGCGTGGTCGTGGTCGGCCGCATCGCGGGCAAGGTGTACGTCGGGACGACGCTCCTCAATGCTCAGGGCGACGACGCCTTCATTGCGAAGCTCGACGGGGGTGGGACGCCGCTTTGGGCCAAGATCTTCGGCGACACCATGAGCCAGGAATTTACGGCGGTCGCGGTGGACGCGAAGGAGGGAAGCATCTTCGTCGCAGGGAACACCGGGGGAACGATCAACTTCGACGGAGCGCCGCGGAGATACGCCGGAGGAACCGACGCGGTCGTCGCCGCCTTCGACGCGGACGGCAAGCATCGCTGGAACCGTCTGTACGGGGATGCGCAAGATCAGAAGGCGCTGGGGGTGGGGGCCGATCAGGCGGGCAACGCCATCGTGGTCGGAGAGTTCAAGGGCGCCCTCGACTTCACCGGCTCGAGGCTCCAGTCCCTCGGCGGCAACGACGCCTTCTTCGCGAAGCTCGCTCCGAACGGCGATACAGCCTGGGCCAAATCGTTCGGCGACGCGAACGAGCAGCGCACCCGGGCCGTCGCCGTGGATGCGCTGGGGGCCATCGCGCTGACGGGCAGCTTCAGCGGCAGGATCGATCTCGGGGGCGAGCCCCTGACGAGCGTCGGGGGCGCCGACGCCTTCGTCGCCAAACTGCAGCCCTGACGGCCACCTCGCGGCGAGGTGCAGGACCTCCGTTGGACCAGGGGACGCATCGAGGTCCGGTGAGCGATCCATGCACCAGAACAAGTGATCCACCCGGATCTCGCGCGACTCGCCTTTGGAGCGCCTCGCGCGTCCTCGTTTTGCGGTGTGAGTCCTCGTTTTCCGGCGCGAGCCCTCACTTTACGGTGTGAGTCCTCGCTCTGCACCTCTGTTTGCTTCAGGGACAATGCACGCGGTGCCAAGTCAAGGCGCGCTCACCTGGCATCACACTTGCTTAGAGGCCCCCCCACTTGCTTAGAGGAGGAATGGCTCACGCAGGAGGAGGTCTCGCGCGATGATGAACACGCAACAAAGCCCGGGAGTGCTCTACCAGGGGACGAGAGGGCCCAACAGCATCGCGCCGGTGGCGGCGAGCGTGCCGCCCATGTCGGGGGACCTCGAGCGCGAGCTCGAGGCGATCGCCCAAGGCGTGCGGCAGAAGCGGCGGGGCCGGTTCGCGTTCGGGATGGGTCTGGTCGTGGCGGCCGTGGCCGCGGTCGCGGTGACCACCTTCGCCGGCAAGATGAAGGAAGCCGAGGCGGCTCAGGCCGAGGCCGTGGCCGCCCGCGTCGCCGAGCAGGACAGGATCGCGCAGCTCAACCTCCAGCTCGACGAGCGCAACCGGAAGATCACCGAGCTTACCCTCGCGCTCGACGCCGCCAAGAGCGACGCTGAGAAGGCGCAGAAGGCGTTCACCGATTACAAGGCGACAGCGGCGACCAAGGCGCTGGCCGAGGGCGAGGACGTGGCCGACGTGAAGACGTCGAACGTCAGGGGGGCCGCGACCCTCCGCGGCCGAGCGGCGACGTCCGGCAAGGCGGCGCGGGGCGCGAGCGCGGCGGCGCCGGCCAAGAAGGGCGGAAAGTGCGTGTGCAAGGCGGGCGACCCGCTCTGCGGCTGCCTGTGAGCGCCCGCACACGGCTCATTCCTTCTTGAGTTCTCCCCACCCTCTCCAGACACAGCTGACAGGACGAAGACACCGGCGCGCGCGGCGTGGACCGCGCGGCGGCGCCGGGCGAACAGCGGGCCTCCGAGGCGCGCTGCGCTGAGGAGCGCAGCGCCTCGGCCGGGGCTCACGGCGCGTTCGCCGCACCAGGGGTGATCGTCGCGGAGAGCGCCCAGTCGGCGGCGGCCTGGTTCGTGTCCGTCCCGTCGGGCAGGCGGCAGAGCGAGCCAGCCGCCATGCCGCCGTCCGCCACGGTGGCCGGCAACGCGTCGCCTTCGACGAGGCTCACGCTGGCGCCCCCGATCGTGACGGCGGTGATGCTCCCCTCGTAGGAGAGCGCGTCGATCACAGCCCCTGTCATGGTGTTTATCAGCGCGATCCCGTCGGAAGCTCCGTTCTGCACCCGGTCGGTCTGCGAGCCCGGAAACGCGATCGTCACCGCACCTTCCGCCACGACGCCTGGCATGGTGTCGGTGCCGACCACTGCCGTGCTGCCGACAACGAGGTACTGGCCAGCCGCGAGCTTACCGGCGGAGCTCAGATCGAGCGTTCTGTAGGCGGAGGGCGCGCTGCTGGATCCATCGACCAGCACGACCGCATGGCCCGTGAGATCCACGGGCGCGCCGGTGCCATTGTAGATCTCGATGAACTCGGCTGCATCGCCGCCCGGCTGATCGTAATCCACCTCGTTGATCACGAGCCCTCCCGTCGCGGCTGCCACCTCGAGGTCCTCGACGCCGCGCGGCTCGACCTTCGAGCCGTCGTTCCGGTGGCTGAGGATGCCGCGGATGCTAGCGAAATGGTCGCCTTCCGCCGGAAAGGGGTCGGACCGGTACAGGAGGTCGTCCACGCAGAGATCGCCTGTGACGATGAATTCATAATACATCGTATCGAGCCCGAGCACCGTGACGGCCTCCACCTCGACGAGGACCCCCTCGAGCTCGCCGGCGCGCGCGCCGCCCGTCGCGATGTCGGCCGGCGCGACGTGCTCCGGCGCCGGCGCCGCCTCGCCGAGCGACGCGATCACCTCGATCACGGCGGACCCGAGCTGGATCTGCCCGAAGAAATTCGTGATCACCGCGCTCGTGATCCGCACGCGATCGCCGACCAGCACGGTGCTCTGCGGGCTGTACACGTAGACGCCGGAGTACGCTGGCCCTGCGTACCCCGGGTCGCCTGGCTTCGCCTGGACGAAGAAGCCGCTCGCGTGCTTCCCGGTGACAAGCACGTTCTCCAGGGCCACCGTCTCGCCTTCCGCGCGCGTGCCGTCCTTGATATCGTAGATCTCCACCGTGCAGCCCAGGGCCCCTGCGTTCGCCTGGTCCGGGCACAGGTCGCACGGGTCGCCCTTGCCGTCGCTGTCCGCGTCGGCCTGATCGGGGTTCTGGAGGTTCGGGCAGTTGTCCGCGCCGTTCGGCGTGCCGTCGTTGTCAGCGTCGTTCGGGTCCGGCGGCGAGCAGAGCGTGCTGCCCGCGTCCAGCGGGCACGCGTCGCAGGCGTCGCCGTCGCCGTCGCCGTCGAAGTCGGCCTGGACCCCGTTATCGAGCGGCCGGATCGGGTTGAAGACGCTCGGGCAGTCGTCCGCGCCGTTCTCGATGCCGTCGCCGTCGAGATCCGCGTCCGCCGGCTGCCCTGTGTAAACGGTCGAGCCGTTCACCGAGGCGTTCAGGGGCCCGCTCTCCGCGCGCGACGGGATGCAAAGCGGCTCGCGCTCGGGCTCGCCGCAGAAGAAGGTCGGGTAGATCTCGCCCGCCTGCTGCTCGAGGTCCTCCAGCGTCATCCCGATCTCGTCCTGCAGACAGACCTGCTTCGACACGCCGCACACCTCGACAGCGTCGCACGCGTCCGCGCCCCGGACCGCGGACACCACGGCCGCGTCGCCATACAGGACCTTTCCGCCGCGCATCACGAGGACAACGTCCTCGGGATCGGCGGCGACGACCGCGCGGTGGTCTTCGCGCTCCCTGCCGTCGAAGATCGCGATGTCGGCGACCTTCCCCGTGGACAGCGCGCCGATCACGTCGTCCGTCGCGGTGACCGCGGCGGCGCTCCCGGTGACCATCCTCCACAGCTCCTCATCGGTGAAGAAGCCGTCGTAGTACGTCTGGTTGAGCGCCGCCGCGCACCGGAGCTCGCGCAGGAGGTTCATCGACCCGGTCGCGATCCAGTCGGTGCCGAGCGCGATCTGCACCCCGAGGCGGGCGGCGGCGGTGACCACGGCGGTATCGCCGTAGAGGGTGATATTGGAGCGGGGAGACCAGATGAGCGCCGTGCCCTCCGCCGCCATCGCCGCGTAGTCAGGCGCGGTCAGGCCGATCCCGTGGATGAACGCGCTCTGCGGCTCGAGCACGTCGTTCGGCGCCGTCTTCAGGCAGACGAACTCGTTGCGCGCCGACGCCTCGATCCCCTCGGCGACGTGGGGGCAATAAGCGTCCTCGCCCTCGACGTCCTCCCCCGTCACCCGGTCGGCCGAGTAGCCGCAACCGCTCACGATCTCGCGGCCGCCCGTGTCGTCGAGCGGGAACGTATCGAAATGGACCGCCTTCTGGCCCAGGCCCTCCTGGTCGCCCCGATCCAGGTTCCGGAGGAGCCCTGGCGCGCTCCCCGAGCCGACGATCGAGGTCGCGCCGCCCATCAGGAAGCGGAGCTCGCCCCAGTGGATCTGCGCCTGGCTAGCCATGCCGGGCGTGTCGATTCTCGTGTGCTTGTTGTTGCCGGTGCGCCAGTCGTGCCGGTGCTCATAGCGCTCCTCGGTCGGGGTATACGGGCTGTTCTGCGTGTACGTGATGTGGTCATGCGTGTTGATCAGCGCCGGGGAGACGACGCCGGTCGGGCACGTGATCTCCGTCGCCCCCGCCGCCTCACAATCGCAGCCGACGCACGCGATCGCTCCCCGCTCGTCCACGAGCACCCGCCCGCCCCGGTACACCCTGCCCGGGGCCAGCACGACGCCCCGGATCAGCGTCGCGCCCGCGCCGGCGACCACCTCGCACGCCCCCTGCGCGAGCGGCAAAAGCTCCTCGCAGACGGTCTCCTCGGCTGGCGTCTTCGTGCAATCGATCTCGCAACCGTCGCCCGTCGCGACGTTCCCGTCGTCGCACTGCTCCCCCGGATCGAGCGCGCCGTCGCCGCAGCGCGGGGGCACCTCGATCTCGCATACCGACGAGCAGCCGTCCCCGCCCGCCGTATTGCCGTCATCACACGCCTCGCCCGCGTCGACGGCGCCGTCGCCGCAGCGGGGCTCCGCTGGCTCCTCGCGCTGGCACGTCGGCGAGCAGCCATCGCCCTCCGCGGGATTGCCGTCGTCGCACACCTCGCCCTCGTCGACCACGCCGTCGCCGCAGACGTCGAAGCGATCGCCCGCGCCGTCGTCCCCGCAACCATTGAAGAGCAAAAGTCCAACGTGCACGGCGATCCGCCGCGCGAAGCGCGCCGAGCTGTGAGGCATGCCTCACCTGTCGGCGACAAGAGCGCTCGAGTTGCCTTCAAACGACGCGGCGGCGGCGCACCATCGCGATCGCGCCGATCGCGAACAATGCGAGCCAACCCACATCTGGCCGCGTTCCGCCTTCGCTGGTCGCGCCCGCCGCATAACTGCAGGCGCTCGCGCGCCGCTTTCCGTCGATCGGCCGCCCCATCTGTCCGCTGCTGCCGGGCGGCGAGCCGGCTGCGACGCCGCCGCCGCTCGATCCGCTCCCCCCGCCGCCGCTCCCCGTCCCCCCGCCTTGCTCCGTCGGCTCGCACTTGTCGGCCGACTCGCTGAACGCGGCGAGCGCGAGCTTTTCCACGCCGGCCTCGTCGACGAGGCCGAAGGGCTGCTCGTCGAGCGGCGCGTCCTGGAAGCTGGCCCAGACCACGCCGGCGACGTCATCGCGCTCCGAGAGGAGCTCGAACGATGTGGTCAGGTTCGCCGCCTGGAGCTCCTCGCCGACGAGCGCGCTCGACCACGCGATCCCGGTCACGGCGAAGGGGCTCTCGTCCCCCTCCTCGTCGGCGAGGTCGCGCAGCTCGTCGAGGTAATCGCCGAGCGCCACCGGATCGACCTCGGTGCCCTGATGGAAGAACAGCTGTTGACCGAGGCGAGACCACGGCGTCCGCTGGCCGAAGCGCGCCTCGAGATCGTCCCACACCGGCTGCTCGTAGAGCTCGCGCAGGTAATCGACCCCCGAGAACGGCGCGGCCGCGTCGTCCGAGGCGAGCAGGCCGCCCGTGGTCAGCGACAGCTCGTCGACGTTGAAGAGCGCCTCGTTGCGGATGCGGATCTGGGCGAGGATCTGCGCGAGCACCCGGGGCAGGACGAAGGTGCAGCCGGCGTGCTCCGGATCGAGCGCGGGGTCGGGGAGGTCGGAGCAGTTCGGCTGACTCCAGATCTCCCACTGGACGACGTCCCCCGCGTACCTCGTCATGAGCGCCTCTGCCGTCTCGGCGAACGCCTCCACGTACGCGTTGTCGCCGTCCCGGTCCGGATCGTCATTCCAGACGTCCTGTCCTTCTCCGAGCGTACGGTGAGAGAGGAGCCCCACCGGCTCGAGGCCAGCGGCGCGCGCCGCGTCGATGATGTCGTCGTACTGCTCGAGCTTGTCATCGTCCCAGGCCTCGGCGTCATCGAGCACGAACTCGACGCGCACGGCGCCGGCGCCCGCCCGCGCGAGCCGTTTCGCGTGGTCGTCGTCGAGGATCACCTCCCCTGCGTCGACGGGCGCCCCTGGATCGATGCCATAGAAGCCGCACGGCACGCCTCGGGCACCGAGCGCCGGGGGCGCGACGAAAAGGGCGGAGGAGGCGGCAAGAGCGACAATGGCTGCACGCATGTCGCGAGGATAGCTGGGATGAGCGCCTCGACCAAGAAACGACCCCGACATGAACCATCCATGGTAGGGAGAGGCTTCACATGGCTTTCCTGGAACCGGAAGAAGCAGAGCACGGGCAACTCGGGGTCGCCCCTCCGAGCGGCGAGGCCGACGGCGACATGGAAGCGGCGGACGACGGCGCCGTCGAAGGCGCACCCCCGGCCCGGAGCTGGCGCGACTGGCTGCGAGGCGCGCCGCTCTCCGAGCGCTTGCACCTCGCGTTCGGCCTCGTGTTGCCGGCGTTCCTGCTCGTCGTGAACATGGTGCGTGTGCGCTCGTTCACGATCGACGACGCGTACATCTCCTACCGCTACGCGCGCAACTTCGCCCGGGGCCTCGGGCTCGTCTACAACGCCGGCGAGCGCATCGAGGGGTACACGAACTTCCTCTGGACCGTGCTGCTCGCGGGCGGCATCAAGCTCGGCCTCGACCCCGACGTCGTCGCCAAGGTGCTCGGCGGGCTCGCCGCCTGCGGCTCGCTCGGCGCGCTCTACCTGCTCTCGGCCCGGCTTCGCCCGCACGGCGCGGTCCCTTGCATCGCCACGTGGCTGTTCGCGAGCTCGATCGTGCAGAGCGGATATGCCGTCTTCGGCCTGGAGACGCCGCTGTTCGTCCTGCTCGTCCTCGCGGGCACCGAGATGATGTTCCGCGAGCGCGATCGGGGGACCGGCTTCCCGTATTCGGGCCTCGTCTTCGGGCTCGCTGGCCTGACGCGCCCGGAAGCACCGATGTTCATCGGCATACCGATGCTCTTCCTCGGCCTGCGCTTCTTCGGGCGGCAGAACCTCCTCCGCGGCGTCGTCTTCGCCGCGCCCATCGCGTGCCACATGCTCTGGCGGCACAGCTACTACGGCACGTGGCTGCCGAACACGCTGAGCGCCAAGACCGGCAGCCTCGCGGAGCAGCTGGCCGGCGGGCAGCGCTACATCGCGGAGTACGCGGAGCACACGTGGCCGGCGCTCCTGCTCGCGCTCTTCGGCCTCTGCGTGGCGATCGTCGCGCGCCACCGCGACGCGCTCTGCGTCGCGGCCCTCGCGCTCGCGGTGGGCGGCTACGTGCTCCTCGTGGGCGGGGACTGGATGCCGTACTACCGCTTCATGAGCCCGTTCGAGCCGTTCTGCTTCCTCCTCGCGGGCCTCGGCGCGCGCGCGCTGCTCGAGCCGCTGCTCGCGGATCTCTCGGCCCGCGCCGCGGACGCGCCCGAGGGCGGGGCGCTCGCCCTCGCCGCGGGGGCCGGCGTGCTCGCGCTCGGCGGCCTCATCGCGCTGGGCGTCTTCCGGGCGCAGCGGATAGAGCACGCCCAGCACCGGATCCTCGACGACGAGAAGCGGTTCTGGGACAGCGCCGCGGGCGGCGTGGCCGCCTGGTTCCAGGAGCACGCCAAGCCCGGCGAGGTCGCCGTGGGCGACATCGGGTACATCGGGTATGTGACCGACTATCCGGTGCTCGATCTCCTCGGCCTCGTCGATCCCGTGATCTCCAAGCTCCCTGGCGGCTACACGCGCAAGACGGGCCCCGGCTACGTGCAGCACGTCTTCGACAAGATGCCGCGTTACTTCGTGTTCGTCGGCGGAGCCGACACGTGCGACAAGCTCCCGTTCCCGGCGCAGGAGAAGCTCCGCAAGGACCGGCGTTTCCGGGGCGTGTACGAGGTGGCCGGGATGGTGCGCCACAGCAAGAACGGCTACTGGTGCGTCTTCGAGCGGCCGGACGACGCCGCTCCGGCCCCCGCGCCCTGAGCCCCACCGCACCGCGGGCGCGCGCGACCCCACCGCAGCTCCGCGAGGTTTGCTAGCATCGCCGCCCCATGCCCTGGCTCTGGTACGTAGGTCCCCTTGCGTTGCTCGTCGTCTGGTTCCTGACCGGCTTGCGCGGTCGGCACGAGGCGCGGCGCGACCGCGAGCTCGCGCGCTGGCGCGCGCTGATGACCCCGGAGGCGGCCCCGGCCCGATCCGGCGCGAAGGCCGGCGGCCGGAAGGCCGACGCCGGCGGCGACGGCCCTCGTCCGGTGCGCTCGTTGCCGTCCAGCCTCGAGCACACGCTGCAGGAGACAGGCGGCGGCGCGGTCCTCGCCCGCTACGAGCTCGTCCCGAAGCTCGCCTACGTCGCGGTCGTGGGGCCGGACGCGAAGAACGGCAGCGAGTACCAGGTGGTCCTCACAAAGCTGGCCAAGGCTGCGCCCCGGCTCACCGTGTGCCCGCTGCCCATTGTCGATGGCAGGCGTGCCCCCAACACCGGCGTCCAGTTCAAGAAGGACCCGGAGTTCATGGAGCAGTTCCTGGTCGAGGGGCCCGAGGCGAAGGCCATCGGCCGGTGGCTCTCGAAGAGCATCCGCGACGCCCTGCTCGACTTCCCCGACGCGTGGCTGTTCGTGCAGGATCGCGCCATGGCGCTCGCCGTGTACGGCCCCGTCGACGCCGACCGCATGGAGGAGCTCGTGATCGCCGCCGACGCGATCTTCGCGGAGCACGGCAACGAAGGCGCTCCCTCCCTGCTCTTCGACGGCAGCGACGACGCTGGCGACGACAGCGAGGAGGACGAGGATGAGGACGAGGAGGACGAAGACGAGGACGAGGAGGCCGCGGGCGCCGAGGGCGCCGTTCGCTGACCACGGCCGAGCCGAGCCATGGTAGTCCTCGCAGGTGGGCCTGATTGAACGCGAGATCGCTGCTCTCCTCCGCTCTCCTGCTCTCGCTTTGGCTCACGGCGCCACCTGCCGCTCCGGCAGAAAAGAACAGCTGGGCTAAATCCCAGGGATCGCGCGCGGAGCTCGAGCTCGACGTCCTGAGCAAGTCGGCCTCCTGGGCCATGGACGATGTCACGTCCGAGGTGAGCACGTTCGGGCTGACCTTCGACCTCAGAGGTCAGCTCGAGCGGTTCGGCCGGCTCCACCTCGACGTGGATCTCCCGCTCGCCTACGGCAACGTCTCCGCCACGTTCCGGTCCACCCGGCTCGGCGTCGACGAGAGCAGCAGCGCCGGCAGCCTTCTCTTCGGCAACCCCACGGTCGGCGCCCACTACGCGCGCGCCCTCTCGCGCAAGCTCACCGTCTTCGGCGGCGGCGCGCTCTCGATCCCCGTCCTCAGCGCCCCCGACGCCGACGCCCGCGCCACGCTGCAGGCGACCGCCCCTGCGCGCGCCTCCTACGACCTGCACAGGCTCACCGCCGGGCACCTTCCCCTGAGGGCCTTCGGCGGCATCGAGGCGGAGCTCGCCACGCGGCTGGTCTACCGCGCGGACACCGCGGTGATATTCGCCCTCCCGACCAGCAGGGCCGGCGTCGAGCTCGTGGTCGAGCAGGGCGACGAGCTCGAGCTGCGCGGCCGGGGCCCCTATGGCGGCGGGCTCCGCCTCCAGGCCGCGCTGACGCTCACCCGCGACGACATGATGCAGCTCGCGATGGAGCCGTTCTTCACCTACACGCTGAAGCAGCCTGGCTTCTACGCCCGGGCGGGCCTGCTCGTGGCGATCGACGCGCCGCTCGGGTTCGGCCTCGCCGAGGACAAGGTCGCCACGCTGCGGCTCGCGGCTGGCCGCAGCTTCTGACCGCGCCGGGCCGCCGCGCCGCCCGCGCCGAGCCAGAGGCCCGCTGTCCCGTCAGGGGATCCCCTGCGCCCCCTGCCGCTCGCCGTCGTAGGCTTCCCTGGAGCGGAAGCGAGCGAAAGGCGGGGCGATCACCATGGGCGAGCAGCACGTCTCCGAGCAGGCGAGCGAGGAGCAGCACAAGGCGTTCATGCGGGCGCTGCTCGACGACGTGGAGGCGCTCGAGCGCCTCCTCCTGGAGGATCGCATCGAGTCCGGCGTGCGCCGCATCGGCGCCGAGCAGGAGATGTTCCTCGTCGACCGCGCGCTCCGGCCCGCGCCGCTCGCGCTGGAGGTGCTCGAGCGGGCCGCCGACGACCGGCTCACGACCGAGCTCGCTCGCTTCAACCTGGAGGCGAACCTCACCCCCCTCCCGTTTGGCGGCGACTGCCTGCGGCGGCTCGAGGCCGAGCTCTCGGAGGTCATCGGGCGGGCGGCCGAGGCCGCGCGCGCCGCCGGCGCCGACGTCCTGCTCACGGGCATCCTCCCCACCCTGCGCGCTGGCGACCTCCGCCTCGAGAACCTCACGCCGGCGCCTCGCTACCACGAGCTCAACCGCGCGCTCCTGCGGCTGCGCCAGGGCGATTTCCGCGTCTCGATCCACGGGCTCGACGAGCTCGAGATGACCCACGACAACATCCTGCTCGAGTCGTGCAACACGAGCTTCCAGGTCCACCTCCAGGTCGGGGCGCGGGAGTTCGCGTCGCTCTACAACCTCGCGCAGGCGGTGACCGCGCCCGTCCTCGCCGCCGCGGTCAACTCGCCGCTGCTCCTCGGGCAGCGGCTCTGGCACGAGACGCGGATCGCCCTCTTCGAGACCTCGGTCGACACCCGCCCGACCACGCTGGAGGGCCGGCAGCACAGGCCCCGCGTCCATTTCGGCGACGGCTGGGTGCAGGGCGGCGTGCTCGATCTCTTCCGCGAGGACATCGCGCGGTTCCGCGTGGTCATCACCGCCGAGACCGGCGAGCCCCCCGCGGCTGTGCTCGCGCGCGGGGAGGTGCCGGATCTCAAGGCCCTGCGGGTCCACAACGGCACCGTCTACCGCTGGAACCGCCCCTGTTACGGGGCCCTGGCCGGGGTCGCGCACCTGCGCATCGAGAGCCGCGCGCTGCCCTCGGGGCCGACGGTCCTCGACGAGGTCGCGAACGCCGCCTTCTTCTTCGGCCTCATGTCCGGCCTCGCCGCCGAGCACCCGCGCATCGACCTCGAGATGCCGTTCGAGGACGCCAAGGCGAACTTCTTCGCGGCGGCCCGCCACGGCCTCAAGGCGCAGCTCACGTGGATCGGCGGCCAGAGCCTCCCTGCCCCGGAGCTCATCCTCTCACACCTCCTCCCCGCCGCCCGGGCGGGCCTCTCGGCCGCGGGCATCGACGCCGCCGACGTCGACCGGTACCTCGGCGTCGTCGAGGAGCGGGTCCGCCGCGGCCAGACGGGCGCGCAGTGGGCGCTCGGCTCGCTCGCGGCCATGGCCGGGCGGGGCACCCCGGAGCTGCGCAACCGCGCCCTCTGCGCCGCGATGCTCGCCCGCCAGCGGGAGGAAGCCCGGGGCGGCGGGGCCGGGCGCCCGGTGCACGCGTGGGAGCCCGCCGCGCTCGAGGACGATCTGAACCTCGTGCGCGACAGCTACCGGACCGTGGGCCAGTTCATGTCGACCGATCTGTTCACGGTGCGGCCCACCGACATCGTCGATTTCGCCGCGAGCGTCATGGACTGGCGGCACGTGCGCCACGTCCCGGTCGAGGACGAGCAGGGCCGGCTCGTCGGCGTCGTCTCGCACCGCGCGCTGCTCCGGCTCGTCGCCCGCGGCGCCGCGGCGGCGCCGAGCGGATCCGCACCGCCCACGGTCGCGTCCATCATGCGGCCCGACCCCGTGACCGTCGCCCCGGACACGCCGACGCTGGAGGCGATGCGGATCATGCGCGAGCAGCGCGTCGACTGCCTGCCCGTCGTCGCGGGCGAGCGGCTCGTGGGCATCGTGACCGAGCGCGATCTCCTCGACGTCTCGGCGGCGCTGCTCGAGGCCTTCCTGCGCGAGGCGTGAGCAGGCGCGGCTGCCGGTGACGCGCGCGCCGGAGTGGCAGAGAGAGAGAATGAAACGCAAAGGCGCAAAGGCGCAAAGGCGCAAGAAGAAGCGAGAAAAATTCTTCTCGACGTCTTTTTGCTTCTTTGCGTCTTTGCGCCTTTGCGTTCTTTATTCTTCTAGAAACCCTACGCGGAGCTCACAGATCGCTGATCTCGACGCACGTCATCGCGTCGCCCTTGGCCTGGCAGTCGAACACGGTGCCGTACGCGTTGAAGAAGCCCTGCTTCGTGCGCGTGACGTGGTACCGCGTCCCGTCGATCTGCCGGATGCTCGTGTAGCTCCCCTGACAGCCGATCGCCCCGAGGCTCGCGAGCAGGAGCCCGAAAATCAAAGAACGCTTCATTCGGCCGCCTCCGTCGTTACCTCGACCTCGGTGCACTCCGCCTTGCCCGGCGCGTCAGGGCACATCCACATCGCAGGCTGGTTGTTCTTGTGACCGGCCACATACACGTAACCCGGCGCCGCCGGCGCCGAGTCGCTTGCAAACGTCGCACACCCAGCGAGCGCCGGAGCGCCGCAGAGCAACGCACTGCATAGAATGAGTTTCCGCATGGCCAACCACGCTATCGGCAAGCTCAGCCGTGGGCCAAATTAGCGCCCAGGCTGTCCCAACCGTCCTTCCTCCCAGCTCGCTTTCTCGTGGAGCGCCTCGCCGCCTGCGACGCCCTCGCCGCCTGCGGTTGACACGCCGCGTTAGCGCACCTAAGGGAATTACCCCAACCGGTGTGCGCTGGCACGCCGGGATCCGGGGGGCTGCGCGGGGCGCGCGGGGCGGGCTCGCGATGGGCTCTCCGGCAGCAGAGGAGTCGACATGGCTTCAGCCAAGAATGGGAAGGGCGGCAAGGACCGGGTGGCGGTCGTTGCCGGGCTGCGCACGCCGTTCACCAAGGCGGGGACGGCGCTCAAGGCGCTGCGCACCGTCGATCTCGCCGCCACGGTGGTCAAGGAGCTCCTCCAGAGGAGCGAGGTGACCCCGCGCGACGTCACGCTGGTCGTCTACGGCCAGGTGGTGCCGACGCTCGACTGGCTCAACATCGCGCGCGAGGTCGTGCTGCGCACCGGCCTGCCCAAGGACATCGACGCCTTCAGCGTCTCGCGCGCGTGTGCGACGTCGCTCCAGGCCATGACGAGCGCCGCCGAGGCGATGCTCGCTGGCCAGCACCACGTCGCCCTTGTCGGCGGCGCCGACAGCATGAGCGACGTGCCGCTCGGCGTCTCCCGGAAGCTCGCCTCCGCGCTGACCGACTTCCAGAAGGCCAGGACGCTCGGCGCCCGGCTGGAGATCGTCTCCCGCCTCTCGCTGAAGGACCTCGTGCCCCCGATCCCGGGCTTCTCGCGCGAGCCGACCACGGGCGAGCAGATGGGCGAGGCCGCCGAGAAGATGGCGAAGCAGAACGGCATCTCGCGCGCCGAGCAGGACGCGATCGCCCACCGCTCGCACACGAACGCCGCGCGCGCCTGGCGCGACGGCACGTATGCCGCCGAGGTCATGCACGTGATCCCCCCGCCTTACGACAAGCCGGTCGAGCGCGACAACGTGGTCCGGGACGACTCGACCCTCGACGCCTACGCGAAGCTGTCGCCGGCCTTCGATCGGCGGCACGGCACGATCACCGCAGGCAACGCGTCCCCGCTCACCGACGGGGCGAGCGCCCTGCTGCTGATGCGCGAGGGCAAGGCCAAGGCGCTCGGCTACCAGCCGCTCGGGTACGTCAAGTCGTGGTCCTACGCGGCGGTCGACCCTGGCTGGCAGCTCCTGATGGCCCCGGTGCTCGCCGTGCCGCGGGCGCTCGAGCGCGCCGGCCTCTCGCTCGCCGACATGGATCTCGTCGACATGCACGAGGCCTTCGCCGCCCAGGTCGCGTCCAACCTGAAGGCGCTCGCGTCGCCGTCGTTCGCCGCGGAGAAGCTCGGCCGGTCCGCCCCCGTCGGCGAGATCGATCCGGAGAAGCTCAACGTCAACGGCGGCTCGATCGCGCTCGGCCACCCCTTCGCCGCGACGGGGGGACGCATGGTGCTCTCCACGCTCCGCGAGCTCAAGAAGCGCGGCGGGCATCACGCGCTCCTCACCGTCTGCGCGGCGGGCGGCCTCGGCGCTGCCGTCGTCCTGGAGGCCGCATGACGACGACATCCGCCGCCGCCACGCCGGCCCCCGCGGCCGCGAGCCCGCTCTCCCTCGAGGTGCGCCCCGACGGCGTGGCCGTCGTCACCTACGATGTCCCGGGCGAGGCGGTCAACACGCTGAAGCCCACGTTCACCGGCGATCTCGAGCGGATCGCGGGCCAGATCGCGAGCAACCCGCTCATCAAGGCGGCGATCCTCGTGTCCGGCAAGGCCGACACCTGGATCGCGGGCGCCGACATCGAGATGCTGAAGAGCGTCGCCACGGCGGCCCAGGCCGAGGCGATGTGCCGGGCCGGCCACGAGGCGATCCTGCGGATCGTGCGCTCGCCGAAGCCGATCGTCGCCGCGGTCCACGGCGCCGCGCTCGGCGGCGGCCTCGAGGTGGCGCTCGCCTGCCACGCCCGGGTGCTGAGCGACGACCGGAAGACGGTGCTCGGCCTGCCCGAGGTGCAGCTCGGCCTGCTCCCCGGGATCAACGGGCTCCAGCGGCTCGCGGAGCGCGCCGGCCTCCAGGCCGCGCTCGACCACGGCCTCACCGGCAAGAACATGCGCCCCTCGAAGGCGCGGCAGCTCGGCGTCGCCGACGACGTCGTCCCCGCGGCCATCCTGAGGGAGACGGCCGCGGCGCTCGCGCTCAAGCTCGCGCGTGTCGAAGGCAGCCCGCCGTTCCGGCTCAAGCGTGGGAGCGCGCCGAAGCTCGACTCCGCCGCGCTCACCCGCGCGGCCCTCGAGCGGAACCCGATCGGCCGTGCCCTGCTCTTCCAGCAAGCAGCGCGGCAGACGCGCAAGAAGACCGGCGGGCACTACCCGGCGCCCGAGCGGATCATCGACGTGCTGCGGACCTACGCAGAGAAGGGCTTCGAGGCGTCGAAGGAGGTCGAGGCGCGCGCGTTCGGCGAGCTCGTCGCGTCGAGCACGGCGCACCGGCTGATGGAGCTCTTCTTCGCAACGAACGCGATGAAGAAGGACACCGGCGTGGACGACCCCGCCGTGCAGCCCAGGAAGGTCGAGAAGATCGCGATGATCGGCGCCGGCCTGATGGGCGCCGGCATCGCCTATGTCAGCCTGAACGCCGGCATCCCCGTGCGGCTCCGGGACCGCGACGACGCGTCGATCGGCCGCGGGCTCAAGTACGTGGCCGACATCCTCGGCGAGCGGGTGAAGAAGAAGCAGCTCACCCCGCTCGAGCGCGACGAGAAGCTGGCGCTGCTCACCGCGACGACGGACGGCTCGGGCCTCCGGAGCGCCGATCTCGTGATCGAGGCGGTGTTCGAGGAACTCACGGTGAAGCACGCGGTCCTGCGGGACGTCGAGCAGCACGGCAAGGACGGGGTGATCTTCGCGTCGAACACGTCGTCGATCCCGATCTCCCGGATCGCGGCCGCGTCGAAGCGGCCGGAGAACGTGGTCGGGATGCACTACTTCAGCCCGGTGCACAAGATGCCGTTGCTCGAGGTCATCCGGACCGAGGCGACGTCTCCCGAGGTGGTCGCGACGGCGGTGGCGATCGGCAAGCGCCAGGGCAAGACGGTCATCGTCGTGAACGATGGAGTCGGCTTCTATACGAGCCGCATCCTCGGGCCGTACATGAACGAGGCGAGCTGGCTGCTCGCCGAGGGGGCCGCGATCGAGCAGGTCGACGCGGCGCTCGTCGCGTGGGGCTGGCCGGTCGGCCCGCTCGCGCTGCTCGACGAGGTGGGCATCGACGTGGCGGCGCACGTCGGCCCGATCATGCTCGAGGCGTTCGGCGACCGCCTCGCGCCGCCTCCCACGATGGCCAGGCTGGTCTCCGACGACCGGAGGGGCCGCAAGAACGAGCGCGGGATGTACCTGTACGGCGCGGCGGCGAAGAAGAAGGGCAAGGGGAAGCACGCCGACGAGAGCGTCTATGGCGTGCTCGGGCTGCCGGTGCCGAGGGCGAAGGACAGCCCGCCGGTGCCGATCGAGGAGATCCAGCTGCGTTGCTCGCTCCAGCTCGTGAACGAGGCGCTGCACTGTCTCGGCGAGGGGATCCTCCGGAGCCCGCGCGACGGCGACGTCGGCGCGATCTTCGGCCTGGGCTTCCCGCCGTTCCGCGGCGGGCCGTTCCGCTACGTCGACAGCCTCGGCGCCGCGGAGGTGCTCCGCCGCATCGAGATCTACGAGCGCCGCTTCGGCAAGCGCTGGACGCCCGCCCCGGCGCTCGCCGAGGCGGCGAGGACCGGGAAGCCCTTCTACGGCTGAAGAGAGAGAAGAAAAAAACGCAAAGGCGCAAGGGCGCAAAGGCGCAAGGAGAAGAAGAAACAACTCTTTCTCTCTCCCTTGCGTCTTTGCGCCTTTGCGCCTTTGCGTTTTAAATTCTTCATCCATCCACCACGCTCGCCGTTTCTATCGAGCTCCGTGGCCACGTCCGACACAGCCCCTGGGCCCTGATGGCCCGCGCCTTGCTCTCCTCTCGGCGAGAGGCCGACCGCGCGGGAGGGGGCCAGTCATGCGGAAGTGCATTCGCGACGCGGTGGTCGTTATCACCGGGGCATCTTCGGGCATCGGCAGGGCGGCGGCGCTCGCGTTCGCGAAGCGCGGCGCGCGGGTCGTCATCGCCGCTCGGAACGAGGCGGCCCTCGAGGAGGTCGCCGCCGAGTGCGCCAGCGTCGGCGCGAGGGCGCTCGCCGTCCCGACGGACGTGAGGGACGAGCACGCCGTCAGGGCGCTCGCCCGCGCCGCCGTCGAGGTGTTCGGCAGGATCGACGTCTGGGTGAACAACGCCGCCGTGTTCCTCTATGCGCGCGCGGACGAGGCGCCCTATGAGACCTACCGCCAGGTCATCGAGACGAACCTGTTCGGGTACCTGCACGGGGCGCGGGCCGCGCTGCCCTATTTTCGCGCGCAGGGCGGGGGCGTGCTCATCAACAACGCCTCCGTGCTCGGCAAATTCGGCGCGCCGATGATGAGCGCCTATGTGATCTCCAAATTCGGCATCCTCGGCCTCGCCTCCTGCCTGAGGCAGGAGCTCGCCAGCACCCCGGGCATCCACGTCTGCACGCTCCTGCCCACGACGATCGACACCCCGATCTACCAGCACGCCGGCAATACCACCTGCCGCGCCGTCCAGCCGATCCCGCCGATCGCCGACGTCCAGCGGGCCGCGGCGGCCATGGTCTCCCTCGCCGAACGGCCGAGGCGCGAAGTGTACGTCGGCTCCGCAGGCCACATCGCCACCGCGGCGATTGTCGCCCTCGCGCGCCTCTCCGAGCAAGCTCTCGCCGCGTACGTGATGCGCGCAACGTTCCTCCACCGCGCGGCGCCGCGCACCGACGGCAACATCTTCACGCCCATGAAGTACTGGACCGGAATGACGGGCGGCTGGCGCACGACGTCGCGCCTCGCCGAGCTCCTCGACGCCGCCCGCGCGGCCGCCCGCCTCGCGCTCGCACTCCCGTCCACAACGGCAGAGCGCCTCAGGCCACGATGAGATTGCCGTCCTGGCACCTTCCGTACGCGATTCTCCAGCGATCTTGACGCGCCATCGCCCCCGACGTGTCTCTCAACCTCGGGGGTCCTGTGACGTGTTCTCCACGGAGTCCCGGCATGCTGCGCCCACAACGACGATTCAATTAGAATAAGGAGGCGCAACAATGAGCCGTTATGTGGCGCGCACGCTCCGAAGCGATGACTTTTCAACTCTGATGGAACTGGAGTCGACCCTCTTCGGCGGCGCGGGCGAAGGGGAGCTCGGGCGGTATTACATCCGTCTTTGCTGCGACTTCTTCAAGGACTCTTGCTTCCTGGTCGAGGCCGCGGGGAAGCCCGCGGGCTACCTGCTCTCCTTCACCCGCGGCAAGGAGGTCTACTGCACGACCCTCGCCGTCCTGCCCGAGTATCAGGGCTCCCGCGCCACGCACACGCTGCTCCGCGCGTTCGTCGGGTCGATCCTTGGATGGGCGGAGTCGTGCTGGTTCACCGTCGAGGAGGACAACCACGCCGCGCGGGCGCTCCACGCCATGCTCGGCGCCAAGGAGATCGAGGTCCGCCCCGATTTCTATGGAACCGGACACCCGCGCATCATCTCGCGCATCGATCGCGACGCGTTCATGGCCCTCCGGGCCCGCTTCGAGAAGGTGGGGCTCGTCGATCGCCAGGGCGACGCGAAGGAGCCGCGCGCGGCGGAGAGCGGCGGCATCGCCGCGGTGGCCTGAGGCCGAGAGACCATGACGACCACCGCTCCGCTCGACCACGGCCGCCGCGCGCCGGCGGCGGGCGACCGGCCCTGGACCGAGGCGCTCTCCATCGCCAGCCGGGTCTCCGGCGTGATGGGGCTCGCGCTCGACACCATGTTCCGGACCAGCCTGCTGCCCACGCTGCCCGCCTCGCGCCACCGCGAGAGGGCGCGCCTCCTTCACGGTATCGCCCGGGACCTGTGCGCGCTGCACTCCCTGCGCGTCCGCGTGACCGGCGCGCTCCCTGCGTCGCCGTTCGTGGTCGTGGCCAACCACGTCAGCTACCTCGATCCGATCCTCCTCGCGTCGCTCACACCCTGCACCGCCATCGCGAAGCAGGAGATCGGCAGCTGGCCGATCATCGGCGATCGCGCGCGCGATCTCGGCGTGCTGCTCGTCGATCGGCAGCGCCCGGCGAGCGGGGCGCGCGTGCTCCGGAGCGCGCTCCGGGCCCTGCGCCATGGCGTCCCGGTGCTGAATTTCCCGGAGGGCTCGACGACTCGCGGAGAGAAGGTCCTCCCCTTCCGGAAAGGCATCTTCGGCGTCGCCCGGATCGCGGGTGTCCCCATCGTGCCCGCGGCCATCACCTACGATGATCCGGAGCTCTGCTGGGCGGGCGACGACACCTTCCTCCCCCATTTCCTCCGCTTCTCCAGCCGCCGAGAGGCGAGCGCCCGCGTCGCCTTCGGCCCGCCGCTCGGCGACCACGGCGGCCCGGCGGATCTCGCGGACCGCGCCCGCGCCGTGATCCTGGACCTCTTGAGCCTGTAGGAGATCTCATGTCTCAACAACGAGCAGCCGCGTACCTGCGGCACGGGCAGACTCCGTTCTTTCGCCTCCCGACCGCGGGATTCCACGAGGCTGGCGCGTCCGCCTATTCCGGCGCCGACGCCGTGCTCCTCGGCGTCCCGTGGGACGGGAGCGTCACGTACCGCCCGGGCACACGGTTCGCCCCCTACGAGCTGCGCCGCGTGAGCGCGCTCGTGCAGTCGTATCACCCCGGCCACGGCATCGACGTGTTCCGTGCGATCAACGTGCTCGACGGGGGCAATGTGCCCTTTCCCCCGTTTCACGCCGACTCCGTGCGTGAGCTGATCCAGGCCTCGGTCGACGAGGTGCTCGCGGCCGGCGCGGTCCCGTTCGTCGTCGGCGGCGACCACTCCATCGCGCTCCCGGTGCTCCGCGCGCTGTCGCGGCGCCACGGCCCCGTCACGGTCGTCCACGTCGACGCGCACCTCGACACGAGCACCTCGGAGGTGTGGGGCGAGCCGTTCCACCACGGCACGCCGTTCCGCAACGCGATCGAAGAGGGGCTGATCGGGCGGAGCGCGCTCCACCAGATCGGCATCCGCGCCACGTGGGGCCACCCGGAGGAAGGCGCCTTCGCGGCGCACGCCGGGGCGACCCTGTACGGCATGGATCGGATCGACCGCGACGGCGCTCGCGCGATCGCCGCCGCCATCAGGGCAGCCGCGGGCGAGTCGCCCGTCTACATCTCCTTCGATATCGACGGCATCGACCCGGCCTATGCCCCGGGCACCGGCACGCCCGTGCCCGGCGGTCTCACCTCACGCGAGGCAATCCAGCTGCTCAGCGGCCTCGCGGGGATCAACCTGGTGGGCATGGATCTCGTCGAGGTATGCCCCGCGCTGGATCATGCCGACATCACCCTCCACCTCGGCGCTCACCTGCTCTTCGAAGGCCTGGCCCTCCTCGCGACGCGAAAGGGCGACCTGCCGCGCGGATGACGTGAATCGTGGAATCGTGGAATCGTGGACGGCGAGGGAAAGGTGAAGGGCGCGGGAGCAGGAGCGCTCGGAATCGTTAAGGGAAAGGGAAAGGGAAAGGGAAAGGGCAAGCGAACGGGAACGGGACGAGGACGGCGGCGAGCAAGGCGCACACCGCCCGCATGACCGAAGCGAAAAAGTCCAGCCACGCCGCGCGGCAGGTCGAACCGCTCAATCCGCTGGCGTCCGCCGCCATTCCGGTGTCACATAAGAGACACTGGGATGACACGCTCGCCCGATCTCTGTGGCCGCTACGCCGATCTCCCGCAGCTCGATGATGCCTGGGCGCGCCTCGCGCGCACCTACGGCGGACGGGAAATAGCGATCGGGACGTCCGCAAACGGAAGACCATTGCGGCGCTACGACTTCGGCAATCCGCTGGGTCCGACGTTCCTGCTGACGTCGCTCATGCACGGGGTCGAGGTGATCGGCGGGCTCGCGCTGCTCGATGCGGTCCGGTCGATCCTGGCGAGCGGACGAGCGGGCGTGGCGGCGCGGGCGCGGCTCGTCGTGGTGCCGGTCGTCAACCCCGACGCGTTCGCCGACAACCTGGAGCGCCTCCGCGGCGACCGGCGAGCGTCGCAGCGCTGCAACGCCCGCGGCGTGGATCTGAACCGGAATTTCGCGCCGCTGTCCTCGTCGCGGCCGCTGCACCCGTTCGCGGGCTCGCGGCTCCGGTGGTCGCCGCACTACACGGGGCCTCACGCATTCTCGGAGCCCGAGTCGCGCGCCCTGCGCGACGTCGCGCTGGAGACGCGGCCTGCGCTCGCGATCGGCTTTCACAGCTGCGGCAACTTCCTGCTCTACCCGTGGGCGCACACCGACGTGCCCAACCCGCGCGAGCCGCTGTACCGGGCGCTCGGCGATGCCTTCTGCCGGGCTCTGCCGCACGAGCAGTACGAGGTGCGCCAGGCGGCGCACTGGTACCCCACGGTCGGCGACATGGACGACTGGCTCGACGCCAACCTGGGAACGCTCGCCTTCACGGTGGAGGTCAGCCGTCCTGCACGCTCCTTCCGCGACCTCCGCCGGCTGCTGAACCCGTTCTGGTGGTTGAACCCGCGCGAGGCCGACGAGGCGATCGCCAACGTCGTCCCCGGCGTCGGCGCGCTCCTCTGCGACGCCCTCGACCGCGGCGTGGGCAGCGCGGCCTCGCGGGCGGCCCTGCCGATCGACGCGCCGCCTGTGGAGTTCTTCGCCGACGCCGCCGAGTGAAACGGCCGCGCTCGCGGCTGTCGGCGGCCGCCATCCCGCGCTGGCCAGCGGGCGACGGCGGCGAAGGCTGTCGAAAAGTGCCAGTCCCGCGCGCAGCATCCACTATCCTTCGGGCGTGGACGCCGCCACGCCCCGCATACCGCCGACCGTGCGGATCAGCCCGAGCGCGGCGGCTCGTCACGCCGGCGCCGACGAGTCGGATATCTGGCAGCACACCCCCGACGAGGTCGTCGACGGCAAATACCGGCTGGTACGACCGCTCGGGCGCGGGGGCATGGCCGAGGTCTGGCTCGCCGTGCACGTCACGCTCAAGACCGAGCTCGCCGTGAAGTTCCTCAGCGCCTCGCTGACCGGCGACGCGGAGCGGAGCCGCACCGTCCTGGAGAGGTTCCGGTTCGAGGCCCAGATCTCGGCCCGCTTAAGCGCGCGCACGCGGCATATCGTCGCCGTCCACGACGCGGGGGTTCACGACGACATCCCTTACCTGGTGATGGAGTACATCCCGGGGCGAACGCTGTTCACGGAGGTGCGCCAGAAGGGGCCGATCGATCCGGTGCGCTTCGGGGACATCCTTGATCAGATCGGGGACGCGCTCACCGTGGCGCACGACATGGGCATCGTGCACCGCGACCTGAAGCCTTCGAACGTGATGCTCGTCGACACGCCCGGCGCGGAGCTGACGGTGAAGGTCGCCGATTTCGGCATCGCCAAGGCGCTGCACGGCGATCTAGGCCTGGATCGGCCGCAGGAGACGGAGGCCGACGTCATGCTGGGCTCGCCGAACTACATGAGCCCGGAGCAGCTCGCCTCGCCGCTCGCGGTCGACGCGCGGGCCGATGTCTGGGCGCTCGGCGTGCTGACCTACGAGCTGCTGACGGACTGGACGCCTTTTCACGGCAACAGCATCGCGGAGATCATCGTGGCGGTCAGCACCCGCGATTTCGAGCCCGCCACGGAGGTCCGGCGGTCGCTTCCCCCGGGGCTCGACGCCTGGTTCTCGCGCGCCCTCGCGAAGGGGCCGGCGCAGCGGTTCGCCTCGATCCGCGAGATGGTCGGGGCCTACCACGCCGCGCTCTCGGCGCCGCCGCCCGAGCAGCCCGCGGAGGTCGCGCCGCCGCGGCGGCCTCGAGTGGCGACCGCCGTGGCGCTGGCCTGCCTGAGCGTGCTCGCGGGGACCGCCGCGCTGGCGGCGCGCCTGCTCGATCGGCCGCGCCTGGAGCAGCCGGCGCGGCTCATGGCCCCCGGCGTGCGGGGCGCGCTCCAGGCGGTCGCGCTGCGCTCGCCGCCCCCGCCGCAGCAGCCCACCGCGGCGGAGCCGCCGGCCTCCGCAGCGGCGCCTGCGCCGCCTGCTTCCGCAGCAGCGCCCGCGCCGCCGGCCTCCGCAACGCCTGCGCAGCCGCGCTCGTCCCAGCGCCGCTCCGGGAGTGACAAGGCCGCCCCGCGCGCGACGGCGACCGCCGCGCCCACGGTGCCCCGGCGCCGCAAGGAGATCGACAAGAGTGAGACCTTTTGAGCGACGGCTCATCACGCTCTGCAGCGTCGCCTTGCTCGCGGCGGCGCCGGCGCGCGCGCTCGCCATCGGGGCCGAGGAGGACGCGAAGACGCTGTTCGCCCGGGGCCGCGAGCTGCGGAGCGCCGGACAGTGCGAGCAGGCGGTCATCGCCTTCCGGAGCGCGCTGGAGATCTACCCCGAGGGGCTCGGCGCGCTCCGGAACATCGCCGAGTGCGAGGAGGAGCTCGGCCGCTATGCCTCGGCGAGGCGAGACTGGTGGGATCTCCGGCGCGCCGCGCTCCAGTCCAACGAGGCGAAGTACGCCGGGTGGAGCGATGACGCCGAGGCCCGCTACCGGGCGCTCGGCAGCAAGGTCGGGACGCTGACCGTCCGGCTGAAAGGCGCCGAGGGGCGGCCGCCGGTCCAGGTGGTGCTGGATGGCAAGCCCCTCGACCCGAGGCTCCTCGGCGTCGAGCTCGAGCGCGATCTTGGCGCCCACACGGTCGAGCTGTTCTACGGCGGCGCCGCGCCCATCGCGGAGCGCGCCGAGCTCACGCCTGGCGCCCGTCAGGTCGTGACGCTGACCGTGCCCGCACCGCTCCCGGCGCGCGACGCGCTCTCCGCGCCGAGCGCCTCCGGCACGCCGCCCAGCGGCATTCGCATGGGCGGCTACGTCGCGCTCGGCGTCGGCGGCGCGGGCGCGATCGCGACCGTCGTGGCGCTGGCCGTGCGCGCCGGCGCGCTGTCCGCGGTCGAGGAGGGGTGCGCCCCTGCCGGCGGAGGCGCCTACGAGTGCCCGCCGTCGCTCCAGGGCGACTACGACACGGGCAAGACGGCCTCGACGCTCGCCGGCGTCTTCGCCGGCGTCGGCCTGGTCGGGATAGGCGCCGGCGTCACGCTGCTCTTGCTGAGCCCTTCCGAGCCCACGTCGCCGGCCCCTGGCAAACCGGCGGCGGAGCTCGTCCTCACGCCAGCCCCGGGCGGCCTCGGCTCGCGCCTGCTCGTGAGGTTCTGAGGTCCGGCGATCGGGCGCGACCGGCGCCGTGACGTGACAGCGTGGGAGCGCGGGTCGCTGAGCTTGTCTTTCCGCACCCGGGCGCTACCCCATGATCGAGGCGAGGGCGCGCGAGGCGGGGAGGTCGAGATGAGCTCACAGCGAAACAGGATCCTTGGTTCGATTGCAGGGAGCGGCGCGGTCGCCGTCCGCGGGGCGGCGGAGGCGCTGTTCTCGGCGGCGGGCAAGAGGCTCCTCGACGAGGGCGCGCGGGAGGGCCTGCGGCGCGTGATGGTCGAGAACACCACGGCGGTCGTGGACGCGCTCGCGCCCGGGCTCTCGCAGGGCGCGCAGACGACGGCGAAGATCATCGCGGATCAGGGCGGAACGCAGGCCGCCGCGATCGTCGCGCAGGCAGCAGGGCGGTACGCGGGCCAGGCGGCGCTCACCGACGGCGTCTCGGCCGCGGTCGCGAAGGGGCTGGCCCGAGAGGCCATGAGGGCCGCGGGCCGGGAGGTCCTGAAGGGCGCGGGCAAGGCGGCCGGTATCGGGTTCGTGATCGACGGCGCCTTCGGTGCCTACGAGGGCGTCACGGCCTACCAGCGAGGCGAGATGACGAAGAAGGAAGCGCTCGCGCACGCGGCGCAGGAGGCCTCGACAGGCGCGGTGGCGACCGGCGCCGGCGTGCTGCTCGCGGCGGGCCTCGTCGCTGTGACCGGCGGCGCCGCGGCGCCTCTCGTCTTCGCGGTGGGCGCTGGCGGCGCGATCGGAGCGAAGCAGGTATTGCGGCGGCTCGTCGGCCGTGTGTCCTCGAAGGTCCTGGCCCGTAACGTCGCTGACGAAGGCCAGGTGGGATGACGCCGCGAAGGTGGCGTGTGTCCCGGCCAGCGCGCTTACCGACTCGACCTCTCATTGCGCGCAACCCTGCGTTCCTCTCGTGCATCGGCCCCGCGGCGCCCATGTGGCAATTGCCTTCCGTGCCTTTCGCGTGATGGTGTTCCGACGTAGATCATCCCCATGCGACGACGCATCCCGAGGCGTTCATTCTTGCGCGTCGGTGGAGCTGCAGCCGCGACGCTGACCCTACCGTTCTCGCTGATCTTCTCGCGGAGAACGCAGGCAGCCGGCCGGTTCGGGCCTCTCGTGCCCGATCCCGCGGGCATCCTCGACCTCCCTGCGGGCTTCACGTACCGGGTCCTCGAGCGCGCCGGCGGCGCGATGGACGACGGATACCGAGTTCCCGGCCGGCCGGACGGCATGGGGTGTTTTCCTGGGGCAGACGGCACCGTCGTCCTGCTCAGGAATCATGAGAACTCGCCTACGGACAAGGGCATTGGCCCGTATCGATCCGGCCAGGGCGCGCCGGCGGAGGCCTACGACGCGGAGAGCATGGGCGGCGTCACGAGGCTCGTTCTGGACGCGACGACGTTCGAGCGTCGCTCGAGCAATCTCGTGCTCGCTGGCACCAACCGGAACTGCGCGGGCGGACCGAGCCCCTGGGGCTGGCTCAGCTGCGAAGAGAATGTCGACGCTCGCCACGGCTACGTCTTCGTCTGCGCGGCTACCGCGTCCAGGGTGGAGGCCCCGCGCCGCCTGACCGGCTATGGCCGCTTCCACCACGAGGCGGCGGTCGTCGATCCCACGACGATGATCGCTTACTTGACCGAGGATCGCCCGGACAGCTGCTTCTATCGCTTCAAGCCGACGGACCCCGCGGCTCCGTTCGAGGGCAAGCTCCAGGCGCTCTGCGTCGCCGGGGCGCGCAACGCCGAGACCTCGGGCTGGGAGCTCGAGGAGCCGCGCGAGATCGCGTGGGTGGATATCGACGAGCCCGACCCGCGCGACGACACGGTAAGGACGGAGGCCCGGGCCAAGGGGGCCGCCATCTTCCGGCGCGGGGAGGGCGTCTGCCTATCGCAAGGCGTCGTGTACATCTGCGCGACGATCGGCGGCCCGGCCGGAGCCGGGCAGATCTTCCAGCTGGTCCCCCAGGGAGATGGCGGCACGCTCGGGGTCATCGCGCAATCGACGGACACGAATGAGCTGGACGCTCCCGACAACATCACCATCGCCCCCTGGGGAGAGCTCTTCATGGCGGAGGATGGCTATCGCGGGAACTACCTTCGAGGCGTGACGCTGGACGGGCAGATCTTCGATTTCGCGCGCAACGCGCGGAGCATGAGCGAGCTCTCCGGCGTGTGTTTCTCGCACGACGGCAAGGCGCTCTTCGTGAACATGCAGGAGGACGGCCTCACGCTGGCGATCATGGGCCCGTTCCCCGAGGCCGGCGCCGGCGCCGGCAGCACGATCCGAGCGGGCATGTCGGCGCCTGGCACCGGGTAGGGCGGCGACCGGTCCGAGCGCTTGGAGCGCCGGGCGGAGTGAAGTCTCTCGTTCCGCCTCGGCCTCTGCTCCTCGCCGATCAGAGCGCTCGCACGCCCGCGCCGCTCAGAACGGCGGCGGCGCCGTCTCGCCGGCCGGCAGCGGGCCCGGCTCCGGCGCGTGCTCCGACTCGACCGGCGCTGCCGAGGCCCCCGGCTCTACCGGCCGCGGCCCCTCGCCTGGCGCCGGCGGGTTGCCCTGCTGCTCGGCTGGCGCCCCGCCATCCGCCGGCTCCGCGCCCGCGTCCGCCTCGGGGATCTGCGCCTCCTCGGTCGGCTCCGTCCCGGCGACGAACACCTCCTCGATGGCGTCTTCCTGCCCCTCGCGCGCGAGGAGACCCGTCAGCGGATCGATCTTCACGCGCACGACGCCGCTCGGCACCGGGAAATCGGCGGCCGGGCGCTTCGCGTGCGCCTGCTTCATGAAATCCACGAACGCCGGCAGCGCCGCCATGGCGCCCGTCTCGCCGTTGCCGAGCGGCGCCGCGTCGTCGTAGCCGGTCCACACGGCGCACGCGATGTCGGTCGAGTAGCCCACGAACCAGGTGTCCTTCGACTGGTTCGTCGTCCCCGTCTTGCCGGCGATCGGGCGCCCCAGCGAGCGCGCCTGCTTGGCGGTCCCGCTCTGCACGACCGACGTCAACACGCTCGTGAGCACGTAGGCCTCCGCCTCCTCCATCACGCGGTGCCCCGGCGGGCGTGGCGGCAGCGGGATCTCCACCCCGCCGGGCCCGACGATCTTCGTGATCAGGACCGGCTGCTCGTGGACGCCGCCCGCGGCGATGCTCGCGTACGCGGCGGCCATCTCGCGCGGCGTGACCTCGTAAGCGCCGAGGGCGAGCGACAGGTCTGCGCCGAGCTTCGACTGGACGCCGAGCGCGCCGGCGAAGGCGGCCACGTTCGAGGCGCCGACGCGCGACAGCGCCGACACCGCGGCCACGTTCACGCTGTGCGCCGCCGCCTCCCGGAGCCGCGCCGGCGACTTCCCCTCGCTCTCGTCGTAGTTCTGCGGTTTGTACCCGGCGATGGCCAGCGGATCGGTGTCGAGGATCGTCGCCGGCGTCAGCGTGCGCGCGTGGATGCCGTAGCCGTAGACGAACGCCTTGAACGTCGACCCTGGCTGCCGCCGCGCGAACGTCGCCCGGTCGAGCCCACCGCGCACCGCCTCGTAGCCACCGACGAGGGCGACGACCTCGCGCGTCCGCACGTCGATCGCGACGAGCGCCCCCTCGGGTCCGAGCTCGAGCCGCAGCGGCACCGGGGCCGCGGGCTTCCCCGGTTTGCTCGCAGGCGGGGCGCGCCCTGCCTCTCCGGCGGCGTCCTCGTCCTCTTCCTGGCCTGCGGCGGCCGCCTCGACGACCGGCTCCGGCGCGGGGCCGATCAGGCTGACGCGCACCACCTTGTCGACGTCGGCGAACTTGCTCGGCTGGAGCCCGTTCGGGTTGTACCGCTGCGCGCCGCGGAGCGTGACCGTGCCTTCCAGCGTGCCCACGCGCACCGAGAGCGTCCCTCGGGCGTCGTCGGCGCCCGTCACGACCCCCCGGAAGACCTTGTGGCCGGCGGGCGTCCCCTCGAAGGCCGGCGGCTCTTTCTTGCTCCGCGCGAGCGGGCCGAGCAGCTTGTGCCGCTTCGCGTAGGCGTCGAGGTTCTTGCGGACGGAGGCGCGCGCCGCCGCCTGCATCGCCGGATCGATCGTGGTCGTGATCGTGTAGCCGCCCTGCTGCGCGGCGGGCCCGACGAGCTCACGCAACAGGCGCTGCGCCTCGGCGACCACCTCGGGCGCGAGCTCGGCGAGCGATTCGGTCTCGACGGCGAGCACGACCGGCTCCTGCTTCGCCTGCGCCACCTGGATCTCGTCGGCGAAGGCCTTGCGCTGCATCTGATCGAGCACGAAGTCCCGCCGCCCCACGGCGCGCTCGAGGTTCACCCGCGGCGAGTACACCGACGGCCCCTTCACGATGGCGACGAGCAGCGCGGCCTCGGCGAGCGTCACGTCGCGCACGCTCTTCCCGAAGTAGTAGCGGCTCGCCTCCTCGACCCCATAGCGGCCGTGGCCGAAGTAGATCTTGTTGAGGTAGAGCTCCAGGATCTCGTCCTTGGTGAGCTCCTGCTCGATCTTGCGGGCGAGGATGATCTCGCGCGCCTTGCGGTTGAAGGTCCGGTCCGGCGTGAGCAGGACGTTCTTCACGACCTGCTGCGTGATGGTGCTCGCGCCCTGCCGGGCCCGGGTCGAGCGGAGGTTCACCGCCAGGGCGCGGAGCATGCCGAGGTAGTTCAGCCCTGCGTGCTCGTAGAAGCCTGCGTCTTCGGCGGCGAGCGCGGCCAGCTTCACCTGGCTCGGGATCTCGCCGATGCGCACCACGGTGCGCCGCTCGGTGAAGACCTCGCCGAGGCGCGTCCCGTCGCGCGCGAGGATGCGCGTCACCTGCGGGGGCCGGTAGTCCTTGAGCTCATGGGTCGAGGGGAGATCCGCCTCGTAGTGCCGGATGACGAGCGCGATCGTGGCGGCGGCGAGGACGAGCAACGCCGCGAGCGCGATCCCGATGCGCTTCGCCCACGTCGCGATCCTGGGGCCTCTCTCCTGCGGGGGCGCGCCGTCCGGCTGGCTGGGCGGGCGCTGCACGCCCTCGAGGTGCGGCGCGCTCGCCGGCCGCGTTGCCCCGCTGATCCGCTCCGGCGGCTCGCTCCCTCGCCCTGGCGGCCCCGACCGCCGCGCCGGCGGCTCCGACGCTCGGCGCAGCGGATCCGATGCCTGACGCAGCGGATCCGACGCTCGGCGCAGCGGCTCCGACGCCTGACGCAGCGGCTCCGATGCCTGACGCAGCGGATCCGACGCCTGACGCAGCGGCTCCGACGCCCGATCCGGCGCATCGGTCTTCCTGACCGGATCGTTCTCGTTTCCCCCTGAGTTCCGTGATTGCTCCGAGGCCATGACGCCGTCCCCGTGAACGCTGGCGCAGGCGATGCGCATCCAGAGCGCCCGGCGCGCCGGCGCGGCGACGCTAGCACGCCCGCGGAGGCTCGCCTCGATCCGGGGCGCGCTCGCGGAGGATCAGCCCTGGAACAGCCGCATGGCCACGATGGTGATCAGGATGCCTGCGATCAGGCAGCCCGCCGCGATGCCGACGAGGAGCAGCGGCTTCGCCTCCGCCTTGGCCGGCGCCTTGGTGGGCTGCTTCGCGAGGGGCGCCGGCGCGGGCGCTGGCCTCACGGAAGGCGCCGGCGGCTGCTGGACCATCTTCACCGTCTTCGCCGGCGCCTTGAACGCGGACGACGCGGGCGCCTTGTTCGCCTGGAGCGCGGCGGCGTGCTGTTTCGACGCTTGCTCGAGCACCGCGTTCGCGTTCTTCGGCATCATCGCCGTGTAGCCCTTGCCCGCGCCGCCCGCGAACGGCTTGAGCGCGTCCGCGAACTCCGCCGCCGACTCGAACCGATCCTCCGGCCGCTTCTCGAGCGCCTTGCCGAGCACCGCGCTGAGCCCCGGCGGAAACTGCTTCCCGGGGACGCGATCATCGAGCGGGATCGGGTTCCTCGTCACGTGGTGCTGGATGTACTCCATGGGCGTCCGCGCCTCGAACGGCAGCTTGCCCGTGAGCACCTCGTACAGGATGGTCGCGAGCGAGTAGATGTCGCTGCGCGCGTCGAGCACCTTGCCCTGCGCTTGCTCGGGCGACATGAACTCCGGCGTCCCGAAGACCATGCCCTCCTGCGTGAGCATCACCGACCCCGGCCTGAGCTCGCGCTCCGTCACCTTCGCGAGGCCGAAGTCGAGCACCTTCGGGTAGTCCTTCAGCCCGCCGTTGGTCGACAGGAAGATGTTCTCGGGCTTGAGATCGCGGTGCACGATCCCCTGGATGTGCGCCTCCTGCAGGGCGCCGCAGACCTGGATGAGGACCGGGATCGCGCGCTCGACGGGCAGCGGTCCTTCCTTGCGGACCACCTGGTTCAGGTTCTTGCCCTCCAGGTACTCCATCACGATGTACAGCGAGCCGTCCTCGAGCTCGCCGTAGAGCAGCACCTTGACCGTGTTCGGGTGCGTGAGGTGGCTCATCGCCCGCGCCTCGCGACGGAAGCGGGAGACGAGATCCTTCCGGTTCGCGAGCTTGGGGTGGAGGATCTTCACCGCCACCATCCGGTTCATCGCCGGCTGTGCGGCCTTGTAGACCGACCCCATGCCGCCGGAGCCGATCTTCTGAAGGATCTGGAACTGCCCTCCGAGCAGATCTCGACCGATGTTCGGGTCCGGTCCGGCAGCCATGCGTGGAGCCGGAAAATACCACGCAACCCACCCGTATCGTCTATGACCGAAGCAGCCGTCGCATCGGATCCCGCCGTGGAGCCAAAATGACCGTAAAAATCGACGACCCCGGGGCCGCCGAGGCGCTCGAGAGCCCGCTCCTCGCCGCCGCCGGCTTCTCGCACGCCTTCTTCACGCGGCGCGGCGGCGTCAGCGCCCCCCCGTGGGACACCCTGAGCTTCGCCGTCGCCCTCGGCGACGACCCCGCCGCCGTCCGGGAGAACCTGGAGCGCGCCGCGCGGCGCCTCGGCATCCCGGCGGCGCGGCTCTACTTCCTCAGCCAGGTCCATGGCGTCGAGGCGCGGGTCCTCACCGGTGAGGAGGCTCGCGACGACGTCGTCCGCGAGGTCGGGGACGTGACCCTCTCGCGCGTGCCCGGCGTCGGCTGCGGTGTCCGCAGCGCCGACTGCGCCCCGATCCTCCTCGCCGATCGCCGGACCGGCGCCGTCGCCGCGGTCCACAGCGGCTGGCGTGGGACCGTCCGCCGGGTCGTGGTCGAGGCAGCCCGCGCGCTCCGCTCGCTCGCCGGCCCCGGCGCGGATCTCGTCGCGGCCATCGGCCCGCACATCGAGGCCTGCTGCTTCGAGGTCGGCGATGACGTCGCCGCCGATCTCGCCGCGTGCTCCAGCGCGGGCGCCGCCGCCGTCCTCCTCGGGGCGCCCGGCGCGCGCCCGCACGTCGACGTCCGCCGCATCCTCAAGGCCCAGCTCACCGAGGTCGGCCTGGACGCAACCTCGGTCGAGGACGTCCCGGGCTGCACCGCGTGTGACCCCGCCCGCTTCTTCTCGTACCGGCGCGACGGACAGCGCAGCGGTCGCCTGCTCTCCGTCATCGTCGCCGGCCGTACCGTCATCGGCTAGAACGCTCCCATGGTCTCGCTCGCGCGCGACTCCTCGCCGATCGTGCTCGCCATGGTGGGCTTGCCCGCCCGCGGGAAGACGTCCATCGCCCGCAAGATCGCGCGGTACCTGTCGTGGCTCGGCCACCCCACGCGGCTCTTCAACGTGGGCAACTACCGCCGCGCGCACCTCGGAACCGCGCAGCCGCACCAGTTCTTCGACCCCAACAACACCGAGGGACGCCAGGCGCTCCTCGGCATGGCGATGACCGCCCTCGACGACCTCATCGGCTGGCTCAGCTCCGGCGGCGAGGTGGCGATCTACGACGCCACGAACAGCACCCGCGCTCGCCGGAACCTCGTCACCGAGCGCTGCCAGGCGCACGGCTTCCCGGTCGTCTTCATCGAGTCGATCTGCAACGACGAGTCGATCATCGAGACCAACGTCCGCGAGACGAAGCTCCGCTCGCCGGACTACCAGGGCGTCGACCCGGAGGCGGCGCTGCGCGACTTCCGCGCGCGCATCGCGCACTACGCCCGCGCGTACGAGCCGCTCGGCGAGCCCGAGCGGAGCTACATCAAGATCATCGACGTCGGCCGCCAGGTCGTGCTGAACCGCATCCACGGCTACCTGCCGGCGCGCCTCGTCCCGCTCTTGATGAACATGCACCTCACGCCGCACCCGATCTGGCTGACCCGCCACGGGGAGAGCGTGTTCAACGAGAAGGGGCTGCTCGGCGGCGACTCGGATCTCAGCGCGCGCGGCGACGAGTACGCGAAGAACCTCTCCGCGTTCATCCGCGAGCGGGCCGGCGACGAGCACGTCAACGTCTGGACGAGCACGCTGCGCCGCACCATCCAGACCGCGCGCCCGATGACGCAGAACCACGTCGCCTGGCGCGCCCTCGACGAGATCGACGCGGGCGTCTGCGAGGGCATGACGTACGAGGAGATCCGCCAGCAGATGCCCGAGGTCTTCAACGCGCGCGCGGCCGACAAGTTTCGCTACCGCTACCCGCGCGGCGAATCGTACGAGGACGTCATCCAGCGCCTCGACCCGCTGATCATCCAGCTCGAGCGCCAGCGCTCGCCCGTGCTCGTGATCGGCCACCAGGCGGTGCTGCGCGCGCTCTACGCCTACCTCGTGGATCGCCCCGCGCCCTCGTGTCCGACGCTGCCGATCCCGCTGCACACCGTCATCGAGTTGACCCCGACGGCGTATGCCTGCGAGGAGCGCCGCTTCCAGCTCGCGCCCGCCGTCCAGGGCGGCGACTCGAGCACCGCGCACCCCTGAGCCAGGCAGCGCCGCCGCGCTGGCGGCGCGGGCTGCGCTGCGGCGCGGCCGCGCCGGCTCAGCGATCCCGGCTGATCAGCTTGCGGAGGAGCTCCAGCGGGTGGAACGGCAGCATCGCGGCCATGTCGCTGTCGGTCCCGGCCCGCTCGAGCACCGCCCGCACCGCTGGCGCCACGATCCCCATCGGGTCGATCCGCTCCACGAGCGCGCGGAGCGCGCTGAGCGCCGCGCGCCCCGCGTCGATCCCGAGCGGGATGGCGAGGGCCGCCGGCACCGGCGCGAGGATCACGTCGCGCACCGCCACGGCCCTGGCCCAGGCGCCCGGGCTCGGGTCGACCTCGAGCTGCCGGATGGTCTCCGCCTCCGCGAAGCAGCCGAGCGAGAGCTCCCCTGCCCGCTCCTCGATGGCGCGCGAGAGGTGCCGGTAGTCGCGGCGCCAGTCGCCCGCGAGCAGCCCCATGTCCTCCCGCACCTCGTCCGGGCCGAGGATCAGGTTGATCCCGCGGGCGTCGCGGCGGAGCGCGACGCTCGTCCAGAGCTCCCCGCCCTCGAACAGGCCGATCACCACCGTCTTGCCGACCCCGGCGAGCGACTCCAGCGTGCCGCGCACCACGCCCGCCGAGGGCATCGGCACGCCGCGCAGCCTCGCCGGCCAGAGATCGATCCTCCCGGCGAGGAGCTCCTCGCGGGCGAGCTGCAGCAGCAGGAGCGACTGGCCGATGAGGTCGTCGCCGCGCCGCACCCGCGCCCCGAACCGCTCCACGATGACCTCGAGGACGCCCGCCTCGAGCACGGCGGCCCAGCTCGCGTGGTGGCTCGTGGCGAGCTCCTCCGCGGAGAGCGGGACGGCGCGCTGCGCGTCGTCGATCCGGAGCCGGCCCGCGTCCGTGTGCACGAGCTTTCTCAGCTTGCCGCCCGCGTGGACCGCGACGACGCCACCGCGCGGCCGGCCGACCTCGCGCTCGTCGATGCCCGTGCGCCTGGGCCGGAACAACGACAGCACGCGAACCCAGTCGGTCGCGGTGAACCCCTCGAAGCGGACGTCGGGCGAGAGCACGGGGCGAGCCTACCGCTGGCGCGCTCCGTGCGCGAGCGCCACCCCGGAGCGCGTCGTCAGCCCGGCGCGCGCGCCGCCAGGCGGCGCGTCGTCAGCCCGGTGCGCGGCGCGTCGTCAGCCCGATGCGCGCGCCGCTTCGCGGCGCACGGCTACGCCCCCCACCAGAGCATCTCGTGCATCTGGGTCTCGCCGCGGACGGGCACGATCACCCGGATCTTCTGGCCCTCGATCTGGACCACGTGGGAGGGGAAGCTGTCCGCCGGGTAGTAAAGCGACTTCACGAAGCCGCTCGCGTCGAGCCAGAGCAGGTGCACCCCGTCCGCGGTCGCCCCATGCATGAGGAGCATCCGCCCGCCGCCGAGCAGCGCGAACTCCATGCTCTTGAAGCCCAGCTCCTCGAAGCGCTCCGCGGACGGGAAATCGTCGCCCACGGACCTGAGCTCCGGCAGGTGCGCGCGGAGGTGCTTGTAGAGCGTGTCGTAACGGACCTTCGCGAGCTTCGGGATCCGCCGGTCGCCCGCGGCGATGATCGGCAGCCGCTCCGCGTCG
The DNA here is from genome assembly GCF_051521405.1 of Sorangium sp. So ce726. NCBI lineage: Bacteria > Pseudomonadati > Myxococcota > Polyangiales > Polyangiaceae > Sorangium > Sorangium sp. So ce726. Next base: position 48,740 of record NZ_CP150349.1, on the reverse strand, counting down.
AACGTCGGCACCTCCACGTGGGTGCGGTAGCGATCCACGAGCCTGCCGCGGCCGATCTCCTCGTCGCTGAGCGCCTTGAGCCACCACTGGAAGATCGCGAGATCGCCCGTCCCTGCGCTCGACTCGAGCCGGACCAGCGACTCCCACAGGGGCCTCCGGACCTGCCATTTCCCGCCGTGATTCTTGACGACGCACGCCCCGACGTAGAGCGCCCCGTGCGTCACGAGGGTGACGAGCATGGGAGGATCGCCGCCCGCGCTCACCGCCGACGCGCCGCTCGATCCGCGCGCGCCGGAAGGGCCGCCTGCCGGCGCGAGCCAGGCGTCGCGTCGCTCGCGCGTCAGCGCCGCGCCAAGCCGGTGGACCGACGCATCGGAGAAGTCGAGCCCGAGGTCGGGCGCGCCGAACGCCGCGGGCGCGAGGCGGGCGAACACCTCCGCTGCGTGGTCGATCTGGGCCAGGATCGACGGGTTTCCTGCCGGATTCGCGTCCGTGGAGCGCGCGCCTGCCAGGTCGGCGAGCGCGTCGGGCGGGTAGAGCGGCGCGAAGAAGCGCTCGAAGATCTGGGCGGCCGTGATCGGTTCGGCGGGCATGGCTCGGGGCCGTGAGGATCGGCGTGGCAGGGGGATGGGCGACCGCGGCCGGCCGCCGCGGCTCAGAACATCTTCTTGCGCTTCGACGAGCTCAGGATGCCGAGCATCTCGCGGTACTTGGCCACGGTGCGGCGGGCGATCTTGATGCCGTCCGTCTCCTCGAGGATCTTGACGATCGCCTGGTCGCTGTAGGGATTCGACTTGTCCTCGGCCAGGATGATCTTCTTGATCGCCTGCTTGACGCTCTCCGACGCGATGTCTTCGTCAGCGACCCTGTGGATGGATGAGTTGAAGAAGTACTTCAGCTCGAAGAGCCCCTGGGGCGTGTGCACGTACTTGTTCGACGTCACGCGGGAGATGGTCGACTCGTGCATGCCGACCGACTCGGCGACGTCCCGGAGGATCATCGGCTTCAGGTAGCCCACGCCGCGCTCCAGGAACTCGCGCTGCTTCTCGACGATGCACTCGGTCACCTTGATGATCGTGCGCCGCCGCTGCTCGATGGCCCGGATCAGCCACTGCGCGCTCCGGAGCTTCTCGCTGATGAACTCCTTCGCCTTCGGGTCCCTGAGCATCCGCTGGGCGAGGTTCTCGTTGATGTAGAGCCGCTGGAGCCCCTTGTCGTTGTCGGTGACGACGAACTGGGTGCCGTCCTTGATGACGTACACGTCCGGGGTGATGGCGATGGTCTTCTCGTCGACCTCGGCGAAGTTGCGCGCCGGCACGCTCTCCAGCTTCTGGATCTCCTGGACCGCGTCGTAGACGTCCTCCAGCGGGATCTTGAGCGCCTTCGCGATCGCGGGGAAGTTGCGCCGCTCCACGTTGTGGAGGTGGTCCTTGATGATGGCCATCTCGATGTCGTCGAAGCCGAGCACCTCCGCCTGCACCCGCAGGCACTCCGACAGGTCGCGGGCCGCGACCCCGACCGGATCGAAGCGCTGGATCATCGACAGCACCTCCTCGGCGTCCTCGGGGTGGAGCTCCGCCTCCCGCGCCAGGTCCACAAGGCTGATGTCGGGCCCCTTCGTGCCGTCCGGACGTTCGCCCCCCTTGAGGTCGAGGTACCCCTTCTCATCGAGGTTGCCGATGACGAGCAGCGCGAACTGCCGCTCGTTCTCGACGAAATCGCTCATCTGGAGCTGCCAGAGCAGGTGGTCGCGCAGGTTCGACGGCTTGGTCAGGTTCTGGTCGATCGGCGGCAGCTCTTCGAAGCCGCCCCGGTGCGCGGGCATGGCCTGCTGGAGCTGCCTGTTTTCCAGGAACTGCTCCCAGTCCACCTCCTTGACCCGCTTCTCCGTCTCGCGCGCCGCGATGTCGGTGTCTCGGTCGAACCGCTCGCCGTTCTCGAGCCGCTGCTCCGTCGGCAGGTCAGCGTTCCTCCCCCGCTGATCCCCCTTGTCGCCGTCCCGCGCCTTCGGGTCGGTCATGTCGTCCGCGAGGACCGGGTTGCCGTCCAGCTCCTTCCTGATCTCGTCGACCAGCTCGAGCCGTGAGAGCTGCAGCAGCCGGATGGCCTGCACCAGCTGCGGGGTCATCACAAGCTGCTGCGACAGCTTGAACTGGAGCTTCATCTCCATGCCCATGAGGAGCTCCTTCTCTCAGTTCGCCGCCAGCGCCACCCGCCAAACGGGGGCCGGGGCATTGCGCGAGGTTCGTGCCATCGAGTGTCTCATTGGTGGCCTCACCCCCAACGTAGCATCGAACGGGGCAGCGGCCCGGGTCTTGCTTTCACGTCTGCACCAAAAAATAGCGCAGCGCTTGCATCCTACACCGCTGAACATGGTTTCAGCCTTCGCCGCGGTAGATTTTTCGCCCCGCGCGGAGCTCTGCCCGCAGCCAGTTCGGATTGGCCCCCATCTGCCGATCGTTGCACTATCGGCCGCCGATCGGGAGGCTTGAAATCCCGAAAGGTTGGGCGAAGGCGCGATGGGAAAGCCGAAGGTGCGCGGACCTACGCACGGGCACGGGATGGAGGGCGCGCGCGGCGGCGCTTCGCAGGATGTCGAGAAGGAGCGGATCCTGTCTCGCTCGCCCCTCGCCTCGCTGGCCTCACCGAGCCGGCGTGGGCTGTTCGAGCTCGGCAGGGTCGAGCGGCTCGCGCGCAGGCAGTGCGTTTGCCAGCAGGGTGCGCCGCCGAGGCACCTGTTCCTGATCGGGGCGGGTCGCGTGAAGGTCGAGCGCGTCGCCGACGGTCGGGTGGTTCCGCTCGGGCACCGCGGGCCTGGCGACCTCGTGGGCGAGGGCGCGCTCGCGGGCGCGACGGTCTCCTCCGAGAGCGCGACGGTGCTCGACGAGGGGGACGCGCTCGTGGTGCCGCTCGCCGGTCTCGAGCGACAGCTCGCCTCCGACGCAGCGCTCCGCGGCGCGCTCGCGGCGGCGCTCGTGGCGCGCAAGCTCGAGACCGAGGCGCGCCTCGGCTCCCTGCTCCTCTGCACGGTCGAAGCGCGCCTGATCGAGTTCCTCCGCGCCGCCGCGCGGCGATGGGGGCAGCCCCACACCGCTGGCCAGCTGGTGTCGGCCCCGTTCACGCACGCGGACATCGCGCTGCTGATCGGGTCCACCCGCGAGACGGTCACCCTGCTGCTGGGCAAGCTGAAGCGCGCCGGCCTGATCGCGTTTGACCGGCGGCGGATCGTCATCCGGGATGGCGAGCACCTCGAGGCGCACGCCGCGACGGCCTGAGCGTCCGCCCGGAGGGGCCGCTTCGGGGCCTGCGCTGGAGCCGGTATACCGCGGCGCCGTTCGGCTCGATGAAGGTGCGCCGCTCGGCGGGGTGGCCTTCCACGCCTTCCGCACCCGCCGCAGCGCGAGGCGCGCTCGGACGGCTCCCCTCCAGGTCGGCGCGTTCACCCTGGACCAGGCGGAGGCGAGGAAAGACCCCCGACTGCGTGGATGCCCGGGGGCTGAGGTCGACGAAGATCATGCTGAGCAGCCGACCGAAGGCGTACGGCTTGAGCAGGACCTCGCTGACGTCGTCCGTGCCGTCGCACGAGACCGGCTCGTCGGCACAGAAGATCACCCGCCGGGGCATCGTGCCCTCGCGCCGCAGGCGGCCCAGGATCTCCCGGACGCCTTTCGTTCCGGGGGCGAGATCGATCAACGCGACGTCGTAGACGCGCTCGCGGGAGAGGGAGATCGCTTCCTCCAAGGTCGCGGCCGGGCTGACGAGCGCGCCGCGATTGCAGAGAAGGAGCGCCGTGGCCCTCCGGAGGACATGGTCCTGATCGAGGAGGAGAACGTTCGGTTGGTACGTCATCGGGTATCCCTGCGGCTTGCAGTCGAATTGCGCCGCATCGACGAGGACGGCGACGAGCGCGCCCCCTCCGTCGTTCAGCGGCAGCATCCGCGTCCGCGGACGGTCCCCCCTTCGCAACGCACGTGCCGAAGGCGAGGCGCCGCCGTCGCCTGGGCCTCGTTTCCCCTGTTCTCGGCGGCAACGCGCTCGTCGGAGCGTCGCTGCCGGTGAGGCTGCCCCGCCGACCCCGGGGCCGCCGCTGTGCCCATTTCGCGCTCCCTCCGCGGCGTCTCTCCGCCCCGACGAAGAGCGCCCCCCCACCCTGTCGGCTTGCCCACCGCGTCCCTGACCGTCGGTGGGCGGTTCGTGCGCACGGGCCAGCCCAGGTTTGCGGGCCCTCCAGGGCGGCGCGGTCCGCCGATCCGCCGGTTGCTCCAGGCTCGACGTACCGCAGGCCACACGTTCGGGCCGCTCGCGCCACCCCGCCCTGACGCGTTCGGCGCAACGCAGCAAACTGATTTTCCCGCTTGATGAGGCTGGCGTAGGGTGCCACAAGCGTCCGCGCGCACGAGTGGCGGAATTGGTATACGCACCGGTTTTAGGTTCCGGCGCCGGGAGGCTTGGGGGTTCGAGTCCCCCCTCGTGCACCACGGCTTGACGCCTGGAGGACTCGACCACCTCGCGGCGTGACGCGCCGCCCCGGGACGCCTCCCCCCGGTGGCCCGGGACGGTCGTGGTCCGCTGGGCGCGCGGCGCGAGGATGAGCGTTTGCCAGCGCGCGGATCCGGCGACGAACGCGTGACGGGGCCCGGGCTGCAGAGCCTCGGGCGGATCGTGTCGGCGGTGTCGTCGACCGCGCGCGCGGTCCTGGAATTGCGCGACGCCCGCGGCGCGACTACGTTCGCGTTCCTCGGCCGGACCCTCTCCTCCCACCTGACCGCCGCGGAGCCAAGGCACGTAAAGATGTTCACTTGGGCGATGAAGAAGATTTTCGGCACCTCGCACGAGCGTGCCATCCGCCGCATGCGACCCCGGGTCGAGGCGATCGGCAGGATGGAGCCGGAGCTGCAGAAGCTCTCGGACGCCCAGCTCCGAGCAAAGACGGCGGAGTTCAAGGAGAAGCTCGCCAACGGGGCGACGCTGGACGACATCCTGGTCCCGGCGTTCGCGGTCTGCCGCGAGGCGTCGAAGCGCGCCCTCAAGATGCGCCATTACGACGTGCAGCTCATCGGCGGCATGGTGCTCCACAACGGCTGCATCGCCGAGATGCGCACCGGCGAGGGCAAGACCCTGGTCGCGACGCTCCCCTGTTATCTGAACGCCCTCGAGGGCAAGGGCGTCCACGTCGTCACGGTGAACGATTACCTGGCGCGGCGCGACGCCGAGTGGATGGGCAAGCTGTACGGCTTCCTCGGCCTGTCGACGGGCGTGGTCGTCAACCAGCAGGGCGACGCCGAGAAGCGCCAAGCGTACCGCTGCGACATCACGTACGGCCAGAACAACGAGTTCGGCTTCGACTACCTGCGCGACAACATGAAGTTCTCGGCGCTCGAGTACGCGCAGCGCCCGCTGCACTATGCGATCGTCGACGAGGTCGACTCCATCCTCATCGACGAGGCGCGGACTCCGCTCATCATCAGCGGGCAGGGGGAGCGTTCGAGCGACAAGTACCGCACGATCAACGAGGTGATCCCCCAGCTCCGGAACGAGGAGCATTACGCCGTCGATGAGAAGGCGCACTCGGTGACGCTGACCGACGAGGGCGTGGAGACGGCAGAGCGGCTGCTCGCCTCGCTCCAGGTGCTCAAGGGCACGAACCTCTATGATCCGGTGAACCTCGAGACGCTGCACATCCTGAACCAGTGCTTGCGCGCGCACACGCTCTACAAGCGCGATGTCAACTACATGGTACGCGACGGCAAGGTGCTCATCATCGATGAGTTCACCGGCCGCGTCCTCGCGGGGCGCCGGTGGTCGGACGGCCTGCATCAGGCCGTCGAGGCGAAGGAGAACGTCCGGATCCAGGAGGAGAGCCGGACGATGGCGACGATCACCTTCCAGAACCTCTTCCGGCTGTACAAGAAGCTCTCCGGGATGACCGGCACCGCGGACACGGAAGCGGCGGAGTTCCACAGCACGTACAAGCTCGACTGCGTCATCATCCCCACGAACAAGCCGATCGTCCGCAAAGACTACGAGGATCTCGTCTACAAGACCGAGAAGGAGAAGTTCACGGCGGTCATCAACGAGATCCTCGAGAAGCACGAGCTCGGCCAGCCGATCCTGGTGGGCACGACGAGCGTCGAGAAGAGCACCGCGATCAGCCGGATCCTGACGAAGCGGGGCGTGAAGCACAACGTGCTGAACGCGAAGCACCACGAGAACGAGGCCTACGTGGTCGCGCAGGCAGGCCGCAAAGGGGCCATCACGGTCTCGACCAACATGGCGGGTCGCGGGACGGACATCATCCTGGGCGGCAACGCGGAGATGCTCGCCAAGCTCAAGTTCAAGGAGCAGAACCGCCAGCCCGAGGCGGAGCCCGACGCGTTCGAGGCCCTGGTCGACGAGCTCAAGAAGGAGTGTTCCGCCGAGGGCGACGAGGTGCGCGAGATCGGCGGGCTGTACATCCTGGGCACCGAGCGGCACGAGTCGCGCCGCATCGACAACCAGCTGCGCGGCCGCGCCGGCCGTCAGGGTGACCCCGGGACGTCGAAGTTCTACCTGTCCCTCGAGGACGACCTCATGCGCATCTTCGCCGGGGATCGGGTGAAGAACCTGATGGAGCGGATGGGCATGCCCGACGACGAGCCCATCGAGCACCCGTGGGTGACGAAGAGCGTCGAGAACGCGCAGAAGAAGGTCGAGGAGCGCAACTTCGACATCCGCAAGAATCTGCTCGAGTACGACGACGTGATGAGCGCGCAGCGCAAGACGATCTACGACATGCGCCAGTCGCTGCTCGTCGGCCGCTACTCTCCCGAGATCATCGACGAGGAGGGGAAGCCGACGGGCGAGAAGCGGACGATCAAGCCGCTCGCGTCCATCGTGGAGCTGGTCCGGCCGGACGTCGGCTACCTGCTCGGGATGTTCGCGAACGACCCGGTGATGCCGCTCGACGCTGACGGCAACCGGCGCGAGATCGTGCGAAAGGACTTCGAGAAGACGGAGCGGTTCGTCGAGCTCGAGAACATGCAGCGCGAGATCTACACGCGCTGGGGCGTGAAGATCGAGCTCGAGACGCGCGCCGACAAGGTCCTCGACATCTACGACGAGTGCTCCGAGCTCATGCCCCTGGCGCTCACCGAGCAGCGCGAGCGGCTGCTCGATCTGATGGACCGGATCATCGGCGCGATGGTCGAAGAGTCGTGCCCGGCCCGAAAGCCGCCGGAGGACTGGGACTGGGGCGGCATCTTCCAGGGCTTCCGCGAGCACTTCGGCGTCGAGCTGCCGGACGACATCGCGCACATCGGCGACCAGGAGACGCTGGCGCGGGAGCTCTACGAGCGCGCCGAGAAGGCGTACGAGAAGCGCGAGGAAGAGATCGGCGTCGAGCTGTCGCTGCGCATCTTCCGCCACCTCTACCTGGAGGAGCTCGACAAGGCCTGGGTCGACCACCTGACCGATATGGACCACCTCCGCGACGGCATCGGTCTGCGCGGCTACGGGCAAAAGGACCCGAAGCAGGAGTACAAGAAGGAGGGCTACAACATGTTCGTCAACATGGTGGCCCGCGTCTCCTCGAACGTGGTCACGAAGCTCTTCAGCGTGAACGTCAGGCGCGCCGAGCAGGAAGAGGCGCAGATCGAGGCTGCGGATCGCGAGCGGCACGCCGCGGCGCTGCTCGACGCGGTCGCGCAGCACGACGAGTCCCTCCCGATCGGCGCGAACCCCGCCCCGGCGCTCCCGCAGCCTGCCGTCATGCAGGAGCAGGAGTGCCCCTGCGGCAGCGGCAAGCCGTTCAACAAGTGCCATGGCGGCGAGGACGAGGCGACGGCCTGAGCCGGCGCCCCCTGCCCGCTCCGCCCGACAGCTAGAACGAGGCAGCGAGGGCCCCTGTCAGGCCCTTGCTCCTCGGTATCTGACCCCAGCATGAACACCGCCTAAGGGCCGATCCATCGGCTCCCGGAGGCAGGATCATGAAGGTGTTCATCGATTCAGGGGATATCGCGGAAATCAAGGAAGCGCAGTCGATGGGGGTCATCGACGGCGTCACGACCAACCCGTCGCTCCTCGCCAAGGCCGGCAAGCCGACGAAGCGAGCGATCGCGGAGATCTGCGAGGTGGTCGACGGCCCCATCTCGGCCGAGGTGGTGGCGGTCGAGAAGGACGCGATCCTCCGCGAGGGTCGCGAGCTCGCGAAGATTCACCGGAACGTGGTGGTCAAGGTGCCGCTCATCGACGAGGGGCTCAAGGCCGCCCGGGTCTTCGCTTCCGAGGGCATCAAGACGAACGTGACCCTCTGCTTCTCGGCCGCCCAGGCGCTGCTCGCGGCCAAGGCTGGGGCCACGTACGTGTCGCCGTTCGTCGGGCGCGTCGACGACGCCGCGGGAGACGGGATGGATCTCGTCCTGCAGGTCGTGACCATCTTCAGGAACTACGGCATCTCGACGCAGGTGCTCACCGCGAGCGTACGGCACCCCGTCCACTTCGTGCAGGCCGCCATGATCGGCTCGCACGCCGCGACGATGCCGCTCAAGGTCATCAAGCAGCTGACCAGGCACCCGCTCACCGACGTCGGGCTCGCGCAGTTCTTGGCAGATGCGAAGAAGATCCCCGAGCTGGTATAGCGATCCCGTGGCCGAGAAGCGCAAGGAGAGCTCGGGGACGAAGCGCCGCGGGAGCCGCCCGGCGGCCCCCGCGGTCGTGTCCGTCACGACGCAGGGAGGGCCCTTCAAGGGGGTGTCGACAGCGGTCGTGCGCCGGCGGGCGAGCAAGATGCTCTCCCACCTCGCATTGCAGGGCGTGGAGCTCTCCGTCGCCCTGGTGAACGACGAAGCCATCCACGAGCTCAACCGCAGCTACCGGCGCAAGGACAAGCCGACCGACGTGCTCGCCTTCCCGATGCTCGACCAGAACGGAGCCAACTCGCGCAGGCGCGGCCGGCGAGGTCCCGTGGATCCATCGGTATGGCGCGGTCTTCTCGGCGACGTGATCGTCTCGATCGACACGGCCGCGCGGCAGGCCGCCGAGCGCGATCGTCCGCTGCTCGACGAGATCACGATGCTGCTCGGGCACGGCCTGCTCCACCTGCTCGGCTACGACCACAAGACCGACGCAGAAGAGCGGGAAATGACGGATTTGACCCGGGAGCTCGAGGTCGCGGCGGCGTCGCGAAGCAACAGCGCCACTGGAATCGAGCCACATCGCAGCACCGCGAGGCCAAAGAAGACGGGGGCGCGATGACTTATCGCTTGCGATGCGAAACCTCGCTTGTTAAACGGACGCCCCCTTTCGACTTGGAGGAGACATGCCCGGTTCGAACAAGCTGACCAAGGCGCAGATGATCGTCGGTCTTGCCGAGGCCACCCACCTCGACAAGAAGTCCGTGGCCAGCGTGCTCGATGCGCTCGGCGAGCTGGTGAAGAAAGAGCTCGGTCCGGAGGGGCCGGGCGAGGTCACGGTTCCGGGCCTCGTGAAGATCAAGGCGAAGGAGATCCCGGCCACGCAGGACCGGGAAGGCGTCAATCCGTTCACGAAGCAGCCGATGACCATCAAGGGCAAGCCGGCGAGCCGCAAGCTCCGCGCGGCGCCCGTCAAGGCGCTCAAGGACGGCTGAGCGGCGCGTCCGTGGCCGCAGCTTGCGTCGCCGCATCGGGCGACGCGAGCTCCGGCGGCCCCGCCGGCGGCCGCGCCCCCGAGCTGACGCCACGGGCTCGTAGCAGAGCCTTCGCTGTGGAGCGTCGCGCCCGGAGCGCGCAAGTGACGCTCGCGAAGGCGAGCAGCAGCGCCGTCGGTGCGTCGCCCAGGCGGGTGTAGAGCGTCAGCGGCGTGTCCCTGACCGAGGGGGTCGCGAAGGTTACCCCCGGTGCAGCGCTCTCGTCGCGGCTGCGCACAACGCCTCGAGCGTCGATCCACGACACGACGCCGAGGTTCACGGCGCGCACGAGATCGCGGCGCAGCTCGATGGCGCGCATGACCGCGAGCCTCGCATGCAGCTCGGGCTCGGCGCTCCCGGTGAACCAGGCGTCGTTCGTGATGTTGACGAGGAGGTTCGGGGCGAGCGCCCCGGTGATCCGCCGCCCGACTCCGGTGAGCGTGTCCTCGTAACAGTTGAGCACCCCGATCCGGAGCGCGGGCCCGTGCTCGCGGGGCAACGTGAGGGCGCGCGGCTCCGCGCCCGGGACGAGCCCGCCGCTCTTCTGGAAGATGCGCCGCAGCCAGGGCAGGTAAGCGCCGCCCGGCACCGTCTCGCCGAACCAGAGCAGCTGCAGCTTGTCCTGCGTCGGCTGCATGCTCCCATCAGGGAGCACGAGGGTCGCGGAGTTGTAGCTGTTCCGTTCCTCGACGCCGTCGGCGGCCTTCACGGGCGGCGCCTGGGTGATGAGCCCCGCGAGGATCGGGCCGCGGATGCCGGGCCCCACGATCGCTCGACCGCCGCGCGGCGCTTGCCGGGCGCTGTGCGCGAGGGGGTAAGGGTACGCCGCCTCGGGCCAGAGGGTGAGCTCTGCGCCGCCGGCCTCGGCCTCCCGGGTGAGCTCGTGCAGGGTTCGCAGGATCCGCGGGTGGTTCTTCGCCTGCCAGCGCTCGTGAGGCCCGACGGCCTGGTTGACGAGCGCGACGCGCGCGGTTGGTAAGCCGGCGCTGGCGCGCTCCACCGCGGCCATCCGCAGCGCGCCGTAGACCGCGAGAAACCCGAACAGCGCGACGCTCGAGAGCGCCGGGTAGAGGATCGCGCGGGGCAACCGAAGGCGGACGGGCCGCGGTTCCTGCGCGGGCGCGCGCTCGAGCGGCCGCCCGCCCGGCGCCCTCCCCGAGGCGGCCAGGCCGGCGCGGGTGAGCAACGCCGCCCCGACGGCGAACAGCACGGAGACGCCCCGCTCGCCGATGAGATCGGCGAGCTGCACGAGCGCCGGCCAGGGGCTCATGAGGCCCGCAGGAGTCCAGCCGAAGACGGTCGGGATGGCCACGGCGGCGAACACGCCGGTCGCAAAGGCGAGCTCGAGGGAAGCGCGCAGCCGCCGGATGAGCGCGCTCGTGATGCCGCCGCAGACCGCCCAGACCAGCGACTGGGCGGCCGCGAGCAGCACCAGCGCAAGGTACGAGGCAGCCGAGCCGAGGGGCGTGAACCGCTGGATGACCTCCGGCACGAAGCGCAGGCCCACGACGCCCGCCGCCGTTCCCCAGACAGCGCCGCGCCCGAAGGCGCGCCAGACCGTCGGGGCGTCGTGGACGGCGGCCGCCAGCAGAGCGAGGCCAACGATGACGGCGGGGACCAGATCCGTCGGCGGCGCCGTGAGGGCGAACGTCGCGCCGCCAGCGAGGGAGAGGAACAGCGGGGCGCGGCTACGGAGCGCGCGCATGATCGAGGCCTGGGGCACGATGCGGCGTTATACCGCGTGGAGACGGTCCGGACCGCGACCGCGACGAGAGCCTGGCCGAGAGCAGAACGGACGCGAACACCGCACGGTCAGGGTGGACAGGAGGCTATGACGAGCCGCTCACCAGTAAATACTGAGCCCGCCGCGGAAGAGCCCCCCGCCCGACGTGTTGGTCGTCCGGCCGGTGTCGGGATCCGTGAACTCGGGAACGAGCCCATCGTCCGTACGGCTGCGCACGAAGCCGAGCGCATCGACGTTCAGGGCGATGCGGGGGGACAGCCGGAACTCGAGGCCGATGCCGCCGTGCGCGCCGAAATAGTCGTACTCCGTGTCCGGAGCGAACTCGGTGCTGCCGGCCGCGACCTCGCTCGAGGAGCGATCGACCTCGGCGTGCGCGATGTTCAGGCCGCCCATGAAGTAGAACTGGGTGCGGCTGCGCGGGTTGACGAACAGCATCCCGCTCAGCGAGAGCGGCACCTCGGTCCGCTGGTCGCCGTTGTAGTCCGTGCCCGCGAGGAAGTCGGCGCCTGCATCGATCGCGAACGCCGGGACGGGCCGGTAGCGCAGGCTGATCCCGACGCCTCCCATGCCAGCGTCCTCCGCGCCGCCGTGCTCGCGCCCCAGCATGACGCCTTCCATGCGGAGGTTGATCCCCCAGTGGCGCCGCCAGCGCCGCTTCACCGCCGGAGGCGGCGCCGGGGGCGCCACGCGACGCACGATCACGCGCGGCGGAGGGGCCGCCCCAGGCGCCACGACGATCACCTGAGGAGGCGGGCCCGACGGCGAGGTCTCGTAGACGACGACCGGCGGGGCCGGACGGGCGGCGCCTCGGGCAGGCGGCGGGGGCGGCGGCGCCTCGGCAGGCGCGGCCTCGGCAGGAGCGACGGGCGGCGGTTCCGCGACGGTATCGCGAGGCGGCTCCACTTCCTCGCAGAACCACGCGCCAGGAGGACAGTTGCTGTCCTCCTGCGCGAACGCGCTCATCGGCGCGGTCATCGCCACCGCAACAAGGGCATGGGTCAAGCAACGGCGCATCGGGCGACTCCTCTTCGGTGCAGGGAAGTTAGCAACCGGGATGCCATCGACCATCTTGCGGGATCGTCGTCACCATGGCCACGCAGCACGCCGGCGTGCATCGGCCGCCACGGCACGCTGTGGCGGAAGGTTCACACGCGCGCCGTTCCGCAGGGTACTAGCTCCCACGGCAAAGGTCACGGCGCGGTCGCCCCCGTCGGGAGCCCCGCCAACATCGAGACCAATCGGATTCCATCATGCCTACGGTTACGTTGAAGCAGGGTCATGTTCGGCCGGTGTGGTCAGGGCATCCCTGGGTGTTCGCTCAGGCGATCGCGCGCATCGAGGGCGGCGCGGTGGCCGGGGACGAGGTCGTCGTCACCGACCCCTACGGCAGCGTGCTCGGGCGCGGGCTCTACACCCCGCGCTCGGCCATCCCGGTGCGCATGTACACGCGCGAGGACAGGCCGATCGACGCGGCCCTGTTCCGGCACCGGATCGAGCGCGCCATCGCGCACCGCCGCGAGCTCGGCCTGCCCGCGCGGGCGCCTGGCCATGAGACCGACGCCTTCCGGCTGATCCACGCGGAGGGGGACGGCCTTCCCGGGCTCATCGTCGATCTGTTCGGCGACGTGGTAGTCGTGCAGCTCGGGACGATCGGGATCAAGCGCCGCGAAGGGGTGATCTTCGACGCCCTCCAGGCGGCGCTCTCGCCCCGCGCGATCGTGGACAGGACCCCGGAATCCCTCGCGAAGCTGGAGGGGTTCACCGCCGACGCGGGCGTGGTGCGCGGCGATCCCGGGCTCGATCAGCTCCGGTTCGTCGAGCGAGGGCTGCGGTACACGATCCCGCTCGCGCTCGGCCACAAGACCGGGTTCTACCTGGACCAGCGGACGCTGCGGACCCGCGTCGAGCAGCTCGCCCACAACCGGCGCGTGCTCGATGCCTTCTGCTTCGTCGGCACGTTCGCCATGGCGGCGGCCCGCGGCGGGGCGAGCGAGGTGCTCGCGATCGACGAGAGCGCGACGGCGATCGAGGTCGGGGCGGAGTGCGCGCGGGAGAACGGGCTCCTCGACCGGATCAAGTTCACGCGCGACGACGCCCGCAAGTCGCTCCAGAACGCGTCGAGGCAGGAGGGCTACGATCTCGTCATCTGCGACCCTCCGAAGCTCGCAGGCACCCGCGCCACCAAGGACACCGCGCTCACGGCGTACCGGCGCCTCGCGGCCGGGGCGTGCCGGGCCACGCGCCCGGGCGGCGTCCTCGTGCTGTGCTCCTGCTCCAGCGCCGTGAGCCTCGACGATCTGACCCGGGTGCTCGCGCTCGGCGCGCGCGACGCGCGCATGCAGGCCGCGGTGTTCGACCGGCACTTCCAGGGAGGGGATCACCCCGTCCCCGCCGCCTTCCCCGAGGGGCTCTACCTGAAGAGCCTCATCGCGCGCATCGACGCGCTCTGACGATCGCCCGATGAAGCCGCTCTCCCTTCTGCCTCCCGACGCCGCGCGCGCCCTCGCCGGGGTGATCTTCGATCTTGACGACACCGTGCTGGATCACGGCGCCCTCACCGAGGCGGCGTACGCAGCGCTCTTCCGTCTACGCGAGACGGGCCTCGCGCTGATCGCGTGCACCGGCAGGCCCGCCGGCTGGGGCGAGGTGCTCCAGCGGCAGTGGCCGATCGACGCGACGATCGTCGAAAACGGAGCCGTCGCGCTGGTCCGTGAGCAGGACAGCGCCGTCGCCGGCCATCGGGAAGGGCACGCCCCGCGCGCTGGCGCAAGCCGCGTCGTCACGCTCGACGACCTGGACCGCGACACGCGGCGAGCCCGTCGGGCCGAGCTCATCGGGCTCGCCAATGACATGGTGCGTCGTTTTCCGGCGGCGGCGCTCGCGGACGACAACGACCAGAGGGTGACCGACGTTACCATCGACATCGGGGAGCATCGGCATGTCCCGCCGGAAGACGTGCGGAAGATGCGCGCCGAGCTGCGCGAGCGGGGGGTGAGGACGCTGCTATCGAGCGTCCACCTCCACCTCACGCGCGAGCCGTCGGACAAGGCCACGGGGATTGTGCGCCTGCTCTCCGCTCGGTTCGGTGAGGATCCCACCCGGGCGCGGCACCGCTACGCGTTCGTCGGTGACAGCGGCAACGACGGCGTTGCCTTCGCCGCATTTGTGCTGACCTTCGGGGTGGCCAACGTACGCGCCCACCTCGGCAAGCTGTCCGTCCCCCCGCAGTTTGTGGCGTCCCTTCCCATGGGCCGCGGGTTCGCGGAGATCGCCCAGCAGATCGCCGAACTGCGGAAGAATGCACCCGAACCGTGATCTTGCCACGCGCAAGTCACTTCGCGCTGCGATCCGCCCCACACCTGACGCAGGTAACCTAGCCGCAGCGCGCACCGAAGGAATAGGATCTGGCTTTCGGGAGGGCCGTGCCTCCCAACCCTTTACAGGGGCGCGTGTTCTCGGGGACCATGACGTTGGTCCCTCGCCCGCCAGCGGCAGCAGATGGCGTTTCGACCCCCGACCCCCGGCCTCCTCGTCGACAACAAGTACCGCCTCGCGGAGCGCATCGGCGGGGGCGGCATGGGCGACGTGTTCCGGGCGGAGCACGTGCTCGCAGGTCGCGCCGTTGCGATCAAATTCCTCCACCCAGAGTTGGCGGACAACTCGGAGCTCTCCCACCGGTTCTTCCAGGAAGCGCAGGCGGTCAACCGGATCCGCCACCCGAACATCGTCGATGTGATCGACGCCGGCGTCGGCGAGCTCGGTCCGTACATCGTGATGGAGCACCTCGACGGCGAGTCGCTCGGCATGGCGCTCGCGCGCTTCGGTCGCCTCGACATGGAGGCCGCCGTCGGCGTCGCGATCCCGGTGCTCGAGGCGCTCGACGCCGCGCACCGCGCGGGGATCATCCACCGCGATCTCAAGCCCGAGAACATCTTCATCGCGTTCGATCCGAGCCGCGGCTCGGCCGTCGTCCGCCTGCTCGACTTCGGCATCGCCAAGGTGCTCGACTCCGATGGTCCCTCGCCGCGAACGCGCACGGGCGTCGTGTTCGGGACGCCCGACTATCTGTCGCCCGAGCAAGCCACGGGGGAGTCGCCGCTCGACGGTCGCAGCGATCTCTTCTCGGTGGGCGTGCTGCTCTACGAGGTGCTCACCGGCACGCGGCCGTTCCGCGCGCCGACCGCCGTCGCGACCGCGTTCCGCGTCGTGCACGCCGAGGTGCCCACGCTCGCCTCGGCGGGCGTGACCGTCGACCCGCGGCTCGAGGCGATCGTGCAGCGGCTCTTGCAAAAGGATCCCGCGAAGCGGTTCCAGACGGCCGGCGACGTCGTCCGCGAGCTCGAGCGCGTCGCGCCTGATCCGCCGCGACGGACGACGGCGCTCGGCAGGCTGATCAACGTGCAGCGGCGGATGGCCCTGAGCCTGGGGAACGCTCCGGAGAACGAGCGCGATCGCCTCTCGTCCTCGCGCGATCGATCGCGCCCGGGGTTCGACGTGAACCCCCCGCCGCCGATGCGCATCTCGCCGTCGATCGTGCCGGGCGGGCGCGTCACCGAGGCGCCGCCCGGGATGCGGCCGTCCTCGGAGCCAGCGAAGCCCGCGCCCGGCGTGACGCTCTCGAACGCGCTGCGAAACCGAGGCTCGGAGCCCACGATGCTCTCGCAGCGCGGCGAGTCGCTGCCCACGGTGCGCAGCGCCGACCTCGGCCACCGGGCCGAGCCGACGGTCCGCAGCGCGGACTTCGGCTCCCTGATGAACCGGACGCGCGACACGCGGCGGCCCAACGTCACCCCGGTCCGGCCGCTGCCGGCGCGCTTCGCTGGGCAGTACCAGGTGCGCGGCCCCGTGCTGAGGAGCGTCGATCGCACCATCGTCGATGAGTACGGGAGGAGCGCGCGCGACGAGGTCGTCTCGCAGATGCCGCTCCGCTACGCCGACGACTTCAAGCACGACTCGATCAACGCGCTCGTCGGGTACGATCTCGAGGCGCTCGACGCCTACATGGAGCTCGCGACATCGTTGGTCCTGCGCGATCTCGAGCGCTGGCGCGACATCGGCAGGCTCGGCGTCGGCGGCGAGCTGCACAGCCTCGTGCGCACGCTGTTCGCTCGCCCGCTGACCGACATCGCGTCGCTCATGCGCCGCGGGACCTCGATCTGGTCGCGGCTCTTCACGTTCGGCTCGTGGCGCGTGGCGACGGGCCCGACCGGGCGGGTCACGCTCCACATCGGCGACTTCGACCCTGCTTCGCTGCCGCTCCGCCTGTGGGTCGTGGGGATGGTCGAGGAGACAGCGCGCCGCGCGTCCGGCGGCGGCGTGAAGGTCACGATCACGCTCGGCGAGCTCGGCTTCACCTCCGAGCTCGCCTGCGAGATCAGCCTCTAGGGCTGCACGCTAGCCATCGTTCAGCGCGCCGGCCGCACGAGGAGCGGCCGGCGCTCGGAGATGTGCCGCAGCGCGATGGCTGCGCGTCGCTGGAGGCGTCTCTCAGGAAGGCTTGCGCGCGCGGTAGCACGCCTGACAGAACACGTCGCGGCCCTCGACCGGCTTGAACGGGACCTCGCCCTCGGAGCCGCACGACTTGCAGGTGATCGAGAACGTCGGACGAGTGCGGGGCGCGCGAGGTTGCTGCGCCGGGGCGCGGTTCGGCGCTGCAGCGCGGCGATCACCGGCGAACGAGGGGGCGCGGTAGTTGCCATCATCCCGGAAGGGCGCGCCGCCGCGCGGACGGTTCGGGTAGTGGCTCGGCACCGCCCATGCGGGCGTCAGCCCCGAGTACGCGTCCTGCATCGGGCTGCGGTACTCGTTCACGTCACCCGTGTAGCGGGGCTTCCGAGGCTGGCCGTCACCGCGCGCCAGGCCGCGATGCCCCCCGGCACCTCGGGCCGGACCAGGGCGCTGGCGCTCCGCTGCGCGAGCCGGCGATCCGCTCTCCCCTCGATTGTCCTTGCGCGCGCGGCGGCAAGTCCGGCACCGCTTGGGCGGGGCCGCGAGCTTCCGTTCGGCGTAGACGGCAGCTTCCGCAGCCGAGAATAGGAACGACGTGCCGCAGCTCGCGCAGACAATGTGCTCGTCTCGATGCTGTTCCATGATTCCTCTTTCGTCAGGCCGACGGGCCTCGCAGGCTCACGGGCTCGGGTGACTCGGGTAACTCGGATGACTCGGGTGACTGGAGCGCCCGGGAGCTGCCCCGCTGCGCTGGAGAAGCGCGATTTACGCGGGGTTCTACGTGATATCGGTGGGATCGCCCTCTTGATGGGGCACGGGAGTGCCTACGGTGACATGCTTGTCAGGGCGGTCAAGCGTGCCGCCTCCACGCAACGCCAGGATCGATCGCGCGGCGCGGAGCTTTGATTTCGAAGCTCCTCACGATACCATCCGCGCGACTTTCACGAGGAGCTCAGCTCCTCCCGTGACGGACCACGAGCAGCATCCGCCCACGCCGCGCATCGCAACCAGTCGAAGCAATGAGCCATCCCTCCCTGCACCTCACCGCTCGTGACTTCGACGCGTACGCCGCCGAAAAAGCGACATCGAAGGCCTACTCACGCCCCCGCCTCGAGGTGAAGCAGCGCGCGCTCGCCTGGGCGCGCGGCGTCGTCGCCCGGCTGGCCGAGCTCGGCATCTCGGTCGATGTCCATGGCTCGGACGAGCACCCCTCGATCCGCAACAAGCACCGGGCCGACTGTCAGTGGGTCTTCTTCTGGCGCGATCAGGCGGCGCGAGACGAGCTCGATCGCCTCCTCGACCGCGGCCGCTCGATCTCCGACGCGATCGACGATCCGAGCCCCTTCACGCGGCACGCGTTCCTCGCGCTGCGCATCTCGGAGAGCGAGGTGCAGGTGTGCTTCGCGGTCCACCCGGACGCGAAGGTGGACGTCGACAACCTCCGGGCTCGCCTCTCGGCGACGGAGGAGGCGACGGGCGCGCCAGCCTCGCCGCTCTCCGCGGAGCTCACGAGCGCGCTCCACGCGCTCCCGGAGCAGTTCTCGTTCGGCGCCGCCGGCGGCGATCGCGTGGCCTGCAGCGCGGCCACCCCGGACGCGATCGCCGAGATGCTCCGCCGCGCCGCCGACGGCCAGGTGCCGCTCTGGATCGGGTGGGCGGTCCCTCGCGAGACAGCGGTCGAGCACGCCGACATCCTCGATGAGCAGCTCGAGGACGCGCTCGTCGCGCTCGCCCCGATCTACCGGCTCGTCGCGTGGTCGCGCGAGAACGACCGCATCGCGCTCGACCGCAAGCTCGAGGGCATCGAGCAGGAGCGGGCGCGCGCCCACGCCGAGATCGAGGCCGAGAACGAGCGATGGCGCTCCGAGCAGGCGCGAGCGCGAGAGCGCTCGATGGAGCAGGCGCGAGCGCGCGGCGATGAGCGCGTCGAGGCCGCCCTGCCCGCCCGCCGACCGACCCTGGCGACGCTGTTCAAGTCGTCGAGCAACGCCGTCGCCAGCGCCGGCGCTGGCCGCGGCGGAGAGCCGCGGCCCTCGCTGAAGCGGGTCGGAGAGGGCAGCGCCCCGGCCCGACGAGCGCCGCACGGCGAAGCGGAGCAGCAAGCGAAGGCCGAGGCTCCGCAGAAGCCCTCGGCCGATCATGCGCCGCGAGCGCAGCGCGGTCCGTCCGTCGAGCCAGAAGCTGCCGCGAAGGGCGCCCCGGAGCCCGCCAAGGGCGGCGTGCTGGAGAAGGGCAGCCGCGTCCGCGTGCGACGAGGCCCCTTCGGCGACAAGATCGGCGTGGTGAGCGAGCTCGACGGGCGCGGAGGCGCGCGCGTCCTGCTCGGCCTGCTCTCGACGAGGCTCGAGCTCGACGATCTCGAGCTCGTGGTCGATGGAAGAGATCGGCCCGCGCTCTCGACGTCGCACCGCAAGCCGCTCGCGCCGACGCCGCGCAAGGCGCGCTGAGCGTCGCCGCGCGGCCCCCCACGCAATGGTCAAGCGCGATCCCTCAACCTACCCCGTCGGCCTCGGCGCGCAGTTCCGCCACAAGCTTCCGCTCTACCTGACGGGCGCTGCGCTGCTCGCAGCGCAGCAGTTCCTCATGGCCAGGCGAGATTTCCTGGTCAAGGACGCCGTCGACGCCGCCGTGAAGGCGCAGTCGAACGAGGCCGCGCATGCGGCGCTCCTCATGCTCGCGGTCAGCGTGGGCGCCGCGATCATGCGCGTGTTCTCGCGGGTCACCATCTTCACGGCGGGCCGCAACGTCGAGTACGAGCTCCGGGCGATCCTGCTCGCGCGCCTGCACAAGCTCGGGCCGGCCTTCTTCCGCAAGATGCCGACCGGCGACATCATGAGCCGGGCGACGAACGATCTGACGCAGGTCCGCCTCCTCCTCGGCTTCGGCCTGCTGAACGTCGTCGGCTCGATCTTCGCGTTCACGAGCGCCCTGTACGTGATGCTCCACATCTCGAAGCGGCTCACGCTCGCGGCGCTCCTGACGATGCCCGCGCTGATGCTCGTCACCCGGTCGTTCTCGACCAAGCTCTTCGTCCGCACCCGCGACAACCAGGAGGCGATCGGCGCCATGAGCGACCGCGTCCTCGCGAGCCTCGCAGGGGTCAGGGTCGTCCGTTCGTTCGCGCTCGAGGCGTCCGAGATGGCCGCGTTCACGAGCACGAACCAGGGCTACCTCGAGAAGAGCCTCGCGCTCGCGAAGCTGCGTGGCTCCATGGCGCCGCTCATGGGGGCCATCAGCTCCGTCGGCGTGCTCATCGTCTTCTGGTACGGCGGGCAGCTCGTGCTGGAGCAGCAGATGACGCGGGGAGACTTCGTCTCCTTCTGGCTGGCGCTCTTGCGGCTCACCTGGCCGATGCTCGCCCTCGGCTTCGTCGCCGCCATCGTCCAGCGCGGTCGCGCCGGCTACGCCCGGCTCAAGGCGATCTTCGAGGCCATCCCCGAGGTCGTGAGCGGCCCGATGCCCGCCCCCGAGGTCGTCCGCGGCGCCATCTCCGTCAAGGACCTGACGTTCTCCCACGGCGCGAGGAAGGTGGTCGACGGCGTGAACTTCGAGGTCGAAGCGGGCGGCTCGCTCGCCATCGTCGGGCGCACCGGCTCGGGCAAGAGCACCATCGCCACGCTGCTCGCCAGGCTCATGCCCACGCCGCGCGGCTCTGTGCTCCTGGACGGCGTCGACATCTGCGACCTGCCGCTCGACACCGTGCGCGCGAGCATCGGCTACGCGCAGCAGGATGCGTTCCTCTTCTCGACGACCGTGGCCCGCAACATCGGCTACTCCCTCGACGATCCGGATTCACCCGCCGCGTTCGAGACGATCCGCGCGGCCGCCGCCGAGGCCGAGGTGCTGAACGAGGTGCTCTCGCTGCCTGACGGCTTCGATACCGTGGTCGGGGAGCGCGGCGTGCAGCTGTCCGGCGGACAGCGCCAGCGCGTCGCGCTCGCGCGCGCGCTCGTGCGCGAGCCGAACGTCCTCGTCCTCGACGATCCGCTCTCCGCCGTCGACGCGAAGACCGAGCAGGCCATCCTCGAGGCGATCGAGCGGCAGGCCGCGCGACGGACCGTCATCCTGATCACCCACAGGGTCGCGGCTGCGCGGCGATGTGACGCGATCGTCGTGCTGGAGCAGGGTCGGGTCGTCGAGCGCGGCACGCACGACGAGCTCGTCCGCGCGGGCGGGATCTACGCGTCGTTCGCCGAGGAGCAGCAGCTCGAAGAGGATCTCGCGACCTTCGAGGCGTCGCCGTCCTCGCAGCCGGTGGGGCTCTCGTGACACAGCCGGCTCACGGAGACAGCGCGACGATGCGGTCGAAATCGGGCGGCGTCTCGGCCGCAGGAGAGGCGGGCGCGGGCCCGCGGCGGCCAGGGCAGGCGGCGACAGCCAAGGGCCGCGGGGCGACGAAGGCGAGCCGCACCGAGGACGTGCTGAGCCGGTTCCACGAGGAGTCACGGCTCGGCGAGGCGTACGACGCGCGCATGCTGCTGAGGCTGTGGCCGTTCGTGCGCCCGCAGGGCACGCACCTCGCGCTGTCGCTGGCGCTGCTCGTCGTCACGGCGCTGCTGGCGCTGCTGCGCCCGCTCATCATGCGCGACGCGCTCGACGCCTTCGACACGCCCGGCGGGCTCGATCACCTCACGCGCAGCGGCTTGTTGCTCACGGGCGTCATGCTCCTGGAGCAGTCGCTCGCCTTCCCGCAGCTCTACCTGATGCAGCTCGCCGGCGCGCGCGCGATGGCCGACCTGCGCCTGCGCGTCTTCGGCTTCTTGCACACCCGCCGCCTCGGGTTCTTCGATCGCACGCCGGTCGGCCGGCTCGTCACGCGCGTGACGAACGACGTGGACGCGATCGGCGAGATGTTCGCGTCCGGCGCGCTCAACGCGTTCGGCGATCTCCTCCGGCTCGCCGTCATCGTCGCGGTGATGGTGTCGCTCGACTGGCGCATGTCGTTGCTCGCCTTCGCGGCGGTCCCCCCTGTCGCCCTCGGCGTCAACTGGACGCGGCGGCGGATGCGCGACGCGTTCCGCGAGGTGCGGGCGAAGACGGCCAGGATGAACGCGTACCTCAACGAGCAGGTGTCCGGGATGGCCGTCGTGCAGGCCTACGCCAGGGAGGAGCGCTCGGCCGAGGAGTTCGACGAGATCAACGCGGCGTACCGCAACGCGAACAACCGCTCGATCGTGCTCGACGCGACGCTCGACGCCGCCATCGAGATGGTCTCGAGCGTCTGCATCGCCGCGGTGCTCTGGTACGCCGGCGTGAACAGCCTGAAGGACGAGATCTCGTTCGGGACCTTGTTCGCCTTCGTCGCCTACATCGACATGTTCTTCGTCCCGATCCGCGATCTCTCGGCTCGGTACACGCTGCTGCAGTCCGCGATGGCCGGCGCGGAGCGCGTCTTCGAGCTGCTCGACAACAAGGACGAGGACGCGACGGCGGCGGCGACGAGCGGCGGCGACGCGGCGAGGGCAGCGGACGAGGGCGTCGCGTTCGAGCTGGACAACGTCGGCTTCGGCTACAAGCCGGGCGTGCCCGTGCTGCGGCACGTGTCGATCGCGGCGAGGCGCGGCGAGAAGGTCGCGCTGGTCGGCGCGACCGGCGCCGGCAAGAGCACCGTGGCCTCGCTGCTGCTCCGCCTTTACGACGTCGATGAGGGCGTCGTGCGCGTCTTCGGCCGCGACGTCAGCGCGTACCCTCGCGACGAGCTGCGCCGCCAGTTCGCCGTCGTCCCCCAGGACGTGTTCCTGTTCCCGGGCACGGTGCTCACCAACATCGCGGCCGGCGACGCGATCCCCGATCGGGCCAAGGTGGTGAACGCGCTGAACCGCATCGGCGCCCTCGATCTCTTCGAGCGGCGCGAGGGCGGGCTCGACGCCCCCGTGCTCGAGCGCGGCAGCAATTTCAGCGCTGGCGAGCGCCAGCTGATCGCCTTCGCCCGGGCCCTCTACCGCGACCCGCCGCTCCTCATCCTGGACGAGGCCACGGCCAACGTCGACAGCGACACCGAGGCGCGCCTCCAGCGTGCCCTCGAGGGAGCCATGGAGGGGCGCACCGCGTTGATCATCGCGCACCGCCTCTCGACGATCCGCGCCGTCGATCGCATCGTCGTCTTCCACAAGGGCTGCGTCGTCGAGCAGGGCACGCACGAGGACCTGCTCGCCGCGGGCGGCGTCTACAGCAAGCTGTACCGGCTGCAGTTCGCCCGGCAGGCGGCGGCGCACGCCTAGGAGCGCGGGCCCTAGGGCTCCGCGCTCTCACCGCCGACATCGGCGTCGTCGCCGTAACACCTGTTGACGACGGTGCCCCCGGCGGCGCCCATCCCATCGCCGTCGGCGCCGGCCGCGCCTCCTGCGGCTCCGGTCGCGCCGTCATCGGCGCCGATCGCGCCCCCGGCGACCACCCGCAGCCAGTACTCGGAGCAGCTGCCGTTGACGACGATCAGGTGCTGGTCGTCCACGCAGGGCACCTCGGCCTGGTTGCCCGCCGCCTGCGCCAGCGTCCCGCCGCTCTTCGTGCCGTCGCGCTCGAACGACAGGTACACCTGCCACCATCGCGGGCGCGCGCCGAGGTGATGCTTGAGCGCGTACCGCATGCCGCCCGGGAAGTAGAGGAGCTCGCCGTCCGGCGCCGAGGTCTCGTAGATGCCCCCCTCCGGTGTGGCTTCGACGAACTCGATCGGCGGGTTCGCTTCCTCGGACCGGTCGCACCTGTTCGGCGAGCACCCCGCCACGAACGCGGCGAACGCGCACGCCACCGAAGCGCCGGACCACCTCAAGCGCTGCGCGGCGTTCCCGCCTGCGCCCTGGCTCCGCATCGCTCAGCCGAGCCAGCGCGCGGCGTCGAGCGCGTGGTAGGTGAGGATGAAGTCCGCTCCGGCGCGCCGGATCGACGTCAGCAGCTCGAGCACGGCGCGCTTCTCGTCGATCATTCCGCGCTCCGCGGCCGCCTTGATCATCGCGTACTCGCCGCTGACGTTGTACGCGCCGAGCGGGAGCGTCGTCACCTCGCGCACGCGCGCGATGACGTCGAGGTACGCGAGCGCGGGCTTGACCATGAGCATGTCGGCCCCCTCTTCCTCGTCGAGCGCCGCCTCACGCAGGCCTTCGCGGGCGTTCCCGGGGTCCATCTGGTAGCCCGCCCGGTCGCCGAACTTGGGCGCACAGTCGGCCGCCTCGCGGAACGGCCCGTAAAAGCCGGACGCGTACTTCACCGCGTAGGAGAGGATCGCCGTCCCTGTCAGCGACTCGGCGTCGAGGGCGCGCCGTATCGCGGCGACCCGGCCGTCCATCATGTCGCTCGGCGCGACCACGTCGGCCCCCGCCTTGGCGTGGACCACCGCCGCTCGCGCGAGCACCTCCAGCGTCGCATCGTTGTCGACGTCCACCGCCCCGGACGCGTCCTGCCGGAGCAGGCCGCAGTGGCCATGATCGGTGTACTCGTCCACGCACACGTCGGTGATCACGAGCAGCTCCGGCACGGCCTCCTTCATCGCCTTCACGGCGCGCGGAACGGGCCCGTCCGGGTCGTAAGCGCTCGTGCCCGACGCATCCTTGGTGCGCGGGAGCCCGAACAGGATCGTCCCGCCGATGCCGAGCTCCTTGCAGAGCCGCGCCTGCGCTGCCGCGGCGCTCACGGGCAGCTGCGAGACGCCCGGCATCGTCCCGACCGGCCGAGGCGCGTCGAGCGCCTCGTTGAAGAAGAGGGGGAGGATGAAATCTCCCGGATGGAGGGTTGTCTCGCGTACCAGGGCGCGGAGGGCGGGCGAGCGACGGAGCCGGCGCGGTCTCTTCGTGGGGAACACGGCGGCGGAGCATAGCAGCCCTGCGCCCGCGTGAGCCGCTCCGGTCCAGAGGAGCGCGCGATCCGCGGATCGCCTGGGCGCTGCGAATCGGTTAGTGTTCGCCCGAAACCGCCAGCATGAGAACGGCCTTCCACTTCCCGCTTTGCGGCCGCGCTCGCCCCGCCGCGCGCGGAGCCATCGCTCAGCGGTGGGCCGCTCCAGAGCGCGCGGCCGAGCGCGCCGCCGAGCCGGGGCGCGACGTCATCGGCTGGGGCGTCTGCTGGGACGACAGCGGAAGCGTGTCGTCGTCGTCATCCGCTGCCGAGCCCTCCTCCGGCTGTTCCGCAGGCGTCGCCGTGGCGGCGACCGTGACCGTTGCAATGTCGGACAGCGGGCACCACACGGTCCATGCCTCATTGCGGACGAAGCTATCGAGGGGGACCACTCCGCTCTCGATGCCGCGCGCGAGCTGGTCGAGCTTGACCGGCCCGACCGAGCGCTCCCCGTTGGTGACGTACCATCGGTCCGGAAAGCCGCGCTCTGAGCTCAGCAGCTCCTCGACCAGTTTCACCGATCTCATCGAATGGACTCCAGAAACCGCCGGACGTTGAATCGACCGGATGCGATTCTAATCCCATAACGCACCGGGTCAACATCACTGCAGAATCGCTATGACAATCAACGTCTGCCATGCATGAACGAGAGAATGACGGGAGTTTGACTGTGTTTCCGAGGCGTAACGATCCTTCCGAGGAGGGCCCCGGCGCGGCGGCTGCGGGGGCAATGAACGACGGAGCGCCGGGCGCGGCCAGGCCAGGCGTCGTGTACCTGGTCGGCGCCGGCCCGGGGGATCCGGGGCTCCTCACGCTGCGCGGCGCAGAGCTCCTCGCCACTGCAGACGTCGTGCTGCACGACGAGCTCGTCCACCCCGCGCTGCTCGACCGCGTGCGGGAGGGCGCCGATGTGCGCTCGGTCGGCAAGCGCGGCGGCGATCGGGTGGTGAAGGACGCGAAGCAGGCGGAGATCGACGCAGAGCTCGTCGCGCTCGGCCTCGAGGGCCGCAGCGTCGTTCGCTTGAAGGGAGGCGATCCGTTCCTCTTCGGGCGTGGCTCGGAGGAGGCGGAGGCGCTCGCGCGGGCCGGAGTGCCGTTCGAGGTGGTGCCGGGCGTCTGCTCTCCGCTCGGCGCGACGGCCTACGCCGGCATCTCGCTGACGCACCGGCACATCGCCTCCAGCGTGATGATCGTCAGCGGCGTCACCCGGGCTGGAAGATCCTTCGACTGGAGCGAGCTCGCCTCGGTCCGCGGGACCATCTGCGTCCTGATGGGCATGCAGGCCCTCGACGCGGTGGTCGCGGGGCTGACGGGGCCGGGGCACCGCGATCCCGCGACGCCGGCGGCGGCGATCCAGTGGGGCACGCGGGCCGACCAGCGCGTCGTCTCGAGCCGCCTCGACGAGCTGCCTCGCCGCGTGAGGGAGGCAGGGATCGAGAGCCCCGCGGTCATCGTCGTCGGCGCCGTCACGGGCTTGCGCGACACGCTCCGCTGGTTTGATAGGAAGCCGCTCTTCGGCAAGCGGGTGCTCGTGACCCGGCCGCGTCACCAGGCGCGCTCGACGTCGAGGCTGGTGCGCCTCCGCGGCGGCGAGGCGGTGGAGCTCCCGACCATCGAGATCCACCCGCCCCCCGACCCCGCGCGCGTCACCGAGGCTGTCCGCGGCCTCTCCGGTTACCACGCCGTCGTCTTCACGAGCGAGAACGGAGTGGCCTGCTTCTTCAAGGAGATGGAGCGGCTCGGCCTGGACGCGCGCGCCTTGGGCCCTGCGCGCCTCGCCGCCATCGGCGTCGGGACCGCCGCCGCGCTCGCCGCGCGCGGCGTCCGCGCCGATATCGTCCCGCGGGAATTCCGCGGCGAGGAGCTCGCGGAGGCCATCCTGGCCGACCCCGCGCTGGCCGAACGCCGGGCGGCGTCCCCTCGAGTCCGCGTGCTCCTCGCGCGCGCGCTGGTCGCCCGCGAGGTGCTCCCCGAGCGCCTCCGCGCCGCCGGTTGCGAGGTGGATGTCGTGCCTGTCTACGAGACCCGCCCTGCCTCGGCCGGTCGCCGCGAAGAGCTGCTCCGGGCGCTCTCGGCGGGCGAGATCGACGTTGTGCTGCTCACCTCGAGCAGCACCGTCGACAGCCTCTGCGACCTCCTCGGCGAGGGCGCCGCAGCGCGCCTCGACCGCGTGCTCCTCGCGAGCATCGGGCCGATCACGACCGCGACCGCCGAGAAGCGGGGGCTCCGGATCGGCGTGACCGCCGAGGTGAGCACCACAGCAGGTCTCCTGGACGCGCTGGATCGACATTTCACTGCATTGCAAGCTGCCCCTGGGAGCGCCAGGAGCGGATGAGCTGGTCGCATAATGTGCGGCCGGCGCATCTGCGGAAATAAAGAGAGCGTCGCAGCGGACCTGGGGGGGGAAGGTCTCCGCCGCAACGCTCGATTCCACGTGATAGCAGGGCGCGTGCCTACGACTTCTTCAAGGCGATTCAAGTACTTAGGACGTCCCAGCGGGAGTCCCCTTGCGCTGCTGCGCCGCCATGGCGACAGAGATGCAAGGACACTCCTGATTCAGCATTACCGCCGAACATCGACAGCGGCATTCCCCGGACCGGAGCAGGCGTACAGCGTCACAGCCGGACAGCGCTGGTGAGATAAGCGCCTTCCGGTTCCGTTCGGCTCACTCGAACGTCGCTCGCACCACAACGAACTTGTTGTTGAGCTCGATGGAAGTGAGCTTCTCGAAGATGCGAGGGCTGCCGAGTTCGTTCGACAAGGAGCCCGTGCGTCCGTGTTCGGTGACGAAGTAGAAGGTCTTCACGCCCTTCTTCTTCTGCTCATTGACGTAATCCTGGAACTTCTTTCCGCTCGACACGAAGGCCGCCAGCCGGTTGCCGGCATAGAAGTTCTCGCCCTTCCAGTTCAGCTGGTAAGCGACGAGCGGCCCTGGGATCTGCTGGCTCGCGCGCACGTAGGCGAGCAACGTCTCGCGTTGCCCCCAGTGCGGCGACGTCCGCACGAAGTACACGTCGATCCCCCACGCCGTGAACACGACGGCGAGCGACAGGAGCGCGTAGACGACCTGGCGGCGCCAGCGCGCGACCATCAGCAGGAAGCACAGGGCAGCCGCGCCGACGGTGAAAGCCCACAGGGCCGCGGAGAAGTCGAGCGACTGCGGCCAGGGGCGCTTGTAATTGTACGTGAACAGGTGCAGCAGCCTGGCCTGGCTTGGCTGTCCCTCGCGCGCCATCGCGAGATCGCGCCCGACGAGGAACACGAGGAGCGCAGCGCCGAGCGCGATGGCGCCGAGCATCGCGCGCTCGTAGCTGACCACCGCGGCGGAGCGCGCCGACTGCACCGGCGAGGAGGCGCCGATCGAGCGGCGTGCGAGCCCTCCCACGCCCCCCTCGAGACGCAGCATGTCGTCGAGCAGGATCCCCGTGAGCATCGCTGCCGGCGGGACGGCCGGCAGGATGTAGTGATGGAACTTCGTCAGCATCAGCGAGAACAGCGCGAAGCCGAAGAGGAACCACATCGCCAGGAACACCGAGGCGTCGCCCTGGCGGACGTCAGCCGAGCCGCGCTCCCCCGGCGCCGCCCCCTCGCGCCGCCTGAGCCACCACACGAGCGATGCGGGCACGAGCCCGGTCCACGGGAACATCGCGTAGCCGAGCTGCCACACGTAATAGCGGAAGCTCACGTCGTCGCCCTCGTTCGTGTCGTGGACGTGGGTGAAGGCGCGCTTGAACATGTCGTGGAACAGGAGCCGGTCGGTGAACGGCTGGCCGTGCCGCGCATACATCGCGACGAACCAGGGCAACGCGACGCACGCGAGCACGAGCAGCCCGACGGGGATCTCCATCTTGAGCACGTCGCGGTACCGGCGTGAGACGACGACGTAGCCGAGCGCGCAGAGCACCGGGAGCCCGAAGCCCGCCGGTCCCTTGGCCATCGTGGACAGGGCAGCGAAGAACCACGCCGAGAGGAAGAGGAGCCGCTGGACACGCCGCTCGCCCCAGCTGGCGTACAGGACGATCGCGAGCGTCTGCGCCCAGACGAGCGCCTGGAGCGCGGGCTGAAGGCCGGGGAGCACGGGCAGCACCGACCGGCAGGCCTCGTTGCCGGGGAGACCGCAGTTGCCCGGTGAGCCCGAGCTGAAGACGTCGCCGCGGAAGTGGAGGCCGAAGGGCGAAAGGCCGATCTCGACGTGACGCGAGAGCAGGTAGAGGATCTGCGGCAGCGCGCAGGCGAGGATCGCCCCGAGCACGAGGTGATAGGCCGAGAGGCCCACCTTGAGCGGGCCGAGATCCACCTCGTAGACGCGCGCCTCCTCCGCGTCGTCGGTGTGGATGCCGAGCAGGAGGAGCGCCATCGCCGCGGCCATCGTCGCGACGAAGGGCATGTCGGTCATGGTCTGGTGGGAGACCAGGAACCACTGCGGCATCGTGGCGAGGACGAGCCCCGCGAGCAGCCCGGCGCGGCGGCTGAAGATCCGCGAGACGGCCTTGTAGAGGAGATAGACGGCGATGAGCGTCAGCGCGAAGACGGGGAGCCTGACGGCCCACTCGGGCCACGGGGTGCGCCCCTCGGCGGCCGCCGAGAGCATCTCGCCCGACCGGTAGCGGACGCCGAACGCCGCCATCGCGAGCGCCTGCATCCAGAAGTCGAGCACCGGCTTCGACCAGAACCAGCCGTCCTGCGCCCACCAGAGGGAGATCCAGTCGTTCCTGGCCAGGATCTCGCGCGCGACCTCGCCGTAGTGCGTCTCCCAGGGATCGGTGAGCGAGTGGCTCCCGAGCATGGGCAGGTAGAGCAGCGTGACGAGGGCGACGAGCCAGAAGCCGTGCCGCCGGCCGAGAGGGCGCGGAGCTCCCGCCTCGTCGACCCGGAAGGGGCCGAGGCGCTCGCCGAACCGGAACGCGCCGATGACCGCCGTGAGAAACGCGACAGGGACGGCGATGGCGGGCGCCGCCACCGAGAGCAGCGTCGGCGCGCCGTCCGACGAGCGGGGGCTCGGCGAGAAGAAACCCGCGACGCTCAGCGTGATCAGGACGAAGAGCGCGACGAGCCCACCCCCGAGCAGCGCGAGCGGGCCGAGCAGGTCGCGGATCCCGACGCGCGTGGCGACGCGCTCGGGGGGATCGTCGAACGTGCCGAGCAGGTCGAGCAGACCGATCGCCGCGATGGCGACGCCGAGCGCGCCGATCGGGACGCCCCAGCGCAGCTGAGGCGCGAGCGCCATCACGACGAACGTGAGGAGAGCGCCCGCGGCGGACACGGCGGCGCCACGCCAACGGAGCGCGTTGCCTTGCGGCACGAGGCGAGCCTCCTCGGCGTCGGCCGCAGCCCCGTCCATCCCAACCAAGCCGTCGCTCTCCGCCGCCCCGTCGCAAGGGGAAGGCGCGCGCGGCTCAGGTGCGCTGGGGCTCTCCAGATCGTCCGCGGCCGCCCCGTCGCGGGCGTCCGCGGGCGCACCGCTGCGTTTGTCGTGTGTGTCGTTCATGGCTGCGCCAACCGCGGAACGAGGCGCGGCCCTGGCGTAGCAACTCCGGGTCGCCGGGCAAAGCAGCGGTCGCATGCGCCCGCGCTGCGATCTCGAGCGCGCTCGCCCCGCGAGCGACGTCGCGGCGCGAGGAGCGCCGTACCGTACATGGATCGGTGAGCCTCAGGCGCCCACGAAGGCGCCCCGCCCCGTTCGTGCACCTGGCCGGCACGACAGGAAACGGGGCGGGTCGACAACCACGGCCAGGCGGCGGCCGCGGTGAGCGCCTACTTCGTCAGGC
This sequence comes from Sorangium sp. So ce726, assembly GCF_051521405.1. Classification (NCBI taxonomy): domain Bacteria; kingdom Pseudomonadati; phylum Myxococcota; order Polyangiales; family Polyangiaceae; genus Sorangium; species Sorangium sp. So ce726. The sequence continues at coordinate 18,310 of NZ_CP150349.1, read as the reverse complement.
GCGCGATCTCTTCCTTGATGATCGTCTCGGCGAGCACCGGAACGACCTCCCACACGACGCGCTCCACGACGTCGCGGGACAGCGCCATCACGGCCTCCACCTGCTCGGAGCTGAGGCCTAGGCCCTCGAGCTTGCTCGCCATCTGGCCGTTGACTTGCGCGGAGGCGGTCGCGGCGACGGCGGCAGGCCCCGTCGCGGTCTTCGGCAGGCCGGACACCGGCGTCGGCGAGAAGGCCATCGTCGTCGTGACCGGCACGTTCGCCGAGCCGCCCGGCGCCGTCTTGACGGAGGCCTGGGCCGGCGCAGCGCTCGTGGCCGGCGCGTTGGGCGTGTAGATGAGGGTCTTCGCGCGCTGGAGCGGGCTCGCCGCCGCCTGCTGCGCGGCAGCCGGCTGCGCTGCGGCCGCGGGCTGCGCGGCGGCTGCCGGCTGCGCTGCGGCGGGCTGCGCCGCAGGAGAGCGCGCGGGCGCAGGCGCCGCGGCGGCAGGGGCCGCTGCGGCGGCGGGCTTCGCTTCGCCGCGCGACGCCAGCAGCTTCTTGACCTTGTCGATCATCTGCTGGGTGTCGAACGGCTTGTCCATGTGATCGTCCGCTTGCGCGCCCGATCCCTTCGCGGGGTCGAACGGGCTCTGCTTGGACGACAGGATCAGGACAGGCGTCGCCGGTGAGGCCTGCTTGATCGCCTTGCACAGCTCGTAGCCGTTCTTCGGCTCGAGCGTGACGTCGGCGATCACCAGGTCGGGTTTATCGCTCTTGAGCTTCTGCAGCGCAGCGTCGGCGCTGCTCGCCGTCACGACGCGGAAATCCTGACCCGCAAAGGTGATTTCGAGCACTTTGCGCATGGTCACGCTGTCGTCTACGGCGAGAAGGGTGCTGGCCACGAACGGGTCTCCTCTCAGATGGCGAGAAAGCGATGACGGCTCTGGATATCTTCGGCTCCGGTCGCGCGATGTGTCAACATTCGCGGTGTATTTCGCCCCCGCGGGCCCCGCGGATGTGCGTTTTTTCGCGCCGGTAGAGCCCGGTCCCACGCTGGTGGGCGGAGCCGAGGCGCCCCGGTGAGCTCTACATGCGTCCGCTCCGACCCGCCACTCCGCCGCGCCAGGAAGACAAAGCCGCCGAAACGACCGGCGTTCACCCGGTCGCCCAGGTACGACCTCCGCAGGATGGCCGCTGGACGGTGCCAGCCGAGCTGGATCGGCGCCCGCTGGACGGGGCCGTCCGTGCGCTGGCCGCGGTCTCGTGGTCCGACGCGCGCCGGTTGATCGAGACCGGCAAGGTGCTGGTCGGGAGCGCGGTGGCGACGAGCGCCCGTCGGCGGGTGCTCAGCGGGGAGCAGATCGAGATCCGCCTGCACGCGCCGAGGCCCGAGACCGTGCGGCGGCGCAAGCTCGAGGGCGAGCTCGTGGTCTACGCGGACGCGAGCGTCGTCGTGGTGAACAAGCCCGCCGGGGTGAGCACCATCCCGTACGGCGACGAGGATCCCGCGGAGCAGGCCGCGACCCTCGACGCGCTGGTGCGCGAGGTGCTGGCCAGGCGCGACCGCCTGCGCGGGCGCGCGCCGCTCGGCGTGGTGCAGCGCCTCGACAAGGGAACGAGCGGGCTGCTGGTCTTCGCGCGGACGCTCGCCGCGAAGAAGCACCTCGCGCAGCAGCTCCGCGTCCGCGCGATGCACCGGCAGTACCTGGCGCTCGCGCACGGCGCCGTCCCGCGCGGCACCTACCGCAGCTACCTCGTCGAGGATCGGGGCGATGGGCTGCGCGGCTCGGCGCGAGAGGGGCGGCGCGAGGGGCAGCTCGCGGTGACGCACGTGGAGCCGATCGAGGTGCTCCGAGGACCGCAGGAGGGAGCCGACGCTGGGGGCGTGACGCTCGTCGCGTGCCGGCTCGAGACGGGACGCACGCACCAGATCCGCATCCACCTCGCGGAGGCCGGGCACCCGCTCGTCGGCGAGACGGTCTACGTGCGGGACTACCGGGGGACGAGGGTCCCGGCCGCGCGGCTGATGCTCCACGCGGCCGAGCTCGGCTTCAACCACCCGGCCGACGACCGGCCGATGCGCTTCCAGGCGCCGCCGCCCCCGGACTTCGACGACGTGCTCGATCGGCTCCGTGAGCCGCAGCGGAAGGGCGCTACTTGACCTTGCCGCGGACCTCGGTCATCGCCGCGGCCGTGGCGTCGACCAGCGGCATGACCTTCGCGTAGTCCATCCGCGTCGGGCCGAGCACGCCCACGGTCCCGGCGACGCGGCCGTTCTCCATGTACGGCGCGGCGACGAGGCTGAGCTGGCCTCCGCCAAGGTCGCCTGCCTCGCTGCCGACGAACACGGTGACCTCACCCGCGCCGGCAGCGAGGGTCCGGTCGAGCAGATCGACGAGCTCCTCGCGCTCCTCGAGCGCCTTCATCAACTTCTTGAGCCGGTCGACGTCGGCGTACTCAGGCAGATCGATCAGCCGGTTCTGCCCCTCGATGACGACCTCGCTCCGTCGGGTCACGTCGGCCGTCGCCTTGCTGCCGAGCTCGAAGGCGCGGCGCCTCAGCGCGTCGATCTGGAGGCGCTCGTCCGCGAGGCGGCGGGCAAACAGGTCCCGGATCTCGCCCAGCGTGCGCCCCTCGATGACGTCGGCGAGCAGGTTGTGGATCCGGGTGAGCTCGCCTTCGTTGATCGCCTCGTCGGCCGAGATGAAGCGGTTCGCGACCGAGCCGTCGGCGAAGACGAGCACCGCGAGCAGCTGCCCTGGCTTGGTCGGGATGAAGCGCAGCTGGGCGAGGGCGCGGAGCTCGGCCCGCGGCGCCGCGACGACCGCCGCGGCGCCGGACAGCTCCGAGAGGTAGCGCCCGGTCTCGCGGAGCGGATCGCTCGCCCCCGCGTAGATCTCGGTGAACCTGGCGCTCAGCTCGGCCTGCTGCTCGGGAGACAGCGACCGGAGCTCGACGAGCGCGTCGATGAACAGCCGGAGCGCGCGATCGGTCGGGATCCGCCCTGCAGAGGTGTGCGGCTGGTGGAGGTACCCGGCCTCCTCGAGGTCCGCGAGCACGTTGCGGATCGAAGCAGCCGAGAGATCCAGCCCGTACTTGCGGGCGAGCGTCCTGCTGCCAACTGGGTCGCCCGTTGCGATGAACTCGGTGACCGCGGCGAAAAGGATCTTTCGAGATCGATTGGAAAGATCACCCATGTCAGCTGCATGCAGCGCACAAGCGCGCCGCCGTGGCTACCTGGACCAGGGACCGCCCGGACCGGGAAGCCATGCGGGCCGGACCTTCGCTCCCATACGTCAAGCTGCACGTGCGGGCGCATGACCCACGGACGCGCATGCGACCCATTTTGAGGCGATCGCGCGGCCCGGTCAAATGTCGCGGTAGGATCGGGCCGCCACGGCAGCAGCCCAGCCACCCCGCGCACGGGGGCCCCGCTCCACCGGATGGCGGCGCGGTCGGCCACTCGGCCACCCGGCCGCGTGGTCGTGGTCACTTGGCCCCCCGAGAGGGTCGGCCTGCCTTGCTTCGCACGAGGGATGTACCGCAACGATGCCGCCCGCACGCCATGCCGCCGCTGCCTGCGCGCTCGCCCTCGCGCTCGGCCCCCTCGCCGCCGCGCCGAGCGCGCAGGGCAAGCCGAAGGTCAGGTACCACCAGGACTGGGCGAAGCACCCGTCGGCGCGCTACGCGGCCATGAGCGCGGAGCAATGCCGTGCGGCGCTCACGCAGCGGAAGATCGCGTTTGAGCCGGTGCAGCGCGCGCCGGGCGTGCTCGCTCCGGTGCGGCTGATGCAGGGGGTCGGCGGGGTCCTCTACCGGACGGCGCTGCCGGCCCACAAGCGCGCGGACAACCCGCACGACGTCTTCGACTGCCGCCTCGCGCTCGCGCTCTCGGACTTCAGCCGGATCCTCCGCGCGCACGACATCGACGAGGTGCTGATGTTCTCGGCCTGGCGGCCTCCGTCCAGGATGTGGCCCGAGGGCAGGCTCGCGACGAGGCACCCCGGCGGGCTCGCGATCGACCCCTACAGGTTCATCAAGGAGCGCGTCGGCGGCGGGTTCGCGGAGGATTGGATCGAGGTGGAGCGCGACTTCGTCGGCAGGCGCGGCGCGCCGGTCTGCGGCGAGAGCGCCGGCCCGACCGGGCGGCCCCGCGGGGTCGGAAAGGGGGCGGGCAGCGGCCCTCCAGCGGACGCGGCAGCGCGAGAGCTGCGATCCATCGTGTGCGAGGCCGTGGATCAGCACATCTTCACGTCGATCCTCACGCCCAACTACGACCGGGCGCACAAAAATCACCTGCATCTCGAGGTGACCCCCGGCGTCCAATGGCATCTCGTGCGCTGATCCGGGAGGGGCCGTCCTCCGTCCTCCCGCGCGCAAACCCGCTCTCTCTCCGAGGTCGACCCGCTATGTTAGCCCGCGTGCCCGCACGAAGACCCCCGCTCTCCCGCGCGTCCGCCGCGCTGGCGCTCGCCGCTGTCGCGCTGTCGTTCACGTTCGTCGGCTGCCCCTGCGTCAGCGGTCCCGTGAACGCGAGCCCTGCCCTCCGCTGGTTCCTGTTCTCGAACTTTGGCGCCAGCAAGATCTGCCCCGAGATGCTGAAGAGCGGGGTCTCGCTGCGCCTGCAGGACAGATCGGCGTCCATGGGGCGGTTCTTCCCGATGCAGTGCTCGTACGACGTCAACGACGCGGCCCAGACGATCACCGTCCACATCGCCGGCACGGGCTACGGCTACATGCAGCCGGCCAAGCGGGTGGGCTTCTCGCTCACCACGTCCGTCGAGTACCGACCCGACTTCCAGCTCGCGGACGATAACGTCTACGTGTGGGGACGGCTGAACCGGATCGTGCAAGGCCCGAGCTTCCAGCTGGGCTACGTCGAGAACCCGGTCATCGACGTGATGGCCAACGTCCCGCCGTTCGGGGGGCTCGCCAACCTGCTCGGCAACCAGATCGTCGCGGGCGAGCTGACCCGCGGGTTCACCGTCCTCTACAACGAGGAGACCGGGAAGGACTTCACGCTGGGGATCCTCATGCCGCCCCAGCGACCGCACCACCCATTCGAGGCGGAGGACGAGGAGCGGTACACGTTCGCGAACGAGACCGTCGAGGTGTACGCGAACCAGCGCGACTACCTCGGGCCGTTCGAGATCGCCGACTCGGACCAGGCGCTCTACCTCAAGGTCAGCGCGCAGGGCGCGCCCGTGGACCTCATGATCGTCGACAAGCCCACCGGCGACGCGTGGCGCGAGGCGTACCAGACCGGCAAGCCGCTCGGTCCCCCGCCAGGCCCGGTGCAGGCAGGCGGCCCTCTCCAGCCCGGGATCATCGAGACCCGCCGCTACGCGCTGCGCCCGGGCCTCTACTACGTCGTCATCGACAACACGGCGGCGGCCGGCCTGGTCGCGCCTCCCATCACGCTGCTCAGCCCCCTCGGGGGTTCGGCGGCTCAGATCAGCTACATGGCGCAGGTCGGCGAGTAGCGGCGACGAGCGGGGCACGGGCAGCATCGGCGAGGTCACGCCACGTGGGCTCGGTCACCGGCCTTGACGCGGTTCGCCGCGAACGGGATAAACTTGCCATGGCCGTCATGGAGAGAGAGGGGAGCAGCGCCAGCCACGTCGACAAAGTTGCCCTCGACCGGCTACGCGCTCGCCTCCAGGCGTACATGGCGAAGAAGGGGCTGAGATCGACGGCGCAGCGCCGGCTGATCGTCGACACGTTCTTCTCCGGCGCCCCGCACATGACCATCGAGGATCTGCTCGCGGAGGTCCGCGCGCACGATCGAGGCATCGGGTACGCGACGGTGTACCGCACGCTCAAGCTGCTCGCGGAGTGCGGCGTGGCCTCCGAGCGCCGGTTCGGAGACGGCCTTAGCCGCTACGAGCTGGCGGACGACGCCAGCACGCACCACGACCACCTGATCTGCGTCAACTGCGGGAAGATCATCGAGTTCGAGGAGCCGCGGATCGAGGCGCTCCAGGAAGAGATCGCCGCGAAGTACGGCTTCGAGGTGACCTGGCACAAGCACGAGATGTACGGCGTCTGCGCGGACTGCCGCGACGCCAAGGACACCACGCCCGACGTCTCGTAGCCCGCCCCGGCGCGGCGAGGAGCCCGGCGCCCGCGCCCGGCGCTCAGCTCTTCGCGTCGAGCGCGCGGGCGTGGACGACGGCCATGACGCCGCCGAGCAGCGAGGCGATGGGCGCGTAGGCGGGCGGGAGCACGAACGCGGCGATGACCGCAGCGCCGACGAGCGCCGGCGCGACGCTGAGCGCGAGCCCGACGCGCGCCTCGAGGCGCGTGCGGTGCGCGAGCGCGAGGGAGAGCGCAGCGTCGCGGACGTCGTCCGACGCGAGGACCGTGGAGAAGTCGGCGGGCGCTGAGCCGGCGGCGCCGAGCGCCACGGAGACGTCCGCGGCGCCGAGCGCGGCGTCGTCGACGCCCGCGTGGCCGAGGACGGCGACGCTCGTGCCCGCGTCGATCAGGCGACGCACCTCCGTGCCGCGATCCGCGGGGAGGATCTCGGGGCGGATGTGATCGATGTCGAGCGAGCGGCCGATCGCCTCGCACGTCTCACGCGCGTCGCCCGACATCAGCACGGGCTCGATCTGCGCGTCGAGCAGGTGCTGGATGGCGGCCCGCGCCCCGGGGCGCAGGCCGTCCTGCAGGCCGATGATGCCGACGAGGCGAGCGCCGACCGCGACGAGGACCACCGTGCGCCCCAGCGCCTCGAGCTCGGCGACGCGGCTCTCGGCCGCGGCGATCGAGATCCGCTGCTCGAGCATGAGCGCGCGGTTGCCGACGCAGAGCTCCTCGCCGGACGAGGTGACTGCCGTCACGCCGAGGCCGGGGTGGAAGTTGGGGTTGCGCACGCCGTCGGGCCGCAAGCCGCGGGCGCGCGCGGCGCGGACGATCGCCGTCGCGACCGGATGCTCCTCGGTGCGCTCCGCCCCGGCCGCGAGCGCGAGCACGTCGCTCGGCTTGAGCTTCTGGCCTGTCGCCTCCAGCTCCGCGAGCTCGGGCTCGCCGAGCAGCAGCGTGCCGCGGGCGCAGAACACGGCGACCGAGGTCTTCCCTGCGCGATCCCAGGCGTCGGCGCTCTTGTAGACGATGCCCCGGCGGAGCCCGAGCAAGATGCCCCGCGCGACGTGCACCGAGGCGATGGATGCCGTGATCGCCGTGGACAGCGCGGCGAGCACGGCGGCCGCGGTCATCGCGATCTCGACCGGAGCGCGCCCGGCGACGAAGGCCGAGAGCGCGCCGATCGCCGCGGCGCCGATCGCCCAGCGCTCGGTCAGGGCGCGGGAGGCCTGCGCGATGGGCGCGAGGGCGTCCGCGCGGCGGCGGCCGTCGAGCAGGACACGCGCGACCGCGCGATCGCCGCCGGAGAAGGTGCACGCGCCGACGAGACGACCCCGGACCACGGTGGCCCCGGCGACGACCGGGTCGCCGTCGCGGCGGCGGGTCGGCGTGGTCGCGCCGATCCAGGGGAGCACCTCGACATCGCCGCCCGTGACGACGAGGTCGACGGGGACGACCTCCCCCGCGTCGACCTGGACGCTCTCGCCCGGTCGCAGCTCGTAGAGCTCATCCCCAGCGCCCTCGAGCGGACCGCCGTCGCTGCCGCGCTGAGAGACGCGGTCGGCAGGCGCCGAGCCCTGCGCCCACGCGCCAGGCGGCCGGCGCGCCGGCGTCGAGAGCACGGATCCGATCCACGCCCGCTCCGCGAACACGCGATGTCGGGCGCTCTCGATGAGCCACGCGCTGATCGCGCTGGCGGTGGCGATCACGCCGGCGAGCGACGCGGCCTCGGCCGCGAGGGCGCGGTCCTGACCGAAGAGGGCCCAGACGGCGGCCACGAGCCCGCCCAGGACAGGCGCGAGCATCGGCGCCGGGTGCGGATCGGTGGCGTCGCGCGCTGTCGTGGCGGCGCGGCCAAGGAGCATCCCGGCGCTCACCGTGGCGAGCACGATGCGCGCGCCGATGACGAGCTTCGCGTCCCCGGCGAGGGTGAGCGCGACGGCCAGCGTCCCCGCGATGATCGCGAGCACGAGCAGGAGCGCGCCGATGTCCCGCGCCTCGACCGCGTCGTAGCGCTGCGGCTCCTCGCTCAGGATGGTGTTCCCGATGGGCTCGAGCAGCGCGCGATCGTCATCGAGGACGGGCAGGTCCGGGAGCCTCTCGTCGAGCGACACGGGCGGGAACGCGTCGACGATCGGCGCGTCGAGATCCGCGACGCGCGCCGCGCCCTCGTCGGCGCTCGCCCGCGCGGGCTCCGCGCGCGGGGTGGTGGAGGCGTGGTGCGCGCCGGCGCCGGGCGGCGCGCCCGACGGGAGTCCCCGGGAAGAAACGCCGGCGAAGGGCGCGCCCGACGCCGCGAGGCCAGCAGGCCGGCCGTCGCCCGGCGAAGGCGGCGCTTCACCGAGGAAGGCGTGGCGGCACCGCGCGTTGCAGAAGTAATGGAACCGCTGATCGAAGATCGCCACCTGCCCCGCGCGCAGCGGATCGATCAGCTTGCTGCAGCCCGAGCACGGGACGGGTGCGACGGCGGGACCCGCGGCGCGCGAGGCGACCACCTCAACCTGCAGCCGGCGTCTCGGCGAGCGCGGCCTCGACCTCGGCCAGCGCCTCGTCGATCTGCGCCTCGCTGACGATCAGGGGCGGCGTGAACCGGAGCACGCTGTTGCCGGCGATCGTGAGCAGCACGCCCCGATCGCGCGCGCGGCCGAGGGCGGCGCGCGCGTCGACGGTCGGCGCGAGGATGAGCCCGCGGAGCAACCCGCGCCCGCGCTCGCCGAGGCACACGCCCGGCAGCCGCGCGGCGATCGCGGCGAGGCCGCGGCCGAGCCGCTCGCCGCGCTTCAGGGCGGCCTCGCACAGCTTCTCTTCCTCGATGACCGCGAGCACCGTGCGCGCCGTGGCGGAGGCGAGCGCGTTGCCGCCGTAGGTCGAGCCGTGCGAGCCCGGGGGCAGCGCGCCGTTGAGCCGCTCCCGCAGCACCAGCGCGCCGACCGGGAACCCACCGCCGAGCCCCTTCGCGAGCGCCGCGGCGTCGCCCTGGACGCCGTCATACGCCGCGCCGAGCCAGTGCCCCGTGCGCCCGATGCCGGTCTGCACCTCGTCGATGAGCAGCAGCGCGCCGTGCTCATCGGTGATGCGCCGCAGCTCGGCGAGGAACCCGGCCGGAGCCGGCAGCACGCCTCCCTCCCCTTGCACCGGCTCCACGAGGATCCCGGCGACGTCCGGGCCCATGGCGGCGCGCACCGCCGCCACGTCCCCGTAAGGCACGTGCGTGACGCCGTTGAGCGACGGGCCGAAGCCCTCGCGGTACTTCGGCGTCCCCGTCAGGGCGACCGCGCCGAGGGTGCGGCCGTGAAACGCGTTGTCGAACGCGATGATCCGGTAGCGCCCCTCCTCGCCCCGGTTGAAGAAATGGCGGCGCGCGAGCTTGAGCATCGCCTCGTTCGCCTCCGCGCCTGAGTTGCAGAAGAAGGCGCGGTCGAAGCCGGTCTTCGCGCAGAGCTCCTCGGCGAGGCGGAGGTTCTCCGCGTTGAAGAAATAGTTGGAGACGTGCATCAGGCGACCGGCCTGCTCGGAGATGGTCGCCACGAGCCGCGGGTGAGCGTGCCCGAGCGAAGCCACGGCCACCCCGGCGCACATGTCAAGGTACCGGCGCCCCTCCGTATCGAAGAGCTCGCATCCCCTGCCGCGGTCGAGGACGAACGGCGGCTGGCGGTAGTTGCCGAGGAGGTGCTTCTGCGCCGCGAGGAGCGGCGCGCTGGCGGGCGTCGAGGCGTTCGCCGGAGGGGGTTCGGCGGCGGGGCTTGTGGCGATGCTCATGGGGGGCGATCTAACGCCGGGCGGGGGGTCGGAGCAAACGGTCGATGCAGCGCCCACAGCGGATCGTGGAGACCCGGGCAATCCGTGCACCCGGAGCGCACCCGGAGCGCACCCGGAGCGCGTCCGGAGCGCCCGCGCGCCGACCCCCGCGGGCGTCCTGGGCCGGCCCGGCGGCGAGCGCCGGCGCGCTCGGACGCCGGCGCTCGCCGCCGGACCGACCATGGACCTGGCGATTGCCAGCGGATCGCGGCTGGTTATAGTGCCGCCGTCCTATGAGCGATACGGAACAAAATGGGTCGAACCAGAACACGGGGGAGACGGCGGAGGCGCAGGCGGAGCGCGCAGAGCCCGCGGAGCAGCAGGCCCCCACCCCCGAAGACAAGCTAGGCGAGGTGCAGGCCGAGGCCGCGCGGATGCGCGAGCAGCTGCTGCGCACCGCCGCGGATTTCGACAACTTCCGTAAGCGCTCGCGGCGCGAGGTCGAAGAGGCGCAACGCCGCGGCCGCGAGGCGATCCTGAAGGATCTGCTCCCGGTCTTCGACAACCTCGAGCGCGCCGCCAGCCACGCCGAGAGCGCGCCGGACGTGAAGTCGGTCGCCGAGGGCGTCCGGATCGTGACGAAGCAGTTCGTCGACACGCTGGAGCGCATGGGCATCAAGCGCATCGCCGCGGTCGGCAAGCCCTTCGATCCCAGCGTGCACGAGGCCATCCAGCAGCTCGACTCGACCGAGCACCCCGCCGGCGTCGTGATCGCGGAGGTCCAGCCGGGGTACATGCTGGGCGATTACCTGATCCGCGCGGCCATGGTCGTCGTCTCGAAGGGCTCGCCCGTCGAGCCGGCGCCCGCAGCGAACTGAGCCTCCGCGCGGCGTCGCGCCGGCTCCTTCGGCGCACACCCCCGGCGCGGTGCGCATCATGGCGGTGATCCTGTCCGGGATCTGCCGTGCCCCGCTACCTCGCCGCACGATCTCCCCAAATATCGCGGGCGCCCAGGTCGTCTCCCCACCCGGCGAGCATCCAGGCCTGTAGTATCTTTCGCCGCATATGGGGAAGGTGATCGGCATCGATCTCGGGACGACGAACTCGTGCGTGGCTGTCGTCGAAGGGGCAGGCGTCGCCTCGGCCAACGATGTTCGGGTGATCCCGAACGCCGAGGGCGCGCGCACCACGCCTTCCGTGGTCGGCTTTCCCGCGAGCGGTGAGCGCCTCGTCGGGCAGGTCGCGCGCCGCCAGGCGGTCACGAACCCGCAGAACACCATCTATGCGGTGAAGCGGCTGATGGGCCGCAAGTTCACCGCGCCCGAGGTCAGCAAGCAGATCAGCCTCGCCCCCTACAAGATCGTCGAGGCGCCGAACAGCGACGCGTGGGTCGAGGTCAAGGGGCGCAACTACTCACCGCCCGAGATCTCCGCGGTGATCCTCAGCCAGATGAAGCAGGTCGCCGAGCGGTTCCTCGGCGAGCCCGTGACGGAAGCGGTGGTCACCGTCCCCGCCTACTTCGACGACGCGCAGCGGCAGGCGACGAAGGACGCAGGGCGGATCGCCGGGCTGGACGTGCGCCGGATCATCAACGAGCCGACCGCCGCGGCGCTCGCCTACGGCCTCGACAAGGTGAAGGCCGAGACGATCGCGGTCTACGATCTCGGCGGAGGCACGTTCGATATCTCGATCCTCGAGATCGCGAACGGGGTCTTCAGCGTCAAGGCGACCGGCGGCGACACGCACCTCGGCGGCGAGGACTTCGACCAGCGGATCATCGACCTGCTCGCCGATGAGTTCGAGGGGAAGAACCGCATCGATCTGCGCCGGGACCGCATGGCGCTGCAGCGGCTCAAGGAGGCGGCCGAGAAGGCGAAGCACGAGCTCTCGTCGTCGCTCGAGACCGAGATCAACATCCCCTTCATCGCCGTCGGCCCGGGCGGCGGGCCGCTCCACCTCGAGCGGACGATGCGGCGCAACGAGCTCGAGATGCTCTGCGAGGGCCTCATCCGGCGGACCATCGACGTCTCTCGCGCGACGCTCGGGGACGCCAAGCTCCCCGTCTCCGCCGTCAACACGGTGGTGCTCGTCGGCGGCATGACCCGGATGCCCGCCGTGCAGGCGGCGGTGCGCGAGTTCTTCGGCCGGGAGCCGAACAAGGGCGTGAACCCCGACGAGGTCGTCGCGGTCGGGGCCGCGCTGCAGGGCGCCGCGCTCTCCGGACAGGTGGACGAGGTGCTGCTCCTCGACGTGACGCCGCTGTCGCTCGGCGTCGAGACCGGCGGCGGCGTGAGCTTCAAGCTCATCCCGCGGAACACGACCATCCCCACCGAGCGGAGCGAGATCTTCACGACGAGCGTCGACAACCAGAGCTTCGTCCCCGTGCACGTGCTCCAGGGCGAGCGCGAGATGGCCGCGGACTGCCGGAGCCTCGCCCGCTTCGAGCTCACCGGCATCCCTCCCGCGCCGCGCGGGCTGCCCAAGATCCAGGTCACCTTCCGCATCGACGAGAACGGGATCGTCCGCGTCGAGGCGCGGGATCTCGGGACGGGGCGGGTGCAGGAGATCCGGGTGACCCCCACGAGCGGCCTCACGCCGGACGAGGTCGAGCGGCTCGTCTCGGAGGGCGAGCGGTTCAAGGAGACCGACGCGCTCCGGCGCGATCTCGCCGAGCTCCGCAACCAGGCCGAGACCCTCGTCTACACGACCGAGCAGGCCCTCGAAGGCTACGGCGATCTGCTCGACGCCGAGCTCCTCGGCGAGGTCCACGCCGAGTGCGCGGCGCTGCGGAAGCTGCTCGAAGCCGGCGGCGACCTCGACGCGCTCCGGGACGCGTATGCGCGTCTCGAGGGGGCGGCGTTCCGGATCGCGGAGTCGATGTATGGAGGGGACGATGACGCCGGCGCAAACAAGGCCGTCGAGACATGACGCTCGGCTAGGCGACGCGGCCGGGGCGTCGGCGCCGGCTCGCGCGCCGATCGCAGGCCGTCCCCTCCGGAGCGCCGCGCGCGCTCCAGGCGCGAGGCTGCGTGGCGCGCAGGCGGGGCGATGCTGAACGAGACCTTCGGGCGGTATCGCTTGCTCGAGCGCCTGGGCGAAGGCGGCATGGCCGAGGTCTTCAAGGCGAAGAGCTTCGGCGTCGAGGGGTTCGAGAAGGTCCTCGTCATCAAGCGCATCCTCCCCAAGCTGGCCGAGCAGGGGCGCTTCGTGGACATGTTCGTGCACGAGGCCAAGCTCGCCGTGCGCCTCTCGCACGCGAACATCGTGCAGGTGTTCGACCTCGGCCGCGTCGATCATCCGAACGGCGATCCGACCAGCTACTTCATCGCGATGGAGTACGTCCCCGGGCTCGACCTGGCGACGCTCCTCGCCCGCTGCCGGAGGGCGAAGAGGCCGATCCCCCTCGCCATGGCCGTCTTCATGACGGCCGAGATCGCGAAGGCGCTCGATCACGCGCACCGGCGGCGCGACGAGCAGTCGCGCCCCCTCGGCATCGTCCACCGCGACATCTCTCCGCAGAACATCCTGCTCTCCTGGGAGGGCGAGGTGAAGGTCACCGACTTCGGCATCGCGAAGGCGACGCAATCGATGACCGACGAGGAGGTCGGCGAGAACCGCGCAGGGAGGATCCGCGGGAAGCTCGCCTACATGAGCCCCGAGCAGTCGCGCGCCGGCGCGATCGACGGCAGGAGCGATCTCTTCTCGCTCGGCACGGTGCTCTACGAGATGCTCGCCGGATCGAACCCGTTCGCGGCGCCGACGGCGTTCGAGATCATGCGGCGGCTGCAGGCGAGCGAGTATCCGCCGCTCGCGCTCGTGCGCCCCGACGTGCCGCGGTCGCTCGTCGACGTCGTGAGCACGATGCTCGCGAAGAACCCCGAGGATCGGTTCCCCGACGCCGGGCGGCTGCACGAGGCGCTCCTCGGCTTCTTCTACGCGACGGCCGAGCGGTTCGGGGCGAACGACCTCGCCGAGTTCCTGGAGCCGTTCCACGAGGAGAAGAGCGCCGAGATCCAGGCGGGCGCCGTGCTCCAGGAGGAGCCGAACGGGGCCAACGAGCGCACGCCCGTCGAGGTGCCGCACACGACGAGCACGCGCAGCCGCTCGGCGTCGGGGCTCCTCCAGCTGCTCGAGAAGGCCGACAGCGGCCCGGCCGCGCGCGGGCTCGGCGAGCGGCGCGAGGTCACGGCGCTCGTGCTCATCTTCACGGGATCCGAGGACGACGCGGCGAGGCGCATGGCGCGCGCCCGCGATGTGCTGGCGCGCTACGGCGCGCTGCTGCTCGAGCAGGAGGCGTCGCAGCTCGTCGCCATCTTCGGGCTCGGCGACGCCGACGGCCGCGACACGGAGGCCGCGGTGCGCGCCGCCCTCGTGATCCTGCGCTCGCGCGGCGGTGGCGCCGCGGTCTCCGCCGGCATCCACCTCGCCCGCATCCTTGTCGACAGCGCCGGCGCCCCGATCCGCGACGAGCGGCTCACCTCGCTCATCGCCTCCGCCCAGGCGCTCGCCCGCGCGACCGAGTCCCAGGTCGCCGTGTCGAACCTGACAGGGCGCGTCCTCCGCAACGCGTTCACGACCGAGGAACTGCCCGGCGCGGGCCGGACAGCGCCCGAGGGGGGGCGCGTTGTCACCTCCGCGCAGCCCCCGGACGGCGCGTACGGCCGCTTCGTCGGCCGCCGCGACGAGCTCAAGCAGCTCGGCGACATCCTGGCCGCCGCCACGAGGAAGCGCGCGCAGATCGTCGTCATCCAGGGGGAGCGCGGCATCGGCAAGACGCGGCTGCTCGCCGAGATGGAGCGGCGGCTCTCGAAGGGCGACTACAACGTCGGTGTCTACGTCGCCTCGTGCCCGCACAACGGCGCCGACGTCCCGTGGAGCGGCCTCACCGCCATGCTCCAGGTGCTCTGCGGCATCCAGGAGGGCGACGACGAGGAGCACATCCGCGCGGTGCTGCCGCGGCTGCGGGCGCTCGGCCTGCGCGAGGACGAGTCCGCGGCCGTGCTCGGTCAGCTCGGCGCGGCGCTCGCCGAGAAGCGGGCGCCGCAGGGGACGACCGCGATCCTGCGCACGGCGTTCCCGCGCATGGTGCAGAGCCTCTGCGAGGATCGCCTCCACTGCTTCGCGTGGGACGACGCGCAGGCGATGGACCAGCTCACCGCCGAGACCCTGCTCGCCACCGCGGGCCGCGCCGGCGGGCTCCGCGCCGTGCTGATGCTGGCGACGCGCAGCGACCCGCCGCCGCTGCTCGAGGCGCACCCTCACTTCTACCGGCTCAAGGTCGGGGAGCTCTCGGACAGCGACAGCGCGCGCCTCATGTCGGCGCGCATCGGCGCGAACTTCCTGCCGCCCGACGTGGTCGCCTTCTGCCGCGAGCGCGCCGGCGGCCACCCGCTCTTCCTCGAGGAGCTCATCAAGGAGCTGAGCGACTCCGGCGCGCTCAGCGTCGTCAGCGGCGTCGTGAAGGCGCGGCTCGACGGCGCGTCGGCGGTGCCGCGCTCGCTGCGCACGCTCATCGCGACCCGGGTGCGGCGGCTCGACCCGAGCGACCGCGCCGTGCTCCAGGCGGCGGCCATCCTCGGCGATCCGGTGCCGACCGAGGTCCTCGCGGCGCTCCTCCAGCAGAAGCTCCCGGCGGTGAACCGCGCGATCTCCGGGCTCGCGACCCGCGATCTGCTGCGGCTCAAGGGCCCCGCGCAGGCGAGCTTCGCGTCGCCCATGCACGGGGAGATCGTCCTCGACGCGATCCCGCCGGAGCTCCGCCGGGAGCTGCACGCCGCGGCCGCGGCGGCGTACGTCGCGGTCGTCGGCGAGGACGGCGCCGAGCACGCCGAGCGCATCGGGCAGCACTTCTACCAGGCCGGCGATCGCGACCGCGCCGCCACGTTCTACGCGCGCGCGGCGCTCCACAAGATCCGCGCGAGCCAGCTCGATCCTGCGCTCCGGCTCATCTTCCAGGCGCTCGATCTCGGCGACCACGCCCACCGCTCGCCGGCGGAGCTCTCCGCGTGGCTCGGCGCGCTCGCGGACGTCGTCGTGCGCGTGCGCTCCGCGCCCGACCTCGTCGACGTCGCCGCCCGCACGCTGAGGCGCATCGACGAGGCCGGCACGCCGGAGCAGAAGCTCTCGGCGCGCGTCGACCTGGCGCGCGCCCTCGGCGCGGTGGATCTCTTCGCGGACGCGTACGCGAGGCTCGAGGAGGCCTACGCCCTCGCCGGCGATCGGGAGGACCTCCGCCGCAAGGCGCTCGCGTGCGAGACGGAGATCGGCGTCCGGACGGGCGATTTCGCGCGCGCGGAGCGCGCCATCGAGCAGCTCGAGGCGACGGGCGCGATCGACGATCCGAGGCTCTTGCTCGCGATCTCCCAGACGCGCGCGGCGACGGGCGACATCGCGGCGGCGCTCCGCGCCCTCGATCGGGCGGAGGCGCTCGGCGATCCGGGCGACCTCGCGGCTGCGAGTGAGCGCGAGAAGCAGCGCGTCCTCGTGCACGTGTTCCTGCGCGACTTCGACGCGGCGGTGAAGAGCTCCGCCCGCGCCGTCGACCTCGCCCGGTCCGCGGGCCTGCGCTTCGAGACCGCCGCCGCGCTGCACAACCTCGGCGACGCGAGCCGGCGGCTCGGCGATCTGCCGCGCGCCTACGCGTCGCTCACCGAGTCGAAGGAGCTCGCCGAGGAGAGCGGCCACGAGCGCCTCGCCTCCATCAACCGCGCGCACCTCGCCTACCTGGACGGGCTGAGCGGCGCGGCCGGCGCCGGCGAGCTCCTGCGCGAGCTCGCGCGCTACGCCGACGCGCGCGCCTACCGCACCGACGCCCTCGAGAGCCGGTACCTGCTCGGCGCGCTCCTGAAGCAGCGGGGCCTGGTCAAGGAGGCGCGGCGCGAGCTCGCTGAGGTGCTCGATCTCGCGTCCGCGTACGGCAACAAGCTCGTCGCGGACGACGCGCGCTCCGCGCTGTCCGAGCTCTGACCTCTCGCGCTCGTCGCTCGTCGCGCGGCGATCCACGCGACGAGCGGCCCGCTAGCGGACAGCGGGCCCGGTAGCCGGCAGGTCGCTCTCGTGCCGTGCGCGCGCCTTCCGCGTCGCGCGCGCGCGACTCACTCGTCGGCGAGCTTCTTCTCGAGCGCCTCGAGGTGGGCGCGGACCTGCGGATCCGAGTCGCGCTGCGCCTCGATCTTGCGGACGGCGCTCATCACCGTCGTGTGATCGCGGTTGCCGAAGGCCCGCCCGATCTCCGGGAAGCTGCACTTCAGCCGCTGCTTGCAGAGATACATCGCGACGTGGCGCGCGAAGGCCACGCTCTTGTGGCGGTCCTTCGAGGTGAGGTCGATCGAGCGCAGGTGGAAGTGGTGGCACACGGCGCGCTGGATGTCCTCGACGCTCATCATCTGCGCGCGTGGCGGCGACGTGGCCGTGATCTCGGCGCGCGCGAACGGGAGGTCGACGGGGCGGCCCGTGAGCGAGCTCTTGGCCGCCAGCCGGATCAGCGTCCCCTCGAGCTCGCGGACGTTGGAGCGGACCATCTGCGCGAGGTAGAGCGCCACGTCGTCCGTGAGCGCGATGCCCTCGAGCGCCGCCTTGTTCCGCACGATCGCGACGCGCGTCTCGAGCTCCGGCACCTGGATGTCGGCGACGAGCCCCCAGGAGAACCGCGAGACGAGCCGCTCTTCCATGCGCTCGAGGTTCTGGGGGTACTTGTCGCTCGTCACCACGATCTGCCGGTCGAGCGTGTGGAGCGCGTTGAAGGTGTGGAAGAACTCCTCCTGCGTCTGCTCGCGTCCGGCCAGGAACTGGATGTCGTCGACGAGCAGCACGTCGCAGCTCGACCTGTACCGCGTGCGGAACTCGTCCATCCGGTGGTGCTGGATGGCCGTGATGAAGTCGTTCGTGAACTTCTCGGCCGAGACGTAGATGATCCGCGCGTCCGGCCTGCCCTCGTAGACGCGGTGCGCGATCGCGTGCATGAGGTGGGTCTTGCCAAGCCCCGTGCCGCCGCAGATGAAGAGCGGGTTGTAACGGCGCCCCCCGCCGCCCGCGGCCGCGATCGCGGCCGCGTGCGCCAGCTGGTTGGAGGGGCCCACGACGAAGCTCGCGAAGGTGTGCTTCGGGTTGAGGTCGTCCGGCATCGACGGGACGCGCCGGAGCGCCGGCTCGGGGCGGGGCGCCGGCGCCGGCGCCGCGCTGGTCGGACGCACCACGAGCGCCCGCGGGCGCACCGGGGTGAGCTCCACGCGCTGCGCAATGGGCGCGTCGAGGTTCTGATCCACCGTCCACGCGACCTGGACCGACCAGCCGGTGAGCTCTCGGATCTTGTCCGTGAGCGCTGGCAGGAAATTGTCCCTGACCCACTCGAGGACGAACTCGTTCTGGACACGCAGCGTCAGGACGCCGTCGGTCAGATCATCGAACTGAACTCCCCCGAACCACTGATCGAAAGTGGCCGGGGAAAGCGCCCGCGTATGCTCGATCGCCCGATCGAAGACCTCGCGCGGCTCGTGTTTCGGAATCGTCAT